>NZ_CP150165.1:427500-4084592 GCF_037963755.1 Aeribacillus sp. FSL W8-0870
TAGCGAAAGAGGGGTGAGAATCCCCTCCGCCGAAAGCCTAAGGTTTCCTGAGGAAGGCTCGTCCGCTCAGGGTTAGTCGGGACCTAAGCCGAGGCCGAAAGGCGTAGGTGATGGACAACAGGTTGATATTCCTGTACCACCTCCTCACCGTTTGAGCAATGGGGGGACGCAGGAGGATAGGGCAAGCGCGCGGCTGGATGTGCGCGTCCAAGCAGTTAGGCTGGCAAGCAGGCAAATCCGCTTGCCGTGTGCTTGAGCTGTGATGGCGAGGGAAAGGAAGTACCGAAGTTCCCGATTCCACACTGCCAAGAAAAGCCTCTAGCGAGGTGAGAGGTGCCCGTACCGCAAACCGACACAGGTAGGCGAGGAGAGAATCCTAAGGTGAGCGAGAGAACTCTCGTTAAGGAACTCGGCAAAATGACCCCGTAACTTCGGGAGAAGGGGTGCTCATCAAGGTGATAAGCCATGATGAGCCGCAGTGAAAAGGCCCAGGCGACTGTTTAGCAAAAACACAGGTCTCTGCGAAACCGTAAGGTGAAGTATAGGGGCTGACGCCTGCCCGGTGCTGGAAGGTTAAGGGGAGCGCTTAGCGAAAAGCGAAGGTGCGAACCGAAGCCCCAGTAAACGGCGGCCGTAACTATAACGGTCCTAAGGTAGCGAAATTCCTTGTCGGGTAAGTTCCGACCCGCACGAAAGGCGTAACGATCTGGGCACTGTCTCAACGAGAGACTCGGTGAAATTATAGTACCTGTGAAGATGCAGGTTACCCGCGACAGGACGGAAAGACCCCGTGGAGCTTTACTGCAGCCTGATATTGAATGTGGGTACAGCTTGTACAGGATAGGTAGGAGCCAGAGACGCGTGAGCGCCAGCTTGCGCTGAGGCGACGGTGGGATACTACCCTGGCTGTACTGACATTCTAACCCGCGCCCCTGATCGGGGCGGGAGACAGTGTCAGGTGGGCAGTTTGACTGGGGCGGTCGCCTCCTAAAAGGTAACGGAGGCGCCCAAAGGTTCCCTCAGAATGGTTGGAAATCATTCGGAGAGTGCAAAGGCAGAAGGGAGCTTGACTGCGAGACCTACAAGTCGAGCAGGGACGAAAGTCGGGCTTAGTGATCCGGTGGTTCCGCATGGAAGGGCCATCGCTCAACGGATAAAAGCTACCCCGGGGATAACAGGCTGATCTCCCCCAAGAGTCCACATCGACGGGGAGGTTTGGCACCTCGATGTCGGCTCATCGCATCCTGGGGCTGTAGTCGGTCCCAAGGGTTGGGCTGTTCGCCCATTAAAGCGGTACGCGAGCTGGGTTCAGAACGTCGTGAGACAGTTCGGTCCCTATCCGTCGCGGGCGCAGGAAATTTGAGAGGAGCTGTCCTTAGTACGAGAGGACCGGGATGGACGCACCGCTGGTGTACCAGTTGTCCCGCCAGGGGCACCGCTGGGTAGCTATGTGCGGAAGGGATAAGCGCTGAAAGCATCTAAGCGTGAAGCCCCCCTCAAGATGAGATTTCCCATCGCTAAACGCGAGTAAGATCCCTTGAAGATGACGAGGTAGATAGGTCCGAGGTGGAAGCGTGGTGACACGTGGAGCTGACGGATACTAATCGATCGAGGACTTAACCAAGAAAGAGCATCTATTCGTGAAGGAACCGTTATCTAGTTTTGAAAGAATGATATTCAAAAAAGTGTTGACAACTGCGATCAAAAAGTTATAATAGTAGTTGTCCATCGAACTGAATGGAACAATGAATAGAAAAAAATTGCTTGGTGGCAATGGCGAAGAGGTCACACCCGTTCCCATCCCGAACACGGAAGTTAAGCTCTTCAGCGCCGATGGTAGTGAGGGTTTGTCCCTTGCGAGAGTAGGACGCTGCCAGGCAATTCATTTGAATATAAGCTTTCTAAATTATCGCGGGGTGGAGCAGTCCGGTAGCTCGTCGGGCTCATAACCCGAAGGTCGCAGGTTCAAATCCTGCCCCCGCAACCAATGGTCCCGTAGTGTAGCGGTTAACATGCCTGCCTG
Source organism: Aeribacillus sp. FSL W8-0870 (assembly GCF_037963755.1). Taxonomy (NCBI): domain Bacteria; kingdom Bacillati; phylum Bacillota; class Bacilli; order Caryophanales; family Bacillaceae; genus Aeribacillus; species Aeribacillus sp. FSL W8-0870. Next base: position 429,524 of record NZ_CP150165.1, read on the forward strand.
TCACGCAGGAGATCGCGGGTTCGATTCCCGTCGGGACCGCCATTACAACAATATACGAACAACTAACGAAACGTTCAACGTTTCGTTTTTTTATTTTATGAATATCTTGGATAAGCTAAACATATGCGGTAAACTATACAAGAGGATTGAATTGGATTCTTTAGGAGAGCATCTTTTAAAGAAAGAGGTTTTATATGTCAATTCAGGATGAATTTGAGTTTATCCGAAGTATTCGGCCAGCACATTATTTTCATGAAGGCCTTGTTGTCGGAATAGGTGACGATGCCGCAGTTTACACACCGAATAAAGGTTTTCAGCAAATAGTCTGCACAGACACAATGGTCGAAGGGGTTCATTTTTTACGTAAAACAATGGAGCCTTTTGATATCGGCTTTAAATGTTTGGCAGTGAACATTAGTGATATTGCCGCAATGGGCGGGATTCCAAAGTATTTTTTAGTTTCCATTGCGATTCCCTCTCGATGGCACGAGAAAGACTTACAATCTATATACAAAGGAATGGCAGATGCCGCAGAAAAATATAAAGTGGATTTAATCGGTGGAGATACTGTTTCTATTGCTGATCACCTCGTCATCACCGTCACCTTGATTGGAGAAGTTGAACGCGGGAAAGCCCAATTGAGAAGCTCAGCAAGACCGGGGGATGTGGTTTTTGTTACGGGTACTCTGGGGGATTCAGCTGCTGGATTGCACCTTCTATTAAACGATGAGTTCAATTTGCCGGAGGAAGATTATCAATATTTAGTATCTCGCCATAGACGTCCGAAGCCGCAAGTAAAAGCGGGCAGGATTATTTCTGAAGTGGATCGGGCGAGCCTTAATGATATTAGTGACGGTATTGCAAGCGAATTGAATGAGATAGCTGACATGAGCAACGTACAAATCGTCGTACATAAAGATCTTCTTCCATTAAGTGATTCAATACAATTATTGCCGTTAGAAAAGCAATTTGAGTGGGCTATCACTGGAGGAGAAGATTTTGAACTGGTAGGAACGACTTCTAAACATTCCTTTGAAGTATTGAAAAAAAAATGCGAGCAAGAAGGAATACGCATAACGAAGATCGGAGAAGTATTTGAAGGCAGCCCATCGGTTTATTTGCAAGAAAAAAATATTCGCAAACGGCTATTAAGCAAAGGCTACAATCATTTTAAAAAAGGTGATTCATTTGGATCAATTTGAAATAAAAACAACAAATCCTGAAGAGACAGGGAATATGGCGATGAAGCTGGCTCAGCACTTACAAGCGGGCGATGTGATTACGCTTGAAGGAGATCTTGGAGCAGGCAAAACTACATTTGTGAAAGGACTGGCAAAAGGTTTGGGCATTGGCAGAACAGTGAACAGTCCTACTTTTACAATCATGAAGGAGTATACAGACGGCAGACTGCCGCTTTATCATATGGACGTTTATCGGATTGAAAATAGCGATGAGGATTTAGGGTTTGATGAGTTTTTTGATGGAGACGGTGTAACAGTTGTAGAGTGGGCGCATTATATAGAAGATCAACTGCCGGAGGAAAGACTGGATATATTCATCCGTTACATTCAGGACAATGCAAGATCTCTAATTTTTAGGCCGAAGGGAAAAAGATATATTAAGCTGTGTAAGGAGTTTTTCACTGATGACGGTATTAGCGATTGATACATCAAACGACTGTTTAGGCATTGCGTTAGTAGACGAAACTAAAATTATTGGCGAATATATGACGAACTTGAAAAAAAACCATTCTGTTCGTGCAATGCCGGCAGTTGATTATCTTTTGAAAGAGTGCCACGTTCAGCCCAGCGACTTAACAAAGATTGTGGTTGCCCAAGGTCCTGGCTCTTATACTGGTGTGCGAATCGGTGTAACAATTGCTAAGACGCTTGCATGGGCTAGAAACATTCCTTTAACGGGCGTTTCCAGTCTTGAAGTGCTTGCGCTGAACGGGCGTTTTTTTGACGGATTGATTTGCCCTTTATTTGATGCAAGAAGAGGACGAGTTTATACCGGGCTGTATGAATTTAAAGAAAACATACTTTGTGTGAAAGAAGACAGAAATATTCTGCTAGAAGATTGGTTGAATGAAATAAAACAGCTCAAAAAGCGGGTGCTCTTTTTAGGGAATGATGTTTCTCTTCATTTAGATCTGATCAAAGAAATAATGGGTGAGTTGGCAGTCATCGGGGATCCGTCATTGCACCAGCCGCGTCCGGGATTGCTAGGTTTGCTGGGAATGACTAGAGAAGCAGTCAATGTTCATCAGTTTGTGCCAAATTATTTAAGGTTAGCAGAGGCGGAAGCGAAATGGATCGAGCAGCAAAAAACGTCAACATGATTAATAATCAAGTAAATGTTCGAAAAATGACAGTTGAAGATATACATCGTGTTTATGAAATCGAACAGCTGTCATTTTCGGTTCCTTGGACAAAGGAATCATTTTATCGGGAATTGGTCCATAACCATTTTGCTACTTATTTAGTAATAGAATATGAAGGAAAAGTTGTAGGTTATTGCGGTTTATGGGTGATTGTTGATGATGGGCAGATTACCAATATTGCTATTTCTCCAGCGTATCGGGGAAAAAAGCTGGGAGAGACCCTGCTTAGAAGCGTTTTAAACGTAGCAAAAGAAAAAGGAGCCAAAACCGTTACATTAGAAGTCCGAGTTTCGAATACGGTTGCGCAATCATTATATAAGAAATTGAATTTTGAACCAATCGGAATCCGGGAAAACTATTATACGGATAACCAAGAAGATGCGATATTAATGCAGGTGAATTTATAATGAAAGATCGATTAATTTTAGGAATTGAAACAAGCTGTGATGAAACAGCAGCTGCCATTGTGAAAAACGGAAAAGAAATTGTTGCACAAGTCGTTGCTTCCCAAATTGAAAGCCATAAACGTTTTGGCGGAGTCGTTCCAGAAATCGCTTCACGCCATCATGTCGAGCAAATTACTCTCGTATTAGAAGAAACGTTAAAACAGGCGAATCTTTCGTATCACGATTTGAACGCCATAGCCGTGACAGAAGGACCGGGGCTGGTTGGTGCATTATTGATTGGAGTCAATGCCGCAAAGGCTTTAGCTTTTGCGTATGATCTTCCACTAATCGGAGTACATCATATTGCAGGACACATTTATGCGAACCGTCTTGTGAAAGAATTTTCTTTCCCGCTGATTGCATTAGTTGTTTCCGGCGGCCATACAGAGCTTGTCTATATGAAGGAGCACGGTTGTTTTGAGGTGATTGGGGAAACACTTGATGATGCAGCAGGAGAGGCTTATGATAAAGTAGCGCGAACATTAAACCTGCCTTATCCGGGCGGGCCTCATATCGACAGGCTAGCACATGAAGGAACTGCTTCCATTGATTTGCCGCGAGCATGGCTTGAAGAAGGCTCGTTTCATTTTAGTTTCAGCGGGCTGAAGTCAGCGGTGATTAACACTCTTCATAACGCGGCGCAAAGAGGGATCACGATAGATCCGAAAGATATGGCTGCAAGTTTTCAGCAAAGTGTTGTAGAAGTTTTAGTGGAAAAAACTGTTCGTGCCAGTGAGAAGTATCAAGCTAAGCAAGTTCTTTTATCAGGCGGAGTAGCGGCGAATAAAGGATTAAGAACTGCTATGGAGAAAGCATTCAAAAAGAAAAAAGGGATCGACCTCGTCATTCCACCATTGTCCTTATGCACAGATAATGCGGCCATGATTGCAGCTTTCGCTGATGTACTTTATGAAAAAGGAATTTTCGGTGATTATCGTATGAATGCTCATCCTGGATTGGAATTAACGTCATATATATAGAGGCAAAATAGGGTCGAATGAACAGCGGCCCTATTTTTTTGTTTGTGCGCCCGGCATGTACATGAACTATAGGGTGTAAGTCCCGAACCCCGAAGACAGAAGTAGAGGTTAGCCAAGAGCAAGGGTGTCCGTGGTGACGCGGAATCTGAAGGAAGCTGGAGGCAAAACACCGGTCCGAGGAACACGAACCTCATATAAGGCTAGGTATGATTGAGTGAGTTTGCGAAACAAAACAAAGCTCTTTCTGTCGAAGGTCATATCGAGTAAATGAGGCGGATAGATGGTGTGAAAGTGCATGTACTTACCCGGGGAGGTCTGGCTGGCACGCCAAGTAACCTTGGTAACCTATCTAGTGATAGATAACTGAACAGTCAGAAGTCAGCAGAAGTCATAGTACTCTTTTCGAGCTCGAGACGAAAGAGGAAGGACTGAACAATTAAGGAGAACGAATCGCTAGGCGTTCACCTTCTGTGTGGAAGCAGACAATCCGATAGGACTTACTTGAAGGAGGAAGTGGTGAATCCCACGGGGGACTTCAAGAGGGTGGAGCAGAAGATGGCACAAATAGAAGAATTCGTTCACGTGGAGAGGATATCAATGTTGATGGAAATGATTTTGTCACGGGAAAATCTCCTGGCGGCACTGAAACGAGTCGAACAGAATAAAGGAGGTCACGGAGTAGATGGCATGTCCGTAAAAGACCTACGAAGACACCTCTACGAAAATTGGGACTCCATTCGACAGTCGTTGAGAGAAGGAACCTACAAGCCCTTACCCGTCCGTCGAGTCGAAATCCCGAAACCGAACGGTGGAGTAAGACTTCTAGGGATCCCTACCGTGACGGATCGTTTCATCCAACAAGCGATTGCCCAAGTGTTGACGAAAATCTTTGATCCGACCTTCTCGAACCATAGCTATGGTTTCCGACCAGGTAGAAGGGGACATGATGCGGTTAGGGAAGCAAAGGGTTATATCAAAGAAGGATATCGTTGGGTAGTCGATATAGACCTAGAGAAATTCTTTGACAAGGTGAATCACGACAAACTGATGGGGATCTTGGCGAAAACGATCAAAGATCGAATTCTACTGAAGGTAATTCGCCGGTATCTTCAATCAGGCGTGATGATCAATGGAGTGGTAATGGAAACGGACATGGGAACGCCTCAAGGCGGCCCGCTTAGTCCACTTTTATCAAACATCATGCTTCATGAATTGGATAAAGAGCTTGAGAAACGTGGACATAAGTTTGTTCGGTATGCGGATGACTGTAACATCTATGTGAAAACAAAGAAAGCAGGAATTCGTGTCATGAACTCCATTACGAACTTTATAGAGAAGGAGTTAAAGCTCAAGGTAAATAAAGAGAAATCGGCGGTAGACCGTCCTTGGAAACGGAAGTTTCTCGGTTTCAGCTTCACACTCAATAAGACTCCAAAGGTACGGATTGCGAACGAAAGTGTGAAACGTTTGAAGAACAAGATTCGTGAAATTACATCAAGGTCGAAACCGTATCCAATGGAGAAAAGGATTGAGAAACTGAATAAGTATTTAATGGGATGGTGCGGATATTTTGCCTTGGCAGAAACACCAAGTAAGTTCAAAGAATTTGATGAATGGATTAGACGAAGGCTTCGGATGTGTTTGTGGAAAGAATGGAAAACCCCGAAAACAAGAATTCGGAAACTCAGAGGATTAGAAGTTCCAAGCCATAAAGCATTCGAATGGGGCAATACACGCAAGAAATATTGGCGGATTGCCTGCAGTCCCATTCTACACAAAACCCTCGACAACTCCTATTGGAAGCGTCGAGGGTTAAGAAGTCTATTCGAAAGATATCAAGCACTACGTCATACTTAATTGAACCGCCGTATACCGAACGGTACGTACGGTGGTGTGAGAGGTCGGGGGTTAGTCACCCCCTCCTACTCGATTAACCACAGGTTATCCACAAAGAAAATCTTCATTTTGGATAAATAAGACGAAACATTGAAATAGAAGAAGAAAAAACAAGGTGAAACATGTGGATAACTAAAGGGGTTTGTTGTGGATAATGTGAACAAATAAGAAAAATATTATAAGGTAAGGAACTAATGATGTGGATAACTGTTTGAGAGAAACATGCTGAAGGAAACAAAATAAATAAAAAACCGGCATGAGCCGGTTATTCAGAAAGAAGTGATTCCCATTCCTCTATCAGCTGATCTAGTTGTTCCGTTAACATGACATTTTGATCATGAAGTTTTTGAGCTTTTTCATGATCTTGGTATATATTTGGATCGCAAAGCATTTCATTGTTTTCAGCGATCGCTTCTTCAATTTCTGCTATTTTGTTTTCAAGTTCTTCAATGCGGCGCTGTCTTTGCCGTTCCTTTTTTTTCAATATTTTTTCTTGTTCATAAGATAATTTTCCTTGTTTTTGCTCTTTGGTTTCGATAGTTGGTTCTTTCAACTGTTCAAGCTCGATCATCTCCGCTTTTTTTGCAATGTAATAATCATAGTCCCCGATATATTCGGCAATGCCTTCTGTGGATAATTCAAAAATTTTGGTCGCGATTTTGTTGATAAAATAACGATCATGCGAAACAAACAAGATTGTTCCAGGAAAATTTATCAGAGCGTTTTCCAATACTTCTTTGCTGTCGAGATCCAGATGATTCGTAGGTTCATCCATGATCAGAAAGTTAGCTTTTTTTAGCATTAATTTCGCTAAAGCGAGCCGAGCTTTTTCTCCTCCGCTTAAAGACGAGACGGTTTTCAGCACTTCATCTCCTGAAAAAAGAAAATTCCCTAAAACCGTTCGGATTTCTTTTTCTGTTTTTTCGGGATAGTCATCCCACAATTCATCTAAAACCCGTTTAGATGAAGACAAATCCGCTTGTTCCTGGTCATAATATCCGATTTGGACATTAGATCCAAACTGAATTTTTCCGCTCAGCGGCTTTAAGCGGTTGATGATCGTTTTTAATAAGGTAGATTTTCCAACTCCGTTTGGCCCTATTAAGGCAATTGAGTCCTTCCTGTTGATCGAAAAGTTAATATTTTTCACGATCGGAGTTTTTTGATCGTAGGAAAGGGACAAATCAATGGCTTTTAACACGTCATTGCCGCTTTGCTTTTCGATTTCGAAGGAAAAGCTGGCTGACTTCTCGTCCCCAGCGGGTCTGTCCAGTATTTCCATTTTCTCAAGCATTTTCCTTCTGCTTTGCGCACGTTTCGTTGTCGATGCTCTTGCTAAGTTTCGTTGAATAAAATCTTTCATCCGCGCGATTTCTTCTTGCTGTTTTTCAAATTGTTTTAATTCCCTTTCGTACGCTTCCGCTTTTTGTTTTAAATAAGCGCTGTAATTCCCAACATACTTCGTACAAACTGTTCGTGATATTTCATAAACAGTGTTGACAACGCGATCTAAAAAGTACCGGTCGTGGGAAACAATTAGAACCGCTCCATTATAATGCTGTAAATATTGTTCGAGCCAGTTTAATGTTTCCATGTCAAGATGGTTTGTCGGCTCGTCGAGTATGAGCAGATCCGGTTTTTTCAACAGGAGCTTTCCGAGTGCTAACCGGGTTTTTTGTCCTCCGCTCAAAACCGAAATTTTAGTTGAATAGTCGTAATCAGCAAACCCTAATCCATGCAGCACAGAACGGATATCCGCCTCATATTGATATCCGCCATTTTCTTTATATAAATGTTGGAGTGAATCATATTCCTTCATTAAGCTTTGCAAAGCATGAGAATCTCCAGCTGAGGAGATAGCTGCCATTTTTTGTTCAATATTTCGCAGCTCAGCTTCGATGTTCCGCAACTCTTCAAAAACGGTTAGCATTTCATCCCATATCGACTTAGTTGATTCTAATCCTGTGTTTTGTGCCAGATAGCCGATTGTTAAATCTTTTGGCTTCACAATTTCACCAGAATCAAAGGGCATTTCACCGGCAATGATTTTCAATAATGTTGATTTTCCGGCTCCATTGCGGCCTACAACGGCGATTTTATCTCCTGTTTGGATTTCCAGCTTAATATTCGATAAAATAAGGTCAGCACCATAATATTTTGTGATTTTGTTTAACTGCAATAAAATCATCCATAGTTCACCTCAATCTTTGCTAGAATAAGTGTAGCCTATATATTTGACTGCAGGCAACTGACCTGATGAACAAAAGGACAAGAAATTGTAACAATCGTTCAAAAGACACGAATAAAAAAATAGTGTATAGTTTTTATATAAGGAGAGTTTGGAGAAAAAACAAATAAAAAGAAATGTAGACGAAGAAGAAGATCAGGATGGAAGCGTTATCAGTCTGATATTGTTTCATACAGGCGAGCAGCCGCTTGCTAGAAAACATAGTTAAAAACAAAATTAGTCAGGTTGTTTTGGATTGCGAGGGATGAGCATTGAATCAAGATCAATCTAAGATACCGCAAGCAACTGCAAAAAGATTACCTCTATATTATCGGTTTTTGCAAAATTTACATGCCTCGGGAAAACAACGTGTTTCCTCTCAAGAACTGAGTGAAGCAGTAAAAGTAGATTCTGCGACAATTAGAAGGGACTTTTCATATTTCGGAGCGCTGGGCAAAAAAGGTTATGGATATAATGTCAATTATTTGTTATCATTTTTTAGAAAGACTCTTGACCAAGATGAGTTGACCAAAGTTGCCCTCATTGGCGTCGGAAATTTGGGAACAGCTTTTTTAAATTACAATTTTACAAAAAATAACAACACACAAATTGTTATTGCATTTGACATTAATAAACGAAAAGTAGGAATGAAAATTGGTGGAGTTCCAATTTATCATTTGGATCAGCTAGAAAGTGAATTGCCTGATGATGTGCCTGTTGCGATATTAACGGTCCCGGCAACCGCCGCTCAAGGAATAACGGATCGATTAGTGGAAAAAGGCATAAAAGGCATTTTAAATTTTACGCCGGCTCGCTTAAATGTTCCGGATAAAATTCGGATTCATCATATCGATCTATCTGTTGAACTTCAGGCTCTTGCATATTTTTTAAAACATTATTCGAATGAAGATTGAAGGAGTGATATTAAATGCCAACAATTGGAATTGGAAGCTTGCTGTTGATTGTATTTGCAGCTCTGCTTGTTTTCGGGCCGAAAAAACTTCCTGAGCTTGGAAAAGCTATAGGAGAATCATTAAAGGAGTTTAAAAGTGCCACGAAGGGCTTAGCAGACGATGATGAAGAAAACAAGAAAAATGAATAGCAAGAAGAATGGATGAATAATGATGAGCGAAAAAAAAATGTCCGTGTTGGAGCATATAGCGGAGCTTAGAAAACGGCTGATTATTGTAGTCGTTTTCTTTTTCGTTGCTATGATTACTGGCTTTTTCATAGCGAAGCCAATTATTGTTTTTTTACAGCAAACTGATGAAGCAAAGCAATTCGCCTTAAATGCTTTTCGTCCTGCAGATCCATTGATCGTTTATATGCAGATTACATTTATTATTGCTTTAATTCTAACTTTCCCTGTTTTATTGTACCAGCTTTGGGCGTTTATCAGCCCAGGACTGTATGAAAAAGAAAGGCGGGTCACATTAAGCTATATACCGTTGTCGGTTGCTTTATTTCTTTTAGGAATAAGCTTCTCTTATTTTATTTTGTTTCCTTTTGTCATCGATTTTATGGGGCGGCTTTCCAATGATTTAAACATTCAACAAATGATAGGAATAAATGAATACTTTCGTTTCCTGCTGCAGTTAACATTGCCTTTCGGACTGTTGTTTCAGCTTCCCGTTGTCATTATGTTTTTAACAAGACTCGGGATCATCAATCCGGCGTTTTTGGCAAAGGTTAGAAAATATGCGTATTTTGTATTGCTTGTTATCGCAGCGATTATTACGCCGCCTGAAATTGTGTCGCATTTAATGGTCACGATTCCGCTATTCATTTTGTATGAAATAAGTATCATTGTTTCAAGATTTGCTTACAAAAAAGCACAGTCTTCTCAAATAAAAGAATCAGATCAAAAGTAAAACCGATGGGCTGTTATAAACATATCCCTCTTGTGAAGACAGTATAGGCTTTTTTCCTACTGTCTACACAAGAGGGATAATATCATTACACCTCATCGGTTGTTTTTTGCTTTCCGAATTTTATATGAGAAAGTGAACATGCGGATGGAAACAGCAAAATCAAACGTGGCTAAAATCATTAAAATCATATTTGTAGCTGTCCACATACCATTTTCAGCATGATGAATTGCTAAATATGTAAATAGAACTCCCATGATAAAATAGAAGAGTCCCATGGAAACGGGATGAAAATTCATAATCTTAGCTGCCTCCAATAATGATTTGTATTTGTTCCATTTGCTTCATCATGTTTTCAATCTCATCATGATAAATTGTTTGAATGATGACTACGATTGTATTCATCATTGTATGGGCAAAAATAGGGACTAATATGCGTTTTGTTTTATAATATAAAAAAGCGAACGTAAACCCCATTGCTGTATAACGCAATAAAAGTTCAGGTTCCCCATGCACGATGCCGAACAATAGCGAGCTGACAAGCGCGCCGATCCAAAAATTCGTTTTTTGATAAATCACCCCGAAAATAATTTTTCGGAAGATAATTTCTTCAAGAATCGGTCCTATTATTGATGTGACAATAATCAAATAAGGCGTTGCTTCAATTAAATCCATAATAACTTGAGTATTTTCCGACATCGGATTAACTTTAAGTACATATATTTCAATATTGCCAACGATTGTTTGAATGAAAAAAGCTAAAAAAACTCCGAAAACAGCCCATATGGCAGATTCGCCGAAAGAAGCTTTTTCAATCCGGACATTATTTTTCCGTTCATGACGAAGGAGAAATAAAATAATGACGAACGCAGCAGTAAAACTTGTAATCGACCAATATGCTTGCGCTTGAAAAAGTCCTGCATTGAGATTTTCATCGTCGCCAACACCCAGTTCATAAAAAAGGGGAACTCCAATATAGGATGAGAGCTGCATAATGATGTACGTAATGATGATCCACCAATATTGATTTTTCACGAATAGTTCTCCTTTATAAAAGATTCATATGACTATTTTAACACACAATGTTTTAAAGAAAGAAAAACAATTTTAACAAGAGTCAGTCAAGACTTTGTGGGAACTTTTTTGGTTCGCTGAAAACAGGTGTAAGTCATAGATTGGCGAACCATTTTTTTGAATTTCATCCGTAAGCGCTTTCGGACTCTCATCCCTTGCCATGACAGACCGATATGTATACCTTTTTTTACCATCCCTTGAGTTCAGACAGGGCATGATAGATCGGAGTCCCGGACGATTGCTGTAAATATGGCTTGTTTCCGCGTTACCTCCGGAAGAAGACGGCGGACGCGTTGTTTCGCCTTGTTCACGATCGTCTGTTTGGTAGATGCCGTTTCCTCCGCCGGATGCGACGATTCTTCTCCGAAACGACGTCCGAAAAGACGAATCCCATCCATCCGGGCAATCATTGCCTTGAAAAACGTCCTGAGTCCCTTGTCTGTCCAACTGCGGCGGTATTTCACCCGATACGCCAGCTGGCTCATCACGCTTTCAGCCCTCCCCATCGGATACATGCCCGTTGTGTCCACTCCTTGCTCCTTCAGCCATTCCCGGTAATCACGGATGCATCCCGGCATCGATTCAATCCGGTGGATCAAGGCAGCCAGCTGTTGTTCTTTCGCTTCGTCCCCCAGCGTGCCGAGGGCGCTGTTCAGTTCCACAAGCAACCCCTCTTCATCCTGCTTCGCCAGCTTTTGCCGAATCGCCTGCCACCGTGGATGGCCCGAGAGGCATTGGCGCAACTCACGCGCCACGTGGAATCGATCCAATTGGAAGCAGACCCGTCCTTTGAAATACTCCTGGCACGCGGTAATCCATGGAGCGCCGTCCCCGTTGATGACAAGAAGATCCCGACACGGATCATAGGCATATTCGTTCATCAAAAATTCCTCGAAGCCTTCCCACACCTCCCTCTTGCCCTCATGGACGTAATGGCGCTGATTCACGAATTCGATCCGTGAGCCGTTGCGCTTCCACCCTTCGTGAACGGTCAGGATTTTGTCTTCCTTGGCCCGTTTTCCCTTCCCTTGGCGAGAGACAAACAGTCCATCGGCCTCCACAAACAGCACCCGTCCATATCGCTGGTCAACCGGGCAGTGCAGCGGAACTTCAGCCTCGAGCACCAACTGGCGGATCGCCTCATGGCTCATCACCGGATACCCGACCATCTGGGCAAGCGTATGAGCCGCTTTGCGATAGGAAGAGCACTCCACAGCCAATCCCACCGCTGTTTCTTCTAGACAAGGGCTGATTGACTGTGATCCATCAAACGCTAAAAAGGAGTCAAGCAAAAACGTGTAACGGTTTTGTTCTCGGTCTAAATAGTAGTTTCGCTCAAAGGTAACTTCGCCAAACAGGGTTTGAATCGTGGTGCGTCGTTTGTCTTTCAAGTGGTACCGGCGCTTGTCCCGGGTTTCCGCCAATTGTCGGTCGATGTCCTCCAACAAAGCCGTAAACAGCTCGGTGAAGGCGTTTTGCAAGGCTCGAAACAAATCAAGTTCGATCTCTTTCCATGTCAACGAATTTGTGGTAAGATGTTGTTGAATATTCATGGGACTCTCTCCTCCTGTTTGATGGTGTGGACAATGATCATCTTACCAGGGAGAGAGTCCTTTTTCATGTTTCCTGCTTGGGATCCTACCGCGCTTCGCTTGCTGGCCCCGATGAGGGGGATTGCGAACCTACGTTCCCAACCCCCTCATCGGGGAACTTCTAAGAATTTCTCCCACAAACATTTTACTCACACTTTTAACAAGGAAAGCACTTAATGGAGGATGTTAAAATTTTTTTAAAAGAGACTTGAAAAATAGAGGAGGTTTCTTTAATATAATAATTGGTGTTAGCACTCGATAGCAATGAGTGCTAATAATGAATAAGGAATAAATTTTGAAAATCTCAAAAGATATTTGAGGAGGTTGTTTCCCTTGTTAAAGCCATTAGGTGATCGCGTTGTAATTGAACTTGTTGAAACAGAAGAAAAAACAGCAAGCGGCATCGTATTGCCTGACACAGCTAAAGAAAAACCTCAAGAAGGTAAAGTAGTAGCAGTTGGTACTGGTCGTGTATTAGACAGCGGTGAACGTGTTGCAGTTGAAGTTGCTGTTGGCGATCGCATTATCTTCTCAAAATACGCCGGCACAGAAGTAAAATATGACGGCAAAGAATACTTAATTTTGCGTGAAAGCGACATTTTGGCTGTGATCGGCTAATAGAGACAGCCCAATATCATAGACAATTTAAATTTTGAGGAGGTTTTCGCAACATGGCAAAAGAAATTAAATTCAGTGAAGAAGCACGTCGTGCAATGCTGCGTGGTGTGGATAAATTAGCAGATGCGGTTAAAGTTACTTTAGGACCAAAAGGCCGTAACGTTGTTCTTGAGAAAAAATTCGGTTCTCCGTTAATTACAAACGATGGCGTTACGATTGCAAAAGAAATTGAATTAGAAGATCCATTTGAAAACATGGGTGCAAAATTAGTTGCAGAAGTTGCTAGCAAAACAAACGATGTTGCTGGGGACGGTACAACTACTGCAACAGTTTTAGCTCAAGCAATGATCCGCGAAGGACTTAAAAACGTAACAGCTGGCGCAAACCCAATGGGTGTACGTAAAGGAATTGAAAAAGCAGTTGCTACAGCTGTTGAAGAATTAAAAGCAATTTCTAAACCAATTGAAGGAAAAGAATCAATTGCTCAAGTTGCTGCTATTTCTGCTGCGGATGATGAAGTAGGTAAATTAATTGCTGAAGCAATGGAACGTGTTGGTAACGATGGCGTTATCACTATTGAAGAATCTAAAGGTTTCACTACTGAGCTTGACGTTGTAGAAGGAATGCAGTTTGACCGCGGATATGCTTCTCCATACATGGTAACAGATTCTGATAAAATGGAAGCTGTTCTTGAAAATCCATACATTTTAATTACTGACAAGAAAATCTCTAACATCCAAGAAATCTTGCCAGTTCTTGAGCAAGTTGTACAACAAGGCAAACCTTTATTAATCATTGCTGAAGATGTTGAAGGCGAAGCTTTAGCAACATTAGTTGTGAACAAACTTCGCGGTACATTTAATGCTGTAGCTGTAAAAGCTCCTGGATTCGGTGACCGCCGCAAAGCAATGTTAGAAGATATCGCCATTTTAACAGATGGTGAAGTTATTACAGAAGATTTAGGTTTAGATCTTAAGAGCGCTACTATTTCTCAATTAGGCCGCGCTGCAAAAGTTGTTGTAACGAAAGAAACAACTACAATTGTTGAAGGCGCAGGCGCAAGCGACAAAATTGCAGCTCGCGTAAATCAAATTAAAGCTCAATTGGAAGAAACAACTTCTGAATTTGATAAAGAAAAACTTCAAGAGCGCTTAGCAAAATTAGCTGGCGGCGTAGCAGTTATCAAAGTTGGTGCCGCTACTGAAACAGAATTGAAAGAACGTAAACTTCGCATCGAAGACGCTCTTAACTCCACTCGTGCAGCAGTGGAAGAAGGAATTGTCTCCGGTGGTGGTACAGCTCTAGTTAACGTTTACAAAAAAGTTGCTGAAATTGAAGCAGAAGGCGACGTTCAAACTGGTGTAAACATCGTTCTTCGCGCTTTAGAAGAGCCAGTTCGCCAAATCGCTCACAACGCTGGTTTAGAAGGCTCTGTTATCGTTGAACGCTTGAAAAAAGAAGAAGTTGGAATCGGCTTTAACGCTGCTACAGGCGAATGGGTGAACATGATCGAAGCTGGTATCGTTGACCCAACAAAAGTAACTCGTTCTGCTCTTCAAAACGCAGCATCCGTTGCCGCTATGTTCTTAACAACTGAAGCAGTTGTTGCTGACAAACCAGAAGAAAACAAAGGTAACGGCAACCCAGGCATGCCTGACATGGGCGGAATGATGTAATAATTGCCAAGAGAACTAGTCGCAGAAACAAATATATTCAATCGTAAGGACTACTTCCTATAAAGAAGGGAGGTAGTCCTTTTTTGTTGCTCAAATTTGCATATCAAGATTTTTTAGAAGATCGGAAATTCAAAAACACAACAAAAGCGAACATAAGAAATTATGAAACGCTTCTAGGTGAATTTATCAACTATTGATTGATGGTCAATATGCTTATAAGGAAGAAGAACTTTTTAAGCCGAATGAGGATATTTTAAAGAAATTTAATTATGATGAAAAAGCTGCACATGCCTACATAGACGAACAATGGAAAAAGAATGTGATTGAGTTTTTTAATGATAAACCTGAATATGCGGAAATGTATATGCATTACATAATTAATTTTAGGCAGTATAAAGAAGTTCCTTTTGATGATGATTTTTACCGTTATTGTACTTTGAAGTTGTTGCAGCAAGGCGATTGGATAGAGTTTGAGATTAAGAAGGTAATATAATCAATTAGAAAGGTGAATTGAATGAAAAAAATTGAAATTCCTAGTTTAAATGTACTAAATGTGGTTTAAAAATCCCGTATGAGAAAGCTGGAGAAATGGAATGTGGACAGTGTTCGTTTGAGGATTGGGAGAATGGCTTTAAGGATAAACATGCTGTTTTTAGTGATTATTGTGATGCCGGGCAAGAAATATTTGATACATACGAGGAAGCAAAGGCAGAATTTGAACGAAGAAAAAATGATGAAAACGAAAATGGTGTAGATGTTTACTTATGCAAGGTAATTGAAGAATATCATGCTAAGTGAAAGGGAATAAATCAAATGTTTAAAATGATAGATCACAAAAAGTTATCACAGCTATTATTTCTTTGATGTGGTGTACTGTATTTGCGGCTTTAGCGTGTGGAATTGCTTGGTTGATTGAAACGCTATTTAAAGTAAATGTTAATTATTATGTAGCTGGTGGAATTGGCGTGTTTATTTATGTGTTATTGTTTTTGATTGCGTTGAACCAATATTTGTTTATGAAGAAATTTAGTAATGAGATTGAAAAGAATTGGTGATGAAAACTACATTCTGGGAATGTGGTTTTTTATTTTTTCTTTTTGGACTCGTAGCTCAACGGTTAGAGCAGCCAGTTTGAATACTGTGCGGTTTGCAGGTTCGAATCCTGCCGAGTTCACCGTAAAATGTGTTTTCTCTTGTCGAAGTTACTAGGAAATTCCTCCTATCATTCTCGAAATATGGTAAAATATAGAGAAGATTGGAGGATGATAGAATGAGTATTGAAGAAAAAATGTCAAAACTTGTTAAGGAAGTTCAAGATCTAAAACCAAAAATGAAAGAAGAATACTTTCCTAAAGCAGAGGGGATTATAAAAAATATACCTATTGAATGCTCATTACATGAATTAGCAATTCAAAATCAAAAAAAAAAGAAATGCTAATCCTAATAAAATTCATCCTATTCAAGTTAAACGAGGTCAAATTTACAATGCTCTAATTGGAGAGAATATAGGTAGCGAACTCTGTGAAAATCATTTGGTCTTAATATTACAAAACGACACCGGAAATATGTTTGCTGATACCGTTAATGTATTAACGATTAAAGGTGATGGAAATAATATTAACGAAACGTTTCATGTCAAACTCACTAATAATGATATGTATTATGGCAAACTAGATAAAGATCCATCTAGAATAAATGTTACAGAAATACTAACAATTGATAAAGCTCGATTAGATAAAAGAGTAGGTAAGATAAAAAATGAATTATTCAAAGAAATAAATAAAAAAGTAAAAAATCAATTAGGTTTAAAATAAATCTATTGACAAACCCTTATATAATACTTTAAAATGGACTCATAAAATTTATTTAGCCTTAAACAAGGCAAATGGCTCAATCTTTTGAGTTTTGTTAGGGGGAGAAATTGTCTTCCCCAATTTCATTTAATAATCATATTTTTGTCAACAGTGCATAAAATATTTACACCATTTCAAAAAATTATTTAGTCACTTTAGTGACAATAGGCTTCCAAATGGAAGTTTTGTGTATCTTTGAAATGGGGCAGGAGTTTTGTCTCCTGCTTTTATCAGTCATTAAAGACCTCCTCAATAACCATATGGAGGTCTTTTTCGTTGTAAATTTTTTAAAAAAGAAGGAATTTTGTAATGCCCTATTGAATTATGCTAACGTATAATTCAATAGTTAATCAAAAAATTAATAAAAATTGTGTATAAGCATCCTTTTTTCAGGGTGCTTTTTTTATTTGGAGGGAAGAAGATGATAAAAGCCAGTGATTTGTTTGAAATAAAGACGGAAACAGTAAGTGAATCTGATTATAGTGTAACATTTGCTCATTATATAAAGCTAAAAGGAACAGATGAATGGCAGTACATTGGAGCAGTACAGTATTTTGCCAATGGCGATATTGATTTAGTGGTGATGCAATTTATCAGGAGGGAAGAAAATGAACGAAATAAAAATAAAGTAAGAAAATGTTACTTGAAATACTTTCTTAAATTAAATGAGAATCATTTGTTAATATTAAGAGTTCTTCGTGATATTTGTATTGCTAATGATTATAACCTTCGTCAAATTGTATCAGTACATGAAGATTATCGAAATAATAAAAAAGAATATGATTACCTTCATAAGAAGGGTTATATCGACCTTTATTGTGATACTGTGAATGAATCAAATCGACATGCTTCATTAACCGAAAAGGGAATAAAATTTGTACTCAAAAATCTTGGCTTTCTGACTCAAGTTTGACACCATTTCACTACATGTGGATAACTAAAGGTGATTATACCAATAGTTATCCACTTTTTTTATCGAAAATATAATCATTATGTAGTGTTATGTGGATAACTTTTGTATATCCAATAATATGTAATATATGTTATACTATTAGTGCTATGTATATTCGAATTAATAAGCAAAAAAATAAAAATGGTTCTGTTCGTCAATATCTACAAATATGTCGTACATTTCGTGTAGACAATAAAGTTCGGCAACAAACGCTTTGTAATCTAGGGAGGTTAGAACATTTATTAGAGAATGGCTCTGTCGATAACATAATCGAGGGATTAGCCAAATTTTCAGAGCGTTACTTTGACCGAATTCACGGGCAAGGGTCTTCCTCTTCTGTCTCCGTGCTTTGGACAAAAGAGTTTGGGCCGGTTTATCTGTTCCGAAAGGTATGGGAAAAGTTAGGGCTTGGTCGGCTATTACGTAAAATCATGGATGATTCCGAGGCTGCTTCTCAGTATGACGAAGCCATTTTTGCCATGGTGTTAAACCGTCTCATGGATCCCAATAGTAAGCATTATATCTTCAAACAATGGATCGACACGATTTATGCAGAAGGTCTTTCAGACATCCAACTCCATCACTACTATCGTGCATTAGACTTCTTAAGTGAACAAAAAGAAAAAATTGAGGAACAACTTTATGGACATTTAACCGATTTAACCTCATTAGAAGTAGATATCGTGTTTTACGACACGACAAGCACCTATTTCGAAGGAGAGGAAGCAGACGAACTGCTGGCTCACTATGGTTACTCCAAAGATCATCGTGGAGATCGAAAACAAGTCGTGATTGGCTTATTAATGACCAAAACAGGGATTCCGATTGGGCATCAAGTCTTCCCTGGAAACATGCATGATACGAAGACATTTGGCATGGTGGTTGGAGACCTGAAGAAGCGCTATCCTATTCAGAAAGTCATTCTAGTGGGAGACCGCGGAATGGTTAGTGAAGCCAACTTAGATCAAATTCGTGAACTGGGCATGGAATATATTGTGGGTGTCAAATTACGAAAGTCGAAGAAAGCCCAAGAGCTATTATCCATCCGTGGGCCATATAAGAAGGTTCTCCCGAATCTAAAAGTGAAGTCAAAGAAAATCGATGGCGAAACGTATGTACTCTGTTACAATCCGGACGCTGAAGAACGTGATCGAGCGAGTCGTCAAGTCGTGTTAGAAAACCTTCAATCGAAGCTTGATGAACTCGGTCCATCTGGACTCGTCAAAAACCGTGCGTATTCCAAGTTTTTAACGATAGAAAAAGCATCGGCCAAAATTGATGAAGAGAAGGTATCCAATGACGAAAAGTTTGACGGAAAGTACGCCATTCGGACCAACTCGTCATTAACGGATGAAGAGGCAGCACTTGCCTATAAAGAGTTGTGGAGAGTGGAACAAGCCTTTCGTAACCTGAAGTCGAATCTAGAACTTCGCCCGATGTACCATCGAGTGGAATCTCGTATTCGAGGCCATATCATGGTTTGTTTCCTTGCGCTTGTCATGGAATCCTTTTTGGCCTATAAGCTAAAAGAAATAGGATGCCAAACAAGTGTAAAGGATATTTTGCATGATGTAAGCCAGATGAAGGCCTCGAAAATACGCGTGAATGGTGAAGAGCAAATCGTTCGTACAGAATTACAAGGTCAAGCAAATCTAGCATTTGAAGCACTTGTCACACAAGCGCCTCCTAGAGTATTAGAAAAAAACACGTGCCACTAACAAGTGTAGTGGTACGTGTTGTGGGTAAAGTCCAAAACACCAGTATTTTCGGGCTTTTCTTTAGTGTACTCTGTCAAACTTGAGTCTGACTGATGATGAACTTGAACAATTAAAAGAAATTATCAATAATTCACCGAAAAATAATATAACAAGTGATCAACTTAAATTGATAAATAGATGATAAATACGCTGTGTTAGGAGATGATATATGAAGAATTTTTGTGTTGAGAAGATCGAATTTATTAATAATGAGGAGTTTAAGGTTATAGTGAAGCTTATACATAAAGGAGAAGAAAAATATTTTGTAAAAAACTTTGGTAAAGACTATATGGAGAGGAGTATTAGCGAACTGGAACAGATTATGAAAGGAATTGTTTTTGATTGTATTTTAGATGGCGTGTGTAAATTGTAGACAATTCTTATTTTTTTAATTATATAAGTGAATTATTATATGTTTATATAAAACATCCTTTTTCATCTGGTAACAATGTTACATTTTCATTAAATAGATATTCGTTGTCTTCATCTCTGTGAATTTTTAAGTATAATCCAAAGTAGTAATACTCCCACTTTTTACATTAAATTGGTATGTCAACACTAAACTAGACAATTTTTTTGAGGTGTTTCTCTTTGTACTCCACCGGGCTTAAATACCCAAGTGTTCCATGTATTCTAATATGATTAAACCAATGAACATAATCATCTAATTCCAGTTTCAATTGGTCTAAATTTTCGAAATATCTACCCTTAACAAATTCTGTTTTGATAATTTTAAAGGTTGCTTCAGCTACTGCGTTGTCATAGGGGCAGCCCTTCATGCTTAACGACCGATTAATCTGAAAAGTATCTAGAGCTTCATCAATTGTCTTGTTCTTGAATTCATTGCCTCTGTCTGTGTGGAATCATTGAATTTGCCGTAAATCTGCTTTCACGGTCGATAAAGCTTGGTAGACTAGCTGGGCATTTTTGTTTGGGCCTGCACTATGACCAATAATTTCTCGATTATAAAGATCGACAAATAAACAGATGTAATGCCAGCTTTTTTCTACTCTAACGTATGTTAAGTCACTAACCACAACTGTTCATTCTTTTTGTTGATCAAATTCTCGTTTTAACACATTTTCAACTTTTGATTCATTGCATTTATCTACATGAGGTTTAAACTGGGCAACCGTATAATTTGATACTAGCCCGTTTTCTTTCATGATTCTGCCAATTCTTCGTCTTGAGGCAATCATACCAAGCTTCTCTAATTCATGTTTGATTTTACGTGTACCATAGTTTTTTCGGCTTTTCTGGAAAATTTCCAGAATGGCGGCTGTCAGTTTATCTTCTGCATTACTTTTTTCTTTTGCTTCGTAATAATAGGTGCTTCTTGGAAGTTGTAGGACATCGCACATTGCTGATATCGAGTATTTGTGTCTGTTATTCTTGATCACATTTACTTTTGTCCTAGTATCAGCGCGGCTTGCTTTAAAATATCATTCTCCATCAATAAACGCTTGTTTTCTTTTCGAAGCTGGATCAATTCATTTTCTTCTGGAGAACGATTGTCCTTTTCCTTAAATGAACCGGATGTTTGGCTTTGTTTGATCCATTTGTCCAAGGCTGAAGGCGTTAAATCATATTCACGAATAATATCTTTTCTTGGTTTCCCATTTTCATAAAGCTTGACCATTTGAGCCTTGAATTCTACAGTGAATGTTCGTCTGTTTCTCATTTTTAAACTCTCCTTAACTGTGGTAGTGTTGAAGTAGACCACCAAAACAGTGGGTTTGCGACGAAACTTGACATGGAGCTTCTGCGGGCATGCTTTCCCAGCCAGGAAGTCAGATGATGTGTTCATCTGTCTCGCCGACAAGGCTAGCATCCCCGCCACTCCACGTAAAGTTTCTAGTACGGATCCTTTATGTTTAATAAGCAGTATACCCAAATTTGGTGTTTAGTCTACTTGACCTTAATTTTATTGTCCAGTTAAGTGTAGCCGATTCAAATGTGTAGTCTTTGTTGGTTTCTCCATTAATCTTTAATTCAGGTTGAAAACTCATTGTAGTATTGTTAGCTGTTGCGTCAATCATTAAATCTTTGATAGCAGTATCGGATTTTCCAATATTATAAACGTCAATTTTTATTTTTAATTCTAAAAATGAAGCTTCATCGGGAGTTGCTATCTTTTCTACGTCAAAACCATTTTCATTTACAAAATTTTTATAGTAATTAAATTTTCCAGATGACTCATTGATCCCAGTTCTAATTTTAGGCTTATTTTGAATATAATCTTTGATTAAATTTAAACAAAAACCTAATACAACACCAATTAATGTCATGAAGGGTAATAATAACTTCATATTAATTAAATTTATTAAACAAAAGCCTAGTACAACTCCTATCAGTATCATGAATGGCAAAAGTAACTTCATATACTTACTCCTTTATTATTGTACTGTACAACATTAGGATTGAAGTCTACTCATAAAAGTTTATTCTTCCTCTTCAACCTCAACCAGTTCCGCAAGATCATCCACTTTATACCCTACAATTTTCGCTAAAATAAAGGCTTTCTCTAAAGTCGGGAAACTTACTCCATTTTTTCAATTCCAAAGCTGTTTTTGTTGCACATTTACGTGTTTTCGTATGTAATCATTCCGCAATTCACTCTTTTCAATTAGTTCCCCAATATTGCTTTTCAGTTTGTATTTTTTCATCACTCATCACCATTTAAAATAATTCCACTCGTTTCATTTTTTCCTTCGTCCAAAATAAATAATACAGTTATAAATAAAAAGAGTTAATGTAAAAAGATTATCCATTTCGTATTGTCCAAGTAAATGGACTAAAATTACGCTCATAAGGGACGGTAAGTTACCGTTCCTTTTTTGGTTCACATAGTAATGTTATAATTAGTAGGAAAATTTCGTAAAGAGGTGATTAAGTTTGAAAAAAATTTGCTTTTAACAATATTTTGTTTGGTATTTATGAGTATGATAGGTTGCAGTTCAGAAAAAACTGTTGAAGAAAATAAAACAAAGGAAGAGCAACAAGTGCAAAGTAAAATTGAAAACAAGGCAAAGTACGATATAGATAAAATTATTGTTCCTGTTCAGACAGAATGGACAAACGATTTAAAAGTATATCGAGACTTTAATATCGCAGTAATAAAAGAAATGGCTCAATCAAATAATATTCCAGTTGAACTAAGAGAATTTCCTACATTTGACGATGTGATTATTGCTTTAAAACGTGGAGATGTTGATGTTGTGCCGGGTATTGATAACCTCGTAGAAACAGATTTAACTAAGACGTATACATATTTTACGGGAGCTATATATCTCCCTAATGGAGAAGAGTTTGTACCGAAGAAAAGCTATGCAATGGCAGTAAGAAAAAAAGATACAGAACTTTTAAAATTTTTCAATGATATGATCTTAAAGTTTAAAGAAACAGGTAAATTAGAAAAAATCCAACAGGAATATCTAGGAGATCGAAATTAAAGAGAATTTCGTTCAAAAAGGTAACCGTTTACGAATATTAACATGGACAATAGCGTTAATAATTAAGACCACTCATTTCGAGTGGTCTTTTTCATCATCAATATATTCAATAAGATCCTCAACTTTGCAATCCAAAGTTTTACACAACTTGTTTAAAGTATCAAACTTTATTCCATCAGTTCCCTCATTGTATATCTTTGCAATTCCATTCCGATGCAACCCTGTCATTCTTGCCACATCTGAAATCTTCAACCTTTTCTCTCCCATTATCCTTGAAAGATGTACTTTAATCATTATTTTATAATATCCCCATTGACTACTTTACACTTTTTTGTAACTATTTTATAATGTAAATATCTTAATTAAAATAGGAAGTAGTCAGTATGTTTTAAATATATTTATAACTGTGATTTATATATGTTTGGATTTAAGTCAATATTTTGGACACCAATAAGTGAAATTTAATTTTGATCTCATGCCATATTTTTCATGACATCGCTGGTCGCTTGACATGGAGCCTCTGCGGGCGTGGTGTTATGCGAAGGGCGAAAGGGGTAATGATTTCTTTCGCATGGCAAACAAGCCTACCACGCCCCGCCACTCCATGTAAAGCGGATGCTTGTAAAATTGTGAAGAGCACTACGCTGCCCCTTTGATACTGTCTTCTGTTTCTTGTGGCGTCATATAGCCCAGGCAGCTATGAATCCGTTTCCGATTGTACCAGCCTTCTATAAATTCGAATAAGGCTCTTCTGGCAGCTTGAAAGTTCAAATAGTTGACTCTGTAGATCTCTTCCTTTTTCAGAATTGCATGGAAAGACTCAATGCAGGCGTTATCGTATGGGCAACCTTTTTTACTGAAGGAGTGTTTGAACTGCTTCTTTTCCATGTATTCTGCAAATTTCTCGCTTGTATACTGGGATCCCAAATCAGAATGCAAGATCAATCCCGGACCTGGACGTTGTGCCTGATAAGCGTTTTCTACTGCCTTTAAAGCCAGTTCAGTCGTCATGTGGCGGTCAAAAGCGTAACCGACAATCTTTCTGGAATGTAAATCCATTACGGAAGCCAGGTAGCACCAACCGTCTCTCAAAGTATGAATGTACGTAATATCCGTAACCCATTTCTCGTTGATGGTTGTCGTTGAGAAGTCCTGGTTCAGCAGGTTATCGTGTTCTTCCATCTTGCCCTTATTGGAATGGGGGCGGTACTTTTTTCTGATAATGGAATAAATGCCTGCAGCCTTCATCAAACGCTGAACCCGTTTCAGGCTGACTTTGAGCCCTTCTTTTTCAAGCATATGGTGGATCTTCGGTGCTCCGTATCTCTGCTTGCTTTCCGTATGGATTTTTCGTATTCTGTCTGTCAGCTCCCGGTTTTCCCGTTTTGTTTTTGACTCTGTTTTTTGTTTGGATTGATAGTAGGTACTTCTCGGCACGCCAAGGACCGTACACATGGTTTTAAGGTCATAATGGTGTTTGGCTCTTATCTCGTCAATCATGGATATAACAGTGGTTTGATCTACTTCTTTGCGAATATGGCCATAGCTTTTTTTAAGATTTCGTTTTCCTCTTTCAGCCGGTGCAATTCTTTTTGCAGGTTCAGAAATTCTTCCGGGGTAAAAGAGCCCCCGTCATCCAGCTTAACCGGTTTTTGTTTTCTGATCCATTTGTAGATTGTCGTTTCAGGCAGGCCATATTCGCTGCAGATCTGTTTTACTGGTGTTCCAGTTTGATAAAGCTCAACCACCATTTCCTTAAATTCAGCATGATAACTTTTACGTTTTTCGCTTGTGTTACCCATATCAGGACACATCCCTTCGTTAATATTATATTTCACTAAAGGGTGTCCATGAAACTATACTAGCATCATTTGGACATTGTTGGAAAAGTATGAACTTCAAAACTATTACTGATTCAGCAATACTTTATTGTTAAGCCCGCAAGGATTAAAAATATAACTCCTTCTTAACATTCATAATGTCTATCCTAACTTTTCCCTTGATATATCATCTAGGTTAGAAAAAAGAATGTCACATCCTAAGAATAGAAATGTAATAAAAAAGGATAAAAGTAACTCTCCTCCTTGAAATATGGATACATTACTTAGATGGCTATCTGTAACATACTGTATGGAGAAATAAACAGCTATCCATGCAACAGCAAACTCACATATGTAAGTTATCCACTTAGGGATTCTGAGAAATATTGAGAGTCCTTTTATAACTGCCATAAGTATAAGCATGTAAACAAGTGCTAATGCGCTTACCAATAAAGAAAATATATATAAATCGGATCGAGAGCTATAATTTACATAGTCGCCTAAGAAATGATTAACACCTAAAGAAACAAAGTAAATAATTAGGCTAGTAACAGCTATGACAAAGAATAAACAAAAGCCAATAAGGAGGATAAAGGATATAAATGCTAAGGTGTTTGGAGGATTATCTATAACACCCTTTTTAATCAAAAATAAAAACAAACCACAGGAAATAACCAAACATGAAAGTATAGATAGAGTTATTGCTGTAAAGATAGTCAAGTCATCTTTAACCTCCATTAGAAAAGTGCCATTAGCAGGGAACTAACAGCACTTTTTCTTAAATTTTTAATGCGTTAAATCAGCGCAACAATGAATTTTGCCAACGCTCTCGCCACATCAGGTGGACAGCCAATGCCTCTAAGTCCATTATAAAACTGATTCTCTGTCCATTTTTCGCCTTTATCCATCAACTTAGCTACTTTAGCAGAGTTTTTTCTAACCCATGCGGCGGCCTTTGGAGACAAAGGTCTTAGCATTTGCGATAAAGCCCATCCTCCTGAGCGGAGAGCTAATTTAAAGGCTTTATAACTCCAGGACACTGCGCCTTGAGTTTGAAAATTCCCATTAGCAGTAGCTACTGTTTTAACAGGTACATTCTGTGACTTGATAGCGTTTTGTACCCCTTTATGAACAGTCACTTTCACAGGAACAGGAGCAGATGACGCTGTTTTTTCAGATGCTAATGCACCTGATGTGCCTAAGAAAGATGTAAGAAGTGTAGCGCTTAGAACCACTGAAGCTATTCTCTTTTTATTTTTCATATATATTTGCCTCCTACTATTTTATGAACATTTTTTAATAAATTGCTTTTATTGCAATGGTTGTCCAATGCGGCATAGCTTTAGCACTTGAGTCAGAAAGTCCTGACTTTTTAAGCGATTTATATAGCTTATTTTGGACATCAGACCATCCAAAAGCAGAATACTCATCCAAAAGGTCTCTCAGTACCGGCTCAATATACTTTGAAAACCTTTTTTCAAGCTCAGTTCTTATTTTCTTTTCTGCAAACTTTTCTATAAGTTTGAAAAGCTTTGCTTTGTTTTTTAGTACAGCTCTAATAGCATCTTTGACAGGATTTTCAATGTAAGCGTCAAATCTTGCACACCTTCTTGATGTGCTAATTTCATGAGATAATCTCCTCAAGATGAAATTGAAGGGGGTTTTTTTATGCCTAAGAATCCTGAATTACGAAAGGTTTGGGAACAACGAATCGCTGACTATCGTAAAAGCGGTCAAACTCAAGTAAACTGGTGCAAGGAAAATCAATGGAGTATTCACCAGTTTAAATACTGGTTAAGAAAAATTGAAAATCCAATAAAAAATCAAGGAAAGTCTACAAAATGGGCATCCGTTACCCTAGAAGATCATTCACAAACAGTTGAAAATTCATTACGGATTGAAATTAGTGGGATTTCAATTGAAGTAAAACCTGGTTTCGATCCGGCCTTTCTTTCAGAAGTGGTTAGGACGTTGAAATCAACATGTTAGTTGGTACAAGAGCTGAACGAGTTTACTTGGCAAAAGGAAGTACTGATTTGAGAAAATCCATTGATGGATTAGCTGCTTTGGTGAAAGAGGGATTTGATTTAGATCCCTTTTCATCAAGCTATTTTGTGTTCTGTAATCGAAAGCGAGATAAATTAAAAATTCTTCACTGGGACTATAATGGTTTTTGGCTTTATTATCGTCGATTGGAAAAAGGAAAATTTCAATGGCCAAATGAAAATGACACTGGAACGATACAAATTAGTTATCGGCAATTACGCTGGTTATTGGATGGTCTTGCAATGGAGCAAAAGAAAGCACACCCAGAAGTAAAGGCTAGAACAGTTATATGAATTTTTTACTTTTAACAAAAACCTTGGAGGAAAATAGCTAAAACCGTCGAATTATTACTACATGATGAAAAATTTAAAGAATCCTAACCAAAACCCATTTGAATTAATTGAAAAACTTCAACAGCAAATCGTTGAATTGACGGCGAAATTACAATGGTATGAAGAACAGTATCGTCTTAGTCAAAAACGAAAATTTGGCTCTTCAAGCGAAAAAACAAATCCTAATCAATTAGAACTACCTTTATTCAATGAAGCAGAGGTAGAGTCTAATGTAAAAGCCGAAGAGCCAACTGTTGAAACAATTACATATCGTCGTAAAAAGAAACGTGGTCAACGTCAAGCTACGTTTGAAAACCTGCCTATGGAAACGATTGAATATCGTTTACCCGAAGAAGAGCAGGTCTGTTCGTGTTGCGGTGAAAAAACACACGAAATGAGCACAGAAGTACGACAAGAATTAGTGATTATTCCGGCTCAAGTCAAAGTTTTAAAACACGTTCGATATGTCTATGGATGCCGTCATTGTGAGCGTAATGAAATAGAGACACCAATCGTTACAGCACCTGCCCCAAAATCTGTGTATCCAAAAAGTTTAGCTTCACCGTCAAGCATGGCCTATATTATGAATCAAAAATATGTAGAGGGGCTACCTCTATATCGCCAAGAACAACAGTTCAAACGATTAGGTGTGATCTTATCCAGGCAAACCATGGCCAATTGGATGCTTTATGGTGCCGAAAAATGGCTTGCGCCAATTTATCAACGAATGAAAGAGCATCTCCTCTCTAAAGACATTCTACATGCGGATGAAACAACTGTTCAGGTTTTACATGAACCTGGAAGGTCAAGTACATCGAAATCTTACATGTGGCTTTATCGGACTGGAAGAGAGGATCCACCACTTGTCCTTTATGACTATCAGGAAACTAGAGCAGGAGAACATGCCAAAGAATTCCTAAAAGGGTTTAAAGGATACCTGCATGTCGATGGATATGCAGGATACCATAAGGTATCCGGCGTAACATTAGTTGGATGTTGGGCTCATGCCCGCAGAAAGTTCGATGAGGCTTTAAACGTACTTCCTGAATCCAAACGTCATTCAGCAGTCACAGCTCGGGAAGGACTCAATTTCTGTAATCAGCTATTTGCCATCGAGCGTGATTTGAAAGAATGTACACCAGAAGAACGATATAAAAAACGACTTAAACACAGCCAACCATTGTTGGAGGCTTTTTCAGCATGGCTAAAAACAGAGAAAAGCAATGTTTTACCAAAGAGTCTATTAGGTCAAGCCATTACATACTGCCTCAACCAATGGGAAAAACTCGTGGCATTTTTAGAGGATGGACGTTTAGAAATCGATAATAATCGAAGTGAACGATCCATTAAACCATTTGTGATCGGAAGGAAGAACTGGATTTTTAGCAATACTCCGAAAGGAGCTAAGGCCAGCTCAATCATTTACAGTATTGTGGAGACAGCAAAAGAGAATAAATTAAATCCATTTTATTATCTTCGCTACTTATTTGAAAGGCTTCCCAATATGGATATAAGCAATATGGATGAGCTTGATCAACTACTTCCTTGGTCCAAAACAATTCCTTTGAATTGTCGGGTTTTTAATAACTTATCACAATAATAGTATTTAATCCCTATCATTAAAAGGTGGGGATTATTTTACGCTTACTTTTCAATGAGTAATTGAATCTTTGATGGTTGATTATCTATAGTATAAACAACAGATGAAGCTATTCCAGTGGGATTGGTATCATTTTCTTTAGTTTGAGGTGACTGGACAAAAGAAGTAGAGGCAGGGGCTAAAGAAGCAGTTACTATGAATCCTTTAGCTAGTCTATTGATGCTCATTTCCTCCCCTAATTAGTCGTATAATTAGTAGCAAACCAATGACCATGTATTTAGGTTACAACCTGTAATTGTTTGCTTTAGTATAAATTCCCACCTCTTCCTTGTTATCATTCTATCAACAGGAAAAATATAGGTGAATAGGAAAAAGGAACAATATTTATTTACATAATTTACACTCTTAAAAAAGTTCAAAAAGTGTAATTGCGGATAATAATGTATTTGTCATATCGGAGAAGTTTTAAGTATTAATAACAGAAACCATGTAAAAAACATAAAGATAACTTTTTAGAAAAAGTTTTCTAAGTGAAAAAACAATTACAGTAGAGGGAAAGATGGTAAAAGCCTTTTGCATCAATAAAATTATCTTTTTAAGGGTAAAACAGATAACAAAAAGGTAGCTAAATCCTTCTCTTAGCAGATAAGGAGAATTTACAATACCTATTTAGCCCCTAAATGAACTTGGACAATAAGAGTAAAAAATAATATACTGCTTAATGTACCAAGGAGGCTAAACAACATGACACGAACCAAACACTCCAAGGAGTTTAAATTACAAGTCATCAAAGAGGCACAGGAGACAGGCAATAACAGCCTTGTTGCCCGCCGTTATGAACTGAATTCCAACATGGTATCCCGTTGGGTGCGGGAATATAAAGATGGCAAATATGGTGATGTTGATGTCACTGTTTTGCCGGGCCTTGACCCGAAAGAAATATCCAAGGAAAATGAAAAGCTCAAAATATTGCTTGGTGAAAAAGACCTTGAAATCGCGATCTTACGCGACATGATAAAAAAGAAAAACCCTCACTTGCTGAAAAAATTGAAGTAGCCGACAACTGGATCCAAAAAGGCTATTCCATTTCCAAGGTGCTAAAGATTATAGGGATTGCTCGTTCCACCTACTATTATCAAAAGAGCTACCGAGTGGAAGAGAAAAAAGTGAGTGAGGGGCGTCCGGCACCAGGTTATTCCTTCACAGAAGACGGGCGAAAAGTATCAGACGAACAAATCAAAGAATTCCTGCTGGAGGAAATTGCAGGCGATGGCTTCAACTAGCAGGCATAATGCTTCTTTTTCGCGATATCCATGCCAACGACGAGCGTTTGATCGGTGACTTGATTAATCTTCTTGTTTGAGATAGAATTCATGTATAGTCCTCCTTGGTATCCAAATTAGGGGTCAATTCATCCGATTGACACCCCCGAATCATACCAAGAGGGCTTTTTTTATTCAAGTCCCCGAAAAAACTTCTAACAGGAATGCTCCTTTTATAGATTTATAAATAATCTTTACTTCGCTATTTCTTACTAATACGCAATAAATATGCATTAACTATTGTCATTATATGCCTTTATCGTAATCATCACAATATCTGTGCCAGAATACCTTAACCGTTTGACTTCTTCCTCTAACTCTTATATATGCTTGTTTTTAGCAACGATAAGGACATCTTTGCTTGCATCTGTCATTTCCCGTTTTAACTTGCATTCAGTATTGATATTTACTTATGTAAAAAAATAATAGATAGAGCATACACAAAATACCATGTAGCCTATTTATTATCATAGTTTAGATAAGAAATTCTGGATCGTTTTTTGATAATTTAGTTTTTTCAGAAGAAAGTTTGTTTAATAGTGATATGGAAGATTACAAAATACTTAAAAATACAGAAATTTGAATCAAATTTCAAAACGTATTGATTTATGTGGCTGCTTAAACGGAGTGAATGACCAAATGGCGCTTTCGACGAAATCCATTGCTTTTAGTTAGCCCGCAAGCGCTGTCCATTTAATTCCTGTAAATAGACTTGGTATGGAGTCCGATTGTGAAAAACCAAAACATTCCCTTCCTGTATAACATTCATTTCTATATTCAGGCATGAGCTTTTGCAAAGAGGGGCAGGTGATAGGACTTTGCAAGGCATACAGACCAGTCTATCACCACACCCGCCCCACATGTTGAATATGATGCCACTGTACAAGGCTTTGATTGTATAAAAACTCAATGATTCACAAGTGATTTCAAAAGTCTAAACAGGGATTAAAATGTTTTTGAAATGAAATCATATCAATCGAAATAAAACGACTTCTGTCAGGAGATTTCTTTATACTTGAACTTTCATTTCATCCCATTGTTTTAGTTGTCTTAAAGATTCTTTATAGTAATTGACCACCACATCTAAATAGTTTCCATGCTTAATCGGCGTAAATGGATTGGGGCCTTCTGCGACCATTTCCATTATAATCGGTCCTTTGAAACCAATTTCATCTAAAGCTTTTATTTGACCTCTAATATCAGAGTGTCCGTTACCTATGGCTTGCCTATTGGAATCAGCGACATGATAAACACCCAGCTTATTCCCTACGTCCTTGATTGCCTGAATTGGACAAGCCTCCTCAATATTCATATGATATGCATCTAATAATATATAAAGGTTGTCGCTTTTTACTTCATTAATTAATGAAATCGCTTCCTTTGCTGTTAAGATTTGATGGTTCTCATACCGATTGAGTACTTCAAATACAACTTGAAGGCCAACTTCCTCCGCTTTATTTACAATCTCCTTCGTACTAGCTACAAGCAAATCCCAGTCTTTTGTTAAATCTCCGCATCCATGTATTTTCCCAACATCACCATGTAAGCAGATTCTGTTGGCGCCTAAATTTTTCGCCCAACTGATTAGGTCTAAAAAATATTGTACGGCACTAGCTCGAATATTTTCATCAGAACTGGAAATGTCTACATTTTCAGGTGTTACGGACAATACCTTCAAGTCATATTTTTTTAAAATCGCTGCTAACTCTTCCGGAGATTGTGACAAATCCCCTTGGACTTCCACTCCGTCAACACCAATCTTCTTGGATATTTTACATTTCTCTTCAAAATCTATATCTCCAAACGTCCATAAACAAAGACCATAATCTCTTTTCATATTATTTTCCCTCCGGCAAGTAGTCATTTATACAATTCTATTATTTATAGATTGTATCAAAATCTGAAATATTCTGAACACTATAAGTTATAAGATTTTGAATCTGTTAAGCTTTCACAGATTCAATACTAGTTATTGCAATTTTGTTGAAACGGATCTCGTCCTATTAACTTAATTTTTCTTAGTTTTACAGTTGGCGGATCAAATATAATAGTAATTTCCGATTCAGAATCTATAACTTTAATTCCTTCTTCCATTCATTGTTTTGCAGCTTCAAACAGGTAAGTCCTCAGCTTGTTCTTTCTTCATTTACAAGATAGTCTAATTCTTCTTATATCAGATTTTCTGCTTCTTCCGGCCTATTATTTCATCTTTCTTTCCAATAGTTCATATTTCCTGTTTTACACGTATTTCCTGTAATAAAATTTACAATTAACCCTATATATGGTAATTGATAAATAAAGGGCATGTAAAAAAATTGCCATCTCTTCATCATTTTCTGTAAACAATATCTTTTGCTACACTTGTTTTAATTGCAGGAGAAGTATTTGAACCGGTAGGACTGCAGGTTCTGGTTCCAAATCTAGATCATGATGTGGCTGTTGCTCTTCTTAATCAAGTTGAGCCTTTTTTAATATGGCAGTTTGTCTTATTGTATTTTGGTGTTAAAGCATTATTGAAATCTGAAAGACGGGTTGCTCCTTTACTTATTGTAAGTATTATCTTTGTAGCAAACTTGACATTAAAAACAATTCCATCGATTATGACAAGTTTCCTATAAATTAAGGAGAGTAGTTATTATGAAAAAAAGAATGCTCATATTTTTATTGGTCACGGCGTTTTTTACAGTTTCGGTTATTATGGTTGAGTTAAGTATCCGTTCAGCTGTTTTATCGCCATTTATTCTTCTCGATTCAAAAAAAAATGTAGGAGTCCAGAAGCTTTTAACTGGCTATTCCATCTACCAAGGGGACTATCTTTTAGATATTGAAAATACTGAAGAAGACTCTACCAATCGTCCGCTCGCTTTTCATATTGGACCTATTGATTATCAATTTACCAAAGTCAATACAGAAAACATTATCTTACCTGCTGGAGAAGAGCTGACTGTTATGACGAGAAGAGGGGTTAAACCGTCTTTTAGTAAGGAAGTGACGATTCAGTCTAGTAAGAGGAAATTTTTTTTAATGAATATATAATACGTGCTGCAAAAAATGATGGATCATTCTCCATCCAATTGAAGACGGAGTTTAGTAAAACTCTTACTTTTTTGATATATGGTTGTTCATTTTTATTGCCTTTTCTTTTGGCATTGTTTATTAACAAGGTTCTTCCATGGCGCAATCTTTTTACATTGTTTGTTCCGTTTATCTTAGCTGGAATCCTTCCATTGATATTAAACTATCATTTTTCGATGGGTTACGCACTACTTTTAACAAAATCATACATTTGGAGCATTTTGTTATGTATCTTTCTCCCGACGTTTTTATCAGTTTCATTGACAACTGCTATATACCAATGGACGATAAAAAGTGATGAGGATATTGAAGGAGAGTCTGAAATGGAGGAATCAGATTTCCTTGAATTTTCAAAAAGGGAAAAAGTTATAATTTTTGTACTCACTATAGGAAGTCTTGCTTACTTTTTCTCATTTTTCCTTTTTCCACTATCCCTATATGTAAAAATTGTGGTTCATCACCAAAAGATGTACTTGATTTTTACGTTAAAATGTGATAGAGGTCTCTAGACGGACACGCAAAGTAAAACGCTGGATATTTCGATACCCATATCCTCGCCTTTTGATCAATTTTATTTTGTTGTTGATTCCTTCCATTGGACCATTTGAGTAAGAAAAAACGATGCAAGAAAGCACTGCGTCTCTTCGGGTGATGAGTGCCTTGGCAATACTGCGTACGGCGGCACAGTCGCTAAAAAGGTACCGGTCAAACCATTGGGTCAAACGAGTTTCGGCTTGCTTTCTTGTTTGGCTTTTGGATACGTAACGGAAATGTTGAAGTGCTTGATAGACATCACGTAAATAAGCACTTTCTTGGCACCATTGTCGAACTTCCTGTCTCTCTTCTTCTGTTAATTTTTCTGGACGTTGGCTTAACAATCGGCACACGCGGCGAACGCTTCCATGTTTGGTTCCGCCTTTGGCAAGGTATTTGCGACAACGTTCCAGTGCATCGGTGAATAACTGAATCACATGGAAGTGGTCAAGAACATGGATGGCTTTTGGACATACCTTTTCAATGGCTTTTCTCATGGCAGGAGCCAAGTCGCTGACAACATACTTCACTTTGGAGGCGACGGGTTGAAGCGCCTCCACAATGGCTTCTTCATTTTTTCCAGAAGCAATGGAAAGGACATTCCGAGTCTGTGTGTCCATCACCGCTACTCCGTAATCATGTCCCTTTCGGAAAGCGAATTCATCCACACATACTACTGTAGGATTCGATGTTGGTAAAAGAGCCGGGGCATATTGATAAAACCAGCGTTCTACTGTCGTATAGGCGAGTTGTAACAAGCGAGCGACTTCTT
This sequence comes from Aeribacillus sp. FSL W8-0870, assembly GCF_037963755.1. NCBI lineage: Bacteria > Bacillati > Bacillota > Bacilli > Caryophanales > Bacillaceae > Aeribacillus > Aeribacillus sp. FSL W8-0870. Next base: position 463,799 of record NZ_CP150165.1, read on the forward strand.
GAATCGTTTTTCCGATGCATAACTGGGCGACCCAATGTTGAAACGATTCCGTCGCGATACTGTGAGACGGAAGTCCCGGATAAGAAACGGTGAACGTCAGAAAACAGGCTTGGCAACGCCGTCTTTCTATGGGAAGTTCAATCCAAAATAAACCGACCGTATTTGTATAGCCATGAATCCATTGTTTTCGTTTCGATGATATTTTGGTTGTCCGTCCGAAGCAAGTCGGGCAGATCGGACAATGAGGAGGGAGGGAAAGTTCAAAAATCCATCGTTCTCCCTCTTTTCGTTCTCCATGAATAAGAAAGCCTGGTAAAGTGATCAAATCTTTGATAAACTGAGATTGCATGCGAAATTTCCTCCATGGTTGATGGTTTGGTCACCTTTACCATACAGGAAATTTCGCATTTTTTGTACCCTTGATCAGAAAACAACCTGATTGTCAAGTACATTTTGTGGTGAAGAGCCAAAATTGTGGACAAATGGTATTTATTTGCTGCTTGGTATTTATCGTTAACCCTTATTATAATGCTAGTTTATACTGTAATACATCGTTTCATGGGGAACTATGAAAATGTGGGATTCACCGAGCAATTTTACTCTTTGAAAAAAACGATAGAAGCTGCATGTAGTATAAACGTTAACCTATTTACGAAGAAAGAGTCCGAGAATGAGACGAATGCTTGGGTGTATAGTACTCCTTTTGCATCTAAAAAAAGCATTAACATTTACATGACAGAAGGTTTGATAAAAAAATTTACTTTAGATGAGGTAAAGGCAGTGTTATTTCACGAAATTGGACATATCAAACGAAAGCATGGTCGTTGGATACTGTTTATTACTTTTGGAGTAGCGACGCTTATTAGTTTGCTGATGTTCTTTACTAGAAAAATTATGCTAGGATTTGGATGGGGACAGTATATCCTTATTTTTCCAGTTGGTATAATCGCTTTAATAGGGCTCACAGAATGGCTTCCGAATAAAATTAGTAAAATGTTTGAACACCAAGCAGATGAATTTGCTGTAAGGCAATTGGGGAATAAGGAGTTATATATTCAAACATTAATGAAGTTAGAGCGAATCAGTGAAAAAGAGAATGACGAGTTTTACTTCAAAAGGAAAGAGTGGAAAGAAACTCATCCATCCTTCCAAAAAAGAATTAACTTTATCAAGGACTTGGTATGAACGTGAAAAATATATTTCGACTTAAGGTGTTTGGTATGGCATTTTTGGAAAGAAATCGAGATGTTTTTTTATTTCACTTTTAATTGTTTTAATAAGTTTTTGTGGACCAATGATTTATTTGCAGTTAACTGATGAAGAGAAGCAACAGACACGGAACAGGAGGCTGTAGTAATAGTTTCAGAAAACCTCGATGATGAGGAGCTTACGTGGCAGTCTATATTTTTTCATAATTTCATGATTTTATTGCCAGCATGTATTGGTGTGTTTTCATTTGGTTTCGTTTCTTTTTGGTATATCCTTTTACAAGGATATTTATTAAGTACTAGTAGGGGCTGTCTTTGAAAGTCAAATCGCCATAGAAAACAAAAAATCATAAACACCGATATATCAACGTTTCTAAAGCATTAATGGGGGCGTCAATAAGCCGTAAAAACGACTTATTAAACACCCCCATTCTCTTTTTGGTTTGTATTTAAATATACATTTTTTCATGGTGTTTTTGAAATCCTAGCAATTATACTTGTTGGGGCATTCGCACTAAAGCCTGCAGTAGTGACTTTTAAGTGCATTATATTAAAAAAGCCCTTTTTCCAAAAAAAGAGATTTTAAAGATATGTCTATACTGTTTGTGCTCTATGTATTTTTTCTTCTCTTGGCAGCGTTAATTGAAGGTCTTATAACAACAAGGCTTTGAGAAATGGGGACTTATATGAAAAAAAATTTGGCTTATATGGAACAATCGGACACGGTTAACTATTAATAAAATTGTGTACCAGGATGAAAGCATGATAATAGTTAGTAGTTCCTATTTTACAAGTGTTATATGGAATTTAATTTACAATCAACCCTATATATGGTAATCTAGGGGATTGAAGGGATTTGTATAAAATTGCTAATTTAGGAGATAGTAACAATGAAGCAATGTGTAGACCTGAAAAAAAGGATTACTTGCTAGTCTTTTAACTTTTGCATTAGGTTTAATGGCAGCTCAAGTTACTACTGAAATAGGAACTGTAAATTCATCTTTCGCATGATTAGCTACTAAACTCGGAATTAAACAGGCTACAGCAGGGCTTATTATTGATTTGGTTTCTGGAGGTTCAACTCTTTGGTCGATTGTTGCGGCAGTAGCTGGACTTAGCGGCGCAATTGGAGGTATTACTGCAATTAAAGCCGTTATTCAAAATTCAGGAAGAGACTTTGCTATTGCTTTGTAATTAAAGCTGAAAGAGTACAAGCCCAAGCTGCGGAAATCCGGCAAAACTTGTATTCGCAGCTAATACTAAAATTAACATGCCACTTCTTTTTTCTGTTTACCTAGTCAGGAGGTGCCAATTCAATAATGTTTACTAGTAATTCTGTCTTTTCTTTTATAGATAAAATGATCAATATAATAAAATATAACAGAAAATCTGCTCTGCGAAAATTTTTAGCAGACTGGCAGCTGGATAAAATTGATCTTAGAAAGATATATAGATGGATTACACTCATTGTGATTTTTATTATGAGTGCTTTGTTTTTTTTCACAGTATTTTTAACTGGTTATATCATCAAGGATCTAGATGCAAATACATGGTTAAATGCCTTTTTGAGCTTTGTAATATTTCTTGCTTTCTTCAACTCATTAAGTTTCTTTAATAAAAAATCTTCTATTTTTTATTATGACACGACAAAAATGTTGTCTCAATTAAAAAGTTATAGAGTGTTGCAAGTCATTGCTTCTATTTATGGTGACTCATTGAAAAATACAGTGATAATGTGGTTCGTTTTGTTAATGCCTGTAGTTTTAGGGATACATATAAATTACCCAAGTTTTGAGCTGAAATTTTTGATTTACTATTTTCCGCTATTTAGTCTATTAAGTTTAATAATGACTATGTTTTTTTCATACTTCCGCTTTTTGTTTTCCCATTTTTTTTATATACAATCACTGCGTTTATTAAATCGCTTTTTTCTATTTATAGTCGTTGGGCTCTTATTTTTTTTATTACCCTTCACGATCGCTTCACTGTTATTCAATTCACAAAAATTTGGAATTAAATTAGCAGATATTGTGATAAAATATCAGTCTTTTTTAATGGAACTCGGTCTGCCTAAGGACATATATAATCTGGAATTTCATATACTTTTCATCGTTTTTCTTTTCATGCTATCCATAGCTGGTGTATTCACTTTGATATGGATCAAAACATTAAATCATTTAGATTTAATACCTTATTACCAAATTCGTACCCGTAAAAGCTCTATATCTGATAAAGATAAGTTCATAAATACGAATAAATATTTTTTTGTAAAAGACATACTTCATATTAAGCGTGTTAGTTCATGGTTTATTGGGCATATAGGAAAAACTATATTAGGCTTGCTAGTATTTATCGGAATCGCCTTGCCAGTCGTACAACATTTTATTGATTCAACATCACCGTTGTTTTTTTTATCCATTATAACAGTATTTGCTTTTGCCATATTTCAAATTGTTGGCGAATCACTAAAAATGATATTAGCGATTGATACAGAGGCCAAGAATATACACTTGCTTGTTTATACCAAATATACAATGTGGGATATTGTCAAAGAAAAATGGTATATATATTTTATTTTTACATTTCTAGTCACTTTTTTCGTCGTCTTATTATCTTCTGTTTTTATAAATGTAAATATTTTTCTGTATGCTTTATCAATCACTATTATGCTCACCTATGGTGGACTGAGTGGTTTATTTCAAATATTCTCAACAGCGTTATACCCACGGATAAATTGGGAGCATCCCTATGAAATTGGTGAATCCCATAAAGCTAATTTTATAGAAAGCATTTTAAATAATGGTCTAACTTATCTATACACGGTTTTCATAGGAGGATTACTGATCGCAGATCAATTTTTCGGATTAAAATTTAACACTATGGTTGCATGTATTCTTATATTAATTCTCGTTGCTTTTTTCTTTTGCGCTTATGCCATCGTGTAATGCACCCCTTTGTCAAGACACAAATTGATAATATTTAAGTTATCCATTCTCTCCTTTCGCTATGAATGTGGTGCGTGTGCGATAAAGGCTTGACATGGAGCCTCTACGGGCACGATTTTTTGCGCTGGAGCGATGGACAGATAACATCGCATGGCTAAAACAGCCTATCATGCCCGTCTCTCCATATAAAGCCTCTCATCACGTTCGATGGTTAGGATGCTTGAACCATCTTAGGTTGCTTGTACACTGTTGCTGGCGTCAAATAGTCCAAGGATTGGTGAGGTCGGTCTGTATTATAGAACGTAACATAGCGTCGAATGCCTTTTCGCAACTCTTTAGGATTATCGAATTCATTGAGATAGATACATTCATACTTTAAAGCTCTAAAGAATCGTTCCGTACGACTATTGTCTGTTGCTCGTCCTTTGCCATCCATTGATACCTGGATGCCATACTCTTTCAACAGCCCGAGATAGTCAGCGTTTGTAAAATGGCTGCCCTGGTCACTATTGATGATGGCCGGCTTACCATGACGCAATGCCCGCTTCAGACAGTCGATGACAAATCCTTTCTCCAGCGTACTAGATAACTCGTAATCGATCACTTTGCGGCTGAACCAGTCGATGATGGTAAACAGGTACATAAAGCCCCGTCCCATACGAAGGTAGGTGATATCCACTCCCCATACATGGTTCGGACGGGTGATCTCCCATCCACGGAGCAGGTAAGGCCGGCAGTACTTGGCATGTAGCCTCTTACTAAGGTTGGGTTTTGGGTAAATAGCTTGTATACCCATAAGGCGCATGAGACGGCGTACGCGTTTATGATTCACATCAAATCCTTTCTCACGAAGTTTCGCAGTCATGCGCCTGTAGCCAAAGTAGGGATGAGCTGTATAAAGCATATCCATTTCGTGCATGAGCATGATGTTTTCTGAGCTTTCTGTTTGCCCCTTTGATTGGCGATACACGCTAGTACGATGAATACCTAATAACTGTGCCTGACGCTTGATGCTGATCGATGGGTGATTGAATTCGACCATAGCCTTTCGTTCGTCAACAGACTTATTTGAGTCCAGATTTTTTTTTCAGCCAGTCAACTTCAACCGTTAACTGACCTACCAATTTCTCTAAATTTTCTTGTTTGGCCTCATATTCTTTACGGATTTTATCCACTTCGCTTGAGCCTTTTTCAAAGACCATCGAGGATCGTTCTAGAAATTCTGCTTTCCAACGACTGACCATGACTGGGCTTAATTCATATTTGGCGGCTATTTCATTGACGGTTTGCTCTTCACGCAACACCTCAAGAACCACCTTAGCTTTAAATTCTGCGGTATATCGGTTTCTTTTTTTCATGGTATCATTATAACTTATTTATCACGCTCATGTGTCTCACCTTATGGGAGCATTATATCGTTGCTGCGTATACTAAACAAATTTCAGTCAGGGAGGTTTTCTTAAAAAATGATTAAGGTGAAAAATTTATCTAAAAGATATGATGAAAATATCGTTTTAGATAACCTTAATTTCCAAGTGGATACGGGTTGTATCTATGGGATTGTTGGTACGAATGGTGTTGGGAAAACTACCTTTCTACGTATCCTTGCAGGTTTATCCAAACCAGATCATGGTGAAATATACATTGATAACATAAAACGTGTTGGTAATAATAGTAATAAAAAAATAAGTTTTGTTCCTGATTCCGCTTCTTTATATGAATATTTAAGCGGGGAAGAATATCTTTTGTTCTTTGCATCTATTTTAGATGTTCCGAAAGAGTTGCGAAAAGATAAAGTTTCTTATTTAATTGACCTCTTCAATTTAACATCAGCAAAAGATGAATTGATTAAGACATATAGCCACGGAATGAAACAAAAGGTATCTATTGCATCAGCATTATTGAACGATCCAGATATATTATTATTAGATGAACCTTTGACAGGAATCGATTTAATCAATTCACATATTATAAGACAACATATAAAAAAGTTTGTAAAAGCAGATAAAACAGTTATTCTAACGACACATTTACTTGAATTGGCACATTCTCTATGCGATAAAATAGGGATTTTACATAAAGGTAAAATTGTCGAGGAATTTTCAACCAATAAATTAAGTCTCGATTCAATAGAAAAGCGTATTACATCAGTTTACTTAGGTAAAAATTCTGGAGAAATGATGAGCAAATGAATTTTCAGGGAAGGGGTATAAAAGATGTTGTTCGTAAGCTTGTATCGAATAACAAAATATTGTTTGTCATTTCTTTACTTTTATTTTTTGGGGGGATGGCAGGGGGGTATTTGTTTAGAATAGATGCAGTAAGAGGAGACTTAAACTATATACAGGCTTCTGATGTAGAAAACTTACTTTTTAATAATATAAAGGCATCACTAGTTATTGCTTCAGGATTACTTTCTCTTGGTATTTCTACTGTTATATTTTTGATAACTAATGGGTTAATAGTCGGTTCCTCTATTCAGCAGCAATTGGAGCTTGGATTGTCTATTTCAAGTATTTTTGTAAAGCTAATCCCGCATGGAATATTTGAGATACCTGCGATATTAATAAGTGGAATCATTGGATTAAAAGGCGTATCAATTATTATTGAATTTTTCCGTACTTCTTTAAGTACAAAACAGCTAATAAAACAGACGTTATTTGAAATAGCCCTATTAACCAGTATAATATTAATTTTCCTTACATTGGCAGCAATAATAGAATGGTATATAACCCCATTATAATATTGGAGGTCATGTCATGAGTGCAAAATTTGCAAATTTTCTATCAACTGCCCTTTTTTTCTTAGCATTGATCGTTATAGTACTAACTAAAAATCTATATTTAAGTTTATTCCCCTTAATTTTATCTATGTTTATTCTTGCTTGGCAATTAGGAGGAAAGATAAACAATAAAATGTTAAAATTCATTTTTTTGGGCTTTGAATTTCTGTTTCTTTTTATACTCTCATTTTTTTAATAAATCATCTTCTTACGAGGGGTATATAAATGAATAAACCAAGTATCAAGTTAGTATGGTTTGGAATATTGGTAAACTATATATTGCTTTATTTAAGTATTTTTGATTATTTAAACAATTATATGAAAAGCATTTTACCGGATTTAGACAGTATGGTCTCGGTCATATTGGTTTCTATAATTGGTATTCTTAATTTAGCTTCTATTTTCATAGGGGTTCTGATATTAAGCATTATAGCGTATATATTTGGTCGAATATTTCGTATTGGGATAACTAAGCGAGAATTTTTATTTATTTGTAGTATAGTTATGTTGGTGAACACTTCCATTCAGATTCCCATAGCTTTGGCAAACTTTATAAATGACTCAAATAATATTGTTTTGGTTAGCAATAATCTTTTATTTACTTTATTTAACCCTTTCTTATTGTTATCTATTTTTGTTTTCTACAAACTATTACTTAAATACGATGTACCCAAAAAAATGGTTCATCACCAAAAGATGTACTTGATTTTTACGTTAAAATGTGATAGAGGTCTCTAGACGGACACGCAAAGTAAAACGCTGGATATTTCGATACCCATATCCTCGCCTTTTGATCAATTTTATTTTGTTGTTGATTCCTTCCATTGGACCATTTGAGTAAGAAAAAACGATGCAAGAAAGCACTGCGTCTCTTCGGGTGATGAGTGCCTTGGCAATACTGCGTACGGCGGCACAGTCGCTAAAAAGGTACCGGTCAAACCATTGGGTCAAACGAGTTTCGGCTTGCTTTCTTGTTTGGCTTTTGGATACGTAACGGAAATGTTGAAGTGCTTGATAGACATCACGTAAATAAGCACTTTCTTGGCACCATTGTCGAACTTCCTGTCTCTCTTCTTCTGTTAATTTTTCTGGACGTTGGCTTAACAATCGGCACACGCGGCGAACGCTTCCATGTTTGGTTCCGCCTTTGGCAAGGTATTTGCGACAACGTTCCAGTGCATCGGTGAATAACTGAATCACATGGAAGTGGTCAAGAACATGGATGGCTTTTGGACATACCTTTTCAATGGCTTTTCTCATGGCAGGAGCCAAGTCGCTGACAACATACTTCACTTTGGAGGCGACGGGTTGAAGCGCCTCCACAATGGCTTCTTCATTTTTTCCAGAAGCAATGGAAAGGACATTCCGAGTCTGTGTGTCCATCACCGCTACTCCGTAATCATGTCCCTTTCGGAAAGCGAATTCATCCACACATACTACTGTAGGATTCGATGTTGGTAAAAGAGCCGGGGCATATTGATAAAACCAGCGTTCTACTGTCGTATAGGCGAGTTGTAACAAGCGAGCGACTTCTTGAATCGTTTTTCCGATGCATAACTGGGCGACCCAATGTTGAAACGATTCCGTCGCGATACTGTGAGACGGAAGTCCCGGATAAGAAACGGTGAACGTCAGAAAACAGGCTTGGCAACGCCGTCTTTCTATGGGAAGTTCAATCCAAAATAAACCGACCGTATTTGTATAGCCATGAATCCATTGTTTTCGTTTCGATGATATTTTGGTTGTCCGTCCGAAGCAAGTCGGGCAGATCGGACAATGAGGAGGGAGGGAAAGTTCAAAAATCCATCGTTCTCCCTCTTTTCGTTCTCCATGAATAAGAAAGCCTGGTAAAGTGATCAAATCTTTGATAAACTGAGATTGCATGCGAAATTTCCTCCATGGTTGATGGTTTGGTCACCTTTACCATACAGGAAATTTCGCATTTTTTGTACCCTTGATCAGAAAACAACCTGATTGTCAAGTACATTTTGTGGTGAAGAGCCAAAAAAATTATTATTAGTTATTGTTTAACATTTTATTTTTTACAATTAGGAAGTACTCTTCTTTCAAACAGAATGCTGAATTTATAACCATTGACCAAGGAAGGCTTAGGCAGTATGTGATTTGCTTATCCCAAAAAGTATAGTCTTACATTGGTCAGTTGTGCAACTATTTTCGAATTAAAACAAAGTCATTATTGTTTTCAAAAATGATTTTCACTGAAAAATAACTGGCCAAATCACAAAATAGAGATGACGTTGATATTGAGCTGCTTGATGTTTTTGCAACGATAAAAGTTCAACTATTTCGCTCCGATTAATGTGTACGTCTTCATGACAAAATTCCATCCTGCATATATAGCGAATCGGTCAAGGGGAAAATTGCCTTTGGCTGCGAGAAAGCTCAAGGAAGTTTCGGCATATTACCCTTTCTGGAAAAGATTATCCCTAATTATATTTTAGGTACGGGGAGATCTTTGGCTTTTTTATTTAGGTACTTGCACTACTAATACGTGTCTGCATAGATTATGGTGAAATATTTAAACACAAAGGATGAGTGCACATGGTTGCATATTTGGATTACACATCACCTAAAACGCAATTCACCTTCGATGTCAACAAGAGTAGATCGTTCACAAAGGATAAACACAACTTTATAAATATCTTGGGAATTAAACAGTTAAACACATTAGAAAACATATCTTTATTGGATATTTTTTTAAGCAAAAATAATGTTATAGAACCTCACTATCATCAAAATGCAGCTGAGCTGGTCTATTGTATTTCCGGTGCTGCCACTGTCTCGATGTTGAACCCATTTACAAAACAAATTCATAACTATCCAATTAAGCCGGGGCAGGTGGTAAATATCCCGCAAGCATGGTGGCATTACGAAGTAGCAACCAAGGATAATACACACCTTCTGGCAATATTTGATGCCCCGACTCCTGAGGTGATTTTAGGTTCAGATATCTTAAAGCTTACTCCGTCAAATATCATGGCGCATACTTATTGCCTGAATGAACAGGAATGGAAGAAAACTATAGCTCCTATTCAACCGAACACATTTATCGGCCCACATAAAAACTGTAAACGTAAGAAATATGAAAATGATCAAACTAGATCGACTCGCCAAAATCCAAATTATATCCATCATTACCCTTATAATTACCCATTCGCATCTTATAGTCCCAGTCTTTTCTAAGACAGAGCCTTTAAAGGAGGTATTTTTCCTTTGGCAGGTTTTGTTTAGGGATTTAAAAATTCCAGTCGTATGATACAGTTCCTGATTATAGAAATCTTATGGCAATTCTCTTTTTTTGTTGAAACCATCTTTTAGATGAGGAAAAGGTGGTTGGAAACATTGCTTTGTAAGCTGTTGGGGTATAATCACCGGAAGAATATTTCAGGAAGAGCCAATATGCGGCGGTGAGCGACATGTGGTGTAGCTCCTCAACTCATGAATTCGTTTCGCAAATATTCTTAAACCCTTGGGCAATCCAGTAAAAGGATTTGTCCAAGGGTTTTATGTTTGCCGAAGGAGGTTTTCATGATTTGCCTTAAAAATCTTTATACATACTTTGCAACAGTTCCCAAAACGAAAAAAAGGCGGGGGTTTTTGCATAACTAAGTTGATTTTTGATTAAGCGGTGTTGAAGGGAGGGCTTCTCTGTTTGCAAATTGTCCAATTGTAACCGCAGGTTTAAATCCTTTTTGCCAATTGGTTCGACCAGCAGCTTGAAAATAGAATAATCGAATGGCTTTCACTCTGTTGTGTCCGTTAAAATAAAAACATTTACACTTATCTACTGAATGAATCAATTACTTCCTGTTCCATAGAACAGCAGGAACGATTTCGAAAATCTATTAAAATATGTCTCCATCGTTAAAAGGTGAACAAGCTTGAGGAAGTCATGATGAGAACAAGGATTCAGTCACCTCAAAAACAATTTGACAAAAGAAAAAGCTGCTAGCCGCTTGTCAACGATGTTTTATGTTTAATTTTCATTATCAGCAATGACAAGCTGGATATTGTGTTTTTTGGCAAATTCCTGGTATTGCTCGCTCGGAGCAGTGTCCGTAATAATATAATCAACCTCATCAAGACGGCAATAAGTCATTAAAGCGTATTTATCAAATTTATCATGATCTACCAATAAATAAACTTGTTCACTTCTTTTTACAATTGTTTGTTTTATTTCGCTTTCAAGCGGGGAAGAGTTCGTTACGCCATTTGAAATGGAGATGCCGGTTGATGCCATGAAAGCTTTATTAATATTGTAGCTTTGTAATATATCCATATTTTTGAGACTGACGAACGATTTCGTTTTACGTTCAAATACTCCACCTGTTGTCAGAACGTTTAAGTTTGGATAAGGGTACGAATTTATAATAAAGTCCAAGTTGTTTGTGATGATCGTAACCTGTTTTGTTTGCAAATATTCCACCATTTCCAATGTTGTTGTTCCCGAATCAATATAAATAATATCGCCGTCCTCAACATATTTTGCGGCTGCTTTGGCAACGGCTTTTTTCTGCTTTTGATTGCGGGTTTGTCTGACCGTAAATGATTCTAATGTTGTATGATTAACAGCAACTCCTCCGTACACCTTTTTGATCGTTCCCCGTTCAACTAATTGTTGAACATCGCGCCGGATGGTGTTTTTTGACACATTGAATTCCTTAACAAGTTCGTCCAACGAAACGGTTTGATGTTCAAAAACATATTTTTCTATTTGTTCTATTCGTTTAGATTTTAACATGTGGATCCCTCTTGCTTTCTTTAGTTTTCACTGGCTAATATTTGAAACAAATTATAAAGTTAACCAAAACTTAACCATCAACGTTAATTATATCTATATTACCCTATAAGTTCAATAATAATGAAGATTTAGCCGATTAGTCGCAGAAATATTTTTAAATTTTTGTTGACTGAAAACGCTTTTAATATTATCATAAAAATCGAGATATAACCAAAATATAACTAATATATAACAATAATATCATCAATTTTTTAAAAAACATACCAACTATTTATGATCAACTAGTGTTGATGAATTAAGGGGGACAGAAAATGTCTAACGCATTAAAATTAAAAAATTACATTAATGGCGAATGGGTTGAAAGTAAAGCAACAAAATATGAAGATGTTTACAATCCTGCTACAAAAGAAGTAATTGGCCAAGTTCCGCTTTCTACAAAAGAGGAAGTGGATGAAGCTGTAGAAGTTGCCAAAAAAGCTTTTGAGGAATGGAAAAACGTCCCTGTTCCTCGCCGTGCAAGAATTCTATTTAATTTTCAGCAGCTGTTAATAAAGCATAGGGAAGAATTAGCGCGGATCATTACGATTGAAAATGGAAAAAGTTATTCTGAAGCATTAGGAGAAGTTCAGCGCGGAATAGAAAATGTAGAGTTTGCGGCAGGAGCGCCTACTTTAATGATGGGGGATTCCTTATCAACGATTGCGACTGATATTGAGGCGACCAATTACCGCTATCCGATCGGCGTGGTCGGCGGGATTACTCCGTTTAACTTCCCGATGATGGTGCCTTGCTGGATGTTCCCAATGGCAATAGCGCTTGGCAATACTTTTATATTAAAACCATCTGAAAGAACACCGCTCTTAATCGAAAAATTAGTCAACTTGTTTACAGAAGCGGGTCTTCCAAAAGGTGTATTAAATGTGGTAAATGGAGCGCATGATGTTGTCAATGGAATTTTGGATCATCCGGATATCAAAGCGATTTCGTTCGTTGGCTCCAAGCCGGTTGGCGAATACGTTTATAAACGGGCTAGTGAAAATTTAAAACGTGTTCAGGCGTTGACTGGAGCGAAAAACCATACGATTGTGTTAAAGGATGCCAACTTGGATGATGCTGTTACCAACATTATTTCTTCAGCATTCGGATCAGCAGGAGAACGATGCATGGCATGTTCAGTTGTGACGGTGGAGGAAGAAATTGCTGATCAATTTATCGCCAAGTTAAAAGAAGAAACAGAAAATATTAAAATGGGCAACGGCCTTGATGACGGTGTCTTGCTAGGACCGGTCATCCGAGAAGAAAATAAAAAACGCACGATCCGTTATATTGAAAAGGGTGTTGAAGAAGGCGCAACCTTGGTATGTGACGGACGCAATCGCGCAACTGACGACGGGTTTTTTATCGGACCTACGATTTTTGACAATGTTACAACCGATATGACCATTTGGAAGGACGAAATTTTTGCACCTGTCTTATCGATCATTCGGGTGAAACATTTAAAAGAAGCGATCGAAATTGCAAATAGATCTGAGTTTGCCAACGGCGCATGTATTTTTACAACGAACGCTCAAGCCATTCGCTATTTCCGCGAAAATATTGATGCAGGTATGCTAGGCGTTAACTTAGGAGTGCCGGCTCCAATGGCGTTCTTCCCGTTCTCCGGATGGAAGTCTTCGTTCTTTGGAACATTGCACGCCAACGGAAAAGACAGCGTTGATTTTTATACGCGCAAAAAGGTTGTCACAGCTCGCTATAAAACGCCAAGTTTTGAATAATAGATTGGTAATGTGATAGAAGATTCATCCTTCAGGCTCATTATTCAGCTTCATGAGCCTGAAAATGAATCGGAAAAGAGAGCGCGACGGCTTTGTCAAAAGCTTTAAGAAAACAATTGTTTTTTCGGTTTTCTTTCCTTTAAGAAAAAGAAAACCGCCGCCATGTGAGGGAGGTATATATGAGTCATTTGCTGCGAAAACCGAACAATAAAGAAATCGAAAAGGGAGTAATAGTTGTTCATGAAGTAACATCAGAAAACTCTCCTTTGGAATATGTGGGATTTAAAGTCATTGATTTAGATCCGAACGCAAAATATTCGGAATTATTAGGAAACCAAGAATGCTGCATCGTCGCCTTAACGGGAAAAATTAATGTTTCAGTCGGTGATGAAAATTTCAAAAATTTAGGCACGCGGGAAAGTGTTTTTGAAAAGATCCCGACGGACAGCGTATATGTTTCCAATCAGCGCCATTTTGAGGTTGAAGGAGTAACAAAAGCGCGCGTTGCCTTATGCTATTCCCCGTCTGAACGTCAGCTGCCTACGAAATGGATTAAAGCAGAAAATGTAGGAATCGAGCATAGGGGGATACTTAACAATAAACGTTTTGTCCACAATATTTTGCCTGATTCAGATCCAAGTGCGAATAGTCTTTTAGTGGTGGAAGTGTTTACGGAAAGCGGCAATTGGTCAAGCTATCCTCCGCATAAGCATGACCGTGATAACTTACCAAATGAGTCGCTATTGGAAGAGACCTATTATCATGAAATGGATCCGCCTCAAGGATTCGTTTTTCAGCGAGTTTATACGGACGATCGTTCACTAGATGAAACGATGACAGTTGAAAACGGTGATGTTGTCATCGTGCCGAAAGGATATCATCCGGTCGGCGTACCAGACGGTTATACCTCTTATTATTTAAATGTTATGGCAGGCCCGAAACGGATTTGGAAATTTTACAATGACCCTGATCATGAATGGATATTGAAACGTTAAAAAATACAAGGAGCTGTTTATCAAAGATGAGATATGATTTCAATACCGACAGAGAATTTGACATCATTGCAATTGGCCGTGCATGCATTGATTTAAACGCTGTGGAATACAACCGTCCGATGGAAGAAACGATGACTTTTACAAAATATGTTGGAGGCTCTCCGGCTAATATTGCCATTGGCTGTTCAAAATTAGGGCTGAAGGCTGGATTCATCGGAAAAATTTCAGACGATCAGCATGGCCGTTTTATTGAGCAGTATATGCGCAATGTTGGGGTTGACACATCCCATATGGTCGTTGATCAGGAGGGGCATAAAACCGGATTGGCTTTTACAGAAATTAAAAGTCCGGAAGACTGCAGCATCTTAATGTATCGTGAAAATGTAGCAGACCTCTATTTGAAACCGTCCGAGGTAGATGAGGAATATATCAAAAGATCCAAAATTTTGCTTGTTTCCGGTACGGCGCTATCTAAAAGCCCTTCGAGAGAAGCTGTTTTGAAAGCGATCTCTCTGGCGAAAAAACATGATGTGAAAGTCATATTTGAATTGGATTATCGCCCGTACACTTGGATATCTACTGATGAAACTTCTGTTTATTATTCATTGGTGGCGGAAAAGGCAGACGTTGTGATCGGCACCCGCGACGAATACGATATCATGGAAGGAACAAAAGACGGGAAAAACGAGGAGACCGTTCGCTATTTGTTTCAGCATTCGCCCGACCTGATTATCATTAAGCATGGCGTTGAAGGCTCTTATGCGTATGCGAAATCAGGTGAAACATTTCAAGCGAATGCTTATCGGACAAAAGTATTAAAAACGTTCGGTGCAGGGGATGCATACGCTTCAGCCTTCTTGTATGCGCTAATTACAGGCAAGGACATTGAGACGGCTTTAAAATACGGGAGCGCCTCAGCAGCTATTGTCGTCAGCAGACACAGCTCTTCTGATGCAATGCCGAAAGCAGAAGAAATCGAACAACTCATTGCCGAAAGATCATAATTGAATACGATCAGGGGTGAAAAAGATGGGAACTATCCGGTTGACAACAGCTCAAGCTTTAATCAAATTTTTGAACCAACAATACATTCACGTTGACGGTAAAGAATTTCCTTTTGTGGAAGGAATCTTCAATGTGTTCGGACATGGCAATGTTTTAGGAATTGGTCAGGCGCTTGAGCAAGATCCCGGCCATTTAAAAGTGATTCAAGGGAAAAATGAACAAGGAATGGCGCATGCAGCCATTGCTTACAGCAAACAAATGCTTCGGCAAAAAATATTTGCCGTCACCACGTCGGTTGGACCGGGGTCGGCCAACTTGGTCGCGGCAGCGGGTACAGCTCTTTCCAATAATATTCCCGTCCTTCTGCTCCCTGCAGATACCTTTGCAACCCGCCAGCCTGATCCTGTTTTGCAGCAAGTGGAACATGAATATAGTACGGCGGTGACAACCAATGATGCGCTCAAGCCCGTATCAAGATATTGGGATCGGATCACACGCCCTGAACAGTTGATGTCAAGTTTAATCAGAGCTTTTGAAGTGATGACAGATCCGGCCAAAGCGGGTCCTGCGACCATCTGCATTTCGCAAGATGCCGAAGGGGAAGCGTTTGATTTTGATGAGAAATTTTTTGAAAAACGGGTGCACTATCTTGACCGCAAATTGCCGACCGATCGAGAGCTAAAGGGAGCTGCAGAATTAATAAAATCAAGCAAAAAACCACTTATCATTGTGGGCGGCGGTGCAAAATATTCCCAAGCGAGGGATATTTTAATCAAGCTTTCCGAGAAGCACGATATTCCGCTTGTCGAAACGCAAGCCGGAAAATCGACAGTCGAATCAACATTTAAAAATAATTTGGGCGGAATCGGAGTAACCGGAACATTAGCTGCCAATAAAGCGGCTAAAGAAGCGGATTTGATTATTGGAGTGGGAACAAGATATACAGATTTTACGACTTCGTCGAAAACAGCGTTCAATTTTGAACAGGCAAAGTTTTTGAACATTAATGTCAGCCGTTTGCAGGCTTATAAAATGGATGGTTTTCAAGTAGTCGCAGATGCCAAAACAACTTTGGAGCTGTTATTCCCGCTGTTGGACGGGTATAAAAGCGAATTCGGAGATCAAATTGTCGAATTAAAAGAGGAGTGGCTGAGAGAGCGCGACCGTTTAAGCAAGATAGTGTTTGACAGGGAAAACTTTACACCGGAAATAAAAGATCAGTTTTCCCAAGAAGTGCTGAATGAATATGCAGATGCGTTAAATACAGAATTGGCGCAGACCACTGCATTATTGGCGATTAATGAAGCGGTTTCGCCTGACAGTATCATCATCGGTTCAGCTGGTTCATTGCCTGGAGATCTTCAACGCTTATGGCATTCAACAGAACCTAACACATACCATATGGAATACGGGTATTCGTGTATGGGATATGAAGTGTCGGGTGCTTTAGGAATCAAGCTTGCGCAGCCTAACAAAGAAGTTTATGCCATGGTCGGCGACGGCAGCTTCCTCATGCTGCATTCTGAATTGGTTACAGCCATTCAATATAATCATAAAATTAATATTTTGCTGTTTGACAACTCAGGATTTGGCTGTATTAGCAACCTGCAAATGGGCAATGGAATGGGAAGCTATTATTGCGAATTCCGAACACATGACAATCAAATCATGAACATTGATTATGCAAAAGTGGCTGAAGGCTACGGAGCCAAAACTTACCGTGCCAATACAGTCGAAGAATTGAAAGCAGCATTAGAAGATGCCAAGAAACAAAATGTATCTACTTTAATAGAAATGAAAGTGCTTCCAAAGACCATGACAAATGGCTATGAAAGCTGGTGGCATGTCGGGGTTGCGGAAGTCTCTGAAAAGGAAAGTGTGCAAAAAGCATTTAAAGAAAAACAAGAAAATTTAAAAACTGCCAAACAATATTAAAGAAGGAGACAAACAATGGGAGAGCAAGACATCTTATGGGGAATTTCGCCGATCGGCTGGAGAAATGATGATATACCGGAAATCGGAGCTGAAAATACGTTGCAGCACCTTTTAAGCGACATTGTTGTCGCAGGTTTTGAAGGCACCGAAGTTGGCGGCTTTTTCCCTGAGCCGAAAGTGTTAAACAAGGAATTGAAGCTGCGAAACTTAAAAATAGCAGGACGGTGGTTTAGCAGTTTTATTATCCGCGACGGCATAGAAGAAGCTAAACGGGCTTTCCATCAGCATTGTCAATACTTGTATGAAGTTCATGCAGATGTGGCAGTAGTTTCTGAGCAGACTTACAGCATTCAAGGTACCGATAAAAATGTTTTTTCCGAAAAGCCGCACTTTACAGATGCCGAGTGGACCCAATTGTGCGAAGGCCTGAACGAACTGGGAAAAATCGCTGTGCAGTACGGTTTGAAATTAGTTTATCACCATCATATGGGAACGGGGGTTCAAACCCTTCCGGAGATTGATCGGTTAATGGAAAACACTGATGCAAACTACGTGCACCTGCTCTATGACACAGGCCACATCTATGTTTCCGATGAAGATTGCCAGCAGCTATTAAACAAGCATATTGACCGCATAAAACATGTGCACTTTAAAGATGTAAGAAAAAAGATAATGGAGGAGTGCAAAAAAGAGGGAAAATCATTCATGAAGTCCTTCTTAAGCGGAATCTTTACGGTACCAGGGGACGGCTGCATTGATTTTACCGTACTTTATCAAAAACTATTGGACCATCAATACAAAGGATGGATTATCGTTGAAGCCGAACAAGATCCGTCAATAGCCCATCCATTGGAATACGCTTTAATTGCTCGTAAGTATATAAATGAAAAATTATTAAACAACTCTTAAGCAGGGCATGGAGGATGAAACAAACAACAGTTTCGCTCTTTAAAAAAATGTCACCCGTTAATCGAAACAATCGATTCGTAACTTTGATTGTAATGGGATGCTGGGCGGTCATGATTTTACCTTTGCCGTTCAGAAAATTTTGTGAAAGGTGATCAAAATGGAAAAAGTAAAGTGGGGAATTATGAGTGCAGCTAATATTGCTTACGAGCAGCTTCTTCCTGCCCTGAGACAATCCTCTCGTTCCGAAGTTGTAGCGATTGCGAGCAGAAGCAAAGAAAAAGTCGCCCGATTCAATATTCCAAAGGTTTATAGTGATTACGATCAATTGTTAGAAGATGAATCGATTGATGTAGTTTATATTCCTCTTCCAAATGCCCTGCACGCCGAATGGGCAATAAAAGCTGCACAGAAGGGAAAGCATATTTTAGTAGAAAAGCCTGCAGCTGTTAGTACGAAAGAATTATTGAAGGTTCAGGAAGCTGTAGAGCAAAACAACGTAATTTTTATGGAAGCCTTTATGTATCAATTCCATAAACAACATGCACGTGTAAAGGATTTATTGGCTTCGGGGATGATCGGAAGCATATTGCATGTAAAATCACATTTTTCTTGGAGTTTGCAAGACCGGGATGATATTCGTTTAAACCCCGCATTAGGCGGAGGAGCTATGTGGGATGTCGGGTGTTACGGAGTTCATGCGATGAGCCAGATCATCGGAATAAAACCAGAGAAAGTTGTTATGTTGGGGGAAGTTGACCCTGAACATAAAGTGGATATGTTATCAACTTGTATTTTTGTAGATGAGTTTGGAAGAACAGCCGAAATTACCGCCAGCATGAAGCTGCCATTTATTAATCGGTATGAAATTATAGGAGAGCGCGGAACCATTTTAGTAGATTCCTCTTTTCGGCCTGATGTGTCATCAGATCAAAAGGGCAAAGTAATTGTAAAAGATGACAATAACGAAATAATACTGTTTGAAACATATAAAGATAATCAGTATTTCAATCAAGTGGAGCATGTAAATGATTGCATTATCAACGGAAAACAACCAGTTTATGGAATCCGAAATTCTATTCAAGTTATTCATTATATAGAAAAAGGTTATGAATCTTTGCGCAATCAATCCGTAGTAGCAAGTCTAAATAAATTTTAGGAAGGTAATGAAAATGAACAGAAAAATTCGCTGTGCAGTGATCGGGCTAGGACGTCTTGGATATTGGCATGCCGTAAACGTTAAGACAAAAATCCAATCCGCCGAACTAGTATACATTTGTGATAGAAATGAAGAGCTTGCCAAAAAAGTTTCCATAGAATTAGATGTTCCTAACTTCACTACAAATCCAAGTGATATTTTTTCCAATGATCGGATTGAGGCTGTTATCATTGCTTCTCCTACGAGTACGCATTTTGAACTGTTGAAGGAAGCAGCTTTTAGCAATAAAGCAGTTTTTGTTGAAAAACCGCTTGTCAGCAATTTAGACGAAGCGAAAGAAATTTTTGCAATAATGAAGCGGCATAACACAATTTGTCAGGTCGGCTTTATGAGACGGTTCGATCCAGCATACGCTGAAGCCAAAAAAAGAATTTTAAGAGGAGATATCGGAAAACCAATTTATTTTCGGGGAATTTCCCGCGATCCAGCATCGCCTCCTGAAGAATTTATAAAAAATAGCGGCGGTATATTTATTGATATGGCCATTCATGATTTTGACATTGCAAGGTATTTAATGGAATCAGACGTTGAAGCAGTATCAGCTCACGGCAAAGTTTTAAAATATCCGTTTATGTCCAAATATCAAGATGTGGATCAATCTCTCTGTTATTTAGAATTTGAATCGGGAGCCGTTGGTGACGTTGAATCCAGCAGAAATGCCCATTATGGCTATGATATACGTGCGGAAGTAATAGGTACGGAAGGAACGATTTTTATTGGCGGCTTGCGTCAACATAACATTCAAGTTTTGACCAGTTCTGGCGCAGTTCATGATATTGTTCAAGATTTTCCGACTAGATTTAAAGACGCCTATTATCTCGAGCTGGAAGACTTTTTCAATGCTTTACTAGAGGGGTATCAACCTAAAGTAACTGTTGAAGATGGAGTAAAAGCTCAAGAAATTGCTGTTGCGGCACAAGAATCGTTTTTTAAGCAAGAAAAAGTTTCCTTGAAAACATCTAAAATATTATGATTTTGTCTTCAGAATAGCTGTTGATTCTCTTAATAGATTAGTTCCTATACGCAGAGAAAGGAGGAAAAAACATTGGCTAGTGCTGAAGGAAGCTTACTGGTGATGAAGGGCATTAAAAAAAGCTTTTCAAATAATCATGTTTTGAAGGGCATTGATTTTGAAGTGAAACCTGGGGAAGTTCATGTGCTGTTAGGCGAAAATGGGGCTGGTAAATCAACGTTGATTAAAATTTTGACGGGAGCTTATCAAAAAGATGAAGGAGAAATTTATTGGGAAGGCCAGCCGGTTCAAATCAGCTCACCTTTGGATGCCATGCAGCTTGGAATAGCAACGATATACCAAGAACTAAACGTGATTCCAGAGCTGAAAGTCTATGAAAATATATTTTTAGGCCGGGAAATTAAAGGGAATGGAAAATTTTCATTTATCAACCACAAACAAATGAAAGAAAGCGCGAAGCAATTTTTGCAGATGCTTGGACAAGATCCAGCTATTGCAGAGCAGCCGCTCGGTTACTTAGGAATAGGTCAGCAGCAGCTAGTTGAAATTGCGAAAGCTCTTACTTTAGATGCGAAATTAATTATCATGGACGAACCAACAGCGAGTTTGAGCCAGTCGGAGGTAGAACAGTTATATAAAACGGTCGAACAATTAAAAGAAAAAGGAATTGCTATCATATTTATTTCTCATAGACTTGAAGAAATTAAACGAATTGGCGATCGAATCACTATTTTAAGAGACGGCTTTAAAATCGATACACTTCCAGTAAAGACAACGAGCACGGATCATTGGATTGAATTGATGGTAGGTAGAACTCTTGAAGAAAAATATCCAAAACAAACCTTTACGTTAGGGGAAGAAGGCTTTCGAGTCGAAGATTTAAAAGTTAGCGGCTTTAAAGAACCTGTCAGCTTTAGTATTCGCCGCGGCGAAATTGTCGGTATTTCCGGGCTTGTTGGTGCCGGCAGAACGGAGCTGGCAAGAGCCATTTTTGGTGCAGATAAAAAGGAAAAAGGGAAGATCTATGTTGACGGAAAATTAGTCGACATTAAATCACCTAGGGACGCCATCTCTGCCGGAATAGCCTTTATTACAGAGGATAGAAAAAGTGAAGGTTTGCTGCTGGATCAACCGTTATACATGAACATTGTCCTTGCTAATATGGATAACTTTAGAAAAAAGAGCAAATTAATAGATTTGAAAAAAATCAAGCAGGGAGCCATGGACTATGTAAAAGAATTGAAAATCCGCCCGGGAAATATTGAACTGAATGCAAGAAAGCTGAGCGGAGGGAACCAGCAAAAAGTCGTTATAGCCAAATGGCTTTGTACAAAAGCGAAAGTCTTTATATTTGATGAACCGACACGTGGTATCGACGTTGGCGCTAAAGTGGAAGTATATCGGTTGATGAATCAATTAGTTGAAAATGGAGCCATCGTTTTAATGATTTCATCTGATTTGCCAGAAATTTTAGGAATGTGCGATCGCGTACTGGTGATGTCTGAAGGAAAAATAACAGCAGACTTTCCTATAAATGAAGCTTCGCAAGAGAAGATTATGAAAGCGGCTACAGGAGGGAGTAATTGATGAGAGAGTTAGCGGTGAACAGCTCGGAAACGAATGTTGAAAAGAAATCTGTCAAGCATTACCTTAGTAAGTTTGGCGCTCTGATCGGGCTTATCATTTTATGTACAGTTCTCACGATTCTATCGGATAAGTTTTTAACCATCAACAACATCATGAATATCGCCAGACAGTCATCCATTAATGCATTGTTGGCTTTAGGGATGCTCTTGCCGATTTTGACTGCAGGTATCGACTTATCGGTCGGATCCATTTTAGCTATTTCAATCATGTTAATGGGGATTGTTTCCGTTAATATGGGCATGCATCCCATTTTAGGAATTCTTGTTTGCTTATTAGTAGGATGTTTTTTTGGGTGGCTAAACGGAATATTGCTGACAAAGCTTAAATTGCCTCATCCGTTTATTTCTACTCTTGGAACAATGAACATAGCACGTGGTTTAGCGTTGATTGTAACAGCAGCTGCACCTATTGCCGGCTTCCCATATTTAATTCAATTTTTGGGGAGAGAATTTGTCGGTCCAATTCCTGTGAGTTTTTTGCTAGTTATCGTGATGTATATCATTTTCCATATATTTTTAACTAGAACAAAAACCGGAAGATATATTTATGCAATTGGAGGAAATAAAGAAGCAGCTCATTTATCCGGAATCAATGTTGATCGTGTTCTTGTCATTGTTTATACGATCAGTGGTTTTATGGCATCGCTGGCAGGATTAGTTATGGTAGGAAGAGTAAATTCTGCCTTCCCGCTAGCAGGTTTATCATATGAATTGGATGCTATTGCAGCGGTAATTATTGGCGGAGCAAGCTTTTTTGGTGGAGTTGGAACAGTTTGGGGAACTCTGATAGGAGCTTTAATTATTGCTGTGTTGAGAAATGGCCTTAACTTATTGAATGTTTCAGCCGATTTTCAAATGGCAGTCATAGGATTTGTTATTATAGCGGCTGTTTATGTAGATGTGATTAGACAGAGAAAAAGCAAGAAAGACTAACTTTTTCAAAAATAGTGTTAATATTTAAAAATTTATTTATAAATTCAAGGGGGATGATTTTATGAAAAAATGGGTGAAATCTTTAGGTGTTGTAGCAATGGCTGCTAGCATGATTATTGCATCCGGATGTGGGGGTGAAAAATCTTCAGGGGGAAGTAGTGAGAAAGAAGGCAACGATTTAGAAGGAAAAACAATATCAGTCGTTTTAAAAACGTTAAGCAGCCCATATTGGAAATATGTAGAGGCTGGTGCGAAAGCAGCTGGAAAAGAATTGGGTGTTGAAGTAAATGTTGTAGGACCAGCTTCAGAGTCTCAAGTGATCGAACAAGTAAATATGATTGAGGACCAAATCAATCAATCGCCGAGGGCATTAGTTGTTTCGCCAACTCAGCCTTCAACTGTTGTTCCTTCACTAGAACAGGCTACACAACAGGGCATTCCTGTATTGCTCATTGATACAGACGCAGAACTGAAAGATAAAACAACATTTATTGGAACAGAAAACTTCACAGCTGGTCAGGAAGCTGGAAAATTGCTTGCATCAATGTTGAATAAAGGGGATGAAGTAGCTCTTATTAGCGGTGCTCTTGGGAACACTGCAACAGATGAGCGTATAAAAGGAGCCAAAAAAGCTTTAGAAGATGCTGGGATGAAAGTAGTAGCTGAACAACCGGCAGATAGTGATAAATCAAAAGCGATGTCAGTAATGGAGAATATATTACAGAACAATAAAAATATTAAAGGTGTATTTGCTGCAAACGATGATATGGCACTTGGAGTGCTCCGGGCAGTTGAAGCTAAAGGAATGAAAATCCCGGTCATTGGCACAGACGGTACAGTTGAAGCTGTTGAATCGATTATAGCCGGAAAATTAGCCGGAACAATTGCTCAAAGCCCTTATGACATGGGATATTTAGGAGTTGAAAATGCAATTAAAGCTATAAAAGGTGAAAAAGTTGAAAAAAGAATTGACAGCGGCATTGATGTCATCACAAAAGAAAATGCGCAAGAAAAATTAGAATTCTTGAAAAGCATTACGAAAGAATAAATTTTTGTTAACTGATGAAAAGATGGTTGTTCGCAACAACAAGTCTGTCGGACACGTAAAAGCATTAAATAGCTCGAGCTTCTTTAGCTCGAGCTCATTAATATAATGATCCTTTATTTACTTAAATAAAAAACTTTTAATGATGAGCAAGCAGATTTCATCATGCCAAATGATGGTCATTTTCTTGGTGAAAATGGAGGAGATCGGAACATGATAAACATTGGAATTATTGGAGCAGGGAGAATCGGGCGGCTGCATGCAGAAAACATGCAGCATATACCAAATGTAAAGATTAAAGGAATATCGGATGTAATGATTGCTCAAATGGAAGATTGGGCAAAAGAAAAGAACATTTCAATAGTTACGGATAATTATGAGGATCTTTTACGTGATCCGGAAATCCATGCCATTTTTGTTTGCTCTCCAACTACTACGCATGCCGAAATTATTAAAAAGGCTGCGGCGGCCGGTAAGCATATCTTTTGTGAAAAACCGGTTAGTTTTTCAGTTGAAGAAACAGTAGAGGTAATTAATGAAGTTGAAAAGGCTGGCGTCAAATTTCAAGTAGGATTTAACAGACGCTTTGATCCGAATTTTAAAAGGCTACACGATCTTGTTCAACAAGGACAAATTGGAACACCTCATATTTTAAAAATTACTTCAAGGGATCCAAAACCGCCAACCATTGATTACGTGCGGACTTCAGGCGGTTTATTTATGGATATGATGATCCACGATTTCGATATGGCTCGTTATATTGTAAACAGTGAAGTAGTTGAAGTTTTTGCTCAAGGAGCCGTTTTAATAGATTCAGAAATTGGCAAAGCCGGTGATATCGACACGGCAGTTGTAACACTAAAATTTGAAAATGGTGCATTAGGTGTCATTGATAATAGCAGACAGGCCGTTTATGGATATGATCAGAGAGTAGAAATTTTTGGAGATAAAGGGGCGGCAACTGCTGATAATTGCCGGCCGACAACAGTTGAATTATCAACATCTGACCATGTTGTGAAGGATAAACCGCTCTATTTCTTTCTTGAACGTTATTCTGAAGCCTATATTGAAGAAGTTAAGCAATTTGTTCATGCTTGCATGGATAATGAATCTGTTTTGTGCAGTGGATTTGATGGCTTGCAAGCACAAAGAATTGCCAAAGCTGCGCAAGAGTCATTTGAAAAAGGAGTACCGGTGAAAGTCGAGTTTTAACAAACCATTTAAGAAAAAAATTCGTTGTTTTTCATTGAAGATCTTGTATAGAAAACGTAATAGCAAGTACAGATTTTCCCTAGAAAATAGTCGGTATAGGAAAAGGATGATGAATAAATGCCTTTAGTGACAATGCGAGAGATATTCGCAAGTGCGGAAGAGGACAATTTTGGAATCGGCGCATTTAGTGTTGCAAATATGGAAATGGTTATGGGGGCGATCCAAGCGGCAGAGGAATTACGATCGCCCATTATATTGCAAATTGCTGAAGTTCGTTTGAAGCATTCTCCGCTTCATTTAATCGGCCCATTAATGGTTGAAGCTGCGAAACAATCTGTTGTCCCAGTAGCGGTTCATTTTGATCACGGTTTAACTTATGAAAAAATTAAGCAGGCACTTGATATCGGCTTTACATCTGTCATGTATGATGGATCACATTTACCTTTAAAAGAAAATATAGAAAAGACAAAAGAAATTGTTAAACTGGCGAACTTCTACGGTGCAACCGTTGAAGCTGAGATTGGAAGAGTCGGAGGAAGCGAAGATGGGTCAGAAGATATCGAAATAACTATTACAGGGGTTGAAGAAGCTGAGAAATTTGCGGAAGAAACAAAAGTAGATGCATTAGCAATTGCAATCGGGAACGCCCACGGCGTATATAAAGGTGAACCAAATTTGCGGTTTGACCGTTTGAAGGAAATTGATGAGCGAGTTGAAATACCGCTTGTATTGCACGGTGGATCGGGAATCGAAGAGAATGATTTTAAAGAATGCATTAAGTTAGGAATTAGAAAAATTAATGTTGCTACTTCAACCTTCAACAATGTTATCAATCATATAAATAAAAATGTCCAATCTTCTTGCTATACAGATTATTTTGTGTTTCATCAAGATGTTATCCGTGCCGCATATGAAAATGTCAAATACCATATTGAGATTTTCGGAAGCTCCAATCGAATAGAAAAATTGATGCAAAAAATATAGTTTTCTGTACGCTTATTCCCAAAAGATTTATTCCTGCCGGGGAATCGAAAAGCTCATCCAAGAAAATATTGAGAAACTGGCGGCTTTTTCTTTACCCATGCTGAAAACAGTCACAGGATATGGCAGTGAAGAAAACTATATGCAGTTGGTGTTGAGAAAGAGCCTCGATTTGATTTTCTGATTTCTTATGGCACCTACGTACAAGAACAACACACAAATACAAAAAGGACACAAAAATGCGAAAAACTGGACGTATTGTGAGCAAGATAATTGTTTTATCTGCCCAAATGGAAGGAAAGTTGCGTTAAAAAAATACCAAAACAAAAAGGACCCGTCTGGTTATGAATAAAGCTTCAAAATCTATGAATGTGAAGACTGTCGTCATTGCCCTCTAAAATCAAAATGCACGAAAGTGAAAGGGAACTGTAAAATTATTACAATAAAAGGATATGTAGGGTGCATGTAATAAAATTGACCACTTTTTTGAGAACTGGTCTATAGAATAAGTGAGGACTACTTCCTTACTAAGAAGAAAGGGAGGTAGTCCTTTTTTGTAGTCAAATTTCCTATCGAGAAGTACTGTTAGAAGGATTGAAAATTTAACTAAATTTTGATGAGCTAATCCATGCATTACACAAACTTTTTTGTTCATTCCTTCGTACAAAAATCCAATAACATAATAAGTTTTTTAAAACTTCACTTTCCTTTGCATAATTGTATTTCAATCAATCCATATTATCTAAAGAATGGTGATATATGAATTTTGTTAGGAGGTTTATTATGGGAATTTTAAGCGGTAATCCAAAAGAAGAGCCAATGCACTACGGAGAAATATTTGGCGTATGGTCGTATTTACAAACGGCTAAAGGATTTGTTGCCGGATATCAAACATTGCTCAACCACACAGGCGATAAGGATTTAAAACGTTTTATAGAGGATAGCATCGAAAACGTTTTAAAACCGGAAATACAAGAAATAGAAAACTTGTTAAAAGAAAATGGAATAGCACTTCCGCCATCACCCCCAGAACGGCCAAAAGCATGTTTGGAAGATATTCCAGCTGGTGCGAGATTTGCCGACCCGGAAATAGCTGCAATGCTTAGCAAAGATATTTCTGCTGGTTTAGTGGCATGCAGTACAATTATAGGAGAGTGCATCAGGGAAGATATTGCTTTAATGTTTGGTCAATTTCACGTAAAAAAAGCGCAATATGGTGCTAAATTGCTTAGAATAAACAAAGAAAAAGGCTGGCTAGTTCCACCGCCGCTCAACGTGAAAAGTTCGGATTGCTAAATATGGAAAAGCTTGCGATGCCGCAAGCTTTTACTTTTTAAAAATCGTCTTTTGTATGCCAACCATTCATCACGTTTGTGGAATAACAGTAAATCCCCAATCCCTGCCTTAAAACATTTGATAATAGCTTCCCTTCTTTTATAGAAGATATATACCTTGTAATTGCATTCATTTCTCTTTTTTTACCATCTATTTTTTCTTTAAAGCACTCGTTTATTGAATTGAATAGGTTTAAAAATGACGCCCTAAACGGCTTCTATATCTAAAGAATAATTGTTCTTTTGATGGACATATTAAATGTTAACAATTATTAAAAGGAGGTGAAAACCATGTTAAAAAAAATTCTCCATTCATTTTGCGCTCTATCAGTTGCGTTGATGCTTTTTGGGATAGTTGCCTACGCTGAAAATGACAGCATAGACGTCAATAACAACACAAACAAAATTACTCAAATGGCTCAAAATACAGATGTTGATAATAGCGATGATAATGAAGATACAGATTGGGGATGGATTGGTTTAGTTGGTCTTGCAGGACTGTTAGGGTTAAGAAGAAATGACAGAAGAGATTAGACCCAATATATTTATTAAAAATCAATAAATGTTTTTTTTTTTTTTGATCTTTTTTAAATATTTCGAGAAATAAAAATTGGTCCGGTTTAGTTTGTTACCAAACTAGGGATTCTTTGGCTGAGAATGGCAATATCAAGGTGTTTATGACTTCGAATTAATCGTACTTGGCTGTTCTCGGATATGCGGAATTTACAAACCTATATGAATAAACAGAAACATTAATAAAACGTCATATAAAGCTTCATTTTCTTACTTTTACAGACAGATTCTCTATGCCAATACGAAAAACGTTGCTCTGAAACATCGTCCAATTCAATTTAACTGGACACATTTTGGAGATTTTCAGCGTGAAGAAAATCCGATTGTATTAGCGGATCGAATTCTTTTCCGGCTGACTTGATTACACCGGCTAACAATCAAAAGGGTTATTTGAACTTGAGACTGGCTATAATCTTTCCTTTCCATCCGTGTGTCGGAGCAGGTAAAATAGATGATCGATGGAAATTATCGAAAAAAGAATGAAGGTGGAAGAAGTTGATTAAAAAGGAATTAAATGATAAGTGAAAACTTTTAAAAAACGCACCTGAAAAAAAGATGGAAGTTTTCCTTTCAGGTGCGGAATGTCATTTTTAATGCTTCTATCAAATGTACAATAAACACGTATCCATCATAAGTGTAAGCAAAATTTATGAAATTCCGGCAGCTTCGGCCAAATATTCGACTAGATGCAATGCCCGCACAGAATCAGACAGTTTTTCGCGTTCGATACCAAGCTTCATCTGTATGAGACATCCTGGGTTGGTCGTAATCACGACTGATGCTCCGGTCGCTTTCGTATGCTTCATTTTCTCATCAAGGATGTCCATTGAGGCATCATAGTTAATAATATTATAGATTCCTGCTGAACCGCAGCACATGTTTGCTTGCTCCATCTCAACAAAATTAATTCCTGAAATACTTTTTAGAAGGTTTAAAGGCTCCTCAGTCACTTTTTGAACATTGGTCATATGACACGAAGGCTGATATGTGACTCGTTCTTCCGGATTTGACCGAAGATTAGGCAGTCCGCCGCAAGCGACTAGCACTTGGCTGATATCTCTTGATTTTGCAGTGAACGCAGCCGCTCTATCAGCCCATTCTGGATCATCTGCGAGCAGGTGGTCATATTCATGCAGCATAGCTCCGCATCCTCCGGCATTATTCACAATAAAATCAACGTTCTCTTGTTCAAATGCGGCGATGTTTTGTTTTGCGAGACGCTTGGCTTCCTCTATTTCACCAGAGTGCGCATGCAGTGCGCCGCAGCATGTCTGATTAGGAATGACAATGACATCACAACCCGCTTCTGCAAGCAGCTGTACAGACAACCGGTTGATGCGATGGAACATAGCATCCATGATACATCCGGTGAAAAATGCAACTGTATATTTTTTTTCACCTTTTGCTTTCGCTTTGGAAGGAGCTTGTTTACGCTCTGCTGGTGAAACTGCCTGAGACATTGTCGCTTCGAATTCACCTAAATGATAAGGCAGCTTTTTCATAATACCAGTTTTGCGCATCGCTTTTTGCAATCCGCTTTTCTCATAAAGCCAAAACGTATTGCCGATCACATTCATGGCTGTTTTACTAGGGAATACGTTCTGAAACATTGTCTTTCTCAGCAGACGAACAGGAGCTTTAAATTTCTTGCGTTTCACAAGTGCAGCCCTTGCTGATTCAAGGATGGAACCATATTCCACTCCAGTCGGACAAGCCGTTTCACAAGCCCGGCATCCAAGGCATAAATCCAACGGCTCTTCAAGCACTGATAGATCCGTGATTTTTCCTTCGCCAACCATTTTGACTAAATTAATACGTCCGCGCGGTGAATGTGTTTCTATTCGCGTAGTTACATATGTCGGGCAGACGGGCAGACAATAACCGCACTGTACACAGCTGTTCGTTTTATTATATTGAAATTCTTCCCTTAGTTCTTCAAGAGATTCTTTCATGTTAACTCAACTCCAATTTCTGCCCCTTTTCGGGGAAAATTTTTCCTGGATTCATGATGTTATTTGGATCCCAAACTTTTTTAATCCGCTTCATCATATCCAGACCGACTGGTCCTAATTCCATTTCCATAAAAGGAGCCTTCATAGTTCCGATGCCGTGTTCGCCTGAAAGCGTTCCGCCAAGTTCAACTGCTGCTGTGAAAATTTCAGCGACAGCTTGTTCTACGCGGCGCATTTCTTCTTTGTCGTTTTTGTCGCAAATAATGTTTGGATGCAGGTTGCCATCACCTGCGTGACCGAATACGACGAGGTGAATATTATATTTATCTCGAATTTCCTGCAATCTTGCGCACATTTGAGGTATTTTGCTTCGTGGTACGGTGGCATCTTCTGAAATTTTGGTCGGTTTTATACGTACGATAGCCGGAGATACCAGCTTTCGAGCTTTCCAGATCTCCGCTTTTTCCGCTTCATTTTTTGGAATGCGAACAGCTCTTGCTCCGACAAGATAACATAGTTCCGCTGCTTGTTTGATCTCATCCTTTAAAGCTAAAGGATGGCCGTCGAGCTCAATGAGAATAATCGCTTCTGCATCTACAGGTAGCCCTAAAGGCTCGTAATTTTCGACCGCCACAATCGAAGCTTGATCCATTAACTCCATTTTGGCAGGCAAAATACCTGACGATAAAATTTTTGAAATGGCGCTTCCCGCATCAACAAGGCTGTCAAATACCGCCATAATGGTTTCGGAAGCGGGCGGCTTTGGAAGAAGGCGCAAAATTGCTTTTGTAATGATGCCTAAGGTTCCTTCTGATCCGACAATGAGTTTTGTTAAATCATAACCGGTTACATTTTTTACAGTGCGTCCGCCAGTATGAATGATTTCACCCTCAGGAGTGATAACCTCCAAACCAATCACATAATCTTTCGTTACTCCGTATTTTAATCCTCTTGGACCTCCAGAGTTCTCAGCTAAATTTCCGCCAATAGTAGACACATGTGAACTGCTTGGATCTGGAGGATACATTAATCCTTTTTTCTCGGCTGCTTTGTGAATATCCGCTGTTAATACTCCCGGGGATACAACGGCGATTAAGTCTTCTTCATGAATTTCAAGTACATCATCTAATACCGATAAATCCAATACCATACCGCCTTTGACAGGCAGCGGGCCACCGCTTAATGATGTGGCTTGACCGCGAGGATAAACTGGGATTTTCTCGCGATTGGCAAGCTTCACAAGGGATGCTAATTCTTCCACGCTCTTTGTTTGAATGACCACATCCGGCAGAAATGTTCCGAAAGAGCCGTCGAATGAATAGCTGAAACGGTCGCTCTCATCAGTGAGTACTTTACCGGCTTTAACTATTGATTTAATCTCTTCAATATGACTCGGTGTAACTACCTTCATATGAATCTCTCACTTTCCAATTTTCTATATCGTATAATCTCTTAAAAGCAGACTTAATTTTTTCTCAGCATTTTTTAAATGGATGAGACATTGGATTTTGGCGAGGTCCGGTTCTTCTGCTTCGATTGCTTGTAAAATATTGTAATGTTCTTGATATACAGCTTTTCGTTTTTGTTTTAACTCCACGTTAGGTCGCAACGTAATCTTTAATGTTTTTTCATAAAGAGAGGATAGATTTTCAAGTGTTTGAATTAAAACTGGATTATGTGTAGCCAAAATAATCGAACGATGGAATTCGATATCGGCCTCTGTTGAAATGTCTCCTTCTTCTAAAGATTCATTTTCCATTGTTTTTAAAATTCGTTTCATTTGCTCTAGCTGTTCAGGTGTACGTCGGAGTGCTGCTAAATATGCTGCTTCCGGCTCCAAAATTTTTCTCATTTCAAATAAATATTTAATGCTGTCCACATCATCGCTCTCAATTCGAATACGCTGTAATAATGATGAATTTGTTGATTCTTCTACATAACTCCCGCCGCCTTGACGCGAGGAAATGACACCTGCTGCACGCAGCATACTTAAAGCCTCGCGAATAGGTACTCTACTTACACCGAATTGAGCAGCCAACTCCATTTCTGTCGGCAGCTTAGAGCCTGGTGGAAATTTTCCGATTTCAATTTGTTTCAATAATTCACGAGATATCATTTGCGAAACTTTTTCTTTTTTGGCCATGACTCCCTCTCCTTTCGTAGTTCTAAAAATAGGGAATGAACTATATTTGTATAACAAATTTGTTGATTTATATAACAAATTTATAATAATTTTTCAGTGATTTTTTTGAATTTTTAATTTACAACACGTTATTTTATGATTATAATAAACAAAAAAAATAAAAAACACAAGACATACAACGAAATTTGTATTACTAATTTGTATTACAAATAACAAATTATTAGAACATGTTATTTACATTAGGATCCAACACAAGATGGGGAACCTTTATATTAGCCTGAAAATGTAAACACTTACATTTTTATAAGATTTTTGGCCTTCAGCCTGTGAAATTTAAGATGTGTTGATTCCTAATTGTAAATAAAGTGAAGTAACGTCGTTTCAATAATTTTCGGAACATTTACTTCATTCAATCTATACAGTTTTTTCTATATTCATTTTAAATTTAGGGGGAGTGGGTATGGTGAATGACGCAGTATCTTTGGAAAAGCAAACAGTGCGAAAAGTAACAAGGAGGATTATTCCATTTGTATTTTTCCTTTATATTATTTCGTATTTGGACCGGGCTAACATTGGTTATGCCGCTTTGGAGATGAATGATGCCCTTGGTTTGACCAGCCAGGTTTTCGGTCTGGCAACTGGTATATTCTTTATCGGCTATTTTCTTTTTGAAGTACCAAGTAATATTTTGATGGAGAAGTTTGGCGCCCGTGTCTGGATTGCGCGAATCCTCATTACATGGGGAATTATATCGATGGCGACTGGGTTTGTACAGGAAGCAAGTCATCTTTACATTATTAGATTTTTGCTCGGTGTTGCAGAAGCTGGCTTTTTCCCGGGAATTGTTTTGTACTTAACATATTGGTTTAGGGCAAAAGATCACGCAAAAACCATTGCCATGTTAATGAGTGCGATTCCTGTATCATATATTATCGGTGCTCCACTTTCGACATGGATTATGGACAACATTCATTGGTTCAATGTTGAAGGCTGGCGCTGGATGTTTTTAATTGAAGGTGCTCCGGCTGTGATTTTTGGGATCGTGACCCTATTTTATTTAGCGGATAAACCAGAGGATGCAAAATGGCTCACCGAAGAAGAAAAGAATTGGCTAATTGCTGAATTGGAAAAGGAAAGAGTAAAAGAAGCAGATGGCAAAAAGGGTTCTGCAAAGCATAGCGGACATATAGAAGCTCTTCGTGATGCAAAAGTGTGGTACTTTGCCATTATTTATTTTGTTTATATTGCCGGTACTCTTGGTGTCAGTTACTGGATGCCGCAGATTATTGATGGAATGTCAGCGTCTTTATCTAATACACAAATTGGTCTAATTGCTACCATTCCTTATATTGTTGCTACTATTGCCATGAACTGGTGGTCAGCCCGCTCTGACCGCAAAGGAGAAAGATGGCTTCATGCTGCCTTGCCGCTCTTGGTAGGGGCAATAACATTGATAGGCGCTGGAGTAACACTCCAACCTGTATTGGGCATGTTATTCATCACTTTATCACTTACAGGCATGTATTGTTATAAAGGTCCTTTTTGGGCGCTGCCTACAACAATGCTTAATCCAGCAAAAGCAGCTGTTGGGATAGCTGTAGTAAATTCGATTGGCAATCTTGGCGGTTTTATCGGTCCATATGCAGTAGGAGCATTGAAAGATTTGACGGGAGGAACAAGTGCCGGGTTGTATTTCTTAAGCGGCTTACTTGTGTTTGCTTTCTTTATGTTACTTGTCAAACGAGAAAAACCTAGAGCTGACATCCAAAAACAAGCAGTATAAGTGATGTCTGGCACTGCTCGAAGAGGAAAAGGACAAGGGAGAAAATTCCTTATCCTCAGGCTGTCGAGAAACTTCGACAGCCATTATTTTTATTTATAATCTTTATCAGTTTACCGTGTTAATTTATTATAATATTAGTTAGGATAATAACCATATGAACTACAAATAAAGAGAGTTAAAATGAATATAAATTTGTTGTATTGAGGAACTTGTACCGGAAGATCACCTTTTACGAAAAATAGATCAATACATATATCACTGAAAAGGTTAAGGATTTGTATTGCCCGGATAACGGAAGACCTTCTATTGAGTCTGTTCTCGGTCCGTTAGAGTTTCGGAAGCATTGGAATTTGGCATCGTCGGTTTGAACGATTCGATTCCTGCTGTCGCCCAAGCGCCATTTGGAGGCGTGAAAGAGAGCGGAATAGGCCGAGAAGGGGGACACCATGGAATAGACGAATATTTAGAAGTTAAGTATATTTCGATGGGTGTTTAAACGGGTCTAATGCAAAAGGAAGATAAATAGATAAGAAGCAGATTCATCCGTTTAGGGCAGCAGCCTGAACAGCTTTTCTGCACATTTTTGGCATAGCAGCCCTTGATGAATCTGCTTTTATTATTCATTTTTACAAATTGGACGGAAAAGGAATTTTCCTTCTTTAAGTGCAGCCGCCGAAAGATGTCTTGTAAAAAATTTTTAATAGACGATGCGAAGAATGAAACATAAATTGATGTGGGGTCATACTTGGGCTTCCTCGAATTCGAGTCAGCGGTCTACAATACATTGAATGGAAAAAATGAATGTACAACAATTAAAACATAGCAAGTGATAGACCAATATTTACAGCTTTTAAAGCAATAACGACTCATAAATTCGAATGCGCTGCAGCTGCAAGCGCTGCCTGCCCGAGACTAATGCCGCCGTCGTTAGGCGGAACTTCTTCACCGACCCAGATATGCATATCGCTTTCAAAAAATAACTCTTTCAAATCAGCTAACAAAAGCGAATTTTGAAATACGCCGCCGGACAACACAACTGTGTCAATTTCATAGGCCGCTCCTAAAGAACGAACACTTCTAAATATGCCTTCTGCGACGCTTCGATGAAATGCGCGAGCAATCACCGCTGCATCTTTTCCTTTTAGACGGTCTTCTGCCATTTCCTTTAAAAAAGGACGGTAGTCTAGCTCTTTTCCATTCCACGGGAAAGAATATACCTTCTCTAATGGAGCTGTACGTGCTAAATGCTCCAGCCAAATGGCTGCCTGTCCTTCAAAAGAGATAGGACCGGTAAATCCTAAAAGGGCCGCTGCTGCATCAAACAAACGGCCGACGGACGTTGTTGGAAAGGTGCGCAATTGTTTCTCTACCATCTTCACTGCCGTGAAAAATCGTTCAGGAAACGAAAGCTGCTTGCCGACATTTATTGCCCATTTCGGATCATCCACAAAGAAACCAGCCAGCGCTTGAAGCGGCATGCGTGCCGCCGCATCTCCGCCAGGAAGCATGGCGTAACGAAGATGTCCGCGCCGTTTTAGACCTTCCGCAGCGCTTCCGACAAACAGCTCGCCGCCCCAGATCGCTCCATCGTCGCCAAAACCTGTTCCATCAAACGTCACTCCGATCACCCGTTTGTCCAATGCATTTCGCTCCGCCAGCACGGACGCCACATGAGCGCGGTGGTGCTGGATGCCAATATGTTGATAAGCTTCTAGATTGTGGGCAAAGGCGGTAGATTGGTAGTCGGGATGAAGATCGTACGCCACAATCGTTTCTTGCAATCGAACATCATACATCGACAAAAGATCATGGACCGTTTGCTCAAATGACATATATGCTTCGTATTTCATTAAATCTCCTAAATGTTGGCTCATGATCGCCTGTCCGTTGACCACTAATGTAATGGTATTTTTTAGGTCAGCTCCAACCGCAAGAACAGGCCGATCACTGGGCAATTGGGCAGCAGGAAGCGGCGCATACCCCCGCGCCCGCCGAAGTACAGTAGGGCCAAATGGGCTGACGCGAACGACGGAATCATCGACGCGGCGGGCAATAGGGCGCTCCCCAATAAGCCATGCGTCCGCGATGCCTTCAAGTGCCTTGATCGCTTCTTCATCATCATAGATGATCGGTTCACTGGAACGGTTAGCACTTGTCATTACAAGCACTTCTGGTGCGTCGAAATGAAACAGCAAATGATGGAGAGGGGTGTATGGAAGCATTACTCCTAAATCGGAATTATCAGGAGCTACTCCCGGCAGCAATCGGCGAGCCTGTGCCAACACGATGGGTCGGGCGGAAGATGTAAGGAGATTTTCTTCTTCCGCACATATATCGATAAACGACCTTGCTGTCTCGAGATCTTTTACCATTAAGGCAAACGGCTTTTCCCCGCGTCGCTTCCGCCTTCTAAGCTCCCATACCGCTTCTTCGTTTTCAGCATCACACGCCAAAAGATAGCCGCCAAGCCCCTTGATCGCAACGATGCGCCCAGAACGAAGGAGCTCGGCCGTTTTTTTGATTGCTTTTTCATCACCATGTATTTCTCCATCCTGTCCCTGCACATGATAATGAGGACCGCAATCGGGGCAAGCAGTTGGCTGCGCATGAAACCGTCGATCCGCCGGATCATAATATTCCACTGAACAAGCCGGACACATAGACCACATATGCATTGTCGTATAAGGCCGGTCATACGGCAGCCGCTCAATGACCGTATATCGTGGACCGCAATCCGTGCAATTGATGTATGGATAAAGGAATCGGCGGTTAGCTGGATCAAACAATTCTGACAAGCATTTCGGACAAACCGCAAGATCAGCAGGAATTTGCACTGTCGGCCGATTATGGAGCGTGCTGGCCAAAATTTCGAAATCAGCTGCTTCTTGTAAAGGCGCATCTTTAATTTCCAAATTGGTTATTTTAGCTGAGGAAGGGTATCGATCTGTAATTTCTTGAACAAATTGTTGAATGGCATCTGCGTCCCCTTCCACATGAATCTCCACGCCGCTTTCTCCATTGCGCACCCATCCGCTGAGCTTCCACCGCTTTGCTTTACGAAAGACAAAAGGACGAAAACCGACCCCTTGCACAACACCATATATGCAAATACGCTGCGCTATTTTCATGATGAATCACCTGCTTTCGTTATAAAACGAGAGATTTTGGAGCTTTCGAACAGATAAATAGAGCTCAGTGGACCGTCCGAACTTTGAATAAGAAAACATTGTCCGTTGAACTTAATGCGCTGGCATTTAGCTTTGTTCTCGCATTCTGAACTGAAGGCGTATACATAACAGAACTTTTCATGCCGACATATTCCACTTTCCTAGAGATGTATCCGTTTATTTTGCACGTATCTTACCTAAAGAGAAGAGAGGGGGCGCCCGTTTAAGAAAACGGCTTCTCCTCCTTTGCGGACGGTAATGCAACCATGCATCCGCGGCCGGAAACTCCTATTTGAATGACCTGCCCGTCTTCTACTAAGACTGGAACAGTACCTCCTCCCGTCAAAACAACAAGCTGCTTCAATGCCGCTTTGTCTTCTTCGACATCATACTCGACAAATTCTTTTCCGTCCCATAATAAACTTTCCCGCAATTCCTTCGTGTAAGGACATCCTTTCGCACCATAAAGCTCCAGCATTATTTCTCATCCTCCAAAGAGATGATTTATTATTAAGCATTTTCATGATTGATTAACAGATGCGAGGCAACGGATCGCCAATCAGCATATCGATCAAGCGTGTACCTCCATATTGAGAACGTGCTAAAACTGCTTTTTTTGGCTCTGCTTGTATTTCACCAATGCGCTTCGCATTCTCCCCGCCCGGCATGCTTCTAAGTGTTTTTAATGCGATATCGGCGTATTCAGGCGAAATGACGGCAAGAAACTGCCCTTCATTGGCAATATGAAGGGGATCCAATCCTAAAATTTCGCAGGCACCGCGCACTGCCGGGCGAACTGGAATTGCCTCTTCATCGAGTATAACAGCTACTTGAGCGTCTCTTGCCAATTCGTTTAATGCCGTAGCTACACCGCCTCGGGTTGGATCGCGCAGCCATCTAAGCCCCGGCGCCGCCGCCTCAATAAGTGCCGATACGAACGGCCAAACCGCCCGAGTATCGGAAGTAAGGTCAGCTTCTAAATCCAACTCCCCTCTAGCCAAGAGAACGGTAATCCCATGATCACCAATTGCACCAGACAAAATGACATGATCACCCGGTTGAACGTTTCTGGACGAAAGAGAAACGCGCGGATCGGTAAGGCCGATACCGGCTGTCGTGATGTACAGACCGTCCGCTTTTCCGTGCTCCACTACTTTCGTATCTCCCCCGACCACAGGCACTCCGACACGTTGAGCTGCCTTGGCGATAGCCGCCACCTCCCGTTCCAACTCCGACGTTGTCAATCCCGCTTCGATAATAAGTGTTGTCACCAAAGCCAACGGCTTTGCTCCTCCCATCGCCAAGTCGTTTATAGTCCCATTGACGGCAAGTTCGCCGATAGATCCCCCTGGGAAGACGAGTGGATTGACAACAAAGCTGTCTGCAGTAAACGCCAATCGGCTCCCATTTGTCTCAACATATGCCGCATCATTTAATTCTGCTGGCTTGTCCCCCATCATATAGGGAACCAACAGTCCTTCGATCAGTCTTCTGCTGGCTTTCCCACCAGCGCCATGAGCCAATTCGATATAAGAATCAGTAAAATTCACTTTGGCTGTCTTCATGCTTGTTCCTTCCTTTCTTCCTGATGCAACGATTAATTAAGAAGTTCAGTGA
Source organism: Aeribacillus sp. FSL W8-0870 (assembly GCF_037963755.1). Taxonomy (NCBI): domain Bacteria; kingdom Bacillati; phylum Bacillota; class Bacilli; order Caryophanales; family Bacillaceae; genus Aeribacillus; species Aeribacillus sp. FSL W8-0870. The sequence continues at coordinate 502,690 of NZ_CP150165.1, forward strand.
GCGTCTCCCAAATCATATAACGTCTGAAAGTAAGCTGATGAACCCTGCCACTGCCCGAAATCGAAACGCATTGTATTTCACCTAACAGGGAAAACAATCTATATAATTTCCTCTTTTTTTATTCACCCACTGCTTCTTGCAAATGAACGTAATGATAATAGGCGGCGCATGCCCCTTCTGACGACACCATAAGAGCTCCCACCGGATGTTCCGGAGTGCATTCTTTGCCAAACAGCTGACATTGATGCGGCTTCAATATACCTTTTAATACTTGTCCGCAAGGCGCCATTTGCGGATCACTCACACGAGATCCCTCGACTTGGAAACGAACTTCCGCATCCCACTTGGCGAATTCAGGCCGCAATTTGAGCGCAGACTGCTGAATAGCCCCAAGTCCCCTCCATTCAAAAAGAGAGCGGACTTCAAAAACTTCTTTCATTACATCAAGTGCAGACATATTTCCTTCGTAAGGAACGACGCGGCTATATTGATTTTCTACTTCAAACCGCCCCTCGCGCATTTGTTTTACAAGCATGAGGATCGATTGCAGTAAATCGAGCGGTTCAAAACCGGAGATAATTATCGGTTTTTGGTATTTTTTTGCGATGCTTTCATAAGGACGGGCGCCGATTACAGATGAAACATGACCAGGTCCGATAAACCCATCAATGCGCATATCCGGAGAATCCAATATTGCCTGCATTGCCGGTATAATTAGGACGTGATTGGAAAATACAGAGAAATTGGGCACATCCAATTCACGTGCGCGCATGAGCGTCAATGCTGTTGATGGGGCGGTAGTTTCAAAGCCAATCGCGAACAGCACAACTTGCCGGTCAGGATTCTTCATCGCTATGTTTAAAGCATCTAAAGGGGAGTACACCATACGTATATCAGCCCCTTTAGCTTTTAGTTCGAGAGGCGTTCCATGTTTCCCAGGAACGCGCATTACATCACCGAATGCGGTAAAAATGACGTTCTGCTGCTTGGCAATCGAAAGTCCATTGTCCATACGTCCCATTGGAAGAATACAGACAGGGCATCCCGGTCCATGGACAAGCTCAATGTTTTCAGGCAGCAGATTCTGCAATCCAAATCGAAAAATCGAAAAGGTATGTCCTCCGCAAACCTCCATAAAACGATAGTGATAATCTGGATCGACGAGACGGTGGATTTCTTCCGATATTTTGCGGATTAATTCCGGATTGCGAAACTCGTCAACATATTTCATCGTCGTCATTAAACTGCACCTCCTAAAATTAGATCAACAACGACTGCCTGCATGCATATCGTCTTTTTCGGAACGGGTTTTGATTGACCAATCATATGCCTTTTGTTGCCTTAAGTCTCCAGCGCTGTGTATTAACATGTTTAAACTTTTTCGTTATCAAATTGGTAACCTTGTACTTCCTCGATCGCTTCATCCGATTCATTTAACATGCTTAGCAAATTCAATTGTTCATTTGCTTGTTCTTCACTGATTTTGCTCATCGCAAATCCCACATGAATAAGCACCCAATCTCCAAGAAGGAGATGTTCATTTTTTAATAAGTCAATGTTAATTTTGCGGCGCACACCGCAAACATTCACCACAGCATAATGGCGGTCACCATCTAACATTTCTACAATTTGGCCTGGAATAGCTAAACACATGGATGAATCGCTCCCCCCGATTTGCAATAAATGTGAAAATTTAGATATGTTATTGTCCGTAAAGAAAACTAGAAGTTCATTCGAACACTGAAACTTTTGTTAGAGATTCTTTAGAACAATCATGTAAATTTAAGGCGCCAAATGATGACGCGGTTATTTCCTGAATCAGCAATTGCCAGACGATTTTGATGACACCAAATCCCGTACGGCCAGCAAAGTGAATCCCTTGTTACGGCTTTCCAGCGATTTTCTCCCATTCCTTCGAAATCTGCTTGGCCAATAACATACGAAGCAGGATGATACGCTCCTTTTCGCGGCGACTCAGTAAAAAGAAGGATGCGGTTGTTTGCCGTGTCAGCCACCGCTAGCAAATTGTCGTATTGTGCGATCCCGTAAGGAAACCGGAAGCGCCGGGGTCCTTGCGGTACATGGGGAAGTTCAAATGACTGAGTAAAATCTTGTTGACCGAGAACTAACTCAGCTGGGCGGTCCGTCTCTGGAGGCGGCGTATAACCAAGAATGCGGTGATTGCCCGCATCAGCAACGTATAACGTATTTCCGTCGCCGGCAAGAGCGTGAGGCCAGCGATACGTATCCGTTCCTACGCCTTTTCCCCTATTCTCACTGTTTACATAACCATTCGGTTGACCAAGAATGACATCAGGAACACGCCCATCTTCCGGTAAACCTTTCCATCCTAAAACTCGGCGATTCCCCGTATCCGCTACATAAAACCATTCATCAATGTATGCAAAATTATATGGCCAATAAAATCCAGTCGGACTAACTTTTCCTCCTCGATTCGGGGATGTCCCTGACAGATCCTCTTGTCCCAAGACATAATCGGGAGGCTGGTTATTTATTTTCGGCAATGTTTCCCAAATGAGCAGACGATGGTGCCAAGCATCTGCGACAAATAGCTTTCCTTCAATGACCGCAACGCCAGTTGGGAGATGAAACAGTTTTGGTCCTTCTGTTTCAAAATCAGGCTGACCTAACACGATGTCAGCTGGCGCATGATCATTTTCCGGCCAACTGTACCAAATGAGTACGCGATGGTTGCCGCTGTCGGCCGCTACTACAATATCATCGTCTACATATACTCCCCTTGGTGCATAAAGATGAATCCTGTTTGGATGGGCAGGGGGCAGCACAAGACCGCCTGGGGCCGATCCCCCTAACCACCGTTCGGGATATGCGGTTAACTTAATCGTATCCATATTTTTTCATCCTCTACCCGAACTGGAAAGGGTTCTAGCTGCACGTGAGGTGCCGTCATGCATTCCCCGGTGGATAAATCAAAACGGAAGCCGTGCCATGGACAAGTAATAATAGAGTTGTCCACCAGTCCTCCGTCAAGAGACATCCCCATATGAGGGCATTGATTGCGAAATGCCATTACTTTTCCTTCTGAGCGAACCAGCAAAACATCGAGCTCCTCATGCGAAAAGCGAACAGGACTCCCTTCTTCCAGTTCCGAAGCGGATGGACCTTGCACCCATCCGTTTTGTTCTAAATTTCCAGTATCATTCATAGCGTGAAATGGCATGTAGCCGGAGGTCACTTCCTCTTCGACCATGACAACATATTCAATTTCTGGAACGCGGGCTTTAATTGCTTCCTCAATCCCATTTTTCAACGTCATAGCGGATAGCGAGCAACCGGAACAAGCTCCTTGAAGGCGGACATAAACTGTATTTCCTTCCACTTTAACTAGCTCCACGCCACCTCCGTGGGAACGCATATAAGGACGCACTTCTTCTAACGCGGCGGCGGTACGGGTAAATAAATCTTGTTTAATGATTCCGTGCATCAAAAACATCGCATAAATAGAAGGGTCTTCTGCAGCTTTCAGCAGCAATTCTTTTCCCGCCTCCGTTTCACGAAACGTGCGAACGAGTTTTCTAAGAGCATGTTCGTGAAAGGCTTCAATGGCTTTTTTCAATTCCATTGCTTTCATCCGAGCGTCTTCTGGCAGACCCTTTATCGAGTCCAGCACGCGATCCACCCGTCCAGCCAAAGCTTGAAAATCCTCTTCCTGCTGAACTTTCATGATCACTCACCTCCAAAAGCCAATGTTTGCTCCAGAGCTTCTTCGATTTTCCGATATAATAAAGCGGCAAATGTTTGTTTGGCCATCTCCTGCAGCATTTCTTCAACCGTATTACGGTCAACAATGTTAGTAAAATCATTGACGCGATGATTGGCTAAAGCCTGCAAAATGAGGCAAGAGCCCGCTGGATTATCAAGAAGGGCATCGCGAAAGAAAGCGTCCACAAATTCGTTCAGCCAAATTCCCTCACTTTGAGGATTTGCGCGAAGCCGTTCCAGCGCTTTTTGAGCTCCTTCATTGCGCTGGATGATACGTTCACAAAAACGGTCAACCGCCATACCCAACAAAAGATTAAAGTATTGCTGTTCGTGGGGATTCATGCAATCCTTCCTTTCTTTCGCACATTTTACTGTTCCATTTTTTCATTGACTGCTGCTTGCTTCCGCTTAAGGGCAATTTCCGCTAATACGTCTTCGATGGCACTCGCTGCCTCATGCTCTCCATATTTACGAAACAATTGACTGGCCTCTTCCAACCGAGGTACCGCTCGGGAAAACGCACCTAGATGTGCCAACGCATTCCCTTGATTAGCTAAAACGCGGGCATATGCTATTGGATCGTCTTTAGAGCGGCGTACTTCGAGCACATCTTCATAAAGAGCTACTGCTTCCCAAAGGTTATCTTCAAGATGAGAGGATTTTACATGTTGCAGCGCATTGGCTAGATTGACCGTGGCGCTTGCCCAAAGCTCAGGGTGTTTATCTTTTTTAAAAATGCGTAAAGACTCTCTTAATGACTGGATCGCTGTCGCTGTGCGCAAATAGGCGCTGCGGTCTAAAGACGGAATGGCTAAATACGCTAAAGCAAGATTCATATGAACGGTAGCATACTCTTCTGGATAAGTGTCTTTCCGATATACTTTTAGTGCTTCATGATAACATCTGACTGCCTCTAGAAGAGAACCTTTCCGTCCATCGGCGCCAGTTTGATGTACTGTGCCTAATTGAAACCACAGTTCAGCCCGGGCTTCCTGAAAGGAAGACGTTTCTAAAAGAGAGAGGGCTTTCCGGTATCCTTCTACTGTTTCCTTCCCGCAATCACCAAGCATTTGTTTTGTCGCCGCATATTCCGCGTAAAGGCGAGCGGAAAAAACTGGTGACACGTTTTCTACTGTAGCGGCGGCTTCGGAAAGAAGCGAAAGCCCAGTCGGCCAATCCTTTTGTTGAAACGCGTCGTACGCTTGAGTCGCCAATAAAAACGCCCGTATTTCTCCTGACGCATCGCCAAGCGGTGGGGGAGTTTCAAACAGTTTCAGGCGCCACGCCGCTGCATCCAAAAGCAAGGAGAAATCGTCTGGGAGCACTTCTTTGGCTAAAGTGTATGTATATGTTTGTGGATCCAAAATAAAACGGTTATAAGCAGCTTCTGGTCCTTCCGGCAATAATGTTAGCACCTCGTCTTCGCTTTTTCCCTCAATCGCCGCAGCGAAAAAACGCCAGTTCTCCGGCCAACGATCAGGAAAATGTCCGCGGAGAAGAAGGGATATGAATTGATCTGCATTTGGAACAGGTGGTAGAAGAAAAAAACCTGCCGCTCCAGGAAAAACACCGATTGGCTGTGGCTGCAGCACTGTTATTCCCCCTTTTAAAAACTGTAATTGGAAAGACAACGAAACCTCTAAATAACTAAGATCGGCATGTTCTAACGTACTATCGATTATTGTGCAATTACTCACTTTCGTTTCATTTAGTATGGATATCATCTTATCGTCCTGTCGGCCAGGTCCAAAATTTTTTCTTCATTATGACCATTCAAGTCAAGGGATGAAGCGGCTTATATACTTTTACTTCTCCGACATCGCACAGGAACAAAAAAGTGGTATGCGAAGCGCTCCATATCGTTCATCCCATACAGCGTCACGAATTCCCGGCTGCACACCTTCGGGCAAAATTTCTTGGACAAACATGCTTCGATCTCCACGAGAATTGCGCAGTTTTAACAGTAATCCGCCCGCTCCTAAATGACTTACCGGCATCACCCACAGTTCTTCGTCACGTATTAAAACGATGGCTGTTCCTGTAGGAAACCGCACCGTTTCTTCGGCGGGAATATGAAGATAGCCAGTTGGTGTCAGTTCAAGCTTCACTTTTTTTCCCTCCTAAGCGCTGAAGCAGCTCATCCGCTAAACGATCTAAGGCATTGTCCACCGTTCGAGACAATCCAAATCCGTACGATATGTTTTCGGCTTCGATCAGGAAAACGGTCACTTTCTTCGGGAAGCGGCTTTTTAAAAGCCATCGGCCTAAGGCAATCGCATGATCCCAGCGGAAATCGTGAAGATTAACATCTTTTAGCGGAGGAGTTTCCACCTCTTCACCTGGAATTTCAAAAATCGTGCCCGGTTCATCTCCTGATTTACAGGCATCTACTAGAATCAGCTCCTCTGCATCCCCGATTTGAAAAGCTACATCCATGCCAGCAGTTCCGCCATCAGCCAAACGGACTCCCGGTGGGACCCCATGTTCCCACAATTTGCGGATCAACATGGGTCCCGCCCCATCATCACTTCGCAGCAAATTGCCACATCCAATAATCATAACGTTCATACAAAATTCCTCCTTCTGCAGGCGTACCGTTCCCATTACCATTCTTTGTCTGTTTTACTAGACTATTAGTTTTACAGTTGTATATGAAACGTCTGCTGATATGCTTGCACTGCAGAAAAACACGTCACTTAAAGTTGCATATTAGAGATATCAGCATATATTTATCACTTTATATTTGGCTAACTCTTTATGTGACTTGGCATCATAAGCATGAACGGTGCAAACAAGGCATGAATCATAGCTTTGAGCAATATGAGCCAATTCGACCGGATCTTCAGGATTCTTAATAGGTACGCCGATCATCGCTGTTTCGATAGGTCCGCGCTGACCGTGACGATCACGCGGTCCAATGTTCCATGCTGTCGGAGTGACGACTTGATAATTTTCAATTTTTCCATCTTTAATTTGAATCCAGTCAGCCAAAGCGCCGCGGGCTGCTTCCGTAGCTCCGAATCCGCGTCCTTCAGGCAATTCTTTCGGCTTGATATAAAATTTTTCGTTTAAATCGATTTGCTTCAGCCACTTCTTCATGCGCAAATAATATTTCGCGGCTTCGTGAAGGCGAGCCAACACACGCACCATCGAACTTGGCCCGATTTCTTTAATCAAGTTCAAAAAGAGAGGATCATAATCTTGCCACTCCTCAGCACCAGAGCGGCCAGCAATTACTTGGCGGGCCAACGGACCTACCTCCAGAGGAGTTTCTCCGATGCCTGGAATATCATACCGCGGTGCTTTAGCAAACGTATATTTTCCTTCTTTTTGCCCTTCGATCGGATCCACCGGATCGGTTACTCCTTCAAACGGGTGGTAAGAACCGCTGCCGCGATAGAAAGAATGGGTATGATCCTCGCGTATCCGTGCTTGATCAAAATCATGGAAGTTTTCCCCATCAAATATTCCCGAACGGGAAATCAGCGCTGCGTTGCGTCCTTCAATCGTCGGATAGCGGTATTGCTGCGGGTTAAAAAAGCTTCCAGTGGCTAAATAGCGCCCCGGCCCCGCTCCGTATTTGTCCAATCCGATTTCCATGCTATAGCGAATGAATAAGCCAAGATCAGAATTGCGATGCTCCGGCTTCTCATCCAGCCATGCAAGAACATCGTTCCAAGTCTTGTTTTCCAGCCAGCGTTCAGCGGAACAACCAAGAAGAACTTTCTCCAGCCAGTTTTCCCGATAATATTCCAAAATCGAGATAGAGCGAGTAATATCGGACAATGTCGGCGAGCTGACAACGCCTCCCGGAACCATGAAGCTGGAATGTGGCCATTGTCCGCCAAAGATCGCGTAAATTTCCACCGGCTTAGCTGAAACAGTGACGCCAATCTCATAATGCTCTCCCTCAAAAGGAGCCCAACGGCGAACCACTTCATCGTACAGCTTAGAAGAAGCGTAATGTCGATGTGTTAAACCAATTGCGAACAAAGCATAAAACCAACGCGGAATGCTTTGAATCGTTTCCGCCGCTTGAGCAATATTGCGGATGAGCGTAGCATTCGGCGGTACTTCCGTTCCCCAAGCCGTATCGAGCGCATAAACTGCTTTCGTGAGATGGCTGCCGCCGCAAATGCCGCAGATCCGAGGAGTAACAATCAAACCGGCCTGCGGATCTTTTCCTTTTAAAATCATCTCGAAACCGCGGAACATTGTTGCTTCTGTCCAAGCATCTACAACAACGCCATCATCAATGGCTACTTTTACATCCAAATCTCCTTCTACACGACCGAGGGAATGTACTTTAATTTCCAGTTTGTTTGTTTTTACAATAGCCTCTTGCTTTTTCATGTTCTTTAGGCACCTCGTTTCTAAAATGGTTTCCATTAAAAGACATCCGAATCACAGCAAATGGAAATCGTCGATTTCAAACGTACAAAATAAGTTTCTTCACGCCTATGTGTAGACGAGGCGGTCACTTTTTTCGTTAAGCAACATCAACAAACGGCTTATTCGTGCTTCACCTATGTTCGGTTCCCACTAGATGCTGATGACAAAAGTCGTGATTTTCATTAATGATCATGATCATGGAACAAGCTTCACGTCTTTGTGGAGATGTCACTTTTTCCGTTAAGTAACATCACAAACGGTTTATTGGTGCTTCACTCATATCTGATTCCACTTCATCTTGATGACAAAAATCCGAATTTCGTTAATATCACGGAACAAACATATCTTCTTTCGCCCATTTCGGCGCCACAGCACGTGCCAATGCCGCATTCACAGAGTAGCTGAGCGGATCGGTGCCTTGTGGTACTTCTTTTGGAATTGAGCCGAGAACTTTTTGCGTTTTAAATACTGTTCCAGGTGCTAGGTCAAAGAACGGGAACTGAGGCTCCGTACAGCCAATACAAGGCATTCCTGCCCGAGTTTTGGAAGATTGACGGTTCCAAAGAATGCGGTTGCATGGCGAATGAGTCATTGGACCTCGACAGCCTTGCTCATAAAAGAGACATCCTTTTCGCGTACCTTGTCCGAACTCTTCCACCGGCTCTTTCCACTCGAAATACTGCACACGCGTACAGCCCGTTTGGGTAAACGTTTTAAAGAACGTTTGCGGACGTTGAAGATCGTCTAAAACAACATCTTCCAAACGGCCAGTAGCAATGGCTACAAGAATTTGCGTCACCCAGTCGGGATGAGCCGGACAACCAGGAATGTTAATGACTGGGAGTCCACCTTTCGAACGGAACTGTGTACCAAGAAATCCCCCGCGTTCTTCTTTCATATATTGAAGACCAATCGATTCAGACGGATTCGGTTTTGTCGCCGGAATTCCACCCCAGCACGCACAATCACCGATTGCGACAACGTATTGCGCTTTATGGGCGAAATCCCAAATCCAGTTTTTTTTCGGACGGTCCATAAGCATATCATAGTGCCCTGTTCCGTCAGGTCCCTGAATAATTGTCCCTTCTACCACCAAGATATCCAGTGGGATTTCGTCATTGAGAATTTGCTCATAAAGGCGGCGAACTTGCTCACCGAACTCCATCGACAAAGAATGGTGATACAAAATGTTAATGCCAAAATCGGTTACTAAATCAATGACCGTTGGCTCTTCCGCATTTAAAAATGATTGAGTGTTTCCATTGCACGCACCGCCGTGCATCCAAAGGAGATTCACCATTTTCTCCACCTCCAAAAAGTTTTGGGCAAGATTTTTCAATTTCAATACCTTTGCGCAACGAAAGTCAGAAGGTTCTGATATTTTAAAATACATCTTCGTATAGACGCTCTCCTGTTTAGATGTCTCACTGGTGTTTGGCGACTTGTCGGCTTGATTCAAATCGTTTTCTATTTCAACCAAACGACTCAAAATCATAGTCTTTCGCAGCGTTCTATTCATCTAAAATTTTGCTTATAGAGAGCCGGACGAATGAATAAATGCTGATTTATCCGCTTCCAGCTGTGAAATCCATTCGTCAATTCCTTCTCCTGTGCGAGCAGAAACTTCGTGAATGCGAATGCCTGGGCGCACCTCATTCAATGCTTCATAAAATCGTTTTCGCTGAAAATCTACCGCTTCCGCTAAATCAATTTTTGTGATAATCGCCGTATCAGCACTGTTGACAATAGTCGGATATTTTACCGGTTTATCCTCGCCCTCTGTCACGGAAAAAAGAACTACACGCTGGTTTTCTCCCAAGTCATAACTTGCGGGACAGACGAGATTTCCAACATTTTCGATAAAAAGGAAATCAAATGTTTCCAACTCCCAATCTTGCAACGTTCGCTCAATCATTTCCGCTTCCAGATGGCAAACTGTGCCAGTAGTAATTTGGCGCACTTTTGCTCCACTTTGCCGCAAGCGGTCCGCGTCGTTTTCAGTTGCTAAATCGCCAACTAAAGCGGCTGTTCGATAGCGTTTGCCAAGGCGGGTAAGCACTTCTGTAAGCAGCGTCGTTTTTCCCGCTCCAGGACTGGAAACGAGATTGACGACATAAACGCCCACGTTTTGAAACCGCTTTCTTAATTCTCTAGCAAGGAGATCATTTTTCTTCAAAACATTCTGGCGAATTTCAACAATTCGAGGATTCAAGGTCAAATCATGCATTTTCTTCTCCACCTTCCAAAGCGTACAATTCCATCTCTCGTCCCGCAAGGACTTGGCCAGTTTTTGTGCCGCACGTAGGACAGCGCATAGGAAGCGGTTCAGGCAAAATCCGTTCTTCTTGGCAGTTGGGACAGAAAATGGTCACGGGGACATCTTCAATAATAAGTTTAGCCCCTTCCAAAGAAGTTCCCTGAACAACCACATCAAAAGAAAATTCTAAGGCTTCTTTTACGACACCTGATAATACTCCAAGCTTTAAAAACAGCGCTTTAACTTTCTTTATTCCCGAATTTTCCGCCGCTTCTGCCGCCAATTCAACTAAGCTTTGGGCAATAGACAACTCATGCATCGCTGATCTCCTTCGATAAGTTTCGTGCAAAATTAAGGACGAAATTAAGTGCAGGCTGTACTTCCGGATCGCTTAATGTCCGCATCAGACCAATAATTCCCACACGTTTTGTTCCCGTTTCCGCTGCTTCTTTAGAGGCTTGATACAATGAACGCGACACCTTTCCAATTACTTGCACCGAGCGCACGTCCAAAACATCGGACTTGATCAGCTCTTGAACTTGCGGAGAATCGAGGAATTCTTGCATTTTATGCAACGCGGTTAAAGCATTCTCAAAACGCGTAACATATTCTGGTCTAGATATGCTTTGTCGCAAAAGAACGACAAGTTCATTGATCGAATCAGCAAATTCCGGTCCGCGTTGAAGGAAATTTTCCAGCATATCCAAAAGGAACGTTACATTCTCCAGCTTATCAAGCAAGTGGATTAGCTGCTCCATCGTTCGCGGATCTGAAAGCTTTTCAACCAACAAGTGATCAATGGACGTCTCCATAACCGCTCCTTTCCCGGCCTCCCCCATTTCGATTCCTCCTTCTTGGTTTTTACAGAAAAAAGTGCGTCATTTTGGAAACATTGTTGTCTTTTTTTGCTAGCTGTTAAAATAATAATACAACAATTCAGAATATTTTAACACCATATTTTATAAAAACTATTTCAAGTTTTTGCTTCTTTGCTAATAGAATCATTCGTTGACCATACTGGATATGAAAATATGCAAAGAGGTGAACGAAATAAAAAACTATCAAGTAAAGTTGTTTCAAGAATAGTGATAAGTTGTGGAATAAAATGATGAAAACTGATCAATACCTTTACCGATAAGGGTTAAATAGAATGGGTTTAGTAAAGAGCTTGAAAATTTTAGTATTTTTTGATTCATATTTTCCAAAACTGATCCGGCTCTACACAAGAAACAGAAAGGAATTTTATGGAACATGGATGGAAGGAACGTATTTCAACTCGATTGAAACGTTCTTAATGCTTTCCAGGAGGGTTTTACACATTGCGTTTGCAAGCTTCTTGAAGTGTTTGACATAAGTCAGCCGTCGATTAGCAAGCATCTTCGCAAATTAGATTAATATAATGCAGCAAAACTTTATTTATCAGCATCTAAAGCAAATTAGCAGTTGGATCCTCTATAGACTATAAAATGGGCTTGGACAGTTCCAGTTACTTAAACTATACTGAATGTAACCAATAGAAAGTGTAGCAAAAAATATTTTTCAAAGCGCAGTTTTTGAACTGCCGTGTGAAAAAATAGCAGGTCAATTTCAAAGCGGGGTAGAATGCAGATGGCAGAAGAAATGGAGATCATTGATAAAATCATATCAGATATTCATTCTGGCAGGTATGGGGCCAATGATAAATTACCATCCGAAAATGAGCTTGCTGACTATTTTAACGTTCCGCGAATGACAATCCGCAAAGTATACGAAAGGCTTCAGGAGATGGGATATATTTATTCAAGACAAGGAAAGGGCAGCTATGTAAAAGATCGGCAAATGCAGATTCCGCTTGTTCTTTCCGGGGATGAAAGCTTCAGCAGGAAAATGATTAGACTTGGGCACCATTTCCGATCGAAAAACATTTTTTGCGAAGAAATCGGCTATAATAAAGCAATCTTTCATTCTCTCGGTGCTGAGGAAACGGATCGAGTATTTAAAATAGGCAGGCTGCGCATTGTCAATAATCGACCAATTGCCTTGCATATTTCCTACGTGGCGAAATCCGTATTTGATGATATTGATTTGTATGGCAAGGAAATCACGTCCATGTTTGATTATTATCAAAAGAAAGGCTTCACTGAATTTGAATCGAAGTCAAGCGTGTTAAAGGTTTTATTTCCGACTAAATTCCTATGGGAAATTCTTGAATGCACCAGTTTAATTCCGCTTTTAGTGTTGGAGACAGGATGTATCGATAAAAAAACCGGAACGGTGCTTGAACATACAGAAATTTTTTATCGGAGTGATTGCTTTAACTTTGTTATATAAAAAACTTTTGCTTTTGGGTATGTCCGATAAGTCCCTAAAATCCAACAAGTAGAGGAAAACATGCGTTTTTCTCTTCTTGTTTTTATATGCTTTCGATTTTGGATTGAAAGCAGCAGAGAGATTCATTCAAGGAATCTCTCTTTTTTTGTGTGCTCATTAACATTTTCTTAAAAATGCGTTTGCAAAAAATTAATAGAATTTACTTTTTTTTAAATTTTTTCCACTTGGCAACAAGATATGCTTAAATCAACGGAAGCAAAAAATCATGATGGAGGGGCGGAAATGGAAAGAAGGCGAAGAACAGAAATTTTAATCAACGGAAATAAGAACGTTGCCGCCACATTGGCACAACAAATTTTAGCTAAGTATGAGGTAAAAACGATTGAAAAGCCGAACAACGGTTTAGTAATGGTAAAAGTTCGGGAAACGGCAAAGAACAGTTTGTTCTACTTAGGAGAAGTTTTTGTAACAGAATGTAAAGTGGAAATTAGCGGGTATATCGGCTTCGGCATATTAAAAGGACATGAGCCGGAATTAGCATACCATTTGGCTGTGGTCGATGCAGCTTACAATGCACAATTGCCAGAAACGGAACGATGGAATGAAGTTTTGTTGAAGGAGGAAGCAGCAATTCATGAGCAAAGAAAGAACTCCTTTATGAAAATTTTGAAGACAAAAGTAAATTTTGAAACGATGGATGTTTAAAAGGAGCAGAGGTTGAATGAAATTAGATTTTATTCACGATATTCAACGTGCATATCGAAAAGTTGTTGATTCCATGTCTAGGCCCGGATTGATAACAAATTTAAAAGATGAGGCGGCCAAAGTAGATCTTGAGGCTGGCTGTTTTCCCTCGACACTTGTTCTGGCTGCAATGCTTCTAGATACTGAAGTGACCTTTAAGGTAGTTTCCGAGAAGGAAGAAGAGACAACTCGCTGGATAAACCAACTAACCTATGCAAAAGCTGATGCAGCAGAACGCGCTGATTTCGTTTTTGTACTTTATGACAAAGCTGAAGATGAACTTGGGCAAATATTACAGCGAGTAAAAACCGGCAGTCTCATCGATCCCCATGATTCAGCAACCATTATTGTTGAGGCAGATGCTGTTACGGATGAATGCGATTTCAAATTAACAGGTCCGGGCATTGAAGAAGCAAATTATGTAAATGTTTCAGTAAATGGGAATTGGATGGAAGTTCGACAGCAACAAAACGCTGAATTTCCAATGGGGGTTGATTTAATTTTTGTGGACAAAAATCATCATCTCTTATGTCTGCCAAGGACGACGCAAATTTTATCAGAAGGGAGGAAGCTTTGATGGGTTATGTGGCAGTGAAAGGCGGAACAATTGCCATTGAGGAGTCGATTAAACGGTTGAAATATGAGCGGTTAAAAAAAGGAGTTGTTCTTGACATTGGAAGAATTGAAGCTGGCCTGCGGGGATTGATTGATCAGGTGATGTCAGAGAGCAGTCTATATGACGAAACCCTTGCGGCGCTAGCGATCAAACATGCTGAAGGCAATCTTGAAGAAGCGGTTTTTCTGCTTCGTGCATATCGATCCACTTTACCGCGCAAGCATTATTCGCAAATAGTTAATACAAAGGACATGAGTATCGAAAGAAGGATTTCAGCTAGTTTTAAAGATATACCAGGCGGCCAAATTTTAGGAGCTACAACTGACTACACTCATCGTTTGCTCGACTTTGACCTCATGGAGGAAACAGATGAAGATGCAGTAAATTGGCTTTCGGCCTATGAGAAGGAAACGCTCGACGAAGTGGATGAAAAACATTTTGGCAAACTGCCAAAAGTAAGTGATTACTTAAGAAAAGAAGGTTTGTTCTCGGAGTGTGTAATGGATAATACAGAGCCTGATGATGTAACGAGAAAAAGCTTGACGTTTCCTTCCACCCGCAGTCAACGTCTCCAAGTTTTAACGAGAGGCCAGACAGGGGCGGTGACTTCATTAGCTTATGCCGTCATTCGCGGATATGGAAGTCTTCATCCAACAGTAGGTGAACTGCGTGTCGGCTATTTGCCGGTTTACATCGATAGCCCTTTTCATTCATTTAATGGAGAAGACGATGCTTATTATATTGGGGAAATTAAAGCAACCGAAGTCGAAATGTTAATTCCGGAAACAGTTGAGATCGGGGACGGGAAAAAGGAAATTAAGTTTGAAATCGGATATGGTCTTTGCTTTGGTCAAAACGAAACGAAAGCAATCGCAATGGGGATTTTAGACAATAGTTTGGAGAAGGGAAATAGGGACTATCCGACAGGAGACGAGGAATTTGTCCTTTATCATATTGATTCGGTTGAATCCACCGGGTTTATTTCACATTTGAAGCTGCCTCACTATGTCACTTTCCAATCGAAGCTTGATATTGTACGCAAATCAAAAAGCAAGCAAGAAATGTAAAAAGGAGAGGAATTCATGCAAATCCATTATAATTTTGCTTTTTTCGATGAAGGTTCCAAACGGGAAATTCGAAGAGCCACATTAAAAGCAATTGCCATTCCGGGCTATCAAGTTCCATTTGCATCAAGAGAAATGCCGATTGCACGCGGCTGGGGAACAGGTGGAGTGCAATTAACCCTTTCTCTCATTGGCAAAGATGATGTTTTAAAAGTAATCGACCAAGGCTCTGATGAATCCGTTAATGCGGTAAACATTAAAAAATTGGTGATGAAAACGGCGGGCATTAAAACGACGGAGGAGACGCAAGAAGCAACGATCATTCAATCAAGACATCGAATTCCAGAAATTCCTCTTACAGAAGGCCAGATACTTGTATTACAAGTACCACTGCCTGAACCGCTGCGCGATTATGAACCGAGCGAATATAATACGAAAAGGCTTCATGCGGAGAAAGAATACAGCGGCGCATGGCTGATGCTTTTTGAACAAATCATGAAATACGGGCATATGGCTTCGGATTTTGATCATCCTGTGATGGTGGAAAATCGGTATGTCATGGCGCCGAGTCCTATACCAAGGTTTGATAATCCGAAAATGCACTATTCAAAGGCATTAATTTTGCTTGGAGCCGGTCGTGAAAAGAAGATATACGCTGTACCACCATACACGAAAGTCGTTTCACTTGCGTTTGACGATTATCCGTTTGAAGTGGAGAGCTTTGAAGATAAACATTGCAGACTGTGCGGCGCTACGGGAGTATATTTGGATGAATTGTTTAATGAGGAAACAGGTGAAACCTATTACCAATGCAATGATACAAGCTATTGTTTATCAAGATTAAATGAGCAATCAGAATCAAGAGGTGTTCAACATGGATGATTTAAGCAATCCAGTATTATCGGTCAAAAAGTTAAACAAACAATTCGGACCTGGATGCAGCCAATGCGGAAAGGCGGATTCCGCCGTTTTGGTGAAAAACTTTTGCCCTGTCTGCGGTACGGTATATGCTTGCCGTGATATTTCGTTTGATCTCTATCCCGGTGAAGTATTAGGCATTGTAGGTGAAAGCGGCAGCGGTAAATCAACATTAATGAGACAGCTATATTTTGATCAAGAGGCCACAAGCGGTGAAGTGTATATCCGATTTTATCATGATGGAAAAAAAAACGTATTAAACGAGTCCTCCCAACAAAAACGGTACATTCGCAACCATCTGATGGGGAAAGTTTACCAAAATCCGCTTCTCGGCTTGCGCATGAACTTTTCCTCCATCGGCAATATTGCTGAAAAATTAATTGCGGCAGGGAACAGGAATGTTGGACAGATGGTGTTAAGAGGACAAGTGCTGCTTGAGGAGGTAAACATTCCGCTATTTAGGATGAAGGAGGAGCCCCAAAAATTTTCGGGGGGCATGCAGCAAAGAGTTCAAATCGCCAAAGCATTGTCGAATAATCCGCCGATTCTTCTTCTCGATGAAGTAACGACCGGTCTTGATTTGTCCGTTCAAGCAAATGTTTTAGATTTGATACGGAATTTACAGAGGGAACTGAAGATAAGCATGATCGTTGTTTCCCATGATTTAGGCGTTATCAGAATGCTTGCAGACAGAACGTTCGTCATGCTGGAAGGAAAAATTATCGAGCAAGGGTTGACCGATCAAATTTTGGAAGATCCACAGCATCCTTATACACAGCAGCTCGTCCATTCATTATTATGATCAATTTTTTGGACTTGTGAGAATGGAGGAAAAAACGTGTATCTCATAACAAACGGAAGAATTATAACGGAAGAAACCATTCTCGATGGTTACGATCTTCTTATTGAAGGAGATAAAATTAGCAAAATTGATGGCAAAGGGAAAATCGCTTGGAAGGAAGGAATGGAAGTAATCGATGCGGCGGGCGGATATGTCTCTCCTGGGTTTATCGATCTTCATTCTGACTATATTGAACATATGGCAGCACCAAGACCGACATCGTTAATGAATTTTCATTTAAGTCTTCGCGAAGCGGAAAAAGAATTAATCACCCATGGGATTACAACAATGTTTCATTCACTTTCTATTTATAAAAGCTCGGAATTTTCACATAAACCGATCCGTGAGCCGGAAAATGTCCGGAAATTTATTGAAATGATCCACCAAACTCATCATACAAAGCATTTAATACGACATCGGTTCCATGCACGGTTTGAAATTGACAGCATCGAAGAAGTTGAAAACTTAAAATCGTACATTGCTGAGAGCAAGGTGCACTTAATTTCGTTTATGGATCATACCCCTGGTCAAGGACAATATAGAGATTTAGAAATTTACAGAAAAACGATAAAAGGCTACCAAGAGCTCAGTGATGAAGAGATTGATAGAGTCATTACAAAACATCAGCATAAGGAAAAATTAACACTTGAGGGAATAAAGGAAATTGCAACGCTGGCACAACAAAAAGGTATTGCTATCGCTTCTCATGACGATGACACGTTGGAAAAACTTGAGCTTGTGCAAAGCTTTGGGGCTTCGATCAGTGAATTTCCAATCACCTTGGAAATTGCTAAAAATGCGAAAAAGAAAGGAATGCTGACGGTAGCCGGGGCTCCGAACGTTCTTTTGGGAGGGTCCCACAGCGGAAATTTATCTGCACAAGAAGCCATTCAACACGGGTGTATCGATATTTTATGTAGTGACTATTATCCTCCATCGCTGCTTCATGCTGTTTTTAAAATGAGCGAAAAAAGCGATATCGACCTAGTCGAAATGTTTAAGCTTGTGACGATTAACCCGGCCAAAGCTGTCAAACTGGATGATCAAATTGGATCAATTAAGGAAGGAAAAAAAGCGGATATAGTCATCATCGAAAAAATAGACTTAGATTTTCCGGTTATCACGTCTTGTTTTGTGGACGGCCGTTTAATCTTGAAAACAAATTATAGAATTTAAAGATGATGGAAAGGGAGTTTCTATGATCGAGAAAAAGCTGTCAAAAAAACCTTATATCCATGAACATTGCCAGTTGTTTCATACAGAATTAGGTGAATACACAGAAATAGGGGCTCACAATTATTTAGAAAATGTAAAAATGGGGGATTTTTCTTATACAGGGCAGTTTTGCATCCTGCAAAATGTTGAAGTTGGAAAATTTTCCAATATTGCTGCGATGGTGCGAATCGGTCCAACCGCTCACCCGATGAATCGCCCTACTTTGCACCATATTACGTATCGGAGAAAAATGTATGGAGTTGATACTCATGACGATGAAGCGTTTTTATCATGGCGTAAAGCACAAATCACCTATATCGGCCATGACACATGGATTGGCCATGGGGCAATAATCATGCCTGGTGTAAAAATCGGCAATGGTGCAGTAGTCGGCAGCGGAGCTATTGTGACAAAGGATGTAGAGCCTTATACAATCGTTGCTGGAATACCAGCCAAACCGCTAAGGCGCCGATTTGATGAGCAAACGGTTAAACGATTGGAACGAATCAAGTGGTGGGACTGGTCGTATGAAACGTTGAAAGAACGAATCGACGACTTGTCTCAACATATTGAAACATTTCTAGATAAGTATGAGGGAAGAAGGGAATTCAGTGGAAAACATTTTAACGGTTGAGAGCCTGTCCAAAACATTTCGATTGCACAGTGTAAACAAGGAAATCCGCGCAATTAACAAGATTAGCTTTGTTGTAAAAGAAGGAGAATTTGTCGGTATTACCGGTAAAAGCGGCAGCGGTAAATCAACCATTTTAAAATGCATCTATCGCACATATTTGCCTGAAAGTGGAGACATCTGGTACAACTCAAAAAAGTTTGGCCTAATCAATTTGCGAGAAGCGACGGAAAGAGAAATGATTTATTTACGAAAGCATGAGATCGGATACGTATCACAGTTTTTAAATGCTTTGCCTCGTATAACGGCCAGGGAAATAGTCAAACAAGCAATATTAGAAATGGGGCATAACGATAAGTATGCGGAGGAAGAGACAGAAAAAATATTGACGCATTTTGAACTGGATCCTCAGCTTTGGGATAGTTATGTTGCTACTTTTTCCGGGGGTGAAAAACTGCGGTTGAACATCGCTAGAGCAATGGTAAAGCGTCCGAGACTACTTTTATTGGATGAACCGACGGCAAGTTTAGATGATGAATCGAAGGAAAAAGTAAGAGTATTGATGGAACAGCTCGTTCGCGAAGGGACAACAATGCTGGGAATTTTTCATGATATGTTGTTCATGCAAAACTTATGTGATGTAGAATACCGAATGCTGGACGGGGAAATCATCAAGTATTCTGAAAAAAATCCCTTTACAAAACATTAAAAATTCTTTAGTAATTCAACGGTATGAATTAACAGTTCCTTTACATTCATCCTTTATATTCAATTATAAATGGAAAAAAATCTATTTTGACAAGAAAAGGGGTAATGAATATGAAAAAAATGATAAGGTTTATGAGCATCGCTTTCATCTTGGTCATCTTTTTATCAGGATGTTCATCATCTGCAGGAACAGAAAGCGGTTCCGCTCAAAAAAACGGCGACGATACGCTTACAATTGCATGGTACCCGAATGAATCCGGTGAAGATTTGAAAGCGGCACGTGACGAAATCGCTAAGTTGATTGAAGAAGCAACTGGAAAGAAAGTCGAGCATAAGACGACAACTGATTACATTATTGCCATTGAGGCGATTGCAAACGGAAATGCTGATTTAGCGTTTATGGGTGCACAGGGATACATAGAGGCTCATGACAAAAATGAAAAAGTGCTTCCTCTCGTTGTTCCGAGCGGTGAATCCGGCACACTTGATGATGCCATGTACTACAGCTGGCTTGCCGTAAATAAAGGGGATGAAGACGAGTACAAAAGCGGCTCCGGGTTTTCCATTGATAATATAGCTGGAAAGAAATTTTCATTTGTGTCTAACAGCTCCACATCAGGCTTTAAAGTTCCATCGACCGAAATCGTTTCGTACTTTAGCCAAAAAGAAGAGTACAAAGATTTAACTGCTGAAGATTTATTAGAAGGCGGCGAGGGCAAGTTTTTCAGCGAAGTGCAATATGGAGGCTCTCATCAAGGGTCTGCGGTTAACTTACTGTCTGGAAAAGTAGATGTAGCAGCATTTTGCGACACATGTGTGAACAACTATATTGAATTAGTTGACGGTGAGCAAAATAAACCGGGAGCGGTATATAAAGTCAAAAATGATGCTGCTGAGCCGTTTCATACTGTGCCTGGAAAGGAATTTGTCTTAATTTCAGTCACACCGGTATTGAATGCTCCGTTTGTTGTCAATACGGAAACCGTATCTGAAGAAGATCGCAAAAAGCTTGTGGAAGCTTTTGTTTCTGATGAAGTAGCCAACAATACGAAGATTTTCGTGCCGGAGGATTCTGATTTTAGCGGTTTGTTTACGAAAAAAGCTAATGAGCGTTTCGTTGAAGTAGAGGATTCTTGGTTTGATCCGATCAGAGAATTGTCTAAATAAGGATTTGGTGAGGGATAAACGATGACAGCCATTTTAACATTAAATAACGTGTCAAAACGTTATGGAACCAATACAATGGCGCTTCAAGACATGAACTTTTCTGTAAAAGAAGGGGAATTCGTTTCGATCATTGGTCCATCGGGGGCGGGGAAATCAACCCTCCTCCGGTGTATTAACCGCATGATCGAAGCGTCTAGCGGTGAAATCATATTTGATGGTGTCGACATTTTAAAGCTTGGCAAAAAAAGCTTAAGAAAAGTGAGAGCAACCATTGGAATGGTCTTTCAGCATTACAATCTTGTCACTAGATTAAGCGTAATTGAAAACGTGCTCCACGGAAGGCTCGGCTACAAGTCAACTTTGGCAGGAGCATTCGGTTTATACAGCGAGGAGGAGAAAAAGCAGGCGGTTCATATTCTCGGATTGTTGGGGCTGGAGGATCAAGTGTATAAACGGTGTGATCAGCTAAGCGGCGGACAAAAACAGCGCGTCGGAATTGCCAGAGCCTTAATTCAAAATCCGAGAATGCTATTGTGTGATGAGCCGATTGCCTCCTTAGATCCAAACTCAGCCAAAATCATTATGGATCATTTAAAAAATATTTCTTCTACACTCGGAATTACTTGTATTGTCAACCTGCACCAAGTCGATGTCGCTTTGAAGTACTCTGATCGAATTATCGGTATTAATAATGGAAAGAAAGTGTACGATGGCTCGCCGAAACAAATAACAGAAGATATTGTTCGCAATATTTATGGGTCTGAAGTAAAGAATCTGATTCTTTAATGTAGGTGAAGATCATGCAAGCAGATATCTTTGTAAAAAGAAGAAGAAGCTTCTCCTTATTTTTTTTATTGTTGATTGTGTTAACGTATCTTTCTATGTTTATAACAGATTTTCAGCTTGTGAAAGGACTCGCCTCTGTTGCAAAGGCAGTAGAGTGGGGAGTGACAAATTTTTTTCCTGATGCAAAAGCGATGGAAAAGCTTCCGGATATTTTAAGTAAATTACAAGAAACAGTTTTAATATCAGTCGCTTCCACGACAACAGCAGCTATTTTTGCAACTTTTTTCGCAATATGCGGTTCGAAGACGACGAAAGTGAATGGTTTATTAAGTGCAATAAGCAGAGGAATTGCAACTGTTTCTCGTAATATTCCGGTAGCTGCATGGGCATTGATTCTGCTCTTTTCTTTTGGACAAAGCTCCATTACCGGATTTTTTGCTTTGTTCTTCGCCTCCTTTGGTTTTTTAACGCGAGCATTTATAGAAACGATCGATGAAGTTAGCAATAGTTCCGTTGAAGCATTGCGTGCAACCGGCGCCCAATTTTTTTCGATCATCTTCCAGTCGGTCATTCCATCCAGCCTTCCCCAGATGATCAGTTGGGTATTATTTGAAATTGAAACGAATATTCGCAGCGCGACTTTAGTTGGAATTTTAACCGGTACTGGAATTGGTTTTTCTTTTGACTTGTATTATAAAAGCTCCAATTATAGTGCAGCGAGTTTGGTTGTCATGACTATCATACTGACGGTATTTGTCATTGAATATCTTTCGAATTTGATAAGAAGGGTCATTTTATAACGATGAATGAAAATTTAAGGAAGAAAGGGTGATGATATGAATAATGAATGGTTGATGAAAACTGGAAGCACTCTGAAAGACAGCGGAAAATTAACGCATTCTTCGAAAATAAAAGTGAAACCGTTGACGAAGCAGGCAATTGCCATCCGGCTGACATTGACAGCATTATTCGTTATTACTGTTTATGGCTTTACAATGTTTGATTATGGCGATACAAATTTCATGTCTGGATTAAAAGAAACATTTGCGAATTTTAAAACAATGTTTTTCGAAGCAAGCTTTTCGCGTTTAACTATAACAGAATCAATCTATCAAGTGTTGATAACCTTGGGGCTTGCTTTTTTGACGACAGTGTTCGGAGCTGTTATTGCACTTTTTCTAGGGCTGTTGGCAGCGCAAAATTTATCAAATAAAGTTGTTTCCAATACCATTAAAGCCTTTGTTGCATTTATTCGCGCCGTTCCTACTGTTTTGTGGGTGCTGATTTTTTCCGTCGCTGCTGGTCTAGGAAGTGTTGCAGCTGTTATTGGCATGACGTTTCACTCCATTGGCTATTTGATTAAAGCATATTCTGAATCGTTCGAAGAGTTGGATGAAGGTGTGATCGAAGCATTAAAGGGCTGCGGGGCCAATTGGTGGCAAATTGTGTTTCAGACGGTAATCCCCTCATCAATGACGTATTTAATTTCTTGGACGTTTATGAGATTTGAGATTAACTTTTCCGTTGCTGTTGCGATGGGGGCTGCCGCAGGAGCAGGCGGGATCGGATTTGATTTGTTTATGGCGAGCGGATTTTATTTTGATTTAAGGGAAATCGGAATGATTACTTACTTCATTCTTGTTTTAGCGATCATTTTCGAATTTGTTTCGACAAGAATGAAGGTAAATTTGCGTGAAACTCATTAATTATTTTATAAAAACAGTGAAAGCAGGTGTTGACCGTAATGATTGATTTACATTGTCATTCAAATATATCAGATGGCTCAATGAGTCTATTTGAAGTAATTTCTCTTGCGAAAGAAAAAGGAATCACCCATTTGGCAATTACGGACCATGATACGACAAAAGGATTAAAGGAAGCGAAATATATAGGAGAGCAGCTTGGAGTAACCATTATTCCAGGGATCGAGATTTCGGCTTATGACTATAAAAGACAACGGAGAGCCCATATTTTAGGCTTTTTTGTGGAACCGCATCACGAAGCGATTGAAAACCTGTGCAGCCCGCTGTTAAAGATGAGACACCTGGCATCGTATGAAATGACGAAAAGAATTATGAAAGCAGGTTTTAACATTTCATGGGAAGAAGTAGAACAATTCGCCAAAGACGGCACAGGGGTATACAAACAGCATATTATGCATGCTTTAATAAACAAAGGATACGCTGACAAAATCTATGGCGATCTATATGATAAGCTTTTTTCAAAAGGCGGGGAAGGAAAGCCGCAAGGATTAGCGCACATACCTATACAGTATGTCGATGTGGAAGATGCGATTATTGCCATCCGCGAGGCGGGCGGTCTGCCGGTACTTGCCCATCCAAAACAATTTAACAATTTTGATGCAATCCCCGAGTGGGTTGAGATTGGCTTAGAAGGCGTCGAAGCAGTTCACCCTTTGCATGGACCTAAGGACGAAGAACTTGTCAAATATTATGCGGACCAATTCGAGCTGATCGAAACAGGAGGATCTGATTTTCACGGCTTTTATGGAAATTTTGAACTAGGCAGCAAAGATGCCGGAATGGTTCGATATGAAAAACTTCTCGAACGCTATCAAAAGCTATGTGAAAGCAAGAAAACATTATCGTAAATGTAAGAAGCTCTCAACTTTTATTTTTTTGGAGCCAAGTTAGGAATATAATTCGGGCAAGAAACGCTTCTCTTTTCAATAGTTGTAGTGTGTAAAAAATATGTTCCGTCATTAACAGTGGGAAACAGATGAATATTAAATTGATTCTTTACTTCGGCGATTATTTTAACAACAATTTACAGCCTTTTGTCTTCCAATTATTATCGTTTTGAACGAATAAAGGACTTACATATAAAAAAGTCCTTTATTCAATTTCTTTTCTCCCTTTTCATTTTTCCTGCCAAATTGCAGCGTGCAAGAGATCCCTCAGCAATGAGAACAATAACTGCGGCTTTTTTGACAATTTTTACTCTTTTCCCTATCATTAGGCTTTCGGCTTTTCGGTTTGGAAGATAGAATACAGAAACTGACAACTAAAAATTCCGTTTTGCGCTCATCCTTCAATTATGATTTTCTGTAAGGGCTTCAACAAAATTGCTGGTAAAAGAATCTCATGTTAAAGAAAAGCTCTGTCAATCTATTCCCTCTCATCTTTCAGCACTTGAAGCTACTTCAACGGCAAAAGGCAACCTGCTCAAGTTCACTTTTTGTAACTCTCTCATGTAATCGTCAAATCATCTCTGTAAAATGGACGCTTATTAAAAAAGCGCAAGCATTTCCCCTAAAATAAAATTTATCAGAATATGGAATTTTTTCTATTATTTATGATATATTCAATCTAGATAAAGAATGGGCTCGAAATGGTAAATTAAAAAAATCGAGTGATGGCGAAATAATTTTTGCCATCGCCCTAGATTGTAAACTCAGGAGGCAGTATGTTAAAGTCTAATCTATTTTATTCGAATTTCAAGTTAAATTTTAGACGCTATGTCAATAGATTTCTTTTTTTCTTTCCGTTTGGGGAAAATTTATTGAATCAAAAAATATTACTAGTTTTATTTGTTTTCATTTTTGGAGTATACAATTTTATCCTATATCATTTAGTAGAACTAATCATTCCTTATTTTTCTCAAGCAGCTGTTTTGTTAGTCAATTTGCTAGTATTATGGAATTTAATCAGCAATCTTCGTTCTTCTCATGATATTTTGCAAAGGTTTGTCTATCCGGAAGATTTTCTCTTACTATACTCCGTGAAAACAGATCCAAAAGATATATTATTGGTAAGATTTTTTACGCAAATCATTTTCAAGTCACTGTTTTCGACTCTTTTCTTTTTATATCCAATCCTGTTCTACGTTTTAAATTTTGTAGAAGAATCAATAACTTCTCGGCTATTGTTATTTGTATCGTTTCCATTTTATGTTCTTTTTTTAATTGGGGTCATCAGTTTTTATTCTTCAGGATTATACATAATATATTCAAAGGTTTTGCATGTTGTTTTTCAGTCAGCTGTGAAAAGTGTACTTTCTTTCGTTTTTGTTATGCTTTTATCATTTCTGTCTACGATTGTATTTGGCTGGTTAGGTTTTAGCTACTTTTATGAGGAAAACTTTATAGAATCGATCGTTCATTCTATTTCTAGATTCAATCTTGATGTGATTTTGACTGGTTATGTGCTGCCTACTAATTGGTTATTTAATACACTAATGGAAGTAGAATACTTTCTCTATTATCAACCGTTGTTGCTAATTATTGGAATCATTCTAATTTATATTTCGTATCTTATTGTAAATAAATATTTAGACGTAAAAGATATTTCGCAGCTTTCCAATGAAACAAATGTCAACATAATAAAAAACAGATCTTTTCCCAATTTTGTTTATAGGAAACTAAAAAAACTTCTATCAAGAAAAGTTTTGGCGGTTATTAAAAAGGATTTCATCGCTTTCACTCGAGCGAACTTTTTAATAAAAAAGAGGTTTTATTTATCTATCTATATGCTGGCTTCCGAAATCGGAATATTGTTCGGGTTAGGAATGATGCAAAATTGGTTTGAATTCCCGGCTCTTTTCGTAATATATCCGATCATCTTTGCAGTATCAATAAATGTCTCGTTTTTAGGAGACGGATTATTAGGGATTACATCAGCTGATGCTGAAAGGGAGAACTTGTTTTTATATAAAGGGTCAGGCTCTTCTTTGAAGCAGTTAATCGTAAGCAAGGCGATTTTACATGTTATTCCTATTTTGATCGTCATGAACGTTTTATTTATATGTGTTGTCTCATTTTTTCATCTGAAACTAAGTACTGTCATTATGATATTTGTCCTTGTAAATACTACCGCTATTATCATCAGCAGTGCTCAAATTATTGGAACGTTTTTGTATCCGCGTCTGGATTGGGAACATATTGAAGATGTTGGCTCTTCCGTTAAAGCTTCTGTTTTTGAACACACGATTCTTGGAATTGTTTTAATATTAAATTTAGAAATATATGGGCTGTTGGGGGTTCTTTACTGGAAAAACTACATCAGCAGCATTCTTTTTAATGTGTTGGCAATCTCAGGTTCTTCCTTGCTATTCATAAGCTTTTTTATATTCTTTTACTTTTGGATTAAACGAGTCGGTACTTCTCATTGGGAGATGAGCAGATGATTATAAAAGATGTTTCGAAAAGGTATAAGGAGTATGATGTATTAAAATCAATTAATATTACATTAAAAAGAGGAGAAATATATGGACTATTAGGGCCAAACGGTGCTGGGAAATCCACTTTGCTTAAATGTATAATCGGATTGGTCACTCCAGACTCTGGAAAAATATTTATTGACGGTAAGACAATTGATGATGATCGATCCGAATTTTTACAATATATAGGTTATGTTCCGGACACACCTTTTATTTATAATTATCTTACTCCAAAGGAATATTTAGATTTTATAGCTGACCTGCAGCAAGTACCCGATTCGCAAAAAACTGACCGTATTCAAATGTTGTTAAAAAATTTTTCACTAAAAGATAAGGAAAATGAAATGATTTCAACTCTTTCCTTTGGTATGAAGCATAAGCTGTCTGTTGCCGGTGCTATCATTCATGAACCGGATGTGCTTTTACTAGATGAGCCGCTAAGCTCATTTGATCCTCCGACAACAATGTTTATGAA
Organism: Aeribacillus sp. FSL W8-0870; assembly: GCF_037963755.1. Taxonomy (NCBI): domain Bacteria; kingdom Bacillati; phylum Bacillota; class Bacilli; order Caryophanales; family Bacillaceae; genus Aeribacillus; species Aeribacillus sp. FSL W8-0870. The sequence goes on from NZ_CP150165.1 coordinate 529,736, forward strand.
AAAGTTTTTAAGGGAATACGCAGATAGTGGAAAAATTATTTTCATGTCTACTCATTTAGTGCATGTTGCTCAAAATCTATGCGATCGTGTAGGAGTTTTAATCAATGGGGAAATATTAAAGGAATACACGAACATGAAAAACATAATAAATTTCGAAAATATGATTATTAATGATATGGAAGAGATTGGTTAAATAAAAAACGTTCTACTGCGAAATAAGCGGGTTTTATCAGTGGCGTTTATAATATACGTGATTGGAATTATCATGGGTACTTTTTTTAGCAATATCTTACCTGTAGAAAGACAGGAACCAAATGTTGGGCGTACTATATTTGATTATTTTATACATAACGTACTTGCGGATGTTTTCATAAGCTTTACTATATTTACGTTTGGAATTTTTACTGCTGCTTTATTACTAGTCAATGATTTTTTAGTTGGTGTATCTATCATGCACAGTCTTCAACATGGGAACGATCTAATTTATATTGTAACAGCCCTAGTTCCACATGGTATATTTGAGATTCCTGCTATGATTATTGCGGGTTCTATTGGGTTTAAACTGATTGATGCGGTCATTGCCAAAATGAGGGGAGAATCAAATTCCGTTTTTTTAAAGGACATCTTTACATTCTTTTTTCTAATGATCATTTTGACATTTATCGCTGCCGTTGTAGAGGCTAAGATCACTCCATATTTAATGGCCCAATTTTCATGAGGAGGTGTAAAGCATATGCTATGGGAAAAACTAAACTTAGAAAAATTGCTGAATGATTCGAATAATGGGTCAGATGATGAAGAAAATGAAAAAAGCACATGGTTTATACCCGTTTTTTACGTTTCCATATTATTAGCTTTATGTATAGCATTTATTGAGATAAAACTCATTTTAATCACTCTGTTTGCTCCTGCCATTATCGTCATAATGTGGAAGCCGCCGTTTAAAAATAAAAAAAGGCTCTTCCGAATTATATCATTCATATATCTTTTATTTCTAACTATTGTTACGATATGGTGGTTCCAAGGTTGAATTTACGAAAGTTTGTAAAGATTGTATCTTTTGACGCTCACGAATTTTCATTTCATCTAATATATTGAAGTCTAATTCGCGATTTTGATAGAAATATTCATTTTTGACAGATTTCGCCGCAGCCATAATGTAAAAGACAATAAAGGCTGCTCGAAGCACAAACAGGGGCTGTCTAGAAAGTCAAAATCCACTGAAACCGAAATATCATAAGCATTGATATATCAACGTTTCTAAAACATTAAAGGGGCGTCTATAAGCCGGAAAATCGACTTATTAGATACCCCCCTTAAAAATTTGTTTCAGTTTGCTGGATAGGCAAAAAGATTGGTCCGGAAAATCTCCGATATTCAATGATTGATATTGATAAATGCAGTACAATAAAGGATTCTTAAAGAAAGCGCTATCGAATATATTTCTAACAAACTCTTAAGCTATGGCTTTCGCCGCTGAAGTGTATGTTAGAAAGAAAATACTTTAGATGATCATCCATCCGCACTTTGTGACATTATACGGAGTAAGCGGGGGAGTCATCTGTATAGTCTCCATTCCCTAGATCAAGTAGTAATCTGACCGAACCGTTTCAACGTACTATAGACTGCTGACTCGAATTCGAGGAAGCCCAAGTATGACCCCACATCTTGGAACGGAAATATTTGCGTAGCCCAATATCCGCCAATCCCGTTTTTGCGATCAATCCAGTAAAACAGGTTAGCCAATCCCGACCACATCAATTGGCCTGCTGGACGACCTGTAGGGGTAGGTTCATCGTTTACCTGGAATGTATAAGACCACGACTTTTGTACGCCGGGGTAGAACTCGCCGTCATTAGCCAGCGTTGGATCGGACGAAATCCATCCGCCGCTCTTCAATTCCCCAAGTCCGTTTTGAGACATTTGCGCGACTGTTTCTGGTTTGAGTACACCCGCACCGTCATTCAAAATCATTCGGATAAACTTCGTGTATTCGCCAATGCTCGCATACAAACCATGTCCTCCCATATCCATTTCTGGAGATTGCGGGAGAATAAGCTCAGGTTTTGGTGTGAGTTGACCATCCTGACTGCGGCTGTGGATGGTTGCGCGGCGTTCCATCATCGACGGTGATAACGTGAAACCGATGTCGGACATGCCGAGTGGGGCAAAAATACGCTCTGCCATCACTTCGCCCAGTCGTTTACCGGATACGGCTTCAACAACTTTACCAACCCAGTCGATGTTGACGCCATAGTTCCAGCGTTCACCTGGCTCGAATAGAAGCACGCTCTTTACAGAGTCAAATGTACTAGTGAGGATGGAAGGTACTCCCTTTGCTTCACGGTATTTTCGATCTTCATGACTGAAGAACTCGTAGCCGAAGCCGGCAGTGTGTAGCATCAACATGTTGATCGTAACGTCGGTTTTTGCTTCCCTTAGTTTTGGCTGCCCGTCTTTGTCAAACCCTTCGAGAACTGGAATCTCGGCAATCTCAGGTACATACTTCTTGACCGGATCGTCGAGACTGACTTTTCCTTCCTCGACCAATTTCATCAATGCCGTACCGGTGATGGCCTTCGTGGTCGAAAAAAGAGCGAACACTGTATCGGTGGTCATCGGTGTTTTCTTTCCAAGATCGCGTACACCGGCTGCCCCCTCATAGATGTTTCCGTCCCGGTCAGTTACCATTGCAACTACACCAGGGGCTCCTCCAGCCCTGCCTATAGCGGTATCCAACACCTTGTCAAGAGTTTCCTTGAGAGCATCCTTTACTGCTTGTCTTGTCATATCTTTACCCCCTTTAAGCGCTTACAATTTTAATTATTTAAATAATTTTCTGTATTTTCAAAACAAACTATATCACGCTCAAACAGAGCCTGTCAAATTTTATTGTGTTGAGCGTTTTTTCATTGTCTTTTTTTAAGCTGTATCAGCAGCGAATTCAGCATTGAAGGCTAAGTTCAAGTACTACAACCAAAGAGGCAGAGAATTTTTAGATTCCACTGTCGGCAAGGATTTTGCATTGAACGAAATGTCCTTTAGCGTCCTCAAAAGGGGGCATATAAAATATTTTGCGATTATTTCCGAGATCAATCTCATTTGGAAAAACAAACTGAATTTTTTCATCTGTGTGGGAAACTGCTAGTAAACTCGGAAAATATCACGTCCGCAATGATTTTTATAATATGACAACACATGTGATATCTAAACAAAAAAGAGTGTATTTAGCAAAGAATATGAATAAATCGTAAAAAATTTACAAACAATTTACATTCTAAGTTGGGAATGATGCATAATTGCGATTTGAAGCCGTTTTTTCATTTCTTATTTTTATTTTTTCATTTACAGAATGTTTACAAAAGTTCAAACCGCCTTTAAGTGTTCCTTAACAAATCTTTTCTAAACTTAAGATAGATGAAAAGGAAGTGGACATACATATTCCAATTGCTTGTCAGAATCAATTGTTGATTCAGGAGGAAGTGATTTTCATGGACTTAACTCACGAAATCTTTCTCTTATCGGCAATGTAAAAATGAATCTCTCCATTTCATTAAAAAATAAGAAAGGAGGAAATCAGTTCGATGAATATACGCTTTGCTTCTACACTTGCATGGGCATTTCCGGTTGAGGAAGTGATTAGGCAGGCAAAAGAGTTAAAATTTGTCGGTGTTGAGGTTTGGGCAGAGCATGTGTGGAAATATGAAAGCATGCCTAAACGAATCCGACAGGTCAAAGAAGAAACAAACATGCAGCTGACGATGCACGCAGCAAGCTGGGATTTAAACTTAAGCTCTCTAAATAATGGCATTCGCAAGCAGTCCGTTCATGAAATTATTCGATCTATTGAGCTGGCTTCACAAATTGGGGCTGATAATATTACATTTCATCCAGGAAAGCTGACTCTTGCGGATTCAGACGTTTCTATCCATGAAGAGCTTTTGTTCGAATCAATGGAAGAACTTGATCGAAAAGCTAGACAAGAAGGACTCACGTTATCGTTAGAAATGATGGAATGGGAGGCGAAAGAATTTATTATTAAACCAGCCGCCGTAAAAAAAGTGATTGTACCCTTTTTCCCGCAAATTCAAACGACATTTGATGTCGCCCACATTCCATTACATGCAGACATTTTTTCTATCTGGAATGAAATGCCGGAGGTAAACAAAATTCATATTAGTGATGCAACAAAAGAAATTCTTCATTTACCGTTAGGTGACGGTGATATCGGAGAAGAAATATTAAACAAATTTTTAACTATCGAGAATATTCCAGTAATTATTGAAGGGTTTGATGCTTCAAAAGATTTGATGGTGTTAAAGAAAAATGTACTGTATATAAAACGGAACGGAAATCGCTTGAAGGAGGTTGTCCGTTGAGAATTTTAGTTACAAACGATGACGGAATTTTTGCGCCAGGAGTCGAAGCACTTGTAGAAGTTCTTCAGCATTTTGGTGAAGTTTATGTCGTTTGTCCTGACCAAGAGCGAAGCGCAGTCGGCCATTCCATTACTCTCAGAACACCATTAAAAGTGAAACCTGTAGAAATATTCTCTGGAACGAAAGGGGCATGGGCCGTAAACGGTACTCCGGCCGATTGCGTCAAGCTTGGGATGGAAGTACTGTTAAAGACTCCGCCTGATATATTGTTTTCAGGTATTAATCTTGGTCCGAATTTAGGAAGGGATTTATATTACTCTGGTACATTGGCAGGTGCGGTTGAGGCTTCTCTTTACAACGTTCCAGCCGTATCAGTATCGTTGAACGAATTTGATGAAGCGAAGGTAAATTATTTAAAAACAAAACAGCTTTTGTATAAAGCGGTTGAAATTATTTTACAAAACCGAATTCCTAAAGGAGTTTTTTTAAACATCAATTTACCGAATATTCCGATTTATCTTTGTAAAGGTGTTGAGGTAGTTCCTTTAGATTTGACAGTTTCCCGTTATCGATACGTAGGGCTAAACGATCCGCACGGTCAAGTATATTTTTGGTTAAAGGATGAATTAAACCAATTAGTAAACCTTAACGAAAACAGTGATTATTTAAAGCTAAAGGAAGGTTATATCACCGTTTCACCTGTGGAGTTTCCCGTTCATCACAAACGGAAAATGGAACAGATTGAACGCTGGTTTCGAAAATGCTCTTTAAATTTCTTAAAAGAGGGTAAGGAGGAACATTCCAATGCGTAAATGGTTGTCCGCTTTCACTATATTCACATTACTTTTTGTATTAGCTGCCTGTGGCAGCAGCAATAATGCCTCATCAAGCAATGATGTAGAAACGCAGTCAGAACAAAAGAAGGAAGTCTCAGGGGAACTTAATTTCTATACTTCACAGCCTGATGAAGATGCTCAAAGATTAGTGACAGCTTTTAATGAAAAATATCCTGATGTAAAAGTCAATACTTTCCGGTCAGGAACGGAAGAAGTGATTGCAAAATTACAAGCTGAAAAAGAAGCTGGAAACATTCAAGCAGATGTTTTGCTTGTTGCAGACGCTGTAACGTTTGAAAGTTTAAAAAATGACGATCTTTTACTTTCTTACAAATCAAAAGAAGCAGAACAAATTCCGGGTCAGTTTATTGACAGCGACGGCATGTACACAGGCACAAAAGTGATGGCAACTGTTCTTGCAGTGAACACAAATAGTGTGCAAAACATACCTGATAGCTGGAATGTATTGACGGAAAGCGACGCAAAAGGAAAAGCGATTATGCCAAGCCCGTTTTATTCAGGAGCAGCTGCATACAATCTTGGAGTGTTTACAAGACAAAACGATTTAGGATGGGATTTCTTCAAACGTTTAAAAGAAAACGGAATGGCTGTTACGAAAGGGAATGGCGGTGTGTTAAAATCGGTTGCTTCAGGGGAAAAGCCATACGGAATCGTTGTTGATTATCTCGCTGCGCGAGCCAAAAAAGAAGGTTCACCTGTAGAATTCATCTATCCGAAAGAAGGCGTTCCTGTCATTACTGAACCGATCGGTATTATGAAGGATACAAAAAATGAAGAAGCAGCTAAAGCTTTCGTAGATTTCGTTTTATCAGAAGAAGGACAAAAATTAGCAGCTGAACTTGGATATACACCGATTCGCCAAGACGTTAATGCTCCAGAGGGATTAAAAACGATTGATGAGTTGAACGTACTGAATGCAGACATATCTGAGCTTTATCAATCTCGTGAAGAAGATAAAGCAAAATTTGGTGAAATATTTGGTCAACAATAATTAAAGGAGAGAGGACGATGTTTCCTGGTAAAGAGCAAACAAAAGGGATGACGAGGAGCACGTCCTCGTTTTCTCGTTTCTTCCCATTGAAAAACTTGTGGATGGGTTTCGGGTTTTTACTGATTATTTTATTTTTTATAGTTCCCGTTTTTCGCCTTATCTTATTAAGTTTAACAGAAGAGGGTGCCGTCTCACTTTCGAATTACTCAGAAGTGCTGAAAGAAGAACAAACATGGATCACTGTGAAAAATACGCTTTATATCGTCATCGGTTCTACTTTGGTTTCACTTATTTTAGGGATTGCGATGGCATGGGTTATCGCCTATTTAAACATTAGCGGGAAAAAATGGATGCAGCTGTTTATCTTTCTTCCGTTTATTATTCCTTCATACATTACAACACTTGCATGGGTTCAGTTTTTTAGCGGCAATGGACCAATTGCAGCTGTTCTTCATATGCTTCCAGGAGATTGGAAGCTGCCAAACTTGTATAGCATAGGTGGAATCATTTTTATTTTAGGTTTGTCTCATTATCCGCTTGTATATTTACTAACGGTGGAAGTGTTTAGAAAAATTCCTCTGGAGCTTGAGCAAGCGGGACAAACATGCGGTGCTAAAAGAGGAACTATTATTCGTAAGGTCATCCTTCCGCTAGCATTGCCCGGGATTTGTAGCGGCGGGATGCTCGCTTTTTTATCAAATCTTGATAACTTTGGGATCCCTGCTTTTTTAGGTATCCCGGCAAACATTCGTGTGCTAAGTACGTATATTTACGAAGAAGTCGTCGGATTTGGACCGGCTGCCTTTGCAAGAGCGGCCGTTCTATCGATTTTGTTGGGAGCAATTGCTTTAATCGGACTGTCTATTCAATGGCTTCTTTTAAGGCGAAGCCGTGTAATTGAAACGGTCAAACGGGATAAAGAACCTCGCATTCATTTGTCGTTGACGTGGAAGCGTTTGATCGAAATAGCCGTTTGGGCACTTTTGTTGTTCACGAGTTTCGTTCCGTTCGTTTCAATGGGTACGACATCATTAATAAAAGCTTACGGGCTCCCTTTTCAATTAGAAAATTTATCACTGGAAAACTATCGATACATTCTATTCTCTGATCCAAAAACAATGTCAGCGATCAGCAACAGCATGAAGCTTGCGATGTTAACGACAATTGTCTCATTGATTGTCGGAACGGCCATTGCGTATCTTCGCTATAAATCACCAAATAGATGGACAAAGTTAGTGGAGCTGTTTGTAACGATACCTTACGCACTGCCGGGGACTGTCTTTGCTCTCAGTATGATCTTTTCATGGATGCAGCCGTTGCCAGGATGGAACCCGGGTATCTACGGCTCCATTTGGATTTTAATTATTGCCTACATTACAAGATTTATCATTTTACAGGTTAGGGGAAGCTACACGGCGCTGACACAGGTAGAGCCTTCCATTGAAGAAGCTGCTCGTACGTCAGGGGCTAAACCTTTGGTCAAATGGCGGCGAATTCTCATGCCGCTTCTTTTGCCGGGTATCATTGGCGGAGCCTTGTTGGTCTTTTTAACCTCTTTGACCGAACTGACAGTTTCCAGCCTTCTATGGTCTACAGGAGCCGAAACGGTGGGAGTTGTTATTTTTAACTACGAACAGGCTGGATATACCACTTATTCCACAGCATTTTCAAGTTTAATTGTTTTAGGAATTTTGTTCGGCAGTTTTTTGTTTATCAGCCTTGAAAAAGTTTGGAGACGAAAGGTGTTGAAAACAAAATGATTCGGCTTGATGGGATTTCAAAATCATATGGGGATGTCACAGCTTTGCATTCCATTGATTTAACAATCAAGGATGGAGAATTTATCGCCATTTTGGGACCTTCTGGTTGTGGAAAGACTACATTATTAAAATTACTGGCCGGTTTTATGAAACCGACAAGCGGAACCATTACGATAAATGATACTGTTGTTGCTTCAGCGGAAGCCGTCCTCCCGCCGGAAAAAAGGAACATAGGGATGGTTTTTCAATCGTTTGCCTTATGGCCGCATATGACAGTATATGAGCATGTTCAATTTCCTTTAATGCATCATTCGTTTGCTCCAAAGGCTGATAAGGAGCAGCGGGAGGAGAGAGTGAAAAATGTTTTACGAATGGTTGGGTTAGAGTCGCTAGCCCAACGATATCCTCATGAACTTTCCGGCGGACAAAAACAGCGGGTGTCTTTAGCACGTGCAATTGCGCCAGAACCAGGTCTTTTATTAATGGATGAGCCTCTCAGTGCTTTAGATGCTGAACTTCGAATGGAAATGAGAAAGGAGATTCAACACATTCATCGTCACACAAATGCTTCCATTGTATATGTTACCCATGATCAAAGCGAAGCATTTGCGATGGCAGATCGAATTGTCGTAATGAATCGTGGGAAAATTGAACAAATTGACCGGCCGGAAATGATTTTTACAAGGCCGGAGACAGAATTTGTTGCAACTTTTGTAGGCAAATGCAATTTAATTCAAGGTAAATGGGAGGAAAAAATGTTTATTCCGAAGCCATTTCCTAATGAAAAATGGCCGGATATAGGAGTATCTATTAATTTGAAAAAAAAGGGTCTATATCCTGTCCGTCCGGATCAATGGGCGCTGTCTAAAGCAAAAGAAGGTTCTTCGCATGGGGTGGTAAAATTTGTTCAATATCAAGGAAAAGAAATGTATTACATCGTACAAGTAGGTGAAGAAGAATGGACGGTACATGAATTGATTCAACATACTTCCCGCTTTCAAGTTGGAGATCCGGTCAATCTCGTTCTTCAAAATACTGTAATAAAAAAAGAAGCAGTTCTTGTATAACATAAATGGTTCAAAGGTTCTGTGTAAACTTGATTGTATTGATGGAGATTGAGTTTGGTCTAATCTGCTTGAAAGTACCCTCTCAAATGAGATGGGTGCTTTTTTGTCATTTTTTATAGATTTAAAATTTTATATATTTAGAATAGATCAAAAAATGGAATAGGGTGGAAGACATGAAGTCAAAAAAGTAAGTAGTAGTGTTATCGTTGTGCGGTTTATTTCTGCTTGTCAGTCTATCTGCTTTTTATTTTTTAAACAGTGAAGAAAATGTCAGACAAAAAGATCAAGAGTCAACTAATGAAGCCAGTAATGGGAAGAGTAATGAATCGAATCTTTCTTCAACGAATACAGGACAACAAAATGAAGAAACAGCTGAAAACAATGAAGATGAATTATCTCTCTTTATTTCTCGTTATCATGATGTATTTAACCAACTAACAAATCATGATCGGTATCAAAATATCGATTGGGAAAAATTTCAGGAGCTAGGAAATGATTTGATCGGAGAAATAAATAACATCTTATCCAAAGATGTTCCTTCAGAATATGAAATCTCTAGAAAAAGGAACTTATAAAGGAACAGCAAGAAATGGGGATAAATCTTATGTTTATTCTATTAACAAGTACGGAATAAACCAAGTTAAAGTAATTGTGAATAAAGATGAGTCATAAAAACAGATTATCCTTTATCCGGTAAAAATGTAATAAAAGTAAAATAAATTTGTGAGATGGATTAGTAGTTGAAACTAATATTCGAAGTTGAAGAATATGAGGATACAAAAGATGAGCCTTTTGAACTATTCTTTTTGCAAAAGATTATATATGTATATTGTTGAAAATGGTAAAAAACGTGAATTATTAAATTCAACGTTCCATGATGGTCTTTTATTGGATATTGGAGATTACTTAATAAAATTAAGTAATGGAGAAATAGTTCAAGGTACCATTGAAACTCATGAGAATGCGTTAAAATATACATTTAAAAAATCCCAAAATCGCTTGTTCATTGATTGTTTTAGTTAATATATTCAAGCAAACAAAGAGTACTGGATTTCCATTTTATGGACTTTATGAAAGCCTTTGTAAAAGAATACCAAGAATATATAGTTAACATTAAAGAAAGATGAAAATGCTTATGAAGATAAAAATTTTGTTATGATGGTTGATCAAATCAAGAAGTTGAAGAATATCTCTTAAATTGTGGAAAATTTGTTTTTGTATAAGTTGTTAAGACGAAATTTGAATGAATTTACTTTAGAGTCTGTCTATTAAAGAATCGGCTCTACTTTTGTCTTAATAAAGTTATATAGAGGCATTTTTTGATCTATAATGCAAAGACATATAATAAATAAAAAAGATTTTTGTCCTTCATTATTTCCTATCAGATATAATGCTGCCTCCTAAGCGGAATGATACCCTTCCATGACTACAAAATCAGTAATAAGATCCCTACCAAGCCAAGCAGGATAGAAGTTCATACTTGCCTGATCTGTGGGTTAGAGTGTTGAAAAAAATTTAAAAACTTGAGTGAAAGTTTTGTGAATAAAATTTACAAAGATGTATTGATAGTGGTCTGAATATATCTTAAACTTAGGTGGTAATAAAAAGTATTTTAGTAAGTAATTTACTGTTAATGGCTAAAAGAAATAAAACAAGCTGTCTTTTCTTTTAGTGTGCTTTAGCAGTCGGCTTTTTAACGTTTGCACTGTGCTCACTCTCTTCAGCGTTTCCAGCTGCAGATCGTGAAAGTGTAGCGGCGGTTGTCTTAAACGTTGTTGAAGCTGGCGGAGCTATTACTGCACTCGTTTCTATTCCAACAGCAGTTGGTTCAGACGGACGTTCATTGAGCGCTGCAGCAGGTTAAGAAGCAATTCGTTAATATCTAAAGAAGGAAATCAAGAAAAGTGATTATCGCTTGAAAGTCAAACTATTTTTCGATGAAGAATTTTCATACTTTGAAATACAGGTGAGAGAATGTTAATAAAGCTATTATCACTTATGCTATCGATTCGAATGGAACAGCAATATTCTGCTGTCATCGAATTCATTATTAAAAAAGCGCCCTTTTTAAGAAAACTTAGTTCAAAACAGTATATGATGTTTTCTTTTATTCTTGATATTTTGCTTGCCTTCGTCATCGTATCCGTTTTGTACAAATGGCTATACTCCCAGCAATATCGCCAGCAATGGGAGAGTGGTTTCATTGTCTTTTTTCTTCTTTATTCAATTTTTAAGGGAGCCGGAGCTTATCGAAGAACTCATATTCCACCGTTTATGGATCTTATTCAGGCTGCTCCAGTCTCGTTCAAATCAATACATATCACATTTATTGCTTTAGAGCTGGTATGGAGCATTTTTACAAATTCCAGCCTATTTTTTGTTTATATTTTATTTCAATCACGAATTGCGGAATCATTAGATGCTTTATTCTGGATGAAGCAGTTGAATATTTTGCTGCTGGGCGCTCTGTTGTTTATGACGAGCAATAAACTTGCAGGTGCCTATATTCATAACATTGTAGTAAAAAAAATAGGGTGGGTCCGTTTTGTATTTTTCGCCGCTGTCTCAACTGCTTTTTTTATGCTGGGGCGCGTTCTTGTGTCAGGTCTTCTAGTCCCTATTTTCAAAACATTTAAGGATAATTTTCCATCCTTTTTGGCTGCAGCTGAAGATACAGCTTGGGTCAATCTATCTCAGCAGCTGATCAATCTATATGGGAATAAAATAAACTCCTTTCAAAAGAGTTTATTTTCAGATGGCTCTTTATATTTGCAGATTGAACATTTTATTGGGACTCCCTGGATGTTAGGGCCTCTGATTTTCCTTCTAGTTGGCGTACTTTCCTTGCCTGTTAAAATGATTCCAACTGAAGATCATGGAGAGATTAAGAGATTTCGTGACTTTTTTCACTTCTATCTACAGCTGCTGCATTGGGTACGTTCTATTTTTTTGCCGAAGAATGCACTGATTTATAAAGATCTACAAATCATACGTGAAAAAAGATGGCTGCTCTCAAAAGAATTTTTTAATTATATGGTCTTATCTTACGAAGCATTTTTTTATATAGGGTTCTTTACTGCATGTATGTCAGCGACAGGTAACACGGCTCTCCAAATACAGCTATTATTTACATTGAACTTGATGGTTTTAGCTAACCAAGCAATGGAAATGAGAATGTTGACTCCTTCTTTCTTTTCTTTTAGCACCGAAAAAAGAAACATATGGATGTACCAACTATCATTTTTTTCGTTAACTGAATTCTTTTGGGCAAAATTGAAATTGTTTTATTGCCTATATTTAATTCCATCTTTCTTTTTGACGATAGGGAATATAATGATTCTTATGTATTTCCAAATAGCTGATCTCAGGATGATCATTCCTTTTATTGGAATAACTATCTCTTTTTTCATTTTTCCATTTATTCAATTATACTTGTTTCCATTTATCACCAAGTTCCATTTTATTCATGAATACGAGATTGGAACAACAGAAGAAGAGGAAAACATAGTAAATAACGGCCAAGCTTTTATGAGGAACTTTCTCGTCATGCCTTTTATTTATTACTTGCTCGCATCACTATTTATTGGTGGATTGAGGGAAGCGGCAGGTGCTGTCAACTACATATCTGTTCTATATTTTATGATAGTTTCAGCCATTTGCCTAATTGTCTGTAAGAATACAATGAAGAAAGGAATTGACCATGTTGAAAAAGTTAAAATCCTTTCTATTACTGAATAAGTGATTGCCTCGCTGGGACTGATTTATTTCTTGTGTTTGAACTCGCTGCCATATACTCGCAATGAGCGCATTCCAAATTTACAACCAGGAAACAATTTTTCTTTCGCAGTTATTTTTATGTTAGATAGCTATCAATGTTTGGAATTGGTTCGTTGACTTGATGGAAGATGACCGCAGTCACTTTGTTTTACAACAATTCTCATAGGGAAAATCACGACTTATATGACCGCTGTCATGTAGGACTTACCTTTTTCTCACACAGTGCTTGAAAATACCGGAACTATTAATTTTTTCAATCATAAGTACTTATCCCTTTATCTTGATATTTCTGCTTTATTACGGAATAGTTTCTTACGCTAAAAGGAAGCAGAATAGGGGCTGTGGCGTATTGTCTCGCTTTATTGGATTATAAACTGTTTGTTGATTATTGGAGGATTTCTAATGGTTAAGCTTCAAGTTTCACAACTGGCTTTTCAGTATGAACAAACTGCAGAAAAAGGAGCATTGCTGGAAAATGTTTCTTTTCAATTACATGCAGGAGACCGAGCATGTATCATCGGAAAAAATGGCAGCGGCAAATCAACTTTGCTAAGGCTAATAGCGGGATTAATCCAACCGGATTCAGGCAACATTTTATTTAATGAACAGTATAAGCCTGGAACAGATCGTTTTAAAGAAGCAATGGCCTATATTCCTGATAAACCACTTGTTTATGATGCATTAACTGGATTTGAAAATAAGGAGCTTATTCTTTCACTTTGGAGGATCAAAAAAGAAAAAAGAGCTGCATATGAAGAAAAATTCCAAGAGCTTTGTGAACAGTTTGATCTGACACATGCTTTGCAAAAGCCGGTCAAACATTACTCTCTAGGCATGAAATGTAAACTATTCCTTATTAGTATGTTAGCAAGATCACCTGAGTTGATTATTTTGGATGAACCTTTTACTTCATTAGACGAGGCCTCACAAAAGCAGTCAATCATGATGCTGAAAGAAGCGTTCAAGGAACAATGCATTTTATTTACAAGTCACCAGCGATATATTTATGCCGAATTAGGCAGCCGATTTTTTCTGCTTGAAAACAGACAGCTAAAGGAGATGAACCTCATATGAAAACTTATTCTCTCATTATGATCGCAATCAGTTTAGTCATGATTTTGGCAGTATTCGTGCTGAAAATAACAGCATTGCTTGTCGGAAAAATTCTTCTAGCTGTTGCTGCTGCTTTTTTGGTCTCCTCACTGATTCGTTTAATAAGTCTCAAAAAATAAAACCTGCCGACAGACAGCATTTCGGAAATTCGTACAGAAACAGGTGAAGTTTTTTGAAGGCACTGCGGATTGCCTCCCGGATTCAACAGTGAAATCTTACAGAACTAAAGCAGATGGCAGAATCGAGGAAAAGAAATTGTTCGTTAAATAATCAAACAGAGGGGAAGACAGAAAAACATTTTTGTTTTAAAATATTAAAACCGAGTATATAATGAAGAAAAGATGTTAAAGGGGCGTGAATACATGAAAAAAATCGTTGCCCTGACAATTTTTATTTTTATAAGTATTACCTGTTTATACATTTCTAGTGATCGTTCCAGTCATACTATAAATGCTGTACACGAAATTAGCACCATCGATCATTTGGCAGAAAATTTTGCTCCGATTGATGGACCAGATATAGGAAAAGACTCTTGGGTTGATATTGCCAGTTACATTTTTATAGCGTTAAGCACCACTTATTTCTGCTATTGCTTTGTGCAATCTGTCAAAAGACGGTTTTTGCTAAATCCCGTCTTTTACGAATCGAATTATGTGGTCTCACCTGCTTGAATGAATCATAAACAAATCATTCAAAGGAGGATGAGTACCATGATATGGTTACGTATGTTTTTAACAGCATTTTTTTCAATTACAGCTCTCTCTTTATTGTCTTATCAAGGATTGGAAATTTTCAACGCGTTTACTGACTTTTTTAGAAAAAATTAATGGATTGAAGAGGGTTAAATAGAACTCTCCTTTCCTATCAGCTTGCGGAGAAAGAAGTATTTTTTCTCTGCAAGCTTTTTTATTGTTGAAAATAGCCCACTTTGCACATAGATAAGTCGTCGTTCTTTCATTTGCCGCAACGTGGCCGATCTGAAAAAAATCAAGTAATGGGTAAATTTAAAACATATTAAGAGAGCTGTGCAAAAGAATCCGGCCAGCTTGTCCTCTGAATGAGAGAGGCAAGCTGGCCTCATTTTTTTAAATCGCTATGGATGAAATGGCACACTGAAAGTTTTTGTCGCAGGGATTTAACGGCTTTTTTTAAAATATTCCAGAGTTTTCAATCAAAATTTTTTGAAGCGGTCCTGTGAAATAGCGCTCCCTTTTTCCAATACTCATAAAAAGTTGATCGATTAGTTAAAAATACACCAAATAAGATCAAGAAGGCGCCGATCAGCGTAATGGGTTTCATGATTTCATTTAATATTATGTAGCCGGCGATTAGCGCGACAAGAGGCGAAATGTAAAGCCAAGTTGACGGAAAAACCGGATTTGTTTTTGAAACAAGCCAATAATACAGCCCGTGGCCGACGATGGAGCCGATGATGATTAAATAGAGCAGTGATAACACCGTTTCATAGCTTGCCAGCAGCAGCCATTTGCCTTGTTCGCCCGTTAAAAAGGATACAGCCAATAAGAAAATGCCGCCGTAAAACATTTGTACGGCATTTGAAAGAAACGGCGAGATATCCGGATGTTTGCTTGTAAACATTTTTGCCCGAACTGTCCCAAGTCCATAAAACCACTCGCTTAATATGATCATAAAGCAAGCCAAAACCCACATGCCGGAGACAGACAAAGAGAACCCCGGTGAAGAGATCAAAAAGACGCCTATTAAAGCAGCTGCCATCCCTGCTAATTGTTCTTTTTTGATCGGTTGTTTATTCTCTCTTGCCTGATGGAGCAGCACCATCATCGGGCCTGTTGCAGATAATACAGCAGCTAGTCCGGACGGGATGAATTGCTCAGCCCAATATAATGAAGCAAAAGTGATAAAAGTTAAGCAAAAACCGTTAAACACGAGCGAAGAGGAAAATAAAACGGTTTTCAATCGATAGTTCCGCATTTTAAAGACGGCCATCATAATCACCCCAGCGGCAAAAAAACGCATTCCCGCTGAAAAAAACGGCGGTGCCCCTGCTTCAATTCCGATTTTGATAGCTAAAAAAGTTGTTCCAAAAATTAAGCATATAAAACAGTAATTCAAAATAACCACGACGAATAACTCCTTTTTGTTAAGTTTTTTGATATTATAACGACAACGGTATATAACAGTACAATGCACTGTATAACAGTTATGCGCTTTTATCTTTTGTCTTTTATGTAATGGGAGGGGAGACAATGCAATTATCGATTAATAAAAAATTAGGCACCCCATATTATGAACAAATCAGCAGGCAAATCGAAGAACGGATTCAATCGGGCATGCTTCCTCACGGTGAAAGGCTTCCTTCTTTAAGATCGTTAGCAAATGAACTTAATGTAAGCTTTCTGACGGTGCAAAAAGCCTACAAACTGCTGGAATTGAAAGGATATATACAGATTCAGCAAGGTAAAGGTGTTTTTGTTGCAGCAGGAAAGAAAAAATCATATGAAAAGCACTCTGAATCTTTCGACTGGCAGCATCAGATGAAGATGAATGGAACAAGATCACAATATCTCGCCTATCGTGAAAAAGAGATTTATGACTTTTCCCAAGCAGTCGTTTATCCAAGGCTGCTTCCATCTCACTTCCTTGTTCAAGAAATGAAAAAAATATTGGAGCAGCATCCCCTTGTGTTGTCGACATATGGTCCTATTGAAGGAGATGAAGAATTAAGGTATGAAATTGCCAATTATTTATTTAACTTCCATCACTTATCTGTTAAACACGACAAAATGATCATTACAAGCGGTGCACAGCAAGGAATTGACTTAGTGGCGCAAACTTTGTTAAGTCCAGGGGATGTTGTGATGGTTGAAAGCCCTTGTTATGGTGCGGCCATTGATGTGTTTGTCAATAAAGGATTTCAAGTCGTATCGATTGGAGTAAATGAAGAGGGACTGAAAGTGGATGAATTGGAGGATAAATTGCAGGTGCATCAACCAAAACTATTATATGTAAACCCAACCTTTCAAAATCCTACTGGAACATGCATGCCGGAAAAGAGCCGCAAGCAATTGGTAGAACTCGCAGAAATGTACCATTTTTTAATTTTAGAAGACGATTCGTTCAGCGAAGTTTCATTTGACAATATTACGGTGCCAAAGCCAATAAAATTCTTTGATAAAAACGGTCACGTCATTTACCTTAAAGGATTTAGCAAAACAACTGCGCCAGGCATTCGCATTGCGGCTGTCATTGTGGATGGGGTTTTATTCGATTGGCTGTACGGCACGAAAGCGACAATGGATATCGGAAGCCCGCTCTTACCGCAAAAAGCGCTGCTTCCCATTTTGCGGACGGAGCGGATGAAAAATCATATGGAAAAACTAAAAATTGCACTTGAATTAAGAAGAAATACGGTTCTTGACGCATTCAAAAATTTAGAGGAAGTAATGATTTATAAACCAAAAGGCGGATTGAATGCCTGGATTAAACTTCCATCCGTGATTCAGCCAATAAAATTGCAAGAAGCAGCTCGGAAAAATAAGATTTCTTATTTGCCCGGAAGCGCCTGTTTTCTTCATGAACCGAAACAACATTATATTCGCATCAGCTATTCTTATTTGAGCGAGCATGATTTGCAAGTCGGTATCGAAAAGCTGGTGGACATTTTGCAAAATATGATGGCAAATTATAAAAAAGAGATGTGACACATTTGACGCATTTGAGCTGCCGTTCATGTAATGCTGCTCGCTCGTTTCTTTTTTAAGAGAGCAGCGCAAGCAAGAGCGGCACTGTAGCAATGCTGGCCAGCGTCGTGGTTAATGTGCTGAATGAAACTAAATCTGGTTCTGTTTGAAATTGAACAGCAAACATTGTCGTGTTGGCTGCAGTAGGCATAGATGCAAGAATGATTAAAATTTTTGCAAGCAAGTCTTCAAGCGGAAGACAAAGAATAATACCAATTGAAATAATAGGCGATATGATCATGCGAATGATAAAGATGGAAGCGACGTCGCCAGCTTTTACACTTTTTAGCTGGATGTTGGCGAGCTGCATTCCGAGAATGACCATAATGGTCGGAATCGTTGCATCGGCAATCAAACCGACAGGCTGCATGATGAAATCAGGCACCGGAACATGCAGAATTTGAAGCAAAATGCCGGCAGCTGAACCATATAAAACGGGCATTTTCACTATTTTCATAAGGGCGCTTTTTATGCTGCTGTCTTCTTTGCTGCCAATGGCAGCGTAGTAAAGACCGATCGTATTCATTAAAAAGGACTGGATAACCATCATGATGACTGCATAATCAAAAGCAGTTTGACCAAAAACAAACAATATAATTGGGGCCCCATAGTTGCCGCTATTCATGAAAACAGCTGATAACATCATGGCAGACTCTATCGATTGTGGCAATTTTTTTAATTTACTTACAATTTTTACGATAACCATTAATATGAAACATAAAAGCAAGCAAAATATAAGAATATAAAAATAATCAAGTGTAATTTTGTTTGTATAAAATGTCCGGAAGACAAGAAACGGATACATTAAGTATGTCGTCATGACCGAAATAGATTTAATGTCAAAGCCAATTGTTTTTTGCCCTACATATCCGACTGCAAAAATGATAAAAGCCGGCAATACAATCAGTACAAATTCCATAACCTTTTCACCACTCTGCGTAAAATGAACAAACAATAGAGCATTGAGCAGATGCCCAATGCTTTATCACGTAAAGTTAAAGCTGAAATATGAAAGCACGCCAATTCTTTTTTAGATAGTTGCAAAGTTCAAATCGGCTGCCACCTTGCCTGTTCCGTCCATATTCTTCTTACACAAAAGGATAAAATACCATTCTTCCTAAAAATACCCAAAACATTTGAAAGCCCAATTGTTGAGACCACTGTATTAAATTGGTATAAGCAACACCTATTTCAAATAATAAAGTAAAAGCCCAGTTATTAGCAACAAATTTAATAAATTTAAAGATTCACAGAAGAAATCCGAATAAAATGTAAAAGTTATATTGTTAAGGAAAATGAAAAACAACTTTAATTTTTTACGGAACTTTATCATACTCTTATTATTTTATGTCCTTGAAAAGCGGATGGGAAAAAATTTCTAGAACAAACTGCATGATATTTTCCATCTCTAAGAATTTTGTCTTATCACCATATTCTATTTGATCCTGCACAATTTGACGTACTCATCTCTCCTAATGGTTGGTTGCCTGAACTAAGCAAGAAATTTAATAATAGTAACTTCATTTAGAATTTATAGAAAATAATAAAAATTATATTGACATAAAAAAAGGTCTTTTTTATTATTAAAATTGAAACAACGTTCCAAATTTGATTTGTGAGCGGTATCATAGGAGGAGAAATATTCATGGTCAATCCTAAGCCCTCAGATAGACAGATCAATTCAACAGTTATAAAAGCACTCACTGTTCTTGAGAAGGTTGCTTTTGCAAATGGCGGTATTTCATTAGCTGATTTAGTGAAAGAGTTGGATATGCCGAAAACTACCATTTATCGGCTGATCGAAACGTTAAAGCATTGTGATTATATTCATTTAGATGCAAATACTGAAAGATACTATGTTGGCTGGAAAACGGTACAAATCGGTGTTTCGGGATTGAATAATATTGAAGTTGTCGATATCGCTGCCCCCTATTTGACAAAATTGGCGGAGAAAACGGGAGAAACTGCATTTTTGGCTGGCTACTACAACGGAGAAATTGTTTATCTTTACAAAAAAGAGGGGACGCAGTCCATTCGAACGACAGCTCAGCTTGGGATGAGAAGACCTGTTCATTGCACAGCGGTCGGAAAAGCGATTCTTTCCACTTTCACATGGGAGGAAGTCGAAAAAATTTTAGAGGAAAAAGGGATGAAAAAATATACAGAGAACACCATTACAGATGCTCATAAACTTCGGAAAGAATTACTTGAGATTAAAAGAAACGGTTATGCGATTGACAGGGAAGAAATTGAAATAGGATTAACTTGCTATGCCGTACCTATCTTTAATTTTACTGGAAATATGGCCGGCTCAATCGGATTAGGCGGTCCAACAACGAGAATGAGAGAAAATCAAAATGATTTTACATCGCAATTAAAAGAAGCAGCATTTCAAGTTTCCAGAATGTTGGGATACGTTCCGAAAATAGGGGGAGAGACAGTTGAACGATAACAAAAGTATTGTAGACCAAATTTTGGAGAATGGAAATAAAATGAATAAAGCGGCGATAGCGACAGTCGTTCGTGTAAAAGGATCGGCCTATAAACGAGAAGGGGCCAAAATGCTAATTGATGAAAGCGGTAACACAACCGGCTTAATTTCTGGCGGCTGCCTTGAACCCGATGTTGCCGAAGCTGCTAAGCAGGTTATAGAGAATGGAAAACCTGTGCTAAGGCGTTATGATATGGATGAAGATCTCGTCTGGGGGCTGGGGCTAGGATGTCCTGGTACTGTTGATATCTATATTGAAAAAATCAATTTTGATGAATTAACATTAGATCGCTCGATTGAAGATTTTTCAAAGAATCCATTGACAGCTTGGCTTTCTTGTGTAAAAGAAGAAAAAATGGGTGTTTTAGCAACCACTTTAGACTTACTCCGTTCACATTCCGGACAGAAGCAAATTTTTGTTTCTGAAAACTATCAAACGGTAGGTAAGCTGGACAATAATGAATTACATCAATTCGTCTGCGATTTTTCGAAAAATCTATTACAAAGTACAAATCCAAAATCGGAAACAAAAACATTCACCTTATCAAACGGAGAAAAAGTCGATGTATTTTTTGATGTAAATATTCCTCCGATTGAATTAATCATTTTTGGTGCGGGTCATGATGCCATTCCTTTAGCAGAGTTTAGTGTTAGATTAGGATTTAATACAACCGTAGTCGATCCAAGATCAGCCTATCTAACAGAAGCTCGTTTTCCAGGTGCGAAAAGAATTTTAGCAGATGCAAGCTCAATTCCCGAAAAGGTAAAAGTCAGTTCCAAATCGTATGTGGTCATTATGAACCATCATTTGGAACGAGATATAAATGTTCTGAAACATATACTTCATACGGATGCAAGGTATATTGGGATTTTAGGTCCGCGTTCTAGATGCCAAAAAATATTTAAAGCTCTTCAAATAGACGACATTGACCAATATGATCACATATTTAATCCTGTTGGATTAGATATTGGTTCGGAGTCTCCTCAGGAAATAGCGTTAAGTATTCTTGCTGAGATCATTGCTTTTCGAAACAAGCGTGCGGGCGGATTTTTGCGTAAGAAAAAAGACCGTCAGTTAGTATCATGAGCAGCTCATGATCATTTTAATATTCCTAATATTCCCAATATTCAAAATAGTTATCCCTCTTTAAGGAGGTGATTACAAGGATTACAAGGACAAATGATCCTAATCAAAAAATAATTAAGAAACCCGTGGTGCTAGTTGAACTTTAACGCTCAACTAGCCCAAGAATTACGAGTGAATAAGTTAGTAAAATGCCATCCAAAGCTGATTCAAATCCAGAAACAGAGTTGGCTCGAATCTCTGTGATCCGGTACTGATCAATGAGAACTGAAAACACGGTTTCAATGACTTTGCGCTTTCGTTTCATCCACCGTTTCCATGCTTTCGATTGGTGGATCTTCTGGTTTTTCCGAACGGGCGTCCCAAAAGCGATCTTGTATTCATCATACAGCTTCTTTTGCAAGTCTTGGCTCACATATCCTTTATCACCAAGTGCGTACGGATGAGGAAGTTGGGTCATCACGGTTTCTGCAGCTGTCCGGTCGTGGCAGGATGCTTCGGTGACGACATATCCCATCGGAAGCGCTTGGTCGGTGATCTGAAGATGAAGCTTCAACTCATAGTAAGCCATCTTTTTGGATGCACAATACCCAATATCGGCGATTCCTTGAAACCGTTTGACACGATACATTCGTGCGTGGTGGCAGAGTTCAATGGGTAAGCTGTCCACTACTGCATAAGCGTAATGTTGTCCGCGTTTGGCTAGTTGATATCGGATCCATTTGACGGCAAAGCCAAGATTTCAACAACGACGGTTATATCGAGAGCGTTCAGGAAATAAATCTTTCGAAAATAAGTTTCCGATCACCAATCGGTGCCAAGCTCGTTCGGAAGTAAAGTCAAACAGCTTTCCCAAAATGTGAATCGCAATGATCTCGTCATCTTCTTGTTTTACCAAATGACGGTTGCGGCGTTGAAGATGCACAGTTGAGCGGAGACAAAAAAGAAAATGGCGGCATATTGCTTTTGACTGTAGTAAAATGAAAGTGCTCTTGCACGAGAACTTCTCCTATTGATGTTTCGTTGCCCTTTCATTTTAAGCTCAAGTTTGACACCATTTCACTACATGTGGATAACTAAAGGTGATTATACCAATAGTTATCCACTTTTTTTATCGAAAATATAATCATTATGTAGTGTTATGTGGATAACTTTTGTATATCCAATAATATGTAATATATGTTATACTATTAGTGCTATGTATATTCGAATTAATAAGCAAAAAAATAAAAATGGTTCTGTTCGTCAATATCTACAAATATGTCGTACATTTCGTGTAGACAATAAAGTTCGGCAACAAACGCTTTGTAATCTAGGGAGGTTAGAACATTTATTAGAGAATGGCTCTGTCGATAACATAATCGAGGGATTAGCCAAATTTTCAGAGCGTTACTTTGACCGAATTCACGGGCAAGGGTCTTCCTCTTCTGTCTCCGTGCTTTGGACAAAAGAGTTTGGGCCGGTTTATCTGTTCCGAAAGGTATGGGAAAAGTTAGGGCTTGGTCGGCTATTACGTAAAATCATGGATGATTCCGAGGCTGCTTCTCAGTATGACGAAGCCATTTTTGCCATGGTGTTAAACCGTCTCATGGATCCCAATAGTAAGCATTATATCTTCAAACAATGGATCGACACGATTTATGCAGAAGGTCTTTCAGACATTCAACTCCATCACTACTATCGTGCATTAGACTTCTTAAGTGAACAAAAAGAAAAAATTGAGGAACAACTTTATGGACATTTAACCGATTTAACCTCATTAGAAGTAGATATCGTGTTTTACGACACGACAAGCACCTATTTCGAAGGAGAGGAAGCAGACGAACTGCTGGCTCACTATGGTTACTCCAAAGATCATCGTGGAGATCGAAAACAAGTCGTGATTGGCTTATTAATGACCAAAACAGGGATTCCGATTGGGCATCAAGTCTTCCCTGGAAACATGCATGATACGAAGACATTTGGCATGGTGGTTGGAGACCTGAAGAAGCGCTATCCTATTCAGAAAGTCATTCTAGTGGGAGACCGCGGAATGGTTAGTGAAGCCAACTTAGATCAAATTCGTGAACTGGGCATGGAATATATTGTGGGTGTCAAATTACGAAAGTCGAAGAAAGCCCAAGAGCTATTATCCATCCGTGGGCCATATAAGAAGGTTCTTCCGAATCTAAAAGTGAAGTCAAAGAAAATCGATGGCGAAACGTATGTACTCTGTTACAATCCGGACGCTGAAGAACGTGATCGAGCGAGTCGTCAAGTCGTGTTAGAAAACCTTCAATCGAAGCTTGATGAACTCGGTCCATCTGGACTCGTCAAAAACCGTGCGTATTCCAAGTTTTTAACGATAGAAAAAGCATCGGCCAAAATTGATGAAGAGAAGGTATCCAATGACGAAAAGTTTGACGGAAAGTACGCCATTCGGACCAACTCGTCATTAACGGATGAAGAGGCAGCACTTGCCTATAAAGAGTTGTGGAGAGTGGAACAAGCCTTTCGTAACCTGAAGTCGAATCTAGAACTTCGCCCGATGTACCATCGAGTGGAATCTCGTATTCGAGGCCATATCATGGTTTGTTTCCTTGCGCTTGTCATGGAATCCTTTTTGGCCTATAAGCTAAAAGAAATAGGATGCCAAACAAGTGTAAAGGATATTTTGCATGATGTAAGCCAGATGAAGGCCTCGAAAATACGCGTGAATGGTGAAGAGCAAATCGTTCGTACAGAATTACAAGGTCAAGCAAATCTAGCATTTGAAGCACTTGTCACACAAGCGCCTCCTAGAGTATTAGAAAAAAACACGTGCCACTAACAAGTGTAGTGGTACGTGTTGTGGGTAAAGTCCAAAACACCAGTATTTTCGGGCTTTTCTTTAGTGTACTCTGTCAAACTTGAGTTAAGGAGATCCTCATGCAAGGGCTTTTTTTTGCTTGTCTGATTTTATATAGCACCAAGGGTGAAAAAACTGTGTCGCAAAAACACGCGCACCCTCGGACGGAGTATCGAAGAACGCCCGCAGGAATGGGAAGAACGCAAGGAATTCGGCCATTGGGAGATGGACACGGTCATCAGAAAAGTGCAATGATAAAACCCTGATGACCGTAACCGGGCGAAAGATGTGCCGAGAAATGATCGTTAAGATAAACGGAAAGAACAGTGAAGCTATAGTCGCTACCATCGCTGACTTACAAAAATGGTATGGTTCTCTTTTCCACAAGGTGTTCAAAACAATTACAGCAGATGTGTAAATCTATCCCTTTTGGGCTTAGCCAAAAGCGAAGCATGCCGTCCAGCAACTTGACATGGATCCTCTGTGGGCATAACTTGCCAGCTAGGAACCAGCAATAAGGTAAGCTGGCTCTCCATTTAGACTATCATGCCCGCCACCCATATAAAGTTGCTCGATAATCTCAGGAAGCATCCAGCATTCGATCTGTTTATTTAAACAGCGGTTGGGTCTTGGTTTTTTTTTTTAAATCGTTAAATTTATTATTTCCAATTTAAGGTTCCTTTTTTGTTTTAATTTTCTGTGATTTTGATTTTTTGTAAACGTTTTCTTTTTCTCGCATCCTGTTTGTAGGTGCGATTTTCGCCTTTTTGTCTTCAACGCTTGGTATTAGGAAGGATCAAGTACTAATCATTTGCT
Organism: Aeribacillus sp. FSL W8-0870; assembly: GCF_037963755.1. Lineage (NCBI taxonomy): Bacteria > Bacillati > Bacillota > Bacilli > Caryophanales > Bacillaceae > Aeribacillus > Aeribacillus sp. FSL W8-0870. Next base: position 554,620 of record NZ_CP150165.1, read on the forward strand.
TCTCTACGCCATTTATCATATAGATTTATAAGTTTAACAACAGAATCATCTAAACTATCTATAATTTCCTTCATATCAAGAAAGTCCTCTTCGCTCAAACCTTTAGGTATTTTCTTGTTACTGATTTGGTCGGCAACAACTTTATTTTTCATTTCTTCCCTGCCCATAAGCAACGTATTAAACTCATGCTCCTCTAAATATCTTTTTTCCCGCAACTCAGTCTCGTGCATCTTTTCTTTGAGGAGCTGCTTCCTGTACTCTGAAGGCGTTTTTCCAAAGTTTTTCTTAAATGCAATATTAAAAGCCTTGACATCAGAAAAACCGTGTGACAAAGCGATATCAGAAATTTTTCTTTTTAAATCCGTTAAGTCATACGTAGCTTCACGAAGTCTAATTCTTGTGAGATATTCGTAATAATTAATACCGAGCTGTTGCTTTACAATTTGAGAAATATAACTTTCATGATATCCTGAAAATGATGAAAGTTCTTCAAGACTAATTTTATTTTTATAGTTTTTTTCAATATACGCAACAATATTGTCTACATCTTCTTTTCTCTTTTTATTTCTAACTAACTCTTTTGAGGACATCATTTTCGGAGGAAAATCTCTGATCAAATTGGCTATTAGCTGATTAAGAAGGCTCTCGAAGTAAATTTTTTCTTCAGGATGTTCACCTTTTATATATTTAACCATTTCGAGCGCTATATTTCTTAATCGGCTAAAACTCTCATTATTTCTAGTTTTAAAGTTAGATCTACATGAAAACTGAAGTAAATGATAGTCTTTGTAATAAGAGCGAAAATATATCGGATTAAGATGAATAACCATAGCTATTGAATTTATCTTTTTCGCAAGAGTAGCATGCCCAACATTAGAGTTAACGAGCATAATATCGTCTTCTTGCAAAATATATATATTCCCGTTTACGCTCATTTCAACCTCGCCTTGAAGAACGATGATGAACTCTAATGATTCATGCCAGTTGTAATGATAATGCTTGATATAATACACGTACTGCTTTACATCTATATCTTTTTTATCATTCTTCCATTCATAGTATACGATACTCATTAAATCCCCCCGACTTTTTTTATATTTGTAAACAGCCCGACAACATTCTTTTACTTTTTTCGACACAAGCCCTATCATCCCCTCTCTCAGAGTGAACTTTTTCACGTCCTTCTATAGGATAGTGAGTCCTAATCTCCCTTCTTCCACATTTTCTCAAACCGTATCCGGGATTGGAAATAATCCGCACAAACAATCAAAATACCCGTGGTGCTAGTTAAGTGTTAACGCTCAACTAGCACCACGGGTAAAGACTAATTGCTTTTACTTCACATAATTACAAAGCTTACCCATACCTTCTACTTCGACGACTACAGTATCTCCTCGCTTCATCGCACAACTGCCGGAAGGAGATCCTGTAGCTAAAACATCGCCGGGCTCTAACGTCATAATTCTCGAAACCCAACTTATGAGATAAGGGATCGAAAATAACATCTGATTCGTATTACCTTCTTGCACAACTTTCCCATTTAAAGTCGTAACGATTCGTAAATTAGTTGGATCAATACCCGTTACAATATACGGACCAATAGGACCAAAAGTATCAAATCCTTTACCTCTAGTAAATTGCGGATCCGTTTTTGTAAGATCCCTCGCGGTCACATCATTAAATATCGTACAGCCGAAAATATAATCTAATGCATGTTCTTCTTTTATATTTTTTCCTTGTTTTCCAACAATAAGCGCTACTTCTCCTTCCATCTCCACCTGGTTAGTTAAATCACTTGGCGGAATGATAATATCCCCTTGATCCGGAATCAAGCAAGACGGCGGCTTTAAAAACAAAAATGGTTCTTGGAGACCAACCTTCCCTCCCGTTTCAACAGCATGTTCAGCATATGTCCAGCCGAAATTAATAATCTTTGATGGTACTATCGGTTCTAAAATCTGCACATCACTATATTTTACTTTTTCACCATCGTATTTTAATTCATTGTGGACAATGTCCTTAAAATCACTAGACAGTTGTAAAATTTCATCTCCTTCTAAAACGCCATAGAAAATATTGCCTTCATATCGTTGATACCGAATTATCGTTTGGGTCTTGGTCATTATTCGCATGATTCACAAAACTCCCTCGACTACTTAATAAATCCTACCTGCTTGCTAATGTACTCATATTGCTCTTCTTTTTTTCTATTAAACTCCGCTTTATTTTGTTCGAATAGATTGTTACCTTCTGCATCAATGGAAACAATTAAAGGACCAAATTCCTTCACTTCACATACCCAAAGTGACTCCGGCATTCCTAAGTCTGTCCAATAAACGTCCTTAATCCGTTCAACTTTTGTTGCAGCATAAACTGCATTACCAGCGGGAAAGACGAGATGAAGAGCTTTATAAGTTTTACACCCTTCTTCTGTCCTTTTCCCCATTCCACCTTTTCCGATAATCAGTTTAACGCCAGTTTTTTCAATAAATTGTTTTTCGAATTTTTCCATTCTCATACTTGTAGTAGGGCCGATAGAAACAATCTCATACTTTTTATCTTCAGTTTCTCTCACGATGGGACCCGCATGGAAAATCGCTTTTCCTTTAAGGTCAATCGGTAACGGAATTCCTCCTTCAACCACTCTTCTATGAGCGACATCTCTGCAAGTAACTAACGTTCCGTTTAAGTAAATAATATCTCCTATTCTTATATTCTTTAGATCTTCATCTGTTATTGGAGTAGTTAATATTTTCTTATTCACAACTTTACCCCCTTGTGTGTGTGAATTTCATAGTTCAAATTTCTATCAAAAGTGATTTTGCCTCTTCTATGCGACCAACAGCCTGTATTAACAGCTACTCCGATAGTAGAAGGATGTCTTGCTGAGTTCACGACGTTAACTCCCATGACAGACTTCGAACCTTTTAATCCTTGAGGACCAAGACCGATCGCATTTATTCCATCTTCGAGAAGTTTCTCTAATTTAGCAGCGTTTTCATTTTCATTTCGACTACCGACAGGCCTCATAAGTGCCAGCTTTGAATTTAAAGCTGCTGTTTCAACTGATGTACCGATACCTACTCCGACGAGAAGAGGAGGACATGCATTAATTCCGTAGCTTGTCATACGATCAAGCACAAACTTGACAACCCCTTCATATCCCTCACTCGGCATTAGTGGATTTAAGTCAATATTTTGGACACCAATAAGTGAAATTTAATTTTGATCTCATGCCATATTTTTCATGACATCGCTGGTCGCTTGACATGGAGCCTCTGCGGGCGTGGTGTTATGCGAAGGGCGAAAGGGGCAATGATTTCTTTCGCATGGCAAACAAGCCTACCACGCCCCGCCACTCCATGTAAAGCGGATGCTTGTAAAATTGTGAAGAGCACTACGCTGCCCCTTTGATACTGTCTTCTGTTTCTTGTGGCGTCATATAGCCCAGGCAGCTATGAATCCGTTTCCGATTGTACCAGCCTTCTATAAATTCGAATAAGGCTCTTCTGGCAGCTTGAAAGTTCAAATAGTTGACTCTGTAGATCTCTTCCTTTTTCAGAATTGCATGGAAAGACTCAATGCAGGCGTTATCGTATGGGCAACCTTTTTTACTGAAGGAGTGTTTGAACTGCTTCTTTTCCATGTATTCTGCAAATTTCTCGCTTGTATACTGGGATCCCAAATCAGAATGCAAGATCAATCCCGGACCTGGACGTTGTGCCTGATAAGCGTTTTCTACTGCCTTTAAAGCCAGTTCAGTCGTCATGTGGCGGTCAAAAGCGTAACCGACAATCTTTCTGGAATGTAAATCCATTACGGAAGCCAGGTAGCACCAACCGTCTCTCAAAGTATGAATGTACGTAATATCCGTAACCCATTTCTCGTTGATGGTTGTCGTTGAGAAGTCCTGGTTCAGCAGGTTATCGTGTTCTTCCATCTTGCCCTTATTGGAATGGGGGCGGTACTTTTTTCTGATAATGGAATAAATGCCTGCAGCCTTCATCAAACGCTGAACCCGTTTCAGGCTGACTTTGAGCCCTTCTTTTTCAAGCATATGGTGGATCTTCGGTGCTCCGTATCTCTGCTTGCTTTCCGTATGGATTTTTCGTATTCTGTCTGTCAGCTCCCGGTTTTCCCGTTTTGTTTTTGACTCTGTTTTTTGTTTGGATTGATAGTAGGTACTTCTCGGCACGCCAAGGACCGTACACATGGTTTTAAGGTCATAATGGTGTTTGGCTCTTATCTCGTCAATCATGGATATAACAGTGGTTTGATCTACTTCTTTGCGAATATGGCCATAGCTTTTTTTAAGATTTCGTTTTCCTCTTTCAGCCGGTGCAATTCTTTTTGCAGGTTCAGAAATTCTTCCGGGGTAAAAGAGCCCCCGTCATCCAGCTTAACCGGTTTTTGTTTTCTGATCCATTTGTAGATTGTCGTTTCAGACAGGCCATATTCGCTGCAGATCTGTTTTACTGGTGTTCCAGTTTGATAAAGCTCAACCACCATTTCCTTAAATTCAGCATGATAACTTTTACGTTTTTCGCTTGTGTTACCCATATCAGGACACATCCCTTCGTTAATATTATATTTCACTAAAGGGTGTCCATGAAACTATACTAGCATCATAGAACCGTTGCCACTCCCGGAAGTGTACACCCCCCGCCTGCCATATAAGTATAAATTTCTGCTTTGTCACTACCTTCTACTACCTCCCAAAAAATGCTCGGTGTACCGCTGCCGATATTCTTTCCAGTATTAAATTCATCAAATGTTTCAACCGAATTATGACGTAATGGAGTTTCTTTTGTTGCTTTATAGGTACTCTCTCTTAAAATACTTTCTAACTGTCCAATTAAAGGAAAGTCTTCGCCGCATTTCACAAAAAACTGTAGTACACCCGTATCTTGACAGGAAGGTCTCTTTAACTTATAAGCTATCTTTTGATTTTCAAACATCGTTTTGTATATGGTTTTAGCAAGCTGGTTGCTTTCCTCTTCACTCAGTTCTCTCAATTTACTTTCCACATCATCTGGAAGCTTATAGCTAACGAGTGAAATAAAATTCGACATCAGTTCAATCATTTTTTCTTTTTGCTGTTTTTTATCCATCAAAATCTCAACCTCACTTTCTAATAAGATAATTTTTAAGTCGATTCAACTTTTAAGTATGAGTTTGAACAATGGTACTTTTGTTTATAAGCTAAAATAAAGCGCTTAACCACCATTTTACCTATAGAAAGGAAAGAAAATCGGTAACAAAATCATCGATACAATAATTGAAATAATAATTAACGGTGCGCCAGCTTTTACATAATCTTTAAACTTATACCCTCCTATACCATAGACCATTGTGTTTGCCGGCATTCCAATAGGTGTCGCATAAGCCATGGAACCACCAATTACTGTCGCCATTAAAACGGCCCTTGGATCTGCACCCATAGCACTAGCAATGGAAAGACTTATAGGAACGAGCAATGCAGTTGTCGACGTATTCGACATAAAGTTTGTCATCATCGCCGAAAGTATTAAAATAACGAACAACAGAACGTAAGGAGATGGAGTGTTTCCTACAGCACCAATAATTGAATCGGCTATGACCGCCCCTGTTCCAGTTACATCTATAGCTTTAGCTAGTGCGAGAGAACCGACAAATAACATGATCGTATCCATATCTATTGACTTCATCGCATTACTTTTAGAAATAATCCGCATCGCTACTAATATTAATGCTCCTATCCACGCTGACACATAAAGCTTTATTCCAATTTGTTTTTCAAATACCATCGCCAAAATAGTTAATACGAGCACAATGAAGGACATATGCTGTTTCCATTTCGGTATGCTTGAATAATCGATTTGTTTATTGTAAATGGAATCTGAATCTAAAAGAGTATCTTCACCCTTTGGTAAAAGCTTATGACCAAATAAACTGAAGTACAAAATACCTACAATTAGAATTGGTAAACCTGCTTTGGCATACTCAAAAAAGCCGAATTCTAATCCAATATCTTGAAGCGCTGACTGAGCAATCATATTTCCAGGCGCACCAATTAAACTTAAGTTCCCTCCCATTGCAGCAGCCAACACAAGAGGTAACAATAATCTGGAACGCGAAAAACCGGATTTCGCTGCAATACCTATGACACACGGTATTAAAACTGCTGCTGTTCCAGTATTAGAAAGAAATCCAGACATTAATCCAGTAACTATCATCACAGCTATGATTAACTGTTTTTCTGTTTTAGCAAATTTAGTAACAACCTCTCCGACTTTTTGTGCCATACCCGTTTCAAAAAAAGCAGCACCAACGATAAACATCGCCATGAAAAGAAGAACATTTTCATTAACGAACCCAGCAAAAGCATCAGCAGGCTCAAGAACCCCGGAAACCGTAAGACCAACTGCAACGATCATTGCCGTGATAGATAAAGGGATTATTTCCCATACAAACATAACAATAGCAAATACTAGAAAAAATAAAGTGATAAACACCTCGCTCATCCAACATCCCCTTTCTCATTCTTTATTTTGAATATAGAAGACGTCTTCTTGATGCATATAGTAATCATTTGCAAGCGCTTAATCTATCCAATTTTTTAAATCTTTATTTTCTCGTTTGAATTAGCACTTTTTGATATCGCCAAATAATAAAGTAAGCACTAACTAAAAATAACCTAAATATTCAAATAATAAAATTAACCTTATAAGGCATAAACGCACAATATCCACAAAATTTCATTATCTTCAACAATATAAAAAAATACTTAGTAAAAACTTTATATTAATTAAGAAATAAAAAAACAGAGGAGGCGAAAAAATGGTTACTGTAAAAAAAGGTTTAGGTGTAAGTTTGAAGCGTAAAGAAGACATAAGACTTTTGACTGGTAATGGACAATTTACCGATGATATTGAAAAACCAGGCATGTTACATTTGGCCATTGTACGGAGTCCTCATGCTCATGCACGTATTGTAAATATTGATGCAAGCAAAGCGAAAAAACTGCCTGGAGTAGTAGCTGTTCTAACGGGAGAAGAGGCACTTCAATATTCAGGACCACTTGCACCGACGATCAATATATTTAACAAAGTACCAGAAGTGTATGCGATTGCCTATAAAAAGGTTCGCTATGTCGGTGAGCCAGTGGCCGTTATTGCTGCCGAAGACCGATATATTGCTGAAGATGCAGTCGATCTTATTGAAGTAGAATATGAGGTTTTACCAGCTGTTGTGACGATTGAAGATGCACTGGAGCCAAAGGCGCTTCTTTATGAAGAATGGGGAGATAATAAACAATTAGAATCGAGAACCACTATCGGCGATATAGACGATGCATTTGCCAATTCGGAATATGTCTTTGAAGAAACCATTACACACAACCGCTACACCGGAACTCCGATGGAGTCTCGTGTATGTATTGCCGAATATAATCCTGGATCTAAAAAGATGACAGTTACATGCTCGACACAGGCACCTTCTCAAGTACGCACGCTGATTGCCCAGACATTGCAAATGCCTGAGCATAATATACGAGTTATTGCCCCGGATGTTGGCGGCGGTTATGGCACAAAGTTGCAGGCAAATGCAGAAATCATTGCTTGTATCATGGCGCGCATGCTTGGCAAGCCGGTTAAATGGACGGAAGACAGAGTAGAGAATATTCTAACTGGAGTTCATTCTAGAGACTATACTTGCACGGTGAAAATTGGGTTCGACAAAGATTTTCGCATCACAGGACTTCAAGCGAAGCTGATTGGAAATATTGGGGTTGATGGAACTTGCCATGCACCGGGAACCCCTGCTTTATCGGTAGCAGGTGCTTATTTTCCAGGTCCATATAAAGTGCCTGTTTATGACGTAGAAATCATTGGGGTCGTTTCAAATAAAGCGCCTTATGGTGCGCACCGCGGATATGGAAAGGATATTGCCAATTATCCTATTGAGCGGATGATGGATATAGCAGCTCGAAAACTTGGTATATCACCAGAAGAATTAAGACGTCGCAACTTTATAAAGAAAGACGAATTTCCTTATCAACAAATTTCTGGGCCGCTTTATGATAGCGGAGATTTTGATAAACTTATGGATCTCGTAATGGATAAAATCGATTATCAAAACTTTAAAAAGAAACAATTAGAGCTTCGTAAACAAGGCAAGTACATTGGACTTGGAATCGCCGCTATGCTTGAGCCGTCTGGCGCTGCTGTCTTTAATGGCATATTTAATGGTTATCAGGCAGCAACTGTACGAATGACGCCTGAGGGACATTTCCAAGTATTAACCAGCCATCAGAACATAGGTCAAGGGGTTGAAACAACGATTCCACAAGTTGTTTCACAAGTTATGGATGTAGATATAGACGATATTCGATTTGTTTATGGAGATACGGATATTACGCCGTACGGATTAGGTCCATTTTCTTCCAGAGGTGCAACGTATACTGTTTCTGCCGTATATGAAGCTGCCAAGATGTTAAAGGAGAAGCTTTTAAAAATTGCCGGTTATCTGCTTAAGGAAGATCCGGAAAATCTTGAAATGGCAAATGGAACAGTAAGGGTTAAAGGGACGACAAATCCGGAAGCAGCCATCAGTTTAAAAGAAATCGGCAATAAAGTTTATCTATGGCCGGGACCTTATGCGACAGTGCCGGAAGGAATAGATTGCAATTTAGAAGCAACCTATACATGGACGAGTAAAGTAGTGAAGTGGGAGCCTGATGAACACGGGCGAGTCAATCTTTATACGACACATCCGACAGGAGTCTTTGTTGCTCTAGTAGAGGTTGACATTAAAACCGGGCTTGTGAAAGTAGACAAATTCGTTGTTTCCCATGATTGCGGCACAATTATCAATCCTATGATTGCAGATGGACAAATTGCCGGCGGCATCGCACATGGAATTGGTGGCGTGCTGTTAGAAGACCTTGCATATGACAGCAACGGATTAATGACAAACCCTGATTTTCAGCATTACTTATGTCCAACTGCAATGGATGTATCAGACATCGAAACCATTCACATGCAATCCCCATCACCTTTTACACCGCTTGGTACAAAAGGAATGGGAGAAGGCGGAACGATTCCGTCTCCAGCAGCAGTAGCGAATGCGGTAGAAGACGCTTTATCACCTTTTGGTGTAATTGTAAAAGATTTACCAATTACTCCTGAACGAGTTTTAGAATGGATTAAGCAAGGGGAAATGCAAAATGTCAAATCATAATTGGGAAATATACCCTTTGGTGCTTGGAGAAGCAGATGTATCAAAGGTATTAGATACATTTTGGTCGCTGAGCGGCGACAAATCGATGGTAACGGTGCCGATTTTAGCTTGGCTTTTAGTTCCGACATTTAATGAAGAGCCAATTTTAGTGGACACCGGTTTTCGAGATGCTGAACGCTGCCAGACCGTTCATGGCTTAGGTCCTCATCGGACAAAACCTGAATGGAGCCTTCGCACCCAATTGAAGAACCATGGCTTTACAGCTGAAGAGATAAAAAAGGTAATTCTAACTCACCTCCATTATGATCATGCAGGAGGATGCGCCGAATTTCCGAATGCAAAATTCATCGTCCAACGCACTGAATTGCAGGCTGCTGCGGCACCAATGGTATCTTCGCAGCTGAAAATCGGGGGAGGGGCGTTATTTTATGACAGAAAAGACATTGCAGAATTAATTGACCCATTGTGGCCTCAAGTTCATTTGATCGAAGGGGATACAGAAATAGCTCCTGGGGTGAAATGTGTCTTATTCCAAAACACTCATACGCCAGGCAGCCAAGCAGTATATGTCCAAACTGAATTCGGCACCGCAGTTATTCTTGGAGACATTGCCAGAAATGTTGAATTAAATATTAATCAAGAAATTCCACCTGGATTAATTTACGATTTAGAGGCTACCTATCGAGCGATGATTCGAATTAAGAATGAGGCTGATATTGTTCTTCCTAGTCATGATTATGAAGTAGTAAAAAAATATAGGAACGGACTAAAAGAAGGGACGTCAGTTCATGAAAATTAAAGGAATTGAACGAGTGGCATTGCAGGTAAAAGACATCGATCAATCGATCAAATTTTTTTCGAGGCTCTTCGGAACAACTTTTCAGCGGCAAAATGTGCAAATAAACGATTCCGTGATAAAAGTGGCTTTTTCTCCGCTAGGAATTGAACTTTTAGAAGAGACAGATTTAGAGAAAGAATCATTGAGAAGCTTTCACCTTCGTGTGGAGAACATACAAGACGTTCATCCTGCTGTTTTGGAAGCTGGAGGTGAGATTCTCGCGCACTTTACAGTGGGAGAAATGGAACATATGATTGCGAAAATTGGAGATTTTCGAATTGTATTTGTATCTTACGAAGGTAATGATTCTTTGAAAGCGTTATCTTCCGGAAAATGATAGGTTAGGGGGAAGAATGAATGAAACCAGTTCCATTTGAATATGTGGCTGTTAAAAGTGTAAATGAAGCGATAACCGCACTCGAAAAGTACGGAGACAATACAGTCATCATCGCTGGAGGACAAAGTCTGATGCAGGAAATGAATTTAAGGCAGGCTCGTCCTTCATGTTTGGTTGATATAAATGGGATCACAGATCTTGATTATATTGAAGAAACGGGTGATGCCATTAAAATCGGGGCATTAACAAGACACCGCACCGTTGAAAAGTCTGAAATTGTAAAACGAAATTGTCCTTTGCTTCAGGAAGCCGTTACTCATATTGCGCATTTCCAGATCCGCAATCGAGGTACGATAGGAGGAAGCCTGAGACAAAATCCGCCAGGCGCTGAATACGGAGTCGTTGCTCGTGTGTTAAATGCTCAGTTTGTCATTGCCGGTCCTGATGGCAAACGCGTACTTTCCGGAGAAGAGTTTTTCGTCAGCCACTTTAAAACAGCAGTGAAACAAAATGAAATCATTGTCGAAATCATATTCCCAAAATTAACAAAAGAGACGGGATATGGATTTTTGGAAGTAACAAGAAGACATGGACATATTCCCATTGTTTCAGCAGCGGCGACTCTTCAGTTAAATGAAGATGACACGGTGAAAGATGCTCAGGTAGCTTTAGGGAATGTCAGCCCTCAAGGTGTCCCTTACAAAGTGCAATCTGTTTCACAATTGATTGGGAAACCATTTACTCAGGAAATTCTTGATCAATTAGCAAACGATATAAAGAATGAAGTCAATCCAGATCCTGAAGCAGATGCAAAAGCTGGCTATACATTGCAGCTTTCGAGAATCATGGGACGCCGTGTTTCTGAAATTTCCAGTGCTGAGTATCGAAAAGAAGCGTCATCCGTATTGAGTATTCGGGCTTTACAAAAGGCATACCAACAAATTAAAGGAACATTTCAGTAATGAAGAAAAATAAAAAGTCCCCTTGGTTTTGATAAGGGTTTGAGGCCGTTTCCCTAACGAAAAAACCAAAGAGGACTCACTTGTATTATAACTCGATGAAAAAATTAAGCAAATGACACTAGTAACAGTCATTACCTGCATTCATCTTTTCCGAAAAGAGCTCGAGATGATCGCTGCTCGTTTCATTTTCGAAAATTCAATCATTGACTTTGAACCATTGAAGAAAGGTCATTTGTAGGTGTTGAATCAGACAAAATGACCGCTATAAAAGGCTTGATCATACCGAGAGCCGGCGGTCTTCTTTTTACGAATGCTGTCACCACCGATCGCTGCGGCTTTAATTCGGAATACAGACGAATTTTTGTAAGTGTACGGAGAACATGTTCGCCTTCACTCGCGGTTACACCGAATGGTCCCAATAGAAGCGACCATGAGACAAATGTAAATTCAAGGGGGTTATAACGGGATGTTTCACTTCCTCATAGATAAGAAAACATCCCTTTACCCATATTTCTTCAATATATAGCATTTGTGCGGGGTTTGAAAAGTTTTAAAGAAAATGTGAGGAAACAACAAATAAATAATGAAAAGTAGGGGGAGGAATTTACATGATAGATAAAACTACTCGCAAAAAAATCACGGTCACTGTCAATGGAACGGTATATGAGCGTGAAGTGAATGTTCGGACATTACTAAGTGACTTTCTCCGAAGAGAATTAGGTTTAACGGGAACACATGTTGGTTGTGAACAGGGGGTGTGCGGCGCTTGTACGATATTGGTGGACGGTCAGGCAGTCCGTTCCTGTTTGCTGTTAGCAGTTCAAGCAGATAATCGCTCTATTACCACCATTGAAGGAATAGGAACGCCTGATCACCTTCATCCGATTCAGGAGGCTTTTTGGGAAAATCATGGTTTGCAGTGCGGGTTCTGTACTCCAGGATTTGTGATATCTGTTTACGAATTTTTAAAAGAAAATCCAGATCCATCCGATGAAGAAATTCGTGAAGCGTTGTCCGGTAATTTGTGCCGTTGTACAGGATATCAAGGAATTATTAAATCGGTAAAAGCAGCTGCAGAAAAATTAAAACAATCGGAATTGGCTGGTTAAATAAATAATCAGGGGCTGCCTGATAAGTTCCTAAAATGAAGGGGCTCCAAAAAGTCAGTTAACCCTGACTTTTTAGACAGCCCCGTAGTTTTTCAAACGACTAGGAAAATCGCTTCTGCTTTAGATGAGATTGTGACTCATTCTTAAAGACTATCTATGTTCGTAATTGACTTTAACCATAATAAAATCAAGATTCTAGCAAAAGCATATCTGTATGGTGATGGAATAAAGGAGGTTTATGGAAATGCAAGAGCTGCTTCAAACATACCACTTAAATGAAAACAAGTTCAATTGGGATAAAAACCGGTTCATACAAGCATGGCGGATTATGAACACGATACGTGTATTTGAAGAAAAAAGCATTCAAATTTACAAAAAAGGACTCATGGGTGGATCACTTCACTCATCTATTGGCCAAGAAGCTGTAGCAGCTGGAGTTTGTATGAATTTGAAAAAAGACGATTATATTTCCATTACGTATCGGGGGCGTGGTCAAGCATTAGCAAAAGGGGCCGATCCTTTTCAATTATTTTCCGAAATTTTAGGAAAGAAGACAGGCTATTGCAAAGGAAAAGGGGGCCCCATGCATATTACATCTCAAGAGCTTGGAATATTAGTAGCGAATGGCATCGTCGGTGCAGGTATTCCAATTGCTGTCGGAGCAGGTTTATCCATCAAAACGTTGAAAAAGAATCAAGTTTCTGTTGCGTTTTTCGGAGATGGGGCGACAAACCAGGGAGCATTTCATGAAGCTCTAAATTTGGCTGCGATCTATAAACTACCGGTCGTTTTCGTTTGCGAAAACAATCTATATTCAGAAATGACGCCAATTAAAAATGCTGTATTAAATGAGCATTTAGCAGAAAGAGGACTGGCCTATCGCATTCCGTCGATCATCGTGAATGGAAATGATGTGCGAGCTGTATACGAGGTTGCAAAACAAGCTGTGGAACGGGCGCGTTCAGGTGAAGGGCCTACCTTTATAGAAGCCAAAACTTATAGATTGTTAGGACATATGATTGGTGATGCGGAGACGTACCGAACAAAAGAAGAAGTGGAGGAATGGAGACAAAAAGAACCGATCAGATATTTTCGGGACGTATGCTTAAAACAAAATGTATTGAACGAAAAAGAATTAGATGAAATACAACAGCAAGTCATACAAGAAATTGACATTGCATATGAACGTGCGATGAAATCTGAAGAACCTGAAATGGAGGAGATCTTTAATGATGTCTACTAATAGAATCATCAGTTATGCCCAAGCAATCAATGAAGCTCTTAAAGAAGAAATGGCATTAGATGATAGAGTAATCCTTTTAGGGGAAGATATTGGTTCATATGGCGGCGTTTTTAAGGTGACAAAAGGTTTGTTTGATGAATTCGGAAAAGAACGAGTCATCGATACACCTATCTCTGAAACCGGATTTATCGGAGCAGGAGTTGGGGCAGCGATGACGGGGTTAAAGCCGGTCATTGAGATTATGTGGATTGATTTTTCGCTAGTAGCGATGGATCAAATTATTAATCAGGCAGCGAAAATGGCCTATATGTCTGGAGGACAAACGAGCGTTCCGATGGTGATACGTACACAAGGCGGCGGGGGAAGAGGAAATGGCGCCCAGCATTCGCAAAGCCTTGAAACATTATTTGCACATATTCCGGGGCTCAAAGTCGTTGCACCTTCTACCCCTTATGATGCGAAAGGATTATTGAAATCATCCATCCGGGAAGGAAGTCCGGTCATATTTATTGAACATAAAATGCTTTACTCTCAAAAAGGAGAAGTTCCGGAAGAGGAATACACGATTCCTTTAGGAAAGGCAGATATTAAAAGGTCTGGAAAGGATGTTACGATTGTTACGCTGTCAAGAATGGTACAGTTTTCGCTTGAAGCTGCAAAAGAACTAGAAAAAGAAGGAATCGATGCTGAAGTAATTGATTTGCGTACACTTGTTCCTCTAGATATAGAAACAGTTAAGGAGTCAGTAAAAAAGACGAACCGAGTAGTTGTTGTGCATGAAGCGACTCGTTCTTACGGCTGGGGAGCTGAAATTGCTGCCAGAATTCAAGAGGAGGCTTTTGATGATCTGGATGCACCGGTACAACGAGTGGGGGCGGAAGATGTTCCTGTTCCATATAACTTAAATTTAGAAAAAGAAATGCTCCCGCAAACGAAAGATATCATTCAAGGAGTAAAAAAATCTTTGTATTTACAATTGGAAACAGTGTAATGGCACAGTACAACAATTATTTGAAAGCATTTTGATAAATAATTGCAATTTATAAACACAAAAAGATGCTATCTATGTGTTATGACGAAGGAGGAAAAAAGGTGCGGCAGGAAATTGTACTTCCTAAATTGGATTCATCAATGGAAGAGGCTCGTATAGTTTCATGGGAGGTCAAAATTGGTGATACCATTAAAATAGATGACCCAATTTTAATTGTAGAAACTGAAAAATCCAGTCTTGAGGTTGAATCGGAAGTAGAGGGAACGTTAGAAGAAATTGTTGTGGATGAGGGTGAAACTGTACCAGTAGGAACTGTTCTTGCATATGTATCGAGTGGTAAGCATTCCACCGATCAAAAAGGCAGTTCCGATCATAATCCTGTAAAAGAAGAGAACATCTCACTAGGAAAGACTGAAAGAATCCGAGTTTCTCCAGCAGCTAGAAGACTTGCAAAGCAACGCGGAGTAGATCTAACCAAAATTAAAGGTTCGGGACCAAGGGGAAGAGTGATTCTGAAAGATGTGGCGGAAGCTGCTGCAAATGTAGTGAATCAAAGTGTTAAAATAGAAAATAAAGTCATAGCATCGATACATGCTAAAGGAAAAAGGGTTAACCTTACAAGTATGAGAAAAACGATTGCGCAGCGAATGACCGCAAGCTTTATGAATGTTCCTCAATTCCAAATCAAGAAAAGAGTCGATGTATCATCCATTGTACAATTGCGGCAGGCAGTAGTTTCAAGCATTGAACATTCGGCAGGCGTTCGTTTATCATTTAATGATTTTCTCATACAGGCGGTGGCTTTAACATTGAAGAAATTCCCGAGGGTAAATGCCTCATTCATAGATTCTGAAGGAGATCCTTATATTTTGGAGCATGAAGATATTAATATTGGTCTAGCGGTTGCTATTGATGACGGTCTAGTTGTTCCCGTCATCCATCAGGCAGATCAATTGTCCTTAATCGAGATTGCAGAAAAAAGAACAGAATTGGTTGAAAAAGCGAGAAAAGGCTTATTGAAGCCTGAAGAAATGCGTGGAGGAACTTTCACAATCTCCAATCTTGGCTCAGTTGGAGTTGACGAGTTTGTGGCAATCGTAAATCCTCCTGAAACCGGCATCTTAGCAGTTGGAAATATAATAGAACAGCCTGTTTTAACGAATCGTCATGAAACTTTGATAAAGCCGATGATCACATTAAATGCTTCATTTGATCATCGTACAATTGATGGCGCCTACGGTGGAAGATTTCTCGCTCAATTATGTGATCAGTTGCAATCAGGTCAATGGAATATCTTTTCAACAGTAAAATAATGAAATCATTAGGAAGTTGCCATGATGAGCATTCGAACATTAAAACAATTTTTCTGAGAAGGACATTAAGCAAAGCTTTTAATCAAGCTATCTTTGACTCTGATCTGAGGAGCAGGAGCTGGTGCACATCGAAAATATTGTCTGAAGATTTAGAATGACTAGACATAATTTTCAACTTGATAGAAACATATAATAGGATTTCCGACCATCTCCTTTTTATAAACCAAGGTCAGCAGGTTTTATAAGCAGTACCGGAGGCAGTACCAGAGTATCACTCGTTTTTGAAAATAAGCTTGCTTGAAAAATTGAAACAAATGACGGAGTTTTAGATGGAGTCTTCTCCATCCTCCGCCATTTATATTTTTAGGCGGTAACTAAAAAACAAGTGAGAACTGATTCATCAACGCCTGTATCAAAAAGTTTCAAAAATTCGGAACAACTTGAAATTTTCATGAGAAGCTTTTTCTCCAAAATAATGTTAGCATGATAGGAGAGTGTAAAAATGGGCAATATGAACAAAATAACCGATACCCTTCAGCGTCCTCTCCGTGATTTGCGCATTTCAGTTACTGATCGGTGTAATTTTCGCTGCCGCTATTGTATGCCAGCGGAGATTTTTGGTCCTTATTTTCAATTTCTCAAAAATGATCAGTTGCTCAGTTTTGAGGAAATAACTCGACTGGCTCGCATTTTTGCCTCACTTGGCGTCGAGAAAATTCGCCTATCAGGGGGAGAGCCGTTGCTGCGCAAAGAGCTGCCGAAGTTAATTGAAATGCTCGGTTCTATAGAGGGTATTTCTGACATTGCTTTGACTACGAACGGTTCTCTTCTTGCCAAACATGCGAAAGCGTTAAAAGACGCTGGTCTTCACCGTGTCAACGTTAGTTTGGACAGCTTAGATGATAAAGTTTTTCGCCAAATGAACGGCGGCCGCTGTGATGTCAAAACAGTTCTTGAAGGGATTGAAGCGGCCGCAAAGGCAGGTATGAAGGTGAAAGTGAATATGGTTGTACAAAAGGGGATCAATGATCAGGACATTGTGCCCATGGCGCGTTACTTCCGCGGAACCGGACATGTTTTACGCTTTATTGAATTTATGGATGTAGGAAATAGCAACGGCTGGAATCTTACACAAGTGGTTTCCAAGCAAGAAATTTTCGAACGTGTGAACGCTGAAATGCCGTTAGAACCGATCCCGTCCAATTATTTTGGAGAAGTAGCCTCTCGTTATCGCTATCGCGGCACAAATGAGGAAATAGGCATTATTTCTTCCGTAACGGACTCTTTTTGTTCCACGTGCACAAGAGCTCGCCTCTCAGCAGACGGCAATCTTTACACCTGTCTATTTGCCTCGCAAGGGACAGATTTGCGGGCGCAGCTCCGCAGCGGGGCAAAGGATGAAGAAATTAGGAATCTCATTCAGGATGTTTGGAACCGTCGAGCTGATCGTTACTCTGAAGAAAGATTTAACAATACAACGATTCCGAACAAAAAGAAGATAGAGATGTATTATATTGGAGGATAAAACAGAGCGGTGGAGAAAAGAACATATATTTCAGCTAATCGCTATGATAACAACGAAATTGTCGGTCGACTGAAGGGACAAAAGAACGTAATTTTCAACTAATGAAAGGCGCAGGATCATTTCAAAATATACAGGTGGTGATTGCATGTTATATATCCCGAATTCTTCCCCTATTCCATTTGAAGAAGCACAACGTCTTATTCTTTCTGCGATACGTCCCCTTCCGGTTATTACCATACCTCTGTCTGAAGCTCTTGGGTACTATTTAGCGGAAACGGTAAGGGCAGATCACGATGTTCCTATGTTTGACCGTTCCACTGTAGACGGTTACGCTCTGCGTGCGGAGGATGTGATCAATGCCAGCGCTTCTAACCCGGTAAAGCTGAAGGTTTTGGAAGAGATTCCCGCTGGATATTTACCTCAACAAAAAATTACCCAAGGTACGGCCAGCCGCATTATGACGGGAGCACCTATCCCCGAAGGTGCAAACGCAGTCGTTATGGTAGAGAAAACTGAGAATGCAGCGGAAGATAGCGAAAGCGTTTTGGTTTATCAATCGGTTAAAATTGGCGATGCTATTGCCAAAAAGGGACAAGATGTTGAAGAAGGGAAGGACGTCCTCACACAAGGGACGCTTTTAGGACCAATTGAACTGGGTCTGCTCGCTACATTCGGGATTGCATCTGTTCCGGTTTATGCGAAGCCTAAGGTTGGTATTCTTTCAACGGGAAGTGAATTATTGAACGTAGACGAGCCGATCGTCCCTGGAAAGCTTCGTGACAGTAACGGCGTAATGCTGGCCGGTCAAGTGAGTCAAGCAGGAGGTGAACCGGTTTATTTCGGGATTGCCCCGGACAAAGTAGAAGAGCTAGAAAAAAAGATGCTAGAGATTCTACAGCAGGTGGACATTTTAGTAACAAGCGGAGGCGTGTCCATGGGCGAATATGACTTCCTTGGAAAGGTATTTGAAAAAATTAATGCGAAAGTGATATTCTGGAAAACATTAGCTCGCCCTGGAATGCCAGTTTTGTGCGGAGTATGGCAGGATAAGCCGATTTTTGCTTTGGCAGGAAATCCAGCTTCGTCTTACGTCAATGCACATCTTTATGTGCTGCCTGCTATACGCTATATGAGCGGTTCTAAGGATCCGCTGCCGAAACGGGTAACGGTTGTATGTGACGAGGCAATTGAAGGGAAGCAAATGCTTCACACCCGGTTTTTACGAGGATTAACGTACGTTTCCCCAACCGGTGAACTAAGAGTGAAAATATCAAAGAAACAAGCTTCTAATGTTCTGTCCAGCTTTCTGGAAAGCAATTGTCTCGTTAAAGTGCCTGGGGGAAAAGGATTTAATGCAGGTGAGAAAGCGGAAGTGTATTTGCTGGGTGCGGTTGAGGAATTGAGACAGTGACAATGAGTCTGGGGGAGAGATGGTTTGAAAAAGGTTGGAGCAATTATTTTAGCAGCCGGAATGTCAAAACGGATGGGAAAACCAAAGCTGTTATTATCTCTAGGTGGGAAGCCATTATTTCGCTACTCTGTGAACACCGCTACCGCAGCTGGCTTAAAACCAATTGTATTGGTCGGCGGCAAACATATCGAAGAGCTGCGCAAACACACATCTGATTTAACCGAAATAGAAATCATTGAGAATCGGGATTATGAATCCGGCATGGCTTCCTCTCTTAAAGCAGGGATTCAGGCTTTAAAGGGACGAACGGATGCAGTCTTCGTATTTTTGGCAGACCAGCCCTTTGTACCTCCAATAGTTATAACTAAATTACTAGAATCTTATGATCAATATCGAAAAGAAGGTGTCCGCATTTTCCGCCCTAAGTATAATAATGTGCTTGGACACCCTGTATTGTTTGATGCTGAATTATTTGATGAATTTGAGCAAATTCAAGGTGATGAGGGAGGAAAATCAATTGTCCAAAAACATTATTCCAGCTTAATGGCTGTACCGTTTGAAAATTCAGAATGGGGATTTGATATTGACACCACAGAGGATCTGCTCAAACTAAAAAGGATTGCGCCAAAATATATTTAACAAAAATAGGGATAACAATAGATTCATTGTTGTCCCTTTTTAAATTTGTGTAACGGTCGTTGTACTTGAAGAAGTGCGTGGTTTTATTCAATCAAAAATTTCCCGGTTCAACAAGATTGACCGAGACTTTAGAAAATTTATTGCAGGAGTCCCATATTGAAATCGATAAACAAACAGCCCTGATGGGATCTATATATAATTCGTATCTTAATAAGGCTCTTTATGATTGTTGAGAAAATTGTATCTTAGTTATCCGGTATTAGAAATAACAAGCAAATCCTTCCTTGATCATCATTCATTAGGATACTTGTGCGAGTGTTCCTCATCTCTTTGCACCGCTGAGTACGAATGCGGTTCTTCCATTTCGTTTTAATTTCTCCCGTTTATTCAGATAGTTTATACTTGACAGTTTCTCAAAAATGGTATTAAATTTGCATTAAGGAAAAATATATGCAATAACAACAAAATTTAAACTCAATAAAATAAATATGTGTGAAGGAATTTTTTTTAACATAAAGTTTGCCCTTAGGCAATATTTATAACTATGGTAAAAAAGTAGGTGAAGGAATGGAAAAATTTCCTATTTGTGCAACATGAAGCCGGCAACTTTCTGTAAAGTATTAAGCCAAACGGTAAGCTGAATGGCGAAGCTGAAACAAATCAACTAGCGAAATGAAATTCATGTCTGTAAGTGTTTTGGCATTTATTCATTGATTGCGTTTTTTCAGTTTTGTTTCTTCTCAGGAATAAAAACAAATTGAGGTTACATATAGGAGTTTTCTATAAAAAACGGACAATGTTTGATTCCTGAATTCACAATTTGCCAGAATGGTTGTCGATATTAAATAGAAATCGTTCACCAATAAACTAGAGAGATGGGCTGACTTAAAAATCAAATCAATTTATAAAAATAAAAGGAGAGTGCGAAAAAATGAAAAATGTTATGAAAAAAATGGGGTGCTTATTCTTAATTAGTGCCTTGCTGGTGTTAAGCGCATGTAGTTCTGGACAAGAAGCATCCAAACGATCAAAAGATGGAAAAATTAATGTCGTCACAACGATTGCACAAATTGGCGAGCCGTTGTCTGTAATCGGCGGCGATCGTTTAAATGTCAAAAGTTTAATGGGGCCGTCAGTAGACCCTCATTTGTATAAGGCTACTCAAAGTGATATGGAAACTCTTGAAGAAGCAGATATCATTTTTTACAACGGGTTGCATTTGGAAGCGAACATGGTTGAAATATTTGAAAAGATCTCTGAATCAAAACCTGTTCTTGCAGTCGGTGAAACCATTCCTGAAGAATCTCTTTTAAAGGATGAAAAAGGGGTAGTTGATCCTCATATTTGGTTTGATCTGGACCTTTGGCAGCAGGCATTGGATGCTGCGGTTGAACAATTAAAAGAATTCTCTCCGGAAGACGCAGATTATTTTGAAGAAAATAAAAAGAAATATTTTGCTAGATTAGCTGATTTGAAAAAAGAAGCCGAAAAGCTTGCGGACATTCCAGAAAGTCAAAGAGTTCTTGTCACAGCGCATGATGCTTTCGGATATTTCGGACGAATGCACGGCATTAAAGTAGTTGGTCTTCAAGGACTTAGCACTGATTCCGAAATCGGTATTACAGATATTCAAGATACGATTGACATTATTAAAAAGTATAAAGTTCCTGCCGTATTTATCGAATCAAGTATTAATGAAAAATCGATCAAGGCTGTCATAGAAGGAGCGAAAAGTGAAGGAATTAACGTTACATTAGGCGGGGAGCTTTACTCTGATGCAATGGGTGAGGAAGGAACAGAAGAAGGAACTTATATAGGAATGTATCGCCATAATATCAATACGATTTATGAAGCATTAAGCGAAGGAGGAAAATAGCATGGCTGAAGCAGTGCTTCAAGTAGAGAATCTGTCCGCTTCCTATCGAAAAAATACAGTGCTCTTCGATGTGAATTTTGTAGTGCAGGCTGGTTCGCTAGTGGGAATCGTCGGTCCGAACGGTGCTGGAAAGTCGACGCTTTTAAAAACAATATTAAATCTTCACCCTTCCTTAACGGGATCAGTGAAATTTTTCGGATTGCCATTCAACAAGGTCCAAAAAAGGATCGGTTATGTACCACAGCGAGGTTCGGTTGATTGGGACTTTCCAACAAACGCATTGGATGTTGTCACTATGGGACTATATGGGCAAATCGGATGGCTGAAGCGGCCATCCCGATTGCATAAACAAAAAGCATTCGAGGCCTTGGAAAAATTAGGGATGGCTGATTACGCTGACCGTCAGATAAGCCAGCTTTCTGGCGGTCAACAGCAGCGTGTGTTTTTAGCACGCGCATTAGTGCAAAATGCCGACTTGTATTTTATGGACGAACCGCTGGCTGGTGTTGATGCAGCAACAGAACGCGCTATTATGACATTGCTGAAAGAATTAAAAGCTTTAGGAAAAACGGTCATGGTCGTGCACCATGATTTGCAAACAGTAGAAGATTATTTTGACCATGTTCTTTTATTAAATCGCACCGTCATTCAGTACGGAAAAACGAAGCAAATTTTTACTAGAGAAAATATTTCGCGAACTTATGGAGGAGACTTGCGCTGGTTGAGAGAGGAGAGTCTTCATGTTCACAATCCTATTAAATAGCAACACACAATGGGTGTTATTTAGCACGATGATTTTTGGGATTGCTGCTGGAACAATGGGCTGTTTAGCCTATTGGAAGCGGCAAAGCTTAATGAGCGATGCCTTAGCTCATGCAGCATTGCCCGGTGTTGTGATCGCCTTTCTTCTACTTGGAGAAAAAAACTTATTTGTCATGATCATTGGAGCATCCATCAGCGCTTTGATTGGAGCATCATTTATCCAATGGATACGTTCATCAACTAGAATTTCGGCAGATACGGCGATGGGAATGGTGCTGTCTATTTTTTTTGGCTTAGGAATCATGCTCCTGACAGTTGTGAATCGGACGTCAGGCGGAAATCAGAGCGGTTTGGACAGTTTTATTTTCGGTCAGGCCGCCTCGATGGTCAGATCAGATGTCACTACAATGTTAATCCTAGCTTTGGCGGTTATTTTGATTGTATTCATTGCATTTAAAGAATGGAAAATATATCTTTTCGATCCGGAATTTGCAAAAGGATTAGGACTGTCACTTAAATGGATGAACGGATTATATACAACGATTCTTGTCACAACGATTGTCATCGGGATTCAAGCTGTAGGAGTTATTTTAATTGCCGCCCTGCTGATTATCCCGTCAGTAAGTGCCCGCTATTGGACACAGTCTTTTCAACGGATGATTATCATATCAGCTCTGTTTGGGGGAGTGGCTGGAGCATTAGGAACATTCATCAGTGCATTGGGAAGAGGATGGCCTACAGGACCTTTTATCGTCATTGTGGCGTCCGCGCTGTTTTTCTTATCGCTTTTCTTTGGCAAAGAGAAAGGGATTCTGGTCAAGTATTTACAATTGAAAATGCAAAAAAGATTAGTGAATATTCATACCAGTAAGGCCTTAAGAACAAAAGGGGTAGAATAACCATGACTTATCATGCTATGTGGATTATCGTAACTGCTTCTTTAGTAGGGCTGTCCTGCGGCTTAATAGGTGTATTTCTGATACTCAGGAAAATGGCGATGATGGCTGATGCAATTAGTCATACGGTTCTGTTAGGAATTGTCATCGCTTTTATTATTACACGTGAATTAAGCGGAACTCATATGCTCATTGGTGCTATATTTGCAGGACTATTGACAGCTTTTTTAGTGCAGTGGC
Organism: Aeribacillus sp. FSL W8-0870; assembly: GCF_037963755.1. Classification (NCBI taxonomy): domain Bacteria; kingdom Bacillati; phylum Bacillota; class Bacilli; order Caryophanales; family Bacillaceae; genus Aeribacillus; species Aeribacillus sp. FSL W8-0870. The sequence continues at coordinate 577,981 of NZ_CP150165.1, forward strand.
TTCATTCTTTAGACGTTCAGCAAGATGCAGCAATAGGAATTGTGTTTACGACGATGTTTGCTATTGGCGTTATTTTAATAGCGACTTCTGTAGGAAATGCACATTTAGATGTTCAACATGCTTTAATGGGGGAAATCACCTTTATACCTTGGAATAAAATTTCACTTCCTCTAATTGGCGAGGTTCCGAAGGCTACAGCATTGCTGGCTCTCGTTTTGTTTGTTGTTTTATTTGTTCTTGTCGCTTTTTATAAAGAATGGAAAATCACTTCATTTGATCCTGCGCTTGCTGCCAGCTTAGGGATTCCTGTTTTACTCATGCATTATGTATTCTTATGCTTAGTATCGATCACGACAGTTGCTTCTTTTGATGCGGTCGGCGCAATTATGGTCGTTGCGATGTTAATTACTCCAGCTGCCTCGGCTTATCTTTGGACAGATAGACTTTCTATTATGCTAGTATTAAGCGGATTATTTGGCGTAATATCTGCTGTAGCGGGCTATTATATAGCAGCTTGGGTCGACACTTCTATTTCTGGCTCAATGGCATTTGCCACAGGATTAGTGTTTTTCATAAGCTTTTTGTTTTCTCCGAAACATGGATGGATTGCGAGATATTTGCGATTGCATAAAACTGTAAAAAAGACAGGATGAAAATCGGCTATTAAATTGTCTTTCATAACGGTTGATCTCCTCCATACGCTTGTCTTATGGTGCTTTTATATAGTAAACTTTGTATGATGAAGATATTAATGGAGGATAACCAATGCCAACCCCGAGTATGGAAGACTATATTGAACAAATATATTTGCTAATTGAAAATAAAGGCTATGCGAGAGTGTCGGATATAGCAGAAGCGTTATCTGTACACCCTTCTTCCGTTACAAAAATGGTGCAGAAGCTCGACAAGGATGACTACTTAGTTTACGAAAAATATAGAGGGTTCGTCTTAACGCCGAAAGGAAAAAAAATCGGAAAACGCCTCGTCTACCGACATGATCTGTTAGAGCAATTTTTGCGGATTATTGGCGTCAAAGAAGAAAACATCTATCGCGACGTGGAAGGAATTGAGCACCATTTGAGCTGGGATGCTATTGACCGAATAGGGGATCTGATTCAATTTTTTGAAAAAGATAAAAGTCGAATCATAGAATTGCAGCAATTGCAAAATTTGAATGAAGAAAATGAAGAAAACGACTTCTAACATTAAACGACTTCTAATTTAGAAGTCGCTTTTTTTGTGCATGTAAAAATTTTTGTAAAAATTGTAAAAATTTTGTTGATTGATTCGTTATTCCTATTTATAATTTTCTCAAGAGATATAAAAAAAGAGGAAAAGAGGATTATGATGAAAAAATGGGGATTCATATTACTAGCTTTTATTTTGTGGATAGGAGTGATGCCAAAGCCGTCATCAGCTGCACAACAAGCATCTTTTGAGAAAGAACTGAATCAATATTTAGCGGAAGTAAGTAAACAAAGAGGTTTCAAAGTTACAAGAGAACATATCGAATTTTCGTTAGCTCAATATGAAGAAAAGATCGAAAATTTTGATTCTGTTGAAGAACTTCGTGATTTTTTAGGAGAGGTTATTCAAAAAGATTTAAGCAATTTAACCGAAATATTTGACGAATTTAATTTAAATGAAGCCAGTTTGCGCCAGCTGCTTCAAGAACACGGTGAAGATCTAGATGAGTATGTGTTTGTAGAAAATTTGTATGATGCCGTCATGCTTTACATAGAGCGTGATCCAAATTTTGATAAAAATTTGCAAGACTATTTGGCGAAAATTAGTAGTATTAGAGGATTTCCTGTGACGATTGACCATATTAATAGATCTTTGACTTTATATGAGAGAAAACTGGAAGACTTTAAAACCGTTAAAAGTTTAGAAAGATTTTTAGGAGAAGTTATTAAAAAGGATTTAAGCAATTTATCCTATATTTATGATGAATATGATTTAAATGAAAAGGAGTTGCGCCAGCTGCTTCAAGAACACGGAAAAAAATTGGAGGATTACGTTTTTCTAGATGATTTGGAAGAGGATGTTATAACATTTTTAAGTGAAGAATGGGATGCTGGTGTAGAAGACGAGCTCCTTTACGATTTATTAACGGTTTTTGAGCAGGAATACGGATTGACAAAAGAAGAAATCGAGCGGTTAAAGAACCATTTGCGATCAATTGAAGAGCATCTTATGAAAGAAGAGACAATTATAGCTTTGTTGGACTTGGCGGATCGGATGATGGCTTTTGAAGGGTTTGATGAAGCGACAGAGCTTACAAAGAGCCAAATCGAGGAGTTAATTTCGATTTTTAAAGATTTTCAACGTATTTTTAAAATTAAAGTTACATTTTCCTTTGTAAAAGATGGGTCTGAAAAGGAGCTTTCGCTGTTTGATCTATTTAACTTGAAAGAATTGATCAATGCAAAATTGAAAATCAACATATACAGTGAAAGTGGAGAATTTTTGGCTGATCTCCTCATTACCGGAGAAATCGTTGATTCAGATACGTTACATCGAACTGGGCAAACGATTCGTCACGGCGCTCAAGAAGCCAAAAGTGTGAAACAAGAGAAAAACGTTTCGCAAAAAATAGAAAAAAAGCTAAAAGCTGTAAAGGACAATGAGCATAAAACAGTAAAAGGTGCAAAATTGCCGAAAACAGATTCCGGCTATGGCGTGAATGCTATTGTAGGATTGTTCATTGTTTTAGCGGGATTTTTAATTTTTAGGCAAGCAAGGAAGGTTTAATATGCTGGAAACTACAAAAAGAAGCAGCCGAAACAAGCGGTTGTTTCTTCTTTTCTTTGCATCAATGATTATATTAGCCGGCCTATGGTTTTCAGCCGCAAACAGCTATAAACTTTTCAAAGGAATGCTACTGCCTGAGACCCATTCTGAAATGAAACAGAAGGCGGAAGCTGCACAGCCGGCCCCAGAAAAAAATACGAAGGCAGAAAAGGTTTTATATCCGACACGACCTAAAATTGGGGAGCAAATAGGAGAGCTGTTTATTCCAAAACTAAATGCAGTACTTCCGATATACCATGGAACGAACGAAGAAGAGCTTGAAAAAGGGGTCGGTCATTTTGCAGGAAGCGTATTGCCAGGAGAGGCAGACAATTCGGTTCTTTCCGGTCATCGCGACACCGTGTTTCGTAGGCTAGGGGAAGTAGGAAAAGGAGACGAGTTAATCGTCACAACTTCAGCTGGAGAATTTACTTATAAAATCTATAAGGTTCGGATCGTTGATAAAGACGACCGGACCGTGATCGTTCCGAAACCGAGGGCTACGTTAACTGTCAGTACATGTTATCCGTTTCATTTTATCGGCTCCGCGCCGGAACGATACGTGCTCGTAGCATATCTTGTTTCCGAGAAGTTGAAAAAATAATCTGTTATCTTGACCTATCATAATGTTTCCAATTCCCGTCTTCCGGTGGGAAAACTATCATAAAAACGGCTTTAGCCCTGTGTTCTAAAGGGCTAAAGCCGTTTATAATCGACTGTCTGACAGGGGAAGGTTTCCCCCCTAAAATTTGTTATCATGTGCATTTTTCAAGACACTGCATTTTTTTGACAGAGTTACGAATGAGTCTTTTAATGTCCTTATTTTACGGACTTTCTACCATATCCTTGTTATTTTTATCGCTTTTTTCTTTTCTGTTTTTATTCATAAAAGAAAAAATGGTGAGCAGTGCTAAGATGACAAGGCAAACAGTAGAACCGATCATATTTTTCTTATTAAAGATAAAAGAGAAAAAGATGACCAATAATGAAACGGTGGCTACTATCGTTGTGTATGGGAACCATTTTACTTGGAAATATGGTTTCTCCTTATACTGAGAACGAAGCTTTAGCTGAGCCAGACAGATGCTTGTCCATAATAAAATAATCGTAAAACCAGGTATCGTCATTAAATAGCTGATGACTCGGTCTGGAGTCATATAAGCTAAAAATACCCCAAATAAAATACAGATAGCCGTAACGGTAATACAGTTGATCGGTATTCCTTGTTTGGAAATCTTTAAAAATCTTTTTGGCGCTTCACCGCTTTGAGCCATGGAATATAATGTTCTGGAAGTTGCGTAAATCCCTGAGTTCGCCGCTGATAAAACAGCAGTAATAAGGACAAAATTCATAATATGAGCGGCTCCAGGAAGCCCTGTGATGCTCAATACTTGGACAAATGGACTGTCTTCCCCTGTCACTTGATTCCACGGCATTAAACCACAAATAATAAGAATAGGAAGCATATAAAAGAGAATAACTCTCCACATCGTTCCTTTAATGACTTTTGGCAAAACCTTTTCTGCATCTTTTGTTTCTGTGACCGCAACACCGATTAACTCAGCCCCGCCGTATGAAAACATGACGACTAAAAAGGCGCTTAACATTCCTCCAATTCCATAAGGAAAGAACCCGCCGTGTGCCGTATAGTTAGAAAAAGGATCATCAATATTGCTCGGAATAATTCCAAACAAAATGCCAAAGCCTAATAAAATGAAAGCGATTAATGCGAAAATTTTAATTCCTGCAAACCAAAACTCAATTTCACCATAGTACTTTACTTGAAACAAATTCATTCCAATGATTAAAACCATACAAAGGAGACTTAAAAGCCATAACGGTACGGTTGGAAACCAATATTTCAGAAAGCTTCCTGCTGCTAAAATTTCAACAACGGTGACAACAATCCAATTGATCCAATAAAGCCATCCTACAATAAAGGATATATGGAAGCCAAAAGCTTTATAAACAAGATGCTGAACGTTTAAGTTCGGATAAACAATCGCCATCTCAGCCAGTGCCGTCATGACAATAAATAATAAAAGGCCTCCTAATAAGTAAGCTATTACAACACTTGGGCCGGCAATATTTAATGTATCTGAGCTCCCTTTAAAAATTCCTGTTCCAATCATGCCTGCTAGCGCAATAAACTGAACATGTCGAGGTAATAACCCTTTTTTTAATGTTTGATCTTTTTCCATGGTGTTCATGCCTTTCTGTCCATTATGAAAAATATACTAGAATAACTGGCAGCATACTTTTTTACTTAATCGCTTTTCAGGTTTTACGCTTTTCTGCGTTTAAGTAAAAAAATAAATATGTTTCTAGTATATAATATTCTTTCGATTCATCAAAGAATAATGAAAAAACTCATTGCTATAAAACTGTTACAATTTATGGTAAATAGCAATACTCTTGAACTTCGAAGATATTTACGGAGCAAAGATAAGGTCAATTCTTCCTCTATTTAGTAGGAACTTATTACGATCTGTTCGATAAAACACTTCCTAAATGAAGAGGAATGTTATGAAGGTTCGCAAATCTTTTTCAAAACAGGGGTACTATTCTAAAAAGTGTTTTATTTTAAGAGTAGTTCAAATAAGTGTTATAATTTTTTTGTAAAAAAAATTGTCTGTTGCCGACAAATTCCACCACAAAAATCTTCTCGTCATCCGTATAATCTTAATCGTGTATTATTTATAGATTACCTTCTATACAGGTTAGGAGGAGACGGAAATGGGAGATCAATATCAGACGCGTATGGAGAAACGTCAAAAAAAGAAATCAGCTTCTAAAAAATCTCCGCTCATAAAAATCATGACAGCCTTTATGCTTGCGATTATCGTAATGATGACTGCGGGCGGTATCGTGGTATTGTCTTACATTATAAGCGCCCCTGCACTAGACCCGAAATTACTGAAAGATCCGTTATCCTCAACCGTTTATGATATGTATAATGAAAAAGTGCGAGATATTTCAGGAAGCGAACATCGGAAAATCATCAAAATCGAAAATATACCGAAAAATGTACAAAATGCGTTTATCGCAACAGAAGATGTGCGGTTTTTTGAGCATAATGGAATCGATTTTAAACGAATCGCAGGTGCAACCGTTGCGAATGTAAAAGAAGGATTCGGCGCTGAAGGCGGAAGTACGATTACCCAGCAGGTAGTCAAAAATTCATTCTTAACGCCTGAAAAAACGCTCAAGCGAAAAATACAAGAAGCTTACTTGGCTGTTCAGTTGGAACGACGCTACTCAAAAGAAGAAATTCTTGAAATGTATTTAAATAAAGTGTATTTCGGTCAAGGAGCATACGGGGTTGCGACAGCGGCAGAAACATATTTTAACAAATCCGTGAAAAAGCTGACGATTAGTGAAGCTGCGCTGTTGGCGGGGCTGCCGCAAAGACCGAGCGAATACGATCCATTTAAAAATCCGGATTTAGCTGAAAAAAGAAGAAATATAGTATTGTCGTTAATGAGGAAGTATGGCTTTATTACCGAAAAAGAAGAGCAAGATGCGAAAGCGATCCCGGTTGAGAAATTATTAAAGAAGAAAAAAGAAGGGCCGAAATATCAAGCGTTTATCGATCAAGTCATCAAAGATATAGTTGATGCCGGAATATCGGAAAAGGATATCTATACGGGCGGTTTAAAAATTTATACAACCCTTGATCCGGATGCTCAAAAATTTACAGAAAAAGTGCTGACAACTGATCAATACATTTATTATCCAGACGATCAGTTCCGGGCAGGAGTCGTGCTACTTGATACACAGACTGGCGCCGTCAGGGCAATTGGCGGAAACCGCAACTCAGATCAAGAAGTACAAAGAGGTTTTAACTACGCAACACAAACGAAAAGACAGCCAGGTTCGACGATTAAGCCGATCTTGGATTACGGCCCGGGAATCGAACATTTCAAATGGTCTACATATAAACAGTTCATTGACGAGCCGCTCACCATCCATGGCAAAGAAATCAAAAACTGGGACGGTCAATATCGCGGCAGTATATCGATGCGAAAAGCGTTACAATGGTCTTACAATATACCGGCTGTAAAAGCATTTTTGGAGGTAGGGGAAGACCGGGCAAAAGAATTTGCGGAAAAACTCGGAATCCCGCTCGATCAGATCTATCCTTCATATGCGATCGGAGGCTTTAATAAAGGTGTGTCCCCGCTTCAATTGGCTGGGGCGTATGCCGCTTTTGGAAATGAGGGCGTTTATCATAAGCCTTTTACGGTAAGGAAAGTCGTCTATCCAAACGGTAAAGAAATCGATCTTTCTTCCAAACCGGTGAAGGCGATGAGCGACTATACCGCCTACATGATGACCGATATGTTGAAAACCGTCGTGAAAGAAGGAACAGGACGACTGGCGAACATCCCAGGACTTCCACTAGCAGGAAAAACAGGAACAACCAACTTGCCGGAAAATATACGAGGAGATGGAACATCTGATGCCTGGTTTGTCGGCTACACGACTCGTTATGCGGCTGCGGTTTGGACGGGATACGACCAGACGACTCAGGAAACGTATGTGACAAACGAGAAGGCGAAGATTTCAAGACTTATTTTTAAAGAAATCATGTCTCACGTTTCTGAAAAAATAGAAACACCTGATTTTGAAAAACCGGACAGTGTCGTCGAAAGAGTGGTTGGCGGCCGAACTGAATTATTTGTAAGGGGAACTCCAATCCCAGCAATTCCAAAACAAAAAGAAAAGGATAAAAAAGAGGATAAAAAAGAGGATCAAAAACAGGATCAAGTAAAAGATAATGAACAGGAGCAAAAACAAGAAGAGGAAAATCAGGAGCCAAAAGAAGAGAACAATCAAAATGACATGGATAAAGAGCAGCAAGAAAATTCTGAGGACAACAAAGAGCAGCCTGAAGATAATAAAGAAATAGAGCAGCCAAATCAGCCTCCTGCCAATGAACAGCCGCAGCCACAACCGCCAGCTAACAACGGCAGCGACCAAGGAAACGGCCAAAAACCATCAGGAGGAAATAACGGAACTGACGGATCAAATAATAACGGAAACGGCGGCTCGAATAGCAACGGGAATGGCAGCGGATCAAGCAGTAATAATGGTCCAGGAAAAGGAGCCGGCACAACCAATCCGAACGGAAAATCACAATCTGAAAAGCAATCAACGGATAACGGCAGTCCATAAACAAAAGGGTTGAAAAAACATACTAACAATAGTAGTGCAGACCACGGCCATGGTTTGTGCTACTATTTTTTTGTAGAGATGAGAAAGTTTGTGTTCATTTAGGAAAAAACATATAGCTTGCAGCAATTGTATACGCTTTTATCGACTTCAAATTTGATATAATTAGAGCAATCGGATCTGTGTCAGCAAAGATTTGTAGAGGTGATTTTCAGAATGTTCTTAGAAGAGCGTGCTCAAAAATTTGAATATAAGTTGAATGATACAGATGATCAAATCATCGAATATATTGTGAATAATAAAAAGCTTGTTGTTACGATGTCTATTCAATCACTTGCTGCGTCTTTATATACAGTTCCAAATACCATTACAAGACTCTGCAAAAAACTAGGATATGATGGGTATTCACATCTTAAAAACAGTCTTAAGGAAGAATTGCATACAGAGCTAAAAGGACAGGATATGGTAGAAAACAGCTTATATACAACTGTACAAAAAACGTTTGATTTAATGGATATGGATAAGATTAAACTTGTAACAAGGTTGTTACGTGAAGCAAAAAATATTTTATTTTTTGGTGTAGGAGATTCAGTGATTTTTTGTGAAATGATGGTCAAAAACTTGAAGGTTGCCGGAAAACAATCCGATTATTCTATTCATCCTCACGAAATCAGGCATGGGATCAACCGGCTTAAAAGTGGAGATATTCTTTTCCTTATTAGTTTATCAGGAGAAACTCCTCAAGTGTTGGAAATGGCAGAGCTAGGCAAGATGAAATCAATTTGTGTCATATCGCTTACTCATTTTTATCGTAATTCTCTTCAGAAATTAGCAGATGTCAATCTATATTGTCATGCTCCTAAGAAATTGCTGAACGGCTACAATGTCACTGATAAAACATCTCCAATGATTGTTTTGCGTACTTTGTCAGAATACTTCTGGAAAGAAACGTGCGGATGTGTATAAATACACATGAAAGCGCTCTATTAAAGAATAACTGTGTAAAAATAAGAAGAAATCTCTTCTTCTTTTTTTTTATGCTACGATAAGGCTAAAGTTACAGCAATTGATAAGTAAAGGAGATTGATTTTATGCAATTAGTATCTGCGACATCACCTGATTTAATTAGTACGAATCAATCCTTTGCTTCGAAAGATGAAGTTATCAATTTTTTAATTAAAAAATTATATGAAGCAGGGAAGCTGTATTCGGAAAAAGATTTTTACCAGGCTGTCATGGAAAGAGAGAGTTTATCCCCGACAGGCTTTGAAGGCGGACTGGCGATTCCGCATGGTAAGTCGGCAGCAGTAAAAGAAGCAGCATTTGCCGTTGCAACTCTAAAAAAACCGATCATTAACTGGGAAAGCATTGATCCAAATAATGAAGTGACTTTGGTTGTATTGCTTGCTATTCCTGAAAATGAAAGCGGTTCAACACACCTGTCGTTATTATCAGAACTTGTGAAAAGGTTATCAAATGAAGAGTACAAAAACCGTTTATTGAAATCGAAAACCAATTATGAGTTATTTTATCATTTAGATCATCAATTTCAAGAAGAAAATGCTGAAGCAGCCAATAAAATGAATAAAACAATTTTAGCAGTTACCGCTTGTCCGGCTGGCATTGCCCATACTTATATGGCGGCAGAGGCGTTAGTAAATGCAGGTAAAGAGCTTGGAGTTGATATTTTCGTTGAAAAGCAAGGAGCGAACGGCATTGAAGACCGCCATACTACACAGTTATTAAGAAAAGCCGATGCTGTTATTTTTGCGGCTGATGTGGCGGTAAAAAATGAAGAAAGATACAGTCATCTTCCCAAAGTGAAAACCTCTGTGGCCGCACCGCTGAAAAATGCAAAAGCGATTATCACGCAAGCATTAGAGAAATCTGAAAATGTCGAGAAAAAGGAATATGCTGGTTCGGTTAACTCTTCACATGGGACAGAAGAAAACGAGAAAAAAAGCTTTAAAACTGAAATAAAGGATTCCATCTTAACAGGAATTTCTTACATCATTCCGGTTATTGTCGCTGGAGGTATGACTCTGGCAGCTGCTGTATTGATCTCCCAGGCTTTTGGTCTTCAGGAAGTTTATGATACAGAAGGGTCATGGCTTTGGCTGTTAAGACAGTTGGGCGGAACATTATTAGGGACTTTAATGGTTCCAATTCTTGCGGCATATATGGCCTACTCGATTGCGGATAAGCCGGCATTGGGGCCGGGGTTTGCGGCAGGCGTAGCTGCAAATTTAATTGGCAGCGGTTTTCTGGGCGGTATGCTCGGAGGTATTTTAGCCGGTTATTTCCTTAAATATTTAAAAGAAACTGTTAAACCTAGAGGAACATTTGCCGGGTTTATCAGCTTCTGGCTGTATCCGGTAGTTGGAACACTTGTTGTCGGTTCAATTATGCTGTTTGTTGTTGGAAAACCACTAGCATTTTTAAATCAGGGCTTAATCAGCTGGTTAGAGGGTATGTCGGGTACAAACGCCATTCTTTTAGGAGCTATTCTGGGGGCAATGGTATCTTTCGATCTCGGCGGCCCAGTCAATAAAGCTGCCTATACATTCTGTATTGGAGCTATGGCCAGCGGCAACTTTGTTCCATATGCTGCCTTTGCATCTGTGAAAATGGTTTCTGGTTTTTCAATAACAGCTGCGACGATTGTTGCTAAAAAATATTTTGATAAAGAAGAAAAAGAAGTCGGAAAGCAAACATGGCTATTAGTGCTTGCAGGTATTACTGAAGGAGCGATTCCGTTTGCAATGAAAGACCCGCTTCGCGTGATTCCATCCCTTATGGTTGGATCAGCTATTACTGGTGCGATTGTTTCCTTTTATCAAATTGGACTCAATGTACCTGATGCTGGAATCTTCTCGCTTGCGTTGCTGCAAGGAAAACCGTTGTTGATAGGAGCAGGTATATGGTTAGGAGCTGCACTTCTTGGTGCGTTTGTATCGATGTGTTTATTAATAGTCACGCGTAAAAACAAATTAAAAAAAGAAAAGCATAATCAACATTCACCGCAAGCTGCATAAGCCGCTTAAGGCGTGGAAGCAACGAGTTCTACTACAAAATATTAATTGATCGGAGGACATCATGAAAAAAGTTCATATCGTTCCACATATGCATTGGGACAGAGAATGGTACTTTTCAACTGAAGAATCGAGAATCTTATTAGTTAATAATATGGAAGAAATTTTAGATATGCTAGAGAATCATCCAGAGTACCCCTACTATGTTCTGGATGGGCAAACAGCTGTTTTGGAAGACTATTTTGCAGTTAAACCGGAGAATAAAGAGAGAATCAAAAAGCTTGTGCAAGAAGGGAAACTGATTATAGGCCCTTGGTATACACAAACAGATGAAATGGTTGTTGGCGGAGAATCCATTGTACGGAATTTATTATATGGAATTAAGGATTGTGAAGAATTTGGGGATTATATGAAAATTGGTTATCTTCCAGATTCATTTGGACAATCTTCGCAAATCCCGAAAATCTTAAGAGGATTTGATATTAAATATTCTATTTTCTGGCGCGGTGCTTCTGAACGGCATGGAACAGACAAGACAGAGTTTTATTGGGAATCTGATGAAGGTTCTAAAGTACTTGTCCAGTTATTTCCTTTAGGGTATGCGATCGGTAAATATTTACCTGAGGATGAACAGAAGCTTCAAGAACGGATCAATAAATATTTTGCCGTGTTGGATAAGGGAGCAACGACAGAGCATATTATTCTTCCGAACGGACATGATCAAATGCCGATTCAAAAAAACATTTTTACTATTATCGAAAAGCTTAGAAGGTTATATCCAGATCGTGAGTTTTTCTTAAGTAAATATGAGAATGTTTTTGCAGAATTAGAAAAAAACAGTGATTTGCCGACTTTAAAAGGTGAATTTTTAGACGGGAAGTATATGCGTGTTCACCGAAGTATTTATTCTACTCGCATGGATATTAAGTCAGCTAATACAAGAATTGAAAATAAATTAACAAACATTTTAGAACCGCTCGCATCTCTTGCCTACAGCTTAGGCTTTGAATACCATCATGGGTTAATTGAACTCATATGGAAGGAAATCATGAAAAATCACGCTCATGACAGTATTGGCTGTTGCTGCTCTGATAAGGTTCATCAAGAAATTTGCAGCCGTTTCTTCATTGCGGAAGAAAAAATCGATCAATTGATCCAGTTTTATAAACGAAAAATTGTTGATTCAATGGATACTGACTGGAATTTCGATCGACTAACTGCATTCAATTTACTTCCTTATGACCGTGATGAAGTGATTACAGCAAGCGTAATTACTAAATATAAGTCTTTTAAGTTAATTAGTGAAGATGCAAAAGAAATCGAGTTTGAAGTTTTAAATAGTGAAATAATGGATCCTGGTTTAATTGATCGTCAAATTGTCCATTACGGAAACTACGAACCATTTATAAAATATACTGTCCAATTAAGAGATCGAATACCTTCGTTAGGTTATAAAACTTATTTTGTCGTAGAAGATAATAAGGAATTAAGTAATTCATTTCGCGCTCAAGATCGTATTTGTACGGACTTTTACGAAATAAGTGTGAATCCAAACGGTACGATAAATATTTACGATAAGCATTTAAATAAAACGTTCCATAATGTACTTTTACTTGAAAACGGAGGAGACGATGGTGATGAATACGATTATTCACCATTGCCGAATGAAGAGCTGATCTATAGCGATCATGTTGATGCAGCAATTAATATAACTCAAAACCAATTTGCAGGTAAAATTGACATTCAATATAGATTGGCTGTTCCTGAAAATTTAGAGAAGAGAAAAGAAAAAAATGCAGATAGTTTTGTAGATATCCATATTGAGTTAACTATTCCTAATCATAAACCAATAATTGAAGTAAAGTTTGAAATTGATAACCATGCGAGAGATCATCGATTGAGAGTTCTTATTCCAACGGGTATCGCATCTCTATTTTCAATTTCTGACAATCAATTTGGATTTATTAAACGTGCTGTATATGATCAGGCAATGGATGTTTGGGAAAAGGAAAATTGGGACGAGCGTCCAGACCCGATTTATCCGATGCTGAGCTTTGTTGGATTATCAAATGAAGAATATGGAATGAGCGTTTTAACAAACAGTACAAGAGAATATGAAATTGTTGGCAAAAACTACGACACGATTGCGATTACTTTATTTAGAAGTGTTGGCTTACTTGGTAAAGAAGAATTGCTTAGAAGACCAGGCAGGCCTTCAGGAATCAAGCTGCCTACCCCTGATTCTCAAATGATCGGAAAGCTTACTTTAGATTTTGCTATTACGACCCATCAGGGATCTGCTTTAGAAGTGAATGTCGGACGTATGGCTAAGGAATACTTAACACCGATTCATGTGTATAACAAAATTCCGTATGACGCCATGAAACTAAATAAAGCGGATATTAAAACACCTGTAAAATTCAGTTTGCTAAAAGAATCGTCTCCAGAAGTTGTGTTAAGTACTTTGAAAAAAGCTGAAAAAGATGACCAGCTTGTTTTGCGATTCTATAATCCGACAGACAAACCAAAAACGGCTTCATTTGAAATAAATGGCATTTTGAAAGAAGCTTATAAAGCGAATTTAAATGAAAAACCGCTGGAATTATTAGAAGTAGCAGACAGCCGCAAGATTGAAACAAAAATAAAGCCGAATCAAGTAATAACGGTGCTTTTTAAATGACAGTGGAATACTCGAAATCTATTGAACGATAAAAAGAGTTTCCGTATGAGTTTATCTGATAAGAAAAAGGATCAGAAGATTGGAGTGTCGCGTATCAAAATCGTCATAGCAGTTGATTCCTTTAAAGGTTCAGTAAGTTCACTTCAGGCAGGAGAAGCAATCAAAAATGGCATTCTTCGAGTTTGCCCGGATAGAGAGGTCGTGGTCTCCCCAATGGCAGACGGAGGGGAGGGATCAGCAGAAGCCATTCTTTATACACTAGGCGGAAAAAAAGTACATGTAAATGTGAAAGGTCCTTTAATGGATTCTGTATCAGCTGAATATGTTATTTTCCCTTACAATGGGACAGATCATGTGTTTATCGAAAGCGCCTCAAGCTGCGGATTGACACTGATTCCAGAAGAGAGACGGACCCCAATGAAGACGAATACATTCGGTTTAGGAGAGCAGATCAAAGATGCAATTAAACGTGGATATCGTCATTTTATCCTTTCATTGGGAGGAAGTGCGACCAATGATGGCGGAATCGGAATGCTACAGGCGCTGGGTTGGCAGTTTTTCGACGAAAATGGCAACTTAATCGGAAAAGAGGCCAACCCTCTTTTAAACACTGCAGCTATGTCAACACAAAAAGTATTATCGGAAATTGCAGAATGTAAATTTACCATTGCGAATGATGTATTAAATCCTTTTTATGGACCGTCTGGTGCTGCACATATATTTGCGAGGCAAAAGGGAGCAAGTGATGCTGAGATTGTTGAACTGGACAAAGGTTTAGAGAGGTTTGCCAGGATTTTATATAAAGAAACGGGGATTGATGTTCAAGAAATCCCAGGTGCAGGAGCAGCAGGCGGACTTGGCGGTGCCATGGCAGCATGTCTGAACGCAAAAATGGCGTCAGGTGCTGAAATCATCATGGAGTTAACAGGATTAAAGGACAAAATTCAATGGGCAGATCTTGTGATAACCGGTGAAGGCAGTATAGACCAACAATCATTATTAGGAAAGGTTCCTGTTACAGTCGCGAAATATGCTAAGCATCATCGGAAAGCTGTTATTGGTCTGGCTGGCCGTATCGACACAGAGTTAGAAAGGATAAATGAACATCTCGATGCTGTTTTTTCCATTCAAACACAGTGCCGGACACTTGATGAAGCCATGCTTGAAGAGATCACAACGAAGCAGCTGGAAGTAACAGCTGAACAAGTGATGAGACTTTTGGTAAACTCGAGAAAAATTTATTGTAACTAACTGATAATTCGTTCTTTCCCAGATGAAGGCGAATATTAGAAGAGGTCTTAATTGCTGCAAAGCGTCAGGAAGAATAAATAATTCAGGGTTGTGGCAGCCGCGTTGATGCCAGCTCTTAATTTGCTGCAAAGCGTTAGGAAAAAGAAACATAAAGTTTAGTAAAGGGGGGCCTTATGAACCAACCGTTATTTCTACAGCCTGTCTTTCAAGAACGCATTTGGGGCGGGACTGCTTTAAAAGATTTGTTTGGCTATGATATTCCATCTAAACATACTGGTGAATGCTGGGCGATTTCCGGCCATCCTAACGGCCAGAGTGTTGTGAAAAACGGTCCATTTCGAGGAAAAAACGTTGGGGAGCTATGGGAACAACACCGTGAACTATTCGGAAATCATCCTTCCCCTGTTTTTCCGCTTCTCACCAAAATTCTCGATGCAAATGCCGATTTATCGGTGCAAGTCCATCCTGATGATGAATACGCAAATCAATATGAAAACGGGGAACTCGGCAAAACGGAATGCTGGTATATCCTTGATTGTAAAGAAAATGCAGAGATTGTTTTCGGTCATCATGCGAAAACGAAAGAAGAGCTCGTTTCACTCATTGAAAACGGAGAGTGGAACCGTCTATTAAAGCGCATCCCTGTAAAGCCCGGCGACTTTTTTTATGTGCCGAGCGGAACAATTCATGCGTTATGCGAAGGGACGATTGTTTTAGAAACACAGCAAAGCTCTGATACAACGTATCGACTATACGATTATGATCGAAAAGATCAAAACGGAAATACAAGAGAATTGCATGTAGACAAAGCGATTGACGTCATAGCTGTTCCCCATAAAAGCTCTTCTTGTGAGCCAGTAATTGAAAAGAGGGAAGGGGGTACGATCACAACCTTTGTTAAAGGAAAATATTTTACGGTTTATAAATGGGAAATTAAAGAGAAAACGGACTTTACACACGATAAACAATTTTTATTGATTAGTATTATACAAGGGGATGGAAAGCTGACAGTAGGCGAAGAAACATATAAAATCAAAAAAGGCGATCATTTGATTATGCCGAGTGGAACGGGAGATTTTACGATCGAAGGAATGCTGGAAGCAATTGTGTCACATCCATAGAATTTATGGTCATATAGAAGTGAGAGGAAGCAGCTCAAACAAAGGGTGTCCAAATATCTGGGGCCCCCTTTTATTTAAGGCTCTATGTCATTTATTGGTGTTTAACGGGTCATATTTCTTTCTTTATATAGATCTGTTATCATAACACTAATCATCATGACTATTCCAAAAATTATAAATACTATAGACGGAATATATAGTGTAAGATTAAAATGAAGAGTTTCCTCAATACCTAGACTAAATCTCACTGCTTCAGCCATTAATCGATGCATAAATAACATAAAACTTCCTGTTACAAAAAAACTAGTCTCACATAAAAAATATGCTTCATTAATAATCATTCCTTAATAAAGTAAGGTAACATAATCAATCACACGAATGATGAAGGCACAACAAACATTAAAAAAATTACTTTCTTATTTCGGCCTATTTTTAATTGGGGTGCACTTGATGCGAAGTGCCCCTGTTTTTTATATGTATAAAAGTTGGATCAGTGAGCAATAACACTTTATTTCTGAGATGATGGAAGCTGCGAATGCTATATGACACTTGTTTCATCACTTTCATTTTATGTTCACCCGTCAGAATCGCAGCTTTCATTTTGATATTATTAACAAAATCTCCAGAAGCTTCAACTATTTCTTCCGTTTTTGCTTCTCTTTAAATGTTTTGAAAACATCTCGTGTCTGCTTCATATATTTATAAATGCTGTAAGGCTTTTTTATGATCCGGATCGGAAGGGAAAGCAAAAATTTACTGAGGTCATTCCGGTATTCCTCTGTAATCTCAGCCGGTTTATGAACAATTTTTTCATACACCTCATGGTAAAATTCGTTTAATAAATCAATTTTTATTTCAACTGTGTGATGGCAGTTTGCACATTCAATCCTTGAAATTTTATCGTTAATGTAAGTAATGATGTGATCTTGTTCCTCATTGCAATGAATACAAAATAACGTTGCTTCCATTTCTTTAATTTCCACGTTCTTCACCTCTTTTTATGAAGGATGAATTCTCCAAAATCCTTCTCTACACTAAGTATATTATTCAAAGCTGCATTCATTTCCTTCTATAAAAATGTTTCTAACGCCAACAATTGATAAAACATCTCAACGATTTAAATCATTATAACCAAATTTTAATATGTATTTCAAAGTATAAAAAGTTTGAAAAATACTTTCAAGAATTTATTGACTTTTTAAACATCTGGAATATAATAAGGATTACAAACGATTAACAAATGTTATAAGCCGTAACAAATGTTACAGGGTACATGCACATACGACAAAAAATTGCCTAGAAGGAGCTGGAAACATGTCTATTTATCAAGAGTTGCTTTCACGGGAACGTGACGGCCAGCCAATTAAAGTAGGTGTTGTTGGTGCAGGGCAAATGGGATTCGGCCTGATTTCCCAAATCTCACGCATACCTGGCATGGAAGTCAGAGGGATTTGTGATGTCAATATTGAAGCGGCAGAAAGAGCCAGCAGCTATTATCAATCGAAATTAACGAAAAAACATCCTGTTCTTGTCAGCAGTGATTACCGAAAAGTGATTCAATCTGATGAAGTAGAAGTCATTGTAGATGCTACAGGGGTTCCTGAAGTTGGTGCAAACATTTCACTGGAAGCATTAAGATCTAGAAAACATTTAGTGCTGCTTAACGTTGAAGTAGATATTACAATCGGATCAATTATGCACAATTTGTTTACATCAGCCGGATTAGTTTATACAGGATCTGCGGGAGATGAACCGGCAGCAACGCTTGAACTGTATGAGTTTGCGAAGACAATGGGTCTTGAAGTGCTTGTTGCTGGGAAAGGGAAAAACAACCCGTTCATACCAAACGCCAATCCGGATACATGCAAGGAAGAAGCTGCTCAAAAACATATGAGCGCCCATATGCTTGCAGCGTTCCAAGACGGCACAAAAACAATGGCTGAAATGAATTTATTAAGCAACGCTACAGGTCTCATTCCAGATAAAGTTGGTATGCACGGCGTGGAAGCAAATTTGGAAACGGTTGCCGACAAGTTGAATTTACAAGAAAACGGCGGTGTTTTAAGTCAATTCGGAGTAGTTGAATATGTAAACGGATTAGCACCGGGCGTGTTTGTCATTGTGAAAAGCGAATTAGAACCTGTAGATGCAGAATTAAGATATTTGAAAGTTGGCAAAGGCCCTCATTACGTTCTTTACCGGCCTTATCATCTAGCAAGTTTAGAAACTCCTATTACGATTGCAAAAGCAGTATTGCAACACGATACATCGATTCATCCATTAGGGGCGCCAGTTTCAGAAACAGTCGCTGTTGCCAAGCGCGATATTCAAGCAGGAGAAGCCATTGATGGCATCGGCGGCTACTCAGTAAGAGGCGTGCTTGAAACTCATCAAGAGATGAAGAAAAATTCACACATCCCAATCGGTTTAATCAGTGGAAACATTGTTGCAAAACGTTCCATTAAACAAGGTCAATTTTTAACATTAGATGATGTTGAGCTAGATCCATCCACAACCGTTTGGAAATTAAGATCTCTTCAAGATCATCTATTTTCTAACTAAAAAATGCATTTGTGCAGAGCAAAGGGGGTGATTCTTTTTGAAGCTTGCTATCATTTTAACCATGATTTTGCTAGTTCAATATGTGGCGACAATTATACAAGTCAGACATTATAAAAAATATGTCGACAAAATTGTAAGCCATTACAAGGGTAAAGAAGGGTATTTTTTGTACTCAGGCATGAATCGGCGAAAATTTAGTTCCGGCGCTATGGCAATGATTGTAGTGAACAAGGATTATGTTATAGAAGATTGCTATATTCTAAAAGGTATTTCAGTTTTCTCAAAGTTTAAAAAATATGAAAAATACATTGGCCATCATGTAGCCAAAATTTTGGATGATCACCATGAATTCACAGAAAATGCTGCAGGAAAAAAGAGGCAAATCCCTTCATTTTTGGCGGCTTTATCGATGGCGGCCGAAAATGCTATCGTTTCCATTTCAAAGAAAAAGCTTTCAATATAAAATGTGCTGAAAGGAGAAGTGAAAGATGGAATGGTTGAAATGGATTGGTGAACATTTTATCGGAATGTTCCAGGCTGGCGGAGAAACGTTTATGGGTATGTTTACAGGCATTATCCCGACTTTGGTTGTTTTGCTTACATTTACTTATGCAGTTATTAAATTTATTGGTGAAGAGCGGGTCAATAGAGCGATACAATTTGCTTCGAAGTATATGCTGTTACGATATACTGTCATGCCGATATTATCAGTATTGCTGTTAACAAACCCGATGTGTTATACGTTCGGACGCTTTTTGCCAGAAAAACAAAAGCCGGCGTTTTATGATTCAGCTGTATCGTTTGTTCATCCGGTGACGGCGTTGTTTCCGTATGCAAACGCAGGAGAATTATTTGTCTATTTAGGAATTGCCAACGGAATAAAAGAAGCGGGCTATTCTATGTCAGAGCTTGCTGTTCGTTATTTTCTCGTAGGGATCGTAGTTATTTTAATGCGGGGAATTATTACGGAATATATAACAAAATTTTTGGCGCGCAGAATGGAAGCGAAATCTTAAATTTTGGACAAAGATGAAAGCGAGTTCAAATTTTAAAGAGGAGGAGAACATATGTCAAAACGAGCTGTTTTTGTTGCAAAAGGTTCTGGCGGCTGGGGAAAAGGCTTGCGCATTGAACCGAAAGGA
Organism: Aeribacillus sp. FSL W8-0870; assembly: GCF_037963755.1. Classification (NCBI taxonomy): domain Bacteria; kingdom Bacillati; phylum Bacillota; class Bacilli; order Caryophanales; family Bacillaceae; genus Aeribacillus; species Aeribacillus sp. FSL W8-0870. The sequence goes on from NZ_CP150165.1 coordinate 597,737, forward strand.
AAGAAACAAAAAGTTGTATCCATTACAGGCGGCGGCATCCATCCTGTAGCAGCGAGAATAGCAGAATTAACAGGCACTGAAGCTGTAGATGGTTTTAAAAATTCAGTTCCGGAAGATGAAATGATGTGTGTCGTGATTGACTGCGGCGGAACAGCCAGAATTGGTTTGTATCCAATGAAAAGAATCCCGACCGTTGATATTCTTCCTTCTTCACCTTCTGGTCCATTGGCGAAACACATTACTGAAGATATTTTTGTATCGGGTGTTACTGTGAAGGATATTTATCTTGCGGACGAAGCAGAAGAACAAAACATTCAGACGGATGCTTCGGAAACGGAGCAGAAAGAAGACAGTCCAAAATTCAATGTGAATGATAAGGAAGCATTTAAAGCTCAATACGAACAAGTAAAAAAGGAACACCGTGAAAACAATGAAAATATATTAATGAAGTTTTCAAGAGGAATAGGAAAAGTAACTGGTACTTTTTATCAGGCGGGACGCGATTCTGTTGATATGCTGATTAAAAATATTATTCCATTTATGGCTTTTGTTAGTATGTTAATAGGTATAATTAATTATACGGGAATCGGTGATTTGATCGCTAATACTCTTTCTCCTCTTGCCAGTTCTTTATGGGGATTGATCGTCATCGTTATCGTATGTACAATCCCGATTCTGTCACCGGTGTTAGGTCCTGGAGCTGTTATTGCGCAAGTCATTGGGGTATTAATTGGAAGCCAAATTGCAGCGGGCAACATTCCGCCTCAATTTGCTTTGCCGGCTCTATTTGCCATTAATGGCCAAGTGGGTGCGGATTTTGTCCCTGTCGGTTTGTCTCTTGGAGAAGCGAAGCCAGAAACGATTCAATACGGTGTGCCAGCTGTATTGTACAGCCGTTTAATCACAGGAGTTCTTGCAGTTTTAATCGCATATGCCGCAAGCATCGGCATGTATCAATAATGAATAGGATTTCAAGGAGGATCATAAGATGTCGAAAACGATTATTCGTGAAATCGGTACTCTAGTCCCATCATTTGAAGAAGAAAAAGTTTTAATTCTCTTTGGGCCTAATGCTCCTCAAGAGCTTAGAGAAGTATCTGTTATTCATGAATTTGAAGGCGATGTGTCGGATGAGCCGCTTGTTGAGGGCGGAAAAATTATATGGGGCGATCAAGAATATTTCATCACAGCAGTCGGCTCGGCAGCAAACAAAAATTTAAAGGAATTAGGCCATATTTCGATCTATTTTTCCAAACCAAATGAACATGTGCTTCCAGGAGCTGTTTTTGTCGAGCCTTTTACATTCCCACATATCGAAGTTGGAAAAGAAATTCGCTTTGAAAAATAACAATTTTCTTTCTGTTACCATTATAATTTAATACGAACCTAGATTTTATAGAAAGAAGTGGGGAATTATTGGAAGATAGAAGGCTGCTTGTGAAAATTTCTCATATGTATTATGCGGAAGGAGCTACACAATCAGAAATCGCAAAAGTGTTCGGTGTAAGCCGGTCGCTGATCTCAAAATATTTATCAAAAGCAAGAGAATTGGGAATTGTTGAAATTAAAATTCATGACGGCTCCCATCATCCTCTCATGAATATAGAAGCAAGAATTGAAAAAAAATATGGACTTCGGGAAGTCATTTGCGTTCCGAATCTAGGAAACGGACCGGATTTGGAAAATATCGGGGAATATGCGAGCAAATATTTATTAAGGATATTGAAAGACGGACAAATTGTCGGGGTTTCTTCTGGCACGACATTGCTTTCTGTTGCGAAGCAGATGCCAGCTAACCTTAATTATTCCTCCACGACCTTTGTTCCGATTGTAGGAGGAATGGGGGATGAACGGGTAGATATACATGCCAATGTTCTTGTTTCGATGTTTGCTGAAAAATTGAAGGCAAATTATAAGCTTCTCCATGCCCCTGTGATGGCTGACAGCAAAAAAGATAAGGAATTGTTTATGACCCAAACATCTATACAAAGCATTTTTAACCTTGCCGAAAAAGCGGATATCATCCTTGTAGGAATCGGCGGTTCACCTAAACACTCAACCATTACGAGATCAGAGCTGGGAAAAAAATATAGACAATATTTTAATGAACTCGATGCTGTTGGCGATATTTGCTATAAGTTTATCGATGAAAACGGAAGCGCCCCTTCAAATATTTGGAATGATAAAATCATTTCTTTTAATATTGAAAAATTAAAAGAAATTCCGTTTGTGATTGGAGTGGCAGCAGGACTGGAAAAAGTCGATGCGATCAAAGCCGTTTTAAAAGGGAAGTTAATAAATGTGTTAATTACAGATGAAAAAACAGCGGAAATGCTTTGACCTAAAAAAATTAATCATATGTGTAAGATGGTGTTTGATAAGTCCCAAAATAAATCAAGTAAAAAACAATAAACCGTTTTTCTCTGCTTGATTTCGTATGTTTTCTATTTTGTCTAAAAGAGCTGAGCTGCCATAACTACAAATTGGCAGCCATTTTTTTTGCATAAAACATGGTTGCAGCCCCTCGATTATCTTTAGTTTACCAAACAAAAGAAAGAAGCTTGAGTACTTCCACTATTTTGAAAGACTCCAATAAATAAGCTTATATAGATATTCCTTGACTATTTTCGGAAAAAACTCTATATTTATTACAAAAGTAACTATAAAGAACAAATGTAAAGGAGAGGTGGAAGAAATGAGTAATCATGCACTTCCAGCATTTATAACGGATGAAAGATTAGTTGAATTGTATAAACAAATGTGGCTGATTCGATATTTTGATGAAAAAGTCGACCAATTTTTTGCAAAAGGGATGATTCATGGAACGACTCACCTTTGTGTAGGACAAGAAGCAACAGCAGCAGGATCAATTGCCGTTTTGCAAGAGAAAGATAAAATTACCAGCACACACAGAGGTCACGGCCATTGCATTGCTAAAGGTGCAACAGTCGATAGAATGATGGCCGAACTGTTTGGCAAAGTGACCGGATACTGTAAAGGGAAAGGCGGTTCCATGCACATTGCAGATGTAGAGAAAGGAAACCTAGGGGCAAACGGAATTGTTGGCGGAGGCATTCCTTTGGCAGTCGGTGCGGCATTAACTTCAAAGATGAAAAATGAGGGGTATGTTGTATTGTGCTTCTTCGGAGATGGTGCAGCAAATGAAGGAAGCTTCCATGAATCATTAAACCTTGCTTCCATTTGGGATCTTCCAGTTGTGTTCATTTGCGAGAACAATCAATACGGAATGAGCGGGTCTGTAAAAGAGATGTTCAATATTGAAAATATAGCAGATCGTGCACAGGCTTACGGTATTCCAGGCAAAGTAATCGATGGAAACGACATGCTTGAAGTGATGAATACAGTTTATGAAGCTGTTGAACATGCCAGATCAGGGAAGGGCCCTGTGCTGATTGAAGCAAAAACATATCGATGGAAAGGCCACTCAAAAAGCGATGCAAAAAAATACCGCACTCGTGAAGAAGAGCAAGAGTGGAGAAAAAAAGATCCGATCAAACGGTTTAAAGAGTACTTGATTGACAAAGGAGTATTAACAGAAGAAAAGGCTGAACAGCTGAGAGAAGAAGCATTCCAGGAAATTGAAGACGCTGTTAAATTTGCGGAAAACAGTCCAGAACCGTCTGTTGATACATTGCTTGAAGACGTTTATGCGTAAATTTAGGGAGGGGAAAAGCGATGAGAGAGATCACTTATTTAGAAGCAGTTCGAGAAGCAATGAGTCAAGAAATGAGAAAAAATGAAGATGTTTATATATTAGGCGAGGATATCGGGGTTTACGGCGGTGCATTTGGTGTCACGCGGGGGATGATCGAGGAATTTGGTCCGGAACGCGTGAGAAATACGCCAATTTCTGAAGCGGCCATTGCAGGTGCGGCTGTCGGATCAGCGCTGACAGGCATGCGGCCGATTTTGGAGCTTCAATTTTCAGATTTCATCACAATCGCTATGGATCAGCTTGTGAACCAAGCTGCAAAGCTCCGATACATGTTCGGAGGTAAGGGGAAAGTTCCAATGGTTGTAAGAACTCCTGCCGGATCAGGTACAGGCGCAGCTGCCCAGCATTCTCAAAGTTTAGAAGCTTGGATGGCGCACATTCCGGGGCTGAAAGTCGTACAGCCGTCAACAGCTTACGATGCAAAAGGATTATTAAAAGCAGCGATTGACGATGATAATCCAGTTATTTTCTACGAACACAAACTCCTTTACAAAACAAAAAGCCACGTTCCAGAAGAACAATACTCGATTCCATTAGGAAAAGCGGATATTAAACGGGAAGGTAAAGATGTGACGATTGTTGCAACAGCGATTATGGTGCATAAAGCATTAGAAGCGGCAAAAGAGCTTGAAAAAGAAGGAATTGACGTCGAAATTGTCGATCCAAGAACGCTTGTCCCGCTGGATGAAGAAACGATCGTCGAATCTGTGAAAAAGACAGGTAGAGTTGTAGTCGTCCATGAAGCTGTAAAACGCGGAGGATATGGCGGTGAAATCGCTAGTGTCATTGCAGAGAGCGAGGCCTTCGATTATCTCGATGCCCCAATCAAACGTCTTGGCGGGCTGCCTGTCCCTATTCCTTATAATCCGAATCTAGAAAAAGCAGCTGTCCCGCAAGTACCGGATATTATAAAAGCAGTAAAAGAAACGGTTCAATTTAAATAAAAAGGGGGGAGAACCGATGGCAAAAGAAATTTTTATGCCGAAGCTGAGCAGTACGATGGAAGTCGGCACACTCCTTCAATGGTTTAAAGAAGAAGGAGAGTCCGTTGATATCGGCGAACCGTTATTTGAGATAATGACCGATAAAATCAATATTGAAGTTGAGGCATATGACAGAGGAATATTGTTGAAAAAATATTTCCAACCGGATGACCAAATTCCGGTCAATCAAGTGATCGGATATATCGGCGAACCGGGGGAAAAGGTTCCTGACGAGCCGCCGGCTTTATCAGAGGAATCAAACGAACAATCCGGTGAAAAGACTGAACAGTCTGAAACAAACGAAGACGCTGTCGAAGTAAAAAGCAATGAGAATGGTAAAGTACGAGCCACACCTGCCGCAAGACGTTTAGCAAAAGAAGCGCAAGTGGATCTTCGAAACATTGTAGGAAGCGGGCCAAAAGGACGCATACACCTTAAAGATGTGAAGCAATATTTAGAAACAGAAAAGGCACAACCGAAAGCATCGCCGCTGGCAAGAAAAATTGCAGAGCATGAGAATATAGACTTGAAGGCGCTTCAAGGCTCAGGTGCAGGAGGCAGGGTGATGAAACAGGATGTTATCAACGCCATTCAAGCATCAAGTCAGAAAGCTCAGCAGCCTGAAGTCCGGAAGAAACTATCCGGATTGCGGAAAGTGGTTGCCGACAGAATGGTGCAAAGCGCATTTACTGCTCCACATGTTACATTGGCCAGCGATATTGATATGACAAAAGCAATCGAAATGAGAACAGCGCTTCTTCCGGTTGTCGAAAAACAAACTGGATTCCGTTTAACTTATACAGACATTATTATCAAAGCAGTCGGTACAGCTTTATCACGATTCCCTGAAGTGAACGTTCATTTGGAGCATGATGAAATCATTTATAAAAATGAAGTTAATGTTGGAGTGGCAGTTGCGGTAAAAGACGGTTTAATGGTGCCGGTAATTAAACAAGTTGAGCAGAAAGGATTGGCCGCTATTTGTGCAGAAGCAAAAGATTTAAGCAAACGTGCAAGGGAACAAAAACTCCGGCCTGACGAGCTTAAAGGCTCTACCTTTACGATCAGCAATCTCGGCATGTATCCGATAGATGTATTTACACCGATTATTAATCAGCCGGAAATAGCCATTTTAGGTGTTGGTAGAACCCAAGAAAAACCTGTAGTAGTCAACGGGGAAATCGTCATTCGGCCGATGATGACAGTCAGCCTGTCTTTTGATCACCGTGTAATAGATGGAGCACCTGCTGCAGAATTTTTGGCTGAAGTAAAACGCATTCTTGAAAACCCGTATGAAATGATCTTATAAGGAGGGGGCTCAATTTGACAAAATCGTATGATATTGCAGTAATTGGCGGTGGACCAGGAGGCTACATGGCAGCACTTCATGCAGCTCGGTTTGGAAAAAAAGTAATGCTAGTCGAAAAAGATTTTTTGGGCGGCACATGTTTAAATAGAGGCTGCATCCCTTCCAAAACATGGTTGAAAAACGCTGAAATTATTGAGGCAATTGAATTATCAAGAGAATGGGGAATTCAAACGGACAACATCACGATTTCATTAGACAAAATGAAAAAGCGCAAAGACGAAGTCATCTCCCGTCTCAGAAACGGTGTTATGTTTTTGTTAAAGCAAGGAAAAATTGATGTATATGAGGCAGAAGGCTTTGTAGAAGAAGGAAATATTGTAAAAGTAGTTTCGGATAAAAAAGAGGAACGTGTTCAAACAGACAAAATTATTGTGGCAACCGGTTCATCTCCTTCCGTTCCCCCAATAGATGGACTGGACTCTGCGTCTTTTTATACAAGCGATACCATTTTTGATATTGAAAAAATACCAAGCTCCCTAACCATAATTGGCGGCGGAGTCATTGGGGTGGAGTTAGCGACTATTTTTTCCAGTCTAAAAACAAATGTAACGATCATTGAAATGGCCGGACGGATTATTCCAACTGAAGATGCTGACGCCTCCAAAGCGCTTGCTAAATCGCTGCAGAAAAAAGGAGTCCAAATTTTAACAGATGCGAAAGTAACAAGCGTGAAACAAAACGGAGACAAAACCATTGTCGAATGTCTAAATGAAAAAGGCGAATCGGTATCGGTAGAAGGGGAGGCGCTTTTAGTAAGCGTTGGAAGAAAACCTAATTTATCTGCCGTTCAGGCATTAAAGCTAGAACAAAACGGGCCTTTTATTAAAGTGAACGAAAAAATGGAAACGAGCTATCCGAATATTTATGCTGTCGGCGATGTCATAGGAGGATATCAGCTGGCGCATGCGGCATATATGGAAGGAATTGTTGCCGCATCGAACGCAGCAGGCTGTGAACGGAAAATGGATGAAAAAGTTGTTCCCAGGTGCATTTTTACGCTTCCAGAAGTAGCTAGTGTTGGCTTGACAGAAGAGGAGGCCGAGCGCAAAGGGCTGCAAGTAAAGGCTGAAAGATTTGATCTTGCCGGAAATGGAAAAGCGCTTGTTTCTGGCGACACATCAGGATTTATAAAAATAGTGTATGATGAAAAATATGGAGAAATAATTGGAGTCACAATGGTTGGCCCACACGTGACAGAAATGATTTCAGAAGCTTCCTCTTTCATATCCCTGGAAGGCACTGTAGAAGAACTGGCCAATATGATCCATCCTCACCCAACCATATCTGAATCGTTTTTTGACGTCGCAAGAAACATTATAGACAAAAGTAAAAAATAATAGCGTGATATAAAAAGGGCTTATTTACAATTGTTATACTAATTAACATTTAGTAAAACAAATTTGTAAATAAGCTCTTATTTTTTTCCTTTATAAAAAAGTAAGTTCGTTTGTTTGAAAACAGAAGCTTTTTATTCATCTCATGAAACGTTTATTATAGAATTATATAAGTAATCAGATGGATCAAATGATATTGAGAAAAAAAGAAGAGGTGACGAAATGTTAGCGTGGGACGAAAGAAGACAACTTGTTAAAGTGGCCACATTATATTATATGGAAGGTTGGACGCAAGAACAAATAGCGAAAAAAATAGGAGTGTCAAGACCGATTATTTCAAAAATGCTGCAACGAGCTAAAGAAGCAGGAATTATAGAAATATTTATTAAAGATGAAAGCGCCCATACAGTTGAACTGGAGCAAAAATTGGAGAAACATTACGGATTGAAGGATGCCATTGTCGTACCTACAGTAGGATTAACACCTGATATGATTAAGCAAGCTGTAGCACGTGCGGGCGCATATTATCTTTCCAAAAATTTAAAATCGGTGAAAAGGTTAGGTATTTCATGGGGGACTACGCTCGCAGAACTTGTGAAAGAATTTCCTTATATTCGAAAAGAAGATTTAAAAATTATTCCACTTGAAGGGGGGATGGGGAGAAAATTTGTCGAAATTCATGCAAACCAACTTGCTCATGAATTGGCTAAAAAGATGAATTGCACTTGTCTTTATTTATATGCCCCAGCGATTGTGGAAACAGAAGAATTAAAGGAAAGATTATTAGCAATGCCGGATATCGAAGCAGTGCTTGAAGAAGGCCGGAATATAGATATGGCGGTTATTGGGATCGGCAACCCGCATAAATCATCCACTCTGCGTAAGCTAGGTTATTTAGAGGATAATGATTTGCATTATTTACGGAAGCTTGGTGTAGTTGGTGATATAGGATTTCGCTTTTTTGATGAAAGTGGGAATGTCATTATTAATTCATTTACAAACAAAGTCATTGGAGTTTCGTTAAACGAATTAAAGAAGGTTGACCAAGTGATTGCTGTTGTAGAAGGAATTCATAAACTTGAAAGTATAAAAGGTGCACTAAACGGGGGCTTCATCAATGTTTTAATTATTGATGAACAGACTGCTGCAGCTATTGTTGAAAATTGGTAAACAATTTGATAAAAAAATTTTTTTAAAAACATCTCAATCATGAATTTCATTTTATATATTGACAGAAGAAAACGATTACAAATATAATTAAAACAAAAGTAACAAAAAAGAACAAATGTAAATAGTCAGAATTGATTTTTTTTATACAATTGGGTTTCTGACCTAATTAGGAGGAAAGATTCATGAATTCCGTTGAAAAAGTTATTCACGAAAATTGTGTTTTGTTAAATGTTGAAGCAAATGATCAAAATGACATTCTTTCTAAACTCTCTGATACTTTGTATAAACATGGTTTTGTTAAGGATACCTTTAAAAATGCAGTTTTAGAGAGGGAAGCCCAATTTCCGACTGGATTGCCATTAACTTCAGTTGGTGTTGCAATTCCGCATACAGATGCTCATCATGTTGCTCGAACTGCCATAGGAGTTGCAATTTTAAAGAAGCCTGTAGAGTTTTCAGCAATGGGAAGCCCTGATGATAAAGTACATGCATCAATTATTTTGATGCTTGCGATGGACGATGGCAAAAAACAAATAGAACTCCTTCAAAGCTTAATGGAATTTTTTCAAAAAGAAGAAAAACTACTTGCTTTAAAAGAAATGAAAAGCGAGAAAGAAATCGCTGCATATTTGGAATCTCAAATATTTTAAAAATAAACAATTTTTTTAATATTAAAAGGAGGAATAAAAATGAAAAAAGTACTTGTCATTTGTGGGACTGGGGTTGCAACATCAACAATGGTGATGAATAAACTGAAGGAATTTTTTGAAGAAAAACAAATAGATGTTCAACTTCATCAATCAAAAGTGTCGGATGTTCTGTCAACAGGAAATGATTATGATGTCATCGTATCTACGACCGTTGTTCCACCAAGCATTAAAACAAAGGTTGTTAATGCCGTTCCTTTACTAACAGGTGTAGGAAAGGAAAAGGTATTTAACGATATATTAGAAGCATTAAAATAATCAATGAAGGGATGGGAGTATATGGATTTCATCCAAAAAATTGTTGATTTAGGACCTACAGTCGTATTGCCTATCATCATTTTTCTATTTGGTCTAGTATTAAAAATGAAGCCGGGGCGTGCATTTCGGGCAGGTTTAACAGTTGGAATTGGATTTATTGGTATTAATTTAATTATCGGTCTGCTCATGGACAATTTAGGACCTGCCGCAAAAGATATGGTTGAAAGACTGGGTATTGATTTAAGCATTATTGATGTTGGTTGGCCGGCTACTTCTGCCATTGCCTTTGGATCAACTGTAGGCGCATTGGCAATACCAATCGGATTAACTGTCAATTTAATTTTACTAATTGTAGGTTTGACAAAAACATTGAATATTGATTTGTGGAATTTATGGCATATTGCATTCACAGGCGCGCTTGTCAGCATTATGACCGACAGCTTTACAATGGGGATTGTAACAGCCGCTGTACATGCAATCGTCCTTTTAGTCCTTGCTGATATGTCTCAAAAACATGTAGAGCAATTTTATGGATATCCTAACATATCTTTTCCTCATGGAACGTCTACGCCGTATATTTTATTTGCTTGGCCTTTAGAAAAACTATTCAACATTATTCCTGGATTAAAAAATTTAAAAGCTGATCCTGAATCAATTCAAAAAAGATTGGGAATTTTAGGTGAATCGACAGTATTAGGGCTTATATTAGGTCTTATTATCGGAATTTTGGCAGGATGGAATGTTAAAGAAGTGTTGAATTTAGGAGTATCAACTGCAGCTGTTATGCTTCTTTTACCGCGGATGGTATCCATTTTAATGGAAGGCCTTGCACCAGTTTCTGAATCTGCCAGTGAATTTGTAAAATCAAAATTTCCTGGCCGAGAAGTATTTATAGGGATGGACAGTGCTTTGGCAGTAGGACATCCAGCAGCGATCGCTTCATCTTTGATCATGGTGCCTATTGTACTGTTACTGGCAATTATTGTTCCTGGTAACAAAGTATTGCCGTTTGGCGACTTGGCAACAATACCATTCATTGTGAGTATGATGGTTCCGATTTTCCGAGGGAACGTTGTTCGAACAGTTGTAGCAAGCACGATTGCATTAGGTTTTGGTCTATTGTTGGCAACATATATTTCACCACTTTTCACACAAGCAGCAAAAAATGTAGGCTTTTCTTTCCCGGAAGGAGCGAACTCAATATCATCGCTTGTTGACGGAGCGGTTCCAACGACTGCCATCTTTTTATTCGGTGCAAAATTAGGGTATATTGGTTTGATCATTATTGCATTAATTGCTTTAGCAACAGCTTATTATATAAATAAAAGACCAAATAAAATAAACTAATAGTTTTATAGAATTGGACTAATCCTTTGTTTCTACAGCAAACTAAAAATTTAATTTGATTGAACATGGCTCCAACTCTCAAATCATTAAGTTTTGAAGTTGGAGTTTTTTTGATTTTGCTGAAATATTTTGCCGATTTAAAACGTCGACGCTTACTTAAAAAAATCACGTGTCTTTGTTTAGCATGGGGCATTTTGTAACGGATCATTACAAGGCAGTTATTCCACTAAAAAAGTGGGGTAAAAAATTTAAAAGCAAAGTTGAAAATGGTAATGGCTAAGGAACAGATAAAGAGCGGACAATAGGTTGAAGGAAAGCAAGGGAGGAGGGAAAAAGTTGAAAATTCAACGCATTGAAAGGCAAAGTCGGCGAAAAATTCTGAACTCGTTTTTAGAATAATCGTTGTTTATTGAGAACTCATAATGTAGGTTCGAAAGCCTTTCTATGTCCCGATTAAAAAAGAAAATGTCCGTAAGAGAAAATTGACACCATTAGTATTCAACGTGCGATGACTGTTCCCCTGATAAAGCCAACATAGCATTTATTTGTCCTAGCAATTTAAAAATGAGAAAAGTGGTCCAGCTCAATGATTTTTTCGTTTGTTTTTCGCCTCTTGTCAAGCTTAATCAGAATGAAACATATATCGATTGACAGGTCTTCCGATGCTGCCGTACTGAACATGGATTGAGACTTTTTTGATTTTCGCCAGGTAGTCTAAATATCTTCGTGCAGTAACGCGTGCAATACCGATTCCTTCCGCAACTTCTTCAGCGGAAATCGGTTCTTTTTGATTTTGAAGGAAACGGATAATCTTATCAAGTGTTACTTGGTTCAACCCTTTAGGCAGTTCTGGATTCTCTGGCTTTTTCTTGAATTTATTGTTTAACAACATAGTGTCTACATCTTTTTGCGTTAATTTTTCTTTTTCCTTCAGCTGGCTATGATAAAGCAAATAGTTTTTTAATGATTGTTGGAGCCGTTCAAATTTAAACGGTTTCATAATGTAGTCAAAAGCGCCGTTTTGCAGGACACGGCGAACAGTTTCCATATCTCTCGCAGCGGTAATCGCAATGACATCTACGGAATGACCCTCTGACCGGATTTGCTTAAGCGTTTCTAATCCATCCTGATTAGGCATGTAAATATCTATAATAACTAGTTCAGGTTTCAATTCTCGAACAAGCTCTATGCCTTCTTTTCCGTTCCCTGCGATTCCAATCACAGTAAAGCCGTCGACTTTTTGGATAAATTGTTTATTCACCTCTTGAACCATGGGATCATCTTCAATCAACAATACACTAATTTTTTTGTTCAAATTTTTTGCCCCCTTTGTTTTTTACATATCAAATGTGATGATAAATGTAGTTCCCATACCTTTTTGCGACTCAACCTGAATGTGACCGTTTGCTCGGTCAACAATTTGTTTGACCAGATATAAGCCTATTCCATGATTTTGCTTGTTTTTTGTGGAAAAACCCTTTTCAAAAATGTTCGGTAATACAGAATCGTCTATGCCAGGACCGTTATCTTCAACTAATATCGTGCAAATTTCTTTATTTTGATCGATGCTGACGAATATTTCTTTGTCAGGATCAGTCGACTCTTGAAAGGCATCAAAAGCATTTTCAATTAAATTCCCAATGATGATCACCAGGTCGTTATGATCGATATTTTTTGGAAATCGCTCCAAATGGCTGTTTCTGTCAATGACTACTTTAATTCCGAGCTCTTTGCCCCGGCTGATTTTGCTGAGTAAAAGGCCCGATATGCTTTCATCTTTAATATGTTCAGTTAAAAAGTTTGTCAGCTCTTCTTGCTCTTCCGTTATTTTGAATACATATTCTAACGCTTTTTCTTTATGTCCAAGCTGAATGAGACCTGCTATCGTGTGCAATTTGTTCATATGTTCATGATTTTGAACACGAAGCGCGTGAACAAAAGCTTTCACTCCGGTTAATTCTTCCGCAAGCTTTTTGATTTCAGTTCGATCCTGGAAAATGGCGACAGCTCCGACCGTTTCGTTATTCACTCTGATCGGGATGCGATTGCTTAAAATGCTTAGATTCCTTACCTGCAATTCTTTGTTATAAATAGGACGGTCAATTACTAATATTTCCGGGAGTCGGGTGTCGGAAATAACGTCGCGAATCGGCTTTCCGATCACATCTCCTTCAATGCCCATCATTTGTTTGGCACGGTCATTAAAAATAGTTATACGTTCATTTTTATCAATGGCAATGACTCCTTCGTGCATAGCATTAAATGTTTCAGTCCGTTCAACTAGCATTTTAGCTATTTCAAAAGGCTCCAAGTGAAACATCTGCTTTTTTATATGTCTTGCCAGGAGCCAGGCCCCCAAACCGCCTAATAGTAAGACAAGAAAAGAAATCGAAAAAATTTGCGATTTTAAATTTGCAAGCAGCTCATATAAGCTTGGAAGCTTATAGGCTGCGATGACGACTCCAACTTGTTTATGTTCTTTATTCATGACAGGTACAAAGGCGCGGATAACAGTGCCGATTTCTCCATTTGCTTTTGACGTATATGTGTGTTCGGCAAAGGCAGGACCTTCATCTTCTCCTTCCGATTTTGTTCCGATTAAAGATTTGACCGGATGGGAAAGGCGGGTACGATCCATATCGAGCACAACAATATATTCTGTTCCGTTAATGATTTGAAGACGTTCAATCATCGAAGGAATCAGCTGGCGATCTTTCAAGCTTCCATTGAGCCCGTTTCTGACTTCAGGCAGCGCCGCAACCGTCCTCGCAGCTAATATAGATTGCTGTTTAAGCTCTTCTTCTTTTTGGTTTAAATATTCGTTTACAATAAATAATCCTCCGAAAAAAAGCGATAAAAAGACAATAATAAAAATTAAACCTGTTATTTTCCATATAATTGGTAATCGCTTCATAAGGCAACCTCTTTTAGCTAAACGTTCATACTTGCTTTATTTTATCACAGATTTGCTTTCCTTTACTTTAGAGAAAGAGCATGCTTGGTATAATTTATGTTAAAATGATCAAAAACAAATGGTGTGATGAATCATGAAGAAAAAAATCGTGAGGTATTTGGCTATAGTATGTGCCGGGTTAGCCTTTGCGTTATTTTCCTATAATATCATTATACAATCTCAAAATGATCCACCGGTTTACGATGATGAGCAAGAGGGGCTAAAAGAGCAAATTAAAATCTATTTCAGCCATGTAGTGGCGGAGGATACGCCAAAAGGCTTGGCTGCCCAAAGGTTTGCAGATTTGGTCGAGGAAAAGACGAAGGGCCGAGTAAAAGTGATTGTGTTTCCAAACGGTTCATTATATTCAGATAAAGATGAAATAGAAGCTTTAAGAAAAGGCAAAGTGCAAATGATTGCTCCTTCCTATTCAAACGTGGCAGAATTGGTTCCGGAATGGGAAGTGTTAGATTTACCGTTTATTTTTCAAAACGATGATAATGTTGAAAGGGTTTTAACAGGAAAAATTGGCGAAGAGCTGCTCAGTATGTTAGAACCGAAAGGATTTAAAGGACTGGCTTTTTGGGGAAATGGATTCAAACAAATGGTAAATAGTCAAATGTTTATGAAAAATCCGGATGATTTCAAAGACCAAAGATTTCGGATCATGCCTAATAAAGTCATAAAAAAACAATTTAACATGTTAGGAGCGGAACCGATTGCCCTCTCATTTGATCAAGTTTATGAATCATTAGAAGAGGAAGCATTTGACGGACAAGAAAACACAATTTCGAATATTTATTCAAAAAGATTTTATCAATTTCATCCGTATGTAACAATTAGCAATCACGGTTATTTAGGATATGTCGTAATGGTCAATGAAACATTTTGGAATCAGCTACCTAAAGACGTTCAAAAACAAATTATGGGAGCAATAGAAGAAACGACAGCTTGGAATATGAAGCAATCAAAACAGCAAAATATAAGACAGCTTGAAGAAATGAGGCAAAATCCAAATATACATATTCATACGTTAACGGAAAAAGAGCGAAAGAAATGGCAGGAACGATTTGTGCCGCTTTACCAAGAATATGAAGCGAAATATGGAAAGCTATTAAAAGAAATAAGAAATGCAGCAAGCTGAACTAGCCATCGTTTCAGCAAAAATGGACTGTCCGCGAGGCGGCAGTCTTTTTTTATGCTCAAGTTTGACAGAGTACACTAAAGAAAAGCCCGAAAATACTGGTGTTTTGGACTTTACCCACAACACGTACCACTACACTTGTTAGTGGCACGTGTTTTTTTCTAAATTCTTACCGTTTTCTCCACCGATGATATATTCGTAAAACAAGCTTTACGCCCATCACCTACTTTCCCCTCTCCACTCTGATTCTTCCGAATGGACGTTTATATGTTTCATTTGCACGCCAGCCGGCAGCATGAAACAATTCAGTTTGGAACTTTTGGACTGGTATAACATACAGCGGCTATTCGGGGAATACGATCCCGTGAGGATGAGACCGGCACCATACCCAACTACTCTTTCAACAGGTGACGGATTTCTTCTTCCGGCAAATCCAGCATTTGCGCAATTTCTGTTACGCTCATTCCTTTTCCCCTCATTTTGCAAATAAGTTCACGCTCTTTTTGTCTCATCCCTTGCTCCAATCCTTGCTTTAGCCCTTGTTTCAACCCTTCCTCCATTCCCGCACGCCGTTCGCCCAGAAGGTTGGACAATTGATCCCGCAGCCATTTCAGCCGCATTTCATATGCGTAGCGATTTTCCGAACTGACGCTTAGCTTCTCCCACTCTTCCAATGCTTCGCGAATTTCTTGCTCGTTCATCGCCAACACCTCCAGTTCCTTGAGAATCGTCTCATCGATCTCTCGTTTCCGGGCATCTACCGCCGACAGCATCATCAACCAGGGCCACTCCGAAGATCGTTTGATCTCACGTCTGTATTTCTTCCATTTTACCATAAATTGTGATACATCAATGGCGTGAAATTCAAGATGCGTGCTCCAAAGAAATTGTTCTTTGTCTTCGCGGATATGAAAGATGGTGTGGAAACGGTCCGTTTCATGCGGAAAGAGCGGGTAGTTGAGGATGGCAATCATAATGGTGGGCGGAAGTTCGCTGTACCCTTGACCTTTGAAAAGCGACTGGGAAAAGAGCCTCGCCCAGTAATACAAAATCCGCTCCGGCATATCGTGCTGGTCAATGATTTGAATTTCCACGTTGATCCGCTCGCCTCGGTCGGTCCACACGAGCACATCCAACCGGTTCATTTTTCCCTCTTCTATCTCTTTTGTCAGCTCCATGTTTTCAAACTGCACATCAACAATCCGGTCATGGCCTGTCCGATGCAAAACCGCATTCAAAAAAGCGATTGTTATCTGCTTTCGGCTCGGATGACCGAACAATTGTTTAAACATAAAGTCCAGTTTTAAATCGAGGTATTCCTTCATAACATAACAGGGATCATCCTTTCGAGGAGAATGTGGAGAGGAGTTGAGGTTCATCTAAAGAAAAGCCAAAATCATTGACAGAGTTTTCAAACAAAAAGGAGCGCATCGCCTTCCAAAAACGCACTGCTTGGTGCATCCCAACCAGCAGCCGTTTTAATTAAAACTTTACCACCATACATTTCAAGAACATATGTTCTGTTAATGCTATTGTAATACACTTTATCTTCTCTTTCAACCACCAACATTTCGACAATTTTCGCATCCCCGCCAAACACTGCATCAAAAAGGAGAGCCTAGTTTACAAGACAGGCTCTCCTTTTCCCCTAGAAATAGATCCTTGTTGTCTTTTGGAAAACAGGAAGATGGGGAATCCCATGGGAGCAATCGGTGATTTGGTCACAGGTTATTGTTCTGAAAAACAGGAAGACGAGGAATCCCTCCTCATTTTCCTTAAACATAAATGGAGGCGGAAATGAAGGCATCGTCTTTATTGGAATCGATCGAAAGAAAAGACAAGCACTAGCCATGATCCGCGCCTCATCCGGAGAAGATTGGACGAGTTTCATCATAGTCCGCATTCCTTTGCTGCGCATTCCTTTACCGCATGTCCCGCATTAAAAAAGGAAAGGGGGAGTGTATGAATGGGTGCGAAGACCCCCGGCAAATCAAACCGCTTCCTTTTCACACAAAATTCAGGACTTAATCGCCTCCAACAAGTTTTTTAGCTTAACTTATACAAATTCCAGCTGCAATCAACTAAACGCAACAGGCAAAATTCAAACCATTTCATATCCTAAAGGATGAGAAATGGTGGTTTAATATTACTGGGTTGTATACCGCTGATGGCCGTGCTTTTTTATGCTGCAAACATTTCATGGTTTAATATTACTGGATTGTATACTGCTTCCTTCCATTAAAAAACAAACTCCACTGTCGGATTTTTCGTTACACAATCAATATGAACATCTGCTTTAACCATTCCGCCAAAGGTGTGATTGGAACCGAATGCAACGTGGACGGTATTGTACGCTTTTTCATCTTCCAAAATAACGCCTGTGATTCTTGCTGCATAGTTTGTTCCGATGCCTAACTCGCCTAACAAACGGCCGTTTCCATCCCCGAGCAGCGCCAGCAATTGAGCACCTGTCTCACCTGTGGCATCTACCAACCTCCCCTTTTCAATCGTTAATACAACAGGTTCATCGACTAAACCTATACCTGCAATCGAACCTGTAATCTCAATTTTTCCTACCGCTTGTTCTTCTAATGGAGCTATATACGCCTCACCTGAAGGAAGATTTCCGGATGCCGCTTTTCCGCGGAAAACACCTGTACTTGGTATGCCGTCTCTGCCTTCAACAGGAATCTTTAATTCATAGCTGTCGCCGGTTTTAATAATAACCATTTTTGCCTTTGTTAATTTTTCCGCTACTTCATTTGTTTCTTTTTCAACTATGCTATAATCTGCACTCATCGCACCATTCAAAAACATATCTTCTGTAATTCCCGGCATGGTAATGACACTAACTCCATGTTGATTG
This sequence comes from Aeribacillus sp. FSL W8-0870, assembly GCF_037963755.1. Taxonomy (NCBI): domain Bacteria; kingdom Bacillati; phylum Bacillota; class Bacilli; order Caryophanales; family Bacillaceae; genus Aeribacillus; species Aeribacillus sp. FSL W8-0870. The sequence continues at coordinate 615,604 of NZ_CP150165.1, forward strand.
GCCGTTTTCCTTGCAGCAGTATGGGTCAATGAATGTTTCGTTAAACAAAAGACAAGATCAAATTCCAGCATTTTTTCTGCCGTTTCCTGCGGAGGTTCTTCCCCTGATTTACTCCGATCTTCCATTACATGAATTTTCGTTTTCCACCCATCATTTTTTAGAGCCTTTTCAAATTTTCTCCCTAACGATTCTGTACTATTATCCGTTAAAACAAGGATAGATATATTTTTGTCTACTGAAAAATTATTTTTCATTAAATTATGAACGGTTTCTTGAAAACTGCTCATACCCTTTTCACTCCTTATTTTGCGTAAAATATATACTTGCCAAAACAAAAATGAAAGCGATGATCGTACCGAAACCGAGTGGTTCATCCAATAAAAAAACACCTAACAGAATCGTGGTAATTGGCATCAAATAGGTAATAAATAAGGCAAAAATGGCGCCGCCGGATTTAATTAAATAAAAATACAACAGATTCCCGATACCCGAATTAAATACGCCTAACATAACAAAATAGAAAAAATTATTTCCACTAAATAAATATTGATAGCTATCAAGATCAAATAAAAGCCTGTAGATGAGCAATTTTCATAACAATAATTACCATACCAAAAGAGACAAACAGGGTATCCCTTATGCCACATGGAGCTGTTTTTTGACAACATCAATGGGAATATCTTGCTTCGCTGCATGGTAAATGAACTCGACGAGACTATGCCCTTTCTTCGTTCGGAGAAGATCAAGCCCAGTAGAGAAATCCCGGTTGGACTCGACCATACTGTACACATAAGCGAGTTGCACCAAGATCCAATACCGTTTCACCGCCCGACGTTGACGAACGCGGTACCCATCGAGCTTCAGCTGGTCTTTCGCTTGTCGAAAAAAGCATTCGATCGACCAACGTTGGGCATAGTAGCGCAAGATCTCTTCATCGCTTAGCTCCCGGTCGGTGCTCAAGACGCAGTGAAGATGTTCGGGTGTCATCGGCTGATCGGCTTTCCAAGCCAACAACACAACGGCATCATCGAGACCTTTCAGCGATCCCTCGTAGCGATACACGCGATAACGCTCTTCTCCCACCGTGACGAGATGGGTGTCGTTCGGTTCGATATAGCGGGCAAACTGTTTGGCTTGGATGGCGATGCCTTTCGGATAGAGAATCCGGTTCGTTTTGAGCATCGCGATGACGTGAAATCCTTTTTTCAGACAGGCTTCCACGAGCGCTTGCGATGGATACCACGAATCCATCAGCACATAAACGGGACGGCGTACATCCAAAGAAGAAAGCATCTCGATCGCGAGTTCCCCCTTGCTTTTCCCAGCGGCCTTGTCGTAGAGGCGGAACGCAAAGGGAAAAGCCTGGGTCATCGTATGAACCATGAGCCAAACAAGAGAATGTCCCCAGATCGACTTTTTCTCTGTGTGAGAATAGTGCCAATCACACCCTTGAATGGCGTGCGTTGCCCGTGACGAAGGCTTGATTTTTTGGCAAATCGTATCATCGATCGAAACAAAAAGGGGTTGATTTTTCTGTTTGGCGATCCGTTCGACACGATGAAGCATCCATTGCTGGAGTTTGCGAAGCAGCGTCTCTTCATCCCAAGGGCTTTTCGTGAAAAAATGGCTGAGTGTCGTTCGATGATTGGGGTGAAAGCTCCAATGATGAAGATCGGTCAACGTTCCAGAAAAGCCTTTCGTGATCATCGCATCCACGATATGAACGAGATGCTTCATGACAGGTTTTGAAAAATAAAGTGCCAACCCCAACATCGTGAAAAACTTGTGGATTCCTTGATGATGTGCTAATCTATTCATGAGACATGAACCTCCTTGTGTGAATGGTTTGTTGGCACATCTATTCTAACCAAGGAATCGGGTTCATGTCTCCTTTTTTGTTTCGATGTAAATTTATGTTAGTGATTTTGCTCATCTACAGTAAAAGCATAAAAATACCGGAATAAATACTGCCGACAGCCATTGAAACAAAGGACAATGTGTAGACAGAAACCGAACTCAAAAACTTGCCTGTCAAAATCGAAGACAATGTATAAAAACTGACTGCTACTAACAGAAATATGGCACTCATTACCTGAAATTGCCCACTTGAAGAAAATCCAAAAACAAAAGATAATACTATACCGATAAAGCCAATGGCGACACCTAATAGTTCTTGTCGATGAACCTTCTGTTTTAATAGAAAAACACTAAATAAAACGCCAAAAATCGGACCTGTTGCATTGATAACCGCACTAATGGTTGTATCTAAACCCTTTTGGCTAAAAATCATAAATACCCATGGAACACCTGCGCTTAACAAGGTAATTCCAATTAAGGCACCCTTATTTTTAAAGTCTGTTTTTTTCTTTTTCAATAGAACGAATGGCAACAAAACTAGACCGCCAAATAAACAACGATAAAAAACAATAGAAACCGCATGAAAATCTGGTAAAAGCAATTTTGTAAAATAAAATGTCGATCCCCAAAGGAGGCTTAATACAAATAAAGCCAATACTGGCATTTCAGATTACATCCTTCCATGCTATAGGAAAACGAAAGCGCCCATTAAGCGATCTGCTTCCAGGCCTAGAGCCGCAGGACTGTGAACAACATCGGTGAAACAGCATCGCATAAAGAAAAAGCGAATGCTTTTTCGGGGAGATAAAAGGCACGATGGGGCTTGTGATCCGATGTTGTCCAAATCGTACGGAGGCGATGGAAACCTCGCTCCTGCTTAAGCACTTCAGCATTTAAGTTCAAAATGTAATTTCTTACTTTAAAAAGAGATCCGGATAGATCCGGATCAACTAAAAGACATATTCTGTGGCAATCCGTGCCACAAGTGTACGTGGAAGAATCACCGGCAAACTGCTCCCTTTTTTCGCTTCAAGTTTATGGGTTTCATTGTACCCCATACAATCCAACACAATTAACTCTGCACCCTGTTCTTTTAAGGATGCTGCCGCTCCGGCGATATCGCTTTCTTCATAAGGAGAAGCGGCTGCCGTTACCAATTCCAGTCCGACACCCTCCCATTTTTTCGCTAATGAATGCCGCTGCTTTTCTAATGGAACCACTAACCCTAATTTACTGCCGCCCGTCATAATGGCTTGAACTGTATGCACTAAAATTTTATCCGGATAAATGATTGGTTTTGTTGTCACTAATGTTGGAAAATCACCGGTACATAACATAATCACTACTTCCACATCTTGTTCCAACTTGGTCAATTCATCCTGTAATAATGGAAGCAGCTTGCTTTTTCCAATCTCGACTGATTGACCATTGCGGAGTCGGGAAATATAAACTGTGTCCGAACCCTCAGGTTTGATGGCATCCATCGTTTCTTCCGTTAGCCGATCCAATCCGCCTCTTTCCACGATTTCTACACCCGCACCGAAAATTTTTTGAAAGGAAGGAGTGGCATCTGTGCGAGGGGATTGGCCGATTGTTAGTACACCAACCTTAGCCATGATTACTCATCCCCTAAAGTTTGCAAATGTTTCATGGAACCATAGAGTTTCACTAAACGTTCATATTCTTCTTTATCATAGAATTCAAAGTTGCCTTGTGTATATTCTTTTGCCACTTCAATGCAAAATCTTACAGCTTGGGCAATATCGACTTCATGGCTAGCACCAGTACCGCATCCCGGCACAGCTGTTTTGGCAGTGATAGCGACGCCGACAACCGGTGCATCTGTTGCAACGGCAGGCTGAAGAATGCTATTTAAGTGGTAGACGCCATTGCCGTATGGCGTAATATCTTGCGTTGTGACAGCAAACGTGACTGGTAAATCCCCCGTTGTCATTTCCATAATTCGCAGTAAATCATCATTGAATTTTAAAATATATCCTGATTTGACTGTTGGAGAAATCGCAATACCACGGTGGTTTATCACTTTATTTCCTTTCGTTGTATCAATCGATAAAACGGCGTCCATTTCCGGGACTACTTCATATCGATTCATTGTTAATATATCAACAGGAGAATCCATAAAATCTACAGGTTCATGCGGCCGTGTAGGCGCATCCGGACAAATATGTGTCGTTACATAAACATCACCGGGCAACCGGTCCCCTTTTTCGGACATGATTGCAAGTTTTAAAGCTATTGTTACAGCCGCGGCTGCTCCATCACCGTCGGAAACAAATCCAATCCGATTTGGACGTGCGCCCAAACCGCCAAGTCTTCCGACAACACCCAATGTCGGAGCATGTCCGCCGCTCGATTTCCCATTTGTCCCTTTAATTAATATTTTGACAAAATCTGTTGACCCATTTTCACCAGTTACTGTTGTGTAGCTTGCTTCCACATATTTTTTTCCTTCAAATAAGCGGACAACCGCTTCTCCATTAACTGAAGCATCATCTAGTAATTCCAAAACTTCCATTGTATATTTTAAAGACATCCCACTCTCTCCTTATACAATTTTTTTGTTAATAACAGGTTCAATGGTTTTTAACAAATTGTAGTTATACATGGTTGAGCTTAATTTCAAATTCTCTTTTGGAACGGAAATGACGGCTACTTTCAGTCCCTCTTTCACCTCAGCACTGACAACCGGCATTCCTGTTTCGGCATTGAAAGTCATAATTAAATCAGGAAATGTCCCTTTTCTCTGGCCATTGACTTCGACTGTCATGTACTCATTCCAAAATGTTAATTCCAAGTCATCAACTTTTACAAACCCTACATCAAAACCGCCTTTTTCTTCAAGCTCGCAATAACTAACCGTTCCGGAATGAATAACACGCCCTTTTAAATGGGACGCAACGGCTTCAATTCTTTCCGGTCCCTCCGGTGCTGACAAAAAGACTTCGCCGAGTTCAATTGCTTGAGTAATGCCGCCTACTGCTGCATTTTCTTTTACATAATCAACAGTTACCGGATTTCGGCAAACGGCAACCATTCCGCCCGCTTCTACTGAAATACTTCTGACAATTTTACCGGCTGATTCCAGGGATGATTTTACGACACCTTCCACTTGTCTTTTCCCTTTTCCGCCGGCAAATGACTGGATCGAAACATAACCGTCAACTTCAGACAAATTCATGGAGCCCATCGCCCCTGTTGGATGGGCGCGTCCGTTGCTTGGCGCATCAATAACCGGCAGCCCGGTTGCCGCTGCCTGCAGCCAGCCATTTATCGTTGTTGCTGCCCCATTTTCATTTGTCATAAGCGCTTTAATAGGATGGTGAAACTCCTTTAGCATCCGGTTTACAGTCTCAACAAACTGGTCGGAACTAACAGAAGCTTCCTTAGAAGATGGAGCCCCTACTAATGAAACATTGACTACATAATCGCCGCCCTGTAATTCATCAATTGAAACTAATTCCGGCTGGCCAATGGAAAAAGTAGACTCGGCTTTTTGGAGACCGTCATGAATCCAGCCTCCGCCTCCCCCGCCGAGAATACAGCCGCCGTAAACGGCTTTTTTCGCATCTTCCATCGTTAATGTTTTTCTAGCCATTCTATCACCTCATTATTTCGCTTTAAACACGGATGAGAAGAAACTATATAATGCATCGCCGGCAATAAATCCAGCTGCGGTCGTATACATCTTATTTTCAGCTTCAGATCCTATAAATTTGATAACAAGAACGCGAATTATTAAACCGACAATAACAGCCCATCCTGCTAAAGGATTCATAATAAGCAACCCAGTAGCCAGCATAATGCCCAATTGTCTTTCCGTACCGCCAATCAGCTGAATAATCACCCCGGGAATGGCCCATAAGAGCAACATAAGACCAACATTCCCGCTTAATCCAGACTTAATGGTGGATGCATATACATGATCAACCGGCGGAACTAAGCCTTGTCCAAAAAAGTTCTTGGAAAATAGGGCAACCATCACAATTGCGATAATGAACCCGATAAATGCACTTTTCAATTGTATTTTCCGTCCATATAATTCTTGTTCAACGGAAACGCCAGTCCGAATGATGTTGCCGGATTTCAAATCATATCCAAAATCTGCAAAAGCAGGTCCTGTTGCTGCTGTAAAACCGGTCAGCAATGCTAATGCAACTGGCGGGAAGCCGAGTATCATGCCGATTAACAATGAAATAAGTGTTACCGCAAATGCCGGGAACCAACCGGAGTGCATAGCCGCAATCCCGACTATAATTTCATGCACTAATGCAGCAAAAGCAGCAAATATAATGAAAAGAATCAATTGACCAAATGGCATTTCAGTAATGAGCCCGCCCATGACGGCAATTAGAATAGCGATTCCTAAGTAAAGCAGGAATCCAAAACCAAAACCTTTTTTAATATCGTCAGCACCGCGGGTATATTCGTATCCGCTTGTGTCTGTAACTTTTCCACCTTGTTTTCTCGTTTTCGTAAAAGTAATGATAAACTGAATAAGAGCAACGAGACCTGCGCCGATCATCATGCCATGTGGGATATAATAGTCTCCTAAATTCAAGCCAAACAACGGTTGCGAGTATCCGTTAAGTAATAAACCAATACCGAACATGCTCAAAGCCCAAAAATTCCCGATGAATGCAACACCAAAGGCCGACATGGAAATGCCGAAGTGGGATCCAACTAATCCGCCAAGAATCCCCAATCCAAGATATTTTGCCTTTTTGCCGCCTTCATCACCGGCTTTTAAAGCTTCGGCCGTGGCAACACCTGGAGGCCATACTTCGTTTGCCCCGAAAAGTTTCGTATCGAAAACTTTATAAAGGATAAGGGCATCGGTTAAAAGCGCCAATCCGGCTCCGATTAACATTGGGATAATAAGGTCCGGCAAGCCCATTACAAATGGAAGTCCAATTGGTATTAATAAACTATTGGCAGCCCCAAAAGTGGCAGCTGAAATGGATGTCTGAACTAAATTTTGATTTTCCAACGACTTAAATTGTTCAAAGATTTTAATTGGAATTCTCGCAAATAACATGGCGATTAATGCGCCAATAATGGATGTATTTGGCGTAATACCGAGCGTTGTAATTAGTTGCATCCCGATAATGGCGCCAAAAATAGAAATAAGAACAGAAAAAATAAAAAAGGTTAAATTGAATGTCCTATTTTGCATCTTTATGACCCCTTTTTAATTAATTGATAACCAATCCCTTGCGCCTCCACTAAATCGATAACAGGTACAGAAATTTTTCCGTTTAAATAATCTTTAAGTCCAATAGTGGAAAAACCTGTACAAGCAAACAGGATACAATCGGCGCCAGAGTTGATGACATCCTTTACTACTTCTAATAATTCATCTTTTGCCGTGGAAGCGAATAAATCGGTTGTTTTTCTAAGAGAAGGATGATAGGAGTAGGAATGGAATTTCCTTCCCAATTCCTCTTTCATTCGTGCTGGAGGTGCGTCGGTAATGCCAATGATGCCAATACGGTTTCCTACCATACTTGCAGCATGCGCCCCACAACCCCCAGCACCTAAAACCGGCAAATCAATTTCATTTCTTGCTTCATCCAAGCCTGGATCTGCAGCACAACTAATGGTAATGGCATCAATGTTCGGTTTTTCCGCCAATTCTTTAGCTAACTCAACGATTTTGGGTATGGCTTTTTTCTCCGATTCATCATCGTATATTCCATTAGGTTGCGATGGAATACAGCGTGTGACCGATTCTATGGAAAAATATTCTTTCAATTTCTTCCCGTGTTCATTTAAAATTTTTTCATCATCAGTTGTTAAAACACGAATAATCCCTAACAATTGAACCACCTCTATCGGATTTTTCACCATTATAAATTTTTCAACTATTTCTATAAATGCAAAAAGAGTGAAATCATTTTCTTTCTGAATTATCCATATTGTGCATTGTTGATCTTTACGCAAATGATCTATTTGATAAAAAAAGAGTCTCATCACCATATTCTGTGATGTTCACACAATTCCGGCAATAAGTTAGCAAGATTGATACTCAATCTAGAGTAGCTCCTTCGTCAGCTTGCAGACCACTAAGTGGGTAGAATGGAAGAGGTCGAGCGCTTTCCTTGACGGATTCCATTCTACCAACTACAATGCGGAAAGCTGATGAAGGGCATGGTTAAGCAACCTGATTTTTATAAGTTTTACCTGTACATTCCAAAAATACACGTAGCCGAAATCTTTCAAGGTTTCTGAAGCCAAAAGCACGTCTTTTGATGTTCTTACTCTTATGGTTTGTACCTTCAATCCGGCCATTCGTAAAAGGGGTAAGAAAATATTGTAAAATTTGTGCCTTCCAATTTTCTATCGTCTTGGCAACTTGATGAAATGAAGGAAATGGGCTGCTCCATGCGAGTTGAATCCATTCTTCTAAGAGTGAATCAGCTGTATCATAGTCATTCACTTGGTATATTTCTCTAAAGAGTTCTTTTAGAAAATAGGCATATGACAATTCTGAATGCTCTTTGAGCATCTCGTCTAATTGTTGTTTTTCATTAGCCGTTAACTTTTCAGAACCTTTCAAGAGTTTAAACCGTCCCTTTTTTAGTCCAGGAGTTTTCTTTCTAACTTGGTCAAGTGCATGTGTCACCTTTTGCACCACATGATATTTATCAATGACGATACAGGCCTCTGGGAATATAGATTTAACAGCTTTATGGAAGGGATCCCACATATCCATAACAACGGTATGAACGCATTTATCAGACAGAATCTTCTTGGCAAGTAAGATCTGAGTTGAACGATAACTCCGTTGATGTTCCATACCAAGCACACTCCCGGATTGGGTATCCATAAGAACTGTTTCATATCGGTGACCCTTTCGGACAGCGATCTCATCAAGGCTAAGGATTAATTCATTGTTTTCTAAAACACTTTCAAGAGTTTCTAAATGCTCCTTCTCTTTTTCTTTAGCAACGGAATAAAATATTCTCTCAACGGTTGTATAAGGTATTTTTTCCTTTCGACTCACTTCTTGGATAGTAGAGCCAATGCACATTTCGTACAGATATTCTCTGTACCGATTGGTCTGATGCTTATTAGGACGGATACATTCAAATGTTTGTGAAAATCCCTCATTACAGTTGTGACAACGGTATCTATACACTCTGACAAACAAGAAAAGGGGCTTACCTAATACGGACAAGTCACGAACCTTTCTTGTCCGCCAGTCATGGACATGACTAGAAAAAAAACCGCAGTAAGAACAGCGTTCTTCTGTAGTATTTTTCTCAACATGTAACAAACTGCAATCTTCAAGAAACACTTGTTTAACAACTTCAAATTCTGGCAAATCTAGTGATACGGAAAACACTTTAGAACCTCCTGTTATGTTAAGTGACGCTAACATTATTGCCAGGAATTCGTGAGTGTTTTCCTTATTTTTTGGGTTAAATCACAAAATGTGGTGATGAATCAAAAAAGAGAGACGAACCATTTATTTCGCCTCTCTTAAGCTATTTTCATGATTTTTAAGCAAAATATTAAAATAAAACGATTTTCCGAATTGTTTAAATCTATATTTAGTAATTGTTCAATTTTTTTCAATCGATAGGTCATCGTACGCCGATGAATAAACAGAATTTCTGCCGACTTTGAAACATTGCCATTTTCCTGTAAATAAACTTCCAATGTTTTTAATAAATCATTCTTTTTATCTTCCAGCAATGGCGCCAAAAAGTTCAGTGCGTATTGTTTCGCAAACGGGTCATCAATTAAATTTAGTAAAAACTGATAAATTCCCATTTCATTATATGTGTAAACATATTCTCCCTTTTTTACATTCGAACCGACTTCGATGATTTTTGTAACAGATTGCACGACCGTATCGAGGTTGGCTCCTTTTCCAAAATAAGGACTAATCGAGACATATAATCCCCTTAAAGGATCCAATTTATTGTACGCCTCTATTTGGTTTTTCCACCGTTGGACCATTTCACTATAATTCTCTTCAATACCTGTTAGGAGCGCATAAAATTTTCTGTTTTTCATAAAGATAAACACTTGACTTTTATGAATTTGCAATTGCTCAATGAAATCCATTAACTTATTTCGAATTAAACCTTCATAGTCAATCAAAGACGGATTGGAATACGGGATGTTTAAACTGTCCGAATAAAAGTGAATAATGACATTATTCTTTTCGTTTGCCTGATCCAAATGGTCAAAACCCTTCAGAAACCCATTCATTTGTTCATAATCGTTTAGACGTTTTCTCTGATTATACAACTGTTCTTTCAATAATACATCTTTTAGCTTGTTCCCCACTTCTTCTAAATGATTTTGAAAGACAGGATCCGTGATTAAAGAATTGATACAGTGAATGTGGACAACGGCAAATACGCGGTTTTTATAAGTAAGCGGGATAATCATTTGCTTTCGATATCCTTCTATACTAAATAAAATATTTTTCGTGTGTGAAAATTTAGTTGTCCACTCCTCCAACATTTCATCATACCGCTGATAGGTTGGCAGTGAAAAAAGTGCCGTTGACTTTCTCCATCCATCGGATGTAAAGTTTTTTGCAGCATATAGAAGTCTTCCTTCGTTATCTTCTATATAAACGGATCCATTTAACATCTTTGATAGCACATCAAGCGCTTCTTGAACCGAATCGATTTCCATTGCTCCAAATTTTGACAAAGGATTTTCCGAACGACCCTGTCCAAAATACTTCTCTTTATATAAACATTCATAAAGTGGTGTTAACACGTTTATATAGGAAATGTTTTTAGGCAAAGAGATGATGGGAAAGTCATGTTGATTGGTAATGGCAATCATTTCTTCCGGAAGCGTATCAATAAATCTTCCGACTTTTATAACTAAACCAGCCGCCCCAATCGATATCAAATCCTTTACAACTTGAATTTGTTTATCCGGATCGTCTTTTATTGAATAAAAGGTTGTTAATACTAACATACCGGGAGTTGCCCAATTCAATACTTCCGGTACTTCCATGACTTCAACGGTTTCTATTTTCCGGAAAATCCCCTTTTCACCAGCAACGATCTTTCCTGAAGCTAATTCGCCAATTTTTAATGCATCTTTTACTTTCATCCCTTCATCGCCTCGAAAAAAAATTTGAAAAGGAAATATTTTTTGAACATTATATCACCAATTGAAAAAGATAGTAATACAAAATTGTTGAGAGTAAAGGAAATAGTTCGTATTTTCGTAAAAATTTTATAGTTAATGAGGTTGATTGTTCGTTTTATAGATTTGGAAATATAGGGCATATCTATAGGTCAACCCGTTATTCTCCTGAAAAAACCAATTACTCTATTCAAGTTTCTAAAGGATTGTCATTAACCGAATACGATAGCTTGTGAAACCGCTTTCAATAAACTGAACTTCAAAACTTTCATTATTATATAAAAAAGACATTGATTGTTGCCAACAGATTATAAAACTCTCATAAGCAGGAGGTTTTTCTCCCGCTCATGAGATTGTGTGCAAAACAGCTAATTCGTTCTCGTTTTTTCTACAATTTTTACCTCATATTTTTCTAAGGTCACTTCACCTATTAATTCCTTGCCGGTTATCATATCCTTGACCGTTGAATGAAACGTAACGGATTGTGCTTCCTCCGTAAAATTCATTACAAAGATATAGTCATTTTCATTGTCATGCCTTACTTGGACAGATACACCTTTGCCATGCTGAACAGGACAGGCGGGTTTTAGCGACAATTCCTCCATTAAATTATTATAAAAATCAGTCTGAAATTGTCGTTCTAATCTCGCACCTATGAAATAAGCTTTACCAGCTTGATATTGATGGCTGGTTATTGCGGGTGTATTGGCATAAAAATCTTGCAAATAAATTCCTTCACTCTTTGCAGTATATAATTCCAGGACTGTGGCATAATCCCTCAACTCATACTTTTTATCATGGTATAAAACGTAATTCCGGTCCTTTGGATAGAGGCTGTCTGTTTCAATCGGTTTCATCCCAAAAATTTCTTGTAAATTTTTAGGCCATCCACCTAAATAAAATGTCTCATCACCATATTCTGTGATGTTCACACAATTCCGGCAATAAGTTAGCGAGATTGATACTCAATCTAGAGTAGCTCCTTCGTCAGCTTGCAGACCACTAAGTGGGTAGAATGGAAGAGGTCAAGCGCTTTCCTTGACGGCTTCCATTCTAGCCACTACAATGCGGAAAGCTGATGAAGGGCATGGTTAAGCAACCTGATTTTTATAAGTTTTACCTAACACCATGGCAAAAATGGCTTCGTCATACTGAGAAGCAGCCTCGGAATCATCCATGATTTTACGTAATAGCCGACCAAGCCCTAACTTTTCCCATACCTTTCGGAACAGATAAACCGGCCCAAACTCTTTTGTCCAAAGCACGGAGACAGAAGAGGAAGAGCCTTGCCCGTGAATTCGGTCAAAGTAACGCTCTGAAAATTTGGCTAATCCCTCGATTATGTTATCGACAGAGCCATTCTCTAATAAATGTTCTAACCTCCCTAGATTACAAAGCGTTTGTTGCCGAACTTTATTGTCTACACGAAATGTACGACATATTTGTAGATATTGACGAACAGAACCATTTTTATTTTTTTGCTTATTAATTCGAATATACATAGCACTAATAGTATAACATATATTACATATTATTGGATATACAAAAGTTATCCACATAACACTACATAATGATTATATTTTCGATAAAAAAAGTGGATAACTATTGGTATAATCACCTTTAGTTATCCACATGTAGTGAAATGGTGTCAAACTTGAGTTATGGAATTTGAGAGAAAAAAAAGAGGTGTTATATTCGCCGCTCTCATCCATTTTTACGCATGATACACCACAAGAAATAGTCCAACGAGCATTCGGTGGAAAGATGTAAGATAAAGTACATGGACATCACAGTGGCTGCACTTTCTTTACAGGAATGGCTGAAATAAAACCTTTCAGCTTATCGGCAGTAACTATTTGAAACGAATGAATGATTCTAAGAAAACTCGATCGCATCGTCTATCGCCCGTTGTGTTTTGATTTTTTTTGGGGTTACAAATGGACAATCGGTTATGAAAATGGTCATCGTTGGAGTTACGACTGAAGCATGAGAGTCGTTGGGCAGTAGTTAACCTGCTCTGCTAAGGAAGGAGAGCAAGCCGTTTACGTTTCTTTGGAGTGACAAGCTCGTTAGACTTTAAGTGTGAGTAGTTGAAAAGCAAAAATGAATCTATTAAGAGTTTCCGCTTCTGTTTCCCAGAATGACTAGGGAGGTGCTGATCCTTTCTCATTTTTGGCCATTCAAATTAATTTTGAGACCAAAAAGAACAAAAAGATTAATAAAACCATAATATTAAAACTTTTTGAACATTCTATTAACATAGATTTACGGACATTTGAAAACGTTATCAAAGGGGAAAGGAGAGAGATAAATGAGAATAAACTTTAAAAACCTGACAGTACAGGTTATTATCGGAATAATTTTAGGGATTACAGTTGGATTTTTATTCCCGGAGTTCGGGGCAAAATTAAAGATTTTGGCAGATATTTTTATTAAACTAGTGAAAATGGTGATTGCACCAATTGTATTTTTCACCGTTGTCATCGGTATCGGATCGATGGGTGATCTGAAAAAAGTAGGCAGGATCGGCGGGAAAGCTCTGATCTATTTTGAAATTGTTACGACGATAGCTCTAGCTATCGGGATCTTTGTCGTAAACATGATGAAGCCTGGTGAGGGCTTTAACACCGATAGTGTGCAAGGAGGCGATATTTCTCAATATACGAAGCAAGCAGAAGAAGCAAATCACGGTGCTTTGGACTTTATCATGAGCATTGTGCCAGAAAATGCTGTGGGAGCGCTTGCGAATGGAGAGCTCTTGCCAATTTTATTCTTCGCAGTCCTTTTCGGATTAGCAGCGGCAAGACTAGGGGAAAAAGCAAAACCTGTTATGAATTTGTTTGAACAATTAACAAATATCTTTTTTGGCATCGTAAATATGGTTATGAAAATTTCACCGATTGCAGCTTTTGGTGCAATGGCCTATACAATCGGAAATTTCGGTCTGGGATCGCTTGTGTCTTTAGGAAAATTAATGGCCTCTGTCTACATGACGATGTTCTTATTTATCGTGATCGTGTTGGGACTGATCACAAAATTTTACGGGTTCAGCATTCTAAAATTTATCGCATATATAAAGGAAGAAATATTGCTTGTGTTAGGAACTTCCTCCTCTGAATCCGCATTGCCAAAATTGATGGAAAAGCTTGAGAAGTACGGATGTTCTAAGTCTGTTGTTGGTCTTGTTGTTCCGACTGGGTATTCTTTTAACCTAGATGGAACGTCGATTTATTTGTCAATGGCGGCTATCTTTATTGCACAGGCATATGGAGTCGATTTAACCATTTGGCAAGAACTGACTCTACTTGGAATTTTAATGCTGACTTCAAAAGGCGCTGCAGGTGTGACTGGTTCCGGATTTATTACATTAGCCGCTACTTTGGCTGCATTTCCAATGGTTCCGGTTGAAGGAATTGCACTTCTCATCGGTGTTGACCGATTTATGTCAGAAGCCCGTGCGATTACGAATTTAATTGGAAACGGTGTCGCAACAGTTGTTGTTTCAAAAATGGAAGGAGAGTTTCATCCGGAAAAAGCTTCTCAAGAAGAGCAGGCTTCCAGTCAGGCGGCTGGCACTGTATATGCTAACGAACAGTGATCCGAAAATTTGATAACAAATCAAAAGGAAAAGGATGCTTTAAAGAATTCAGCATCCTTTTCTGTTTTGATATTGAAGGTTCCTCTTCAGCGATCTCTGTATAAAAAATGAAAAAAGGTGAAAAAATTTCAAGAACTGCTTAATATAAATAATGGGGAAATTATTGCAGAAAGGGAGTGGAACAAGATGGTGCAGTCTCCAATTTTTTTAAAGCCTGTTTTTAAAGATCGAATATGGGGAGGAAAAAACCTTCGCACTCATTTTCATTACGAAATTCCAACGGAGACAACAGGAGAATGCTGGGCGATTTCTGCCCATCCGCATGGTCAAAGCATTGTAGCAGAAGGAAAGTTTAAAGGGAAAACATTGGGTGAATTATGGGACAACCATCGAGAATTGTTTGGCGGAATAAAAGGGGATCGATTTCCTCTCTTAACGAAAATTCTGGATGCAAACAACGATTTGTCCGTACAAGTGCATCCAGATGATGAATATGCAAAAAAGCACGAAAATGGTGAATTAGGAAAAACGGAGTGCTGGTATATCATTGACTGCTCAGAAAATGCGGAGATCATTTACGGTCATCATGCCAAAACGAAAGAAGAGCTCGTATCCATGATTCAAAGTGGAAAATGGGATCAATTGCTGAGAAGAGTAAAAATAAAACCGGGCGACTTCTTTTATGTTCCGAGCGGCACCATCCACGCCATCTGCAAAGGAACGCTCATCCTTGAAACGCAGCAAAGTTCTGATACGACTTACAGAGTGTATGATTACGACCGCGTAGATGCAAACGGAAATAAAAGAGAATTGCATTTGAAACAAGCGATAGAGGTGGCGACTGTTCCTCATAAAGATTACACGATTGAACGTTCTGTGGAAGTAAAGGAAGGAGCAACGATTACCACATTTATCAAAAACGAATTTTTTTCAGTTTACAAATGGGAGATTGACGGCGAAGGGAAGTTTGTTCAAAATCATCCGTTCCTTCTTGCAAGCGTGATTGAGGGAGACGGGGAGCTTACTCATGATGGCCGTTCATACACACTAAAAAAAGGGGCTCATTTTATTTTGCCGAACCAAACGGGCGATTTCGCAATAAAAGGAAAATGTGTTCTCATTGTATCTCATGTATAAAACATTTATCCCGACTCTTCTTTCTCCTTTTAAAGGAGGGAGAAGAATCGGGGTTTTTATTGAAAAAAGGTCATTCGGTTGAAGAAATACTTTCCCCAACTCAATTGTACCCCCATAGAAATTCGCCGATATACTTGTCCACTTTCGGATGCTCATGAAGACCGCTGTGTGTGGCAAGTTTATCTTTAACAATGATTTCATGATAATTTTCTAACGGAACAATATTTCTAGCGCTGAGAGCGCTCTGGATGGAGACAACTCCATCACTGTCTTTATACTCGGGATTGATCCCTGCGATATTGAGAACTTTCGTTTTTTTAGAAAATTGATTCCGGTTGTTCAATATTTCTAGTAAAGCATGAGAATCTGGCTTTAAATCAATGATTGCTTTACCTGTATTCAGCTTATGGTAAGATTCCTGTTCTATTCCTTGAAACGGGCTGCCTATGACCACCATTTTGCGGACAATCGGGTAATCCTTCAAGTTGTTCGTGTCCTCGATATATTTTGTCGAAACGAGTCCTCCCATCGAATGAGCCACAATGTATAGCTCGTCTACCGAATAGTTTTCTTTTAATAAGCGCATTGCCTTTTTCAGAGAATTTGCCGTTTCCTCAATACTTGTGCGGTTTTCCTCAAAAACAATTTGTATAAAAGGATTTTTTAAGTTTTGTGGGATTGTTCCGGAAATATGGACAATGCCCATGCGATCAACTCGAATGACCATTGATTTTATTCCCCAGCGGTAATCATATTCAAAACGATGCAGCATATGTTGGAACGAGCGCATTGTTCCTTTATAGCCATGGACAAAGATGGTCGGAATTTGAGGTTCAATGCTTGCAAAAGAGTCGTTTGAATCGACATGCTTCGAGCGCCACGTAATAAAAAAAACGCTTAAAAGAAAAAACGTAAATAAAAAAATAGATGCCATTCGCCCCATCGTCGATTTTTTTCTCACGATAAGTTCACCTCGTAATGATAATATTATACTAATTTTTTGGTTTTATCATGGAATTTTTTTCTTTTTTTACAAAAAAGTTTAGAAATTTACCAAATTTTCTTGAAATTCGTGTATAATATACATCGAAAGAACTAGTAAAAAAGTCTAATGTCATGCAAGGATTGTCAAATAGTGAAGAAAAAGGGGTGAAAGAGTGGAGCAGGTCAAAAATTATATTGTAACTTGTGACACGTTAGCATTGCTTCCTTTTTTTAATACGTATGGGGAATGTTGGACAATTGTTATTGAAAAGTATGAAAAGTATCTTGTGAAAAAGAAGCCGAAGGATCTTTTGGCGGAGAGCTGCAGCTATTATGGTGTGTCTCTTAACGGTATCATTGAGGCAGCTAAGAAAATCCTGCCGCGCCAGCGCATGCTTCCTGTATGCATTCCTGCCCTTGATCTTTGTTTTTTCCCTACTAAATCAATGGAGCATTTAGACTGCCAATGGATTGCGCATTCGGCTATTCGACATGTCGTTTCAAAAGGAAAGCATTCAACAATCGTTTTAATCAATCATGAGAAAGTAGTAGTGGAGAAGCATATGAGTATCATTTACAACAAAATGAAAAGTGCGTCTCATATCAATGATACATATAAGAGAAGGATCAATGAGGGGAAGGAATACCATTCCTTTATTTTATATGAGAAGCCATCTTGTTATGATTGTAAACGAAAATCATAATGCTGCTGAATTATTCTAGGCTTGCGGGGATTTTTTATTATAGGGAATGGCGGCAGTTCTTATAAAAATGCGATCGAATGGTGAACTGCCGCACTATTTTTTATTTTTCAGCGGTTTCCTTCTTTAATTCCAAATGTTTTTTCAGCTCGTTGGAAAGGGAAAGACGTTCATCTTCAGGCACAATATAGTAGTAAATGCCGTTAATTTTTTTCCCGCTCCCTTTTATTTGATGCTGAATGACATTTTTTCGGGCATCTTTGTAATTTTCTTGAATTGCCCACATTTCATCAAATGTAAGATTTGTTTTTACATTGTTTTCAATGACTTTAAACATTTCTCCAAATTTTGTAATGGATGTAATGCTTGCTCCCTTTTCAATAACCGCCTCAATAATTTGCCGCTGCCTTTCCTGGCGGCCGAAATCGCCCCTTGGATCATCATATCGCATTCTTGAATACGCAAGAGCTTTTTTGCCATCCAAGTGAATGGTTCCTTTTTCAAAATGGTAGCCCTCATAAGTGAAATCTAAATCATTTTCAACCGTCACACCGCCGACTGCATCGACAATATCGCGAAAGCTTTCCATATTCACTTTGACAAAATAATCAACCGGCACATCTAAGAAATTTTCAACCGTTTTAATAGCCATTTCTGTTCCGCCGAAAGCATAGGCGTGGTTAATTTTGTCTTGAATGCCTTTTCCGACAATTTCTGTTCTTGTATCGCGGGGAATGCTGACCATTTCCATTGACTGTTCTTTTGGATTGACTGTCATCAAAATGAGCGAATCAGACCGTCCTCGGTCTCCTTTTCTTTCATCAACACCCATCAGCAATATGGAAATAGGATCGCGATTTTTAAAGTTGACTTTCTGATCGCGTTTGTCTGATTTATCCCGCCCGATGTTTTCTTGAATGTTGGCAATGGTCGATTGTGCTTTGTTCCAAATGTAAAAGGCATAGGATCCCGTGGCAATAATGAAAACTACAATGACTGATAACAAAATCCAGAGCCATTTCTTTCTCTTTTTTCTCTGTCTATCTGATCTCATAATTTCATCCCTCATTACTAAATTTATCTAATCTGATTATAAGTTTCCAATTCTATTAAGACAATATATTTGTGAGGAAAATATTTTCGTATACACTTGTCAGCACCGCTTGAAAAAATGAATTGACAGCATGGAACGGCAGGGCATTTTCCGCTATAATAAAGTGAGAAATTTGTCGTTTGGAGGATTATCTGTGAAAAAAAGGATTATTGTTAGTAATGTTGTCGTTTTATGTATAGCGTCAATTATTGTCGGCCATTTTTATTGGAAACAGAAAATTTCAAAACCGACAGCTGCTTCTGTGGAATCATCTGCAGAAAATATAAAGGAAGACAATAGTAAACAAAATGATACACGAGAGGACTACGCCAAAAATTTACCGGAGGATGTTCAGAAAAAAATCAAAACAGCATTAAAAGAAGAGAAACAATTGAACTTTGTAATTTGGGGATCTGAATCAGTTCCTTCCGATCAAAATGGGTGGCCGGAAAAACTGAAAAAGGAGCTTCTTTCTGCATATGGAGATGAGCTCTTTAACATCTCGATTGTTTCCGATGCCGAGGAGACAACGCATAGTGTATTGAATAAAAAATTATATAAAAAAATTGCAGACAAAAAACCTGACATCCTCCTTTTCGAGCCGTTTATTTTGAATGATAACGGCGTTGTCGGCATTGACAATACTCTAAGCAACATTACGGACATCTTGCGGAAAATTCAAGAAGCAAATCCTGACGTATCGATTATGCTGCAGCCTGCACACCCGCTCTTTGGTGCAAAATTTTATCCTAAGGAAGTAGATGCGCTCAAACAATATGCCGAAGAAAACCATTTTACATATTTAAACCATTGGGAAAATTGGCCGGATAAGGAAGACGAGCAATTGAAGCAATACGTTACAGAAGACCGATCCAAACCGAGCGAAAAAGGAAATCAGGTATGGGGAGAGTATTTAATTAAATATTTTGTCGCTGCGGATTAATGATAAATTTTTTCGGAAGGAAGTATATAATATAACATTTTCCGGGAAATAGTGATTTTGTCGATTTTTTTGTTGAGAATGGTAGCTTAGACAAAGATCAACGTCAAGGCAAAACGCTGTCATTTTTTAGTTGTTGTTTCCATAGTGTTGCTAGCTGTCGGTTCATAATATATGAAACAATAGTGAGGATTGTGCTAAATAAAAAAAGCTTCATCCCTGTCTACTGTCGATTTAGGCACATTTTTTTTTGCGGCAACTAAGACATAGTCAAAAGAAATACTGCGAATTGTGTGTTGACAAGCATTCCATAGGAAGCTGGCTGCCTTTGAATTCTTATCGGCATATGCAGAGAAAAACGAGAGGTTGGAGAACATTTTTAAATTTGTATAGAAAAATATAGGATTTGCTCCAAATTGTGCGACAGATCCTAAGCTTCGCCAATGAGTCGAAAGGGTCAACTTTATGAATCAAATTTATGAATCAAAACATTTATCGGCAGCGAGATGTTCGCTATTCTGCTAGAGCATCACCGACTAACTTGGTTACCCTGAGGCAATTGTATCCTTTATTCTCTATTCTAAGCCGAGATGAACTAAAGGAGGACTTTTTGGAATATTCGATTAGAAAACGGAAATATTAGGTAAAAAATAAGGGAATCTCAAGAAATTTACAAATCAGTTTTATTCACTAGCATTGCAGTAATTAAATCTGATGATTCAAAATACTAAGAATGTTCAATTTTTTATTGATTTCGAAACAAAAAAAACCTTTACAATGGAAGTACAGGTGGTTCCTGCCCAAATCCAATCGTAAAGGATAACCATTATGGACAAGAATACACTAATTTCATCATTTGGTAAATGGGTTTCACCCATAAATATTCAAAAACTTAGCGAACAAGTCAAAGAATTGAAACAGGACTATTACACAAAAAAGCTGACAACAGAAGCCTATATTAAACTTTTATTGGTAGCCCAGCTGCTCGAATTTAAGAGCTTAGAGGAAATGAGTGATGCACTTGTAGACGAAGATCTTCAAAAAGCACTCGGATTTGAATCGATAAGTGCCTCTCAGCTATCCCGAAAAAACAATCAGATCCACCCACTCATTCTTGCAAATTTGTTCTTGGATCTTGTTTGGAAAATTCAACGGTACCATTATAAAAACGGAAAGAATATGCCACTGAAAATCATTGATTCAAGTACACTCCCGTTGAACTTGACCCATTATAAATGGGCAAAATTCCGGAAAACAAAAGCTGGTGTAAAGCTACACTTACGGCTTGTTTTCATGGATAAAGACACCGTCTATCCTGAAAAAGCAGTGATTACGACAGCAAAAGAACATGACCGAAATCAACTCGAAGTCCTAGTGGATGATCAAGAAGCCATGTATGTGTTTGACCGCGGTTATGTGGACTATGAACGTTTTGATCGGATGACAGATGATGGCTATTTCTTCGTTTCAAGACTGAAGAAAAACGCAGTCATTCGTGAAGTCTATACATTTTCACTTCCTGATGATTGTCACGTTCTATCCGATAAAATGGTCTACATTGGTACCACACAAAATCGTACTGAAAATGTCTTTCGTCTACTAGAAGTTATGGACACAAAAGGGAACTTACTTCGTTTCATCACCAACCGATTTGATTTAAAACCAGAAGAGATAAGTGATATTTACCGATCTCGCTGGGCTATTGAACTCTTTTTCAAATGGCTCAAGCAACACGTAGAAATTAAGCACTTTTATGGAATGAGTGAAACAGCTATTCAAAATCAAATTTTCTTAGCCCTGATCACGTATTGCTTACATGTTCTCATTCAATTGGAGATGAAAAGTAAGAAATCCCTACTTCGAATTACTCGTTGGTTAAAGAGAGCTCTGTGGAAACCAGCTTATGTTTGGTTGCGAAAATTTGATGGGCGAGCCAGTCCATAATCTCCCTTTTGTCGTTGTCGCTCTGGTTTAACTGTATATATTTACCAAATGGGCAGTGCCACCTTTCTTTAGGTTTTGTCTTTTTGGCACAAGTTCACAAAAATTAATTAACAGAAAATTCTAACTATATTTATGCAATGCTAATGAGTTTTATTAAAAATGTTAAGATATATTATGTTCGAAAAAAATTTGTGAAGGTGATGTTCTTGAAAAAAATTAAAGTAATGACGATTTTTGGAACTAGACCTGAAGCAATAAAAATGTCTCCGTTAGTGCTGGAACTCAAAAAACATACAGACAAAATCGAGTCATTTGTAACCGTTACGGCACAACATCGCCAAATGCTTGATCAAGTATTGGATGTTTTCGGTATCGTTCCGGATTATGATTTGAATATTATGAGGGATCGGCAAACGTTAGTTGATATTACGACAAGAGGATTAGAAGGCTTAGATGGCATAATGAAAAAAGTAAAGCCTGACATTGTTCTTGTTCATGGAGATACCACGACAACATTTATTGCTAGTTTAGCTGCGTTTTATAACCAGATTGCCGTTGGCCATGTGGAGGCGGGGCTTCGCACTAATAATAAATTTTCTCCATTTCCAGAGGAAATGAACCGCCAATTAACAGGAATTTTGGCGGATTTGCATTTTGCTCCCACTAAGAAAGCATTTGAAAATTTAATAAAAGAGAATAAGCCGGAAGATTCGATTTTTATAACAGGCAATACGGCAATAGATGCTTTAAAAACAACAGTAACAGATGATTATCACCACGAAATTTTTGATGAAATTGGAAATGACCGAATGATACTGCTTACTGCACACCGACGCGAAAACTTAGGGCATCCGATGAGAAGTATGTTCCGGGCCATTAAAAGATTAGTAAAAGAATTTGCTGATATCCAGGTTGTTTACCCTGTTCACCTTAATCCGGCTGTTCGCGAGGTAGCAGTTGAAATTCTCGGAAATGACAGCAGGATTCATTTAATTGAACCACTGGGAGTTTTGGACTTTCACAATTTTGCCGCCCGTTCCCATATTATCCTGACAGACTCCGGCGGCGTGCAGGAAGAGGCTCCGTCTTTAGGTGTACCTGTTTTAGTTCTCCGCGATACAACTGAACGACCTGAAGGAATTGAAGCAGGAACCTTGAAGCTTGCCGGTACTGATGAAGAACAAATATATCAATTAGCTAAACAACTGCTTACAGACGAAAAGGTATACCAGAAAATGTCGCAAGCATCCAATCCTTACGGAGACGGCAAGGCATCAGAACGAATTGTAAAGGGGATTCTGTATTATTTTGGTTTTGAAGATATAAAGCCGAATCCATTTGAGATTATTTAACAACCAATTTTTCAAAAAGGGTAATTCCTGCAGGAAGACTTTTTTCAATGGATAGCATCTCGTCTATGTTAAAATATCAGTTTGAAATTAAATTTGTTAAGGCTTATAATGGATGATGTGCAAAAAAATGAAAGGCTTTTTATTTTGATTTGACTGTCCATTTGTAATGTAAAAATTAAATTTGATTAATGTTGTATTAAAAAGTTATAATAATGTAAATTAAATGTAAATCCTTTGTGGATTTTTTTGTTTATTATGATAATATAGCAGAATTATATAAATATGAATGGTTCTTTGGATACTTTCCTTAAATAGGAGGAGGGATAAAGGTGAAAAAAGTTATTACTTATGGAACATTTGATTTGCTGCATTGGGGTCATATCAATCTATTAAAAAGAGCGAAAGAACTTGGGGATTATTTAATTGTCGGTCTTTCAACAGATGAGTTTAATGAGCAAAAAATGAAAAAATCTTATCATTCATATGAAAATAGAAAATTAATCCTTGAGTCAATTCGATATGTCGATGAAGTTATTCCTGAAGAATCTTGGGATCAAAAAGTTCGTGACATCCAAGAACATGATGTGGATATTTTTGTAATGGGCGATGACTGGAAAGGACATTTTGATTTTTTGAAAGATTACTGCCAAGTAATATATTTACCAAGAACAATTGGCATTTCGACAACTAGAATTAAAAAGGATTTAATGATAAAAAATGGTTAGGGAATTGGCTATTTGGCTTTACTTAGTTGTTTTTAAAGTTTTTTTTCAAATTTTTAAACTTTTTCCACTAAAAAATAAAGTGACATTTGTTGTTTCTTTTGGTGACAATTCGTTATATGTTTATAGGGCTTTACGGAAACAAAATGTGAATGCAGATGTAATTTTTTTAGCAAAACAAAAAACTGATTTTTTAAAAGAAGTCGATGAACCTGTTTTATCTTTTGAAACGGCGAATGTCATAGACATGATTCAATCGATTTACCATCTCGCTACTTCAAAATATATATTTATTGACAACTACTACGGTTTCCTATCGGCTGTTTCGTTTAAAAAAGAAGTTCAATGCATCCAATTATGGCATGCTGCAGGAGCCTTAAAACAGTTCGGTTTAAAAGATTTATCTATTAAAAAGCGATCCAAAAGAGCTCAAAAAAGATTTTTAAAAGTGTATGAAAAATTTCATAAAGTTGTTGTCGGTTCGAATGAGATGGCCAAAATTTTTATGGAGTCATTTAATCTTACCCCTGATCGGATTTTAAAAACAGGGGTTCCGCGTACCGACCTTTTTTTTGACTTAAAAAGCAAAAAAGAGATTCGAGACTATTGGTTTTCTCGTTTTCCGACAATGAAAAATAAAAAAGTAATCTTATATGCTCCGACATATCGAGATAATTTAATAGAAAATTTTCGGATTCAGTTAGATTTTAAAAAAATGTACGATGCTTTATGCGATGAATATATAATCATCATAAAATTGCATCCTGCTGTTCGCAAGCAGGCGAAAAATTTAGAATCAATCTATAATGGTTTTGTTTATGATTTGTCTGAATATGACAATATCAATGAATTGCTAATTATTACGGATATATTAATTACTGATTATTCTTCGGTGCCTTTTGAGTTTTCATTACTTCAACGGCCTATGTTGTTCTTTGTTTATGATTTTGATCAATATAGCCATACAAGGGGTATTATAGAAAATTATAAAAAAGAAGTTCCGGGGCCGATAGTCTATAACACGGATGAAATTATTCAGCATATTAAGAAAGGCGACTATAATATTGAAAGCATTGTTGAGTTTTCGAAAAAATGGAATCAATATTCGGATGGAAAATCTAGTGAAAGGTTAATTAGGGAACTGTTTCAATCGGATTATTTTATGTATAAGGGTGTAAGTTATGAATCAAAAATTCATGGGATTGGTAAAGAAATTCAAGGTTAAGTCAATCGCGTTAAAGATATACAAATGGATCTTTATAGTTATTTCTAAACTGCCAGTTAAAAAAAATTTTATTATCTTTGAAAGCTACTTAGGAAAACAATATAGCTGCAATCCCAGGGCAATCTATGAGTATTTGCAGAAGCATCATCCGGAATTCAAAATGGTTTGGAGTGTACAGAAAGGGTATACAGATGTTTTTGTAGAAAAAAAAGTGCCTTATCTTAAACGTTTTTCTCTAAAATGGTTGATTGCAATGGCTAGGGCGGAATATTGGGTTTTCAACACCCGGCTTCCGCTTTGGATCCCGAAGCCAAAGCATACAATATACTTACAAACTTGGCATGGCACACCGTTGAAAAAGCTGGCAAATGATATGGAAGAAGTCCATATGCCAGGAACGAATACTGAAAAATATAAGCGAAATTTCACCAATGCAGCAAAACGATGGGATTACTTAATTTCACCTAATCAATATTCAACCGAAATATTTGCACGGGCTTTTAAATTTGAAAAAACAATTTTAGAAACAGGATATCCAAGGAATGATTTTTTGTATACACATAACACAAAGCAAATAATTGATCAATTAAAGAAAAAACTGGATATTCCAGTAAAGAAAAAAGTGATTCTCTACGCTCCTACATGGCGCGACGATCAGTTTTACCAAGTTGGAAAATATAAATTTGATTTAGCTCTTGATTTAGGAAAACTGAAGGAGCAATTAAAGGATGATTATGTCATTCTGTTAAGAATGCATTATTTAATTGCAGAAAACCTTGATTTAAGTAATTTTGAGGGATTTGCATATGATGTATCCGATTATGAAGATATTCGTGATTTGTATTTAATTTCAGATCTCCTCATCACTGATTATTCATCCGTATTTTTCGATTATGCTAATTTAAAACGGCCGATCATCTTTTTTGTATATGATATCAATAGTTATCGGGATAAACTTCGCGGTTTCTATTTTGATATTGAAAAAGAAGCACCTGGACCGTTGGCATATACTACAGATGAGGTGCTACAGCAAATTCAATATTTTGAACGTAACAATTTTGAAGTTCCACATTCTTTTGAAATGTTCTATAATAAATTTTGTTATTTGGAAGACGGTGAAGCTTCTAAAAGAGTTGTGGAAAGTGTGTTTTTTTGATTTTTATTTTATGGATATTAGTATTTATAGTGAATTAATTCCTGAAAATTTACAATTAAAATTCTGCAGAAGTTCTGATTTAAAGACAAAGCCGTAAATTCTGCTTCAATTTATGAAATTTTTTATTTATATTTTTGGCATTTTTAACAAAGAGAGAACTATTAACTATTATTCTTTATTTATTAAACTTACGGTAAAATTCTGAAACATGTTTACTAAAGTCGGTTATCGATGTTAAATACATTTTGCCATACAATCGAGAATCTTGTATGTACACAATAGTGGTATAGTTATCAATGAGTCAAGGGATCGGTCTTTATACTTTTTGAAGTATCGAATAGGGATTTAGTGTTAAATTACTTCAATGATTAAAGCACCTTGTAAGTAATTCTACTTTATTTTTTGAGAATCTATGCATCATCTAGATCAATACTTCGGGATGTAATGTTTTGTTAATTGTTTAGCTTGTTAAAAATAGAAGTAATTGCAGAAATTGGATTAGTGAAAAGGAATAGGTAGTGTTGTTTTAAGTAAACCCTAACTTAGTATTTTTTCTTCAGAGATTCCATGCCAGTTTTTTTATTCAAAAATTACACGAAAGATAACTTAAATTGATGGGATCAAGATTTCTTGATTCCTTTTTTTTGGCGCTAAGAATTCAAGTTCACTAATTACAGCATTTGCTTTTTAGTAGTTGATTGTTTAATTTTTTGCCCTTATAACAGGAGACACCTCTTCTATTTGATAGTTTTCTTGTCGATGAGACTAAAATTTTTAATCCAATTGTTTTGTTAAAAAAGTAAGAAAATAGGTACCGTCAAGAATTTTGTATAATGTAAGATAGATAGGGCATCTCTGAAATGGATTTAGAATGGAGAGGGTCTGTTTCTTCCACACAGGAGACTGAATATTCAGTCTCCTGTGTGGAAAGGAAGATCCCCTCATCTTATCGATTTACATTATTTGGTTAATCATTACGTTCTTCAAACATTCGCTGGAGGGCTTCTGAGCTTCGGCAAATCCTCGCAACTTTCGCCCTGCCCATTTCTCATTAAAGTCTTGGATGGTCAAATACATGACTTTTTCCGCGGCTTCTAAACTGCTCAAACTGTTCATCGGCTTTAGACGTTTCCGAATCTCCTTGATCGTTCGATGGCATTGGTCGTGTAAAATCACACTTCGAATCCTGCTTGGATCATTCATAAAGGTAAGAAGGACATCCAACTCATTTCCCCAAGATTGAACTTCTCACGGATACTTGCTTGACCATTTTGACTCAAACTGTTGAAACATCTGTAACGCTATTTCCTTATTCGGTGCGCAAAAAATTAGTTTGAGATCTTCTGCCATTTCCAATTGGTCTTTTTTTCGAACACGGCTGAGTGTGTTACGGATTTTGTGAACGACACAACGCTGAACATCGGTTTTCGGATAAACCGCCTTAAAGGCTTCTTCCAGACCCGGTAGTCCATCGAATACGCCCAGAAGCACTTCTTGTACGCCTCTTTTGTAGAGCTGTTGAAGAATCTCTTGCCATCCATAGGCGCTTTCCTTTCCTCCTACGAAAAAATCAAGAATTTCCCGATATCCTTCTTCGTTTACACCTAACACGACATAAATAACTTCTTTTTCTACCGTATCTCGACGAAGTTTCACGTACAACCCATCCCGAATATCGCTTTTGTAGAGGACGCGTATGCCATTTCTCGATGTCCTCCTTCATACGACTGATCGTTGCAGGAGAATAAGCATTTCCTAAAATTCGTTCAATAAACTTGCCAATCTCACGTGTACTCATGCCACTTTGATACATCTTGATGACAGCTTCCTCGAGCCAGCCGGTATGGCGTTGGTAAGGGGGAAACAACTGCGTTTGAAATTCCCCGTTTCGGTCTCTTGGGACTAAAAGCCCTTCAATCCGACCGTATTGCGTATCTAGGTTTCGCTGATAGTAGCCGTTTCTCATATTTGACGTTCCAGTCTGTTCCATTTCGAGGAAATGTTTTATTTCTTCACGCATGATGAGTTCTAATTTTTCCTTTACAAACTGGCGAATCGCACTTTCCAGTTGATTGACCCAGTCTACATTCGGTATACTTTTAGACATAGGTAGGGCTCTCCTTTCTCTGGAATGTGTTGTTGGTCAAATCAGAGAATACCCTACCTTTTTTCTTTTGGTCTAGCAAAATGCTTTCACAAACTTTTATACATCATCAGAAAATATGTTATTATAGCAATTAGAAAAGTTTTTAATACCTTAAAATCATCTAAGGAATATCGACATTTTAAAGTAAAAGGAGGATTTAATGAGAAATATTATCGCATTTATAACAGCCGTATTTTTCGTATTGACAATCTTACCTACTTCTTCATCTGCTGAAACCTATAATACTAGTAAATTAGGACATTTGCGGAGCGAAAATGTAAGAATTTATAAAGAAATAGGTAATAGTAAAACTTCTTTTACTGCTAAAGGTTTAACGAATTCCGTCTACTATATTAAAAAAGAGGCAAAGGAGCATAATAACACTTATTATTTAATTAGTAAACAACCTAGTAGTGAAAACGGTGTTGTAGGCTGGGTAAATGCTAAAGATGTAGATGTCCGAAGTCATGTTGGTGTAGACATGAAACAACAGACTCTATATGTAAAGGGAATTGGCCATGCATACAGCAAAGCATGGGGCGGGACCAAAGATATTGTATATAATGACTTGACTAAATATAAGAATCATGTTTTTTATGTAAATAAAACTGAAAAAGTAGGAAACAATATCTGGTACCGCGGAATATTAGACGGAAAGCAAGTGTTTTTACATTCAAATTGGGTGAATACTTTAAAAGAATCGAGTACAAGTAAACTTGGCCATTTTAAGAATGAAAAAGTTCAAATTTTTAAAAGGATAGGTGAATATAACACGACATTTACCGCCAGTGGATTAACAAATTCCGTTTATTATATCAAAAAAGAGGCGAGTTTAGACGGCCAAACATTTTATCTAATGAGCAGGCAGCCGAGCAGTGAAAACGGCGTTGTAGGCTGGGTAAATGCTGAGGATGTAGATGTCCGAAGTCATGTTGGTGTAGACATGAAACAACAGACTCTATATGTAAAGGGAATTGGCCATGCATACAGCAAAGCATGGGGCGGAACCAAGGATATTGTATATAATGACTTGACTAAATATAAGAATCATATTTTTTATGTAAATAAAACTGAAAAAGTAGGAAACAATATCTGGTACCGCGGAATATTAGATGGAAAGCAAGTGTTTTTGCACTCAAATTGGGTAGTTAAACCAAATGAACCAAGTATTAAATACACTTCTTATAATATTAGTTTAACTAAAGCTGTAGAAATACAAATGAAAGCTTCACCGCAAACTGATAAGTACCGGAATGAACCGGCATATATAAGCAGTGATTTTGTGAAAATTTATGAAGGTGGTTCTATTACTGAAAGTGGTGTACGACTTAGAACTTCACCAAAGTTAGATTCTAACAATAATATTTATACAACAGTTGATAAGGGAACAGCGTTTTTGGTCCTTGATAAAAATGTAAAAGGAGATACATATTCTGGAAGTTCGGTATGGTATAAGATTAGATATAATAATAAAGATTTATATGTCCATAGTTCGTTGGCCACTATAAATTCTAAGATCGCAGAAGTCACCGGAGATCTTGTGAATGTTCGTGCTGACAGGAGTTTAAATAGCCATATATACGGACAGGTAAAAAAGGGACAGCTATTAACAGTGCTGGAATTGGGTGCCCAATGGCATAAAATAAGTTATAACACATGGAGAAATGCTACTTATTCAGATGTTAAATATTACTTGGACCCGTCGAATTTTAAAAATGATGAAAAGCAACGATATCAATTTCTTGATCTATCGAAGCCAAGTGGGGCAACTGTGGATCAATTGAATAGGTTTTTAAACGGAAAAGGAGATCTCCAAGGTATGGGACAAGCCTTTGTTGATGCTGCGAATAAAAATAATATAAATGATTTGTATCTTATTTCTCATGCTATCTTAGAAACAGGAAATGGAAAAAGTGCAAAGTTTGTGTACAATGGTAAAATTGTTTATAACATGTACGGTATTGGTGCAGTAGATAGTAATCCGTATAATGGTGCAGCAAAAACCGCTTATGAAAATGATTGGACTACTCCGTATAAGGCGATTGTAGGGGGAGCAGCGTTTATAGGAAATAAATATATTAAAGCTGGTCAAAACACATTATATAAAATGCGTTGGAATCCAGAAGCAATGGATAAATTGGGATACGCTACACATCAGTATGCTACCGATATAGGCTGGGCTTATAAACAAGTTAACAATATATATAAGTTATATGAAGAAATAGGTGTAAATACATTAATTTTGGATATACCTGTTTATAAATAACTTGTATCTGGATCTTCTCTCTTGGAAGATCCAATTTTTTTATTTTTGTTTTGAAAAAAAGTTAATTTTAAACTCAAGTTTGACAGAGTACACTAAAGAAAAGCCCGAAAATACTGGTGTTTTGGACTTTACCCACAACACGTACCACTACACTTGTTAGTGGCACGTGTTTTTTTCTAATACTCTAGGAGGCGCTTGTGTGACAAGTGCTTCAAATGCTAGATTTGCTTGACCTTGTAATTCTGTACGAACGATTTGCTCTTCACCATTCACGCGTATTTTCGAGGCCTTCATCTGGCTTACATCATGCAAAATATCCTTTACACTTGTTTGGCATCCTATTTCTTTTAGCTTATAGGCCAAAAAGGATTCCATGACAAGCGCAAGGAAACAAACCATGATATGGCCTCGAATACGAGATTCCACTCGATGGTACATCGGGCGAAGTTCTAGATTCGACTTCAGGTTACGAAAGGCTTGTTCCACTCTCCACAACTCTTTATAGGCAAGTGCTGCCTCTTCATCCGTTAATGACGAGTTGGTCCGAATGGCGTACTTTCCGTCAAACTTTTCGTCATTGGATACCTTCTCTTCATCAATTTTGGCCGATGCTTTTTCTATCGTTAAAAACTTGGAATACGCACGGTTTTTGACGAGTCCAGATGGACCGAGTTCATCAAGCTTCGATTGAAGGTTTTCTAACACGACTTGACGACTCGCTCGATCACGTTCTTCAGCGTCCGGATTGTAACAGAGTACATACGTTTCGCCATCGATTTTCTTTGACTTCACTTTTAGATTCGGGAGAACCTTCTTATATGGCCCACGGATGGATAATAGCTCTTGGGCTTTCTTCGACTTTCGTAATTTGACACCCACAATATATTCCATGCCCAGTTCACGAATTTGATCTAAGTTGGCTTCACTAACCATTCCGCGGTCTCCCACTAGAATGACTTTCTGAATAGGATAGCGCTTCTTCAGGTCTCCAACCACCATGCCAAATGTCTTCGTATCATGCATGTTTCCAGGGAAGACTTGATGCCCAATCGGAATCCCTGTTTTGGTCATTAATAAGCCAATCACGACTTGTTTTCGATCTCCACGATGATCTTTGGAGTAACCATAGTGAGCCAGCAGTTCGTCTGCTTCCTCTCCTTCGAAATAGGTGCTTGTCGTGTCGTAAAACACGATATCTACTTCTAATGAGGTTAAATCGGTTAAATGTCCATAAAGTTGTTCCTCAATTTTTTCTTTTTGTTCACTTAAGAAGTCTAATGCACGATAGTAGTGATGGAGTTGGATGTCTGAAAGACCTTCTGCATAAATCGTGTCGATCCATTGTTTGAAGATATAATGCTTACTATTGGGATCCATGAGACGGTTTAACACCATGGCAAAAATGGCTTCGTCATACTGAGAAGCAGCCTCGGAATCATCCATGATTTTACGTAATAGCCGACCAAGCCCTAACTTTTCCCATACCTTTCGGAACAGATAAACCGGCCCAAACTCTTTTGTCCAAAGCACGGAGACAGAAGAGGAAGAGCCTTGCCCGTGAATTCGGTCAAAGTAACGCTCTGAAAATTTGGCTAATCCCTCGATTATGTTATCGACAGAGCCATTCTCTAATAAATGTTCTAACCTCCCTAGATTACAAAGCGTTTGTTGCCGAACTTTATTGTCTACACGAAATGTACGACATATTTGTAGATATTGACGAACAGAACCATTTTTATTTTTTTGCTTATTAATTCGAATATACATAGCACTAATAGTATAACATATATTACATATTATTGGATATACAAAAGTTATCCACATAACACTACATAATGATTATATTTTCGATAAAAAAAGTGGATAACTATTGGTATAATCACCTTTAGTTATCCACATGTAGTGAAATGGTGTCAAACTTGAGTTAAACAGTTATTTGGAATGACAATATAGTACCAGTTTGATCGGTGATTTGTGCTAGAGTCATAGAGTCAAGAATTTTGTGTAATGTAAGATCGATAGGTCAGCTGATATGGATTTGGAATTGAGAGGGGGTGTTATCTCCACACAGGTGACTCTCCTTATTTTGTTTGTTCTTTACAACATTTGGTTAACAATACGTTCTACAAATATTCGCTGAAGGGTCTTCATGAGCTTCGGCAAATCCTCGTAACTTTCGTTTGCTCATTTTTCGTTAAAATTTTGGTCTCTTCACCATTTTCTGTGATTTGTACACAAACCTTGCATCATGTTAGTTGGATTTAGATGTCAATCAGGCCGTCTCCTTCTTCAGCTTACTGACCACTAAGTTGGTAGAATGGGAGTAGTCAAGTGCCTTCCTTGACGGCTGTCTTCTACCAACTATCATGCTAGCTGCTGAAGAAGAGCCCTTAAGCAATTTGATCAACATTCGTATCCCAAAATACACGAAGTCGAAAACGCTTTAGATTCCGATATCCATAAACCCTCTGTTTTATATTTTTGATTTTATGATTGGTTCCTTCTGTTCGGACATTCGTGTGTGGAGATGAAATATTGGAGTATGGGTGCTTTCCACTTTTCTAATGTGTTGGCCACTTTATGGAAAGATGAGTAAGGACTATTCCGTGCTAATTGAATCCATTCTTCTAAAAGATCATGGGCATCATCGTAATCGGTCAACTTATAGAAATCTCGAAATAGTTCCTTTAAATCATAAGCACAAGCAAGTTCTGGGTACTCTTCTAAGCGTGCTTTCTGATGATCCTGTAGATTCATATCCCTTGCAACAGGAGGAATCTTGCTTTTTTTAGTTTTGCAAATCTTCAATAAATGAAATTGCAAGAAAGACTGACCGTAATTGGAGGACAGTTAAGAAATACGCAGATGGAGAAAGTTTTGAAGAAACTCTCTCCTGGAGAAGCACAAGTGGATTTCGGTAACATGACTGTTGTAAAAGATGGAGCCTATAAGGATATAAAGGCACTTGTCATGAGTTTTCCACAGAGTAACGCGGGATTTTCCTACCCTCTTCCAAGTGAAAATACGGAATGTTTCCTAGAAGGATTAAAACAACTGTTTCATCAGGCGGGGGGAGTTCCAACCTATTTACGAATTGATAACTTAGCTGTAGCAGTTGTTTCAATTGGTAAAGGGGACAAGCGAACATACACTGACTCTTTTATTAGATTTAAATGTCACTATGGCTTTGAAGTTCAACCGTGTAACCCGTCTAGTGGACATGAGAAAGGCAATGTGGAAAAGAAAGTTGGTTATACAAGGAATAATTTGTTTACAACGGAACCAATAATGGAAAGTTTTCCGCAATTAGCGACTTGGATGAAAGAAGAAATGGAAAAAGACCGAAAACGTCCACATTATGAAAAAGATGTATTGATTGAGGAGCTGTGGATTGAGGATAAAAAGTATTTGAAACCCTTGCCTTTAACGGATCTTCCGATTTTTTCAGTGAAATCCGCAAAGGTTAATAAATACGGGGAAATTGAAGTCGACGGTGAAAAGTTTGTTATCCACAAAGCGAAAATGAAACAGACTTTATTCATCAAGATGGAATGGGATAAATTTACCTGTTATACGAACGATGGAAAAGTGGTTTACCAAGAAGCCCGTCCCTATATGAATACTACAAGGAGGATTCCCTGGAATGATATTTTTATGGATTGGGAGAAGAAGCCACGGTCTGTAAGGTATTCGCGTTTTTTTAAGTATTTGCCGGAGAGAGTTCAAACGTATCTGACGATACGATCGGAAGAAACCAAATCTCGAGTCAAGGGGATAAAGAAATTATTAGAAAAATATTCGTTAAATGATATTCATGCGGTTTTAAAAACAGAAGAACGTTTTGAAAGGGCTCCACATGAACTTGGTTTTATCCTGGAAGCGAAAGAAGCAGCTTATCCAGAGAAACTAAGTGAAGCCCATACACCCGAGATACTGCTTAACTATGAAACAGATTTGAATGCCTATGATAAAAGGCTTTGTCCTTCTTTGGAAGGAGGCGTTTCCTAATGGCGAATTTAAAGGCTATTTGTAAAACTCTTCACCTTGCCCATATTATTGAAGAGTTTGAGCAGGTTCCGTTCGAAAGTAAAGAACAGTTTTTGCGTGATGTATTATTGATTGAAGTAAATTCCAGGCAGACAACGAAGATTGCTAGACTGATTAAAAAGGCTAGATTTAGAGAGCTTAAATGGCTTAAGGACTATGAGTGGACCGAGCAGCTGCACTTGCCAGCTACAACCTCGAAAGAGGAAATTTGCGATCTTCGTTTCATCAAGGAAAAGCAAAACCTACTACTTTTAGGGACACCGGGCACAGAGAAAACGCACTTAGGAACAGCATTGGGAGTAAAGGCCTGTGAAATGGGATATGAAGTGCGTTTCTTCCGGGAGGCTGATTTAGTAGCCCAATTAGAGGAAGCCTTGAAAGAGGGCACACTAAACCGGTTAAAACGCCAAATTGAGAAGTGCGACTTGCTTATATTGGATGAATTGGGCTACGTCCTTTTTCAAAAGCAAGGTTCTGAATTATTGTTTCATATTATCGCAGACTGTTATGAACATAAAAGCGTTATAGTGACATCTAACCTTGAATTTGGTCAATGGAATCGTGTATTTGGGGATAATCGACTAACCTCTGCACTTGTGGACAAACTAGTGCATCATGCACATGTCATAGCATTCACAGGGGAAAGTTACCGATTGAAAAATGCCCTTTCTTCTATAAAAACACAAGATGGTAATTAATGCAAAAATCACTGCAAGCCTATGTAAATTTCGCTGCATTTTTCTGCACTTTTTGCTTGCAAAAAACAACCTCCTTATGTTTGTGTGGTAGCTAATATTATTGCTAGGTTTTCGTAAGTGTTTTCTTCTTTTTTGCCAAAATCACAAAAAGTGGTGATGAATCAAATTTTGAATGATCAAATCAAATACACGATTTTTTCAGCGGTCTCTAAGCTGCTGAAACTGTTCATGAGCTTGAGACGTTTGGACTCCTGCTTCTTGTCTCGATCTAGCAAAATGCTTTATACCAAAATTTATTCATATCAAGTTGAGCAATATTATTTTCTGTAGTAAAATACTTTTGGTAAAATAATAACTTCATATAAATAATTCCTGAATAATAATGTTTTATTAAGAGGCATAATCAGTTAACGTTTATATAACCTGTACATTGAAAAAGGGGTTGTTACAACTTGAGAATTATTCCTAAGCTTAAATCGTTTGATATAGATTTGAGAAATAATCTATATATAAAAATTTTATTGGACTTCATAGAAGAAAGTGACTTAGATTTTGCACAAAAATATATTAATTCATTAATATTTGTAAGTTTAGAAAAAGAGCTTCATTTTCCTATATATAAAATGCAAAAGGATGAGATCATTTTTCAAATTGATCCGATTGGCTTACAAAGAATTCTTGAGAATGGTCTAGCATGGCATTTGAAATTAAAGTTTCAAATAGATAAAGATATTGTTTATATTGATGTTTTAAATGCTGAAAATGGAAATTATGTAAACTCGTTATTTTTTACAACCCAAAATAATGAAAAGGCAAAATTAAATATTTATTTTAATGATGAAAGAGATATTAGTCTCATCACTTTTTATAAAAAAACAGAATTAAATATTATTGATAAAGTTACTAGTGTAGAATGTGAAGACAACGAATTAATAATAAAAGGTATTATTAATAAAAACGCTTTCGAGGGTCAACAAAATTTATTTCTTTTGGCATTACCAGGTATACATTCAGATACTGAAGAGGTAAAAAAATATAGAATAAATACATTTCATCAGGACTTTGAAGTTTCTATTCCTTTGGATACATTTAGCCCAATGATATCAGAATATCACTTATTATTAGGTTGCATAATAAATGATGAACTAAAAGTAAGTGGAATTCCTTTTGATGTCCATACTAATGGTTACCTCTTAAGTTATTTTCCCGAAAAAAGTGATTCAAAAGGAGAAAATATATATATAAAACCAGAAGATTTATTTTTAGAAAAAAAAGTATCACCAATAATTAACAACATAACAATAGAAGGTAATAGTATAATTATTTCGGGAAAATTAAATAGTTTAGATGAGAAATTGCTTGAACATTTACAGTTAAGAAGATGTTTAGTAAAACACCGGATGACCGGATACTTTAGCGAATTAGAAAATATTATATTTCATGCGGATGGATCTTTTTCGATTAGGGGAGATATAAATAAACAGGATTATTTTAGTTTGAATGGTGTATATGATTTGATATTAACAATTGAACAAAATGAAATAGTAAAAAATCTAAAAGTAAGTTATGACCTTCCCCAAAAAAGATCGTCAAGTATGGTTGTTTCGCCTATAAAGTATATTTTTACTAAAAATAATATTAAGTCAATTAGACCGTATTTAACGAAAGATTACAATTTATCATTTGTTGTATATAATATCGACTCTATTCATGAAATAAATAAAATTGAGAAAACTGATAAAAACATTAAAATATTGTGCAAAATTAAGATGCACGATAATGGGTACCAAACATTAAATGTAGAGTTAATTTCAGCGTTTGATTCAAATCTAAATTATTCATTAAATACATTTAGTCAAAACGGAAATGAATTAAGCGTAGTTATTGATTCGGATTGTCTTGGAAAAAATATCCGAAATTATATAAACATAGATCTAAATATAAAAGTAACATATAAAATAGGTGGAAATATTTATACAGATTATTTGGTATCAGAAAATGGAAATGAATACTTTGCAAGAACATATCCTGTTTATAATTTTGCTGATAAAGAAAATATATATGTTTTTCCATTTTATAATATAGATAGAAAATTGATGTTGAAGGTTGGGAAAAGTACCAGCCTATATATTACTAAAATAGTTATTGATAATAAAAATCTGTTTTTGAAAATAAGGAAGATAAAAGGGATATCTTTAACAGAGGGATCTGTTATTTTTTTAGGTTCAGATAATAAAGAATATAATATTCCTGCAAAAGTAAGAACTAATCAACAGGATGAAACAGATTTTGAAGTGCAGATTAACTTCGCGAATCTTAAAGAAAAGTTAGGTAAAGATAAATATATTCTATATTTCCAGACTCTAACAGATGTTTATAAGAAAAGCACATTCCCTTTAATGATTGTAGACGAATCTGTTTTGAATCAAGCTAAGGAAATTAAATATAAAGACAAAGACTATTCTATAACTGTCTTAAATAAGAACAAAAATTTAGTCGTTGAGTTGAAAGAAGAAACACCGATAAATGGTAACTTAGGTTTAAGTTGGAATTTGAAAATTAAGAATATATTGGCTAAATTTGCAGCTAAACTTGCAAGAGCTTTTAAGAAAGAAGAAGTATGGTTAATTGGTGAAAATTTAGGACAAATAGCAAGGGATAATGGTTTAGCCTTTTTTAGATATTGCTATAGAGAAAATATACCTGAAGATTTTTATTTTGTAGCAAAAGATAATAATTATGATATAGAAAAGCTCCGTTCGTATAGTAAAAAAGTAGTAATATATGATAGTTTTAAACATTTTTATTTATATCATTTATCTAAATACTTAATAGTAAGTCATGGTATTAGGGATGTAATTCCAACTCTTTTTCATTCTAAAATGAGAGAAAATAAAAAATCTGTCATTTACCTCCAGCATGGTATTATAGCTATGAAAAAATTGTTTTTTAATTCAAAATCATACAATGGGAAAATAAAAAAATTTGTAGTATCTTCAACACAAGAGAAGGATATATTGATCAATCAAATGAACTTTAAAGAAAATCAAGTAATGATTACTGGTTTAGCTAGATTTGATTTTTTGAATCCCAAAGATAAGGATAAAAAAGAAATATTGTGGATGCCAACATGGAGAGAATGGCTGATTGAATCTGATGATAATTTTCTTGACTCAAAATTTTTTAAAATTTATTCCGGGTTACTAAATAATATGCAGTTAAATAGGCTGTTGCAAGATAATGATGTAAAAATTAAATTTGTTTTACATGTAGAAATGTTAAAATATGCACGTTACTTTAAAACAATTAGTGACTATATAGAAATATTAAGTCCGGACGAGGTTGATATACAGGATCTCATTAAAACCTCAAAAATGTTGATTACAGATTATTCAAGTATTGCTTTTGATTTTGCTTTTCAAAATAAACCTATCATGTTTTATCAATTTGATTTAGAAGATTACTTAATACATCGTGGTTCTTATGTCGATATGAATAAAGATCTTCCGGGTTATCAAGTGAAATCAGATCAACATTTTATTTCAAAATTAGAAGAAATAATAAAGAATGACTTTATCATAGAAAATGCAATTGGTTTACGGAAAAAGAAATATTTTGATTATGTTGATAAAGAAAATTGCAAAAGAATTTATAATGAAATAAAAAACTTGGGTGGTTAAATTGAAAATTACATTTTTGACCTATAACATTTTTGGTATGGGCGGAACGGTAAGAACAGTTGTTAATACAGCAAACTTTTTAGTTAAAAAAGGATATAAAGTCGAAATAATAAGTGTTAGAAAAACTAGTAAAAAGCCTTTATTTTACATTGACAGTAGGATAAGAATAAAATATTTGTTGGACGCTCGAAGACCCGGGAAAAATAGCAAACCACTCCCAATATATAAAAGAATAGTAAAGAGTACTTTACTAAAAATACCAAGCGTACTTATAGATAAGTCTGAGGACTTGTACCACATGTTTAATTTGTTTACAGATATTAAATTATTGAGAGCAATTAAAAATGTGAAAAGTGGTATTTTAGTTACAACAATTCCTTCTTTTAATGTATTATCAGTTAAATTTGCTAATAAAAATATCATTAAAATAGGCCAAGAACACAAACAGTTTGCTATTTATAATAAAAGCATACAAAATAAAATAAAAAAATATTACGGCAAACTTGATGCTATTTCTTGTTTATCAGAGAATGAGGTTAATGATTATAAAAGAATATTTCCAAATGGAGAAGTGAAAATTGTTAAGATAGAAAATGCTACAGAGATTCCAGAATTTTATTCCAATCATACAAACAAAGTAATTATTTCAGCTGGGCGTTTTGTGCATGAAAAGGGGTTTGATTTACTTATAGAAGCTTTCAATAAAGTCGTAAAAAAACATCCTGATTGGAAACTAAAGATATTCGGTCAGGGAGTAGAAAGAAGCAATATGATTGAACTTATACAGAAATATAACTTATCAAATAATGTCTTACTACTGCCTAAAACAAATGATATTTTAAACGAAATGGCAAATGCATCGATCTACGCTTTAAGTTCAAGAAATGAATCATTTGGTATGGTAATTGTAGAAGCTATGTCTGTCGGTTTGCCTTGTGTTTGTTTTGCTTGTTCAGGGCCAAGGGAAATTATTGAAAATGAAAAAGATGGGATTCTAGTTCCAGAAGGAGATATTGATAAATTTGCTGAACGAATTAATCAGCTTATTGAAGACAAGGAATTACGGAAAAAAATAGGAATGAATGGCAGGGAAAGTGTAAAAAGATATTCCTTTGAAGAGATTGGCGGTAAATGGGATCTTCTATTAGAAGAAGTAACTAAAGCAAAGAACATATAATATTAATTTGTAAAAGTTTTTTGGTGATTTTAAAAAAGGAGGTAGGTTGTTTTGCTCTCAATTATATCGATAGCATTGACCTACCTTTTATCTTTCCACATATTGTTGATTAATCTTTTATTGTTTTTTAGAAGTATTATTAGTATAATGCTAAAAGCATAATGATTAATTATCAAAAATTTAATGTGAACTTGGAAGGGTATCTATATGAACTCTGTAATTACTGTAATAAAAGAGCAATTGAAACATTTTTACTTGATTAGAAGACTCTCGTTATACGAATTAAAAAGCAAAAACAAAAGCAATTATTTAGGAATGGCAT
The DNA here is from genome assembly GCF_037963755.1 of Aeribacillus sp. FSL W8-0870. Lineage (NCBI taxonomy): Bacteria > Bacillati > Bacillota > Bacilli > Caryophanales > Bacillaceae > Aeribacillus > Aeribacillus sp. FSL W8-0870. The sequence continues at coordinate 655,793 of NZ_CP150165.1, forward strand.
GGGAGGTACTTAACCCAACCATACAAATTTTAATTTATTGGTTTGTGTTTGGAGCGATTAATAAACGAGCTAATGTTAAGATAATGGAGGGCCAGGATGTTTCCTATATTGCTTGGCTGATTGTTGGTTTTATTTTGTGGAATTTCTTTTATCAGGCAACGATTCAAGGTTCAAAATCAATTTATTCTAGGTTGCAAATGCTATCGAAAATGAATTTTCCGATAAGCGTTATCCCTAATTTTGTTATCTTTTCTCAATTTTACGTACATTTATTTATGATGCTTATAGCAATAATTATCCTAAATTTTATGGGATATTATATTAATATTTATTATTTACAATTACTATATTTTATTTTTGCTACCTTTTGTTTGACTTTTTCCATCTCGTTAATAACATCGACCCTGTCGACAATTATAAGAGATGTGCATATGTTTTTAAATGCAATATTACGAATGTTTCTATATTTAACTCCTGTCCTTTGGCCAATCTCCTCTTTTATAGAAAATGATATATTAGTGACTATTATAAAGTTAAACCCGCTTTATTATTTAACTGAAGGTTATCGTGTATCTTTATTTGGAACAGAATGGTATTTTATTACGAATTGGGAATATACGTTTTATTTCTGGGGAGTAGTCATAGTCCTATTTCTTTTCGGTTCTAGAATACATGTGAAATTTAGATCACATTTTATTGACTATTTATAAATTATAAAGGTTTGTGAGAATTATGGAAAAGGCAATTATTGCAAGAAATATAACAAAAAAATATAAACTATATCACAACAATAGGGAAAGAATTTTGGATTTGATTTTTCCAAAAAGCTATGGAGAAGATTTTTATGCACTAGCAGATGTCAGTTTTGAAGCAGATAAAGGTGATGTTATTGGTTTTTTAGGGATTAACGGTTCGGGAAAATCGACATTGTCTAATATAATTGCTGGTATAGTTCCTCAAACATTTGGAACTATACAAGTAAATGGTGAAGCGTCTTTAATTGCGGTAAATGCTGGTTTAAAAAATGATTTAACAGGCAGAGACAATATTGAATTAAAATGTTTAATGCTCGGTTTTAGCAAAGAAGAAATTAAAGAAATGGAACCAAAGATTATTGAGTTTTCCGAGTTAGAGAAATTTATTGATCAACCAGTTAAGTCTTATTCAAGCGGGATGAAATCTCGACTTGGTTTCGCTATTAGTGTTACTGTCAATCCTGACATATTAATAATTGATGAGGCCTTATCTGTCGGAGATAAAGCCTTTGCTGAGAAAAGCTTGGCGAAGATGAAGGAATTTAAAGAAATGGGAAAAACCATGATTTTCGTTAGCCATTCAATAGGCCAAATGAAAGAGTTTTGTGATAAAGCGTTATGGCTGGAATATGGTATGGTAAAAGACTTTGGGTCAATTAATGAGGTTATTCCGAAATATGAAAATTTTATTAAAGAATGGAAAAAGAAAAATAAAGATGAAAGAGAAGCATATATGGCTGCTGCATATGAAAAGCAACGAGAGGTTTTAATGAAATTAACATAAATAAATTAAAAAAATTCAATTATTGTAAAATTATTGCAAATACTAAAATCTCTAATTTAAAAATCGTCAAAAAGATTATTGAAGAAAATCAATTTTTATATTATTCAAGGAGCATTCCTGTAATGAAGAAATTTGAGGTTTGAAACAAAAAGAGCCCTCTTGGTATAGTACAGGGTGTCAATGCATTGCCCCCGAATTAATAAGTTACCAAGGAGGACTCAATAATGAATTATACTCAAAATCGAAAAATCTCGCAAATCACACCATCAACATTAATAATCGGCATTGATATTGCCAAAGACAAACACGTGGCACGGGCACAAGACGATCGAGGAATTGAATTTGGAAAACGCTTGATCTTTGAAAATCGCATACATGGTTTCCAAATGCTTTTAGATTGGGTGAATCGACACCAACAAGAAAATGATAAGAACCATGTGATTTTTGGGGTTGAACCAACCGGACCTTACTGGTTAAATCTCGCTTATTTTCTTACCGCAAAGGGCTATGACTTTGTGCTAGTCAATCCGATGCATGTAAAGAAAAGCAAAGAGCTTGATGACAACTCTCCAACAAAAAACGATACAAAAGACGCCAGAGTGATTGCACAGCTGATAAAAGACGGCCGATACTCCGTACCAAATCTCTTAGGACGGTATTTACGCGGAACTAAGAGAAGGCGTCAAAATAAGAGATCAGCTCACTCAACAGCTTGCCATCACAGAAGGACGTATTCAAAATTTGATTCAACGTTATTTTCCGGAGTTTTTCGATGTTTTCGGAGATTGGAAAGGAAAAGCAGCTCTTTGCACGCTAAAACTGTTTCCATTTCCTTCTCAAATGAAAGAAATGACACCTGAAGAGGTTCTCTCAAAATGGAAGCCATTTGTACAACGAGCAGTTGGAATGAAGCGAGCAACGAAACTAGTAGAAACGGCCAAAAAGAGCATTGGAATTCAAATCGGGATTCAGTTTACCAAACGTGAAATGGAATATCTGATTGACCAATATGAGCTTTATCAAACGCAGTTGGAAGAGTTGGATCAGGAGCTAGAAGCTCTTGTAGAAACGATCCCAGGTGCTAAGCAAATGATGAATATTCCTGGGTTAGGTGTTACAACAGTCGCTCTATTCTTCGCTGAAGTGGGTGATCTCACAAAGTACAGTCACCCTCAGCAATTAGTTAATCTGGCAGGCCTTTCATTACGTGAGCATAGTTCTGGAACATTTAAAGGACAAACCAGAATAACGAAACGGGGACGAAGCAGGCTGCGTAAAGCTATGTACTTAGCGATTCGGCCACTCGTTGCCCATAATCCAACTTTTAAAGCTTTACATCAATACTATACAAAACGATCTGAAAGGCCTTTAAAAAAGCAACAGTCCCTCATTGCTTTGTGTTGTAAGCTATTACGTGTCTTATTTGTCATTGGTCAAAAACAGTGTGAATTTGATGGTTCAAAATTATTGCGAGGGTTACCTCAAATTACCTTACAAGTTGCTTAAACCGATTTATTAACCAACATATTAACTAAATTACGATCGAATACTTCAAGTATTTCTAAAGACAAACACCAATAGTGCCGAGTCGGAGTTTATTTTTACCATACGGGCTTATGACCCAGCCGAGGAGCTTATCCGACCTCCACCTCATGGATACGCAGGACGAAGGAATGTATGGATCTCAATCCGGTGATACATGGGAGGGTTAGCGACCGTGAGATGAGTGGAGATTTTGCGCACGGTCATAACTGTTATTACTAAACAATACCAGTTTGGTTGATAGGATGTCCCCCATCTGTAAGGAATTTAAAGAAATTCAATTTATCACCATGATTTTCGGTGGATCAACTATTAGGTGTCAATGAAATTTAGAGAAGACGGGAGTATTCGGGAGAAAATTAAAGTATATAGAGGGAGGCATTCATTTTGAAAAGAGTACGAAAAGCAATTATACCGGCAGCTGGTTTGGGAACACGATTCCTGCCAGCTACAAAGGCAATGCCAAAAGAAATGTTACCTATTTTGGATAAGCCGACGATTCAATATATTGTCGAGGAAGCGGTAGCATCTGGTATTGAAGATATTATCATTGTTACAGGTAAAACTAAAAGGGCTATTGAGGATCATTTTGATAATGCTTTGGAATTGGAACGCAGTTTGGAGGAAAAAGGAAAATATGACTTGTTGGAAAAAGTTCGGTATTCATCGAATCTTGCTAACATACATTATATCCGCCAAAAAGAGCCAAAAGGCTTAGGGCATGCGGTTTGGTGTGCTCGTAATTTCATTGGTGATGAACCATTTGCCGTTCTCCTTGGTGATGATATTGTCCAAAATGATGTTCCTGCGCTCAAACAATTGATTGATCAATATAATCAAACTTTTTCGTCCATTATTGGAGTTCAACAAGTTCCTGAGGATGAAACTTACAGATATGGGATAATTGATCCATTATCCAATGATGGAAGACTATATCAAGTAAAAAACTTTGTAGAAAAACCTGAACCAGGTACAGCACCATCAAACTTAGCTATTTTGGGACGATACGTGCTAACACCTGAAATCTTTCATTTTTTAGATAAGCAAAAAGTCGGAGCAGGAGGAGAAATTCAGTTAACTGATGCCATTCAAGATCTGAACAAAATTCAGCGTGTGTTTGCATATGATTTTGAAGGTGAACGATATGATGTCGGTGAGAAAATTGGATTTGTAAAAACGACATTACAATTTGCTTTAAGGGATAAGGAATTAAAGCCACAGATTACACAGTTTATTAAAGAATTGTTTGAAAAGGAAAAAATTACTTTGTAACAGTGGTATTGATTAAATGAGAGTACAAATTCTGAACGAAAAAGCTAATAAAACAAATTTATTCAACATCCGTTGTCTTAGACAACGGATGTTTTTAATAGGTTCTATGTCAATTGTTTGGGTGCACACCTTTTTATATGTGTGAAAGTTTGATCAAAGAGATTCGGAAGTGTCATGAACAGTTTAGCAGCTTAGAAGCCGCTGTATTTGACCATTCAAGATTTTTATCGAGAAATGGGCAAGACGAAAGTTGCGAGGATTTGCCGAAACTCATGAAGTGCTCCAGTGAATGTTTGAAGAACATTATTATTAACAAAATGTTATAAATAAAATGCGGTGCGAAGTTTATTGCTTAAAAGTATGTTTACGATGGGCGGGACACTTTATATAAAATGCGATGGGATCCTGATTTTGCTGATGTAAACAAAAGATACGGAAAGCAATATGCTACAGATATCGGTTGGGCATATAAACAAACAGCTAGTATGTAAAATATGTACAAATTACTAGATTCGTATACTTTGGTTCTTGAAATACCGGAGTATAAAAAATAAGTGATAAAAAAGGGGCTGTCCAAAAAGTCAGGGTAACTGACTTTTTGGAGCCCCTCATTTTTTCACTTTTTAAAAAAAATGCACAAAAAAATCGTCCTTTCTAGTAAAATGAAGTTACCACACAACATTACAGAAAGGACGATTTTTTATGAGCAATCAAATGATTACTCGTGAAAATTATAACACACAAATGACACTTCCTCTAGATGGAAAAGAAGAAAAAACTCCTGCCAAAAGAAATTTAGCCCCTACTTTCAAACCATATGACAACCGTCAAGTTCAAATGATTTATGATATTGAATCTCTTATACCCGAACATCACGTGGCACGTGTCGTGGACGAAATGGTGGAGGCGATACCAGATAAACAATTGTTTTCTCATTATAAAGGCGGCGGCAGAAGTTCCTATCATCCCAAAATGATGCTGAAAATCATTCTGTATGCTTATTCTCAAAAGGTTTATTCCTGCCGAGGAATCGAAAAACTCGTTAAAGAAAATATTCCTGCCATGTGGCTTTCAGCGATGCAACAACCAGATTTTCGCACCATTAATGAGTTCCGAGGGGAACGGATGAAAGCTTTCATGGATGAGCTCTTTGAAGTCATGATTCTCAAATTGATAAAAGAACATTACATCACGATGGAAAACTACTTTTTGGATGGCACTAAGATCGAAGCCAATGCCAATAAGTATTCTTTTGTGTGGAAAAAATCCACTTTGAAATTCGAAGAGAAATTAAAAGAAAAAATCCAAGAAACACTAAAGCACATTCATGAATTAACCCAATTAGAAGCCGGAACAGGGCAAAAGGAAAGCGATCAACATACAGAGATCACCGAACAAAACCTGGAGGAAATCGCAAAAGAAATAGAAGAAAAAGTTGAAACGCTAACGGAAGAAATCGAAAAGGAGACCGATACATCCATTCGGAAAGAGAAGCGAAAAAAACGCAGTCAATTAAAGAAATCGGTGAAACAAATTCGGGAAGATTTCCTGCCCCGAATGGCAAGATACAAGGAACAAAAGGAAATGTTCGGTGACCGTAACAGCTACTCGAAAACAGACAAAGACGCAACCTTCATGCGCATGAAAGAAGACCATATGAAAAACGGTCAGCTCAAGCCCGGATACAACGTGCAAATGGGGACAGAGAATCAGTTTATCTTGTTTTATACCATTCATCAACGACCGACCGATACACGTTGCTTTATCCCACATATGGAGAAGCTAGCCTCCAGTTCATTACCGATGCCCAAAACGGTCATTGCGGATGCAGGCTATGGTAGTGAAGAAAACTATGTATATGCAGTTGGTGATGAGAAAGAGCCCCGTTTTGAGTTTCTAATTCCTTATGGGAGCTATGTAAAAGAACAAACACGTACATACAAAAAAGACATTAAAAATGCCAAAAACTGGACCTATTGTGAAGAGGATGATTGTTTTATTTGCCCGAATGGAAGGAGAGTAACGTTTAAAAAATACCAAAACAAAAAGAATCCATCTGGCTATGAACAAAGCTTCAAAATATACGAATGTGAAGATTGTACCGATTGCCCATTGAAAGCGAAATGCACAAAAGCGAAGGGAAATCGTCAAGTTCACTGGAATCCCATCTTCGAAGAAATGAAAGCAAAGGCCAAAACAGCCCTTGAATGTGAAGAGAAAGCCGCCATCTACGCTCGACGCAAAGTCGAGGCAGAAAGTGTGTTCGGTCACATCAAGGGCAATCGGTCGTTCCGCAGATTTTCTTTGCGGGGCCTCGACAAGGTACATGTTGAGTTTGGGATTGTGGCATTAGCCCACAACATACTGAAAGTAGCCGGCATCCGCCAGCTACTTTCAGATAAAAATCGAAAAAATATAAAAGCAAGTGGAGAGAAACGAATTGTTTTTCTCCACTTGCTTCATTTTAGGGACTTATCGGACAGCCCCTTTTTTTAGTTCTTTATTTTTGGGAAAATTGGCCGATAAAATAATATAGAGTAAAAGTTTGGGAAGTAGGAGGTAATATGAAGAATTTTGTTATAGCATTCTTTTCAATTTTTATTGTAATTATTTTTAGTTTTATAGCTCCATCTTATGCAGAAGCTAAAAGCTATCCAGACGTCAATCGTTACATTAATTCGAAAAAATTACCTGTAGCTAGAACAGAATATAATCATATCATGATATTTCCTAAAATGAATTATCGTTATGGCTATGGTCGAGTAGAAGGCGTAGTGGCTCATGAAACGGCAAATGATAATTCGTCAATAACAAATGAAATTAATTATATGGTAAGACACTATAATAATGCATTTGTCCATGCTTTTGTTGACCATTCAAGAATTATTGAAATTCATCCAACTGACTTAAAGGCTTGGGGTGCAGGAAAATATGCCAATCCTCGCTTTGTTCACGTAGAATTAGTAAGAGTTAAGACCTTTGATCAGTTTGCTAGATCTATTAATAACTATGCTAGCTACATTGCAAATATCTTATATAGATATAATTTAGGTGTTACAAGTGCTGAAACCGCTGGCCAGGGAACATTATGGTCACACAGAGCAGTCAGCATCCATTTAGGCGGTACGGATCATGTTGATCCCCATGGATATTTTCAAAAGTGGGGATATAATTGGAATCAATTTGTAACACTTGTTAAACAAAAGTATAATGAGCTAACTGCAAAGAGAAAGCAATATACTAGCAAACTAGGACATATTCGATCACGAAACGTGCGTATCTACCCTAATCCACTTAATCCAGCAAATTATATGGTTGCTGGAGAAAAATATACAAATCAAGTTTACTATATTAAACAAGAAAGCAGCTTAAATGGAATAAAATATTACTTATTGAGTTTAAAACCAAGTAATCGAGAAGGATTAGTGGGTTGGGTCAAGGCACAAGATCTAACTGTTCAAGAACATGTGGGCATTAAAAATAATAAACAGGAGTTTGTAGTTACAGGTGCAGGCAAAGCTTATAATAAGGCTTGGGGAGGCCAAAAAAATATCATATATAATACGTTATCTGCATTTGAAGGGAAACAATTTGTCGTCAATTTAACAGAAAAAGTTGGAAACACGATTTGGTTCAGAGGAAGTTTAAATGGTAAACAAATATGGATCCAATCAAATTATTTATCTAAACAATATGCAACAAGCCTGCTCGGACATATCCGCAATAGTAATGTGCAAATTCACAAAAAAATAGGGGATAGTACATCAAGTTTTAAAGCTGGATCACAATATACAAACCAAGTGTATTATATTAAAAAGCAAGCAATTGTCACTGGTCAAAAATACTATTTGATAAGTTTAAACCCAAGCAGTACATCAGGAGTAGTTGGCTGGGTAAGGGCAGAAAACATGGCGGTTAACAGTCATAAAACAGTGGATAAACAGGGAAAAACCTATTATCTCAAAGGAACCGGCAGCGCTTATCGGAAAGCTTGGGGTGGAAAGAAAGATTTAGTCTATGAAAATCTTTCCCAATTTACAGATCAGGTTTTCCGTGTCCATTTGACGGAAAATGTAGGAAAGAATGTTTGGTACCGCGGAACATTAAACGGCAAAACGGTATTTATTCATTCAAGTTATGTGACAAAAGCCCAAGAAACAGCCACCAGCAAGCTAGGGCATATTCGGACACGACAAGTGAAAATTTATAAAACATTAGGTGATCCATCGACAGCCATTACATCAGGTGCAGAATATACTAATCAAGTGTACTATATTAAAAAACAGGCGTCTGTGAATGGCCAAGTGTACTATTTGCTTAGTCTAAAACCGAGCAGCTCCAATGGTGTAGTCGGATGGGTAAAAGCAGAAAATGTTTCCATAAATACCCACAAAACAGTAGACAAACAAGCAAAATTGTTTACAATCATAGGGACTGGTAGTGCTTATAATAAAGCTTGGGGTGGTAAGAAAAATATTGTTTATACAGACTTATCAGATTATAAGGGAAAAGAATTCAAAGTTGACCTTACAGAAAAAGTTGGTAACAACACTTGGTACAGAGGTCTTTTAGATAATAAAAAAGTATGGATTCACTCGGTCAACCTAGCTGCTACAAGAACTACAAGCAAGCTAGGGCATATTCGGACACGACAAGTGAAAATTTACAAAACATTAGGTGATCCATCGACAGCCATTACTTCAGGCGTAGAGTATACCAACCGAGTATACTATATTAAAAAACAAGCGACCTTTAATGGAGATTTGTATTATTTAATTAGTTTAGAGCCAAGCAGTATAAATGGTATAGTCGGATGGGTACAAGCAAAAAATATGTCTGTAAATACCCACAAAGCAGTAGACAAACAAGCAAAATTGTTTACGATCAAAGGAATCGGTAGCGCCTATAGCAAGGCTTGGGGTGGAAAGAAAGATTTAGTCTATGAAAATCTTTCCCAATATAAAGGAAAGGCTTTCGAAGTACATTTGACTGAAACTGTTGGGAAAAACACATGGTATCGCGGAAGGTTAGATGGAAAAATAGTTTGGATACATGAATCTTTCATAAAGAGGTAAGTGGTTCAAAGTACTGTCCGATAAGCCCTAAAATGAAATCAGTGAAGATAAATGAGTTGTTTTTCTTCACTGACGCTTGTAATTATAGATTTTACTTGAAAGCAGATGTTGCATGTTGGCAACTTTCAGGTTGTGGGCTAATCGAAATTGTAAACTCGACAGTATTCTTTATAAAGAATTCCCTTTCTAGGTTGTGAAAATTCCTAGTAAGGGGATTTTTTTAATTTATTCATTATTTTTAGATTCGAAAAATAATTAAAGATAAACTAACTGATAGTTAACTTTTTAAGGGTTTTGTTTATTAAATGAGGTTACCATTAATTTTGAAAGGAAATAATGAATCATAATTGTTTGCGTTAATATTAATTTATTGTAAAAATTTTTTAAATCCCATATTTTGAGCTTTCTTCAATTGTAAAATAATATCATATCAGCACATAAATATTCACATTTTTGGAGGGGTTGTGTTTGAAGGTCGTGATATCAGGGTTTTTCGGTGCGGGGAATACGGGAGATGAAGCTATATTGGAATCAATGATCGATAATTTAAGGGAGGAAATTGATCCGATTAATATAACTGTTTTTTCACTGTCCCCTGAAGAGACCTCACGGAAGCATCAAGTAAAAAGTATATATAGAGGCTGGCGTCGTGATTTTCTAAAAAAGATTCAGACACTTCGCGAGGCTGATCTATTGTTAAGTGGAGGCGGAGGGCTTTTGCAGGATACATATTCGACAAAATTTTTATTTGGACCTTTGCCATATTATTTATTAATTGTGTTTTTAGCGAAGCTGTGTGGAACGAAGGTAATGTTTTTTTCCCAAGGTATCGGGCCGATTGAAACCCGATGGGCAAAAATTTTAATGAAAATATTTGCAAATATGGCAGACTTTATAACAGTAAGGGATGAGTTTTCAAAGGATTTGCTTATAAAATTGGGGATAAATAAGCCGAAAACAGTCGTAACGGCGGATATTGTGTTTGCTTTTAAAATAAAGCAGGATGATGCCTGTTATAAAAGTTTACCGTTAACAGGTAAAGAAAAAATTATTGCTGTCTCAGTTCGTCCATGGTTTCGTCATCATCAGGCATTTCAAGTTTTAGCGGACGCGCTTGATGAATTAATTGAAAAGGATCAATTCACGCCCGTCTTTGTTCCAATGGAGGGAGAACATGACAGGATACAGTCTGAAAAAGTGATGGGTTTAATGAAGAACCGTGATAAGTGCTATATTTTGAGCACTGACTTTAAACCGCATCAATATTTATATTTTTTTAGGCATGCCAAAATTGCGATTGGTATGCGGCTTCATTTCCTTATCTTTGCCGCCAAAATGGGGACACCGCATATTGGAATAAGTTATGATCCGAAGGTAAAAAACTTTCTGGAAAGAACCGGATTGTGGTGTTATTCTTTTTCAATGGAAAATCTTGAAAAGCAGCGCTTGCTGGAAAACTTCCGGGCAATATTGATGGAGAAACAAAACGTTAAAATGAAATTAACAAAAAGTATTCAAGATTTGCAGCAGGAAGCAAAAAGGAATATTTATCTCATGAAAGAAAACTTTTTGTAAATGTTTATGGCAAAGAAGGTGTCATGATGTCAACACTCAAAAAAGCGGCGATTTGGTCAACGATCTTGGCTATTGTTTTGAAGCTTTCCGGTTTTTTAAGAGAAAGTATCATGGCCAAGGAGTTTGGAGCAAATGAATATACGGATGGCTATTTAATTGCTTTTTCTTTCATAACATTAGTCGTAGCAATGATTTCTAGCGGATTTAATCATGCCTTTTTACCAATATATATAAAAGAGAAGAACAAAAATAGCCAATTAGCAGATCAAAATGCAAATGCTGTATTAAATTATACAGTTTTCCTTTTTTTATGCTTATCGATTGTTGTATTTCCTTTCTATCCAATCATTTTGAAAACTTTATTTCCGGCTATGAATGCAGTAACAGAACATGTAGCTGTAAAAATAACCGCGATTTTCCTGCCTTTTATAAGTTTAATTGTATTAAGCGGAATTTTGGATACGTATTTGCAAAGCAAAAGAAGTTTTATTCCTGCTCATGTATCAAAATTGCTGCCAACGTTGTTTGCCGCAATATTTGCATTGACATTATCGGAAGCATTAGAAATTTACAGCTTAATTTACGGATTTATTATCGGTACCCTTTTGGGTGTGTTCATTCAATTTTTTTATTTAAAAAAAAATGGCTATCATTGGGCATTTACTTTTAATATAGAGAGGCAATTTCGAAAAAGCATCATTGTATTATTTCTCCCTTCAGTCGCCAATTCGGTAGTCGGTCAAATTAATATGTTCGTTGACAAAATTTTTGCTACAAGTACAATTAGCGGAGCTGTCACATATTTAAACAATGCTTCATTAATTGTAAGCATTCCCTTCACTATTTTCAGCACAACGATTGCGGCCATTATATTTACGATTTTGTCTGAAAAGTCAGAGGACGATCGAAGCTTTGAGAGAACCGTATTTCTTGGCGTTGAATCATCCGTGCTATTTTTATTGCCTGTAACAATCGGTGTAATGTTGTTGGGGGATTTAGCCATTTCATTTGTATATGAAAGAGGAGAATTTACCAGTGCGGATACGAAAAAAACGTTTGCCGCCTTAATTTATTATGCACCATTAATTTTATTACAGGGTACACAATCGGTAGTTTCTAAAGCGATCTATGTAAAAGAAAAGACAGTATTTCTGTTTATAGTTAGTGTAAGTACAATAGTGCTCAATGTTATTTTAAATTATTTTTTTGCAATAAAACTTGGATATATTGGTTTAGCTTTATCGAGCTCCATTGTTTCATTATACTATCTTGCTTTGACAATCATTTACGTTTATCGCCAATTTCACGTTAGCGAGCAAAAAAAACTTTTGCAGCTTTTAGTAAGGATTGTAGTTCCATGTGTAATGATGGCTGCCGTTATTATTTTGATAAGAAGAGCGGCATTTTTACAAAATGTTTATTCATTATTTCAGCTGCTGGTCATTTCTATAGTTGCAGCTATTGTCTATGCAATTGGCATATATTTTTTCTATCGAGACGGATATAACCGCTTTAAAAAGCTGCTAATGAAATAATAATGGTGAAATCTTTACGATATTTTAATACTCTGTTTGCAAAAATCAATAATTTCTTAAAAATGGTTTGTTATGATTACTGGTATTAAAACATAATAAATTAGAAAAGATGATGATTGGGTGATAATGATGGAACGGTTAAGGAACTCGTCGTTCATGATTTCGCTAATATTATTGGTAGCAGCTTTATTTACCTCTAATCAATATATTGGCTATTTCATTTCCTTGCTCATTATTGCATTAATTTCGGTAAATTGGAAATCTGCCATTTTTGTTTTGATCATCTATTTCCCTATTCGCCCATTTTTAATTGAAATGAACCCGGGATTGAAATATTTAGGGGACGGAATCATTTGTGTGTTATTTTTCCTTATTGTCATACAAAAAGTTATCATACATAAAGAACGGTTTGGACGCACTTTTTTATTTTCAGTCTTTTTTCTTCTCTTTTGTTTAATTGGTGTTGTTTCAGCATTCATAACAGGAGTGGAGATAACTTCCATTATTTTTCAAATCAGGGCATTCGTACTTACTTTTTTATGTATGTTCATTATTAGTGAATTGAAAATTACTGAAAAAGACATTGCCCAATTTTTTCTTGTGACTGTCTGTTTAGCAACTGTTTTATCTGTTCATGGCTTAATTGAAAAGCTATCATTACGCACATTGCTTCTTCCAGAAGCGTGGGTTCAAATGGATTTGGCAGAAACAAACCGAATTCGCATTTATGGACTTGCCGGAAATCCGAACATTTTAGCGACGTATTTAATGATTTCATTTTTTTCGGTTTTTTATTTAATCAAAAAGTTTGATCGTTTTAAACCACTTTTATATGTGATCGCAACGCTAATTTTTGGCGTTGTGTTATTGACCTATTCAAGAGGTACGATTCTTTCATTCGCAATTGCTTATCTTGTTTTTATTGCTGCAACACGTCAGTGGAAATTAGTGAAATCACAAACCATTGTGATTGCGGCTGCATTGTTTATCATATTTTTGCCGACTGCTTATACTGCTGAATATATAGAAAATTATTTTAATGACAAGCAGCTGGCAGAGCAATCTCAGAAAAAGATACATAAAGAGAATCGTTATTTCGACATGTTTTCAGATGATACCATTTCAAAAAGCACAGAAGGTGGCAGAATTTTTATTATTAAAAAGGGAATAGAAATTTTTAAAGAACATCCGCTGATTGGAACCGGCTTTGGAACTTACGGCGATTCAGCCTCATGGGCGTTTGGTTCTCCGATTTTAAAGGCTTATGGAATTCAAAATCCAATCTACTCCGATAATCAATATATACAAATTTTAGTTCAATCAGGTGTAGTTGGCGCTTTGTTTTTCTTTCTTTTTTTTGTAATGGTAATCATAACGATTATTCGCAGTAATCGCGAAAAAATGGAAAAATGGATAGTATTAGCATTTCTAATTGTTGGTGCAACAGCCGCAGTATTTTACAATATTTTGGAAGATAAAACATTTACACTTTATTTTTATATTGTCTTGGGCTTCTTATTAAACAAACACAGGAAATTTTCGCTTCCATTCAATCAAAAAATGTAGGGGATGAGTTATGAATATCTTAATGACAACAATTTTTGACATTCCACATGAGGGTGGTTTATCAACACATGTTCTAACTTTAAAAAATGGATTAGAAGAGCTTGGGCATAACGTCGATATATTGTCATTTTCTAGTATGAATCCCATTTTGAAAAAAATTTATGCACAAGCGCCAGGATATTTACTTAATAAGATTCAAAAAGGAAAAGGACAGGTGATCAATGATGGCCAACGGAAAAAAATGTTGAAATCGATATTGAAAAAAACAAAAAAGCGTTATGACGTCATCCATTGCCATGATGTGTACGCTGCTCTTGCAGCTGTTGAAACAAACATGCCAACGGTTGCGACTGTACATGGATATTTTTCATATGAAGCGATCAGCAGGGGAGCAATTTTGAAGGATAGTAAAGAAGATCAATATATTCAGCTGATTGAAAAGGAGGCATATGAAAAAGCGGACCATTTAATAGCAGTTGACACAAGAATTCAACAATATATTTTTGATAAAACAAATAAAAAAGCGACCGTTATAAAAAATTTTATCAATACAAATGAATTTAAGCCGCAATTATATCATAAACAAGAAGTTCGAAAACGTTTGGGCCTTCCAGAAAACAGGAAGATCTTATTTGTACCACGAAGATTGACGGAGAAAAACGGGGTCATTTATCCAACACTCGCACTCCCTAATGTATTAGAAATATTTCCAGAAACGTTTTTAGTTTATGCTGGCACAGGAGAGCAAATGGAAAATATTTCAACAAAAGTGCAACAATTACAATTAGAACATCATGTTCAGCTACTAGGCTCTGTTCCTCATGACCAAATGATGCAGCTTTATTCCGCGGCTGATGTTGTGCTAATACCCAGCGTTCACTCCTATGGAGTAGAAGAGGCGACATCGATTTCGGCCTTGGAAGCGATGGGATCTGGTTCTCCCGTCATAGCTTCAGCTGTCGGTGGATTGAAGGAAATAATTAATGATCAGAAGGATGGTCTATTAGTAGAAGAAAAAAATCCAGAGGAGCTTTCGGCAGCAATTATAAAATTGCTCAAAGATCCGCAATTAAGCCAAAATCTTGCTAAACATGCAAGGGAAAAAATTGAACGAGAATATTCGCATATTGAAGCAGCCAAGAAAGTTTCTGAAATATATAATCAAGTACAATTGAAAAAGATTTGTTAAAAAAGAATAAAATGATTCCTATACTTTCCTAAGAAGGGGTTATGAGAATTTGGGGATGACTATGAAAGAAAAAGTAAACATTTTAGGAATACCTTTTATAAAAACTAAAAGAGAAGAATTAACAAAATTGCTTATTGATAAAATGGATTATCAAGAAAAATGCTTTGTTGTGACGGCCAATCCGGAAATTGTTATGCATGCCCAAAAAGATGCTGAATATCAAAAAACTGTTCTTTCAGCAGATTATATCGTACCGGATGGAATTGGAATAATTATTGCTTCACGGATAATACGGGATTATTTGCCGGAGAGGGTGGCTGGCTTTGATTTGATGATGGATTTGTTAAGTGAAATTAACAAACGGAAGAAAAAAATTTTTTTACTTGGGGCAGAAGTTGCAGTTGTAAAAAAGGCGGCTCAAAAAATTTCTGAAAGGTTTCCGCAAATTCAAATAGTCGGTTATCATCATGGATATTTTCAATTGGACGATCTAGAAATAGCACAAAAAGTTCTTCATTCGGATGCAGACTTAATTTTGGTTGCATTAGGTTTTCCAAGACAAGAAATGTGGATTTCTAAATATTATCAAATGTTTACTAAAGGCGTTTTTATTGGTGTTGGCGGCAGTTTCGATGTTTTGGCTGAAAAAGTAAAAAGAGCACCTGTTTTATGGCAAAAATTAAATATTGAATGGCTTTATCGGCTCATTCAACAACCTTCCCGTTGGAAGCGCATGATAGCATTGCCGCAGTTTCTTATCAAAATTATATGGTTAAAATTCAAAAAAAATGTGAGGATGAGGTTAAATTTATGAAAGTCCTGCATTTAAATGCTGGAAATGAAACAGGCGGAGGCATGGTTCATATTTTGTCATTATTGAAAGAATTCAATAGGGACGAATTCATTCTAGGCGTTTTTGAAGAAGGGAAGCTTCTTGAGAAAGCAAATGAATTGGGGATAAAGACAGTTTTATTTCCACAAAAAACGAAATGTGATATTACTATCGTAAAAAATATCGTACAATTTATCCGTGAGCATCACATCGATATGTATCATACCCACGGTCCGAGAGCAAATGTAATAGGGGCACTAGTACGCTTATTCACTCCCTGTAAATGGATTGTGACTGTTCATAGTGACCCAAGACAAGATTTTATTGCCAAGGGGTTTATCGGAAAAATGCTTTCAAATTTAAATATATTCTCCTTTCGCAGAGCTGATCATATTTTTGCGATTTCCGAACGTTTTAAAAAAATATTAATTGATTTACAAATCGAAGAAAGAAAAATAACAACGATCTTCAATGGAATAGATTTTTCGAAAACGCTGGAACCACCCTATAAGCGGGAGGAGTTTAATTTAAGCAAAGATGCTTTTGTGATTGTGATGGTTGCCCGGCTGGAAAAAATAAAGGGGCACCTTATAGCATTTAAAGCATTTAAACAGGTGCTTCAAAGCTGTCCGTCAAGCCATCTGCTATTGATAGGAAGCGGTTCGTTAGAAAATGAGTTGAAACGAAAAGTTGTGAAAGAGGGGTTGCAAAACCGGGTCCATTTTCTTGGTTATAGAGAAGATGTAGAGAGAATTTTGCCAATTGCAGATGTACTATTGCTTTCATCGTTTAGTGAAAGTTTTCCGCTTGTCATTTTAGAAGCGGCTAGAGCCAAAATACCTGTCATAACAACGAATGTCGGCGGCGTTCACCATTTAATTTCCGATAAAAGCTTAGGCTGGATTGTCCCGATCGGCGATCATGAAAAATTAAAAAGATCTATAATGGAAGCTTCTGCATTAAAAAAACGGGGAAAATTGAAAGAATTTGGTGAAAGGCTTTATTTAAAAGCTTCTAAAAATTATTCGATTCAAAAATTTTCCGAAAGCATTTACAGTACCTATAAAAAAATATTAGATATTATGTGAAAAGGTGCAAAGGTTTGCGCTGATCGTCTGCTACTTGTGGTATAATCTAAAATGGTGTTGTGGAATTTTTTTGCTAGGGTTCCTAAAGCGTATGGAGATTTGAGATGTGGTTACATTAAGGGTTGAGGAGGAAAATTTTAATGATATATATATCCTTGATCATTTGTTTTGTCGTTTCTGTTCTCATAACACCAATTATAAAAAAATTTGCTTTTAAAATCGGAGCTGTTGATAAACCTAATAATCGAAAAGTACATAGCAAGTTAATGCCAAGAATTGGCGGATTAGGAATATTTGTGTCGTTTTTGGTCGGATTTTTACTTTTAAGGCCGGAAAACCAATACAGCATCCCGATTTTAATTGGAAGCTTCATTATTGTGATTACCGGCATAATTGATGATATTTATGAAATATCTCCAAAATTTAAATTATTAGGACAAGTATTAGCTGCATCCATTGTCATTTATCATGGTTTAGATGTTGAATTTATTAATTTGCCTTTTGGAGGCCAGATCGAATTTGGAATTTTTACGATACCGATTACTTTATTATGGATTGTCGGGATTACAAATGCGATCAACCTTATTGATGGCTTAGATGGATTGGCAGCAGGAGTGTCATCCATTGCGATTATTACCATTTTTGTGATGGCAATTATTATGGGGGATTTTTTCGTTGCCGGCATGTGTTTAATTTTGTTAGGGAGTACGTTAGGGTTTCTTGTCTATAATTTTTATCCCGCCAAAATTTTCATGGGGGATACTGGAGCATTATTTTTAGGATATATGATTGCTGTACTTTCATTGTTGGGATTCAAAAATGTCACCTTTATATCATTTATTGTACCAATTATTATTCTAGGAGTGCCAATCTCTGACACGTTTTTTGCTATTATTCGCCGTATCGTGAGGAAAAAACCATTGTCTTCTCCTGATAAATCACATCTGCATCATTGTTTGTTAAATTTAGGTTTTGGACATAGGGAGACTGTTTTAATCATTTATACAATGAGTGCAATTTTTGGAGGAGTAGCCATCATTTTTTCGCAAGCGACAATGTGGGTTTCATTAATTGTCATTTCGATTTTATTGATTGCCATTGAATTGGTGGTTGAGATAACAGGATTAATTGGTTCAAATTACAAACCGATATTAAAGCTGTTTAGAGAAATAAAAGTTGAAAATATGAAAAACCGATAAATAAGCAGAAGAGATTGTAATGAATTTTTGTTCCATTACGAATCTCTTTTTTTGTTTGCACATGATCATTTACAGGAATAAAAAAATCAGGCTTCCCGCCTGATTCATACAGAAATCATTGATCTAGGTTTGATGACAGCATGGCGTTGTACTCCAAATGCTCTCTCAACTCCGTTGAAACTTCTTCCAAAGAATCCTCTTCCAGTTGGTAATAGTAAGTCCCATTGATTGGATTGTCATACCCGTCAATCGTTAAGGATTCAATGCTGCTGATGGAACCGGCGTATTTTTGCAACGCCAAGATATTGCCAATGCTGAAATTGGTTGTTAAGTTTTTCCCTAAAGAATCGATGATGTCGTCATATTTCGTTATGGCTGATAAAGAGGAGCTCTTTTCAATGATTGCTTTTATTACTTCTTGCTGCCGCTTCCCTCTACCGATATCACCTAATGGATCCTTTTTGCGCATGCGGACATAAGCTAAAGCTTCTTCACCGTTTAACGTTTGAACGCCTTTCTTAATATGGATGGCGTTCTTTCGCCCTTTGCTATCTTGCTCAGTAAATTCTCTGTCGCTGTTCACTTCAACTCCGCCAAGAGCATCTACAATATCAATAAAAGCGTTAAAATTTAATTCAACATAATAATCGACGGGAATATTCAACAAGTTTTCAACTGTCTGAACCGTTAAATCTTTTCCACCAAAGGCATGGGCGTGTGTAATTTTATCCAGATTATGTCCTGGGATTTCCACCCTTGAATCTCTAGGGATGCTGACCATTTTAATCGATTTTTCATCTTTATTAAATGATGCCAGGATTAAGGCGTCAGATCGGCTTTTCTTTTCACCTGGCCGCGCATCGACTCCAATGAACAACACCGAAAAATTATCTTTTTTCGGATCAACTGGTTGTTCCCTTAATTCAGATTTCCTTCCTCTCTCCAGATCTTCTTGTGCTAGAAAAGAAGCATTAGCTAATTTGATCGATAGATAAACGGCGTAACCGCCAGCAATTAAAAACAGGATTAAAAATAAACAGCCAAAGACTCTTAATTTTTTTTTCTTTTTCTTTTTTCTCGTTCTTCTATTCATGTCTAACTCCTTGTTTTTAAATTTAGTTTTTAACCTTCTCCTCCAAATATACTAAGTCGCCTTCTTTGATCACACATTTCCCATTGGTGAGATCGGTCATCCAGTCTTTGAAGCTTTGAACCTGGCCTTCCTCTACATATGTTTCAACTTCCACATGATCGGTATAGTAGATGTCTTTCAGCTTATAGACAGACGAGCGCAATTCGTTTTCGATTTTGCCGAGAAAGCTGTAATCGAATGTGGTTCGAATAATTTTCATTAGCTTGCGTTCAACGATGCCAACGTGGTCAATGGCTTCTGAAACAGCTTTTCCGTATGCACGGATCAGCCCGCCGGCGCCGAGTTTAATCCCGCCGAAGTAACGGGTGACAACAACGACAGTGTCTTTTAGTTGTTTCTTTTTCAACACTTCAAGCATCGGCACTCCTGCTGTTCCGCTTGGCTCTCCGTCGTCGTTCGCTTTTTGAATTTGGTCATGCTCTCCAATTAAATATGCGGAGCAGTTATGTGTGGCATCCCAATGTTTTTTTTTGATTGTATCAATAAACTCTTGAGCTTCTTTCTCAGTTTTGGCACGATTAATATAGCAGATAAATCGTGATTTTTGAATCACGATTTCATGCTCTCCAAAACCAGCTACGGTATAATAGGAGGAAAGCAATTGTGTATCACCTCCGCAGAAGAAACAAAACGGCATAACTTTTTTTGACAAAAATCGACTTTTTTTATAAAAAAACACTCACATTAGAATATTATAAAACGACAAAATTTTTACTTCAATTATGAACTGATAAAGTTTTTGTAACAACTTTTTTAAAATGGAGGAAAAGGCTGTGAACTCCAAAAAATTAGATTCTGCTATAATAGACGATATTTTAAATAAAATGATCGAAACCGTCCAATCGAGCAAAGATCAAATTTTTGAAATCGGTGAAAAATCCCGCACAGAGTATGAGAAAATAGTAGAAGAATTGGAAGAAGTGAAAGAGCAAGTAAGTGAGGTGATAAAGCAAACCGATAAGCTGACGATTCAATCGAAAATCGCACGGCAGCGCCTCGTGGAAGTCAGCCGCAACTTCTACAAGTTTTCAGAACAAGATATTTTGAATGCCTATGAAAAAGCGCAAAATATTCAAATTGAACTGGCCATGCTCCAAGAAAAAGAAAAACAATTAAGAAAACGGCGGGATGAATTGGACCGCCGGCTTTTATCATTAAAAGAAATGATTGAACGAGCAGAGGTCATAGTAGGTCAAATTACTGTTGTGCTGCAATATTTAAACCAAGATTTGCGGCAGGTTGGCGATTTGCTGGAAGATGCAAAGAAAAAACAAGCCTTTGGCTTAAGAATTATAGAAGCGCAGGAAGAAGAGCGAAAACGGGTGTCACGTGAAATACATGACGGACCAGCCCAAATGCTTGCAAATGTTCTGATGCGCTCTGATCTGATTGAACGGGTTTTTCGGGAAAAAGGGACTGCAGAAGGGTTTCAAGAAGTTCAAAATTTAAAAAAAATGGTGAGAAATGCGTTATCTGAGGTTCGCCGCATTATCTATGACTTAAGACCTATGGCATTGGATGATTTAGGACTCGTTCCAACACTTAGAAAGTACCTTTCGACTATTCAAGAATATGAAAAAGATATAAAAATCAATTTTCAAAACATCAGTGATGTGGAAGAAAAACGGCTCCCGCCGAAATTTGAAGTGGCCCTGTTCCGGCTTGTTCAAGAATCTGTAACGAACGCTTTGAAGCATGCGGAAGCAAAGCAAATTGACGTTAAATTTGAAGTCCGTCCAAACCAAGTAAATGTTGCAATAAAAGACGACGGCAAAGGCTTTGATATAAAGAAAGTGTTTAAAGAAAAAAAGGAGTCATTCGGTTTAATGGGAATGAAAGAACGAGTGGAGCTGTTGAATGGGAAAATGGCAGTCCATTCTGCACCCGGAAAAGGAACGTTCATTATTATTCAATTGCCTACTAATCTATGAAATAGAGAAATGGTCTGATTGACTTCATGCATACATCACTGAAAAAATAATAATGGGGAGGATTGTAAATGAATAATCAAGTTAAAATTGTCATAATAGATGACCATGCTCTGTTTCGGGAAGGTATAAAACGTATTCTTGATTTTGAGCCTAATTTTGAAGTGGTTGCGGAAGCTTATGACGGCAGTGAAGCTTTAACAGTTGTTGAAAGCTATATGCCGGATGTTGTCATTATGGATATTAATATGCCTGGTGTAAATGGCGTTGAAGCTACTAAGCAGCTGGTTAATTCATATCCGGATACGAAGGTTATTATATTATCGATCCACGATGATGAAAATTATGTGATACATGCTTTGAAGACCGGAGCGAGAGGATATTTATTGAAGGAAATGGATGCTGACACTTTAGTAGAAGCAGTTAAAATCGTGGCAGAGGGAGGAAGCTATTTACATCCAAAAGTAACTCACAATCTAGTCAATGAGTTCCGCCGTCTGTCATCAGCCAATAATGGACAAATTCCAGCTACAGTCCGGCGCCCTCTTCATATTTTAACCCGACGTGAGTGTGAAGTTTTGCAAATGCTTGCTGATGGAAAAAGCAATAGAAGAATCGGTGAAACGCTGTTCATTAGCGAAAAAACGGTGAAAAACCATGTCAGCAACATTTTGCAAAAATTAAATTGCAACGATCGAACACAAGCAGTAGTTCTTGCCATTAAAAACGGCTGGGTGGAAGTTAAGTAAAGTTACATATTTTCCATGGCGATTAATTTTGAACGATTTGAATCGTCAAACCGTGAAAGTGAGATTGATTTCTAAATACCAATTTTGCTCGGTGTATCTATATTGTTTTTTCCGACTTGGCTGATTGTCCAGCGATGATAAATGAATTCAATTGCATTTCTTCATTACGGCTGGAAACATAATATCATTTGGCAACTTGTCAATCTATTCGGATCCTGACCAGAGAAATGTTTTGATCAGAAGCTACGAGAATGAATCATAGGAAGCATTACATTCAATGTTCTGGTTTTGCAGAATCAACTTAGGTGAAAATGTATCAACAGGAAGGTTAACGGCCTCTTCAAATAACAACAGGCGCTGGGAAGAGGCCGGTTTGCTCAGAAACAAGAAAAAATGTAGCAAAATTAGTAACCGCAATTGGAATCCACATAAAAGCTCCGTTTAAGCTGCTCAAAAATCCTTTAAAAAGGTGTAGACCTCATAAGAATAACCTCAACGAAAATCGTAATGAGCCGATCGACAAAACGAAATCCGCATAAATGGCAGTATAAAGACTTTGAAGCAGCTAAAAAATTTTTTTCATCCTCTTGCAGTTTCATGGAAATCCGGCAAAGTTAATGATAAAAGCTTGCTTTTTTTATAAAATAGTTTTATAAAGGAGAGAATGAAATTATTAAAAGGAAAGGAAAAACATGATGCAAATTGCGATTGTAACAGATAGTACTGCTTACATTCCTGAAGAAGTTCGAAAGAGGCATGGCATACATATGATTCCTCTTAGCGTTATTTTTGGAGACGAGTCTTATCGTGAAGAGATAGATATGACAGCAGAGAGTTTTTGGGAAGAAATAAAGCGCCAGAAAGAGCTGCCTACAACTTCTCAGCCGCCAGTTGGTGAATTTGTCGAGTTGTTTGAAAGCTTATCGAAAGAATATGATGCAGTCATCAGCATTCATCTTTCAAGCGGTATCAGCGGCACTTACAATGGTGCTGTTACAGCAGGTCAAATGGTAGACAGCATTAAGGTATATCCTTACGATTCGGAAATAAGCTGTATGGCGCAAGGATTCTATGCAATTGAAGCAGCGAAAATGGCAAAGGAAGGGAAAAAACCGGAAGAGATCATCGCTCGCCTTGATGAAATTAAAAAATCAATGGATGCTTATTTTATGGTGGACGATCTTTCTCATCTTCAGCGCGGCGGACGATTAACCGGTGCTCAAGCTTTAATAGGGAACCTGCTGCAACTGAAGCCTCTTCTTCATTTTGTTGATAAAGTGATCGTGCCGTATGAAAAAATTCGTACGCGCAAAAAAGCAATCCAACGTATCTATCAATTATTTGACGAAGCTGCAAGCAAACATCCGGTGCGGGCGGCTGTCATTCATGCCAACAGACCGGAGGATGCCAAAAAAATGAAAGAGGAGCTCGAAAGTAAATATCCAAATTCTGAATTTATTATCAGCTATTTTGGCGCTGTCATTGGAACTCATCTAGGAGAGGGAGCTATGGGTCTCTGCTGGTATAAAAAGTAATTGCAAGGAAACGTTAAACCCATTGTGAAAAATGGCTGTATCCATCCTCTTAAAAGAACTTCCCCTTCAAAACGAGAAAAGGTGCGATCCACCAAAAAATGGAACGGTGTCTGACCATCTGAAGGTGCAAAAAGCACCTTTTATTTTTTACAGAAATGAAGGATATAAATGATTCATCTAGCATCTTTCATTCGGACGAAAAGCAATAAGAGCAATTGATTAAATATATTGATTTTTCAGAAAATATAAGGTAAAAAATAATAGTAAGAAACAATATGGTATGTACAAGCGGAGGTTTTATATGCATGATCATGATCTTCAAAAACATCTTCTCGGAAGACATCTCCTTTCAAATGAGCTCCCGTTTTCAATGGATGCCGTTCAAAATGCCCCCTTCGTTGAAATAGAACAAGGTGTTGTGAAAAAATCCGGTATTTTTTATTGCAATCGATGTGGAAATGATCAACCCTTTTTATTTGCAGGCTTTGACTGTGCAAGGTGCAAAAAGTTTTGTCATTATTGCCGGAACTGTATCATGATGGGGCGAGTAAGTGAATGTTCAAAGCTTGTTAGTTTTCCAAGACGAGATAAGGAGGAAAAACATTCGATCCAATCGGATCAAACAAACTTTTTGCAATGGGATGGCGAGCTGTCTCCGGCGCAAAAAAGAGCATCTGACCGGATCGCGGAGTCCGTTTTGCAGCGTACAGACTGTCTCATTTGGGCAGTTTGCGGAGCAGGAAAAACAGAGGTGCTGTTTGCCGGCATAAACACAGCTTTGCAGAAAGGGCTATTTGTTTGCATTGCTGCACCGCGTACGGATGTTGTTTTGGAGCTTGGACCGCGTTTGAAAAACGTTTTTCCGAGCATCGATGTGGCAGTGCTTTACGGAGGAAGCGAAGATCGTTTGAAGTTGAGCCCAATTACCATTTCAACGACTCATCAGCTTCTTCGGTATAAAGAAGCCTTTGACGTGGTGATACTTGACGAAGTGGATGCTTTTCCATATTCTGTAGATCCTGCTTTGCAATTTGCGGTTGAAAAAGCACGCAAACGAAACAGTTCCCTTATTTATTTAACTGCGACTCCCTCCTCAGCAATTAAGCGGCATTTTAAGCCTTCCGAAATTGTGAAAATCCCTGCTCGATACCATGGTTATCCCCTACCTGTTCCTGAATTCAAATGGTGCGGCAATTGGAAAAAAAGATTGGAGAAAGGAAAGCTGCCGAAAAATATCATCACATGGGCAGCCGAACAAATGCAAAAGGAAAGACAAGCTTTTCTATTTGTACCGGAAATCAAAGTGCTTCATGATGTCGTTCCGTTACTAAAAAAATTGAATTCAGCGGTTGAAGGAGTACATGCCGAAGATCCCCAAAGAAAAGAAAAGGTTCGGGCATTTCGAAATGGCCGGATTCCGATCATTGTCACAACTACCATTTTGGAAAGGGGTGTAACAGTTCCTGGAACTGATGCAGCTGTTTTAGGAGCAGAAGAAACCATTTTTACAGAAAGTGCCCTTGTTCAAATATCCGGCCGTGTTGGACGGAGCATGAACAATCCAACAGGCTCCGTTATCTTTTTCCATTATGGCAAAACAAATGAAATGATTGCAGCGAAACACCATATTCTTGCTATGAATCGGGAAGCGGCAAAGGAAGATTTGTTAAAGCGTTAGTATTTAGAAAATGAAGGAAACGATACAGAATGTGTAAAGTTGGAAAAATCTTTTCAATTTTGGCTGAAAAAAGAAATTCCTTTTTCCAGTATGATCCAATATAATACAGATTAGAGATCATATATTTGGGGTGAGGACATGATAGTAAACGCTCTGGAAAAAATTATGGAAGAATTGCTAGATGAATATATTGACCAATTTCATATGGAATGCACGTGCCCAACTTGCCGCAATGATGTTTTAGCTCTAGTGTTAAATAGAGTTCAGCCCCGTTATGTAACGAGTGAAGATAAAATTACATATGTAAGAGCGGAATTTTTTGATCGGCAGCAAATGACATCTCTTCTTGTCAGCCTGGCAGAATGCGCAAGAATTGTTTCAGAAAACCCACGATGTGATAATAGGAAGGCTTGATGCGAATTATGGGAAGATGTCTTTATTGTTTTAAAAGTATAGATGTCCGCTTGACTTGGAGACGGCTTTTTTTCCTCGAAAAAGACCCTGTTTTATGCGAAGAATGCTCCAGCAAGCTAAACGTTATATCAGGCCCCATTTGTCCAATGTGCGGGAGGCAAAACGAAAAAGCCGAGTATTGCACTGATTGCGCGGCTTGGGAAAAACATCCTGACTATCATGGAGTGATAAAGAAAAACCGCTCTGTTTTTCAATATAATGAATTTATGAAAGAAGTGCTTGCTAGGTTTAAATTCCGCGGGGATGCGATATTGGCGCAGATGTTTTCCGAACCTTTTGTGAAAGCATTTCACCATCACTTCGACAAATCGATGATTCTCGTTCCCATCCCATTAGGTGAAGAAAGGCTTTTGGAACGCGGGTTTAATCAAGCAAAATTATTGGCCCAACTTCTTCAGCTTCCGATTATTGAGCCTTTGCGCAAAACAGATAAAGCAAAACAATCAAAAAAATCACGGATCGACCGAATGAAGACGAAAAATATGTTTACTGTAACAGATCCAAAACAAGTACATGGTCAACATATTGTTATCATCGATGACATTTACACAACAGGCGCAACGGTACGCCAAGCTGCAAAGCAGCTGATGAACGCTGGTGCGAAAAGTGTCGAATCATTTACGCTTGTCCGCAGCTAAATGACAAATCCGTTTTTCCGATATAAAATAATAATAATAGGAAGATTTTTGAAAGGTGGATTTTTATGGGGGAATTAGCAAACTGCCCAAAATGTGGTTCCTTGTTTGTCAAAACGCGGCTTCGTTCAATATGTGATGCTTGCTACCAAGAGGAAGAAAAGGCATTTGAAACGGTATATAACTTTTTGAGAAAAAAGGAAAACCGTAGATCGACCATTACTGAAGTTGTGCAAAAAACAGGAGTGGAAGAGGACTTAATACTGAAGTTTATTCATCAAGGACGCATTCAACTGGCGAACTTCCCGAACCTTGGTTATCCTTGTTCACGGTGCGGCAAATTTATTCGCGAGGGAAAACTTTGTGTTTCTTGCAAAAAGGAAATACAGTCTCAAATTGAGCAAATGGAAAGAGAAGAGCAATTTCAGGAGGAGAAAGAGAAGATGCAAACATACTACGCTATCCAACCGAAAAATAATGAAAAACGTTAACAAATCCCTCTATCGATCCGATAATGAATATAGAGATAGATTTCCAGCTGAAACAATCGTTCCATTAGAGCAGGAAAGGAGGCGGTGTCCATGAAGATTCACAGCTATCGGTCATCAAACGTTAATCCTTATCAAAAGCAAATGGATGCCAGCAAGCAGATGAAAGTGGAAGTCCAAAAAGATAGAGTGGAAATATCCAAGCAGGCAAAACAGCTTCAGCAGACGAGCGGTTTTGATCTTCAGCGCCAAGAAAAAGTGCAGGCGATAAAAAAAGAAATTGAAAGTGGGACTTACAAAATCGCCCCAGACCTGATCGCGAAAAGCATGATCCAATTTTATAAGAAAAAAAATGAAGAATAAATTGCGTCAATCCGTTTCGGTTTTTGATTTGGTTGCGTACGAAGCAGCCTGTTTCGATTTTTGATTTGGAACAGAATGAAAATGTGCTGGACAACTATATTGTACATTTCTGCATTTTTAGCATCTTCATCTTTACAACAAAAAATTATTTTTCATTTCCGGCTTTGGATCATCTTGTCAATGTTCGGAACGAAGCCCGGTAAATATGATTTTATTGAATTTTGTGGGGAGGACGTTTTCGTGTCTCTTGCCAATTTAATTAACGTTTTAGAAAAGCAGTTAATTATTCATGAACAATTGTATAACTTGGCAGTAAAAAAAACGGATTTGCTGAAAAAAGATGATGTTAATCAATTAATGCAGCTTTTAAAGGAAGAGCAGAAATATGTAATGCAGCTTGAAAATGCTGAAAAGGAACGGATCAAAGCAACGGCTTGCTTTTTAGAAAGAGAAGACGATTTAACGATTTCCGCCTGTATTGAAAAAGCGGAAAATGAGGATAAAGAACGGTTGATAAATCTAAAAGAAAAATTGACAAACGTATTGGCTAATTTGAAAAACGCGAATTTTGTCAATCAACAACTGGCATTGCAAGCATTGCAGGTTGTGAATTTAACGCTTGATCTTTTCATGCCGGAGGAAGCATCGCCGAATTACACGAATCCGAATCAAGAATCGAAGCAATCGAAACGGCGTTCATGGTTTGATTCAAAAATTTAACGGGGGAATTCGCAATGGTATCAACATTTTTTGGACTGGAAGCGGCTAGAAGCGGATTGTATGCCGCACAAAGCGCTTTATATACAATTGGACATAATGTAGCAAATGCCGAGACACCTGGATATTCGCGGCAGAGGGTAAACCTTGTGCAAAAGCAAGCGTATCCGACACCAGGCCGTTTTCGAGCTGATATCCCTGGGCAGTTTGGAACAGGGGTGGATACACAAACAGTGCAGCGAATCCGCGACCGCTATCTTGATGTACAATATCGCGGCGAAAATTCTAAGCTTGGCTACTGGAGCTCTAGATTCAACGCATTATCGAGAATGGAAGATGTGATGAACGAGCTGAACGAGACAGGCTTGAACGAAACGATGGATAGATTTTGGCAATCGCTGCAAGATTTGGCGGCCAATCCTTCCAACCTCGGTGCCCGCTCTGTTGTCATTGAGCGCGGAAGAGCTGTTACAGAAACGTTCAATTATTTGGCGGAATCATTAAAGCATAATCAGAAAGATTTACGCAACGAACTCGATGTCGCAACAACGAAAATCAACTCTTTGCTTGAGCAAATCAATCAAATTAACAAACAAATCGGCGAAGTAGAACCGAATGGTTATTTGCCAAACGATTTGTATGATGAGCGCGATCGATTATTGGATGAGCTTTCTTCGTATATTGATATTAAAGTGACGCCGGTTGAAAGTGGAGGCAACGCTTTGAAAGTAGCCGAAGGAAAAGTAACTGTCGAGCTCGCTGGCTTCGAACCGCCAATCACCCTTGTCGACGGAAATAGATACAGAGTAAGACAATTTAGCCTCAATGAATCCAAGACGAACGGTCTTATCGAATCTATTTCTGTTGGTGGAAGAATGATAGGGGCAGACGATTTTGTTGAAAATTTAAACATCAATGGAAGTTTAAAAGGTTTAATCGAGGCGCACGGCTATACGAACATAGGCAGCACGATTGAACGCGGCATCTATCCTAGCATGATGTCGGATTTAGATCAAATGGCATATGATTTTGCGACCGCATTTAACACTGTCCACAGAAACGGATGGAGCCTTGAGGACATAAACAACGGCGTTCAAACACAGCGTGATTTCTTTGATCTCGGAGGTTTAAGCTCTCCTAAAGGCGCTGCGGCTGCCATTAAAGTATCGGATGATATGAATCGCGATCGAATTGCAGCTTCTGCTACAGGAGAAATCGGCGACGGCCAAAATGCGCTGAAGCTTGCTGAAGTAAAAAATACTTCGTTTCAAAGTTATTTTGAAGCTGTTATCGGCGAAATGGCTGTTATGACGCAAGAAGCGGAGCGGATGAAGGAAAATTCAGAAACCTTAGTTTCATCTGTTGAACAACGCCGCAAATCCGTCAGCTCCGTTTCATTAGACGAAGAAATGACAAACATGATCCAATTCCAGCATATGTACAACGCCGCAGCAAGAATGATCACTTTGCAGGATGAAATTTTAGACCGAATTATAAACGGCATGGGACTGGTCGGGAGATAAAGTAAAATTGACTGTTGAATAACCATAGTGGAAAATGAAAGCAAAAATTGTCGGGTTCAGAATGTATGAAATGAAATAAGGCGATGAAGTGCAAATCATATAAGGAATGTACTATTTGCACGTTATGAATTCATACAAAAAATTTATTTAATGAAAGAGAGGTGCAGCATATGCGTGTCACTCAATCGATGCTTGCGCAAAACTCGCTCCGCCATTTAAGTAAAAGCTATGAGCTGCTGGGAAAATATCAAGATCAGATGTTGACAAGAAAAAAAATCACCCGCCCGTCCCAAGATCCCGTTGTAGCAATGAAAGGATTGTACTATCGGACAAACTTAAAGGAAGTTGAACAATATAAACGAAATTTATCAGAGGCTTACCTTTGGATCGAAAATTCTGAAGCGGGACTAGAACAGGCCAACCAAGGGCTGCAACGAATACGCGAGCTTTTGATTCGGGCAAAAAACGGTACAAATTCAGAAGACGAACGTGATGCGGTTGCCCGCGAATTGAAACAAATTAAAGACGACCTTGTTGCTGTCGCCAACACACAAGTGGCCGGCCGCTATATTTTTAATGGAACGAAAACAGACACAGCGCCTGTCAGCGGCGACCCGCCTGTCGTTAATAACAACAATGAACCGTTTAAAATCGAGCTTTCAAAAAACATTCAAATCCAAGTGAATATAACGCCTGACAATGTCTTTAACCAAGCATTGTTTGATACAATTCAAGACATTCAAAATGCTTTGGAAAACAACGACACAACGAACTTGGACAGCCTGCTCGGCCAGCTTGATGGCCATATTGATGCTCTTAACGCTGAATGGGCTGAGCTTGGCGCTCGTTACAATCGGATCGAGCAGATGGAAAACCGCATCGGTCAACAGGAAGTAATCTCTACAAAAATTTTGTCGGATAATGAAGATGCCGACATCGAACGGGTCATTATCGACTTGAAAGAGCAAGAAAGCGCGCACAGAGCAGCGCTTGCTGTCAGCGCCCGCATCATTCAGCCGAACTTAGTTGATTTTTTGCGATAATGTGAGAGAAAGGACCTGCATAAAGGTCCTTTTTGTTCATCGTTATGCCTTGCTTTTGTTCCATGTTTTCCGACTGTTAAAAGAGGTACATAGTTTACTGAAGAAATTTCACTTTTCGTTGATTAGAACGGTATAGTCTTGTTAGTCATTCATATTTTTGACAAGAGCCCCCTTGAAGGAACTTCAATTGCATGGGATAGTTGAAGCACTTGCTTATTATTGTCTGTTGAATTTTTGTTTCTTCGAAGAGAATTTCTTTTCTGCTTTAAAACTTTTGTTGTCAGTGGAGGTGAGAGAAATGCTCCTGCCGCAAATTAGAATGGAAAGCCAAATGGCGAAAATTGCGATTAGCACCACTCCTGGAAATCAGTCAATCAAACAGCCGAAAGCGGATATCGATTTACAGCCGGCGAAAGTAGCGATGGAAATCAACCGCACTCCTGGAAAATTGACAATCGATCAAACGAAAGCGTGGGAAGATCGAAATTTAGCTGACACGTTCCGTTTCATTGAAAAAATAGCTGAGGAAGGCTATCAAGCTTGGCTTGAAGGTATTGCCCGCCTCGCCGAGCAAGGAGATGAACTGATGAAAATTGAAAACGGCGGCAGCCCGCTGGCTGATCAAGCGAAAGAAAACAGCGAATCCCCGATGTATGAAGTGAATGTCGGCTGGATTCCATCATTGTTCAGTGTGAAATTTGATTACGAACCAAGCAAGCTTGATATTAATTGGCATTTGAAAAAAGCTGAATTTCGTGCCATTCCCAATAAGCCGATCATTCATTACGACCGTGGCAGAGTCGATATAAAAATCGCCCAATACCAAAAGTTAAAAATCGACTTTGCCAACCTCACCTTTAAAGGACCAAACTTTGAAATGAACATATAAAGGTTGTGAGAACATGAGACTTAAGACAAAATATCATGGTGAAATAGAAGCCGCAAGCGACAGCATCATCCAATTTCCATCGGGCATTCCGGGGTTTTTAGATGAAAAGGAATTTGTGCTTTTGCCATTTGGCGCCGAATCGCCATTTTTTATTTTGCAATCGGTCAACACAAAGGAACTTGCTTTTGTCATGACTATTCCTTTTTTATTTTTCAAAGACTATGCTATTGACTTAGACGATGCCACGATTGAGCAGCTGGAAATCGAGTCGGAACAAGATGTCGCTGTCTATGTAATTTTAACGTTAGAAGACCCGTTCGAAAACACAACCGCCAATCTGCTTGCACCAATCATCATCAACCAGAAAAACAAACGGGCCAAGCAAGTGATTTTAACAGGCACTACTTATAAAAC
Organism: Aeribacillus sp. FSL W8-0870; assembly: GCF_037963755.1. Taxonomy (NCBI): domain Bacteria; kingdom Bacillati; phylum Bacillota; class Bacilli; order Caryophanales; family Bacillaceae; genus Aeribacillus; species Aeribacillus sp. FSL W8-0870. The sequence continues at coordinate 687,794 of NZ_CP150165.1, forward strand.
GAAGCATCCACTTATGGAACAGAAGGAGGTGTGAAGCCGTGCTCATTTTAACAAGAAAGCTGAACGAATCCATCATTATCGGCGACAACATCGAAATAACCATCACCGCCATCGAAGGCGATCAAGTCAAACTCGGCATTAAAGCTCCGAAACAAATCGATGTTCACCGAAAGGAAATATACGACACCATTCAAACAGAAAACAGCGCGGCTTCCCGCACCGACCTTGACCTGTTAAAACATTTTCAAGAAAAGCTCAACAAAAATAAACCTGAGGTTTGAAACTGTAAAAACCGTAACCAAACAAGGATGTTCAACCATTTTATTTTTCTATTAAAAAAGTCCTATTTTTTCTTTAAACACTATTAAACATCAAAAAAACAATCCGATATAAAACATGTAAAGAGCAGCGGCGGCCGACGCGGCTCTTTACATACCACATGGACGTGGAAAAACAACAATTCAAGGAGGAAAAAGAACATGAGAATTAACCACAACATCTCGGCGTTAAACACTTACCGCCAACTTTCATTTAACAACACACAAACTGCGAAAAACCTTGAAAAACTTTCTTCCGGTTACCGCATCAACCGCGCTGGCGACGATGCAGCAGGTCTTGCGATCTCTGAAAAAATGCGCGGCCAAATCCGCGGACTGGAAATGGCATCTAAAAACGCACAAGACGGTATTTCTTTAATTCAAACGGCTGAAGGAGCTTTAGCAGAAACTCATTCCATCCTTCAACGTATGCGTGAATTAGCTGTGCAATCAGCAAACGATACAAATACAGATACAGACCGTACCGAACTTCAAAAAGAAGTAGATCAATTAATTGAAGAAATTGATCGCATTGCTAAAACAACTCAATTCAACACTAAAAATTTGTTGGATGGTTCATTGTCAAATGCAGGTAGTGGACTGATTTTCCATATTGGTGCAAATTCTGGGCAAAATGTAGAACTAACAATTGCTAACATGAAAGCTAGTGGAATAGGGGTTAGCGGTTTAAAAATTGATACTCAATCTGGTGCAGATGCTGCAATCACCATTATTGATACTGCAATTAATACAGTTTCTTCAGAACGTGCAAAACTTGGTGCAATGCAAAACCGCTTAGAGCATACTATCAACAACTTAGGCGCTTCTGCTGAAAACTTAACTGCTGCTGAATCTCGTATTCGCGACGTAGATTATGCCTTAGCTGCCTAAGCAGTGACAGGCACAGTCGTCCTAGCTGGAAACGGCTAGGAGTATCACCGGGTGAATTGCTGGAAACCCCTTAGAGCCTTTGGCGCCACAACGTAGCTGGAAACGGCATGCGTGATGGCTTGAAAAGTCAAAGGATTGGGCAACCGAGCAGCCAAGCTCCTGTCTCGAAAGAGTGGAGAAGGTTCAACGACTAGGACATACCGCCTAAGGCGAATGCTATGGCGATGAAGTCCGTAGGATGTACAGGATTCTTCCATCGTCCTGTATCAATCCGAAGTGCCCGGCCCCTAACAGGTAAAGCTGAGGGTGAAGAGATAGTCTAGTCATTTGTGAAAGCAAATGTTCGCACGATGGCGAAAGAAATGATGGAATTCACGAAGAACAACATCCTTTCTCAAGCAGCGCAAGCGATGCTGGCTCAAGCAAATCAACTTCCGCAAGGAGTTCTTCAATTATTACGTTAATTTTAACCATTTCTTTGAAGGAGACCTTAGTATACTTACTGAGGTCTCTTTTTGAATTTTTTGGGATGTTTACTATCTCTATCATTTTCTATGTTAAAATTTACAACTTGTTAAACCTTTTTCCTAGGGCTCCTAAGATACAGGTTTCTTTTATTGAAAATAATCAATCCACCAATAAAAGGAGCTCGAGTTTTATTTTCTAGGACAAATTTTTAATAGCTTACTTTGATTGCACATTACCTAACACTACGGGAACATATGTTGATAATTGTGTTACATATTCTATATTTAAAATTGTTGGATTTTGTCGATATAATATATAAGAAACCATCAGTTGAGGAGTAGCGCGATGAATATTATTTTTCAAGATAAAGTGTTAAAAATTAACGGAGATAATCTTGATGAGCTCGAAAAGTTTATGAAACACGTAAATGATAGATTAAATGAAAACGGGCTTGTTTTTAGCCATTTTCTTGTTAACGGTACGCCATTTTATTCTGATATACAAGATTTAATAAATGAATACAGCAATCAGGAAGTTCCTGTTGAAATAGTTGGAATCACTGAACGTGAATGGATGTTAGAATTGAAACATGAAGGCTATCAATATATTGAAAGGGCAGAACAGGTTTTAATACAGCTGTCGGAAAAATTGTATGCTGGGGAAAACACGGGGGACATATGGCAGCAATTTGTCCATCTTTCCGAAGGACTTCATTATTTGTACCAAATTTTTTCCCAATCCAAATTGGGCGAAAAACATGAAAACATTGTCGCCGGAATAAGTTCCGTATCTGAGCAGCTCCTTAAAGCAATGGAGAATCAAGATGTTATTCTTTTAGCAGATTTTATTCAATATGAACTTTTGCCGTTATTTGCACAAATGAAAGAGATATTAAAAGCAGAGGACGATTCAAATGCTAATTGATAATCGAATCATTTTGCGGGAAAAAGCGAAAAATGTTTTAGAACGGTTAGATGAATTAAACGAATCAGAGAATGTAAAATTAATTGAGGCAAAAAACGGACAAAAAACGCTGCAAATCGAAACAAACAACCAAAAGCAATTTATTCACAGTGCTTATAATCCTGAAAAAGAAACAGATGTTTTCGTTGAAAAAATAAAAACAAAATTAGAAGAGAGGGAGCCGATCATTTTTATAGGTTTTGGACTAGGATATTATATCGAAGCCATTGCAGAAGCGTTTTCACCTTCTTGGTTTTCTATCATTGAGTTTAATCCTTTCATATTAAAAAAAGCACTCAGTGTCATAAATTTAAAAAAGAAAAAAGTCTATTCAAACATCAAACATTTACATTTAGTTGAAAAAGAAGAACACATTTTACCAGCGATTTTACAAGATGTCAACGATGTAAACAACCCCCCGCAAATCATTGTGTTACCGAGCTATGAAAGAATTTTTAAAGAAGAGGTCAATCGATATTTCACTGCATTTCAACAATATTTAAAAGAGAAAAAAAGTCGTTTTATCACGACGATCAGCTTTCAAAAACGCTGGACATATAATAGTTTGAAAAATTTCCCGTATTTATTAAAAACGCCAAACATATTAACCGATTTCGATAAATCTTTGTTTGAAAACAAACCTGCTATTTTAGTAGCGGCTGGACCGTCTTTAAATGAAGAATTTGACAACTTAAAAAAAATTAAAAAAGATCGTTCTGCTTATATTTTCTCTGTCGGCTCTGCGATCAATGCATTAATTGAACATGATATATATCCGGATGCAGCATTTACATACGACCCTACTGAAAAGAATCAGTTCGTTTTCCAAAAAATAAAAGAAAAAGGAATCATGGATATTCCGATCATTTTCGGTTCCAGCGTCGGATTTGAAACATTGGAAGACTACCCGGGGAAAATGGCGCACTTTATTACAAGCCAAGATAATATTTCAGCACATACCATTAAACATAACGAATATGATCATATCGATATTGCAGTCGATTCTCCGTCAATCGCGATTATGACTTTACAATTATTAAATCATTTGGATTTTCATCCCATTATTTTAGTAGGCCAAAATTTTTCCTATCAGCAAAATAAACGTTATGCTTCAGGAATTGAGTATGATTTTGTGAAAAATGAATTAAACGAAAAAGAAATAGAGAATGCATTTGAAATAGAATCTGTGGATGGAGGCAAAGTCCTCACAAATGACGGATTTGTCCGGATGAAAACAAGTATGGAACTTATTTTATCGGGGATGAAAGATAAGACAGTTTATAATACGACCAAAAATGGAGCAAAAATCAAGCATACGATTTATAAAGAATTAGCAGCAATTATGCAAGAGCTGCCCCAAAATGTTGTAGTTAATCATTGGCTGTCAGATCAAAAACCTAATTACAATCTCAAATATATAAAGGAACAATGGCAGCAATTGATCACAGATGCGGAACAAATAGAAGGAAAAATAAAGGAAATTAATAGCTTCATAAATAAAATAGAAGAAACGGTCAATTCAAGAAAGCTGAATAAGCTGCACCGTTTATTTACGGCAGTGGATGAAAAAACAAATGAAGTGTTAAAAACATTATTTTACAAAGCATTTCTCCGACCAATGACACAATTTGAATATGAATTGGCATCAAAAGAAATAACGGCTGTCCGAAACAGCCCTGATCTCATCAACAAGGCAAAAGTGATTGTAAAGGAATATAGACGCCTAATCGCTGAGTGGGCTGTATCGTATCGGTTGGTGAAAAAGGATTTGAATGATGTATTTAAAGAGATATTAGAAATTGTCGATTGATATTTTTAAGCTGTTAAAAATAATTGGTATGAATTGAAGATGAGGAAGGATTCACAATGATACTAGATTTTAATTACAGGCGGAACAGGATCTTTTGGCAAGCGCTTTGAAAAAAATAATAAAATATGATGTTAAAAAAGTGATTGTTTTTATCCGCGATGAATTAAAACAATATGAAATGGCACAAGAATATACAGACTCAAGACTTCGTTTTTTCATTGGGGATGTACGATACAAAGATCGTTTATATCGTGCGTTTGATGGTATTGATGCAGTTGTGCTAGCTAATCCCATGAAGCAAGTGCCGGCATTTGAGTACAACCCTTTTGAAGCAGCAAAAACAAATATTTACAGAGCACATAATATTACTGAAGCAGCGATTGACAGAGGGGGTTCAAAGAGTTATTGCATTACGTACAGATAAAGCTTGTAGTTCTGTAAACTTGTATGGTGCGACGAATCTTGCGTCTGGACAAACTTTTTATTGTTGCAAACTCTTACGTAGGTGAAAACACGAGATTTTCAGTTGTTCGTTGTGGAAATGTTGTAGGCAGCCGAGGCATTGGTATTCCATTCTTTAAGAAAATTCGGCATGCTGGTAAATAGCCTATTACAGATGAAAGAATGCCTCGTTTTTGGATTACACTTGATCAAGGTGTTCAGTTTGTGATTAACTCTCTTGAAAGTATGAAGACAAGGGAATTTTTCATTCCTAAAATCCCAAGTATGAGAGTGTTGGACTTAGCAAAAGCGATTGTGCCGGAATGCGAAATCGAGATTGTTGGAATTCGAAACTAGATTAACTGCTGTAAAAGTTAACTGCTCAATCAATTTCTTAATTCATTGCAGAGACAATAGAAGAGAGGCTGCCTACATTGCGTTGATTCAAATGGCAGCGGTTTTGCCAAGATCAGAAACAATGGTTGCTTAGATTATCAGTAAACCACAGGAAATTCACTTGGATTCTTCTAGAAGAAACAGGATTTTTTGAATTCCGTCAATTAATAAATTTTTTATTCATTTCTATATTCCGTGTGTCTATAAGTTAGACTAACATGAAAGAACACATAATTAAGAAAGTAAAAATCGCTCCTCCTTGAAAAAGATCAATACTTCAAAGAGGAGCAGAGGGCTTTCGTTTTATTTTTTCCCCGCTTTATCCAGTTCGGCAATAATTGGAGTTCCGTAAGTATGGAAGGTTTCAACCGTTTTATTTCCCCAGGCTTGGCCGCGTTTGCGTTCTTCTTCAGTCCAAGTAATTGGCTTCCAATCTGGTGCAAGAATCAGATATCCGCCGGAACAGACTTCAATACGGTTTCCGCCTGGTTCATAAACGTAAACAAAGTATGTTTGGTTGATGGCGTGTTTGCTTGGGGCAAATTCAATATAAACGTCATGGTCAATAAAAAAGTTTGCTGCTCTCACAATGTCCGACATGCTCTCGACGGCAAAAGCGATATGGTGCAGGCGTCCTTTTGATCCAGTTGAATCTTCGGTATATACAAGATCGTACGATTTATTAGTTGCTCGATACCAGACAGCTGCTTTGTGGCCGTCATTCATGACGATTTGCTCGGTTAAACGGAGACCTAAGACATTTTCTGCAAATTCTCCATCTGCTTCCGGATTTGAGGATAAATAGTTGATGTGATCTAAGGTTTTTACCGCAGCTCCATGTCCAGTGAACTTTTGTGGTTGATTTTTCAGTGTAGGCCGTAAATGACCAGGAGCTTGATAAAAGTTTGATTCATAATACAGTTCCATGATATGCCCATCCGGGCCGTAATAGCGGTATGCTCTCCCGTGGCCTTTATCTCCATCAATCCAGCCGATTCCGCGTCCGGTGGCTTCGATCGCCTTCGCTTTTCGTTCCAATGCTTCCGCACTTATCGTCCGCAATGCTGTATGGCCGACTCCAGCCTGATCAGATTTCGTCAATTTGATCGAATACTCTTCGTAATCCCCCCAACAGCGCAAATAAACCGATTCATTATTTCTATATACTTCCTGTAAACCGAGTATGTTCTTAAAAAAAAAGGTGCTTTCCTCGAATTTTGGAGTTAACAGTTCCACATGGCCGAGGTGGGCAATGTCAAAATCCAGTTCCCTTGGGTGATTCATCTGTTTCTCCCCTCCCATTATTAAACATAATTGTTGAACAATTTTATTCTACAAATTTAAGAATTGTTTGTCAATAAGCGCTTTCATAAATTATTTTGCAGACGGTAAAATGAAGGAAGAAATATAGATCATGTGGAAGGAGAATCCAGTAAGCTTGTTGAACCATTTTCTTTAAACAACTTGCAATGGATCAAAACTCAAAAAGTTTCTGTAAAGTATTGACTAATTTATCAAAATTAATGTGTAATAATATTGTTAAACAATTTTTTGCGATTGATTATAATTTACGAGGCGATTGAATATGAAAAGACCAATGGATATTGCATACGAATACATTAAAGAACGAATAATGAACGGCGCGTTTTTGCCTTCACAAAAATTGAATGAAAGTGAACTCTCTAATCAAATCGGTGTAAGCAGAAATACGGTAAAGAAAGCTTTATTTAAGCTGGAGCAGGAATGCTTAGTTGATATGGAAGAAAATAAAGGAGCAACGGTAAAATCCTTTACTGTGAAAGAAGTCGTGAACTATTTTGAAATCCGGGAATTACTAGAAAGTTTGATTATACGCAGTGCTGTTAAACAAATAACAGATGACAGACTGAATGAACTGGAAGACATTTTAAATAAAATGGAGTCATATTTAAACTCTGGAAATTTTGAGGATTATTCGAAAATGAATAAAAGATTTCACGAAATCATTTATGAAGCTAGCGACAACCAACAGGCAGTGGATATGGTAAACATGATCAAAGTACAATTGTTAAGATACCATCTCCGGACAATTCTAATACCAGGGAGGAAGGAAAATTCTTTAAAAGAACACAAAAGTATCTATCTCGCATTAAAAAACCGTAATGCGGATGAAGCGGAGAAGGCGATCCGCACACATATTTCTAATATTCGTAAAACGATTGAGGAAAATTTCTCATTTCTTATATAAAAAATATAGTTTTGATGGGCTGGCTTTTTTGAACTGCCCCCTGTCAAGTAGACAGTAGAAATAATAAAAATATACCTAAGCGGCTTTAGCTCTATATTCCATGGGGCTAAGACCGTTTAATCTTTTTGGATACCTTTCATAATTATAAAAGCGGATGTACTCATCAATCGCAAGAGCCAATTCTTCAAATGTCTGATACTTATGTAAATAATACTTCTCGCATTTAAAGCGTTCCCCAAAAAGATTCCATTGGCCCATTGTCAATACACCTGTCTACTCTTGACATACTTTGTGTCATCCCTGCTTGGTCTATCCTACGTTTAAAACCATGAGAGGTATATTGGAACCCACGGTCACTATGAATAAGTGGATGCTCTCCATTTAAAAGTGCGGTGGCTTCATCCAACGTTTTGAATACAAGATGATTATGATTGGAATGTCCTAAAACATAGCTCACAATTGATCCATCATATAGATCAAGAATAGCACCTGAATCCGTGATGAATTGAAATCGACTTTGATTTTGTTGTAATTTTGATGGATTGATAATCCATAAAACCCTTTTTATGCTTATGACCTATGTCATCTCTATTTCCGAAAATGGAACAAATCTCTTTTTTAGGTATACGAACCAAAAAAATAGACAAAAAAGCACAGGGAGTGACGTTGGACATCAGTTCCCGAACATTCGTTCGTTATCTTGCCTCTCTCCATTTCTGATAGACGTTCAGTAGGGGCTCGCTATAGCCACTCCTTCGCGTCAGTTTCATCCAGATCTGTCGTGATCGACGGACGAGTCGCCCTGCCATCGTGATCACCGTCTGAATAATCGTCTTGATGCGGCGGCGTTTCACTTTGTGGTGCAACGGATGTCTCGGATCGCTTAATAGATCTTGTCCAATCAGACGAAGAAGATTGTAAACGAAGGCTCCCATGACCAACACGAGCGCATTCGTTTTCATCTTCCCAGATGGAAGCCGCTCTAAATCTAAGTCGCTCTTCAGTTCGCTATGAAACTGTTCGCATGTCGCATGGTCATGATACAACGCGAGCACATCGCTCATTCGAACATGCTCGTATCCTTTGAGCCGCACCCAATAGCTTTCCACTTCATAATCAGGAACGAGCATCAGCTGTCCATTGCGTTCCATCGTCCGTTCCGTCACTTGGGTGACTTGAACGTACGTATACGTGTTTCCATCGATCGCTGCCTTCTGTGGAAGGCATAGCTCATAGGTTTGTACTCCTTCGCTTTGTCCATCATCGACACGTTTGCCCTTTTGCGAAGCGATCTGGAACCAAAGCGCTTTCGATTCTCGGCGTAAGTTTCGCTTGATGACAAAGTCCACGTCTTCCTTTAGGCATACGTGCACATTCGCTTCTGCATCGTTTCCTGCATCCATGCGAACAAGCAGACGAGATGAAGTCAGTTGACGAGCTCGACGGATAGCGGTGACTAAAAACGAGGGCATGTTGTCTTGCACATGTTGTTTCCCTGGACGCAACTCGGCATGAACGAGATACCCTTCCTTCCCTGCATACGCAAACAACGGTGTAAAACCGTCAAATCCTTTATACGTTCGACTGACTCCTTCTTTTTTCGTATCGGAGTTGTCAAATGGGGAACCATCTATATCAAGGGGAAGCCATGTCGTCTTTCCTTTGGTCCAACAAGGGGACAAAGTGGCATGTCGTTGAATCAACAGACGTATGGACTCCTCCCAAAGAATCGTTTCGGTCATCGGAAGACAAGCGAGCTGATCGAGTCGTTGTCGCAAGGTTGGAGAGGAAGGCACGTGCTGAATCCCCATCGATGCCGAAAAGATATCGTCCTGACGATACGCTTCGATATGATCGAAATCCGTTTTTCCTGTGGCAAGCAAGCCAATCATCGAGCGAATGACATCGCTATGGGAAATGTGCACTTCTCGACGAACCGTTGGAAGCCGAAGTGCGTTTACCCGTTTATCCAGTTTCGTTCGATGGAGTAAGTAGCCAACGAGAGCAAGCCCAGCACTTGGGGTAATCGCTTCATCTGTCAATACAAACCGAATCGGGAAATCTTTCATCACATCACCTACTTGATGAAGAATCGTCAACGTCGTTTTCCCTTATCGTATCAACGGTTTGCGACCATTGTAAAGATGTTTTGTCACGGATTCAGGTAGCACTTAGGCTTTCTTTGATGAACCATATTTTAATTCTGTGGCATCAGTTACCCATTTTTCATTTGGCTTTTCCGCTGTGAATTCACGATTCAATATATTTTCTGCAACATGCTGAGGGGTAGATCGCTTATAAGATTTCTTCTTTTTTCGAATAACACATTATATACCGGCAACTTTCATCAGTCTATAAATTCGTTTGTGATTGAAGTTCTGACCAAGCTTTCGATTTATATTCAACGTCATTCGACGGTAACCATAGATGCCGTCAACTTGTTTTTTGCAAAATAAAAGTGCAGAGAATTGCAAAATCCTTATGCAGTGATTTGCAATGGGGCTTTACATGGAGGAGGAGCCATGATAACCTTTTTGGTTTTGCCAAAACTGTTGAATCTGGCGCTTGGCTAAAGAATCATGGCTACAGAGGATCCATGTCAAGCCTTGATGGATAGATCACATATATGTATATTTATTCAAAATTTTGATAAAGATATACTGCAACACTCTGTATTTTTTTCTTGCAGAAAACAGTCAACTTTCTCATGGAGAGCTTTCATCTCTTTTACGATTTCTTCATTCTGAAGTTCTCGGGAGGAAGGCGAACGTTTTAACCTCTTATAGTAAGCAGCTTGTGAAATACCGGCGATTTCACATAATAAGATTATGCTTAGGTTTTCTTTCTCATGAAGTTCCCGGATTGCGATATTTGGTTTACTTTCGCCTCCTTTCGATTTCCTCTAACTTTCTTAAAAATAGATTCTCCGCACGTAAGCGTTCATTTTCTCTTCTGGAAATAACTTTGCTTCTTCTTTTTTTCTTCCTCGTTTGTCTTTCAGCGCTTCTTCTCCACCATTTTCATACTTCTTCACCCATTGATATACTTGTTGATAAGAAACTTCATAAGTCTCTGCTGTTTTGTTATAATCTTTTCCGTTCCCTAAACAATCAAGCACAATTTGTATCCGTTCATTCCAAGTCGTTTTTCTTCCTTTAATCATAGAGCTTGTCCTTCCTTTCGACGTATCCTGTAAATCTCTATGGCTATTATACTTCTTCATCCATCTTTGAAGTATCGATCTACTTGAAATACCATATGTCCTGACAATCTTGTACTGTGAGAACTCACCAGATAAATAATCTTTTACAGCAGCTTCCTTAAAACCTTTCCAAGAATTTGAACGTTCTAAACCCTCTATTCCAAATTCCTCAAATTCATTTATCCATTGCCTTAAAGAATATTTAGTAATTTGATACCTTTTACAAAGCTCTTGAATAGTACATTCTCGGTTTTCATATGCAAGTAAAACTTCAAGTTTGAACTCTGTAGTATATTGCTTATACATAGAAAAACTCCCCCTAAGGTAAAATAGATTTTTTATATTTTAATCTGTCTACCTTAAGGGAGCATATCAGCAAAAGTCAGCCCATTTTTTATATTCAATAATGCACATGCGAGTAGCTGTGGGTAGGAAGCTGCTTCATTAACCGAGCGTCTGTTTTATAGAAATTTTAAATTTTTAAACAATTTGAGTTGACAGAAAGAAAAAAGATACTATATACTTTAACCATCAACAATATTGTTAAACAATTTTGTTAAAAATATTTCTGAAAGAGAGGCTGTTCTATGTACGAAGAGCTATTGAAAGATGCCTATGACCTACATGTCCATACCGGACCGGATGTTTTGCCTCGTAAATTGGATGATTTTGAAATGGCAGAACGTCTCCAACGGATCGGCATGAAAGGCTATGGCATCAAGTCCCATTATTTTTGCACAGCTGAAAGAGCATCTTTAGTCAATAAAAACTTCCCGGGTTTTCATGCTATCGGGGCCATTTGTTTGAATAATACTGTCGGTGGATTAAACCCGATTGCGGTTGAAATGGCTGCAAGGGATGGGGCAAAAATTGTTTGGATGCCTACGTTCGATTCTGCGAACGAACAGGAACATTTTGCTAAGAGCAGCCCTGCAAAACTGCCGCACTGGGCTAAACTGCGACAAAAGCTGGAGGAACAAGGGAAGCATTTGCCTACAATAAGCATTCTTGACGGAAATCAATTGAAAAAGGAAATGTATGATTGTCTGGAAGTAATCAAGGAACACGATTTAATTTTGGCTACCGGACATTTAGGAAAAAAAGAAATTTATGAATTAGTAAAAGAAGCAGGAAAATTGGGTGTAAAAAAAATTGTCATTACACATCCTAACTTTCCATCTATCAATCTATCAAAAGAAGAGCAAAAAGAATTAGCAGATATGGGAGCGGTTATGGAACATTGTTTTACGACCCCATATTCAAATAAAGCGACTTGGGAATCTGTTTTTGAAGAAATCCGTTATGTTGGACCTGAACATTGCATTTTATCAACAGACTTAGGCCAACAAAAAAATGTTTATCCGGATGAAGGGATATTGGAATTTGTTCGTCAACTAATTGATAACGGCGGTTTTACGAAAGAGGAAGTGAAGCGTATGACAACCATTAATACCTCATTATTGGTAGAAGAACAGGGGGTAAAAATATGATTGATCAAAATACGAATCTATTAGTTGTAAGTGCTCATGCAGGGGACTTTGTTTGGAGAGGCGGCGGCACCATTGCAAAATATGTAAAAGCTGGAGCAAAAGTTTCTCTCGTTATTTTAAGCTACGGGGCAAGAGGAGAGTCCAATGACTTATGGAAAATCGAAGGGCAAACATTGGATAACGTAAAATCTGTCCGCAGAAGCGAAATCGAGGCAGCCATCAAATGCTTAGGTGTTAAAGATTATGAAATCTGGGACTATCAAGATTATCATATGACCATCACACCGGAACGCACCCTGCAATTGCTTAAGAAAATCAGGGAAGTACAGCCGCAGGTGATTTTGACTCATGGTCCGCGGGATGCGTTTAATCCTGACCATGAAACCGTTTCTCGGTTTGTATTTGAAGCTTCAGTATTAGCAACTTCGGCAGGTGTACGCGACGTTGAACTTCCAAAAATTAAACAGCCGAAAATCTTCGGCTTTGAACCGCATCAGTCGGAAATCAGCGATTTTAAACCGGAAGTGATTGTTGATATTACTGATACGTACGAACAAAAATATGAAGCTATGAACTGCTTTAAAGCTCAAAAGCACTTGATTGAATATTATGCCGCTAAAGCAGCTCTGCGTGGAAATCATGCAAGAAGATGCTCTGGCAACCAACAATACAAATATGCGGAAGCTTTCAGCAGATTCTTCCCGCTCGTTGGTGGTGAATTGGTATAATGGAAAAATATGTGGTTCAAAATATTCAACGGCCTGATCCGAAATTAATTGAGGAATTTAAAAACTATGACGTGTCGACGGTTTATGAGGCGCAAGGTAAACAAGGACTCTTGGGACATCAACTGAAGCCTGTTAAAGAAGGAAAACTAATTTGCGGACCTGCCGTGACAGCTATTTGCTATGCAGGTGATAATTTGATGATTCATGCGGCTATCGAAGTTTGCAAGCCGGGTGATATATTAGTGATTACGACAATCGGTGAAGGTGTTCATGGAATGATTGGCGAGCTGATCGTCCGAGCTCTTATGAAACGCGGTGTACAAGGTGTCGTCATTGATGCCGGCATCCGAGATGTGAAACAAATTCGTGAACTTGGTTTTCCAGTATGGTCGAAAGCAGTTTATTCAGAAGGCACAACCAAAACAAGAGGAGGCTGGGTGAACGCTCCGGCAGTATGCGCCGGCACGCAAGTAAATCCTGGTGACTTAATTATGGCGGATGACGACGGTATTGTTGTCATCCGGAAAGAAGATGTTAAATCGTCGTTAGAAGCAGCCAAAAATAGAGTGGAAAAAGAAAAAGGGACAAAAGAAAAAATCGAAAACGGCGAATTGAGCGTTGATTTTTACAATCTGAGAGAAACGTTACAAAAGGAAAATGTTATTTATTATGAGGATGAAGAGACATTTAAAAAATCTTTGCTGTCGTAGGCGAAGCTATATCAGGATTCCGTTATGGGACATTTTTAATTGTTTATTAGACTAAGAGATGGGGAGATTGTACATGGCTGCACCAATAGTAGGTTTTATAGGGTTTGGCGAAGCAGCTTATTTAATTTCAGAAGGGCTGCTTCAAGAAGGAATAAAAATCATTTATGCGTATGATGTTAATGCTAACCATCCGACATTTGGACCGGCTATCCGGGAGCGAACGGAAAAGCTGCATATTCCACTTGCTTCGTCGTTGGAAGAGCTTTGTGAAAAAACGGAGTACATTTTTTGCGCTACGAGTGCAAAAGCGGCCGAACCTATCGCAAAAGATATCAAATCGTACTTAACACCCGACCATTACTATATTGATATAAATGCCGCTTCGCCAATGGTAATGGAAAAGGTTGCAGATTATGTTGCTGAGACAAGAGCAAAATTTGTGGATGCGGCAGTCATGGATTCCGTACCATTAAAAAAACATAAAGTGCCAATGTATATAAGCGGTTCAGGTGCACTAGATTTCCAAAAAATCGGTACACAGTTTGGAATGAATCTTACATTTATTAGCGAAAAAGCCGGCAGTTCTTCTGCCATCAAAATGTTCCGCAGCATTTTTATGAAAGGGTTTTCTGCACTTCTGTTGGAAACCATTCAATCCAGCAGAAAATACGGGGTGGAAGAAATCGTTATGGAATCATTGAATCAATCCGTTACAGGAAAACCATTAGGTGAAACTGCTAATATGTTGTTGACCAGAACGGCCATCCATGCAGAACGGCGGGTGGCCGAGATGAATGAAGTAATCGACACACTCGGTATGTTAAATGTGGATGCTACGATGTCTGAAGCTGTGAAAAGGAAGTTGCAATTACTTGTTGACAGCGGAGTTCGGGAAAAGTTGAACAACCAAGTTCCTAGTTATTATAGCCAATTAATTGATTTATTGGATTCTAGCGAACATTAACGAGATATAGTGTCATTACTTTCCGCTCCACACAGCATTTTGATTGAAGCTTTTCGTAGGTTTCAGGAAGGAATTTGGCAAAAGAGTGGAAGAAGGATGCCCTCGATGATTTTAAGATCATGAACGAGGAGCATCACAAAAAGTCCACCCGCATGATTTGATTTTTGCAATCCATGGTGGCGGAGCGCTCCCCTCCGCCATAACCAAATCATTCAGCGATATTTCATTGAAAAGAACAAGTAATCAAAACTATGAAATTCATTTAAGAAGTTTTTCCTTTCTAAATTATTATATCTTGCCGAAAAAAGGAGGAAGTGAGAACATGACAAGCCTTTCCGTAAAAAATTTTTTAGATGCAAGTAAATTTAACCGCTTTCACACTGTTTTATTGCTTTGGGGGCTTTTCACGATTAGCTTTGAGGGGTATGATTTGGTTGTTTATGGTACTGTAGTTCCGGTATTATCGAAAGAATGGGAGCTGTCGCCGATCCAGGCGGGCATTATTGGCAGCTATGGATTGTTTGGCATGATGTTCGGTTCGATCATTCTCAGCCTTTTGGCAGATAAATTCGGGCGCAAGCCGCTTATCATCATCTCTATTATCATTTTTAGTCTTGCGACAACAATATCGGGATTTGTTGATAATGCAACATTGTTTTCATGGTGCAGATTTTTAGCAGGAATTGGCTTTGGCGGCGCATTGCCTTCAGTGATCTCACTTCTTACAGAATATATTCCTAAATCCAGTAAAAATAAAGCGATTACATTGGCATTGTGCGGAAACCAAGTCGGCGGTATACTTGCACCGCTTGTCGGAGTTTTATTTATCACATCATTCGGCTGGAGACCTGTTCTATGGTTTTCTGTTATTCCTTTGTTCATCATCCCTTTTATGATTAAGTCTTTGCCTGAGTCTCCACAATTTTTAATTCGCAAAGGCAAACTGGACGATTTAGAGCGCACTTTAAGAAAAATTGACCCCGACTATAAAAAGCAGTTGATTGAAACCGAACAGGAACCTGAGATGAAAACAGAGAAAATTCCATTTATTGGGCTTTTTCAAAACAAACTGGCATTGCCTACGATTCTTTTCTGTATTGTTTACTTTATGGGGTTGTTAATGATCTATGGCCTAAATACTTGGCTTCCTAAATTAATGGAGACAGCAGGCTATCCGCTTATCTCCAGTCTCGGATTTGCGATCTTCTTAAACGGCGGTGCATTGCTGGGAACTATTATCATTGGTATTTTGGCGGATCGCAGAGGTTCGAAAGCATTAATTACCGGTTTGTATATTCTCGGCGCAGTGTGTCTTGCTCTTCTTGGGATCAAAAGCAATATTTTCTTCCTTTATTTGCTCATCGCCATTGCTGGTGTTTGTACGATGGGGAACCAAAGCTTATTAAACGCATTTGTTTCCCAGTATTATCCCGCACATGTGCGTTCAACAGGGGTTGGATTGGCGAATGGTGTAGGACGTCTCGGCGGCATGGTTGGCCCTACATTGGGCGGGATGCTTTTATCTCTGAAAGCACCGATTGGCATATGCTTTATTGCCTTTGCAGCTCCGGGCATTTGCGCAGCCTTGGCACTGCTTCTCGTTCGAAAAAAGCATGATGATCCAACAGTTCTTCAATCAGAAGCCGAATTGACATTGCAATAATCATTCATACAAAATTTGCACAATTAGATGAACTTAACTAAGGTAAAAAAATGGTTCCTATTTTCCGTACAAGAGACTGAATATTCAGTCTCTTGTGTAATCTCTAGTTAAGGATAAAAACAGCAAATGATTAAACCTATTCCGCTGTTTTAAACAAGTTGACTGTGTAAACAAAGGTGTAGAGCTAGGGTCGAATTTTCTGTTGCATACCATGTACGTAAAATACTGAGACCGAACTAAAAGAAATAATTTATCTAAAAAAACTGCGGATTAGTTGCTAGTAATGAGTTGCAAACTTTTTTAAGAACTGTTGACAGACAAAAAGCTCGGCATATGCTGAGCTTTTTGTCATCAATTCACTAAAAATTTTTTTAAATACCGATTTCCCGTTTCAAAAAGGGAACTATTTTCAATCAAAACCCAGAAAATGCTGCGAGTATTATGAGAGCTTTACAACCGTTCTGCCGCGCAGTTTGCCTTTTAGAATGTTCGATAATGCGTCAGGAAGCTGATCGAGTGTGATTTCTTGCGCAATAGATTCTAGTAGTTTATCAGGTTTTAAATCAGCGGCCATTCGCTCCCAAATTTGTTTTCGCAATTCCATTTGGCAATAGACCGAATCGATGCCAAGCAGGTTGACTCCGCGTAGAATAAATGGGAAGACAGTCGTTGGAACGTCGCTGCCTCCAGTTAGCCCACTGACTGCTACAGAGCCGTTGTATTGAATTCTGCTAAGGATTGCGGCAAGGGTTTTCCCGCCTACAGGGTCAACGGCTGCTGCCCAATATTGTTTATCTAACGGACGGATCTGTTCTGGACAAACTTCTTCGCGAGAAAGGATTTCTTTTGCGCCAAGCTCGCGTAAATATTCATGTTCTGTTTCTTTGCCTGTACTTGCGACAACATGATAGTTTCGTTTTGCCAACATGGAAACTGCGATGCTTCCGACTCCGCCGGTTGCTCCTGTAACGAGTACTTTTCCTTTGTCAGGAGTTAACCCATTTTCTTCTAAACGATGGACAGACAATGCCGCCGTAAATCCAGCTGTTCCTAAAGCCATAGCTTCTTTTAGTGTCAATCCTTTTGGAAGAGGGACAATCCAATCTGCAGGAATGCGGGCGTATTCGCTGTAGCCGCCGTAATGTGTCACGCCGATTTCATAGCTTGTTGCAATAACTTCGTCTCCCTCTTTAAAGCGCGGATCTTTAGAAGAAACAACAGTGCCGGCTAGATCGATACCTGGTACGAACGGATACGATTTTACAATTTTCCCATTCGGAATGGAAGCTAATCCATCTTTATAATTGACACTGGAATAAGCAACTTTTATGACGACATCTCCTTCTGGAAGGTCATTCATGGAAATGGTTTGTACTTTCACTGAAAAATCTGTCTCCGTTTTGTTCACTACTAACGCTTTGAAGTGGTCCACTCGACATCCCCCTTATTGTTTTTCATATTCTTGCTTTTACGATAACAAAATTATTCTGACCGGTCAAAATATTTTTATCGTCAAAAATTCATGTATAATATCGTTATGACCGAAGTTCGAGGGGTGTTTTTATGAAGAAAAAAGCAGAAGAAAGGCGAGAACAAATTTTAAGGGCTGCTTTTCAAGCTGTTTCAGATAAAGGGTACGAAACGGTAACATTGCAGGATATTGCTGATTATGCAGGTGTAAGCAAAGGGGTTACGAATTATTACTTTGAAAATAAGGAGGACGTTTTTTTAAGCTTGCTGGAATGGGTGACGGATCGCATTTATCAACAAGAGTATAAAGCGGTTAGTAAGCAGACAGCAGCGATAAATAAATTAGAGGCTTATATCCATTCTGTTTTTATCGATCCAAAAAAGAATAAAAAATTTTACAAAGTGTATCTTGATTTTATGGCACAAGCGAGCCGAAATCCGCAATATCGGCTTATAAATCTCAAGTTTTACGAAAACTGCTGGAAAATCGGCCGTGACATTGTTGCTCTTGGTCAAGAGGAAGGAACGTTTTCAGCTGACATTGATGTCGATACAGCTTCCAAAATGATTCGCTCGATCATCGATGGATGTCTCATTCAGTGGTTAATGCGTGATGAAGATCATCTTCATGAGTTTTATAAGAAAACTTGCTATGAGCTTATTTTGAAATATTTAAAATAAGGAAAGTCTTTTGGGAATGATCTCCTGAAAATAGACATATTCCAGCGCTCAGCACCTGAAAGTACTTGAGACAAACTGGGACTGTAACGAATGTTAAAATTATCGAATCATTTGTAGAAAGCGGCTGATTGGAAGCGGTTTGACGGCCAAAGGTGCATTTTGGTTGCTGAAATTTTAAAAGATGTACCTGATGGATTTTTTGAAGGCGATGATTTACGATATTGAAAAGACATTGTTGCAAGGAGTCGAAGTCTTTTGGATAATCGATTAACCTACGAAGACATGTTGAAAATCTGTGAAACAATTAATATACATTATATTCCGGATGAGCAGCTGTTTTATGACACGATTGATCATATTTTAGAAAACCCAGAAAACAAAAGTGCTTCCGAAATTATTCTAGAAACATTTACAGCACTCTTAAAATTAATAGATTCCCAAATTAAAGAAATTGAAACAAAAGTGAATATACAACCTTCCTGTTTTAAAGGCTGTGCTTATTGTTGTTATTTTCCGATTATCACCACCCGCTTGGAAGCCAAATTAATTTTGCAATATATTCAAAGCCTGCCAGAAGAACAGAAGCAAGATATTTTTGAACATTTATTGAATTATTTCGAATCGAACAAGGAGCAACTGGAAAAAGTATGCTCCATCGATTTTCATGAAGATCCTCAATTTAAATTCAAGTACATTTCTGAACAAGTGAGCTGTCCATTTTTAGATCGGTCGTCCAATACTTGCAAAGTTTACGAGGTCAGACCGACTCCGTGCCGCACGTATTTAAATTATTGCCATCCGAATGTGTGTGCGCAATCTTTAATGCCTCGGGAAACCTTCAGCTACGAATTTTTGCATGAATTTTATATGACGGCATTAAATGAGGTGCTTCAAGAGTTTTTATATGAAGATGAAGACTTAGGAATCACCTTTCCAGATGATGTATTTCATATCGATTATTTACCGAAGCTGTTAAAAGAAGAGCTGTGCAATAAGTCTTGAAAAAAGAAGTCAGATTTTGGACAAATTCAGGTTTAAGAGAATTTTCTGCATGCTTTGGGGAAAAAATGAAATAGAATTTAGTAAATATGGTAAAAAAACAGAAGGAGCTGTCTTAGAAAGTCAAATCCCTATTGAAAACAAAAATCATAAACATCGATGATATATCAACGTTTCTAAAACATAAAAGGGGGCCGTCAATAAGCCGAAAAAACGACTTATTAGACAGCCCCATTCTTGAAGAAATATTTTTCTTGATTTTTTTCACACTTTCTGTGAATATAAAATAAAAATATTCATATAAACATAAAGAAGGTGATTCGATGCCCACGTAAATTTCGTGAGGAAGAAAAGGAAACGATACGTCAAACATTATTAGAAACAGCCAAAGCAATGTTTCGTCAATACGGGATACAAAAAACAACTGTTGCGGCTTTGACTGAAGCTGCTGGCATTTCACAAGGAGCGTTTTATTTATTTTTCCCCTCCAAAGAAGCGTTGTTTTATGAAGTGTTTCAAATGGAGGAACGAAAATTAAGAGAAATGCTTCTAGTTGAGTGGACAGAGAAGCCGTTAACGCAAGAACGATTGGCAGATTTGTTAGTACAAGCTGTAAAGTTGATCGAACAAGAACCGATTTTGCGCTTGATGATTGATCGAAAAGAATATGAACTTTTAATGCGGAAGTTACCGCCGGAATATGTTGACCAGCATACGACAGAGGATGAAGATGCACTTGTGCCTCTTATTGAAAAATGGCAAGCCGAAGGAGTTATGGTAAAAGAAAACCCACGTACAATCGTCGCGGTCATACGCAGCTTCTTTTTGCAGCTTTTGTACCGCGATGAGATAGGGGAGAAGTTTGCCGAAGCGTTAGTGCTTCAAGCGAAATGGCTGGCGAAAGGATTGGTGGAGGAATGATTGAGATTAAACAATTAACCTACACATACCCAAAACAAGCGAAAACGGCATTAAAGGGATTTAACTTTGAAGTCAAAGAAGGGGAAATCGGCCTTTTGAAATAGACATGAATCTCCTAGCAAAAATGGAGGTTCATGTCTTTCGTTATTTTACCAGAGATATCCATGATGATGGCACTGAGTCGGTTGGTCTGAGCACCGTCTCCTTGTTTTTCTAGAATGGTGTATAACGATTGGTTTTCGAGATTTTATGACATATAGATCGGTTTGGATAAAGATCGACTGTCCAATCAATGTAGATCAAGAATGATAAGCTATCAATTCATGTCTGAAAATCCCTCCATATATAACACGACCAATTTATTTGAGGACTGGATGAAATAGCAGTGAAGTGAGGTTTAAGCGAAAATATGGCAAGGCTTATATTTTGCCTGAGCAATCAGAAGAGAAGGAATTATGCACTGGTGTAACAGTAACTGAAGTGAAAAATTCCTAAATATTAGTATGAAATTTTACATTTTTTTCTTCTTTGAAAAGCAACTGTTATCTATTTAATATCTTTTTGCAAAGCTATTGTTACATAAAATTGCTATGATGTCGTCGTAGGGAAAAGGAGGGATTTTTCATCATGAAAAAAACAATCATTGCTTTTACAGCTGCAGTAGCGACTTCGCTTCCATTTGTAGGTCAAGCTTCTGCTGAAACATATAAGGTAAAACAAGGTGATTCTCTTTGGGAAATCTCTAAAGAATATAATGTATCAGTGGCAGATATAAAAGAATGGAACGGCTTAACGACTGAAACGATTTATCCAAATCAAGAATTAGTCGTAAGTGAAAAAATAAAATATACAATCAAATCTGGAGATACGTTAAGCAGTATTGCCGATCAATTCGGTGTGACCGTTTCGTCACTAAAATCTGCGAATAACTTAACATCCGATTTAATTTTTGCTGGTGATGTTTTAATAATTGATCAAGCAGCGAAAGAGGAACGTACAGTAGAAAAGAAAGTGAACAAACCAGTCGTACAGCAAGAAACAACGACGAATGATAAAAACACAGCATCTGCAAATAAAACCAGTACATATGCTGCGAATGAAAAGAGTTTAAAAAAAGAAGAAGCAACGTCTTCTTCACCTAAAGAGGAAAACAGCTCTAATCAAACTGTCAGCAAGCAAGAAGTTCAAGCGAGAGAAACTGCAACGAAAGCTCAAGAAGATAACGGAGCGAAAGATGCTGGCGAAACGATTACAATGGAAGCCACCGCATATTCTTTAGTAGGAAATAAAACAGCAAATGGAACTGTATTAACAAAAGACTCAAAAGTTGTATCTGTAGATCCAAGTGTTATACCGTTAGGAAGCAAAGTATATATAGAAGGATACGGGACATATACTGCTGCTGATACGGGCAGTGCAATCCGCGGCAAAAAAATTGATATCCATATGCCTACTGAACAAGATGCGATCCAATTCGGACGTAAACAAGTAAAAGTAACAATTAAATAACTAGATAATACGGGTGCCGAAAGCTTCTTTTTGGCGCCCTTTTTATTTTTTGATTATTACGTTTTGTCAAAAAGGCTAAAGATGCAGAAACTGAAGGTGAATAGGAAAGGAAAAAATATTGCAGCGATTTTTGGAAGATGAGAACTTAAGCTATAATTGTCTAAGCTTTTTTTCATGCTTCAATGTTTTGCTGGACACGAAGTCGAGGGTTTCTTGTGCGTCTGTTAATTCAGCGCGAATCCCTTCCAATTTTTTCTCTAAGCGTGTAAAGCGTTCATCCACGTTTTTTCTAAAAGATTGCAAATCGTTTTCCAGTTTATCCATTCTTGATTCCAGCTTGTCCATTCTAGATTCCAGCTTATCCATTCTAGATTCCAGTTTGTCCATTCTTGCCTCTAAGCCATCCATTCTTTTTTCAAGATGATCAAATCTTGAGTCAATGTGCTCAGAATGCTCTTTCAGCGCCTGTAAAATTGTTTTTAATGCAACGTCTTCCATACTAAAAGGGCTGCCTCCTTTCTTTTCACTATATTTTTTATTATAAAAGATTATAGGTAAAAATGTAAGTTGGAATAATTCTGGAAAATACTCAAATCGGGTATTTGTCAAAAAGAGTTGATTACAGCAAATTTCAGTTGCACGTAACCGTCAGCCGTACAGGGCAAACGCGTTTGAAGCTTGCAGTGAAACGCCGGGCAAAAAGAACAAACATGCTGAAATATTAGGCTTGTTGCAAGGACAAAAAAGGAGAGCAGCAAGCAAAAGTAAAATAAAAAAAAAGGAACCGTAAAAGCTTTCCTAACGAGTGAAAAGAAGAACCGGCACTAGATGACTCTGACATAAAAATTGATCCGGTTCTACAAATTTTTAAATACCCGAAATTTTTGCAAGCAGCTTTCTTTTTTTAGCTCTCCTTCAATCTTTTGAAGAAAGAATGCCAAAGATTCGTAAAATTTGAATGAACAGGTTGATGAAGTCTAAATATAGATTTAGGGCTATTAACGGCACTTCTTCTGGATGAACACCGTAATGCTTCATTCGATTAAAGTCATATAATACGTAGCCGCTGAAAATTAATACTCCTATGAAGGAAAATGCGAGCATGCCGCCTGAGTTCAACGGCCAAAAAAGATTAAGAACATAAATGATCAGAAAAGCGAGCAGGGCAGAAAATAACATTCCGCCAAGAAATGAGAAATCTCGTTTTGTTGCAGTTGCATATACAGCTAATCCAGTAAAAACAGCGGTTGTGGCGGCTAGTGCCATAATGACCGCGTGCGCGCCGATTGTTGAAACATAATGCGAGATCATTGGATAGGCTGTAATCCCTGAAATAAACGTAAAACTATATAGAAATGTATAAGAAATAGCTTTTTTTCTGCGCAAAAAGAATGCAAAAATAATCATGCCAAGTTCAATTATGGCAAGAGGCAAAAACAGTGATGGCGGCACATATATTCCCGCTGCCATTCCTAGCATGGCGATAGCCAAAGAAACGGCAAACGACTTTAAAACACTGGGCATTTGTCTTCTATTCGTAGCGTGTGTATACATAGTTTCCCCCGCAAATTTGATCTTCGATATGACGGTTAATGTTTTATTCTTTTGATATAATTTACGATTAACTTTATGCAAGGATTCATTTTTTTTAATTCAAGTCTTTGCAAATTCGATTTTGTTTAAACAATGTTCATTTTTTTTTGCATCCTTTAGAAGCGGGAAGTTAGAAATCAACTATTCTACTGGACTCGACCTTTCTCAGGGCTGCCTTTAATAGCCATTCCGACAACTGCCGGAACAGGTTCCGAAGTTACGAATATTTCAATCTTGTCGGATACGAAAGAGCAGGTGAAAAAAGGGATTGTCAGTCCGTTCTTATTACCTGATGTCGCAATTGTTTCGCCGATCATGACCATTACGTGCCCTCCTAGCGTGACAGCAGCAAGCGGAGTGGATGCATTGGTTCATGCTGTGGAAGCATATATTTCGAAGTTTGCTTCTCCGATTACGGATGCACTGGCAATTGGTGCGATGAAACTTATTTCCACCCATTTACCGAAAGCGTATTCAAACCCGGAAAACATCGAATCACGTGAGGCGATGATTACAGCGAGTCTCATGGCGGGATTGGCTTTTGGTAATGCAGGCGTTGGAGCAGTGCACGCTCTCGCTTATCCTCTTGGAGGACGTTTTCATATAGCACACGGTGTAAGCAACTCCTTGCTGCTTCCATACGTCATGAAATGGAACAAAATAGCTTGTTTAGAAAGATTCCGTGATATCGCAGAAGCGTTAGGTGAAAAAGTAGATCATCTAAACGATGATCAAGCGGCTGATGCAGCGATTGAAGCGATGATCCGGATATGCCGCTATGTGGAAATTCCACAATCTTTGCGTGAATTTAATATTCCGGAATCCGCGATTTCTGAAATGGCTGAGGAAGCTTTAAAGCAAACGCGGCTTCTGCGCAATAACCCTCGAAAATTAAGCAAAAAAGATATTGAACAAATATACCGTGCTGCCTATTGATAGGAGGGAAAATCATGATCATGAAATGGAAAAATCGTCCGCACGGCGCTGAAACGCCATATATCCCTGCAGGTCCCTTTAAAATACGGCTGCCGTTTATTCATTATCGGTTTGAATGGCCCGATTATGTGCAGGGTTTGCTCATGTGTGCGGTAGACCTTGGGGCTATTACTCTTTTAGCGGATCATTTAGGGATGCCGTTTGAAGTGGCTCTCGCTGTTGTTGTATTGAATGGACTTTTATATTTACTGCATCATCTGCTTGGTGACCCGGTCATTCCAGGTTGGGTCACTCCCGCGATTCCATTGATTGTTTTGTTTGTTAAACAATTTCCAGAAGGTGAGGACCGAATATATGCACTCATTGCATTTCAGTTGACTCTTGGAATTTTATCCATCATTTTAGGAGTAACGGGACTTGCCAGCAAAGTGGTGCGTTTAGTGCCTGACGCCATTAAATCAGGTATTATACTGGGTGCCGGAATTGGAGCTGTCGTATCGATTTTTGAAGCCGGAGGAAAGTTTGAATTATTCCCGATTACGATCACAATTTGCATTGGCTTTGCGTTTTATCTAATATTCTCTAAACATTTCGAAAAATTAAAGCAAAAAAACAAAGGCTGGGCTTTGTTGGGGAATTTAGGGATTTTACCAGCTATTTTGCTAGCTGTTTTCGTAGCGCCTCTTGTTGGAGAAGCGAAATGGCCGGACATTCAATGGGGCTTCAGTAAACCAGATTTCGCCACACTTTGGGCGGAATATACGGTATTTGGCCTGGGCTTCCCTGCGTTATCGTTTTTCGTGAAGGCAGTCCCTGCTGTTTTTGCAACGTATTTAGTTGTGTTTGGAGATGTGCTGAAAACGAAAGCTCTCCTTTCTGAATCTGATGTCATACGTACGGATGAAAAAGTTGATTACAATCCGAACCGCGCCCACTTAATATTTGGTGGCCGAAACATTCTAATGAGCATGATCGGCCCTGATATTACGATGTGCGGTCCGATGTGGGCTGCCATGCAAGTGGTCGTGATCGAGCGGTTTAAAAAAGGTAAAGAAGCGATGCATTCGTTTTTCGGCGGAGCAGGATCGTTCCGTTGGGGTACAAATACTGGATTATTTTTGCTGCCTATAGTAAGTTTAGTACAACCGATACTTGGAGTTGCTTTAGCTTTGACATTGTTGGTACAAGGTTATGTAAGCGTTCGTATCGGTGTCATGCAGTCCCGCAGCCAGCGTGATCTCGGAATTGCGGGGATTGTTGGTGCAATCCTCGTCATAAAAGGAGCAACAATGGCTTTTGCTGCCGGCATCCTTTTATGCATCCTGCTCTATGGAAAAGATTTTCTGCGCGGAGAAAACGACCGCATATTTACGCACCACTCGAATGAAGAAAAAGAAAGAGAGGAGATTCAAGCAGTATGAAAGAACAACCATTGACAAAAGGGCTGTATCTTAACGGAGAATTTGTTCAGTTGGATGACAATTTTGTCGTTCAAAACCCTGCCACTTTTGAAACAGTTGGTTATGTGCCGAACGGAACCGCCAAGGAAGCAAAGCTGGCTGTCGATGCAGCTCACGAAGCTTTTAAAACTTGGTCAAAAACGACAGCCTATGAACGAGCAGAATTACTGGAAAAATGGTATAA
The DNA here is from genome assembly GCF_037963755.1 of Aeribacillus sp. FSL W8-0870. Classification (NCBI taxonomy): domain Bacteria; kingdom Bacillati; phylum Bacillota; class Bacilli; order Caryophanales; family Bacillaceae; genus Aeribacillus; species Aeribacillus sp. FSL W8-0870. The sequence continues at coordinate 713,817 of NZ_CP150165.1, forward strand.
GCTCATAAATGATCGGCTGGAAGTGTTGGCATCCACGATGACAATCGAGCAGGGAAAACCGCTCGCCGAGGCGAAAGGCGAAATACAATATGCAAACAGCTTTGTGAAATGGTTTGCAGAAGAAGCGAAACGGATTTATGGCGAAACGATTCCGGCATCTGTTCATTCGAAGAGAATTATCGTTCAAAAACAACCTGTAGGAGTTGTTGCTGCCATAACTCCTTGGAACTTTCCGGCGGCGATGATCACACGGAAAGTCGCCCCTGCCCTTGCAGCCGGATGCACAGTTGTCATAAAACCGGCTGAACAAACACCGCTTACAGCACTTTTATTAGCAGAATGTGCTCATGAAGCAGGTTTTCCAGCAGGTGTCATCAATGTTATAACGACTGAAAAACCAGCTGAAGTCGTTGATGTTTGGATGGAAGATTCACGCGTTAAGAAGGTTACTTTTACAGGGTCTACTCCAGTTGGAAAGCTGTTAATGAGAAAAGCAGCGGATACTGTAAAAAAAGTATCGCTTGAACTTGGAGGCTTGGCACCTTTTATCATAACAGAAGATGCAAATATTCAAGAAGCTGTAAAGGGCGTTGTGCAATCAAAATTCAGAAATGCGGGTCAAACGTGCGTATGCGCCAACCGGATTTATGTCCATGAGTCAATTAAGGAGCCGTTTTTAAAAGCATTTCATGAAGCTGTTTTAACACTGCAAGTAGGGAATGGCCTTGACGAGAAGGTAGACATTGGACCGCTTATTGACGAAAATGCAGTCAAAAAAGTTCAACATCAATTAGAAGATGCAGTCGAAAAAGGCGCGAAACTCCATGAAGGACCTGCCGTGAATATGGACAAAGGATATTTTATGAAGCCGGTTGTAATCTCTGATGTAACAGATGATATGTTGTGCATGCAGGAAGAAACATTTGGTCCATTGGCACCGGTCAGCACATATTCAGATGATGAAGAAGTTATCCAACGTGCAAATGGTACACCATTTGGTTTGGCTGCGTATGTTTACACCCAATCTCTCAAAAAGGCTGTTTGGTTTTCTGAAAATCTAGAATACGGCATTGTCGGAATCAATGACGGCCTTCCGTCTGTCGCCCAAGCACCTTTTGGCGGAATGAAAGAGAGCGGCCTTGGAAGAGAAGGAAGCCACTACGGGCTGGACGAATTCCTAGAAATTAAGTTCGTTTCTCTTCAATTAATATAATTTTGGAAATCTAAAAAAGTGTGGAAAGAGGGTAAAAACACCCTCTTCCATGCTTTTAGCTACAATAGAAAATCATGATCTAACACTTTTTCATAAACCCATTCATTTGGCTAATCCATTCTAACTGACAGCCTTCCGGATTTTCTATCAGGTTTTGTTTGCTGACTTAACAATATGAATTTTAGCTATCACAATTGACAGTTTATAAGAGTTCCACATATCAATTACTACAAGTTTTATATATCAAGCAAGATTTGAAAGAAATCGAACAATTTCATCTTGTTCGATTGTATTTTCGATGACTATTTTCATTGCTTCCACCTTGCAAATTTTGATTATTTGAAAAGCCCCTGCTTCTTTTACCTTCATTGTCACCTATTACATCTCTGCGTTAGCAACTATAAGGTGTTACGCAACGTAAAAGTCAATAGAAAAAGATGTTATTTTCTGGAACTTTTTAAAGATGAAGGTTGCCATATTTTTATTTTGAAAAGTGGCATTTTTGGAGGGATTTTACGTGAAATGAGCTGTGTAAAACAGTAGACAGTTTACAGGAATTCCATGCAATTTTCTGCTTATGACATGCTGATCCATCTCTAATTTTTATGGGAATTTGCACGATAATCCGAACACCATAAATTTTTTCTTGAAAAAACGTTCAGTTCTTCCGACAGGCTAAGCGTTTTTTTTCTGCACTAATCTATTATACTTTCTGACGGTTAAAGACGTTTCTCAGCATACCGAATAAAAGGTAAGCTTGATAGCAATAAAGCTGTGATAAACAAGATGACTCCCGCCCAATGGAAATGAATCCAAAAATAGCCCCCAAATGTACCAACTAAGCTTGATCCTAAATAATAGAATAAAAGATATAAAGAAGATGCTTGAGCTTTATTCTTATCCGCCCGTTCTCCAATCCAAGCGCTGGCAATGGAATGACAGCCGAAAAAACCATATGTAAATAGTGAAATGCCGATAATTTTCACCAATACTGGCGGAAAAAGAGTCAATATGGCTCCGGAAATAGTCAAAGCGACGGCAAAAATTAGCGTGGCTGAATGGCCGTGTTCATCAGCTTTTTTGCCTAAAAATACAGAGCTGAAGCTTCCGAAAATGTAGACGATGAAAAGGAAGCCAAGCAATGATTGGCTGAATGAATAAGGAGGCTCGCTCAGTAAATAGCCAATATAATTGTATAATGTCACAAAGCTTCCCATAAATAAAAAGCCCAAAAAAATGAGAGATAAAAGCGGCTTATTTTTTAAGTGTACAGTATATGCCTTTATAACAGCTTCTATATTAAACGGCTTTTTTTCGCTATTCTTTGGTGTCGGTAGAATAAAAGCAAAGACGATGCTTAAAATAAGAGCTAGCGCTCCGATGGAAAATAAAGCGGTCCTCCATGAAAAAAAATCTGTCAACAAGCCAGTGATTATTCGGCCGGCCATTCCGCCGATGCTTGTTCCGCTTATATACAATCCCATCACTTTGCCAATTGCAGTTGGATGAAATTCTTCTGCTACATACGCCATAGCGAGAGAGGGGATGCCTGCTGAAGAAATTCCAAGCAGTGTTCGGAATACAACAAGCAAAGGAAAATTTGGGCTCATAGCAATAAACATAGAGAGCATGGAAGTAAGCAGCATCGAGATGATCATGATTTTCTTTTTTCCAAGAACATCTGACAAACTAGCAGCTACCAGCATCATAAAAGCAAGTGTTCCGGTTGAAGCCGATACGGTTAAACTGGCTGATGCGGCAGAGATATGAAATTCTTTTGAGAAAACAGGCAGTAAAGGCTGTGTTGTATACAAAATGGAAAAGGTGACAAACCCGCCGAAAAAAAGAGCTATGCTGGCCTTTACATATTCTGGACTGTTCATTTTTATGTATACCAATTGGACTCGCCTCTTTCCATTATTTCCAAATATACTATACATCTAATAAGCTAAACTGTCTAATGCAACGAATGTAGTAGAGGCGAATGACAATGAACGATAATCTGTACGAAATCACTTTTAAGGGCCGACTAGTCGAAAAAAACACAAAAATTCAATCATAAACAAAAATTTAAATCTAGCAACATTCCTCTTTCAAAACTTGCAAATGTCAAAGCCTACATTCCCTTGGCAACCGAGTGATTTGCCGTATTTGCTGCTGAAGGAATTTGAGCACCGATTCCCTTATGTGTTCACACAACCAAGGGAAAACATTTTATGCGATGGTTCCAATTGGTCGTTGGCAAAAATATAGAAAGTACAAACAAACAACTTCAAACATAAAAAGTTAGCAGGCGGACAATGTTCCGTGACAGTGGCAGCAGCGGTTTGAATTCTTGTGGAGGAATCTGCTGAAAAGTTGTATGGACGATGTGTGAAAATGTGGTAAAATATAAAAAAGCGTTTTCAAAATCAAAAAATATTAATGTAAAATCAAAAGAATTTCAAAAATAATTGACAAGATTATGTTTTTTCAAAATTGATCTGGAGGGGATTTAGAAATTGAAGAAAACTCGTTGGGGAATAATAAGCACAGCACAAATCGCTAAAAAGCAGTTGATTCCTGCGATTCAAAGATCTAAAAATGCTGTTGTAGCGGCGATAGCAAGCCGATCCGATAAAGTGATCGGGGTGGCTGATGAATTAAATATTCCGAAAGCCTATAAAAGTTATGAAGACTTGCTAAAGGATCCAGATATCGATGTTGTATACATACCGCTGCCTAACCATTTGCACAAAGAATGGATTGTGAAGGCAGCTGAAGCAGGAAAACATGTATTATGTGAAAAGCCAGCAACGTTGACAGCTGAGGAGGCGAAAGAAGCGGCAGCCGTTTGTGAAAAAAACAATGTGAAGTTTATGGAAGCGTTTATGTACCAATTTCACCCACAGCATCAAAGAGTTCGAGACATCATCGCATCAGGTGAAATTGGCGATGTGAAATTAATGAGAGCCAACTTTTCGTTTTATTTGGATCCTGCCTCGCAAAATATTCGTTTAAATTCTGATATGGGCGGCGGCAGTATTTATGATATTGGCTGCTATTGTATTCATTCGATTCGAAATATTATTCAAGCCGAACCGGCTGAAGTGAGAGTAGATGCTGAAATAGATCCTGTTCATCGCGTTGATACGACGGCTGTCGGATATATGGAGCTTGACAATGGAGTCAAAGCCGTTTTTGACTGCAGTTTTCACGCGAGTTTTTCAAATGTTTATGAAGTGGTCGGAACGAAAGGTTCTATTCGCGTTCCAAGAGCCTATCGACCTGACCGCCAAGGAGGAGAAGGCTTAATCATTGTTGAAAAAGAAAATGAACAGAGAATCGAAAGCATTGTAGCGGATCAATACGCTCTTCAAGTTGAGCATTTTTCAGATGCGGTGCTGCATGGAAAAAATCCTTCCTACACAAGCGAAAATATGATCCAAAATATGACTGTAATCGAAGCTTGCTATGAATCGATCAAACAGGGAAAAAAGATTTCGCTCAAATAAAATGACAAAACGGCGGGGCATGTGTTCTCGCCGTTATTTTTTATCATTTTGACCAATAGAAAGCGTACTGGACAGAAGTGAATTCACCTCCCCTTATCGTCGGGCTGTACCCAACGCATGGTGGCGGGGAGTTTTTTGAAACTCTCTTACTATTAAAAAAACGAAAATCTGCTTTAGCAATCGAATTTTTGTATTGACAAATCCTAATAAATCGTAAATTCTCTTAATTAAGGACTTCTTTCATAAATAATATCGGGTGCATTTTGCAATATATAGGTATAATAGCATCAAACTAAAGGCAGGGGGTACGCGTGAAAATCGCAAAAGTGATTAATAATAACGTGATCAGCGTTATACAAGATGATCAAGAGCTGGTCATCATGGGACGAGGGATTGCCTTTAAGAAAAGACCTGGCGATGAGGTTAATGAAGACAGAATTGAAAAGATTTTTAAATTGGAAAATCAGGATATGGCCAGTAAATTTAAATCGCTATTGTACGAGGTTCCGATGGAATATGTAAAAGTAACGGAGGAAATGATACAATACGCGAAAAATAAACTTGGCAAAAAACTGAATGATATTATTTATATATCGCTGACAGACCATATTAATTTCGCCATAGAACGGCAAAAACAAGGGATAAAGATTGTGAATCCATTACTTTGGGAAATCAAGCGGATATATAAAGATGAATTTCAAATCGCTTTGGAAGCACTGAAAATGATTAAAGACAAATTGGCGATTGAACTGCCTGAAGATGAAGCCGGTTTCATTGCGATGCATTTCGTCAATGCTGAGCTGAATGAAGAAATGACGGATGTCGCCAATATGACAAAGATTATTCAAGATATACTGAATATTGTAAAATACCATTTTAAAATTGAGCTTGACGAGGATTCATTAAATTATTTCCGTTTCCTTACCCACTTGAAATTTTTCGCGCAACGGCTCATAAACAACATGCTGCTGAAGAGCGACGATGATGAATTGTATGAAATCGTAAAAAATAAGCATCCGGAAGCTTATGCCTGCACGAAAAAAATAAAAGATTATATTCAAAAGGTGCATGGCCATGAAATAACTTCGGAAGAAAAACTATATTTGACAATTCATATTGATCGAGTCGTGAATCGTAATTAAACAAAATCTCAGCTTCTCGTAAAAATTTTTAAATGAACTGTTGACAGGAAATGAAAGCGTATGCTAATTTGTAAATAACAATCGAATAGAAACCATTTCATTTAGGATTGTTACTGGTCATGCAGGCAAAACCTAAATTGTTTCGTCATTTTTATGGCGGGCAATTTAGGTTTTTTTATTTTCTTGATCGTATAAGCGCTTTGCGACAGGATAAAGTTGGAAATTTTTTAATAATAACGAGAGGGTGAATGAACAATGGGCCATTTCGAAGCGAAATTCCCGGAAAACTTTCTCTGGGGCGGCGCAACTGCTGCCAACCAATTAGAAGGTGCTTTTGATGCAGATGGAAAAGGTCTTTCTACTGCCGATATGGTGGCTTATGTACCAAAAGAAAAACGTGGTAAAAACGGACATTCATTAGATGTGACAAGTGCAGAAATCGAGGAAATCTTAAGCGGAGCAGCATCAGATAAAATTTTCCCGAAACGTTTCGGAATCGATTTTTATCATCGCTATAAGGAAGACATCGCCTTATTTGCAGAAATGGGGTTTAAAGTATTCCGTTTATCCATTTCTTGGCCGCGTATCTTCCCGAATGGGGATGAGACCGAACCAAATGAAGCAGGATTAGCCTTTTATGACAAAGTGTTTGACGAACTGGAGAAATATAATATTGAGCCGCTTGTTACACTTTCCCACTACGAAATGCCGCTCGGACTTGTGCAAAAGTACGGCGGCTGGACGAATCGCAAGGTGATAGATTTCTTTGTTCACTACGCTGAAACCGTATTTAAACGGTATAAAAACAAGGTGAAATATTGGCTGACATTTAATGAAATCAATATGATTACTTTCAGTCCGTACACCGGCGGCGGCATTTTAACCGATCGGGTTGAAAATGTAAAACAAGCTGCCTTCCAAGGGGTACACCACCAATTTGTAGCAAGTGCACTAGCTGTTAAAGCATGCCACGAAATCATTCCGGATGCAAAAATCGGCTGTATGCTGGCTAGATTGGAAGTATATCCGGAAACATGCAACCCGGACGATGTACTTAAAGCATTAAAAGAAGATCAGCTGAACTTATTTTTCACAGATGTTCAAGTTCGCGGCGCATACCCAAGTTATATGAAACGATATTTTGCAGAAAATAATATTCACATTGAAAAACTTCCAGGCGATGATGCCATTTTAAAACAATATACAGTGGATTTCCTTTCGTTCAGCTACTATATGACACTTGTAGCCAGCACGAAGGATGATGCTGAAGAAGTTTCAGGCAATTTAATCGGCGGTGTGAAAAACCCTTATCTTGAATCATCTGATTGGGGTTGGCAAATTGATCCGATCGGCTTGCGGATTACGTTAAATAAATTGTATGACCGCTATCAAGTTCCTTTATTTATAGTGGAAAACGGATTAGGGGCCTACGACAAGGTTGAGGAAGACGGCAGCATCCATGACGATTACCGAATTGACTATTTGCGCAAACATATTGAGCAAATGAAAGAAGCGATTGGCGACGGTGTTGAATTAATGGGGTATACAACTTGGGGGCCTATTGATTTAGTAAGCGCATCTACCTCAGAAATGAGCAAACGGTATGGTTTTATTTATGTCGATCAAGATGATTTCGGCAACGGAACATTGAAACGACTCCGGAAGGACAGCTTCTATTGGTATAAAAAAGTAATCGAAACGAATGGAGAAGAATTGTAAAAACGATTGCGATGTCGAAATCACTCTGTTTGAAAATGAAATGGGAGGTAGTAAGCATGAAACACGAGCGGCGCAAGCCTTTTCCAAACGATTTTTTTTGGGGAGGTTCCACATCAGCCTATCAAGTGGAAGGTGCATGGAATGAAGACGGAAAGGGACCTTCCGTTATCGATATGGCCAAATACCCCGAAGGCACAACTGATTTTAAAGTAGCCAGCGATCATTACCATCGTTACAAAGAAGATATTACTCTGTTTGCTGAAATGGGCTTTAAAGCATATCGTTTTTCCATTGCCTGGACACGCATTTATCCTAATGGCGACGGAGAGGTAAATCGAAAAGGGATAGAGTTCTACGATCAACTTATCAATGAAATCAGAAAGCATGGAATTGAACCGATTGTGACGATTTATCATTTTGATTTGCCTTATGCATTACAGGAAAAAGGCGGCTGGTCCAATCGTGCAACGATTGATGCATATGAAAATTATTGCAAAACATTATTCGAGCATTTTGGCGATCGGGTAAAATATTGGCTGACGATTAATGAACAAAATATGATGATCCTTCATGGCGAAGCGATCGGGACCGTTGATCCGAACTTAAAAAATCCAAAAAAAGAATTGTATCAACAAAATCATCATATGTTTGTCGCTCAGGCGAAGGCAATGACGTTATGCCATCGAATGCTGCCTGATGCAAAAATCGGACCGGCGCCGAATATTGTGACGATTAATCCGGCAAGCTCAAAACCTGAAGATGTTTTAGCTGCCAATAATTACGCAGCCATCCGCAATTGGCTGTATTTGGATATGGCTGTATATGGGCGCTATAACAATATTGCCTGGGCTTACTTGGAGGAAAAGGGATATACTCCAACAATTCTTGAAGGCGATATGGAAATTTTACAAAATGCCAAGCCGGATTTTATTGCTTTTAACTATTATACTTCGCAAACAGTAGCAGCAAGCGAAGGAAATGAAGAAGATGTGAACCAAACAGGAGATCAGCATATTACGGTTGGGGAACCGGGAGTTTATAAAGGAGCCTCCAATCCGCATTTAAAGAAAAATGAATTTGGCTGGGAAATTGATCCAGTCGGGTTTCGGACAACATTAAGAGAAATATATGACCGCTATCATTTGCCATTGATTGTCACTGAAAATGGATTAGGCGCCATCGATCAATTGGAAGAAGGCGATGTTATAAACGACACATACCGAATTGAATTTTTAAGAAACCATATCGAACAAATGCAATTAGCGATTAGTGACGGTGTTGAAGTGTTCGGTTTTTGTCCTTGGTCAGCTATTGATCTCGTCAGCACGCATCAAGGTATAAGCAAACGCTACGGTTTTATTTACGTTAACCGTGATGAATTTGATTTAAAAGATTTGCGCCGAATTCGAAAACAAAGCTTTTATTGGTATAAGCAAGTCATCTCATCGAATGGAGCCAATTTAGATTAGAAAGAGTAAATTCGACAATTGCATAATTTTTTCGGGAAGCTGTCAAAAATCAGGAAGGAATGTTACCATCCGGGCATAACCTGAACTGATTTGAACAACACAGTGCGTTTATTCGTGCGCGTTCAAATTGGTTCAGGTTTTTTATATATCAAATATATTTTTGGGAGGGTCAATCATGAAATATGAGCAATTGGCTAAAGACATTATCGAAAATGTCGGCGGTAAAGAAAACGTTATCAGTGTTGTTCACTGTATTACAAGATTGCGCTTTCAATTAAAGGACGAAGGGAAAGCGAACACAGAAGTGTTAAAAAACATGGACGGAGTCGTCACCGTTATGAAAAGCGGCGGACAATATCAAGTTGTCATCGGCAATCATGTGCCTGATGTGTATAAGGCGGTCGTTGCTATTGGCGGGTTTGAAGCTGCAAAGCCTGTCGATACGGAAGCGGGAAAAAAGGATAAAAATTTATTCAACCGCTTTATTGACATTATTTCGGGAATTTTTGCACCAACTCTCGGCGTTCTAGCTGCAACAGGAATGATTAAAGGTTTTGCCGCTCTTTTCGCATCACTAGGCTGGATAACAGATAAATCAGGAACTTATCAAATTTTATATGCAATTGGCGATTCGTTATTTTACTTCTTCCCGATCTTTCTTGGTTATACGGCCAGCAAAAAATTCGGCGGCAACACATTCATCGGTATGGCGATCGGGGCGTCATTGGTTTATCCGGCACTATCTAATCTTACTAGCGGAAAAGCGCTTTACACTTTGTTTTCAGGCACGATGTTTGAGTCGCCTATTTATATTACATTTCTTGGCATTCCGGTCATTTTAATGACGTATTCATCTTCCGTTATTCCGATTATTTTGGCTGCTTATTTTAGTGCAAAGGTGGAAAATTGGTTTAAGAAAGTTATTCCTGATGTCGTGAAAACATTTTTAGTTCCTTTTTTTACACTGATTATCATAGTTCCTTTAACATTTTTATTGATTGGACCAATTGCAACTTGGGCAGGAAAACTTCTTGGACAAGGAACCGTTGCCATCTATGATTTATCGCCACTCATTGCAGGATTATTTATTGGCGGGTTCTGGCAAGTATTTGTTATTTTCGGTCTTCATTGGGGGATTGTTCCGATTGGTATCAACAATATAAGCACACTTGGTGCAGATCCTGTTCTAGCGATGGCATTTGCTCCTTCTTTTGCACAAATAGGTGCTGTACTTGCCGTCATGGTGAAAACGAAACAGCAAAAATTGAAAACGCTTAGTATCCCTGCATTTATTTCCGGAGTTTTCGGGGTTACCGAACCGGCGATTTATGGTGTTACGCTTCCACTCAAAAAACCGTTTATTATCAGCTGTATTGCTGCGGCAATTGGCGGAGGACTCATAGGAGTATTTGATTCAAAAATGTATATGCTGGGAGGTCTCGGAATTTTTGGTATTCCATCCTTTATCAGTCCGACTGAAGGCATTACGTTTGGTTTATGGGGCACTATAATTGCCATTACCGTTGCCTTTATCCTTGGTTTTATCCTCACTTTCCTTTTTGGATTCAGTCAAAAATCGGCAAAAGAAGCAGATCGGCAATCCCAACAAGCAACAGCTGAGGCTGATGCGGAAGAAGAATTATTAGGTAAAAAAGAAATTATTTTCAGCCCGTTTAACGGCGAAGTAAAGCCGTTATCAGACATCAAGGATGCAGCATTTTCATCCGGGGCCCTCGGCGCGGGCGTAGCCATTGAGCCTTCGGAAGGAAAATTAGTAGCGCCTGTATCCGGCACAGTAACGACTCTTTTTCCTACGAAACATGCAATTGGCATAACATCTGATCAAGGTGCGGAAATTTTGATTCATATTGGCATGAATACCGTTCAATTGGAAGGTAAATTTTTCACTGCTCATACAACTCAAGGCGCCCGTGTAGAGAAAGGACAGCTGCTCATTGAATTTGACATAAATGGAATTCAGTCGGCGGGCTTTGATTTGGCGACACCGGTTGTTATAACCAACACTAGTCACTACAAAGAAATAAATGAAACGAAAGAAAAACAAATCAAAATTGGCGAACCTTTATTGACGCTTATAAATGACTCGGAATGATTTTGCACAAGAAAAAAGCATCTGCTGATTAAGGGCAGATGCTTTTTTTAAGAAGATTTTGAACGTTTTGCAGCTTTTCATGCTGTTTTTTTTGAAAAAAATACAATTCTTTTATGTAATAATAGTTTCCGTAATATGTGAATATTTCGAGAAATTATGTTAGAAAATATTACATATTTATTGCGGATATAGTCATATAAACTATAATTCTTAATAAATAAAAAAATCCCCCTAAAGAGTTTGTAGTGATCTCTCATTCTCTGTCAACCGGAAAAAGAAGGTGAAAAGCTGACATTTGCCAGCGTATCTTGGAATGATGAAAAGTGAATATCGTTCCCCGAAATAAGTGGGAAATCAAAGCTGTCTAGGGTTCCGTTGCTGGCAGGCTGTATCACCGCCGGTAAGTCTGGTCCGAGAGAGAGCGTATAGAAGCTGCGTTTGATTGCGCAACTTCTATATACACGGAAGGATAAAAGCCTGGGAGATCTATTCTCTCTGGCTTTTATTTTTTTAAAGCTGAAAATTTAAAAATCTGGGGAGGGGGATATAACAGAATTTCTTTAAGCACTATTTTGAAATACCTAAATTCAAAAAGAGATGAAAAATATAAAGCCGAGGTGAAAGACATGAAGAAAAAGAAGCTTCCACTACTTGTTCTTTCTATCATTTTTTGCTTGTTGTTGGCTGCTTGCGGAAGTAAATCTGCAAATGAAACTTCTGACGGCAATAAAAGCAAGAAAGAACCGATTAAGATTGGTTTCAGCGCCTTGCCGAGCTGGTATTTATGGCATCTCGTAGAAAAAAAGGGTTTTTTCGAAAAACATGGAGTGGATGTCGAATTGGTTTGGTTTCCAGTATATGCTGATTCCCTTTCTGCATTAAATACGGGAGAAATTGATGGAAACAGCCAAGCTTTGCTTGATTCGATCTCCCCTTTAGAAAAAGGAATTGATTTAAAAGCGGTATTTATTACAGATAATTCACTTGGCGGCGATGGGCTTGTTGCTTCAAATGATATTCGCTCGATTAAAGACTTAAAAGGGAAGAAAGTCGGTACGGAAATAGGAACGATTGAACACTTTTTTCTGCTCACGGCATTGCATGAAGCGGGATTAAAGGAATCCGATGTGAAATTTACAAACTTATCTGTTCAAGATGCGGGAAATTCATTTATAGCTGGAAAATTGGATGCAGCCGGTTTGTGGGAGCCTTTTTTAAGCATGGCAGTGAATAAGGGAAAAGGACATAAGTTGGTGACATCCGCTGATTTTCCGGGCTTGATTTCCGACTTATTTGTTGTAAGAGGAGATGTTGCGAAAGAGAGGAAAGAGGACGTGCAAAAAATCGTAGCAGCATGGTTTGATGCGGTTGACTATCTTTCGCAAAATTACGATCAATCGATTCAACTAATAGCGGACGAGGCGGGAATTTCAAAAGAAGAGCTGGATGTAGGAATGAAAGGATTCAAGCTGTTTTCTCCTGAAGAAAGCTTGAACGCTTTTAAAGAGGGAGATAACTATCAATCTTTTTATTACACAGCTGAAAAAAATGCTGAATTTTTAAAAGAGTTAGGGTTTATTAAAGACATTCCTGATTTTAGCAGCTTCGTTGACACCTCATTTATAAAAGCGGAAATTGAACGGGCAAAGTAAGGAGGATTAATGGATGGAGCTTCAAAAAGGAAAAAGGCATCAATGGACATTATTCAAAATACGCGAGGATATTCCGAAAAAATGGTATTTTACTGGGGTATCAACTGCTTTTATCTTGTTATTGCTCATTTGGATTTTGCTGAGCAATTTAAAACTTGTGGATGAAGTATTTCTTCCGACTCCCGCAGCTGTTGTGGGCTCTTTCTTTGCTGCCCTTTCAAGTCCGGAGTATTGGGGAGAAATCGGGATTAGCGTCTACAGAGTTTTTATGGGGTTTTTACTGGCATGTCTGTTAGGGATTCCGCTCGGAATATTGGCTGGCACTTTTAAGCTTGCAGAATCGGTTATTTTGCCCGTCTCTGAGTTTATCAGGTATATGCCGGCAGCCGCTTTTATTCCACTTATTATGGTTTGGGCAGGAATTGGGGAGACAGCAAAAATTTTAGTGATTTTTATCGGAAGCTTTTTTCAGCTCGTTTTAATGGTGGCAGATGACACAAACCGGATTCATAAAGACCTACTTTATGCCTCCTATACTCTTGGAGCAAACCGCTGGCAAGTCATCTCAAAGGTTATCATCCCTGCAATGCTTCCGAAATTAATGACAACTATGCGGCTGATTATGGGATGGGCTTGGACGTATTTAGTTGTAGCAGAGCTGGTGGCGGCAAACAACGGTCTTGGATATTCGATTATGAAAGCGCAGCGTTTCATGGATACCGAGTCCATCTTTGTCGGAATCATTGTTATCGGGCTGTTGGGACTTATTATTGACAGATGCTTTGCCTACATTAATAAAAAATTATTTCCATGGGCGGAAGGAGGAAATTAAATGTTGAATGCTGTCAAAGCTGAAAAAAATCTTCGCCAAGAGAAGATTGAAATAAACATTCAAAATTTGTCGAAAGTGTATAAAACGAATAATGGCTCCTTTCAAGCGCTGGAGAATGTTTCTTTGTACGTAAAAAATGAAGAATTTGTTTCCATTCTTGGACCGTCGGGATGCGGTAAGTCGACCATTTTGAGAATTTTGGCAGGTTTGGAGGAGCCGACATCAGGCAGTGTGCAAGTATCCGGTGAAGAAGTGAAAGGACCAAGTGCGAAACGAGGTATGGTCTTTCAGTCTTATACGTTGTTTCCTTGGTTGACAGTAAGAGAAAACATAGAGTTTGGCCTCAAGCTAAAAGGAATGAAACAAAAAGAGCGTAAAGAAATTTCCGATCGATATTTAGAGCTGGTAGGACTGGAAAGATTTGCGGATTCCTACGGCAAAGAATTGTCCGGCGGCATGAAACAACGTGTGGCTATTGCAAGATCGTTGGCCAATAATCCGGAAGTGTTATTAATGGATGAACCTTTTGGAGCGCTTGATGCACAAACAAAGCAATCCATGCAGCAATTATTGTTGGATATTTGGAAGAAGGAAAAAACAACCATTGTGTTTATAACGCACGACATCGATGAAGCCTTATTCTTATCCCAGCGAATATATGTCATGGAAGCAAGACCGGGGAGAATTCTCGAAGAGATTGATGCGGATTTGCAATTATTTCAAGATGGGGAGCTTGTGGATGTAGAGAAATTTATGAACGTAAAAAAACATATCATTTCTTTATTAAAGCATTAGTAAAAAACTTACAGAAGGATCGGAAGGGCTGTTGATGATGAAGATACGAAACAAACTGCTCCTTAGCTTTGGAACCGTTTTGATAATTGTCCTGCTCGCCTTTCTTATTGTTTACTCTACTTTGCAGGACGTTTCCAAATCCTATTTTAATTTAGCAAATACCGATATGAAAAAATTGCAGCTTGCCCACCAGATTCAATTTGAAGACCTTGCGTTAACAGATGCGGTCAGAGGGGTGATTATCGAACCGGATAATACGGCCGAAAGGGAAAAGTACAATCAGTTTGCAAAGCAAATTGATCAACATATTAAAGAAGTGACTCCGATGCTGGATGATTCCAGGACGAAAAAAATTTTCCACGATCTAAATATAAACAATCAAAAATTAGTTGAATTAGAAACGCAGATGATGGAATTGGCCGGGGAAGACCGCCAAAAAACACTTGCTATTTTTCATGGAGAATATGCGGATATTCGCGCTATTTTTAGTTCCAAACTGGAAGAATTCAAACAAATTGAGACAGAACGGATAACCAAGAAAATTGAGGAAGATGAAAAATTAATAAGAAAAAAAATCATGGCGGGTGCAGCGGTATTTATCACAGCACTGTTTGCAGGAATTTTAATTGCAATATTTATTTCTAAAAGAACCACCCGGCCATTGTGGAAAATTGCAAATAAATTAGAGGAATTGGCGCGAAATAAAGGAGATTTAACAGCTAGAATCCATATCACGAATAAAGATGAAATTGGAAAGCTGGCGACGGCATTTAATAGAATGTTGGAGAACCTGCAAAAAATGATGCTAAAAATAAAGGAAACGACAGATGAAGTTTCCGCTTCAGCACTCGAGCTTTCTGAAGGTACTAAAAACTTTGCGGAAAGTACAGAACAGATCACGATGGCAGTTCAAGACATTGCTTCCGGAGCCGGTGATCAAGGTGACATGGCGGATGAAAGCTCACATGCGGTGAATAATATTGCCAATGAAGTTCAAAAAATTGCATCGTCATCTTCTTTCGCAGCAGAATCGGCCTTGACCACATCGAAAATCGCAGAAGAAGGAAACAAATCAATTGTCAAAGCAGTCAAGCAGATGGAATTTTTACAAAAATCCGTTGATGAAGCGTTTATTAAGATTGAGGAACTTGGCAAGCTTACCGACGAGATAAAAAAAATATCAGATGTCATGGCAAATATAGCGGAGCAGACGAATTTATTGGCTCTAAATGCTGCCATTGAGGCGGCGCGTGCAGGGGAACAAGGCAAGGGTTTTACTGTTGTAGCAACGGAAGTTCGAAACTTGGCGGAAGAGTCAAAACAATCTGCGATTCAAATAAATGAAATGATACAGCATGTCCTCTCCATTGCTGCTGCTGCCGTGGAGAATATCGATAAAGGAAGAAGCGATCTAAAAGAGGGTAAAAGGGTTGTTGATGATGCTGGGCGCGCTTTCCATAAAATTTTAACATCAGTTGAAAAAGTAACATGTCAAATACAAGAGGTTTCCTCATCTGTCCAGCAAATGTCAACAGGAGCTGATCAAGTTGCTGTTTCTATCGGACAATTGGCTGACATCGCCAAAAAGTCATCAGCTCATTCACAAAATGTGGCAGCCTCAACGGAAGAACAACTGGCTGCAATTGAAGAATTTACAGCAACGGCAGAAAATCTCTCAAATGTAGCAAAAAAACTGAGAAACATGATCGGGGAATTTAATGTTTAACATTGTTTTTATCTATTTCCAGCATTCATTGTAAGTTTCATGTTATATTATCTAACAAAATCATTGAACAATGCTGCACTCCTTTCTATATTAATCTTAAATAAAAATTTCATAAAGGTTCCTGATCGATAGGAACAAAAAAGCTGTCTAGGGTTCCGCTGCTGCTTAAGTTTGCAGCAGGTCTGGTCCGAGAGAGAGCGTATAGAAAGCATCAAAAGATGTCTTTCTATAAACACGGAAGGATAAAAGCCTGGGAGATTTCCCTAGGCTTTTATTTTTTTACAACGATCATTAAGAAAAGTCTCAAGGGAGGTATTTTGGATGACTAAAATTTTCAGAAAAACGATCGTACCTGGAGGAAAATGGTCAGGAAAAATCGGAAAAGGAAAGCTTATTCGTTTTACAGCCTTGGAGGCTGGAGCCAATCTTTCACTTATGATGTATCATGCACATGATCTTTCAGAGCGTTATAACATGCCGGATACATTAAAAGCCCAGCACACATTTCACTTGACAAAGGGAAACGTATTGATGAGCGATAACGGCCGAGTATTGGCCAGCATCACTAGCGACAGCCTTGGCTGGCACGACACTGTTTCAGGCTATACCACAAGGGAAGGAACAGATGAGAAATATGGAAAAACAAGCTATCAAGAATTAAGAAATGACTGGCTCAGAAGCGGAGAAGAGAACTTTGCCATGGAACTTGTAAGAAACGGGCTCAGCCTGCGCGACATGGCTCCTGTCGTCAATCTGTTTTCAAAAGTGAAAACCGACGACAAAGGCAACCTTACCTATTGTTTGGATCATTGCAAAAAAAATGACACAGTAACATTAAGAACAGAAATGGATATTTTGCTGATTGTATCTAATACACCAAATCCGCTTGATCCAAGAACCAACTATCCGTCCGTTCCGGTGGCAATGGAAATGCTTCCGGCAGAGCCTGTCGATTTGAACGATTATTGTGTAAATTATCGTCCTGAAAACCGCCGGGCATTTGAAAATACTTGGGAATATTATGCGCTTTTATAGCATTGGGCAGGAAATTGTTTGAGTACCCAGGCTGATGCCTTTAAAGATCAACATTATAGAAAATACCGATTTAAAAATACGATATGGGGAGGAAAGGAACATGGAAAATATTAAAAAAGTAGAAAGTCCTCGAAAAGAAGAAAATGCAATCTATAACAAAATCATCCCTGCCGGGGAAGGCTGGATGCATGAACTAAAGCCAGGGCAAGTTCTAAGAATTGTCGACTTGGAAGGAAACCAAGCAGTAGATACATTGTTTTACGATGCAGATAATCCGGAGGATCATTACAGTGTAACAGCCACCATTACAGGACAGAAAAATATTTACTTAACAACAGGTTCGGTGCTTCGTTCTGAATCAGGAAATGAATTGCTGAAGATTGTAGCGGATACATGCGGGCGGCACGATACATTAGGCGGTGCTTGCTCAGCACAAAGCAATACCGTCCGATATGCACATGATAAATTGCATATGCACAATTGCCGCGACACGTTTATGCTGCAGTTGTCGAAATATGGGGAGCGTTTTACAAAAAGGGATCTGGCTCCAAATATTAACTTCTTCATGAATGTTCCGGTTACAGAAGATGGTCATTTAGAATTTGCTGATGGAATCTCTTATGCCGGAAGTTATGTGGAATTATTATCCCTTCGGCGGACATTGGTGCTGATCAGCAACTGCCCGCAATTAAACAATCCTTGCAATGCTTACAATCCAACAAAAATACAAGTGCTGATTTGGGATAAATAAACAGAATCAACTAGGATACGGATGCGTCAGGGGGGAGTACAAAATGTTTAAAAAAATTCTGATTGCCAATCGCGGGGCAATAGCCGTCCGGATTGAACGGACGCTTCGCAAGCTTGGAATTCTATCGGTTGCTATATATACAAAGGCGGATCAAGACAGTTTACATGTAGACGAAGCAGATGAAGCTATTTTAATAGGAGAAGGCCCGGTCAAAGACAGCTATTTGAATGGAAATTTAATCATAAAAGCTGCCATTGAGTCAGGAGCCGATGCCATTCATCCCGGATATGGATTTTTAAGTGAAAACGCAGATTTTGCCCGCTTGTGCGAACAAAATGGAATTACGTTTATCGGACCTTCACCTGAACAGATGGAGATATTCGGATTAAAGCATTCTGCCAGAGAAATTGCAAAAAAAGCCAATGTTCCTTTATTGCCGGGAACGAACCTCATCACCGATTTGGATGAGGCGGTAAAACAAGCTGAACATATTGGTTATCCAATTATTTTAAAAAGCACGGCAGGAGGCGGAGGCATCGGAATGCGCGTTTGCGAAAATGAACAGCATTTGCGCTCGGCATTTGAGGCGGTACGTCGTCTTGCTGAAACAAATTTTAAAAATAAAGGCGTTTTCCTGGAGAAATATATCGCTAGAGCACGCCATATAGAAGTTCAAATTTTTGGAAATCGATTTGGTGAAGTGGTAGCTTTAGGTGAACGAGACTGCTCTATTCAGCGCCGCAATCAAAAAGTTGTGGAGGAAAGTCCGGCCCCTCTTTTGTCCCAGGAAGTCAGAAAAGGAATGTTCGCAGCCGCCATCCGATTGGCGGAAGAAGTTGGATACCGGAGTGCAGGCACCGTTGAGTTTTTATATGATCCTGAAACAAGCTCCTTTTACTTTCTTGAAGTGAATACAAGACTTCAAGTGGAGCATGGTGTAACAGAAGAGGTCTTTGGCATCGATCTTGTTGAATGGATGATACGTGAAGCAGCAGATGATCTGCATGAATTGCATTCCTTGGTTAAAGAGCCGAAAGGGCATAGCATTCAAGCGCGTATTTATGCGGAAGATTGTTTGCATGAGTTTCGGCCGAGCGCCGGACAGATTGATGAGGCAAAATTTCCTAAAACAGCTCGAACGGAAACGTGGGTAAGAAACGGAATCACGGTTACGACTCTTTATGATCCAATGCTGGCGAAAGTGATTGTTCGTGGAAAAAACAGGGAAGAGGCGATCGGAAAACTCATACAAGCGCTAAACGAAACGAAATTGTACGGTATTACAACCAATCTCCACTACTTGAAAGCTTTATTGAAGGAAAAGGATTTTATAAAAGGAAATGTATACACCCGTTTATTAAACCATTTTCAACCTAGAGAACATGCACTGGAAGTATTGGACGGAGGAATTCAAACAACTGTTCAGGATTGGCCCGGACGCATTAAATATTGGAGCGTAGGTGTGCCGCCTTCCGGTCCAATGGACCAGCTCTCGTTCCGGATTGGAAATAAACTTCTCGGGAACAGAGAAGGCGCCCCTGGTCTTGAAATGACATTGCGCGGGGGATCTTATCGTTTTCGAGATGATATATGGTTTTGTATTACAGGTGCCGATATGCAGGCTAAGCTTGACGATCAGCCCGTGCCGATGTATGAACCTGTTTTGGCAAAAAAGAACCAAGTATTATCATTTGGTGAAGCGAAAAGGGGAATGCGGACTTATTTATTAGTAGCAGGCGGTTTTGACATGCCTGAAGTTTTAGGAAGCTCCTCCACATTTACGCTCGGCGGATTCGGCGGCCATGGCGGACGCGCCTTGCGCACTGGCGATGTGCTTTTAGTCAACCGGGGGGCTGTTGTCAAAAAAACGAAGGGGCTTCCAGCTGAATATAGACCGATCATGACGAATAAATGGACGATAGGCGTCATTCCGGGCCCTCATTGTACAAGCGAATTTTTGCAGCCGGATTATTTGCAGCAATTAACTGAAACAGAATGGGAAGTGCATTTTAACAGTTCGCGCACAGGCGTCCGGTTAATGGGCCCAGCGCCGAAATGGGCAAGAGAAGACGGCGGAGATGCAGGTTTGCATCCATCAAATATTCATGATAACGCTTATGCAGTGGGATCGCTTGATCTAACAGGCGATATGCCGATTTTACTGGGACCTGATGGACCTAGTTTAGGAGGATTTGTCTGCCCAGTTACGACGGCTTCAGCTGAGTTTTGGAAAATTGGGCAATTGCATCCGGGCGATATCGTCAAGTTTCATTTGTTGTCATTGGAAGAAGCGGAGGAACTTCGAAAAAAACAAGAAATGTTTATGCAAAAAATTGAAAATGGCAGTTTGTACGGATTTCAACCTTCTCAACTTCCTGCCATTAATCCAAAAATTACAGCCGACGATTCAATTTTGGCTCAAGAACAAACATCTCGAAACATTCCAATTACGATTCGTTCAAGCGGCGACGAAAATTTGCTGATTGAGTACGGTTCAATGGATTTAGACCTGCTGTATCGGTTTCAAGTACATGCTTTAATGCAAGCGATACAACAAAAAGGCAACATCCCTTTCCTTGATTTAACGCCGGGCATTCGGTCTTTGCAAGTGCACATTGACCCATCGAAAATGTCCGTTCGCGAGGCTTGTCAAAAAATTTTAGAAATTGATCGCGAGCTTCCGCCGCTGGAATCGATAAAAGTCCCTTCACGTATTGTTCGGCTGCCTCTTTCCTGGGATGATCCGGCTACTCAATTGGCCATTGAACGCTACCAGAAAAACGTCCGTTCCGATGCTCCGTGGTGTCCGAGTAATTTGGAATTCATCAGGCGCATAAATGGCTTAAAAAGCATTGATGATGTAAAGAAAATTGTATTTGATGCAAAATATCTTGTTTTAGGATTAGGCGACGTCTATCTTGGCGCTCCAGTAGCCATCCCAATTGATCCTCGGCACCGTTTAGTCACAACAAAATATAACCCTGCCCGGACTTGGACGCCTGAAAATGCGGTAGGAATTGGCGGTTCGTATTTATGTATATATGGAATGGAAGGTCCTGGAGGCTATCAATTTGTCGGCCGGACGATTCAAATGTGGAATAAATTCCGGACAACGAAGAGTTTTGAACAAGGAAAACCTTGGCTATTGCGGTTTTTCGATCAAATTCAGTTTTACCCAGTAGATGCGGAACAGTTGCTGCAATTGCGGGAAGATTTTCTTAGAGGAAGGTTTGAAGTGGAAATAACAGAAACAACGTTTGATCTTGGCGAATATTTAAAATTCTTGGATTCGATCAAAGATAGTGCCGAAACTTTCCGCATGCGGCAGCAGGAAGCTTTTCAAGCAGAGCGAGAACGGTGGAAGCAGCTAGGATTGGCGGAATATATATCAGAGCATGAACCAATGAAAGAAGGGCAAGAGGAAAATATCCCTCCAGGTGCTGAGGTTGTTCGTTCTTCCATGCCTGGAAGTGTATGGAAAGTTCTTGTGTCTCCTGGACAGCAAGTTAAGAAAGGCGATGTTCTGATGATTGAAGAAAGCATGAAAATGGAGTTTCCGCAGCTGGCCCCGTGCGATGGACAAATAGTAAATGTTTACGTGAAACCAGGGGACGAGGTGCAATCAGGACAATTGATTGTCAGCATTTTAAAGCAGAAAGAACGAGAGGAGGTTCTCAAATGAAATCGGTCAAACATTTTCCTCAACCTTTGACGATTGCGCGGTTGAGAGAGATGTACCTTAACAATGAATTGACTCCCGAAGAAGTAGTCGTTGAAATCATTCATCGAGTTAAACAAGATGAGGATATGAATATATGGATTACCCCTCCGGCAATGGAAAGAATTCAGCCTTATCTAGACAGGCTTGCTTCACTGGATCGGAAAAGCTTGCCATTATGGGGAATTCCATTTGCTATTAAAGACAACATTGATTTAGCCGGGGTTCCGACAACTGCAGCTTGCCCCCAATATGCTTATATACCAGAAAAAAGCGCAACAGTGGTTGAGCGGTTAATCGCAGCAGGTGCGATCCCATTAGGAAAAACAAATTTAGATCAGTTTGCCACTGGGCTTGTCGGTACAAGAAGTCCTTATGGAGAAACGAAAAATGCCTTAAAAGAAGAACTGATCAGCGGGGGATCAAGCTCTGGATCTGCGGTGGCCGTTGCACGAGGCCATGCAGCGTTTGCACTCGGAACGGACACTGCTGGGTCCGGACGAGTGCCGGCAGCCTTAAATCGCTTAGTCGGATTTAAGCCGAGCAGGGGAGCCTGGCCGACCGCTGGAGTAGTTCCGGCTTGCGCAAGCCTTGATTGTGTGACAGTTTTTGCGCACAATTTGCAGGATGCATTGGAAGTTGATCGAATTGTGCGCGGCGAGGATGAAACAGATCCTTGGTCACGCTATTTCCCGAACGTATCGCCGAAAAGTCCGAGCAAAATTTGTTTGCCGAAACAACCGCTTTCGTTTTTTGGCCCATTTCGTGAAGGATATAGGAATGCATGGATGAAAACGATGAAAAGATTGGAACGTTTGCGTCTTCCGATTGAGTATATCGATTATGATTTGTTTTCCGAAGCGGCGTCTCTTCTTTATGAAGGTCCTTGGGTGGCGGAAAGATGGGCGGATTTAGGTGATTTTGTGAAAGCAAATACAGAAGATGTGTTTTCCGTTACGGAAAAAGTCCTTTCTTCCGGAGCTTCTCCTGATCATACGGCAGCATCAGCTTTTCAAGCGATGCACAGGATCCAATCAATCAAGCATAAAGTGAAAAAATTGTTAAAAGATGCAGTATTAGTTTTGCCTACTTGTGGCGGTACTTGGACGCGCGAACAAGTTAGGCTCGATCCGATTCGCACAAATAACGAAATGGGAAAATACACCAATCACTGTAATCTTTTGGATCTGTCGGCAATCGCCATTCCGGCAGAGGATGCGGAAGCAAATGTTCCTTTTGGCATGACGATGTTTTCGCTGGCAGAACAGGAAGGATTGATATTCGGACTTGCTTCTCAATTTTTAGGAGAGATTCTAACAGAAAATTTTCAACCGCAAAAAAATACGACTTTTGTTGCCGTCTGCGGTTTGCATATGAGAGGGTTTCCGCTCGAAAATGAAATGCATCAATTCGGCGGCAAATTCGTATGTGAAGCAACAACTGCTCCTAATTACCGGCTGTATAAGCTGCCTACGGATCCTGCCAAACCTGGGCTTATCAAAACAAACCACAATGGCGCCTCCATTCAATTGGAGATATGGGAAATGCCATTAGCTTCATTTGGTGCTTTTACAGCATCTATTCCAGAACCTTTAAGTATAGGAACAGTAGAACTGATCAACGGAAACAAAGTGCCGGGCTTTCTTTGTGAAGCGTATATAGCCAATCAAGCGGAGGATATTACAGCTTTTGGAGGATGGCGTTCCTATTGCCTGAAAGAACTCAATTCATAATACAAAAGCCGTCAAACATGTTGGCGGCTTTTTCACGTTCAAGCGCAAAATTCTAATTTTAAGAGATTGACAGGATGGAGTGACTGAACTATTTAGATAAAATCGACGTGTACGTACAGTGTATTAGGAGACAGAAAGTTAGCTGCATACTTCTGTTTTGTTTATTTTTTAAACTGTAACATACGACTTTTACCTCTGCTGGTTACTTGAATATTGAAAATACCAATGTATCAATTCATTTCCAAATTGCTTGAAAAAATAGTATTTCCTCTTAGTTAGATTTATTACATAAAATTTTAAAATATTGTATTTAAATTACAATTACAATTTTGGTAAAATTACTATATATTGTAAAAAATAACTAGGGGGTGTGGGAATTTATAAAAATTAAGAAAACTATTTTTTTTATAATATTCTTCATCTTCTTAGCTTCATGCAATCATCAATTATCCTATGATCAAAAAATTGATTGTAATCAGAATTGGGCTCTATGCTCCATACAGAAGGAATATGCTGATCCTAACTCTTTAACAGACACACCTATAAAAATTGCCATTATTGATAGTGGAATTGATGAAGAAAAGGCTCGTGTCAAAGTATCAAAAGGTTCAACGAGAAAAATAATCAAATAGATTCATACGGACATGGTACAGCGGTTGCTAGTATCATTAGAGAATGGAGAAATCATTACTCAACATTTTGATGTAGTGTTGCAAGAAATTGACGGCACCGATTTTATTGCAACACTCATTGATCAAGATACTGGAGAATCTTACCAGATCAATACCATTGATGCTCAAGCTTCGGTTCTGCCGGCGGTTATAATCGGAGTAGTTGCAAAACATGGAATCAAGTATGCCATAAAAAAATTTGGAAAAAAACTTATCGTTAAGTCGATAAAAAGCTCTAAAGCCGTTCTTAACACATTTGCAAAGGCAGCCGTTAAAGCAGCAAAAAGTAAAGTTTCCAAATTCAATGTAAGTAATAAGCATTTAAAAAATGCTGGAGGTAATTTTTCTAAATTCAATACTACTGATAAAAGCCAAATACGTAATTGGGTTAAAGAAGGATTAAATTCTAAGAACGCATCTTATTCTTTAAATCCAGAGGTAGAAAAAAAGAATGCAAGGTTGTCATTTGTAGTTATAGCCAACCTTGGTAAAGTAATAGGTACAAAAGGTCAGAAAAAAATAAAAATTGTAGTAGGGTGGGATGGTGAAATATGGACAGCATATCCAATCAATTAGAGTTTGTATATCAATTTACAACTGATGAATCTTACATTCCTAAAAAGTTGAAAAAGAATGCTGCCATTGTGCTTAGAGTTAGTGGAGATTTTGACATAAAAGTAGATGGAATCTCCTATTTCCGAGATGATATCGCATTGTTGGAGTTTTATTTATACCTAGAGAGATGGCTCGCCATTATCGAAAGTGACAAATATGATATCCCGGAATTTCATTATTATACTCTTGAAATTGACGAAGATGAACCGTTGATTTCAATCATTCCTTTTGACAATAACGATAAGGTTCGACTCACTTCTATTTGGAGAAAGGAACCGTTTGATCCTGTATTTAAGATGGATTATATAGTGAACCAATTGACAGAATTACGCGATCAATTAAAAAAAGATATCGAGGCACATTATAACATTTCAGTAGAACCGTTTATTGATGAATTTCCGATAAAAGCTTTAGCAGTTGTAGACAAAAAAAGGGTAAGACGAAATGGCTTTAGTCATTGAACGTTACTTGTTAAAGACTATGTCAATGTTTGTAGTTGATAACATTCTTGGGGCTGCCTATTATTTTTGAAGCCCCATTTATTTTTTCAAAAAGTGTCCGAATTATGCTAATTCAACACTACAGATAAAAGCCAAGTACGCAATCGAATGAAAAGGATTCAATTCTATAAATCCAGAGGCAGAAAAAAAGAATGCGGATTTGTCATTTGTAGTTATAGCGGACCTTGGTAAAGTAATAGGTACAAAAGGTCAGAAAAAATAAAAATTGTAGTAGGGTGGGATGGTGAAATATGGACAGCATATCCAATCAATTAGAGTTTGTCTATCACTTTACAACCGATGAATCTTACATTCCTAAAAAGTGGAAAAAAGATTCTGCTATCGTACTTAGAGTTGATGGAGATTTTGACATAAAAGTAGATGGAATCTCCTATTTCCGAGATGATATCGCATTGTTGGAGTTTTATTTATACCTAGAGAGATGGCTCGCCATTATCGAAAGTGGCAAATATGATATCCCGGAATTTCATTATTATACTCTTGAAATTGACGAAGATGAGCCGTTAATTTCAATCATCCCTTTTGACAATAACGATAAGGTTCGACTCACTTCTATTTGGAGAAAGGAACCGTTTGATCCTGTATTTAAGATGGACTATATAGTGAACCGATTGACAGATTTACGCGATCAATTAAAAAAAGATATCGAGGCACATTATAACATTTCAGTAGAACCGTTTATTGATAAATTTCCCATTAGAGCTTTAGCTGTCATCGATAAAAAGAGAGGCAAGACGAAATGGTTTTAGTATTTTGTAAAAAATTAGGAATACAAATCTTTTAGAGTAGGAACAGTAAAACTGATCAACGGAAACAAAGTGTCGGGCTTTCTTTTGGAAGGCGTATATCGCCAATCGATTCGAGGATATTACAGATTTTGGAGGATGGCGTTCCTATTGCCGAAAAGAAGCCGAATCATAATGGCAAAAGTGGCTGTCAAAGTAGTCGATTTTTTCGGCTTATAGGTGCCCTTTCAATATTCAATGTTTATGTTTTTCGTTTCCAAAAGATTTTGGCTTTCTGGACAACTGCTTTTCCTATGTTTCCCTATCTTGATCATGTCCTTCGGGAATCTTATGAAGGACTTTTTCTATGCACGCCATTTTCATTCTGTCCTTCAAAAGTTATGACGGACATTCAGTATATGCAATTTCCTTTTTTTGGATTCCATCACCTCCATGAAGGACGTTTATAAATTTTATTAGATTATTTTTGTCCTTCACAGTTGTATTTCTTCAAAATCCATCTCAGTTCGGATTCTAAAATCAAATCAGTGAACCTTTAAGTAATAAAAAAAGGTTTCTGCCTTTTTGTTCATCTCAACATTTATTAAATGGAGAGATGCTTCCAAAAGTTTGAACAACTTTTGTGAAGCATCCTCCTGTTTTAATTATGTGGTTTAAATATTTTTAACATAGTTTTCATATCATCATTGTCACTAACGATGTTTCACTTGTGAGTTAGACAGAAATTTAAAACGATACTGAACTTTTTTCTTGTTTGATCCGTATTAAAAGATGAGAGGAGGAAAATACATGACGTTGAAGCTAGAGCAAGTGACGAAAAAATTTGGCGATTTCACCGCTGTGGATAAGCTGTCTTTATCCATTCCGGAAAAAGAAATGTTTGGTTTTTTAGGGGCAAACGGTGCCGGAAAAACGACAACATTTCGCATGATTTTAGGGCTGCTGGCACCAACTGAAGGAACCATTACATGGAATGGAGAAAAAATTGATTATAGCACGAGCCCGTATATCGGATATTTGCCCGAAGAGCGGGGATTGTACCCGAAATTAAAGGTAAAGGATCAGATTGTCTATTTAGCCAGATTAAGAGGGATGAACAAAAAAGATGCGCTGAAGGAGCTGGCAAATTGGCTCGAACGGTTTAAAGTGCCAGAGTACGCTGAAAAAAAAGTCGAAGAGCTGTCGAAAGGAAACCAGCAAAAAATTCAATTTATTGCTGCTGTCATACATAAACCGAAGCTGCTCATCTTGGATGAACCGTTTAGCGGATTGGATCCGGTCAATGTTGAGCAATTGAAAGAGGCTGTCATTGATTTGAAAAATGCCGGTACATCCATTGTGTTTTCCAGCCATCGGATGGAGCACGTTGAGGAATTATGTGAACATTTATGCATATTACATAGGGGAAGCCCTGTAGTTCATGGGTCGCTCAAAGAAATTAAACGTTCCTTTGGCAAAAAAAATCTCGTGATTCATGCGGATTTTGATCTCAATTTCTTGAAGAATTTCCCAGGTGTCGTAAAAGCCAAGACAACAGTTGAAGGGATTCAATTGCAAATTGAAAGAGAAGAGACCGCACAACAATTGTTACAGGAGATTGTCGATAAAGGATTTATTCGCAAATTCCAAATAGAAGAGCCTTCATTACATGATATTTTTATAGAGAAAGTGGGTGCGGCCTATGTATAACTTTTGGACTGTTTTATTCCACACTTATTTTACCAAACTAAGATCGAAGCAATTTATCATTTCCACGGTTATTACATTGCTTATTATTCTAGTTTTGGGAAACATATCAAAAATTATCGATTTTTTTAATTCTGGTGAAAATCAAGAACGCCTTGCAGTCATTGATCAATCAAATTCTTTATTTGAACCGTTTAAAAAGCAATTGAAAGAAGTTAATCCGGACATTCAATTGCAAAAAACTAATGCTTCCGAAGAAAAGCTGAAAAAGAATGTATTAAATGATGAGATCAAAGGGTATCTCGTTTTATCTTTAAATGATGAAAACCGGCCGATGGCGGTATATAAAGCAGCGTCTCTTGCAGACTCAACCGTTCCAAACGATTTGCAATATGCCCTCCAACAAGTGAGCATGGTATGGACAGCAGGTCAATTGAAATTAACGCAAGAGGAACTGATGAAGCTGAATGCGCCAGTATCTTTTGAAATGGAAGCGTTGAATGCCAACGCAAAAACGGTGGAAGAATTGAATCAAGCGAGAGGTCTCGTATATGTACTTTTATTTGTAATATATTTTGCAGTGATCATGTATGCAAATATGATTGCGATGGAGGTAGCAGTAGAAAAATCTTCTAGAGTGATGGAAATTTTAATTTCCAGTGTTCCTCCTATTACACAAATGTTTGCGAAAATTTTAGGTGTTGCTCTATTGAGTTTAACGCAGCTTGCCTTATGGCTTATTGTCGGCTACGTTTCCATTAAACAAAATTTAGAATCGATGGATGGAGGATTTTTCTCTTTCTTTGGATTCCAAAACACGTCGTTGTCGACCATTCTATATGCAGTCATTTTCTTTATTTTAGGCTATTTATTATATGCGACGATGGCTGCCTTTCTAGGCTCGCTGGTCAGTCGTATAGAAGATGTTCAGCAGTTGATCACTCCGATGATTTTAACGGTTGTGGCGGGCTTTATGCTAGCGATATTTGGTTTGAGCAATCCGGAAGCTTCCTATGTTACGATCACATCATACATTCCGCCGTTTACCCCGATGCTGATGTTTTTGCGGGTTGGAATGCTGGATCTTCCAATTTGGGAGCCGCTTTTAGGAATCGGTTTATTAATAGCATCCATTGCTATATTAGCTGTCTTCGGGGCAAGAGTTTACAAAGGCGGCGTATTGATGTACGGAAAATCCAATGCGCTTAAAGATATTAAAAAAGCTTTGCAGCTATCGAAAAATAAATAAAGAAGACATTACGCAAAGTGGTCTTCTTTTGATTTTGAGCAGATAATAATAAACGTAGCAAGCAGCCCGATTCCTGTATACTAGGAGTTTGGCTGCTTAATTTTTTGGAAGCTCTGATAATGATGAAAATGAGTCAATTTCTGCGCAGTATTTTTTCTCAACTACCGAAGTTGGGGGATCTCCCTTTTTCATTTTCGATTATTCCTGCAAATATTCGCTTCTTGACGATGTGATTTTTAATAGTAAAGAGAAAACCCCCAGTCAATCAAGACATTTATTGTAATTGAAAGCGGTTTAAAATTTTTTGAAGATGTATGACAGCATCGGAAAGAATAACTGATTCCTTTGCAAGCTCATGGATCCCTTCAATATGTTCCTCCAATGCTGCCGTTGTTTCGTTGACTGTGTTGGTGAAATCATGTGCGATTAAGTTTACATTTTCTATTAAACCTTTTAAATTGTTGCCGTTTTCACGAATGTTTATGACGTTTTCTCGATTATGCTTTAACAGAGAATGAATGTCTGAAAACATTCGCTTAAATGTCTGCATGCTTTCTTTTGTTCCAGATATAGACAAGGAAGCTTGATCAACACTTTCTTCATTTTTTTTGACGGCAGTAACGGCATGAGCTAAATCATTTCTCGTTTCTTCCAACGAAGATAAAATTTTAGCCGCAAAAGAATTTGTATCATCTGCCAGTTTGCTCACTTCTGCAGCTACAATCGCAAAGCCTTTTCCAGATTCACCTGCTCTCGCTGCTTCAATGGAAGCATTTAATGCTAAAAGGTTCGTTTGCTTGGCAATTGCTGTGATCGCAGAAGCCATTTCCATCGCTTGATCCGCTTTTTTGGATACCATTTGGATGAGAGAAGTTGCCTTTTTCGTGTCATTTTCAATATTTAGCATAAGCTGTTCCGTTTTTTCAATCATTTGTTGCCCTTCATCTGCTGAACGCATCGTTGATTGAGCGTATTCAACAACACGTTCAATTTCCGATCCCATATTTGATACACCTTCTATCATCGAATTTGCCAGTTCGCTAACTTTTTTAAACGAATCGGTCTGCTGTTTGGAGCCTTCGCGGAACACTTCCATTGTTGCAGCAACTTCATCAAAAATTTCCGATAAGCGATTCGCTTCTTTTTTTTGATCTTGACTGACCTTCTTGACAGTTTTGACGGCATTGGCAAACTCGCCTAAAATCGACCGGATTCCAAAAATAATTTTATTAATTTCATAACCTATTTGATGAAACTCATTGCGTTTGCCGACAATATCTACTTCGACATGAAGGTTGCCTGATGATACAGTACGAGTGACGTTATACCATTGTCTAAGATTAGAAGTGAACGAGCGGTAAACAAAGAAGCTGTTTACTGCACTGGCGCAAATAGTTACGAAAAATAAAATAATTGCTTGACGAAAAGATAATTGCATAAATAAAGCTGTCATGAGGCAAAGAAAGCTTGGCAAAAACGATAGCATGGCAAAATTCATTTGCAAATACGGGCGATGAATGAGTCTTCCTAACCGGATATTATAACGTTTTCCAGTACTGTCTGTAACGAGCGGACAGCTCGCATCAACAAGAATTTCTCCTGTATCACGGATATACAGCTGCAAAAGCGGTTCTTTTGTTGTAGCGGCTTTTTTGCCGACCTCATCCGAAAATACTCTTCCTTCACGAAGGCGATTGGTATGTAGCGGAGAATATCCTGTTTCATCTACGACCAAAAAATATTCGTCTTGGCCCAGCCTTTCATCGAACGTTTTTCGAATTTTGTTGAGCTGTTCGGTTAGCGGAAGCTGAGGATCTAGCTGTTTCTTAATGATATCGCTTACATGAACGACTTTTTTGAGTGCTTGTTGAGCAGCTTTTTTCTTTATTAAACGGCTCATACTTCTCCCTCCCCTTACTACAAATGTATACCCCATTTACAGAATTTTCAATAATTATTTGCTAAAAATTTAATTTCTAGTAAAAAAGGAACAAATGTTCTATTTTTATAGATTCAAAATTTAGTATTTGATATAATGAAAATGCAATAGAACGGTAGACTCAAGGGTGGTTGGCATTTACCCCGTACAGAAAGGGGGTGTGCCGATGACAGTATTCGAAGCGTTAATGTTTGCAATCAGTTTTTCAAGCCTTATAATTACAATGCTGTCAAATCCGCAAAAAAAATAATCCACCCTTGAGCTGATAGCAGTGGTGGATTATTTTTTACCTGCTGCCTGATCCCCTTGAAGGGAACCGTCTGTTGCAGGGCCAAGGGTGTCGCAGCACCTTTGGTCGTCTGGTTGTTGATGCAATTTTTCAACTTCATTATACATTATTCCCCTCGTCTTGTAAAAGAGAGCCACTATATGATCCTGCCTGATTATATTCCCTTCATATTTTGATCCCTTTTTTTATGTTGATTTACCTTTTATTTTTCCCTTGATTGAAAAATCCCAAAATAATAGACGTGAAATCAACAAGTAAACAATATACATTTCAAACCTTAGCTATAAATAAAATATTCAAAACAAAAAAACAAAAATAAAAAAATATATTCAATAATAAACAATCATATGTTATATTTAAAATAAATAAAAACAAAAATGGAGGTCAACAGATGGTCAAAAGTTTGTGGGATTCAGAAAAAGCTAAGAAATTGTCGGAAGGTTTAGAACAGTTAGTCTACCGTTCCAATTTAATCGGAGCTGATCGCGCTGTATGCAACTGGGGCGGAGGCAACACTTCAATGAAAACAATTGAAAGCGATTTCCGCGGCCGTGAAATTGAAGTCATGTGGGTAAAAGGAAGCGGTTCAGATTTAGCGACAATGAAAGCGCACAATTTTACAGGACTTAAATTGGACGATATCCGCCCGCTTATAGAACGAGATGAAATGTCCGACGAAGAAATGGTAGCTTATTTATCTCATTGCATGATTGATCACAAGCATCCACGCCCTTCGATTGAAACTTTGCTGCACGCATTTCTTCCGTTCAAGCATGTTGATCACACGCATCCTGATGCGATTATCAGCATTTGCTGTGCGGACAACGGAAAGCAAATTGCTGAGGAGATTTACGGCAACCGATTTGTTTGGGTGCCTTACGTGCGTCCTGGATTTACGCTTTCCAAAATGATTGCTGAAGGCGTGAAAAACAACCCGAATGCAGAGTTAGTGTTGATGGAAAAACACGGCTTAGTCACATGGGGCGATACTTCAGAGGAATGCTATGCAAAAACGATTTCTATTATTAATGAAGCAGAAAACTATATAAAAGAGCGAATCGATGAAGAAAAAGCATTTGGCGGATTAAAATATAAAGCCCTTTCCAAAGATGAAAGAAAAGAAATCCTAGCGGAAATACTGCCAGTTATTCGCGGTGCTGTAAGCGATGAAAGAAAAATGATTTTAACTTGGGATGACGGAGAGGATGTTCTTCAGTTTGTTAACAGTCGAAACGCAAAAGAACTTTCTCAAATAGGCGCAGCATGCCCTGATCATTTAGTTCACACGAAGCGGGTTCCTTTATACATCGAATGGGATCCGCAAACAGAAAATAAAGAGCAATTAAAGGAAAAAATAAAAGAAGGAGTTTCCAATTATAAAAAAGACTACAAAGCTTATTTTGAGCGGAACAAAAACGAAGGGGACAAAATGTTTGAAGCTGCCCCTAGAGTAATCTTAATTCCTGGTATTGGAATGGTGAATACAGGGAAAAACGAAAAAATGTCAAGGATCAGCGGAGCTCTTTATCATCGCGCCATCGCTGTCATGAAAGGGACAGATGCGCTCGGGAAGTTCGTCTCATTAAACGAAAATGAGTCTTATAATGTAGAATATTGGCCGCTTGAGCTCTACAAATTAACGCTTGCTCCGCCAGAAGCAGAATTTTCGCGCAAAGTGGCTTTTGTCACAGGCGGTGCAGGAGGAATTGGCAGTGCGACGTGCCGACGTCTAGCCAGCGAAGGCGCACATGTTGTCATTGCTGATTTAAACATCGAAGGAGCAGAGGAAAAAGCTAAAGAAATTAACGAAAAATATGGCGAAAAACGTGCGATTGCCGTCAAAATGGACGTAACAAAAGAGGAAGAAGTGCAAGCTGCCTTTAAAGAAGCTGCCCTTGCCTTCGGCGGAGTCGATATTATTGTCAACAACGCTGGACTTGCTACATCCAGTCCGTTCGATGAAACAACTTTGCAAGAATGGAATTTAAATATGAACGTTCTTGGTACAGGATACTTTTTAGTAGCTCGCGAAGCGTTTAAACAAATGAAGAAGCAAGGTATTGGCGGGAATATGGTATTTGTTGGCTCGAAAAATTCAATTTATGCTGGAAAGAATGCGGCTGCTTACAGTGCTGCAAAGGCGCTTGAAACTCATTTGGCAAGATGTATTGCTGCTGAAGGCGGCCAATACGGAATACGTGTAAACTCCGTTCTTCCGGATGCCGTTCTTCAAGGCTCTGCAATATGGGATTCCAAGTGGCGTGAAGAGCGTGCAAGAGCTTATGGAATTTCACCGGATGAATTAGAAGATTACTATAAAAAACGAACAACATTATTAGTAAATGTGTATCCTGAAGACATTGCAGAGGCGATTGCATTTTTTGCATCTTCTAAAGCTGAAAAAACAACAGGATGCATGATCACAGTTGACGGAGGTGTTCCGGCGGCATTTACTAGATAATCTTTCGACAATACAAAAGAGCAATAGCCTATTGGCCATTGCTCTTCATGAAAATTCTCCACATAACAGTTATCGGTTATTATAACGAATTCGTGAATAAGAAAGATTTAATCATTGCAGCAGGTCATCCCCCTTCAACAACGTACGGAGACTTAACCATCAGGAGGTTTCCGGAAAGCGGAAAAGGGCATAAAAACCTTTTCCGCTTTAAAAGATAATAGATGCGCTGTGAGAAAACTGCTTTGAGTTTGATTCGCTAAAAATATTGGTGACAATGATTTAATGATTCATTTTATAATGTGGTATATTATTTTCTGGCAGCGCTTGAAATCTTTAGGACATATTGTGGTAATGTGGTATATTATTTTCTGATAACTATTGAAAAACTTTTGAACATATTGGGGGGACGTGCAAGGTGCTTGTAGCCGAAAGACATAGGAAAATAGTTGAAATCGTTAACAAAAAATTAAGTGTACGAGTATCGGAGCTTAGCAAAATGTTTTCAGTCACGGAGGAGACGATACGAAGAGATTTAGAAAAGCTGGAAAAGGAAGGGAGGCTTCTGCGCAGCCACGGGGGAGCGGTCAGCATTGAAAGAGACCAGCAGCTCGAATTGTCCTATTTAGAACGTGAAGTCACAAATGCCAAAGAAAAAAAAGCAATCGCAGCAGAAGCAGTTAAGCTCATACAGCCAGGAGACCAGATTGTTTTAGATGCAAGTTCGACGGCATGGTATATGGCAAAGGAACTGCCGAATGTACCGCTAACAGTTATAACAAATTCCATTAGAGTAGCAATTGAATTAAGTGTCAAAGATCAAATTAAAGTAATGTCAACCGGCGGAATGCTCTCTTCAAAA
This sequence comes from Aeribacillus sp. FSL W8-0870, assembly GCF_037963755.1. Lineage (NCBI taxonomy): Bacteria > Bacillati > Bacillota > Bacilli > Caryophanales > Bacillaceae > Aeribacillus > Aeribacillus sp. FSL W8-0870. Next base: position 748,245 of record NZ_CP150165.1, read on the forward strand.
TCGTTATCGTATATTGGTCCTCTCGCAGAACGATCTTTGGAAACATACCATGTCAATAAAGCTTTCCTATCCTGCAAAGGTGTGCATCTTGAAGGCGGTCTCAGCGATTCGAATGAATGGCAAGCATTAATAAAAAAGCAAATGATGGAGATAGCAGATAAAACCATTTTACTAGTTGACTCCAGCAAGTTTGGCGTTCGGACGTTCGCTTTAATCAATCATATTGAGAAAGTGGACGAAATTATTACAGATTCCAATATCCATCCAGCATATAAAAAAGAGTTTGAGGGAAAAAACACAAAAATCACAATCGTTCCTTTATCGTAAAAGGAGTCAAATTGTTTCAAAATAAAACAAAAAAAACAAAAAATTTTTTATAATAACACTCTTTATTTTTTTTGGTATATTTGATAATATAAAAACAAACAAAAATAAACAAAGGTTGTGTAAGCGTTGTTAAAAGGTATTCCAAAGAATCTTTCTCCTGAGCTGTTAAAAATTTTGATGGAAATGGGCCATGGTGACGAAATTGTCATTGCAGACGGGAATTTTCCGGCAGCAAATTTTGCTCAAAGATTGGTTCGAGCTGACGGACATGGTGTTCCTGAGCTGTTGGATTCTATCTTAGATTTGTTTCCGTTGGATACTTTTGTGGATAAACCGGTGGCTCTCATGCAAGTAGTAAACCAAAATGAAAGCAAACCGGCCATTTGGGACGAATATAAAAAACTTCTGGAGAAAAAATGTTCCGAACCATGGGATATAGAATTTATGGAGAGATTCAGCTTTTATGAAAGAGCCAAAAATGCTTATGCAATTATCGCAACGAGCGAGAGTGCGCTTTATGCCAATATCATTTTAAAAAAAGGTGTCATTTCATAATAGATTTCATTGGGAAACTAGTACATTTTCCGTTCAAGATGGAAGCGATAGGATGGTGGAGACAATATGGTGCAAAAATTTATTCTTGCTCATGATCTTGGGACAAGCGGAAATAAATCCACATTAATATCGCCGGACGGTGAAATCATAGCTCATACTACCTATCAATATTCCACCATTTTTTTGAAGCAGCATTGGGTTGAACAAAATCCGAATGATTGGTGGGATGCCGTGGCAAATGCATCAAAACAACTTATTTCAGAAGCAAAAATTGATCCGAAACAAATTGCATGCATTACGTTCAGCGGCCAGATGATGGGGGCTGTCCCAGTCAATCATAAAGGAGAAGCTGTAAGAAATGCAATTATTTGGGCTGATATGCGTTCGGCGCAAAAAACAGAAGCAATTGCAGAAAAGATAGGAATGAAAGAACACTATGAAATTACTGGAAACAGATTATCCCCATCCTATTCTGCAGCAAAAATTAATTGGATTCAAGAAAATGAACCAGCTGTTCATAAAGAAACATTTAAATATTTACAAGCAAAAGATTATATAATTGCTAAACTAACGGGTAAATTTGCCACCGACTATTCTGATGCAAGCGGCACGAATCTATTAAATATTAAAAAGAAAGAGTGGTCGGAAGAATTAATAAAATTATGGCAAATTGATGATGAAAAATTGCCTGAGATTTTGCCTTCAACAGCGGTTGTTGGTGAAGTTCATTCAAAGGCGGCGGAAGAAACAGGTCTGATGCCTGGTACACCTGTTGTAATGGGCGGTGCAGATGGGTGCTGTGCTGCATTAGGTGCAGGTGCGATTGATGAGGGAGATATTTTTAATTACATTGGCTCTTCTTCCTGGATCTCATTTTCGTCATCTCGTCCAGTTTTTGATCAAGAAATGCGGACATTCAATTTTATCCATTTGGATGAAAATAAATATATTCCCATCGGAACGATGCAAGCAGCAGGGACTTCCTTTCAATGGTTAAGAGACATACTGTTTCAAGACGTTTTGAAAACGGATGCAGCGAAGCATATTTATGAAATGATGAATGAAGAGGCTGAAAGCTCACCAATCGGCTCCAATCAATTGATTTTTCTTCCGTATTTAATGGGGGAGCGGTCTCCTTGGTGGAATCCAAACGCAAAAGGCAGTTTCATAGGATTAACGATCAATCATAAACGTTCTGATTTGATTCGTGCTGTTTTGGAAGGGATTTCAATGAATTTAAAACTTATTTTCGATGCTCTGCAAGAAAATTATGATCGGCCATTTCAAGACATATGGCTGTTTGGAGGCGGAGCGAAAAGCAGAATATGGCGGCAAATGCTGGCTGATCTTTTCGGTGTTACCATCCGTATACCGAAAATTTTGGATGAAACGACCTCAATGGGCGCTGCGGTTGCAGGCGGTGTAGGAGTAGGCCTTCTGAAAGATTTGACAGCAGCGAAAGCTTGGTGTGTTGAAGCTGAATCATTTGAACCAGATCAACACAACCATCAATCTTATCAAACAGCTTTGAAAGCGTTTGAACAAGTTTATAAACAAGTGGAGCCGATTTTTAATCAATGGAACGGGGTTGAATAAATGTACAAACAATTGTGCGAGAAAGGGGGAAAATCATGGACATTTATTTAGACACCGCAAATGAACAAGAAATAGAATTTGCTTCAAAATATGGATTTTTAGCAGGGATTACAACAAATCCAAGCATTATTTCAAGAGAAAATAGAGAGTTTCGGCAAATTATTGTGGATATTTCCTCCAAAATTAATGGAGAAGTCTGGTGCCAGGTAACAGGAGAAACAGCTGAAGAAATGATCCTTGAAGGGAGAGAAATGTCCACATGGGGAAAAGATATTGTCATTAAACTCCCGATGACTGAAGAAGGATTATCCGCAGCTTATCAATTGAAACAGGAAGGCATAAAGGTGAATATGACTCTTATTTATACACTGCCTCAAGTTGTATTAGCTGCCAAAGCAGGGGTGGATTTTATAAGCCCTTACATCGGAAGAATGGATGATCATGCGATTGACGGGCTGCAATTTATTAAAGAGGCAAAAGAAATTATTCATCAAATGCATGCGGAAACGAAAGTTATTGGAGCAAGCATCCGAAATCCGCAGGTTGTCGTTGATCTTGCAAAATCAGGCGCAGATGCTGTAACGATGCCATTTTATATTTTTAAGAAAATGTTTGCGTCAGATCTTACAAATATCGGGTTAAAAGGGTTTTTAAATGATTGGAAGCAGTATCAATCCGCGAAAAAATCTGAAAAATCTTATTAATGTAAAAGTGGAACAAAAATTCAGGACGGATAATGACAGTTACGTAAAGTAGGTGATAGGATGTCAGCTCAATTACTAAGAATGGAAGGGATAAGCAAAAGTTTTCCTGGAGTAAAGGCATTATCAAAAGTTCGACTGGATTTAAATTATGGGGAAGTTCTAGCATTAGTTGGCGAAAATGGTGCTGGGAAATCGACTTTAATGAAAATTTTGTCTGGAGTCTATCAAAAAGATGAAGGTGAAATCTACTTAGAAGGCAACAAAGTTGAAATTCCTAATGCGAAAGCAGCACAGGAAATGGGCATTAGCATTATACACCAAGAACTAAATTTAATGCCTGATTTAACGGTTGCCCAAAACATTTTTATTGGCAGGGAGCCTCGCACCGGATTTAATTTCTTTTTGAAGGAAAAGGAATTGAATGAAAAAACAGCCGAGTTGCTTGAGAAACTCAATATTAATTTAAATCCTAAAGAAACAGTATCAGATTTAACAGTGGCAAAGCAGCAGATGGTGGAGATTGCGAAAGCGTTATCTTACAATGCGAAAATTATCGTGATGGACGAGCCAACTGCCGCATTGACGGAATCTGAAATTAAAACATTATTTGATTTAATTGAAAATTTAAAAAACAAAGGTGTTGGCATCATTTATATTTCACACAGAATGGAAGAATTGAAAGTCATTTCTGACCGAATAACAGTCATGCGTGACGGTCAATACATCGACACGTTATATACGAAAGATACAGATATGAAAAAGGTAATTTCGTTAATGGTAGGCCGTCACATCCAGGATGAATCTCGCCCTACAACGACGGTTTCAAAAGAGGCTGAAACAGTCCTGGAAGTGAAAAACTTATCGACCAAAAACTTTTTAGAAAATATCAGCTTTACTTTGAAAAAAGGAGAAATTTTGGGCTTTGCCGGTTTAATGGGAGCTGGACGCACAGAAGTAGCAAGAGCCATTTTCGGTGCTGACAAAATCGATGAAGGGCAAATTTTTATCAATGGAAAAGAAGTGAAAATCAATAAGCCTGAAGATGCAGTAAAACACGGAATTGCCTATTTGTCTGAGGACAGAAAACGATATGGCTTAATGCTTGAAATGGACGTGAATTCGAATATTTTAATTTCTTCACTGAGCAATTATGTGAATTGGCTGACCTTTGTCAATGACTCAAAAGGATATGTAACATCAGAAGAGTATGTAAAGTCGCTGAAAATTAAAACGCCAAGCATCAAACAGCTAGCGAAGAATTTATCGGGAGGAAACCAGCAAAAAATTGTCATTGCCAAATGGCTTGCTAAAAACTGCGACATTTTAATCTTTGATGAACCTACACGCGGAATTGATGTTGGGGCGAAAACTGAAATATATCAGCTGCTAAATGAACTGGCTCAGCAAGGAAAATCCATTATTATGATTTCTTCCGAATTACCGGAAATATTAAGAATGAGCCATCGAATCATCGTCATGTGTGAAGGAAGAATCACCGGAGAGTTGACAAACGAAGAAGCATCTCAAGAAAAGATTATGGATTATGCAACACGAACTAGATCATAAATTGGAGTCCGATTTAAGTATCATTTATGTCAAAAGGATTTGGAATACAAAACGAGGAGGATCAATATGAGTACAGGAACTGCACCTAACACAGAAACAAAAAAGAGTGGAAATCTATTAAAATCCAATGCACTGCAACAAATATTGGCATTTGCTAGTTTAATTGTACTTATTCTGTTTTTTACCATTTCCTCCGATAACTTTTTAAATTGGACTAATATTACTGGGATATTATTATCAACGACAGTTATCGGAATCATGGCGTTAGGAACTACATTTGTTATTATGACTGGAGGAATTGACCTTTCCATTGGTACAGGAATGACGCTATGTGCTGTTATGACAGGGGTATTTATCGTCTTTTGGGATTTGCCAATTATAGTCGGCATTTTAGGCGGAATTCTGACTGGTGCATTAATGGGATTTATAAGCGGATTCAGTGTTTCAAAATTAAAAATTCCTCCATTTATTGCAACATTGGCGATGATGATGATCGCGAAAGGATTAGCACTTGTTATTTCAGATGCAACTCCAATTTATTTTAGTGATAAACCTAGCTTCAGTGAAATTGCATTAGGTTCAATTATACCAGGATTTAATTTGCCTAACGGTGTCCTAATTTTCATTATTATGGCAATTATTGCAGGAATTTTATTAACGAAATCTATTTTTGGCCGCTTTACAACTTCTATTGGAAGCAATGAAGAAGCGACAAGATTATCCGGTATCAATACGGATAAATGGAAAATCATCATTTACACGGTTGCAGGTGTGTTTACAGGAATAGCAGGAGTTTTAATGGCTTCAAGGCTTAATTCAGCACAGCCTGCTTTGGGAGCCGGGTATGAGTTGGAAGCAATTGCAGCTGTCGTTATCGGAGGGACTTCGTTAAGTGGTGGTAAAGGAACTATTTTAGGAACAGTTATTGGGGCTCTTATTATGAGCGTATTAACAAACGGTTTGAGAATTATGTCAATCCCTCAAGAATGGCAGACAGTTGTTGTTGGATTTGTCATTTTGGTTGCAGTTTATATCGATATTATCCGTCGAGGCAAAAGCAGTTAAATTCCGTTTTTTATCTCTAGTTACAAACTAGAGTTAAAAAATAAAAAAATTATAAGGGGGAAAATTCAGTGAAGAAATGGTTGTTAACTCTATGCGGTATTTTAATGTTGTCGCTCATTTTGTCAGCATGCGGAAGCTCCTCGAAAAACGAGAGCGAAGGAAGCTCTGAATCCGCAGGAGGCGACAGTGGAAAACCCTATATCGCTATTGTCTCTAAAGGATTCCAGCATCAATTCTGGCAAGCTGTTAAAAAAGGTGCTGAACAAGCAGCAAAAGATTTTGACGTAAAAATTACGTTTGAAGGTCCAGAAAGTGAATCTCAAGTCGACAAACAAATTGAAATGTTAAGAACAGCTATTGATAAAAAGCCGGATGCAATTGGTTTTGCTGCTCTAGACAGCCAAGCATCAATTCCTTTATTAAAAGAAGCGGATGAAAAAGGTATTCCGATTATTGCATTTGACTCAGGGGTTGACAGCGATATTCCTTTGGCAACTGCATCTACAGATAACAAAGCTGCTGCAGCGTTAGCGGCAGACAAAATGGCTGAAAAAATTGGAGGCAAAGGAAAAGTTGCGCTAATTGTTCATGACCAAACAAGTATAACTGGTGTTAACCGCCGAGATGGATTTGTTGAGAGAATAAAAGAAAAATATCCAGATATTGAAATTGTCGACATTCAATATGGCGACGGTGACCAATTAAAATCTACAGACTTAGCGAAAGCAATCATCCAAGCGCACCCTGACTTAAAAGGGATCTATGGTGCAAACGAAGGTTCAGCTATCGGTGTAATTAATGCAGTAAAAGAAATGAATAAACAAGGCAAAATTGTTGTCATCGGCTTTGACTCTGGTAAACAGCAAATTGAAGCGATTAAAGACGGTACAATGGCAGGAGCCATTACACAAAATCCGGTCGGTATCGGCTATGAAACAGTAAAAGCTGCTGTTCAAGCAATCAATGGCGAGAAAGTAGAAAAGGTTATTGACACAGGATTCTATTGGTATGACAAAACCAATCTTGATAATGAAGAAATTAAATCTGCCATTTACGAATAATAACCTGAAAGCTGGGGATGCATTTTGCAGCCCCAGTTATACAAATACTTGAAGGGGAAAAAGATTAACCAGCTCATAAAAACAGGGTGAAACGAAACTTAAAAATTGTTTTCAAGATGATAAACATATACTAGAGGTGGAATTTAATGTCATCAGTAATCGGAGAACTAAAAAAATATGCACATAAAATTGTAGATGCTGGTTTAGTTGTTGGAGCCGGTGGAAATCTCAGCATGCGTGATGGTGAATACATGTACATTTCACCAAGCGGCTTTGATTTAAAGGAGATTGAAGATGATCAATGGGTTAAAGTAAAAATTGACACTGGAGAAGTTTTTGGAGATTTAAAACCTTCCTCCGAATTGCTCATGCATTTAGAATGCTTTCGGCGAAATCCAGAAATCAATGCAGTGTTGCATGCGCATCCTAGCTACTCTGTTGGAGTCTCTAGTGCAGGGAAAGATATCCCAATGCTTTTCCCCGATTTTCCTGCAATGGTAAAGAAAGTTTCCTACTTAGATTATATTATTCCTACAACCAATCTTTTAGCAGAAGCTGTTGGAGAAGTCATCCATGACAGCGATGTCATTGTGATGAGGAATCATGGGGTGCTCACAGTCGGCAAAACGATGAAAGAAGCATTTTTTTATATGCAATTAACCGAAGAATCAGCCAAAGTATTTACCATCGCTTCAACTGTCGGTACTCCGAGAATTTTAACGGAACAAGAGTGCGAAGATTTACGAAATTTATCATCCGAAAAGTATCGGGCCAGTCTGTTAAAGAAGAAGTCATAAACAGGCTTATTTTACGGGAGTGCGTATGACATGAAAAGAGTACTAGCTTTTGATTTGGGTGCTTCGAATGGTCGATTAATACTCGGAGAATATGAAAATAAAAAATTAAACATAACAGAAATTCACCGTTTTCAAAATAACCCCATCACGATCGGAGATCATTTGCATTGGGATTTAAACTACTTATTTACTGAAATGAAAAAAGGAATAAAAAAATTTGTCGAGGTTTATGGAAAAAGGATCGATGGAATTGGTTTTGATACGTGGGGAGTAGATTTCGGTCTCATTTCCGAGGAAGGAGATCTATTAGAAAACCCGTATTCTTATCGGGATACACATACCGTTCTCTTTATGGATGAAGTCCATGAGAAGATAGATAAGAAAAAACTTTTTCAAATGACTGGCGTAGAGCCAGCTGCCATCAATACGCTTTATCAGCTGTATGCGATTTTGAAAACAAGGCCTGAGCTAATAGAAAAGGCAAAATATATATTAATGACACCGAGTCTGTTCGCCTATTTGTTTACAGGGGAAATCAAAAATGAATTTACAATCTCGTCGACTTCTCAACTATTAAATTGGGAAAAAAAAGATTGGGATGAGACGATTTTAAATAAGCTGTTTGCAGATAAGGTGAATTTTGCACCTCTGGCAGAAACGAATCGCATTTTGGCCAAAACGAAAGCATCTATTAATAAGGAATTAGGGATCGATCCGGCCAATGTCATCGCGGTTCCAGGACACGATACAGCTTGTGCTTTAGGTGCCATGCCGATCCAAAATGATCAAACAAGCTGTTTTATGAGCTGCGGAACATGGGTGCTGATCGGTGTCACGGTGGAAAAGCCGGTTGTTTCAGATGAAGCTTATGAATGGGGCTTCACAAATGAAGGAACATTTGACGGGAAGTTCCGTTTGCAAAAAAACAATACCGGCTTATGGTTTATTCAACAGTGTAAAAAAGAATGGAACGATAATGGCGAAGGCATCTCCTATGAAGAAGAAAGCCGGCTGATAGAAGAAGCAGAACCGTTCCGTTCTTTTATAAATCCAAATGATCCATCGTTTTTTAACCCGCCAAGTATGCTGAAAGCCATTCAAGATTATTGTCAAAAAACTTCGCAGCCTATTCCGGAAACGAAAGGGCAATTTTTGAGATGTATATTGGAAAGCTTAGCTTTTCAATACCGTTTCGTGATCGAACGGCTGGAAAATTTAATCCACCATAACATCCGGTCGATTCATATGGGAGGCGGGGGAATACAAAACAAATGGTTTTGTCGATTTATTGCTGGCGCCGCAAAGCGTACCGTTTATGCAGGGCCGGTGGAAGCCAGCGCAATCGGCAATATGCTTTCTCAATTAATTGCCCTTGGAGAAATTGCAGACTTAGAAGAAGCAAGAAAAATTGTTACCAACTCCTTTAGCTTTAAAACATATGAACCCGAAAACTGTGATCATTGGGAAAAACATTATAAATCATTTCTAGCAATCATTAAATAAATAACATACAGGAGGAATGAAAGATGGCAAAAGATCCACGATATGTAGGAAATCTACCAAAGATAGGAATACGCCCGACGATCGACGGCAGAAGAAAAGGAGTTCGTGAATCATTAGAAGAAACAACAATGAACATGGCAAAAGCTGTAGCTAAATTACTGGAGGAAAATGTTTTTTATTATAATGGACAGCCAGTGGAATGTGTGATTGCAGATACATGTATTGGAGGAGTAAAAGAAGCGGCAGAAGCAGCTGAAAAGTTTGCAAGAGAAGGCGTTGGCGTTTCGATTACTGTTACTCCATGCTGGTGCTATGGAACGGAAACAATGGATATGGATCCTCACATTCCGAAAGCAGTTTGGGGATTCAATGGAACAGAAAGACCTGGCGCTGTCTATTTAGCTGCTGTTCTAGCAGGTTATAACCAAAAAGGACTTCCTGCCTTTGGAATTTACGGTAAGGATGTTCAAGATGCAGGAGATACGAATATACCTGAAGATGTAAAAGAGAAGCTCATTCGTTTTGCAAAAGCAGGACTGGCTGTTGCTATGATGAAGGGTAAATCTTATCTCTCCATTGGATCTGTATCAATGGGAATTGCAGGAAGTGTTGTGCAAGAAGACTTTTTCCAAAACTATCTTGGAATGAGAAATGAATATGTGGATATGAGCGAATTCGTGCGCAGAATTGAACTGGAAATTTACGATAAAGAGGAATATGAAAGAGCCTTAAAATGGGTGAAGGAAAACTGTAAAGTTGGTCCGGACAACAATCGCGACGACTTTAAAAGAACAGAAGAGCAGAAGGAAAAAGATTGGGAAATCAGCGTAAAAATGGCTCTTATCGCACGCGACTTAATGGTTGGCAATAAAAAATTAGAAGAAATGGGATATGGAGAAGAAGCTCTAGGAAGAAACGCCATTGTTGCTGGTTTCCAAGGACAGCGTCAATGGACCGACTATTTCCCAAATGGAGATTTTATGGAAACGATTTTAAATTCATCTTTTGACTGGAACGGAAAAAGAGCCCCATATATTTTTGCAACGGAAAATGATAACTTGAACGGCATTTCCATGTTGTTCGGCTACCTTTTAACTAATACGGCGCAAATTTTTGCCGACGTGAGAACTTATTGGAGTCCGGAGGCTGTCAAGCGGGTAACTGGCTATACTCTTGAAGGGAGAGCGGCAAACGGAATCATCCATTTAATTAATTCTGGAGCGGCTGCATTGGATGGAACAGGAGAACAAACAAAAGACGGCAAACCAGTTATTAAACCATACTACGAATTGACAGATGAAGATATTAAAAAATGCTTGGAAGCAACACAATTTAGACCTGCTTCAACTGAATACTTCAGAGGCGGCGGATATTCAACTGACTTTTTAACAAAAGGCGGCATGCCTGTAACGATTTCGCGCTTAAATATTGTTAAAGGGCTGGGTCCTGTTCTGCAAATTGCAGAAGGATATACGGTTGATTTGCCGGAAGAAGTTCATGACGTGCTTGACAAACGGACCGATCCAACTTGGCCTACCACTTGGTTTGTTCCGAATCTAACCGGAGAAGGTGCATTTAAAGATGTTTACTCGGTTATGAATAACTGGGGAGCCAACCATTGTTCCATCAGCTATGGTCATATTGGAGCCGATTTAATCACGCTGGCATCCATTCTTCGCATTCCGGTAAATATGCACAATGTACCTGAGGAAAAAATATTCAGACCAGATGCTTGGAGCATGTTTGGAACAAAAGATCTTGAAGGCGCTGATTACAGAGCATGTAAAAACTTTGGGCCGATCTATAAATAACAAGTAACAAAGGAACGGGATGCTTATGAAAAAATACGCAATCGGAGTAGATTTTGGGACTGAATCTGGAAGAGTTGTCTTAGTAGATGTTGCAACTGGTGAGGTTGCTGGTACTCATTCCACACAATATAAACATGGAGTCATAACGGAAACTCTTCCTCATAAGCAGAAGAAGCTGAAAAACAGTACAGCTCTTCAGCACCCGCAAGATTATTTAGATGTGCTGGAAACGTCCATCCCGAGAGTGTTAGAGGATTCCGGGGTGAGCAAAGATGATATCGTCGGCATAGGAATTGATTTTACATCCTGTACAATTCTGCCTGTCGATGAACAATTAACACCATTATGTTTTCAGGAAAAATGGAAAGACGAGCCGCATGCATGGGTAAAATTATGGAAACATCATGCAGCGCAGCCAGAAGCAGATACAATTAATCAATTAGCAAGCGAGTCGAATGAAGAATGGTTAAAGCGTTATGGTGGAAAAATTTCGTCAGAATGGATGCTGCCGAAAATATTAGAAATTATACATGATCGTGAGGAGCTCTATCATGAAGCGGCATTGTTCCTTGAAGCAGCTGATTGGCTGACGTCGCTGATGGTCGGTGAAGTGAAACGAAATAGCTGTTCTGCCGGCTATAAAGGAATGTGGCATAAACAGGAAGGCTATGTAAGAAAAGAATTTTTAAAAAGACTTCATCCATTGATGGAAAATATTTATGAAACAAAACTGTCGGGTGAAGTGGTTCCGATCGGCAGCAAGGCTGGCGAGCTGACGGAAGAGTTTGCAGCAAAAATTGGACTAAAACCAAAAACACCGGTTGCCATTGGAATTATAGATGCTCATGCTGCTGTTCCAGGTGCAGGAGTTACCGCACCTGGAAGCATGGTTATGGTTATGGGAACCTCCACCTGTCATATGCTGTTAAGCACAAAAGAAGAGTTTGTCGAAGGAATCAGCGGAGTCGTCGAAGATGGAATAATCCCTGGCTACTACGGATATGAGGCAGGCCAGGCTGCTGTTGGCGACATTTTTGCATGGTTTGTCAAAGAGCTTGTGCCGGGTTATGTCGAAAGAGAAGCGGAGGCCAAAAATCTATCTATTCATCAATATTTGGAACAAAAAGCCAGCACATTGCCTCCAGGATCAAAAGGATTGCTGGCATTGGATTGGCATAATGGAAATAGAACTCCGTTAGTTGATGCCAATTTGTCAGGTTTATTAGTCGGTCTTACGCTGAATACAAAACCTGAAGAAATTTACCGTGCATTAATTGAATCAACAGCATTCGGGACACGCTTGATCATTGAAAGCTTTGAGAATGCAGGAATCGAAATTAATGAATTGGTTGCATGCGGCGGACTGCCTCATCAAAATGAAATGCTCATGCAAATATATGCAGATGTAACGGCAAGACCAATCAAGATCGCATCTAACAAAATCACATCAGCCATCGGAGCTGCAATGTTCGGAGCTGTTGCTGCAGGATCAAAACTAGGTGGATACGATACGATCGAAGAAGCAGCAGCAAATATGGCCAAATTAAAAGACAAAGTTTTTTATCCGAAACAGGATCACGTAGAAAAATATAATTTGTATTATGAAGAGTATAAAAAATTGGTAAACTATTTCGGCCGCGGAACGAACAATGTGATGAAAAAAATAAAAAATTAATACAAAATACGGGGGTGTCTAATAAGTCGCTTTTACGGCTTATTGATGCCCCCTTTAATGTTTTGAAACGTTGATATATCGATGTTTATGATTTTTTGCTTTCAATGGGGCCTGATTTTATGGAGGCTTCTTTTTTTATTTTGCACTGGCGCACAAAACTACTGATGCTAAATGTTTTAATAGAATCAAAGCTTGATGCAAAATGGCGATTATGTTTCTATTAAATCAATATAATAATTAGTTTGGTCAAATTCACTCTTTTTGTTTATAGATTTCAAATTATATCCATTTTATTTTACTTCAATCATCACGGCATCTCCCTGACCGCTTCCAGAACAGATCGCTGCGATTCCAATCCCTCCTCCGCGACGGCGTAATTCGTACGCTAGTGTCAAAAGAATACGCGCGCCGCTTGCGCCGATTGGGTGACCAAGGGCAACAGCACCGCCATTTACATTCACTTTTTCCGGATCGATTCCCGCAATTTTTATACTAGCGAGTGCAACTACTGCGAATGCTTCATTAATTTCGAACAAGTCGATATCATCGACAGATTTCCCCGTCTTTTTCAATAGCTCAAGAATGACAAGGCCCGGTGTTATTGGAAAATTTTCTGCTTCAACCGCAACTTCTGCATGGCCAATGATGGTTGCAAGAACGTTTTTACCTTCTCTTTTTGCCCGTTCATCGCTCATCAGTACAAGCGCTGCAGCTCCATCATTAATTCCAGGTGCGTTGCCGGCTGTAATCGTTCCATCTTTGTCAAATACAGGAGGTAATGTTGCCAGAATCTCTTTCGTTGTGTCTTTTCGCGGTGATTCATCTTTATAAATGACAAGCGGGCTGCCTTTACGCTGTGGAATTTCAACCGCTGCAATCTCTTCTGCCATCTTGCCTTCTTCGATTGCTGCAATTGCTCTTTTATGGCTTCTCACAGCCCAATTGTCCTGTTCTTCACGCGATATTTCATACTCTTTCGCAATTTTGTTTCCGTACGTCCCCATATGAACACCAGTAAAACTGCATGACAGGCCATCATGAATCATTAAATCAACCATCTGTGCATTACCCATTCTTAACCCCCATCTTGCGTTCTTCAATGCATATGGAGCGTTTGACATTGACTCCATGCCGCCTGCCAAAATGATTTCTTCGTCGCCTGCCCGAATGATTTGATCAGCCATTGTTACACTGCGAAGACCGGATGCACAAACTTTATTCACTGTTTCTGTTTTAATGCTCCAAGGAATACCTGCTTCACGTGCTGCCTGGCGCGACGGGATCTGTCCCTGTCCAGCCTGAAGAACATTTCCGAAAATGACTTCATTCACATCTTCAGGCTTTACTTCTGCTCGCATTAAAGCCTCTTTCATCGAAATACCGCCAAGCTGTGATGCTGTTAATTGAGCAAGCGATCCGTTAAATTTTCCAATCGGGGTACGCGCGCCTTCTAAAATAACTGTCTTTACCACTTAATTCACCTCCGAAAGTTCAGGAGAAACTGTGAATTTTGCCTCTGTTTTTGCTATCACTTCATCAACTGAAACACCATCCATTGTTTCAATCAGCACCATCCCTTGATCTGTAAAGTCAAACACGGCTAAATCGGTAATCAATCGATGGACGACCCCTTTTCCAGTAAGTGGAAGTGTACATTCTTTCTTCACTTTCGATTCCCCGCTCTTGTTCAAATGTTCCATAATGACGATGACACGTTTCGCACCGTTTACAAGATCCATTGCTCCGCCCATACCTTTGACCATTTTCCCTGGAATCATCCAATTGGCTAAATCGCCGTTCTCTGAAACTTCCATACCTCCTAAAATAGCAAGATCAATATGTCCTCCACGAACCATTGCAAATGATTCGGCACTGTCAAAAAATGAAGCGCCAAGCACTGTAGTAATCGTTTCTTTACCAGCGTTAATCAAATCGGGATCTTCCTCCCCTTCAACCGGATAAGGTCCAATGCCAAGCAGCCCATTTTCTGAATGTAATAAGATGTTGAAATTGGACGGAATCTCATTGGCAATAAGTGTTGGCATTCCGATACCAAGATTGACAATCATTCCGTTTTCAATTTCCTTTACCGCACGCTTAACAATCTTTAATCGATTGTTAGACATCCTGATCACTCCTTCTCTTATTTAGTAACCACTGTTCTCCGCTCAATGCGTTTTTCATAATTCGTTCCTACCAGTAAGCGTTGAACATAAATACATGGTGTGTGAATTTCGTCCGGATCAAGCTCACCAGGTTCAACAATTTGTTCCACTTCCGCTATGGTGATTTTACCTGCCATCGCGGCAAGCGGATTAAAATTTCGCGCTGTTTTCCGATACACAAGATTCCCATAAGTATCAGCCTTCCACGCTTTTACAAAAGCAAAATCTGCAACGATGGCTTCCTCCAGCAAATATGTTTTTCCGTTGAACTCTCTTTCTTCTTTTCCTTTTGCGATCGGCGTTCCGACACCTGTTGCGGTATAAAAAGCCGGAATTCCTGCTCCGCCTGCTCTCATTCGTTCTGCAAGAGTACCTTGTGGTATAAGTTCTACTTCTAAATCGCCGCTTAAAAATTGCTGTTCAAAAATTTTATTTTCCCCGACGTAGGAAGCGACCATTTTTTTTATTTGTTTATTTTTGAGTAGAAGACCAAGTCCCCAATCATCGACACCACAATTGTTGCTGTAAATAGTCAAATTCTTTGTCCCCTTGTCACGTAAAGCTTGAATAGTCTTTTCTGGAATTCCGCACAACCCAAATCCGCCTACAACAATGGATGCACCGTCTTGAATGTCTGAAACCGCTTCCGAAAATGAATTCATGATTTTGTTCATGAACATCTCCTCCTTTCTTTGTCTTATGTAAGAGTTTACATTCCCATTATCTATAAGTAAAATAGATAAAAAGAATACAATTTATTCCAATAGTGAATAAATAAGGGGGGAGTATGGTGGAATTTCGTGATATTCAATCTTTCATTGATGTTGCCAATCATAACAGCTTTACAAAGGCTGCTGAATATTCCTACTTATCACAGCCTTCATTGAGCAAAGCCGTTAAAAAGCTTGAAGCTGAGCTGCATGTTGAACTGCTCGAAAGGTCAACTCGTCATCTCCGTTTGACAGATGCAGGTCAAATTGTATATCAGCAAGGAAAAAAATTGATTGAAACGTTGGAAGAAATGAAAATGTTATTAGATGAACTTTCTAATCTTGCGACTGGAGAGATTAAGATGGGGGTTCCGCCGCTCATTGGAACTTTGTTTTTTCCTTCTATTGCTAGAATGTTTCATCAAAACTATCCGAATGTGAAACTTGAACTTATAGAGCTTGGGGCAAAGGTCATCGAACAATTAGTGGAAGAAGGAGAGATTGACATTGGCATAGTTGTACTGCCTGTAGACGAATCCGTTTTTCATATTCATCCGTTTATTACAGAAGAATTTGTCTTGTTTATTCATCGCGACCACCCAATTGCACAAAAACAAACAGTTTCAGTACATGAATTAAAAGATGAACCGTTTATATTGTTTTCGAAAAACTTCAAACTCCACGATTACATCATCAACACATGTAAAAATGCAGGCTTTACTCCAATTGTTTCATATGAAAGCTCGCAATGGGATTTAATTCTTGAGCTTGTTTCATCAAAACTAGGTATTACTTTAATGCCGAAAATGATTTTTCATAAACAGAACAGCCCCAACATCACGATTGTTCCGCTTAAAGATCCGCCTCTTCTTTGGAGACTCGGCATCATTACGAGAAAAGGCAGATATCACTCATTTGCTTTAAAAAAATTGCTGGAAATGCTAAAAGAAAATCCATTATGATTTTTCAAACGTATTTATCGTTTCGATAATGGGGACTTTCATCAAAGTATCAACTGTTTCCGGTGAAAATTTGAGAACATTCAAACTTGTTTTTTACTTAGAAACAAAATGAAACTGCAGTTATTTGTTCATCAAATTTTCCATCATAAAATTAGGACGGTACAATAGTGGCTTTGTCATTCAAGTCGTCTTTGTTGTCCCTTGGAAAATTCCTTGTCGTTATTTTTATGTTTACTAGACTAAAAGATGGTCTATTTTTTTACAAAAAATCTCTTGATCGAGCTTAAGCTGTCTGTCGAATTGTATGGAGCAAGCAACAAAATTCTATGGGCGAATTGCAACAAATTCTTTTTTAGCTGTATTGTTGTACGAAAAAATTGTAGCGAAACAGTGTAGCGATTCGCTACAATTCATCATTCTCTTTCACCATTCTCTAATTTTCGAAAGCCTTTTCTCTCCTTAATTTTTTGATAATTTTTAATATTGGCACGAATGTTGCAAAGTAAAAAGCGAAAACAAAATCAATTTTTGAAAAAAGAAAGGAGAGAAATGGATGGAAGCAGTAACAACTCGCAATGCACAAATACTTGCTATCGATGCAGGGGGAACGATGACAGATACCTTCATTATTGACGACAATGGTGAATTTGTCGTCGGAAAAGCACAATCCACACCTGAAGATGAATCAATTGGTCTTCTCAACTCTGCAAGGGATGCACTAACTTACTGGAACACAACAGTAGAAGAAGAATTTCCTAAATTGCTTGCGGGTGTCTACTCCGGAACAGCGATGCTGAATCGTCTCGTGTCAAGGAAAGGACGCCGCGTCGGTCTGATCGTTAATAAAGGGATGGAGGATTTCCATCGAATGGGCCGGGCGATCCAGGCTTACCTAGGATATTCTTATTCAGACCGTTTACACTTGAATACTCATCGTTACGATCCTCCACTTGTACCGAGAGAATTGACAAGAGGCGTAACAGAAAGAGTCGATTTATTTGGAAACGTTGTCATTCCACTTTATGAACATGAAGTGGAACCAGCAGTATTGGACCTTCTGGAACAGGATGTCGAAGCAATTGTGATCAGTTTGCTTCATTCTTACAAATATCCGCAGCATGAACGAAAAATTAGGGATATTGCAAAGGAAGTCATGAAGAAAGTCGGAAAAGAAGTGCCTGTGTTTGCATCGGTTGATTATTACCCTGTTAGAAAAGAGTCTCACCGCACAAATACAACCATTATTGAAGCATATGCAGCAGATCCGTCTCGGGAGACATTGTCGAAAATTGATAACATGTTAAGAAATCACGGGGCAAAATTTGATCTTCGGGTCATGGCCAGCCACGGTGGAACGATAAGTACGCGTGCAAATGAACTGGCAAGAACGCTCGTTTCAGGTCCGATTGGGGGAGTAGTTGGCGCGAAATATCTTGGTGAACAACTCGGTATTCGCAATATTGCATGCTCGGATATCGGCGGAACAAGTTTTGATATGGCTCTTATTACTCAAGGGGATTTGAGTATTAATACAAGCCCAGATATGGCAAGGCTTGTACTATCATTACCGCTTGTTTCCATGGATACTGTTGGAGCTGGGGCCGGCAGCTTTGTGCGAGTGGATCCGAACTTCAAATCATTAACACTTGGACCGGACAGCGCAGGTTCGAGAGTCGGCGTTTGTTATCCGGAAGGCGGTATAGAAATGGTAACAGTAACCGACTGCCACGTTGTTCTTGGACTAATCAACCCGGATAATTTCCTTGGCGGCGAGGTTAAGCTATATCCGGAAAGAGCCTATGAAGCATTGAAGAAGCAGGTCGCCGATCCGCTCGGATTATCTGTTGAAGACGCAGCATACGGTGTTATCGATCTGCTTGAGTCGCAACTGCACAATTACCTTGAATCTATGATCCTTGGAAAAGGGTATTCGCCATCTCAATATGTATGCTTCTCTTATGGAGGCGGTGGTCCGCTTCATACTGCCGGCTACACAAAAGGTCTTGGCTTTGAAGATGTTCTAGTACCGGCGTGGGCAGCTGGATTTTCTGCTTTTGGCTGCGGTGCGGCAGACTTTGAATACCGCTATGATAAAACACTTGATATCAATGTAAACAACGGAGATGAAGACAGCAGTAAGCTGAAGGCAGGTAAAGAATTGCAGGATGCTTGGGATGAACTAATCGAAAAAGTGGCAGCTGAATTTGAGAAAAATAACTTTAAACGACAAGATGTGAGTTTCCGTCTTTATTTCCGCATGCAGTACCAAGGTCAGTTAAACGACCTTGAAATTGAATCGCCGATTCAAAAGTTTAAGGATATTAACGACTGGGAAGAGCTTGTCAAAGCATTCGAAGAAACGTATGCGAGAATTTACGCAAAAGCGGCCAAATCGCCTGAACTCGGTTACAGCATCACAGGAGCAATCGTACGCGGTATTGTTGAAGTGGCAAAGCCGAAAATTCCTGAGGAGCCTTTATCTGGAGAAACTCCGCCGTCAGAAGCGTTTCTTGGCCAGCGTGATGTGTATTGGAAGGGCGAGTGGATCAAAGCAAACATTTGGGAAATGGAAAAATTGAAGCCAGGGAACAAAATCGGTGCATTTTCAATTTTAGAATCACCAGCCACAACGTTTGTGATTCCACCTGGTTTTGAAACATATCTTGATGAGCATCGCATTTTCCACTTAAAAGAACTTTAAGGAAAAAGGAGGGTATTTTTTCATGACGATTACTGAAAAAACAATGCAAAGCCAGAAAAATATTGGTTGGCACGGAAAAACACTCAAGCAAATGCGCAAAGAAATTGATGAAATCAGCCGAGAGACAGGACATTACGCAGGTTTAAAAACATTGCCATTAAAAGAGTCATATCCAATCCGCTATGAAAAGATCTTTTCAAAATTACGGGGAGGAGTTGTGCATGCAAGGGAAACGGCCAAAAGAGTGGCGGCCTCCCCGATTGTTGAGCAAGAAGGGGAATTATGCTTTACTTTATACACTCCGGAAGGAGATTCGATTGTAACTTCTACTGGAATTATCATTCACGTCGGGACGATGGGCGCAGCGATTAAATACATGATTAAAAACGATTATGAAGAGAATCCGGGAATTGAAGACGGAGATATTTTCTGTAACAATGATTGCCAGATCGGAAATGTGCACCCATGTGACGTTCATACAATTGTTCCAATCTTTTACGAGGGCGAGCTGATAGGCTGGGTTGGCGGAGTTACCCACGTAATTGATGTTGGGGCGACTGCACCAGGAAGTATGACCGTTGGGCCAGTTAGCCGTTACGATGACGGTTATCAAGTGGCCTGCCGTAAAATCGGTAAAAACGATACGCTCTTAAAAGATTGGCTTATTGAAAGCCAGCGTTCTGTCCGAACAACAAAGTACTGGCTTCTTGATGAACGGACTCGCGTTGCCGGCTGCCATATGATCAGAGACCTTGTCCTTGATATTGTCAAGGAGGAAGGCGTTGACACTTATAAACAATTTATTCGCGAGGTAATTGAGGATGGACGGCGCGGTTTTGTCAATCAAGTAAAAACGTTGCTGATTCCGGGTAAATACCGCCAAGTTTCATTTGTGGACGTACCGTATAAAAACCTAGATGTTCCTCCTTACGCTCGTGTAAACACGATTATGCATGCCCCAACAGAACTGACTGTTCACAAAGATGGCAAGTTCCAAATCGACTTTGAAGGCGTTAACAGATGGGGATGGCACAGCTACAATGCTACACCTGTTTCGATTACGAGCGGAATATGGGTCATGATGTCGCAAACGCTCATCCCGAACGATCGGGTTAATGATGGCGCTTATTATGCGAGCCAGTTCGACTTGCCTTACGGTTCATGGCTAAATCCGGACGATATTCGGACCGCTCACAGCTATGCATGGCACTTCCTTGTATCTGCATGGAGTCCATTATGGCGTGCACTTAGCCGCAACTACTTTGCACGCGGGTATTTAGAAGAAGTTAACGCCGGAAATGCCAACACTTCTAACTGGCTGCAAGGAGGAGGATATAACCAATTTAACGAAAATCATGCCGTTAACAGCTTCGAATCAGCAGCCGAAGGGGTCGGAGCAAGTGCGGTAAGAGACGGTATTAACCATGCGGCAGCCATCTGGAACCCTGAAGGTGATATGGGAGATATGGAAATTTGGGAGCTCGCAGAACCGCTTCTTTATTTGGGACGAAGCATAAAACCAAATACAGCAGGGTATGGAAAATACCGGGGAGGCAGCGGCTACGAGACTTTGCGGATGGTATATGGTGCAAAAGACTGGACGATGTTCTTTATGGGAAATGGCTTTATGTCAAGTGACTGCGGTTTAATGGGAGGCTATCCAGCAGCATCAGGATACCGTTTTGAAGCACATGGAACGAATTTGAAAGAACGGATCGAAAAAAGACTGCCTATTCCTACAGGGGGAGACAGTGATCCGGATAATCCAGAATACGATACTTTAATGGAAGCAAAGGAAATTATCCGTGATAAGCAATCCATTACAACAGAAACAATTTTTGAAAATTACGATCTGTATTTAAATTACCTTCGTGGGGGACCTGGTTTTGGGGATCCGCTTGAGCGCAAGCCGAAAATGATTGAGGATGATTTAAATGAAGGACTGCTGCTGCCGCGTTATGCAGAAAGCGTTTACGGAGCAGTTGTCAGCAAAAATGAAAAAGGCAAGTATATCGTTGATGAAAAAGCGACAGAAAAACGCCGCAAAAAAATGAGAAAAGAGCGTCTAAAGCGCGGGGTTCCTGTAAAAGAATGGATGGAGCAGGAGAGACAAAAAATTCTAAACAAAGAAGCGGCTGTACAGGTTCGTCATATGTATGCCGGCAGCTTTGCCTTAAGTGAAAAATTTGCGAATGAGTTTAAACAGTTCTGGAATCTGCCGACAGAATGGCATTTATCAGAAGATGAGTTAGGTGTACCAACCTTCGGAGCAAAAATAAATCATCAGAAAAAAACGGGGTGAGAACATGGCACAATATGATCGTAAGACGATTGAAGAGCTGATCGACGGAACAATTGATTTTTACAAATTAAAAGAAATGCTTTCAAATTTTAAGGATACTGACCGATTTGATAAATATATCAGCATTTTGCAGGAAAGAGTTCCATGGGATGATCCAATTCTATTGCCGGCTGGACTTCACCTTTATATCGTTTTGAAGCCAGATGGCAAACGAGTCGTAAAGTGTGATTGCGGACATGAATTTTGTGAGGCAAGTGACAACTGGAAACTTCATGCGCTTATACACGTTCGTGATACAGAGGAAAAAATGGTGGAGCTGTATCCGAAGCTGCTTGCTCCAGATCCGGAGTGGCAGGTTATACGTGAATACTATTGCCCAAATTGTGCAAGTCAACTGGAGGTAGAAGCTGTAACACCTTGGTATCCAATCTTAAAAGATTTTGAACCAGATATTGATGCATTTTACAATGAATGGCTGAAGCGTCCGATACCTCAAGTGAAATAAACCATCAACCAGGAGTTCGTTTCTGACTAAAGTCTGACACAATCGAACAGCAAGTGGATAACCTAGTGTTTTCATCACAAAGGTTATCCACTTTTATTTAAAGCAGTTTTAAAAAAACTATAGAAAGTTGACACATTATTTCATTTTTAGAGAGAATACCATAAATAAACAGAATTTTTCACGACAAGCAGTTCAAAACGTATTGCTCAAAATTAATCTGTCGCATGCACACTTGAGCAAATGCGTTAAACATTTGACATCGTTTTGATAAAGCGATGGTGAACGCATGAATTTGATTCAAAAGATTAAAAATGCGAATCTAGACACTTGATATCTTCGAGTAAATACGTTAATAATTGTGGTAACACTTGTCACTTCCTTGCTTATCATCACTGGTGTGTAATTCCTTAAGAACTACGGGGGTGGTAAGTTTTTTGCTTTTAAAGCCCCGAATAAAGTATTTTTATAATCTATTTTCGAAAAATTTTGATAATATGTCCAAGAGGAGGGGGGAGTACATGGGCAATCCATATATATCTATTTTCTCTACGCACAACTTGCCAGATAAAAAAAGAGATTTGGAAACTTTATGGGAAATGTTTGTGGAAAGATCGTGGGAAGATAAAATATCGGGCAAAATACGAAAAAATGTTTTAGATTCTTGGAGCCGCTGTCAGGAAACTGGAGTTGACCCGATGCAATTGCAAACGAAGGCAGCTTTAACAGAATACGAATTAAATCATCTGTTAAAAGGATCTGAGCTATATCAAATTGCGAAACCGATTATTGATAATTTATTTTATAAGTTGAAAGGTACTCGGTATCTTATCACGCTGACGGATGAAAACGGTTGCATAATTTATTTAAAAGGTGAACCGTATGTTTTGCGGGAAGCGGAAAAAATGAATTTCACAGTTGGCATGGACTGGAGCGAAAATGCAGCAGGTACAAATGCGATTGGAACGTGTATCGTCACCCAAAATCCCATTCAAATTTTTTCTGCAGAACACTTTTGTCAAGGATGTCATCCATGGACATGTTCTTCAGCTCCTATCATTCATCCCTTCACAAAAGAGGTCATCGGTGTCATCGATTTTACAGGATTTTGGGAAGATGCTCAGCCTCATACACTTGGTTTAGCTGTATCCACTGCACAAGTGATTGAAAAACAGCTTGCATACGTCTATATGAAAGTGAATAACTATTTAATAGATTATTTTTTTCAATGCGCAAATAAATGGAAAAACGATCATATTCTAGTACTGAACCATGCCTTTTATGTTGTGAAGAGCAGTGAAAAGCTAAAGGAATTATTTAACCTGAAACATGCAGGAGATTTGGCGGTAAATCCTGATTTTCATCCTTTAATAAATGAGATGAAAAGGATGTCCAAATTCTCTGCGAAAAACGATATTTCCAGCGATTTGATGGTTCGAGATTTCAAGGTTTTAGCAATCGAGCCGATTCATTTTAAAGGGGAAGTTGCTGGATATATGGTCGTGTTGAAGGATAACAAAAAGGTATTCCGTACCACTGCGCGATACATTCTCAAGGATGAACCATGGAACGATATTATTGGGACATCGGATGCATTGTTAACAGCACTAAACAAATGTTATAAAGCTGCTCCTTCAAATGTTCCGATTCTTCTGTTGGGAGAAAGCGGTACAGGAAAGGAAAAAATTGCAAAATCAATACATCAATCTAGTCAGAGAAGAGACAAACCTTTTTTAGCAATAAACTGTGGCGCAATTCCGAAAGAATTGATTGGAAGTGAACTGTTCGGTTACGAAAGTGGAACTTTTACCGGAGGTTCGAAAGAAGGGAAGAAAGGAAAATTTGAGGAAGCAAACGAAGGAACCTTGTTTTTAGATGAAATCGGCGAGATGCCGCTAGATCTGCAAGTCCATTTGCTTAGGGTGCTGCAAGAAAAGGAGATTATGAGGCTGGGTTCATCTCAAACGATTCCAATTAATGTGAGAATTATTGCTGCAACGAATAAGAACTTATATGCCTTGTGTAAACAAGGGCTTTTTCGCGAAGACTTATTTTTTAGACTTAACGTTGTTACGGTTAATATTCCTCCTCTTCGTGAGCGAAGGGAAGATATTCCTCTGATTGCTGATTATTTCTTAAAAAAATTTGCAAAAAAGTATGCGAGAGAATCCCTTTCCATTGCGCAAGAAACTTTAAATTACTTTTTAGAATATTCGTGGCCCGGCAACATAAGAGAAATGCAAAATGTCATTGAGTATGCCGTCATATTTAGTGATTCTCCTGTTATTAGGATAGAAGACTTGCCGGCATACTTTATTGAAAACAGAATGAGCCTCTCCATCAATAACCAGCTTAAAGATTTATCTTTAATTGAAATCGAAGAGCAAAAAGTGCTTGTCAGGCTTTTAGAGGAAACAGGCTGGAATTTATCAGCTGTCGCCAAAAAAATGAATATTGCCAGGTCCACTCTTTATCGGAAGTTAAAAAAATATCAGCTAAAACAAACATAAGCCGATTTTCTCGCGTAAATCCAATCATATTCACTAAACTCTTCACATGTCATCACATCTCAAATTTTTTAAAACAAAAGAACACCTAGGCAAGGCGCTTTTTTTTACGGTGTCATAGTTAATAGAAGCTAGTGTGTTGAAAATAAAAAGATTCTCAAATAGCATGAGCTATCATACCTTATCCATTCCTTCCATACAATTGAAATGAACGACGATCATGGGAGGATGGATGATGCAATTTTATTACGGTCAGCAAATGCCGCTTCGCATATTGGATGAAGCGGAGTTTTGGAAGCATCAAGAGGAAGAGCATACTGTTGTGATCCGAGAGCTGGTGGCAAATTTAGAGCAAAACTATGTAGATGCTTTGTTAAATTGGGAAGAAGAATTGTCGAAGACGCATCAAAAGGTTGTGCGCTATATTGAGTCTGTCATACGCTCCCCTTACTATATTCCAGCAAAGCTTTATCAACGAGTATTGAATTTGGTGTCATTTTGCTTAAAGCAAAGTCTCGATTTTATTAAATTATGCCGGCAAATTAAAACGGAAAGCGCTGCTGTTCGAAAAAATCCGACCGCCAAAGTTGTTTTGGACCATATTATTCGTGAATCAGAATATTTTGTCGGCATAGCGCAAGTGCTGTTGTATGGCAGCAAGTAAATTTTCAAGGGAATTCCTTTTTGAAGGAGTTTCCTTTTTGTTTTCCTGGATTTTATTATTATATCTATTATGTGTAATTTCGAGAGTATGAGGATATTTTTACATACTATGGAATACTAGTAAGAAAAAATTTTATTTATAAAAACCGCTGGAATATTGATTTTTATGCGGTTTTTACATTAACTAATTAGATATAGGAATTGTTATTGTTAGTTATAGGATTTAGTTAAAGGGGCTGTCCGAAAAGTCGATTGAATCGACCTTGGGCTCAGCCCTTTTTTCTGTTTTTAGGGTACAAAAAAATCGTCCTTTTTTATAGAATGAAATTGACCAAAAAACATTCTACAGAAAGGACGATTTCTTATGAATAATCAAATGACTATTCAAGAAAATTATAACACGCAATTAGAAATGACTCTAGAGGGTATTCAAAAAATAGAGGTTCAAAAGAATAAGAAACGCAAAAAACTAGTTTTCCAACCTTATTGCAATCGTCAAGTCATGAGCATTTTAGATATCGAAATGTATATTCCTGAAAATCATGTCGCCCGTTTAGTGGATGAAATGGTGGAATCGATTCCGGATGAAGTGTTGTATACTCATTATGTTGGTGGGGGTCGTGCACCCTATCACCCTAAAATGTTATTGAAAGTGATTTTATATGCGTACACTCAAAATGTTTATTCAAGTCGGAAAATAGCGCAAATGGTGAAAGAAAATCTTCCGATGATGTGGTTGGCGGGATTGCAAACCCCTGACCATCGCACAATAAATGATTTTCGTAGTGTTCGTATGTCAAACATGATGGATTCTGTATTTGAACAATTTGTCCTTCAACTAGTAGAACAAGGACTTATCGACCTCGACCATATTTTTGTGGATGGTACGAAAATAGAAGCGAATGCCAACAAATATACGTTTGTATGGCGAAAATCCGTAGAAAAATATGATCAGAAACTACGAGCCAAAATTCAATCGTTTCTACAAGAAGCGCACCAAATCGCCTTGGAGGAATTAAAAGAAGAACAATTAGAAGAAGAATTAGAAAAATCATCGGCACAACTTTCTGAGAGAATAGAAGCTTTGGAAAAAGATTATAAACAGGAAGAAGACAAAGAAAGAAAAAAAGAACTTCGCTCTAAAAAATCCCAACTCACCAAACAACTGAAAACGATTCAAACGGATTATCTTCCACGATTACGAAAATACAAAGTACAAAAACAGATTCTAGGTGAACGAAATAGCTACTCGAAAACCGACCATGAGGCCACTTTTATGCGAATGAAAGAGGACCATATGAAAAACGGCCAACTCAAGGCGGGTTATAATGTTCAACTCGCCACACAACATCAATTTATCGTGGGATTTGAAATTTATCAAAATCCAGGAGATACTCGCTGTTTCCAACCATTTATGGAAAAGTTATTGGAATCGATGCCGAAGGAAAAGAAACTCAAGTATGTCATTGCCGATGCAGGATATGCGAGTGAAGAAAACTATTTATATGCGATTGGCGAAGAAAAAGAACCTCGTTTTGAATTATTAGCCCCATACCAAACCTATTTGAAGGAACAAAGTAAAAAGTTTAAAAAGGATTTATCAAAAGTACAAAACTGGAAATACATCGAAGAAGACGATTGCTTTATCTGTCCGAACAATCGGAAAGTCGTATTCAAGTATTATCAAAAAAGAAAAAATGCATCTGGATACATACAAGATTTGAAAGTGTACGAGTGTGAAGATTGTACGGATTGCCCGTTGAAGAATGGGTGTACGAAAGCCAAAGGAAATCGTCGAGTATATTGGAACACGATTTATGAAGAAATGAAAGCGAAAGCCAAAGCAGCTCTTGGTGACGAACAAAAGGCAGCTCTTTATGCGAAGCGTAAAGTGGATGTCGAAAGTGTGTTCGGTAACATCAAGGGCAATTTGCGTTTCACTCGATTTCTGTTACGGGGGCTTCATAAAGTCCGAACAGAATTCGGGATTGTGGCAATGGCCCACAACATACTGAAATGGGCCGCAAATTCCCAAACCAATTTCAAAAATAAGGAAACAGAGCGAATGGAAAAACTCATTGTTTTCTCCATTCGCTCTGTTTTTATGGACTTTTTAGACAAGCCCTTTAATTATAGAGGTTGTTATTTAGAAATGTTGAATTCTAAAATCACAGGGTAATTATTTTGGAGAGAATAAGGGAGAAGTTCAGTATTTTAATTAATTGGTACATGATTTGAGAAATGTCCGACATTTCTTTTGAAAAGCCGTTGACATTCTTTTATAGTTTCAGTAGGTTGATAGTAGATTACAAAGGGTGGGATGTCAGTGAAGGCTTTTTTATTCAGAGTGTTCGTTTTTGCCGTTTTATGGACGTACTTTTTATTTTCAGCTTTTTTGGATCATTCAGCACATCTCACCTTATTGGTATTTTTAAGTGCTTGTACAATTGGCTGCTATTTTTTTCTGCCTGTTGTCAAAAATACTCTTCTGTTGTACATCATCGTGGATCTTTTTATTTTGTCAGCGGGATGGCTTCAGTCTGCTGCAGGCAATCATGCCTCTCTTTTATTAATTTTATATCTTTATGTCGAAGCGATTTTTCAGCTAAAAAAACAGCCCTTTCGTCTGTTTGCCGTCATTCATGTTTCTGTTTCGATCCTGATCGCCTTATTCCTTCCTAATCCTTTTGAATGGCTGACGGCGTTTGCTATATTTACTTTCATTTCTGTTGTTTTAAATGAATATATCTTTGAAAGGAAGGAACAAAGGGAGCTGTATGAACAACTATTGGGAGAATATAGAGGATTAAAGCGTATCAGCTATGAAAACGAGCGGTCGGCCAGATTGGAAGAACGAACGAGAATTGCCCGTGATATTCATGATTCTGTCGGGCATAAATTAACGGCATTGCTGATGCAGCTTGAGATGCTTTCGATCAAAGAGAAAAGGAAGGAATATGAAGAATTAAAATCTTTAGTTCGCGAAAGTTTAGAGGAAACGAGACATGCAGTTAGGGCGCTAAAAATGGATGAAAGTGAAGGGATTTCGTCAGTGCTTCAGCTCATTCGCAAGCTGGAATCGGAAAGTCATATTATGGTGCATTTTACGACGAAGCAAGGGGTTTTATCGGCCCGTCTTACTAATCAGCAAAATGTCGTTTTGTACCGAGTCATCCAAGAGGCGCTAACGAATGCGATGCGGCATGCGCAATCAAGGGAAGTGTATATCATATTAGGAAAAAATGCGATCGGTGACTTGGAATTTACGATAAAAAACCGGATATCGGATGCCAAACCGTTTCAAAAAGGCTTCGGTTTAACGAATATGAAAGAGCGTGTGAAAGAAGCTGGAGGAAGCTTGAACATATTTCAAACAAATGATGAGTTTGTTGTTCATGGGACTTTGCCAATAAAGGAGTATGAATGATGACCATCCGTATTTTACTTGTTGAAGATCAAGCCATTGTCCGCCAAGGCTTGAAAATGATGATCGAACAGGACGAGCAATTAAAAGTAGTCGCGGAAGCTGAGCATGGGTTAAAAGCAATCGAAATAATGGAAAAGACAATTGTAGACCTGATTTTAATGGATATTCGCATGCCAGTTATGAACGGAGTAGAAGCGACTAAAAAAATAAAAGAGCGGTGGCCTGATGCGAAAATTCTTATTTTAACAACGTTTAATGATGAGGAATATGCCGTACAGACGTTGAAGGATGGGGCAAGCGGTTTTTTGCTGAAGACATCTGAACCGGCAAAGCTGATTGATGCGATACATAGCTGTATGAAAGGCGGAATGTCCATTCATGAAGATGTAGCGGCAAAAATGGTACCGAAGCTGCTGGAAAAGCCAAAAAAAGAGATGGTGAACGTTCCTTTAACACCGCGTGAGCTGGCGATTGTGAAGCTTGTCGGCGAAGGAAAAACGAACAAAGAAATTGCGTCTGACCTTCATTTGTCCATCGGAACTGTCAAAAACCATATGACGCAAATTTTAAATAAGCTTGGGCTGCGGGATAGAACACAGCTCGCTATTTATGCCATTAAACATGATATTTGCTAGCTGTTTGATTAGGATCGGCTATTTAGGCCGGTCTTTTTTTGTATTGAAATAATGCCGTGAAATTTTAAAGCTCTATGTTAATGAAGCGTTCATAATTGAAAAATGTTTGCTTCGACTCGGAATGTTTGCTGATTTTCAGCGCTATTCCTAGAGACTTTGTAAATGTATGACCTAAGTCATAGTTTTTCAGTGAAAAGAGTGACTGCAGATAGTATGTGAGAAAGTGCGGACGCTGTAATATACAAATAGAACGTTGAGAGGGAGGATAAAAAATGCTGGAAGCTGTTGAAATAACGAAAAGGTTTAAACAAACGCATGCTGTAAACGGTGTGAATTTATTTTTGGAAAGAGGGGAAATCATCGGGCTTTTGGGGCCAAACGGCGCCGGCAAATCGACCACCATTTCAATTATTTCTACTCTGATTCCGCCGACAAGCGGTGATGTTCGTTTGAATAACGAAAGTGTCATCAAAAGGCCGGAAAAACTCAGAAAAATTTTAGGGGTTGTACCGCAAGAAATTGCATTATATCCCGATTTATCAGCGCGGGAAAATTTGCTGTTTTTCGGCAAAATTTATCGGCTGTCAGGTTCGCAATTAAAACAGAAGGTAGAGGAAGTTTTGGAAATGATCGGTTTAACGGATCGCCAGCATGATCTTGTTAAAAATTTTTCAGGCGGAATGAAGAGAAGATTGAACATCGGGGCTGCCTTGCTGCACGAACCTGAATTGATCATTATGGATGAACCGACAGTCGGCATTGATCCGCAATCAAGAAATTATATTTTGGAAACGGTCAAAAGGTTAAATAAGGAGAAAAAAATGACCGTATTGTACACGAGCCATTATATGGAGGAAGTCGAATTTTTATGCAATCGCATTTACATTATGGATAAAGGGAATATTTTGGCGGCCGGTACTAAAGAGGAGATAAAAAATATTTTATCGGCAGAAAACACAATCCAAATTACTGTCGAGCGCGTGAACGATTCATTTATTCAAGCGCTGCGTGATCATCCGGTTGTCAATCGCGTGACTGTGCAAGATCGGGTAATTACCGTATTAACGCCAAAAGAAGCGAATGCTTTTTCCATATTGTTCAAAATTGCTGAGGAAACAAACACAATGTTGACATCTATCGAGATTAAAACACCTACTTTGGAAGATGTGTTTCTTCATTTAACTGGAAGAGCATTACGAAATTAAAAGGGTGATGATCATGATTGGACAATTTATTAAGAAACAATTTTTAATAATGATCCGCAATAAGCAGGAATTGCTTCTTCTATTAGTAATGCCGTTCACTCTTATATCTATTTTAGGTTTTGCGCTCACAAGTGTAATGGACAGCAAAAAAATGGATATTCAAGCGAAAGTAGCGATTGTCGAACATGGCAATGAACAAGAGGACTTCGAAAAATTCGCCAACGACGTAAAAAACGTGCAAATGCCGGATGAGGAAAAGGAATTTCTATTAAAACAAGTGGAAAAAATGATGCCTATTTCCATTTTAAAACAAGAAATTTTAGGCTCAAAAGGGCTG
Source organism: Aeribacillus sp. FSL W8-0870 (assembly GCF_037963755.1). Lineage (NCBI taxonomy): Bacteria > Bacillati > Bacillota > Bacilli > Caryophanales > Bacillaceae > Aeribacillus > Aeribacillus sp. FSL W8-0870. The sequence continues at coordinate 779,021 of NZ_CP150165.1, forward strand.
GAACCGTATATACAAATGGCAGAGTTTCAGCCTTCTGAATTGGAGGAAATTCGTGAAAATGACAAATATACAGTCATTGTTGAAGTGCCGGAGCATTTTTCATACACGTTGTTAAACCATTTAATATTTGGCGAGAAAACGAAGCCGAAGCTTAGTATATATGTCAACGAAGGCAAAGAAATTACAGCCCAATTTGTTCAAGAGCTCATCACTGAATTTCAAGAGCAATATTCTTTGATTTCTAAACTGGATCAGGCTGGCTTAAACGAATCACTTGAACTGCCTGTCGCAAAAGTAAAGGGAGAAATGGAAACCGTGACAAAACGGGAGCCAATTAATTCTTTTACTTATTATACAGTCGGCATAAGCGTTATGTTTGTGTTGTATCTGGCCTCGTATATTTCGTCTCATGCTTTGCAAGAAAAACAGTCGAACGCATTCCATCGTTTGTTGCTTGCCAATGTACCGAAAAATTTATACATGGCTGCTATTTTCATAACTTCCTTGATCATTGCCTTTTTTCAGCTCTCCTTGTTATATGCTTTAGCAGCCGTTTTTTACAGTGTCAAGTGGCCGGATCTCGTCTCGTTTATCATTGTTACGCTTGCTCTTTGTGTGGCAGTCGGAGGAATAGGAACCTTTTTAACATCATTGAGCTATCGAATAAATTCAGATAATGTTTCCATTTTCTTCTCAAGCGGAGTCGTTTCTATTTTGGCTTTTCTTGGCGGCAGCTATTTCCCGGTTTCGCAAATGTCGGAATTTATGCACAAATTGGGGGATATGACGCCAAATGGAGCCGGCATGACAGCTTATTTAAAAATTTTGCAAGGCTATGATCTGTCGCAATTTATTTGGACTGTCATATACTTATGTCTTTTCGGTTTTGTTATGTTCGTATTGAGCTTGCTAGTTTTCCCAAAAAGGGGTGAAATGGCGTGATCGGAGTTTTGACAGCAAAGCTGCGTCTTTTTATCCGGAAGCCTTGGCTATTTTTAATGGTGTCGATCCTTTCTGTCGTTTTTGCTATGCTCATCAGTTCCGTAAACAAACAGACTATAGTTGTCCCAGTATACAGCGCACTGCCTGAAAGTGAAGTGAAGGAAATCATTCGCTCTCTTGAGCAGTATAATCTATTTTCGTTTAAAAGGATGAAAAAAGAGGAAGTTGAAAAGCTGGTTGGCGAAGGTAAGGCGGAAGCAGGTGTGGAGCTTAAAAAGGACGATTTCCGCATAATCGTTGCTTCCAATACCCCCAATAGCTATTTGGTTCAGCAAACGGTTCAAAAAGTTTACGCAAAAGCATTACAATCCAAGTCGATCATCGATCAGGTGAAGGAAAAACAAGGAGAATCAAGCGCAAAGCAAGTGGCAAAATCGCTTGCGGAAGCGAAAAACGATCCGGTGTTTACCGTAGAGACAAAACATTTCCGTGCGGATGAAACTGTTATCATCAACAGCAAAATGCAATCGATTTTCGGCAGTGTCTTGTTTTTTGTCATTTATACGATTGCGTACAACGTTTTCAATATATTAATGGAAAAGCGAAACGGCATTTGGGATCGAATGATTTTGTCGCCGGTCAAAAAATGGGAGATGTATGCCGGAAATTTAATTTACAGTTTTGCAACCGGCTATATTCAGGTGGCGCTCATTTTTGCAGTCTTTCACTTTGTGTTTGATGTAGATTTCAGCGATAAATTTTGGTTTGTGCTCGTATTGCTCATCCCTTATGTACTGGCAATTGTCGCAATATCAATTTTTATAGTAGGAATTGTCAATAATGAGCAGCAGTTTCATGCGGTGCTTCCGCTTGTTTCTGTCAGCATGGCGATGCTCGGAGGAGCTTATTGGCCGCTGGAAATTGTTTCTTCGGATGCACTTCTCTTGCTTTCAAAATTTGTCCCCGTTACGTATGGAATGGACCTGTTAAAAGGGGCGGTAGTTTACGGCTACTCATTCAGCGATTTGCTCTATCCGATGAGCATCCTATTCTTGATGGCTGTTGTGTTCATGGGGTTAGGGATCAACATTATGGAGCGGAAACGGGCTTAAGCGGTCAGCTTCCATTTGTAAAATATATGCGGCTCCCGCCTTAATCGTTGGCGGGAGCAAAATTTTGCATTTGTCGGCTGACAAGCTTTTGATACAACGGATGGGACTGCAACAGCTCATTATGTGTTCCCTGACCGGTAATTTTACCATTTTCGAGGACGATGATTAAATCTGCATTAATAATAGTTGAAAGTCGATGGGCGATGACAAATGTTGTACGATTTTTCATAAGATGAAGGAGAGCGTTTTGCACTTTTTGCTCGGAGTTGCTGTCTAAATTGGATGTAGCTTCATCCAGCAGAAGAATTTTTGGATTTCTCAACAGTGCCCTCGCGATGGCAATGCGCTGACGCTGCCCACCGGATAGCTTGATCCCTCTTTCGCCGACTTCCGTTTCATAGCCGTCTTGCATTTGTTCGATGAATTCATCTACATTAGCCAATTGCGCGGCTTTTCTCACTTCTTCTTCGCTGACTGTACGATTTAGCCCGTAGCAAATATTTTCACGAATCGTGCCAGACATAATCGGGCTTTCTTGAGAAACGTAACCGATCTGTTGGCGCCACTCAAAAAGCGGAAATTCGCGAATGTCGGTATTCCCTAATTTTATTGCCCCGTTTGTTGGCTGATAGAACCGTTCAATAAGGGAAAAAATAGTTGTTTTACCAGCACCGCTTGGTCCGACGATCGCGACGGTTTGGCCGGGCTTCACTTCAAAATGAACGTTTTGCAAAATCGTTTTTCCTTTTTCATAAGCAAACGAAATGTTTTGAAACACGATTGGTTTATGAACATCAATTCTTGTATTTCCATTATTATGTTCTGTTTCTGTATTCAAAAGCTGCTGAATTCGTTCTGTCGCACCCATTGCCTTTTGGAAAGCTGTAAAAAATCCTGCCATTTGGCTAAAAGGTACAATAATTTGCACCATATATATTATGATGGCAACGAGCGAACCTGCGGATAATTCCCCTCTGGCAACACGAATTCCTCCATAGCCGATAATGACGACTAACACCGCCATAATAATCGTTGTCATTAAAGGTGAAATAATCGCTTGGATTTTTGCTTCCTTCAAGCCGAATCGGAACAACTGCTGAATTTTTTGATTTCCGTTTTGTTTTTCGACAGGTTCGGCAATGTTTGATTTTACCAACCGGATATCACTCAGCACGCGGCCTAGATTGCCGCTGAAAGTGGCCATTTCGTCTTGGGTTTGCATGGAAATTTTATAGATTTTCTGTCCAAGTGGAAGAACCAATACGATAGCAAGCGGTACAAAAATAAACAGAATGAGCGTCATTTTCCAATCAATGATAATTAAAATAGCGACAGCCCCTAAGACCGTAACAATTCCTGAAACGAAATTAGCTAAATGCTCGGTCACGAGCGACTTTACTGTATAAGTGTCCTGTGTTATGCGGCTCATCAATTCTCCAGATTCATGGCGGTCAAAATAAGGTATCGGCAAATACAGCACATGGTTCCAAAGCTTTAAACGGATTTTTGCCACAATATATTCGCCAATATAAGACATAAGATAATAGGAGAAGCCTGATGTGGCTGACTGAAGAATAAAAACTGCAATCAATAAAAAGATTAAATGAGTTTCAATACTTGAGGTTGAAAAACGATCAATCAAATCCCGTGTAAAGATCGGAACGACTAATCCTGTAGCTGCTTCCAAAAGACTTAATGCGATTGCCGCAACAAAAATCCAGAAAGGAGGGTTAGCCATTTTTATCAGCTTTTTAAAATTTTGCCAGGAAGTTTGATTTTTTTCAAAATTATCCACAACGAATCTCTCCTTTACGTTCGGGCCATTTTGAATCAGGATTGCTGGATAGCTTCTCTCCTTCTTAGTTTTATCTTAAAACCTGACGTAACGTTAGAATCAATATATTTTTTGAAAAAATGATTTAAATTTTGAAATTGTATGGAAAGGAAGAATTGCGGCTGTCTAAGTGGAACAGATTTGACGTCTCAGTCCTTTTCATATCGTTAAAACGGTTACATGAAGCCCGCCTCTAAGCAAGTGGGAGGGGGTGGTTCATCGAAATATTTTAAAGAAAGAATTAATGAATCACTAAGTGCAAGAGAGAAGAGTTTGGCTTTGTGTTGCGCCGGCTAGTATCCAGCAAGCCCGGCCAAACAACGAAAAGCGAGCGCGAATCTTGACCTTTGATTATTTTTTCAATTTGAAAGGGTTTTGCTTCTTGGTTGTCAAAATATATTTTTGTATCAATCATAGATGGGGAAGGAGAATTCATCATGAAAACTGCTGATTTATGCGATCAATATTTAGAAAAGCTTCAAGTTTGTAAATTGCCGCTTATCAGTTATGGGGGACAAAAGGAATTTTCAGGTCCAATTGCAACGGTTGAAGTGTTTGAAGATAATGTGCTAGTTCGTCAGGCTCTAGAAACGATCCCAAAAGGTTCAGTTCTTGTTGTGGATGGAAAAGGTTCACGAAACTGCGCGCTTTTAGGAGATCGTTTAGCTCAGATTGCATGTGAACGTGAATTATCTGGCGTGATTATAAATGGATGTATACGCGACTCCGCTGAAATTGCGACGATGCCGATTGGGGTAAAGGCACTCGGCACCTGTCCGGTTAAAAGTAAAAAAGAAGGGAAAGGAAGCCGTGATGTCGCACTTGAATTTGGTGAAGTGCGCTGGACCCCAAATGCGTATGTGTATGCTGACAATGATGGCATTGTTGTTTCGGAGGAGTCCCTAAATATCGATTCATTTGATTGATTCGCATACCGTCATTATGTAGGAATCATAGTAAAGGTACGCATAAGTGATAAGCAGTCAAATGATACAGAATACAAATTGAAAAAAATGTTTTTTTCTAAATACATGCGTGTACAGCAGCATACATAATAACAACAGTTCAGCAATGTAAGATTTATGGATATAAGTCAGATTTTTGAACACAAATTTTTTCATGAAGTTCCTGTCCGTATAAGTGTGGTAAGGCAGTGACACTCGACAATGAGCCTCTGCGGGCGTGATTCTTCTGTCAAGAAGGAGATGTGTAAAACATCGGCAGGCAATCATGTCCGTTGCTCCAGTAAAGTTGCTGTAATCTCCATTCTATTTAATGTATATTAAATGTACGTTTTTTATTGGTATTGACGATTTAAAAAAGAAATAAAAGATTTTCGGGTCGTTTTTACTGTAGAAGCGGAAAAACAAATTGACAAAAAATTCAATGTAACTAAGACATTTTCCATAAAAAGGGGTGTGATATACAAAATTACTCCTCAGAGCTGAAGGATTTCTACTTCACTTGATATGACGGGTACTAGCCCGTTCGCAACTTTATTATAGAGAGTAAAGGCATATATCCTTATTTGGTAAGCCCAAAATGCTTCAAATAGTCGAGAAGAGAATACTGGTGAGATGGCACATACATTCTAAAAAGAACATTGTAATTACTGTTTGAGGAAAGAATATACAAACTAGGGGGAAACAGAAGAAATTGAAACCATTTATGTACTTTTCGTAGTAGATTAATAGGGTAACTTGACAAGCTCTTTTATCGATTGTTACAGTTTATTCATAAAATATCAAAGCAGTGTGCTAGTAATTTTACTTTTTACTGTAGATGGGCAAATGAACTACATAATCTGTAGGTGAGCAAATTATCTAACAAATATTTACATCCAAACAAGAAAATAGGCATGCCCTCGCCTCCTTGGTTAAAATAGATGTGCCAACAAACCATTTATACAAGGAGCATTCCTGTAATGAAGAAATTTGAGGTTTGAAACAAAAAGAGCCCTCTTGGTATAGTACAGGGTGTCAATGCATTGACACCGAATTAATAAGTTACCAAGGAGGACTCAATAATGAATTATACTCAAAATCGAACAATCTCGCAAATCACACCATCAACATTAATAATCGGCATTGATATTGCCAAAGACAAACACGTGGCACGGGCACAAGACGATCGAGGAATTGAATTTGGAAAACGCTTGATCTTTGAAAATCGCATACATGGTTTCCAAATGCTTTTAGATTGGGTGAATCGACACCAACAAGAAAATGATAAGAACCATGTGATTTTTGGGGTTGAACCAACCGGACCTTACTGGTTACATCTCGCTTATTTTCTTACCGCAAAGGGCTATGACTTTGTGCTAGTCAATCCGATGCATGTAAAGAAAAGCAAAGAGCTTGATGACAACTCTCCAACAAAAAACGATACAAAAGACGCCAGAGTGATTGCACAGCTGATAAAAGACGGCCGATACTCCGTACCAAATCTCTTAGACGGTATTTACGCGGAACTAAGAGAAGGCGTCAAAATAAGAGATCAGCTCACTCAACAGCTTGCCATCACAGAAGGACGTATTCAAAATTTGATTCAACGTTATTTTCCGGAGTTTTTCGATGTTTTCGGAGATTGGAAAGGAAAAGCAGCTCTTTGCACGCTAAAACTGTTTCCATTTCCTTCTCAAATGAAAGAAATGACACCTGAAGAGGTTCTCTCAAAATGGAAGCCATTTGTACAACGAGCAGTTGGAATGAAGCGAGCAACGAAACTAGTAGAAACGGCCAAAAAGAGCATTGGAATTCAAATCGGGATTCAGTTTACCAAACGTGAAATGGAATATCTGATTGACCAATATGAGCTTTATCAAACGCAGTTGGAAGAGTTGGATCAGGAGCTAGAAGCTCTTGTAGAAACGATCCCAGGTGCTAAGCAAATGATGAATATTCCTGGGTTAGGTGTTACAACAGTCGCTCTATTCTTCGCTGAAGTGGGTGATCTCACAAAGTACAGTCACCCTCAGCAATTAGTTAATCTGGCAGGCCTTTCATTACGTGAGCATAGTTCTGGAACATTTAAAGGACAAACCAGAATAACGAAACGGGGACGAAGCAGGCTGCGTAAAGCTATGTACTTAGCGATTCGGCCACTCGTTGCCCATAATCCAACTTTTAAAGCTTTACATCAATACTATACAAAACGATCTGAAAGGCCTTTAAAAAAGCAACAGTCCCTCATTGCTTTGTGTTGTAAGCTATTACGTGTCTTATTTGTCATTGGTCAAAAACAGTGAGAATTTGATGGTTCAAAATTATTGCGAGGGTTACCTCAAATTACCTTACAAGTTGCTTAAACCGATTTATGAACCAACATATTAACTAAATTACGATCGAATACTTCAAGTATTTCTAAAGACAAACACCAATAGTGCCGAGTCGGAGTTTATTTTTACCATACGGGCTTATGACCCAGCCGAGGAGCTTATCCGACCTCCACCTCATGGATACGCAGGACGAAGGAATGTATGGATCTCAATCCGGTGATACATGGGAGGGTTAGCGACCGTGAGATGAGTGGAGATTTTGCGCACGGTCATAACTGTTATTACTAAACAATACCAGTTTGGTTGATAGGATGTCCCCCATCTGTAAGGAATTTAAAGAAATTCAATTTATCACCATGATTTTCGGTGGATCAACTATTAGGTATTAATGAAATTTAGAGAAAACGGGAGTATTCGGGAGAAAATTAAAGTATATAGAGGGAGGTTCATGTCTTATGAATAGATTAGCACATTGGCACTTTATTTATTAAAAACCTATCATGAAGCATTCCGTTCATCTTGAAGATGCGATGATTATGAAAGGCTTTCTAAAACATTTACTGATCACTAACTGGGAACTTTCACCGAATCATCGCTCGACACTTAGCCATTTTTCTCAAAAAAACCTGGAATGAAGAGACATTACTTCGCAAACTCAGTATCAGTAGGGGATGCTTCATCGCATTGAACGCATTGCTAAACATGAAAATCAATCCATTTTTGTTTCGCTCGACGATACAATTTGCCAAAAAAAACAAATCCTTCGTCACGGACAAAGCATATCATTCAAGGATGTTGATTGGAATGATTCTCACGCCGATAAATAGTTAATCTGGGTACATTCTCTCGCTTGGCTCACGGTTCATGTGATGACTCAAGACTTTCTCTTTCGTGTTTCGCCCCTACGACAATACGGCTTGGGAAAAAAGTGGAAACTTGCGGTTGAAATGCCTTCTTCTTTGGATGTGAACCGTCCCGTTTATGTGCTAATGGACTCTTGGTATCAATCTCAAACGCTCATGGAAGCTTGCTTGAAAAAAAGATTCCACGTAATTGCGACGCTCAAGACCAATCGTTTTTTATCCAAAAGACATGGCGGTTCAGGCAAAGGAGTTTGACCACTCTCTTTGAAAGACACTCACCTCGTCCATGGTGGGAGAAGAATGTTATCGCGTTGACCGCTACGAAGGAGCGCACAAAAGTATCAGATATGCCGTGGTGCTACTCTGCTTGAAAAGACGATCAACCATGACGCTTGACAATCTTCATTGCGTTTTGAGTACCGATCGAAAGCTATGTAACAAAGACATCTTTGCGCTACTATGTCGACGTTGGTCGATCGATTCTTTTTCCATCAAGCGAAAGACCACTAAGCCCGATGGGTACCGTATTAGCAGGTGTTGGGCGGTGAAACGGTATTGGATTCTAGTTTTATTAGTTTATGTGTACAGTATGACGAGAAATCCAACAGCGACTTTTAACTAGAAGGGACGCATCTTTGTCGAGTTTATTTATCAGGAAACAAAGCAAGATACTCCCCAAAAAACAGTTTCATATAGCAAAAGGGATACTTGTTTGTTGTTTTTTTAGATGACAATTTACATGGCGTAACTATAGTTATTTATTGTATTTTTAAAGTAAGGGAGTGACTTATTTGAAAGAAAAAGCATCTAGTCAAACATGGGCAATGATATTATTTTCAATTGGCGTGTTTATGGCTGCTTTAGATAATGGAATCATTAGTGCTGCACTGACAACGATTAACAATTCGTTCGAAGTTTCTGCTAATTGGGGGGCATGGGGAGTTACCCTTTATACATTAGGATTAGCTATCAGTGTCCCGATCATCGGAAAAATATCGGATCGATATGGACGGAAAAAATTATTTATTGTTGAAATTGCTTTGTTTGGTTTGGGATCTTTACTTGTTGCTTTAAGCCCAAATTTTATTTTTTATTTAAGTGCTCGATTCTTACAGGCTCTTGGTGGAGGGGGAATCTTCATTATCGGTAGTTCACATGTACTAAGTACGATGCCGGTTGAAAAACAAGGAAAAGCCCTTGGAATGTTGGGTGGAATGAATGGGATTGCCGCCGTTTTGGGACCGAATATTGGCAGCATGTTATTGGATTTAACAGGTAAATGGCATGTATTATTTTTTATCAATGTCCCGATAGCGATATTTTTAATTATCTTTGGATGGTTAAAATTAGAAGAAACGAAAGACCCGGAAACTGGGCGTCTCGATTTGTTCGGAACGGTTTTACTATCTCTTTCCGTTTTAGGAATCATGTATGGATTGACGAATATCGAAGGTGTCGAATTTGTAGACAGCTTGTTGAGCCCAAATGTGTATGGTTTTATTTTATCGGGGATTGTTCTTTTCATTGCTTTGATTTTTCATGAAAGCAAACTCGAAAGAAATGGCGGCGACCCTGTTCTTCCTTATCGTTTGTTAAAAAAACCTACGTACCTTTTAACTTTATTAATAGGGACTTTCTCTGGGGCGTTGCTGGCAGCCATGATTTTTATCCCGGCATTTACAGAACAAGTGCTCGGGATTGCGTCAGAAAATTCCGGGTATTGGTTAACACCCCTTGCAATAATGGCGGGAATCGGTGCATCTATGGGTGGAGCATTCGTTGATAAAAGAGGACCAATTTCAGCGGTGATATTATCGGGAATCATAACTTCCATCGGTTTTCTCTTGTTCCCGACATGGATTGATTCAAAATGGCAGTTCATTATTTCTTCGTCGGTTGCAGGTTTGGGAATGGGAATACTTCTCGGTGCCCCGTTAAATATTTTAGCGACAGAAACGCTGAAGTCGGATAAAGGTTCCGCACTTTCTACCTTATCGTTAAGCCGACAAATCGGTATGACCCTCGCTCCAACGATCTACGCAGGTTTCATCGCTAGGGGATTCAATCACATTCCCGAGTTATTTAAATCCCATTTTCCTATTATACTAAAGGAAAAGATAGGAGGGACGAGTTTAAGTTCGGAAGCCATGAAGGAGTTTTACCAACTATCTCAACAATTTGGTACGTCATCTGGGGAATTTTCCGAAAATCAGATGCTGGGAATCATCAATCAAGTCAAAGATCCAGGGTTAAAAGAAGTGATCCAATCGAGTGTCGATCAAATCACCTTAATGGCAGCACAAGATGGTTACAATGGACTCTTTTATTCTGCCGTAACCTTAGCGATCATGACAATTTTCGTTACTTTGATCCTAATTCCCATTCGCAAAAGAAAACTTGGGGAGACAAAGCAAGTTCATTCTTCATAAGCAGTTGATCATGTTTAAAGATGTTCACTTTTCATAAAGAATGAAGATCACCGGGAGGAGAAATGAAATTCGGTTAGTTAAGATGGTTTACATTTATCCGTTGGCTTTTACCTCCTAAATTCTTGCAAAAGAGAAATAACCTACAAAAATGTATATGACATTATCATTGTACACACATTTTAGCCGATTGTTTTTTTTAGTTTCAATCGGCTTTTTTTTGTATGTCATGTAAAGCCTGATTCAAAAGGTCAAGATGTTTTATGTTTTTATCTAAAATTTGTTGAACAAGTCTGTAGCTTTGGTCATCTAAAGTTCCATTTACTATGTTCTGTGATATTTCAATACCACGTTTTTCACCAGCTAGTGCATCTTTTACTATATGGTCCGGTTCATTGTTGTGGTCTGTTAACATTTTAAATATCTCCATACTTTTCCCTTTGATTCCAGGATGATCAACTGGTTTTCCGCCAAGATCTTGTATTCTTTTCGTTATCTCCATCGCATGTTGCTGATGATTTTGCTGTAACTGTTGTAACAGTAATTTAAGTTCCGGTTGCTTAGCACGATTTATATATTCATTATAAGCGTGAATTGCCATATAATTTCCTTTTAAAAATTCATTTAAACTGTTTATAGCACGTATCACTTCATGTCCTCCGTAATTTATTTTTAAAAGTATTTATAGTTTGATTTGTATGGTAAAAAAATATGCAAGCTTTATTGTAACAGTTGGTCTTATATGTATTTTCCGATTTATATTTGTTATGATAAGACAAAGAAGAAATGGTTGTATGATGTCAATATGAAAACTCCTAAAGGTCGCACAATTGAGACATCATTGAATTGTTCAAATTCGTTCAAAAAACGATCGTGGATATAACACAATAAGGTTTAAAGTATCGTCTAATAGGGTTTCCGTAACTAGGAGCTGACTGTCAGTATACAAATTCATATTTGTATAAAAACGGAGGTTGATATTAATGAAAATCGTTATTAACGATACTGAATTGGAGGTAATAAAAGGCGATATTACAAAGTGTACTGTTGACGCGATTGTTAATGCGGCTAACAACGGACTTTTGGGAGGCGGGGGTGTCGACGGCGCGATCCATAGAGCAGGCGGACCGGAGATTATGGAGGAATGCAAAAAGATCAGGGAAAGAACAGGAGGATGTCCGACCGGGGAAGCAGTTATTACTACTGCAGGAAAATTGCCCGCCAAATACGTTATTCATACTGTCGGACCAATATGGAAGGGCGGAGCCTATCAAGAAAGGGAGCTGCTAAGAAATTGCTACATAAACTCCTTTAAGCTTGCGGAAGAGCATTTCGTAAAAACGATCGCATTTCCAAATATCAGTACTGGTGTTTATCGTTTTCCAAAGCATGAAGCGGCCCAAATTGCTTTAGAGACCGTTAAGGAGTGTATTCAAAATCAATTCATCCGAAGCATTCAATCAATATTGTTCGTTTGTTTTGATGACGAAAATTATCATATTTACAAGACGTTGATCAGATAGGAAAAAACTCTTTTTTCGAATCGATGTCCACCATACAAAAGGCATTTATTCGTTGGGCTTTAATAGTAAACTATAAGTTTTTGCGACATATTTATCAAAAACTAAGAAAATATACAGCGTTGAGACGAAAATCTCCATCGCCCGTTTCGTTTATAATGAAACTTTTTCAATGAATGCAGAAATTTGGAAGTCGGAATACAACATTTGATGATTTTCAAAGCGATCAACTTCAAAGGTCGCAATATTCCAAAAAATTTTTTCCATAAAACATCAAGCAATCGGCAGTTGTTTATTTTATGTGAAACGTGCACAGTGAATATGAAAATACGAACGACTTTGGAGATGAATTCAATGTATTTGAAAAGCCTCGAAATTTTAAGAAATAAAGATATTAATTTAAATAGCTACCCGTTTTCGATTCCTGCAATAAAAAATTTAAAATCCATTTCGTTTCGTTCCAATATTACTTTTTTTGTCGGGGAAAACGGTTCCGGAAAATCAACGCTCCTTGAGGCAATAGCTTATCAGTGTGGCTTTAATACAGCCGGAGGAGGCAAAAACAATAATTTTCATGTAGATGCTTCCGATGCGGCCCTTGGGGAATACATACGGCTGTCATGGATGCCAAAAGTGACGAACGGGTTTTTTTTGCGAGCTGAGACCTTTTATCATTTTGCGTCGTATCTCGATACAATTCCTGAAAGTCTCCCTTATTATGGAGGCCGTTCTCTTCTCAAACAGTCGCATGGGGAAGCTTTTCTCTCACTTTTAACAAATCGTTTTGGAAAAAAAGCGATCTATCTGTTGGATGAGCCTGAAGCAGCACTTTCACCTGCTAGACAGCTGACTTTATTAAGAATCATAAAAGATTTGGAAAACGATGCGCAGTTTATTATTTCTACTCATTCTCCCATTTTACTCGGCTATCCAAATGCCCAAATCTTAAATTTTGATGAACATCCGCTAAAGGAAGTAAAGTATGAAGAAACTATGCATTATATTATTACTAGGCGGTTTCTCGAAAATAGAAAAAAGGTGTTAAGTGAACTGTTTAACGATTGAGACACAACAGCCTGTGTTGGAGATGCCGTACATTTATATTTTTCATCACATCACTCACCCTGAAATATTCTGCTTTTGGAGAGGTATAAACAATGAACACAAAAACAAACGCAATGCGAATTCTTGATAAAGAAAAAATACAATACAACGTGATTACTTACGATGTCCAAAAGGGGAAGGTCGATGGGATTTCTGTTGCACAAATGATTGGCAGAAGCCCTGAATCAGTATATAAAACATTAGTTGCTAAGAGCAGCGCCGGCAACATTTATGTATTTGTCATCCCTGTTGAGGCAGAATTAGATTTAAAAAAAGCTGCGAAAATAACAGGAGAGAAAAAAATCGAAATGCTGCCAGTAAAAGATTTACAAAAATGGACAGGCTATATCCGCGGAGGCTGTTCGCCGATCGGCATGAAGAAACATTACTCGACGATTATCGATTCAACTGCATTGGAACACGAGCATATTATTGTCAGCGGGGGCAAAATCGGCGTGCAAATGGAGCTCAGCGTCAAAGATTTGCAGCAAGTAACTGAAGCGAAGCTGGAAGATGTGACGAAATAACAAAAATAGCCGAATTTTATAAGATGTGGTTGTTGTTTTACACTTCGAAAAGAAAGTGAAGGAATTTTACTGAATAAAATAGAAGATTAAGGTGATAACAAGGATAAAGCCTCGTGTTGAAATTCGAAAGAAATGGAGGGCAAGCATAATGGATTTATTCAAAAAGGGATTGGCGTTCGGACTTGGTTTAGCTGTAGCAAGCAAAGAACAAGTGAAAAAGTTTGTAGATGAACTCGTGAAAAAAGGCGAGATATCGATTGAAGAATCAAAAGAAGTTTTTAACCAGCTAATCAAGCGCGGTGAAGAAGAAAAAACTGAACTGCAGCGTCTTGTTCGAGAGCAAGTGGCTCAGGTGATCAACAAACTAGATATAGCAACGAAAGAGGATATCCGAGAACTGGAAGAAAAGATTCGCAAATTGGAAAATGAAGATGAGTAAAAGAGGACCTGTTAAAAGGTCCTTTGTTGTTGAGGAGGCGGTAAAGTGGTCGGAAAAAGGATGCGGCATATTGGCCGTTATCGGGATATCGCATCTGCTTTAATTCGCAATGGATTTGGATTCGTCGTAGAGGAAATGGGTATTTCGCAATTTCTTTCTTTGCCGCAAAAAGCTTTTTTTGGCAGAAAAACTGAGCATCATTCCAAAACGATAGGTGAACGGGTAAGGCTTGTATTGGAAGAGTTAGGCCCGACATTTATAAAATTAGGTCAAATTGCGAGCACCCGTCCTGATTTGCTGCCGGAGGAGATTATTAGTGAATTGGAAAAATTGCAGGATCGAGTTCCGCCTTTTTCTTTTGATGAGGTGCGTGAGATTGTTCAATCAGAATTGGGCGGTGAAATAGAAAAAATTTTTCGGCACTTTGATCATGCTCCGTTAGCTGCTGCTTCAATAGGACAAGTTCATCAAGCCGTTTTGCATTCGGGTGAAAAAGTGGCTATAAAAATTCAACGCCCTCATATTTCGAATGTGATTGAAACGGACTTAGAAATTCTTCAAGATTTAGCGGTATTAGCGGAGCATAGGCTAAAATGGGCTGCAAAGTATCAGGTCAGGGACATGATTGAAGAGTTTTCAAAGGCTCTTCGTGCTGAGCTCGATTATACCATTGAAGCCCGAAATGCAGACAAATTTTCTAAACAGAGTGCAAATGAACAAGCTGTCTACATTCCGAAAGTGTTTTGGGAGTACTCGACGAAAAGAGTATTAACAATGGAATATGTAGAAGGAATTAAACTAAATGAGATTGAAAAACTAAAAACAAATGGATACCATTTGGATCATATTACAGAAATTTTATCAAAAGAAATTTTCCGGCAAATATTTATAGATGGTTTTTTTCATGCCGATCCCCATCCTGGAAATGTCATCATTAAGCAGGGCGGAATCATTGCCTTCATTGATTTCGGAATGACCGGCCGGCTTACATCGGACATGAAGCATCATTTCTCATCATTAGTGATTTCTTTAATGAGACAGAGTACGGATGGCGTCATGAAAGCCATTTTGCGCATGGGCATCGTTCCTGAAGATATCGATTTAAAGCAATTGAGAGCGGACATCGAAGATTTACGGGAAAAGTATTACGGTGTTCCGTTACACCAAGTCAGCATCGGTGAAGCTGTGAACGACCTTTTTCGAGCAGCTTTCAAACATTCCATCAAAATCCCTTCTGATTTAACACTATTAGGAAAAACGCTTTTGACGGTTGAAGGCGTGGTCGAAAAATTGAATCCTGATTTTAGAATTATCGATGTTGCTGAGCCTTTTGGTCACCGGCTGGCAAAGGAGCGCTTGCATCCGAAGTATATCGCTGAAAATGCATGGAAACACGTAACAGATTATACAGAACTGCTAATGGATTTTCCAGCTTATGTAGCAGAGATCGCTTCTTTAATGAAGCGGGGCAGACTCCGCCATGAGATCACGATTCCGGAATTAGATCTTTTTCTGAAAAAACTTGACCGCATCAGCAATCGGTTATCGTTCAGCATCGTGCTATTGGCATTCAGTATTATTATGGTAGGGATTATTATTGGTTCTTCAATGGGAAGGCAATCAACACTGCTTTGGAAAATTCCAGCGATTGAAATCGGTTTTGGCGTAGCAACGCTCATGTTTTTGTGGCTGTTATTTTCCATTTTTAAGTCAGGACGGTTTTAGTCAAAAAGAGCCGTCCAGAAAGTCAAATCCCCATTGAAAACAAAAAATCATTAACGGTGATATATCAACGTTTTCTAAAACATTAATTCATATCTCCAAAAGAATTTAAAAAAGTACTTGACTAAATGTAAGAAAGGGGTGTCAATAAGCCGAAAAAACGACTTATTAGACAGCCCCTTTTATTAACGCGGAGATGTGATGATAAATGTTTTTTGCCGCTCTTTATAGTATTTCGTACTTTTTATAAAAAGCTCCCAGCTCTCCTTTATAGTTTTTTTGCCAAGGCTTGTCTTTCCCGCAATAATGGATAAAAACAGTATTCTCTTTTATCCACTCCATCCCATGCTTTGCATTTGGAAGCAATTTAATAATTTCATAATATCTTGCATCATAATTGTATCGATAACAATCAACAGGTTTAATTTTATCCCAGTATAAAGCATTGAGCACATCTTGATCAGGAAGGACAAGCTTTAAACGGTTTTCATTAATAAATGCATAAATATCTTCCAATTTCACTTCTTTCCGAATCCGTTCCAAATTCATAAGCAAAACGCCCGTATTAAAATATCCTTTCGCATTCGGGGTTTTAAGCCTTAATTTATTAAAAAGGTTGGCAACTTTTGTAGAGTGTGTATGTTCAGAAGCAATAAACAAGCAATTTTCAAAATCACTATAGTAAAAATCTTTGATGGGATTGATTACAACGATGTCGGGATCAAGGTACAGAATTCGGTCCAAATCGTCGGGCAAAAATTGATGGGAAGCTAATCGATAATACATTTCTGATGTATAATGGCGAAAAACGGGTGCATCTTCAAAGAGCTTAGGATCTACGTATATTGGATATAAACTTTGGTTATGACGTTTTACAAATTGATCCAATTCGTATAAATCTTGATCGGAAATATTTGAATACATGATATATATCGAAAATTTTTCTTCAATATTATTTTGGAATAATGAATTTAACATAACTTTCAGCGGGGGAATATAATTTGAATTCAGTGTGACAAGAATATTGATCATTTGTACCATCCTCGCAAAAGATCGTAGCAAAATTTTTAAAAGCGTGGATAAAGCCACAGCTATTTAACAAATTACCATCAACGTTTTCATTTTTCAAATAAAATTTGTACGCAGCATTTGTTTTTGCTTAAATTGAATTATAGCATGTTTTTCATTTTTCGAAATATTGACACAAGCTTCTTCAAAAAGGAGGAGTTCTCTTTGACAGAATCAAAACGGGAAAAATTAATGAGAAAGATTGAAAATCATTTGCGAAAAACGGCTAGACATCTAGTGAAAATTGATACGGAGGAAGAGGCATTGCAATTTTTGGCTGATTCCTTCCGCTCCCAGTTTTCATGTGATTTTGTCGGCATCATTTTACAAGAGGGAGAGGAGCTGAGTTTGAAAGTTTGGAGCGGAGATTTGCAGAAAATAACGGAATCCTTTCCGCTGCAGGTTCAAAACTGTTCGCCGAATCTCCTTCACCAAAGCTTAACATATGATAAAGCAGAGCAAGCAGGCGACTGTCAGTTTACCAATTTAATGAAAAAAGAAAAAGTAAAAACGTGGTTTACAGTTCCTCTCAAAGACGATATGAGCAGCTTGGGCTTTTGCATTATTGCTTATCTTGACTACGTACCTCTGTTGGATATGAAGGCCCATTTTGACGAATTCGGCAAAGATGTAGCTGTTGCGATTGCAATGGCGAAACAAAAAGAAGCACAAATTAAAAAAATCGAAGGGATCGAGTGGATCAGCAAAAATTTGTCGCTTGATGTTCCGCTTGAAAAAAATATTGAAACACTTGTGGAACGCGCCGGAAAAGGAACTAATGCAAGGATGGCTTGTATTTATTTATATAACGAAAAAGAAAACCATTTTATTTTTCAGCCTCCATCCTATGGTCCATTTGAAAAACCGGAACGGATTAATATTGAAACAAATTATGTTTTAAAAGAATACTTTCCGTTTTTGGATACTCCAGGCGGGTCTGAACTGACCGTTCCATTAATATTTGATTTGAAAACAATCGGTGTGCTTCATGTAGAAGGGAAACAAAAGGGAGTTTTTAATGAAGATGATTTGGAGATATTAAAGCTGCTTTCCAATCATATTGCCGCTATTTTGGAAAATGCCCGTTTATATAAAAACGAAAAGGAGCATAAAGAACGTCTTTACTTTCTGCTTGATTATCAGCACGCTCTTGTGAAAGAAACAGTAGAGCATGACAATTTTGACGGTATTACTTCTGCTTTAAGAAGTCTTTTTTCCAAATCCGTCCTTTTGTTCGACCGTTTTATGAGGCCGATTTCTTGTTCCTTCCATCATTATGATTTATCAAATAAAGATGTAGAAAGGCTGATGAGCAGCGGAAATAAAGAGAGATTGATAGAAAACGGAAGGAAAATCCACATCCAATTGGATGACGGGGAAGAGCTTCATTTCAGGCTGTGGAAGGTGAACGGCGGAGGAAATTTGCTTGGGTTTTTGGCTGTTGAAATTGGCGAAAATGACATGGATGAATTTGACCAGCTGACAATTGATTTGGCAAGAAATATTTGTTCGATCCAATTTATCAAGCAGAAGCTTGTTTTGGATACAAAAGAGCAGGTAAAGGATAGCTTTGTCAGCAAATTGCTTGTGGAACGTATAGAGGATCAAGAGCGGATTTTACAATATGCGAATTTATTCCAATGGAACTTATTTCATCAGCACCGATTAGCGGTGTTGTCGATTTTATTAGATAAGAAGGAAACGGAAAACAGTAATTTGCTTGTTCAACAATCTAAAAAAACATTGATTTGGGACCAGTTGAAAACACAAATTTCCCGTTTCAGCAAAGAAATTATCATGGCGACAAACGATGGAAACTATATATTGATTGTTCCGGTAAAAGTAGAAGGCAAGCATCCAAAAAACTATTGGAGAGAATTTTATAGAAATATAAAAAATTGGGTTCGAGAAGGCAATATTGAATGCCAAGTATTCATGGGGATCGGCGGTAAAACTGAAAATTTAAATGATTATTATATTAGCTATCAGCAGGCTATCCAAGCTTTGAATGTCGTGTTTCACAGGTTTCGCCAAAAAGGGTTTGCTTTGTTTGAGGAATTGGGCGCTTACACTATTTTACATCATTTAGATAATAAAGAAGCGGTGGAATTTTTCATCAAAAGGCATCTTGAACCGTTATTGAATTATTCGGAAGGGAAAAGTATGGATTTATTCCATACGCTGCGAGTATTCCTTTATAACAACGGAAATATTAAAAATTCGGCAGAAGAGCTGTTTATTCATCGAAGCTCCCTTCTTTATCGTCTTGAAAAGATTGAATCGCTGCTGGAAATTGATTTAAATGATGCTGATCATCGATTCAATATGATGATGGCTTATAAGCTTTATGACCTGTATTATTCAAAAACAACTGAAAGAATATAAAAGCGCCGCAGCGTTTTTTCCACAAAATTGTTGATAGAAGAGAAGCTTTTTCCGTATTTTGTAGGTGTTTATTTCATTTTATATTTTCTATAATAATTTACAGAATATTAATAAAGTTATGTTTTTAAAAGGAGTTGTGACTATGACGATATCTAAAGTCGGGGTAGTTGGAGCAGGCTCGATGGGAAGCGGCATCGCCAATTTGGCCGCCATTTCAGGATTTCAAGTTATCTTGCATGATGTCGAACAAAAATTTCTTGATAACGGCTTATCAAGAATAAATAAATTTATGGAAAAAAGCGTTGCAAAAGGAAAAATGACCGAAGAGCAAAAAAAGGAAGTTTTGGAACGAATTCAAGTTACGACAAATTTGGAGGATTTTAAACAGGCTGATATTGTGATTGAAGCTGTTATAGAAGATTTGGAAGTAAAAAAAAGCGTTTTCGCGAAATTGGATCAAATTACATCTGACCATGTGATTTTGGCAACAAATACTTCTTCCATGTCCATAACAGAGATTGCGTCTGCAACGAACAGGCCGGAACGCGTCGCAGGAATGCATTTCTTCAATCCTGCGCAGATCATGAAATTAGTGGAAGTTGTTCGAGGATATAAAACAAGCGATGAAACAGTAGTAGAACTGAAGGAATTTGCGAAAAAGCTGAATAAAGAGCCGGTGGAAGTGAAAAAAGACACTCCAGGATTTATTGTCAACCGTATTATGATTCCGCAATTTATTGAAGCGATTAAGCTGCTCGAAGAAGGGGTAGCTACAGCGGAAGATATTGATAAAGCGGTTACGCTCGGGCTGAACTATCCTATGGGGCCGTTCACACTTCAAGATTTTGCCGGTGTTGATATCGGCTACTACGTAATGGAATATATGAAAAATGAGTTTAATGATAACCGCTTCGCACCTCCAATGCTTCTAAAGCAATTAGTAAGAGCAGGAAGACTTGGAAGGAAAACAGGAGCCGGTTTTTACGACTATGACTAATCATGAGAATGGGGGACTGAAGATGAGCTTGGAATTTTTAACATGCGATATTGAACAGCATGTAGCAGTTGTCACCATCAACCGCCCGCCTGTCAACCCGCTGAATTCAAAAGTATTTAAAGAGCTTGTAACCATTTTTAACGAGCTGGAAGAAAACAGCCAAGTAAGAGTCATTATTTTAACAGGCAGCGGTGAAAAAGCATTTGTTGCCGGAGCAGATATTAACGAAATGGCTGATCTCGATCTTGTTGGCATGATGAATATGAACCGTGTGTCAAGGGAAGCTTTTTCAAAAATTGAAAACGCATCCAAACCTGTCATTGCTGCCATTAACGGTCTTGCTTTAGGCGGAGGCTTAGAGCTTGCATTGGCTTGTGACCTGCGGATTTGCTCGGAAAAAGCTAAATTTGCTTTCCCTGAAGTCGGTCTTGGCATTATTCCTGGCGGCGGAGGCACCCAGCGTCTGCAAAAAATTGTCGGTCAAGGCATTGCTAAAGAATTACTTTATTTTGGCGACATGTTTGATGCTAACAGAGCGTTGGAGCTTCATATAGTGAACAAAGTTGTACCTGGCGAGGAACTGCTGGCAACTGCCAAACAATGGGCAGAAAAGCTAGCCCAAAAACCGCCTGTAGCTCTTCGTATGCTGAAAATAGCTGTCAATGCTGGCAGCAATGCTGATCTGGAAACAGGATTGACCCTTGAAGCATCTAGTTTTGCCAATGCCTTTTCAACAGAAGATCGAAAAGAAGGATTGAAAGCGTTTGTAGAAAAGCGCAAGCCGGTTTACGTTGGAAAATAATAAAAGCGATACAACCGACTTCATGTAGAAAAGGTTATTTTATATAGAAAAAGTCATCGAACGAACAAATCATGTAATTTCACGAAGTGTCCGATATGAAATGACTCAGGATGCTTCGTGTCTTACATGGTTTGAATATTTGCGTAAGAGGAGATGGCGAAGCAATGAACAATTATTTGTTTTCGGTGTACGAGTTGGTAGAACATACGGTGAAAGCCTATAAAGATAAAGAAGTGCTCTATGACCTGAAAAACAGATTGACCTATGGCGAATTTTTTCAAGAAGCTAATCGGCTGGCTGCGGGTTTGAAAAAGCTGGGGATCAACAAGGGAGATCGAGTCGCTGTTTGCTTGCCAAACTGGAACGAAACAGCCGTTATTTTTGTAGCAGCGGCCAAAATAGGTGCCATTCTAGTTCCGTTTAATCCGAAGTATAAGCATCACGAAGTGGAATACATTCTCAAAAATTCGGAGCCAAAAGTGTTGTTTGTAACGGAACAGTTTGATGAAAACATTGGATTTAAGCAAGCGTTCCAAGTTGTAAAAACTTTGATTTCTGTTCGTTTTGAACATCCTGATCTATTATCCTATCAAGAAGTAGCGTCTTCCGCGTCAGAAGATGCTCCAGCTGAAAAGCTTGATGTCAACAACGATTTGTTTTGTTTATTGTATACATCAGGAACGACAGGCATTCCGAAAGGTGTAATGATCAGCCATCGCGCCATTGTTCAATCAGCTAATATTATAGCTAAAACGATTAGATGTACTGAAAAAGATGTGTTTATCGTTCCTGCTCCTTTATTCCATATTTTTGGAATGGCCGTCAACTTGTTTTGTGCGATCTCTTGCGGCGCAAGGATCATTTTGCAAGAGAAATATCATCCGAAGGAAACATTAAAATTAATTGAACAGGAAAAAGTGACGATCAAACAAGGAGTTCCCGCCATGTTTATAAAAGAATTAGAACAAGAAGATTTTGAAGATTATGACCTTTCTTCATTGCGAGCGGGTATTGTCGGGGCATCACCTATTCCACCAAACAAAGTGAAAGAAATTCGGGAGCGGATGGGAATAAACTTGTGCCAATCATACGGAATTACCGAAACGGGATCTGTTACTGCGACTGACTATGATGAACAGGATGAACGAGTGATATTGGAAACTGTAGGAAAACCGATCGAAGGTGTAAAGCTGAAAATTGTAGACGAAAATCGGCAGGAGCTCCCTCCAGGCGAAGTTGGTGAAATTGCCATCCACAGCTTTGGCACCATGAAAGGGTATTACAAAATGAAGGAACAAACAGAGCAGGTTTTGGATAAAGAAGGATGGTTTTATACGGGAGATCTCGGAGTGTTGGATGAAAAAGGAAACCTTCGTTTCGTCGGGCGAAAAAAAGAAATGATCATTCGTGGAGGCTTCAACATTTATCCGCAGGAAGTCGAGGCAGTTTTAACTAAACACCCTCAAGTTGTCGAAGCAGCTGTCATAGGCTTGCCTGATGAAGTAATGGGCGAATCAGTTTGTGCTGTTATAAAGCTGAAAAAAGGCGCAGCTTGCACAGAGGAAGAATTAAAAGAGTTTGTTAAAGCGCAAATGGCATCATACAAAGTTCCAAACAAAATTATTTTCACAGAAGATTTTCCTGTCACAGCGAGCGGTAAAATTCAAAAGGTAAGACTGAAAGACCAAGTGATGGAAAAATTTAATATCAATGCATAAATGGTTCGTTGAAAAGAAGAGTTTAAGAACAGCTTATCGGCTGAAACATTGAAACTCCGGCGATGATTTGGAAAATATCGGGATATCTTATGAAGTAAGCATCAATTCCATATAATGTTTCCTGTTGGTTTCTTTACACTGCCGGCCGGCATTATTATTTATTTAACTCGTCGTAACGGACAGTTTTGCCATGGTATTGAAGTTATTCATGCGTTTGATGTCCATGCTGCGATTTGGAAGCTGGTTTATTGACTGAATAAACGAGTTATAATTTCCGAAAATTCAGATAAAATAACAATATCTCAAATCTATTACCTGAATCCGTGACAAAACATCTTTACAATGGTCGCAAACCGTTGATACGATAAGGGAAAACGACGTTGACGATTCTTCATCAAGTAGGTGATGTGATGAAAGATTTCCCGATTCGGTTTGTATTGACAGATGAAGCGATTACCCCAAGTGCTGGGCTTGCTCTCGTTGGCTACTTACTCCATCGAACGAAACTGGATAAACGGGTAAACGCACTTCGGCTTCCAACGGTTCGTCGAGAAGTGCACATTTCCCATAGCGATGTCATTCGCTCGATGATTGGCTTGCTTGCCACAGGAAAAACGGATTTCGATCATATCGAAGCGTATCGTCAGGACGATATCTTTTCGGCATCGATGGGGATTCAGCACGTGCCTTCCTCTCCAACCTTGCGACAACGACTCGATCAGCTCGCTTGTCTTCCGATGACCGAAACGATTCTTTGGGAGGAGTCCATACGTCTGTTGATTCAACGACATGCCACTTTGTCCCCTTGTTGGACCAAAGGAAAGACGACATGGCTTCCCCTTGATATAGATGGTTCCCCATTTGACAACTCCGATACGAAAAAAGAAGGAGTCAGTCGAACGTATAAAGGATTTGACGGTTTTACACCGTTGTTTGCGTATGCAGGGAAGGAAGGGTATCTCGTTCATGCCGAGTTGCGTCCAGGGAAACAACATGTGCAAGACAACATGCCCTCGTTTTTAGTCACCGCTATCCGTCGAGCTCGTCAACTGACTTCATCTCGTCTGCTTGTTCGCATGGATGCAGGAAACGATGCAGAAGCGAATGTGCACGTATGCCTAAAGGAAGACGTGGACTTTGTCATCAAGCGAAACTTACGCCGAGAATCGAAAGCGCTTTGGTTCCAGATCGCTTCGCAAAAGGGCAAACGTGTCGATGATGGACAAAGCGAAGGAGTACAAACCTATGAGCTATGCCTTCCACAGAAGGCAGCGATCGATGGAAACACGTATACGTACGTTCAAGTCACCCAAGTGACGGAACGGACGATGGAACGCAATGGACAGCTGATGCTCGTTCCTGATTATGAAGTGGAAAGCTATTGGGTGCGGCTCAAAGGATACGAGCATGTTCGAATGAGCGATGTGCTCGCGTTGTATCATGACCATGCGACATGCGAACAGTTTCATAGCGAACTGAAGAGCGACTTAGATTTAGAGCGGCTTCCATCTGGGAAGATGAAAACGAATGCGCTCGTGTTGGTCATGGGAGCCTTCGTTTACAATCTTCTTCGTCTGATTGGACAAGATCTATTAAGCGATCCGAGACATCCGTTGCACCACAAAGTGAAACGCCGCCGCATCAAGACGATTATTCAGACGGTGATCACGATGGCAGGGCGACTCGTCCGTCGATCACGACAGATCTGGATGAAACTGACGCGAAGGAGTGGCTATAGCGAGCCCCTACTGAACGTCTATCAGAAATGGAGAGAGGCAAGATAACGAACGAATGTTCGGGAACTGATGTCCAACGTCACTCCCTGTGCTTTTTTGTCTATTTTTTTGGTTCGTATACCTAAAAAAGAGATTTGTTCCATTTTCGGAAATAGAGATGACATAGGTCATAAGCATAAAAAGGGTTTTATGGATTATCAATCCATCAAAATTACAACAAAATCAAAGTCGATTTCAATTCATCACGGATTCAGGTATTATTTTTACTTCCAATCTTTTGAAATTTGAAAACGATTGCAAAAAATGTTCATAAGCGTTTGATGATTGTGCATGCTCATTTGATTTCATTTGCGAGATCCGGATTTTCTTAATCTTTTGGCGGCTCCCTGCTTCTATTCTTGTCTTTTTTCGATATTGCAGCAGCAATTACTTACCTTCCATATAATTTGTCGTCTCTTGATGAGCTTTTCAGCCGTTATTTCGGCTGACTCCGCCTCTTTTTTTGGACGCAAAGGAAAAGTGATGTATGATTTGGAATTTCCCGCTATTCTTTCGTGCCTTTAGCTTTTGTTCTTTCCATTATGTATGTGATGCCATTATGTTTTGCGCTTCCATTCAGCAAGCTTATACAGATGCCGGTGGTTATGGGGACTGTTTTCAGCTTATTGGTGCAAATGCACTTTTCTTGTTTTTGCTCTAATAACAGGTGAAGCAGCTTTGGTAGAAAAATGAATGGTAAAAAATAGAGGTGTTATAAAATGGAACAATTTTCAAGCAACCCTTTTTTGAAAAAAGTGATTTCTTTAGATGATATATTTACACCGGAGAATTTTACTGAAGAACATCGCATGATAGCTAGCACTGCATCAGCCTATGTGGAACAAGAAGTTTTGCCTGTTTTGCCGGAAATAGAAAAACAACAATTTGATCAATCGATTGAGCTCTTAAGAAAAGCAGGAGAATTAGGTCTATTAGGATCAGATGTGCCTGAAGAATACGGAGGGCTTGATTTAGACAAAATCAGCTCGGTTATCATCATGGAGGAAATTGGAAAGACGAGATCTTTTTCAACAACATTTGGAGGGCAAATTGGAATTGGCTCCCTTCCGATTGTGTATTATGGAACAGACGAACAAAAGGAAAAATATTTGCCTTACGTAGTTAGCGGCGAAAAAATTGGTGCGTATGCATTGACAGAACCGTCGGCAGGAACGGATGCCTTAAGTATCAAAACGTCAGCACGATTGTCTGATGACGGCAAATACTATTTAATTAATGGCGAAAAACAATTTATTACTAATGCATCTTTTGCAGATTTCTTTATTTTGTACGCGAAAGTGGACGGTGAGAAGTTCACCGCCTTTATTGTCGATAAAAACAGTGAAGGGATTACAATAGGACCGGAAGAAAAGAAAATGGGTTTAAAAGGCTCTTCAACAACACCGGTCATTTTGGAGGATGTAAAAGTTCCGGTTGAAAATGTATTAGGGGAAATTGGCAGGGGACATTTGATTGCGTTTAACATTTTGAATAACGGCCGCCATAAAATATCAGCGGCAAGCCTCGGCATGGCAAAAAGAGCATTGGAGCTCGCCGTTCAGCATGTAACAGAGCGGAAACAATTTAATCGGCTGCTGTCGCAATTTCCGTTAATTCAAGAAAAAATAGCCGACATAGCTGCAAAAATATTTACGATTGAAAGCATGGTATATCGTTCTGCCGGCGAGTTGGATCGGGGATATCAGTACTGTAAAGAAAATAATATTCCGTATAGAGATATTTTAAAGCAATTTGCAGTGGAAGCTTCGATCAACAAGGTGTTTGCCTCCGAAGCGCTGGATATCATTGTGGATGAAGCGCTGCAAATGCATGGCGGATACGGTTATATTTCCGAATATGAAGTGGAGCACCTTTACCGCGATTCAAGGATTAACAGAATATTTGAAGGAACAAACGAGATTAACCGGATGATTATTGCCCAAACACTGCTGCAATCAAAAGCGGAATGGACGGATTTCAGAAAGCTTGATGAAGGTCCATCTGAAGAAATGGCGCAGGAGTGGGAGCTGCTGTCCAACTTGAGAAGGCTCGCGGGACAAGCGATGGAAATGATTTTACAGTCATCTGAAAATTATAAGGAAGAACAAGAAATTTTAGCATGGTTGGCAAATTTGGCTATTTCGATTTATGCAATTGAAAGCAATTTATTTCGAGTGGAAAAATTACTTGCAAATAAAGCTCAGAAAAAAATAAAAGAAAAGAAACTATTGGCAAAAATTTTCGCATATGAGGCATCTAGTAAAATTGTGTCGGAAATGTTCAAGTTCAGTGTGTTACACGATGAACAAATAAAGCAGCAAAAAGAAAAATTATTTAAAACGATTCAATCAAGCAACAATGATTTTGTTCATGATAAACGATTGATAGCATCTGCCGTTATATCTGCCGGAAATTATTCAGGCATTCACAAGCTATAATCGATTTTTTCTTACGTGGAAGTCCGATAAGTTCCAAAAATAATTCAAGTAGGGCTGTTCAGGAAGTCAATTCTCCATTGAAAACAAAAATCATAAGATCATATATAACGTTTCTAAAACATTTAAGGGGGCGTCATAAGCCGAAAAAACGACTTATTTGACAGCCCCCTTAATATATTTCGATTTTTGTTTGAAGGGGCTGTCCAAAAAGTCAGGGTTAACTGACTTTTTGGAGCCCCTTCATTTTAGGGACTTATCGGACAGACCATTTTTTCTATCTGTTTATATCCTTCAGATGTCTTATGAAGGACTTTTCTTATGCTCTCTTTTTTAATTACGTTCTCCAAACGTTTTATGACGAACATTCAGCACATACAATTGCTTCTTGTTGAACTTCATTACCTCTAGAAGGACATTTACAAATTTTATTCGATTATTTTGTCCTTCACAGTAGTATTTCTCCCAAATCCTTCATTTTAGGAACTCATCGGACAGCCCTTTTCAGCATGTATGAGCTGATGCCGCAATCCCAAACTCAACATATACCTTATCGAGCTCCCGCAAAGAAAATCTGGCACCTTGCAGACGCGAGGGGCATTCAATTTAAAAAAATAACAAAGGTATTTTATTTGTCTCGCATAGAGGAACAAATGAGTGACGAATAAAGAAAAAATGCCATTATAATAGAATCATAGTAAGCGTTTCCATCAATCAATCAATCAATCCATCCATTTCATTTATGTAAAGGAGAGATATGTCATGAGCAACAAGCGTACAGTTGTCGTTGTAGGCGCCGGTCCAGTTGGCCTTGTAGCAGGATTGGCACTTAAAAAAAGAGGAATTTCTTCTGTCGTGATTGAAGCAGAGCCGAAAGGGCGGCCAAGACCTGGAAGCCGAGCAATTTATATTCATAACGCAACGTTGAAGCTGCTTGAAAGCATTGATGAAGGACTTGGTTTTGAAATTGCGAGAAATGGTGTTGTCTGGCCGATAAAACGCACGATTTATAAAGGGAAAGAAGTGTACGTAAGAAATTACGGTGTGACGGATACTAGTGATCCGACAAAGCTTCCGCCATTTACGTCATTACATCAAAATCATATTGAATCGATTATATATGATTATTGTGAAAAAGCCGGCGTTGAATTTGTATGGGATACCCCTGTGAAAGAAGTGATTTCAGAAGAAGACGGCATTAAAGTGGTGACAGAAAAAGGGGATGTTTGGGAAGCGGAATATGTGATTGGTTGTGACGGCGCTCGTTCTGTCGTCCGTGAAACAGCAGGATTAAAATTTGAAGGGCCAAGAACAAAAGATACATTTCTTGTCGTTGATGTTGAAGAAGATGAAAACGATCCGCTGCCGCTTGAAAGGGTTTTCCACTATCAGCATCCGGCAATGGGCGGGCGGAATGTGATGTTTGTACCGTTCAAAGGCGGGTGGAGAATCGACCTTCAACTGCTGGAAGACGATAATCCAGATGAATATTCGGAAGTGGAAGGAGTAAAAAAATGGCTTCCGAAAGTTATGGATCCTAAATATGCAGAACGGATTACGTGGGTATCATCATACAGATTTCATCAAGTTGTCGCCAATTCATATACAGACGAAAAACGAAGAGTTCTGTTGGCAGGAGAAGCTGCCCACTTATTTGCACCATTTGGTGCTAGAGGGCTGAATTCGGGGGTTCCTGATGCTTTAATTGCTGTTAAAGGAATTGAAAAGGCTCTTGATGCTTCAAGCGAAGAGAAAAGACGCGAAGCGATTGAAAAAGCGGCAAATGAACGGAGAATTGCAGGCTTGTGGAATCGCAACAGCTCTTCGACTGCATTGCATCACCTGCAAGGAAATTCTCCAGAAATGAATTTAAAAAGGGAAATTGCAGCATCTTTAACAGCCATTGTGCCGAAATTAGGAAGATGGCTTGATGAAGGTCCTTATGGCCCAAAATTTGGTCCGCCTGAATTAACAACAAAATATTAATCGCTTTTGATTTTATATAAAGGGGTGGAAAACATGTCAATTACGCTCATTGAGAACCATGCTTCATATGATTTCAAGCATGAACGAGTCAATCAAATGGCGGATCGTCTGCTAAACATTAACTGGTACCAGCATGTCGGAACAATTCATGATGACGTCCAGAATAAAGCAGAAAAATTTTTGCAATCACTGAATATAGAAAATTGCGAAATTAAGTGGATTTCAAAAGATGAAATTGGAAATATATACGATACCATTCGGTTAACTAACAGCTCTTTATGGGAAGCATTGAAGGTGCTGCCTGACAGGCTGAAAGAGAAAATTGATCAATCCGGACAAGAGGAAATTTTGAACGAAATCGTCTATCATTTGCCGGAAGCTGTATTTCATGAAGTCTATAAAGGTGCCTTCAAAACATTTTCAGATGAATCATTCATTCGGTTTTTAGTTGGCCATGCCATGTACATCAGCTTGTTGGCATGCGCATGGGAATTGGTTGCAAATATAAACGAATGGGGAGAAAATCCATTTGCCTATTTAGTTGATATTTTAGAAATGGGACATATTCCATTAGGTTCAAACAACCAAACATTTTATATAATGTAGGGGTTCCATATGTGTGCGGCAGCCATATTTTCGTGCGAAAAGCATGTAAAGGAATCGCTGAAGCTGTTAGATGCACCGCATGTCATAATATTAAGTCATTACACGAAAAAGAAATGCAAGTTTTGTCAGAAAAAAGCCGTTTTTAAGTTTGAAGAATAAAATTATGCAAAATAGCAGCCTTGTCTTCTTACAAATGAAGCAAGGCTGCTTTATTTTTTGGAGATAAGAAAATCTTCATCCTTTTCTAGTTGTGCGGAAAACGTTTTCAAAAATATATATGTGTTTATCTTTTTTTTCGATTGTCCACAACTCTTCTTGCTTTCATTGTAAAGCGAGGCAGCTCGTTGTCTGGAACTTTTTCAACTTGAATTCTTAAACCGACTCGTTCTCTTAATTTTGTTGCGAGGATAGGCACGATTTGTTCAGAATCGGATTCAATTTCCACTTTGATTTGATCCATTTCATTTTCTGTGTAGTACACGATGCGAAATTCTTTCACTTCTTTGAATTCGCGAATAATGGATTCAATGGAAGACGGGTAAATGTTAATGCCCCGTATTATGACCATATCGTCTGCGCGGCCGAGAATTCCTCCAGGGAAAAATTGATAAGAATTGCCGCATTCACATTGCTGATCAGACCGGATCACGATATCGCCTGTCCGATAGCGAATAACCGGATAGCTTTCTCTTCCTAAATTGGTTAATACTAATTCTCCTTTTTCACCAACTTCCACCGGCTCCAACGTGTTAGGATTGATCACTTCTACAATAAACTCCGATTCATTGACATGAATCCCTTTTTGTTCTGAACAAGAATAACCGTATGCTCCCATTTCTGTCATGCCTACGTGGTCATATAAAACGGCTCCCCACAAACTTTCAATTTGCTTTCGTGTAGAAGGGACAGAGGCTCCAGGTTCACCAGCCGTAATGATTTTTTGGACAGGGCCATTTTTAATATCAATGCCGTTTTCTTCCGCTACTTCCGCCAGATGTAAAGCGTAGCTTGGAGTACAGACTAGTACTGTTGCTCTGTTTTCTATCATGCTTCTCAATCGCTCAATCGAAGTTTGGCTGCCGGATGAAATCGAAAGGGCACCTAATCGTTTTGCTCCTTCAAATGCAGCCCAAAATCCAATAAAAGGACCGAACGAAAAGGCGAAAAATACTCTGTCTTTTTTCGTAACTCCGCTGGAGCGATAAACTTCCAGCCAGCATGTTTCCCACCATTCAAAGCTTTTTTTTGTATCTAAAATTTTCAGCGGTTTCCCTGAAGTGCCGGAAGTTTGATGGTATCTTACATATTCCTCTAAAGGGTATGAATGGTTTTTGCCGTATGGAGGATGATTGTTTTGATCATCGACCAATTCCTTTTTCATTGTGAAAGGAAGCTTTTTCACTTCTTCCAAAGATTGCAGCGGAAGCTTTAAACCGGCAAGTTTTTCTTTATAAAATTCATTATGATTCAAAACAAAATGTAACAATCGATTCAGTTTTTGCAATTGCAGCGACCTAAGTTCGTTTTCTTGTGTTTGTACTGTATGAACCATGAATATTCCTCCCTTTTAGACTTGTAGCTAGTTTCTTATCATAGTCAGAAAAGAAAGAAAAAGGAATATTCTAGTTCTTTTATACAAAACAAAAAATTCAAAATTTTAAAAAATGTACTCATTTTCCGTCGATATAACCTAAATGCTCTGATATGCTTTTAGCTGCTTGCGTAATATGTTCAATAAAGACTGGAAACCGATCATCTGTCATTCTGGAAGTTGAGCCAATCATGGACAGTGAAGACACCACTTTGCCGGAATAATCGCGAATTGGTGCTGCGATCCCGACATACCCGACATAAAATTGGTCTTTTGATATGGCAAATCCTTGTTTTTTAATTTTTTTTAACTCATTTTTTAAAATGTCTGGATCGGTGATCGTATAGGGAGTGTATGCATATAATTTTTTCGACAAAACTTTTTCAATTGTTCGTTTGTTTTGATAAGCCAGAATGCATAACCCTTCACTTGTGCAATGAATCGGATTTTTCCGCCCTATATATGTTAACAGCCGATCGGGCTGGCTGCTTTCAATTCGGAACAAATACACTACTTGATCCTCTTCCAGAAGACAAATATGGGCGGATTCATTTAATGTGTGAACAAGCCTTTTTACAATGGGCAGCGCTTCTTTGTACAACTCATGATTGCTGAAAATCACGCCTCCTAATGTTAGAATCGAAAGGCCTAATCGATACTTGTTTGTCCGGGGATTTTTTGATAAAAATCCTTCCTTTACAAGCAATGAAACAAGGCGATGGGCGCTGCTTTTGGAAATATTTAATTTTTTTGATATTTCGGTAATCCCTAGCTCTTTTTGTTTATGTGTAAAAAGACGCAGAATTTTCATTGCGTTCTTCACAGATGACAGCCAATATTTTTCGCTCATGTTAGTCCTCCAGTCTAGTCGTCATTGCCGAACAATTGCTTCGTTTTTCTCTGTTTTATTAATTCAGAAATTCTTTCTCCCGCATTCACCACTTTTTTTATAAGCTGCTTGATGTTAATGGAATTGATTCGCTTCGTAGAGCCGGTAATGTTCACTGCTGCAACCACTTTATTATGTTCATTAAAAATGGGCGCACCGATTCCGATGATCCCTTTTTGGAACTCTTGATTGCAAACGGCGTAGCCTTCTTTTTTTATTTTCAAAAGCTTTTCTTTTAATTGCTCGGGTGAAGTGATCGTGTTCGGACCGTATTTTTTGAAGGGCTGCGAGCAAATTTTCTCGATTACTTCTTCGTCTTCAAAAGCTAAAATGGCTTGACCGGGACTTGTGCAGTAGACAGGATTCCTTCTGCCGATATGGGTATATTCTTTTTTTGAAGGATAGGTGCATTCAATTTTTTGCAAATAAATAATTTCGGTGCCTTCTAATATGGAAATGTGCGAATTTTCGCCTGTCTCCTCTGTTAAAACATTTAGAACCGGCGTCGCCTCATTTAAAATTTTCAATTGGGAGCTAACGATGCTTGTTAATGTCAAGATCGAAGCACCTAAACTGTAATGATTTGTGTTTATATCTTTGTATACAAATCCTTCGCTGGCTAAGCTTGTTAAAAGTCTGTGGGCAGTGCTTTTTCCGATATTTAGCTTTTCGGCTATTTCTGACACACCCAGTTCCGGTTCGTCCATTGAAAAGCTTTTTAAAATTTTTAAAGCGTTTTCAACAGAAGAAATTCTTTTTTTACTTTGAGAAGCCATCCATATCACCTGTAAAAAATTTTTTGATTGATGAGGAAATCCATTTTTGTTCTGTATATAAGAAAAATAATGTATTTTTAGATTTTTTTCAATATTAAGATGGTAACAAGACCATAATCAATGAAAGGGGTTTCAATAGTGAAACTGATCACGTTTACAGAACAAGGCGTCACACGCATCGGTGCAATTGAGGATGGAAAAGTGATTGATCTGCATGCCGCATTTGAAAAAAAGCTGGAATCGGAAGGGAAATTGCGCTTCAAACAAATTGCTGAGGCGTATGTGCCGGCAGATATGAACGGATTTTTACAAGGCGGAAAGGAAAGCTTGGACTATGCAAAAGAAGCAGTTGCATTTGCTTTAAAACATGAAAAATATAAAGGAAAGCAGCTTGTGTTTTCCAAAGAAGATGTAAAAGTGGAAGCACCAGTGCCATCGCCGGGGAAAATGATTTGCGTAGGCCATAACTACAGGGAGCATATTTTGGAAATGGGAAGAGAGATTCCTCCATATCCTGTAGTTTTTGCGAAATTCGCGAATACTGTCATTGGACCGGAGGATGACATTCCTCATTATCCAATTTCCGATCAGCTGGATTATGAAGCTGAGTTTGCTTTTGTGATTGGAAAACGGGCGCGCAATGTTTCCCAAGCAGAAGCATTGGATTATGTTGCAGGCTATACAATTGTGAATGATGTGACTTACCGGGATCTTCAACGCCGTACGCTGCAATGGCTTCAAGGCAAGACAGTGGATGGAAGCGCTCCGATGGGACCGTGGTTAGTAACAACCGATGAGCTGTCAGATCCTTCTGGGCTGGAAGTAGTCTTAACGGTTAACGGTGAAGAACGTCAGCGTTCTAACACGAAAAATCTTGTCTTTTCCGTACAGTACTTGGTTGAATTTCTATCTGGACTTATGACCCTTGAGCCGGGAGATGTCATTTTGACAGGAACTCCAGGAGGTGTTGGTGTAGCGAGAGACCCTCAAGTATTTTTAAAAGATGGAGATGTTGTCCGCATCGAGATAGACGGCATCGGTGCATTAGAAAATAAAGTGAAAAAAGTGACGGGGGAGATCAGCGAATGACTAATATGAACGAAGCGATTGAAAGCATAAAACAATCCATTGACCAAATGATTGAAACTACAAAAAGTCTTTCAGAAGAGACCATTCGTTGGAATCCATCAGAAGAAGAATGGTCCATCATGCAAATTCTTTGCCATGTTGAAGAAGCGATTCCATACTGGTTAAACGAAATTGAGCGGCTGCTTGAGTCGCCGGGTGCAGAATGGGGAAGAGGACTTACGGATGAAAACAGGCTTGCTGCTGTTGCTAATACAGAAAAACGTGAAGTTTCAGACGTGCTAAACAAGCTTGAAAACGTAAAAGATCAAGTGGAAAAAGTGTTGAGCAAGCTGTCAGAAGAAGATTTAAAATCAGAGGCTTCGAGCCGCAATCCTCGTTTCGGAACAAAACCGATGTCTTTTATTGTCGACCACCTGCTTGTCGAACATGCAAGCAAGCATTATAGCCAAATTCAACGTAATTTATCAAAGCTTTAAAAGAATAGAGGAGGTTAGTTCATCATGGCGGAAAAAAATGAGTTTTTTAAAAGTAAAATTGTCCGAGATTTCACAAAAGATATTGAGCAATACCATCTAGGACCGCTTTGGGATGCTATTCCAGATTTAATGCATCGCCAGCCAACTCCGCAAGCTGAAGCGTATCTTTGGAAATGGAAAACCCTTTATAAAAAATTGATGGAAGCAACTGAAATTTTTACTCCTGAGCGCGGCGGAGAAAGACGGGCGATTTATTTTCAAAATCCTGGATTGACTTATCGAAAGCCTTGGGGATGGGCATCAACAACACAAACG
The DNA here is from genome assembly GCF_037963755.1 of Aeribacillus sp. FSL W8-0870. NCBI lineage: Bacteria > Bacillati > Bacillota > Bacilli > Caryophanales > Bacillaceae > Aeribacillus > Aeribacillus sp. FSL W8-0870. The sequence goes on from NZ_CP150165.1 coordinate 813,695, forward strand.
CTTTATGCTGCCGTACAATTAATTCTTCCCGGTGAAGTAGCGCCTTCGCATCGCCATTCGCAAAGTGCGCTGCGCTTTATCAGTCAAGGAAAAGGCGCTTATACAATTGTGCAAGGCGAGCGGATTTTTATGGAGGAAGGCGATTATCTCATTACTCCGAAAGGGCTTTGGCATGGTCATGGACATCCGGGTGATGAGCCGATGATTTGGATGGACTGTCTTGATATTCCAACTATCTATTCGATTGGCGGCACGTTCTTTGATCCTTATCCAGACGGAATTGAACAACCGAAAGTTCCTGATAATTACTCATCGCAAAGATATGAAGGTGGCATGGTTCGTCCAATTTCTGACCGTGAACCAAAAATCGCTCCGTTAGGGTCTTATAAATGGAAGCAGACTGAAGCAGCTATTCAAGGTTTAAAACGCTTTGATCCAGATCCGTACGATGGATATGCGGTTGAATATATCAATCCTTCAACAGGCAAACAAGCCAATCCGACGATTTCCGCTTGGATGCAATTGCTTCCAAAAGGGTTTCATTCAAAAGCTCACCGTCATACGCACTCAACTATTTACCATGTCTATAAGGGATCTGGGTACAGTATTATCAACGGTGTGCGCTTTGATTGGGAAAGCGGCGATTTCTTCGTTGTTCCGAATTGGGCGTGGCATGAGCATGTTGCCGAAAAAGATTCTTACCTGTTCTCTGCGAATGATTTGCCGATTATGGAAAGATTTGATGTGGAACGTGAAGAAGCTTATGAAGAAAATAATGGATTCCAACAAGTGACCGATGAATTTCAACCTGTATTCGTTTAAACTTAGCAAGCATAATGGAGCAGTTGACGGTCCAAATTAAAACTGAACCTTTTGACGAGGTTTTCAAAACCCCTTTTTCACAAAGCTATTGTTGAAAAAGGGGTTTTTGTTTTTTAGCGCGCCCAGCTAAGGTGTAATGGAAGATGGACAGTTTCATAACACCGAAAAGGGTAACCCCGCAGGGCGGAGTCATTTCGTCTCTTTTAGCGAACAGCTACCTGCATTATATGGACACGATATGAAAGAAGAAGTTCCTACACTTAGGAGAACTGTGCGATACGCAGATGATTTCGTGATCATGTGTCGCACGAAAAACGAGGCGCTGGAGAACATTCAAGTACTAAAAGCCATCATGAAGAAACTCGACCTTGAAATCAACACAGAGATCCAAACTGGTCAGCCTATGGGACGACACAAACGGATTTGACTTTCTAGATCTACACCATCGGAAATTTCCTGTGATGAACAAGGGTGGCTCGAAAGTTTATGTCATGTCTCACATTTCCAAGTAAGAAAGCTATGAAGAAGATGAAAATGAAGATTAAGGAATATACGAGTCCAAGGAACAAGCTATTTATGGACATCAAAGAACTGGTGAAAGGGCTCAATCGAATTTTACAAGGATTTAAGAATTACTACAGTATTTCGTCCATCGCCAAGAAGTGGCTAAATAAAGTGGACTGGTATGTATTAGAAAGACTTACTCTGTACTGGAATAAGAAGAAGAACCAAAGGAAGAAACATGCGAGAATGAAAGAAGTTATAAAATTAACACAAGGCTTATTAGTGAAATTAGCAAGTTAGACAAGAACGAAAGCCAAAGGAAGAAGAACGTCGGAAAGCCGTATGAGGGAAAACCTCACGTACGGTTTGATGAGGGGAAGCTGAGAGCAAAAGAGACAGCATAGGCTGTCCCTTTGAAAACAGTTTTCTACTCTACTAGTAAATTGGAAGCCTTCCCCATCTTAAACGACCTAAGCTTTTAGAAGAATAAAAAATGGTTGTGTGGATTTTAAGCAGCCCTTCAGCTTACCGATTTCATAAACTCAATATTTTAAAAATTAAGAAATCATTTCAATAAAGTTATGAATGTTTTGTCAAAAGATGCTAAAACAAGGCAATTTTTTACCGATAAATAAAATAGCAAGAATTCCTCGGAGGAGAAGGAATATGGGAATACAAAAGATAACCGGTGTTAATAATAATGCTTTTTTGCAGGATATGCAAGGAAAAGAGGAAAAATTGTCAATGCCTGAAAACCAGCAGCCTGTCCAAGAAGAAGAAAAAAAAGCTAAAGTTACGCTGGAGGAAGCAATTGAGGATTTGAACAATTTTTTGAAGCCGATTAAAACATCGATTCAATTTGTACTTCATGAAGAACTTGAAGAATATTTTGTACAAGTTGTCAATGTAGAGACGAACGAAGTACTTAGGGAAATTCCTCCGAAAAAAATGCTTGATATATATGCGGCAATGGCAGAGCTGATGGGGCTAATCGTGGATCGGAAAATTTAACTAGGGGTGGAAACAATGCGAATTGTCGGTTTGGCAAGTGGAATGGACATTGACGCTCTCGTAAAAGATTTAATGAAGGCGGAAAGAATTCCGCTCGATAAAATGTTCCAACAAAAGCAAATTTTTGAATGGCAGCGAGACAGCTACAGGGAAATCAACAAGCTGTTGGACGAATTGGACAGATTAATTTTTGACGGCGTATACAGACTGTCGAATTTCCGGCAAAAAAAAGTGACGAGCTCTGATGAGTCAGCTGTTGTGGCAAAGGCAATCAACGCTTCAGCCAATACGTCAACAGCGATTGAAGTCGAACAGTTAGCTAAGGCTGCCACATATAGTGCAGCAACGTTAAATAATTTTACATCTGGTGCAAGAACGCTAAAATTTGAAGTGACCGATCCAGGTTCAACAGAAACGAGAGAAGTGACAATTAATATTAGTGAAAATGATACGCTTGATGACGTTATCTACAAAATCAACAGCTCAAATCTAGGCGTTACGGGGATGAAATTAAAGGATTCATCTGGTGTGGAAAGGCTCGTTTTAACGAATAATAAAACAGGTGAAGGCGGAACGATTAAAGCTGCCGATAGTGAAACATTTGATTTTTTGCAAAGCCTAGGTTTTTCGCTTGATAAAACAACGTTTAACCTGATCCCCGAAACTGCGGGTCAAAATGCAAAAGTGAAAATCAATGGTTACGAAACTGTCCAAACATCTAATACGTTTACGATTGCGGGGATTGAATATACAATTAAAAATGTAACGACAAGCCCTGTTACGATTTCAACATCAACAGATGTTGATGCAATTCTAGATACTATTGTAAAATTTGTTAATAAATATAATGAAGTGATTGAAAAGATTAATGGCAAATTAACAGAAGAGCGCTTCCGGAATTTTCCTCCTCTAACGGATGAACAAAAAGAGGAAATGACGGAAAAGCAAATCGAGCTGTGGGAAGAAAAAGCGAAAAGCGGCCTTCTTCGCAGCGATGCGATTTTAACAAGCGGCCTTAATCAAATGCGGTTGGATTTATATTCTCCTGTCGCTGGAGATACTTTGAAAGGGTTTAAGCAGCTTACGGATATTGGGATTTCAACAACAGCCAATTATTTGGACCGAGGCAAACTTACAATTGATGAAAATAAACTCCGGGAAAAAATTCAGGAAAATCCAGAAGCGATCTATAAACTATTTATGTCTGACGGTGAATCTTACAATGATAAAGGGATTGCCCGCCGTCTCCGCGATTCTTTGAAAGGTATGATGACAAAAATCAAAGACAAAGCAGGAACGTCTTTGTCTACAAATGACCAGTTTACGATTGGAAAAAACTTAAAAGATTTGGATACTCGAATCAATGCCTTTCAAGATCGGCTTATACAAATCGAATCAAGATATTATCGGCAATTTACGGCAATGGAACAGGCGATTCAGCGGGCGAACCAACAGTCAGCATATTTAATGCAATTGTTCGGAGGCGGCGCTTAATCGTCTCGCTTCACTCATTTAATTTTTTAATGGAAATTTGAGGAGTGTCTTAAATGGCAACGAATAATCCTTATCAATCTTATTTAGAAAACAGCGTACAAACTGCATCGCCAGGTGAACTCACGTTAATGCTTTATAACGGATGTTTAAAATTTTTAAAGCTTGCGAAAAAAGCAATAGAAGAAAAATCTATCCAACAAAAAAACGAAAATTTGCAAAAAGCCCAAAGAATCATTTGTGAATTAATGGCCACGCTAAATATGGATATTGAGCTTTCTAAAAATATGTACGCACTGTATGAGTACATGAATCGACGGCTAGTGGAAGCCAATTTTAAAAACGATGTCACCATTATTGAAGAAGTGGAAGGATATGTGACAGAGTTCAGAGATACGTGGAAAGAAGTAATACAAATTAACCGGAAACAGCGGCATAGTGAAGGCGGACAAGCGTAATGGACGAAGTGGAAAAATTGTTGGAAATAACGGAAGAGTTAGTGGAATTGACAAAACGGTCTAAAGATCAACATCGCGACCGTGATCAAGTGATACAAAAAATAGAAGACTTGCTAGCAAAACGGGAGGAGTTAACAAAAAGCATGAATCCTCCCTTCACGCCCAAGGAGAAAGAAGCAGGAAGAAAAATTATCCAATTGAATCAAATTCTTGTTGAGCAGTTTAAACTAATAAAACAAGAGATACAACATGATATCGTCAAGATGAAAGCCCAGAAAGAGATGACAAAAAAATATATGAACTCTTATGCGAATGCCACTATTGATGGCATTTTTTATGATAAGAAAAAATAGCAATATATGTACAAAAAGACACGATCATGTAGCGATGGATGAAAGGGTGAAAATCGTTTTCCCCGCTCATCAGCATTCATAAAATGTTCACGATTTTTTTTATTTTGTGAAAGGAAAAACGAACGAAACATCGAACTATATATATATCCCTTAATAAAAGGAGGAGCTCAATATGAAATACAACATTAGAGGGGAAAACATTGAAGTAACTCCAGCATTAAGAGAATATGTACAAAAAAAATTATCTAAACTTGAACGTTATTTTGATAATGGAGTACAAGCCGATGCAAATGTGAATTTAAAATATTATAATGACAAAGAATCTAAAATTGAAGTAACGATTCCAATGACGCATTTAGTGATGCGTGCTGAGGAATATCATGAAGATATGTATGCTGCGATTGATCTTGTCGTTGATAAGCTTGAACGTCAGATCCGCAAGCATAAAACAAGAGTAAACCGGAAGCTTCGTGAACAACAAGTTGATGCTAAATATTTCATCAATGCGGAAACGAATGATGACACTGATGTGAATGAAGAGGATATCGAACTTGTAAGAACAAAACGGTTCAATTTAAAGCCGATGGATACTGAGGAAGCTATTTTGCAAATGAACATGCTCGGCCATAACTTCTTTGTTTTTACGAACTCTGATACAAATAGAACAAATGTTGTCTACCGCAGAAAAGACGGCCGCTATGGATTAATTGAACCAAATGAGTAAAATTTATTATATATAAAAAAGTGCAGCCTACCTTGGCTGTACTTTTTTTACCTTCAAGCAAATAAAATGTAGACAAATGGGACGGGTTTATGGAAAGACTTTCACACAGCAAAAGTTGTACGCTTGGAAAAGCAGTGATAAAATTTAAAAGAAACTAAAATAATTAAAATAAATTAAGGAGCGTTAAAGATGCTTGGACTTTTAAATAAAGTGTTTGATCCGAATAAACGCACTTTAGCTCGTTATGAAAAAATAGCTGAAAAAATAAATGCTCTCGGTCCAGATATGAGAAAGCTTTCTGATTTGGAATTGAGGTCAAAAACAGCTGAGTTTGCGGAACGGCTTGAAAAGGGAGAAACACTCGATGATCTGCTTGTGGAAGCCTATGCAGTTGTAAGAGAAGCCGCTCACAGAGTGCTCGGCCTGTATCCATATAAAGTACAGCTTATGGGAGCTATTGCCCTTCACGAAGGCAATATTGCGGAAATGAAGACAGGTGAAGGGAAAACATTAACCTCAACGATGCCTGTTTACTTAAATGCGTTGACGCGGAAAGGCGTTCACGTCGTTACCGTCAATGAATATTTGGCAAGCCGGGACGCAAAAGAAATGGGCAAAATTTTTGAATTTCTCGGCATGACTGTTGGTTTAAATTTAAACGGTATGTCAAAAGAGGAGAAAAAGGCTGCTTACGAAGCTGATATCACCTATTCAACAAATAACGAACTTGGGTTTGATTATTTGCGCGACAATATGGTTTTATACAAGGAACAAAAAGTGCAGCGCCCTCTGCATTTTGCGGTAATCGATGAGGTAGACTCCATTTTAATTGATGAAGCAAGAACTCCGCTTATTATTTCTGGACAAGCACAAAAATCCACCAAACTGTATATTCAGGCAAATGCTTTTGTCAGAACGCTTCAAAAGGATAAAGATTATACTTATGATGAAAAAACGAAATCCGTTCAACTTACAGAAGAAGGGATTGAAAAAGCGGAGCGTGCTTTCCATATTGATAATTTGTTCGATTTAAAAAACGTCACACTAAACCATCATATCAGCAATGCGCTGAAAGCCCACGTCGTCATGCATAAAGACGTTGATTATGTTGTTGAAGACGGACAAGTGATCATTGTAGACCAATTTACCGGACGGTTAATGAAAGGCCGCCGTTACAGCGACGGTTTGCATCAGGCAATCGAAGCGAAAGAAGGCCTTGAAATTCAAAATGAAAGCATGACGTTGGCAACGATCACGTTCCAAAACTATTTCCGAATGTATGAAAAGCTGGCGGGAATGACAGGTACTGCGAAAACAGAAGAAGAAGAATTTCGCAACATTTATAACATGCAGGTTATTACCATCCCGACAAACAAGCCGGTTATCCGCGAAGATCGTCCGGACCTCGTTTACCGTACAATGGAGGGGAAATTTAAAGCGGTTGTAGAAGACATCGTTCAGCGGCACATGATTGGTCAGCCTGTTCTAGTAGGTACAGTCGCGGTTGAAACATCTGAATTGCTTTCTAATATGCTTAAGAAGCGGGGAATTCCGCACAATGTGTTGAATGCAAAAAACCATGCAAAGGAAGCAGAAATTATTGAACAAGCCGGACAAAAGAATGCTGTGACGATCGCGACAAATATGGCCGGACGGGGAACGGATATAAAGCTCGGCGAAGGCGTAAAAGAGTTGGGTGGATTAGCTGTCATCGGCACAGAACGCCATGAATCCCGAAGAATTGACAATCAGCTGAGAGGACGTTCTGGACGTCAAGGAGACCCGGGTGTTACGCAGTTTTATTTGTCAATGGAAGATGAACTGATGCGCCGATTCGGTTCAGAAAGTATGATGAGCATGATGGATCGGCTTGGAATGGACGATTCCCAGCCGATTCAAAGCAAAATGATTACCCGTGCTGTGGAATCGGCGCAAAAACGGGTGGAAGGAAACAACTTTGATGCGCGGAAGCAGCTTCTTCAATATGATGATGTGCTCCGTCAGCAGCGTGAAATTATTTATAAACAAAGAGATGAAGTGCTTGAATCTGAAAATCTGCGAGAAAATGTTGAAGACATGATTCAACAAACGATTACCCGTGTTGTACAGTCATTTACGCCTGAAGAAGAGCTTCCAGAAGACTGGAACCTTGAAGGACTAGTCGACTGGGTAAAAGCCAATATTTTGGATGAAGCAGATGACTTTAATGTAAATGACCTTCGCGGAAAAGAATCGGATGAAATTATTGATATCATTTGGGAAAAAGCGAAGAAGCGTTATGATGAGAAGGAAGCTGCTTTTGGCGAGGAAAACATGCGTGAATTTGAACGAGTCATTGTACTCCGCGCCGTTGATACAAAATGGATGGATCACATCGATGCAATGGATCATCTTCGCCAAGGTATTCATTTACGTGCATACGGACAAACCGATCCGCTTCGTGAATATCAATTGGAAGGCTACACAATGTTTGAAAATATGATTGCGTCCATCCAAGAAGAGGTTACAAAATATATAATGAAAGCTGAAATTCAAAACAATTTGGAACGTCAGGAAGTGGCGGTCGGCGAAGCCGTGCAGCCGAAAGAAGGAGACGCCCAGACGAAAAAGAAACCTGTCAGAAAAGCAAAAGAGGTTGGCCGCAACGAGCCATGTCCGTGCGGAAGCGGCAAAAAATACAAACATTGTTGCGGAAGATAACGATTTTAAATAGAATGGGTGTGGCGAGATGTCAGTCTCGCCTGTCCCATAAATTTTTTAATTAATGTATAAGTGGACAAAGCGAATCTGCAAAAATATAGTATACTGTGCAAAAAATTTTTAGAGGTGATGGACTAATGGATTTAGTAGAAATTCGGAATGAACTGGAGAAAATGGCTAAACGATTAGCGGATTTTAGGGGGTCTCTTTGACTTAGAAGAGAAGGAAGCACGCATAAAAAAATTAGAGGAGCAAATGGCTGCGCCAAATTTTTGGGATGACCAGCAAGCAGCTCAGAAGGTAATTAATGAAGCAAACGCCTTAAAAGATCTTGTCGGAGAATTTAACCATTTAAATGAATCATATGAAAATCTTCAAGTAACTTACGAGCTTATTAAAGAAGAGCCGGATGATGATTTGCAAAGAGAGCTTGAATCCGAATTGAAAAAATTAACGAAGGAATTGAATAATTTTGAATTACAGCTTCTTTTAAATGAGCCTTACGATAAAAACAACGCGATTTTAGAGCTTCATCCGGGAGCAGGAGGGACGGAATCTCAGGACTGGGCATCTATGCTCCTGCGAATGTATACGAGATGGGCGGAAAAGAAAGGATTTAAAGTTGAAACGATCGATTATCTTCCGGGTGATGAAGCAGGAATAAAAAGTGTAACGCTGTTAATTAAAGGACACAATGCATACGGTTATTTAAAAGCGGAAAAAGGAGTCCATCGGTTAGTGCGCATTTCTCCTTTTGATGCATCAGGCCGCCGCCATACTTCCTTTGTTTCCTGCGAAGTGATGCCAGAATTTAATGATGAAATCGATATTGAAATTAGAAGCGAGGATTTGAAAATTGACACGTACCGTTCAAGCGGTGCGGGAGGGCAGCACGTAAATACGACCGACTCGGCGGTACGGATTACACACTTGCCAACTGGAATTGTCGTGACATGTCAAACGGAGCGCTCTCAAATTAAAAACAGAGAACGAGCAATGAAAATGTTAAAATCTAAGCTATACCAATTAAAAATTGAAGAGCAGGAAAAAGAATTAGCGGAAATTCGAGGAGAGCAAAAGGAAATTGGCTGGGGTAGCCAAATCCGTTCTTATGTCTTCCATCCATATTCATTGGTGAAAGATCACCGGACAAATGTCGAAATCGGCAACGTCCAAGCTGTAATGGATGGGGAAATTGATGCATTTATTGATGCATATTTAAGAGCAAAATTGTCTTAAGGCTGTTATGAAAAGGATGATGACGCGTTTACAAAAGATGAGCGAATAGAACTGTGATGCGGAAAAATGACGAAGAAAAACTGCCCTAAATTCCATTTGATTAGAGAACTTGTGGGGCTGTCCAGAAAGTCAAAATCCATTGAAACGAAACATCATAAACATTGATATATCAACATTTAAAACATTAAAGGGGCGTCTATAAGGCGTAAAAACGACTTATTAGACACCCTTTTTCTTTTTTATCAATATTCAAGTTATTTTCACAGGATTGTCAAATGTTGGTCAATTTGTTTCAGATTGAAACCTCAATAATTAGGTTATAATATCTTCGAGACTAATTGGCGAAGGGGGATTTCGCAGTGAAAAAGTTCTTGATCTTAGTATTTGGTCTTTCACTCGTATTAGCTGCATGCGGGGGCGGCGGGAATGACCAAGAAAGCGGAACAAATGGCGGAACAGATCAAGCTGAGAATACTGCATCTGCAGAAGATCTGATAAAACAAAATTGTACAAGCTGCCATGGACAAAATCTTGAAGGTGCTTCCGGTCCGAGTTTACAGAAAGTTGGAAGCAAATATAGCAAAGATGAAATAAAAGATATTATTTTAAACGGCAAAGGCGCTATGCCAAAAGGTTTATTGAACGATAGCGAAGCAGATGTTGTCGCTGAGTGGCTTGCAGGACAAAAGTAACATAAGAAGCGAGGGGACATGATCACCCTCGCTTTTTTATGCTATAGAAAAAAATAGCAGATAATAGAAAATTTTGTAGTTTTTTTTACAAGAATTTTAAAAATTTTCCCTCGAAATATGATATTGAAACAAAAATGTAATATGAAAAAGTCTATTTTTGACGAAAAATGATGTTATAATGTTTTTTGTGGGAAGGATGTAAGATTTGTTTTCTGCTTCATAATTAATAGACGAATAGAAAATAACATTAGTTTCAAGTTATAAAAATTTTTTTGACTAAGTACTGAAATAATTCAATGACTTCAGGTGATAGCATGATCGAAATGAAGGATGTTTATAAAACCTATTCGAATGGTGTTTTGGCCATTAACGGTATTTCAATAAAAATCAATCAAGGCGAATTTGTATACATCGTAGGTCCTAGCGGTGCTGGAAAATCGACATTTATCAAATTGATGTATCGGGAAGAAAAGCCTACAAAAGGCAGTATTGTCATAAACGGTATACAACTAGAAAACCTTAAAGAAAAAGAAGTGCCGTATTTGCGGAGAAATATCGGGGTTGTCTTTCAAGATTTTAAATTATTGCCGAAATTGACTGTTTATGAGAATGTTGCCTTCGCTTTGGAAGTGATCGGGGAAAATCCGAAGAACATTAAAAAGAAAGTATTAAATGTTCTTGATCTTGTGCAATTGAAGCATAAGGCCCGTTCCTTCCCTGACGAATTGTCTGGCGGTGAACAGCAGCGCGTATCAATTGCTAGATCCATTGTAAACAATCCGCCTGTTGTAATAGCTGACGAGCCGACAGGAAATTTGGACCCTGAAACCTCTTGGGAGATTATGAGATTGCTAGAGGAGATCAACAATCGGGGCACAACGGTGTTAATGGCCACCCACAATAAAGTTATTGTGAACACGATTCGAAAGCGGGTTATCGCTATTGAGGACGGCAAAATTGTGCGTGATGAGGCGAGAGGGGAGTATGGTCTTTATGAATAAAACTCTCGGTCGTCATTTGCGGGAGGCGATAAAAAGTCTTGGGCGAAACGCTTGGATGTCCATAGCCTCTATATCAGCCGTAACAGTGACCCTTCTTTTGGTCGGTACGTTTTTGGTTATTATGATGAATTTAAATAATATTGCCAGCAATATTGAAGAAGATGTTGAAATAACCGTGCTAATTGACAGGACAGCAGATCAAAACGCTCAAAACCAACTTGAATCGAAACTAAAAAATCTAGAAAAAGTGGAGAACGTCCAATTTTCTTCCAAAGACCAGGAGCTGGAAAAATTAATTAAAAGCTTCGGTGAAAAAGGAGAGTCATTCAAGCTATTTGAACAGGATAATCCTTTAAACGATGTTTTCATCGTCAAAACGAAAGTTCCCGAAGATACTCCAGTTGTAGCGGAAGAAATTAAAAAAATGCGCTATGTCGAAGATGTTCAATATGCAGAAGAAACTGTGAAAAAATTGTTTGAAGTTGTCAACGTTTCAAGAAATATCGGCATAGTGTTGATCATTGGGCTTGTATTTACAGCGATGTTTTTAATCTCAAACACTATAAAAATCACTATATTTGCCCGCAGACGAGAAATAGAAATTATGAAACTGGTTGGTGCAACAAACTGGTTTATACGCTGGCCGTTCTTTTTAGAAGGTTTGTTTTTAGGAGCGCTGGGAGCTGTCATACCAATTACAGTTTTAGTTGTCAGCTACAATAGTTTAGTTAATTTTGCCATCCCTTACATTCAAGGATCTTTTGTTGAATTGTTGCCATTTTCTCCTTTTGTTTTTCAAATATCGGCTATCTTATTTTTAATCGGCGCCTTAATCGGAATTTGGGGAAGCTTAATGTCTGTTCGAAAGTTTTTGAAAGTGTAGTTTGTCTTAGGCAGCTCTTGCCATACCAGATCGAATTGATTGAAAACATGAATTAAGAGGAGGAACCGGATTGTGAAAAAGAGAATAGTGACATTAAGTCTTACAGCTATATTGGGGACAAGCGGGGTATTTGTACCGCTGAGCAAAAGCGCTTATGCGTCATCCTTTGAGGAGAAAAAAGCAAGAATTCAAAATGAGCGGTCCAATGTTCAGTCGAATATAGAAAGCAAGAAAAGTGAAGTAAAAGAATTAGAGACAAAACAAAATCAACTTAATCAAGAGATTAAAAAGTTAGATGAAAAATTGCTGGATACTGGTGAAAAAATCGAAGAGAAAGAGAATGAAATCAAGAAAACTAAAGCTGAAATTGAACAGTTGAAAAAACAAATTGCTGAAGTAAAAAAACGGATTGAAAAGCGGAATGAACTGTTAAAAGAACGGGCAAAATCCTTGCAGGAAGCAGGAGGAACAATCAGCTATCTCGACGTTATCTTAGGTGCGAAAAGCTTCAATGATTTTGTAACTCGTATAAGCGCTGTTACAACGATCGTTGATGCGGATCAAAAAATTATTGAAGAGCATGAAAGAGATATGAAACTGAAAGAGGAAGCGGAGGCTAAATTAAACAAGCAGCTGTCCTCTTTGGAAGAAGCTTTATCTGAATTGGCTTCATTGAAACAAGAGCTAGATAAGCAAATTGATGAAAAAGATAAATTGTTGGGGCAATTGGAAGCGGAACATGGCCAGGCAATGGATCAATTAGAAGATTTGGTACATCAAGATGCTATGCTGGCAAAGCAGCAAAAAATGATTGAACAACAGCAGCAAGAATATTTAAAAAGACTAGAAGAAGAAAAGGCTAGACAGGCTCAAGCTTCACAATCTGCTTCTAAATCAAGTGATAAAACTGTTGCTTCAAGCGATGGCGGATCTTCACCAGAACCATCTGTATCATCAGCTGCAGGAAGCGGATCTTTTATCTGGCCGGCTTCAGGTGTTCTTACCTCTAAAATGGGTATGAGATGGGGCAGATTCCATGCAGGAATTGATATTGCGAAACGGGGAACGGTTCCAGTTTACGCTTCTGCTGGCGGCACGGTTAGTTATGCTGGACAAATGAGCGGCTACGGCAATGTGATTATGATCATCCATAATATTAACGGTAAAACGTATACTACACTTTACGGGCATTTGAGAAGCATTAACGTTTCAAGTGGTCAAAAAGTGAGCCAAGGTCAGTTTATTGGATATATGGGAAATACAGGAAGATCAACAGGGCAGCACTTGCATTTTGAAGTACATAACGGAACATGGCGAGGCAAATCCAGCGCGATCAATCCTTTAAGCGTTCTTCCATAAAATTTATTAACAATGCACAATAAGCTCTTAAGGGAAGAAGAGTTTGTTGTGCATTGTTATTTTTTTATAAATTGCAAAACAGTTTTCTTCTGATCGTGTTTCATCGATGCAAAAAATAGAGGAAACGGGAGATTACATAAAGCTTCAATGGATTGATTTTCACAATAATTCTTTTTCATGTAGTGATAGATAATTACAAAAAATATAGTTACTCCTCCCGTATGATTATGCCGGTGTAGGCAGTTTGCTTGACTAAAAGAAAAGGAAAGCGTTTTTATGAGAACAAAACACCTTACCCATTATCAAAGCAAAGATGATCGTTAGCTGATTTTTCTATTTTCTTGATGGAACCTGGCTAGAAGCGGTCAAATTCTTGTCAAAGGGCGGTATATTAAGTTTTTTTGAATTGCTTTTCCTTTTCCTGTAATCCGCACATGATTTGTACAAGCTTTGCATACGCTATAAATAATTCGGATTGTTGGAAAGGAAGGCAAAAACATATGAAACAAATAATAAAATTGATTACAGTGTTTTGGATCGTGACCAGTTCCATCGTCGTTTTGGATGTGCACGGTCATGCTGAAAATAATGAATCGCTGGAAAATAAAACAATTGCTGCATCTGCGCAAAGTTCAGATGAAACCATTCCAGGATTGGAGAAATTTATAAAAACGTATGAATTAATTTCTGAAAAATATGTCCATCCAGTCGACAAAAAACGTCTCCTAGAAGGTGCCATTCAAGGGATGTTATCTTCTTTAGGCGATCCATACTCAGTCTATATGGATAAAGAAACTGTTAGACAATTTACAGAGTCACTTGATTCTTCATTTGAAGGAATCGGTGCCGAAATCGGGATGAACAACGGCAAAATAACCATTATTTCACCATTTAAAAATTCGCCGGCGGAAAAAGCGGGCTTAAAACCAAATGATGAAATTGTGAAAATTGATGGTAAAACAGTTTCCAGTTCAGATCTTCATGACGCAGTACTGAAAATCAGAGGAGAAAAAGGAACAACCGTCAAACTTACGATACGCCGCCCTGGAAGTAAAGATTTATTGTTTTTTGAAGTAAAGCGGGATGAGATTCCGATTGAAACAGTGTTCAGCTCCGAAATCAATAAAAATGACAAGCGGTTAGGCGTCTTGCATATTACTTCATTTTCTGAAAGGACAGCTGATGACTTTAAACAAAAGCTAAAAATGTTAGAAAAAAAGAAAATTAACGGTCTAGTCATCGATGTTCGCGGCAATCCGGGGGGATATTTGCAGGCTGTAGAGCAAATTTTGCAGCAGCTCGTCCCTAATCATGCACCATATATTCAAATAGAAAAGAGAGACGGAAAAAGGGAGATGTATTATTCAACATTAAAAGAAAAGAAGCATTATCCTATTGCAGTCTTAATTGACAACGGCAGCGCATCTGCTTCGGAAATTTTGGCAGCTGCGTTGAAAGAAGCAGGAGGGTATGCCATTGTCGGCGAAAAATCCTTTGGAAAGGGAACAGTTCAGCAAACAATACCGCTGGATGATGGAAGCAACATAAAGCTGACGTTATACAAATGGTTGACTCCTAAAGGAAATTGGATTCATGAAAAAGGTGTGGAACCAACGGTAAAAATATCGCAGCCGGATTATTTTAAAGCTGGACCGCTCGATATTTATCAGCCATTAAAAAAAGAGATGAATAATGAACAAGTTCGCATTGCACAAATATTATTATCAGGATTAGGTTATGATCCTGGGAGAAAAGACGGTTATTTCAGTTTAGAAACCGAGCTGGCTGTAAAGGCGTTTCAAAAAATGAACGGTTTATCCGTGACGGGGAAAGTGGATCAAAAAACAGCTATAAAAATGAATGAATTGATCACAAAAGAAACTCGTTCAAAACAAAATGACTTGCAGCTGCAAACTGCCATTTCACTATTAACACGATCTTCTTAAGTATTGAAAAAATACGGCAGCTTTTCTGTTGCATTTTGTTTAAGGGGCTGTCTAATAAGTCGTTTTTACGGCTTATTGACGCCCCCTTTAATGTTTTAGAAACGTTGATATATCGATGTTTATGATTTTTTGTTTTCAATAGGGATTTCACTTTATGGACAGCCTCTAAATGAGATTTCGCTTCCTTGTGCAGGCTTTTCAGTTGAGAAAATTTCTGCTTTCATATCGTAGTGAAATTTACAATTATTTATGCATACAGAGGATGGACGCAGCTTTATGACAATATGGCTGCGTTTTCTTGTGCGCCCGGCATGGGTGTAATCTATAGGGTGAAAGTCCCGAGCTGCGAAGGCAGAAGTAGCAGTTAGCTTAACGCAAGGGTGTCCGTGGTGACGCGGAATCTGAAGGAAGCGAGCGGCAAACTTCCGGTCTGAGGAACACGAACTTCATATGAGGCTAGGTATCACTGGGTGAGTTTGCAAGACAAAACAAAGCCCTTTCTGCCGAAGGTGATACAGAGTAAATGAAGCAGATGGATGGAAGGAAAGATTACACTCTTACCCGGGGAGGTCTGGCTGGCACGCCAAGTAACCTTGGTAACCTATCTAGTGATAGATAGCTGAACAGTCAGAAGTCAGCAGAGGTCATAGTATTAGTTGGTCTAGAACAACTAAGAAGGACCGAACAATTAAGAGAGAATAGCCCTTGGCATTCAGTGAGTCATGATGAACACAGAAAACGTAGTACCTCACTTGAGGGAGGAAGCGGTGAATCCCGTGGGAGATCTCTTGGAGGGTGGAGTGACCACTGGCATAAAGAGAACAGCTATTCACGGAAGTTATAAAGACTTGCGTCAATTATCTTAATTGAACCGCCGTATACGGAACCGTACGTACGGTGGTGTGAGAGGACGGGGGTTAGTCACCCCCTCCTACTCGATTTAAATCATTGGGAAGTGACAGAGCGGCATTGTTAAGTGGCTGTTTCCTTGCTCAATTTTTTGATCAATTTGCTGCAAGTTTGATTCATTCAGCTTTTTAGAAAAAAGCGGTATGAAGCCAAAAAAGCCGCTGCTCCATGAATTTGGTCAATCGGCCTTTTTGCCTATTTCCGGTTTTTTATATGACGTTCTAGCTTCTTTTTTAACGGATTTCCGAAAGAAGTCTCCCATCCTCAAGGAATGTGCAGGGCGTAGCCCAATGAGTAGGTGGGAGATGAATTTCGGTTGGCTTTAGCCAAAGGTTTTGATATAATCAGTCTTATATATAAAAAAGGATTGATATATCAATGAAATTGGATAGTAATAATCATTCAGTGTTCCTATTACATTATCATCTTGTATTAGTTGTAAAGTATCGCAGAGAAGTGTTCACCGATGAAATATCTGATTTTGCAAAAGATATGTTCATTGAGATCGGAAAAAAATACAACATTACTTTGACAGAGTGGAATCATGATAAGGATCATATCCACATCCTATTCAAAGCACATCCTAATTCTGAATTATCGAAGTTCATCAATACTTATAAGAGTGCAAGTTCTCGACTGATAAAGAAAAACTTTCCTCATATCCGAAAAAGACTATGGAAAGAGATGTTTTGGTCAAGAAGCTTTTGCCTGCTTACAACAGGCGGTGCACCAATAGAAGTCATAAAAAAATACATTGAAAATCAAGGTCAGAAGTGAGGTGATTTGATATGGCCAAACAAAACAAAGCCTTCAAATTTCGTTTGTATCCGAATAAAGAACAGAAAATCCAATTAGCCAAAACATTTGGTTGTGTTCGCTTTGTCTACAATAAGATGCTGGAAGAACGTAAGGAAACGTATGAGAAATTCAAAAACGATAAAGAAACGCTTAAACAACAAGCATTCCCGACACCAGCGAAATACAAAGATGAATTTCCATTCCTAAAAGAAGTGGATTCTTTAGCTTTAGCAAACGCACAGATCAATTTGCAAAATGCTTATAAGAACTTTTTTGAAGGTCGTGCGGAGTTTCCTAAATTCAAAAGCAAGAAAAATAAACAATCTTACACAACCAATATGGTCAACGGCAATATTAAGCTAGAAAATGGTCATATCAAACTACCAAAAATCAAAAAGCCAATGAAAATGAACCGACATAGAGAAATACCTGCTGATTATAAAATCAAATCTTGTACTATTTCTAAAACAAAGACAGGTAAATATTATATTTCGATTTTGACAGAATACGAGAAAGATATTCAGTCAGTAAAGATTCAAAAAGTAGTTGGCTTAGATTTTGCTATGGACGGTCTATATGTCGAGAGTGAACAGGGTGAGAAAGCCAATTACCCACGGTACTATCGACAAGCATTAGACAAACTGGCAAAAGCACAACGAATTCTTTCTCGCAGAAAAAAAGGTTCTGCACGTTGGGAAAAACAACGTTTGAAAGTAGCAAAGTTACAAGAGAAAATTGCCAATCAACGCAAGAATTTTCTTCACCATAAATCAAAAGAATTAGCATCAACCTATGACGCAGTTATCATTGAGGACTTAGACATGAAAGGAATGTCTCAAGCCCTCAATTTTGGAAAAAGTGTTCATGATAATGGCTGGGGTATGTTCACTACTTTCTTAGAATACAAGCTAAAAGAACAAGGGAAACAACTTGTAAAAATCGATAAGTGGTTCCCTTCTACTAAGAAATGTTCTTGTTGTGGCAAGGAAAAAGAAATGCCATTATCTAAACGTGTATATGAATGTTCTTGCGGTTTTGTATTAGATCGTGATCACAATTCAGCAATCAATATCAAAAATGAAGGATTACGCATATTAGCATAAAGAATAATAACTTTCGGAACGAGAGGGTAAGCTCGGTCAATTTCTTATCGTTAGATAGGATTACCCGAGAAGCCCCCACTTCAAGCGACCCGCAAGGGTGGTAAGTGGAGGGTAGTTCACAAGATTTGATAAAATAGAGGAAAGTCTCATATGATTCGTAAAAGGGGTGGGCCGTTTGGTTGGACAATGGCTTTTAGAATTGCTTTTCAGCATAGGCCGTTTTTTCTTGCATCCGCTTTTGTATTTCTTTCTCATTTTTTCCTTTTTAAATGGATATTGGCGGGTTAGAAGAGAACGAAAATCTTTTCATGTGCGCGTATATGATGTGTTTGACGATATTCGTTTTACTTATACGAAGGGAATTATCGCTGGCCTTATCCTTTCTGTTCTTTTCATGCTTCTAGGACTGTGGATTCCATTCGGAACACTCGTTTTATTGACTATTTGGCTGCTGGCTGTTAGTTTAACTTTTCAGCCGCGTTTTTTGTCATCAAGTATCTCATTGGGCGGAACGATTTTTTTAACAGCTTTATTAAATGGAGTGGCAGATCAATCTCCTTGGATCGATGAATTTTTTGTGAGCCTTGATAAAACAAACTACAGCGTCTTGTCGCTATTTTTGAGCTTTTTGCTTATTTGTGAAGGGATTCTCATCTATCGAACAGCACATTACCATACATCCCCATTTATCATAAAAAGCAAGAGAGGAATGCCGATTGGGAATCATGTAGCGAACAGAACATGGATGATTCCGTTAATGCTTTTAGTTCCAGGCGGTTCATTGGAATCTCCTTTTTCTTGGTGGCCAATTATTTCTTTAAATGGTGAACCATTTATGCTCGTGATGATTCCGTATTTTGTCGGTTTTTATCAAAGAATTCAAGGGTCTTTGCCAAAGGAAAGCATTCAAGTAACAGGTCGGCGCATTTCGATTCTTGGAATTATTTCTCTTGTTGTTGCTGCTGCTTCGTTGTGGGCTCCATTTCTGTCGTTTGTTGCCGCGGCTCTAGCATTGATAGGAAAGGGATTAATAACTGTAAAACAAAGGATGAATGATAATTCGGCCGCTTTTTATTTCTCGAAACAAGATTATGGACTGGTCGTATTAGGCACGCTTCCTCAATCCCCGGGAGAGAAAATGGGAATAAAAGCGGGAGAAGTTATAACAAAGGTGAATGGAAAAAATGTAAAAACAACGTACGAATTTTACGAAGCGCTGCAGATAAGCAGGACGCATTGTAAGTTGGAGGTACTAGGACATAACAAAGAAATCCGTTTTGTCCAACGCGCCTTATACGAAGGGGAGCATCATGAACTCGGCTTGCTCTTTGTGCAAGATGAGAAGTGGAAGTCAGAAGCCTCTTAACCGGTATGAATGGTTCATAATCAACCGGAATAGCGACA
Source organism: Aeribacillus sp. FSL W8-0870 (assembly GCF_037963755.1). NCBI lineage: Bacteria > Bacillati > Bacillota > Bacilli > Caryophanales > Bacillaceae > Aeribacillus > Aeribacillus sp. FSL W8-0870. The sequence continues at coordinate 833,092 of NZ_CP150165.1, forward strand.
TAATTTTTAGGGATAGGCCATAATTCTTCGGAATGAGTTTCATTTTTTTCCGGAACGATAAAGGTATATTTTCTCTATCACATCAAACCACTTAGTCAATGATTGGCTAAGTGGTTTTTTACGTCAAAAAATGTTATAGCTAGCAGAATTAGGCTCGAGAAATCATTGTACAAAGGAACTGACATTGTTCAATGATATTTGAAGCCTTTCAGTAAATATGTCTAATCATGAAAATAGCCGCGGCTAGAAAAACTCTATCTAAACATTGCAAGCACCTTCAATGGTTTAAAATATCATTTATCAAGTACTCTGCATCGGCGCCCACCCCTCCGATAAGAGCGGAGCCTCTCCGATATTGCCAAGGCAATCCTAAGAAGTACAATCCTTTCACAGGAGTAACCCCTCGTTGGTGAACGGGCTTTCCTCTATGATCTAAAACATTAGGAATTTGTATCCAGCTGTAATCAAAATAAAATCCGGTTGCCCAAATGACATTTTGAACTTGAATTTGACTGTTATCTGCAAAAGAGATAACATCTCCTGAAACACTCTCTGTTTTAGGCTTCATTTTTATTTTGCCTTCTTGTAGTAAATGTTTCAGCTCTCTACCGAAAATAGGATCGCTTTGTTTACTGATCAACCTGCCTAACGGGCTATTGATATGGACGTCTAATAAACCTATTTTTTGAAACCACCAGAAAATACTTTTCCCCATAATTTCAAGTGGAAGAAATCTCATTTTATGACCTACTGATAAATAAACTTCTCTGTCTTCGGACAATTCAACTGCAATTTGCGCTCCAGAATTTCCTGCACCGACTACTAAAACAGAGCCATCTTGCAATTGAGATGGATTCAAATAGGCGGATGTATGCACTTGATACACTTGATCGTATAAGCTTTCGGCAAATGGTGGAAGATAAGGCTTTTGAAAAGGCCCTGTTGCTATAACCACTTTATTTGCCATATATCTCCTATGGTTGGTTGTCACTTTAAAAATCTCATTTTCTTTTTGAAGAGAAATGACTTCTGTATTCAGATGAATAGGCAATTCGAATTTTTGAGCATAATCCTCTAAATAATCGGCTATTTCATCCTTAGTTGGATATCCGTTCGGGTCACCCTTTAAGACCATTCCTGGCAAGGAGCTAAACGATCGAGGGGTAAAAAGCACTAAAGAATCGTAACGATTTCTCCAAACATCTCCGATTCGATTTTCCTTGCCGACAATGGCAAATAATATATCGTGTTGCTTTAGATAATACCCCATCGCTAATCCTGCTTGGCCAGCACCGATTACAAGAACATCAACATTTTGTTCCATTTCAATCAACTCCGAAAAAAGCTAGACTTTCATTTTTTCATGATGGATTTGAGAGGTTTCAATTTGAATGGTTGTATGCAAAATCTTAAATTTTTCTTCAATCATGTGAATGGCAGCTTGTAACACCTTTTGACTGTCATGATGATCTTCAATTAAAATATGGCAGCTTAGTGAATCTAAACCTGATGTAATCGTCCAAATATGCAGGTCGTGAACATCCTTCACACCTTCAATACTTTTTAAGGCTTTCTTCACTTCATTTTGATCAATGGTAACGGGCGTTCCTTCCATCAAAATGTGTATGCTATGCTTCAAAACTCCCCAAGCGCCTTTTAATATTAATAAAGCAACTAAAATGGAAATAATAGGGTCTGCTATATACCAGTCAAAGAGCCACATGATGAATCCTGCAGCAATGGCTCCGACAGAGCCTAATGCATCGCCGATAACGTGAAGATAAGCGCTGCGAACATTGACATTATGTTTCACATCACCTTTTCTCATTAACACCCAGGCACTTAAAAGATTAGCAAGAAGACCAATAGACGCAATCAACATCATCGAGCCGCTTGCTACAGTCGGCGGATTGAAAAAACGCTGAACAGCTTCCCAAATGATAAATCCAGCGATAACAAACAAGGTAACTCCATTAAACAAAGCGGCTAAAATTTCAAAACGATAAAAGCCATACGTTTTATTTGGGGAGGCTGGTTTGGCCGCAAACCATATAGCAATTAGGCTAAGAGCAAGCGAACTGGCGTCACTAAGCATATGTCCAGAGTCAGAAAGAAGGGCCAGACTGTTTGTCATTAACCCCCCGAAAAACTCTAACAGCAAAATTCCAACAGTAATGAGCAATGCAATTATAAGTCCTTTTTTATTGTTTTCCCTGTTAAAGTCGTGATGGTCGTGAGAGTGGTGATGGCTGTTCATGGTCCAATGCCTCCTTACTGATGTTCAGAATGATTAATGGCTTGTTTTAATAATGAAAAAACGTGTTCGTCATTACAGGAGTAAATCAGTGTTTTTCCTTCACGGCGATACTTAATAAGTCTAAGATTTCGCAATATACTAAGCTGATGGGAAACTGCTGATTGAGACATTTCCAACACTTCGGCAATATGATTTACGCTGCACTCTTCTTGTGATAACAAATAAAGAATTTTAATTCGAGTAGGATCGGCTAACACCTTAAATATTTGCGATATATGTTCAATTGTTTCAGGTTTTAAGAAAGAATGATCTTCCGTCTTCATTCATAATTCCCTCGTTCTTTTATTATATATGAGCATATGTTCATATTTTATTATATTTTGCATTCTGTTTTTTGTCAAGTTTAGGAAATCTGTTTAACAGTACATAATGAGGAGGGAACCTTTCAGATTGGAAATACGGTCAACTAGTTCTGAGGCATTTTCAGCGGGCTTAAGAAATCTAAGAGCTCTTTAAAAGTGACATTAGCAATGAGATAAATGAAGCAGTTTTTAAAAGATGATTGCCTCAAAGTAGATTGCAGCTGGAGAGAATTTCTAAATTGATCGTATAAAGACATTTCAGGGTACTTGCGAGCAATCATTGAGAAGTCGATTCAGTTATCTTTTTGAGAAGCTGCCAAGCATGGAAATTGAGCATTTCAATATGTTTATTTTAATCATTGACTAGCAGAAGATAACCTCTCGTTCTTGAACAGCCTTGCCTAAACGTTAACTTGGTTAATTCACGCTGTCGACTAGCCTTCATACAGGAACGGGTGAAGCCGGGCATGAATAGCAGCTTCTGCCAGATCAGACAATGTCGGAAAAGGGCATACTTTGTCCGGTTTAGCCGTAAGGAATCCCTCTTATGGTAGACAGGTCTACATAAGAGGGATCATATCAAATGAAACCTGAAGGACCTTTGTGTCAGCAGATCTAATTTTACAAGAACAAGCCGCCAATGGCGCCCGTTAAGACGATGATCCATGGAGCTATCTTCCAATAAGCGAGCATACTGAATAAAATTGCAGCAAAAGCAAAATCAATCGGACGATTAATGGAGCTTATCCAGATCGGATCATAAAAAGCGGCAATTAAAATTCCGACGACAGCAGCTTGTATGCCCATTAACGCACCATTAATCTTGGAATTGCTTCGAAGCTTTCCCCAAAACGGTAATGTACCAAAAATGAGCAGAATTGCCGGAAGAAAGATGGCGCAAGTTGCAACGAATCCCCCAGCCCATCCATTCATGACCGCTCCAATATAAGAAGCAAATGTAAACAAAGGACCAGGAACTGCCTGTGCTGCTCCGTAACCTGCCAAAAATTCTTTTTCTGTCAACATTCCTGTTGGAACAAATTCCTGTTCAAGCAGCGGGAGCACTACATGTCCGCCTCCAAATACGAGAGATCCAGAGCGGTAAAAGCTGTCGAACAAGCCGATCCAGTAAGAAGAAGTCCACACTTTTAATAAAGGAAGGAAAAGGAGAAGCCCGAAAAATAACAATAAACAGCTTGCGGCAAATCGTGTTGAAATCGGCACCTGCAACGAAGTCTGGGTGTCTTCTTCTACTTTTTTATATAATAAAAATCCAATAAAAGCCGCTAGCAACATGACGACGACTTGGGAAAAAGCATGTTGCCATAATAAAGTAACGACTAGCGCGCCTAATGCGATGGCTTTTCTCCCTAGGTCAGGGGCAAGTTTTTGTGCCATTCCAATAACAGCATGGGCGACTACAACAGCAGCAACAATCTTTAAGCCGTGAATCCAGCCGGCATCAACAATATGTAACTCTTTAAGAATAAGAGCAAAGATCATCAGTGCGATTGCAGACGGAAACGTAAAGCCGATAAAGGCGCAAAGTCCGCCTAATATTCCTCCCCGCATGAGACCGATGCCGATCCCGGCTTGGCTGCTGGCAGGTCCGGGTAAAAAATGGCATAAAGCAACCAAATCTGCATAGCTCTTTTCATCCAACCATTTTCTTCTCCGAATATATTCTTCATGAAAATATCCTAAATGGGCGATTGGTCCCCCAAATGAGGTCAATCCAAGCTTTGTGGAAATGGCAAATATCTCGAACAGCGTTTTCCATTTTGATTCCTTCATGCTATCCCCCACCTTCATTATGTATTTCTTTAAAAAGCTCGTACGCTTTCGTCCGGGCTTCTTTCAGAACGGCTTTCCCTTTCTGTGTAGTTGTATAATATTTTCGTATTTTTCCTTCTACATTTTGTTCTGTTTTTTCTAACAGTCCGTCCTTTTCCATTGCGTGGAGAATCGGATAAAGAGTCCCTGCACTTATGTTGTAGCCATGACTTTTCAGTTCCTCAAGCATCCACAAGCCGAATATAGGATGTTCGCTTGCATGATGTAAAATATGAATATGTATAAAACCGAGAAAAAGCTTGCGCAACACTTTATCTTCCATTTTTACCCCCCATTTTGAGAATCGATATCGAATTTCGATAACATTAATATTGTAAGGTTATTCATATGTACATGTCAAAATTATATTTACGAAAATATTTGACAATTGAATTGTCTTTTCATAAAATGGACATATAAAATATGAACACTTATTCATATAAACACATATACTGTATACTGCAATGTGTACTCTATTTCATTGGAGGATTAGAGAATGATTCAGTATCGGGTAAAGGGATTGTCTTGTGCAAATTGCGCAAAGAATCTGGAAGAGGAAATCCAAAAGCTTGAATATGGGGAAAATGCAAAATTAAATTTTCAATCTAGCAAACTGTATGTCAATGAAGAAATTAATATTGCTAAAGTCAAAAAAATTTTAGCATCGGATGGGGCCTATATTGAGGAAGAAAATAAACATGAAGATACACATTCTTATTTATTGTGGCTCGTTTTGCTCTCGGTTTTAGCTTTTATAGCTGCTGTTGTGTTCGAAAAAACATTATCACCATCCGCCGCTGTTACAATGTATATAATTGCTACGGTGATCAGCGGATATAAAACATTTTTGAAAGGGGCCAAAAACCTCGTTCGATTGAAATTTAATATTGACACCCTTATGACAATTGCTTTGATTGGAGCTTTTGGCATTGGAGAGTGGAAGGAAGGTGCTGTTGTTGCCATTTTATTTGGAGTGAACGAATATTTAGAGGGCTTGGGAATGGAAAAGGCCCGTCGTTCTATCGAATCGCTTTTAGAAGTTGCGCCGAATGAAGCTACGATTGTTATAGATGGTCAGGAAAAGAAAGTTTCCATTCATGACATCAAGGCAGGGGATATTGTTCTTGTCAAAGCCGGTGAAAAAATTCCATCGGATGGGATAGTGGTGGAAGGGAAAAGCTCAGTTAATGAAGCGGCCATTACTGGAGAATCTCTCCCTGTTGAAAAGGAAGCAAAAGATGAAGTGTTTGGCGGAAGCATTAATAATGAAGGAATTTTGAAAGTTCGGATAACAAAGCCTTATGAAGAATCGTCTCTAGCGAAAATTTTGCATTTAGTTGAAGAAGCGCAGGAAACAAAAACGCCGACTGAGCAATTTATTAATAAGTTTGCGAAATATTATACTCCTTTGATCATGCTTATCTCTCTTGTCGTTATTTTTATTCCGCCGCTTTTCTTAGGAGTTGATTGGAGAACATCTTTATATCAAGGATTGGCAGTGTTAATTGTCGGCTGTCCATGTGCATTAGTTTTATCCTCTCCCATTGCTATCGTTTCAGGAATCACGAGAAATGCACGCAAAGGCATTCTTGTAAAAGGCGGGGTTTATTTAGAGCAATTAGGGAAAATTGGAATAATAGCTTTTGATAAAACAGGAACACTGACAAAAGGGGAGCCTTATGTAGAGAAGTTTGTAGAATATGATCCTTCTTTTTGGAGCATCATCGGATCAATTGAAAAATCCTCTACTCATCCGATCGCTAAAGCCATTATGAAAAAAATAGATGAGTTAAACGTTTCCCTTTTGGAGGCTCGCTCCGTTGTTGCAACATCAGGTGAGGGAATAAAAGCGGAGATAGACGGGAAGGAATACCGTGTCGGCAATGAAAAAACGATTCAACATCTTTCGCTCAGCGAAAATGTAAAGGAAGACATAAAGGCCTTTAAACAGGAAGGACTAACAATCGTTTTGGTTTCAGATGACAAAAACGTTCTCGGTATGGTCGGTATAGCGGATGAAATTCGACAGGAAAGCAGCCAGGTGATCCGCATGCTTCACCGAACAGGTGTGAAGAGGACTGTCATGTTGACAGGAGACCACGAAAAAACTGCTGAAAAAGTGGCGAAAAAGGTTGGTTTAAGTGAATATTTTGCAAACCTTCTGCCGGAAGAAAAGGTGGAAAAGGTAAAAGAGCTGTCTCTCTCAGGAAAAACGGCAATGATCGGAGATGGTATCAATGATGCGCCTGCGCTCGCAGCTGCTGATTTAGGCATTGCAATGGGAAAAGGAACAGACAGCGCAATTGAAACGGCTGATATCGTTTTAATGCAAGATCATTTAGGAAAGCTGCCTGAAGCTATTTCAACCGCCAAAAAGGTGAACAGAATCATCAAGTTAAACATCGGGATTGCTCTAGGTTTAAAAGCCGCTGCACTGCTGCTGACGATTCCAGGCTGGCTTACGCTTTGGATAGCCATTCTGTCTGATATGGGGGCGACTGTTTTAGTGACCCTCATTAGTTTAACGATTTTATGGGAACGAAATAAAAAACTTCTAAATGAGGCTTTCAGCTAATGGCTGATCGCCTTTTTTTCTTGCATTTTTTAATATTTCTCTTCCATAAACATATGACATTTATTATAATCTTATTAATTTGACAACCTGCCGCTAATGAAAAATTGGACATAACATTATGGACAAAATCATGGGAGGAATTGTGCATGCTTTTAGGTGCAATTGAAGCGGGCGGAACAAAATTTGTCTGTGGAATTGGAGATGAAAACGGAAATATCATCGAGCGGACTTCTTTTCCGACGACAACGCCTGATGAAGTGCTTGAACAAGTGGTCAAATTTTTTCGGGATAAAGATATTAAAGCGCTTGGAATTGGCTCATTCGGTCCGATTGATTGATTGATTTAGATCGCACAAGCGAAACATTCGGATACATAACATCTACTCCGAAGCTACAGTGGGCGAATATAAATCTTGTCGGAGCGATAAAAAAAGAATTCCCTATTCCAATTGGCTTTGATACCGACGTCAATGCAGCAGCGCTGGGGGAAATGAAATGGGGGGCTGCGAAAGGTCTGAATAGCTGCATTTATATGACGATCGGTACCGGGATCGGAGTCGGTGCCATCTCTGAAGGACATCTAGTACACGGGCTAATCCATCCGGAAATGGGGCATATGCTTGTTCGGCGCCATCCTGAAGATTCGTTTGCCGGCAATTGTCCGTATCACAAAGATTGCTTGGAAGGAATGGCATCCGGTCCAGCAATAGAAAAACGCTGGGGAAAAAAGGGGCAAGAATTAGAAAAAAATGAGAAAGTATGGGATTTGGAAGCGTACTATATTGCACAAGGAATTGCCAACCTTATACTCGTTTTATCGCCTAAAAAAATAATAATTGGCGGCGGAGTCGCCAAACAAAAGCAATTGTTCCCCCTTATACATCAAAATGTTCAAGCTTTATTAAACGGTTATGTTCGCCATGAAGTGGTGCTAGAAAACATTGCAGATTATATTGTTCCGCCCGGATTAGGGGATAATGCGGGACTTTGCGGAGCAAACGGTTTAGCATATGAGGCGTTTTTGGAGCATAATCAAAAATAAAGCATTCATAGTGAAAGAACATTGATTGCCATTATTGTTCAAAAAGCATCGGTATGTGGTTTTGCTTGAAAGCTTTTGAACGGCTTCCATATAATAAAGGTATAACCGTTTAACCGTTGATGAAAAGAGGTTTTTTTATGATCAAGCTTGTGTTTGCCGCATTCGCCCCTTTTTTGCTTGTCTTATTTTTCACAAGAGTTACATATAGTCATGTCGTTGGGACATTGTTGACGGCTGGTTTATTAATTGCCTCTTATTTTGCAGGTCATATGGATACTATTTATATCGCCATTTTGGATGTAGCCAGCTTAGCAGCTGGTTTTATCGCTGCCAGAAGCATGAAAAAGGATAAGAAAACATCTACTTAAACCTGTTCAACACGATTGACAGGTTTTTATTGTCTATGAAAATCAAACGTCAGTTCGTATTTTTGGTGATTCAGCCTGATTATATGTTAAAATAAAATATAAGTTTCTGAATTGGAGGATGTTCCATGGATCGGTTTGAATTAGTTTCAAATTACCAGCCTCAAGGAGATCAGCCGAAAGCTATCAAAGAGCTGGTGGAGGGAATCAGGCAAGGAAAAAAACATCAGACATTGTTAGGTGCAACTGGAACTGGCAAAACGTTTACGATATCCAATGTGATTAAAGAAGTGAACAAACCGACGCTGGTCATTGCCCATAATAAAACGCTTGCCGGACAGCTGTATAGCGAGTTTAAAGAATTTTTCCCGAACAATGCAGTTGAATATTTTGTCAGCTATTATGACTATTATCAGCCGGAAGCGTATGTTCCGCAAACAGATACGTATATTGAAAAAGATGCGAGCATTAATGATGAAATTGATAAATTAAGACATTCGGCCACCTCTGCATTGTTTGAACGGAAAGATGTTATTATTATCGCAAGCGTTTCTTGCATATATGGTTTAGGTTCGCCAGAAGAATATCGTGAGCTGGTCGTTAGTCTTCGCACAGGAATGGAAATCGAGCGCAATGACTTGCTGCGCCGTTTAGTGGATGTGCAGTATGAAAGAAATGATGTAGATTTTCGCAGGGGAACTTTTCGCGTGCGCGGGGATGTAGTGGAAATTTTCCCTGCTTCGCGCGATGAACATTGTATCCGCGTGGAATTTTTCGGAGATGAAATCGACCGTATCCGTGAAGTTGATGCGCTGACAGGCGAAATTATTGGAGAGCGGGAGCATGTAGCGATTTTCCCGGCATCACACTTTGTGACAAGAGAAGAAAAAATGAAAATTGCCATTGCTAATATTGAAAAGGAGCTTGAGGAACGGCTGCATGAACTGCGGGAGAATGGAAAGCTTTTGGAAGCGCAACGGCTCGAGCAACGGACAAGATATGATTTAGAAATGATGCGGGAGATGGGCTTTTGCTCCGGGATTGAAAACTACTCCCGTCATCTTACATTAAGACCGCCCGGTTCGACTCCTTATACGCTTTTAGATTATTTTGGAGATGATTTTTTGATCGTCATTGACGAGTCGCATGTGACGATTCCGCAAATCCGTGGGATGTACAACGGCGACCAGGCGAGAAAACAAGTGCTTGTCGATCATGGATTCCGTTTGCCTTCAGCACTTGACAACCGTCCGTTAAAATTTGAGGAATTTGAAAAGCATATGAAACATGTCATTTATGTTTCTGCCACCCCTGGGCCGTATGAGCTGGAGCATACGCCGGTTGTTGTTGAACAGATTATCCGCCCGACTGGACTTTTAGATCCAACCATTGACGTCCGACCTGTTGAAGGGCAAATAGACGATTTAATCGGCGAAATTCAAAAGCGGGTTAAACGGAATGAGCGGGTGCTTGTGACCACATTAACGAAAAAAATGGCGGAAGATTTAACGGATTATTTGCGGGAAATCGGGATTAAGGTGACATATCTCCATTCCGAAATTAAAACGCTCGAGCGCATTGAAATTATCCGCGACCTGCGCCTTGGCAAACATGAAGTGTTGGTCGGGATCAATTTGCTCAGGGAAGGGCTTGATATTCCGGAGGTCTCTCTCGTTGCAATTTTGGATGCAGATAAAGAAGGATTTCTTCGTTCGGAACGTTCTCTTATTCAAACAATCGGACGGGCGGCTCGGAACGCAAACGGGCATGTCATTATGTATGCTGATACAATCACAAAATCGATGGAAATCGCCATAAACGAAACAAAACGGCGTCGTGCGATTCAAGAGGAATATAACCGTCAACATGGCATTACGCCAAAAACGATTCAAAAAGATATTCGCGATGTAATTAGGGCGACATATGCAGCGGAAGAGGAAGCAGAATATAAAACGGAAAAGGCTGTGAAGCTGAACAAAATGTCGAAAAAAGATCGAGAACAACTGATAGCCCGTATGGAAAAAGAAATGAAAGAAGCTGCAAAAGCATTAGATTTCGAAAGAGCTGCTGAACTGCGCGATCTAATTTTGGAGATGAAAGCGGAAGGATGATTGGATATGGCAATGGATAAAATTGTTGTAAAAGGTGCACGCGCTCATAATTTAAAAAACATTGATGTCACGATTCCAAGAGACAAGCTTGTCGTTGTAACAGGTTTATCGGGATCGGGCAAATCTTCTTTAGCATTTGATACAATTTATGCAGAGGGACAGCGGCGATATGTGGAGTCTTTATCTGCCTATGCCCGCCAATTTTTAGGACAAATGGATAAACCTGATGTCGATGCGATCGAAGGCTTATCGCCGGCCATTTCGATTGATCAAAAAACGACAAGCAGAAATCCGCGTTCAACGGTCGGAACGGTGACAGAAATTTATGACTACCTACGGCTTCTTTTTGCCCGTGTCGGGCGGCCGACATGTCCGGTGCATGGGATAGAAATTTCTTCGCAAACAATCGAACAGATGGTTGACCGGATTATGGAGTATCCGGAACGGACAAGACTGCAGGTTCTTGCTCCTATTGTGTCTGGAAAAAAAGGAATGCATGTGAAAACATTGGAGGAAATAAAAAAGCAAGGGTTTGTCCGCGTGCGGATTGACGGAGAAATGATGGAGCTTACCGATGATATTTCTCTTGAAAAAAATAAAAAACATTCCATCGATGTCGTTGTGGATCGGCTGATCGTGAAAGAGGGGATTATAAGCCGGTTGACCGATTCGATTGAAACAGCTTTAAAATTAGGTGATGGAAAAGTCATAATTGACATCATCGATGGCGAAGAGCTGCTTTTCAGTGAACATCATGCCTGCCCGATTTGCGGTTTTTCGATTGGAGAGCTTGAACCGCGGATGTTTTCCTTTAACAGCCCATACGGAGCTTGTCATGCTTGTGACGGCTTAGGTTCAAAACTAGAGGTGGATTTGGATCTCGTTATTCCAAATAAAAACTTGACATTAAAGGAACACGCAATTGCACCGTGGGAGCCGACAAGCTCTCAATATTATCCGCAGCTTCTTCAAGCGGTTTGCAACCATTACGGTATTGATATGGACATTCCGGTTAAAGATATACCGAAACATCTGCTCGATAAAATTTTATTTGGAAGCGGCGGGGAAAAAATTTATTTTCGCTATGAGAACGATTTCGGGCAAATCCGGGAAGGCTATGTAGAATTTGAAGGTGTGGTCCGCAATATAGAACGGCGCTATAAAGAAACGACATCTGATTTCATACGCGAACAAATGGAAAAATATATGACGAATCAGCCGTGCCCGACATGCAAAGGGCATCGACTGAAAAAGGAAAGTCTGGCTGTTCTTATTAACGGACGCCATATCGGACAAGTCACTCAATTGTCTATTCGTGAAGCCTATCAGTTTTTTGACCAATTGGCATTGACAGAAAAAGAAATGAAAATTGCCAATTTGATTTTAAGAGAAATAAAAGAACGGCTGAATTTTTTAATTGAGGTAGGTCTTGATTATTTAACATTAAGCAGATCAGCCGGTACGCTCTCTGGTGGAGAAGCTCAAAGAATCCGTCTTGCCACGCAAATCGGATCAAGACTGACTGGAGTACTTTATATATTGGACGAGCCGTCTATCGGTTTGCATCAACGGGACAATGACAGGCTGATCCGTGCTCTCCAAAATATGCGGGATATCGGCAATACATTGATTGTAGTTGAACATGATGAAGATACGATGCTTGCAGCTGATTATTTGATCGATATTGGGCCGGGAGCTGGCGTGCACGGCGGTCAAGTTGTAGCTGCGGGTACACCAAAAGAAGTGATGAATGATGACCGTTCGCTTACAGGACAATATTTGTCAGGGAAAAAATTCATTCCATTGCCGGTCGAAAGAAGAAAACCGGATGGTAGGTATATTGAAATAAAAGGAGCAAGCGAGAACAATTTAAAAAATGTAAATGTCAAATTTCCTTTAGGTGTATTTTTGGCAGTAACAGGTGTATCTGGTTCGGGGAAAAGTACGTTAGTCAATGAAATATTGCAAAAAGGCTTGGCGCAAAAGCTGAATAACAGTAAAACAAAACCCGGTGCCTATAAAGAAATGAAAGGGATTGAACATCTAGATAAGGTCATCAGCATTGACCAATCTCCGATTGGAAGAACGCCGCGTTCAAATCCAGCTACGTATACCGGCGTATTTGACGATATTCGCGATGTGTTTGCAGCGACGAATGAAGCGAAAGTAAGAGGCTATAAAAAAGGACGCTTCAGTTTTAATGTGAAGGGCGGCCGCTGTGAAGCATGCCGAGGCGATGGAATCATTAAAATTGAAATGCATTTTCTTCCAGATGTATATGTTCCGTGTGAAGTATGCCACGGAAAAAGATATAACCGGGAAACTCTTGAAGTCACATATAAAGGAAAAAATATTGCGGATATTTTAGAAATGACTGTGGAAGACGCACTTCAGTTCTTTGAAAATATTCCAAAAATCAAACGGAAGCTGCAAACCATTTACGATGTAGGACTTGGTTATATGAAACTTGGTCAGCCGGCTACGACAATGTCCGGAGGGGAAGCACAACGGATAAAGCTTGCTTCAGAGCTGCATCGCAGATCTACTGGAAGATCGCTGTATATTTTAGATGAACCGACAACAGGGCTGCATGTTGACGATATTGCAAGGCTCTTGAAGGTTTTGCATCGGCTTGTTGAAAACGGAGATACGGTTCTTGTAATTGAGCATAACCTAGATGTGATTAAATCCGCTGACTATATCATCGACCTTGGACCAGAAGGCGGGGACGGCGGAGGAACAATCATTGCAACGGGTACCCCTGAAGAAGTGGCAGAAGCGAAACAGTCTTATACAGGAAAATATTTAAAACCGATTTTGGATCGGGATCGGGAGAGAATGAAAAATTTCATTTTGAAAAAAGAGGCAGCGGCAAACAGTTAAATAGGCTGTTGCCAGTCTCTTTTAAATGACGAAGAATGTTCCTGAAACGGATGGTTTTATTCCGTCGGTTTTCAGGAGATGAGTTGTAGATTTTTACTAGCCCTTTCAGCGAAAAATCGAGGAAATACTGATTTTCTTTGATATATGAACATACTTTCCCCTTTTCGCATAAAACAGAGTTGGGGCTGTCCGAAAAGTCGATTGAATCGACCTTGGGCTCAGCCCTTTTTTCTGTTTTTAGGGTACAAAAAAATCGTCCTTTTTTATAGAATGAAATTGACCAAAAAACATTCTACAGAAAGGACGATTTCTTATGAATAATCAAATGACTATTCAAGAAAATTATAACACGCAATTAGAAATGACTCTAGAGGGTATTCAAAAAATAGAGGTTCAAAAGAATAAGAAACGCAAAAAACTAGTTTTCCAACCTTATTGCAATCGTCAAGTCATGAGCATTTTAGATATCGAAATGTATATTCCTGAAAATCATGTCGCCCGTTTAGTGGATGAAATGGTGGAATCGATTCCGGATGAAGTGTTGTATACTCATTATGTTGGTGGGGGTCGTGCACCCTATCACCCTAAAATGTTATTGAAAGTGATTTTATATGCGTACACTCAAAATGTTTATTCAAGTCGGAAAATAGCGCAAATGGTGAAAGAAAATCTTCCGATGATGTGGTTGGCGGGATTGCAAACCCCTGACCATCGCACAATAAATGATTTTCGTAGTGTTCGTATGTCAAACATGATGGATTCTGTATTTGAACAATTTGTCCTTCAACTAGTAGAACAAGGACTTATCGACCTCGACCATATTTTTGTGGATGGTACGAAAATAGAAGCGAATGCCAACAAATATACGTTTGTATGGCGAAAATCCGTAGAAAAATATGATCAGAAACTACGAGCCAAAATTCAATCGTTTCTACAAGAAGCGCACCAAATCGCCTTGGAGGAATTAAAAGAAGAACAATTAGAAGAAGAATTAGAAAAATCATCGGCACAACTTTCTGAGAGAATAGAAGCTTTGGAAAAAGATTATAAACAGGAAGAAGACAAAGAAAGAAAAAAAGAACTTCGCTCTAAAAAATCCCAACTCACCAAACAACTGAAAACGATTCAAACGGATTATCTTCCACGATTACGAAAATACAAAGTACAAAAACAGATTCTAGGTGAACGAAATAGCTACTCGAAAACCGACCATGAGGCCACTTTTATGCGAATGAAAGAGGACCATATGAAAAACGGCCAACTCAAGGCGGGTTATAATGTTCAACTCGCCACACAACATCAATTTATCGTGGGATTTGAAATTTATCAAAATCCAGGAGATACTCGCTGTTTCCAACCATTTATGGAAAAGTTATTGGAATCGATGCCGAAGGAAAAGAAACTCAAGTATGTCATTGCCGATGCAGGATATGCGAGTGAAGAAAACTATTTATATGCGATTGGCGAAGAAAAAGAACCTCGTTTTGAATTATTAGCCCCATACCAAACCTATTTGAAGGAACAAAGTAAAAAGTTTAAAAAGGATTTATCAAAAGTACAAAACTGGAAATACATCGAAGAAGACGATTGCTTTATCTGTCCGAACAATCGGAAAGTCGTATTCAAGTATTATCAAAAAAGAAAAAATGCATCTGGATACATACAAGATTTGAAAGTGTACGAGTGTGAAGATTGTACGGATTGCCCGTTGAAGAATGGGTGTACGAAAGCCAAAGGAAATCGTCGAGTATATTGGAACACGATTTATGAAGAAATGAAAGCGAAAGCCAAAGCAGCTCTTGGTGACGAACAAAAGGCAGCTCTTTATGCGAAGCGTAAAGTGGATGTCGAAAGTGTGTTCGGTAACATCAAGGGCAATTTGCGTTTCACTCGATTTCTGTTACGGGGGCTTCATAAAGTCCGAACAGAATTCGGGATTGTGGCAATGGCCCACAACATACTGAAATGGGCCGCAAATTCCCAAACCAATTTCAAAAATAAGGAAACAGAGCGAATGGAAAAACTCATTGTTTTCTCCATTCGCTCTGTTTTTATGGACTTTTTAGACAAGCCCTTTTTGTGTGCCCGGCATGTATATGAACTATAGGGTGTAAGTCCCGAACCCCGAAGACAGAAGTAGAGGTTAGCCAAGAGCAAGGGTGTCCGTGGTGACGCGGAATCTGAAGGAAGCTGGAGGCAAAACACCGGTCCGAGGAACACGAACCTCATATAAGGCTAGGTATGATTGAGTGAGTTTGCAAAACAAAACAAAGCTCTTTCTGTCGAAGGTCATATCGAGTAAATGAGGCGGATAGATGGTGTGAAAGTGCATGTACTTACCCGGGGAGGTCTGGTGGATATGTGAAGTACGCTTCATAACCTACTTAGTGATAAGTAGCTGAACCGTCAGAAGTCAGCAGAGGTCATAGTATTAGTTGGTCTAGAACAACTAAGAAGGACCGAACAATTAAGAGAGAATAGCCCTTGGCATTCAGTGAGTCATGATGAACACAGAAAACGTAGTACCTCACTTGAGGGAGGAAGCGGTGAATCCCGTGGGAGATCTCTTGGAGGGTGGAGTGACCACTGGCATAAAGAGAACAGCTATTCACGGAAGTTATAAAGACTTGCGTCAATTATCTTAATTGAACCGCCGTATACGGAACCGTACGTACGGTGGTGTGAGAGGACGGGAGTTAATCGCTCCCTCCTACTCGATTTATAAACTGATGTTTCTCCTATCATTCATTCAAATTCATAATTTTGAAGACTCGATGAATCGGATTCTCCGGCGTCTTAGTTATTGTGCTCACGATGTCTACAATTACCGAATGTATTGAATATCTTTGATGCATTGCTAATTCATAAAAAAGCTGACCCAAAAAACCATATTTGACGGCCTTGGATCAGCTTTTTTAAAATCAGTCCCTGTGAAAAGAAGGCATTATATAAATTATTTATTTTCCATTTCTTGAATGGCTGTTTGAGCCAATTTAGAAATCGTCATATCATCCATTGGCGGATTGTGAAGCCCTGCTCTCACATCACGATAATACCGCTGCAGCGGATTTGACAGTTGAAGGCTTTTTGCTCCAACTAGTCTCATCGCCTTATCGACAATGTTGATGGCTGAGTTCGTCACAATATGCTTCGCAACACTAAGCTCGTTTGTAATGTATGGACGGCGTGCTTCATCATCATAAATTTCCGCTACGCTATACAAGAAATGTCTAGCTTTCATTAATTCTAAGTCAATCTGACCGATTAAATTTTGTACATTTGGCAATTGGCTAATGGTTCCATTTATACTATTTGGAGAATATTCTGTCGCAAATTTCACTGCATAATCACGCGCCGCCTGTGCAATACCTAAATAACAAGCGGGAATATGCAGAATCCAACCATTTATTGTATTTCCTCTCGGTCCATGGTTTAGCTCTACAAAATTTTCTTCTGCTACTTCAACGTTATCTAACACAAGATCGTGACTTTCTGTTCCTCTCATGGCGATAACGTCCCAATTTTTTTCAATTGATAATCCCTTTGCTTCTCGTTCAATTAAGAAAAATCCAATTCCTTCCTTTTCTTCAACCCATGCAGATACAAGAAAATGTGTCAGCACAGGTGACATAGTAGTATATGTCTTTCTGCCCGAAATAATCCACTTGCCATCTCTTTTCACTGCTTCCGTTTCAGGGCGCCCGCCGCGGGTTGGACTGCCTGTTTTTGCTTCACTAACTGCTCTGTTCACCAAAGCGCCGTTTAAAATTTCTTTTGCAAAAGAGGCAAGCTTTTCTTCCCTCCAAAGTTTTTTCTCATACAACTCCCCAACGACGCCCAGATGCCAACCGATGGCTAGGCCTGTAGCACCATCAAAGCTAGCAATGGTTTCTTGGAATAGAACTAGATCTGTGACACCAATGCCGCCGCCTCCATATTCTTTTGGCAGCGAGAGCTTCGTATACCCCATATTGACAAGCGCTTGGATATTTTCTTTTGGAAACTTTGTCTTTTCATCGCTTTCCCTAGAATGACTTTTAAACGACTTTTCATGCTTTAACAGCTTTTCGATCCACAATCTTTGCGCATCCGTTTTCACAAATAATTTTTTTGACACGTTCCACACTTCCTTAAGCAAACTCTGTTCAGATTAATATTTTAATAGGTTCAATGAACTATTAAATTTACGAACATTTTCCATTATAACAATTTAATTCACACTTTACAACTAGGAATAGTTGTGTTATAGTTTAGATTATTCAATTAACCCAATGTTTTGATATTTTTGATAATAAAGAGAGGTGATTCGTATAATCGAATTAAAGGACATTCAAAAAGCTTTAAAAAAATTCAATTCTTAAAGGAATTGATTTAAAAGTAAACAAAGGGGATGTCCTAGTTATTATCGATTCAAGCGGATCTGGGAGAATCACCCTTCTTCGATGTATGAATGATTTAGAAAGACCTGACGGAGGTACTATTACTATTGATGGGTTTTCCGTCGAAGGAAAACATGCGTCAAAAAAAGACATTTAACGCTAAGACGAAAGACCGCAATGGTTTTTCAGCATTATAATTTATTTAAAAATAAGACGGTGCTGGAAAACGTAATGGAAGGTCTTATCGTTGCAAAGAAAATGAAAGCTGCCGAAGCGCGTAAAATTGGCATTGATTTACTTAAAAAAGTTGGCCTGGAAGAGAAAATGAATGACTATCCTAGCCAGCTGTCCGGCGGTCAACAGCAGCGTGTTGGTATAGCGCGACACTTGCTTTAAACCCTTCCGTCATTTTATTTGATGAACCTACTTCTTGCGCTCGATCCTGAGATGGTTGGAGAGGTTCTGTCGATTATTAAAAAAATTGCCGATGAAGGCAAAACAATGGTGATCGTAACTCATGAGGTAGCGAATCGTGCTGTGTTCATGGCGGGCGGCGCCATTATTGAACAGGGACCGCCTCAAGAAATATTAGTTCATCCAAAGCATGAGCGTACAAAACTATTTTAAAAAAGGCTTCTTATAGAGCCTGAATATACTATTTTAAAATTTACATGGGGGGAAAATTACTGCATGAAACGTAAACGTATTTGGACAAAATTCTTTTTATTCATTTTATCTATTTTCGTCATCGCTGGTTGTTCGAACAGTGAAAGTAAAGAAACTGATGACGGCAAAAAAGTGATTAAAGTGGCATTAAGTGATGAAGTAAATCCACCATTTTTATATACGGATGATCAAAATAAACCTATCGGTTATGATATGGATTATTTAGCGGAAATTGAAAAGAAATTGCCAGAATACAAGTTTGAGTATACGTTTGGAGAAGAAGAATCGAATTTAATCGGGGTTGACACAGGAAAATTCGATTTTGCGATTAACTGGTTTTTCAAAAATCCGGAAAGAGAACAGAAATTCCTTTATCCAGAACATGAGTATGGATACTCTTTAACTGTATTAGTAACGAAATCAGATCGAAATGATATTAAATCGTTAGATGATATGGTTGATAAAAAACTCGCTCCAATGGCGCCAAGCGGTGGACTTCGTGCTATTTTAAACGGGTACAATGAAAAGAATCCAGATAATCCGATCGAGATTGAAAGTATGGAAAATCCATCAGCAGCAGATAACTTAAAACGTGTTGCTGAAGGAAAAGCAGATGCTGTATTTTTGAACAAAACTACATTTGATGCTCTTCAAAAAGAGCTTAAGTTGGATTTGAAAATAGGTGGTATCGTTTCGAAAGAGCCGGTTTATATTGTTTATAACAAAAAACATAAAGAACTAGCTGAGAAAATTGACAAAGCAACTGCTGAATTGATTGAAGACGGTACGCTTCCGAAACTTGCTGAGAAATGGTTTGGTGTAGACTTTTTCAAAGACCTTGACTATATTAAAAAAGAAGGATTCCAATACGAGAAATAATCAAAAACCGTATTGAATGATTAATTAATCATTCAATACGGTATATTTAAATTCGTATATATTTCTTAATGAAGGTGGTGAGCAAAATTAACACGAGTTTACAAGATTGGGCAGATTTATTTTTGAAAGTGTTAGATAAGCTCCCTCTAACATTGTTCATGCTGGTCACATCTTTATTTTTCGCTTTAATTTTAGGTGTTATTATCGCGATTATTCGAATCCAAAAACCGCCTATCCTTTATGGAATTGCAACATTTTACTTGTCATTCACACGTTGTACTCCGTTATTAGTTCAGCTGTTTCTTGTCTATTTCGGACTGCCTCAATTATTGCTAGTTTTTAATATTGATATTAATAGTTGGAACAGACTTGTTTTTGTTATTATTACATTCTCATTTCATACAGCAGCCTATTTATCAGAAGTTATCCGTTCAGCTTACTTAGCTGTCGGCACGGAGCAATTAGAAGCAGCATACAGCGTTGGCATGACGTATACACAAGCTCTAAGGAGAATTATTTTGCCCCAAGCTTTTGTCATTTCATTGCCTAATTTAGGCAATAATATTATTGAATTGTTAAAAGATACATCACTTGCCTTTTCGATCGGTATTATTGATATTATGGGGCAAGTTCGAATTATTTTAGGGAATAATCATGGTATGGGAATGTTTGAGATTTATGTCGTGATCTCTCTTGTATATTGGGGTACTTGTATCCTCATTGAAGGTATTATCGGCTATGCCGAAAAAGTGTTTAAAAAAGGTCGAGTTAGTTTATCTAAGTAATTTTTTGCTAAGGATCGTGATAACTCGTGGCAACAACTATTGATTTTAAATTTGCTTTAGAGCAAGTGCCTGAAGTGTTAAAAGGTGTGCCAGTGACATTGACGATTGCCATTGTTGCGATGGTGCTTGGACTTGTATTCGGGCTGCTTATTGCTCTTTGCAGAATATATAAAGTTCCTGTACTAAATCAATTGTCCATTGTTTATATTTCTTTTATTCGGGGAACACCGTTAGTTGTCCAATTGTACGTCTTTTTCTACGGTGTTCCGGTATTGTTTGATTTTCTTAATCGTCATTTCGGATTGAATTTAAATGCGGATGAAGTTCCGACGATGATTTATGCATTAATTGCTTATACAATCAATACAGCTGCTTATGAGGCAGAAATATTCCGCGCATCGATCAATGCAGTAAACGCTGGACAAATGGAAGCTGCGTACTCAGTTGGCATGACAACTGCACAAGGATTATATCGAATCGTCCTGCCTCAAGCATTCGTTGTGGCTTTTCCGAATTTAGGCAATACGTTTATTGGACTGATCAAAGCAACATCTTTAGCTTTTGCTGTAAAAGTCGTAGAAATTTTAGCCATTACAAGAATTATAGCAAATAATGGATATAAATTTTTAGAAATGTATTTAGTTGCATCGATCATCTACTGGATTATTTGTTGGGTATGTGAAGTCATATTTGCCAAACTCGAAAAGAAAATGAGCCGTTATGAAAAACGGATGGATCTAAAAACAACTGCATAATTGGATGGAATTTTCCTAATTTACGGAAATATTAAAAAAACACCAAATGACATTGAACCAATTGAAAAAAAGAAGCCCCACATGTGTAAATATTGCACTTTGTGGGGTCTTTTTACAAAAAAATTAGGTCGAGATAATTAATTGTTTTAAATTTATCCATTGATCGCTTCATGGCTTTTCGGACTAGTTGCCACACTATTTAAATTTTCGGTTGTCCTTCAGTTTCTTTTATAGATGAAGATACGATTTGGTGAAATTTTTCCTATATAAAGTCATGAATTGTGCTACGAACAAAGTGTGGACTAATATGATACAGCAGTGCGCGTTTCGTGATAATTGCTTGGTGGACAAATGAAAAATTGGGCTTGTCTAAAAAGTCCATAAAAACAGAGCGAATGGAGAAAACAATGAGTTTTTCCATTCGCTCTGTTTCCTTATTTTTGAAATTGGTTTGGGAATTTGCGGCCCATTTCAGTATGTTGTGGGCCATTGCCACAATCCCGAATTCTGTTCGGACTTTATGAAGCCCCCGTAACAGAAATCGAGTGAAACGCAAATTGCCCTTGATGTTACCGAACACACTTTCGACATCCACTTTACGCTTCGCATAAAGAGCTGCCTTTTGTTCGTCACCAAGAGCTGCTTTGGCTTTCGCTTTCATTTCTTCATAAATCGTGTTCCAATATACTCGACGATTTCCTTTGGCTTTCGTACACCCATTCTTCAACGGGCAATCCGTACAATCTTCACACTCGTACACTTTCAAATCTTGTATGTATCCAGATGCATTTTTTCTTTTTTGATAATACTTGAATACGACTTTCCGATTGTTCGGACAGATAAAGCAATCGTCTTCTTCGATGTATTTCCAGTTTTGTACTTTTGATAAATCCTTTTTAAACTTTTTACTTTGTTCCTTCAAATAGGTTTGGTATGGGGCTAATAATTCAAAACGAGGTTCTTTTTCTTCGCCAATCGCATATAAATAGTTTTCTTCACTCGCATATCCTGCATCGGCAATGACATACTTGAGTTTCTTTTCCTTCGGCATCGATTCCAATAACTTTTCCATAAATGGTTGGAAACAGCGAGTATCTCCTGGATTTTGATAAATTTCAAATCCCACGATAAATTGATGTTGTGTGGCGAGTTGAACATTATAACCCGCCTTGAGTTGGCCGTTTTTCATATGGTCCTCTTTCATTCGCATAAAAGTGGCCTCATGGTCGGTTTTCGAGTAGCTATTTCGTTCACCTAGAATCTGTTTTTGTACTTTGTATTTTCGTAATCGTGGAAGATAATCCGTTTGAATCGTTTTCAGTTGTTTGGTGAGTTGGGATTTTTTAGAGCGAAGTTCTTTTTTTCTTTCTTTGTCTTCTTCCTGTTTATAATCTTTTTCCAAAGCTTCTATTCTCTCAGAAAGTTGTGCCGATGATTTTTCTAATTCTTCTTCTAATTGTTCTTCTTTTAATTCCTCCAAGGCGATTTGGTGCGCTTCTTGTAGAAACGATTGAATTTTGGCTCGTAGTTTCTGATCATATTTTTCTACGGATTTTCGCCATACAAACGTATATTTGTTGGCATTCGCTTCTATTTTCGTACCATCCACAAAAATATGGTCGAGGTCGATAAGTCCTTGTTCTACTAGTTGAAGGACAAATTGTTCAAATACAGAATCCATCATGTTTGACATACGAACACTACGAAAATCATTTATTGTGCGATGGTCAGGGGTTTGCAATCCCGCCAACCACATCATCGGAAGATTTTCTTTCACCATTTGCGCTATTTTCCGACTTGAATAAACATTTTGAGTGTACGCATATAAAATCACTTTCAATAACATTTTAGGGTGATAGGGTGCACGACCCCCACCAACATAATGAGTATACAACACTTCATCCGGAATCGATTCCACCATTTCATCCACTAAACGGGCG
Source organism: Aeribacillus sp. FSL W8-0870 (assembly GCF_037963755.1). NCBI lineage: Bacteria > Bacillati > Bacillota > Bacilli > Caryophanales > Bacillaceae > Aeribacillus > Aeribacillus sp. FSL W8-0870. The sequence goes on from NZ_CP150165.1 coordinate 855,924, forward strand.
ACATGATTTTCAGGAATATACATTTCGATATCTAAAATGCTCATGACTTGACGATTGCAATAAGGTTGGAAAACTAGTTTTTTGCGTTTCTTATTCTTTTGAACCTCTATTTTTTGAATACCCTCTAGAGTCATTTCTAATTGCGTGTTATAATTTTCTTGAATAGTCATTTGATTATTCATAAGAAATCGTCCTTTCTGTAGAATGTTTTTTGGTCAATTTCATTCTATAAAAAAGGACGATTTTTTTGTACCCTAAAAACAGAAAAAAGGGCTGAGCCCAAGGTCGATTCAATCGACTTTTCGGACAGCCCCTTCATTGCAAATGCCAGTTTCCACCTAATTGCACACAATTTGTGCTAATGAATAAATGAAAACATATTTCTCTAGCAAAAAATTAAATTTATTTAGCATGAAAAAATGCCCTGACATCGTTCGAGAAAGGAGAACGGCCTTTTTCTTACATTGTGTCATAACGTATGAAGGGCTGTCCATAAGTCAGTTTTCTGCTTATGTAACAACCCCTTTCAGAAAAAATTATATAAACGATCATGAAACATCCATTCCAATTCAAGAAAAATTCGTTTTACAAAATAACGAAAAAATGGTATAATTTTCTCCGTGAGTTTAATTTTATTGTACATTTATGTTAGGAGAGGAAAGGACAATTCCTCTTCTAACAATTTCTTCTTCTAATAAAACGATAAACTCTTCACTAGCCTCGATTTGAATGGCTTCATAATAGGCTTTCATTAACAGGTAATCAGATAAAAGATACAATGAGTTCATTTGAACTGCTGCCCCTCCTTTCTGTTAAAATAAACAAACGTTTACGTCAGGACAGAAAGACGAGTCGTCTAGGGCAAGCAAAATATGAAAATTCAGAAAATATAAAGCCTATCAACTCCTTTCCCATTTGTGTAAAGAATGTTACCAGAATAGTGAAAAAATGTCAATCTGTTTCATACTTTCACATAGAAAGTGTTATAATAATTTGTAAATAGAAAGTGAAAAGGACGAATTTCGATGTTTATTAGATGGTTGACAAGCATTTTATTAAATGCACTGATTTTGATTGTTGTAGCTGGGTTCTTTGATTCGTTTTATTTAAGCGGAGTTGGAGCGGCTATTGTAGCTAGTATGATTTTGTCAGTGTTAAATGTTTTTGTGAAGCCGTTTCTAATATTATTGACATTGCCGATTACGGTTTTTACTCTCGGAACATTTTTATTTGTCATCAATGCAGTTACGTTGATGATTGCCCAGGCAATAATGGGAGATGCCTTTAATATTGATGGCTTTGGAACTGCCCTCCTCGCCTCCATCTTCATTTCATTTTTGAATCTGCTCATTCAATTGGTGTTTATGAACCGTTTTAAAGACTAATGAAAAAGATTTTTTCATTCATATCTCCTATCGTTTCGGGAATGATACGAATAGGTGATATAAATGAAAAAAATCTTTCCTCTTATTATTTTTGTTTTCATGATTTTATCTCCCGCATTTCCTAGCTTTGAGCTTGCAGCTTCGCCAAATGATTCAAACGTCTACACGATCGTATGGCTTTCAGACACTCAATACTATTCGGAAAAATACCCTCATATTTTTCGTAATCAAATGGACTGGATTGTGCAAAATCGTGATAATTGGAATATACAATATGTTGTTCATACCGGTGATATTGTCAACCGTGCGGAAAAGAAACAGCAGTGGGTTCAAGCAGACCGCATGTTCCGAAAACTGGAACAGGTGTCTATTCCTTATGGAGTGCTTGCGGGCAATCACGATTTAGTAAAAGGAAAATCATATAAAATGTTTCATCAATATTTTGGAAAAGATCGTTTTTTCACGAAGCCTTATTACGGTGGGGGATATCGGAATAATCGAGGGCATTACGATTTAATTACGCTCGGACATCAACATTTTCTTTTTTTGTATATCGGCTGGCATGTTGACAAAGACAGCATCAGCTGGATGAACGAAGTCTTAAAACGTCATTCAGACCGAACAGCAATCATAGCTGTCCATAAATATTTGCATAAAAATGGAAAACGAACGCTGGTTGGAAATCGTATATTTCGCAATATCGTCAAAAAGAATCCAAATGTAAAAATCGTTTTGAGCGGCCATTATGATGACAGTGAGTTATTAAAAACAAAAATTGATGATGATCATGATGGGACTCCTGATCGGATTGTTTATGAATTATTGGCGGACTATCAGGGGGCTCCTGAAGGAGGAGAAGGCTTTTTACGCTTGCTCCATTATTTTCCGAGTCGCTCCAAATTTTATGTCCGTGCATATTCACCTTATTCCAACAAGCATTTTTTTTTCCCTCCTAAAAAAGAAGAGTTTTGGATTGAATAGCCGTATCTTTCGCTCCGATGCCCTTGTCTCTGCTTTTAAGCAATGAATGTCTTTGATGAAAGATGTTTGTTGCCAAAAAGAAAAGTGCTACAATAAAAAGATGAAAAAAGTTTTTTAAGTCTAAGGAGGAAAGACTTCGTGTCGAAAGTACGTACAAAAGATATTATCGAAAAATTCCAACTTGAATTGATCAGCGGAGAAGAGGGAATCAGCCGGCCCATTATTACAAGTGATCTTTCCAGACCTGGTCTTGAAATGGCTGGTTATTTTACATATTATCCGAAAGAGCGTATACAGCTGCTGGGAAGAACGGAGCTTACGTTTTTTGCAAAATTGACGCCTGAAGAAAAGAAAAGTCGGATGGAACAGCTATGTACGGATGTAACACCGGCAATCATTGTGTCAAGAGAGATGGAGGCTCCGCCGGAATTAATTGAGGCATCTGAAAAATCAAATGTTCCAGTGCTGCGCTCACCATTAAAAACGACCCGCTTGTCAAGCCGCTTAACCAATTTTTTGGAAAGCAAGCTTGCTCCAACGACAGCTGTACATGGAGTGCTTGTTGATATTTACGGGGTGGGTGTTTTAATTACAGGAAAAAGCGGGGTCGGCAAAAGTGAAACTGCTCTTGAACTGGTGAAAAGAGGACATCGCTTGATTGCAGATGACTGTGTTGAAATTCGTCAGGAGGATCGGGATACATTAGTCGGCAGTGCGCCGGAATTGATCCGCCATCTTTTAGAGATCCGCGGTCTTGGAATCATTGATGTGATGACATTGTTTGGTGCAGGAGCCGTCCGCAGTCATAAGCGAATTTCTCTTGTTATCGATTTGGAATTATGGGATCCGAACAAACAATACGACCGTTTAGGACTCGATGAAGAGAAAATGAAAATTTTGGATGCGGAACTGACAAAATTAACAATTCCTGTCCGTCCTGGAAGAAACTTGGCTGTTATTATTGAAGTTGCGGCAATGAATTTCCGGTTAAAAAGAATGGGATTCAATGCGGCGGAACAATTTACAAATAAATTGGCGGATGTTATCGAAGATGGAGATCACGATGATTTTTAATTGATGAAATAGGAGAGATGAGAGAATGAAAGAGGCAATTCAGCCCATTGATCCAATCGCATTTCAGCTAGGGCCATTACAAGTTCATTGGTACGGGATCATTATAGGAATCGGCGCATTGCTCGGCCTATATTTGGCGATGCGTGAAGGGGAGAGAAGAGGTCTTCATAAAGATATATTTGTCGATCTTGCATTATTTGCTATTCCTATTGCGATTATATGTGCCAGAACTTATTATGTCATTTTTCAATGGGAATATTATTCTGAAAATCTTTCGGAAATCCCTAAAATTTGGCATGGTGGCCTTGCCATTCACGGCGGGTTAATCGGTGCTGTGGCAACCGGGATTGTGTATGCAAAAGTAAAAAAACTATCTTTCTGGCAACTGGCTGATATAGCTGCACCGAGTATTATTTTAGGGCAGGCGATCGGCAGATGGGGGAATTTTATTAACCAGGAAGCTCATGGAGGACCTGTTTCAAGAGAATTTTTGGAAAATCTCCACTTGCCTGAATTTATCATTAATCAAATGTATATAAATGGACAATATTATCACCCGACTTTTTTATATGAATCCATTTGGAATCTCGCTGGGTTCATCATTTTAATTTTGCTAAGAAGGTTTAATTTGCGGCGTGGAGAGCTGTTTTTATCATATGTTATTTGGTATTCGATCGGGCGATTTTTTATCGAAGTCATGAGAACTGATAGTTTGATGCTTACGGAAACGGTAAAAATGGCACGGGTCATTTCGATTTTACTTATTCTTAGTGCAATTGCTCTTATAATTTACCGGAGACTAAAAAAAGTAGAAAGATATTTAGATGAATATTGATAAATTGCTGGAATGAAGGTGAAACTTTGAAACAAACATTGAAAAAAGGATTACAAACAGGATTGGAAACAACGTGGACTCTCGGTAAAGTCATTTTCCCTGTAACGTTGATTGTTTCATTTTTACAACATACTCCTTTGATTGATTGGATGGTTCATTTTATAACGCCGGTCATGAAGGTGATCGGGTTAAATGGAGATGCTGCTATCCCCCTTGTGATTGGGAATTTTCTTAACTTGTATGCGGCGATTGGAGCCATTTTGTCCATTGATTTTACGGTAAAAGAAGTCTTTATTTTGGCAGTCATGCTGTCATTTTCCCACAACTTATTAATCGAAACGACTGTAGCAAGCAAAGTCGGTGTGAAACTGTGGATCATCTTGTCCGTCCGGCTCGGACTGGCATTTTTTTCGGCTTTTATCATCAATCTTTTTTGGGACGGCGGTGGAGAAAAAGCTCAATACGGATTTATATCTCAACAAGATGCCGTGCCTTCAGACTGGGGAATGATCTTACTTGAAGGGCTTGAAAAAGCGGCAATGGGAGTCATTCAGCTTGCGGCCATCGTCATCCCGCTAATGATTGCCATTCAATTTATGAAAGATTTAGGCTGGGTCGACACTTTCTCAAAAAAGATGGAGCCGGTAACCGAAATGCTGGGAATGAAGAAGAACACTTCGACAACGCTTGCGGCAGGATTAATTTTCGGGCTTGCCTACGGGGCTGGCGTGATGCTGCAAGCAGTAAAAGAAGATGGAGTGGAGCATCGCGATTTAACGCTGGCGTTTATATTCCTCGTTGCCTGCCATGCTGTGATAGAAGACACATTGATTTTTGTTCCGATCGTCGGTTCAGTTTGGCCGCTTTTACTCATCCGGCTGTTCGCAGCCATTCTTTTAACGATGATTATCGGTTTTGTCTGGAAAAAACAAGCACATATCGGGAAAAGGGGAACGGTTTATGAACATTGACACCGTATTGTTTGATTTGGACGGCACGTTAATAAACACAAATGAATTAATTATTGAATCGTTTTTACATACGCTAAACTATTATTATCCGGGCAAATATCAACGGGAAGATATACTTCCTTTCATCGGGCCTCCGCTTATTGACACATTTCAACGTATTAACCCTGAAAAAGCGGAGGAAATGGTCCGAAGATATCGGGAGTTTAATCATGCCCAGCATGATCTGCTTGTGAAGGAATATGATCATGTGCACGAAACGGTTCGAGCTTTAAAAGAAAAGGGATTGAAACTGGGCATTGTGACAACGAAAATTCGCGACACTGTTATGATGGGGCTGAAATTAACGGAAATGGATTCATTTTTTGACGCAATTATCACACTGGATGATGTACAGCATGCGAAGCCTCATCCTGAGCCTGTCTTGTCCGCTCTTAAATTGCTCGGTTCCGATCCGTCTAATGCATTAATGGTGGGAGATAACCTTCATGATATAGAGGCGGGAAAAAATGCAGGAACATTAACGGCAGGAGTTGCTTGGAGCATAAAAGGGAGAGAGTATATAGAATCGTTAAAGCCAGATTTTGTGCTGGACAAAATGAGTGATTTATTGAACATTGTGATGGAGTGAAGATTGTGAGAAGAACGGATAAATTTCCTGTTGAAGGCGCAAACTCCCTTTGGCAGGTGTACAAGACGGTTTCTTTTTGGAAAGTTGTCAAAAATGTCATCGTGATTCTTATCGCGCGCTACACTCCATTTATGTCTATCAAAAACTGGCTTTACCGCACATTTCTTGGCATGAAAATCGGACAGCAAACATCGTTTGCATTTATGGTTATGGTAGATATTTTGTTCCCGGAAAAAATTAAAGTTGGGCGCAATTCTATTATCGGATACAACACGACGATTTTAGCACATGAATATTTAATCGATGAATATCGCATCGGCGAAGTGGAAATTGGAGATGAAGTCATGATCGGAGCAAACACGACTATTTTGCCTGGTGTGAAAATTGGAAATCGAGCTATCGTTTCTGCCGGCACTGTAGTTCATAAAGATGTTCCGGAAGGCTCTTTTGCAGGAGGAAATCCAATGCAAATCATCTACACAAAAGAAGAAATGGAAAAAAGAAAGCGGTAAGCGTCATCAATTTTTTCGCTTACCGCTTTTTGATTAAGCAGGATTGAGCGAAAGTGAAATAAAGGCGCTTTGTGAAAGAAGTTTACATCAAAAACTTATTGATTATAAATCTTTATTTTGGTAGTATGGTAACATATTAGCGGATTAAAGTGAATGCGCCATGGAGGTGTCAGTGAGTGTTTATGTTTGAAAAGCCCTTAGGAATGCGGGATACATTGCCGGGCTTATATGTCATAAAAGAAAGCGTTCGTAAAAAAATGATGAATGTGATTGAAAGCTGGGGTTATCAATTTTTGGAGACTCCAACGTTGGAATTTTATGAAACGGTAGGAGTTCAGTCGGCGATACAAGAGCAGCAATTATTTAAACTTCTTGACAGGCAGGGGCATACGCTCGTTTTAAGACCAGATATGACAGCTCCCATTGCACGAATTGCGGCTTCCAAGCTGATGAAAGAAAGCTTGCCGTTAAGGCTCGCTTATTCTGCAAATGTGTTTCGTGCACAGCAGCATGAAGGCGGCAGACCGGCAGAATTTGAACAAATTGGCATTGAGCTGATTGGCGATGGAACGATTAGCGCTGATGCGGAAGCGATCGCTCTAATGATATATGCCTTAAAAAATACTGGCCTTAAAGATTTTAAAATTTCCATTGGGCATATCGGATTTATCAATGCTTTGTTCGGAGAAATTTTAGGGAAGGAAGAACGGGCGGAGAAGCTGCGCCGCTATTTATATGAAAAGAACTTTGTCGGATACCGCGAGCATGTGAAAAGATTATCTCTCTCTACCATTGACAAAGAACGCCTTTTAAGAGTCATTGATTTAAAAGGAGGAATTGAGAAGGCAGATGAAGCTTCAAGCCTTGTTGCTTGTGACAGCGGGAAGAAAGCGCTGGAAGATTTAAAACAGCTCCTTATCCAATTAAGAGCTTATGAAGTGGATCAATATATCAAATTGGAACTGAATATCGTCAGCCACATGAGTTATTACACAAGCGTGATTTTTGAATTATATGCGAACGGTGTTGGACTTCCGATCGGAAACGGCGGGCGCTATGACCATCTTTTAGAAAAATTTGAACGTCCTGCCCCGGCGACAGGCTTTGGCATACGGTTAGATAATTTGCTGGAAGCTCTGGGGAATTTAAATTTGAATAAAGATCGCTATTGCATCATATTCAGCAGAGAGAATCGGCAAGAAGCTTTTCGGTATGCCAATAAGCTGCGAAAAGAAGGAAAACAGGTTGTCATGCAAGATATTTCCGGTATCGATCAAATCGACAGGTTTACAGGTCAATTTACAGATATTTATTATTTCCTCGGAAAACCAGGAAAGGTGAGAGAGTGATGAGCATGTTAACAATTGCGATGCCGAAAGGGCGAATTTTTTCAGAAGCTGTCGAACTATTAAGAAAATCAGGCTACAAGCTTCCAGACGAATTTGATGAATCAAGAAAACTAATTTTGACCGTGCCGGAAGAAAATATTCGCTTTATTTTAGCGAAGCCGATGGATGTCGGAACATATGTAGAGCATGGTGTTGCAGATGTTGGGATCGCCGGAAAGGATGTCATGATGGAAGAAGAGCGGGATGTTTTTGAAGTGCTTGATTTGAAAATTAGCAAATGTCATCTGGCTGTCGCCGGACTGCCTGATACGAAAATGAATGACATCGCTCCAAAGGTGGCGACAAAATATCCAAATGTGGCTTCCAAATATTTTCGAGAGCAAGGGGAGCAGGTCGAAATCATTCATTTGAATGGATCGATCGAGCTGGCGCCATTGATTGGACTGGCTGACAGAATTGTCGATATTGTTTCGACGGGAAGAACGTTAAAAGAAAACGGATTAGTAGAATTTGAACATATTGCTGATATCACTTCAAGACTCATTGTCAATCCCGTCAGCTATCGGATGAAGGACAAGCCGATCGACATGCTTGTGGAGCGGCTTGCCAAAACAGTGGAAGAAGGAAAGGAGGATTCGGATTGAAAATTATTCACATCACTAAGGATCAAAAGCTTTCCTTGAAAAGATCGATTGACGCTGGAACAGAGGAGCAGCGCAAAATTGTGAAGGAAATTATTGAACGAGTCAAAAAGGAAGGCGATCAGGCGCTATACGAATATACGAAACGTTTTGATGGGGCAGATCTTCAATCTTTGCGCGTATCAAAAGAAGAAATTAGTCGAGCGTACGAAGCGGTAGATAAAGAATTCATTGACATTGTTCAAGAAGCAGCAGAAAATATCTTTCATTTTCATGAAAAACAAAAGAAAGAATCATGGTTTTATTTCGATGAAAAAGGAACAATGCTCGGTCAGAAATTAACGCCGGTAGATGCTGTCGGCGTTTATGTTCCCGGGGGCACAGCTGCCTATCCTTCTTCTGTTTTAATGAATATCATGCCGGCTAAAGTGGCTGGTGTAGGCAGAATCGTGCTCGTTTCTCCTCCAGATCAAAATGGGAGCCTGCCGGCGGAAGTGCTGGTGGCAGCCAATGAAGCTGGCGTATCGGAAATATATAAAGCTGGCGGTGCCCAAGCAATTGCCGCTCTAGCTTACGGTACAGAAACAATCGAACCGGTCGACAAAATTGTCGGTCCTGGCAATATATTCGTCGCTCTTGCAAAGCGGGAGGTATTTGGAACAGTTGATATCGATATGATCGCCGGGCCAAGTGAAATTGTCGTCTTAGCTGATGAAACGGCTGTTCCGCATGAAGTTGCGGCCGATTTATTGTCGCAAGCAGAGCATGACAGGCTGGCAACCAGCATCCTTGTTACGCCTTCTATAAAATTAGCAAAGGAAGTTCAAAAGGAAGTTGCGGCACAATTGGCCGAATTGCCGCGAAAAGATATCGCCGCTGCTTCGATCGAACAGTTCGGTGCTATTTATATAACGGATTCAATCGAGGAAGCGGTTGGGATAGTCAACCAACTGGCACCTGAGCATTTGGAGGTATTAACGGAAAACCCGACGGGTGTTCTGCCAAAAATTAAACATGCAGGAGCCATCTTTTTAGGGAGATATAGCAGTGAACCTGTAGGCGATTATTTCGCAGGTCCCAATCACGTTTTGCCGACAAACGGAACAGCGCGTTTTTCCAGCCCGCTTAACGTGGATGACTTTATGAAAAAGTCAAGCATCATTTCATACAGTGAAGAAGCATTCCGTGCACATGCTTCAAAAATTGCAAAGTTTGCAAGATATGAAGGATTAGAGGCGCATGCAAGAGCAATTGAAGCTCGACTAGAAAAAAGAGGAAGTGATCGAAATGAATAGAACCGCCACAATATCTCGAAAAACGAACGAAACGAATATTCAGCTGTCATTTTCAATAGATGGTGAAGGCCGTGCAGATCTAAAAACTGGAGTTCCTTTTTTAACTCATATGCTTGATCTGTTCACAAGGCATGGCCATTTTGATTTAAAGATTGAGGCAGAAGGCGACATTGACATTGATGATCACCATACGACAGAGGATATTGGCATTTGTTTGGGACAGGCGATTCAACAAGCACTAGGCGATAAAAAAGGAATTAAACGGTACGGTCATGCCTTTGTCCCAATGGATGACTCTTTAGCGCAGGTTGTTATTGATTTAAGCAACCGACCGCATTTTGAAATGCGTGGAGAATTGCCGAAGGGGAAAGTAGGAACATTTGATACGGAGCTTGTTCATGAATTTTTATGGAAGCTGGCGCTTGAAGCACGGATGAACCTGCATGTAATCATTCACTATGGAATGAATACCCATCATATGATTGAAGCTGTATTTAAAGCGTTGGGGAGAGCTCTTGATGAAGCGACTATGATCGACCCCAGAGTCAAAGGGGTCCCATCAACGAAGGGGATGTTGTAAAAATGATTGGCGTGATCGACTATGGCATGGGGAATTTATACAGCGTCTCGAAAGCCTTGGAACGCATGAATGCGGAATATTTTGTATCAAGTGATTTAAACGAGCTTGAAAAGGCAACAGCTTATATATTGCCAGGAGTAGGCGCATTCAAAGACGCGATGGCTATTTTAACGGAAACAAAAACAGATAAATTTTTGAAGGACGAAGTGCAAAAGGGAAAGGCTTTATTAGGTATTTGTCTTGGCATGCAGCTTTTGTTCAACGAAAGCGAAGAACACGGCTGGACTGAAGGACTCGGCTTTTTAAACGGCCAAGTAAAAAGAATTCCAGGAGAAAATGTAAAAGTCCCGCATATGGGATGGAATAAGCTGGCTTTTCAACGAGATCATCCTCTTATAACTGGTCTTCAAGAAGATTACGTATACTTTGTCCATTCTTATTATGCGGTCGTAAACGATCCGGACGTTGTGGTCGCCAGCGCTTCATACGGCGTGACGGTTCCGGCTATTGTAGGAAGTGGAAATGTATTCGGCTGCCAGTTTCATCCGGAAAAAAGCGGCAAGCTGGGACTAGCCATCTTGAAAAACTATTTAACTTTTGTATCAAGGATGTGAGCTAATGATGAGTTTTACTATTTTTCCCGCCATTGATTTGCGCGGAGGGAAATGTGTCCGGCTGCTTCAAGGCGATTACAATAAAGAAACGGTTTACGGAGATTCACCGTTTGCTGTCGCCGAGTCGTTTGTAAAGGAAGGTGCTGACTGGATTCATATGGTAGATTTGGATGGGGCAAAAGAAGGAGTCCGCGTGAACCATCAACATGTTTTGAAAGTGGCAAAAGAGCTAAAAGTAAAGGTACAAGTTGGCGGCGGCATTCGCACAGAAAAAGATGTATACGAATATTTGGAAAACGGCATTTCCAGGGTTATTTTAGGCAGTTCTGCCGTTTCAAACAGGTCATTTGTTGAAAAAATGCTGGCTGAATACGGCGGCCGAATCGCAATCGGTATCGATGCGAAAAATGGCTATGTATCAACAGAAGGCTGGCTGAATACGTCCGAAGTTAAAGCGGTTGATCTTGGAAAAGAACTGGCGAAAAGCGGTGCAGAAACATTTATTTTTACTGATATTGCAACAGATGGAATGCTCTCGGGACCAAATGTCAAGGCGATTGTGGAAATGGCAAAAGCAACTGGAAAAACAGTCATCGCTTCCGGAGGGGTAAGCTCCATTGATGATTTGAAAAAGTTAAAGCAATATGAACAGGATGGAGTGAAAGGCGCTATTGTCGGAAAAGCGCTTTATACGAAAAAGTTCAGCCTCCGCGATGCTATCCATGAGGTGAATGGGCTATGATTACGAAACGCATCATTCCTTGTCTAGATGTTAAGGACGGACGTGTCGTCAAAGGCGTGCAATTTGTCCAGTTGAAAGATGCGGGCGATCCGGTGGAGCTAGCGAAATTTTATGATGAAGAAGGAGCAGATGAGCTTGTCTTCTTAGATATTTCCGCATCTCATGAAGGCAGAAAAACGATGATTGATGTTGTCGAACGAGTAGCGGCAACATTAGCCATTCCCTTTACGGTCGGAGGCGGAATCAACTCTTTGGAAGATATGAAAAAAATTTTGCGTGCTGGTGCGGATAAAGTTTCCATTAACACTTCTGCTGTATTAAACCCTTCGCTGATTATGGAGGGAGCTGATTACTTTGGCAGCCAGTGCATTGTGGTAGCGATTGACGCAAAATACGATCCGCAGCTCGGAAGCTACCGCGTCTATACGCACGGGGGACGAAAAGCGACCGAATGGGAAGTCGTGGCATGGGCAAAGGAAGCTGTAAAAAGAGGTGCTGGCGAGATTTTGCTGACTAGCATGGATCAGGACGGAGAAAAATCCGGCTTTGACATTGACTTAACCAAAAAAGTAAGCAAGGCAGTTCCCGTCCCAGTCATTGCATCCGGCGGCGCCGGTAATGCTGAGCATTTTCTTGAAGTTTTTCGCGATGCCCGAGCGGATGCAGCGCTGGCAGCTTCCATTTTCCATTACAAAGAAACATCAGTCAAAGAAGTAAAAAGATTTTTGCAAAAAGAAGGGGTGAATATACGGTGAACATAGCAGAACTCAAATTCGATGAAAATGGACTTATTCCAGCGGTTGTTCAAGATGCTGTTAGCAAAGAAGTGTTAACAGTAGCTTATATGAACGAAGAGTCGCTAAAAAAAACGTTGGAAACGAAAGAAACATGGTTTTACAGCCGTTCGCGCCAAAAACTTTGGCATAAAGGAGAAACGTCCGGCAATACACAAACTGTTCAAGAGATACGCTATGACTGTGACAAGGACGCGCTTGTCGTGCTGGTAATCCCGAATGGTCCGGCCTGCCATACAGGACAATACAGCTGTTTTTCAAAAGAAAGTGGCGGCCAGGTGGACGGTAGCCGTTTTGATATTATTAACAAGCTGGAGGCCGTCATTGCTGAGCGTGAAGCTGAGCGTCCGGAAGACTCTTATACTACCTATTTGTTTGAAAAAGGCTTGGACAAAATTTTAAAAAAGGTTGGAGAAGAAGCTTCAGAGGTCATTATTGCAGCAAAAAACCGCAGCCATGATGAGCTGAAATGGGAAGCCGCTGATTTATTATTTCATTTACTTGTTCTGCTGCGCGAGCAAAAGCTTCCGCTCGATGAAGTATTGAAAGTTTTAAAAGAAAGACATGAAAAATAATCGCGAGTAAAAATAGGTTTTTCCTATTTATAAGATATGGTATACTATCCCTCGGCAAATAAAGTGAAATGGAGGGTTTGAGTGGGAAACCGTAAAGTAAAAAAAGACGAAGATTCAAAAATTGTTTCGTTTTTCCAAGACAGTGCAACGTTTTATCGCTGGGGATTAAAGGCTTATCAAAAAGGCGATTTGCAGTCGGCTTCAAAATTCGTCAAGCGGGCAGTAGATCTGGATCCGTATAACGAAGAAATGATTTGCAGGCTGGCCAGCATTTATACCGAATTAGGAAAGTTTCAAAAATCAAACGAACTATTAACATATATTATTGAACATATTCACCCTCATTCGGTAGAATGCTATTATTTTCTTGCAAATAATTATGCTCATCTCGGCTTGTTTCACGAAGCTTATAAACATGCAATGATATATAAGGAAAAGGCGCCGCAAGGCATATTTTCCGTAGAAAACAGCGATCTTCTTGAAATGATCGAAATGGAAGAAGAGGCTGAGCATTCGGATGATCTAATCGTGAAGCAAGAAAAAGCGCGCTCTTTGCTTGAAAATGGACAGTTTCAAGAATCTATTTCCATTTTAAAAGAGATTATAACTGATTACCCAGAGTTTTGGTCCGCTTATAACAATTTGGCGCTTGCCTATTTTTACCTTGGGGAAGTGGAAAAAGCGAAGGACATGATTTCCCTCGTGCTCCGGAAAAATCCAGGGAATTTGCATGCTTTATGCAATTTGCTTGTATTTTTTTATTATGAAGGTGATGAAACGAGCATAAGCATGCTAGTTGAAAAACTAAAAAGGGTTTATCCGCTTGTTTCAGAGCACCAATATAAACTGGGGGCGACGTTTGCACTCATCGGCTTTTATCCTCATGCATTCAAGAGACTCCATGCCTTGTATCGAAAGGGATTTGAGGGGGATGACACGTTTTATTATTGGCTCGCATACTCTTCTTATTTTATAGGACACTATGACTTTGCTAAAAAAATATGGAAGAAGGTTCTGTATTTAAATCCGCGGAAGGAAGGCTCTGAACCGTGGAATATGAAAGGGCTAAACGAAATGGAAAATCAAGTCCCGGAGCGACTGCTTTCTATCTATTTCGCAATGAAAATGGATGAACGAGCGTATTTAGTAAATGAACAGGAGTTTGAAACTCGTCTTGAAAGAGAAGCTGTTCAATATGCTTTAAGCGTTTTAAATGGCAAAAGGCCGACAGGTTTTCATGCTGTTCATTTCGCTTTCCATGTGGCCGATAGTTTAATGGACAAAACGTCAGAAGGAAAAGAATTGGTTTTATTTTGGTTTCGGCTTTTCAAAAATGCCTTCAAGTTCGACATAAAATTTCGCAATGTCAACGCATGGTCAGCAGCTGTCTATTATTTATGGATGAAACAGATAGGAAAAAACATCACACAAGATGGCGCAGCCAATCACTTTAACATCAGCAAAGCTACGCTGTCTAAATACGTGCGCGTCGCAAAAAAATTGAAAATGTGAGCAAATAAATAGCACGAGACATTTATTTTATATAGGATATGTTGTAGGGAATAATAATTTTGTATTATTTATTGGATCATATGATGAGGAGTGAGTCTCGTGTCTGAAGAAAAAATTTATGATTGTATCATTGCCGGAGCAGGACCTGCAGGATTGACAGCTGCTGTTTACACATCCCGCGCCAACCTTTCTACTTTAATGATAGAAAGAGGCGTGCCTGGAGGGCAAATGGCCAATACGGAAGATGTTGAAAACTATCCTGGATTTGATCATATTTTAGGTCCAGAGCTATCAAATAAAATGTTTGAACATGCTAAAAAATTTGGTGCTGAATACGAATATGGAGATGTGAAGGAAATTGTCGATGAAGGCGAATATAAAATCGTCAAAACAGGCAACAAAGATTATAAAGCAAGAGCAGTGATTATCGCTACAGGGGCCGAATATAAAAAGCTCGGCGTGCCTGGAGAGAAAGAACTGGGCGGACGAGGCGTCTCTTATTGTGCTGTATGCGACGGAGCATTCTTTAAAGGAAAAGATTTGATTGTTGTCGGCGGCGGAGACTCTGCTGTCGAGGAAGGAGTTTATTTAACCCGCTTTGCGAACAGTGTGACAATCGTTCATCGCCGCGACCAATTGCGCGCCCAAAAAATATTGCAGCAGCGCGCCTTTGATAATGAAAAGATTGATTTTATTTGGAATCATACAGTAAAAGAAATTCATGAAGTCGACGGGAAGGTTGGCAAAGTCACGCTCGTAAATACGATAACAAATGAAGAAACAGAAAAAGAGATAGACGGTGTATTTGTATACATTGGCATGGTGCCGCTGTCCAAACCTTTTGAAAATCTCGGAATTACGAATGAAGCAGGATATATTGAAACAAATGAAAACATGGAAACGAAAATTCCCGGCATCTTTGCGGCAGGAGATATTCGGGAAAAATCTTTGCGGCAAATTGTAACTGCAACTGGTGACGGAAGCATTGCTGCCCAAAGTGCTCAACATTATATTGAAGAATTAAAAGAGAAATTAAAAAATGCCTAAAATTGTTAACAAAATCGTAACTATGATTTAATTGTGCTGTAACATCAATGAAATAAAATTCAGTTACTATAAAAGTAGTAATTGACCCCCTTTTATAATATATACTTTTGAGCATGGGCAACCCTTCCCATGCTCCTTTTTTTGTTGCACCTTTTCTTTTGAAACCTTTAAAAGAGAAAAAACGTATGATAAAGTAGGAAAGCATGCGCATTGAGACACTATAGCATTTAATTGTATAATAAAAGGAATAAATATTTTTTATGTACCGCAACCTAGGGGTGAACTTGCTTTGCAAAGGGTTACAAATTGTGTTCTTGTTCATGAAGGTCAGCTGCTCTTGCTTCAAAAACCGCGCCGGAATTGGTGGGTAGCCCCTGGAGGGAAAATGGAGCAAGGGGAATCGATAAAAGAATCTGTTGTAAGAGAATTTAGAGAAGAAACTGGAATTTATTTAATAAATCCAAAAATTAAAGGGATTTTCACGATCATTGTCAAAGATGGAGATAAGGTTGTTCAAGAATGGATGATGTTTACATTTTTCGCAACACAATTTAACGGGGAAAATGTTTTGGAAACTGAGGAAGGAAAGCTGAAATGGCACTCGATTGATGAAATTAAACAGTTGCCGATGGCTGCGGGCGACTACCACATTATTGAATATATGATTAAAGGGTCAGGAATCATGTATGGAACATTCATCTATACACCTGATTATGAGCTTTTGTCTTATCGGCTCGATCCACAATAAAGAAAACTTCAGCTGCAAGAAAATCGAAGCCAAGGTTCAGAGAAGAGGATATACATGCCAGTTTCAAAATTTCCGCTAAATAAATTTATGATTTGACTCTTCTCATCCTTGATCAAAAAGCTATCAGATCAAAAAAGTAAATCCCGATATTTCCTATTCAACATCTGTTACTGAATATTTTTCTTTTGAAAAAACGGGGGGCATTGAATGATGAGTGAAACTTCAAATATTAAGATGGTTATTATTACGGGGATGTCAGGGGCAGGTAAGACGGTTGCGATTCAAAGCTTTGAAGATCTAGGATATTTTTGCGTCGATAATCTTCCACCTACTCTTTTGTCCAAGTTTTTAGAGCTTATGAAAGAATCGAGAACGAAAATGAACAAAGTAGCTGTAGTTATGGATTTGAGGGGAAGGGAATTTTTTGAATCTTTCCATCAGGCAATTGAAGAAATCAATGATATCCCGTGGATCGCACCGCAAATTTTGTTTCTTGATGCACATGATCAAGTATTAGTTAACCGGTATAAAGAGACGAGAAGAACCCATCCATTAGCTCCAAAAGGTCTTCCGCTTGAGGGGATCCGCCTTGAACGGGAAATGCTAGAGGAATTAAAGGGACGTGCGCAAATTGTATATGATACGTCCAACTTAAAGCCAAGAGAATTAAGAGAAAAAATTTTAAAACAGTTCGCAGAAAATGGCGATCAAACCTTTACCTTGAACGTTTTATCATTTGGATTTAAATATGGTTTGCCGATCGACGCGGACTTAGTGTTTGACGTGAGATTTTTGCCCAACCCGTATTATATTGATCATATGCGCCCTAAGACGGGGCTTGACGAAGAAGTTTCATCATATGTTTTAAAATGGACAGAGACATCTAAATTTTTAGAGAAGCTGACAGATTTACTCTCATTTATGATCCCTCATTTTCAAAGAGAAGGAAAAAGTCAAGTGGTCATTGCAATCGGTTGCACTGGCGGGCAGCATCGCTCGGTGACTCTGGCTGAATATTTAGGGGATTTTTTCCGCAAAAACTACAAAGTGCATGTATCCCATCGTGATATTGAAAGGAGAAACTATCGATAACTATGGATAAAAAGAAAATCGTCATTATTGGAGGAGGTACCGGATTATCTGTTCTGCTTCGAGGCTTAAAGCTGCTCCCTTTTGATATCACGGCCATTGTAACAGTTGCAGATGATGGCGGCAGCTCTGGTAGACTTCGTGATGAACTGAACATTCCCCCGCCGGGCGACATTCGCAACGTGTTAGCTGCTCTTTCCGATGTGGAACCGCTAATCGAGGAACTTTTCCAGCATCGTTTTAAAAAAGGGAACGATTTGATTGGCCATTCTCTCGGCAATTTAATACTCGCAGCGATGACCAATATCACCGGTGACTTTATGCACGCCATTCGGGAAATGAGTAAAGTATTAAATGTTCGCGGTACTGTTTTGCCTGCAGCGAACCAGAGCGTTGTATTAAATGCGGAGATGGAAGATGGATCTGTTGTGAAAGGGGAATCGAAAATCCCTTTTTCAGGAAAAAAAATTAAAAAGGTGTTTTTAACCCCGAAAAATGTAAAACCTCTTCAAGAAACGATCGATGTCATCAGACAGGCACATATGATCATTTTAGGGCCTGGAAGTCTTTATACAAGCATTTTGCCGAATTTGCTCGTTCCGAAAATTGGCGAGGAGGTTTGCAAGTCCTCGGCCAAAAAAATATATATATGCAATGTCATGACTCAGCCAGGGGAGACGCTAAACTATACAGCGAGCGATCATGTGAAGGCTCTTTACGATCATTTAAACTGTCCGTTTATTGATGTGATCCTCGTGAACAACGGATCTATTCCCGAATACATACAAAAACGCTACGCGAAAGAATCAGCTTTTCCTGTCCAAGTCGATGCAGAGGCGCTAAAAGATATGGGACTTCGAGTAGTGCAGGACAACATGGTCTCCTTCGATCAACATGTTATTCGACATGATACGAATAAAGTGGCGAACATCTTAAAAAATTTGCTTCTGGAAGAAACGTAATCGGAAAGGGCGGTAATGGAAACATGTCGTTTGCTTCAGAGACGAAAAAAGAATTGACAACACTGGAAGTAAAACAATGTTGTTTAAAAGCAGAGTTGTCCGCGCTCATCCGAATGAACGGAACTGTGTCATTTTCCAACCGGGAATTGCTTTTGGATGTGCAGACGGAAAACGCAGCGATTGCAAGACGCATTTACATGCTGATCAAAAAAAAATATGACGTTCCGATCAAGCTGCTTGTACGAAAAAAGATGCGATTAAAAAAGAATAACGTCTATATTGTTAGAATGAATGAACAAGTAAAAGAGATTTTGGAGGATTTGCGAATTTTAGGCAAGGATTTTATGTATAACCATCAAATCTCTTTAGACCTTGTGAAAAAAAAGTGCTGCAAGCGGTCGTATATGCGCGGTGCGTTTTTAGCGGGCGGATCCGTCAACAACCCGGAAACTTCTTCATACCATTTGGAAATCTCGTCGTTATATAAGGAACATAACGATTCGCTATGCAGCTTGATGAATACGTTTTATTTAAATGCAAAAACACTGGAACGGAAAAAAGGATATATTACTTACTTAAAGGAAGCTGAAAAAATTGGGGAATTTTTGACATTGATCGGTGCCCATCAAGCTCTACTGCGTTTTGAAGATGTCCGAATCGTTCGTGATATGAGAAATTCAGTGAACCGCCTTGTCAATTGCGAAACAGCAAATTTAAATAAAACCATTGGAGCTGCTTTACGGCAGGTAGAAAATATAAAATTCATTGATGAAAAGATCGGATTAAGCGCCTTACCTGAAAAGCTGAGGGAAATTGCAGAATTACGGGTTATGTATCAAGATGTGACATTGAAGGAACTAGGTGAAATGGTGTCCAGCGGGAAAATCAGCAAATCGGGAATCAACCACCGATTAAGAAAAATCGATGAAATCGCTGAAAAATTGCGGGCTGGCAAAACGATTTCATTTAAATAAATTTTTAAGAAGAGAGGGATTAATATGGTTGAGAAAAAAGTGGAAGTTCGGTTAAAAACCGGTTTGCAGGCACGACCGGCTGCATTGTTTGTTCAGGAAGCCAACAGGTTTTCGTCTGACATTTTTATCGAAAAAGACGGAAAGAAAGTAAACGCCAAAAGCATCATGGGGTTGATGAGCTTAGCTATTAACAGCGGCTCTGAGATCACATTGATCGCAGAAGGAAACGATGAGGAAGAAGCATTAGAAGCGCTTATCAACTACATTCAAAACGAAAATTAATGTGAACACACAAAAAAATTGCCACAAAATTCATCAATGGATGGATATTGCCTCTCTTGTGGGAGAAAGCAGGAAACAACCGCTGTCAGCCACAAGAGGGCTTTATTTTTGCTAAAACTGATATGAAGACGAAATGGCTTCGGGTGCTGATCCATTCGTTCATAGAAAAGTTATGATAAATCTTATGTTGGGAGAGAGCTTCGTGAGGTTCTTAACTGGAACTTTTGGATTTCAAATTATTGCGAAAGAGCGGGGCGAATCCGAGCAATATATTTGGTGTAAATACTATTTTTTCATAAATCTGCGATCAACATTCAAGAAAAAACAAACGTGCTTTGTGGTTTGAATGACTTACAGCTGAATGGATAAAGAGAGATTCTAGCCCTTTTATAACATGAAAAAATCGATTATAACACTTGTTTTTGCCAGCAGGTGTCCAGAAAAAACTTCAGCAAAATACGGTTTACACAGGCTCTCCGAAAGCATATTTAATCCTTCATCCGGCTCGATCCGCATTTTGGGCTTAGATTAAAGCAATATCGGCAGTTAACGGCCTTTCGAAAACGTAAAGCTGACGATTCCGGCCAAAAAGTTGAATGAGGAGCTGCTGTCAAGATCATTCTTGACATTTGCTCCTCATTCAAATGCGTGAAGGTATGAAGCAGCGGTTTATTTTTATACTGTCTGCTTGATATGTTTAAATTTTTTTTGTCTTCCTATTTGAGGCAGCTTTTATTTTGTTAAAACTTTGTCAATCAACCCATATTCTTTTGCACGTTCAGCTGACATGAAATTGTCGCGGTCCGTATCACGTTCAATTACTTCAAGAGGCTGGCCAGTGTTTTCAGATAAAATTCTGTTCAATTTATCTCTTAAAGAGAGAATTCGTCTAGCTGCAATATCAATGTCAGTTGCCTGACCTTGCGCGCCTCCTAACGGTTGATGGATCATTACTTCACTATTCGGAAGGGCAAAACGTTTTCCTTTTGCACCTGCCGCCAATAAGAATGCTCCCATGGAAGCAGCCATTCCTATACACATCGTGGATACATCAGGTTTAATAAATTGCATCGTATCATAAATCGCCATGCCAGCAGTAATTGATCCGCCCGGGCTGTTAATGTAAAGGGAAATATCTTTTTCAGGGTCCTCCGCTGCCAAGAAAAGAAGCTGAGCAACGATGGAGTTTGCAACATGATCATCAATTGGCGTACCAAGGATAATAATGCGGTCTTTTAACAATCTTGAATAAATATCGTAAGCACGTTCACCACGGTTTGTCTGTTCAATAACAGTCGGTATTAAATTCATTATGTTTCCTCCCTCGCATCAAAGTTAAAGTCATTTCTATTCCATCATACATAAAAGGTCAATAAAGGTCAAACAAAAAACTTTTATATATAATTATTTATAAGATCAATACATGTACCATCATACCCTCATTTTTCATTTTTCAAACAACGATGAAAAATGAATTTTTCAAAACAATTTTGACACGATGGATAATTAAGCAAAATTTATTCTTGCATATACTGTTCGGTTCGATTATAATATAATTCGTGACATTTGAAAAATGCGCTCGTAGCTCAGTTGGATAGAGCGGTGGTTTCCGGTACCACGTCCGTCGGGGGTTCGAGTCCCTCCGAGCGCGTAAGCCTAGAGCAACAAGGGTTTGAGCGATTTAGAAGTCGTTCAACGGACGGGAACTACCGAAAAACGGACAACGTATTTTCGCAAGGTTTCCGTCCCACTGAATCAAAGAGACCGCGTGCCTCCAAAATGAAAAATTTTGGAGGTTTTTATTATGCGAAAAAGGCTAGAAAGGTAGTTTCAAGACTATCTGATTGTAGATGTAATCTCGATTATATGACGGTTGCAGAAGGATTAAAATACGCTAAGATCATTTACAAAACGGAAGCTATCCAGGACGAACGAGTACCGATTATTGAAGTTCTTGAAAAAATTTTATAGATGTTGTCGGTTTTAGAGATCTTACTACTGACCAAATTAGACGTTACATTAATACGTCATCTGTAACCGTGGATATTCTTTTCGGTGCTATTAAATCGATTTTTAGAAAGATACATAAATACGGTATTATTTGAAGAAAATCTCGTCAAAAAAATGGCAAAATTAATAAGGATGAACAACGAATCTTGTGCTTACAGACACGCAAGTAAAGAGGCTATGAAACGTCAAAGATATAGGTATTTGCGGGATTTCGTGACTATGGTGCTATTAAACTAATGTTAGAGTGAGAACAAAGGATAAACTAAGTTGAATAGACAGAAATTTCGGGTATTTTTTATCGTAAACTATTTGAAAAAGGTGACGATATTAGTCGCACTTGATAAGAACTATGCCAAAAAGGGTGAAAAAAGATGTAAAATATTAATATCTTGAAGATTTATAGATAACGAAGGGTGTTGAAGAATGGAACGTATTTCAGTAGTTTCCATTTTAGACGTTATTGGTGAATTGTTTTCTGATGAAGTTTCGATTGCTGTTTCCAATACAAAGGAATATATCTATTACCGGCCGAGCAAACGGATTGATTTGAAAATCAGACCGGGAGACTTGGTGAGAAAAGGAACGATTGCGTATAAAGCTTTGCACACCAAACAAAAGGTTTCTGAGTTTATTAACCGCGATGTGTTTGGCGTTCCTTATCACGGGATGGCTGTGCCGTTTTTTTGGGAAGGAAAGCTTGAGGGATGCGTCACTGCGATTTTTCCTGCTTTGACGGATGGAAAATCTGTTGTGACCGTCAAAACTGATGATGGATGGGTTCCTATTCCTTTTTCGAAAGTTGCGTATTTAGAAGCAAAAGATAAAAAGACCTATGTGTACACTGAAGGATGCTCAGGAACGCATAAATACTCTCTCCAGGAATTTGAATACTTGCTTCCAAAGGACTATTTTATTCGCTGTCATCGGGCTTTTATTGTGAATGTCAACCATATTAAGGAGATCTACCCTGATGCGCATTCAACTTTTTTGCTGTTGATGAATAACGGTGATAAAATTCCTGTCAGTCAGTCCTACTCCAGTTATTTTCGAAAATTGCTTGGATTTTAAAAAATTGTTCTGTTTTAGTATGGAAATTGAGTTGTTTATCTGAATTTTCGGTCACTTATCCCCAAAACCTTGCCCCATTAACTTTTATCGGTAAAATAAATTTTAAATTCATTAAAGGGGAGATGATGGGGAAATGGACAATAAATTGGAAAGGATTGAAGATTTGCGTTTGCGCGATCGAATAGTCACAGCTGATGAAGCCGCATCATGGATCAAAGACGGGATGACTTTAGGGTTAAGCGGATTTACACGCGCGGGTGATGCGAAAGCGGTTCCATATGCGTTGGTAAAACGTGCAGAGCGAGAATCGTTTAAAGTAAATGTGTATACAGGAGCCTCTTTAGGTTCTGATATCGATAAAATGTTCACTGAAGCTGGCATTTTAGGCAAGAGGCTTCCTTTTCAGGCAGATCCTACGATGAGAAAAGGAATCAATCGGGGAGAATTTTTATTTGTCGATCAGCATTTGTCCCATACTGCTGAATTAGTGCGCTCAAATGTTATGGATCCAATCGATTTTGCAATTTTGGAAGCGGTTTCTATTACAAGAGATGGAATGGTTATTCCGACAACCTCCATTGGAAACTCGTTGACATTTGCCCAGCACGCAAAATCGATCATTATAGAGATTAATATGGCACAGCCTGCAGACTTAGTAGGAATGCATGATTTGTATGAACCGGAGAAACAAGGGGAAAGAAAACCGATTCCGCTGATAAAATCGAATGATCGAATCGGTACGATCGGAATACCGATTGATATCGAGAAGGTAAAAGGAATTGTATTTACCAATCAGCTGGATTCTCCGTCGACAATTGTGCCTCCGGATGAAGAAACAGTCATTATGGCGCAGCATTTGATAGAGTTTTTGCGTAAAGAAATTAAAGCCGGCCGGTTAACGGAACGTTTGGCCCCGCTGCAGTCAGGCATCGGTTCCGTCGCCAATGCAGTTCTTCATGGCTTGCTGGATTCAGAATTTGAGGATTTAGAGGTGTATTCTGAAGTATTGCAGGATGCAGTCTTTGATTTGATAGATGCTGGCAAAGTCCGTTTTGCCTCTTGTTGTTCGATTACCCTTTCAGAGCCGAAAATGAAGGAGGTTTTCTCGAATTTTAAGAAATACCGCGACCGTTTAGTGCTGAGACCGCAGGAAATTTCCAACCATCCTGAAATTATTCGTCGGCTCGGTTTGATTTCCATTAACACAGCATTGGAAGTGGACATCTACGGCAATGTCAATTCAACCCACGTACTTGGAACGAAAATGATGAATGGCATTGGTGGATCCGGTGATTTTGCAAGAAATGCCCGCCTGGCGATTTTTGTGACAAAATCAATAGCGAAAGACGGAAACATATCAAGCATTGTTCCTTTTGTCTCCCATGTTGACCATACGGAGCATGACGTCGATGTCATCGTCACCGAGCAAGGGTATGCGGATCTCCGGGGCTTGGCGCCAAGAGAGCGTGTGGAACTGATTATCGAACGCTGCGCCCATCCGATGTATCGCGACCAGCTTCGTGAATATTATCAGGAAGCTCTTGCAAGAGGAGGGCATACACCACATGTTTTAGAAAAAGCTCTTTCATGGCATATAAATTTTGCTAAAAACGGAACGATGCGTGAAGAAATTGCACATAGCGTTTAATCGGATGACAATTTATTCGTGCATTTTCTAGACATGCGAAGAGATCGGCACAGCTAGATCAAAGAAGGAATTTATCAACTAGAAATCAATTTTGTGGATATCACACAACAAATGTTTTCACCCCCCTTAGCGTTAAAAGCACTAAACGAATGGACTTATTAATTGATACTGTACTGAAAAATTTAATAAAAAATAAATTCGAGTTGAAGGCAGAAAACGATTGTTTTTGCGAAAATCATTATACAGAACGGATAGTGAGCGCTTTGATCAACTGTTTTCTGAGAATAAGGACGGATTTGCAAGGGTTATTGATTACAGCATCAACTGGTATCTAATGTTAATTGATCATTTTTCTGACGCAAATTGCTGTATCAGCCGATAAACTCGATACTGAAGTCGATATTCCGGAAGTCGTCAATCTCGTGTTTTTTCAAGAAAGGACGTTCGACATCAAAGTTTTGGCAAATAATTCGGTTCAGAACACGCTTATATAAAGACTTACTAGGATTGGAGAAGTTAATACGCATTCACCTTTTTGGCAATTTTGAGTTTTTCTGCGAAAATCCAAAAGGAATGGAAGGAAATAGTTTAACGGAACGGTTGTTTAACATCGAAGTCGAAATCATTAAAGAACTTTAGCATTTGCAGCACCAAGAAGAAAAGTATATGGGTTAAAAACGGAGTTATGGAATAAAAGTTGAAAGAACCGTTTAAAAGTGCAGGAAGCATTATAGACTTGTTTAAAGACAACATGGATGATCGTGAGGAAAATGATCAGTATTCGATAAATTTAACAAAAAATTGTGAAGATATTGTCGGTGTTTAATGGAATACATCAATTATTTCTTTTACCTTCATTACAAAAGAGGCATCTTAGATGTTCAACAAGATCTTAGATGCCTCTCTAACGTGGAATTTTGGAGATTTGCCGGTCAATCTTCTAGATAAAATTGAGATGGAATAAGGGGAAAGTTATTTTTGCAGTATTCAACATAAACATCTGAAAAAAATTTCCCCATCTGGATTATAAAAGCGAAAACCTGGATCCGATTATATCTTCAAAGAGTGAATAAGATGCATCACTTGCTTCGTCTGGTTGTACAATAGCTGTTTTGCCTGATCCATACATTCCTCAATCGTCAATGGTTTAGTAATAATCGAAAAGCATCCGTGAAATTTGCTGCGGAGCACATCCAAATTGCCTGCAAGCGAGCCGGATATTAATATCGTTGGAACTCCGTATATTTGAGCGAGATCAGCGATATAGCCGGGCGCTTTTCCGTATAATGTTTGTTCATCGCTTTGTCCTTCTCCTGTAATGACAAGATCCGCCTGCTCTATTGCTTCCTTCAAGTTCGAAGCTTCTGCTACAAGCTCAGCACCGGATATAAGCTTTGCGCCTAGTACAAGGAATGCAAATCCCAAGCCTCCTGCTGCCCCTGAACCTTTCACGTTATTGAAGACTTTTCCTTTCTGCTTCTCAATAAGAGCAGCAAATCGGGCCAATGCTTCGTCGTAAATCGGTATTTGTTTGCTGCTGGCACCTTTTTGCGGTCCGTAAACTGCGCTGGCACCTTTTTCACCACATAACGGATTGTCCACATCACAAGCAACCTTTATTGTAATATGTTCCAATCTTGGATCCAAACGGTCGAAACTTACTTGATTGACCTCCAATAAATCTTTTCCGAAAATCCCCGCTTCTTTTCCTTCTTTATCCCAAGCTTTCATGCCAAGCGCCTGTAAAAAGCCAAGACCTCCATCATTTGTAGCACTGCCGCCAAGCCCGATAATAAACGATTTACAGCCTTTATCCAATGCATCTTTCATCACTTCGCCAAGTCCGAAAGTAGTGGTCACATCCGGGTTTCGTTGTGAAGGAGGCACTTGGACAAGCCCAGCGATATTGGCAACTTCAATAGCAGCCGTATTATTTTCGAGGATGGCATAATATGTTTTTATTTTTTTGCCCAAGGGGCCTGTACAGGTTACCTCAATGCGATCCCCGGCTGAAGAGGCTAACAATGCATCGACTGTTCCTTCTCCGCCGTCAGCCATTGGCTTTGTTCTTACTGTATCACCATAATGAAGGTCAAGTATTGCTTGTTTCATAATATTTGCTGCTTGAGAAGAGGTCAGACTCCCTTTAAAAGAATCAGGTGCTACGACAATATTCATTTTAGCTGCCTCCTTTGTTTGTCTGATATCCTTCCGAATTTTTAAAAACGATAGAGTAAACGAGATAAATGGAATTAATTACACTCAGCATATTGATTTCTTCCAAAATAGGTGATTTAAAGGATTCTAGTTTGCAGCTGCTCACTTTGATGATTTGTTTCGCATTCTGTGCTAAATAGCCTTTTTCATTGCCTGTAATCGCAACGATAGGAATGCCTCTCTTCTTTAATACCTTTACTAGCTGAACGATAAATCTTGTTTCTCCGGAAAAAGAAATGACAACGGCTAAATCTCTGGGCGTAAGTGATTCTGCTTCGGAAATTTGATTTTCATGGTTGCTGTACGCAGTAGCATATTTGCCCAGACGAATAAATTTGAATTGTGCATTTCTTGCAATGAGATGCGAAAATGTTACCCCAAAAAAAGCAACTTTTTTTGAGTGATGAATTTCGTGAACAACTTGAATGATTTCCTTTGAGCGGAGAAATTGCTCTGTTTGCTTCAGAGAAGCATGTAATTCGTCATAATATTCGTTTATTTGTTTTATATTAAATTTCGTTTTAAGGTTTTGATAGTCTACTTCAGTATCATTAAATTCAATAAATGATCTGGCATATTCTTTAAGCTCTTTAAACGTAATATTTTCAAAGCGCTGGCAAAATCGGGTGATCGTTGCAGGTGATGTATGGCACGCTTCAGCTAATTCATAAATGGACATTTTCGGGATTTTTTCCACATTCCTCAAAATATATTCGGCAATAATGATTTCTGATTTTGTTTGGTCTGTTGAAGATTCAATGAAGTTTAATAATTTAGCCATAAAGTTGTACATCGAATCACTCCGGATTTCATATTTATTGTACGCTCTATTATAAATGACCATGAAAAAAGTTTCATAAAATGAAATTTTTCCTGTCTTTGTTTTTTCGTTCGTTAAGATATCGGTAGAAGCAGTTACATGAAAAATTACTACCAGGAGCTGAAACACAATGAAAAAATTCAATGTACTTATTGTTGGCGGGGGGAGTACTTGGACGCCAGGGCTTTTAAAAGCAATTTGCTCGCGTCAAGATACTTTCCCGATCAACCGATTGGTCATGTATGATATCAATTACGAACGCCAAAAAATAATTGGCGAATTTGCGAAAGTGCTCTTTAAAGAAGAGTACCCTGACATTCATTTTAGCTATACAACAGATAAAGAGGAAGCATTCACGGAAGATATCGATTTTGTTTTTGTGCAAATGCGTACTGGCGGCTATGAAATGCGTGAAAAAGACGAAAAGATCCCGTTGAAACTAGGGGTTATCGGTCAGGAAACATGCGGGCCGGGCGGTTTTGCTTACGGTATGAGATCGATCCGCGATATGATTCAATTGGTCAAGGATGTCAGAAGCAAAACGAAAGACGCATGGATTTTAAACTACACAAATCCTGCTGCTATTATTGCGATTGCGTTACAGCAAATGTTTCCTGATGATAAAAGAATCCTCAATATTTGCGACCAGCCTGAAAACTTGCTTCGTTCGTACGGCCGTTTATTAAATATGAATGAACGTGATTTTGATCCTGTATACTTCGGATTAAATCACTTTGGCTGGTTTACTCATTTATATGATCCGCAAGGCAATGACAAATTGCCTGAGCTAAGGGAAATGATTTTGAAAAACGGCTTCCGTCCGGCTGACTACGAGCAAAGGGATAAATCATGGCTCGAAACGTATGCCATGGTACAGCAAATGGTGCGAGATTTTCCGGACTATTTGCCGAATACGTATTTACAGTATTATTTATATCCAGATAAAGTGCTGAAAAAATTGAATCCGGATTTTACGCGTGCAAATGAAGTACAAGCCGGAAGAGAGAAACGCGTATTTGAAGATTGTGTGCGCGTTGCTGAAACAGGAACCGCAAAAGATTCCAACGTAGTAGCAAATGATGCGCATGGCGAGTTTATCTTAATTGTTGCAGAATCCATTGCATACAACAAAGGCGACAATTTTATTGTCATTTTGAAAAATGATGGAATCATCAGCAATTTGCCGGATGATGCGATGGTTGAAGTGGCTGCAAGTATAACCTCAAACGGGCCTAGACCATACGCAGTTGGAGAAATTCCAACATTCTATAAAGGATTGATTGAAGGGCAATATGCGTATGAAAAACTTACTGTGGAAGCATATATGGAAGGCTCATACGCCAAAGCGCTGCAAGCTTTAACTTTAAATCGTACAGTGGTATCTGCAGCAAAAGCAAGAGAGGTATTGGATGCCTTAATCGAAGCCAATAAAGAATACTGGCCGGAATTGCGATAATAACTTGTCCGTGCAGGGAGCCGTTATGACTCCCTGCTTGAAAAATAGCTAGAATGTATCCGTTTTCTATATATTATCAAGGAGGGGAGCTATGAAATGAAGAAGGTATTTAACTTTGATTTCTTTCAGAGAATTGGCAAAACTTTTATGGTTATAATTTCTTTGCTTCCTGCAGCCGGTTTATTGCTGGGAATCGGTACAACGTTACAATCTCCGTATTTAATCGAATATTTGCCTTTTTTAGATTCAGGATTTTGGAAAACGATTTCTGATTTAATGAAGGGTGCAGGAAAAGCATATTTGGAAACTTAGGTGTTTTGTTCGCTATCGGTATAGCGGGGAGCTGGACCGGTGGAAAAGCGGCAGCCTCCTTATCAGCACTTGTTGGTTATTTAGTTATGCATACCGTTATCGGGATTGTCCTTGGAATCACTCCGGAAAACGTATCGGAGCCAAGGCGTGTACTTGAGTTAGGGATCCCGACACTTCAAATCGGTGTTTTTGGCGGTATCATCATCGGGTTTGTAGCAGCAGTTCTTTATGAAAAATATCATGATTTCAAAATGCCGGAAATGCTGTCCTTTTTCGGCGGTTCACGATTTGTTCCTATTATAACAGCAGGTTATTCAATCATTATTGCACTGATTTTGGCCTTTGTTTGGCCGCATGTACAAGACGGCATTTATGCACTTGGAGCTGCCTTATCTGGAGAAAATACGCCGCCGCTTTACATGTTCATTTATGGACTAGTAGAACGTGCCCTTATTCCGTTTGGATTGCATCATATTTTCTATATTCCAATTCGTTTTTCGGAAGTTGGCGGAACGTATACAACACTTGCTGGATCTGTCGTTTCCGGGGATACGGCAATGTATATGGCTCAGCTTGCGGATAAACAAGTAAATGATGCCGTTGAAATAACAGCAGGAAGATTTATGGCAGGGAAATTCCCGTTCGTCCTGTTTGGTCTGCCAGCGGTAGCGTTAGCAATGTATCACATGGCAAAACCGAAAAACAAAAAAGCTGTAGCAGGCTTATTATTGACTGCTGCGGGAACAGCATTTTTTACAGGAATTACAGAGCCACTTGAATTCACGTTCTTGTTCGTAGCGCCATTATTATACGTTTTCCACACATTAATGGCAGGGCTGTCATTTATGCTGATGTATGTTTTAGATGTGAATGTTGGATATGCCGGCGGATCCGGAATCATTGATTTTATCTTATTTGGTATATTACCTGATGTTGGAGAGCCATGGTGGTATGTCATTATCGTTGGTCTGGCAATGGCTGTTGTATACTACGTTGTATTCAGATGGGCTATTAAAAAGTGGGATCTTCTTACACCAGGACGCGGAGATGAAGATTCGAACAGACTTTATACTAGAAAAGATTACGAAGAAAAAACAAATAGAAAAAGTGATGAATCTGTTGTCAATCAAAAAGCGTATGAAGTATTAGCAGCACTTGGCGGAAAAGAAAATATCAATAATCTTGATGCATGTATTACACGGTTAAGAGTAGGTGTAAAAAACAAAGGCGCTGTTAATAAAGAAAAACTGAAAGCTCTTGGTGCTTCAGGCGTATTGGAGGTAGGAAATGGAGTTCAAGCAATATTTGGACCTACTTCAGACACGTTAAAAAATCAAATTTTAGATATCATGAATCAGGAAACAAACGAATATAAAGAAGAATCAACTATTAGTTTTGTAGCGCCATTATCAGGAAAGGTTGTTGCATTGGAAGAAGTGCCTGATGAAGTTTTCTCTCAAAAAATGATGGGCGATGGCATTGCTGTTCAACCAACAAGCGGAGATGTCTATTCTCCGGTTGACGGTGAAATCGTCGATGTATTCCCAACCAAGCATGCCATTACACTTCGATCAGATGAAGGAGCAGAGCTGTTGATTCATTTGGGACTAGAAACAGTGAACTTAAAAGGAGAAGGCTTTGAAATAAAAGTTTCACCTAAAGACAAAATCAAAAAAGGAGATCTTATCGCACAATTCGCCATCGACCAAATTGGCGAAAAAGGGTACAACACCATTACTCCTATTATTTTACTGAACGGAGATCAGTTTAAAATCGACCATAGTAGTTATCCATCCAACGTAGTTGGAGGAAAAGACGTATTAATCAAGGCTCAGAAAGGATAAGATCGATCATCCATGGAGATAACAGTACGGTACTATACACAAAAAACAATGATGACAACGATATGGAATAATGAGACATCCGTATTTCCGCAACGTACCTAGGTTTATAGAAACGATTTTTAATACATGTCTTTTTCAAATAAGATTGGGCGTACTTTCATCTTCTCAAAATAAAAGGTTTGAAAACACATGGGTATTCAGTTATAATAGGTACCATTTTATTTCCCAATCCTACTGCATGTGCGTCATATTGTTAGTATGCGATTGGCTTGTTAAAATATTTCATTTAATATATAATAAATCATTAGCATTGCATAAATATAGTTAGAATTTTCTGTTAATTAATTTTTGTGAATTTGTGCCAAAAAGACAAAACCTAAAGAAAGGTGGCACTGCCCATTTGGTAAATATATACAGTTAAACCAGAGCGACAACGACAAAAGGGAGATTATGGACTGGCTCGCCCATCAAATTTTCGCAACCAAACATAAGCTGGTTTCCACAGAGCTCTCTTTAACCAACGAGTAATTCGAAGTAGGGATTTCTTACTTTTCATCTCCAATTGAATGAGAACATGTAAGCAATACGTGATCAGGGCTAAGAAAATTTGATTTTGAATAGCTGTTTCACTCATTCCATAAAAGTGCTTAATTTCTACGTGTTGCTTGAGCCATTTGAAAAAGAGTTCAATAGCCCAGCGAGATCGGTAAATATCACTTATCTCTTCTGGTTTTAAATCAAATCGGTTGGTGATGAAACGAAGTAAGTTCCCTTTTGTGTCCATAACTTCTAGTAGACGAAAGACATTTTCAGTACGATTTTGTGTGGTACCAATGTAGACCATTTTATCGGATAGAACGTGACAATCATCAGGAAGTGAAAATGTATAGACTTCACGAATGACTGCGTTTTTCTTCAGTCTTGAAACGAAGAAATAGCCATCATCTGTCATCCGATCAAAACGTTCATAGTCCACATAACCGCGGTCAAACACATACATGGCTTCTTGATCATCCACTAGGACTTCGAGTTGATTTCGGTCATGTTCTTTTGCTGTCGTAATCACTGCTTTTTCAGGATAGACGGTGTCTTTATCCATGAAAACGAGCCGTAAGTGTAGCTTTACACCAGCTTTTGTTTTACGGAATTTTGCCCATTTATAATGGGTCAAATTCAACGGGAGTGTACTTGAATCAATGATTTTCAGTGGCATATTCTTTCCGTTTTGATAATGGTGCCGTTGAATTTTCCAAACAAGATCCAAGAACAAATTGGCAAGAATGAGTGGGTGGATCTGATTGTTTTTTCGGGATAGCTGAGAGGCACTTATCGATTCAAATCCGAGTGCTTTTTGAAGATCTTCGTCTACAAGTGCATCACTCATTTCCTCTAAGCTCTTAAATTCGAGCAGCTGGGCTACCAATAAAAGTTTAATATAGGCTTCTGTTGTCAGCTTTTTTGTGTAATAGTCCTGTTTCAATTCTTTGACTTGTTCGCTAAGTTTTTGAATATTTATGGGTGAAACCCATTTACCAAATGATGAAATTAGTGTATTCTTGTCCATAATAGTTATCCTTTACGATTGGATTTGGACAGGAACCACCTGTACTTCCATTGTAAAGGATTTTTTTGTTTCGAAATCAATAAAAAATTGAACATTCTTAGTATTTTGAATCATCAGATTTAATTACTGCAATGCTAGTGATAATAAATATTATAGTTATCATTTTCCATATCTTAGCTTATTAAAGCATTGAAACATTGATAATGTAATTATTATCTTACCTACTTAGGACTAAATATAATTTTCATAGCAAAGATGATGTATAAAAATTTTTGTGTCAAGCATTTGGCTAGACCAAATTTATGATTCATATAAGCAGTATTCAGAGTGTGATGTACACGACCAATACCATGGAGTAAACGATCAAGTAGTATCCAAGATTTGAGAAATAGGTAAGGTGAAAGTTAAGAGGATTTGTCGAAGCACAGAAGGCCCTTCAACGTATGTATGTTTGAAGAATATTTTAATCATAAAGGAATAAGGAAATTTTCTCTTCTCACATAAAGACTGAATATTCAGTCTTTTTTTTAGGTGAAACATATCTCTATTGATTCCAAATCGTTTCAGAGATATCTTATTTTTATAAATGTAAGCGTAAAATAATCCCCACCTTTTAATGATAGGGATTAAATACTATTATTGTGATAAGTTATTAAAAACCCGACAATTCAAAGGAATTGTTTTGGACCAAGGAAGTAGTTGATCAAGCTCATCCATATTGCTTATATCCATATTGGGAAGCCTTTCAAATAAGTAGCGAAGATAATAAAATGGATTTAATTTATTCTCTTTTGCTGTCTCCACAATACTGTAAATGATTGAGCTGGCCTTAGCTCCTTTCGGAGTATTGCTAAAAATCCAGTTCTTCCTACCGATCACAAATGGTTTAATGGATCGTTCACTTCGATTATTATCGATTTCTAAACGTCCATCCTCTAAAAATGCCACGAGTTTTTCCCATTGGTTGAGGCAGTATGTAATGGCTTGACCTAATAGACTCTTTGGTAAAACATTGCTTTTCTCTGTTTTTAGCCATGCTGAAAAAGCCTCCAACAATGGTTGGCTGTGTTTAAGTCGTTTTTTATATCGTTCTTCTGGTGTACATTCTTTCAAATCACGCTCGATGGCAAATAGCTGATTACAGAAATTGAGTCCTTCCCGAGCTGTGACTGCTGAATGACGTTTGGATTCAGGAAGTACGTTTAAAGCCTCATCGAACTTTCTGCGGGCATGAGCCCAACATCCAACTAATGTTACGCCGGATACCTTATGGTATCCTGCATATCCATCGACATGCAGGTATCCTTTAAACCCTTTTAGGAATTCTTTGGCATGTTCTCCTGCTCTAGTTTCCTGATAGTCATAAAGGACAAGTGGTGGATCCTCTCTTCCAGTCCGATAAAGCCACATGTAAGATTTCGATGTACTTGACCTTCCAGGTTCATGTAAAACCTGAACAGTTGTTTCATCCGCATGTAGAATGTCTTTAGAGAGGAGATGCTCTTTCATTCGTTGATAAATTGGCGCAAGCCATTTTTCGGCACCATAAAGCATCCAATTGGCCATGGTTTGCCTGGATAAGATCACACCTAATCGTTTGAACTGTTGTTCTTGGCGATATAGAGGTAGCCCCTCTACATATTTTTGATTCATAATATATGCCATGCTTGACGGTGAAGCTAAACTTTTTGGATACACAGATTTTGGGGCAGGTGCTGTAACGATTGGTGTCTCTATTTCATTACGCTCACAATGACGGCATCCATAGACATATCGAACGTGTTTTAAAACTTTGACTTGAGCCGGAATAATCACTAATTCTTGTCGTACTTCTGTGCTCATTTCGTGTGTTTTTTCACCGCAACACGAACAGACCTGCTCTTCTTCGGGTAAACGATATTCAATCGTTTCCATAGGCAGGTTTTCAAACGTAGCTTGACGTTGACCACGTTTCTTTTTACGACGATATGTAATTGTTTCAACAGTTGGCTCTTCGGCTTTTACATTAGACTCTACCTCTGCTTCATTGAATAAAGGTAGTTCTAATTGATTAGGATTTGTTTTTTCGCTTGAAGAGCCAAATTTTCGTTTTTGACTAAGACGATACTGTTCTTCATACCATTGTAATTTCGCCGTCAATTCAACGATTTGCTGTTGAAGTTTTTCAATTAATTCAAATGGGTTTTGGTTAGGATTCTTTAAATTTTTCATCATGTAGTAATAATTCGACGGTTTTAGCTATTTTCCTCCAAGGTTTTTGTTAAAAGTAAAAAATTCATATAACTGTTCTAGCCTTTACTTCTGGGTGTGCTTTCTTTTGCTCCATTGCAAGACCATCCAATAACCAGCGTAATTGCCGATAACTAATTTGTATCGTTCCAGTGTCATTTTCATTTGGCCATTGAAATTTTCCTTTTTCCAATCGACGATAATAAAGCCAAAAACCATTATAGTCCCAGTGAAGAATTTTTAATTTATCTCGCTTTCGATTACAGAACACAAAATAGCTTGATGAAAAGGGATCTAAATCAAATCCCTCTTTCACCAAAGCAGCTAATCCATCAATGGATTTTCTCAAATCAGTACTTCTTTTTGCCAAGTAAACTCGTTCAGCTCTTGTACCAACTAACATGTTGATTTCAACGTCCTAACCACTTCTGAAAGAAAGGCCGGATCGAAACCAGGTTTTACTTCAATTGAAATCCCACTAATTTCAATCCGTAATGAATTTTCAACTGTTTGTGAATGATCTTCTAGGGTAACGGATGCCCATTTTGTAGACTTTCCTTGATTTTTTATTGGATTTTCAATTTTTCTTAACCAGTATTTAAACTGGTGAATACTCCATTGATTTTCCTTGCACCAGTTTACTTGAGTTTGACCGCTTTTACGATAGTCAGCGATTCGTTGTTCCCAAACCTTTCGTAATTCAGGATTCTTAGGCATAAAAAAACCTCCTTCAATTTCATCTTGAGGAGATTATCTCATGAAATTAGCACACCAAGAAGGTGTGCAAGATTTGACGCTTACCTTTGTTGGATCATTTTATCCCCGCGAGCACTTAAATGCTGGGCACGTTGTTTTAAAACAAGCGGAGCACTATCTTGATGACGGGAAGCGGCTTGATTTGGCGCAGCGATTTATTGCAGGCTCTATCCAACAGATGAGCCGCGTATTAAAATATTATCGTTCTCGCTTAGAAGAAAAAGCTGTTTTTGATGAAGTGCTAGAAGATTTTCAAAAAGAGCTGCAAAAATTGCCAACTGCTCAGTCAGTTGAACAATTAATGGCATCAGAAGGACATACACGAGAAAAGTATTACAGTACTTTTGATACGATTATTCAACATCCCGATTTTATTTTTGAAAAACGAACAAAACGACCACCGCACAACCGATTAAATGCGTTAATCAGCTTCGGGAACTCTATAGTGTATACGATGTGTTTAAGCGAGATTTATAAAACGTATCTTGACCCCCGCATTGGGTATTTACATAGTACGAATTTTCGACGCTTTTCTTTAAATCTTGATATTGCCGAAATTTTTAAACCTATTATCGTGGATCGGTTAATTTTTTCCCTTGTAAATAAAAAAATGCTGACAAAAAAGCATTTTGAAAAACTGACCGATGGTATTTTGTTATCGGAGGAAGGACGGAAGGTTTTTATCAGTGAACTGGATAAAAAAATGCAAACAACCGTCCAACATCGCCATCTAGGCAAATCTGTGTCATACCGACGCTTGATTCGTTTGGAATTGTATAAATTGCAGAAGCATTTACTTGGTGAGAAGCCATATGAACCATATACAGCTAAATGGTAGGGGATTTTCATGTTTGTCATACTTGTGTATGATTTTAATGAGAAACGTGTAGCGAAGGCGCTAAAAATTGCTCGCAAATATCTTCATTGGGTACAAAATTCTGTTTTTGAAGGAGAAATTTCACAAGCAAATTATAAAAAACTAAAAGTAGAATTGCAAAATCTTATGAATCCAGATGAAGATTCCGTAATTTTTTATACATTTCGAACGCAGAAATATTGGTCGCGTGAGGAATTTGGATTAAAAAAAGGCGGCGACGAATTTATTTTGTAGAAAGAAGGACAAGCTATGCGATTAACGGTAACGATGAAGCCAAAAAATAATGTTGTGATACTGCCATTACATTATCAGTATTTACTGCATGGTTTACTTTATAATTCTTTACAGGATAAAAGTTTCGCTTCATTTTTGCATGAAATTGGTTTCCAGAAAGGGAAGAGAACATATAAATTATTTACATTCAGTCGTCTTTTCGGGCAACATAAAATTCAATTAGATCCGAAAACGATTATATTCGATGACAATATTTCTTGGCATGTTTCTACTGTATTGCCTGAACTGACGCAGCAGTTAGGAGAATACTTTTTATTACAAAATGAAGTTCATCTAGGAAATCAATTGGTGAAGATACAAAGTATAAAAATGGAGGAAAGCGAAGTAAAGAGCTCTGAAATTGAAATTGAGATGCTTTCACCAGTAACAGTCTATAGCACATATGAAACGGTGGATGGTACCCAGAAGACACAGTTTTTTCATCCATATGATGAAGCATTTCCACATTTAGTGGAGCTTAATTTTCGCAATAAGTATGAAGCCTATTACGGAGATCTGCCACAAGAGAGATTGTTTATTGAACCTTTACATGTTACTAAGAGACATAAAGTCGTCACGACTTTTAAAAATTACTATATCACTGCATGGCAGGGAAGGTATCGTTTGCGGTCTTCTCCGAAGTATCTTACTTTCCTTTTGCAAACTGGAATAGGGGGACGAAATTCTCAAGGGTTTGGAATGTTCCGTGTTATTCGAGAATTGTAGTAACAGGGAAATATTTGTCGTCGACCCCCAATCGTGCAAAAATCCCTGGGGATCGACGACTCTTTTAAATCTTTATTGAGCCCACCTAAATCAAAGGATTGATAAAACTTACCTCCTTCGTTAAAATAAAAATAACCAATCAACCATTTAAAACCAAATACTTATGTAGCAACAATTTTTAGGGTTTTTATCTTAACTATGAGGAATTGAAACAAACGATCTTCAAGAGTTTGTTTTTGCTCTTCAAAGTTTTTATCTTAACTATGAGGAATTGAAACATTGTCGATTTGCATGTCCATAGGGTTTCCAATTTGGTTTTTATCTTAACTATGAGGAATTGAAACAATCGATTCCTGATCCATCCTCCCGTCCGTTCGTCAAGTTTTTATCTTAACTATGAGGAATTGAAACTCGTCATATCCAGAGAAAAGGGAATATAGATATCCTTGTTTTTATCTTAACTATGAGGAATTGAAACATTTTACATTGACAGTGTTCTGACTCCAGCGCAACATGTTGATTCTTCTGGATTTCAATGACCAAGATGATGATGAAATTTTGCTTGACATCCTGTAGGAAAGTACTAATAGTCAAAAAATGGGAGTACAATATCACTTGGCTTTAGACGCATCAAGGTTATATTTTTTACTGTACGGATTAGAAAATTACGGTATACGGGGTCTTCCCTCATTACATTCACGTAGTGGGGGACAGGCCCCATAATCATTTCATCATAAATAAGTCTCAAGACTTAGTTGAATATACATTTGAGGTCCATTTTGGAAAATCACTTTTCTCTGTATTCTAAGGAAGAGAAAAGTAATTGAATTTGTTTTTCTTTTAAATTCATTTAATCAATCCAGCTTGAAGTTTTTGGATAATAGTTGTTTATGAGGCTAAAAATCTTCTCTAAAATAAGAACGCGAAAAGGCTGTGGATTTGGAGAGGCATTGCTTTTCTGTATTTGTTTAGGCGAACTTCTTGCACTAGGGATTTGTTAATGAAGCTAGTACGTTTCATTGACATGTTAGTATGAAAATTCGCAATATGTGGAAGAAGACTATGTAAAATTCTAGTCAAAATATTTTGTATACAAGGGGAGGATCGGTGCTACTTTGTTGCTCCTTGCTGAACGGAGTGCTAAAGGATAAACAAATCAAGTGATAAAGCTGCGAAAAATTCTTGGGAAGGAAGGGAAAACATTGAAAAGATTTTTTGTGATTCTGTTGGGTATCATCGGATTTATTGGTTTATATATTATCTTTTTGAATCCAATCAATTTTAGTTGGTGGCCTTTAGGAAATCAAAGAACCCAGTCCGTTACATCAGAGGGAATTGAAATGATTGAAATTGATGCCTCAGGTGTTAGCACAACGATTATTCCGGAAAGTCGAGAAGATTTAAAAGCTGATTTAGATGGAAAGGGAAAGCTGACTGTTAAACAGCATGGAGACAAAGTAAAAGTAAGTGCGAAACAGAAATGGAAATGGTTGGGGTGGTTGTTTCATAACAAGGCAAGATTGAATATTTACATCCCTGAAGATTATGATCGAAACATGGCTATAAATCTTGGCTCCGGGAATTTGAATTTCTCTGGCCTTTCAAAAAATGAACCGATGAAACTAGATGAATTAATATTAGATATAGGCTCGGGAAACGTCAACCTGAAGAATGTATCGGTTAAACATTTTGAGCATGATAGTTCGTCGGGGAATGTCGATATAGACTCATTAACGACAGAAACAGGATCATTTGATATTAGTTCTGGAAACCTCAAAGTAAAGCATTATATCGGAGCTATTGAGGCTGAGCTATCATCTGGAAATTTAAATATACAAATGGATGAATTAACAGATTCAGTTGATATTGAAGTAAGTTCAGGAGTGGTGGATCTTAATCTTCCGACTGATGCTGACTTTACTTTAAACGGAAAGACAAACAGCGGCAATATAACATGTGATTTTCCGCTAACTAGCAAAAAAATAGATAATAAAAACATCAAAGGTACCCATGGGTCCGGTGAACATCCTATCGACGTAAGCGTATCAAGCGGCAACATTAAAATTTATTAAAATGATGTGAAAAAGCGTTCATTGATTAACTAGGGAAGCAAGAATGATGTCTATCTCTTTAATAAAATACTTAACAAGTGCCGCACTCTTAAATATTAAAAGTCAATAGAAAAAGGAAGCAGCCTAAACCTTCTATATTCGTGTTTTAGGCTGCTTTTTAAATAAAATTCCTCGTCTTATCATTTGTATAGCTGAGCACCAATTATTTTATTTTTTGTATCCATACAATCCTTCAAAGAACGTATTAGTATTTTGGTAAGAAAACAGAAACGTTAAACAGAGAGAAAAGCTCTAATTTTATGCATTGACTTTTTTGAGTGAAAAACAATTTCATTTTCAATAGTAAAACATCAATGGTCGGAATGACTTCGTTTAGAAGTTCCGTTTCAACTGATTGTTAAATACGTTCTGTTCCATTTTTCATCTTATTACATAAATTTCATTAATAATAAATCACACAGATAGTGAACGTAACTTTAGGACATATGCTCTAAGGTTACGTTTTTATTATTTGTGACAAATTAATTAACAAATGTAAAAAAATGGCTCTTCACCACAAAATGTACTTGACAATCAGGTTGTTTTCTGATCAAGGGTACAAAAAATGCGAAATTTCCTGTATGGTAAAGGTGACCAAACCATCAACCATGGAGGAAATTTCGCATGCAATCTCAGTTTATCAAAGATTTGATCACTTTACCAGGCTTTCTTATTCATGGAGAACGAAAAGAGGGAGAACGATGGATTTTTGAACTTTCCCTCCCTCCTCATTGTCCGATCTGCCCGACTTGCTTCGGACGGACAACCAAAATATCATCGAAACGAAAACAATGGATTCATGGCTATACAAATACGGTCGGTTTATTTTGGATTGAACTTCCCATAGAAAGACGGCGTTGCCAAGCCTGTTTTCTGACGTTCACCGTTTCTTATCCGGGACTTCCGTCTCACAGTATCGCGACGGAATCGTTTCAACATTGGGTCGCCCAGTTATGCATCGGAAAAACGATTCAAGAAGTCGCTCGCTTGTTACAACTCGCCTATACGACAGTAGAACGCTGGTTTTATCAATATGCCCCGGCTCTTTTACCAACATCGAATCCTACAGTAGTATGTGTGGATGAATTCGCTTTCCGAAAGGGACATGATTACGGAGTAGCGGTGATGGACACACAGACTCGGAATGTCCTTTCCATTGCTTCTGGAAAAAATGAAGAAGCCATTGTGGAGGCGCTTCAACCCGTCGCCTCCAAAGTGAAGTATGTTGTCAGCGACTTGGCTCCTGCCATGAGAAAAGCCATTGAAAAGGTATGTCCAAAAGCCATCCATGTTCTTGACCACTTCCATGTGATTCAGTTATTCACCGATGCACTGGAACGTTGTCGCAAATACCTTGCCAAAGGCGGAACCAAACATGGAAGCGTTCGCCGCGTGTGCCGATTGTTAAGCCAACGTCCAGAAAAATTAACAGAAGAAGAGAGACAGGAAGTTCGACAATGGTGCCAAGAAAGTGCTTATTTACGTGATGTCTATCAAGCACTTCAACATTTCCGTTACGTATCCAAAAGCCAAACAAGAAAGCAAGCCGAAACTCGTTTGACCCAATGGTTTGACCGGTACCTTTTTAGCGACTGTGCCGCCGTACGCAGTATTGCCAAGGCACTCATCACCCGAAGAGACGCAGTGCTTTCTTGCATCGTTTTTTCTTACTCAAATGGTCCAATGGAAGGAATCAACAACAAAATAAAATTGATCAAAAGGCGAGGATATGGGTATCGAAATATCCAGCGTTTTACTTTGCGTGTCCGTCTAGAGACCTCTATCACATTTTAACGTAAAAATCAAGTACATCTTTTGGTGATGAACCAAAAAAATGTGTAATTGTTAGTTTTTTCAAAAGGAATTGTAAGATTTTTGTCGTATATAGTAGAATAGTACGATTTTTTGTAGAAGGAGGTTGGGGAATGGATAAGCATCAGATGGAGAATCATATTTGGCTGGCTTCTTTATTTCATTATCTTTATCCCATGTTTATCGAAAAAAAATTGATAGACGATTCGGATACTGAAACTTTGTATATGCAAACGATCCATTCTTTAAGTAATAAAAACCGCTTTTTTCAAAAATATTATCAAAACTTATCCTCCGATCAAAGTAACATTAGCATCATTAACTTTTTTGTTAGAAGGGCTTCTCAATTAAGTACATTGGAATATGGGATACATGATGGGACGAAAGTGAATAATTTTGTTCCTCTTCAGTCTA
Source organism: Aeribacillus sp. FSL W8-0870 (assembly GCF_037963755.1). Lineage (NCBI taxonomy): Bacteria > Bacillati > Bacillota > Bacilli > Caryophanales > Bacillaceae > Aeribacillus > Aeribacillus sp. FSL W8-0870. The sequence continues at coordinate 897,651 of NZ_CP150165.1, forward strand.
TATTTTCCAATTTATTTGATCAACAGCAGAAAAAAAGTTTTATGTACCCGTTGAAGCCGCTTGAATTGTCAAATATTTTGCCAACCGAAAATGTTCATAGCGATTCGATCGGACAATTGTTTTCTTCCTTTTTGAAAGAACTTGAGAAAATACATAAGAAAGAGCAGCTGCTATTTTTGCTAGAAAAATATTTTTGGAGTGTTGCTGACGCCAATACTGTTGATATCTCTTTATACGACTTAATGAAAACGAATGCTGCTATTGCTTGCTCTCTTTATAAGCAATATGAAAAAGGATATTTGGATATTAAAGAGTTTAATGAATCGTCTGATCGTTCAACTAAACAGTTTATGTTAATCCATGGGGATGTATCAGGGATTCAAAACTTTATTTTTAATATCCCTTCAAAAGGAGCTGCTAAAAGTTTAAAAGGACGTTCCGTGTACATAAGTTTGCTTTCAGACGTTATTGTACGTTATATACTTGATGAATTGGAACTGCATTCAACGAGCCTTTTATATAATGGCGGAGGAAATTTCTTCATTCTGGCACCTTATTGCCAACAAGAAAAATTTGTGAGCATCCGGGAAAAAATTTTGCAGCATTTGCTTGAAGGGCATGATGGTGAGATTTACTTTGCGATAGATTTTGTTCCTGTTTCCATGGCCGATTTTCAAAATTTCTCAAGTGTATGGGAATCATCGAAAACAAAAACAAGTCGGTTGAAAAAAAGAAAATGGAGTGAACTTGGACTTGAGTCTAAGTTTAAGGAGATTTTTGGACCGCTGGATAAAGGTAATGATGAATCTCATGTGTGCAAAGTTTGCGGTTCATTTGGCAGCAAACGGCCTATAAATGAAGAATTTTTTGATGATGATGATTCTATGGCTGTCTGTACAATGTGCAAAAGTTTTATTAATTTAACGAATGAATTACGTGATGCTGCATATTTAGTCTTTCGAAAAGCTACCTCTAATGACCTTGACTATAACACATATCAAGATATGTTTCGGCAATTCGGTTATGATATTTCATTTTATTCCAACATGAACCAATATTCACCTAATAAGCAGGAACAATGGTACAAAATCAATGATACGAATTTTGTTGAGGATCATTGTGATGGGTTTCAATTTGGAGCTTATTTTTTACCTCAAGGAAAGGATGGACAAGTTACGTTTGAAGAATTATCACAAAGAGCTATCGTCAATGGGAGAGGGGATGCGAAACTTGCTCATTTAAAACTGGATGTTGATAATTTGGGGATGATTTTTGGTCAAGGATTAGGGGAGCGCAGCTCCATTTCGAGAGTGTCCGTGTTAAGTAGAATGCTAGGCTTATACTTTGGAGGCTATATTAACCAACTCATAGAAGAACATCGCTGGCAAGAAACGTTATACGTTGTTTTTTCTGGTGGAGATGACACATATGTGGTTGGAACTTGGAAAGATGTGTTTGCTTTTGCAGAGAAATTTTATCAGTATTTCCGATTATTTACTTGCCAAAATCGTTATATAACCTTTTCAGCAGGAATGAATGTATTTTCCTATCAATTTCCAGTTACTCGTGCGGCGGATATAACGGAAAACTCTTTAGAAGCGGCAAAAAAAGCAAGTGGTATTTCAAACGGTAATTTTCCGCCTATAAAAAACAAAGTTTCATTAATGGGGGAAGTGTTTAACTGGGAAGAGTTTAAGCAAGTAAAGGAAATTGAATCTATTTTAGAAAAAATGGTCATTGAATACGATAATCGTAGCGTGTTGTATAAAGTGAATAAAAGTACACTTGGATTTAAGCATATTTTAAAAGATTCTACACAGGGTAAGTTTCAGCACGTAAAATTTTGGAGGCTCTATTATTATTTACGGGATATTAAGAAAAATTATAACTACCGTTGCAAAAAGTTTGGCAAAGAAGCTGCAGGCGAGGATTACGTAGAACAATTAGTCCATCAATACCGTCAAATCGTTGTTCATAATCTTTTTCATTCCAAAGAAAGGGATCAAATCCGTAAAATTATGATCATTCCTGTTGCGGTGAAATGGGCGGAATTAGCGACAAGAAAAGCGGAGGAGGAGAATGAATGACTGCTAAATTAAAAGGAAGAATTAAGTTTTTTAACGTTAGGGACAACTTTGGATATATGATTACGGCTGACAAAAAAGAAATTAAGATTACGAGAGAAAATTTCGCGGGACCGCCGCTCAGTGAAAAAAATGAAGAAGTTTATTATTTATTGACGAGAAATGGTTCCAGGGAACAAATCTCAGAAATTGAAAGCCCTTATGCCTATTATTTTAAAAATAATGTATTACGTTTGGACAACTGTGATTATGATGAGTTTTGCGATAAAGCTTTAGAATACGCAACAAAATTAAGAGGTCCCAAGAATCAAGCGGAAGTTACTACCTCGATGGTAAGAAAAATTTATGACCAAATCATGAGAGCTAAAAGCATTAGCGAATTGAAACGACTTCGCCCCCAGTTTGCCTATTTGGCCGGTCGGAATTCAGATAAGCCGAGAGTAGGAGAATTAATGCATATATTGGATTACTTGGTGAAACATGCAAGGCCGACTGGAGAAAATGATACTCTCCATTTACAATACATACAACAGTTTATGGAAGCTATTCTTGCCTATTTGAAATATGCTGAAGAATTAAAATAAACGGAGGTAATGGATCGTGAAACTGTTAGGAAAATTGTTAATTACAGGCCATATTGAAGTGCTCACGGGACTGGCAATAGGAGGATCCAAAAGTGATGTGGCCATTGGGGGAATTGACAATAACGTCATTAAAAATTCTGAAGGTGTTCCTTATATACCAGGCTCATCATTGAAGGGAAAGCTTCGCAGTTTGATCGAAAAACGTGAGGGCCGTACAGAAGTTTGCTCATGTGGAACGGATAAATGCTTTATCTGCACAGTGTTTGGAACAGGCCTGCCTACTAAAAATAAAAACATAACGGCGGGACCGACCCGTTTATACGTAAGGGATGCAAAATTAAATGAGAATACAAAAAAACAAATGGAAAAAAAAGAAGGGATTTTTTCCAATTTAGAACTTACCTATACAGAAGGAAAATGGGAAAATCAAATTAATCGATTAACTTCAAAGGCAGCTCATCCTCGTCAGCAGGAACGGGTTCCAGCTGGGAGCATATTCGATTTTAATATGATTTATAATATTTTGACGAAAAAAGATATCGAATATTTTCATCAAGTAATAACCGCATTGAGATTGCTTGAAGATGACTATTTGGGCGGAAACGGTTCACGGGGCTACGGAAGAATCCAATTTCAAAATGTATCCATTTTATTGAAAACTGTCTCAGATTATGAAAGCGGAGGCACAGGCAAAGAGATTTTTTCGGGTTTGTTATCGGATTTTGAGGACGAAGAGGCAAAAAATAAATTAAAAAGTTTGGTAGAAGAGGAAGAGAAAGCATGAAAATAGCCAAACTATTGCTTAATGATCATGCAAAATTTCATTTTGGCGACTCCAGCGGTGACTTAAAGGATCATTTTTCTTCAGATCAACTTGTTTCTGCGTTAATGAATAATGTCGTCCTTTTATATGGGGATAAACAGTTAAGTGAATTTACATCGTTGTTACGTGAAGATCATATTCATTTTTCCTCCATCTTTTATGGGTTGGATTTTTTGCCGAAACAACAACATAAAAATGGTGCGACGATCTATTTTTTTCCGCGGCCAAAAGTGGATTTTATGAGCACTGAACAACATTCCGTTTCCTATAAGGAAATAAAAAAAATAAATTATGTTTCAATAAAACTATTGGAAAAGCTGTCAAAAAGTTGGAATGAAGAAGAGGAGGCTTGCAAATTTGATTTTCGCTCAATCGTTTTAATCGGGAAAAAATTTGCTGTTTTACGGGAAGAAATAGCTGATTTAGAATGTACAGAACAAGAATTACAGTCTTTGCGCTTTTTACATTTTGACAGTAAACCTGGAGTGGAAGTAAGCAGAGATTTGAAGAAGCCGGGCAAATTTTACTTTCAAGAGCATTTGGAAGTGACCTTTGACGAAACAAAATATTATCGTGTCCAACCCTTTATGTATTTTATAATTGACGGAAAGCTGCCTGTCTTTTTAAACGCGGCCATTCAATTATTGGCAGATGAAGGAATTGGAGGAAAAAGAAGTTTAGGAAAAGGATTTTTTCATAAAATTGAATGGAAAGAAACTTCCTATACATTGCCGCAAAAGGGGCGATATTTTATGAATCTTTCCACTTATTTTCCGAAAAAAGAAGAAGCAGGAAAATTGTATTTTTATGAATTGGAAAAAAGAAGTGGCTTTGTATATTCGTTAGGTGGAAAAACAGTTCGGAAAAAAAGCGCCATGGTCATTAATGAGGGGAGTTTGTTTAGGGAAAAAGTAAAAGGTGATATGATCAATGTAGAGCCTGAAAATTTTGATCATTCCGTTTATTTATATGGGAAAAGCATATTTGTTGGTTTTGGAGGGAAAACATGATGGGAAATGGCTTAACCCTCCGTTTAGAAACAGTTACTCCTCTCCATATTGGCAATGGTGACATCCTTTCTCCGTATAGTGATTATATTTTTGATGATGAAACCGGAATGGTCTATATTATTGATCCTCATAAGGTCGAAAAGGCATTATATGAAATGGAAAATAACGAAAAAGTTATTGATGAATTTGTTCAAAGGATTTCTGCAAAGAAATATACAAACGATGTTTATACCTTAAAACACTTTTTTAAAGAGTATGGTTTGAATTATAAGCAATTGGCAAGATCAGCCGTTCAAACGAATGCCGATGTAAAAAATGAAGAAATTCAAGAGTGTATTAAAAGCAGTGCAAGACCTTTTATTCCGGGAAGCAGCATTAAAGGTGCTGTTCGTACAGGTTTATTATTTGTACATCGTCAAGAAGACGGTTTTTCCCTTGATGATGTTCCCAAAAATATGAAACAATCTAATGGTGAGGATTTATTTGGTAAATTCGAAAATGATTTATTAAAACATTTACATATATCCGATTCAACGATGTTAAAACCTGACGAAATCATGATTGTGAAAACTTTGCGGTTTGATTTCAAAAAGAAAACCGGAACTATACCCGTTACAAAAGAAGCCATCCCGGAAAATACACAATTGACATTTCGGCTTCAATGTAAAGCAAAGCGGAACTATCACTCTTTAGATAAACGATTTTCTTATTTATATAGTGAAGAAGGAGAAAACGGCGAACGGAAGATTTTACATATGGTCAATTCCTTTTATAAACAACTAATTGAGAAAGAATGGAATTTACTGAAGGAATTGAAAATTCCGGAACTTAGTCTGGTAACAGACTTATATGAAAAATTGCTGAAGAGTGCACAGCAGTTTGAGAAGGAACAAAACGGTGCTGTTATGAGGCTGGGAAGCGCTAAAACGTTTTATGATAATACAATTGCCGGTTTATTTTCACCACAAGATCTTAAAAAGATTAGAAATAAAACAAATTTGGGAAGTTATCTTCCTTTTCCTAGAACAAGATCTGTTATTCAAAACGGTCAGGTTTATGAATCGGTATTAGGATGGGTATATATTATGATTTAGAGAAACTTATTTTAGGAGTTTTAAGATGAAGTTGTTTGTCATTTTGTCTCATAAATTGTCAGAAATACAAATACAAGAAATTAACCAACGTTTTAAAATTGATGATATTGTGTATCTGCCGGATTCCCTGCAAAAAATATGGTCCAATATTCCCCCATCAGGGGAATGGCAAGAAGATTTTTTAAGAGAAATAAAAAATTGGCTTTCAAAACAGTTGAAAAAAGGGGACAAACTGATTGTTCAAGGGGAATTTGGCGCAACATTTTGCCTCGTTCAATGGTTAAAGAAAAGAGGATACGCTGTTTATTATGCTACAACTGAAAGGAAAGTGATAGAAGAACAACTAAAGGACGGAACCATTCGAACGAATCGCATCTTTCAGCATGTCAATTTTAGAGAGTATCCACAATAAATAGATTTGTTGTTGCTATTTTTAAAAGTGGATTGATAAAAAATTGTTGTGCTGGTGCTGATTGCATAATTCTAAAGGAAAAACATTTATTGAAAACCAAGAACGGAGAATACTTACTTTCAAGTGAAATGAACTTTTTACTATTTCCTCAGTCTTCGCTGGTGAATTGTTCAATGAATGTGTTCCTATGAATAGAAGCGGGGGTGATACTATGTACCATACAGTAGTTATGACATGCGGTGTTTCCATTTTTGGTTCTGACAACATATTTAGCCAAAAAAGCAATGACACACCTGATATAAATGTTTCGTTGCAAGAAAAAGCCGAAAAGGAACAAATTGACTCAATAAAAGAAAAATATCTCCAGTTTGCCAGAACTGTTGATAGTGAGATTTTAGAAAAACCAACAGAAGTTTCTGCAGAGTATTCCATGTTATATGCATTAAGGGAGAAAGGGAAGCTTGGAAAACATCCAAAGGTTATCCTTCTTTTAACCAATACAGTTGGCGGGGAAATCTCGAAAGAATTGCTTTGTTATTTGTTTGAAAAATATTTTCAGGCTCATGTGGAAGCTTTATTTGTGGATATTGATGTGTCAAATCCAGCAAAATTAAATGCTACCATTGGTGATTATTTGTTAAAACTTAGTATTGCACTTGAACAGGGTGAACCGAATTCTACATGTTTTGCGCCAATTGGAGGATATAAAGTGATGACCTCCTTTGGATCAATTGTAGGTTCCTTTTTAAATTATCCCACAGCATATTTACATGAAACGAATCAAGTGTTGCATGAAATACCGCCTATTCCGCTGGATATAAAGGATGAATTTGTGCATCAAAATGTGGAGCTACTACGCAAATGCCAAAGAAATTATCAACCTTTAAGCGAATTAACGAAAGCAGAACGAAGATTTATTAAACAATTTCCTTCTTTATTTCATTTGGAAGATGAATTTGTTGGTCTGACCGCATTTGGTCTGTATTTGTTTGAACGCAGCAAATATGAGCATTTATTTGGAACAAAATATGTTGCATCAAAACAAGTCCGGGATTTTACAAAACAAAATCATCACCAGTCTATTTTTATTTATCAGCAAATGCGGGAACTTGTCAAAAAATTAAAACACGGTGAAGCACGGCAAGAAGAAATCAGGCATGAACTGCAATTTCAATTGAATCCGAAAAAAATAAATTTTCATCTTTATAAAGGAGCAAGAAATGGAAAAACCCCATTCCGCTTGGCTTATCGTTACGAGGAAGAGGAAGATGTTCTATACGCCAACTATTTATGGCTCGATCACAACCTGTATGAGCGGGAGGCTGCAAAAGGAAAGGGAATCTACCAGCAAGAGTCCGGTTTTGAAGATATAACGGAATATTTGATCAAAAATTAAAAATGGTGGTGGTTAAGATGGCAAGAAATGTATTGCTTTCTTTTTTAGGACTTAGTGATTACAAACCTTGCTTTTATACATATCAGGGGGAAACTTCCTCCTATACCCGTTTTGTTCAAACGGCCATTTATGAACTTTTTAAAAAAGATGGTGAAATGGATGTTGTAATTTTTTCAACGAAGGAGGCGGAAAAAAATAATTGGATCGATCGGGTCAATGAAGAAAATCAATTAGTGGAAGGTTTAAAAACAACTTTTCATCGCATTGATCCTAAAGCAAACATAAAATTAGTTGTAATTGATAGTTCACAAGATGAAAGAGCGAATTGGCAATTATTTGATGCTATCTTGAATGAGATTCAAGAAGGTGATTGCATTTATTTCGATATCACCCATAGCTTTCGCACTATTCCGTTCGTTTCTTTAATAGTATTAAATTATGCAAGATTAGTAAAAAAAGCATCAATTGGTAAGATTATGTATGGATTTTTTGAAAAGTTAGGAAATCCTAGAAAAGTGGATAACATACCAGTTGAAAAACGATTGGTGCCTATAATTGATGTAACCAATATGGCAGCGCTACTTGATTGGACAAATGGAGTGGATCAATTTATTCGGACAGGGGATGCAACAGTCATTCAACAATTTACATCCAATGAAGTGAAAAAAATATATACAGATCCAGATTCTACTATAGAAGAGAGGAAACAAGTTTCAGAATTAAGAGAATTAGCGAATCAACTTGATATGGTCGGAAAATTGATGCAAACAGCCCGCAGTTTGCAAATTGCAGAAGAAATAAAAAAATTCCGCGAGCAATTAAATAAGGTTCGCAATATTGAAACGGACACGGTTAAACCGTTAATTCCGTTGTTGGATGAAATGGAAAAGAAATATGAAAATTTTACGGAAGATCCCTTTCAGAATCTTTTTGCAATGGCCGATTGGTGTGAAAAAAATCAATTAATACAACCCGGACTCACTTTGTTGCAGGAAAATGTGGTGACAGCTATTTGCAGATTGTTCCGTTTGGACGAAACAAACAAAGATATTCGTACCGATTTGCATTCAGCGATTCGTATTTTATTGGAGCGAATTCCTGAGGAAGATTGGCAGGTAAAAAATCCTTCATTTGTTGCGGATATAGTTGAAAAACTTAAACCTTATCGAGATTTACTTAAACCTTTCAACCCGATCACAGAATATCGGAATGATATTAACCACGCAGGCACAAGAACGGATGCACGCCCTCCACAAAAATTTTATCAACAATTATCTGAAAGCATCCAAAAATTTAAGCCATTTTTTGAAGAAGTATCAAATTCTTCGAAAAATTACAATTTAAAATAATGAAAAATAGAATTTATGGTTGTTGACAAAATGGTAGTTTCTTGTTTCTACATAAAAGATTTTTCGTCGAAATACTCTTTTTCCTCTGGTTTCTAACTGCAAGGGTTTCTCTTGAGATAAAACAATTGGAAAATAAAAAGAGATTTTTATCAAATTAAACCATCAACAAGATTTAAAAGAAAATTAGCATTTAAAAATAACAAGTGTCCAAACGAAAAAATAAAATTCAAAGTTTGTTATGAAAATATAAGTAACTTTCATTATCCAATATAAAATGAAATCTCATTTCTAAAAAATTGTCGTCGACCTCCAATCGTGCAAAAATCCCGGGGGATCGACGACACTTTATTTTTTTGAATAACGACACAAAAACTGCAGAAAAATAAATGAAAAACAAAGAATTGATAAAAATTCCTGTTTACGTTAAAATGAAAATAACAAAATTTCCAGTATTATCAAAACTTTGTCATATCAACAACTTTTGGGGTTTTTATCTTAACTACTGTAGATGAGCAATCTAAACGTTGTCATTTGTATCTGCCATAAGAAAAAGAGTTTTTATCTTAACTACTGTAGATGAGCAATTTTAATTACAATAATTACCATGTAAAAGAGACAAACAGGGTACCCCTTATGCCACGTGGAGCTGTTTTTTCACGGTATCAATGGGAATATTTTGTTTCGCTGCACGGTAAATGAACTCCACGAGGCTATGTCCTTTTCTCTTGCGCAGAAGATCGAGCCCATCAGAAACATCGCTGTTCGACTCGAACATGCTGTACACGTAAGCAAGCTGCACCAAGATCCAGTAGCGTTTCACCGCCCGACGTCCGCGAACGCGGTATCCATCGAGTTTCAGCTGGTCTTTCGCTTGACGGAAAAAACATTCGATCGACCAACGCTGGGCATAGTAGCGCAAGATCTCTTCATCGCTTAGATCCCGGTCGGTGCTCAAGACGCAGTGAAGATGTTCCGATGTCATCGGCTGATCGGCTTTCCAAGCGAGCAGCACCACGGCATCATCGAGACCTTTGAGAGAGCCTTCGTAGCGATAAACCCGATAACGCTCTTCTCCCACCGTGACGAGGTGAGTGTCTTTCGGTTCGATGTAGCGGGCAAACTGTTTGGCTTGGATGGCGATGCCTTTCGGATAGAGAATCCGGTTCGTTTTGAGCATTGCGATGACGTGAAATCCTTTTTTCAGACAGGCTTCCACGAGCGCTTGCGATGGATACCACGAATCCATCAGCACATAAACAGGACGGTGTACATCCAAAGAAGAAAGCATCTCGATCGCGAGTTCCCCCTTGCTTTTCCCAGCCGCCTTGTCGTAGAGGCGGAACGCAAAGGGAAAAGCCTGGGTCATCGTATGAACCATGAGCCAAACGAGAGAATGTCCCCAGATCGACTTTTTCTCTGTGTGAGAATAGTGCCAATCACACCCTTGAATGGCGTGCGTTGCCTGTGACGAAGGCTTGGTTTTTTGGCAAATCGTATCATCGATCGAAACAAAAAGGGGTTGATTCTCCTGTTTGGCGATGCGTTCGACACGACAAAGCATCCACTGTTGAAGTTTGCGAAGCAGCGTCTCTTCATCCCAAGGGCTTTTCGTGAAAAAATGGCTGAGTGTCGTGCGGTGGTTCGGATGAAAGCTCCAATGATGAAGATCGGTCAATGTTCCCGCAAATCCTTTGGTGGTCAGCGCATCCACGATATGAACGAGATGCTTCATGACAGGTTTTGAAAAATAAAGTGCCAACCCCAACATCGTGAAAAACTTGTGGATTCCTTGATGATGTGCTAATCTATTCATGAGACATGAACCTCCTTGTGAATAGTTTTGGTGACACATCTATTCTAATCAAGGAATCGGGTTCATGTCTCTTTTTTTGTTTGGTTGTAAATTTATGTTAGCGAATTTGCTCATCTACAGATATAAAATACGGTGACAATAAAGAAAACCTGTACAAAATTGAAAATGGGAGAATCCGTCCATCGAAATCTTTGCAAGATTCTCTTAATCGTATGTTAAAAGGCAACCGAGAATTTACAATGATTGATGAACAAAAAGTAGTATACGAAACAGCACTTCAGCTAGCGAAAGAAATGGAGAAAACAAAAACAAAACATGTATTAATTGTTGAAGGCGGACCAGGTACAGGAAAATCTGTGTTAGCAATTAATTTATTAGTGGAGCTAACCAATCGAAATTTAGTCTGTCAATACGTGACGAAAAATGCAGCTCCACGAAATGTATATGCTCGTAAACTACGTCAAGACTTTCGAAAAGGCCATATCGATAATTTATTTACAGGCTCAGGTAGCTTTATAAACACGCCTGAAAATGAATTTGATGCTCTTATTGTTGATGAAGCACATCGTTTGAATGAGAAATCAGGAATGTTTCAAAATTTGGGCGAGCATCAAATAAAAGAAATTATTAAAGCTTCTAAACTAGCAATCTTTTTTATCGACGAAAGGCAACGGGTTACGATAAAAGATATAGGTAGTACCAAGTTAATTGAACAATATGCAAAAGAGTTTGGTGCTGTTATTTTAAGAACCAGATTAGAGTCACAATTTCGATGTAATGGGTCTGATGGCTATTTAACATGGATTGATGATGTATTGCAAATTCGAAAAACGGCAAATGCCAATTATTTTGATATGAACTACGACTTCCATATTTATTCGGATCCAAACGAATTAAGGCAAGAAATAGAACGACTAAATAAAGGAAGAAATAAATCACGGATTGTAGCCGGATACTGTTGGGATTGGAAAAAAGAAAGTAAGAATGATCCAAATCATTATGATATTGTCCTACCAGATCACAACTTTAAAATGAGCTGGAATCTTGGTAACACAGAAACGTGGGCGATAGATGAAGATTCGGTATTACAAGCATGATGTATCCACACTTGTCAAGGGCTTGAATTTGACTATGTAGGCGTCATTATTGGAGAAGACTTAATATGTCGTAATGGCGAGATTCAAACAGACTATACAAAACGAGCTAAAACAGACACCTCATTAAAAGGCATCAAAAAAATAATGAAAGAACAGCCAGAAAAAGCACAAAAACTAGCCGATGAAATCATTCGAAACACCTCCTCCCAATTAGCCTTTTCATATTTTCAAACCACTGAAATTTGCTCCTTATTTACTTAGCTTACACATTTAGAAGTCTTTCTCACTATATCTGACCATCCTGAACTTAAAATGTTTGAAATGTTGATAGAAGGAAGGTTGTTCATTTTTTTGGGAACGTTCCCGAAAAAATTCATAATATTAATCCCGATTTTACAATTATTAAACTTTAATTAATAATCATTTAACACCTCATTTATAAAATAAAAAGTGAAATCAGGACTTAAGAGTTTTGGGAATGTTCCCAAATTGAGAAATGAGGATGTGATAAATGGTCACGATTATTGATATCGCCAAGGCAGCTGGTGTATCAAAATCAACGGTATCAAGAGTTTTATCCGGTAACGGTAGTTGCAAAAAAGAAACGAAAGAAAAAGTGTTAAAAGTTGCGAAAGAATTAAATTACAAACCAAATCGACTAGCACGAGCAATGGTTACGAAAAAATCAGGGATTATCGGTGTCATTATTTATAGAAAACATATGCCGATCATCGCCCATCCATTTTATGGACCAATTCTTGATGCAATCGTAACAGAAACGAAAAAAGCTGGCTACAGTATTTTAATATTAGCAGACGATGAAGTAACAGGAGAGGCGTCAATAGAGCTTCTTGAACATCAAATTGACGGAGCTATTTTATTAAGCCGTGTACCTGAACAATTAATTACGATTTTCCAAGAACAAAACATACCTTTTGTACTCGTAAACAACACGAATATGGTAAAAAATTCTAATTATATTGTGAACGATGATTATCTCGGTGCGTATGATGCTGCGATGCACCTCTTATCGAAACATTATACAAAAATCGCCTATATTTCCGGTCCTCTTGAACATCGAAGCTACCGCCTTCGATGGGAAGGCTTTCAAGCTGCCCTTTCTGCAAAAGGTTATGAAATAAAGCATTACCATCGAGCGATTGGTGACTCAAAGATGGAAACGGGGATGGAATATGCGTATAAGTTCATGCAGTTAGAAGAACGACCAGATGCCATCTTTGCTAGTAACGATATGATGGCAATTGGTGCAATGCAAACGATCCATTTCATGGGAATGAAAATACCAGATGATGTAGCCCTAATGGGTTTTGATGATATTGAATTTGCTAAATTAACATTTCCTGCTCTTACAACAGTCCGTGTGGACAAAAAGAAAATGGGGGGACTTGCTGTTTCCAAGCTTTTTGCCCTGCTGAATGGCGAAGACTTTGGCATGAAAAAAACAATCCTTCCTTCTGAAGTTATTGTTCGAAAGTCTACCTAAATCATACAAAAGGAGTTCAATCATGTTAAAAGAGTTGTTACAGAGTGAATTTCCTGAATTAATGGTAAAACTCATTCATTGTTCAGATGGTCAAATTGTCGACGATTTACAGTTATGTGAGGTAGCGATTGCAATTTATAAGCTAATGAGTGAAATAAAGCCGAATGACCCATATCCATTAGCTCGAATAGCAGAAGCCTACCATTTACGGGGAGAGTTGCGAGAAGCAGGTCATTTCTATCAACAAGTACTTGAACTTGATCCTCCTTCCTCTCTAACGAATAAAGAGGAAGAAAAAGTGATGAAATATGCTCCTATTCTTTATACAACAGAGAAGGAATGCTTTGATTTACTAGATGTAGTAGCGATACATCATCCTTCTAAACCACTTATTGCTTATCACTTATTTTGGGAGGATGATTACGATTATCCCGATGATTATGAGCCATGTGACCATGAGCAGATTTGGGTGGAATACGATGAAGAGACTGAGGAAGTCCTAAAGGTTTCTAGTTTTGTTCATGGGCGTATCATTACGACTCAAGAATCTGCTGATGAAGCGAATGCAAATAATGGTCGGCCACTCATCCGAATCGAATGGGGAAAACATGCTTCTCTTTTAAAAGGATGGGAATCGTTAAAGGATCCACAAACAGGTCGAACAATTAGAGATATGTTAAGAGAAACATATGAACATGTGAAACAAGGTGGACGTATTCCCGACCATCCACTAAAACGATTGTGGCCGAATGGGTTTGACGGAACATGGGAAGATTATACGAACTTTTCAATCGTCATCGATACCCAAGATTTTTTGAAAAAGAAACGATTCATGGCACAATCATACTGGTCGAATGCGGTTATCCAACAGTATTTTTTACGATATAACTTTCATCCAAAGTATGATTGGCCATTTGAAACAAAATAAGGAGGTATGATGATGCGTATGTTTAAAAAAGGTATTGTTTTCATTGTTTCAATACTCTTTGTTTTACTTACAGCCTGTAATAATAATCAAGCAAAAACTTCTTCAAGTGATGAATCAAATGAAAATGGTAAAGAAGTCGTCACGATTAAAGTACAAACGTTTGGTAGTGAAAAAACACGATTAGAAAACCTGGAAGATTCAGCTAAAAAGCTAAATCAAGAATTAGAAGCTGAAGGAAAAAATATTGAGGTTAAGCTTGAAACAAATGCATTTGATGGAAGCTGGGAAGAATATCGAAAACAGTTTATCTTAGCGTATAAATCGAAAAATGAGCCTGATATTTATCTAACCGGACATGAAGATATTGCATGGTTAGCAAAAGGGAACTATATTTTACATCTTGATGAACTAAAGGATTCAGAGGCATATAGTGATGTATACCCAACACTTTGGGAATCAGTCACTTGGGATGGACATATTTGGGGTGCCTTACAAGATACAGAAGCGCGACCAATCTTCTATCGTAAGGATGTCTTAAAGAAATTAGGTTGGACAGATGAAGAAATTGAATCACTTCCTGAAAAAGTAAAGAACGGTGAGTTTACCGTTGAAGATATGACACGTGTCGCAAAAGAGGCGAAAGATGCAGGACTTGTAGAGTGGGGAATTTTACACCGACCCGTGAATGGTTCTGAGCTTCATATGATTGCGAAAAACTTTGGAGCAGAACTTTATGATGAAAAAGTGGACAAGCTTGTATTTAATAAAGAAGCGATTTTAGAAACACTTCGTTATTTTGAATCCTTAACACAAAAAGAAGGTGTAACTCCAGAATCGATTACATCAATGGAATGGAAAAACGTTCACCAAATGATGATTGATGGAAAAGCGCTCTTCTGGTATGGCGGTATTTGGAACGTCTTTAACTACATGGAGCAAGGGGCAGAGTTTGATGATATTATGAAAAATTTTGGGTTTATGCTTGTTCCTGCAACAGAAAAAGGCGGAAAACCAATGACACTATCACACCCATTTGTTCATACAGTGTCTTCTCAAACGGAACATCCGGAGCTTGTCATCCGTTTACTAGAGCTTGTTGCAGCACCTGAATATCAAGCAAAACATTCTGTTGAAACGTTCCATTTACCAATTAATAAAAGTGGTGCTGATGTTGAAGAATTTAAAAATGATGAGTTCTTAAGCACTGTCACATATATGCTCGATTACACAACGTTCTTACCAAATCATGCTGACTTTAATAAATACGCAGATGCTTACTTTAAAGCGATTCAAAGTGTAGAGCTTGGTAAGAAGACACCGGAAGAAGCACTGGCAGATATGGAAGTGCAACTTCAAAACGATCTTGGGGATGAAATTATTGTGAAATAATGAAAATATAATAGAATCTCCACCTGAAAAGGGTGGAGATTTATTTGGTCATGACATGTCATGTTTATTTTTCAAGGAATCACAAAGAAAAAGTGAGAAAAAGGGAACGTTCCCAAAAATATGTCAGTATGTCAATTCACAATGGAAAGGGTGAGAATAGGTGAAAAAGAGGTTATTACCATATATCATGCTAAGTCCATTCTTAGCTCTTGTCCTTTTATTTTTTGTTGTTCCGGTTATCATCACAACTTTAATGGCTTTTACCGATATGGACTATGCGATGGAATGGAATTTTATAGGATTCCATAACTTTGAAAAAATGGTGACGGACCCAAATTTTTTTCAATTAGTCACAAATACCATTTTTTATGTTGGTGGAACGCTCCTCATCAACGTTTTATTCGCATTACTGCTAGCATTACTTTCATCTTATTTTATTCAACACGAAAAATCAGGAATGTTTTTTAGAGCATTATGGATGCTCCCTCGCATCACACCTCCAGTTGTCTACATTTTATTATGGTTATGGTTATTTGATGCAAGTGAATATGGGTTATTGAATACTCTAAATGCCTTGCTTTTTTCCAAAGAACCCATGGCTTGGCTTTTAGAACATCCAATGACAGCCATCATTATTGTCAACGGGTTTGTCGGAGCATCATTTGGGATGGTCATTTTCTCTTCAGCTATTCAATCGATTCCGAGAGAGTTGTTTAAGGCGGCGAAGGTTGACGGTGCATCCGAATGGTCTGTAATTAAAGATATTATTTTACCTTCTATCAAATGGCCTGTTATGTTTGTCAGTGTATGGGAGCTTCTTTCATTGTTAACATCATATGAATATATTTTGTTGTTAACAGATGGAGGACCGATGTTTGACAGTGAAGTATGGGCCCTTTATGCCTTCCATAAAGCCTTTAAAAACTTAGAATTTGGATACGGCTCCGCTTTTTCGCTTATATTAGTTGTGGTAGCGATTATCGTGACAGGAATGATGTTAAAGCTGCTTGGATTTAATCGAATGATTCAATCATCAAGAATCGATTAAAAGGGAGGGGATGTTCTTGAATTTGGAAATGGAAGTTAAAACAGAATCGAAAGTGAAAATGTCTACATTTTCAAAATTAAAAAGGCGTCGTAAATTAATCATCTCCTATACGATATTATCCTTTCTTTCTTTACCACTTTTTCTGATGTATGTATGGTTGTTTTTTTCATCCATTAGTACGGATATGATCGCTGGTATTATTCCAACCAATATTACGTTTGAAAATTGGCGTTTCCTTTGGGAAAACGTCGAAATTGGTTCAAAACAATTACCAAGCATTTGGAAAGCGACATGGAATACGTTCGTTCTTGCCAGTGGGTTAACGGTCATGGAAGGCATAATTAGTGTAATGGCTGGATACGCCCTTTCTCGTATGGAGTTTCCAGGTCGTCATTTCTTGCTTCGTTCTATCATTTTATTACATGCTTTTCCAAGTGTCGCACTTTTGATTGCCGTTTTTTATGTTTTAGACACGTTAGGACTTATTGACACACTTTGGGGCGTCATGCTTGTCAAAGCGGCGTTACAAATTCCGATGTCTACTTATATTATTAAAGGATTTTTTGATGATGTTCCTTGGGATGTGGAATGGTCAGCACTCATTGATGGATGTAATCGAATCAATGCTTGGTATCAAGTTGTCATTCCATTGGTGAAGCCAGGAATTGCAGCGATTAGTATTTTCTCCTTTTTAGCTGGTTGGTCGGAATTTCTTCTTCTTTATGCCTTTATTTTTGATGAAAAGAATGTTACGCTTGCGACTTATTTGCAGAAAATCATTGGTGATTTCCAAATGGTTGACTATGGATTATTAACAGCTGCAGGATTGTTTTATATGCTACCTGTCATTTTCTTCTTTATATTTACCCAAAAATCACTTATGCAAATGAATATGGGGGGGAGTAAGCACGTATGAACATTCGGCTAGAACATGTTTCAAAGCAATTTTCCAATCATCTCGCAATTCATAATTTAAACCTTGATATTCGTGACGGAGAATTTATTTGTTTGTTAGGGCCGAGTGGTTGTGGAAAATCGACGACCTTAATGATGTTAGCAGGACTTTATCAGCCGACAAAAGGGAATATTTTCTTTGAGGATCAAGTGGTAAACCATTTAGAACCGAAAGATCGTAATATCGGAATGGTTTTTCAAAGCTATGCTCTTTATCCACATTTGATTGTGAGAGATAATATTGCCTTTCCGTTAAAACAACAAAAGGTTCCGAAAAAAGTACGTCATGAACGTGCGGAAGAAGCAGCACGTCTTGTACGTTTAGAAAACTTTCTTGATCGAAAACCGAGTCAATTATCTGGTGGACAGCAGCAGCGCGTAGCAATGGCACGTGCCCTTGTCAAAGAACCGGACCTTCTTTTATTAGATGAGCCAATGTCAAACTTGGATGCCAGATTAAAAATTGAAATGCGTGATGAAATTCGTCAGCTACAAAAAAAGTTAAACATTACCACGATTATGGTGACTCATGACCAAGAGGAAGCAATGGCGATGGCCGACCGTATTGCTATTTTAGACCAAGGGAAAATCCAACAATTTGACACACCAGAACGTTTATTTACACAACCAAAGAATTTGTTTGTGGCAAAATTTTTAGGTAATCCGCCAATGAACTTTTTGGATGGAGAATTATTTATTGAGAATGGTGACCAACTTATCAGAGGAGAAGGTTTTCAACTGAAATTAAACAAACGTTTAAATTTACCAACAAGCACAAAAGTAAAGTTAGGAATCCGTCCGCATGAAATGAAGGTTGTTTCAGAAGATGAGGGTTCTATTTCGGCTATTGTTACAAATATCGAACATTTAGGCCGAGAGCAGCTTATCTCTGCTAAAATTGGAAAGCATTCGGTGCGATTCTTTGTGGAAAACGAAACAAAAATAAAAATCGGCGAACCAATTCATTTACACCCAAAAACAGATGCCATCCATATTTTTAGTGAAGAAATGGGTGAAAATTTGCTGGTATAACAAAGAGAAAGCCAGGGACGGTCATGAGGATAGAAGGGGAGATTCGATAATGGAACAACTGCGTACGAATGCAGAAAACATTGCCGTTGAAGTTGGGGATTGGATTCGTAAACAGTGGGCAAATATTAAAAAAGTTGATTTAAAATCCAATCATACCGACTTAGTGACAAATATCGATCGAAAAAGCGAAGAGCTCATTATGAAAAAAATAAAAGAACGATATATACATCATCACATTTTATCGGAAGAGCAGGCGAATGGACAAAATGGATTTTCCATCCTAGCTTCATATGATGATTATTGTTGGGTCATTGACCCATTAGATGGAACGATGAATTTTGTTCATAACATTTCTCATTATGCAGTATCGATTGCAGTGATGAAAAATGGGGACCCAATCGTTGGAGTCATTTACGAACCAAACCGACGAGAGTTGTTTTCTGCTGAAAAAGGGAAAGGTGCATTTTTAAACGGTCAACCTATTCAAGTTTCTAAGCAAGATCGGTTAGAAGATAGTTTATTGCATACTGGTTTTTGTGCCCCCGATTGGAATGTAAATAGCTCTCTTCAATCTGAATTCCAAAAGGGATATGGAAGATGTCGTTATATTCGTATAACTGGTTCATCGGCACTTGATTTAGCATATGTTGCTTCAGGAAGAATTGACGGCTTTTGGCAGCGGGGCTTATCACCTTGGGACATCGCTGCAGGTGTTTTACTTGTTGAGGAAGCTGGTGGCAGAGTATCAGGAATAAAAAATGAAGACTATCGAATGAAGGATGGAAATATGATTGCTAGTAATTCAAAAATCCATTTACCTCTCTATGAAATGTTAAATAAAGATTGAAAAACAATCAGAAACGTTGTGAACTTGATTTGGAGTCATAATTGTTTAAGTTATGATGAGGTTTTAGAATGCAAACCTACAACTTAATTCATCCAATCTCGAAAGAAAAAAGGGGCACGAAAATGTGCTCCTTTTTTAATCGGACTTTTTATAATAATCGCTATCGTGAAAAAACTTGCGGCTTCTTCGATAGCTGCTGCTTTTTTTCTATAATACTTCCAATCATTGAAGCTAATATTTGTTGAAATAAAATTCCGGCGATGACTGGAATAGCAACTGGACCTGGAAAGTAGGCAATGGCAATGACGGCTCCTGTACTAATGTTTCTCATCCCGTTGTTATACATTAAGGAAATGGTTGTACTTTGATCTTGTTTCAAAAGCAAACCACAGATCCAACCGATCGCATAGGCCATTAATGAAAGCACAAACACAACGGCCATAATCTTGATTAACTGAGCGTCAAACCCTTTAAAGTAAGGGGCAATACTTGAGCTGTTGATGGCAACAACTGCACCAATTCCTAATTTCGAAAAGGGTGAAAGCATTGTGGATAGCTTTTCTGTTATTTCCTTTTTCGTAAATTGATTGATGAACATCCCAAATAGGGAAGGAATTATAGATTTAAATCCATTGTTTTCCATCACCAAGTGGACGAAGGGAGTATTTGATTTTGTTACATATGGGAATGTCGACTTAATGGCTGAATTAATGGAAGATAACGATATCAAACAAACGATATTAAACATTTCCAAACTGACTAACTTGAATTATATTAGAGAATTACGTTCTCAGATGGATAAATTAAGGTATCAATTGGAAAAAGTTGATGACGTCCCAGTGCCTCAGTCGATGTTATTGTATTTAAAACCGGAATTACTTGATTTTGTCAATTATTTTAAAGGCGTCAATAATGATGCTGAATTCCAGTTCCGACTAGCAAAATGGTTTTTTGATCATAATCGATACGCTAATGGGTATATTTGTTTGGCTGAATCTATTATCACTTATTTACAGTACATTTATAAAAAAAGAATTCCTTCCATTGATTATCAGAACAAAAATGATCGAAAAAAGATACAAGATCTATTATTACATTTTTTGAAAAATGATTCAAACAAGGATTACCAAAAAATTGGACAGGTTTATGATGAAATAAGGATTATACGAAATCATATTGCTCATGCTGGTTTTGGGGATCACGATGACTATGATAAAGTTATCAAAAAAAGCTTGGAACTTGCAAATACTGTTGAAAAATATATTTTTCATAATTCAAATGAAACAAAACTGAGTAAACTTCCTTCTCTTTATGATTTTAATAATTTGCGAAAACGCCCTAATTTCCAAAAGGAATCATCTAGATAATCGAATAAACTATGGAAAAAGGATAATAAAAATAAAGAGTGTTATTCAAAACAATTGACATTTTGTTTATAAAACGTTAAGAAAAGATTAATTTTACTTTTACTCATAAAGTAGTTTCTTTATCAAATATTGAGGTGGGATTTCATTACACTCAACTTTATTATCTAACACCATATTTATATAGAACAAATCAAGTATTATATGTTTGAAGGATGTTAAGAAAAAATTTGTGCATCAAAACGTGAAGACCTTTGCAAAAGAAAATACCAGCCTTTTAGCGATTAAAAAAAACGATTTCCGACTGATATTCTATCTGGAAGATTACTTTGTGTTTGGTCTGTATTTGTTTGAACACAGCAATAACGTGCTTCTCAAATGAATTTGAGAAGCTTTTTTTTATGCTTAGAAATTTTTTTCATGAAATTGTACTGCAATGGAAGTTTAAAAGAGATTTATGAAATTGATTTTTCTTGTATAGATAAAATTTTTATTTTCGAAAGTTGGAAAAACTTTCATCAAGATTCTTAGTTCAACTCTCGTTTGGTAGGAATATGAATTAAAAAAATTCTTCTTGTTTCATTTAGAAACTTGTATAAGTTAACAAAATATTAATGTTGAATTTATATGTGATTTACATTCTATTTTTATACTGAAATCATAAACAATCAACAAAAAGCAAAAACAATTCACATTAAAAGGAGAAGTGAATGATGGGGAAAAATCATTTTGGGAAAGCTGGCAAGTCATTACAAGTCTGTATTTTAGGGTTAAGTTTATTAGGTTTGGCAGCTTGTGGAGGCGGCGGAAGTGAATCTTCTTCCAAAGAAATCGATACTGAATCACTTACTCTTGATGAAATTGTTGAAAAAGCTAAACAGGAAGGTGAAGTGAATAGTGTCGGAATGCCGGATACTTGGGCAAACTGGAAAGAAACATGGCAAGAACTTTCAGAGGAGTATGGGTTAAAGCATACAGATACAGATATGTCCAGTGCTGAAGAAATAGCTAAATTTGAAGCAGAAAAAGATAATGCGACAGCAGATATTGGTGATGTAGGCATCTCATTTGGGCCTGTAGCGGAGGAGAAAGAATTAACACTTCCTTATAAAACTTCCTATTGGGATGAAATACCTGATTGGGCGAAGGATGACAATGGTGATTGGGTTGTTGGCTATCAAGGAACCATTGCTTTTTTAACAAATAAAGAGCTTGTAAAAAATCCTCCAAAATCTTGGAATGATCTATTAGAAGGTGATTACAAAGTAACAGTCGGTGATGTTCAGAGAGCCACACAAGCGCAAATGTCCATTTTGGCAGCGGCAATGGCACTTGGTGGTAATGAATCGAATATTCAACCTGGTATTGATTTCTTCGCGAAACTTGCAAAACAAGGACGTCTTAGTTTAACGGACCCTTCCCCGGCCATGATTGAAAAAGGGGAAGTGGAAGTAGCGATTCTTTGGGACTTTAATGCTCTTAATTATGCTGATCAAATTAACCGTGAACAATTTGACATTACTATTCCAGAAGAAGGTTCTGTTGTCAGTGGGTATGCAACGATTATTAATAAATATGCAAAACACCCTCATGCCGCAATGCTGACAAGAGAGTATATATTAAGTGATGAAGGTCAAATTAATTTAGCAAAAGGATATGCACGACCAATTCGTAAAGTCGAACTGCCTTCAGAAGTAGCTGAAAAAATGATACCAGAAGAACAGTACAAAAATGCAAAACCAGTTGAAGACCATAAAGTGTGGGAAGAAACAGCAAAAAAATTGCCGCAAATATGGCAAGAAGAGGTGCAAGTACATGTCAAATAAAGTAATCGTCGTCGTTGTAGACGGAATGCGGTATGACAAAGCATATGATGCACTCGGATATTTACAGCACCTCGTTGAAATAAAACAAGCGGCATTATATAAAGTGAAATCGGAACTGCCAAGTTTATCTCGGCCATTATATGAAGTTTTATTGACTGGGACACCTGCTTCTACAAACGGTATAACAACTAACCAGACAGTTCGCTTATCGAAGCAAAAAAGTCTGTTTCACTTAACAAAAGAACACGGTCTTCGTAATGCCGCAGCGGCTTACTATTGGGTAAGCGAGCTTTATAATCGAGCACCATTTGATTTTGTAGAAGATCGTTTCCAAATGGATGAAACAAAACCTATTCAATATGGAATTTTTTATTGGGAAGATGATTATCCTGATTCTCATTTAATGGTTGATGCAGAATATTTAAGAAGAAAATATATGCCCGATTTTTTATACATTCATCCTATGGGTGTTGATTTAAAAGGTGAACAATTTGGAGCGGAATCTAAAGAATATCGGGAACAAATTTTAAAAGTAGGCAGTTTGCTAGCTCAAACTGTACCGATTTGGCGACAGGAAGGGTATCAAATTTTAATTACATCTGATCATGGAATGAGTGAAACAGGAAATCATGGTGGCACAACATCCTGTGAAAGGGATGTACCGCTATTTGTCATAAGCGAGAAAATAGAAGCTGGTGTGTATGATGAAGTGATTCCACAACTAGCCTTTGCGCCGCTTGTTTGTCAATTGCTGGGGATTGAACCTTCAGAAGAAATGATTTCATATCAAATGCCAGGACTAAAAAATAAAAAAGTTTTCAATTAATTCGACAGCCTTTGCATTTAGTTCATCAAATAAAATCGATCTAGCTTTATTGCTAGATCGATTTTAAAGGCGGAACAAACTAAAGGAGCGAAAATCCTTGAGAAAATTAAAGAAACAAAAATTATTTTTGTTGGTTTTGCTTTTGCCATTTGTTTTGCTTGTCATCAGTTTTGAGTTTTGGCCATTATTTGCTATGATTCATAACAGTTTTTTGGCGGATGATGGTAAAACACCTTCAATGATTCAATATTTTACAGTGTTTCATAGCTCTTATTATTTACAAGCTGTTCAAAACAGTGTTTTGATTTCGTTATTTTCATCAGTTGTCTCTATAATCATTGCAATTATAACGGCCTATTCCATTACCCGTTTTTCGAGAAAAATTCAAGATCGCATGCTGATGATTACAAATATGACATCAAATTTCGAAGGTATTCCGCTTGCTTTTTCCTACATTATTTTATTAGGGACTAACGGGTTATTTACACTTCTTTTTGCTGAACTTGGTTTAGATTTATTTGCCGAATTTAACTTATACTCATGGTCAGGTCTCATACTTGTCTATATTTATTTCCAAATTCCATTAGCAATTATGTTATTATATCCCGCTTATAAAGGGATACAAAAACAATGGATGGAGGCAGCATCTTTGTTAGGCGCAACAAATGTCCGCTTTTGGCTCCATATCGGCATTCCTTATTTGCTGCCTAGTATTGTTGGGACATTAAGCATTTTGTTTGCCAATGCTATGGGAGCCTATGCAACAGCTTATGCTCTTGTGGGAAACAATTATAATTTACTGTCGCTGCAAATTGCATCACTTGTTGCAAGTGATGTTGCATTAAAGCCGCAGTTAGGCAGCGCGCTTGGTGTTCTTTTAGCGGTAACAATGCTTGCTGCAATGTGGATTAATAACCGCATGATGCGGCGGATAAGGAGAGATTTATCTTGAAATTCAATAAAATTTTCCATAAAACTGTTCTTGTTGTTTTAGTTATTTATTTGCTCCTGCCGCTTGCAGCTACTTTGATATTTTCAATTGCAGGCAAGTGGGATCATACGTTATTACCGGAGAGTATTACTTTTAAGTGGTATGGAGAATTATTTAGTGATGAACGTTTTTATCAGGCTTTGCTTCGATCCCTATTTCTCATACTAGTCACAGTGGCGATAAGCAACATCATAATGCTCCCGACAATATTTATTGTTGCGGTTTATTTTAGAAGATTTGAAAGAATTCTTCAAGCTGTAGCGATGCTTCCGTACGGAATTCCGCCTATTGTAGGAGCAGTAGGATTGATTAAAGTATATTCCAGCGGTCCATTGCAAATCTCTGGTACACCATGGCTTTTAGTCGGTGCTTATTTCGTGATTACAATGCCGTACATGTATCAAGGTATTCGGAACAGCTTGCAAACAATTAATGCTCAAGAATTAGTCAGTGCAGCTGAATTGTTGGGGGCGACCAAGTTTCAAGCATTTCAAAAAATTGTAGTGCCAAACATCTTGTCAGGAATTTTCGTTTCGACCTTGCTTTCCATTGCATTATTGTTTGGTGAATTTGTATTAGCGAACTTGCTTGTTGGCGGACGGTTTGAAACGATCCAAATTTATCTTTATCAAAAGTTAAATAAAAGCGGGCATACAGCAAGTGCAATTGTTATTACATATTATGTCATTATTTTACTATTAACATGGATTATTTTAAAACTTAAAAAACGGCCGATGCAATTTCAGTCAGTATTTGGAAAACGGAAGCAGCTGATTTTAGTTGGTGAAAAAACAAAAGGATTTTTAAAGGGTGAACATAAATGAGCTACTTAATAATTGATCAGGTGACGAAGCGTTATCAGCAGCAAACGGTTTTAAATAAAATTTCTTTATCGCTTAGACAAGGAGAGTTCGCTACTTTACTCGGACAAAGTGGTTGTGGTAAAAGCACTTTATTAAGATCTATAGCAGGATTGGTCGATATTGATGAAGGAGCTATTCATGTAGATGGAAAAAATATTACAAATATGGAACCGCGTAATCGGGAAATTGGGATGGTCTTTCAATCATATGCCCTTTTTCCTAACATGACCGTTTTTGACAATATTGCATTCGGTTTAAAGATGAAAAAGAAGAAAAACATTAAAAATCGTGTGCAACGTATGATTGAGATGATGGATTTAATCGGTAAGGAAGATTCCTACCCTCATCAGCTTTCTGGAGGACAGCAGCAGCGAGTTGCACTTGCACGAAGTCTTATTTTAGAGCCGAAAGTATTGCTTTTAGATGAACCATTAAGTGCATTAGATGCGAAAATTCGAAGAAATTTGCAGCTAGAATTAAAAAAAATTCAAAGGGAGTTTCAGATTACCACTATATTTGTGACACATGATCAGGAAGAAGCGATGACAATGTCCGATACAATTTATATTATGAACGAAGGAAGCATTGTTCAATCTGGCATTCCAAGTGAAATTTATACCTCACCAGTTAATTCATTTGTGGCTAAATTTATTGGAAATTATAATGTTTTGCAAATGGATCAATTTCAGAAGATGATTCAAACAGAAGAGCTTGCTACTGAAGGACAAGAAGTGGCTATTCGGCCAGAAGTTATCGATTTAGTTGAGATAACAGCAGATGTGTCAAATATTGAAGAAAAATGGATTGTTCAAGGGACAGTTCAGGATGTTTCGATGATAGGCAATGTAATTAGGTACGAAATGAACGTCAATGGAGTTTTAGTGAAAGTAGATTATCTCCATTCTCGTGAACATTTCTTTAAACAAGGAGAAAATCTTCATCTAATCATTCCAAAATCGGAATGCATTGTGTTTTAAAGGAGGAAGTTTTAGTTAATGTCCATACTTCCAGAGGAAAGAAAAAATGCCATACTTCAAGAATTAGATCGAACCGGAAAAGTAAAGGTCATTGATTTTGCCGAGCAATTTCAAGTTTCTCAAGAAACAATCCGCCGGGATTTAATGATTTTAGAAGAAAAAGGACTATTAAAGCGAGTATATGGCGGGGCAGTAAAAAAATCTTATCAAGGAACAGAGCCTCCATTTGTACAGAGAAAAATAGTGAACCAAGAAGCGAAAATAAAAATTGGAAAAGCAGCGGCCATGCTTATTTCAGATGGCGACACAATTGTGATCGATGTTGGAACAACCGCATTAGAATTGGCAAGATCTATTGAAAATAAAAAAGAAATAACAATCTTAACAAATTCTTTGCCAGTTTCCTCAGTTTTAACTGATCTATTAAACCAAAAAATGTTTTCTGGAGAAGTATTGTTATTAGGCGGCCAACTAAATCCAAAGCAGCAGTCAGTAGGCGGAAGATTAACTGAAAAAATGTTAAGTCAATTTCATATTGATAAGGCCTTCATTTCAGCAGGAGGAGTTTCTATAGATGGCGGCGTAAGTGACTATGATTTGACAGAAACGTCTGTCTCTCAAGAAATGATACATGTGTCAAAAGAAATTATTTTACTTGTTGATCATTCAAAAATTGGTGTCGATGCTTTTTGTAAAATTTGTCCTCTTGAAAAAGTAGATGTGATTGTTTGTGATCAACCTATCCCAAAAGGGTGGAAAAATCATAAAAAAACAAATGGTATTAACTGGATTACTGCAGACTAATAAATCTGAAAGGATTTTATGATGAAAGTAGACTACCACGTTCATTTAGAAGAAGGACCATATTCATTAAATTGGTGGAATCGAACTGTTCGAGCGATTGAACAGTTTTGGAAAATCCCATATGATCCTCATTCTAAAGAATGGCTTATGGGAACAGCGAGAATTATGAATTATCGAATGGAACAAGGGGCATTTTCTTCATTTTGGCTAGATTTTTATTTAAAACAAGCAAAAAAAATCGGGTTAAAGGAAGTGGGAATAGTTGATCATCTATATCGATTTAAAGAAATGAAATCCTTTTATAAGAAATATATTTATTTAGAAAATGATCGACTTGGCACATTGCAAAATAATTGGTTGGATATAGTTTCATGTGTCTCAATCGAGCAGTTTGCCAAGTTGATAGAAAATGAAAAGCGAAAATGGGAAGCAGAGGGCGTTCGATTAAAGTTTGGGATTGAAGCAGATTTCTTTCCTGGGTGTGAAGAGGACCTTGTAGAGATATTATCTCAA
Organism: Aeribacillus sp. FSL W8-0870; assembly: GCF_037963755.1. Taxonomy (NCBI): domain Bacteria; kingdom Bacillati; phylum Bacillota; class Bacilli; order Caryophanales; family Bacillaceae; genus Aeribacillus; species Aeribacillus sp. FSL W8-0870. The sequence continues at coordinate 925,179 of NZ_CP150165.1, forward strand.
TATCAGTGGGATTATGTAATAGGTTCTGTTCATTTTTATAAAGGATGGGGATTTGATAACCCAGATACTAAAGAGTATTTTCACCATTTTGATTTAAATGTTCTTTATGAGGAACATTTTAAAGTTATTGAACAAGCCATTTCTTCAAAACTGTTTGATATTGTAGGGCACCTTGATAATTTAAAAGTATATGGATTTCGGCCAAATGAAGAAGATCTGAAAGGCTATTACCGCCATATTGCCCAAAGCTTAAAAGAAAATGATACGGCAACTGAAATCAATACAGGACTTGCTTACCGCTATCCGATTAATGAGATGTGTCCAAGTCCTGAATTTTTAAAAATTTTATCTCAATATGAAGTACCTATAACTATGTCTTCTGATGCTCATTTTCCAGATGATGTAGGCAATTTATTAGATGAAGCGAGAGAATTGTTAAAATCAATCGGCATTAAGAAAATAGCAACATTTGAGAAAAGGAAAAGAATTGAAATTGATTTAGACAAGTAGTACGGGAAAACTTATGATATTATAAACTGTTTTCAACTATGTACGAAAGAGATGGAAACTTGCAATTATAACGGAACCTCTTAAAAATTGTCGTCGACCTCCAATCGTGCAAAAATCCCGGGGGATCGACGACAATTTCTTTTTTAGAGTAACGATGCAAAATCTGCAGAAAATAAACGAAAAACAAAGAATTGATAAAAATTCCTGTTTACGCTAAAATTGAAATAACAAAATTTTCATTATTATCAAAATCTAGTCATATCAACAACTTTTGGGGGTTTTTATCTTAACTATGAGGAATTGAAACCCGCAGGAAAGATTCTTAATCATCGCAATGTATCTCAGTTTTTATCTTAACTATGAGGAATTGAAACAAGCTCCGCCTTTTCCTCGCCGATATACGGGCATATGTTTTTATCTTAACTATGAGGAATTGAAACGAGATGACCTTTCTCGCCTCTTCATTTTGTGCAATAAACAGTTTTTATCTTAACTATGAGGAATTGAAACTCGCCGAGAATTTGACCAAGAAGTGCAAACTCCTTCGTTTTTATCTTAACTATGAGGAATTGAAACTTTTGTTGCTTTTGTTGCTTGAGATATTCAAGTTCGTTTTTATCTTAACTATGAGGAATTGAAACGTGGTGGAGTGTACGGCATATGATCCGTACACTCAACGTTTTTATCTTAACTATGAGGAATTGAAACAACAAAACTGTGTTCCCTTCTTGGATCTCGGATAATGTTTTTATCTTAACTATGAGGAATTGAAACGCAAATTCGACGAGTATGAAGCTGATACCGCCATGTTTTTATCTTAACTATGAGGAATTGAAACTATTTCATATCGCGAACTTTCGGATACCCCATAAGTTTTTATCTTAACTATGAGGAATTGAAACTTGCATCTTCTTTGTCATCAAAATATCCAAGTGATCGTTTTTATCTTAACTATGAGGAATTGAAACTTTGACTCTAAAATATTCATTGTGTTGATACTTTTTCGTTTTTATCTTAACTATGAGGAATTGAAACTTCGATACATAACATGCACCAAACGCTTGATGACTTCGTTTTTATCTTAACTATGAGGAATTGAAACTATAGTATATAGTCGCTATTATTTATATACGTTATTAACGTTTTTATCTTAACTATGAGGGATTGAAACCCGAATCTAAAAGGTATGTTCTGGCTCACCGATGTACCGTTTTTATCTTAACTATGAGGAATTAAAACTGTATCAGACCGCAAGAAAAGCTGAAGCAACTCTCCGTTTTTTATCTTATCCATAAGATTTGAAACAATAATCTCGATATCACACGATAAAAGAGTAAGAAAATCATGGACAAATAGATGGAAAGTTTTTTTGTACAGTAAATAATCCACCTGCAGGAGGGCTTCCTGGTAATCCGTATGGTTGTAGGTACGTTACGATACCCAGCATTTGATGATGAAGAATTAAGCGAAAAAGTTGAATGTAAACCGTTTAATAGCATTGTTGAAGTGAAAGAATTTTTCTAAATCAGTTTATTAGGGCGAAGAAGAAATATTTTTGGATAAAGAAGCGACTTTTAAAATAAAGCAGATTATAGTGATCACAATTTTTTATGTGAGATGGTCAAGAAAATGAAAGAGGATAGTAAAGAACCTGTTGATATTAATAAAAATAAACCTGTTGATGATCAAAAAGAAAAACAAAATGAAGATACAAGATCTGATCGTTTTTCATGGAAGATAGATGATGTTGAATTCCATTAATTTTTCAAAAATTGGCGCTCCTTTTAGGAGTGCTTTTTATTTTACCTGAGAGAGGGTGTAATGTATAAGAGAAAAACGCATACAAGATTACGACGAAGACACAAGGGTATCTGACTATTACGGCACCGATCATTCGTCCTAGCGTATTCCCTTATATGTGATCGGATAAAACGGTTCTGATGGAAGCCGAGTTTGCAGGAGGAAATCTTTTCGGACAAAACAATTCAGGCAAAGCCGGTTCCTGATGACGGCCATCCGAATGAACCAGTCACATTGCAAAATTTCAACCGGCATGCAAAAGGGATTTCACTACGGATGAAGAGTACAAGATTTAAATCTGGTCATCTCTTTTACTGTCACATTCGGATTCATTCAACATTGCCTATTCGTTTGGAAGTCCCTATATATAACGGTTGCCGAAAAATATTTATTTAGCTCAGTTGAAAAACTGGGCTTTTTATTTCCTAAATATGGAAACAAATCCACTCCCCCATATACCGCTCCTCTTAAAAAAACGACAATTATGTCATAATATATAACATAAATACGTAAATTTTTAGTTAAAATACACAAAATCACATTAAAAATTGTGAATATTCGCTAATGTTAAACAACTGAAAAGAATATATAATAAATACACATTACGTATTGTGTTATAAAAATTAACATAAAAGGGATTGATCGTATTATAAAGGGGTGAATGAATGAAGACGTTGTTCATAAAAAATGCCAAAAATATTATTACTATGGATGAAAATCGAACGGAATACCCAGGCGGCAGCATGTATGTTGTCGGTCAAGAGATTAAAGCGATTGGCTATGATTTACCTTGTGAGTCAGCGGATATTGTCATTGATGCGCGCGGAAAAATTGTTTATCCGGGGTTAATCAATACGCATCATCATTTGTATCAGACTTTCACCCGCAATATCCCTTGGGTGCAAAATGTTGAGCTGTTTGATTGGCTAATCGCTTTGTACGATATTTGGCGCCATCTAAGGCCGGAAGATGTGTATTTAAGTGCTGTTGTCGGATTAGGTGAGTTACTTAAAAGCGGTTGTACGGCATCAGCTGACCATTTTTACGTTTTTCCGAATGGAGTCAGCTGTGAATTAATTGATGAGGAAATACGGGCAGCACGTGAGATCGGAATTCGTTTTTACCCAACTAGAGGCTCTATGAGTTTAGGACGATCAAAAGGGGGATTGCCGCCAGATGAAATCGTTCAGCCGGAGGATGTTATTCTTCGAGATACCATGAGAATTATTGAAACCTATCATGATCCTAGTAAATTTTCGATGCTGCGGGTAGGTGTTGCACCTTGTTCACCATTTTCGGTTAGCAAAGACTTGCTGCGTGAATCAGCGGATTTAGCACGCAGTTATGGCGTTCGGATGCATACCCATTTGGCGGAAACGATCGATGAAGAGGATTTTTGCAGAGAAAAGTTTGGCATGCGTCCTTTCGAACTAATGGAAGAAACAGGTTGGGTCGGCGAAGACGTGTGGTATGCGCATGGAATCTGGTTTGATGACAAAGAAATTGCCAAGCTGGGTGCTTGTGGCTGCGGAGTTGCTCATTGTCCGAGCAGCAATATGAAAATGGCTTCCGGAACGATGCGAATTATGGACATGCTGCAGGCAGGGGTAAAAGTGGGATTTGGTGTTGATGGTTCAGCTTCTAATGATTCCTCCAATCTATTATTAGATTTAAAAATTATGAACCTGCTCCATAATCTTCAGCATGGAACGACAGCGCTAAGTGCTGAAGATTGTTTGTCGATTGCGACGAGAGGTTCAGCTAAAGTGCTTGGCTGGGAAGATGCCATTGGTTCATTGGAAGTCGGCAAGGCTGCTGATATGTTTATGATTGATACGAATCGATTAGAATTTGCTGGTGCGCTTTTCAACGATACGGCACTTCCGATTCTAGCGGGCACACCGACAGTCGATATGACTATCGTTGGCGGACAGATTGTTGTAGATAAAGGGCGTCTTGTCAATATCGATGAAGAATCATTTGCCATGCGGGCGCAAAAAGCTGCTGAAAGAATGCTGGAAACGGCTCTTGAGCATACAAAAGTCAATTATAAAAAACCAAGAATAAGAAACTCAGCTATTCTAACTTAGATAAGGGGGGATAAGCAGTGGAAGCAATTCGAAACGAGATTGTCGCATTTCATCATGTTAGTAAGATTTACAATACCGGCACAGTCGCTTTAAGCCAATTCCATTTTTCCATCACAGAAGGGGAATTTATAAGCTTCCTCGGCCCGTCTGGCTGCGGGAAATCAACGGCATTAAGAATGGTGGCAGGTTTAGGCGAAGCTACTGAGGGCAAGGTAGAGGTATTTGGGCAAAACCCGAAAGAAGTTATAAAAAATACAAATGATGTTGCTTTTGTATTCCAAGATGCCAATTTGCTTCCATGGAGAACGGTGCTGGAAAATGTGATGCTGCCTTTAGAATTAAGGGGTTCGGATAAAAAAAGCCGCAAAGAGGATGCGATCAAAGTATTGGAGATGGTTGGACTAAAGGATCATATAAAGTCATATCCTAGGCAGTTGTCAGGCGGAATGAGAATGAGGGTGTCTATAGCTCGAGCGTTGGCTGCAAAACCTAAATTGCTGTTAATGGATGAACCGTTTGCTGCATTAGACGAGATTACAAGACAGACCTTGCAGACGGAGCTGCTTGAAATATGGAAAAGGGAGAAAATGACAATTTTGTTCGTTACTCATAATGTATTTGAAGCTGTCTATCTTTCTACTAGAATTGCAGTGTTGTCAGCTCGGCCCGGACGATTATCATCTATCATCGATGTCGATCTTCCTTATCCGAGGGAGCGGACAGATGAACGGTTTACAGAATATGTCGATATTTCCTCGCAAAGTCTTGAGAATAGTTCAACCCGAAGGGAGTTGGTATAAATGTCTGTACAAACAGCAACCACTCAAACGAAGGAAATTGTCGCTCAATCAAATAATACTGGCAAACTGAAAATATGGAGCAAATCAAAATGGAAGATTATTGGTCCGATTGCTGCGCTTGTTGTTTTTCTTTCTTTATGGCAGTTTGTACCGATTATGGTTGGCGTGCAGCCGTTTATACTTCCAAAACCGACGGACGTCCTTCAAGCGGCGGTTGAAGATTGGGAGTTATTATGGCCAGCCATACAAATAACGGTGGCTGAATCTGTGATCGGATTTGTAATAAGCGCCATCATTGGAATTGGCTTTGCGGTTTTATTAGCAAGCTCAAAAATTTTAGAAATAAGCATTTACCCGTATGCGGTTATTTTACAAACGATACCGGTTGTAGCTGTTGCACCGATCGTTGTTATCTGGTTCGGCTCGGGCTTCAATTCGATTGTGATGATTTCATTTTTAATCGGATTTTTTCCGATTATTTCAAATACGTTAATGGGATTGAATTCAGTCGATAAAAATATGAGCGAATTATTTACTTTATATAATGCGTCAAAATGGCAAAAAATGTGGAAGCTCCGAATTCCGGCTGCTATGCCTTACATGATGACCGGCTTAAAAATATCCAGCACGCTATCGATCGTTGGAGCTATTACGGGTGAATATATAGCTGGAATTGGCGGAGGAAAAGGCGGTTTAGGGTATGCCATTACGGTAGCAGCCGTTCAATTAAAAACACCATATTTATTTGCTTGTGGAATTGCCGCTGCTATTTTTGGGATTGTCTTTTACTTACTCGTAAGTTTGTTTTCTCATTTCATGCTGAGATCATGGCACGAATCCGCGATGAAGGGAGAAAAATAAAAAATTTGATCAAAAATTAAGTTGACATAATCACTATTGCTTACAAGAGCTGAATTTATTTGCTAACCTGAATCCGTGACAAAACATCTTTACAATGGTCGCAAACCGTTGATACGATAAGGGAAAACGACGTTGACGATTCTTCATCAAGTAGGTGATGTGATGAAAGATTTCCCGATTCGGTTTGTATTGACAGATGAAGCGATTACCCCAAGTGCTGGGCTTGCTCTCGTTGGCTACTTACTCCATCGAACGAAACTGGATAAACGGGTAAACGCACTTCGGCTTCCAACGGTTCGTCGAGAAGTGCACATTTCCCATAGCGATGTCATTCGCTCGATGATTGGCTTGCTTGCCACAGGAAAAACGGATTTCGATCATATCGAAGCGTATCGTCAGGACGATATCTTTTCGGCATCGATGGGGATTCAGCACGTGCCTTCCTCTCCAACCTTGCGACAACGACTCGATCAGCTCGCTTGTCTTCCGATGACCGAAACGATTCTTTGGGAGGAGTCCATACGTCTGTTGATTCAACGACATGCCACTTTGTCCCCTTGTTGGACCAAAGGAAAGACGACATGGCTTCCCCTTGATATAGATGGTTCCCCATTTGACAACTCCGATACGAAAAAAGAAGGAGTCAGTCGAACGTATAAAGGATTTGACGGTTTTACACCGTTGTTTGCGTATGCAGGGAAGGAAGGGTATCTCGTTCATGCCGAGTTGCGTCCAGGGAAACAACATGTGCAAGACAACATGCCCTCGTTTTTAGTCACCGCTATCCGTCGAGCTCGTCAACTGACTTCATCTCGTCTGCTTGTTCGCATGGATGCAGGAAACGATGCAGAAGCGAATGTGCACGTATGCCTAAAGGAAGACGTGGACTTTGTCATCAAGCGAAACTTACGCCGAGAATCGAAAGCGCTTTGGTTCCAGATCGCTTCGCAAAAGGGCAAACGTGTCGATGATGGACAAAGCGAAGGAGTACAAACCTATGAGCTATGCCTTCCACAGAAGGCAGCGATCGATGGAAACACGTATACGTACGTTCAAGTCACCCAAGTGACGGAACGGACGATGGAACGCAATGGACAGCTGATGCTCGTTCCTGATTATGAAGTGGAAAGCTATTGGGTGCGGCTCAAAGGATACGAGCATGTTCGAATGAGCGATGTGCTCGCGTTGTATCATGACCATGCGACATGCGAACAGTTTCATAGCGAACTGAAGAGCGACTTAGATTTAGAGCGGCTTCCATCTGGGAAGATGAAAACGAATGCGCTCGTGTTGGTCATGGGAGCCTTCGTTTACAATCTTCTTCGTCTGATTGGACAAGATCTATTAAGCGATCCGAGACATCCGTTGCACCACAAAGTGAAACGCCGCCGCATCAAGACGATTATTCAGACGGTGATCACGATGGCAGGGCGACTCGTCCGTCGATCACGACAGATCTGGATGAAACTGACGCGAAGGAGTGGCTATAGCGAGCCCCTACTGAACGTCTATCAGAAATGGAGAGAGGCAAGATAACGAACGAATGTTCGGGAACTGATGTCCAACGTCACTCCCTGTGCTTTTTTGTCTATTTTTTTGGTTCGTATACCTAAAAAAGAGATTTGTTCCATTTTCGGAAATAGAGATGACATAGGTCATAAGCATAAAAAGGGTTTTATGGATTATCAATCCATCAAAATTACAACAAAATCAAAGTCGATTTCAATTCATCACGGATTCAGGGCTAATTTTTTTTGCATAAAAATGGTTTGCTGCGTTAGGGAACGAGCTTTATTGAGTTTCAAAAAAAGTGCAAAAAGGGGGAAAAAGAATTGAAAGCATGGCGCAAAGCGAGTTTTCTATTAATCGGGATTATATTCATGTTCTTCCTCACCGCCTGCGGCGGACAAGAGTCGAGCAGCTCAACAAACGAGGGAGACAGCGCTTCGAATGAAGAGAAAAAAGACTTAAAAGATGTAAAAATTGTATTAAATTGGTTTCCGAAGGCGCAGCATGGCGGTTTGTATGCAGCACAAGAAAACGGATTGTTTGAAAAAAACGGTTTAAAAGTCACGATCGAACCGGGTGGGCCGCAAGTCTCGTCTATTCAAATGGTTGCATCTGGAAGTGCTGACTTTGGGCTTGCACATGCTGACCAAATGGTTATTGCTAGAAATCAAGGAATTGAATTAGTCGCTGTAGCTGCTGCCATGCAAGGAAGCCCGCAGGCATTAATGTTCCATAAAGGAAAGGGAATTGACGATTTTGATGAATTAAATGGAAGAAAAGTATATATACAGCCTGGTATTACGTATTGGGACTTTTTGAAATCTAAATATAATTTAAGTAATGTACAAGAATTGGCTTATACAGGACAGCATTCGAATTTTATTAGCGATCCCAATTCTGTAAGCCAAGCCTTTGTGACTTCAGAGCCGTTTTTCTTAAAAAAAGATGGAGTAGATGTAGAAACGAAGCTCATATCTGATGCAGGTTATAATCCTTATAACGTTGTGTTATATGTTACAAAAGACTATTTAGAAAAAAATAAAGAAACTGTCAAAGCATTTGTGGATGCTTTTGTCGAAGGATGGTATTTATACAAAGATTCTTACGAAGAGATTAATAAAGTGATTCAGAAAGACAACGCTGATATGGAATTAGAATCATTAAAATTTGAAGCCGAAACACAAGTGGATTTTGTATATGGAGGAGATGCAGCAGAGCATGGAGTCGGATATATGACGGAAGAACGCTGGGCAACATTAATTAAACAATTGCACGATCTCGGTTTATTAGAAAAAACATTTGATGCAAAGGAAATTTTTACGACAGAATATTTGCCAAAACATGAATCGAAATAAAAACGAAAACGAAAGCTGGGCAGCTTATATTTGCTCAGTTTTTTGTTTTAACCAAAAGCTTTACTGTAAAAAAAAGAAATCGGCTTATATGCCGACTTCAAAAACTGATCTCATACATTAAAATTTAAAAGTCCTTTTACTCCTCGTTTTTCACTTGATTATATGCTTGATCAAGATTTTGCAGTCTTTTCAATATTTCAGCATTTTTGGTTAGCTGGTCGTAAATTAAAGTTGAGACGACAGATCGGTAGTAGCTGTTCATGGCATCAATCTTTGAAGATTTTTCTTTATTCATTTCAATGTACTGTTTAAAGTTTTCTTTAAAATAGGAAACAGAAAAAAGCTGTGTCATGTTCGTTCCTCCAAAATTTTAGATTCTTTTTTTAAATTCTTCATGTAAAATAGAACTAAAGGGGGGGAGTTCTGATGCATATAAAAATGGACTTAGTCCAAAACCAATCCTTGAGATTGGCGATGACGAAAGAGCTGAAGCAAGCCATTGGGCTTTTGCAATATTCTACAATCGATTTAGTATCTTACTTGAGGGAAATTACGCTTGAAAACCCCTTTGTGGAATTGGAAGAATCCCATCCACCGATATTTTATCATAATCAAAGAAAGCAGCAGAGGGCTAGCAAGGAGGATGGCCGCTGGATCGAAAATATGCCGAAAAAAGGGATGGGGCTAAAAGATCATTTGCGAAATCAGCTCGTAGAATTTCGTTTTACCGAAAACGAACGGCGTGCTATTCATATTTTAATCGATGCAGTGGACTCAAATGGTTATATGTCAGAAGACTTATCCCGCCTATCGGAAAAGTTCCAAATTTCGATCGATCTTTTGGAAAAACAGCTGTCTGTGCTGCAATCATTAGATCCAATTGGCGTCGGGGCACGTTCGCTTCAAGAATGCTTGCTTTTGCAGGCTAAAGAAATCGAGGAAAAACCTGAAGGCTCCGAGTTCGTGTTAAAAGAGCATTTTCATCTGTTTGCCACAAAAGCTTGGAAGGATCTTTCCAAAAAGACAGGTCTGTCGCTGAATGCTCTTCAGCAAATTTTCGATTTTGTTCAAACATTGAATCCAAGACCTGGTCTGCAATTTGATGAGGAAACCCCGAATTATATCATCCCTGATTTAATGATTGAAGAGCGAAATGGAGATTGGATTGTATATTATAATGAAGATCTTTTGCCGCAAATTAAAATCAATCGGGACTACGAACCGATTGTACAAACAGAAAAAGAAGTAAAATCTTACGTACAGACTAAACTCCATCAAGGACGCTGGCTGTTAAAATCGCTTGAGCAGCGGAAGGAAACGCTTGTCAAAGTTATGCAGGAAATTATACGATTTCAGAAAGACTTTTTCTATTTGAAAAACAACATTTTGAAACCGTTAACATTAAAAGATATCGCTGATTCTCTTAACATTCACGAGTCGACTGTAAGCAGAGCGGTCAATGATAAATTTGTTCAAACTCCTTTCGGTTTATATGAGTTGAAATATTTTTTCACTAACAAAGTGGGAGAAGAAGATACATCAAGTGCGAATGTTAAACAGGTCATTCAGCAATTAATTGATCAAGAAAATAAGCAAAGACCGCTTTCAGATCAAAAAATTGCCAACCTGTTGAAAGAGAATTATAATATGAATGTTTCGAGAAGAACAGTGGCCAAATACCGCGATCAGCTCAATATCCCTTCGTCCAATTTGCGAAAAAGATATAATTAGAAAGGAATTGGATTCGTGAATCAAGTGGTTCTTTATACGAAGCAAACATGTCCATTATGTGATGAAGCAAAGGAATTGCTGTATAAGCTGCAAGCTGCAATACCCTTTGATCTGAAAGAAAAAGATATTTATCAAGATGACCGGCTGCTGGAAAAATATCAACTAATGATTCCAGTGATTGAAGTGAATGGAAAGATTGTTATTTTTGGGAAAATTGAAGAAAATTCTTTAAGAAAACGTTTGCTGGAACTTGTTTCTGTTGATTAACATTTGCGCTCCTGCTAAAATAATATATGTAGCAAGGGGTGAATTTTTTTGCTATAATTGGGACATAATTTGTCTTATAGGGACAAAAAAAGTCCCGGAAAGAAAGAGCTGAAGGGTCTTGAAAATGCAATCATTAATTGAAGCTCAAAAAAAATTATTGCCTGATCTTCTCCAAACTATGCAAAAGCGCTATCAAATTTTGCAGTCCATTCGACTGATGCAGCCTGTAGGAAGACGAAGCTTGTCAAACAATTTAGGCATCAGTGAAAGAATTCTGCGTGGAGAAGTGCAATTTTTAAAAGAACAAAATTTAATTCATATTCACCCCTCGGGAATGACCTTAACGAAAGAAGGGGATGATCTTCTTTCATCATTGGAAGAAATGATGAAAGATGTTTTAGGTTTAACTTTTTTGGAAACTACATTAAAAGAGAAGCTTCATTTAGATGAAGTGATTGTTGTTTCAGGTGACAGCGACCATTCGCCCCTCGTGAAAAAAGAAATGGGAAGAGCTTGTGCACAATGCATTATGAATCATTTGCAGGATGACGAGGTTGTTGCTGTGGCAGGCGGCACAACGCTGGCAGCTGTTGCTGAAATGATGATTCCGTTAGGTCATCGCCGAAATGTTTTATTTGTCCCTGCAAGAGGCGGACTAGGGGAAAATGTTGAAAACCAGGCGAATACGATTTGCGCCAAAATAGCTGAACGTGCACATGGGAAATACAGGCTGCTCCATGTTCCTGACCAGCTAAGCAAGGAAGCATATGAATCCATTATCGAAGAACCGGAAATAAAAGACCTTTTAAAAATTATACGTTCAGCGAAAATGCTTGTTCATGGCATCGGGGATGCTCAAACAATGGCGGAGCGAAGAAAGACTCCGAAGGAAGATTTCGAAAAAATTAAAAAAGGAAAAGCAGTAGGCGAAGCTTTCGGTTATTACTTCAACCAAAAAGGTGAAGTCGTCCATAAAGTTCAAACGGTTGGAATGCAGCTGGAGGACTTAAAAAACATACGAAATGTGATCGCGGTTGCTGGAGGAGCCTCTAAAGCAAAAGCGATCAAAGCGTATATGAATCAATCATTAGCCACGATTTTAGTAACTGACGAAGTGGCAGCTAAAGAGTTATTAAGGGAACTGTAAAGCTCCCTCAATATAAACATCATTCCTAAAATTGAAGGAGGACTTAAAGATGGCAGTGAAAATTGGTATTAATGGTTTTGGTCGTATTGGACGCAATGTATTCCGCGCAGCATTAAAAAATCCTGAAGTAGAAGTAGTAGCAGTAAATGATTTAACAGATGCAAACATGCTTGCACATCTTTTACAATACGATTCCGTTCATGGAAAACTCGATGTGGAAGTCGGGGTAAACGGAAATAACTTGGTCGTGGATGGAAAAGAAATTCAAGTATTATCCGAGCGCGATCCAGCTCAATTAGGCTGGGGAGACCTTGGCGTTGACATTGTAGTAGAATCTACTGGTCGCTTCACAAACCGTCAAGATGCAGCAAAACACCTTGAAGCAGGTGCGAAAAAAGTAATCATTTCTGCGCCGGCTAAAGAAGAAGATATCACAATTGTTATGGGCGTAAACGAAGACAAATATGATCCAAGCAATCATCATGTCATTTCCAACGCTTCATGTACAACAAACTGCTTAGCTCCGTTTGCAAAAGTTTTACATGAAAAATTTGGCATTGTTCGAGGCATGATGACAACTGTGCATGCTTATACAAATGACCAACAAATTTTAGACTTGCCTCACAAAGATTACCGCCGCGCTCGCGCTGCAGCAGAATCTATTATTCCGACGACAACTGGTGCGGCTAAAGCAGTTGCGCTCGTATTGCCTGAATTAAAAGGAAAACTTAACGGTATGGCAATGCGTGTTCCGACACCAAATGTGTCCATCGTTGACTTAGTTGCAGAGCTTGAAAAAGACGTAACAGTGGAAGAAGTAAATGCGGCGCTTAAAGAAGCAGCTGAAGGAGAATTGAAAGGTATTTTAGCGTACAGCGAGGAGCCGCTTGTATCCAGAGACTATAATGGTGATACTCATTCTTCTACGATTGATGCGCTTTCTACTATGGTGCTTGAAAACCGCATGGTGAAAGTTGTTTCTTGGTACGATAACGAAACAGGATACTCAAACCGTGTGGTAGATTTGGCGGCTTACATTGCAAAACAAGGTTTATAATCTTTAAATACGGACTTGTGGCTTGCCTGTTTAAAAAGCTATAATGAAAAGCGGGAAGGGGAAGGGGACGTTTACATTCCCCTTTCCCTTTCAACATGTAGGAAGAATTTTTTCCTGATCGTTATTGTGAAGGAGGAGCTTGAGCCATGAACAAGAAAACGATAAAAGATGTCGATGTGAAAGGGAAAACGGTATTTTGCCGAGTTGACTTTAATGTACCGATGCAGGATGGCAAAATAACCGATGATACACGCATTCGAGCTGCACTCCCAACGATCCAATACTTGGCGGATCAAGGAGCGAAAGTATTGCTTGCCAGCCACCTTGGCAGACCAAAAGGACAGGTTGTGGAAGAGCTTCGATTGACGCCTGTAGCGAAGCGTTTAGAAGAACTGTTAGGCAAAAAGGTGGTCAAAGTAGATGAAGCTTACGGTGCGGCTGTAAAAGCGGAAGTAGACAAGTTAAACAATGGCGACATTCTCGTTCTGGAAAATGTACGCTTTTATCCTGGCGAAGAAAAAAATGATCCTGAGCTTGCTAAAGCTTTTGCTGAATTGGCGGATCTATATGTTAACGATGCCTTTGGCGCCGCTCACCGCGCACATGCATCCACCGCAGGCATTGCGGAATATTTACCATCTGTTGCAGGATTTTTAATGGAAAAAGAAATCAATGTTTTATCTAAAGCGCTTGATAATCCTGACCGCCCATTTACAGCGATTATCGGGGGTGCAAAAGTAAAAGATAAAATCGGAGTTATCGAAAATTTATTGGAACGTGTAGATAATTTGATTATCGGCGGAGGACTTGCTTATACGTTTGTAAAAGCGCTGGGTCACGAAATCGGCAAGTCTTTGCTTGAAGAAGATAAAATAGAACTGGCAAAATCGTTTATGGAACGTGCCAAAGAAAAGGGCGTTCGCTTTTATATGCCTGTAGATGTTGTGGTAGCAGATGATTTTTCAAATGATGCCAATACAAAAGTAGTGGATATTGACAGTATTCCGGCTGATTGGGAAGCACTTGACATTGGACCTAAAACGGCTGAAATTTATGCGGATGTCATTCAACAATCAAAGCTTGTTGTTTGGAACGGACCGATGGGCGTTTTTGAAATGGATGCTTTTGCAAAGGGAACAAAAGCTGTAGCGGAAAGCTTGGCGAAAGCAGAACATACTTATACGGTCATCGGCGGCGGTGATTCAGCAGCAGCAGTAGAAAAATTCGGCCTTGCGGATAAAATGAACCACATCTCAACCGGAGGCGGAGCATCTTTAGAGTTCATGGAAGGGAAGAAACTTCCGGGAGTTCAAATATTGGAAGACAAATAACCACAACCATTTCCGTAAAAAGGAAGGTGTAAAGATGAGAAAGCCGATTATTGCAGGGAATTGGAAAATGCATAAGACGTTGGAAGAAGCAAAAAGCTTTGTAAAGGAAGTCAAATCACTCGTTCCCCCACAGGATAAAGTTGATTCCGTTATATGTGCACCTGCCTTATTTTTAGGTCAGCTTGTGGAATTGGCTGAAGGCTCTGAACTAAAAATTGGCGCTCAAAATATGCATTTTGAAGAAAGCGGAGCTTATACAGGGGAAATCAGCCCTGTTGCATTGGCGGATATCGGTGTTGATTATGTGATCATTGGACACTCCGAACGCCGGGAAATGTTTGCCGAAACAGACGAAACCGTGAACAAAAAAGTATTGGCTGCTTTCAAACACGAATTAACTCCGATCGTATGTGTAGGCGAATCATTAGCTGAGCGTGAAGCTGGAAAAACGAATGAAATTGTTGGCGATCAAGTCAAAAAAGCGTTGGCTGGAGTCGATGCTTCGGCTGTGAAAAACATAGTGATTGCTTATGAGCCGATTTGGGCGATTGGCACAGGAAAATCGTCTTCTCCTGAGGATGCCAATGAAGTATGTGCCCATATTCGGGGTGTAATTGCCGATATTTATTCCGATGATGTTGCAAACGAAGTTCGCATTCAATATGGCGGCAGTGTTAAACCGGAAAATATTAAAGATTTTCTAAACCAGCCGGAAGTTGACGGAGCATTAGTCGGAGGCGCAAGCCTAGAACCACGCTCTTTCTTGCAGCTATTGGAGGCAGGCCAAAATGAGTAAAAAGCCAGTAGCGTTAATTATATTAGACGGTTTTGCTCTGCGTGACGAAGTGAAAGGAAATGCTGTGGCTCAAGCGAACAAGCCGAATTTTGATCGATTTTGGAATACATACCCGCATGCAACGTTAAAAGCATGTGGAGAAGCTGTCGGCTTGCCGGAAGGTCAAATGGGAAATTCTGAAGTTGGACATTTAAACATCGGTGCAGGCAGAATTGTATACCAAAGTTTGACACGCGTTAACATAGCGATTCGTGAAGGCGAATTTTTTGAAAATGAAACATTTCTTTCAGCTATGAACCACGTGAAAGAAAAAGGAACGAACCTTCACATTTTCGGCTTATTATCGGATGGCGGTGTTCACAGCCACATTAACCACTTATTCGCCTTGTTAAAATTGGCGAAAGATCAGCAAGTGAAAAATGTGTTCATTCATGGATTTTTGGACGGACGCGATGTTGGTCCGCAAACGGCGAAGCAATATATTGATGAGCTGAATGAAAAAATCAATGAATACGGAGTAGGACAGATCGCAACGATTTCAGGCCGCTATTACTCGATGGACAGAGATAAAAGATGGGATCGAGTAGAAAAAGCATACAGAGCGATGGTGTATGGCGAAGGACCAGCTTATAAAAACGCATACGAATGTATTGAAGATTCTTATGCACACGGGATTTATGATGAGTTTGTCATCCCTTCTGTTATGACAAAAGAAGACGGCAGTCCTGTTGCAACCATTCAAGATGATGACGCGGTCATTTTCTATAATTTCCGTCCGGATCGCGCTATTCAAATTTCGAATACATTCACAAATGAAGATTTCCGTTCCTTTGATAGGGGACCGAAACATCCAAAACGTTTATTCTTCGTTTGTTTGACGCATTTTAGCGAAACGGTGAAAGGATATGTTGCCTTCAAGCCGGTTAACTTGGACAACACAATTGGCGAAGTCATTTCCCAAGCCGGATTGAGGCAGCTGCGCATAGCAGAAACAGAAAAATATCCGCATGTTACGTTCTTTATGAGCGGAGGCCGGGAAGAGAAGTTTCCTGGCGAAGAACGGATTTTAATTAATTCACCGAAGGTAGCCACGTATGATTTAAAACCGGAAATGAGCGCATATGAAGTAACTGATGCGCTTTTAAAAGAAATTGAGGCTGACAAGCATGATGCGATCATATTGAATTTTGCCAATCCGGACATGGTCGGCCACTCCGGCAAACTTGAGCCAACGATAAAGGCAGTCGAAGCGGTTGATGAATGTCTCGGAAAAGTGGTGGATTTGATTCTCGAAAAAGGCGGAACAGCTATTATAACTGCTGACCACGGAAATGCGGACGAAGTCGTCACACTTGACGGAAAACCCCAAACCGCACATACGACAAATCCAGTGCCGGTTATTATAACGAAAAAAGGAATCGAATTAAGAGAAGACGGAATTTTAGGCGATTTAGCACCAACGATGCTCGAGCTGCTCGGGCTGGAAAAACCGAAAGAAATGACAGGGAAAAGTCTTATTAAATCATAAATAAAGGAGATGAAGCAACATGCCAGCTATTACTGATGTTTATGCACGTGAAGTGCTTGATTCAAGAGGAAATCCGACAGTTGAAGTAGAGGTGTATACAGAATCAGGTGCATTTGGACGGGCGCTTGTACCTAGCGGTGCATCCACAGGTGAGTACGAGGCTGTTGAATTGCGTGACGGTGATAAAGAACGCTACCTTGGAAAAGGGGTTTTAACAGCAGTTAAAAACGTGAACGAAATTATTGCCCCAGAACTGTTAGGCTTTGATGTGACGGAACAAAATGCCATCGATCAATTATTAATTGAACTTGACGGAACAGAAAATAAAGGAAAGCTGGGAGCAAACGCAATTTTAGGTGTTTCTATGGCCGTTGCTCGTGCTGCAGCTGATTATTTAGGTGTTCCGCTGTATCAATATCTCGGCGGCTTCAATGCGAAAACTCTTCCTGTGCCGATGATGAACATTTTAAACGGCGGCGCTCATGCAGACAACAATGTTGATATTCAAGAATTCATGATTATGCCGGTCGGCGCGGAAAGCTTCCGGGAAGCACTGCGGATGGGAGCGGAAATTTTCCATTCATTAAAATCTGTATTAAAAGGAAAAGGATATAATACAGCTGTTGGTGATGAAGGCGGATTCGCTCCAAATTTACAATCAAATGAAGAAGCTTTGCAAACTATTATCGAAGCAATTGAAAAAGCCGGCTACAAACCTGGCGAACAAGTTAAGCTTGCGATGGATGTTGCTTCTTCTGAACTGTTTAATAAAGAAGACGGCAAGTACCACCTAGAAGGAGAAGGCGTTGTAAAAACGTCGGAAGAAATGGTGCAATGGTATGAAGAGCTTGTCTCCAAATATCCGATCATTTCGATTGAAGACGGACTTGATGAGAACGACTGGGAAGGCCATAAACTGTTAACAGAACGTTTAGGCGGAAAAGTTCAGCTTGTCGGAGACGATTTATTTGTAACAAATACAAAAAAATTAGCGGAAGGCATTGAAAAAGGAGTCGGCAACTCTATTCTGATTAAAGTTAACCAAATCGGAACGTTAACAGAAACGTTTGATGCGATCGAAATGGCAAAACGCGCCGGCTATACAGCGGTCATCTCCCATCGCTCAGGCGAGACGGAAGACAGCACCATTGCAGACATTGCTGTGGCAACAAACGCAGGCCAAATTAAAACAGGCGCACCTTCCCGCACGGACCGCGTTGCGAAATACAATCAATTGCTTCGCATCGAAGATCAACTTGGCGATACTGCAGTTTACCAAGGAATTAAATCTTTCTATAACTTGAAAAAATAACACTATCTATGAAAAGGTCTAACCGAGTTATTTGGTTAGACCTTTTTTAATTAAAGCTCAAAGCACACAAAATCATAACCTAGACGGTGTGTAAATACTTTCTTATTACCAATAAACAACATATAATAAAAACATAGACAGCGTAAAAACACAGTCCCGGTTGGTAGTCCGGGCGCACTCCGAAAGAGTGTCAGTATCCTTCCCCTCCTTGGGATGTCCATCGCTGTCGTTACGTTTTACAAGGAGGGACCTTTCATGAAGTTGACGGTTTTTTACGATGGACAATTCTGGATCGGTGTGGTTGAGCAAAAGGAAGGTGAAGCTATAAAAGCGGTTCGCTACGTATTTGGTTCAGAGCCAAAAGATGATGAAGTTTTGGCATTTGTGAATGGTCCGATGCTATCGTTACTGCACAAGTGCCGCACAACAACCGCCGTGCCGCTTGAAATGAAAAAGCGCAAAAATCCGAAGCGACTGCAACGTGAAGCTGCAAAGGAAATGAAAACAAGGCCGCTTTCCACATATGCACAAACAGCCCTTCAGCTAGAATTGGAGCATCGTAAAAAAGAGAGAAAAGTTTTGCGCAAGGAGCTGCGCGAAGCTCTCATCAAGCGAAAAAGAGAGTTAAAGCGTTTAAAAGCGAAGGCAAAACATCGTGGAAGGTAATACAGAGTTGGATGTCTTGCTTCAAGACATCCGCTTTCGTATTTTCTGAATGGATACGCTATTGTGTAATGAACCAATTTATGATACATTAAAACTATTGTAATGTGCGTTTTTTTAGGAGGTGGAGTGGACATGCATACTCTGCTTGTCATACTATTAGCAATTGTATCTATTGCGCTGATCGCTGTGGTGATACTGCAGTCTGGAAAAAGTGCTGGATTATCTGGAGCCATTTCCGGCGGTGCTGAACAGCTTTTTGGGAAGCAAAAAGCGCGTGGAATAGATTTAATCTTACATCGTATTACAATCGTTCTTTCTGTGTTATTTTTTGTTTTAGCAATTGCTGTTTCATGGTTTGGATTATAATAGCTAGAAAGGTCTGTCAAACAGGCCTTTTTTCTATGGGAAAATAAAGCTGTTGAATGAATAATGTTTTTGGTATATAATGGAATTTAAACTTTTTTCATACTACAATTCGTTGTAAAAAATAAAGAATTTAAAAAGAGAAGGAGATTTTAAAATGAAAGTTTTACCGCCAAAACCTTTTACGTTTGAAGGTGGGAATCGTGCTGTACTGCTGCTTCACGGCTTTACTGGAAATTCAGCAGATGTGCGGATACTTGGGCGTTTTTTGCAAGATAAAGGGTATACTTGTCATGCCCCTCAATATAAAGGCCATGGGGTTCCTCCGGAAGAATTGGTTCATACCGGTCCCGATGACTGGTGGCAAGATGTGATGGGCGGCTACGAACATCTGAAAGACTTAGGTTTTAAAGAAATTGCAGTTGCCGGTTTGTCTCTTGGAGGAGTTTTTTCTTTAAAACTGGGATACACTGTACCTGTAAAAGGAATTATTCCAATGTGCGCCCCGATGTATATTAAAAGCGAAGAAACGATGTATAAAGGGATTTTAAAATATGCCCGCAAATATAAACAATTTGAAGGAAAGCCGGAAGAACAGATTGAGGCGGAAATGGAAGAGTTTCAAAAAACACCAATGAAAACGTTGAAAGCTCTGCAGCGTTTGATTTCTGATGTGAGAGAAAATGTCGATATGATTTATGCCCCGACATTTGTGGTTCAGGCGCGGCACGATGAAATGATCAATCCGGATAGTGCAAATATTATTTATAACGAAGTAAGCTCAAATATAAAAAAAATCAAATGGTATGAAGAATCGTCGCATGTTATTACGCTTGACAAGCAGCGAGATGAACTGCATCAGGACGTCTATGAATTTTTAGAGAGCCTTGATTGGCAGGAGTAAAAGGAGGTTATCGTATTGGCAGAACCCGATATGCAATTAGCTGAAAGGCTTCTTTCTTTTATGAAGGAAGAGGCTTATAAACCTTTGACTGTGGAGGAATTAGAAGAAGCTTTTCAGCTAGAGGACGCAGACGAATTTAAAAAGCTGATTATTACTTTAAATAAGATGGAAGAAAAAGGCCTCATTGTGCGGACGAGAGCAAATCGATACGGTGTTCCAGAAAAAATGAATTTGATCCGCGGAACACTGGTCGGACATGCCCGCGGATTTGCTTTCGTTGAACCGGATGAACCAGGTTTTGATGACGTGTTCATTCCGCCCGGCGAGCTGAATCATGCGATGCATGGAGACAAAGTTCTTGTGCGGCTAAGCCCGAAAACAAGCGGGGCGAGACAGGAAGGCACGGTCATACGCATTTTGGAAAGAGGAATAACGGAAATTGTCGGAACATATACGGAAAGCAAAAACTTCGGATTTGTCATACCTGACGACAAAAAGATTGTCAACGACATTTTTATTCCGAAAAATGCATCAAATGGGGCAGTTGAAGGTCATAAAGTAATTGTCCGACTCACGTCATATCCTGAAGGACGAATGAGTGCAGAAGGAGAAGTCGTACAAATTTTAGGCCATAAAAATGATCCTGGCGTCGATATTTTATCAATCATTCATAAGCATCAGCTGCCATTGAGCTTTCCAGATGATGTATTAAAGCAAGCAAACGAAACACCTGATGAGATTAAGAGCGAGGAAATCAAGAACAGACGAGACCTTCGCAACGAATTAATCATTACCATTGATGGTGAAGATGCAAAAGATTTGGATGATGCCGTAACAGTAACAAAGTTAAATAACGGCTGCTATAAGCTTGGCGTGCATATCGCAGATGTCAGTTATTATGTAAAAGAAGGAACTCCGATTGACAGAGAGGCATTTGCACGCGGGACAAGCGTATATTTAGTTGATCGCGTCATTCCGATGATACCGCATCGTTTATCAAACGGAATTTGTTCGCTGAATCCGAAGGTGGATCGTCTGACATTATCGTGCGAAATGATTGTGGATGAATATGGGAACGTAGTTCAGCATGATATTTTTCAAAGTATTATTCGCTCCGCTGAGCGGATGACTTATTCAAATGTCAATAAAATTTTGATTGAAAAGGATGAACAGCTTCGGGAAAAATATCAAGAAATTGTCCCCATGCTGGAGGATATGGCTGAGCTTGCGTCGATTTTACGGAAAAAAAGAATGCTGCGCGGAGCTATCGATTTTGATTTTAAGGAAGCGAAAGTTTTGGTGGATGAGAAAGGCAAACCGTATGATGTCATTATTCGGGAACGATCTGTAGCGGAACGGTTAATTGAAGAATTTATGCTGCTTGCAAATGAAACAGTAGCAGAACATTTTCACTGGTTAAATGTACCGTTTATATATCGAATTCACGAAAAACCGAATGAGGAAAAACTAAGACGTTTCTTGGAGTTTATTACAAATTTTGGTTATGTCGTGAAGGGGACAGGAAACAATATTCATCCGCGCGCTTTGCAGCAAATTTTAGATGAAGTACGGGGAAAACCTGAAGAAATGGTGATTTCAACTGTCATGCTTCGGTCTATGAAGCAAGCGAAATATCATCCGGAAAGCGTCGGGCATTTCGGATTGTCGACCGAATTTTACACCCATTTTACTTCCCCGATTCGCCGTTATCCTGATTTGATAGTTCATCGACTCATTCGCAAATATTTGCTTGAAGGGAAAATAGACGAAAAGACACAGATGAAATGGGCATCAATTTTGCCGGAAATTGCAGAACATTCTTCCAATATGGAACGGCGAGCTGTTGATGCGGAGCGTGAAACGGATGATTTGAAAAAAGCAGAATTTATGCTGGATAAGATTGGGGAAGAATTTGATGGAATCATCAGTTCTGTCACAAACTTCGGCATGTTTGTCGAGCTCCCGAATACTGTTGAAGGTCTCGTTCATGTAAGCTATATGACGGATGATTACTACCATTATGATGAACGTCATTATGCGATGATCGGCGAAAGAACGGGAAATGTTTACCGCATCGGCGATGAAATTACCGTCCGCGTTGTGAATGTTGATAAAGAGGAACGATCCATCGATTTTGAAATTGTCGGTATGAGAAAAAAACGAAAAAAATCAACACGGCCTGAAACGGTGAAGGTGATTAAGAGCAAACATCAGGAAGAAGAGGAAGAATGGTCAACGAGACCGCCGAAATCAAAAAAGAAAAAGTTTTATAAAAACGTATCGAAAAAGAAGCGGAAGAAGAAAAAGCGTTAAAGCGAGGCCAGATGTCTAAAAAAACAAACTTATTGAAACAGCAAAATTTCACTTAGAAAGAATCTTGATTGAGGCGAAAATGTTCATTTGCTATAATTATCTTTACCCCTAATTTTCACGAAAGGGTGACAGAGAATGTCAAAGGGAGAAGGGAAACTGATTGCCCAAAATAAAAAGGCGCACCACGACTATTTTATTGAAGAAACGTATGAAGCTGGGATCGTCCTCCAGGGAACAGAAATTAAATCGATTCGCGCCGGCCGCGCCAATTTAAAAGATGCGTTCGCAAGAGTGGAAAAAGGGGAAGTTTTTCTTCATAACATGCATATCAGCCCGTATGAGCAGGGAAATCGATACAACCATGAGCCGTTAAGAACGAGAAAGCTTCTTTTGCATCGAAGAGAAATCAATAAGCTGATCGGGGCCACAAAAGAACAGGGCTATTCATTAGTTCCGCTGAAGCTTTACATTAAAAATGGATTTGCGAAAGTGCTTATCGGGCTAGGAAAAGGGAAAAAGAAATACGATAAGCGGGAGGATTTAAAACGAAAAGAAGCGAAAAGAGAAATTGAACGGGCATTTCAACAAAAACAAAAAGGGATCTATTAATGATAACAATAAATGACAATTGAAAAATATATTGTTTTTGTTATAATAATATATGTCGTTGCCAGTTGAATATATTTCTCAAGCACTAGCTCGAATAAAACGGGGACGTTTTGGATTCGACAGGGATAGATCGAGCTTAAGCTGCGAGCCGGAGGGATCGTCTCCGTCATCAACGTCGCCTAAAGATAACTGGCAAACAAAACAACTACGCTTTAGCTGCTTAATGCTAAAGGCTCCTTTCTTCCATCGCCCATGTGGAGGAAAAGGGGTTCAACTTAAGTGGGCTACGCCCGATTCCGCCGTCTGAGGAAGAGGGAAGAGACGAATCAGACTAGCTGTCCGGATGCCTGCCGACAGGCTAAGGAACAGTGAAATGTTAAATATGTCGGATACGCTCGTAGATGCTTAAGTGGCGATATCTCTGGACGTGGGTTCGATTAGGAAATAGTCGCCTTGTGTGGCAACACACAAGTGAAAATCCGGCTTAATCGGTGAAACCTAAGTCGTTTCTGCGATATGGCAACACCGAGCGGTATGTGGAGCAATCCAACAGCCGTGTATCGACTCATAGGCTGCCTTCAAGGTAGTACTAGGATGCGAAATTCTGCCGTACGGCAAATCTAAATTTCGCATAACACGCCGGAGGACCTGTTTAGGTTCAAGATATAGTCAGTGCCATTGCGAAAGCATGGATCAGCACGTCCCACCGTCTCCATTATAGAAAGACGTTTCCCGTGATTTTTATAAAATTAACAATGAAATAAAAGAAATCGGCAAACATGCTGGTTTCTTTTATTTACATGCTTTGCTAAAGGAAAGGGTTTCAGTTCAAAGCTGAGGCCCTTTTTTTCTTATTATTGTGCAGCTTTCAATACTTTTTGAGCGAGAAAATAGGCTGTTGTAGCAATAAGCAATGATATAAGCAATGGTATGGAAGAAGGCTCGCCGAACACTACCTCTTGACTAAGACTGCCCGTTTTGGCAGAAAAATTTGGCGTGTAAAAAGCAGTTAAAACAGTACCCGATAGTATTTGAAATACCGTATAGAGCAATAGAAAACGAATGATAAAAACAAAATATTTTTTCAAAAATGATCCCGCATTTTTTGTATTTAAGTATACCATCATTTTCTTTTTTGCCACATCCTTGTTAATTGAATTTATCAATAGAGCACTTATTGAAAAAAAGCGCACATGCTGTGAAAAGCAAGTGCGCTTTTTGATTAAAAGACAATCGTTTTGTTTCCATGGACAATCACGCGGTCTTCCAAATGCAATTGTACAGCGCGGGCGAGAACGTCGCGTTCAATCGTTCTTCCGACCCTTTTTAAATCTTCAACATTGTACCGATGGCTGACCTCTTTAACCCCTTGTTCAATAATTGGTCCTTCGTCCAAATCTTCCGTCACATAATGGGAAGTGGCTCCAATAATTTTGACTCCGCGTTCATATGCGCGCTCATACGGTCTTGCACCGACAAATGCAGGCAAGAACGAATGATGAATATTAATAATTCGATGCCTGTAATGCTTGATGAAATCTGGAGATAAAATTTGCATATAACGGGCGAGAACGACGAAATCAATATTATATTTCTTCAACAGTTCAAGCTGCTGCTTTTCCGCTTCCGGCTTATTGTCTTTATTGACCGGTATGTAATAATACGGAATTCCAAGCGATTCAACTGGTTCACGCAAATCTGGATGGTTGCTGATTACCAAAGGTATTTCGCAAAAAAAATCGCCTGATTGATAACGCCAAAGAAGATCGAGAAGGCAATGATCTTGTTTCGATACGAAAATCGCCATTCGCTTTAATTGGTTCATATATGAAAATTGCCATTTCATTTGCAATTCTTTTCCGATCGGCTCAAAGTCTTTTTCAAGCTCGCCTTTTTTACGTTCTATATCCGGTAATTCAAATTCAACGCGCATAAAAAAAGTGCCGCCTGAAGGATCTGTTGAATATTGATCTGATTGGACGATATTGGCGCCGTGTTCATATAAAACTTTAGAAATTTTTGCAACAATTCCTGGCTGGTCGTTGCATGTAATAAGAAGACGTGCGCGATCTTTATATTGATGTAAAAAAGATTCAAGATTCGTTTGTTTCGTATGTAACATAAACCTTTCCTCCAACCCAAATGTGATCTGTACAAAGGATACTAATAGTTTGCTTTCTTGTCAATTTGAACAAGGAAAAAAATATTTATAAGTATTCAATGTAAGAAAATCTTACAACAAAAATTAAAAAATACGAAAAAAAATTGTATAATAAAGTTAATGGTTGAAAATGTTATAAATTTTAACGTAATAACGTTATAAAAGGAGGTATAACAATGTCAGAATCATATAAGGATAAAAAAGTCATTACGATCGGTATCGTTAGTGAACTAACAGGGCTATCACCAAGAAAAATACGATATTATGAAGAAAGAAAATTAATTTTTCCCGAAAGAACGAAACAAGGAACGAGAAAATATTCCTTTTCAGATATTGAAACATTAATGGAAATTGCAGATAAAATCGAAGACGGCGTTCAAACGTTTGAAATTAGAAAAGAAATGCTGAAAAAAGAAAGAGATAAAATGCTCGAAGATAAGAAAAAAATGATTCAAGGCCAGCTGAATGCACACTTCAAAATAAGAAAACAATAGTTCAGGGCGGTTAAAACCGCTTTTTTTTATGATTTAATAAAGTTCTTCATTTTTATAAAAAATTATCAGAGTTTTTTTGCTTTTAACAAAATATTAGAGGTATATTTAAAATAGATGATTATTTAAAAAGGAGGAAGAAGAAAATGGACTATCGTATAGAAAGAGATACGCTGGGAGAAGTAAAAGTTCCCAAAGACCGCTACTGGGGTGCACAGACGGAACGGAGCAGAAACAATTTTAAAATCGGTACTGAAACGATGCCGATTGAAGTCATTCGTGCATTTGCCATTTTAAAAAGAGGTGCAGCGATCGTTAATGAAAAATTAGGAAAGCTGCCAAAAGAGAAAAAAGATGCGATCGTTCATGTTTGCGATGAAATTATAGAAGGAAAGCTTGATGAGCATTTCCCGCTCGTAGTATGGCAAACCGGAAGCGGAACGCAGTCGAACATGAATGTCAATGAAGTGATTTCGTTTAAAGGAAATGAATACTTGAAAGAAAATGGGTTTGAATCATTAAAAATTCATCCAAATGATGATGTGAATATGGGACAAAGCTCAAACGACACATTCCCTACAGCAATGCATATTGCTGGTGTCATAGCGATAAAAAACAAGCTGTTGCCGGCAATTGATTTGTTGACAGAGACGCTCGATAAGAAATCTAAGCAGTTTGAGAATCTTGTGAAAATTGGCCGCACCCACTTGCAGGATGCAACACCGCTCACGCTTGGACAGGAAATCAGCGGATGGGTACATATGCTGAGAAAAAGCAGAAAAATGATTGTCGAAGCAATGGATAACTTGAGAGATTTGGCGATCGGCGGAACAGCAGTCGGAACAGGAATTAATACGGATCCTCAGTTTGGACAGCTTGTTGCAGATGAAATAAGCAAGCAAACGAATGAATCATTCCGTTCCTCTGAAAACAAATTCCATGCGCTAACTAGCCATGATGAAATCGTTCATGCACACGGAGCGCTAAAAGCCTTGGCAGCTGATCTTATGAAAATTGCAAATGATGTTAGATGGCTGGCAAGCGGTCCAAGATGCGGAATTGGCGAGATCACGATACCAGCAAATGAGCCCGGAAGCTCCATTATGCCGGGAAAAGTGAATCCGACGCAAAGCGAAGCATTAACGATGGTAGCAGTCCAAGTCATGGGAAATGATGCAGCGATCGGTTTTGCTGCAAGCCAAGGAAATTTTGAATTAAATGTTTTCAAACCGGTTATTATTTATAACTTTTTACAATCGATCCGGCTTTTATCGGATAGTATAATTTCCTTCAACGACCGCTGTGCTGTGGGAATTGAAGCAAACAAAGAAGTGATTGATAAATATGTACAAGACTCGCTCATGCTCGTAACTGCTTTAAATCCTCATATTGGATACGAAAATGCAGCGAAAATTGCAAAGCTTGCATATGAAAAACGATTGACTTTAAAGGAGGCAGCTGTTCAACTGAACCTTCTGTCAGCCGAAGAATTTGACCGCATTGTCCAGCCGGAGAAAATGGTGTAACAGAAAACATTGAATTTTTGCTGGGAGATGAAAATATATACCGATACTCACTACTTGATACGATCCCTCTTGTCTAGATAGAAAGAAAAAAACCTATACTGTCTATGAACTGCACCCCTTAAAGTAGATGTTGAAAAATCCCTATTTGGTCAACACTGCTTTAAGAGGTGATTTTTTATGGCAAGAAAATAAACTATTCAGTTGAGTTTAAACTCTTAGCAGTTAAAAAATATCTTCGAAGACAGTGCTTCTTTCTTCAGCTTACAGACCTACTGAGTTATATGGGGAGGAATTGTCAGATGATTTCTTTAACAGTGATTCCTTCTACAACTATTCTGTAAGCCGCTGAATAAGGGGGAATTTTTAATACTGTCTATTTGATCTTTGATCGGGATATGTTCAATTTGTGCGTCCGGTTTTCTTATTTATATTCAATGCTGCCAGGTGCAAAAACCATTATCCTCCACATAAAAATTTCATGAATCCTACACAAAATATTCACCTTTGCAATGTTGCAATATGTATGTATTAAATTTATTCTTTATTTAATAGTTCTCAATTAATTTTTATTGAGGAAAGGAGATTTATTGTGAAAAAAATCATTATATTGCTTGCCGCCGTTTTCCTTCTTGCAGCTTGCGGTCAAAATGAAACGAAACAAGAGAACAGCGGAGAAAGTGCCGAAGTTCATCCGCTCGAAGTCAATTTGAAAGTGCCAGACCATGCGAATATTCATGAAAAAGTTTCGTTGACTGCTGAAGTGAGCTACGGAGGAGAAGCGGTTGAAGATGCTGATGAAGTAAAATTTGAAATATGGAAAGAAGGAGAAAAAGAAGAAAGTAAAATGATAGAAGCAAAACATGAAAAAGACGGCCAATATACGATTGAACACACATTTGATGAAAATGGAGTTTTTTTTGTTCAATCACACGTTACGGCGAAAAATCAGCATAATATGCCCAAAAAACAAATTGTGATTGGTGAACTACATAAAGGTGGAGCTTCAACGGGAGAAAACGAAGAAACCGCAAATCATACTCATGAACATTCTCAAGGATCTGTAGACATCCAATTGGAGCTGCCGACAAATGTAAAGGCGAATGCGGAAACATTGATTCAAACAAAAATTCAAGCAGAAAACGCTCCGTTGCTAAACGCAAACGTCCGTTATGAAATTTGGAAGGACGGTTCTGATAAGCATGATTGGGTAGATGCTGCAGGAGACGAGAAAGGTACTTATGAAGCGAAATATACATTTTCTTCCTCAGGAACTTATCAAATCCAAGTTCATGTCAACAATGATGAAGGACTACATGAGCATGTCACGAAGAAGGTAACGGTTCAAAAATAAAGATCGGAATGGATATTGTTTATGGTAGAAAAGAATTGAGAAAGAATCGCTGAAAAAGTGTATATGTATGGACAAAAATAAGAGCGGGGAAAGAAATCAATTAAGTCGTGGCGAACTAATTGAACGGCAGGAACCAGATATGTTCGAAGCACGTAACGTCGATACGTATGAATAGATTAATTAAAAACATGAAAAGCCGCCCTTCCCTTAAAAAGAGAATGTATGGCAAAAGAATTTTAAACGAAATAATTGATTGGCATTGAATACGAAAAAGAATTCCTTTTTATAAATGAATGAAGATTCGTCCAGTATAACTTGTTCGAACATAAGTTAAATAACAAATGCAAAGTAGTCTTATAAACCAAAATAAAGCGAAAATTTAGTTAAACGAAACAAAAGTGCATAAAAGCTGAACAACCTTACTCCAATGAATTTTGAAGTAAGGTTGCTTTGGCTTTATTCATATTGCTTATTTTCAAGGTAAGAAAAAATTATCTTTTCGACCATCTCAATTTTATTGAGTTAACAATTTTTCTAAGTCGTCCAGCATATGGTTTGCAGCAAGCACACCGCCGGCTGTGTTCCAAATAGCGTCGTCAACTTTGTAAGCTTTTCCGTTTTTAACAGCATTTAAGTTTTTCCAAAGTGGATCGTTTGTCCATTCTTTTTCTGCTTGCAAAGCTTCTTTGTCTCCTTGCGGTGCATAGGTGAAATAGAAGATGATGTCACCGTCCATTTCCGGAATTTGTTCTTTTCCGACTTCAACTGCCAAATCTCCTAATTTATTTGCATCTGTAAACAATTTTTCTTGCTGAGCAGGACGTTTAAATCCAATTTGATCGAAAATCACACCAGAAAATGAATCTTTCCAATATATTCTCGTTACACCAGCCATGAAACGAACAACTGAAACTTCTTGATTCACTTGATCTCCTAATTTTTGTTTTACTTCTTCTACATGATTATTAAAATCATCTAATACTTTTTGTCCTTCTTCTTCACGATCGATGGCTTTTGCATATAGCTTAAAGTTTTCCTGCCAGTCGCCTCTTAATGTTTCCGAAAAAACTGTTGGCGCTATTTGATTGAGCTTGTCGTAGATTGCTTCTTGGCGAAGCTTATTGCCTATAATCAAGTCAGGCTGAAGAGCTGCAATTTTTTCAACATTGACTTCACTTTCTGTACCAACGACTTCAACGTCTTTCATTTCATCTTTAATATGATCGTACCAAGGATCGCCAAGCCAAGATTGAACGGCTCCGACTGGTTTTAATCCCATTGCTAAAAGCGCTTCGGTTCCTTCATTCGTTAATACGACGACACGTTCAGGTTTTTTTGGAATTTCAGCTGTTCCCATTGCATGCTCAACTTTGTATGATTGACTTTCAGTTGAGCTTTCTTTCTTTTCTTTTGAAGCTTCTTTACTGTCCCCGTTGCCGCAAGCAGCAATTACTGCCAGCATGAGTATGGCAACGATGGAAAATAATAATTTTGATATTTTTTTCATTATGTAACCCCCTAAAATGTAGTTGAAAATGATTTTCAATTCCTTAATAATAGTAATCAGTGAGAAATAAAAAGTCAATAATTAATTGAAAATGATTTTCACATTCAAAATGATTTGGTACAATTGGTTCAGAAGTTCGACTTGTTAGGAGAGACGTGAAGTTGTCATTATCTAGTAATCGTAAAGCAATCTTACTTTTTCTTTCCTTTTTGCTTCTATTATTCTGCATGTGTGCAAGTATTGTATATGGATATACGGATACAAGCTGGAAGATGGCTTGGGATGCTTTTTTTCATTTTAATGGTTCCAATGAACATATTATTATACAAAATGTTCGACTTCCTCGATCCGTCATAGCGAGTGTAGTCGGCGCTTGTCTTGCTTTATCCGGTGCATTGATGCAAGCTATTACGAAAAATCCTCTTGCATCGCCAAGCGTTTTTGGCATCAATGCCGGTGCAGGATTTTTTATTGTTCTAGCTTTTTCCTTATTTTCTGTAAACAGCTTACAAGCGTTTACTTGGATTGCTTTTGCAGGCGCAGCTTTTGCTGCCATGCTTGTGTACATGATCAGCTCATTGGGTAGTGATGGATTGACGCCTGTAAAGCTTACTTTGGCAGGAGCGGCCGTTGCGGCACTTTTTTCTTCCCTTACGCAAGGTTTGTTAGTTTTAAATGAAGCAGCGTTGGATCAAGTATTATTTTGGCTTGCAGGATCTGTGCAAGGCCGCAAAATGGAGGTAATGACAGCTGTTCTTCCATATATTTTGATTGGATTAGTTATTTGTACATTTATCGCCTCTAAATTAAACGTCTTAGTAATGGGAGAAGAAGTGGCGAAAAGTTTAGGACTAAAAGTAGGAACAGTGAAGTTTTTTGCAGCCTGTGCTGTCATATTTTTTGCGGGCGGTGCAGTTGCGGCGGCTGGTCCTATTGCATTCATCGGCGTAGTCGTGCCCCATATTGCAAAGTATGTGGCCGGAAATGATTACAGATGGATTTTGCCGTTCTGTGCAGTATTTGGTGGGATTTTGCTAGTTGCAGCAGATATTGGCGCCCGTTTCATTGTCATGCCTGAAGAAGTCCCTGTAGGGGTCATGACGGCGATAATTGGAACCCCATTTTTTGTTTATATTGCAAGGAAGGGGGTTCGTGCATCATGAAAAAATATGTTTCGCTTCGGATCGGAAATGTCATTTCATTTTTAATTGATAAAAAAGCCTTTTTCCTTTCGTTCGTTTTCTTTCTTGCGGCGTTTTTCGTAATCCTTGTCAGTGCAAGTGTAGGCGAAGTGATGATCAGCCCTGCCCAAGTTTTTCAAACAATTTTTGGAATAGGGGATGGAACGAACGAGCTTGTTATTAAACAATTTAGGCTTCCGAGAATTCTTATTTCCCTTTTGGTCGGCATGTGTTTGGCTGTTGCGGGCGGAATTTTGCAAAATTTAGTTCGAAACCCTTTAGCATCCCCTGACATTATCGGAATTACCGGCGGTGCTTCGGCAGCGGTTGTACTATTTTTAA
This sequence comes from Aeribacillus sp. FSL W8-0870, assembly GCF_037963755.1. NCBI lineage: Bacteria > Bacillati > Bacillota > Bacilli > Caryophanales > Bacillaceae > Aeribacillus > Aeribacillus sp. FSL W8-0870. Next base: position 956,687 of record NZ_CP150165.1, read on the forward strand.
TGCTGTTTTCCGATAAGAATCATTCTTTAACTGTAAGCATTCATTGGATGCCTTTGGCAGCTTTCATAGGAGCAGCCGTTACAGGCATTTGTGTTTATTTATTGTCGTGGAAAAACGGTGTGACTGCCATCAGGCTTGTGTTGGTCGGCATTGGAATCTCCTTTTTAACTAAAGCATTAACGACTTTGTTAATGATAAAAGGGCCTATTTACCAAGCATCCCAAGCAAATATTTGGATAACCGGCTCAGTTTATGCGGCAAACTGGTCTCAAGTAAAGATTTTGTTTCCAGCAACTATCATTCTTCTCTTGATAACGGTTGTTACTGTAAGAACGATCAATATTCAAAGTTTTGGCGATGAGATCGCAATCGGTATGGGAAACCGGGTACAATTAACCCGCTTTTTCCTCTTATTTCTAGGAACCGCTTTGACTGCTGTTGCTGTCGCTTTTGGAGGAGGGATAGGGTTTGTAGGTCTTATTGCTCCTCACATTGCAAGAAAGCTTGTCGGTTCAAGCTTTGGTTTGATGCTGCCGATTTCAGCCTTTGTCGGGGCACTCATTGTTATGCTTTCTGATTTATTGGGAAAAACAATCTTTTTGCCGCATGAAATTCCAGCTGGTGTGTTTACTTCAGCGATCGGGGCTCCTTATTTTATTTACTTGTTAATGAAGCACAGAAATATTTAGGAGGTGATGGCATGCATAGATTGTATACTCATGAGTTAACTTTTGCTTATGGACAGAATATGATTATTGAAGATCTTAATCTTACTATTCCAACGGGAGAAATTACTGTATTAATTGGAAGCAACGGTTGCGGAAAGTCGACCTTATTAAAATCTTTGGCAAGAATTTTAAAGCCAGCAGGCGGTTCAGTACTCTTGGAAGGAAAGGACATTGCCGAGCTACCGACAAAGGAAGTGGCAAAAAAACTGGCTATACTTCCGCAAGGGCCTGAAGCCCCAGAAGGATTAACTGTTTTGCAGCTTGTTAAACAAGGACGGTATCCTTATCAAAATTGGCTGAACCAATGGTCCAAGGAAGATGAAGAATTAGTTTTTCGAGCGCTTGAAGCAACTAGAATGAGTGAATTGGCAGAACGAACAGTGGACTCTTTATCAGGAGGACAAAAACAGCGTGCATGGATCGCCATGACTTTGGCGCAAAATACAGATATTATTCTTTTCGACGAGCCAACAACTTATTTAGATATAACACATCAAATTGAAATACTCGATTTATTATTTGAATTGAATATGAAAGAGAAAAGAACGATCATCATGGTTCTTCACGATTTAAATTTAGCCTGCCGTTATGCTCATCATATCGTCGTATTAAAGGATAAAAACATTTATAAACAAGGAAAACCGGAAGATGTAATGAATGTACAACTGGTCAAAGATGTTTTTGAAATGGATTGCAAAATTATTCGCGATCCGATTTTTGGAACACCGCTATGTATTCCGTTCGGAAAAGGGAGAAATATTAATAAAGTAGGGATGCAGGCATGGGAAAGTTGACGTTCGATGAAATAAAGGTGCTGTCAAAATTTCGATATTCAGAAGCAAAACGTGCAACCGATTCATCAATTGACATGGAGGAACTGCTAAAACCGGAAAAACTGCAGCTGTTTTTAAAAAATATTCAGCCTAAATTTAATGCACCTCTTTATGTAGCCGGGTCAATGTTTATTAAAAGATATGCTTTTTTAGCCGCTTTAGCTCTTTATACCATGACAATGTTTGATAAAGCTTTAAAAGTGGATATAAAAAATCTTGTCCTGATCACTGATGACGAAGATCCGCTTTGGCTGCCGGGCTTTTATTTCAAATCGAACGAAGTCACAATTGCTCCCCAAGAAAGAAAAAAATGGCGGGATGAAATGTTAACCTTATTATTTAAAGAAAACATCACCCGTCTTTTACAGGTTGTCTCAACAGAGGCAAAAATTTCAAAATGGATTCTTTGGGAAAATGTTGCGATCTATATATTTTGGATGTATGAAACATTGCTCAATGAAAAGCAGCATGAAGATAAACATGAAAAAATAAAAGAAGATTTTATTTATTGCGTGAAGGAAGCAAAAGGTGAATTGTTTGGGGATTTTAATCGGAACCCTTTAAAAAAATTTTTTGGTCCTAAGACATATTCTGATCAATATGATGATTATATTCGAAAAAGAAAAACATGCTGCCTGTTTTATTTGACAGACGATGAAGGGAAAAAGTGCAGAACATGCCCGAATGTTAGTGAATGTACAATAAAAAAGTAATTGGAGAGATTAAAAATGGATAACCAGTTTCAAGCTCAGATTGATGCGCTTGTTGAAAAGTATACCGAACTCTTGCTTGGAAAATCGTCTCCTGAATTAAAAGAAAAAGTGAAAATTTGGGTGTTGTATACGTACATGGCAAAATCGATGCCGCCGCTAGTGAAACATTGGAATGAAAAATTTCCAGAAGCAAAAGAACAAATGAAAGCTATTATTAATGAAATAAAAGAATTAAATGAACAGCATAGAAATAATAAAAAACGTTGATCTAAATTTGAAGTTGTCCTCCTTATAAGCAGCAGGGGGATTTTTTATGCGGACAGAATAGTATCATTCAAAATAACTTTAAGGTTTCATAGCATTGACGTTGGACGAAACAATGGAATGCTGATAAAGGTTAAAAATTTTTTGTGCTAAAGCAAAATGCTTCTTACTTTAAAAACAGCAGATAAATAGTGATCATATAGAACGGAATGAGCATTCGATCGCCTATTCAGTAATCGATTGGGAATAACATTTCAACCCGTAAAGAAATAAAACCTTACTCCGCTTGTTTACCGGAATAAGGCTGCTTTAACTCTTTATTTGCTGTCTGCTCGAATGGGGTCAGACACTTTTAAGTTCATTTTTATTGAATGTTTTGATTGTAAGGAGATTGCTGCTGCAAATAATTAGCATATTGCTGATAGCTTTGTTGTATTTTTTGGTTGTCGCACGCCTCAAGGGAATACCATCCATTTTTAAACATGACATTAAATAACTGCCGCTGGCATTTTTGCGTTTCGTCGCAAATCATTTGAATATTTTCGTATAAAACGGTGTGGCTAAGCTCATTCAAAGCTGTGCTATAACCTTGTGTCATATATTTTTCAGTTGCAAGCAAGTCATTTATAAAGTCGCGGTCGTTCATTTGCGGGCTTTTTTGAACTGTTGTTTCCGGATTGCTGATTTTCGTGTTGTTTGATTGCTGGGCTTGCATAATAAATCTCCTTTCTACTGCATTTGTGGATTGCCATTTAATTGATTTAATATCTGCTGATAGTGGCGATGATGCATTTCTCCTACCTTTTCCAACTCAGCTTTAATTTCAGGAATTTGGCATTGTGAAGCAAAAAAATGTGCTTTTTTCATCGCAATTAAATTCCATGACATCATATCTGTTAAATATAGTTGATCTTTTACAGAAATAATTTGCGGCGGTTCGTTATAAACTTGATTTTGCTGCATATTTTGCATATTGGTTGGCATTTGATTCATCATAAAAGCCCCCTTTTTCAAAAATGTACAAATTTAATATCCCACAATTTTTAAAGAGTTATGCAAAAATTTTTTAACAGGAATATTGAACAAAAATTTTAAATATTTTATACTTTAGTAAAACAGAAAAAAATGAATGAATGTTCATTCAAATGAAAGGGGATTTGAAATTGTGCGTCAAATAAAAAAAGCTGCAGTACTCGGATCAGGAGTGATGGGATCCCAAATTGCAGCACATTTAGCGAATGTCGGGATTCATGTATTACTCCTGGATATTGTACCGACAGAACTAACGGCAGAAGAAAAACAGCAAGGATTGACGCTGAAAGATCCAATCGTTCGAAACCGTTATGCTCAAAAGGCCGTGCAAAGACTGCAGAAGCAGACTCCTGCTCCATTGACTGCAAAAGAAAATATAGAGCGAATTGAGATCGGGAATTTTGATGATGACATTGAGAAAATTGCTGAAGCTGATTGGGTGATTGAAGCAGTTGTGGAAAGGCTCGATATTAAACAGAAAGTTTTTGAAAAAGTGGACAAATGGCGGCGGCCAGGCAGCATTATCAGCACAAACACATCTGGAGTTTCCGTTCATTCGATGTCAGAAAACCGCTCAGAAGATTTCCGCAAACATTTTTTAGGCACTCACTTTTTTAACCCGCCACGCTATTTGAAGCTGCTCGAAATTATTCCAACAAAAGATACTGACGAACAAGTTGTAGCATTTATGAAGAGATTTGGTGAAGATGTTCTTGGCAAAGGGGTTGTTTGCGCAAAGGATACACCGAATTTCATTGCCAACCGCATTGGAACATATGGTTTTCTTGTAACCGTACGTGAAATGCTGAAAGGGAATTATTCTGTCGGAGAAGTTGATTCCGTGACAGGACCTTTGATCGGCAGACCAAAAAGCGCCACATTCCACACACTTGATGTAGTCGGTTTAGACACGTTTTTTCATGTCGTAAACAACGTATATGAAAGAGTGGATGGCGAAGAAAAAGAAATTTTTCGTGTCCCGGATTTTATGAAGAAAATGCATGAAAACGGCTGGATTGGATCAAAAGCCGGGCAAGGATTCTACAAAAAAACAGGCAAAGAAATTTTAGAATTAAATGTAAATACGATGGAATATGAAAATAGAAAAAAACTTCGTGCCGATTCTATCGAAATAGCGAGACGTGAAAAAGGCACCGGGGAGAAGTTAAAAGCAGTTGTTTATTCGAACGACCGTGCAGGCACTCTTATTTGGAAAATTCTTATTCCAACGCTTCTTTATTCCGCAGAACAGCTGGACAGCATTGCCGAAACGATCGTTGACATTGACCAAGCGATGAAGTGGGGATTTGGCTGGGAGCTTGGACCGTTTGAAATGTGGGATGCAATCGGGATAAAACGATCGGTTGAAACCATTGAACAGCAGGGCGGAACAGTGCCAGCATGGGTCAAGCAAATGCTGAAGGATGGAAATGAAACGTTTTATAAGCAAAGCGAAGGCGCCACTTATTTTTATCATCGGGGCGAGTACAGACTGCTGCAAACAAATATGAAACAAATTCATGTGCAATCGTTGAAAAATGGAAAATCAATCATTAAAGAAAATAACGGGGCAAGCTTAATCGATATCGGCGATGATATCGCACTGCTCGAGTTTCATTCGAAAAACAATGCGATCGGCTATGATATTGTGCAAATGATCGATTTTGCCATCGACGAAGTTGATAAAAATTATAAAGGGCTAGTCATCGGCAATGAAGGAAAACACTTTTGTGTAGGCGCAAACCTTGCGTTTATGTTAATGGAGGCGCAGGATGAAAATTATTTTGAAATTGAGCTGATGATAAGAAAGTTCCAGCAAGCGATGATGAAAATTAAATATAGTCCGAAGCCGGTTGTAGCGGCCCCTTTTCATATGACATTGGGAGGCGGCGCGGAAGTATGTTTGCCTGCCTCAAGCATTCAAGCAGCTATGGAAACTTACATTGGCCTAGTTGAAACAGGTGTTGGACTGATCCCGGGCGGGGGAGGAAACAAAGAACTGTATATAAAAATTCTTGACCAAATCGGCAATGATATTGAAATTGATTTGCAAAAGGTCGCAAATAAAACATTTGAAACGATCGCCATGGCTAAGGTGTCCAAATCCGCACAGGAAGCGCAGCAAAACGGGTTTCTTCAACCGACAGACGCCATAACCATCAATAAAGATCACCTGCTGTATGATGCGAAGCAAAAAGCGCTGTTTTTATATGAAAGCGGATACCGTCCTCCTGTCCGCAAAAAAATTCCGGTAGTTGGCGAGACCGGATATGCCGCCATGATATTAGGGGCACAAAATCTTTATTTATCGGGATACGCTTCGGAGCACGATGTAAAGATTGCTAAAAAATTAGCCTATGTGATTGCGGGAGGCAAGCTTCCATACAGGACAAAGGTAGATGAACAATATTTGCTCGATTTGGAACGGGAAGCATTTTTAAGTTTAATAGGTGAACCGAAAACACAAGCCAGGATGCAGCACATGCTGTTAAAAGGAAAACCGCTGCGCAACTGACAGAAAGGAGTTAGAAAAATGAGGGAAGCTGTCATTGTCGCTGGTGCTAGGACACCGGTTGGAAAAGCAAAAAAAGGGGCATTAGCCAACATACGACCGGATGATTTAGGAGCATTAGTAGTAAAGGAAACATTGAAGCGGGCCGGAAGCTATGACGGACATATTGATGATGTCATTATTGGCTGTGCTATGCCTGAGGCAGAACAAGGCTTAAACATTGCAAGAAATATCGCGGTGCTGGCAGGGCTCCCCTATACAGTGCCGGGAATAACCATTAACAGGTTTTGTTCTTCAGGGCTGCAGGCTATTGCTTATGCAGCTGAACGGATCATGCTTGGGCATGCGGAAGTCATTATCGCAGGAGGAACAGAATCAATGAGTCTTGTTCCAATGACTGGAAATGTATTCCGGCCAAATGCAAAGCTTGCCGAGGAAGCGCCTGAATATTACATGAGCATGGGACATACAGCCGAGCAGGTCGCACAAAAATACAATATCAGTCGAGAGGAACAAGATGAATTTGCTGTGCGGAGCCACCAAAAAGCAGCATTAGCAATTCAAAACGAAGCATTTGCTGAAGAAATCGTTCCTGTAGAAACCACGATCCGAACAGTTGATGCTAATAACAAGCTGCAGGAGAAAAAAACAATATTTCGCCAAGATGAAGGGGTTCGACCAGAAACAACAAAAGAGGCTCTTTCATCTTTAAAACCGGTATTTGCAGTAAACGGATCTGTAACGGCGGGAAATTCTTCGCAAATGAGCGACGGAGCGGCTGCCGTTATGGTAATGGATCGAAAAAAAGCGGAAGAGCTTCAGCTAAAGCCGCTGGCCAAATTCCGTTCTTTTGCTGTAGGAGGAGTGCCGCCTGAAGTGATGGGAATAGGCCCTGTCGTTGCGGTGCCAAAAGCGCTTGAATTAGCAGGTCTTGAACTTTCCGATATTGGACTCATTGAATTAAACGAAGCATTTGCTTCACAAGCGATTCAAGTAATTAGAGAACTCAAATTAGACGAAGAGAAAGTAAACGTAAACGGAGGTGCCATAGCTCTTGGACATCCTCTTGGATGTACAGGTGCAAAATTGACATTAACTCTTATCCACGAAATGAGAAGAAGAAATGAACAATTTGGATTGGTGACGATGTGTATCGGCGGAGGAATGGGTGCAGCGGGAGTTTTCGAGCTTCTATAAAAAACCAAAAGGTTAGGTTTTCTACACATGATGGAAAATGACATGGAGTCTTCGAACTTATTTATGAATCCAAAAGGGGGAATATTGGGTGGCAAACAAAACAGAGGCATATATAAAGGGCGGAAGCTTCATCATGGAAGAAATTCCTTTTGATCGGATCTTCACGCCGGAAGACTGTACAGAAGAACATAAAATGATTGCGAAAACAGCTGAAGATTTTGTCCTGAACGAGGTTGTTCCTTTTATTGACCGTCTTGAAAACCATGAATTTGATATTTCGGTGAAATTGCTGAAGCAAGCTGGCGAACTTGGTCTGCTCGCAGCAGATATTCCAGAAGAATATTCCGGACTAGGTCTTGATAAAGTAAGCTCTGCTCTTATTGCAGAACAATTTTCCCGCGCAGGGGGCTTCTCAATTACATTTGGAGCCCATGTAGGCATTGGCTCGCTTCCAATTGTATTGTTTGGAAATGAAGAACAGAAGAAAAAATATTTGCCCAGCCTTGCAGTCGGTGAAAAAATCGCTGCATATGCATTAACGGAACCAGGATCAGGATCAGATGCTCTTGGTGCAAAAACTACAGCGAAGCTAAATGAGGCAGGAACACATTATATTTTAAACGGAGAAAAACAATGGATCACAAATTCAGCTTTTGCAGATGTTTTTATCGTGTATGCAAAGGTGGACGGCAAACATTTCACAGCATTTATTGTTGAAAGAGATTTTCCGGGTGTTTCAACAGGTCCTGAGGAAAAGAAAATGGGGATCAAAAGCTCTTCAACAAGGACATTGATCTTAGACAACGTTTTAGTGCCAAAAGAAAATGTTTTAGGGGAAATCGGCAAAGGGCATAAAATTGCCTTCAATATTTTAAATATCGGACGATACAAATTAGCCGTCGGGGCAATCGGAGCCTGCAAGCGCATCATCGAATTGTCGGTCAAATATGCGGTGCAAAGGAAACAATTTGGACGGCCGATAGCCCAATTTCCGTTAATCCAAGAAAAGTTGGCCAATATGGCGCTGAAGCTTTATGCAATGGAAAGCTCAGTCTATCGAACGGTTGGATTGTTTGATGACCGGATGAGTTATTTAACACCTGAAGAGCAAAAGGATGGAAATGCTGTTGCCCAATCGATTGCTGAATATGCGATCGAATGCTCATTAAACAAAGTATTCGGTTCTGAAACGCTTGATTATATAGCGGATGAAGGAGTTCAAATTCATGGCGGATACGGATACATGGCGGAATATGAAGTGGAAAGGGCCTATCGCGACTCCAGAATTAACCGCATTTTTGAAGGAACGAATGAAATCAACCGCTTGCTTGTTCCGGGAATGTTTTTGAAAAAAGCAATGAAAGGGGAGCTACCTCTTCTTCAAAAAGCACAAAGCCTTCAAAAAGAACTGTTGACATGGATGCCGGAAGAAATCGGCGATGGCGTATTGGAGCAAGAAAAATATTTGTTGAAACAAGCGAAAAGAGTGACGCTTTTGCTGGCAGGTGCTGCAGCTCAAAAATTTGGCCAATCCTTGCAGCAGGAACAAGAGATTCTTGCAAATATCGCGGATGCGGTAAATAACGTTTATGCGATGGAATCCGCTATTTTGCGCACAGAAAAGGCCATTGTGAACTCAGGAGAAGAAAAGAATAAACAGAAGCTTCTTTATACACAAGTGTTTGTGCAAGAAGCGTTTCAGGAATTAGAGGCGAATGCAAAAGAAACGATTGTTGCGATCGAGGAAGGAGACGACTTGCGGATTCTTCTCTCTGCTCTAAAAAAATTGATGCGACAAATCCCTGTAAATGTCATTAAGAAAAAACGCCAAATTGCAGCTAGAGTGATTGAAGAGGAAAAATATATAGTATAGCTGCGGGACTTAGGGGTGTCTAATAAGTCGTTTTTACGGCTAATTGACACCCCCTTTAATGTTTTAGAAACGTTGATATATTGGTGTTTATGATCTTTTGTTTTCAATGGGGATTTGACTTTCTGGACAGCTCCAAAAATTTATTGATCAACTGTAGTTGAGCAATTTTCATTACAATAATTACCATGTAAAAAGAGACAAACGGAGTACCCCTTATGCCACATGGAGCTGTTTTTTAACGACATCAATGGGAATATCTTGCTTCGCTGCATGGTAAATGAACTCGACGAGACTATGCCCTTTCTTCGTTCGGAGAAGATCAAGCCCAGTAGAGAAATCCCGGTTGGACTCGACCATACTGTACACATAAGCGAGTTGCACCAAGATCCAATACCGTTTCACCGCCCGACGTTGACGAACGCGGTACCCATCGAGCTTCAGCTGGTCTTTCGCTTGTCGAAAAAAGCATTCGATCGACCAACGCTGGGCATAGTAGCGCAAGATCTCTTCATCGCTTAGCTCCCGGTCGGTGCTCAAGACGCAGTGAAGATGTTCGGGTGTCATCGGCTGATCGGCTTTCCAAGCCAACAACACAACGGCATCATCGAGACCTTTCAGCGATCCCTCGTAGCGATACACGCGATAACGCTCTTCTCCCACCGTGACGAGATGGGTGTCGTTCGGTTCGATATAGCGGGCAAACTGTTTGGCTTGGATGGCGATGCCTTTCGGATAGAGAATCCGGTTCGTTTTGAGCATCGCGATGACGTGAAATCCTTTTTTCAGACAGGCTTCCACGAGCGCTTGCGATGGATACCACGAATCCATCAGCACATAAACGGGACGGCGTACATCCAAAGAAGAAAGCATCTCGATCGCGAGTTCCCCCTTGCTTTTCCCAGCCGCCTTGTCGTAGAGGCGGAACGCAAAGGGAAAAGCCTGGGTCATCGTATGAACCATGAGCCAAACAAGAGAATGTCCCCAGATCGACTTTTTCTCTGTGTGAGAATAGTGCCAATCACACCCTTGAATGGCGTGCGTTGCCCGTGACGAAGGCTTGATTTTTTGGCAAATCGTATCATCGATCGAAACAAAAAGGGGTTGATTTTTCTGTTTGGCGATCCGTTCGACACGATGAAGCATCCATTGCTGGAGTTTGCGAAGCAGCGTCTCTTCATCCCAAGGGCTTTTCGTGAAAAAATGGCTGAGTGTCGTTCGATGATTGGGGTGAAAGCTCCAATGATGAAGATCGGTCAACGTTCCAGAAAAGCCTTTCGTGATCATCGCATCCACGATATGAACGAGATGCTTCATGACAGGTTTTGAAAAATAAAGTGCCAACCCCAACATCGTGAAAAACTTGTGGATTCCTTGATGATGTGCTAATCTATTCATGAGACATGAACCTCCTTGTGTGAATGGTTTGTTGGCACATCTATTCTAACCAAGGAATCGGGTTCATGTCTCCTTTTTTGTTCGGATGTAAATTTATGTTAGTGAATTTGCTCATCTACAGTGATCAAGTTATTATGTTTGTCCAATTCGGATATGATAAAATATTATTGGTGTTGTATGAAGGAGGTGAGAAGGAATGGCTTTAACAATGTACTGGTATCCGAAGTGCGGAACTTGCAGAAAAGCGAAAAAATGGCTGGAAGATCACGGAATTGATTTTCGTGAAATACATATCGTGGAAAATCCTCCTTCTAAAGAAGAGTTAAAATCCTTTTATGAAAAGAGCGGATTGGAGTTAAAAAAGTTTTTTAACACGAGCGGTCAAAAATATCGTCAATTAGGTTTAAAAGAAAAAGTAAAAACAGCAACAGATGAGGAGCTCTTTGATTTGCTCGCATCAGACGGTATGCTCATTAAGCGGCCGATTGTTACCGATGGGGAAAAGGTGACCGTTGGCTTTAAAGAAGAGGAATTTGAGAAGATTTGGGGAAATTAAATTTAGAAAAGATTCTATTTAAATAGAATTCTTATATAAAAATGATAATTGGAGGGAATGACATTGAATACACCAAAAGAATTGCGTTATTCTGAAGAGCATGAATGGGTAAAGGTGGAAGGTGACAAAGTAAGAATTGGGATCACTGATTTTGCGCAGTCTGAACTCGGTGACATCGTATTTGTTGAACTTCCAGAAGTTGGAGATGAAATAGTCGCTGACGAACCTTTCGGTAGCGTTGAATCAGTGAAAACAGTTTCTGAGCTTTATGCCCCTATCAGCGGAAAAGTTGTTGAAGTGAATGAGGAATTGGATGACAATCCTGAATATGTAAATGAATCTCCTTATGAAAAGGCTTGGATGATTGTTGTTGAACCAAATGACATTCAAGATGTTGAAAAATTAATGACAGCTGAAGAATATGAAGAAATGGTAAAAGAAGACTAATATGAAACCCCCGTCTCCCTTTGAGAAGGGGGTTTCCTTGTGCGCCCGGCATGGGTGTAATCTATAGGGTGAAAGTCCCGAGCTGCGAAGGCAGAAGTAGCAGTTAGCTTAACGCAAGGGTGTCCGTGGTGACGCGGAATCTGAAGGAAGCGAGCGGCAAACTTCCGGTCTGAGGAACACGAACTTCATATGAGGCTAGGTATCACTGGGTGAGTTTGCAAGACAAAACAAAGCCCTTTCTGCCGAAGGTGATACAGAGTAAATGAAGCAGATGGATGGAAGGAAAGATTACACTCTTACCCGGGGAGGTCTGGCTGGCACGCCAAGTAACCTTGGTAACCTATCTAGTGATAGATAGCTGAACAGTCAGAAGTCAGCAGAGGTCATAGTATTAGTTGGTCTAGAACAACTAAGAAGGACCGAACAATTAAGAGAGAATAGCCCTTGGCATTCAGTGAGTCATGATGAACACAGAAAACGTAGTACCTCACTTGAGGGAGGAAGCGGTGAATCCCGTGGGAGATCTCTTGGAGGGTGGAGTGACCACTGGCATAAAGAGAACAGCTATTCACGGAAGTTATAAAGACTTGCGTCAATTATCTTAATTGAACCGCCGTATACGGAACCGTACGTACGGTGGTGTGAGAGGACGGGAGTTAATCGCTCCCTCCTACTCGATTTCTTTATTAATGGAAAAGTGCGGACAATCAAAGTATTTTGTGTGAAGGAATCAACCACTTCATTTAGAATAAGTATATATCAAAAAGCATCTATAAGCAGGTGATAACAATGGCACTGATAGAAATTGAGAAAGTTATCATTGTTGAAGGAAAGTCTGATAAGAAAAAAGTAGAGAAAATTATTAATGAACCTGCTGAGATTATTTGTACAAATGGCACGTTAAGCTTGTCCAAGCTCGATGAATTGGCGGAAAGCTTATTTTTCAAGGATGTTTATATTTTAGTCGATGCGGATGAAGCAGGAGAAAAATTGAGAAAACAAATTAAGCGGGAGCTTCCGGAAGCCAACCATCTATATATAGACAAAATGTACCGTCAAGTTGCATCCGCACCTGAACAGCATATTGCCGCCGTCTTGCTGAGAGCAAATATTGATGTACATGCAAGATATTTATCATAAATGTGGAGTGTGTTCAATGATTGAAATAACAAAAGAGCAATTAGATGCGATTAGCGATGAAGAGAAAACCATTATATTTTTATATACACCTTTTTGCGGGACGTGTAAATTAGCTAAAAGCATGCTGGAAATTGTAGAAAAAATCATTCCTTCCATAAACATATATACGAAAGATTTGAATTATATCCCTGAATTTGCCGAAAAATGGAAAATTGAAAGTGTTCCATGTTTATTGATCTTTGAAAAAGGACAAATTGCCGAAAAAATATATGCGTTTCATTCTATTGACTATTTATATCAAAAGTTAAAAAGTTTTTCTACCATATAATTATATTTCCTGAGAAATATGTCAGTTTTTTCTAGAAAGCGTCGACAACTCCCAGCAGGAAGAAGGAAAGCTAGAAAGAATGAGTAAAATAAAATATTTGCTGGGGGGTTGTCAATGTTTGATTTTTTATTAGAAAAGGCAAATGATCATCATTTTTTAAAGCCTTTATTTCCGGCACATCCTATGTTTATTGCTTTTGAGTATGGCCAAAGCATTTATTGTTATCAATTGGATTTGGAAGGATTAAGACGAGTTGATGGGAATATCGAATCCATTGATGTAAAAATTATAGGAAATGAAGAGCAAATGGAAGAGCTCATTACAGGCCAGCTAAAGCTCCAACAACTAATGAAATTGAAAGCAGTAAAAGTTGAGGGGAGATTTCGGGATATTTTAAGATTAGAATCTGTCTTGTCTTTATTGGCCTAACAGGTTAAAATAGAGTAAAGATATCGGAAAAGAATATATTGACACAATGTTTGTTGAATGGTACAATCTCTCCCAGTTAGTTTGTATTGTTTAAAATAATGTTTTAATAGAAAAATAGCGGGTGCACATGTACAATAAAGCTTTGTCTACAATTGCGTTGAAAAAAAGGAAGGTCAATTGAATGTAATCGTGCCTTTCTGCATCTGTGCAGGAAGGCTTTTAGTATTAAACCGAAGCTGCTGCATGTGTGAAAGAAGGTGTAAACTTGATTTCTCTCAACGGTGTTACAAAAATTTATCATACGAATCATAGCCAAGTAAAAGCTGTCGATCAAGTTGATCTTCAAATCCAGAGCGGAGAAATTTTTGGGATCATCGGATACAGCGGTGCTGGGAAGAGTACATTAATACGCTTGTTAAATGGTCTTGAAAAGCCGACAAATGGGACAGTTGAAGTGGCGGGAAAAAGAATAGACCAAATTAAAGGAAAAGAACTGAGATCCGCCAGAAAAGAGATTAGTATGATCTTTCAGCATTTTAATCTATTGTGGTCAAGAACAGTGCGGGAGAACATCGCTTTTCCATTAGAAATTGCCGGCATGAAGAAAAGCGATCGGCTCAAAAGAGTTGATGAACTTATTAAACTAGTAGGTTTAGAAGGAAAAGAAGATGCATATCCCTCGCAATTGAGCGGAGGACAAAAACAAAGAGTCGGCATTGCAAGAGCTCTTGCGAACAATCCGAAAGTTCTTTTGTGCGATGAGGCGACTTCTGCTTTAGACCCTCAAACGACTGATTCCATCCTAGATTTGCTTGTAGATATTAACAAGCGATTAGGTTTAACGATTGTTTTGATCACCCATGAAATGCATGTAATTCGAAAAATTTGTCATAGAGTGGCTGTGATGGAAAACGGGAAGATTGTTGAACATGGTGATGTGTTGACGGTTTTCCGAAATCCGAAGGCTAACATTACAAAACGATTTGTTAAACAAGTTACAGAACCTGATGAAACAATGGAAACGATTGATTACCTGCTTGAAAAGTACAAGCATGGAAAGGTTGTCAAACTTACCTTTGTAGGAGACAGAGCGGAGCAGCCTATGATTTCAAAAATCATTAAAGAGTTCGATGTAGAGGTTAATATTTTGCAAGGGAAAATTTCACAAACTCAAAGTGGATCCTACGGGACGTTAATCATCCATTTTGATGGAGATGAAACTACAGTTGAACAAGCCATTGAATTTATTCGCAATCAACAAGTGGAGCTGGAGGTGATTGCGAATGTTTGAGACATTGTTGCCAAATGTAAAATGGGACAAAGTCATTGATGCAACTTATGAAACGGTTTATATGACAGCTGTTTCTGTATTTGCTACATTTTTTCTCGGAATTATTTTAGGTCTTTTATTGTTTTTAACGTCAAAGGGGAACATGTGGGAAAATCGGTTTATCCACTCGTTTGTTGCAGCAGTTGTCAATGTATTCCGTTCAATTCCCTTCATTATTTTGATCATTTTGCTGCTTCCTTTTACAAAAGCAATCGTTGGTACCATTTTAGGGGCTAATGCTGCACTTCCTGCACTCATCATTGGTGCTGCGCCTTTTTATGGAAGGATGGTGGAAATTGCACTGAGGGAAGTTGACAAGGGGGTGATTGAAGCTGCAAAATCGATGGGAGCTACAATGAGCACAATTATTTTCAAAGTACTGCTTCCAGAATCGATGCCTGCTTTAGTTTCAGGAATAACTGTCACAGCAATTGCGTTGGTAGGTTATACAGCCATGGCAGGCGCCATTGGTGCCGGTGGTCTTGGAAACCTTGCCTATTTAGAAGGATTTCAGCGTAATCATAGTGATGTAACATTTGTTGCAACTGTACTCATATTGATTATTGTATTTATCATCCAATTGATCGGCGATATGATTACAAGAGCAATTGATAAGCGTTAAACGAAGGAGGAGAATAATATGAAAAAATGGCTTTTAGCGACTGTTTTAGGTGCTACGATGATATTTGCTTCTGCTTGCGGAGGTGGTAGTAATCAGGGAGGCAGCTCCGGCGGCTCTGACAATGAGAAAAATGAAGTAATTAAAGTTGGCGCATCTCCTGTTCCACATGCAGAAATTTTAGAGGAAGCAAAACCGCTTCTTGAGAAAAAAGGATATAAATTGAAAATTGAAGAATTCACTGATTATGTATTGCCGAATAAAGCTTTAGCGGAAAAGGATATTGATGCAAATTACTTCCAGCATATCCCTTACCTTGAAGCACAGAAACAAGAACATGGATATGATTTTGTCAATGCCGGCGGAATTCATATTGAGCCAATTGGCGTATATTCAAAAAAATATAAATCTTTAGAGGAGCTTCCGGATGGAGCTACTATTATCATGAGTAACTCAGTTGCTGACCATGGACGCATGCTGTCAATGCTGGAGGAAAAAGGTTTAATTAAGCTGAAAGATGGCGTTGATAAAACGAAAGCGACAGTTGATGACATAGCAGAAAACAAAAAGAATTTGAAATTCAAAACAGACATCGAAGCGCCAATGTTGACGAAAGCTTATGAAAACAATGAAGGCGACGCTGTATTAATTAACGGGAACTTTGCTCTGGATGCAGGACTTGACCCATCAAAAGATGCCATTGCTCTTGAATCGCCAAAAGACAATCCGTATGTAAACGTCATTGCTGTCCGCAGTGAAGATAAAGACTCTGAAAAAATTAAAGCTCTTGTAGAAGTGTTACAATCAGATGAAATTAAAGAATTTATTCAAACAAATTATCAAGGCTCCGTTATTCCTGCTGAATAATCAATTGGGAAGCTGTGCATATTTACGCACAGCTTCTTTTTTTGGATCAAGCTGAGCTGGTATTGTTTGGACAAAATTTCATTTAAGAAAAATCGTACGAACTTAGGTGAAATTTATGCAGCCAAAAAAGCAAATAGAAAGTGCTGTTCATTTCAATTAAGCGCATCAGCAGAACATAAGAAAGGGAATGGGGCATTTACTCAACATAATTTTACAATTGCTTGTTTCAAAAAGGTTGAGCTATCAATAGCATGAACGATCAGTGTCAAATGCAAGATGAATATTGTATTTTTTCTCTCCAGCGGGAATGCAGCCGAAAGGAAATATATGAAGCAGCAGGATTTGCACCAGCTTTCGAAGAAGGAATTGTGATGAGCTTAGCGGCCGCATTTAGAACGGAATGTTTTGCAAGAAAAACAAATAAAGATGTAATTTTCAGTATTTTGGAGCATTTGTAAGATTGAACCTTTAATCCTTTCTCATTGGCTTAAAATGGGTTTTAAGCTGTTTTAATCAGCGATACAGCAGGTTGCTTGCAAGCTGTAATCATTGCTAACATTAAATTGTATAAAAAATGAAAGGATTGGTTCATTATTTATTTAAACCAAGAAATGATAGACATTAAATTTACGTCTGAAATGGAAAAAGCAATGCATCAATTTCACGGAATGGGATATAACGAATATAGGAGAACACATAAGAAGCGAATGAAGGTTGAAAGAAAAAGAGAACGAAATTACCGCAGCAGCCAAATTGTAACAGCTAATCTGAAAGGGAAATTGTTTTTGTCTACGCTAAACTAAATCAGCCAGTCAGCAAAGACTGGTTTTTCTTTTTATTGAATACATACAACAAGTTTGTTTGAATGATACTAAGATGACTATATACTTTGTTCCTAAAAATTTGGTAATATGAATAATGTTGTGAGATATTAAAAGGTTGTATTCACTTTTAATTTGTTATAAAATAATAATGAGAATAAATTGAGAATGATATTAATATTTGACCTATAGATTAATGGAGGTATTGGTTATGTCAGGATCTACATTAACGATTAAAGATTTGCATGTTTCCGTAGAAGGGAAAGAAATTTTAAAAGGTGTGAACCTTGAAATAAAAGGCGGAGAAATTCATGCGATCATGGGGCCGAACGGAACAGGAAAATCAACTCTTTCCTCCGCGATCATGGGACATCCAAAATATGAAGTGACACAAGGATCCATAACTCTCGACGGACAAGATGTGCTTGAGATGGAAGTAGATGAGCGTGCGCGTGCAGGACTTTTTCTTGCCATGCAATATCCAAGTGAGATCAGCGGAGTCACAAATGCTGATTTCTTGCGTTCAGCTATCAACGCCCGCCGAGGCGAAGGCAACGAAATTTCTTTAATGAAATTTATTCGCAAAATGGATGAAAAAATGGAATTTCTTGAAATGGATCAAGGGATGGCGCAGCGATATTTAAATGAAGGATTCTCGGGCGGTGAGAAAAAGCGGAATGAAATACTTCAATTAATGATGCTTGAGCCTAAGATTGCCATCTTGGACGAAATTGATTCAGGCTTAGATATTGATGCGTTGAAAATTGTTTCCAAAGGTATCAACGAAATGCGGAGCCCTGAGTTTGGCTGCCTGATTATTACACACTATCAACGTCTGTTAAACTATATTACACCAGATTTTGTTCATGTTATGATGCAAGGAAGAATCGTGAAATCCGGCGGAGCAGAACTAGCTCAGCGTCTTGAAGCAGAAGGATATGACTGGATTAAAAAGGAATTAGGCATCGAAGACGAAACAGTAGGGCAAGAAGCGTAAGCGTTAGGAGGATCAAAATGACTGTAGAAACGAAACTACCGTTTGACCAGAAATATATAGAAAATTTCTCCAAACAGTTAGGAGAACCGGACTGGCTGAAAGATCTTCGCTTGCTTGCTCTTGCAAAAGCTGAAGAGCTTCCATTGCCAAAGCCGGATAAAACCAAAATCGACAAATGGAATTTCTCACAGTTTTCTAAACATGTCGTTTCCAGCAGCACTCTATCTTCTCTTGATGAGCTGCCGGAAGAAGTAAAAACGCTTATTGAGGCAGATGAAGAACATAAAAATCTTTATATACAACGTGACAATACACCTGCCTTTTTGACAGTCTCTGAAGATTTGAAAGAAAAAGGAGTTATTTTTACTGACATTCACACGGCTGCGAAGGAACACGGAGACTTGCTTAAGCAATATTTTATGAAAGATGGAGTAAAAATTGATGAACATCGGCTGACAGCTTTGCACGCAGCCTATTTAAACGGCGGGGTCTTTGTGTATGTGCCGAAAAATGTAGAAGTGGAAAAACCTCTTCAGGCGGTTTTTATACATGAAAACCCTGAAGCCAATTTGTTTAATCATGTGATCATCGTTGCGGATGATAATAGTTCTGTTACGTATGTCGAAAACTACATCTCGACCACCGAAACAGAGGGTGCTGTGTTTAATTTAATTACCGAAGTTATCGCCAATACTAATGCGAAAGTTTCCTACGGTGCGGTTGACAATCTGACTGAAAACATCACAACATATGTGAACCGCCGCGGGGTTGCTGGACGCGATGCAAAAATTCTTTGGGCATTAGGATTAATGAATGACGGCAATACGATTTCTGAAAACACAACAAATCTTGTCGGAGACGGTTCTATAGGCGATACAAAAACAGTTGTTGTTGGGAGAGGAAGCCAAATTCAAAACTTTACGACGAAGGTCGTTCACTTTGGCAAACATACCGAAGGCAACATTTTAAAACATGGTGTTATGAAAGACAGTGCGACGTCCATTTTTAACGGCATCGGCAAAATTGAGCACGGTGCATCGAAATCAAATGCTGAGCAGGAATCCCGCGTTTTAATGTTAAGTGAAAAGGCAAGAGGAGACGCAAATCCGATTTTGCTCATTGATGAAGATGATGTTGTCGCCGGCCATGCCGCATCTGTGGGACGTGTTGACCCGATTCAGCTCTATTATTTAATGAGCAGAGGAATTTCAAAATCGGAGGCTGAGCGATTAATTATTCATGGATTTTTAGATCCTGTTGTAAGACAAATGCCGATTGAAAGTGTAAAAAACCAATTGACAGAGGTTATTGAAAGGAAAGTTCGGTAATGGATATTAAAGAAATTCGCAAACAGTTCCCGATCCTTAGTCAAAAGGTCAACGGCCGCGATTTAGTTTATTTGGATAATGCTGCAACATCGCAAAAGCCAAATGTCGTCATTGATGCAATCACAAAATACTACCGCGAGTACAATTCAAATGTGCATCGCGGTGTTCATACACTTGGTACAAAAGCTACAGATGCCTATGAAGGTTCACGGGAAAGAGTTCGTCAATTTATTAACGCAAAATCCGTCCAGGAAATTATTTTTACACGGGGAACAACAACAGGACTAAATATGGTGGCACAGAGCTATGGAAAGGCCAATTTAAATGAAGGCGATGAAATTGTCATTACGTACATGGAGCATCATGCCAATTTAATTCCATGGCAGCAAGTTGCAAAAGAAACAGGAGCTACGTTAAAATATATACCACTAAAAGAAGACGGAACTATCTCGTTAAGTGATGTTCGAAATACGATTACAGCCAATACGAAAATTGTTTCGATTGCGCTCGTATCCAATGTTCTTGGCACGATCAATCCAGTAAAAGAAATAGGCGAAATTGCTCATCAAAACGGAGCTGTTCTTGTCGTAGATGCTGCTCAAGGAGCACCACATATGAAAATTGATGTTCAAGATTTAAATTGTGATTTTCTTGCTTTCTCGGGACATAAAATGTGTGCTCCGACAGGAATCGGTGTTCTATACGGAAAAAAAGAGCTGCTCGAAAATATGGAACCGGTTGAAACCGGCGGAGAGATGATTGATTTTGTCGGTTTATATGAATCTACATGGAAGGAGCTCCCATGGAAATTTGAAGCTGGTACACCAATTATTGCCGGAGCAGTTGGATTAGCCGCAGCAATTGACTTTTTAGAAGAAATTGGACTTGAGAATATTTTCAATCATGAACATAGACTTGCCCAATATGCATTGGAGCAATGCTCAAATATTGAAGGCATGACAATTTACGGACCGAAAGAACGGGCTGGGCTCGTTACCTTCAACCTCGAAGGCATTCATCCTCATGACGTGGCAACTGTTCTGGATGCGGAAGGTATTGCGATCCGAGCCGGGCACCATTGCGCCCAGCCATTGATGAAATGCTTAGAAGTATCAGCGACAGCACGGGCGAGCTTTTATCTATATAATACTGAAGAAGAAATTGATTTATTCATTCGCGCAATTCAAAAAACAAAGGAGTATTTCGGCAATGTCATTTGATAATCTTGACACATTGTATCGTCAAGTCATTATGGATCACTATAAAAATCCTAGAAATAAAGGCTCTCTTCAAGACAGCGTTACGGTTGACATGAACAATCCAACCTGCGGTGATAGAATTCATTTGACAATGAAAATTGAGGATGGAAAAGTCATCGATGCGAAGTTTGAAGGGGAAGGCTGCTCCATTTCGATGTCATCGGCATCCATGATGACCGAAGCGATCAAAGGACAAACGATTGAAAATGCTCTGAAGCTTTCTAAAATCTTCTCCGATATGATGCAAGGCAAGGAATACGATGATGATATTGATTTAGGAGATATTGAAGCATTGCAAGGCGTTTCAAAATTTCCAGCTCGAATCAAATGTGCAACGCTTGCCTGGAAAGCGATGGAAAAAGGTGTGCGATCTGAAGTCGAGTGATAAAATTTAAATTAGATTGGAGTGAGAAAGTATGGCGAAAAAAATGCCTGAAATAGGCGATTATAAGTATGGCTTTGTCGATAAAGACGTTTCTATATACCGTGCAGAACGCGGATTGACAAGAGAAATTGTTGAACAAATTTCGAAAATGAAAAATGAGCCTGAGTGGATGCTGCAATTCCGCTTGAAAGCTTTAGACCATTTTTATAAAATGCCAATGCCTCAATGGGGCGGCGATTTGTCTGCTTTAGATTTCGATGAAATTACTTATTACGTAAAACCTTCTGAACACTCAGGACGTTCTTGGGATGAAGTTCCAGAAGAAATTAAACGCACTTTTGATAAGCTCGGAATTCCTGAAGCGGAACAAAAATATTTAGCAGGTGTTTCTGCCCAATACGAATCAGAAGTTGTGTATCACAATATGAAAGAAGACCTTGAAAAAATGGGCATCATTTTTAAAGATACAGACAGCGCCTTAAAAGAAAACGAGGACATCTTTAAAAAATATTGGGCGACGGTCGTTCCGCCGACTGATAACAAATTTGCCGCTTTAAACTCTGCAGTTTGGTCAGGGGGTTCATTTATTTACGTTCCGCCTGGAGTAAAAGTTGATACGCCTTTGCAAGCATATTTCCGAATTAATTCAGAAAACATGGGACAATTTGAACGTACGTTAATTATAGTTGATGAAGGTGCCCACGTTCATTATGTTGAAGGATGTACGGCGCCTGTCTACACAACTAACTCGCTGCACAGTGCTGTTGTAGAAATCATTGTGAAAAAGGGAGCCTATTGCCGCTATACAACGATTCAAAACTGGGCAAACAATGTGTATAACTTAGTAACGAAACGTGCGGTTTGTGAAGAAAATGCAACAATGGAATGGATTGACGGAAACATCGGTTCGAAATTAACTATGAAATATCCTGCAGTCGTATTGAAAGGTGAAGGTGCACGCGGCATGACATTGTCCATTGCCCTTGCCGGTAAAGGTCAACATCAAGATGCAGGAGCGAAAATGCTTCATTTAGCGCCGAATACTTCATCTACGATTGTTTCGAAATCGATCTCGAAACAAGGTGGAAAAGTAACGTACCGAGGTATTGTCCATTTTGGTCGGAAAGCAGATGGAGCACGTGCAAACATTGAATGCGACACATTAATCATGGATAACCAATCAACTTCCGACACGATTCCATATAATGAAATCCTAAACGATAATATATCTTTGGAACATGAAGCAAAAGTATCGAAAGTATCTGAAGAGCAGCTGTTTTATCTCATGAGCCGCGGCATTTCTGAAGAGGAAGCAACCGAAATGATCGTTATGGGATTCATTGAACCATTCACAAAAGAGCTGCCAATGGAATACGCCGTTGAAATGAACCGCCTCATCAAGTTTGAAATGGAAGGAAGTATTGGATAATCCTTATAATACTAAGGGGGTGTCTAATAAGTCGTTTTTACGGCTTATTGACGCCCCCATTAATGTTTTAGAAAAGTTGATATATCGGTGTTTATAATTTTTTGTTTTCAATGGGGATTTGACTTTCTGGACAGACCCACAATTCACCCACAAAAATTAGATATTCATGTTTGTATACCGTTAATACAACTCCAGTGCCTCGTCCTCAATTTTCTTGGTCACATGGAGATATGTGTCAGCGGTTATTTTTATGCTTTAGTATCTTAATCTTTCGCTCCAGCTAAAGGAGAGCATCATGTAAAGAAAAAACAGGGAGTTTGCATGTTTGCACACTTCTGTGGAGGTCACAAGCAGGAAACGTCACTCACCGGACTATTTCTAAAGTTTACATTGCATAACAGCTTTTCCCCAATGCCAATAGTGGCTGTGAGAAAGAAGAATCAGAAGGCTTTAAAATTTCGCTTGCCCCTCTCCTCTAGAACACCATAAATGATGGCTTACGTTTTTCTATGAGGCTTGAACATCTTCTCATACAAAATATAAAACCGAGCCGCAAATCATTGCAAGGAGAATAAAAGATAACAAGAAAAATAATGGATTGATAAAACCAAATGCTATATTATTTGCAGTAATTTCATCTCCTAATAAAAATTCATCATATTAGGAGTATAAGATGTTGGCCAAATATAACTGTTCCTAAAATATATAATTATGGAGTACAAGAGAAACAATCACGGCTTCTTTCACGATCTTTAACACAACCACCTCAATACATATGTATTGCGCGTCATTTTCTGAAGCCGCATCCTTTTTAATGAGATCCTTTCATAAAGAAGAAGCAAACTCATTTATACGATCAAAATCAGTAGCGTTGCATAAAAAAATTTAATGTTTGTCAAGCTCAATAAAAATTCCAGTTATTTCATGTAACTGAATATTCAGACATACAATCTTTCTAAGCAAGCTTAAAAGGACAATGACGTCTTAATCGGCAGTCCATTTCCACAATTTGGTAATATATTACAGAAACATTGGATCATAAACTAAATCGTCTAGGTGTTCCACCTCCCCTTCTTCAAATTGGTACACGATGGTTTCAAAATCTTTTTCCCAATGGTATTTTTTCCGACCGTTGGACGTTCGAATTGGCTTTTTAAAAAGGGAGCGAACAAAACAGTCAAAACCTTTAAAAAGCAGATTCTGTAAAGTTCGCTTGATCTCTAATAAAGGACCATCGTGATTCACTTTTAATTGGAGCATGGCCTGTAAGCAATAGGTGATTAGGGCGATCCAAATTTGATTGTAAACGGCATTTTGACTTTTTCCATAAAATCTTTTTATCTTAAGGTGCTGTTTCATCCATTTAAAGAAGGTCTCTATCTTCCAGCGATATCGGTATAAATCTGCAATCTCTTCCGCAGAAAGATCAAAGCAATTGGTTATGATGATCACGGGATTCCCTTCGCTGTCGACCGTTTCGATCAATCGGAGAGGATGAGTCATTTTGGTATGATTACGGTCATTTCCTAAAATGACAATCTGATCCCTATAAATCAAACGTTCTGGATTGGGAATCCGTTCCGATAAAACTTCAATCTCTGCGTTCTTTTTAAGCCGGGTAATGAATCGCACCCCTTCTCGGCATAAGCGGTCGAACTGTTTGTAATCGACATACCCTCGATCAAACAAGTAAATCGCATTTGGATCGATTTCAATGAGTTCGTCCATCTGTGTGCGATCGGCATGTTTCGCGGGTAAGATAATCCCTTGATCCGGAACAGTGATATCCTTCGTTACAACAACCTTTAAATGGAGTCGAACACCAGCCTTTGTCTTACGAAAAGTTGCCCATGGATATTGGCTCAAACTCATGCTCATCGTGGTAGAATCAATGACCAGAAGACGACCAATGTTTCGGATGATCGGGGCATTTTTCATTTGCCCTTGGATCTTTAAGACCAGATATTTAAATACTTTTTCAAACAGTTGAGGGGATAATTGGCCTAATTTGCGAGAAAGTTGCGAAGTACTAATTGCATCAAATTCCAGATATGTCTGCAACTCTTCCTTGTCTTTCAAATGTTTGGCCAATTTTGTTAAGCTTTCCAATTCGTTTAACTGAGCGATGATACAAAGTTGTAAAAACTTATACGCCGTTAATTTTTTAATGTATTTGTCAACGTCAATCACATTAATTAGTTTTGAAAAAGTTATTGGATCGATCTCTTTAAATAGTTCATTTATTGTGGATTCTGTGGTATTCTTATCCATAATGGTTTCTCCTTATTCTTAGGATTTGGATAGGACTGCCAATCCTAATTATAAGGAGTTTTTTTATATCCAAAAAGATGAAATTTAACATAAAATTGGCTCTTCACCACAAAATGTACTTGACAATCAGGTTGTTTTCTGATCAAGGGTACAAAAAATGCGAAATTTCCTGTATGGTAAAGGTGACCAAACCATCAACCATGGAGGAAATTTCGCATGCAATCTCAGTTTATCAAAGATTTGATCACTTTACCAGGCTTTCTTATTCATGGAGAACGAAAAGAGGGAGAACGATGGATTTTTGAACTTTCCCTCCCTCCTCATTGTCCGATCTGCCCGACTTGCTTCGGACGGACAACCAAAATATCATCGAAACGAAAACAATGGATTCATGGCTATACAAATACGGTCGGTTTATTTTGGATTGAACTTCCCATAGAAAGACGGCGTTGCCAAGCCTGTTTTCTGACGTTCACCGTTTCTTATCCGGGACTTCCGTCTCACAGTATCGCGACGGAATCGTTTCAACATTGGGTCGCCCAGTTATGCATCGGAAAAACGATTCAAGAAGTCGCTCGCTTGTTACAACTCGCCTATACGACAGTAGAACGCTGGTTTTATCAATATGCCCCGGCTCTTTTACCAACATCGAATCCTACAGTAGTATGTGTGGATGAATTCGCTTTCCGAAAGGGACATGATTACGGAGTAGCGGTGATGGACACACAGACTCGGAATGTCCTTTCCATTGCTTCTGGAAAAAATGAAGAAGCCATTGTGGAGGCGCTTCAACCCGTCGCCTCCAAAGTGAAGTATGTTGTCAGCGACTTGGCTCCTGCCATGAGAAAAGCCATTGAAAAGGTATGTCCAAAAGCCATCCATGTTCTTGACCACTTCCATGTGATTCAGTTATTCACCGATGCACTGGAACGTTGTCGCAAATACCTTGCCAAAGGCGGAACCAAACATGGAAGCGTTCGCCGCGTGTGCCGATTGTTAAGCCAACGTCCAGAAAAATTAACAGAAGAAGAGAGACAGGAAGTTCGACAATGGTGCCAAGAAAGTGCTTATTTACGTGATGTCTATCAAGCACTTCAACATTTCCGTTACGTATCCAAAAGCCAAACAAGAAAGCAAGCCGAAACTCGTTTGACCCAATGGTTTGACCGGTACCTTTTTAGCGACTGTGCCGCCGTACGCAGTATTGCCAAGGCACTCATCACCCGAAGAGACGCAGTGCTTTCTTGCATCGTTTTTTCTTACTCAAATGGTCCAATGGAAGGAATCAACAACAAAATAAAATTGATCAAAAGGCG
The DNA here is from genome assembly GCF_037963755.1 of Aeribacillus sp. FSL W8-0870. Classification (NCBI taxonomy): domain Bacteria; kingdom Bacillati; phylum Bacillota; class Bacilli; order Caryophanales; family Bacillaceae; genus Aeribacillus; species Aeribacillus sp. FSL W8-0870. Next base: position 982,756 of record NZ_CP150165.1, read on the forward strand.
AGGATATGGGTATCGAAATATCCAGCGTTTTACTTTGCGTGTCCGTCTAGAGACCTCTATCACATTTTAACGTAAAAATCAAGTACATCTTTTGGTGATGAACCATAAAATTGGGCTTGACAAATTAAAATTAACTTAATGCAATGCTACTGGATCAAAATATATTTAGCCCCTAAGCGATAATTTACCTATTAAAATCCCATGTCCATTCCCAAAACTTACTACCTTGGGCTACTATAAAGTAATCAAACCATTTTTCAAAAGTCAGGTTTAGAAACCCAAACGGATCGTCCAAACTTCCGCCGTTGTCAAGCCAATAAAGATATCCTTTTCTTTCGGGAGCTAAAGCTATAATGAGCCGGCAGCCATCGTAGCCATATCCAATAGGAAACCAATCTGAAGGGGCTGTCCGAAAAGTCGATTGAATCGACCTTGGGCTCAGCCCTTTTTTCTGTTTTTAGGGTACAAAAAAATCGTCCTTTTTTATAGAATGAAATTGACCAAAAAACATTCTACAGAAAGGACGATTTCTTATGAATAATCAAATGACTATTCAAGAAAATTATAACACGCAATTAGAAATGACTCTAGAGGGTATTCAAAAAATAGAGGTTCAAAAGAATAAGAAACGCAAAAAACTAGTTTTCCAACCTTATTGCAATCGTCAAGTCATGAGCATTTTAGATATCGAAATGTATATTCCTGAAAATCATGTCGCCCGTTTAGTGGATGAAATGGTGGAATCGATTCCGGATGAAGTGTTGTATACTCATTATGTTGGTGGGGGTCGTGCACCCTATCACCCTAAAATGTTATTGAAAGTGATTTTATATGCGTACACTCAAAATGTTTATTCAAGTCGGAAAATAGCGCAAATGGTGAAAGAAAATCTTCCGATGATGTGGTTGGCGGGATTGCAAACCCCTGACCATCGCACAATAAATGATTTTCGTAGTGTTCGTATGTCAAACATGATGGATTCTGTATTTGAACAATTTGTCCTTCAACTAGTAGAACAAGGACTTATCGACCTCGACCATATTTTTGTGGATGGTACGAAAATAGAAGCGAATGCCAACAAATATACGTTTGTATGGCGAAAATCCGTAGAAAAATATGATCAGAAACTACGAGCCAAAATTCAATCGTTTCTACAAGAAGCGCACCAAATCGCCTTGGAGGAATTAAAAGAAGAACAATTAGAAGAAGAATTAGAAAAATCATCGGCACAACTTTCTGAGAGAATAGAAGCTTTGGAAAAAGATTATAAACAGGAAGAAGACAAAGAAAGAAAAAAAGAACTTCGCTCTAAAAAATCCCAACTCACCAAACAACTGAAAACGATTCAAACGGATTATCTTCCACGATTACGAAAATACAAAGTACAAAAACAGATTCTAGGTGAACGAAATAGCTACTCGAAAACCGACCATGAGGCCACTTTTATGCGAATGAAAGAGGACCATATGAAAAACGGCCAACTCAAGGCGGGTTATAATGTTCAACTCGCCACACAACATCAATTTATCGTGGGATTTGAAATTTATCAAAATCCAGGAGATACTCGCTGTTTCCAACCATTTATGGAAAAGTTATTGGAATCGATGCCGAAGGAAAAGAAACTCAAGTATGTCATTGCCGATGCAGGATATGCGAGTGAAGAAAACTATTTATATGCGATTGGCGAAGAAAAAGAACCTCGTTTTGAATTATTAGCCCCATACCAAACCTATTTGAAGGAACAAAGTAAAAAGTTTAAAAAGGATTTATCAAAAGTACAAAACTGGAAATACATCGAAGAAGACGATTGCTTTATCTGTCCGAACAATCGGAAAGTCGTATTCAAGTATTATCAAAAAAGAAAAAATGCATCTGGATACATACAAGATTTGAAAGTGTACGAGTGTGAAGATTGTACGGATTGCCCGTTGAAGAATGGGTGTACGAAAGCCAAAGGAAATCGTCGAGTATATTGGAACACGATTTATGAAGAAATGAAAGCGAAAGCCAAAGCAGCTCTTGGTGACGAACAAAAGGCAGCTCTTTATGCGAAGCGTAAAGTGGATGTCGAAAGTGTGTTCGGTAACATCAAGGGCAATTTGCGTTTCACTCGATTTCTGTTACGGGGGCTTCATAAAGTCCGAACAGAATTCGGGATTGTGGCAATGGCCCACAACATACTGAAATGGGCCGCAAATTCCCAAACCAATTTCAAAAATAAGGAAACAGAGCGAATGGAAAAACTCATTGTTTTCTCCATTCGCTCTGTTTTTATGGACTTTTTAGACAAGCCCTCTAGTATCTCTTCGATAGATAATAATTGCAGTCCACCTCCGTTTTCAGGATCATCAAATAATGTAGCACCATTACATATTTTCAGAAAGTCTTCATAGTCACTAGGAATATTAAAAGGCAGCTTCTTGATTTCTTCTTCTGTTGCAGGGGGATTGAAACGAAATTGTAGTTTTCCTAAAAATCCTTCTTCATTTTGAACAACCAGCATATTCTTTTCATCTAGTCTTTTATTCAAAGCATCTAAAGTCATTTTGATTCGTACTGACATGTTGTGGCTATCACTCCTTTTATCATTCATCCAACAAGGACTAACAATCTTTCTGTGGAAATCCTTTTACAGTTGTATGAGGTTACTAAAATTGTAGAATACGGTGTATTTTATCATTTGGCCAAACTGTGCTCTTATATGTTTATTATACCATTTTCTGTAATTTTTCTATCTGAAGTAGTCCAATTGGCAGCATCAGCTTTTTCAAGTTGTAAATGATGAATCTGTGAATTATTTCCTGATCATAGATCCTTATAACATCTTTACTTTACCTGTTTTTTCGATCAGCAACTGTACAGGATGAGATATTTGAACTTTTTTGTTGCAAAACTCTTTATTTTTATTGTTGTTATAAATACAATGTCCAAAAATACTGCCAGCCTTTTATAACAAAAAAATGCTTAAATCGTGAATCTTTTTCGATGCTGTATTATGATGAGTATATAAAGACTACATTGATAGGAGTAAGAAATGATTTACATAGGCTTGACAGGTTGGGGAGATCATGATTCTCTCTATCCATCCGGAACATCATCGAATGATAAATTAACGATTTATGCAGGACATTTTCCTGTTGTTGAGGTCGATTCCACTTTTTATTCGATACAGCCTGAGAAAAACGTTCGAAAATGGGTGAACGAGACGCCCCAAAATTTTCAATTCATTGTAAAGGCGTATAAAGGAATGACTGGACACGAAACAGGCTTAGGATCTTTCGAAAGCCGCTCAGAAATGTTCGCTGCTTTTTATAAAATGATTCAGCCCTTTCAAGAAGCGAATAAATTGGCAATGGTTCTTTTTCAATTTCCCCCTTGGTTTCACTGCAAAAGAGAAAATGTTGATTTCTTGCGATGGTGCAAAGAGCAAATGAAGGATGCCCCTTGTGCACTAGAATTTCGCCACCGCTCCTGGTTCCTTCCTACATATTATGAAAAAACGCTTCAATTCATGGAGAAGGAAGGGTGGATTCACACCATTTGTGATGAGCCGCAGGCAGGGGAAAATTCAGTTCCGACCGTATTATATTGCACGAATAGAGAAAAGACCTTGGTAAGATTTCATGGACGAAATGTTCATGGATGGCTGAGGCCAAAAGAAGGGAATTGGCGTGAAGTACGATATTTATATAGATATAATGAACAAGAGCTTGATGAATGGAAAGGACACATAAAAATGCTGAAAAAGCAAACTAAAGATCTCTATCTCATTTTCAACAACAACTCGGGCGGAGACGCGGCGGACAATGGAAAAGAACTGATGAAAAAGTTAGGAATTACATATCATGATTTAGCGCCAAGGCAGCTTGATTTATTTGAGTGTTTTGAAAAGTATCCCACTGAAGGAGAGAGCGACTTTGATTGAGACGGTTCATATATATCATACGAATGATCTGCACAGTCATTTTGAAAATTGGCCGAAAATCGTTCATTATCTAAAAACAAAAAAACATATTCATAAAAGTAAAAACGAAACTGTTTTTTTATTCGATATCGGCGATCACGTCGATCGCTTTCACCCAATTACTGAAGCGACCGGGGGAGTCGCAAATGTTGAGCTGCTGAATCATTTAACTCCAGATGCAATAACGATTGGAAATAATGAAGGAATTACTCTTCCTTTTGAAGCATTGGATCGGCTGTATAATCATGCACAATTCCCTGTCATTGTGTCTAATTTATTTTACTTAGACGGTACTAGACCAAAATGGGCAAAGCCTTATGTGATTAAACATTTACAAAATGGAGTCCGAATCGGTATTTTAGGCGTAACGGTTTGCTTTGAGCAATTTTACCGTCAGTTAGGGTGGATGATAACAGAACCGATGGCAAATATAAAAGAAACATTGGAGGAAATCCGGGGCAAAGCAGATGTTATCATTCTTTTATCACACCTTGGAATATCCGATGATGAATGGATTGCTCAACAATTTCCTGATATCGATGTTATATTAGGAGCCCATACACATCATGTGCTTGATCGTGGAAAGCTTGTAGGCAATACGCTTTTGGCGGGAGCAGGAAAGTTTGGACAGTGGCTTGGACATATTGAACTTAAGATCGACTCTGCTCAAAAGAAGCTGGTAAATAAAAAAGCGGAGATTATTGAAACGAAAACGATTGAAAAAGAAGATGTTTTTACTATAAAGTGGCTTGATCAAAAAAAAGCTGAAAGTGCTCAAAAACTTAACGAAGCTGTTGTGGAATTAAAAGAAGAATTACGGATTGATTGGTTTTCAGATTCACCATTTGCAAAACTGTTGGCTTCCGCTTTAAAAGAATGGTGCGATGGGGAAGTTTCCATGGTGAATGCCGGAGTATTGCTTGAATCGCTTCCGAAAGGACTCGTCACAAAAGGCGATTTGCACCGGATTTGTCCTCATCCGATTAATCCTTGTAAAATCATGGTTCAAGGCGATCAATTAAAAGAAGTTATTTTACAAGCACGGACAAAAGAAATGGAGCAATTGAAGCTTAAAGGATTAGGCTTCAGAGGCAAAGTAATGGGGCGTATGGTTTTTGACGGCATTGAAACGGTCATGGAAACGTTGGAAGATGGCAAGGAACATGTGAAAAAGATCTTTGTAAATGGAAAACATCTTGATCAAAATCATGTGTATGCAGTGGCAACTATTGATATGTTTACATTAGGTCCATTATATCCGCAATTAAGCCGTGTAAAGAATAAAATATACTTCATGCCTGAATTGCTAAGAGATGTACTTGCTTGGAAATTATCGAAACAGTTCCTGCAAATCCATCAATAAATTTTTGTCAACATCACCTTTCCTTTCATAAAGTGAAGTAGGGAAGGAGGGTATTTTATGGTATCTGTATCGCCGGTTAAAATTGGTGATCATCAATTTACCGCCATTACCATTCAGCTGCCAAAAACGAATTTCATGGCTGTTACAGCCGAAAAAGGTTATATTATGTGCGGTGCGCTTGATGTAGCCTTATTGAATGAAAAATTAAAAGAGAGAAAAATTATTGCCGGCCGCGCTGTCGGAGTGAGGACAATTGAGCAGCTTCTTGAAGCCCCATTGGAATCAGTCACAACAGAAGCGGAGGCAATTGGCATTAAAGCAGGGATGACAGGCAAAGAAGCACTATTGAAAATGGTAGAAAAATAAAAAACAACCATTATCTTTTTATAAAAGAATGATTATTGCTCATCTATAGTGTACAGATGAAAGAAGTTTCCAAAACGTACCATCTATGAATTTAAATAAGATGTATTCCTTAATGGATTTTTTTTCAACAGACATGAAAAAGTATTTTCTATCATTTGATCAGCGATATAGTCGCAAGTAATTGCCATTCAGTCGAGTAAAAAACATAAAATTGATTCATAAAGAGCCCGTTCCTGAGTTGGTGCGGGCTCTTTATTTTTTTTCTTTTTGCCATTCAAGCCGTTCCCATAGTTTTAAATGCGGATAAGGGTCAAAAGACCACTCGGTTTTACCGTTGTCTTTATACATCCCGTAATGCAAGTGCGGCGGGAATTTGCCAGATGTTCCTGGAGGGCCGTAGCCGCTGCTTCCGACAGAACCGATGATTTGCCCCGGTTTTACGATTTGTCCAACGTGAATGTCTTTGGCAAAGCCGTTTAAATGTGCAAAATAATGGTACGTATTCTGAATGTCCCGAATACCGATTCTCCAGCCCCCATAGCGATTCCAGCCTTTCATTTCGACAATTCCGTAGCAAGTGGAACGAACCGGTACGCCATAATGTGCAAATATATCTGTGCCTTCATGAATTCTCCGGCCGCCCCATCCGCGCGCATCTCCCCATGTGTCACGGTAGCTGTAATCAGTTCTGACGGGAAGAGGAAAAGCATGCTCGTTTAATTGCAGATGCCCGAAATGTTTGAACAATTTCATATGACCTAAAATAATTCCGACCGTTTTATCACGGTGATAATAAGACCATAAACCAATTTTTAAATTTTCTATATCATTACCATATTTTGATAAAAAATGTGCAAAACTATATAAGACATCTTCATCATGATCCATTTGCGCTTTGCCGTCGCCGTTTCCATCCATTCCGATTCCCCCAAATAGCTGAATGCTAACCGGATTTTGGTCGTTCAAATTCGGATTGGCTGTCCCAGCCCATTTATCAGGAGGAATGTAAATGCCAATAACTCCTTTTTGTTTTGGGATATCATTTTTTATTTTTCTGACGTTTCGTTCGTATTGGTCGCACGCAGCCAATACATACCAAGGAATCTGGGTGATGGCTTCCACCTTTTTATACAGGCTCATTCGCAAATGATTTATTTGTTGTTCAGTTAATTGACTGGACGCATTGGCATGGCTGGAAAATAAAGATAAAAGTGCAGCCAATAATAACATTTTTCTGAGAACCACAATTGATAAACTCCTTTCCATCATGTCATGTCTTAGTGTAAGAAAAAAGTAAAGTTTCAATGGCTGGAAATTGAAGGAATATAAAATTCCTTTTTCTTGTCCAATATCTTTCCTTATGTTAAATTGACTATAGTGTATCATCTTTATTTTTTTAATGATTACATATTGGAGATGATGAAAAATGGCTCAAAAAGAAGAAAGTTTACGAAAACCTGAATGGCTTAAAATAAAATTAAATACAAACGAGAATTACACAGGGTTAAAAAAATTGATGCGCGAGCAAAAGCTTCATACGGTTTGTGAAGAAGCGAAATGCCCCAATATTCATGAATGCTGGGCAGTGAGAAGAACGGCAACATTTATGATTTTAGGAAGCGTTTGTACACGCGCATGCCGCTTCTGTGCAGTGAAAACAGGACTGCCAACCGAGCTTGATTGGCAAGAGCCGGAGCGTGTAGCGGATTCCGTCCGCATTATGAACTTAAAGCATGTTGTCATCACTGCAGTTGCCCGTGATGATTTGAAAGATGGCGGAGCAGCCGTTTTTGCTGAAACGGTTCGTGCTGTGCGCAAAAAAAATCCATTTACTACAATAGAAGTTCTTCCATCTGACATGGGCGGAGTGTACGAAAATTTAAAAACATTAATGGACGCTAAACCTGATATTTTAAACCATAATATTGAAACTGTTCGGCGCTTAACCCCAAGGGTTCGCGCTCGTGCAACCTATGAACGTTCTTTGGAGTTTTTGCGGAGAGCAAAAGAAATCAATCCGGATATTCCGACAAAATCAAGCATTATGATCGGGCTTGGGGAAACGAAAGAAGAAATTATCGAAGCGATGGACGACCTTCGTGCAAATCATGTTGACATCATCACAATCGGACAATATTTGCAGCCTACGAAAAAACATTTAAAAGTTCAAAAATTTTACCATCCAGATGAATTTGCAGAATTAAAAGAAATTGCTTTGTCAAAAGGATTCAGCCATTGCGAGGCAGGTCCGTTAGTCCGTTCGTCTTATCATGCTGATGAACAAGTAAATGAGGCAGCCAAACAGCGGCAGGCAAAAGCTTAAAGCCACAGAGCCGTCAAGAATTTCTTGACGGCCCGTTTTAATAAAAATAGGTAAATAACCTCTAAAAAATTCACCTATGCATCAACGTTTATTTCATTGATCTTTTATGTCGTGATCAATACTTTCGTTCATTTCTCCGAATCCTTCGCCATTTGCATTTTCACCAGCATTCAATTTTCTTCCTTGGGGAGACTTTAACATGCGCTGAATGGTCTGGTTTAAATTGCGGTTAATATTTGGAGACTCTCCATCAAGAGTGCTGTATGATTCGATTTCTTTAAACAGATTAGGATTATCGGTTACATAAATATGAAAATAACGCGGAACAATGGATGCAGCTGTCTTTTTCACTTGGTCAGCTGTTTCAAATTTGTTGTTTGAATCGGTTTTATACGCTATAAGAACTTCTTCATCTGTTACGAGCGTAGCAGCATCATGAACATTTGGAAGCTGGACGGCAAGCCTTCCGATTACGTCTGCTAATTGTTCCCGATTGATGACAGGAGTTTTTACTGTGGCTTTCTCTATTCCGGCTGTTGGACTTTTTTGATGCCGGACATATCCAAAGCTGTCTGAATCTTTATTGCTGTTATAATTATCATTTCTTTCTGCCACGTTTACCGTATTCCCGTTTTCATTATATAGACCTTTTCCTTCTTGATCATATTGGCACCCGCTGGCTGCAAGCGCAGCTATGATAAAAGGAGTAAAAAGCCTTTTTTTCATTTCAGCACCTCCTTATAATTTTAGGATTGCCGCTTTTAAAAAATTGTTGTCAGGCAATTGATGGAGGGAAATCATTTGTTTATGATAAACATATGGAAGAGGGTGAATTTGTAAATGATCACAATTTTTAATCAAACATACGAGCTTATAAAAGATTTTAAAAATGGTTTTAATGAAGAGGCTTTTAAAGCAAGGTACAGTGAAATTTTAAACAAATATGATTATATTGTCGGCGATTGGGGATATAGCCAATTGCGGCTGAGAGGATTTTTTGATGATCAAAACCAAAAAGCAACACATGATACGAAAATCAGCTCATTAGATGAATATTTGTATGAATATTGCAATTTCGGCTGTGCTTATTTTGTATTAAAGAAAATAAAAAAATAAACGCCAGATGCAAAAACATCTGGGTGTGAAAAAGTAATCAGGACGGCATACAGCCGTCCTGATTACTTTATTTCATACGGGTCTTCTTCATTTTTATCAGGTTCATCATGAGGAGGATGACTGCCCGGAAATTGTCTCGGCAAATTCTGATGCAAGGATTTGAATTCATAGTTAAAACTGCTATATGGACGCTGACCTTCTTCCCAAGGTGTGCTTTTATTCTCCACAGGTTCATCCTTTCCCCGCGGAGCTCCGTAGGCGCCTTCCGGCATATCCTCCGGGATAATATAGTTTCGCATTGTTTCCACTACTGAAAAATCAGTATATTCATTTTGTTTGTCCATTTTGTTCACCTGTCCATGATTTTACCATTATCGTTCCTCATGGAAGGTAATTTATACATTAGACGATCTCATATAAAAACTCCCGAAGCTCTTTTGCGTCTTCATCATTTAATTGATAAACATCTTCTAAATACCCCGGTTCTTTAAGATCATCTTCCCCAATGATCGCAAACCGGTTGCTTTGCAAATTTAGTACAAGATATTTTCCGTAATAGCGGTCCGATTGAATAATGGCTAAATCAAAGCGTTGATTTTCTCCCATAAAGCTAACAAATCTTGTTTTTGTCTCGACGGTTTCATCATACAAAAAAAAGCGTTCGGCCATGGTTCATTACCTCCGTTTCTTATAATTGCATTGTAGCATAAGATGATGCATTCACAACGAATTATCGCAAATTTGTGAGAAAACTTACCTCTGTTTCGATTCGCATAGCGATTTTTCTGTTGAAATAGAAGCAAAATAACACAATTTTTTTATCAGCCCGCACATCTGCTGCCAATCAGCCATGATTTCTGTATCGAAGGGGAAGTTAATTGGAGAAACATATCATGAATCGGCACGAAAGTCATATTCAAAATCCTCCTCTGCTTGTCATGAAAAATCGTCATCTGTAAAAGCAATTTTTTGTGCGCGTTTAGGAATTTCTTTACGAAATTGAAAAAATCTAAGCGGATTCTACCCGGCATGCAAGATGTATCAAACCGCGGAAAGCTTACGCCTGCTCAATCACGAAATCCAAATTTTAGAAACATCAGCTCTGTTTGTCAAAATCGATCCGTCTAACGAGAGGATTTAGTGTCTCTGCTTTAAAAAACTCAAAAGTGTGTAAAGTAGTAGGTAGTTCAAATGGTCGAGTATGGTAAAATAAAAAACGGATACAAAAACCTTAAGAAAGGAAAGAAATCATATGTATTTTGTGGACAGAAAAAAGATTGAAGATACTGTAAAATTTGTAGAAGATCTTGTATCCATGTTTGAAGGCCATCAACAGTGGGAGTCTGATGTTGAAAAAAAAGCGTTGGAGCGGATTGCCCAATTGTTGATTGAGGCGATTTTAGATATCGGAAACGGAATTATTGACGGTTTTATTATGCGGGACCCGGGCAGCTATGAAGACATTATTGACATTTTAGAAGATGAATCTGTCGTTGACAGCAGGGATGCGGAAGGATTAAAAAAATTAATTTCCTACAGAAAAATGCTCGTTCAAGATTATTTAAACATACGGCATGAAGAACTGTATGATTCAATATCAACCCATTTACAAGTTTTGAGAAATTTTTGTCATCGTGTTCGAACCTACTTGGAAGATGAACTTGGACCAGTTACAGCTTTTAAGCCGTAATGGATTGATTGAAGGAGTGAAAAAAAATTGAAGAAATATAAAGGATATTTCATCGATTTAGACGGCACCATGTATCGGGGTACAGAAAAAATTGAAGAAGCTGAAGAATTTGTTAAAAAACTGAAGGAAAAAGGAATTTCGTACTTATTTATGACAAACAATTCTTCTAAAACCCCGAAGCAAGTAGCTGAAAAACTAATCAGTCTCGGCATTCCGGCGGAAGAGCATCAAATTTTAACTTCAAGCATTGCCACAGCCAACTTTATTTGGGAAAGAAAACAAAATGCTTCTATATATGTAATCGGTGAAGAGGGGCTGCGAAAGGCCTTGGAGGAAAAAGGTTTTCGCTTCGTCGATGAAAATCCGGATTTTGTCGTTGTGGGTATTGACCGAAACATCAATTATGAAAAGCTTGCCAAGGCCTGTTTAGCGGTTCGCGCAGGTGCAACATTTATTTCAACAAACGGGGATACTGCTCTGCCGACTGAGCGAGGACTGCTTCCAGGCAATGGCGCCATTACATCGGTCATTTCAGTATCTACAAATGTTCAGCCGATTTTTATCGGAAAACCTGAAAAAATTATTGTAGAGCAAGGGCTGAAAATGCTGAAAACGAAAAAAGAAGAAACGCTTCTTGTCGGAGATAATTACGAGACGGATATTAAGGCAGGTATCCAATCAGGGATGGACACCCTTCTTGTGCATACAGGCGTAACAACGAAAGAACACTTAAAAGATAAAGAAATACAACCGACTTATACAGTGAATAACCTTTCGGAATGGCATGTGCTATGATGAAGCCTTTTTCTTTTCCAGCTGATTTCACAATAGGTGCTCCGCTGCCCCTACTGTGAATCAGTGGATCGATGGGCGAGCCGGCTTGAAGCTGCCGCTGCAATGGCTCCGACAATATCATCTAGAAAAGTATGACACTTACCTGTGCTTTTATCGTTTAAATGAGCAAGTATACCAGGCTTTTGTTTATCGATATAGCCATAGTTCGTAAACCCGATTGATCCGTAAATATTCACAATGGAAAATGCAAGAATTTCATCAATTCCATATAATCCTTCATCCGATTGGATGATCGATTGAAGAGGCTCCTGTAAACCCCCCTTTTCTGCTAGAACATCTAATTGAATTCCGGTTAAAATGGCATTTTGAACCTCTCTTTTCGAAAGAACTCTTTCCACGTTTTGTAAACAGTCTTCTTTTGTTAAGTTCGGATAATATTGCTGCTGTAAAAAATAGACGAGCTCTGCGATGTCATCCGGTGTAACTCCTCTATCTTTCAGCCATTTTCTTGCAGTTTGCTCTATTTTATCCATGTCGTTCACCCTATCTTTTACAAGTATATGAAAGTGCTGAAATCGGCTGTGACGCCGATTTCAATAAATTCTTGCTTAAATTTTCAAAAAGCATCAACATCTTTTTTATATTGTATACACAAAAGCTTTTCTACATGTTATAGTTTATGGCATTTTTTCATTATTTATATTGGGGTGTTTTTTTGAAAAATGGATTTATAGGGGGAACTAGGAATGAAAGAGCTTTTAAAAAAGCATTATGGAATAGATGTACTCGACTTTTTTTCAATTGGTCAATGGCAGGGGTTTAAAACAAAAAGAAATATCGGTTTTATTGCTGCTGTTTCACATATTGACCATAAGGAGCTTTATGAACTGTATGAAATGAGTCGTTATCTCCTTATGACTAACGAGAGAAAAGCTGCTTCGTTTTTATTAACTGTAAATGGGGATCTTACGGCAGAACATAATGGAACGCGCTACGCTGTGTTTCAAATACCTCAACAAACAAAGCGGCTTAATATAACTTCTCTCGGAAAAGAGCTGTCATTTTTTCACGAAGTTGGCAGAAGGCTGCCTTTTACTCCCATTCATTCGAATCGAATTGGGCAATGGAGAAATTTATGGGCAAGGCGGATCGATCAAATGGAGCAATTTTGGAGTATTCAAATTGCTTCAAAGCCTCATCACGCCTTTGACAAGCTATTTATTGAATCCTTTCCATATTATTTAGGCTTAGGCGAAAATGCCATCCAATATTTAGCGGATACTGAGCTTGATGATCGACCATTGCCGGTTGATTCCGGCACCATATGTCATCAACGTTTTACGAGAGAAACATGGGAAAACGCATTTTCATTGCCTGTTGATTTCGTTTTTGATCATGGAGGAAGAGATATTGCTGAATGTTTAAGGTATGATTTTCTGACAGGAAGGCAAACAATTGATGAGCTTTTTTTGGCAGAATACGACCGAGCGTCTCCGTTATCCTCTTTTTTTTGGCGGTTAGTTTTTAGCAGACTTTTGTTTCCTGTTCATTATTTTGAATGTGTTGAAAACTATTATCTTGCAGAGGAAGAAGAAAGGGATTCTCTGCAATTTCAAATGGAAAAAATTTTGCAAACATCTTCGCAATATGAGCAATTTTTATCTTCGTTTTCATCTATGATATATTTGAGGAAAAAGCAAATTGTCTTGCCGGCTTTGACATGGTTATAAAAGGTTCAGTCGCATTTTGTTGTGGTATCATAAAAAAGAAAGCAGCTAAAATCTTGCAGCTGTTTCGAACAAAGCATTGATTTTGTCATATCAATTCAAAACAATAGCTATTTATTAGAAGAAGGAGAAGATGAATCAGTGACCCAATATATTTTTGTAACAAGAAAACTGCCAGAAAACCTATTGGATCCTCTTCGTTCCATCGGAGTTGTCGACATGTGGGAGCAGGATTCTCCATGTCCGAGGTCTGTATTATTGGAAAAGGCAAAAAAAGCTGATGCTCTGCTTACAATGCTGTCAGACCGGGTGGATGAAGAACTGCTTCAAAAAGCCAAAAAATTAAAAATCGTTGCTAATTTAGCAGTCGGGTATGACAATATCGATCTCGAAGCGTCGAAAAAGTACGGCGTGACTGTAACTAATACACCGGATGTACTAACAGATACGACTGCCGATTTAACCTTTGCTTTGTTAATGGCAGCGGCAAGAAGATTGGTTGAAGCTGCGGAGTATGTAAAAGAAGGAAAATGGACAGGGTGGTCTCCATTTTTGTTGGCAGGAAGCGATATCCATCATAAAACGATTGGGATCGTTGGGATGGGGAAAATTGGAGAAGCTGTTGCGAGACGGGCAAAAGGATTTGATATGGAAATTTTGTATCATAATCGTTCAAAGAAACCGGAAGTGGAAAAAGAGCTTGGAGCGAAATACTGCACATTTGATGAATTGCTAGAGAAAGCCGATTTTGTCGTTAATTTAACACCATTAACAAATGAAACGAAAAACTTGTTTGACGAGGAAGCCTTTAAAAAAATGAAAACAAGTGCAATATTTGTTAATGCTGGCAGAGGAGCATCTGTTGATGAAAACGCTTTGTATAATGCTCTAAAAACTGGTGAAATCGCTGGTTGTGGATTGGATGTGTTTAAAGAAGAACCGATTGATTCCAATCATCCGCTTTTATCATTGAAACAAGTTGTAGCACTTCCGCATATCGGCAGCGCGAGTCGGGAAACCCGCATAAAAATGATCGAACTTTGCGTCGAAAATATTCAACGTGTGTTAACGGGCGAGAAACCGAAAACAGCCGTTGTTTAAACGCCCAAAAAGCGTTTACATATGCGGATGATGAAAATTTCTCTTGTAAAATCAGTCATTGAAATTTATAATGTCTTATAAAACAGTTAATGTCTTTTTACGGCAGACAATTGTCTATTATAAATAAACATAAGGGAGATGAATTGGTTGGAATCAATCTCAGTAGGACTGCTCGGTTTAGGCACCGTTGGTAGCGGAGTAGTAAAAATCATTGAAGACCACCAGGATAAGCTCATTCATTTAATCGGGTGCCCGGTGAAAGTAAAAAAAATTCTTGTTCAAAATACAAATAAAAAAAGAGACGTTCATGTAGAACCTTCCCAATTAACGACAAATGTTCATGAGGTAATAGAAGATCCGGATATTGACGTCATTATTGAGGTCATGGGGGGAATTGAGCAGACACGGGAATATTTGCTTGAAGCATTAAATCGGAAGAAGCATGTTGTGACGGCAAATAAAGATTTGATGGCAGTGTACGGAACTGAGTTGCTCAAAAAAGCGACGGATAACGGCTGCGATCTTTTTTATGAAGCAAGTGTCGCAGGCGGCATCCCGATTCTGCGTACATTGGTAGATGGATTGGCGTCAGACCGGATTACAAAAATGATGGGGATTGTTAACGGAACGACAAACTTTATTTTAACGAAAATGTCAAAATACGGAACCCCTTATGAAGAAGTGCTGAAGGAAGCGCAAAGATTAGGATATGCAGAAGCTGATCCGACTTCTGATGTAGAAGGCTTGGATGCAGCGAGAAAGATGGCGATTTTGGCAAGACTTGGATTTTCTATGGAAGTAGATTTAGAAGATGTGGAAGTAAAAGGGATAACGGATATTACACAAGAGGATATTGATTACAGTAAACGGCTCGGCTATACGATGAAATTAATCGGCATCGCCCATCGAAGCGGTGATAAAATTGAAGTTAGTGTACAGCCTGCACTGCTGCCCGATCATCATCCGTTAGCTTCCGTCCAAGATGAATATAATGCGGTTTATGTGTACGGCGAAGCGGTAGGGGAAACAATGTTTTACGGTCCTGGCGCAGGAAGCTTGCCAACTGCAACCGCTGTTGTTTCGGATTTAGTAGGCGTATTGAAAAACATGCGTCTAGGTGTAAATGGAAGAAGCGCCGTAGCCCCGCAATATCAGAAACAATTGAAGGCACCTGAAGAAATTTTTGCCCAATACTTTTTACGAATTCACGTAGAAGATCAAGTTGGAGCTTTTTCAAAAATTACATCCCTCTTTTCAGACAGAGGTGTAAGCTTTGAGAAAATTCTCCAATTACCTCTGAAAAATAAAGATTTAGCGGAAATTGTCATCGTTACCCATAAAGCATCGAAAAAAGATTTTGAGGAAATTTTAATGGAGCTCCGAGATTTGCAAGTTGTTAAGGAAGTTAAAAGTACGTATCGAGTAGAAGGGAACGGCTTATTATGAAATGGAATGGACTAATTGCAAAATATAAAGAATTTTTGCCAGTAACGGACAAAACACCGATGCTGACATTGAACGAAGGTAATACTCCTCTCATTCATTTAGAAAAATTATCTGAAAAATTAGGCGTTGAGCTGTATGTGAAAACAGAAGGAGCGAATCCTACCGGTTCATTTAAAGACCGCGGTATGGTGATGGCAGTTGCAAAAGCGGTGGAAGAAGGAAGCACAACTATAATGTGCGCTTCAACTGGAAATACGTCTGCAGCTGCTTCCGCATATGCGGCACGTGCAGGATTGCGTTCCATTGTTGTTATACCGAACGGAAAAATCGCTTTTGGAAAGCTTGCCCAAGCAGTTATGTACGGCGCAGAAATTTTTGCAATTGAAGGAAACTTCGATGATGCCTTAAAAATGGTTCGTGAAATTTGTGAAGAGCTGCCAATTACTCTTGTCAATTCTGTAAATCCTTACCGAATTGAAGGGCAAAAAACAGCGGCGTTTGAAATTTGTGAACAGCTGGGAAAAGCTCCGGATTATTTGGCGATTCCGGTTGGAAATGCTGGAAACATTACAGCATATTGGAAAGGATTTAAAGAGTTTAATGAGCGGCACCAAACAGGGCTTCCAAAAATGCACGGTTTTGAAGCGGAAGGCGCCGCAGCCATTGTAAAAAATCAAGTGATTGAAAATCCGGAAACAGTGGCAACTGCCATTCGAATTGGAAACCCAGCAAGCTGGGAATTTGCTGTCAATGCTGCCAATGAATCAGGCGGAAAGATCGATATGGTAACAGATGAAGAAATTTTGGATGCTTATCAATTAATTGCAAGAACGGAAGGCGTTTTTGCTGAACCTGCTTCAAGTGCATCTATTGCAGGAGTGATGAAAGATGTAAATTCGGGGAAAATCCCGAAAGGAAGCACAGTTGTAGCAGTATTGACCGGCAACGGATTAAAAGATCCGAATACTGCGATCGATGTGTCATCCATCCAGCCGATCGTGCTGCCTAATGAAAAGAAAGCTGTGATGGACCATCTCAAGGGAGATGGGCATGTATGAAAGAAGGAGACATGTTAAAAATTCAAGTTCCCGGAAGTACAGCCAATCTTGGCCCCGGTTTTGATTCTGTAGGGCTCGCTTTAAACCGCTATTTAACACTAGCCGTTACATTTGCGGAAAATTGGACATTTAAGCCGGTAAGTGAAGAAGTAGCAAACGTACCGGAAGGGAAAGAGAATTTAATTTATAAAGTCGCTTCCAAGCTAGCAGAAAAACATAGTGTTAATCTTCCTGCATGTTATGTGGAAATTTCAAGTGATATTCCGATGACAAGAGGACTCGGAAGCAGCGCGGCCGCCATTGCAGCAGGGATTGAGCTTTGCGATCGTGTTTGTAAACTGAATTTGAGCGATGAAGAAAAAATTCATTTTGCCAGCAAGTTTGAGGGACATCCGGATAATGCCGGAGCTTCTATAGTAGGCGGTCTAGTGGTCGGCTATTTAACAGATGACCACACATATTTTGTAAAAGTGGATAATCTGGATGTGGATATTATCGCGGTTATTCCGCCATATTATTTATATACGAAGGATTCTAGAGGCGTTTTGCCGAAGACATTTAAATTTCAGCAGTCGGTGAAAGCCAGTGCGATCAGCAATGTGCTTGTTGGGAGCATCATGAATAATAATTGGGAATTGGCAGGCCAAATGATGGAAATGGACATATTCCATCAACCGTATAGGGAAAGTCTAGTTCCTGAACTGTCAGCTGTTCGAAAGATAGGAAAAGAGCACGGTGTGTACGGGACTGTATTGAGCGGTGCAGGTCCAACGATATTGTGTTTTGCTCCAAAAGGCATGAGACACTCATTGCGTCCTAAACTAAAAGAGGCTTTTCCTCATTGTGAAGTAACACAGCTAGAAATTGATTATGAAGGGACAAAGTCTTGGTTTACTCATATTGAAAGCTTGATATAAAGAAACAAACCGGCTTTTCGCCGGTTTGTTTCATTAAAATACTTGTTCTACTTCTACGATGCCTGGAACTTCTTCCAGCAGAGCCCGCTCAATACCTGCTTTCAAAGTAATGGTAGAACTTGGGCAGCTCCCGCACGCACCTAAAAGGCGCAATTTCACAATGCCCTCTTCAACATCAACTAATTCGCAGTCTCCGCCGTCACGAAGCAAAAACGGGCGCAGCTTATCTAAAACTTCCTGTACTTGTTCTTTTATTTGAACATCTGACATACTATCGACTCCTTTCTTATCCATCATTATATTCAAAATGAGCGATAAAATCTATTTGTAAGTTTCAAATTCATTGTATCACATTTTTTTTAAATCTAATATGGATAATCTAGGAGATCATCATTTTATTAAATAGGAGAGAACAAACATGAGAAAACCGGTAGAAATTTGCGTTTATGGTGCAGAAAACTTATGTCCAAGCTGTGTAAATTCGCCTTCAGCAAAAGATACATTTGAATGGCTGGAAGCAGCACTGACTAGAAAATATCCAGATCAGCCATTTGACATCACATATATTGATATATATTGTCCTCCGGAAGATGAAGAGAAAAAGAAAATAGCCGATCAAATCGTGAAGGAAGAATATTTTTATCCCCTTGTTGTCATAAATGGAGTGGTAGTAGGAGAAGGAAATCCAAAGATAAAAAGGATTTTTCAAGAGATGGAAAAACATGGTTACCAACCTGTGTAAGAAAGAGTTTACTCGTCATCCAGAACTGTGAAAGAAAAAGTGCATTGTCGATTTCTTCAAGCCAAAAGAACAGATTCGCTAAAAAAAAAAAACGCTGCTTCGTTTTTTTGCATGCAAAATAATAGACAACTGTATTTCTCTTGATTTATATTTTCCAGTGAAAGAGTTCCGGAAAAAGAGAAGCCGGACGTACAAATGAACGCCCGGTTTTCTCATGCTCCACTATGATATTTATAAATCCAAAGAATTCCTGATTTTAAAAGACGTGGCACACGTCCAGTGAGTGCGCGATCTCCTACCATCCCAAAACCTGATTTTTTTCCGAGAGAACCGAGAACGCCTTTTAATTTGAACGGCGGCAGTTCCTCTGGAAGAGGTTCGTTGTTCCATTTTTTGAGCAATACTTGTACAATTTGTTCAGCCTGCGCTTCGGCAAGTTGAGCACTTGGTGCGTAAGGAAGGCTTGCACAGTCTCCAACAACATACACATGCTCATCTTGAGGAAGATGATGGTATTTTGTTAAAATAACCCGTCCTTGCCGGTCTTTTTCAACATTCAATTTCCTTACGACATAATTCGGTTGAATTCCTGCGGTCCAAACGACAACATCACAAGGAATCGGTTCATCATGGTTATAAACCATATTTGGCTCAACTTTTGTAATATTGGCGCTGTTGATTACTTCAACCCCGTGCTCTTCAAACCATGTTTGGACATATTTGCTTAATCGTTCCGGGAAGTTTGATAAGATCACTTTTCCGCGGTCAAACAGCTTGATTTTTAAATCGGATCTGCTTTCACGCAGTTCGCTTGCCAATTCAACGCCGCTCAATCCGGCTCCAACTATGCAGACTGTTGCACCTGCTCCTAAATTGTTCAGCTTTTGATACGTTTCACGTGATTGATCGATTGTTTGAATGCTGCAAGTGTATTTGTCAGCACCCGGAACATTATGATATTTGTCTTCACATCCTAATCCGATGATAAGATCATCATACGTGATTGGAGATTGATCTTTTAAATGTACAAGCTTTTGTTCAAGGTCAATGTCCGTGACTTCACCGTAATGAATGTTCAATTTCGGGTGTTCTGGAAAGGCCACGCGCACGTGCTGATCTGAAATCGTTCCCGCAGCCAGCGCATAGTATTCCGTTTTTAAACAATGATAAGGGTTTTTATCCACTAATGTTATTTCGACACCATCCGGCAAGTTATTGGGAAGCAGCTTGTGAAGAATTCTCATGCCGCCATAGCCGCCTCCGAGGAGCAGTAACTTTCTCATCGCGATTCCCCTTTTCCCTGCAAATGTTTACCCCAAAACTGTGACAATCGTAACAAATGCCACTAAAAGTATAACGAATTTATGTATAAATCACAACATACTTAAGGAAAAATAGCACAATTGTTATGGCAAAATGTTAAATGAACCTTGAAGTTCAATGCTTTGACAATGAAGAAAAAAAGCATTATGATAGGCTACTGAGTATAGAAGGAGGACAATTCACGTGAAACCAATTATAGAGTTTTGTGTCAGCAACTTAGCAAACGGTTCACAAAAAGCATTAGAACAATTAGAAAAAGATCCTAATTTAGATATAGTTGAATACAGCTGCCTAGGGTATTGCGGCCAATGCTACGAATCGCTTTTTGCCCTCGTAAACGGAGAAGCGGTAGAAGGGGAAACGGCAGAAGAGCTAGTGAAAAATATTTATCAATTTTTAGAAGAAAATCCAATGTTTTAATAGAAAATAAAAGTGAATGATAAAATTAAAAGGGAGACAAGCTTTTGATTCTCCTTATTTTGATCCTGTCTCTAAATATTTCATTCGAGGTATGAGAGCATATTATAAAATGTAAGTATGAATCTCAATATTGTTTCTCAGTACGACGCTTGCCTTTGCGGATGAGTCTTTTTTTTACGTATGAGCAAGGTGTTTGAAGCGGCAGGCTGATGATATAAAAAATAAAAGCCCCTCTTATATTTCCCGAGGAGCTTTTATTTATATATGAAAACGGGGGATATTTTTATTGTCAACAAATTTTGAACGTTTTATACTTATAAAAACAAATTTTTTGTTGTTTTGGAGGAAAAAATGGAAACTTTTCAATTTACAAAAATGCATGGATTAGGAAACAGTTATATTTATGTAAATGGATTCGAAGAAACGCTTCCGGAGCATCTCCTGCCAGATATTGCGCGAAAAGTTGCGAACGTTCATACCGGCATCGGTTCAGATGGGCTAATATTAATTCTTCCATCTGAACGTGCGAATGTGAAAATGAGAATTTTCAACAGTGACGGTTCAGAAGGAAAAAACTGCGGAAACGGTTTGCGCTGTGTCGCAAAATATGTTTATGAGCATAACATAGTAAAAGAGAAAAAGTTTTTGATCGAAACACTTTCTGGCTTGGTTGAAGCCGAAGTCCATGAAGAAAATGGACGAGTATCATGTGTCACAATTGATATGGGTCACCCTAAGCTGTTAAAAAAGGAAATACCGATGGCCGGAAACGGAGATGAAACAGCTATTGGTGAAATCATGGAATTTAACGGCTCGAAATATGAAGTCACAGCGGTTTCGATGGGAAATCCACACATCATCTTTTTTGTGGACGATATTGAGAAAGCTCCATTAACAACATTGGGTCCGGTTGTCGAAAAAGATGCAAGATTTCCAGAAGGGGTAAATGTAGAATTTGTCGAAATCGTCAATGACCATGAGCTTCATTTTCGAGTATGGGAAAGAGGTTCAGGTGTCACACAAGCTTGCGGCACCGGAGCATGTGCGGCAGTGGTCGCATCCGTATTAAACGAGCAAACAACAAGAGGCAAAGAAACAGTTGTCCATCTTGCCGGCGGCGATTTATTTATTAAATGGACTGACGAGGGGAACATTTTGATGAAAGGACCTGCTGAAACGGTTTGCACGGGGACCTATTATTATGAATCCGGTTCAGAAATTTGAGAGTTTTTTTCTGAAAAGGTATACTAAAAGTGACTCAAAAATTAATGAAAAGGAGGATGGGTCATGTCTGAAATTGTTATGCTTACCGAAGCGGCAGCTTTTCAAATAAAAGATATGATGAGAGAAAATGAGGAAGAAGGCGCCTATTTGCGTATTGGTGTGAAAGGCGGCGGCTGCACTGGACTTTCATACGGCATCGGGTTTGAACAAGAAAAACAAGAAGATGATCACGAATTTGAACAATTCGGCATTCGAATTTTAGTGGATAAAGACAGCGCCCCTATATTAAAGGGAACAAAGATTGATTATAAACAATCGATGCTTGGTGGAGGATTCACAATAGACAACCCTAATGCGATTGCGTCTTGCGGCTGCGGCGCCTCCTTTAGAACTGCAACACACGCTGGAACACCGGAAGAGTGCTAAAAAAGATTCTTTCCTGAAGCCAAGCATAATGATCGCTTTATTCCTTAACTTTTTCTATACTCACAATAAAATATATCCTAATAAAGTGGAATCCAAAAAAAGTCTGCTTTATTAGGATATTTTTATGGGAAAAACGGCTAAATGCAACTTATTAAAAGTGATAGAGAATTAAATGAGGATATTTGCAGATCACAGATTTTCATCATGGAAGACCGTGCGAAAGACTATATGAATCACCGATGAAAGTTGAAAAAAGATAGGGCTGTCCGTTGAGTTCCTAAAATGAAGGATTTTGGAGCTACTGTGAAGGATAAAAATAAAGGAATAAAATTTGTAAATGTCCTTCATAGAGGCAATGAAGTCCAACAAGAAGCAATTGTATGTGTTGAATATCCGTCATAAAACTTTTGAAGAACTTAATGAAGAAAGAGAGCATAAGAAAAGTCATTTATAAAACTTCTGAAGGATATAAACAAAGGAAAAATGGTCTGTCCGATAAGCCCCTTCTTCTTGATGCAGTCTGGTTTCTTTAGAAAAGTACTTGACAAAAAGGCTGTCTCAAAAGGTCATAAAAAATGACCTTTTACGAGACAGCCTTTATTCTTTCCAATAAAATTTACTTTTGCTTATTATTCCCGCTGTAAGGGAGCTGTTCAGAAAGTCAAATCCCCATTGAAAAACAAAAAATCATAAGCACCGATATATCAACGTTTCTAAAACATTAAAGAGGGGGTCAATAAGCCGAAAAAATGACTTATTAGACACCCACATCTTTTTTCATCAATTAAACATACTTGTGCTGTGCATTGGCTGAACTTTTGCGCTTGGGTCAATATAAGCTTTGGCATTGTTTACAGCTGTTGGACCTTCGCCAAACCCAGTCGCAATTAATTTTATTTTTCCTTCATAAGTACAGATGTCTCCGGCAGCATAAATTCCCGGAATATTTGTTTCCATTTTTGAGTTAACAACAATCGAATTTTTCTCAATTTCCAGCCCCCAGTTTTTGATAGGGCCTAAAGAGGAAACGAAGCCAAAATTGACAATTACTTCATCTACATCAATAATCTCTTTCCGATCTCCTTTTGCTTCTTCGACTACGACTTGTTCAATTCGATCCTTGCCGATAAGCTCAACAGGAACAAAAGGTGTTAATATATTTGCTTTAGAATTTTTTAATTGATTTACGCTATGCTCGTGCGCGCGAAATTTATCTCTTCGATGGACAACCGTTACTTTTTCTGCAATAGGCTCAAGCATTAACGCCCAGTCAACAGCTGAGTCGCCGCCTCCAAACAGGACGACCTTTTTGCCTGCAAAATAGTTTAAATCTTCTACAAAATAGTGCAGGTTTTTCCCTTCAAATTGCTCAGCATTTTCCAGCTGAAGTTTACGTGGTTGAAATGCGCCGTTTCCGGCAGTGATGATAATCGTTTTTGAATAATGTATTTCTGAATTTGTCGTTAACTTAAATGTCCCGTCACTTTGTTTTTCAACTTCCTGAACTTCCTGTTCAAGGCAGACGGTTGGATTGAATAAGGCAATTTGTTCTTTTAAATTATTGACTAATTCTTGAGCTCTAATTTTTGGAAACCCCGCTACATCATATATGTATTTTTCAGGATAAAGCGCTGTCAATTGCCCTCCTAATTGTGGAAGGCTTTCAATAATTTTAACGGAAGCCTGCCTCATTCCTCCGTAAAAAGCTGTGAACATCCCGACAGGTCCCCCGCCAATAATCGTTATATCGTAGACTTTGCTGTCCTCTTTCACAGACGATTCCCCCTCTTGTTAATCTTTATTAATCATATCATAAAAAAAAGATTGTAAAAATACAAAGATTCTGTCATTTAAAGATTTATAAAGTTGATCATTTAGCTTAAAAATAAACTTGAAAAGTTGGACACAAACGGATATCATGACTATAGGTAAAAAGATGTTAAATTTTATTGACAATTTTGCCCTTATAATTTTTTGTCCAATAACGTGAATATTTTCACAAATTATGTGAAAAGTGAGTCTAGAATTGACCGCTTTAAAAATTACGGAAAAGGTTGGTGTGTCTTGTGAGAAATCCTAAAGTTGTTATTTTAGGTGCCGGTTATGGAGGATTAATGACCGTAACACGTCTACAAAAAATGGTGAGTGTGAACGAGGCTGATATTACACTTGTCAATAAGCATGATTATCATTATGAAACAACATGGCTGCATGAAGCATCTGCAGGCACCCTTCATCATGACCGATGCCGCTATCCAATTAAAGATGTAATTGATACAAACAAAGTAAACTTTGTGCAAGATTCTGTAAAATTAATTAAAACAGATGAGAAAAAAGTCATTCTTGAAAATGGCGAGCTTAACTATGATTACTTAGTAGTCGCTCTTGGGGCTCATCCGGAAACGTTTGGAATCCAAGGGTTAAAAGAATACGCTTTCACAATTTCCAACATTAATTCTGCTAGACAAATTAGAGAGCATATTGAATATCAATTTGCTACATACAATACAGAAGAAGAAAAAGATGATACACGTCTAACCATTGTAGTCGGAGGTGCAGGATTCACTGGAATTGAGTTTTTAGGCGAACTTGCCAACCGTGTTCCTGAGCTTTGCCGAGAGTATGATATTGACCCTAAAAAAGTCCGTATTATTTGTGTGGAAGCAGCACCGACAGCACTTCCAGGTTTCGATCCTGAACTTGTGGAGTACGCAGTCAATCAACTGCAGCGCAAAGGTGTTGAGTTTAGAATCGGCACAGCGATAAAAGAATGTACTGAACAAGGAATTATTGTTGGGAAAGACGATCAAACGGAAGAAATAAAAGCAGGCACTGTTATTTGGGCGGCTGGTGTGCGCGGAAACAGTGTAATTGAAGAATCTGGTTTTGAGGCAATGCGGGGCCGCGTAAAAGTAGAGAAAGACTTGCGCGCACCAGGATATGATGATGTGTTTATTATTGGAGACTGTTCATTAATTATTAATGAGGAAATCAATCGTCCATATCCGCCGACAGCGCAAATTGCAATGCAGCAGGGAGAAGTTTGCGCGAGAAATTTAGCTGCATTAATTCGCGGTAAAAAAGAACTCGAACCATTTAAGCCAGATATTAAAGGAACTGTTGCTTCTCTAGGAGAAGATGATGCAGTAGGTATTGCGTTAGGCAAAAAAATGGTCGGTACAAAAGCATCCTTCATGAAGAAAATGATTGATAACCGCGCGCTATATATGGTTGGCGGAGCAGGTCTCGTGTTGAAAAAAGGAAAATTCAAATTTTTTTAAGCTGAAGAAAAGAGCAAAGGCTTAAGGGCTTTTGCTCTTTTAAAATAATGTTTTATAAACATGAACAGCTTTTGTAATTTCTTTTAAAGCAGGAAAGTAAAATGTTTTGGAGAAGGAGCCGCTCTGTATTTATTGAATTTTCGTAGTAATAAGCTTTTAAACAAATTAAATTAAAGAGCTCGCTATGCTGATTGCGATTAGAGGGTTCGATTCAGCATAAAATCGCCATGCTGATCTGCAATTATATAGTAGCCTGATGTATTTGGTCTGTCGGACAGCTATACCCGATATTTCCTTCAAAGTTCTTCGTTTTATTCTCAAGTTCTTGTGCTTCTTTTGTTTGTTTACACCGTCTTTTTTGTGCTTGAAGGAATGAAAGTTCTCTCTTAAATGTTGAAGCCAAATCCCTCTTTATGGTACTAGCACAAAAGCGTCTCACATGAGTAAAAAACAGACAAAGCACTGTACATTAGGACAATTTTTCTTAAAGGTGATTTTTGGCATTTTGAAACGTTTGGGGAAACTTCCAGTTTTTTTGTATAAATTTTGAACTGCTCAAAGGTTGGAGAGCCTACTGAGAACCTTTTTGTGTGCATGTCAAACTTGCTTTGCTGATTTATGCCGATTAAATTCAATCTTGTACTTGATATATTGGAATAAATAGGTTAATAATTAAGGTAACAATTTATCGATTTGCTGCTTTAAAGGTTTGGCACATGTAAGAAGATCTGGCAAATTAACAAAGGCTGGTCAAGTTTTATCCTTATTAAACCACATAAAAACTTTTAATAATAATACGACAGTTTTCTGAGGGTGAGGTCACGATGATGAACATACCGGTGCTGTTGATTTCCATGCTGCTGTTCTTAGTTTTATTTTTTGGAATCGGTTTTTTATTAAATATGCTTTTAAGAATGTCATGGATAATGGCGATACTTTATCCGTTAGTATGTATTTTTTTAATTGATGAAGTGAATTTTTTTGATTATTTCAAATCACCTAGCCGCTCATTTTCTCTGTTGGGTGAAAAAATCGCCTCTCTTGCCGTAGCAGACATTCTCATTTTAGGAAGCGGGATGGTAGGTGCGATTCTATCAGGGATTGTCATTCGAATGCTTCGAGCAAGAGGATATCAAATGTTTTAAGCTTTTCCGTATAATCGGAAGGCTTTTTTTTATGTAAAAAAAAAAACGCTTTTTTGTTAAAACAATGTTATTTGAGTGCCTACATTTTATTTTTAATTTATTGGAAAATTTATACATGTCGGAATGTATTGAAAAATACACTCCTTTCAAAAGCTCCTCCAACGTATATTTTGTTTACGATTTGGAAACAAATAGACGGTGAGAGGAGTGAAATTAGAAAAAATGAAGAGTATAAAAATGTGGACTAGAAGAATTATGATGAGTCTGTTGTTTATTGGGGCGTTTTTAACAACTTTTGAAACCATTTCAGGTGTGAAAGCAGATGAACTGACAAAATGGGTGATCAAACAATATAATCAAAGAGAAAATTCTCAACAAGCCGTTGCAAAAAATATTAATCATGCAAATCAAGGACAGACGATGGAAAAATCCATTGATTTATCAAAGTATCCAAAAAAAACAGTTGTGGCTACCGGATATACAGCCGGATATGAGTCGACAGGAAAACATCCTGGCCACCCTGAATATGGAATTACTTATTCAGGTGTTAAAGTAAAAAGGGATCATTTTTCCACTATAGCAGCAGATTTAAACGTTTTTCCGATCGGAACGATACTTTATGTACCCGGATATGGCTACGGAGTTGTTGCAGATAAAGGTGCTGCGATTAAAGGCAATCGGCTTGATTTGTATTATGAAACAGTAGAAGATGTTTACAATCAGTGGGGAAAGAAAAAAGTGGATGTTTATTTAGTTAAAAAAGGAAACGGAACGTTAACAGAAGAGGAATTAAAAAAATTAAACGAAAATAAAACGATGGAAGTTTTTAGACAACGGTAGCTTATCCCACAGGGATGGGCTTTATTTTTTGGTTTGAAAATAAAGCAAAGTTCTATTCGACCTCGTATAATAATTGAAGGAGGTGGAAAAATGTTTAAAGTACTAGACGGTTTAGAAGGGGAAAGTTTAATTGTTGGCCTTTTTAAGCAAAACGGAAATTTATCAAAAGCTTTGCAGGAGCTGGATAAAAAATTGAACAATCAACTCACCAAGCTTATAAAATCAGGTGAAATTTCTTCTGCGAAAAACAGTGTCGCAAAACTATATACATTTGATGCCGAAAACGTAAAACGAATTTATTTTGTCGGGCTTGGGAAAGAAAAAGAATTCACGTTCCAAAAGGCAATGGAAGCTTTTGGGCATGCGTTTCAAGCTGTTCAACAAGATCAGAAGAAAATCGTAAGCGTACAGCTTTCTACCTTTATTGGAGGAGATGTGGAAGAGATAGATGCAGCTCATGCACTAGCGGAAGCGTTTGCCCTTTCTACATACAAAATAAAAAACTATAAACAACGATCAAACAGCAGCGAATCAAGCATTGAAGCTGTTCATGTTTTGACAGATGCAGATAAAGCGAAAATAAACGCAGCCTTAACTGCCGGTTATGTTTATGGAAGAGGAACAAATTCGGCAAGAACTCTTGTGAACATGCCTTCAAATTTATTAACTGCGACAGAACTCGCGAATTATTCCATCGAACTGGCCAAAAAATATTCTTTTGAGATCGAAATCCTTGAAAAAAAGGATATGGAGGAAATGGGTATGGGGGGGATATTGGCGGTAAATAAAGGCTCCAGTGAACCCCCTAAAATGATTGTGTTGAAATACCAAGGAAAAAAGATTTGGGACGATGCGATTGGTTTAGTCGGCAAGGGAATTACTTACGATACTGGGGGCTACTCGTTAAAACCTAGAGATGGGTTAGTAAACATGAAGACTGATATGGCAGGAGCAGCAGCCGTTTTAGGAGCGATGGAAATTATCGGTGAAATAAAACCGAAACAAAATGTTGTAGCCGTTATTCCGGCTACTGACAACATGATTGGCAGCGGAGCGATGAAACCGGATGATGTCATCGTGTCATTAAGCGGGAAAACAATTGAAATTTTAAATACAGATGCTGAAGGGCGTTTAGCCCTTGCAGATGGCATCACTTATGCAAAGCAGCATGGAGCGAAATACATTATCGATGTTGCCACTTTAACCGGTGGAGTTATTGTTGCTCTCGGAAAGCACACAACAGGTGCGATGACGAACAATGAAAAACTGTATGATCAGCTTTGGAAAGCATCTGTTGAATGTAATGAAAGAATATGGAGATTGCCAATTTTTGAAGATGACCGCGAGCGGGTAAAAAACAGTAAAATGGCGGATTTGAATAATTCCCCTGGCCGGGAAGGACATGCGATAATGGGCGGTGCTTTTTTAGCAGAATTTGCTGAAGATACGCCATGGGTTCATTTAGACATTGCCGGGACATCCACTACTTCTAAGAAAGGCCCTCTAGGACCTGAAGGAGCAACTGGTGTGATGACTCGAACATTGGCGGCCTTTGTGGAAAAATTCGTGCCGATTAAATCATGATGGAGTCATCCATCATTAGGTTGAACTATTGCAGATTTGGCTTTATGTCAGAAATGTTATTGCTGTTTCAGTTTTTCGGCAGGAGCCGCAATTCAATATAGGAGAGAGACGGAATCTATTTTGTAAAAAAGATGACCCATTCAGTATGCTTGAAAATCGTGGATTGATTTCTTTCTGACATGTATGTTGTCGGAAGCAACACCAAATTAGGATAATGTGTCGGCACATTCTGACTTAACAAATTGCTGCACATTTATCCTGATTTGGTCTTTATTGTGAACGATTAGCCCAGTACTTAACACGTTTATAAGTGCGCATTTTTTATTGCTTTTCAAAAGAGAGCGAAGGCTTTTTTTGCATTTTTGATAATAGATTCGGCAAGAACTGTTTTCCTTCTTTTAAGGTAAGTCGAAAATATATATGTGTATTATGTGGCAGAATTCATATTTGCGAACTCTTTTTCAAAAACTTTTTCTACAGGAACATAATTGTACCCAAGGTCGCGGGCGACTGCCTCATACGTTATTTCTTTGTTGGCAACGTTGACACCTAATTTGATCGCTTCGTTTTTGGCGATTACTTCTACTAACCCTTTGTTGGCTATTTGCAATGCATATGGAATGGTCGAATTAGTAAGGGCGAACGTAGATGTTCTCGGAACTGCTCCCGGCATATTCGCAACTGCGTAATGAAGGACCCCGTGCTTTACATATGTCGGATTGTCATGAGTGGTGACATGATCGCTCGTTTCAAAAATCCCGCCTTGGTCAATGGCAACATCAACGATGACTGATCCAGGTTTCATCGATTTTACCATTTCTTCAGTCACAAGCTTTGGCGCTTTTGCACCGGGGATTAAGACAGCACCGATGACTAGATCCGCTTCTTTTACTGCTTCGAAAATATTATAGGAGTTAGACATGAGCGTTTGAATGTCGTTGCCAAAAAGATCATCTAATTCCCGAAGACGCTTAGGACTTACGTCAAGGATCGTTACATGAGCTCCTAAACCGATAGCCATTTTTGCAGCATTTGTACCGACTACCCCGCCGCCGATGATGACGACCTTGCCGCGTTCAACGCCTGGAACACCGGATAATAGAATACCTTTTCCGCCGTACGGTTTTTGTAAAAATTGCGTTCCAACCAGTGTTGCCATACGACCGGCCACTTCGCTCATCGGTGTTAACAGGGGTAACGAATGACCGTCAGAAACTGTTTCGTAAGCGACCGCAATCACACCGGATTCCTTCAACTCTTTTGTCAGCTCAGGATTAGCTGCAAGGTGCAGGTAAGTAAACAGAATAAGACCATCACGGAAATATTTATATTCTTCTTGAAGCGGCTCCTTGACCTTCAACACCATATCTGCTTCCCAAACCTTGCTTGTATCATGAAGAATTTCGGCGCCTGCTTGAATATATTCTTCATCATGAATTCCGCTTCCAAGACCTGCACTTTCTTCTACGAGTACACGGTGACCTGCCTTGACTAATGAAACAACTCCAGCTGGTGTAATGGCTACACGATTTTCGTTATTTTTAATTTCCCGCGGTACACCAATTATCATTGCAATCCCTCCTGTATAGTATAATTTCGTTTTAATATTCCATATGTACCAACAATGAGTCGGAATTTTCATGTACCTGTCCATTTTATTGTTTCTTTTCCTGCTGGCAATCATTCATTGAATTTTTTTGTTTTTATATCATATGCAAATCGGTGTATGTTTGTCTGCAGCTTTCAGCGAAACCGCCAGTATATTTGCATAAATTTATAAAATCCACTTCCGTTGCGAAAATTTCGAACATATGGTATCTTATACAGAAATATTTAGGAGGGATGAGCTGTGAAAAGGGTCACTTTAATGGAAGTCTTCACTCATCCAATTACACAAAAATATTTAAAACGATCTGGCATCGCTCACGCGATTAAAACGGCTGATCACGCTTTTCGTCTTGCGATAGCATTCAATGTAAATCCCGATCTTGCGACAAAGGCGGCGCTGTTGCATGATATTGGCCATTATGAATGGTACACGGACGGTAAATGGGATTATGAAAAATATCGAAAAAATGATATTCATGCAATAAAAGGAGCGAACAGGGCGCATAAACTGCTGATAAGGCTTGGGGAAAAGCCTGAAGCAGCCAAGCAAATTGCTTTAGCTATTCTCCTTCATACGGATTCGTATTTGCCTGATGGTAATTTAAAGCAAAATCCTCTTCAGCGTATAGTTCGGCTTGCTGATGAATTGGATGAAGAACCAGGCGGAATGCATCATTACCGTCAAATTGACGAAAAGCTGGCTTTAAAGAAAATTAGGACTCTAGATAAAAAAGTTGAAAAGTACTATTCTCAGTTAAAATCCATTGTATAAGCGAACAATTTAGGCGTTTGATCATACAATACTATAAACAAACAATGGAAGTGGTGGTTTCGTTTGCCTTCTTTTGTAGGTCCAATTGAGATTAATGAAGTCGACTCAGGAATCATAAAAGTGGGTGACAGCTTTTCTATTTCTCCTAAGGCGAGTTTAAAATCTGCGCTTGGTTCAGGAGCTTTAAATGTTGGAGACTATGTAAAAACATTTGACGTTCGTAGCAAAACGAATGAACATTCGAAAAGTTTCTTTGATCAACCGATAATAGGGAATAGGTAAAATATTTTGCAAAACCTGAGATTGATTTTTCTTTCAACTCAGGTATTTTTTTATATAGAGGGAAAAAAGGAGTGAAACAATGAAAGTACGAAAGGCAAATATAATACATAACGATGAAGAGATCAGAAACGTCTATATTTATGAAAACAAAAAAGAGGAGTATATATTAGTTGCTGTACCGCAGCTTGAATGGTCCAAGATCATTAAATATGAAGAAATCAATGACAAAACAAGAGAACATTTACAAAATTCTATTGCAAAAAGATCGAATGAGAACATTGCCATTTCACTTTCTTCGAAAATTACTCAATGGATACAGGAAATGTAAATTTTCAAGAGGATTTGAGAAACATGTAACCTCTGCTGTCAGACGGAGGTTACATTAGATTGCTTTCTTTTCTCTCTACTAATTCTATGACATCATGTATGTCGACTTGTAATACGGAGCAAATTTTTGCAAGCTTATCTAGAGGAAGGCGCTTCGTTTTGTTGTGGCACATTTCCCATACAAGCGTATGGCGAATATCAGCTTGACGGGCAAGTTCTCGTTTGGTCATTCTTTTTTGTTTCAATAAATTGTCCAATTTAATATGTATAACATATTCTTTTTTTTCCACTATGTTCACCCTTATTTGTCATATCTTCTCGGGATTTAGAAAATATTCTATCAATGTTCTTTCGTTCATTCAACCCTCTTTTATCAAAATTTTCCTTCTTTTTTATATGAATTTAACAAATGGGGGAAAGAAGGAGTCCTTCTGTTATAAAAATCATGATCATGCAATCTTTATAACAAGTTTGCCATACATCGCAAAAAGACACATACAATCACATTGCGTGTTTTTCGGTATCACGCATAAAACTTCAAATTAGTTTTTCGGTGAAAAATGATCGAAAATTCTATAAAATAAATATGAAAGATCGAAAAAAGGATCTTTTCAAGGGAGTGTGATACTTTGAATCATCAAGAAATCGAAAAAATCAACAAGATCTTCTTAATGCTTGAAAGGGAGTTAGACGAAACGAAAAAGGCGCTTGATAATATCAATAAGAGCATTGACAAATACGATAAATATCAATATACGAAAATTGTATAATGAGGCGACGACCAAATTTGGTCGCCTTTTTTATGATAATATATATAATTTATAGTATAATAATTGTAAAACATCCATAGATTTCAAGCTGAATATAAATCAGATCAAAAGGAGGGGATGGCATTAAAAAGTGAGTTATTATTAAACAAAGTTCAAGTGGCAATGTTTATGAAGGATGCGGTCGAAAGGTCTGTAGACTGGCTTTATTTGCGGAATCTTTTGCATCGTTTTATCGAATCTAAACAAACATTTCCTTTTGCAGAGCTTTGTTATTTGCATGCGAACGTATTCAACAGCGAAAATGATGAAGAAGAATTGTACAAGCTTATGGCAGCTGTTGAATTACTCGTCCTAGCTTTTGATATGTTTGATGATTTGGAGGATCTGGACAACTTTACAGAACCGTGGATGGATATTGATAGAGGGGAAGCGATTAACAGCTCATCCTTTCTTTATACGTTAAGTTTATCGCATATCCATTCGCTGTCATCACCTTATCGTTCTGAGATCCTTGGTCTGTTTCTTGATTATGCTTTGCAGGCTATGAAAGGCCAGCATATTGATTTGGCAAATGCCGTGAAGACAGAAAAAGAATGTTTGCAAATGATGAGATGGAAATCAGGTTCCCTTACAGCTCTTGCAGCTGAAGCGGGTGTCATGTTTGCATGCGGGAAAAGATACGAGGAAGTTAAGGAATACGGGCACCAAGTAGGGATTGCCGGCCAGATTGAGAATGATTATAAAGGATTGTTTACTCCGCATAAACAGGACAGGAAGTTTTTGAAGCCGTCACTGGCATTACTTTATTTGCAAAGGAAATTTAATCAAACAAGCGTGGATATTTTACAATATGTGCACAGCGGAAAAGACTTCGACGAATACTTTGGAAGCATTGTAGCTTTTAAAGAAAAGCTGTTGGAAGCGGGAGTCACCCAATATTTAAATGTGATGAAACACATCGCGCTTAAGAAGGCTGAAACTTATATAAAAAAACTTCCGCTGCCTGCTGAGAAATTGGATGAACTATTAACAAATTTAATCAAAAAATAAAAAAGGAGAGATCAATATGCAAGAAATCGTAAATTTCTTAATCGAAAACCCTGATGTTTTGGAGAAAGTCGTGAATGGACAAGCTAGTTTGATTGGAGTTGAATTGGAAGAATTATTGGGTATAATTGATGGGTTTGTAGATACGCTTTCTGCAAATTACAGCTATTGGTTATCATAATTTTAAAACGTTAAGCGGTGGGTAGTGTTGATTGAAAAGTTTAAAATAATGGATAGATTTTATAAATTATTAGTCATCATTAGCGTTTTCATTGTTTCTCATTCATTATATCTATTTTTTAAAGCTCCATATATTGGAGCTAATCTTAAATTAAATGAGAAAGGTCAAGTTGAAATCGTTGATTTAGATCCTGCTGCTTGGGCGAGCAAAGCGGGGATGAAAAAGGGGGATATATTATTAGAACTTAATGGAGAAAGAATTCAAGGTATAAATATTCAACTTCAACAAGACAGTATTTTAAAGATTAAATCTCAAGATGGAATTAAAGTATTAAAAGTAGAAAATTTAATTTTTTCTGAACATTCCTTGTACATGCTCATTATTCCATTAATTATTTATTTTCTTTGTTTGTTTTGCAGCTATTTTATATATAAATCAAATGAAAAAATAAATAGTATTTCTCCATATTTTTTAAACATTTTTTTATTGTTTATTTCTTTAGCTTATTTAAGCGGCAGTGCTTCGGCACGTGGTGATCATGTTTCACAATACTTAGTGCTCTTATTTTTTATTAGTGTTCCAGTCATTTATTTACATTTTTTATATTATTATTTTCTTGAATTTGGAAACGTATTGTTCAACAAAAAACTGATATATGCAGGGTATTTTATCGTTTTCCTCAATATAGTTGCGAGAATCATTGAAGATTTTTATAATCATTTAAGTTTATTCACAAAATTCTTTAGTTTATTTTCTTTTTTAGTTGTCTTTTTTATAAGCTTTGTTACCAAAATTGTTGGTTTAAGAAAAGTTAAATTTTCTGAAATTGAATACCCTGTCAAAGTACTAATCGTTACAAACGTTATTGCTTTTTCACCGTTTATTGTTCTATATGTCATCCCTTATTTGTTTTTGGAACAAGCAATTTTTTCGCCTGCCCTTTTAGCGTCATTTTTGTTATTAGTACCTTTTTCCCTTGTGTATCAGTTTCTATCATCAAAGATATATGATATTGAGTTTATTCTAGGCAGAGTCAAATATTATGCTCTCCTTTCCATTTTGCCGACTATCTTTTTAGTGGCTTTTATCATACTGCTAAAAGAACATAATCCCAAAATTTACCCTATTCAACTTTCAATTATTATATATATATTAATGATATTTGTTTTTTATTTTAAAGAAATTGTTGACTTCCGCTTCCGGTTTAAGCGGTTTTCGGAAAAATATAATTATCAGGACAGCATTTTGAAGTATACGTCAAGGATCCGGAAAGCAGGCAGTTTAAAACAGATGATGGCTGAGTTAAAATCGACCATTTTAGAGGTTTTGAAGGTCAGCCGTGCATACTGCCTTGTTGTTCATGAGGGTGGACGGATCGAAATGGTTGATGATGATGGGGATGGCGGTCTTTTAGAAATTGCCCCATACGAAAAAGATATTTTAAATGCTGTAACAGAAATAGGGAAAATTGTAGAATTTGATAAAGGGTTTGTGTTAACTGTCGGTGAAACGAATAGAAGGAAATATGTTATTATTTGCCTTTCTGTCATTAAAACGCCTAAACTGACTCGTGATGAAATTTCTTGGCTGAATTCCCTTGCTTTTTATACGAATGTAACTGTAGAAAACTTTTTGAAAATAGAAGAATTGATGGAAAGGCTTGAAAAAGCGGAAGAGGGAAACAGCAATCCTGCATGGCTCAAAAAACTGCTGTTTACAATTGAAGAAAAGCAGCGCTCCAATTTGGCGAAAGATTTGCATGATTCTGTGCTGCAAGATTTGATTTCGTTAAAAAGGCAATGCGAATTGGTTCTGGAGGAATCTGGACAATATCCTGCTGCTACGATCGAAAAAATTCAGAGCATGAATCAAAACATTCTTGATATCATTCATATGACGAGGGAAACGTGTCAAGAGCTGCGTCCGCAAATTTTATATGACTTGGGACTCGTCAAGGCGGTATCAAAGCTGGTAGCGCAATACGAAGAACAGTGTAATTTTCAAATCCGCTTTAATACGGGGAATTTTAACAAGCAGCTTGATATAAACATGCAGCTTAATTTGTACCGGATCATTCAGGAGCTTTTATCAAATGCGCGCAAGCATTCGAACGCGAAGCAAATATTAATTATGCTCGTCAATATAAGAGAAAAAATTGTATTGCACTATGAAGATGATGGCGTAGGCATCGATGAAGAACTGTTGTATGCGAAAACAGAAAGCATGGGATTGTCCGGAATTAGAGAGAGGGTAAAAGCTTTGGATGGTGAAATGAAGATTGAGACTTCTCCGGGAAATGGATTTCGGGTCTTAATTGAAATTTAATCACATTCTTGACTTGGCTTTTGCCAAGTCATTTTACTGTAGATTTTGTCTAAAGAGGTGGAAAACATGATTCGTATTTTAGTGATTGACGATCATCCTGCTGTGAGAGAAGGGACAAAAGCGATATTGGAAACGGATTCTGAAGTTGAAGTGGATTGTCTGGAGCCTCCTTATACGGCTGAACTTATGAAGAAAATCGATTTTTTGCAATATGATGCAGTTCTTATGGATATGAATTTAGGTGACGTCAACGGGATTGAACTGGCAAAGCAAATAACATCCCAAGAACACCAATGCAAAGTCCTTCTTTATACTGGATATGATGTCAATGATTATATGGAAGAAGCGATTTCCTTAGGCATTCATGGAGTAATCAGCAAGACGGAGTCAAAAGAGAAAATATTATCTCACATTCGCCATGCGTTGCTTGGTGAGATTATTCTATCATTTGATTACGTAAAAAAATTGATTGAACGACAGACATTAAAGTCGCCATCTATGAAAGAAGCAAATGAGCCTTTAACAGATAGGGAAAAAATGATTTTAATGGAAGTCGAAAGAGGGTTAACAAATCAAGAAATAGCAGATAAGCTGCATTTAAGCAAAAGATCGATTGAATATAGTCTGACTTCCATTTTTAATAAGCTGCACGTCAGCTCTCGGACAGAAGCCGTATTAATTGCGAAGTCAGAAGGCATTCTTTAAATAAGGAGTCCCGTCCAATTTGATTGCTAAAAAAGATAAGGCTCATGAATGAACCTTATCCTTTGCTTTCTTTTTTTCTTTTAACTCATCAATTTTGCTGTTTTCCCATAGTTTCACTTTTGTATGGTAAGCTGCGCGGCTGATTAAATGTCCTGCTACAGGCGATGTTAAAAATATAAACAGGATTCCCAGCAAAACTCTTCCATTCATATGGTCTTCAAGCACCCAAAAATATAAGAACACCCCTAGTAAAATAGAGAGCACACCTAATGTCGCGCTTTTGGAAGCCGCATGGTTTCTCGTATATACATCTGGTAGCCTCAACACACCAATGGCGGAAATTAGGCTGAAAAAGGCTCCTTGGAGAATGAGATATCCGATCACAAACTTACTGATTGTTTCGATCATTTTCGATAATTTCTCCTTTCTCCAAGAATTTAGCAATCGATACCGTGCCGATAAAAGCTAAAATTCCAATTAATAAAATAATGTCCAAAAAAGCGCTTGTATCTAAAACAATCGACATGATCGCTGTGATCCCGACTAAGTTAATGCCGATCGCATCTAATGATATGGCGCGGTCTGGAACGGATGGGCCTTTGATGAGCCGAATCATCAATAAGAGAGAGGAAGCAGCGATAAGAGCCAAAGAAATCCAAATAATAAATTCAAACATTAACGGCTCACCTCCTTAATAGCTTTCTCAAAACTGCTTTTTATATCTTTTCTTGCTTGTTCGACATTCGCTATATCCACAGAATGGATATAAAGCGTTTTATTATCATCGGAAATATCAATAACAAATGTTCCTGGTGTTAAAGTAATGAGATTGGATAGAATCGTAATTTCCCAATCTTTTTCCAATTCTGTTTCAAAGGCAAAAATTCCAGGCTCCATTTTCAATTTTGGCGACAAAACGATTTTTAAAACAGCAATATTTGCAAGGACAAGCTCCTTCAAAAAGATGAATATGAGCTTTATGACAGCGGCAATATTGTACAGATAAAATCGTCTTGGAAAAAAACGGCGCAGCGCGAAAAGAATGATAATACCTAAAAGATATCCGATAAAAAATGTGATGAATGAGTAGTCATCCTGCAAAAGCATCCATGTAATGGCAATTATAAAATTTAACAGTATTTGAAAGGCCATGTGATCTACTCCTTTAATACGGCTTCAATATAAAGATCAGGAGAAAGAAGAACCTGTTCTGCCTGTTTGATGTATGAAGAGATAAATTCTGTGCCAAGCCCGTAAAATAATGAGAGAGCAAGTAAGAAAGCAGCTGGAACGTAAAGACTTTTTACTTGACTGGTTTCCCGAACTTGCGGAATTTTTTCCTCTCCCCAAAAACCGTTAATAAATATTTTCATCACAGAATATAGGACTAAAAGGCTTGAAAGCAAGACTACGAAAGCTAATACAAATTCACCTTGCTCAAATCCCCCTTGGACTATTTTCAGTTTCCCGATAAAACCGCTTAATGGTGGAATGCCGGCTAAAGCTAATGCGGCGATAAAAAACATCCACCCAAGTGTTGGGTATTTTTTTATTAGTCCACTGAATTTTTCAAGGTTTGTTGTTCCAGTGATCGAAAAGACGATTCCGACCAAAAGGAACAGCAACCCTTTAATAATCATATCATGGATCATGTAATAAACAGATCCCTCTAAACCTGATTCGGTCATTGTGGACACTCCAAATAAAATGACACCAACGCCTGTCAAAATGTTGTATATCACGATCTGTTTAATATCCGAGAAGCTAATGGCGCCAATAACGCCAAATATGATCGTAAGCACCGCCAGCCATGCGATAAACGTATGAGTAAATGCAATGTCCTGCAAAAATATAAGCGTAAACACTCTTGTGATCGAATAGACTCCAACTTTTGTCAAAAGAGCACCAAACAGGGCCGTAACAGCTGCTGGCGGAGCCTGATAGGAGCCGGGCATCCAGAAAAAAAGCGGGAAAATGGCTCCTTTCAATCCGAATACAATTAAATACATGATGGAGATGGCCGCGATGATGCCGGATGAGCCTAATTCTGCGACTCGCAGGCTCAAGTCAGCCATGTTTAATGTACCTGTTACAGCATATAGAAATGCAACGGATATGACAAATAAAGCGGATGAAATAACATTTACTAAAATGTATTTAATAGTTTCTCTTAATTGCGGCTTTGAATTTCCGTGAACAATTAAAAAATAAGAAGACATGAGCATAACTTCATAGAACACAAACAGATTGAAAAGATCTCCTGTCAGAAAAGCACCGGACACTCCGGTCAATAAAAACATGACGCCGGAATAGTAGAAAAATTTGCTTCGATTATAATCTACTATTTTGTAGGAAAATAGCAAACAGGCAAAAACAATAATGTTTGCCGTTAAAACAAGCAGAATCGCGTACATATCGGCTACAAGAACAATCCCAAACGGCGCTTTCCAATCCCCGACTTCAAGGGAAATGATTCCGTTTGTATGAACATAGTGAACAAGGAAAACGGAAATGCCGATATTTATAACGGAAGAAACAGCGCTTAAATATTTTTGCACTTTTTCTTGTTTATTGAAAAAAATAAGCAATACTGCAGTTACCATAGGAATAATAATCGGTAAAATAATGATATTGTTATTCATTTCTGATCATTTCCCCTCAATTGATCCATATCGTCTGTTCCAAGTTCTTGATAAGATCTGTAGGCTAACACTAAAAAGAAGGCTGTTACTCCAAAGCTAATGACAATTGCAGTTAATATAAGTGCTTGCGGCAAAGGGTCTACATAAGAAGCTGCGTGTTCATCTAACAGCGGAACAGTTCCTTTTTTCAGTCCCCCCATCGTTAAAATGAGGAGATGAGCTCCGTGACTCAAAAGACCTGTTCCAATAATGATCCGCAATAAACTTTTTGAAAGCATTAAATATGTAGCTGTCATAAACAAAATTCCTGCAACAATGGAAGTTACAATCTCCATTATTCCGTCTCTCCAATCGTTTGAATAATCGTCATTGTCACGCCAACAACAACAAAATATACACCGAGATCAAAAATGACAGCAGTCGCAAGATGCGTATCGCCTAAAACCGGGATGTGAACGTGGCCATGTGTATGAGAAAGGAATGGAACTCCGAAAAGAAAGGAGCCGATCCCCGATAAAATCGCAATCAATAATCCGAACGCCGCCACTTTAACATAATTAATGGGCAAAATCGCTTTCACGGTTTTGACATCAAAAGCGATCAATAATAAAACGATTGCTCCTGATGTGATGAGCCCGCCGATAAACCCGCCTCCAGGGGCATTATGGCCAGCGAAAAATAAATGGAACGAAAAAATGATCACGATAAAAAGCACGATTTTTGTAATTGTTTGCAAAATAAGATCATTCGTTTTTAAACCCGTTTTCTTCAACGTCTTTCCCTCCTGTGCGAAGGCGAATCATACTGTAGACAGCAAGCGCTGCGATTGCCAAAACAGTTATTTCAAACAGCGTGTCAAAGCCGCGGAAATCGACTAGTATAACGTTGACGACATTGTATCCGCCGCCCAAGCTATAGCTCGTTTCCAGAAAGTATTCCGCGATCGTTTTTCCAGTGCGTTCGCTGCTTGCGGAAATGGCCAGCAGCGTTACAATCCCCCCGACGCCTGCTGAAATTATAAAATTCACCAGGCGGAATCCTCGAGTTTTATCTTTTTTCTGCAGCTCAGGTAAGAAATAAAAAGCAAGCAAAAACAAGGCAGTTGATACCGTTTCAATAACTAGCTGCGTTAAAGCTAAATCCGGCGCTCTAAATAAAACGAAAAACAGTGCGAGTGAATACCCGACGGAGCTAAGTGCAATAATGGCTGTCAATCTGGATCTTGCCAAAACAGCTGTGATTGAACCGGCTATCATAACAATCGACAGGATCAATTCATAAATTCCGACAGGTGCAGCATCATCAGCAGCAAAAGAGATTGATTGCTTGATGATCATTGTCGCTCCAACTGCCATGATCATAAATGCAAAAATATAGACAAGATAGTCGCGAATAAATCCAGTCATATAAAAGCTTGTCAGCCGGTTGGAAGTTTTGCCTGCCGTTTTTAAAGAATGATCATATAATTGATTGAGCGTCATCCTTTTCGGCTGCAGATCGTAAACTCTTTTCCATTTTGACGCTGTCAAGTATAGGAATATTCCAAGTATCACTACGCCAACTGTCATCCAAAATTCCGCAGTAAAGCCGTGCCAATGTGAAATATGAATGTGAAAATGTTCTCCATCCTTCAACAAGCTAGGCATGACAGATTTCATTGCCGGTTCGATTAAGCTGTAAGCAAGCAAGTTTGGAAAAAATCCAAAAATAACAACAAGGGATGCCAGCACAATAGGCGGAATCAGCATTCCGATCGGCGCCTCGTGGGGTTTTTTAGGCAGATTTTCCAGCTGCAATTTTCCAGCAAATGTTTTAAAAACAAACATCATGCTGTAAATAAATGTAAAAACACTGCCGATCCATGCGAGCACTGGAAGTAAAAACCCCCATGTTTCTGTTTGAAATACATCCATGTTCAATACTCGAATCATACCGGTAAAAAACATTTCCTTGCTTAAAAATCCATTAAATGGTGGAAGACCTGCCATAGAAAACGCGCCGATTAAACCGATCGTAAAGGTAATGGGCATAAGGGACATGAGTCCGCCAAGCTTTCTAATATCTCGAGTACCTGTCTCATGATCAACAATGCCTGCAACCATAAATAGGCTGCCTTTAAATGTCGCATGGTTAATCAAATGGAAAATCGCTGCTAAAATCGCAACTGAATAAAATTCAAAATGATCAAACAAGAGGGCGGCGGAGCCGACACCTAAAAGGGACATAATCATGCCGAGCTGGCTGACAGTTGAAAAGGCTAACATCGCTTTTAAATCCGTTTGTTTCACCGCATGGAAGGATCCCCAGAATAAGGTGAAAATTCCGAAAAGTGAAACGATCCAAAACCATTCGGCACTTCCTGCAAATACAGGTGTGAATCGAGCAACTAAATAAATGCCTGCTTTCACCATCGTTGCTGAGTGGAGATACGCACTGACTGGCGTTGGCGCTTCCATCGCATCAGGCAGCCAAATGTAAAAAGGAAATTGGGCAGATTTAGTAAATGCTCCCAATAAGAGCAGAATAAGGGCTGGGATAAATAATCCATTGTCGGCGATACTGCTGCTTTGGACAATTGTTTCACGAATGCTGAATGTTCCAGTCATGATGTAGAGCAAGATAAATCCGCCAAGCATGGAAAGTCCGCCAAAAACAGTAATAAGCATCGATTTTAGCGCCCCGTAACGTGATCTTTCCCGATAATGCCAATAGCCAATTAATAGAAAAGAAGAAAAGCTGGTAATTTCCCAAAAAGTATATAAAACAATAGTATTATCAGTTAAGACTACTCCAAGCATTGACCCCATAAACATCAACAAATAAACGTAAAACGCATTCAGCTGTTCTTTTTCCTTCGACAAATAGTAGATCGAATAAAGAACAACGAGAGAGCCGATACCGGTAATGAGCAAAGCAAACAGAAGGCTGAGTCCGTCCACATAAACAGCAAAATCAATTCCTAATGATGGAATCCATTTAACAGTTTGTACGATACCTTCTTTATACTTAACTCCCGGCAAAAATTGAAGAAAAAATATGAATAAACATATAGGAAGGGGAAGCACAAACCATCCAGTATGTATTTTCCGAAATGTCTTATATAGGAATGGTACCATGAAAGCAAATAGAAATGGAAATAATATAGCCCAATGCAGAAATGTCATGTAAACCCTCCTTATCCAATGTTTTGGACTAGCTGTATTTTATTGTTCTCAATATTTTTTGCATATATAGCTTTTTAAATTTCAAGTTCATAAGACCACAAATATCGTATCAAAAAAATCATAAAATGTATATTTTTTTGTGAAATTTCCCACCTTGAAAATGAGGTGGTATGATGACAAAAAAGGTAATGACAGCCATTTTAATTTTTATCTTATTATTCAGCATTTCATGGTATTTGCATGAACAAACGAAACAGACGTATGTACATCCATCATATGAGTGGACGCCAATCAATACTTTTTCCAAAAATATGAAGGGAGAAACGTTTGCACCAAGAGAATACATTCGTGTCATCAATTACTTAGAATGAAATGCCAAAAATATTTAAGAAAATACAAGTAAAATCGAGTTTTTTAAAGGAAATTGGCGATTTCCCAGTTTTTTTCTTTATTTACAGGAAGAACAATTTATGAGATGAACAGGAAGTTTTAAAATTTTCTCGGATTATTGTAAAAAACGTTTTTTTATGTTTTCACTAGGAAGGATGCATTTGTTTTTTTGACCGAACCATTTATATCGGTTTTTAGCAATGATCTGATAAAAAAAATCGCGAATTGGTTTCGGGATGATGATGAATCCGTAAAATATTTTCAAAAGCCCGCTTAAGTGTTTGGCGATATGTAAAGCAGCAGTGGATTTTGTATAATAGCGATTCCCATCCGATAATACGAGCGAATCAAAAGATTCAGTCGAAAGGCCGAATTGCTGTAATAATTCCTTTCCCTTGCTTGATTGCAGCGGTGCGAATATAAAAATTTCATCTGGATCGTGCGAAATGATGAAATTTACGGTCGAATCGCAAAAATTGCACATGCCGTCGAAAAGAATGATTTTTTTTGGCTTCATCGATATTCACTCCTTTCTTCTATTTTATAATAAAAAATTCATAAAAAATTTTTTATTTTCCGAAATGGAAGATATTTATTCTTGTTAAATGATATAATGAAGTAACGGTGTTTTCGGAGCAGTGATTCATAAGGGGGGAGGATAACGTGGAGGCCAAGAAGCAGTTATTTATTGATTTTGAATTTACAATGGCTGAGAACAAAATGAATCCGGAAGGCTTTTTTCCGGAAATTATCGAAGCGGGTGTCGTAAAGGTAGAAAGGGGAAAAATTAAAGAGACGTTTTCCACATTTGTAAAACCTAGATTTTTTCCAAAATTAACAGAACGATGTAAGCGTTTTTTGGAAATTACCCAAGAACAAGTTGATAACGGTCTATCGTTTTCCGAATTGGTTCATCTTCTTCGCAAGCTTTCTTTTGGGGAAGAAACAATGATCGTGACATGGGGCAACATGGACATGAAAGTTCTTCGCCATAATTGCAAAGAGCATGGACTGCCATTTCCAATAGCAGGTACGGAGATCGATTTATCAATGGAATATAAAAAATTTTTTGGCGACCGCAATCAAACAGGATTGTGGAAAGCTGTGGAGGAATACGGCAAAAAAGGAATCGGCAAGCATCATCGTGCACTTGACGATGCGTTAACAACTTTTAATATTTTTAAGCTGATTGAAAAAGATAAGCAATATCTTTTGAAACCAAAGCCGCTGACAATTGGTGAACGAATAGATTTAACAAAATTATGGCAAAAGCAAGCGACATGAAAAGGCCAGCTGCAATTTGTAGTGGCCTTT
Source organism: Aeribacillus sp. FSL W8-0870 (assembly GCF_037963755.1). NCBI lineage: Bacteria > Bacillati > Bacillota > Bacilli > Caryophanales > Bacillaceae > Aeribacillus > Aeribacillus sp. FSL W8-0870. Next base: position 1,027,134 of record NZ_CP150165.1, read on the forward strand.
TCATAATGCTTTAAAATATTCTCTCGGATTAAACCTCGAATTGCTAAAGGAATGGAACCATCTTTTCATAATGCTTTAAAATATTCTCTCTCTAATCGATTCAAGTTTTCAAGAGAACGCAATGCCCAATCGCTTCCATCTTCCTCAAGCTCCTTCTTTAAAGCAGCGGAAGCTTCTTTCAGAGAAGTTTCGTAATCAGGAATTTCCCCGTTATAATGGTGAACCATTTTTTTTGGAATATTTGCTTGTTCATTGAAGGAAAGTGCTTTGCGTTCATGAAAGAACGGAACATCAGCTTGTTTCGGCTGGTGCAAATCCCCTTGCATCGGATGTTTTAAAACCGCTTTTACTCTTACTAAATAATGATTCTCCCGAATTTCGGTAACTTCCCCGATATATTTACCGGTTTTATAAATGCCTGTAACGATATCCCCGACTTTTATGTCCAAAGTTTTCCCCTCCAGCAATTGTAATGTTTTCACCTATTGTACACTTTTATTTTCAGAGCAGATGGCATGATAAAGCAAAATTTTGCTATAGTAAAAGATAGAATGGATTTGAAAGGTCGTGATGATCATGGAATGGCTTCTAAATTTTATTCTATATTTTCCGGAAAATAAAATTGAATATTTATATGGTTTTTTGCAAATGGTTCCGTTTATCATTTTAGCTGTAGTTGCGATCATTTTTTTTAAAAAAATATCCCGCAAGGAAGAAGAAAAAGCGAATGAGCTGCTGAAAAAGCTTTCAGAAAATGAGAAAAAAAGAAGCTGAAACCGGGAGGCGATGCCTCCCAACGAATGTTAAGAAAGAGCCGTTTTTAGTCTCTTTAATCCATCTAGGACCATCTGCCGCGGACAGCCGATATTCATCCGCACAAAACCTTCTCCAGCCTTGCCGTATTTACTGCCCAGTTCCAATGCTAATTTTCCTTTTTCAAGCAGCTGTTTTTTTAATTGTTGTTCAGTCATATTTAATGAACGGCAATCAAGCCAAATTAAATACGTAGAATCAGGATGGATTACGTTTATACTTTTTAAATGCTCCCCAAAATATTGTTCGACAAGTTTTACGTTTTCTTCAAGGTAAAGGAGAAGTGAATCCAGCCATTCATGTCCGTTATTGTAGGCTGCTTCCATTGCCGTAATGCCAAAAATATTTAAAGAAAAATGCCCCTGCTTTCTTTTCACTTGTTTAAATTTACCTAATATTTTCCTATCAGGAATGATCACTGCCGAAGCTTGAAGGCCGGCAAGATTAAATGTTTTGCTTGGCGCAATAGCTGTAATGGAATTTTGAGCAAATGATTCACTGATGGAAGCAAAAGGAGTGTGCTTATTGCCGAACAGCAAAATATCTGAATGAATTTCATCTGAAAAAACAAACACGCCGTTTTCTAAGCACAATTCGCCGATTTTTGCAAGCTCCTCTTTTGTCCATACTCTTCCGCTCGGGTTTTGCGGGTTGCAAAGAATCAGCATTTTGACGGATGGATCTGCCAGCTTTTCCGCCAAATCTTCAAAATCGATAGAATAACGCCCGTCTTTTAAAACTAATTCATTCTCCACAACAATGCGTTTATTATACTTCACCATGTCAAAAAAAGGCTTGTATACCGGGGGCTGAATCACAATCCGATCCCCCTCTTCCGTTAATGCTTGGATGGCTATGCTCATTGCTTCCACTACGCCTGAACAAAAATCAAGTGAATCGGCTGAAATTTCCCATCCATGTCTTGTTTTTAGCCAATTTTGAACCGATTTTTTTGTTTTGGAGGCGACGCCAGTATAGCCGTACACACCGTGTTCGACTCGTTCTTTCAAAGCCGCTATGACCGCATCGGGAGATTTGAAATCCATATCAGCTACCCACATTGGCAAAACATCTTCATGTCCGAACAATTCTTTTGTGAAATCCCATTTGTAAGATTGTGTTCCTTTTCTTTTTATTACTTGATCAAAATCACTCATCTTCTCACCTCAATACCAATGTATATGTGCTAAAATACAATTGCAAACATTTTGTACCAATTTGGGGGAAGCGATATGAAACAAAAAGAGACAAATTTATTTATGATTGAACTGTTAAGTGAATGGGATCCGCTCCAACTGGGCAATGATGCTTACGAACTGGAAATAGTTGATTGCATTCAAGCCGTTCATACAATTGATCACCCTTTACAGTTGGCTAGGAAGATTCAGTCAATTTACGAATTCTCTTTTGAAGAGGTTATACCTTTAAAGGAATGTGAAAAAATCGCCAAAAAACTATTGGCGATTAAAAAAAATGCGTCATGCCAATTATTGTAAAAACACTTACCTATTTAGCCGAAACAAAAATCAAAAATGTGATTACTAACATGATATGGCCGCTCTTCAGGCACTAAATGGCCTGTTTGTTTGAAGGAGACAAAACGAGAGATGGGCAAATCTTTCTGAAGCTGGTATCCGACTTCGATTGGAACGATTTTATCTTCTTCCCCCCATACTAATAAGCATGGAATTTCAATCGTTTTTAAGTCTTGTGAGGAAAGATCTCCTTCACGTTCACGAATCATTCGGGTCAATGCTCTGAAAATTTTATCGTCATAAAACGGTTCGCTATATCCGTATATCATGTCTTCGTTAATGAGCGATTGGTCGTGCACGACACTGCATAAGCTTTTCCATACGCCTTGCCTGATAAATTGTCTTTTAACGTAAAGGTAAAAATACGGGAGATATGAACAAAATATGAGAGAGGAAGGCATCTTTTGCATATAACCAGAGCTGCAAATGAGCACAATTTTTTTAAACAAATCAGGTTTTTGCTTAGCTGCATATAAAGAAATTTGTCCGCCCATGGAATGGCCGACAATTACAGCCTGTTTGATTTGCAAACGTTCTAAAAGCTCTATAACCGCTTTTGCCATGTTGTGATAGGAATAGAAAAACTTCGTTGCTTTTTCGGATTTCCCAAATGGGGGAAGATCAATGGCTATAATGGAAAAGTGCTTTTTTAATAAAGGGATTAATTTTCTGTAGCTGAAGGTGGAGGATAAAAATCCATGAATCAGCACGATCGTATCTGTTTGTTGTGGATGATGATAATATTCGTAATATATATTTGTTCCTAATATTTTCATCTTGTGATGGATTTCCTTTAGCAATGCTTATTTCTCCTTTCAGTAATTTTGTACCGTTAGTTTATCCATCAATTTAAAAAATTTTCTGGCATAGTGATGTAAAAATTCTGGAACGTGATATAATTATCTGAAGATTCCATTTTAGGGGGATTTACAAAAATGAAATTGACTGAAAAGGAAACAGAAATTTTAGAAATTTTGGAGGAAGACAGCCGATTAACACCTGAAACAATTGCGAAAATGATTGGACTTTCTGAGGAAGAGACAAAGAAATTGATTTCAGGTTTAGAAGAGAAAAAAATCATCGTGAATTATGCGACAACCATTGATTGGAAAAAGGTAGACGGACATGAAGGCGTAACAGCCATGATCGATGTAAAGGTGGCTCCAAAAAGAGGCGTAGGGTTTGATGAAATTGCCGAACGCATTTATCGATTTAACGAGGTTAAATCGGTTTATTTAATGTCAGGCGCTTATGATCTTTCTGTCGTGATTGAAGGAAAAACAATGAATGATATAGCCCGTTTTGTATCGGAGAAGCTGTCAACGCTTGAATCCGTTTTATCTACAACAACACATTTTATTTTGAAAAAATATAAACATGACGGAATCATTTTTGATCACGAAGATAAAGATAAAAGAATCGTGGTGTCACCATGAAAATGAAGACGTTAAATTCATATTTGTCAGAAACTGTCATAAATATGAAGCCATCAGGCATCCGCAAGTTTTTTGACCTGGCTGCCAATATGGAAGGCGTTATTTCACTTGGCGTAGGAGAGCCTGATTTTGTCACTCCATGGAATGTACGCGAAGCCTGCATTCTTTCCTTGGAACAAGGATTTACGTCTTATACAGCAAACGCTGGATTGTATGAGCTTCGCGAAAAAATCAGCGAGTATTTGTTCAAACGTTTTGATTTACAGTACGATCCGGCTGAAGAAATTATTGTAACAGTTGGTGCGAGTCAAGCGATCGATATAGCTTTCCGGTCTATTATTAATAGCGGGGATGAAGTATTAATAATAGAACCTTGCTTTGTTTCATATGCGCCTCTGGTCACTCTCGCGGGAGGGAAGCCTGTCAGCGTATCTACCTTTGGAGAAGAAGAATTTAAAGTCAATCCGGAAATTTTGGAAAAATATATTACAAGTAAGACAAAAGCCATTATGATTTGTACGCCAAACAACCCGACAGGAACGGTTTTATCGAAGAAAGAGCTGGAAGCAGTTGCACAAATTGCTAAGCGATATGACTTGCTGGTAGTGGCTGATGAGATTTATGCTGAGCTCTGTTATGAAGATGAATATGTAAGCATGCCGAGTATTGAAGGTATGAAGGAACGGACAATTCTTATTTCCGGCTTTTCTAAAGGCTTTGCCATGACAGGGTGGCGGCTTGGGTATATAGCTGCTGACCGAGTTTTTGCGCGTGCAATGTTGAAGGTTCATCAATATTCGATCATGTGCGCGCCGACAATGGCCCAATACGCTGCATTAGAAGCATTGGAAAATGATGAAGATGTTTTATATATGCGGAAAAGCTATCAAAGAAGAAGAAACTACATTGTTCAGTCGTTAAATGAAGCCGGTTTATTTTGCCATATGCCGGGCGGTGCCTTTTATGCTTTTCCAAGCATTAAAAGCACCGGATTGTCTTCCGAGGAATTTGCGGAGAGATTGCTTTTAGAAGAAAAAGTAGCAGTAGTCCCCGGCAATGTTTTTGGCCAAAGCGGCGAAGGATATATTCGTTGTTCATACGCATCATCTATGGAGCAGCTTCAAGAAGCGATGAAAAGGATCAAACGATTTGTACAATCTTTATAATGCTTTTATTGCCTGGCCTAATATGAGGCCAGGTTTTTTTATTTATTTTTGCTCAAATGAGTACATTGTGTTATAATTGATCACCGCATATTCGTTTTAAGCAGAAATTATGAATTAGGAGTGTTTAAATGGCTAATCAATATCCTATCGGGGCTGTTTTAGTTGGTAAAGTGACAGGAATCCAGCCGTACGGTGCATTTGTAGCATTGGATGAAGAAACGCAAGGTCTAGTGCATATTTCGGAAATTGCCCACGGATATGTAAAAGATGTCCGGGATTACTTAAAGATCGGCGATGAAGTAAATGTAAAAATTCTTTCTGTTGATCATGAATCGGGAAAGATCAGCTTATCCATTAAGGCAGTGGAAGAAAAATCAAAACCAATTGCTAAACAAAAAACAGAAAACGAAGCGTCAAGAGGCTTTAACACATTGCGTGAAAAGCTGCAGGAATGGATTGAACAATCAAAACACGAAAATATTATAAAAAAATAAAGACATACGCATCGCTGTCATGGCGGAATTTTACGGAAACGTTATTGTAGAACACGAATTTGCTTTTTAATACTTATTCGTGTTACAAAGACTGCTATCGAACTTTGCCCGGACATTCTTTTAAAGATTTATCGAATGTCATTTCGGTTATAGAAGTTCGAAAAGCGGCAATCCTTCAAGCTGCGCTAATGAAAAAAACCGGCAATTATGCCGGTTTATTTGAACCCTACTTTTCGGTTCTGTCGATTTTAGAAAAAAATTATAGAAGGTTTTTTTACAGAAAATTATGTCGATTTTTTAAGCTCCGAATTTTGATCTCATTGAAATGCTTGTTGTCTTTATCTTGTTTCCGTCTTAGGCTCATTACGGGCAAATTCTGCATCAGGTTTAAATAAGAGAGCAAGATTAATGAGACCGGCAATACCGACTATACCATAAATGATTCTAGATAAAGCAGCATTTTGGCCGCCAAAAATAGCTGCCACAAGATCAAATTGAAAAAATCCGATAAGACCCCAGTTCAGGGCTCCGATTATTGTAAAAAGCAGTGCAATTCGCTGTAAAGTGCTCATGTTGCTACCTCCTTTAAGTTGAATTTTTCCTTATTAACTTGTATCAAAATGAAAAATTTATACATCTGATAGCAGGAATAATGAGCCTGTTTCTGTTTATTGTTTTCTTGATTTCGACAAATATTTTCGATAAAGTGGAAGACATGGCAGATAAATTTTTAGAGATGGAGGAATTGGTTTATGGCACATGTACGTTTTGATTACTCTAAAGCTTTATCTTTTTTTAGTGAGCAAGAATTTACATATTATCAAGATTTTGTAAAGGTTGCCCATCATTCCTTGCATGAAAAATCAGGTCAAGGAAGTGATTTTTTAGGCTGGATCGATTTGCCGCAAGATTATGACAAGGAGGAATTTGCACGGATTCAACAATGTGCCGAAAAAATCCGTTCGGATTCTGATGTATTGCTTGTCATCGGAATCGGAGGTTCTTATTTAGGTGCTCGAGCTGCAATTGAAATGTTGAACCATTCATTTTTTAATGCTCTTTCAAAAAGCCAAAGAAAAGCGCCGCAAATTATTTTTGTCGGAAACAATATAAGTTCTACATATATCCAAGATGTTATTGATTTTATAAAAGAAAAAGATTTTTCCATTAATGTCATTTCTAAATCTGGAACAACGACAGAACCAGCGATAGCGTTCCGAATTTTCCGCAAATTATTAGAGGATAAATATGGAAGAGAAGAAGCGAAAAAACGTATTTATGCTACGACAGATAAAGCGCGCGGAGCCCTCAAAACACTCGCAAATGAAGAAGGATATGAATCATTTATTATCCCGGATGATGTCGGCGGACGATATTCTGTTCTAACTGCTGTCGGGCTTCTTCCGATTGCGGTAAGCGGAGTGGATATTGAAGAGATTATGAAGGGCGCTCAAGATGCAAGAAGAGATTTTTCTTCTTCCGAGCTAATGGAGAATCCAGCTTACCAGTATGCCGTTGCGCGCAATATTCTTTATAATAAAGGGAAAACAATTGAAATGCTCATCAATTATGAGCCGGCTCTTCAATATTTTGCGGAATGGTGGAAGCAGCTTTTCGGGGAAAGTGAAGGAAAAGATTTGAAAGGTATTTTCCCTGCTTCAGCCAACTTTTCGACAGATCTGCATTCGTTAGGACAATATGTGCAAGAAGGGCGCCGGGACATATTTGAAACGATCTTACATGTAGAGAAGGTACGGCATGACATAACGATTGAAGAAGATGAAAGCAACCTGGACGGATTAAATTATTTAGCCGGAAAATCTGTTGATTTTGTCAATAAAAAAGCATTTGAAGGGACTCTCTTAGCTCATACTGACGGGGGCGTACCGAACCTCATTGTTTCCATTCCTGAATTAAACGCTTATACATTCGGATATCTCGTTTATTTCTTTGAAAAAGCTTGTGCAATGAGCGGTTATTTACTTGGCGTTAACCCGTTTGACCAGCCAGGCGTAGAAGCATACAAAATCAACATGTTCGCTCTTTTAGGCAAACCAGGCTTTGAAGAGAAAAAAGCTGAGCTTGAAAAACGCTTGAAATAAAAGGGAATCATGTAAAAAAGAACGGCAATTGCTGAATTTTCCTTTGCCAAGCAGACAGAATTTGATTAAACAGCAGCTGTAGCTATTTCTAGCTACAGCTGTTTTATTTTTGTCTATCTGCTGCCCGCTTCCGACAATTGGAATGCAATGTTGCTCTTTTATTCCTTTATTTAGAAAAATAAATACACAATTTGCTCTTCATCGCAATATTTTTGACTGTCACGTTATATCCCTTCCATTAACAGAAGCCCTTTAACTTTTATCTGTCCGCTGTAAGAGCGTGGAGAATATTATTGGGAAGAGGGATCCGCATAGTTAGAGCAAAATTCGAAATAATAAACCAATTTTTTAACTTAAAATAATGACTTTCCATCAAACGAAAAATTCGCTCGAATATTTGCCGAATGCAAAAATCGCCATTTTCCATAAAGCTTGAAGAGCATCTTTCATGACTACTTTTTCACCATTGGGTAAACATAATAAAAAATGAGCAGGAAGGTGTTTAAGTAATGATTGAAATTTCTTCATCTTTGGAAGGAAAACAATATCCTTTATACGATTTAGAACTGGAATTAAAACAGTTAGGATACACAATTGGAGGGAATTGGGATTATGATCACGGTTATTTTGATTATCTGATGGATGATGACGACGGATACCACTTTTTAAGAATACCGTTTCGTGCTGTCGACGGGCAATTGGATGCACATAATGCAACGGTAAGACTCGGCCGGCCTTTTATTTTAACCCACAAATATAAAGAGGGACTTGACGATCATGCGGCAATTGGAAACTTCCAAGCCTCCTTTAATCAGTTTTCCGAACCGGCGGAAAAAGATGCCGATGTTTTAGAGCCTTATGTTCAATTAGGAGAGACACTAATTCAAGAGCTTGAAAGAAGATTAAATTAGTTTTTTAAAGCTATTAAACAATCGTGTTGAACGACTGTAAAATTGTGGGGAGGGTTTAGAAAAATCTCTTCCCCTCTTTTGATGCCAAAAAGAATGATGCCATTGGAAAACAGGTCATTATGTAATTGCTGAAAATTTTTCCCGATGTCCTGGTCTGTTGGAGATTCAATTGTTAAGCGGGCGCCGTATGCTTTCCCGAGCTCTAATATAACATTCGAAAATCCATTCTGAAATAAGAAGCTATTTAAAAAGACTTGACCAACCACCTGGAAAGATTGAATAATCTCATCAGCTCCCGCCCGTTTGGCATTCAATGTTTGTGTTTTTGTCATCATTTCGCAAATGGTGTACACGGACGGATTTGACGCTTTTACCGTAATTAATACTAAAATCGTGAGCATGTCGGCTTCCAATTCGTTTCTATGTTGATCAGCTGTTATGAAGACAGCTTTTGCCTCTTTAATGTTTGCTTTATTTAAAATTTGATCATCGGCAGGATTTCCTTTAATAAAGTGTATGTTTTCATCAATATAAGGTGCCTCAGATAATGTTTGGTCGATAAGAACAATAGGGCAGTAAAATTTTATAATACGCAGTGTTTCAATAATCTCCTTTGTTTTTTCATTCCAGCCAATTAATAAAAAATGGTTTTTCCCTTTGAAAGGAATTTCCCCGTCAATATAGGCATTTTGCCTTTTTACAGCAGCAGCTGATAAATTCGTAAAATAGGATGTAAAAAATGCTACTCCGGTCAAAATTAGTATCATTCCGAATGTACGTCCCAAAAAAGTTTTTGGAACGAAATCGCCATAACCGGTTGTAGACATTGTTACAAGAGCCCACCATATGCCTTCAAAAGGTGTAGGAAACTCCTTCGGTTCTATGTAAGAAATCATCGTGCCAAACAAAATTAAAATCATTAACACAATAACAGACATTCGGATAAAAACCGGCCACCTTAAATATTGAATCCAAAGCTTTGTCGATTTCATGATTTACTTCCTTTCGTTTCGGCAAGAAAAGAGAAAATTTCTGTAATAATTGTATTGATTTTTTTGGAAACGGCCTCTTTTCCGTATGCATCGACCGCGCGTTTAATCGCCTTGATGGTTTGATCTTCAAATTCTATAATGCTTACATCTTCTTCTGATTCATTGTACAGCTCGATAAATACATCTAACGCATCGTTCATGTTATCAATTGCGGTACTCAGTTGTTTTTTCTCTTCATTATTAAGTTTCATCTCAACACCCCTGTATTAGTATGTGCAAATTCTTTTTTGAAAATGAAACTTTTCGTATACAAATGCGTATGAATATGTTGGACAGCTGAATTCATAATTATGGGGTGATTTTACAGTAAAGCTGAATGAAATGGTTCATGTCATCGTAGAATAGTAAAGACATGTGTCAGTTCTTTTACGTTGATACAAAATTCTGTACAAATTCCTTCAAAAATTGTTATATTATTGTTAACTATAAAAAATAGAACGGGAGGTTTTTCAAAATGCTTTTTCATCCGATGGACATTCTGGTGTTCATTGCCTTCGGAATATCTATTTGGGCGCAATTCCGTGTGAAAGGGAATTTTGCTAAGTATTCCGATGTGATCGCTTCGAGTCATTTAACAGGGGCAGAAGTTGCGCGGAGAATTTTGGATCAAAACGGACTTTATGACGTTCCAGTCGAGCCTGTTCACGGGCAGCTGACAGACCACTACGATCCAATTCATCGGGTTGTGCGGTTATCAGAGCCGGTTTATTACGGAAATTCGATTGCGGCCGTCTCCGTCGCGGCGCATGAGTGCGGACACGCAATTCAACATAAAGAACGGTATGGTGCTCTTGTGTTAAGACATAAAATGTTTCCAGTTGTCAATCTTACATCGGGAATTGCTCCGATTTTGCTTATTGCCGGGTTTTTATTACAAAGCTTAAACTTGTTAGGGCTTGGGATTATCTTTTTCTCCGCTGCAGTTGCATTTCAGTTGATCACATTGCCTGTTGAGTTTAATGCGAGCTCTAGAGCAAAAGCTATTTTAGTAAGCGACGGCTTTATCCGAAACGAAGAAGAGCACGGAGTCAATAAAGTATTAAATGCAGCGGCTTTAACGTATGTTGCGGCAGCTTTAATATCTCTATTTGAACTTCTGAAATTCGTGATGATTTTCTTCCAATCTCAAGAAGAATAAAAGTTGGACAAGGGGCTTATTCGTATAATAGGCCCCTTGTCATTTTAGAAAAAGCGCAAGGCTAAGAGGCGGTGTTTATCATGTTAAAAAAATTTATATTACAGACGAGCCGGCGTGATGAAATGATTGACATTACAATGTCAATTCAACAGTTTGTACATGAATCAGCCGTTTCAGAAGGGATAGTTGTGGTATACTGTCCGCACACGACAGCAGGCATTACGATCAATGAAAATGCTGATCCTGACGTAAAGCGGGATATGATTCGCCGTTTCGATGAGCTGTACCCATGGGAGAATCCGCTTGACCGGCATTTTGAAGGGAATACTGCTGCTCATATGAAAGCAAGTACTGTCGGAGCATCCCAGCACGTTATCATCTTGGAAGGAAATTTGCTGCTTGGAACATGGCAAGGCATTTATTTTTGCGAGTTTGACGGACCTAGAAAACGGACATATTATGCAAAAATTTTAAAAGGATAGGTTTTAGTTAAAATGTATAAAAAGTTTGCCCGATTCTAGCCGAAATTCGTTTATTTTTATTTTCACGAATATAGTTTTGATAAGTTGATAGGTACTTGTAATTCGGTCTTGTAACTTGATCTTTTAAATAAGCCGATTCAACCGCTTGTCTTTTTCGATATCGATTTAACGTTTCGATGACGCCTTTTGCATCACGAATTCCGATTCCGTGACCGTAATACAGATTATTGCCGAGATGAATCGCATTTACCCCCCGCCACTGTGGTGTTTCCGGGTTAAAATCCGGGTTGTTGAAATAAACGCAGTCTCCTGGGACAAAATCAGTCGTAACGGTCGTTCGGACTCCGAGGTCTTTGTCGTAATGCCAGTCATATAAAACAAGATCTGCAAATAAATAATTAAAAGCTTTTTCTCCTATTGAATCAAGAGCAGCTTTATAGAACACAATGACTATAGCTGTTGCACATTCAAATGCATATTTATTTCCATTTATAAAAATGTCCTCTATTCCTTTTGCCGGAGTCACATCTTTTTTTAACAAAAACGCCCCTTTACTGCTCAGCTGCCAGAAGCGATCATGACAGTATGAATTTTCAAATGTCGCAAATTGCGCTTTGCTTTTTAAAAGGTCGAGCGAAGCTTCGATCGTTTTTCTCCTGAATAAAATTTCAAACTTTAATTCATTTAAGGATTCATAGCGATAAACTTTGTGGCTGTTTGCCATCCAATCAATAATTTCCCGATCTTTTGCATCTGAAAAAAATTCTTTTAATTCATTAGCTGTAATAGGCCTATTTTGAATTGCAATCATTTATCGTTCCCCCCTCTGTAACCATCGTATGATTTTGATAAGTAATTGGTCCATGTAAATTCTGATATATCTTTGAAAAGAGCGTTACCGCATCAACTTTTTTACAGGAGAAAAACCTCTTATGAAATTTCGTCATTTGTATAAATTTATACTTGTATTGGAAAAATCATCACGCTATAATATTGTCTGTGACAAATGAAAAACGGGGCATTAGCTCAGTTGGGAGAGCGTCGTGCTGGCAGCGCGAAGGTCAGGGGTTCGAGCCCCCTATGCTCCATTTAAAAAACCCTTGTTTACCAAGGGTTTTATTATTTCTTCATAAAAAATGAGTTTTTTGTGATAATATTCGTCTTCAATGAAAAGATGAAGGAAAAAGCTTTTCCGTAAAGATTGTATAAATCTACTGATTGAATTTATAAATATATTTTGTGATAAAAAAAGTTTGTAAAAAATGCAAATATAAATCCGAGTGGAAACGAAAAAATGACGGACCAACCGTTCACTTTTCCGTTTTCTTCGCTTATTCTTATAGCTTCTTTATATCCATATGCAAAATGGAAAATGGATAAAAAATAAGCAATAATTAAGAAAGCCAGATCCATTTTTATCCCTCCCGCTTTTGTCTCTCTAAATTTTATATATTCATGCTTGTCCATTTTTAATACAAAAAAATAAATGCTATGGCTGCATCAGCATTCTGCTTTTATTTGTACTTGGCTGCATCGCGTCTTTTTTTAAGTTGAGGAAACTATTGTCTCGATCGATAAATTGCTTCACAGTGTCAGGTTTCAATCCGGTGAAATCGTGTTTATGAAAACGGTGATGCTGACAAATGCTTGACATCGATTTTCCTTTGGCTCGTTAGATAGAAATTTTAGCGGATCACAAACAGTAAGAGGTGCTTAACAATGCGTTTGTTTGTGGTAAAATATGTTCTAACAGATAATTATTTGAATGAGTATGCTTTCGTCTACTAAATCAATTTTTGTCTAACGACTATCAAAAATAAATCTTTTTTTATAAAAATTTATATTGCAATTAGTGGTTAATGGTGATAGAATATCAAATGTCGTTAAGATCAATGAGACATTAGTCATGAATAAAAAATTACTTTTTAAAAAAACTCTTGACATTTTGCTCTGAATAGTTGTATATTGAAAAAGTCGCTGTAAAAATACAGCGGAAAATGATCTTTGAAAACTGAACAAAACGAAAAGCGTGCCTGTTGATTCTGACAAGAGCATTTGGTGACAAACTTTTTTTGGAGAGTTTGATCCTGGCTCAGGACGAACGCTGGCGGCGTGCCTAATACATGCAAGTCGAGCGGACCGAAGGGAGCTTGCTCCTTTAGGTTAGCGGCGGACGGGTGAGTAACACGTGGGCAACCTGCCCTGCAGACTGGGATAACTTCGGGAAACCGGAGCTAATACCGGATAACACCGAAAACCGCATGGTTTTCGGTTGAAAGGCGGCTTTTAGCTGTCACTGCAGGATGGGCCCGCGGCGCATTAGCTAGTTGGTGAGGTAACGGCTCACCAAGGCGACGATGCGTAGCCGACCTGAGAGGGTGACCGGCCACACTGGGACTGAGACACGGCCCAGACTCCTACGGGAGGCAGCAGTAGGGAATCTTCCGCAATGGACGAAAGTCTGACGGAGCAACGCCGCGTGAGCGAAGAAGGTCTTCGGATCGTAAAGCTCTGTTGTCAGGGAAGAACAAGTACCGTTCGAACAGGGCGGTACCTTGACGGTACCTGACGAGGAAGCCACGGCTAACTACGTGCCAGCAGCCGCGGTAATACGTAGGTGGCAAGCGTTGTCCGGAATTATTGGGCGTAAAGCGCGCGCAGGCGGTTCCTTAAGTCTGATGTGAAATCTCGCGGCTCAACCGCGAGCGGCCATTGGAAACTGGGGAACTTGAGTGCAGGAGAGGGGAGCGGAATTCCACGTGTAGCGGTGAAATGCGTAGAGATGTGGAGGAACACCAGTGGCGAAGGCGGCTCTCTGGCCTGTAACTGACGCTGAGGCGCGAAAGCGTGGGGAGCGAACAGGATTAGATACCCTGGTAGTCCACGCCGTAAACGATGAGTGCTAAGTGTTAGAGGGTATCCACCCTTTAGTGCTGCAGCAAACGCATTAAGCACTCCGCCTGGGGAGTACGGCCGCAAGGCTGAAACTCAAAGGAATTGACGGGGACCCGCACAAGCGGTGGAGCATGTGGTTTAATTCGAAGCAACGCGAAGAACCTTACCAGGTCTTGACATCCCCTGACAACCCTAGAGATAGGGCGTTCCCCTTTCGGGGACAGGGTGACAGGTGGTGCATGGTTGTCGTCAGCTCGTGTCGTGAGATGTTGGGTTAAGTCCCGCAACGAGCGCAACCCTTGACCTTAGTTGCCAGCATTCAGTTGGGCACTCTAAGGTGACTGCCGGCTAAAAGTCGGAGGAAGGTGGGGATGACGTCAAATCATCATGCCCCTTATGACCTGGGCTACACACGTGCTACAATGGGTGGTACAAAGGGCAGCGAAACCGCGAGGTGGAGCGAATCCCAAAAAACCACTCTCAGTTCGGATTGCAGGCTGCAACTCGCCTGCATGAAGCCGGAATCGCTAGTAATCGCGGATCAGCATGCCGCGGTGAATACGTTCCCGGGTCTTGTACACACCGCCCGTCACACCACGAGAGTTTGTAACACCCGAAGTCGGTGGGGTAACCCTTACGGGAGCCAGCCGCCGAAGGTGGGACAAATGATTGGGGTGAAGTCGTAACAAGGTAGCCGTATCGGAAGGTGCGGCTGGATCACCTCCTTTCTAAGGATATATACATTGAAATAGGGTGCGCTTTTCCGTTTTGTTTAGTTTTGAAGGATCATATCCTTCCTGATTGTTCTTTGAAAACTGGATAACGGAAAGACATTCACGAATAGATCGCTCATGTTAGGAAGAAACGGTTAAGTTAGAAAGGGCGCACGGTGGATGCCTTGGCACTAGGAGCCGATGAAGGACGGGACAAACACCGAAATGCTTCGGGGAGCTGTAAGTAAGCGTCGATCCGGAGATGTCCGAATGGGGGAACCCACTGCCCGTAATGGGGCAGTATCCATACCTGAATCCATAGGGTATGGAGGGCAACCCGGGGAACTGAAACATCTAAGTACCCGGAGGAAGAGAAAGCAACAGCGATTCCCTGAGTAGCGGCGAGCGAAACGGGAACAGCCCAAACCAAGAGGCGTGCCTCTTGGGGTTGTAGGACACTCGATTAAGGAGTGACAAAGGAACGGGGTAGACGAAGAGGTCTGGAAAGGCCCGTCAGAGAAGGTAACAACCCTGTAGTCGAAACTCCGTTCCCTCCCGAGTGGATCCTGAGTACGGCGGGACACGTGAAATCCCGTCGGAAGCAGGGAGGACCATCTCCCAAGGCTAAATACTCCCTAGTGACCGATAGTGAACCAGTACCGTGAGGGAAAGGTGAAAAGCACCCCGGGAGGGGAGTGAAAGAGAACCTGAAACCGTGTGCCTACAAGTAGTCAGAGCCCGTTAACGGGTGATGGCGTGCCTTTTGTAGAATGAACCGGCGAGTTGCGATTTCGTGCAAGGTTAAGCCGAAAGGCGGAGCCGCAGCGAAAGCGAGTCTGAAGAGGGCGAAATAGTACGAGGTCGCAGACCCGAAACCAGGTGATCTACCCATGTCCAGGGTGAAGGCAAGGTAACACTTGCTGGAGGCCCGAACCCACGCACGTTGAAAAGTGCGGGGATGAGGTGTGGGTAGGGGTGAAATGCCAATCGAACTTGGA
Source organism: Aeribacillus sp. FSL W8-0870 (assembly GCF_037963755.1). Lineage (NCBI taxonomy): Bacteria > Bacillati > Bacillota > Bacilli > Caryophanales > Bacillaceae > Aeribacillus > Aeribacillus sp. FSL W8-0870. The sequence continues at coordinate 1,042,869 of NZ_CP150165.1, forward strand.
GATAGCTGGTTCTCTCCGAAATAGCTTTAGGGCTAGCCTCAAGGGAAGAGTCTTGGAGGTAGAGCACTGATTGGACGAGGGGCCCCCATCGGGTTACCGAATTCAGTCAAACTCCGAATGCCAATGACTTATCCTTGGGAGTCAGACTGCGAGTGATAAGATCCGTGGTCAAAAGGGAAACAGCCCAGACCGCCAGCTAAGGTCCCAAAGTATACGTTAAGTGGAAAAGGATGTGGAGCTGCTTAGACAACCAGGATGTTGGCTTAGAAGCAGCCACCATTTAAAGAGTGCGTAATAGCTCACTGGTCGAGTGGCTCTGCGCCGAAAATGTACCGGGGCTAAACGTATCACCGAAGCTGCGGGTTGACACCGTTGGTGTCAGCGGTAGGAGAGCGTTCTAAGGGCATCGAAGCCGGACCGGAAGGACCGGTGGAGCGCTTAGAAGTGAGAATGCCGGTATGAGTAGCGAAAGAGGGGTGAGAATCCCCTCCGCCGAAAGCCTAAGGTTTCCTGAGGAAGGCTCGTCCGCTCAGGGTTAGTCGGGACCTAAGCCGAGGCCGAAAGGCGTAGGTGATGGACAACAGGTTGATATTCCTGTACCACCTCCTCACCGTTTGAGCAATGGGGGGACGCAGGAGGATAGGGCAAGCGCGCGGTTGGATGTGCGCGTCCAAGCAGTTAGGGCTGGCAAGCAGGCAAATCCGCTTGCCGTGTGCTTGAGCTGTGATGGCGAGGGAAAGGAAGTACCGAAGTTCCCGATTCCACACTGCCAAGAAAAGCCTCTAGCGAGGTGAGAGGTGCCCGTACCGCAAACCGACACAGGTAGGCGAGGAGAGAATCCTAAGGTGAGCGAGAGAACTCTCGTTAAGGAACTCGGCAAAATGACCCCGTAACTTCGGGAGAAGGGGTGCTCATCAAGGTGATAAGCCATGATGAGCCGCAGTGAAAAGGCCCAGGCGACTGTTTAGCAAAAACACAGGTCTCTGCGAAACCGTAAGGTGAAGTATAGGGGCTGACGCCTGCCCGGTGCTGGAAGGTTAAGGGGAGCGCTTAGCGAAAAGCGAAGGTGCGAACCGAAGCCCCAGTAAACGGCGGCCGTAACTATAACGGTCCTAAGGTAGCGAAATTCCTTGTCGGGTAAGTTCCGACCCGCACGAAAGGCGTAACGATCTGGGCACTGTCTCAACGAGAGACTCGGTGAAATTATAGTACCTGTGAAGATGCAGGTTACCCGCGACAGGACGGAAAGACCCCGTGGAGCTTTACTGCAGCCTGATATTGAATGTGGGTACAGCTTGTACAGGATAGGTAGGAGCCAGAGACGCGTGAGCGCCAGCTTGCGCTGAGGCGACGGTGGGATACTACCCTGGCTGTACTGACATTCTAACCCGCGCCCCTGATCGGGGCGGGAGACAGTGTCAGGTGGGCAGTTTGACTGGGGCGGTCGCCTCCTAAAAGGTAACGGAGGCGCCCAAAGGTTCCCTCAGAATGGTTGGAAATCATTCGGAGAGTGCAAAGGCAGAAGGGAGCTTGACTGCGAGACCTACAAGTCGAGCAGGGACGAAAGTCGGGCTTAGTGATCCGGTGGTTCCGCATGGAAGGGCCATCGCTCAACGGATAAAAGCTACCCCGGGGATAACAGGCTGATCTCCCCCAAGAGTCCACATCGACGGGGAGGTTTGGCACCTCGATGTCGGCTCATCGCATCCTGGGGCTGTAGTCGGTCCCAAGGGTTGGGCTGTTCGCCCATTAAAGCGGTACGCGAGCTGGGTTCAGAACGTCGTGAGACAGTTCGGTCCCTATCCGTCGCGGGCGCAGGAAATTTGAGAGGAGCTGTCCTTAGTACGAGAGGACCGGGATGGACGCACCGCTGGTGTACCAGTTGTCCCGCCAGGGGCACCGCTGGGTAGCTATGTGCGGAAGGGATAAGCGCTGAAAGCATCTAAGCGTGAAGCCCCCCTCAAGATGAGATTTCCCATCGCTAAACGCGAGTAAGATCCCTTGAAGATGACGAGGTAGATAGGTCCGAGGTGGAAGCGTGGTGACACGTGGAGCTGACGGATACTAATCGATCGAGGACTTAACCAAGAAAGAGCATCTATTCGTGAAGGAACCGTTATCTAGTTTTGAAAGAATTATGGACTTTTATTTACTTTGCATATGTCCTCTGGTGATTTTTGAATTGGAGGATTAGCTCAGCTGGGAGAGCACTTGCCTTACAAGCAAGGGGTCGGCGGTTCGATCCCGTCATCCTCCACCATACAGTATATCGATTCAGCTCAATTGGCAAAGCACGGTCGAGATATCGTCTTTCATGCTGCTTCATCGTACCAATTGAACTTTTCCTTGGACAAGATTTCTAAGATTGGAACGACGATCAAATGAAGCAAGACTGATTATTGATTGTTGTATTCATCATGCCGGTGTAGCTCAATTGGCAGAGCAACTGAATCGTAATCAGTAGGTTGGGGGTTCGATTCCTCTCGCCGGCATCATTAAAGGTGTTGCATATTGAGCAGGAACTTTTAGATTAGTCATCAGAGCAACGAGCAATGCTTCGACGAACAATCAGAGAGTTGTCCCGACGTATCCAGCGTTTTTGAGAAAACTGGAAGAGGAAGGGGCATATGACCGATTTTTAAGAAAAAATTACTTTATATGAGCCATTAGCTCAGTCGGTAGAGCAACGAGCAAGGCTTCATCGAATAAGCGACGAGTTGTCCCGACGCATCCAACATCCTCGAAAAGACTGGCAGAGGAAGGGACATCTGACAAATGAAAAATGGATTAGGAGAAAAAATTTTTTTATGAGCCATTAGCTCAGTCGGTAGAGCATCTGACTTTTAATCAGAGGGTCGGAGGTTCGAATCCTCCATGGCTCACCATTTTGACGCGGGTGTGGCGGAATTGGCAGACGCACTAGACTTAGGATCTAGCGCCTTACGGCGTGGGGGTTCAAGTCCCTCCACCCGCATAATACGCGGAAGTAGTTCAGTGGTAGAACACCACCTTGCCAAGGTGGGGGTCGCGGGTTCGAATCCCGTCTTCCGCTTTTCTCTGCCGGGGTGGCGGAATTGGCAGACGCACAGGACTTAAAATCCTGCGGTAGGTGACTACCGTACCGGTTCAAGTCCGGTCCTCGGCACCATATTGGCGCCCGTAGCTCAATTGGATAGAGCGTTTGACTACGGATCAAAAGGTTAGGGGTTCGACTCCTCTCGGGCGCGCCATATCGGGAAGTAGCTCAGCTTGGTAGAGCACATGGTTTGGGACCATGGGGTCGCAGGTTCGAATCCTGTCTTCCCGACCAGGGAATTTAAAGGGGCCTTAGCTCAGCTGGGAGAGCGCCTGCTTTGCACGCAGGAGGTCAGCGGTTCGATCCCGCTAGGCTCCATATTTAATTTGGCGGTGTAGCTCAGCTGGCTAGAGCGTACGGTTCATACCCGTGAGGTCGGGGGTTCGATCCCCTCCACCGCCATTTTTCGGACCTTTAGCTCAGCTGGTCAGAGCAGACGGCTCATAACCGTCCGGTCGCAGGTTCGAATCCTGCAAGGTCCACCATCTTTATTATATGGAGGAGTACCCAAGTCTGGCTGAAGGGGTCGGTCTTGAAAACCGAGAGGCGGGTCAAACCGCGCGGGGGTTCGAATCCCTCCTCCTCCGTCATTATTATCGCGGGGTGGAGCAGTCCGGTAGCTCGTCGGGCTCATAACCCGAAGGTCGCAGGTTCAAATCCTGCCCCCGCAACCAATGGTCCCGTAGTGTAGCGGTTAACATGCCTGCCTGTCACGCAGGAGATCGCGGGTTCGATTCCCGTCGGGACCGCCATTAATTATTGATTCAACAGCTGTAGGAGGAATTTTTCAAGTACAGCAGGTTGTGTCAATGAATTCTTTCTTTAATGATGGATTGTACATAACTTTTTATCGGAGTTTTACGGCTCGGTAGCTCAGTCGGTAGAGCAAAGGACTGAAAATCCTTGTGTCGGCGGTTCGATTCCGTCCCGAGCCATTGTTTTATTAATTGCGGCGACTGTGGCGAAGTGGTTAACGCACCAGATTGTGGCTCTGGCATTCGTGGGTTCGATTCCCATCAGTCGCCCCATTTGCCTATAGTAGAGATAGATAATATGGCATTGAAAATAAGTATTTATTTCTATTATCAGCTTATTATGCGGGTGTAGTTTAGTGGTAAAACCTCAGCCACGAGCGACACTTCAATGAATTATCTGCGAGTTACCTCGACGCATTTACATCCTCGAACAATGCTGGAAGAGGAAGAGGCATGGAAAATGCGTGTTTATCATTTAAATAGAAAAATAAATATTTTCGCGCGGGTGTAGTTTAGTGGTAAAACCTCAGCCTTCCAAGCTGATGTCGTGGGTTCGATTCCCATCACCCGCTTAATATGGGCTTGTAGCTCAGCTGGTTAGAGCGCACGCCTGATAAGCGTGAGGTCGGTGGTTCAAGTCCACTCAGGCCCATTGCTATTTTTTAAGCAGCTTAGTTGGGCAATTGACATTGCTGCAATTGTCAGTCAATAGCTGTTCTATTTGGCAAAATGCCTTAAATTTTTTTTATATTCCGCAGTAGCTCAGTGGTAGAGCATTCGGCTGTTAACCGAACGGTCGCAGGTTCGAATCCTGCCTGCGGAGTCATTTCGAAATCAAAAAAAGCGTTGCAGTTTGCAACGCTTTTTTTGTCTTCGTGCGCCCGGCATGTACATGAACTATAGGGTGTAAGTCCCGAACCCCGAAGACAGAAGTAGAGGTTAGCCAAGAGCAAGGGTGTCCGTGGTGACGCGGAATCTGAAGGAAGCTGGAGGCAAAACACCGGTCCGAGGAACACGAACCTCATATAAGGCTAGGTATGATTGAGTGAGTTTGCGAAACAAAACAAAGCTCTTTCTGTCGAAGGTCATATCGAGTAAATGAGGCGGATAGATGGTGTGAAAGTGCATGTACTTACCCGGGGAGGTCTGGCTGGCACGCCAAGTAACCTTGGTAACCTATCTAGTGATAGATAACTGAACAGTCAGAAGTCAGCAGAAGTCATAGTACTCTTTTCGAGCTCGAGACGAAAGAGGAAGGACTGAACAATTAAGGAGAACGAATCGCTAGGCGTTCACCTTCTGTGTGGAAGCAGACAATCCGATAGGACTTACTTGAAGGAGGAAGTGGTGAATCCCACGGGGGACTTCAAGAGGGTGGAGCAGAAGATGGCACAAATAGAAGAATTCGTTCACGTGGAGAGGATATCAATGTTGATGGAAATGATTTTGTCACGGGAAAATCTCCTGGCGGCACTGAAACGAGTCGAACAGAATAAAGGAGGTCACGGAGTAGATGGCATGTCCGTAAAAGACCTACGAAGACACCTCTACGAAAATTGGGACTCCATTCGACAGTCGTTGAGAGAAGGAACCTACAAGCCCTTACCCGTCCGTCGAGTCGAAATCCCGAAACCGAACGGTGGAGTAAGACTTCTAGGGATCCCTACCGTGACGGATCGTTTCATCCAACAAGCGATTGCCCAAGTGTTGACGAAAATCTTTGATCCGACCTTCTCGAACCATAGCTATGGTTTCCGACCAGGTAGAAGGGGACATGATGCGGTTAGGGAAGCAAAGGGTTATATCAAAGAAGGATATCGTTGGGTAGTCGATATAGACCTAGAGAAATTCTTTGACAAGGTGAATCACGACAAACTGATGGGGATCTTGGCGAAAACGATCAAAGATCGAATTCTACTGAAGGTAATTCGCCGGTATCTTCAATCAGGCGTGATGATCAATGGAGTGGTAATGGAAACGGACATGGGAACGCCTCAAGGCGGCCCGCTTAGTCCACTTTTATCAAACATCATGCTTCATGAATTGGATAAAGAGCTTGAGAAACGTGGACATAAGTTTGTTCGGTATGCGGATGACTGTAACATCTATGTGAAAACAAAGAAAGCAGGAATTCGTGTCATGAACTCCATTACGAACTTTATAGAGAAGGAGTTAAAGCTCAAGGTAAATAAAGAGAAATCGGCGGTAGACCGTCCTTGGAAACGGAAGTTTCTCGGTTTCAGCTTCACACTCAATAAGACTCCAAAGGTACGGATGGCGAACGAAAGTGTGAAACGTTTGAAGAACAAGATCCGTGAAATTACATCAAGGTCGAAACCGTATCCAATGGAGAAAAGGATTGAGAAACTGAATAAGTATTTAATGGGATGGTGCGGATATTTTGCCTTGGCAGAAACACCAAGTAAGTTCAAAGAATTTGATGAATGGATTAGACGAAGGCTTCGGATGTGTTTGTGGAAAGAATGGAAAACCCCGAAAACAAGAATTCGGAAACTCAGAGGATTAGAAGTTCCAAGCCATAAAGCATTCGAATGGGGCAATACACGCAAGAAATATTGGCGGATTGCCTGCAGTCCCATTCTACACAAAACCCTCGACAACTCCTATTGGAAGCGTCGAGGGTTAAGAAGTCTATTCGAAAGATATCAAGCACTACGTCATACTTAATTGAACCGCCGTATACCGAACGGTACGTACGGTGGTGTGAGAGGTCGGGGGTTAGTCACCCCCTCCTACTCGATTTGTAATTTTAATCATTTTTCGTATATGGTTCTTTTTCTGTTAATGGAAGATCTCCCCATAAAACTGTTAAATCCTCTTCATCAAGCATTTTTTCATATCGTTTATGTTCATGTGACGGATAGACGTTTACGTTTTTTCCCTCAATATCTGTATAAATGAAGTTTTCAATATCTTCAATATATCCAATTTCATCATCGGAATTATACATATCTCCGTACGATAACGGTGGAGTTCTTACATCTTGCGGTGTTTCTGACGTTCCGTATTCGATAACATCTTGAAAATAATCATACGGTTCAGTAACAGCGGTATTTTCATGGTCGATTTGAGAGGATCCGTGAAAAGTCGCATCAAGTATTTCTTCCTCTACAGGTCTTTCATGAGAAATCGTTTGAACTAGAGTATGTTCTTTGCATGTTTTGGCTGTCGGTATGGCTTTGAGACGGTCTTCATCAATTTTTTTTCCGCAGACGGAACAAGTACCGTAAGTACCCTCATGAATTCTTTCTAATGCTTCAACGATCTCTTCATATTCTTTTTCTAAATGTTTATTTAATGCTAAATCTTTTTCTCTTTCATACAGTTCGGTCGCATCGTCTCCGGGGTGATTGTCGTAGCTGGAAAGCTCTCCAGTTGATTCATGGTCCAGCCCTTTTTCCAATTGAAAATGATCGTTATTATCCCAACGTTTTTCAATCTCATTTTTCATGAATATTAATTGCTTTTGAAATTCCTTTAATTTTTTTTCGTCCATGTCCATATGAAAGACACCTTCTTTTTTAGAATCTAAAGCTATTTTGGACGAAAAGGAATAAATTATAACTTTAAAATCATGAAAAAAATTCACCTTTGCAGCCATAAATTTCATCATCATTTTAAAACATGTCAGGAAAGGATTGCTGCTTCCACGCCTTTTTTAACGCTATGCTTTGAAGCTGATGGCACTTGAAAGGCTACCACAACATCATTCGGCTGAGAAACAGGCTGGCTATCCGATAAAGAGGCTGTGACCTATCGAGATGTTTTTTCAGGACAAAATATTTGCTCAGCATATTGAAATTGCGAGTGGATGATACAGAACAAATTTCACAGTAAAGCTTAATAAAAAAACACGATAGTAAACATACTATCGTGTTACTGAGATATGATGGTGCTTATGAGCAAACCTGCAGCAAGCAAAAAGCCTAATAAAGTGTTTGTTTGCGATGTTGCTTTCATGGCCGGCATCATTTCAATAGGCTTTGTTTTGCCGACAAATCGCTTCACCGCCTGAATAGCTTTTGGAATGCTAAGAAAAGCTAGAATAGACCACCATGTGGAATAATCAAAAATGATCATAATAAAAATGAGACAGTAAGAAACAATAAACATAATTGCTAAAAATCGAATTGCATTCTGGCGGCCAAGCAAAATTGCTAATGTTTTTCTTCCGTTTTCCTTATCGCCGTCTAAGTCTCTTATGTTATTCGCAAGCATGATGGCGCCGATCGTGATCGCAATCGGGATCGAATGAATGAAAGCTGTTGAAGTTAGATAACCTGTCTGAATAAAAAAGGAAATAAGGATAATAACGACTCCCATAAATAAACCTGAAGCTAGCTCGCCAAACGGCGTGTAAGCGATTGGATATGGACCTCCAGTATATAAGTATCCTACTGCCATACAAATTGAACCGACTAATGCCAACCACCAGCTTGACTGGAGACAGATGTAAATTCCCAATAGGATAGAGACAACAATACATGTGATTGCTAAATTTAAAACGGTTTGGGGCTTGAAGCCATTTCGGACAATTGCTCCTCCAATTCCGACAGATTCTTCTGTATCAAGACCTCGTTTATAATCGAAATATTCATTAAATAAGTTTGTGGCTGTTTGAATTAACAACGAGGCAGTAAGCATCGTAAGAAAAAGTCCAATATGAATGGGTCCTACTTGCAGTGCCAAAAGAGTTCCGACAATCACGGGGACAAATGCTGCAGTTAATGTATGGGGTCTTAAAAGCATCCACCAAGCCCGAAACCCTCGTTCAGCTTTTATAATGGGTACATTATGTGACTCCGTTTTAGGATGCATAATATGTTCTCTCCTTTATTTCATTCTGAAAACGAAAGCTATTCCCCACAACCTAGTCTAGAAAAATGTCGAAAGAGTGTCAATTGTTTTTCATTGGAATAAATGCTCAAGCCCCATCAAAGAGCTGAGGCAGTTTGTTTGCTTGTTGTTTTGCATTGCGTCATTCTATAATATAGTTGACATAAATTTTGAACAGGTGTATCTTAATATAAGCTATTTTTCGGTTATGGAGGGATCATCTTTGGTTTCAATTCCATGTTCAGATACATTGAGGGATAAAGTTGCGAATGCTGTCAATCATGTCAAAAAATATTCCCATCCAATCATTTTAAGTTATGTATTTGAAATCAAGGAGAAAGATCCGCTCCAGATTTTCTCAAGCTTTCAATCGGCTTATGCAGGGAAAAGATTTTATTGGGCGACACCTGATCGTACATTTATCCTTTGTGGAATTGGTGTTGAGCTCGAATTGACGACAGACAAAAAATTTTCCAACCGTTTTTTTGACATTTATTCAAAGTGGAAAGATTGGAAAGAGCATATACAAATTGAAGGCGCCCATCCGATTGGAACGGGTCCGCTTCTTTTTGGGGGTTTTTCTTTTGACCCTTTAAAAAATGCGAATCCTTCAAAATGGAAACCGTTTCATGAAGCACGATTCACTTTACCTTCTTTCATGATTACAAAAATTGGCCGTCACACACTTGCTACTATAAACAGGTTAATTCAATCAACTGATGATATAAATGAAATTATAAATCATTTCAATACATATGAATACACCTTAAAGAAAAAAAATGAAGACACAAATTCTTTTTTGAATTTTACCATCAAAAAAGAAAGTTTGTTTTATAAAAAAGAGTGGATGGCAGCTGTTGAAAAAGCAACAGAACAAATAAAACAAAACCGTTTTGAGAAAGTCGTATTGGCAAGGGAAATGCTGCTGGAGTTTGAGGGATCGATTGATATACATTATGTTTTATCAATGTTAAATGAACATCAGCCTAATTGTTATTTATTTGTTGTTGAAAATGAAGGAAAAACGTTCGTTGGTGCAACTCCTGAGCGGCTTGTAAGCAAGAGAGACCAAAAGGTCCAGTCTGCATGTGTAGCAGGATCAATTAAAAGAGGAAAAACAGTGGAGGCAGACGAAGAATACGCTCAGATGCTGCTTTCAGATACAAAAAACATTCATGAACATCAAATTGTTGTCAAAGCGATCGAAAAAGTGTTCCGTGAATATTGCCAAGAAGTGCAACTACAAAACAATCCAACGATTTTAAAAACGCCGAATATTCAACATTTGTATACACCTGTTGAAGGAACCGTAAAAAAAGGTTTTACGTTGATTGATTTTGTAGAAAAATTGCATCCGACCCCTGCGCTTGGCGGCTATCCGAAAGATGCTGCTCTAGCATTTATTCGCAATGAAGAACCTTTAGAGAGAGGCTGGTATGCTGCTCCGGTTGGATGGATGGATGATCAGGACAACGGAGAATTTGTCGTTGCGATCCGTTCAGGTCTGCTGGATGAGCAAAAAGCTTATTTGTATGCAGGATGCGGGATTGTTGGAGATTCGAAGCCGGAAGAGGAATACAGGGAGACAGAAATCAAATTTGGACCTATGCAGCATGCATTAGGGGGAAAACTGAATGAAAAATAAAAATCTATCTGACTATGTCATTGCATTTGTAAATGGATTAATTACAAAAGGTATTTCTGAAGTTGTAATTAGCCCAGGTTCACGATCTACCCCGCTTGCGATCACATTTGCAGAGCATCCGAAAATACATACTTATATTAATATTGATGAACGATCTGCAGGTTTTTTTGCTCTTGGATTGGCTAAAAAACAAAGAAAACCAATTGCTTTGCTTTGCACATCAGGAACAGCTGCAGCAAACTATTATCCAGCTATCATAGAAGCCCATTATTCACGCATCCCTCTTGTGATTTTAACGGCTGACAGACCTCATGAGCTGCGGGATATTGGAGCTCCACAAGCAATTGATCAAATTCATCTGTATTCGAACTATGTGAAATGGTTTGTTGATTGCGCTCTTCCTGAAAGCAGTCAAACGATGCTGTTATATATAAAAAATATCGCTCAACGGGCGGTCCAAACTGCAAATGAAAATCCGAAAGGACCAGTCCATATCAACTTACCTTTCCGAGAGCCGCTTTTGCCCGATCTATCGAAAATCCATCAATTGCAGAAGTCTCTTCATATTGAGCCAGTGGTGGAAACAAAAAAGCTGGTTGAACATGAGCAAATTGAACGGATTGTGGATGAAATCGATTCAAGCGAGAAAGGACTTATTGTATGCGGGGAATTACATAACAAAGAGTTTCGTGAACAAGTTTTGGCACTAGCAGAGAAATTGAAATTCCCGATATTAGCGGATCCGTTGTCCAATTTACGCTTTGGCGAACATTCTAAACATTATATTATTGATTGTTATGATTCCATTTTAAAAACGATGGGAAAGAAAGCGTATCTGAAACCTGATGTCGTCCTTCGTTTTGGTGCAATGCCCGTCTCAAAACCGCTGTTTCTATTGTTAAGAGACCATCCTGAAATAAAGCAAATTGTGGTTGATGGTGATGGCGGTTATCGTGATCCTACTTTATCAGCAGAACATGTTCACAGTGATGAAGCCTATTTATGTGAAATGCTGATCAAAAAATGTAAAGATAAACAGGAAACATCCTGGTGTAAAAAATGGAAACAAGTAAACAATCTCTTTCGAGAATATTTGTCAACGCCGGTCATTGAGGAAGATTCTTTATTTGAAGGAACGGTATATGTCGAATTGCAAAAATTGCTCCCGGATCGCTGCAATGTATTTGTAGGAAACAGCATGCCGATTCGAGATGTCGACACGTTTTTCCATAACAGTGATAAAAATATTACGGTTTATGCCAACCGGGGAGCGAATGGAATTGACGGAGTCGTTTCGACAGCCCTTGGGGTTTCTGCAGCTAGTCATGAAAAAACTATTTTAATCATAGGGGATTTATCATTTTATCATGATTTAAATGGACTCCTTGCTGCAAAACAAAATAAATTGAACTTAACTGTTTTATTAATTAATAATAACGGCGGCGGCATTTTTTCATTTTTGCCGCAGGCGGATGAAAAGACGCATTTTGAACAATTGTTTGGCACCCCGACCAATTTAGATTTTCAATATGCAGCCAGCTTATATAGTGCACATTATAAAAAAATTTCCACTTGGGAAGAATTCAGAAGCGAGTTTCAATTCTGCATGAATAGAGATGGATTAAATATTATTGAAATCCCGACCAATCGACATACACGAGTCAACGAACAGAGAAAATGGCTTCGTTCTGTTTCCTGGGAAATAGAAAGGATGTTATGATGGGAAAATTGGCCGTTCGAAATGTGAATTATTGGGCTGAAACGTTTGGAAAGGGGGAGCCACTTGTTCTCCTTCATGGTTTTACAGGAAGCGGAGAAACCTGGGGATTTTTGAAAAATAGTTTAAAAAAATACCAGCTAGTACTTATCGACATCATCGGCCATGGTCAAACAGATTCGCCTGAAAATCCTGAAAGATATCGGATGGAAGAAGCAGTTGAAGATTTAAAAGAAATATTCCTTTCATTCAATATTCGAAAAGCGCATGTGCTCGGGTATTCAATGGGCGGAAGATTGGCATTGAGCTTTGCAATGAGACAGCCGGAATTTGTGAAGACTTTAATATTGGAAAGCAGTTCTCCTGGATTAAAAACTGAAAAGGAACGAGAGACGAGAAGGCTGCAGGACGAACAACTTGCCCAAATGATTTTGGACGAAGGGGTTGCGGCATTTGTCCAACATTGGGAAAATATCCCTTTGTTTTTAACGCAAAAGTCTCTCCCGCCTGCCGTCAAGGACAAAATAAGAAAGGACCGGCTGAAAAATAATGCAATTGGATTGGCAAACAGTTTAAAAGGAATGGGAACTGGCGTTCAACCTTCATGGTGGGGAGCATTAAAAAGTTTCAACATCCCTACATTATTAATTTGCGGTGAAAGGGATCTTAAGTTTTGCAAAATTATGAAAGAAATGAACCAATTGATTCCTTGCTCTGAATTAAAGGTCGTGCCGCAAGCCGGACATGCAGTTCATGTGGAACAGTCAAAATTTTTTGGTAAAATAGTAGATGAGTTTCTCCAACATTTTTCTACATATTAAAGGAGGATAAAAATGGGATTTCCTTGGGTAAAAGAACGAGAATATGATGAAATCATTTATGAAACGTATAATGGGATAGCAAAAATTACGATGAATCGTCCTCATGTACATAATGCATTCACACCAAAAACGGTCGCGGAAATGATCGATGCTTTTTCCTATGCGCGGGACGATGATAAAATTGGTGTAATTATTTTGACAGGTGCTGGTGATAAAGCGTTTTGCTCAGGCGGAGATCAAAAAGTGCGGGGGCATGGCGGATACGTCGGGGATGATAAAATTCCTAGATTAAACGTTTTGGATTTGCAACGGCTTATTCGGGTGATTCCAAAACCGGTTATTGCAATGGTGAACGGATATGCAATTGGAGGAGGACATGTTCTGCATGTCGTGTGTGATTTAACGATCGCATCAGAGAATGCAATTTTCGGACAAACAGGCCCAAAAGTTGGAAGCTTTGATGCGGGATATGGAGTGGGACTGCTTGCCCGGCTTGTTGGTACGAAAAGAGCTCGTGAAATATGGTATTTATGCCGTCAATATAATGCGCAGGAAGCTTATGAGATGGGCTTAGTCAACAAAGTTGTCCCATTAGAGCAGCTTGAAGAGGAAACTGTCAAATGGTGTGAAGAAATTTTGGAAAAAAGTCCAACTGCTATTCGCTTCTTGAAAGCTGCATTTAATGCAGATACAGATGGTCTCGCCGGTCTCCAACAATTTGCGGGGGATGCGACATTATTGTATTATACAACAGATGAAGCGAAAGAAGGACGAGATGCATTTAAAGAGAAAAGAAAACCTGATTTCAAACAATTCCCGCGTTTCCCTTAAAAAGTACAAGCAGCTTGATGGCGATGCATCGAGCTGCTTTATTGTGCAATAATCGAGGTGTTAAGACATGAGTGCAAATCGAAATGAAACACCGAATTGGCTTAAACAGCGAGCTTTTTTGACTCCGGACCGATTGGCTATTCGTTATGAGGGGAAAAATTATTCATTTTTGGACTTGCATCAGCTTGTTGAAAAAAGAGCAAGACAGCTGCATCAAGTAGATATCAAGCGTGGAGATACAGTCGGGCTTTTAATGAAAAACAGCTTAGAAATGGTCATTAATATTCATGCTTTAATGTATCTCGGTGCGGTCAATGTTCTTTTGAATACTAGACTAACAGCTCAAGAATTATTATGGCAAATAAATGATGCGAATATAAAATGCGTTATCTGTGATGATGAATTATCGGTTCATTTTCCCGGTAAAAAAGTTATGACATTATCAGAGTTGCAGCTTTGTGATGAAAAGGAAGCAGCATTAGATGACAGCTTTATTTTAGATGACGTGGCAACGATTATGTATACGTCTGGAACAACAGGAAAACCGAAAGGAGTTCAGCAAACATTTGGGAATCATTGGTGGAGTGCGATCGGTTCTGTGCTGAATCTTGGACTGAAGGACGGCGATTGCTGGCTTTTGGCAGTTCCTCTTTTTCATATAAGCGGACTGTCAATTTTGATGCGCAGCGTCATTTATGGAATCGGAATTGTTCTCCATTCTTCATTTTCAGCGAAAGAAGCAAACAGAGCGATCAAAAATGAAGGAGTTACGATTGCTTCCGTCGTTACGGCCATGCTGAATGACATGCTGCAGGAATTAGGAAGTGACACGTATCCGAAATCGTTTCGCTGCATGCTTTTAGGAGGAGGTCCTGCCCCGCGGCCGATTCTTGAACAATGCCGTGAAAAAGAAATTCCCGTTTTTCAAACATATGGGATGACAGAAACGTGTTCGCAAATTGCCACATTAGCCCCTGAATTTTGCTTTTCAAAACTCGGATCTGCGGGAAAACCGTTGTTTCCAGCTCAAATTCGGATCGTAGCAGACGGCAGGGCCTGCTCCCCTAATGAAGAAGGAGAAATTGTAGTAAAAGGACCGAATGTTACACCGGGGTATTTACATCGTCCAGACGCAACAAACGAAGCTATACGTGACGGCTGGTTTTATACTGGAGATTTAGGCTATCTGGATGAAGAAGGATTTTTATATGTATTGGACCGTCGATCCGATTTAATTGTTTCGGGAGGAGAAAACATTTATCCGGCGGAGGTTGAAGCAGTTATTTTGTCGCATCCTTCCGTAAAAGATGTAGGAGTGGTAGGAAAAGAAAATAAAAAATGGGGAAAAGTTCCCCATGCTTTTGTCGTCCGAAGCGAAGAGGTGTCTGAAGAAGAATTAAGGCAATTTTGTTTGAAAAGGCTGGCAAAATATAAAGTTCCAAAAGGATTTACATTTGTTGAATCTCTGCCACGAAATGCATCTAAAAAGCTGCTCAGGAGAAAACTAAAAGAATGGCTGTAGTTTTTGCCTACTCATGATCGACAGTTAAAATATCATATTGGCTAATATGCAATAAGTGGTGGATTTCGTTTGGCAAATGTTCGAACGAGCCGTATTCATAGCTCCACAAATTTAAAAAAGAACAAACAGAAGAATGGAACGTCTCTTCTGTTGCATTATTCACTTCATGTTTAAATTGAGCGATCATATTTTCCATATCTTTTGCTCCCCTTTAGCTTTATTTGATAATTGTAGTATTTTGCATTATTTTTCATTTATTCACTCGTTTTTTTATTTATATCTTTTTCAATTTCCGGGACAGGGTCAAATCCTCCCGGGTGAAACGGGTGGCATTTCAAGATTCGTTTTACTGTCAGAAAGCCGCCTTTGACAGCTCCGAAACGCTTCACTGCTTCAAGCCCGTATTCAGAGCATGTTGGGTAAAAGCGGCATGAAGGCGGCTTTAACGGGGAGATAAAGATTTGATAAAAACGGATAAGGGCGATCATGACAGATTTCACAGCAAGCACCTCTTTTTTCTGGAATCTTGACAACATTTTAACATAAATGTATGTTATAAAATTTTGTGTTAAAATGGAAACTAAGAAAATGTAAGGAGTGATGGGAATGCCTTCAGTGGAGAGTTTTGAACTGGATCATACAAAAGTGCAAGCACCGTATGTCAGACATTGCGGAGTACATAAAGTCGGCACGGATGGAGTAGTTAACAAATTTGATATCCGCTTCTGCCAGCCGAATAAGCAGGCAATGAAACCGGATGCTATTCACACATTGGAGCATCTTCTAGCATTTACAATTCGCAAATATGCGGAAAAATATGATCACTTTGATATCATTGATATTTCTCCAATGGGGTGTCAAACAGGCTTTTATTTAGTCGTTAGCGGGGAACCGACCGTAAAAGAAATCATTGATTTATTGGAAGAGACAATGAAAGATGCTGTAGAGCAGACAGAAGTGCCTGCCGCAAACGAACTGCAATGCGGCCAAGCGAAGCTTCATGATTTAGAAGGCGCCAAAAAGCTCATGGAATATTGGCTAAAGCATAGTAAAGAGGATTTGGAAAAAGTGTTCAGCTAACAGCTACACGCAATGATGCAACTTTTTTTATAGTTTTAAGAGTGCAAAAAAGGGGTACTGTATAACTAAAAGATTAAATAAAAAGGAGATGGGATTATGTCTAAACAAGATTTATTTCAAATCGTAAATAAACAAATTGCGGATTGGACGGTACTTTATGTAAAATTACATAACTTTCATTGGAATGTAAAAGGAGACCAATTTTTCGTTCTACATGAAAAGTTTGAAGAGCTGTACAATGAAGCTGCAGGTTATATTGACGAATTAGCGGAAAGACTTTTAGCTTTGGGCGCTAAACCTGTTGCTACGATTAGAGAAAGCCTAGAAATCTCCTCTATTAAAGAAGCAGAAGGCGTTGAAACTGCAGAACAAATGGTGCAGGCAGTTGTTGACGACTTTTCCGCCATCATTCAAGATTTGGACAAAGGAATCAAAGTTGCTGAAGAAGTGAATGACGAAGCAACTGGTGACATGCTTCTCGATATTAAAGTGAATCTTGAAAAACATAACTGGATGTTAAAGTCATTCCTTGGAAAATAATTATATCCTTCCTCTTTTGGCTGCGTTAGGCAGCCTTTTTTTATAAATATTTTTCTTTGATAAGGCAATACTTAAAAAGAGGAGGGGGATATAAATGTCCGAAAATCCAAAAAAAACCTATTATATATCAGTAGCTAGCGGTGAGATTTCCCAAAGCAGAGAAGCATCTCCGTGGGATTTTCAAATTTCTGCCAATGATGAGGAAATTACGGAGTTACGGGAGTATTTCGATCAGATTCATTCTACCAGCTGGCAAAATTTCTTCCGGGCGCATGTTCCGTATATACAGTATCATTATGACAAGGAAAATGATGCGATTGATGCTTTAACAAAAAAAGTATATGAATTCATTTATAAGCATGGCGACGAAGAAGCTAGAAAACATATTGCTTCAATGGGTCTTATGCATAATCAAGAATAAGTTATACAATCCTCTTTTCCATATGTTATGATGAAAACAGATAAATGGGAGTAGAGGGATTGATTATGTTTTATTTTAAAGATTTTTACGGCAATGATGTATACCTGTCTTTCCGTCAACACCCTTTTTCTGTTTACCCGAAGCATGTCTGGGTCATCTGCCGATATGAAAACAAATGGCTTTTAACTTTACATGAAGACCGGGGCTACGAGTTTCCAGGAGGAAAAGTCGAGAACGGCGAAAAGCCGGTTGAAGCTGCTGTCCGGGAAGTGAGGGAAGAAACGGGAGGAATTGTCCAAGATATCGTATATATTGGGCAATATAAGGTTATAGGAAAAGAGAAAACGATTGTGAAAAATATTTATTATGCGGAAATTGAGAGGCTCGAAAAACAGAGCACGTATTTTGAAACGTTAGGTCCAGTCCTGCTTGCGGACTTGCCTGAAAAAATTGAGGACGATCATCGCTTTAGCTTTATTATGAAAGATGATGTTCTAAAACGCAGCTTGGACAAAATTTATGCCGATTACATAAAATAGCTTTTAAATTCCTGAAAGTCGGTTTAGAAATTGTTTAAGGGGGTGTCTAGTAAGTCGTTTTTACGGCTTATTGACGCCCCCATTAATGTGTTAGAAACGTTGATATATCGGTGTTTATGATTTTATGTTTTCAATGGCGATTTGACTTTCTTGACAGCCTCTTATTGGCTTTTGATTAATGTTTTTTCAATTAGTTCGACAATTTTGTACATGATCGTTGCAAAGATGGCAATGATAACTAGGCTTAACAGCACAAGGGTAAAATTAAAAACTTGGAACCCGTAAATAATCATATAGCCTAATCCTTTAGCTGAAACGAGAAATTCTCCGACGATCACACCCACCCAAGATAACCCGACATTGACTTTCAAAGTAGAAATAATGGTTGGAAAAGATGACGGCAGGATCGCCTCTCTGAACACGTGCTTTTTGCCTGCCCCAAATGTTTGCAGCACTTTTATATAATTCGGATCCACTTCTTTAAAGGAAGTATAGACTACAATTGTAGTAATAATAACCGAAATGATTGTTCCCATCGCGATAATTGAGGTAAATCCGGGCCCAAGTACAACGATGAAAATCGGCCCAAGAGCTACTTTCGGCATTGCGTTTAAAACCACTAAATACGGATCTAATATTTTAGACAGCCTTGGAAACCACCATAATAGAGCAGCAAGTAATGTCCCGAATAATGTCCCAAAAATAAACCCCAAGACCGTTTCAAAAAGCGTCACGTTCAAATTGGCAAGTAATGTACCGTCCTGCAGTTTTTCAACAAATAAGTGAAAAATTTTTGTCGGCGAACTGAATATGAGCGGGTCTATCCATTTTTGGCTGGATGACACCTCCCATATGAGAAAAAAAGAAATAAAAATTAAGATTTGATAAAAGGTAATCCATTTCTTTTCTTTATGCAATCTTTGCAAATATTGTTTATGGAGGAGATCAATTGTTGTTGTTTGTTTCAAGCTGATCTAACTCCTTCCAGATTAAGTCAAAAAGTGAAGTATACGTTGGATGCTGCCTTGTTTTAAACGGGGATGTATCCCGCAATTCTTTTGGGACAGTAAATATTTTGGCAATTTTGCCAGGCCTTTTGGATAGCAGGACAATCCGATCGCTCATGGCGATTGCTTCCCCAATATCATGCGTGACTAGAATGGCTGTTTTTTTAAAATCCTTTAATGTTTGAAAGACTAAGTCTTCAAGCTTTAATTTCGTTTGATAATCGAGGGCGGAAAAAGGTTCATCCAATAGCAGCATTTTCGGATCTGTAGAAAGAGTGCGGACTAAAGCGGCTCTTTGTCTCATTCCGCCTGATAATTGATTCGGATATAGCTTTTCTACATTTTCGAGACCCATTTGGTGCAGAAGCTGAAATGTCCGCTTTTTCTCATTTTCATTCAGTTTGTTCAATAATTTTAATCCAATTAAAATATTTTCCTCTATCGTTTTCCATGGAAATAAATAATCTTGTTGCAGCATATAACCGACAGACGGTGTTGCGGAAGATATTTGCATACCGTTCAAAATAACTTGCCCTTCTGTCGGTTTCATGATACCTGCAATGATGGAAAGCAGCGTTGTTTTGCCGCAGCCGCTTGGACCTAGAAAGGATATAAATTCCCCTTCCTCTACTTCCAAATGGATATCCTCCAAAGCAGTCGTTGCCGATTTTTTTGTAAAATAAGTATGGCTGACATGATCGATCGTTAAAAATGACAATCTCCTCCCCCCCTTGTCGATAAATGTACTCCTTTTGAAACAACATTATTTTGCCACTTCGTTTGCTATGGACGTGTTGACTAATAGTTCATAATCAATTTTCTCCGGCAGTTCTCCTGCTTCTTCCATAATTTTTTGCAAATTGTTCCATTCGTCCTCATCTAACAGCGGGGTTTTTGCATAGGATCCTTGGCTTTTATAACGGTCAATGGAAGATATTAAAATATCGATCGGCGTATCTTTAAATTGCGGCGCTATCGTTTCGGCAATTGTTTCGGCGTCATGTTCTTCCACCCATTTTTGCGCTTTGTAGAGCGCTTTTGTGAATTTTTTCACCGTTTTATCATTTTTCTTAATATAGCTTTCTTTTGCCATAAATGTTGTATAAGGAACTTTGCCCGATTCCTTACCGAAGGATGCGATAATGTGACCTTTTCCTTCTTTTTCAAAAATACTTGCGGTTGGCTCAAACAGTTGAACATATTCGCCTGTACCGGAAGCAAAAGCATTTGCAATATTCGCAAAGTCGATGTTTTGGATAAGGTTTAAATCTTGATGCGGATCGATGTTATGCTTTTTCAGCACAAATTCCCCTACCATTTGCGGCATGCCGCCTTTACGCTGTCCTAAAAAAGTGCTTCCTTTTAAATCTTCCCATTGAAAATCATCCAACTTGGCTCTGGAGACAAGGAAAGTGCCGTCCGTTTCGGTCAGCTGGGCGAAGTTAATGACTGGGTCATTTGCTTCTTGGGCATATACGTAAATGGACGTTTCCGAACCGACAAGACCGATATCAGCGCCGTTTGATAAAATGGCGGTCATTGTTTTATCTCCGCCCCAAGTAGTTTTTAATTCTACGTCCAGTCCTTCTTCTTTGAAAAATTCTTTTTCAATGGCTACGTACAATGGTGCGTAAAAAACAGAATGAGTGACTTCCGCCAGCCGAATTTTTTCCACTCCTCCGCCGCAGGCTGAAAGAGGTATGATGAAAAGGATCACCAATACGATGGAAGCAAGCCTTTTTTTCATGTGAAATCCTCCCTAATGATGTTCATATTAAAGGAAAAATGTTTAAATATATTTATCTAGGATCAGTAGCATTGCATTAAGTTAATTTTAATTTGTCAAGCCCAATTTTATGTTAAATTTCATCTTTTTGGATATAAAAAAACTCCTTATAATTAGGATTGGCAGTCCTATCCAAATCCTAAGAATAAGGAGAAACCATTATGGATAAGAATACCACAGAATCCACAATAAATGAACTATTTAAAGAGATCGATCCAATAACTTTTTCAAAACTAATTAATGTGATTGACGTTGACAAATACATTAAAAAATTAACGGCGTATAAGTTTTTACAACTTTGTATCATCGCTCAGTTAAACGAATTGGAAAGCTTAACAAAATTGGCCAAACATTTGAAAGACAAGGAAGAGTTGCAGACATATCTGGAATTTGATGCAATTAGTACTTCGCAACTTTCTCGCAAATTAGGCCAATTATCCCCTCAACTGTTTGAAAAAGTATTTAAATATCTGGTCTTAAAGATCCAAGGGCAAATGAAAAATGCCCCGATCATCCGAAACATTGGTCGTCTTCTGGTCATTGATTCTACCACGATGAGCATGAGTTTGAGCCAATATCCATGGGCAACTTTTCGTAAGACAAAGGCTGGTGTTCGACTCCATTTAAAGGTTGTTGTAACGAAGGATATCACTGTTCCGGATCAAGGGATTATCTTACCCGCGAAACATGCCGATCGCACACAGATGGACGAACTCATTGAAATCGATCCAAATGCGATTTACTTGTTTGATCGAGGGTATGTCGATTACAAACAGTTCGACCGCTTATGCCGAGAAGGGGTGCGATTCATTACCCGGCTTAAAAAGAACGCAGAGATTGAAGTTTTATCGGAACGGATTCCCAATCCAGAACGTTTGATTTATAGGGATCAGATTGTCATTTTAGGAAATGACCGTAATCATACCAAAATGACTCATCCTCTCCGATTGATCGAAACGGTCGACAGCGAAGGGAATCCCGTGATCATCATAACCAATTGCTTTGATCTTTCTGCGGAAGAGATTGCAGATTTATACCGATATCGCTGGAAGATAGAGACCTTCTTTAAATGGATGAAACAGCACCTTAAGATAAAAAGATTTTATGGAAAAAGTCAAAATGCCGTTTACAATCAAATTTGGATCGCCCTAATCACCTATTGCTTACAGGCCATGCTCCAATTAAAAGTGAATCACGATGGTCCTTTATTAGAGATCAAGCGAACTTTACAGAATCTGCTTTTTAAAGGTTTTGACTGTTTTGTTCGCTCCCTTTTTAAAAAGCCAATTCGAACGTCCAACGGTCGGAAAAAATACCATTGGGAAAAAGATTTTGAAACCATCGTGTACCAATTTGAAGAAGGGGAGGTGGAACACCTAGACGATTTAGTTTATGATCCAATGTTTCTGTAATATATTACCAAATTGTGGAAATGGACTGCCGATTAAGACGTCATTGTCCTTTTAAGCTTGCTTAGAAAGATTGTATGTCTGAATATTCAGTTACATGAAATAACTGGAATTTTTATTGAGCTTGACAAACATTAAATTTTTTTATGCAACGCTACTGATCTAGGATAAAGTATGAAAAAAAAATATAATGTGTGATTGCCTACCTAAATGGAGGTTGAAAAGATGCTGAGAAACGGAGAAATAGTTGACAAACAAATTTTCCCATCACCGAACCCTTCGATTAAGCTTTCCATCGTGACATATATTTCTGAAGGACTAAAAGTGAAAGGTCTGTTAGCAGAGCCTGTTCAAGAAGGTGTTTATGATGGCTTTTTATATTTGCGCGGAGGGATTAAAAATGTTGGTATGGTCCGGGCAGGAAGAATTATACAATTTGCATCAAAAGGCTTTATCGTGATGGCTCCCTTTTATCGAGGAAATTTAGGAGGAGAAGGGAATGAAGATTTTGCGGGGAATGATCGTTTTGATGCGGTCAATGCATTCTATTTGTTGATGAAACATCCGCAAGTGAATCCGGATCGCATTCACGTTTTTGGCTTTTCAAGGGGAGGAGTCATGGCCTTGCTTACTGGGATTATATGCTCAAATGTTCGATCTGTTGTAAGCTGGGGCGGGGTGTCTGATATGTTTTTAACTTATGAGGAGAGAAAGGACTTAAGAAGGATGATGAAAAGAGTTATTGGAGGGACACCGAAGAAATATCCTGACCGCTATAAATGGCGGACACCGTTGTATTACCTTGAAAAAATGCAAGCACCCGTTTTAATCATTCATGGGGGAAAAGATGAAAACGTGTCAATTGAACATGCATATCGATTGGAAAGAAGGCTGAAAGAATTGGGAAAGCAAGTGGACAGCTGGTATTTCCAACATTTTAGTCATCATTTTCCGCCTCGGCATAACCGGATGGTTTTAGAACGAATGATAAAATGGATGAAAAATTGACCATTATATTTTTCATATGATACATACTAAAAAATGATCGATCAAATGAAAGGGGATTGGAGAAATGGGCATGCCGCTTGAATTAAATACGATGATTATTACAAAAGGGAAGGAAAAGCGGATAGAGGAAAACGTATTTCAGCTTGTCAAAGATGGCTATCGCCTTTATCCTATGAATATTCCTTTGGAAGTTCGAAAAACGTTGATAAGCGATCCTACAGGAACAGCTGAAATTATTAAATTGGAATGGGCTGATAACAAAACCGTGCTTACTTATAATCTCACTTCATTGTACTCAACCAATTAACCGTCACCATATTTCCGTTCATTTGCTGAACGGATTGTGGAAGGAGGAATTTGCTTAATTTTTTCGAGTACGGCTTCCATTTGTCTTATCATAAAAAATCGCGTAACCCCTTTTTCATAAAAGTTCGTTGAAAAAGGGGTTTTCGTCTAAAAATCTGCGTTGCCGATTTGTTTTGCCAAACCACATAAAAATATTAAAAGGCTATCGACAAAGTGATATGCTCCCCTTAAGGTAGACAGATTAAAATATAAAAAATCTGTTTTACCTTAGGGGGAGTTTTTCTATGTATAAGCAATATACAACAGAGCTCAAACTTGAAGTTTTACTTGCATATGAAAACCGAGAATGTACTATTCAAGAGCTTTGTAAAAGGTATCAAATTACTAAATATTCTTTAAGGCAATGGATAAAGACAAACGAGGAAGAAAAAAAGAAGAAGCAGAGTTATCTCCAGAAGAGAAAATGAAACTGGAGATGAAAAAGTTAGAAAGAGAAAATGAGCGCTTACGTGCGGAGAATCTATTTTTAAAAAAGTTAGAGGAAATCGAAAGGAGGTGAAAGTAAACCAAATCCGTTTTGAAGACAAGTATATCGCAATCCGGGAACTTCATGAGAAAGAAAACTAAGCATAATCTTATATGTGAAATCGCCGGTATTTCACGAGCTGCTTACTATAAGTGGTTAAAACGTTTTCCCTCAACATGTTGCAGAAAATATATTGAATCGTGAATTTACAGCGGAAAAGCCAAGTGAAAAATGGGTAGCTGATGTCACAGAATTAAAATAGGTTCATCAAAGAGAGCCTATTTAAGTGCTATTCTTGATCTATATGATGGATCAATTGTGAGCGATGTTTTAGGACATTCCAATCATCATCATCTTGTATTCAAAACGTTGGATCAAGCCACCGTACTTTTAAAAGGAGAGCATCCACTTATTCATAGTGACCGTGGGTTCCAATATACCTCTCATGGTTTTAAACGTAGGATAGACCAAGCAGGGATGACACAAAGTATGTCAAGAGTAGGCAGATGCATTGATAATGGGCCAATGGTATCTTTTTGGGGAACGCTTTAAATGCGAGAAGTATTATTTACATAAGTATCAGACATTTAAAGAATTAGCTCTTGCGATGGATGAGTACAACCGCTTTTATCATTATGAAAGGTATCAAAAAAGATTAAGCGGCTTTAGCCCCATGGAATATAGAGCTAAAGCCGCTTAGGTATATTTTTATTATTTCTACAGTCTACTTGACAGGGGACAGTTCAAAGCCGATAGCCGAAAGTAAGTAATTTTTTTATATGATTGGACCGCCAAGTTCTTCAATTTCCTTCGGAACGTTCGAGAATTTTTTGAAGTTCTCTTTGAATGCTTTTGCTAATTCATACGCTTTTTGTTCATAAGCGTTTTTATCACTCCATGTTTTAATAGGCTGTAAAACTTCATCAGGCACTCCTGGAACATGAGCAGGAATCGCCAGCCCGAAAATAGGGTCTTTTACAGTTTCCACCTCATCGAGTTCGCCTTCCAATGCTGCCTGAACCATGGCTCTTGTATAAGCAAGTTTAATTCGTTTTCCTACTCCGTATTCTCCGCCGGTCCACCCTGTATTGACTAAAAATACTTTCACATCATGTTCTTCGATTTTTCTTCCGAGCATTTCAGAGTATCTTGTAGCTGGAAGCGGAAGAAATGGTGCGCCAAAGCATGTGGAGAACGTTGTTTTAGGGGAAGTAATACCCCTTTCCGTTCCAGCAAGCTTGCTCGTATAACCGCTTAAGAAATGATACATAGCCTGTTCTTTCGTTAATTTGCTTATTGGCGGTAGAACACCGAACGCATCAGCTGTTAAAAAAATAATAGTGTTAGGGTGACCCGCAATGCTCGGTTTAGCAATATTGTCAATCGCTTCAATTGGATAAGCCGCACGGGTGTTTTCTGTTAATAAGGAGTTGTCATAATCAGGAATTCGTGTCGATTCATCAACCACAACGTTTTCCAAAACGGAACCGAATCGAATCGCGTTATAAATTTGAGGTTCTTTTTCTTCAGACAAACCGATGCATTTTGCATAACAGCCGCCTTCAATATTAAAAATACCAGATGAAGACCAGCCGTGTTCATCATCACCAATTAATCGGCGTTTTGGATCGGCGGAAAGTGTTGTTTTGCCTGTTCCCGATAAACCGAAAAAGAGCGCGACATCGCCTTCTTGACCGACATTGGCGGAGCAGTGCATTGAAAATATATCTCTTTCTGGAAGCAGGAAGTTCATGACGGAAAAGATAGACTTTTTCATCTCGCCTGCATATTCAGTTCCGCCGATCAGGATTATTCTCTTTTCAAAAGAAATAATGATAAATGCTTCTGAGTTCGTTCCATCCACAGCTGGATCTGCTTTAAAGGAAGGAGCGGAAACAATCGTAAACGGATTTTTATGCTCCTTTAAATCGTCTTGGCTTTTCGGACGGATAAACAGTTGGCGAGCAAATAAATTTTGCCACGCCAATTCATTGACCACTTGAATTGGAAGACGATATTTTTTGTCAGCTCCGGCAAATCCGTTAAAAACATAAATTTCATCTCTATTTTTTAAATATTGTATGACTTTTAAGTACAGTTTTTCAAAAACTTCTGATGAAATTGGCTTGTTGACGGGTCCCCAATCAATTAAATGCTTGACAGAATCTTCTTCAACGATGAATTTATCTTCTGGTGACCGGCCGGTATATTTGCCTGTTGTAACCGAAACTGCACCTGTATTTGTTAAAAAACCTTCTTTCCTAGCTAAAACTTTTTCTACAAGTCGTGCGACTGGTAAATTATGATATGCATTTGGTCCGCTGATCAACGAAGCTAATTCATTTGATACATCTACAATATTCATATACATACCATCCTTTTTTTGCATATTTGAAATGGTTTTATAGAAATAGTATAACACATTCGCAAAAATAATCCATCCTATTTATCGATTTCTGAAAATAATGTTTTTACTATATATTTTGCCTTCATTTTTGGGCATCATACGAATCATGATTGATCAGCTGATACTGAAATAATGGATATCAGATGATTTGGAAAATTACAGAGAAGCTTTATTTATTGTTGACAAGTACTTTTTTGCTCCTGTATGATATACATTTGAACGGATACTCTTATCCCGAGTTGGCGGAGGGACAGGCCCTATGAAGCCCAGCAACCGGCTCGTTGAAAGAAGACAGTAGAATATGGCTTTCAAAATCCCGGTATTCTATGGACATACAACATGATGCGAAAGAATTCCATATTCATAGACGAGCAATGGTGCTAACCTGATGCAAGGTTATATCCTTGAACGATAAGAGTGAAAGGCAATGATGTTTATAACAACCTTTCCTCTGGCAGGGAAGGTTTTTTCTATGTATAAGAGAAATCTCGTTTAGCCAAGTTTTTCTTATCGTACGAAATATTTTGATATGTTTACAATAGTGGCGAGGGAATGAGTTCCGTGTCAATGACAAGGAGTGTAGCACTCCATAAACATCATTTTAAGTTTGAGGAGGAAGCAGTAAATGACAAAAAAGCGCCGTCTGTTTACATCTGAATCCGTAACGGAAGGGCATCCGGACAAAATTTGCGACCAAATTTCAGATGCGATTTTAGATGCCATTTTAGAAAAAGATCCGAACGCACGTGTAGCTTGCGAAACATCTGTCACCACCGGACTTGTATTAGTCAGTGGAGAAATTACGACAAGCACGTATGTGGATATACCAAAAATTGTGCGAGAAACGGTCAAAGAGATCGGCTATACGAGAGCTAAATACGGTTTTGATGCTGAAACTTGTGCTGTTTTAACATCAATTGATGAGCAATCACCCGATATTGCTGCAGGGGTGGATAAAGCTTTAGAAGCGAGAGAAGGACAAATGACTGATGAAGAAATTGAAGCGATTGGCGCTGGAGATCAAGGGTTAATGTTCGGTTTTGCATGCAATGAAACGAAGGAATTAATGCCTCTCCCGATTTCCATTGCCCATAAGCTTTCACGCCGGCTTACAGAAGTTAGAAAAAGCGAAGAAATTCCTTATTTGCGTCCGGACGGAAAGACGCAAGTTACGGTAGAATATGATGAAAATGAACAGCCGGTTAGAATTGACACAATTGTCATATCGACTCAACACCATCCGGAGGCAACTTTAGAACAAATTAAGCAGGATATTAAAGAAAAAGTAATTGATCCGGTTGCTCCAAAAGAACTGATCGATGAAGAAACAAAATATTTCATCAACCCTACCGGACGTTTCGTTATTGGCGGACCACAAGGAGATGCAGGATTAACGGGACGAAAAATCATTGTCGATACTTACGGAGGCTATGCGCGCCATGGCGGAGGAGCTTTCTCAGGAAAAGATCCGACGAAGGTAGACCGATCTGCAGCTTATGCGGCTCGTTACGTAGCGAAAAATATTGTCGCAGCCGGACTTGCAGACAAATGCGAGGTTCAGCTGGCCTATGCAATTGGTGTGGCGAAACCTGTCTCTATTTCTGTTGATACGTTCGGTACTGGCAAAGTAAGCGAAGATGTTTTAGTTGAATTAATTCGCAATAACTTTGATTTGCGCCCAGCTGGCATTATAAAAATGCTTGACTTGCGCCGCCCGATTTACAAACAGACAGCTGCTTACGGTCATTTCGGACGCAACGATCTAGATTTGCCATGGGAACGCACAGATAAAGCGGAAGCTTTGCGCGAACAAGCTCATCAATATTTGTAAAATAAAAAAGGTGTCCAATGCGATGCATGCATTAGACACCTTTTTGCTTTTATGGTCCGAATGCGACAAAACAGATGGTGCCTGCTGAAGCTCCTAGAACTATTCCCGCCAGCACATCTGAAGGGTAGTGTAGGCCAAGAAAAATTCTTGATAGTGCCACACTGAATGCGAGAGGAAGCAAAATCCATGTTAAGGCTGGAAAAAAGAGCAAAAATGGTGTAGCCACTGAAAATACAGCTGTCGTATGTCCAGAAGGAAATGAATGGTCAGTTAACGGATTTTCTAACATTTTTGTTTCAAATAATGTAAGATAAGGCCGTCTGCGTGGATAAATTCTTTTCACAATGAAAACCGGAATATGACTGAAAAAAAGAGCAGCTGAACTTGCCAAGGCAACAGTTTTTACAGGTTCATTAAAAAATAACATCAGCATTAAACATGTTGCAATTGAAAAAACAGCCCCTCCTAAATGAGTAATATACCGAAAATAAACATTCAGTCCTTTTCGTTCAAAATGCGAATTAATCAGTTTGAACAACTTGCACTCAAATTGGTAAAGCTGATTCAGCAGTCTGCCCATGTTAAAGTTCCTCTTTTCAAAAAGCAAAAATTCTTATAAAAAATTTTCTCTCATATTTATGTAAACTTCAACAAATCTAATAAAAATTTTACAAAATTTTAAAAATACATGAAGCTGCCCGGTAAAGAATGACATTTGAAAGAGAAAGTTTTAAAATGTTTTTATAAGCAATTTATATGTTGTTCATACGAGCAATATTTTTATAATATTGAGCTTTTTCGATATACTCGCGACGGATGCGTTCCATATCTTGAAGATCTTCTTCTGTTAATTCTCTAATCACTTTGGCGGGTCTTCCGAATGCTAAAGTTTTCTCAGGTATCTTTTTGCCTGGCGGGACAAGACTGCCTGCACCGACAAAAGCGCCTTTTCCGATTTCTGCTCCATCCAGAATAATCGAACCCATTCCAATTAGAGCTCCTTTCCGCACAATCGCACTATGGAGCAGAACTTGATGGCCGACGGTTACATCATCTTCAATAATTAACGGTTTATTTGGGCTCTGGTGCAGACAGCATTGGTCTTGAATATTGACCCGATTTCCAATAATAGTTGGGGCGACGTCACCGCGAATAACCGTCTGAAACCAAATGCTTGATTCATCTCCTATTTGAACATCGCCGGTGATTGTGACAAAATCAGCTATATAAGCCGAATCGCTAATTATAGGTTTTTTGTCTTTATATGGATAAATAACCATGGGAACCATCCTTTTCTTTTTTTCATATTATAACAAATTTTCCGCCATGTTCGGAAAGGAGTTAATTATGTGGAAATGGGTAAGTTCTAGTCCTAAAGCTGCGATTGTCATCATTCATGGAGCTTTAGAACATCATGGACGTTACAAATGGCTGATAAAAAAGTGGCAAACAAACGGGTACCATGTTGTTATGGGGGATTTGCCAGGACAAGGAAATTCATCCTCCAGACGGGGACATGTCCAATCGTTTGATGAATATATTGATGAAGTTGACCGTTGGATCAGGGAGGCTCAATCTTTCCAATTGCCGCTTTTTTTGCTGGGGCATAGCATGGGCGGTTTAATAGCCATACGTACGCTGCAGAGAAATAAAATTCCGTTAAACGGGGTCATTTTATCTTCGCCATGTTTAGGAATTTTGCAAAAACCGAGTAAAGCGCTCGATCTTTTGGCAAAAGGATTAAATATTTTCGCGCCTAGGGTACGCTTTGATTCCGGTTTGACAGTTGAGATGGCAACGAGAAATAAGGAAACTCAAGACATAAACAGAAACGACTCCCTTTACGTAAGAAAAGTTTCTGTGCGCTGGTACAGAGAGCTTCTTCATGCTATTGAACTAGCATTTCAGCAGCTTCCGCAGTTTCCAGATGTCCCTCTTTTCGTCATGCAGGGAGGAGAAGACAAAATTGTTGATAAATCAGCAGTTCAAAAATGGTATAGTCAGTTGAATCTCACGAAAAAGAGCTATAAAGAATGGGAAGGACTATATCACGAAATTTTTAATGAACCGGAAAGAGAACTTGTTTTTCAAGATGCGTTGAGATTTACAGAAAGCCATTTAACATAAACACTGGAATTTTACAATGAAGAGGTGAGTTGATCTTTGAGTATACCTGAACACCCTATCAGCCTTATGTCAAGAGTTTATAGGGAAATTCTTCCGACCGTCCATTATTACTTAGATGGGTGGAAAAAAAAGGCTGAGGAAATACCGAATCCTGAATTGAGAAAGCAGGCGCTTGCAAGCATAAATACGAAGGCATTTCATTGCGAAGGAGGAAGCATTTTAGCGCTTTTGTCGAACTCTCATATAGAGGAATGCATAGAGTTTATCGTTGCTTATCAAACGATTAGCGATTACTTGGATAATTTATGCGACAGAAGCACTTCTTTTGATCCGGAAGATTTCCGCATGCTGCACCAATCAATGAAGGATGCGCTGTCGATTCATGCAGAATTAAAAAATTACTACCAATTTCGTGAGGACCAAGATGACGGCGGATATTTAAAAGAGCTTGTCATGACATGCCAAAGAATGCTGAGCCAATTGGAGAACTATCCGGTTATAGCTGGCTATTTGATGGAGCTTTGCGAATATTATTGTGAACTGCAAGTACATAAGCATGTAATAGAAGAGGAAAGAGTGCCAAGGCTAGTACAGTGGTTCGAACAATATAAATCTTCCCTCCCGGATATGCGGTGGTATGAATTTTCTGCCTGCGCTGGATCGACATTGGGCATTTTTTGTTTAGTCGCCTATGCATTTCAGCCCAGCTTTAACGAAGCGATTGCCAAAAAAATTAAAGACGGTTACTTTCCATATGTGCAAGGGCTTCACATTTTATTGGATTACTTTATTGATCAAGAGGAGGATCAATTGGAGGGCGATTTAAATTTTTGCAGTTTTTATGAAAGCACATCAGAAATGATGGAACGATTAGCTCATTTTGTACATGAAGCGGACAAAAATTTAAAAGGTATTCCGAACGAAAATTTTCATAAATTAATTAACCGCGGATTGCTCGGCATTTATTTATCTGATGACAAAGTATTAGTACATAAAGATTTAGGAAAGCTGGCTAAAAAATTAATAAAAAAAGGAGGAACAACCTCCGTTTTCTTTTATGTGAATGCTAGGGCATATCGAACGTTCCGAAAATGGAATTTGATTAAATCTTCTTGATGGATAAAGCTGGCCGGGATATTATTCCCGGCTATTTTGCTTGTGCGCCCGGCATGGGTGTAATCTATAGGGTGAAAGTCCCGAGCTGCGAAGGCAGAAGTAGCAGTTAGCTTAACGCAAGGGTGTCCGTGGTGACGCGGAATCTGAAGGAAGCGAGCGGCAAACTTCCGGTCTGAGGAACACGAACTTCATATGAGGCTAGGTATCACTGGGTGAGTTTGCAAGACAAAACAAAGCCCTTTCTGCCGAAGGTGATACAGAGTAAATGAAGCAGATGGATGGAAGGAAAGATTACACTCTTACCCGGGGAGGTCTGGCTGGCACGCCAAGTAACCTTGGTAACCTATCTAGTGATAGATAGCTGAACAGTCAGAAGTCAGCAGAGGTCATAGTATTAGTTGGTCTAGAACAACTAAGAAGGACCGAACAATTAAGAGAGAATAGCCCTTGGCATTCAGTGAGTCATGATGAACACAGAAAACGTAGTACCTCACTTGAGGGAGGAAGCGGTGAATCCCGTGGGAGATCTCTTGGAGGGTGGAGTGACCACTGGCATAAAGAGAACAGCTATTCACGGAAGTTATAAAGACTTGCGTCAATTATCTTAATTGAACCGCCGTATACGGAACCGTACGTACGGTGGTGTGAGAGGACGGGAGTTAATCGCTCCCTCCTACTCGATTTTCGATTGCTACAATAAACGGAGGGGAATTTTTTTGGTTTAAAAACCGGTATTCAAGTACATGAGCAGTATGTTGATCGATTTGTTCGGCAAATTTAAGAAGCTCATCTCTCTCACGTTTTCCTTCCGGATGGCCGTGATAAACGACCAGCACGATCATTCCACCGGGTCTTAGTATGGATAAAAGCTGCTTTACTGCTTCAATAGTTGATTCTGGTTTTGTCACAATGTTTTTTTGGCCACCGGGCAAATAACCGAGATTAAACATCGCACCGGCGATATGATTGTGATGTTTTTTCGGAATCGTATTGAAAATGTCATCATGGCTGGAATGAAACAAAGTAACACGGTCGATTAAACCGGATTCCTTCAACCGTTTTTTTGTCTCTTCAAGCGCTTGTTTTTGAATATCATATCCAAACACATGACCTTGTTCGCCAACGAGTTGTGCTAAAAAGACGGTATCATGTCCGTTCCCGACTGTTGCATCAATAACGATATCGCCGTTTTGGACAGCGGAAGCCATCAATTTTTTTGCAAATGGAAGAATGCGAATGAGGTTCATTTTGACATCACTCGATCTTTTGTATAATACTTCCCTTGGTAGCTGTTTCGTTTTTCGAGTTCGGCATCAATGGCATTCAGCACTTCCCATTTGTTAACGCTCCACATCGGCCCTATCATTAAATCGATCGGACCGTCGCCTGTAATGCGATGAACGATCATTTCAGGAGGCAGTACCTCTAGCTGATCGCAAACTAATTGTACATATTCATCAAAGGATAAAAAGCGCACCATCCCTTTTTCATATTGCTTAACCATCGGTGTACCTTTTAACAAATGGAGCAGATGAATTTTAATTCCTTGAACATCCAGCTTAGCAACTTCTTTTGCAGTTTCCATCATCATATCGTACGTTTCAAGCGGAAGACCGTTTATGATGTGTGTGCAAACTCGGATTCCGTGCTTTCTGAGCTTGTTAACTCCTTCCACATAACATTCATAATCGTGCGCACGGTTAATTAAATCAGCGGTCCGCTGGTGAACGGTTTGCAATCCTAATTCAACCCAAAGATATGTCCTCTCATTTAATTCCGCCAAATAATCAACAACATCGTCAGGCAAACAGTCAGGCCTTGTAGCAATGGACAAACCGACAACTCCTTCGAGACCTAATACCGTTTCATATTTCTCACGAAGAACTTCCACGGGTGCATGAGTGTTTGTAAATGCCTGAAAGTAAGCAATATACTTTCCGTTTTTCCATTTCTCATGCATTTTGCTTTTAATGTCGTGAAATTGCGTAACAAGATCATCAGCTCTGTTTCCGGCAAAATCGCCCGACCCTGCGGCACTGCAAAACGTACACCCGCCATGTGCTACCGTACCGTCGCGGTTTGGACAGTCAAATCCTCCGTCTAAAGCAACTTTAAACACTTTATCTCCAAATGTATTTCGTAAATGGTAATTCCATGTATGATACCGTTTGTTGTCATTCGTATACGGAAATGGATTGTGGTTCGCCAATTCCTACTCCTCCTGTTTCGATATACTATCAAGACATTTTACCATGATTGCCAAACCAATCTCAAATAAGAATTTACCAGCTTTTTTCATGATGGAGCTTGCAGAAATAGCGAAAAATACAGTTGATGAAGAAATTCTTCATCAAGGAGGGGATTTGTTTGGCTACTAGACAATCCGTGGAAGAGTGCATTCAACATTGCCAGCAAGCATTGGAATATGCAAATGAGCAATATATTGAAGGACTGAAACAGGAGCATTACAATGATGAAGAATATACAAATGCACAGCAAAAGCTTCAAGATGCGCTTGCAGAAGTGGAAAAACTCAGTTTAAGCGCAAATGACCAGCAGCGGGAGCAGCTTCACCGCATGCGCCTTCAACTGCAGCACCTTCAAAATGAGATGATTTTGCTCGATCATTAAAATTCCAGGGCAAAGCCTGATTGTAGGCTTGCCCTTTAATTGCAATTATGATTTTTCATTTATTCTTTAGCCGATTTGATCTTATATATAAATTTGCATAAGGAAAGAATGGTTTTTGGAATAAAAACGAAAATATAGAATAAAAATATCTTTCAACAGATTGCGCAATTACCGATATAAAAGCTCGGCTCAATGCGAATGAACGATTACATTTTAAAACAAAATCGGGATCAGTTTGTTGAACATCAGTCAAACTTCTAGCAAAAGCTGTTATACGACTATGTACATCATAATTTTTCCCTAAGATCAAGAGCCCCGAACGAGTGAAATCATTCAGTGTTTTTTATATGCGGAATCAGAAATGTTGATTGCATCTTTTCTGTATTATGTGTACTATATAATGTAGTACACATAATACAAAAGAGTCCTTTTTGTAAGAAAGAAGGGTATTTGATGTTTGAAATTGACCCGAGAAGTGCCACTCCGATATATGAGCAGATCATAAAAAAAATGAAAGAACTATGTATCAAAGGTGTGTTAAAGCCTGGCGATAAACTGCCCTCTGTAAGAGAGATGTCTTCCATGATTATCGCTAATCCTAACACGGTTTCAAAGGCTTATAAAGAGCTGGAAAGAGAAGGCTTGATTGAAACGCTGAGAGGACGGGGGACATTTGTATCGAAAATGGTGCAGAAAAAGCTGGATGAAGAGAAAATTGAAATAATTAAAGAGGAGCTGCGGCAAATTATGATCGACGCATTTTATGCAGGAATCAGCTTTGAACAAATATACCAATGGATGAAAGACATGAATAACGAATTTGCCAATGCTTTTCATAAATAAAGTTTAGCAAAGAAAAAGTATTTGAATCTCTGCAGCGTGAGTTTCAGCTTGTTTGGCTAAAACGGTTCAGAAAAGATAAAGGAAAAACTTTGTTCGGAGGGCATATCTTATTCTTCTCGGTGTTATTCATGCAGCTTTGGCTGCCCATTAGCTAGGTAAAAAATCCCGGAAAAACGGCATAAATTCAATTAAACCAATGCGTATCGGTAAGATTCTTGTATGAACCATGCGAGTAAACGGGCAGAATTATTTTTTGTTGGAACCATTAAAAAATCCCAATCCATATATTTGTCATTTTAGCTATTGCAACCAACAAAAAAAACGAAAATTTCCAGTGAAATGTAAATGTAATAAAATAATAAAGGATTCTTAATTTTTTTCTCCTAAAATTATAAAAGGAAATATACATTTAAAGTGAAACTATTTTGATTTTAGTTCGTTCTAATTGTTGAGCTGCTTTAAGTTGAGGTGAATAAAATGTTAAAAGACCCAAAGATATTAATATTAACGGCAAATTATGGAAACGGTCATATCCAAGTTGCTAAAACATTGGAGCAGTCTTTGCATAAGATGGGAATCAACAACGTAAAAGTTTCTGATTTAATTAGCGAGTCTCATCCAATTATGGCGGAAATTACAAGATATTTATATTTGAAAAGTTTTTCCATCGGTAAGCAATTTTATCGGTTATTTTATTATAGTGTGGACAAAATGTCTAACAAACGCATTATGAATTTGTATTTGAAGCTTGGACACCGCAAGTTGAATCAGCTAGTAAGGGAGATAAATCCTGACATCATCATTAATACATTTCCTATTTCCGTTGTGCCTGAATATCGCACGCGGACAGGCGTGTTCATCCCGACATTTAATGTGCTGACCGATTTTTGTCTTCACCGAGTATGGGTTCATAAAAACATTGATAAATATTATGTTTCGTGCGACGATGTGAAGGAAAAACTGACAATGCTCAACATCCATCCAGCGCTTGTCAAAGTAACCGGAATTCCTATTCGGCCGCAGTTTGAAGAAAAAATGGAAACGATCGATTTATATAAAAAATACAATTTGGATCCGAACAAGAAAACTTTGTTAATTGCTACAGGCGCACATGGAGTTTTAAAAAATGTAAAAGATTTGTGTGAATCATTTTTTACACGAGATGACATGCAAATAGTCGTTGTATGCGGAAATAACCAATCGCTGAAAGATGAGCTTGAACCGCTTCAGTATATTCACCCGGATCGAATAAAAGTTTTTGGCTATGTCGAAAGAATCGATGAGCTCTTTCGCATTTGTTCCTGCATGATAACAAAGCCTGGAGGGATTACTCTCAGCGAGGCGGCCGCATTAAAAGTTCCGCTTATTCTCTATAAACCTGTTCCGGGGCAGGAAAGGGAGAATGCCGATTTGTTTGCAGCAAAAGGGGCGGCGGTTGTCATCAATAAGCTTGAAAAAGTTCAAGAGACGGTCAATGATTTATTTAACCACCCTGAAAAAATGGAAAAAATGAAAATGAGCATTGCTGAATTATATAGACCAAACGCTGCTGACACGATCTTGCAGGACATTTTAAATGAAGCAGAAATGCTGCTTGATTCAAGCTTGAAAGGGTCTGTCAATTATTAATTATTAGACTGAAATCCAAATTTTTCGACATTGACTTGCATGAACTCATAAAATTCATTAAAATAACAATATGATAAGTGGATGAAAAAGCAAGAACGGTGAAAAGGATCAGTAGTGGATAAAGGCGTCTAGAGAGTTGACGGAAGGTGAAAGTCAATCGTTGTTTATTCACGAACTCCCCTTTGAGTTGCGGGTGTGAAATGTATTCCGGTACAGACTAATGCCCGACGTGTTTCCACGTTACGGAACAGAGTGAGTGCATTTGCGCTAATTTGGGTGGTACCGCGGGAAATTGTCTCTCGTCCCTTCGTCGTGGGGATGGGAGTTTTTTTATTATTTGACGCTTATACATATATATAGCAAAGGAGGATTTTTACATGTCTTACAACCATCGTGAGATTGAGAAAAAATGGCAAGATTATTGGCTAAAAAACAAAACATTTAAAACAGAGGATGATTCCGATAAACCGAAGTTTTATGCATTGGATATGTTTCCGTATCCTTCGGGAGCTGGTCTTCATGTAGGCCATCCTGAAGGTTATACGGCAACCGACATTTTGGCGCGAATGAAACGGATGCAAGGATACAATGTTCTCCATCCGATGGGATGGGATGCATTTGGACTTCCGGCTGAGCAATATGCTTTAGATACCGGCAACGATCCTGCGGAATTTACGAAAAAAAATATTGATAATTTTCGCAGACAAATTCAATCACTAGGATTTTCCTATGATTGGGATCGGGAAGTAAATACAACTGATCCAGAATATTACAAATGGACGCAATGGATCTTCTTAAAACTTTATGAAAAAGGACTTGCTTACATTGATGAAGTGCCCGTCAACTGGTGCCCGGCACTCGGAACTGTTCTTGCAAATGAAGAGGTCATCGACGGAAAAAGCGAACGGGGAGGACATCCTGTTGAACGCCGTCCGATGAAACAATGGGTGTTAAAAATCACCGAATATGCTGACAGGCTGCTGGAAGATTTAGAAGAGCTTGATTGGCCGGAAAGCATAAAGGAAATGCAGCGAAATTGGATCGGCCGGTCGGAAGGTGCGGAAGTTCATTTTACAGTCGATGGAACTGATAAAACCTTTACTGTTTTTACTACTCGTCCTGATACGCTTTTCGGTGCTACGTATACAGTGCTTGCGCCTGAACATCCGCTTGTGAAAGAAATTACAACCGAGGAACAAAAAGAAGCGGTGGAAGCCTATTTAGATCAAATTAAAAGTAAAAGCGATCTCGAAAGAACGGACTTGGCGAAGGAAAAAACAGGCGTGTTTACCGGAGCCTATGCTGTAAATCCTGCCAATGGAGAAAGATTGCCGATTTGGATTGCCGATTATGTTTTAATGAGCTATGGTACAGGTGCGATCATGGCCGTGCCTGCCCACGATGAACGGGACTATGAATTTGCGAAAAAATTTGACCTGCCGATTAAAGAGGTTGTCGCTGGAGGAAACATCGAACAAGAAGCTTATACAGGAGACGGCGAGCATGTAAATTCCGACTTTTTGAACGGATTGAATAAAGAAGAAGCAATTGAAGCGATGATCAAATGGCTGGAGGAAAACAAAAAAGGACAAAGAAAAGTGACATACCGTCTCCGAGACTGGTTGTTCAGCCGTCAACGTTATTGGGGTGAACCGATTCCGATCATCCATTGGGAAGACGGCACGATCACAGCTGTTCCTGAAGAGGAGCTGCCGTTAGTGCTTCCGGAAACAGATGAAATTAGACCTTCGGGAACCGGTGAGTCACCTTTAGCGAATATTGAGGCTTGGGTGAATGTCGTTGACCCGAAAACAGGCAAAAAAGGGCGGCGCGAAACAAACACAATGCCTCAATGGGCGGGAAGCTGCTGGTACTATTTGCGCTATATTGACCCGCACAATTCAGAACAATTAGCTGATCCTGAAAAATTGAAAAAATGGCTGCCTGTGGACATTTATATCGGCGGGGCTGAGCATGCTGTTTTACACTTGCTGTATGCCCGTTTCTGGCATAAATTTTTATACGATATCGGAGTAGTTCCGACGAAAGAACCGTTCCAAAAATTGTTTAACCAAGGAATGATCCTCGGCGAAAACAATGAAAAGATGAGCAAATCAAAAGGAAATGTCGTCAATCCTGATGAAATTGTTGAAAGCCACGGAGCGGATACTCTCCGTTTATATGAAATGTTCATGGGTCCGCTTGATGCATCCATTGCATGGTCAACAAAAGGACTCGACGGTGCAAGAAGATTTTTAGATCGTGTATGGCGGCTGTTTGTAATGGAAAATGGCGAGTTGAATCCGAAAATCGTCGATGAACCGTCTCAAGAGCTTGAACGCATTTATCACCAAACAGTGAAAAAGGTAACGGAGGATTATGAAAATCTGCATTTTAACACAGCTATTTCGCAACTGATGGTATTTATTAATGAAGCTTATAAAGCGACAATTCTTCCGAAAGAATATATGGAAGGCTTTGTAAAGCTTTTATCGCCGGTTGCTCCGCATATTTGCGAAGAGCTTTGGGAAAAACTCGGCCATTCTGAAACGATTGCTTATGAATCGTGGCCGGCATGGGATGAATCAAAGCTTGTCGAAGATGAAGTGGAAATTGTCATTCAAATCAACGGAAAAGTGCGGGCAAAGCTGCTTGTACCAAACGATGCTTCTAAAGAGGAAATGGAAAAAATCGCGATGGATGATGAAAAAATAAAAGAACAGCTTGAAGGCAAAACCGTTCGTAAAGTGATTGCTGTTCCTGGCAAGCTTGTCAACATCGTAGCCAATTAAGCTTGAATATCAATGAAAGGATGGCCATTTATGGTAAAAGAAATCACACCAAATGATCTCAAAACGAAGCTTGAAAACGGCGAAAAATTAGACATTATTGATGTCCGCGAGGAAGAAGAAGTAGAAGAAGGCATGATTCCACAAGCAAAACATATTCCGATGGGAGAAATCCCGGACCGCATTGAAGAATTTGATAAAGAAAAGGAATATATTTTCGTCTGCCGCTCAGGAAGAAGAAGTGAAAATGTTTGTTTATATTTACAGGATATTGGTTTTAATGTCATCAATATGGTTGGCGGAATGCTCGAATGGACAGGGGAAACCAAACCGAAGAGCGAGATAAAAAAATAAGTGGAAAAACCGCGCTTAAGTAGGCGCGGTTTTTTCCTTATAAAGGAAGATTAGCGTGGCAAAACAGTAAACCATACCGCATGTAATACTCGGCTTGTGCGTAAAGTAAAATTAAATTTGTATCCAAAACAGTAAACCATACCGCATGTAATACCCTCAAAATCCCCATAAAAACTGCCGACATCCCTTTATTAAAAGTGTCATATTTGTACAAGCATAAAAGTATATTGGAAGCAACGAGATAAATAAAGGGAGTGTGAAGAAATTGAGCTATAAAGTCGCCATTTTTGACGAAGAGCATGAAAAAGATTTAGAAGAGGAAGTGAACGCTTTTTTAACTGCGCTTCCAAGCCAAAAATATATCGACATAAAATATCATGTAGCGGTAACATGCGATCAAAAAGGTGAACAAATTTACTGTTTTTCAGCGATGATTATTTACAAAGAATAAGAAGACTTTCACATTAATAATGAAAAGTCTATTATATTTAGTAAGAATGTAAACAGAATTAGACGTGAAGCGCAGGTTGATTGTAATTCAGAGAATCTTCGTCAATGCATCAATGTTCGCATGCGCTCCAAGCAGTTGCTATGCCCAGTGGATCTTGAAAGCTTATAAGCACTGATCCAGATAGGAAACACTTTATAAATTGTACCTGATGAGAGAAAGTCGAATAAAACTGAAATGGTCGCCATCGTTTTGCAGGATGGAAGACGGACTAACTCATGAAAAAGCTTTTTAAAACAAGCTT
Source organism: Aeribacillus sp. FSL W8-0870 (assembly GCF_037963755.1). Taxonomy (NCBI): domain Bacteria; kingdom Bacillati; phylum Bacillota; class Bacilli; order Caryophanales; family Bacillaceae; genus Aeribacillus; species Aeribacillus sp. FSL W8-0870. The sequence goes on from NZ_CP150165.1 coordinate 1,083,194, forward strand.
TGGACCCGCTTGAAAATCCTTGTTTATGGGGAATCTAGGTCTTTTTTTATTGGAAAAAAGATTTCAATGCCGTTCCGAAGCGACCGCACGAAAAAAAGGATGGCCAATTTTTTGAAGTTATCCTAGAACCTTTTGATTTGAAAGGAAAAAACGCTTCGCATCAACCAGAAATTGTAAGCGCTAAGACAAAAAAGGGTGATCATATGTATTACAGCGCAATATTGAATATGAAAGGAAAAAAGACAGTCGTTGTCGGCGGAGGGAAGGTAGCGGAAAGAAAAATAAAAGCTTTGCTCGATGCATGTGCTGATATAACGGTTGTCAGTCCCGATCTATCAGATCATCTTTTTCGAATGCATCAAGAAAAAAAAATATCGTGGAAACAAAAAACGTTTGAAAAAGACGATGTAAACGGTGCGTTTCTAGTCATTGCGGCAACGAATGAAAGGGAAGTTAATGAGCAGGTCTACCAGTCATGTGAAGCACATCAGCTGATCAATGTAGTGGATGCACCTGAAAAAAGCAATATCATTATGCCGGCAACATTTAAAAGGGGCGATTTAATCATCAGTGTATCAACGAGCGGGAAAGTTCCGGGGCTCGCCAGAAAATTAAAAAATAGTTTGGCAGAGCAGTTTGATGAACATTTTGCTGACTATGTTGAATTTTTAAAGGAAGGTCGAAAACGTGTCTTAGAAGAAATCAACGACCCAGAGCAAAAAAGGATGGTTTTACATCAATTATTAGACAAGAGCTTTTTAGAAGCTTCAAATGAAGAACGGCATAAGCAGCTGGAAATGCTTTTGAATGCGAACAGGTCTAGCGAATAGCTAAACCGGATCGCACATGGCCGTTCAACGGGATAGCGATTTGTGCAAAAAAAGAAGCGCCCCCAAAAGTCAGCTGCCCAGTTCATAAAAAACGTTCTTTCTGTAAAATTGGGCTTGTCACCTCACATTTTACTAGATAGGACGTTTTTTTGTGTGTTTTTAAAAAAAAAAAAGAGTAAGTTATCCTGACTTTTTAGACAGACCCATCAATTTATGCGCTTTGAATTAAAAAGGTAAGGTTTAAAAATGCAATTTGATACTATGCCATCCAAAACATTCCATTTAATACCATGACATTAAATGCGGATTAATTAGGTTCTTTAGTTATAACTGTTATTGTCACTAAAACTAAGATGGAAATTATAAATAAACCAATTGTAATAAAGGTATCTTTGAATAAAAAACTAGTGAATGCAGTCCATAATAATATTCCTATTGATAGAACTAACATTGGTTTAAAATTTTTAATCTTAACTAAATAAATAATACAAAAGGAAAAATATCGGATATGTGGATCCAAGGAAAATTAGGGCATTTATTCTATCAGTCTGTATAGATAAATCAAAAGATGTGATTAACATAAAAATCGGAATACTAAACACTGCTAATAATACGGATTTGTTACTATTCATTAGAATTATCCTCTTTTCATATTAAAATATACCATTATTATACTATTTTGAGACAAAAAATGTTAAATATGTATTTTTTTGATATTATACTATTGTATTGTATTTAAAAATATAAGAGGAGGAAAATGAAATGAAGTTCAAAGTAATCTCTTTACTGACCATTTACTTTTTTACTTCTCGGAACTGTATTACCTCACTTTGCCTCTGCTTCTACTTCTACTCAAAATCAGGGTTAACATGAACAGAACTCTCATCAACGTTTTTAAAATAACGCTTTTTCTCTTTACGAATGACAGATTGTATCCATCTAACCCCAACATGCGCAGATAACATTTTAAATCGTGAATTTACAGTAAGTAAACCGAATGAAAAATGGATAACGAATGTGATAGAACTAAAATATGGTTTTTCAAAGAAAGCTTATTTAAGTGCTATTTTAGACCTTTGATGGTTCTATTGTTAGCTATGTATTTAGCAATCTAATAATAATAAGCTAGTGTTTTACACGTTAGTCAAAGAAATTCCTTCTATTCATGGTAAGCATATTTACTATATAGTGATCGAGGATTTCAATTTACTTCACATGGATTTAAAGGAAGAATTGATCAAGTAGGGTTAACACATAATATGTCTCGTGTTGGACGATGTATAGAATAATGGTCCAATGGCATCCTTTTGGGGAACAGTAAATGTGAAAAATATTATTTACATAAGTACGATACATTTGAAGAGCTAAAGAAGGCGATTGACGAATACATCCAATTTTACAATTACCATCTTTATCAAGAAAAATTAAACGGTCTCAGTCCTTTGGAATATAGAGCCAAGACCGCTTAGATCAACTTTTATTATTTCCACTAACTACTTGACAGGAGGCAGTTCAACTTATCGGTTCGCCCTTTTCTACGTAACGGCTTGCGTACAAGCCTGCCAGCCGTCCTGTTACGAGCGCAGCCGTGATGTTGTAGCCGCCCGTGTAGCCGTGAATATCCAATATTTCGCCGCAAAAATAAAGCCCGTTCATTAGTTTAGAGGCCATCGTCTTTGGATCGATTTCCTTTATAGAAACGCCTCCGCCGGTCACAAACGCTTTTTCGATTGGAAGCGTGCCGTTTGCTTCGAAGCGGAAATCTTTCACTAAGTGGACAAATTGGCGCAGCTTATCTTTTGAAAGTTGGAAATATGTCATCGAATGATCGATTTCGGATTCCTCCAGCAAAAATAGCAAATATCGTTCAGGCAAGAGACCTTTTAATACATTTTTAACAGCTTTTTTCGGTTCGCCTTTCAATTTAAGCAAAATATGCTGAAAAAGATTTTCTTCATTTTCAGTAGGAAAAGCGTCAATTGACAACGTCACCGTTTTTTCTTTTTTCAATTGTTTTACAACAAATTGGCTGCATCTTAGTGCAGCAGGACCTGATACGCCAAAATGGGTAAAAATAAAATCCATTTTGTGCGTAATAATTGGTCTGCCCTTTTGATTCAACACACTTAAAGCCGCATCTCTTAACGACAGGCCTTGCAATTGTTTTGTTCGGATAAACGGTTCATTCGAAGTAATCGGCACTTCAGTTGGAAATAATTCCGTCACAGTATGACCGGCTTTTTTTGCCCACACGTATCCGTCTCCAGTACTTCCGGTATGAGGGACAGATTTTCCTCCGACAGCAACGACAACAGCTTTGGCAGGAATAAAGGTTTTATTTTTCAACCAGATTCCTTTTACTTTGCTTTCACTGTATTCGATGTTTTCAACCGGATGATTTGTTTTAATTGTAACGTTCAGCCTTTTTAGTTCGGAAAGTAGCGCATTGACTACGTCTTGAGCTCTATTTGATACTGGAAACATCCGGCCATGGTCTTCCTCTTTTAAACGAACTCCAAGGTTTTCGAAAAAGCGTATAATGTCTTCATTATTAAATTGCGAAAAAGCGCCATACAAAAATCGTCCGTTGCCGGGAATATTTTTGATAATTTCTTCAATTGACCGGCGATTTGTTACATTGCACCGTCCGCCACCGGAGATCGCCAGCTTTCTTCCTAATTTTTCTCCTTTATCGACTAACAGCACGTTCGCTCCGTTTTCAGCGGCGGCGATGGCGGCCATCAATCCAGATGGTCCCCCTCCAATTACTGCTACATCATAATTCATATTCTCACAACCTTTAAGAAGTTGATGTTGCTTGTCCAATTTATTCGTACTTTTACATTGATCCTAGTTTCGTCTACATCTCATTATAAAAAGATGAATTTTTGAATTCAATGAGTGATGACTATATCTTAGTTCCTAGTGAATGTGGTAAAATGTTATAGTTGAAAATTTTTGTTAGAAACAATGGTGAGCAAAAGATGTCGGATAAATTATTAAGAGGGACGTTTATTTTAACATTAGGTACATATATTTCAAGGATTTTAGGAATGATTTATGTCATTCCGTTTTTCGCGTTGGTTGGAGAAACGGGAAGTGCTTTGTATCAATATGGATATGTTCCGTATACGATTTTTTTAAGCATTGCGACAATGGGATTTCCTATGGCCATTTCAAAATTTGTCGCAAAATATAATTCCATTGGTGATTACGAGACAAGCCGCAGAATGTTTCGATCTGGGATGCTGTTTATGCTTCTTGGAGGAATTTTCACTTGTTTTATTTTATTTGTGACTGCGCCTTTCTTTGCGGAACACCAGCTTGGCCAACAGGAGCTGCAAGGTGTGACAGTTGAGGATGTCACATATGTTATACGAATGGTCAGCCTTGCGCTTATAGTTGTTCCGATCATGAGTTTAATACGAGGTTTTTTTCAAGGGCATCAGTCAATGGGCCCGACGTCCGTTTCCCAAGTAATAGAACAGCTAGTGCGCATCATTTTTTTGCTTGTTTCCAGCTATATCATTTTAAAAGTATTACATGGCGATATCATTACAGCGGTGGGTTATGCGACATTTGCCGCCTTTGTTGGCGCCATCGGCGGGCTGTTCGTCCTTTTTTTGTATTGGATGAAAAGAAAAAATTCCTTATTGGCGATGCAGGAGAACAAAATTGAACCTTCCGGCATTTCCACGAAGCAAATGTTTCTCGAGGTGTTCAGGTATGCCGGTCCGTTTGTATTTGTCGGACTAGCTATTCCTTTATATCAATTTGTCGATTCTTTTACGTTTAATAAAGCTATGATTCAGGCGGGAGAAGGCGAAAGAGCGCAAGAATTATATGCCATGGTCAATTTTTTAGTGAATAAAATTGTCATGATTCCTGTTTCTTTAGCAACTGCTTTTGGCTTAACGCTCGTGCCGGCCATTACAAATGCGTTCACGAATCAAAACTTTCCGTTTGTTAGAAGACAAATTGACCAAGCGTTTCAAACATTAATGTTTCTCGTTCTCCCTGCATCCATTGGGATCATTATTCTTTCCGAACCAATCTACATGTTTTTTTATAATGACAACGAAACAGGTGCGAGCATTTTAGCTGCCTATGCACCGATCGCTTTGCTTTTTTCTTATTTCACTGTTTCAGCCGCCATTTTGCAGGGGATTAATAAACAAAAATTGGCTGTCATCAGCCTTGCATTCGGTCTTCTGCTAAAAATTTGTTTAAACAGCTGGCTTATCACGCAGTTTGGTGCATACGGTTCAATTATGGCAACTGCGATCGGGTTTCTTGGCTCGCTCATATACGGATTAATGATGATTCGCCGTCATACAGGCTACTCGTATAAAAGATTTTGGAAAAGAACAATATTTACGGGAATTTTGGTCATCTGTATGTCAATTGTCGTTGTAGCGTTTTCCTCTCTCTTCACTGTCTTTTTTGATTACCATGCAAGTAAAACAAATGCCGCCATCATGGTTGGAATTGCTGCATTATTAGGAGCAGGCTCGTATTTTTGGCTGGCTAAGCAATCAGGATTCCTAAAAGTTATTTTTGGAACTAGATTTTTAAGTAAGAGGAAGGAAAGGGGGTAGATAATATGCGTATTGATAAACTATTAGCACATGCTGGCTACGGCAGCAGAAAAGAAGTAAAAAAGCTGCTAAAGGAACGGGCCGTTCATGTTAATGGAGAAGTGGTGACGGATCCGAAAACAAATGTCGACCCGAATAAACAAGAAATCATCATTAACGGTGAACAGGTGTTGTACAAAGAACATGTTTATTTCATGATGAACAAGCCAGCTGGTTTTTTATCTGCTACAGAAGACAACGTCCAAAAGACTGTGGTCGATTTGCTTGATCCGGAAGATCTTCGCTATAATCCCTTTCCTGTCGGCAGGCTTGACAAAGATACCGAAGGGCTATTGCTGTTAACATCGGACGGACAGCTTGCCCATCAATTAACATCGCCCAAGAAAAATGTTCCTAAAAAATATTTTGCGGAAGTTATTGGTCTAGTGGCAGAGGAAGATGTCGAGCGGTTCAAAGCAGGTGTAAAACTTGATGACGGTTATGTTACAAAGCCTGCCTTGCTTGAAATTATTAAGGCAGACGACATTTCTGAAGTTTTTGTCACCATAACGGAGGGGAAATACCATCAAATTAAGCGGATGTTTTCTGCTGTCGGAAAAAAAGTGAAATATTTAAAACGAATCCAAATGGGAACGCTTGAACTAGATCAAACATTGCAAACAGGGGAATATCGAGAACTGACAAAAGAAGAATTAGAACAACTGCGATCGATTCAAGGGCAGCCGGGCGATTCAGCCGATTTTCCTTTGTAGTTTGAAAAACGTTCAAATTGAACTTCCGTTTTTTAAAAAGGCGGACAAACTGGCGCCGAAAAAGGTGGAAATTGCTTGCAACAGCAGACAAAAAGGGGCTGAGACCAAAAGTTATGTAACTTTTGGATCAGCCCCATATATGTATGTGAACGAATAACCAAATTTTCTTTTTTTAGTAGCTAGGATGACATCTTGACCTTCTTGCTAGTTGTTGCCCATTTTCCTCTTGCAGGACTGTGCACTAAATCGTTATATGCTAACACGTTTAAATCCCTCTGAATCGTTCTGGGGGTAATACCAAATTCATCGACAAGCTCTTGAGTTGTTACTGTACCCCTTTCATGAATGAACATGTAGACGGATTTGATTCGGGTTAGCATACGGTTTGTTGAAGGTTTCAAAAAACCACTCCCTATCATTTAATGCATCGAAATCACAAACCTACATACTCTTCAATGTCCATGCATTAGATGTCAAACTCCTAAAGTGGTACAATTCCATTATACACAATTTACATGTAAACTTTCCAGTGTGTTCATAAAATTCACATAATATTTACAATACTTACCTCTCATAGGCCGATTTAACAGCTTGAACTGACCCCAGTCGAATAGACAAATAGTGAAGTGATGATTCCTTCAACCGTTAAAAAAGGTTCCATTGGTGATTAGAAAGCTTGATGAATGCAAAAAAAACCCACCGTTGGAGTTTTCAAAAATCTACAAATTATCTTTTTCTTAAATACCTTTGTTAAGCAATTCAGATGCAAACAATAAAACGATGCCTAAATAGATGAAAGGCAAATCCTTGCCGCTAAAATCGATAAGCAATGAAAAAACGATGTAAAATACAAGGGCAATGCCTAAAGAAATATTAAAAATTATTTCCAAGAAAATCACTCCAATGATGATACATTAGTATCTTTTTCATTTTACCACTCCCTCTTTTTTAAGAGAGACGCAAAATCTATTGAAAATTTCCGAAAAATACTTATTTTTTACATCATTATTTTGTCTTTTCTACGTTTTTTAGATGCTGGTGATTTTTTAAGAAATTTTCTAAAAGAAAACGTCTATTGTAGTCAGATAAAGCAATTATGAAAAACGAAACCTTTTGCTCAAGAATTTATCTTTGCCCGTTTATATGTTATTGGGTGACGAAAGGTTTTTGATTTTTTAACTATTTATTACTGAATAGGAAAACCCGTTCTCATCGTTTGTTTTCGTACAAAGTCTGCTTTTTTCTGCAGTTTCCTCAGACCGTTTCCTCCGGCAGCTGAAATGGCGGTGCCTTCAAATTGAGCAATTATCGTTGTCACCGCAATCAAACACATAAATTCCTTCATATTTGCATTTCTTAGTAACTCAAAATGGCTTGTCTTTATGAGCTTCCCTTGATGTAATTTTAAAATTGTTCCAGAAGGACGATACGATAGTAAAGGTGCTGCGGTTTTTTCGTGCTCTTTTTCACTCGATCGATTTTGCGGAGTTCGTTTTGATTGACCAATGCTATGAGCTTATAAATTTTTAAATTGTTGATCCTGCCTAGAACGAATCAAAAGCAAGTCTGCAAACATGTTTTCAATTTCATCCTATTTACGCAATGACGGAAATGCGGAAGGTAGCCCCCCAACTATTATCACTTTTAGGACACTCTATTTGGTGCATAGGAAATTATGCAATTCCGAATAAGTTATTCAAATTCTATTTTTTATCACTTTCTATTATGAATTTGATTTCCTTTATAACTGTGTAAAATGACGTTTTCTAAACTAAATGGCCCATTGGCACGAGTCTTGCATTTTCATAGTTACAAAGAAAAAAAGAGGTGTTATCATGTCAACTTCAACGGCTGAACCAAAAAATAACAATCAATCAAATATGGAACAGGAGGAGCAAAATCCCCTTATCGAATTTCAGTCTGTGTTGCGGGAAGCAATCGATATTCTCAATTATTCGGAGGAGACATTCAACTTCTTGAAAGAACCTATGAGGTTTTTGGAAGTGACGATTCCTGTTCGGATGGACAATGGGTCTATTAAAGTTTTCAAAGGATATCGTGCTCAGCATAACGATGCATGCGGACCAACGAAGGGAGGTATTCGTTTCCATCAGGATGTTACAGCAGATGAAGTAAAAGCGCTCTCCGGTTGGATGAGCATGAAATGCGGAATCAACGGACTTCCATACGGGGGAGCAAAGGGCGGGGTTGTTTGCAATCCCCTTGAGATGAGTTTACGCGAACTGGAAGCATTGAGTAGAGGATATGTACGAGCCGTCAGCCAAATTGTGGGACCTACAAAAGACATACCAGCTCCTGACATGTATACGAATGCGCAGATCATGGCATGGATGCTTGATGAATATGATCATATCCGGGAGTTTGACAATCCCAGCTTCATTACCGGAAAACCGATTGCACTTGGCGGATCGCTGGGCAGGGAGACGGCTACATCAAAAGGACTGCTGTATATCCTTCAGCTTGTCAGCGAGCTTAAAAATATCCCGATAGAAGGAATGAGAGTTATTGTTCAAGGATTCGGAAATGTAGGAGGATACTTGGCGAAATATTTGCATGAGTTAGGTGCCAAGGTCGTCGGTGTTTCCGATGTATTAGGCGGAATCTATGACGAAAACGGTCTCGATATACCTTATTTGTTAGATTGCAGAGATTCTTATGGAGTCGTCAGCAATCTGTTTGATCATACCATTTCCAACCAGGAACTGCTTGAGAAAGAATGCGACGTCCTTGTCCCGGCTGCAACCGGTGGACAAATTACAAAGAAAAATGCGGGCAGGCTGAATTGTAAAATTGTTGTGGAAGCAGCTAACGGGCCGACAACAAAAGAAGGGGCACAAATTCTCAAAGATCGGGGAATTCTAGTTGTTCCCGACATATTGGCAAACTCCGGCGGGGTGGTCGTTTCTTATTTTGAATGGTGCCAAAATAATCAAGGATACTACTGGACGGTTGAAGAAGTGGATAGAAAACTGAAACAAAAAATGAACGAAAGTTTCAATAAAGTCTATAAAACAATGAAATGTTACGGTGTGGACATGAAAGTCGCGGCTTATATTGAGGGCGTACGGAGCATAATAGAAGCGTCACGTCTTCGCGGCTGGATTACAGTGTAAAGGGGAGGATAAATTGGATATATTTTATTAGAAGAAAGGGAAAATCAAACGATTTATTTTTACTGCATCGCTTCCAATGACTACCGTTATGATTTGGCAGTGATTTTCTCCAATCAGTTCTTTGGCAAAGCGATGGTCATGTCTTTGCAGACGGAAAGATTTATGCTCATGTGTAAAGAAGATATCGATAAAGAGGAAATCTGGGCAGATAAATTGGGAATTCATTGTACGGATACAGAGCAATGCAAAGACTTTTTTCGGACGATTTTGACGAATCACCACCTGGCGGAACAATATTGAGCGGAAGGAGGGGGAAAATGATCGTTACCCGTGAATACGTAATGAGTTCTTGGAACGGAGTAGTTGAAGAAGTAGCCATCCAAGTGGATGAAAAGATTTATGAGTGGGAAAAGCTGTTTACGATCAGAACTGATGATGGAGAGCAGAAAACGGTCGCTGTAGGTATTTGCGGGAAAGTAGAATCCATAGAGGTACAAAAGGGAGACAGAGTTGTTCCAGGAATGGTTCTTGCTTTTGTCGTCGAGGAAATTTACGCAAGAGCCGCAGATTAACTTTGAATCAATCACTATTTTTAAATGCAGGACGGTTCGGGTTCGTGATGTTGAGGGGATGATAACATCTCCTCTTTTCCATTTCGTGCTGTTTTCTTAAGTCGGTCAAATGATCAGTCGGTTCTCCGTCTTCTATAAAAGAAAAAGATCCTAAAAAACGATCATTTGGTGATAAAATAATAGTAAAAAGAAAGGGAGAGGCTTATGTTTTCGCTATCAGGAGACAAAATCAGGCCGATCGTTTCCCTCGACCTTGATGGAATGGATGATGGGTTTTTCCATTGCAAGAAAGAAAATTGTCCCGATCCGTTCCTTTTTTTAAAAAAAAGAAATGAATTGGTTGCCTATATCCGGATCAAGGATTTGCTGTCAAAAACAAATAAGGATGGAAAAATACCGGTAAGTGTTATAGAAGAATGTTCAGTACCGCTTGACAATATTCCAAAGCTTTCATCTTCTGTATCCATCCCCGACATTTTCCAAATTATCGGAGAACCGATTGCGATCATTAAAAATGCTGAAGGAAACTATACCGGTTACATCAAAAGGGAAGATGCGCTTGCGGAATTGTTTAAGCATGATGGCGTGAAAAGCTTTGATCTGTTAAAGATCATATTGACTTCCATTCCGATGGGGATTTTTGTGGTTGATCGGGAAAAAAACATCATCCAGTGCAATGACTCAGGGCTGAAGATGATCAGAATGAAATCGGAAGATGTACTCGGAAAGAAAGCTGAACAAATATTTAATGGAGATCATATCAACCGGGTATTTTCGACCGGAGACACAATTTTGAATCAGATCCAAATTTCGGACCATGTAGGGGTTCTCGTCGATTACAGCCCGATCATTGATTACAACGATGAAGTGGAAGGAATAATCATCATTGTCCAAGACTTGCCCATGGTTGAAGAAATGGCCATGGAAATAGAGCATATCAAAAACTTAAACAAAGATTTGAATGCGATCCTCTCAACAATTTATGATGAAATCCTCGTTGTAAATAATAAAGGAGAGCTCATCCGCTACAGTGAAAGCTTTATTCCTGATTTTTGGGGAGTGCAACTGAAGGACATACTTGGGAAAAATCTGGTGGAGCTTGAGAACAAGGGCTTATTCAAGCCTTCAGTAACCCGCCTTGTATTGGAGAAAAAGAAAAAGGTATCCATCGTTCAGGAAACAAACTCTGGGAAGAAAATTTTAGCAGTCGGTAATCCTGTATTTGATGAAAATGGAGAGATTGACCGGATCATCATTGCTTCAAGAGACATTACCGAAACAACAAAACTAAAAACGGAACTAAGGGAAATGAAAAAAATTACCGATCAATACAAGCAGGAATTGGACTCCTTCAAAACAAAGGACCGGCTCTCAAAAAAGCTGATTTACTGCAGTTCGAAAATGGAAAGAATCATGGATCAGGTAATGAAAGTATCGGAATTTTCCTCCACCGTTTTGATCTATGGAGAATCAGGTGTAGGAAAAGAAGTCATTGCCCAGGCGATCCATCAATTGGGAAAACGGTCAAACCATCCTTTTTTGAGGCTGAATTGCGGCGCTATTCCGGAGAATTTGCTTGAAAGTGAGCTTTTTGGGTATGTAAGAGGGTCATTTACCGGTGCGGATAAAAACGGAAAAGTAGGGTATTTCCAACAAGCGGACAAAGGGATTTTGTTTCTCGATGAAATCGGGGAAATGCCCATGAGCTTGCAGGTGAAACTTCTGAGGGTTTTACAGGAGCAGGAGGTCGTGCCAATCGGCAGTACCGTCCCCATTCCCATTGATGTGCAGATCATTGCTGCAACGAACAGGAATCTGGAGAAAATGGTGGAAGAGGGGAAGTTCCGCGAAGACCTTTATTACCGCCTGAATGTCATCCCAATCCGGGTGCCGCCTTTAAGGGAACGCCCAGAGGATATTCCGCTTCTTGCCTTTCACTTTCTGCAACAGTTTAATGAGAGGTATAACAGAAATTTCCACCTTTCTCCAGACGCTCTCAATCTCCTGGAAGTATACTCGTGGCCCGGAAACGTACGGGAGCTGCAAAACGTGATTGAAAGATTGGCCGTTTCCACTGACAATGATACGATTGATGCCAAAGATGTCGACCGCATCCTTTCATCGAATATCCATTTCAAACGGGAAAAACCTGTCATCTCACGGGTGATGCCGTTGCAGGAAGCCCTTGATTATGTGGAGGAACAGCTGATTTTGCTTGCGATGAAACAGTACAAAACGACGACGAAAGCTGCAAAGGCTTTAAGAGTAAGCCAGTCTTCGGTGAGCAGAAAATATCAAAAAATTTTAAAAGATCGAGAAAAGGAAAGCCAATTAAAAAGTTAACTATGACGCGAGAAAGAAAATCTCATATGCACAAATAGATAAAAGTATGCAAAACTGCATACTTTTTTCTTTTTTCAATAAATTGATTAATTCTTCTGATTGAGCAATTTTCGATAAATCTTATGCCACATCACCAATTGGATCGCTCATTGCTTCGGGAATGAGTTTTGGCATGGTTCTTGCAAAATAAAAAATAGAAAACAAGGAGGGGTGTATAGATGTTTGATTTAAAAATGTATATCAACGGAGAATGGATTGATTCCAAAACAAAGAACAAAAGGGATATTTATAATCCGGCTACTGGTGAAGTAATCGCCCAAGCAGCGGAAGGAACGGTGGAAGACGCCCGGGAAGCGATCAAAGTGGCGAAGGAAGCCTTTGAAAGCGGTATCTGGTCTGATGTTCCTGCTGCAGAGAGGGCAACTTACCTTTATAAAATTGCCGACAAAATTGATGAAAATGCTGAAGAACTTGCCCGCCTCGAAACGATGGACAATGGGAAGCCTCTAAGGGAAGCTAGATTTGATATGGCCGATGCGGCAAATTGCTTCCGCTACTATGCAGGGCTCATCACGAAGCCGGAAGGAGTCACTTACCAGGTTTCAGATCCGGCTCAAGCCCTTGTAGTTAAAGAGCCAGTAGGCGTTTGCGGCTTGATCGTTCCGTGGAACTATCCGATGCTCATGAGTGTTTGGAAAATTGCTCCTGCCCTCGCTGCAGGGAACACAATCGTTTATAAGCCATCGGAAGTTACTCCCGTTACACCGACAAAGCTTTTCGAAATAATTGAAGAAGTGGGGATACCAAAAGGAGTTGCCAATATGGTTATGGGACCAGGAGCAACTGTTGGGAATGAAATCGCAGAAAGCAAGGATGTGGACCTTGTGTCCTTTACCGGAGGAACAAAAACGGGAAGAAGTATCATGAAGGCTGCTGCAGGAAATATTAAGAAGCTTTCTCTTGAGCTTGGTGGAAAGTCGCCGAACATCATTTTTGCAGATGCCGACTTTGAGGTAGCCGTTGATTATGCCCTGTTTGGAATCTTTTGCGGAACAGGACAAGTATGTGCTGCCGGATCGAGAATTTTGGTTGAAGAAAGCATTTACGACAAGTTTGTTGACCGTTTCGTCGAAAGGGCGAAAAAGATCAAAGTGGGTCCTGGAGACGACCCAAATACGGAAATGGGGCCTCTTGTCAGCCAGGAGCATATGGAAAAAGTATTGAGATACATTGAACTCGGCAAACAGGAAGGGGCAAAGCTTGTTTGCGGTGGAAACCGCATCACTGAAAACGGCTTGGATAAAGGATACTTTGTTGAACCAACTGTTTTTGTCGATGTGACAAATGACATGAAAATTGTTCAGGACGAAATTTTTGGACCTGTTGTCGTCATTCAAAAGTTTAAAGATGAACAGGAAGCGATACAGTTTGCCAATGCCACAGATTATGGCCTTGCGGGTGCAGTTTTCACAGTAGATGGTGCAAAGGCGCTTCGTGTGATCAAAAAAGTCCGTGCCGGGATTACGTGGATCAATATGTACCATAATACGTACAACGAGGCTCCTTGGGGAGGTTATAAGCAAAGCGGGATAGGACGCGCTCTCGGCACTTACGGACTTGACACCTATCAGGAGACAAAACAAATCAATATAAATCTTCAAGTTGAACCAATCAGATGGTTTTCAAACTAAACTAAAAAAGCAGGGGGATTAAAAATGAATGTGAATGTAGAGCAAAAAAAGACAGGGTTGGAAGATATTAGATTATATATTAAACAAGTATTGGATTTAATAGAGAAAGAGAATATTACGGAAGAAGAAGCACAATGGGTAACGAGGGAAACCGTTGACGGCTTTCGCGAATACGTTAATCCTGGCTTTTTGGAATATCGGAAAACAGTGACAAAGGATCAGCAGTTTGCTGCAGTGGAGTGGTCCGACTCTGGTTCCTGTTTTACTGATGTAACAGGCAAAAAGTATATCGACTGTCTTGGCGGATTTGGGATATATAACGTTGGTCACCGCAACCCGAAAGTGATCAAAGCGGTTAAAGATCAATTGAATCGCCAGGCGCTCCATAGCCAGGATTTGCTCGATCCGCTTCGTGCTATGCTGGCAAAAATTTTAGCCCATATTACGCCAGGGGACTTGAAGTATGCATTTTTCACCAATAGCGGTACTGAAAGTGTGGAAGCTGCGCTGAAACTAGCAAAAATGTACAGCGACCGTTCGACGATCATTTCAACGACAAAAGCATTCCATGGAAAAAGCTTGGGATCTTTGTCCGGAACGGCAAAAGGCGTATTCCGTAAACCATTCTTGCCGCTTGTTTCCGGTTTCCGTCACATTCCATTCGGTGACATCGATATGATGAGAAAAACATTTGAAACTTGTGCCCTTGTTGGGGAAGACGTAGGGGCCGTGATTTTAGAGCCAATTCAGGGAGAAGGAGGAATCAATATCCCGCCGGAGGGATATCTCAAACAAGTTAGAGAATTGTGTGATGAATACGATGCCATTCTTATTTTTGATGAAGTGCAGACGGGAATGGGCCGTACTGGCAAAATGTTTGCAGCTGAATTGTTTGATGTTGTTCCAGATATCATTTGTTTAGCGAAAGCCTTTGGTGGAGGAGTAATGCCTGCAGGGGCAGTTGTAGCAAAAGAGAAGGTATTCAAGAACTGGTTTAAAGACCCGTTTGTCCATACAACCACTTTCGGCGGAAACCCCATTGCTTGTGCAGCAGCGATCGCAACAATTGATATTTTATTGGAAGAAAAACTTCCTGAAAGAGCTGCCGAAGTTGGAGAATATTTTATTAATGGCTTGCGAGAGGCTGCAAAGGGCCATGAAGATAAAGTTCTGGATATCCGCGGAAAAGGTTTAATGATCGGAGTCGAGTTCCACAAAGATGAAATTGGTTATGAAGTATCTAAAGGAATGTTTGATAACGGGGTGCTTGTCGCCGGAACTCTCGTAAACTCAAAAACGATCCGTATCGAGCCGCCTTTAACCATCAGCTATGAAGAGGTAGATACAGTTATTCAAACATTCAAAAAAGTATTAGAAGGTAAAAGTACAATAATTTCTTGAGGTTAACAACGGTTTAGAACATGTGCTTTGTCGGATTCGAAAAAAGGAGGATTATCCTCCTTTTTTCGGTCATAATGAAATTTATATATGAAGGAGAATGAAGCATGGGAAAATATGCAAAAGTGAATACGGCCGTACCTGGACCTAAATCTCAAGCTCTATTGGAAAAAAGGAAGAAATACG
The DNA here is from genome assembly GCF_037963755.1 of Aeribacillus sp. FSL W8-0870. Lineage (NCBI taxonomy): Bacteria > Bacillati > Bacillota > Bacilli > Caryophanales > Bacillaceae > Aeribacillus > Aeribacillus sp. FSL W8-0870. The sequence goes on from NZ_CP150165.1 coordinate 1,098,698, forward strand.
TTCCAAAAGGAATCTCAAATGGCTGCCTAGCCTTTGCAAAGAACGCAAAAGGAGCTTTGATTGAAGACATTGACGGAAACACTTTCATCGATTTTGCCGGCGCAATCGGAACTATAAATGTGGGACACTCCCATCCGAAAGTGGTAAAAGCGATCCAGGAGCAGGCAGAAAATTTCATCCATACAGGATTTAATGTTTTTTTATATGATTCTTACATTGAGCTTGCCGAAAAACTAATAGAACTTGCACCGGGAGATTTCCCGAAGCAAGCAGCATTTTTTAACAGCGGGGCAGAGGCTGTTGAAAACGCGGTGAAAATCGCACGCAAATATACGAAGAGGCAGGGGATCATCTCTTTTACAAGGGGATTTCACGGCCGTACCTTGATGACGATGACAATGACAAGCAAAGTGAAGCCGTACAAATACGAATTCGGCCCCTTTGCTCCGGAAGTGTACCGTGCTCCTTATCCTTATATTTATCGCAGACCTGACGGAATGAAGGAAGAACAGTACAGCCAATATGTGATCGAGCAATTTGAAAACTTCCTTATCACCGATGTAGATCCAAATACAATCGCCGCTGTTGTTATGGAACCTGTTCAAGGGGAGGGGGGCTTTATCATCCCTGATAAAGCTTTTGTTCAAAGAGTCAGGGAGCTGTGCAGCCAATACGGAATTTTGTTCGTCGCTGACGAGATCCAAACAGGATTTGGCAGAACGGGTCGTTATTTTGCCATCGATCATTTTGATGTTGTTCCAGATTTGATTACGATTTCCAAGTCGTTGGCAGCAGGAGTTCCGATCAGCGGTGTAATCGGAAGGGCAGAAATTATGGATGCTGCTTCACCCGGGGAAATCGGCGGCACGTATGCTGGAAGCCCGTTAGGCTGTAAAGCAGCATTAGCCGTATTGGATATTATCGAGTCTGAAAACTTAAACAGCCGGGCGCAGGAAATTGGCAAAAAAATTATGGATAAATTCAACGAGCTTGAAAGCCGTTTTGAACAAGTGGACGGCAGCCGCGGACTTGGGGCAATGTGCGCCTTCGAAATCGTCAAGGATAAAAAGAGCAAAGCCCCGGATAAGGAAGCAGTTGGCCGGATTATTGAAGAAGCGCAAAATCGCGGCCTCTTGTTGCTTAGCGCCGGTATATATAGTAATGTAATCCGCATTTTAGTTCCGTTAGTCATTACTGATGAACAATTGGAGGAAGGGTTAACTATACTGGAGCAATCGATTGAGACTGTACTGGAAAAACAGCATGTTTAAAGAGGTGAAACGAATGGAAGCAGTGAAATCGTACAAGATGTACATTGATGGAAATTGGGTTGACAGCGACACAGGGGAAACGATTGATGTGGTGAATCCCGCGACTTGTAAAACGATTGCCACCATTCCTAAAGCAGGAACGGCTGAAGCCGTCCGAGCAGTAGATGCGGCTTTTCGCACTTTTCCATCCTGGGCGAAAAAGACCGCTGAAGAGCGGGGAAAATTATTGATGAAATGGTACTATCTGATCGATGAGCAAAAAGAAGAAATTGGCCGGATCATGACGATGGAACAGGGAAAGCCGTTACAAGAAGCCATCGGGGAAGTAAATTATGCAAACAGCTTCATTTCCTGGTATGCGGAAGAAGGAAAAAGAGTGTACGGGGAAACAATTCCTGCTTCCTTTAGGAATAAACGGATTCTCGTCCGCAAAGAACCGGTTGGCGTGATTGCAGCAATTACCCCGTGGAATTTCCCGGCAGCAATGATCACCCGGAAAATTGGACCGGCGTTGGCAGCTGGATGCACAGCAGTCGTTAAGCCAGCCACCCAAACACCTCTTACAGCCTTGAAACTTATGGAATTAGCGGAGCAGGCAGGAATTCCAAAAGGAGTCATCAATGTTGTCACTGGAAAATCAGGTGCAATCGGTGATGCGTGGCTAAAAGATGCTAGGGTAAGAAAAATTACCTTTACCGGTTCCACTGAAGTGGGGAAAGTCTTGATGAGAGGGGCAGCAGATACCGTAAAAAAAATCTCCCTTGAGCTTGGTGGAAACGCCCCATTTATCGTAATGGACGATGCAAATCTTAAGAAGGCGGCGAAGGCTCTTGTTACTTCAAAATTTAGAAACGCTGGGCAAACTTGTATTTGCACAAATCGTATTTACGTTCAAGAATCTGTTGTAGATCAATTTGTTGAATTTTTTAAGGAAGAGCTCAGCCAATTAAAAGTGGGAAATGGACTAGAAGAAGGAGTAGACCTCGGACCTCTCATCGATCAAAATGCTGTACAAAAAATGGAACAGCTCCTTGATGACGCGTTGCATAAAGGGGCAAAGGTGGTGTACGTCGGGGAAAAACCTGCTTCCAATAACGGGTTCTTCTATCCGCCTACGATTGTTACAAACGTTTCTGATGAAATGACATGTGTTTCGGAAGAAATTTTCGGTCCTCTTGCTCCGATCATCACGTTTAAGACGGAAGAAGAAGTGATCACTCGTGCGAACAATACGGCTTACGGGTTATCGGCGTATGTTTTTACAGAAAATCTGAACCGAGCAATTCGAATCAGTGAAGCACTTGAATACGGAATTGTCGGGTTGAACGACGGACTGCCTTCCACCGCCCAGGCGCCATTCGGAGGCTACAAAGAGAGCGGATTGGGCAGGGAAGGCGGACATTATGGAATCGAAGAGTTTCTTGAGACAAAATATATTTCCATTGCCTTTGATGAATGATCGATGTCCTTTAGGAAGAAAGTTGGAGATTCTCTCCAATTTTCTTCGTTTTATCATACTCAACTTTTAAATGATGCAATATTCAAAAAAACATATATCCTTATTAGGAAGGTTTGAAGGCTGTGAAAAAAATATCGATTTCAAGAAAATTTTCCATTGCTATTTCCATTGGTCTCCTGCTGTTTACCCTTGCAACCATTGCCCTTATATTTACCATCATTAACCACAGTACAGGGAAATCCGTATCTAGGTTCGCCGTCCAAATATCTGAAAACATCGCCAGTCATATGAATTTGGAAGACTATGAAACATTTTTGGAGGATCGGACCCAATCGGACTTGTATTGGCAATTGCGGAACGAACTTAATGATTTCCGTGAAAAAATCGGAGCTCTTTATGTGTATACAGTGGAGCTGAATGAAGAGGGAGATATCGTTCTCATGATTGACGGCCAGCCCGAAGGATCAGATGTGGCATCAGAAATTGGGGAGATTATGGAATCGGTTGATATAAGCCCCATACTGAAGGGAGAATCCGTCAGCACAGGTATCGTCGATGACCCTGAGTATAGCCGGTACGTATCCGCTTATGCCCCGTTAAAAAATAAGGAAGGAGAAATATTAGGAGCGATCGGTGTAGATCTTGCAGTAGAACAGGTAGATGGGATCACAAAAGAAGTTATTTTCGATGTTCTCCCAATTGTTGTTGCAGGCTCTATAGTCATTTTCTTTCTTTTTAACAGTGCGGTATTGATATACGTCCGTCGTACCATCCGCCCACTTACATATCTGGAAAAAGCAGCAAAGCAGTTGGAAGAAGGCAATATTATAGAAGCGGAACAAACGCTGCAAACGGATATAAAATCATGGGATGAAATCGGCTCTCTTTATCGAACTTTTAAGCAAATGATTGTAATGATAAAACAAATCATAAGGGATATTTCCTTGAACGCTGAGCAGCTGTCATCTTCTTCCGAGCAATTATCAGGCAGCACGGATGAATCGGTCAGGGCGTCAGAAGAAGTGGCTAATGCGATTGAAACAGTTGCCGTCAGTGCAAGCAATGAAATTGCATCGATGGAAGCAGCGGCCGATAAACTGAACGAAATTTCCGGACATACGTATCAGATCGTCTCGATTGCTGAAGAAACGAAAAAAGTGACAGATGAAACATATCGTGACATCATCGATGGCGGAAAAATTGTCAACAATACAGTCGAGCAAATAAACCTCATCAAAAATTCGGTGGCGCAATCAAATCTTTCTTTGCAAGTTCTTCATAATAAGCAAAGAAAATTGGTGACATTGTTTCCGTCATACGGACGATCACGGAGCAAACAAATTTGCTTGCTTTGAATGCCTCTATTGAAGCTGCCAGGGCCGGAGAATACGGAAAAGGATTCGCTGTTGTGGCCGAGGAGGTTAGGAAGCTTGCAGAAGAATCGGAAAAATCGGCAAAACAGATCGAACAATTAATTTATCAAACCCAAAAGGAAAGCGAAGAGACCGTCTCTTCAATGGAAAAAGTCAATGAAAATGTGGAAAGAGGAATTTCGATAACGAAAGCGACGGAGAAAAAATTTAATTTAATCAATGAAAAAATTGAAGTGATCGTATCAAAAATTGAACAAATCTCGTATGAAGCCGCAAAAGTGTTAAAAAAACTTCAGGCAGTGTCCGAGTCGGCAAAAGTCTTGACCAAAACAGCAAATGAAAATGCAAATGCTTCCAATGTTGTCTCCACCTCCACTGAGGAACAGCTTGCCATCATAGAGGAAATTTCCGCAGCAAGCAGTTCTTTGGCTGAAATGTCAGAGTCATTGCTGAAAATCGTGCAAAAATTTAGAATATGAAACCAATCGAAACAAGGGAGTTTACTGTCTTATTTTGCGGCCAGTAAGCTTCCTTTTCCATACTTGAATTTATGAATCAGATTAACAAAATGAAAGATTCCGTTTGCACGAACCTTACCAATCAAGTATGCACAAATGAATATTGCATGCAAGATTGTATAACTTCTTGTATTGAAGTACACATAAAAATACAAAATTTAAGAAAATTATCATTTGGCATAATAATTGCATTCTTAAGTTTATAGAAGATTAAAAAATAGGAAAGAGGTATGCCAATGAAAGAAAAGAAAACGCCTTCATTATTCGTCGCCTTAATTCCGATCGTTTCGATGGTTGTCATTTTATTCGTCGGGCTGTTCGTATTTGAGGCCGACGCCCATATCCCGCTGTTGTTGAGTGCTGTTGTTGCAGCAATAGTGGCCAAGTATCTAGGATATGAATGGAGGGAGTTGGAGAAAGGGATCATCAGTTCCGTTTCCTTATCTTTACAGGCCCTCATCATATTGATGATCATCGGGACGATCATTGCAACATGGCTTGCTGCGGGAATCGTTCCGACGATGATTTACTACGGATTGGAATTTCTATCTCCCACTTACTTTTTGCCGATTGCAGCCGTCATATGCAGCATTGTCGCTCTTGCATCGGGAAATGCGTGGACCGCTGCCGGAACGATTGGGATTGCCATCATGGGTGTGGGGATCGGTTTAGGGATTAACCCAGCCATGGTTGCTGGAGCAGTCGTTTCTGGTTGTTATTTTGGTGATAAGATCTCTCCTTTATCTGAAACGACAAATATGGCCCCCGGAATAACGGGTGTGCAATTGTTTGATCATATCCGCCATATGCTTTATACGACTATCCCGGGGCTGATCATTGCAGTTATTATTTACTTCTTTATCGGGCTTGCTAATAAAGGGAACGGAGCAGGGTCAAATGAAATTGATGTATTGCAGCAGCAATTGAGCGATTTGTTTGTCATTAGCCCATGGCTTCTTCTTGTGCCAGTGATTGTGCTTGGCATGATTGCAGCAAAAACTCCGGCAATTCCCGGACTGGTCATTGGCTCCATCATGGGTGCAATTGTTGCAATTTTCGTACAGGGTGTGCCTGTTTCAGACATTTTTAGTATTGCGGTTTATGGGTTTTCGAAGGAAACAGGAAACGAAGTCCTTGACAATTTATTGAATAACGGCGGTACAGAAGCAATGATGTATACGGTTTCATTAGTTATGATCGCCATGAGTTTCGGGGGAATTTTAGAAACAAGCGGAGTGCTGCAGACAATCGTCGACTCTTTGCTGAAACTGGCAAAATCAACTGGAAGCTTAATTACAGCAACGGTTGCTACTTGTGTAACAGCAAATGTTGTTGCCTGTGACCAATATTTATCAATTTTAATTCCGGGAAGGATGTATTTGACTGCTTATAAAAAACGGGGGCTGCATGCAAAAAATTTATCGAGGACATTGGAGGATGCAGGGACGATGACCTCTCCCCTCGTTCCATGGAACACTTGCGGGGCCTTTATGTCTGCGACTTTGGGAGTGGCTACATTAAGCTATGCACCGTATGCAATTTTGAATATTATCAGTCCGTTGATCGCCATCATTTATGCTTTCGTCGGTTTCAAGATTGAGAAGCTTCCTGCTGAAGAAATGAAAAAAATCGAGTTAGACGAAAAAGGTGTAAATGTACAAGCATAATTGGATTGTTATTTAAAATAAGAAAAGGGACGTTTATGGGCGTTCCTTTTCTTGTTCGTGCGCCCGGCATGTACATGAACTATAGGGTGTAAGTCCCGAACCCCGAAGACAGAAGTAGAGGTTAGCCAAGAGCAAGGGTGTCCGTGGTGACGCGGAATCTGAAGGAAGCTGGAGGCAAAACACCGGTCCGAGGAACACGAACCTCATATAAGGCTAGGTATGATTGAGTGAGTTTGCGAAACAAAACAAAGCTCTTTCTGTCGAAGGTCATATCGAGTAAATGAGGCGGATAGATGGTGTGAAAGTGCATGTACTTACCCGGGGAGGTCTGGCTGGCACGCCAAGTAACCTTGGTAACCTATCTAGTGATAGATAACTGAACAGTCAGAAGTCAGCAGAAGTCATAGTACTCTTTTCGAGCTCGAGACGAAAGAGGAAGGACTGAACAATTAAGGAGAACGAATCGCTAGGCGTTCACCTTCTGTGTGGAAGCAGACAATCCGATAGGACTTACTTGAAGGAGGAAGTGGTGAATCCCACGGGGGACTTCAAGAGGGTGGAGCAGAAGATGGCACAAATAGAAGAATTCGTTCACGTGGAGAGGATATCAATGTTGATGGAAATGATTTTGTCACGGGAAAATCTCCTGGCGGCACTGAAACGAGTCGAACAGAATAAAGGAGGTCACGGAGTAGATGGCATGTCCGTAAAAGACCTACGAAGACACCTCTACGAAAATTGGGACTCCATTCGACAGTCGTTGAGAGAAGGAACCTACAAGCCCTTACCCGTCCGTCGAGTCGAAATCCCGAAACCGAACGGTGGAGTAAGACTTCTAGGGATCCCTACCGTGACGGATCGTTTCATCCAACAAGCGATTGCCCAAGTGTTGACGAAAATCTTTGATCCGACCTTCTCGAACCATAGCTATGGTTTCCGACCAGGTAGAAGGGGACATGATGCGGTTAGGGAAGCAAAGGGTTATATCAAAGAAGGATATCGTTGGGTAGTCGATATAGACCTAGAGAAATTCTTTGACAAGGTGAATCACGACAAACTGATGGGGATCTTGGCGAAAACGATCAAAGATCGAATTCTACTGAAGGTAATTCGCCGGTATCTTCAATCAGGCGTGATGATCAATGGAGTGGTAATGGAAACGGACATGGGAACGCCTCAAGGCGGCCCGCTTAGTCCACTTTTATCAAACATCATGCTTCATGAATTGGATAAAGAGCTTGAGAAACGTGGACATAAGTTTGTTCGGTATGCGGATGACTGTAACATCTATGTGAAAACAAAGAAAGCAGGAATTCGTGTCATGAACTCCATTACGAACTTTATAGAGAAGGAGTTAAAGCTCAAGGTAAATAAAGAGAAATCGGCGGTAGACCGTCCTTGGAAACGGAAGTTTCTCGGTTTCAGCTTCACACTCAATAAGACTCCAAAGGTACGGATGGCGAACGAAAGTGTGAAACGTTTGAAGAACAAGATCCGTGAAATTACATCAAGGTCGAAACCGTATCCAATGGAGAAAAGGATTGAGAAACTGAATAAGTATTTAATGGGATGGTGCGGATATTTTGCCTTGGCAGAAACACCAAGTAAGTTCAAAGAATTTGATGAATGGATTAGACGAAGGCTTCGGATGTGTTTGTGGAAAGAATGGAAAACCCCGAAAACAAGAATTCGGAAACTCAGAGGATTAGAAGTTCCAAGCCATAAAGCATTCGAATGGGGCAATACACGCAAGAAATATTGGCGGATTGCCTGCAGTCCCATTCTACACAAAACCCTCGACAACTCCTATTGGAAGCGTCGAGGGTTAAGAAGTCTATTCGAAAGATATCAAGCACTACGTCATACTTAATTGAACCGCCGTATACCGAACGGTACGTACGGTGGTGTGAGAGGTCGGGGGTTAGTCACCCCCTCCTACTCGATACCTACACCTCATACCGTTACGATCATGATGATATTTTAACTGTGGCTGCCTAAAAAGTCGTTTGTAAGGATTATTGACAATCCTATCGACGTTTATATGACTTAATAGGACTTGAATTTCTAGATAAACCCTTATGATGATTAATGCTCCACAAATTTAATAGTTCGTTCCAACTATATAGAGGTGCAGCCTGCGTCCAATCTTAATACATGGAAAGACACTTTAGAATGGATGACATACATAGAAAAACTCCCCTTAAGGCAAAACAGATTGCTCTACCTTAAGGGGTGCATATCAGCTTAGAGAGGCATCTCCAATTTCAAAAGCCCGATATCCATTTTTTATTTTTAATAGATTTTCCTTTTGGGAAAGCCTCTTAATTAATGACCTCCCAGGAAAAAGAGCTGGATGAAAAATAGTACGGCGAAAATGTACAAAAATGGATGAACCTCTTTCCATTTTCCTTTCATGACTTTCATGAGAGGATAAGAGATAAATCCGAGCGCAATTCCAGTTGCAATACTTGATGTAAGCGGCATGCTTAAAATGACTAAAAAGGCCGGAAATGCTTCATCAATTTCTTTCCAATTAATTTCGGCAATTGAGCCCATCATTAAGCTTCCAACTATAATTAACGCAGGTGCTGTAATCGCTGAAATGCCGGACACAGCAGCAACGATCGGACTGAAAAATGCAGCAACACCAAACAATACGGCAACGGTTAAAGTTGTCAATCCAGTTCTACCGCCAGCAGCTACTCCTGAAGAAGACTCAATGTAAGCACTCGTCGGAGTTGTTCCGAGCATAGCGCCTGCTGTTGCTGCTATTGAGTCAGCTAGAAGGGCTTTGCGTGCGTTCGGCATTTCATCCCCTTTCATTAAACCTGCTTGTTTGGCAACGCCGATCATTGTTCCAGTTGTGTCAAAAATGGTCACTAATAAAAAGGAAAAGACGACTGCAAATAAACCATGTTGAATCACATCCCCAATTGCATCAATCGGGTTGGCGATTATAATGCCTTCCGGCAGTTTTGGAATTGAAACAATTCCTTGGTCAAACGATAATTGTCCGGTAAAAAATGCGATGATACCGGTACAAATCATTCCGATAAAAAGTGCACCATGAACATTCAAGCTCATTAAGATAAGAGTTATAGCAAGGCCGACAAGAGCGAGAACGACGGAAGGAGAATGCAGATCCCCAAGAGTCACTAAATTTTGCGGATGATCGGTGATCAGCCCGGTCAATCTTAGTCCGATAAACGCAATAAATAAACCGATGCCGGCGGTAATTCCATTTTTTAAATTGCTTGGAATGGCTTCGATTATTTGTTTACGAAACGGAGTTAGCGAAAGAATAATAAACAGGATGCCTGCAAGAAATACTGCTGAAAAGGCAATTTCATAATTAACTTTTTCCGCCCCAACAACAGTATAGGCAAAATATGCGTTCATTCCCATACCTGGAGCGATCGCTATCGGATAATTTGCCGAAAGCGCCATCCATAAAGTACCGATGATCGTGGCAACAACTGTCGCTGTAAACACTTGATCAAACGGAACGCCTGCTTCCGATAAGATAATTGGGTTGACAACAACGATATATACCATTGTTAAAAAGGTGGTTAAACCGGCAATAATTTCAGTTTTAACATTTGTTCCGTGTTCTTTTAGTTTAAACATATGATACCTCCAATTAAATACGAACATTTTATAAAAACATATATATAATATTCGTTTTTTGACTTTTTTGCAAGAAGACAACCACATTTTTTTTGCTGAAAAAAAAGAGAATCTTTATGTTACACTTAAATAATAAGAGAAAGAAAGGATCGAACGTATCATGAACTGGATGGATGAAGTGTTAAAAAGAAAAGAAGAAATTATTTTAGAAACACAAAAATTTCTACAAATCAAAAGTGTGCTCGATGAAAAAACAAAACAAATTGGAGCACCGTTTGGCAAAGGAATTAAGCAAGCGTTAGAACATCTTTTGCAAAAAGGGGAAAAAGACGGGTTTCAAGTCAAAAATTTAGACGGATATGCCGGTCATATTGAAATGGGAAAAGGAAAGGAAATCGTCGGCGTCCTCTGCCATGTTGATGTCGTGCCAGAAGGGGACGGCTGGTCATTTGATCCTTACGGCGCAACGATCCATGATGGGAAAATATATGCCCGCGGTGCGTTGGATGATAAAGGGCCGACGATGGCAGTATACTACGCCATGAAAATTGTAAAAGAATTAGGTCTTCCGTTATCTAAGCGGGTGAGAATGATCATTGGCACTGATGAAGAAAGTGACTGGCGCTGTGTCGATCATTACTTTAAGCATGAAGAAATGCCTGACATCGGATTTGCGCCAGATGCTGATTTTCCAATTATTCATGCAGAAAAAGGGATAATCGATGCAGTGTTTTCGGTGAATAGCGTGAATAAACATGCAGCAGGAAAATATGTGTTAAAAAGCTTTTCTTCCGGCAGACGGTTTAACATGGTTCCTGATTTTGCGAAAGCTGTGCTTGGAAATGTCCAAAATTTCTCAGAGGTTGAAAAAAGCTTTAAGCAATTTTTATCAGCATCACAGTTAAAAGGTCGAATGTATCAAAATGAAGAAGGTGCAGTCGCCGAGCTTGAAGGGATATCCGCTCATGCGATGGAGCCTGATAACGGAAAAAATGCCGGGATATATTTGGCGAATTTTTTGTCAGCATTGCCGCTGGATGGCGAAGGAAAAGGCTTTGTTGATTGGATTAATCGTTATTTTTATCAAGATACAAGAGGGAAAAAGCTGGATATCTCAACACAAGATGAAGTAAGCGGTGAGTTAACGGTGAATGTCGGAATTATTCATTACGAAAAGGGGAAAGAGAAAACCGTTAGCATTAATATCCGCTATCCTGTAACAAAAAAAGGGAGCGAGATTAAAGAAAAACTAGAAAAAATAGCTGGTTGCCAGCTTATTCACTTTTCCGATTCAGCTCCCCATTACGTAGAACAAAATCATCCGCTTATTCAAACATTGAAAAAAGTGTATGAAGAGCAAACAGGGCAAAAAGCGGAGCTCATCTCCATCAGCGGCGGCACTTATGCCAGATCTCTCAAGGCAGGAATCGCCTTTGGTCCGTTGTTTCCGGGAAGGGAAGATATCGCTCATCAAAAAGACGAATACATTTATATCGAAGACCTGTTAAAAGCGACAGCCATCTACGCTCAAGCGATTTATGAATTAGCCAAATAAGTGTCCTTTAGTCTACTAGCTTCAGCCCAATAACAGAAACGATAATTAAGGCGATAAATGTTATTCTCCATTTGTCTTTCGGTTCATCGAATACATACATGCCGACGAGCGTGCTGCCGACAGTGCCGATACCTGTCCAGACTGCATAGGCAATGCTCATCGGAATTTCATTCATCGAAAGCGATAAAAAATATAAGCTTAAAATAAATCCGCCAATTAGCATAAAGAAGGATGAGAAGCTTGGCGACGAGTTCACTTTTGTTAATCCTGTTACGCCGATGACTTCGCAGCATCCTGCAATAATTAAAAATATCCAGCTCAAGATTTGTCACCTTCTTTTGCTTCCAATTTGCTTGTTTGATATTTCAGCCCGATGATTCCGCAAATTAGCGACAAAATAAATACCATTTTCATCGGGCTGAAATGGGCGTCGAATAAAATAATCTCACATAAAATTGTTCCTAAAGTGCCGAGTCCGACAAATATTGTATATACTGTTCCTGTCGGCAGTTGTTTAGTTAAATAAAGAAGCAGCAAAAAACTTATGCAAATAGAGATCACGGTTAGCATCCATTCCAAAACATTGTCTGAGTGCTTTAAGCCGATGACCCACGCCACTTCAAAAATCGCCGAAACAACGATTAAAAACCAATTCATAAACAAATTCCCCCTTTCCATCACAATCAAAAAAGCCTGCGAGAAACCATAAGGTCATTCTCCCAGGCTTTTATCCTTCCGTGTACACAGCAATTTGTGCGTTTTCTCTCGGACCAGTCCAAGCGAACGGCACTTGCGGAACCCTAGAAAACTTTACATAATTAGATTCAATTATCTCACAGAAACAGCAAGAAGGCAATTTATAAACGGTTATTCAAATAAGAACAAATCGCTTGATAAATAGCGTTCGCCTGTATCAGCCGTCATGCACACGACAACATCATCAGGAGATAATCTTTTTGCAACTTGAATTGCGGCAAAACATGCAGCACCTGATGAAGGTCCCACTAATATAGCTTCTTCCTTGGCGAGTCTGCGGGTGATTTCGTACGCTTCATCGTCCTTCACTTTGTGTATTTCATCATAAATGTTCGTGTTTAATGTTTTAGGGATAAAGCCAGGACTTGTTCCGACAAGTTTATGCTTGCCAGGACTGCCCCCGGATAAAACAGGTGACCCAGCAGGCTCGACAACGTGAATGGTCATCTCAGGAAAATATTTTTTTAACGTTTCTCCCGTGCCGGTGATTGTTCCTCCTGTTCCAGACGTTGCAACAAAAGCGGAAAGCGGTTTTCCTATTTCTTTCATTGCTTCGACAATTTCTAAAGCTGTTGTTTTCCGGTGGGCATCTGGGTTGGCAGGGTTTTCAAACTGCATCGGTATGAAGCTGTTCGGTATTTCCTTTACCAGTTCTTGCGCCTTTTTAATCGCACCGGGCATTTTCTCGTCCCCAGGCGTTAATACAACTTCAGCTCCGTATGCTTTCAGCAAATTGATCCGTTCTTCTGTCATGGTGTCCGGCATGACAATAATTGCCCGATATCCTTTGGCGGCCGCATTCATGGCGAGCCCAATGCCAGTGTTGCCGCTTGTCGGTTCAATAATTGTAGCTCCCGGTTTTAACAAACCTTGTTTTTCAGCTTCTACGATCATATTATAAGCAGCTCTGTCCTTAACGCTGCGGGTAGGATTAAAATACTCAAGCTTTACATAAATATCTGCGCCGTTTTTCGGGCTAATTCTGTTTAATTTGACTAATGGAGTTTCTCCTATTAAATCAGCGATATTATGAACTACGCGCATTCAAAACACTTCCTTTTGATATAGTCCATCCATATCATATCATAATTTATACGGACAGAAAAACTCGGATATACAAAGAATGCGCAGTTTTTGCTACAATATGTTCGAAAGTGAGGATAGAAAAAAATGCAAAAACATTATTTTCTTGCATTGGATGTTCCGATTGAAACGGCAAAAAGTATTACAAAATGGATATCAGCGAATCAAGATCGGTGGCACTTTTCGCGTTACGTCCATCCTTTTGACTATCATGTAACATTAGTGTTTTTAGGGAATGTTGATGCAAAGAGGCTTGCTTTGCTGTCAGAAAGCTTGCTTGAGCCCTGCCGGAAAATTCCGTCTTTTTCACTTGAACTTTCAGAGGCAGGAATTTTTGGGAAACGGGAACATCCGCGAATTTTATGGGTAGGCGTGAAAGAAAACGAGTTATTATACCAGTTGCGAAATGAAGTTTATAATACGTGCAAAGCTTTCGATTTCTCTTTAGATGAACGTCCGTTTAGACCTCATATTACTGTCGCCAGAAAATGGGAAGGACAGCTTTCATTTTCCTTGGAGGAGAAAAGCGCCCCATATTTGTTAAACGAACATTTTCATGTGGGTTCTGTTACTTTATTCCAAACGAATATTGACCAAACGCCTAAATATGAAGCGATCAAACAAATTCCACTTGGAGGATAATGAGAGGAGTAAGGGGTAAAAAAATTGAAAATATTTAATTTGATATGGCAAATAGGTTTGTTGTATGTCATTTATGTTATTGGCACGTTCCTTCAAAAATTGTTTCATTTAATGATTCCAGGAAGCATTATAGGCATGTTGATTCTTTTCGCTCTTTTGCATTACGAGCCTTTTCAAAATTTAGTGAAAGACGGGTGCTCTTTTTTAGTCAAGCATCTTGCCCTTTTATTTATTCCTGCGACAGTTGGGGTGATGGAATATTTTTCGCTGTTCCAATCAAAAGGTATCTTGACAGTATTCATTGTCATTATTAGCACGGTGCTGGTGATGTCCATTTCATCTTTCGTCAGCCAGATGACCGCTGCCAAAAAAAAAGCAGGCTGCTGGGCAGAATGGGAGTGATCAAAGCTTATGAAAATAATAGTCTCCATCTTAATGATACTTGCTACAGTGCTGATTTATTGGCTAATGGTTAAATTGTACAATAAAATCCATATTCCATTATTAGTTCCGATTGCCACTTCAACATTTGTCATCATTAGTTTATTGATTACATTTCATATTTCGTATCATACGTACATGTATGGAGGAAAATGGATTGATGAGCTTCTAGGCCCTGCCGTAGTCGCGCTGGCATTCCCGCTGTACAAGCATCGATCAACATTGAAAAAGTACGCTGTATCAATTGTTTTGAGCGTTGTCGTCGGCACGATTATCGGGCTGTGTTCAGGAATTATGATGGCTGTTTTATTCGGAATAGATAAGGAACTGATTCTTTCGCTTGCGCCCAAATCGGTCACTTCGCCGGTAGCTATGGATATCACAGACATAATTGGAGGTAATCCTACCCTTGCTGCAGTTTATGTCATGATAGCAGGAATATTTGGTGCGATGTTTGGACCTTATTTATTGAAATTACTTCGCATACATCATCCAATTGCTATTGGGATCGGATATGGTACAGCTTCCCACGGAATTGGCACAGCGAGGGCAGCAGAATACGGCAGTCTGGAAGGAGCAATCGGTTCGATTTCGATGACGTTAAGCGCTATATTTACTTCCATTATCTGCCCGTACGTTGTTCAGCTATTTTTGTAGAGATAAAGAGGAGATGACGCGATCTTGGCTCAGTTGATTAAAATGGAGGATTATATATCAAGGTATGAAATAGATCTAAATCGTTATGCCAATCAATTTATCCGCTTGAAAAAACAACAGTGGGAAGAAATTAAAAAAAGGTTTGAGAGTATCCAATTTGCTCATTCAACCTTAGATAGTGAAAAACAATTATTTTTAGATCGGATTTTCAACTCCCAGCTTGTATGGGCAAGCTCTACCATTCGGGAAATTTCCCCGATGGATGAAGCTTTTGAAAAGGATTCGCTGCTCAAATATTTTTTGCAGCGGTTTCCTGACACTTATTTTGTCATGTATTATCCGGTTTTTCTTATTAAAAAAGCCTCTGTCCAAGGAGAAATTATCATCATTCGGCCAACAGATATCGTATGCCTTACCGCATTAGAATATAAAGAAAACAACGTATTAATCGGTACAAAACAGAAATTTTGGCTGAAACGGGACGATCAAGGCGAGAAAAAAATATTATCTCCCATTATCGGATTGGAGCGGACAGCAAATATAGTAAAACAGATTTTATCAAATGCGGAGGTTAACTTTCCAATTCGAAAAATATTATTAAACAGAACGGGATATATACATGCTTCAGAGCTGCCGGCAGATATTGAAATAATTGATGTGAGAAGCTACGACGACTGGTTTCAAAATATGCGGCGCCAGCCTTCTCCTTTTAAAAATATGCAACTAAAAGCTGTAAAGGCTCTTTTAGCATCATGTGCAACAAATGCGGTAAAACGATTTAATGAATGAATTTTTTGAAAATGTTCGATTACATGTTGTTCTTTATGGAAGTATGAGGGTATGTTTTTACTTTTTCTTGACGAAAAAGACTGTTAGAAGATAAAATTTATAATGGATAGCTATTGGAAACATCTCATTCAATTCAATAGCTGTCTTTTTTATTGCGCAGGGTGAATCTACTAACGAAATGTGGGCTTGAAATTGAAGGTGAATTGGTTGGAAGACGTATTAGGTAGCGATTGGGAAATATCTCCGGCAGGAGGAGCGACAGGAGAAGCCTTTTATGCTGAAAAAAATGGAAAAAAACTGTTCTTAAAACGCAATTCTTCGCCGTTTTTAGCTGTTTTGTCAGCGGAAGGAATTGTTCCTAAGCTCGTTTGGACGAAAAGAATGGAAAACGGTGATGTGATTACGGCGCAGCATTGGCTAAACGGGCGCGGTTTAAAACCGAAAGATATGAAAAACGAGCACGTTGCGGAGCTCCTAAAGAAAATCCATCGGTCGTATGAACTACTTGATATGTTAAAACGTTTAGGAAAAGAGCCGCTCTCGCCTGAAACGCTGCTCGAAAATGTAAAAAAAGCAGCGAATTTGGAGCTTTTGGAGCTTCCGGTTATTCGACAAGCACTATGTTATTTGGAACAAAACGTGACAGAGGTGCAGCATAAAGAAGCTGTTGTTTGCCATTGTGATATTCATCATAACAACTGGCTTTTATCTGAGGACAACCAATTGTATTTAATCGATTGGGATGGAGCAATGATTGCCGATCCGGCGATTGATTTAGGAATGCTGTTATATACTTACATTCATGAAAGTGAATGGGATGAATGGCTGAAAAAATACGGAGCTGATTTAACGGACGATTTAAAAGTTCGCATGCATTGGTATATGTTAGCTCAAGTCATTTTGTCCATCTCTTTTTTGAGAAAGAAAAACAATGAAAAAGAAATGGCGGAGCAGCTGGAATTTTTAAATGCTTTGCTTAGGAAAGGGCATTGATATCCTCAAGCCATTGAGTCAACTGCCCTTGATGTGAGGCGATAAAATCGGTTATATCGCTGGAATTTTTCCCGTTTTTGCAATAAGTATATATTGTTTCAAGCGATTGCTTTAACTGATCATTAACTTCAGCATTGGCCATTAATGACCGAATGAGGCGCTCTAATTGCTCATATTCCGCTACTGATCCGCAGCATTCACTTTCATGTTCAGATAAAATATCTTTCAGAAGCATCAGTTGATCACGATAATTCAATTGCATTCATTCTCACCCCATTTCTTTATTGATTAGAATATACATCATTTCGATTTCTATACAATAAAGAGCCGTTCAGTATACGGCTCTTTTGACATAGTAAAAAAATAAACAGAGGTGGAATATGCGTTTAAGAAATAAGCCTTGGGCCGGAGATTTTTTAAGAAATCATCCCCAATTTGTTATACAGCAGCCTTTTGAATGGAAAGGGAAATGGAACGATTTGTTCGGGAATGAGCATCCCGTTCATATAGAAGTCGGCACCGGCAAAGGACAGTTTATTGTCGGTATGGGGAAGCAAAATCCGCATATTAATTATATCGGCATTGAGCTTCAGGAAAGCGTCCTCGTCTCGGCTTTAAAAAAATTAAAAGAAGAGGAACTTCCGAATGTAAAGCTTATGAACATAAATGCGAGCCAGTTAGCTGAAATTTTTGCGAAAGGCGAGGTTGAGCGAATCTATTTAAATTTTTCAGATCCTTGGCCAAAAAAACGCCATGCGAAGCGGCGCTTGACACATCATTCCTTTCTTTCCATTTTTGAGAGCATTTTAGCTGATGAAGGTGAAATTCATTTTAAAACGGATAACCAAAGGCTGTTTGAATATTCGCTTGTCAGTTTTTCCGAATACGGATTTTTATTGAAATGGGTAAGTTTAGATCTTCACCAAAGTGATTTTACAGACAATGTAATGACGGAATACGAAGAGAAATTTTCCAAAAAAGGACAAAAGATTTATAGGGCGGAAGTGAAATTGCGAAAGTGAAAATTCGGTAAAGACAAACATCCCTGCACGATAGTGTGCGGGATGTTTTTTTGATAAAAAATGGAATTTTCGAGGGATGAATCTTCTGCACTCTTCAGTCTTTTACTTAAGCAAAAACTTTAGGGGAATTGATTTGTTTCGTACACGTGAGGATTCCGTAAGCACATTTTTAAAATGTTCAGATTTATCGTTTCATTTTTATTCATCATTCGATCTTCGAGAAAAGAGAAAGCCAGTCTTTTACGCGGCGCCTCGCCGCAAACATCGAGGCCGATCACTTTTTTTTCATTTAATATTGTCCGCAAATAAAAAAGCAATGTCGCAGCACTCATTGTACCTTGGTCCCAGTTTGTCACCGCCTCCCCTTTTTTTAAAACATCTTTGTCGATGCTAATATAAACAAAATCATTTTGTATTTGTTGAATTTGTTGTAAAATATACGGATGATTTTCAGGTGTATACGGGATGACCTTGACTTTTTCTATTTCTTGTTTTTCTGTCCATTTTGGACCGATGATAATGGCTTTTGTTAAAAAAGGATTGTCTTTTAGCGCAAAAGATAACCATGAGCCGCAAGAAATTGGCATGTTCCTCCCGATTGCAGAATCGTCTAAGTCTGTATGATGGTCAAATAGAAGAAGGGTAAACGGAAGTTTTATTTCATTCAACAGGAGATATGTAACATAGTGATAATCGCCGCTGCCGATGAACGTAATTCCTTTTTGCTTGCGGCTCAACAGCTTTCTTTTTATTACTTTTAACGATTGTCCGTCACAAAACAGCCGGGTTCCTTCTAAATCAGTGAAATCAATGCATTCGTGAGAATACGATTGTAATTTTCTTTGATAATGGTATGTTTCATCAAAATGTAAAATCGTCACACCTTTTTTAACAATCCCCATTTTTTTCACTCCCCAAAGAGACAAAGAAATTTGTTTTCTCTGTTTCTTGTTAAGAGGAAAGCTGATTTACATGTAAAATGGTTCCGCTCGATGCATCGACAATAACTTCAAACTGTTCAGTTTTCCCTTTATAAAAACGGCTGATTCCTGCCTCATACACTTTATAAGATATATCATTTTTTTCATAATCTTGCGGGATGGTGTAAATCCAGGATCCGTTGATCGGGCCTTTTTGTTTAAAAGCTTTTTTCACCGATTCAAGTGCTTTTTCCGGCGAAAGAAACGGCTTTTTATATTCGTTTTTTAATACATATCCGACGGCAATCCCTGCTGCGAAGCCGATCAGGAAATTTTTCCATTTCACAATCTTCCCTCCTTAAACAATTTACTATTAGTATAACGCAGTTTTGTTACATTTGTGGAATATACATTCATCATTCGCTAAAATAAGTTTATACATATTTTGTGTACGTGATGGTCTAAATTAAGCTAAAGAAGGGGATATAAACATGAACAACGAAACGTTGGATTTATTTAAAACATTAACAGAGCTGCCGGGTGCATCAGGCAATGAACACGCTGTTCGCTCATTTATGCGCAAAGAGCTAGAAAAATATGCAGATGAGATCGTTCAAGACAAACTCGGCAGCATTTTTGGAGTGAAAAAAGGCAGTGAGGATGGACCAACTATAATGGTTGCAGGCCATATGGACGAGGTAGGCTTTATGGTCACATCTATTACAGAAAATGGAATGATCCGCTTTCAACCGCTGGGAGGATGGTGGAGTCAGGTTTTGCTGGCGCAGCGCGTGCAAATTATAACTGAACGCGGTCCGGTGATCGGCGTGATCGCATCCATCCCTCCGCATTTGCTCAATGAGGAAGTTCGGAAAAAGCCGATGGAGATTAAAAATATGCTGATTGATATCGGCGCTGATAATCGCTCAGATGCGGAAGCCATAGGAATCAAGCCAGGACAGCAAATTGTTCCGGTCTGCCCGTTTACGCCGATGGCTAATTCGAAAAAAATTTTGGCAAAAGCTTGGGACAACAGGTATGGATGCGGGCTGGCCATTGAGCTGTTGAAAGAAGTGAAAGATGAAACATTGCCAAACGTTTTGTATTCTGGAGCGACTGTCCAGGAAGAAGTAGGGTTAAGGGGAGCGCAAACGGCCGCCAATTTGATTAAGCCGGACATCTTTTTTGCATTGGATGCGAGTCCTGCCAACGACATGAGCGGGGACAAAAACGAATTTGGTCAGCTTGGAAAAGGAGTTCTGCTGAGAATTTATGATCGGACAATGGTCACTCATCGGGGAATGCGGGAATTTATTCTTGACACAGCTGAAACAAACAATATTCCATATCAATATTTTACATCCCAAGGCGGAACAGATGCAGGCCGAGTACATATTTCTGGCAGCGGTGTGCCTTCAGCGGTAATCGGAATATGCGCCCGATATATTCATACTCATGCTTCGATGATCCATGTCGATGATTATTTAGCAGCAAAAGAATTGCTTGTGAAGCTCATAAAAGCTTGCGATCGATCCACTGTTGAAAAAATTAAGCAAAACGTTTAACATAAAACATTCCGGAGGGCAAAAATGAATGTCGCAATCGGATCGAAAAACCTGGCGAAAATCAATGCGGTGAAGGAGACCTTTTCTCTTTTGGAAGAGAAGAACATGGAATTCATCTCAGTTGATGTTCCATCCGGGGTTTCAACACAGCCATTTTCCGATGAGGAAACATTGCAGGGGGCATTAAATCGGGCAAAAAATGTCTTTGAAAAAGTTAAACCGGATCTTTCGGTTGGTCTTGAGGGGGGTGTGGATGTTACACCTCGCGGATTGTTTTTATGCAATTGGGGTGCATTAATTGATAAAGATGGAAATGAATATATTGCTGGAGGGGCGAGAATCCCGCTCCCGAATGAATTTCTTGAGCCTTTGAAAAAAGGCTTGGAGCTTGGAGATGTAATGGATGCATATGCGAAAAAAAGAAATGTGAGACATCGAGAAGGAGCAATCGGAATCTTTACAAACGGCTTTATCGACCGGAAAGAAATGTTTGCACATATCATGAAGCTGTTAATAGGACAATATCAATTTTCCAAAAAAAATTAACTTTGATCGGCTCAGGCATGCGAGTTAGTAGCTTTTTTTGCTGAGATTTGTTACGATGCCAATGAAAAAAGATAAAAGGAGACTTTTAGAGATGGAAAACATTCAATCTGTTGATCATTTTTGGGAGCTTACGAAAGGAAAAAATGCTTTATTTGTATTTTCGGCTGATTGGTGTCCAGATTGCGGGTTTATTAAGCCGCATCTTCCTGAATTGGAAAAGGAGAATCCGCAGTTCGCATTTTATTATGTCGATCGGGATGAATATATCGATTTATGCGCAGAATTAAATGTTTTTGGCATCCCAAGCTTTATCGCATTTAACGAGGGAAAAGAGATCGGACGCTTCGTCAGCAAAGATCGGAAAACAAAAGAGGAAGTTCAGCAATTTTTAGATGGCTTAAATCTTTAATATAAAGAAAATAAAAAGGAGATGATCAGCCTTATGAATTCTGAACAAATGGTCGAATTGTTAAAAGAGAAGTTAAATGATTACTCATTTCACTTTTCATTTAATCGAAAAAAGGATACGTTAAGAATCGAAGATCCAGAATTGAAAAAAGGGCTGACACTCTCCTTGCCAGGTATTATTTCAAAATGGAACGAAAAAAAAGAAAAAGCGATTGATGAATTCGTTTATTACATAACCGAGTCTCTCTCAGCTATGAAAAATGAAGGTGCATTAAGCGGCAAGGAAAAACAGATTTATCCTGTCATTCGCTCAACTTCCTTTCCGGTTGAGTCGAATGGCGTTCCTCTTATTTTTGAGGATCATACTGCTGAGACCCGAATTTATTATGCCCTTGATCTCGGAAATTCGTATCGCCTAATTGATGAACAGATGATGAAGAAGGAGAATTGGACGCGCCAGCAATTGAAGGAAATGGCTGCCTTTAATTTGCGTTCATTGCCGACAAAAGTAAAAGAAGATAAGGTCGCAGGCAATGTTTTTTATTTTTTTAATTCAAATGACGGCTACGATGCCAGCAGGATTTTAAATGAGTCAATTTTAAAAGAATATGAATCAAAAGTTCAAGGGGATATGACTGTCAGCGTCCCTCATCAAGACGTGCTGATCATAGGCGACATTCGAAATGAAACGGGTTATGACGTGCTGGCACAGCTGACGATGAGCTTTTTTACAAATGGGAGGGTGCCGATTACGGCTTTATCCTTTATTTATGAAAACAAAAAGCTCGAACCGATCTTTATTTTGGCAAAAAACCGCAGAAAACTGACGAAAGGAGACGATGACAAGCAATGAATGTATTTTACAATAAAGAAGGAATCGGCGATGTACTCATCATCTCTTTAAAAGATATACCGTATGAACAGAAGCGGTTTGAAAGAAAAGGAGATGTTGTAAAAATATTTGATGCTGAAACTAATGAAACAGCAGGCTTCAACATTTTTCAGGCAACTTCTTATTTTTCGCTTGACGGAAACGGCCAATTAGATGTAACGGCAGAAATGGTGGAAAAGATCAATCAAACAATTGCGCAAAACGGTTTTTCAGATAAGCTGGAGGCGGATTTATCACCGAAATTTGTCGTTGGCCATGTATTGGAAAAAGAAAAGCATCCGAACGCTGACAAATTAAGTGTATGCAAAGTCGATGTGGGGGATGAAGTGCTTCAAATTGTTTGCGGGGCACCGAATGTTGCGGCTGGACAAAAAGTTGTTGTTGCAAAGGTAGGAGCGGTTATGCCAAGCGGAATGGTGATAAAAGAAGCTGAACTAAGAGGCATTTCCTCGAGCGGCATGATCTGTTCGGCAAAAGAATTAAACCTGCCCAATGCACCAAAAGAAAAAGGGATTCTTGTATTGGAAGATAGTCGAAAGCCAGGGGAGCCGTTTTTTAAGTGAGCATTTTGCAAAATTAGATTTTTTGGATAAAAGTATAAAAAATAAAGCACTCGGCAAATAGCTACCAGCATGTTATTTTACAAAATATTACAATAATCTTGTTTTCGGGCATACCTACAGAATTTTTCACATTGAATTTTTTTAAGCGGCTTTCTTCCCTTTATTTTCCTTTGCCATCGCTAGCGCTGAAACAAGTAATACAATAGCGTTCAGGTAAATATGGGTCTTTACTTTTTCAATTCCCCATACATGTAGGGAGTTCGCCGTAAGGTAGCTTTTCATTCTTGAATTACAGCGTTCTACACTTGTCCTCTCGTTGTAAAGCTCTTTCCAACGTTTTGTATCACGGTGCGGATTGGAATATCGGCGCACATCCTTTTTGATGTCGACTTTTACCACCATTCCATAGTTGGAAGATGAACAGGCTGCCATTCCTAATGGGCAATCCACTTTGCCGGTTGCGTGAGGACATCTGAACTTGAGCTGGTCCTTATCAGCTCCCCAATAAGTCATTTCATAACCCATGGAACAACGCGGAGTTCCATTGGAAGAAATCCCTTCAGGAGGCTCTTTTTCGTTGCGCAAATTGAGCGGGATAATGGCTTGCGCTCCAATGTTTTTGGCTGATTCATAGTTTTTTAGTTGGTCATATCCGCCATCCATGATCAGAAATTCAATTTTGGATTTGGTACGCTCTGCCACTTGCTCTATTAATTCTGGTGCGACTTCTCCATCGTTCACATGGGCAGGGGTTACTTTTATGGCTATTGGCAGTTCGCTTGCGGTATCGACTGAAAGATGCATCTTATAGCCAAACCAGGTAATTTTATTGCCGAAGGAATCATATTTTGCGCCCCAATTGGCATTACCCGTTTGTTCACTACGCTTTTTGGGCTGTTTCTTTTCATAGGCATCAATGGCGGCACTGTCGATGGCCTGGTGGCTGCCGTCAATTATTCCTTCCTCCTGAGCTAACTGTACCAAGTCAAGGAAGATCTTTTCAGCCAGCTTTTTTTTGGTAAGTGCCGCAAAAACCCGGCTGAGAGTGGAGATAGACGGTGCGGGGCGATCAATCGATAAACCGCATTGATAACGGAAACGAAGGTCTTTATCCAATCGATGATGAAGGGCGGTAAAGGTGTCGATGCCTTCGAGTGGGGCAGCGATGAGAGCCCTTAGAATCCCTTCTCTGGAATGACCGTCAGCCCCTCGGGGTGAAGAACTTCTCAACTGTTTAGCATAAGGGCGTAAATCAAGCGAGCTAAAAAAGATAGGTAATTTCTCTTTTGACTCTAATTTTTGCAGTTCTTCAAAGGAAAATAGGCTTTCTTGTAGAATATACAAAGTGACTTCCTCCTTTTGAATTTTTGTGGTTTCGTCACTTCAAAAATTCTACATTTTAGGGGTGAAGTCCTTTTTTATGTCTTTGAAATCCTTATGGCTCTTGGGTCAAAAAATATGCAAAATGCTCAAGTAAAAATGCGATAAAATTTCAAAAAAACACGCGGAAAACATTTTGTTTGCCGCGTGTTTTTTATATGATGATTTATTAATTTTTGACTCATTTTAAATCATGATTCAACCGTTCCACTGAATGAAATGAGCGGTGATCAGGAAAATAGCAGATAATCCAAACCAAATTAAAAATAATGGTACATAAAAGCGAACCCATTTTTGCCATGAAACTCCAGCTAGTGCTAGTGCAGCCATAAAATATCCTGAAGTTGGAAATAATATGTTGCCTAGCCCGTCTCCAAATTGGTAGGCCAAAACAGCTGTTTGTCTCGTAACTCCGATTAAATCAGAAAGCGGAGCTAAAATCGGCATAGTAACTAATGCTTGTCCGCTGCCTGACGGAATTAAAAAGCTAAATAGCATTTGGACAATAAACATCCCGATGACACTAAATGTTCCTGGTATTTCGCCTACTATCGTTCCTAGTGTATGGACAATGGTGTCCATTATTTGTCCGTCTTCCATAACTACTGATACTGCTCTGGCAATACCAACAATGATTGCCCCAACTAAAACTTCACGAAAACCGTCATTAAATGCTTCGCAAATATCGTTTAATGTTAATCCAGCGATCAGACCTACAACCACACCCATTATAATGAACAGTCCAGCCATTTCTAACATAAACCAGCCTTGAGTTAAAACACCGTACACTAATAAGACAAAAAAGGATAACAAGGCAAAAGAAGCAGCTTTTTGTTTTTTATTCATTTCATTCCTTTTGGATACAGATTGATTGAAGTACATATTCCTTTTAGCATGATCGTCTTTATATACTAAGCTTGCTTCAGGATTCTTTTTAACTTTTTTAGCATATTGCATAATGTAAATCATTCCTGCTAAAACAAAGACAACGAAAGCCGCTATGCGAAATTCTATACCTGAGTATATTGGAAGTCCTGCAATTTTTTGACCTAAACCAGTATTAATCGGGTTAAGAAAGCCTGTCATAAAACCAGCAGTAGTTGCAACTAAAGCAACCGCCGCCGCCACCATTGAATCAAATCCTAAAGCAATAAATAGGGGGAGAATTACAGGTATATAAACTAAACTAAGTTCTTGCGTTCCAATTAAACTGCATATAATTGCGAATACAGTCATTAAAACTGGAATTAACACAATACCATTGGAAGCAAATGTTTTTGCTAGTTTCTCTACTCCTATTTCTATAAGTCCTGTTTTTCGAATAACGGCAAATGTACCGCCGATGATCAAAGTGAAAAAAACGACATCACTTGCTGCAACTAATCCTTTTGGGACTGCCATCATAAATTCAACAGGACTTACAGGTGCTGCTTCAACAAAATCAAATGAGTTTGGATCAATCGTTGTTCTTCCTTCAGGTCCTGGAATACGTTCATAAACGCCAGCAGGTACAAAATAAGTAGCGGCTGTAGCAAGAATTATTAAAACAAACAATATGACATAAATATGAGGCATTCTTAATTTCTTTTTCTCCAATTGTGGTTTTTGATTAATAAAAGCTGCATTTTTTACACCTTTTTCAGCTTCCATTTTTTATCCCTCCTCCTCTGTTTGTGACACTTTATGTTTGTTTTTATAACATAATAATTTGTGGTAGCTATTCTGTCATTGGTTATTTTCACTGAAAATCAACTATTTTTTTGTAAAATCTATTAAATTTTACAATTATTTTAATTTGAAAAACGAAATCATGTTATAAAAAATAACATAAAATTATTTAAGTTTTCAAAAAGTGCTGATTGAGATAGAGGTATGGATCGGATGTACGAGCGAAAAAGGGAAGTTAATAAAAACTTATTGAATGTGATAAGAAAACGAAAACAACGAATTTTCAAAAAAGTCTTCCAATCTGTATTAATCTGTTATATATTAAAAATGTAATTTAAAAACTGTTTTATAACAAGGTAGGTGAGGAAACGTGAAGGCTAGTGCAGCATCTAGGCTGGAAGTGAAGGGAACTCTTCTGCCTTCTTACAGGGAGATTTTAACGAACGAAGCCCTTCAGTTCGTCGAAAAGCTTGAACAAACATTTGGTTCAAGAAGAATCGAGCTGCTTGAACTGAGGAAAGAACGGGAAAGGCGAATTAATGAAGGGGAGAAGCCGTCGTTTTTAAAGGAGACGGAACATATTCGAAAAGGGGACTGGACGATACCGCCTGTTCCAAAAGATTTGCAGGATCGCAGAGTTGAAATTACTGGACCTGTCGACCGGAAAATGATTATCAATGCCTTAAATTCAGGCGCAAAAGTTTTTATGGCGGACTTTGAAGATGCCACATCACCGACTTGGGAAAATATTGTGGAAGGACAAATTCACTTAAGGGATGCGGTCAACAAAACGATTGAATATGTGAATGAAAACGGAAAGGTATATAAGCTGAATGAAGAAACGGCAACGCTGATCGTGCGGCCGAGAGGACTCCATCTAGAAGAAAAACATGTCCTATTGGACGGAAAACGGATTTCAGGCAGTCTGTTTGATTTTGGCCTTTATTTCTTCCACAATGCAAAAGAACTGATCAAAAGAGGAAGCGGACCTTACTTTTATTTGCCGAAGCTGGAAAGCCACTTAGAAGCCAGATGGTGGAACGATGTTTTCTGTTTCGCGCAAGATGAATTGGGGGTAAAGCGGGGGACGATTAAAGCGACCGTTCTGATTGAAACGATATTGGCCGCGTTTGAAATGGACGAAATATTATACGAGCTGAAAGAGCATTCAGCTGGATTGAATTGCGGCAGATGGGATTATATTTTCAGCTATCTGAAAAAATTCCGAAACGATCAAAACGTCATTTTACCTGATCGGGCGCAAGTAACGATGACGGTTCCGTTTATGAGGGCGTATTCTCTGCTCGCGATTAAAACGTGCCATCGCCGGAACGTTCATGCCATTGGAGGAATGGCAGCGCAAATTCCGGTTAAAGATGATCCGGTGAAAAATGAAGAGGCGTTCCAAAAAGTGCGCGCTGATAAAGAGCGGGAAGCGAAAGATGGACACGATGGCACATGGGTGGCACATCCTGCGCTTGTACCGGTTGCCAAAGAAATTTTTGACCAATATATGAAACAACCTAACCAGATTGATAAACAGCTAGATGTTGAGATTTCAGCAGAACAGCTTCTTGAAGTCCCGGAAGGAACAATTACAGAGCAAGGATTAAGAACGAACATTGATGTCGGCATTCGTTATCTTGCATCATGGCTTTCTGGAAGAGGAGCTGCACCTATCCACAATTTGATGGAGGATGCTGCAACGGCAGAAATTTCAAGGGCACAGGTATGGCAATGGATTCGTCATCCAAAGGGGGTGTTGGAGGACGGACGGAAGGTTACAATAGAGCTTTATGAAAAAATTAAGCAGGAAGAGCTGGAAAAAATAAAACAAGAGTTTGGTGAAGAAGCCTATCAAAAAGGGCGTTTTGATGAAGCGGCGAAATTGTTTGATGAGCTTGTGAGAAATGATGAATTCGTAGATTTTCTGACGCTTCCAGGCTATGAAAGATTAAATTAAAAAATATTTCAAAAAAGGGGAGAGAAAAGATGACATTACAAGAAAAAGCGAGACAATTGCAAGAAAGCTGGGAGAAAGATGAACGCTGGAAAGGGATTACACGCCCTTATTCGGCTGAAGATGTGTTGAAGCTTAGAGGTTCCATTGAAATCGAATATACTCTTGCCAGAAGAGGAGCAGAAAAATTTTGGAATTTAATGAAAACTGAGGAATACGTAAATGCCCTCGGAGCTTTGACAGGAAATCAAGCTGTCCAACAAGTAAAAGCCGGATTAAAAGCAATTTACTTAAGCGGCTGGCAAGTGGCAGCAGATGCTAATCTTGCGGGGCAAATGTATCCGGATCAAAGCTTGTATCCTGCTAACAGTGTGCCGCATGTCGTAAAGCGGATTAATCAAGCTTTGCAGCGGGCAGATCAGATCCATCATATGGAAGGGGATCATTCAATTGATTGGTTCGTTCCAATTGTTGCGGATGCTGAAGCTGGATTTGGCGGTCAGTTGAACGTTTTTGAATTGATGAAGGCGATGATTGAAGCAGGAGCAGCTGCTGTTCACTTCGAGGATCAATTGTCTTCTGAGAAAAAATGCGGCCATTTAGGCGGAAAAGTTTTGCTCCCGACACAAACAGCTATTCGCAATTTGATTGCTGCAAGACTGGCTGCTGATGTGATGAATGTTCCGACTGTTATCATTGCTCGTACTGATGCCAATGCGGCTGATTTGATCACAAGCGACATCGATGACAGGGATAAAGAGTTTATTACTGGGGAACGGACACAGGAAGGATTTTTCCGCACTCGCGCTGGTCTTGATCAAGCAATTGCTAGAGGTTTGGCATATGCGCCATACGCAGACATGATTTGGTGTGAAACATCTGAACCTAATTTGGAAGAAGCACGGAAGTTTGCTGAGGCTATTCATAAAGAATTCCCAGGCAAGTTATTGGCATATAACTGCTCACCTTCCTTTAATTGGAAGAAAAAGCTTGATGACGATACTATCGCACGTTTCCAAAAGGAAATTGCTTCTTACGGCTACAAGTTCCAATTCGTTACTTTAGCTGGATTCCATGCATTGAATTACAGCATGTTTGAACTTGCACGCAAGTATAAAGATCATGGAATGGCTGCCTACTCTGAACTTCAGCAAGCCGAATTTAGAAGCGAACAGTATGGTTATACAGCAACACGGCATCAGAGGGAGGTTGGAACTGGTTATTTTGATGAGGTTGCCCAAGTGATTACTGGAGGTACTTCTTCTACAACCGCTTTAAAAGGGTCTACGGAAGCTGAACAATTTACCACAGCTTAATTGACTGGCCATAATCATTACCTTCACATAGATTGAGCCAATCCTCTGGGATTGGCTTTTTTTATCATTTAACGCACCCATTTCGCATATTCTTTGGATAGCTCCATAAATTTTTCTCTATCTTTTCGGTCCAGAGCATCATTAATTTTGTCTTCCAGCATTTTTTTTCGATGATTGAACCATGCTTCGTCCAGAATCATTTGGATGTATACATCCATCATGAAGTTTTCTGGATTTTCCTTCACAGAACGGGTCTTCATCAGTTCGGAATAAGATTTCCGGTTTTCCATAACCCATCACCTCTGATGCCTTTTTTATATTATATGGATTTCGGAAGGAAAAATCAACTTATAATTTGTAATTTTTAGAAAAATTATATTAACAATAACATCTTACCTTGATCTAATGCTTTGTATTTAAAAAATTTTAAAAAAATATAGAAATTTTGGAATTTTTATGATAGATTTGAATCAGTGAAAAAGAACTATTATATAGAAAAAATTAGGAGGTAAGAATTCTAGTGAGTACGAAGCAGTTTGAGGCAGAAAAATGTATTGTAAATGGGGAAACAATGGCAATTTTGCCTTTTAGAAAAGAACATCACTTGTACGCTAAAATTTTGGAAACTAGCGGAGAGCGCATAGTACCTATTCGACCTGTTTATGTTATTGATCAAAGCTGCCGTTATTATGGTTCAAGCTTTAAAGGAAGAGTTGAAGGATCAAAAGGGCTGCTTGGCATAACAAAAAAGCTTCCGATTGTCATTGATCCTGCCAATTCCCTTTATTTTTTTCCTACTCATTCACCCGCAAGGCATCAGTGCGCCTGGTTTTCCCATTCCCACATTTCCCGCTTTATGAAAACAGATTCGAATTGTACGGAAGTCATATTCCGTAACGGTCAGAAAATAGTTGCTGACATATCTCCATCTTCTTTTTCCCATCAATTTTATAAAACGGCACATCTTCGAACGATTATCTCTTCAAGAATTGAGCAGGAGCAGCGCCGCATGAACACAATCCTTTTTCCGAAGGAGCAGCATGCATATATTTATGAACAGCTCGTTCGCGAATTCAGAAAAGAAGATGGATAAGCTTTATCTTCCGGCACGCAAGCTGTCAATTTGCGTGCTTTTTTCCGTGTTAGAAAATGGGGGAGATTTCATTTTTCTGTTATAAGGGGACAGGCATTCAACGGGCGAAACAAATAGTCCTGTTCCCTCATCTTCTGTAGCGAACGGTTTGGCCGTTGTCTTTCTTTTAAGATAAAAAGTCTAAGAGGTTGGAATGCCAGATTTTTTTTCAGTTTTAAACAAATAATGTTCAATCAGTTCATTTACTTTATTTCGGATTCTTGGATTGAAGTAGCTGTGGTGTTCTTCGTAGCCGTTATAGTAGAAAGTGTACGTTGTGAATGCTTCATCCTGTTTGGCTTTTAAAACTTTCACCTTTTGTCTGCGCAATTCTTTGCGAACCTCTGCCAAATCTTTTTGTACAAGCTTTAACGCCTCTTCAATTAGATGCAAATAAGGATCTTTCAGCTTGAATGGACTTTTTTTTACGACATTCATGTCTTTGTTCAGCACCGTAGCAGTCATCGGTAAGTAGATCGACTGTTCAATCAAATGGCGAATGTCGGTTGGTATTTTCGACATAGGGAATACCTCGCTTCAAATGGAACATATGTTCTATTTTTATTATAAAACAGGAAAATAAATCATTTCAATTAATTTTTTTCGGCAAAATTTTTCAACTTATGCTCAAAAGGTGTAAAATAAAAGGAGATGTTGAAGTAAGGAGTTAAGATATGGATGTCATTGCATTTTTCGATTCCATTACATTAGAAGATGTTGAACGATTCTTTAAAGAATACCGAGCGCTCGGACCTCTTCCAGGGATTCTGCTTCCGATGCTTGAGGCTTTTTTTCCGTTCTTGCCTCTTATTCTGTTTGTAATTGCGAACGCTAATTCATTTGGACTTTGGTTCGGCTTTTTGTACTCGTGGATCGGTTCATCGGCAGGCGCATTGCTCGTGTTTTTTTTAGTGCGAAAGTTTGGCCGGAAGCGTTTTTTAAATTTTTTAAGCAGACATGAAAAAGTAAGACGAATGATGAACTGGGTCGAACGGCACGGCTTTGCTCCTTTATTTTTAATGCTCTGTTTCCCTTTTACGCCTTCTGCGCTTGTAAATGTAGTAGCCGGTCTTTCCAAAATCAATGTGTGGCAGTTTGCGCTCGCTGTTTTATCAGGGAAGCTCGTGATGATTTTTATGCTTAGCTTATCAGGGTATGATTTACGGGAGCTGATTGAAGAGCCCGTCCGGTTGATCATTGTGTTTGTTGTGATGGCGCTCATGTGGTTTATCGGAAAAAGGATTGAGCAGCGTTTAAATGTTTCGTTAATTAAACGAAAAGATAAAAAGTAGGTGAAGAGCCGTGAGGAAAAAACGAGTTATTGCGGGAATCGTCACTTCAGCTCTTTTATCAACCGTTTTAATTAAAAATATTGCGTTTGCCGCGTACACTGTTGATGGCGTATCGATGCAGCCCACCTTAAAAGAAGGCCATCATTTTTATATAAATAAATTGACGAATCGGTTTAATAAAATTGAACGGTTTGACATTGTCGTGTTTCAGATGCCCGGCGAAAAGCAAGTTTTGGTTAAAAGGGTCATCGGCCTTCCAGGAGAAAAAATTGAATATCGAAACGACAAATTATATGTGAATGGGAAATATGTACCGGAACCATTTTTAAAGAAAAATAAAGAAAAAGTATATGGAAATCCGATCACAGGGAATTTTACATTAAAAGAAATAACTGGAAAAGAAGCGGTGCCGGAAAAATGTATTTTTGTCATTGGCGACAATCGGTTAAACAGCAGGGACAGCCGGCATTTTGGCTTTGTTCATGAAAAAAATGTGATCGGAGAGGTAAAACCGTAAACGATGATTCCTATTAGTTGGAAATTCGGATTGTCCGAATCAATGGATTTTCAAAACCATTTACAGTAAAATAAATGTATTCATAAACACGAAATCAGAATGGGACAAGAAAATTGTCCCATTTTCCGTTTGGATGCCTTCTGAAGGGGGGAGATTTCATGGGTATTAAGTTTTTGGTCGGTTCATCCGGCACAGGAAAAACGACGGCAATCTTAAACAAAATTAGGGAAAAATTAAAAGAAGATCCGTATAATGGAAAACCTATTTTGTTTCTTGTTCCAGATCAAATGACTTTTCAAATGGAATATGAACTGATGAAAACTCCGGAATTAGGAGGAATCATTAGAGCACAAGTATTGAGCTTCAACCGTTTGGCGTGGAGGGTGCTGCAGGAGGAAGGAGGCATCAGCCGTACCTTTATTTCCCAAACAGGCATGAACATGTTTCTTCGAAAAATCATCGAAGAAAAAAAGCACGAATTTAAAGTGTTTTCCAAAGCCAGTGAAAAAAAAGGCTTTATTGAGCATATCGAACAGATGATTACAGAAATGAAAAGATATATCATCAGTCCAGATATGCTGGATGATCAAGTAAAAAAATTAGCGGAAAGCCATGATCATAGAGAGCGGATTCTTTCCGATAAATTGAAAGATTTGGCGGGCATCTATCGTTCCGTGGAAAAATTATTTGCTGATAAATACATAGATTCAGAGGATTATTTGCAGCTTCTTTCAGAGAAGATTTATGAATCAAGCTACATGGACGGAGCGGAAATTTATATCGACGGCTTTCACAATTTTACGCCTCAAGAATTGCAAGTAATCGAATCGATGATGAAAACAGCTTCTTCTATAACAATTGCTCTCACATTGGATAAACCGCCTGAAGAGGCCGTTGCCGACGAGCTTCATTTATTTTACATGACGGCTGAAACCTTTTCTTTGCTGAAAAAAATGGCTGAACGAAATAATATTTCCATTGATGAAGTAGCATATATGACTGACCGGAAACGTTTTATTGAAGAGCCGTCACTTGTTCATCTAGAAAAAATGTACTCTTCCCATACTCCCGAACCTTTTCACGGAGACAGCGCGATTGTATTTATGCAAGCGGTGAATAGACGCGCCGAAATTGAAGGGATTGCTAGAGAAATTATCCGCCTCGTTCGGGATGAGGGAGTGCGATTTCGGGAGATTGCACTGCTTATTAGAAACATGTCCGATTACAGAGATTTGCTGGAGCAATTGTTTCAAGATTACGAGATTCCTTTTTTTATAGATGAAAAAAGCTCAATGACATATCATCCGCTGATCGAATTTATCCGCTCGAGCTTGGAAGTCATAACCGGAAACTGGCGGTATGAAGCTGTTTTCAGAACGATTAAAACAGAATTTCTTTACCCGCTAGATGCCGATAAAGCCGAAATGAGAAAAGAAATGGATCAATTAGAAAATTATGTGCTTGCCTATGGTATTCAAGGGAAAAAATGGACGGATCAAGCCGGCTGGACGTACAGGAAGTACCATTCATTCTATGACAACGACAAAAAGACAGATGAAGAAGAGGAAATAGAAAAACGGATCAATCAATTACGGAAGCTGATTGTGGAGCCTCTGCAAGCATTGGAAAATAAGATGAAACGCGCCAAAACCGGCAGGGATATGGCCGAAGCGCTATATATGTATTTAGAACAAACAAAAGTGCCTGATAAGCTGGAGCTTCTTCGTCTAGATGCGGAAAATGGAGGGAACTTGATTGAAGCAAGGGAGCATGATCAAGTTTGGAATGCTGTGATAGAGCTATTGGATGAATTTGTAGAAATTATGGGCGATCAGGAAATTTCCATTCATTTGTTTAGGGAAATGGTCGAAACCGGAATGGAATCGATGAAATTTTCTCTCGTTCCGCCGGCCATTGACCAAGTGATTGTCGCAACACTTGACCGGTCACGTTTATATGGCATTAAGACGGCATTTATTGCAGGAGCAAATGACGGAGTGCTTCCGGCAAAACCGGTGGAAGACGGGGTTTTAACAGATGATGAAAGAGAGCTTCTATATCATAATGGGGTGAAGCTAGCGCCGACAGCTCGAAGAAAATTGCTGGATGAAAATTTTTTGATTTATTTAGCGCTCACGTCTGCTAAGCAAAAGCTGTATTTATCGTATTCTTTGGCGGATGAAGAAGGAAAAGCGCTCATGCCGTCTATTATTGTCAAACGGTTAAAAGAAATATTTCCAGATGCTAAGGAAATGATCTCTCTTAATGAACCGGAAAGTGAGGAGGCGGAAGAACAGCTTTCTTTTATTGTCAGTCCGAATGTTTCTTTGTCTGTTTTAACTTCAAAATTGCAAAATTGGAAAAAGCAGTATCCTCTCCATGAGCTGTGGTGGGATGTTTACAATTACTTTGTATATGATCAAGAATGGAGCAGCAAAGCGAAAAAGGCGATTGCCAGCCTGTTTTATTCAAATACAGAAAGACCTTTATCCGAAGAGGTAAGCAGAAAATTATATGGACGGAAAATACAAGGAAGCGTTTCAAGGATGGAGCGGTTTCGGGCATGTCCTTTTGCCCACTTTGCTTCTCACGGCTTAAAGTTAAAAGAACGGGAGTATTACAGATTGGAAGCGCCGGATATCGGCCAATTGTTCCATGCGGCATTAAAGCTGATGGCAGACCGGCTTCAAAGCATGAAAGTAGAATGGCGCGAATTAACAAAGGAGAACTGCGAAAGACTTGCTCATGATGCAGTCGAACAGCTGGCGCCGAAGCTGCAAAAAGAAATTTTAATGAGCACAAACCGCCACTATTATATTAAACGCAAGCTTCAAAATATTGTTGCCCGCGCATCAAAGGTTTTAAGCGAACATGCAAAAGCAAGCGGTTTTGTCCCAATTGGTTTAGAAATATCATTTGATGAAAAAAGCAAGCTCCCCCCGTTCCGATTTAAGCTTGAAAACGGATGTACGTTGGAGGTCGTCGGAAGGATAGACCGAGTGGATAAAGCGGAAAGTTCGAAAGGTCTTTTGCTTCGCATCGTCGATTTTAAATCGAGCGACAAAACATTAAATTTGGCAGAAGTGTATTACGGCATTGCGCTGCAGATGCTCACTTACTTGGATGTTGTCATTTCCAATTCTCAATCTTGGCTTGGCGTAGAAGCGACTCCAGCAGGGGTGCTGTATTTCCATATTCATGATCCGTTCATACAGTCCCCAGATTTATTAACGGATGATGAAATAGAAGAAGAAATTTTGAAGAAATTTAAAATGAAAGGCTTGCTGCTTGGAGACGAAGAAACGGTGCGGTTAATGGATCAAAAATTGGAAAGCGGCTATTCCAAAATCGTTCAAGCCGGCATAAAGAAAACCGGGGAATTTTATGCAAATTCTCAAATCGCCAGCGAGGAAGAATTTCATGCATTACGCTCGTATATCCGGCGCGAATTTAAGCGGATCGGTACGGAAATAACAGACGGAAATATTTCCATTGCGCCATATAAAATGAAAGAGAAAACGCCTTGCACCTTTTGTTCCTTTAAATCGGTCTGTCAATTTGATGAATCGATTGAAACGAACCGTTTTCGCATATTGAAAAGCTTAAAAGGGGAAGAAGTGCTGCAAAAGGTAAGGGAGAAGGTGGATTCAGATGAAGAATGAGCTGAAAAAGTTAGAAAAAGGCCAATGGACCGATGAACAATGGAAAGCGATTGTTGCCGACGGACAAGATATATTAGTGGCGGCTGCTGCCGGATCAGGGAAAACGGCCGTTCTAGTTGAGCGGATTATTCGCAAGCTGACCGACAATCAGCATCCTGTAGATGTGGACCGGCTGTTAATCGTAACGTTTACAAACGCTGCGGCTGCAGAAATGCGCAGCAGAATTGGCGAAGCGCTGGCAAAGGCTTTGCGAAAACAGCCTTCTTCCCTCCATCTGCGCCGCCAATTAACCCTTTTAAACAAAGCGCAAATATCAACATTGCATTCTTTTTGCCTGCAAGTCGTTCGCAAATTTTATTACAAAATTGATATTGATCCCGGTTTTCGAATAGCGGACGAAACAGAAATGGAACTGTTAATGGAAGATTGCATGGATGAATTGTTAGAAGAAGAATACGGAATGGAGCATAATGAACTATTTTTCGAATTAGTTGACAAATATACAGGCGATCGCTCAGATGATGAAATCAAAAAAATTATTAGATCCATTTATGAATTTGCTAGATCTAATCCATTCCCGGAAAAATGGCTTGATGAAATGGTGCAAATGTATGACATAGAACAAGCTGAATCATACGAGGACTTGCCGTTTTTTCAATATTTACGGAAGGATATAGCGATACAGCTTTCCGGAATAAAGGATTTGTTAGCGAGAGCTCTCGACATTACGAAATTGCCGGGCGGCCCTTCTCCAAGGGCTGAAAATTTACTCGATGACATGAAGCAGGTGGAAAACATTATAAACGCTTCATCGTGGCAGGAGCTTGCCGAGCAAATGAGAGCTTTTCAACCGACACGCGCCAAGGCATGCAGGGGAGAAGAATATCGAAAAGAGCTCATTGATGAAGTGACGGAAATGAGAAAGAAAGCGACAAAGGAAATAGAGAAATTAAAAAATGAGCTTTTCTCTAGGGATATTCAAAACCAGCTGCTTGATTTGAAAAAAATGAAGCGCACAATGATTTGTTTAGCCGACTTGGTGAAAAAATTTGCTGTCCGGCTGGAAGCAATGAAAAAAGAAAAAGGAATTGTCGATTTTTCGGATCTTGAGCATTATTGTTTACAAATATTAACAGAAAAAGATGAGAAGGGAAATGTTGTTCCGAGTGATGCTGCTTTGTTTTTCAAACGACAATTTCAAGAAGTATTAGTGGATGAATACCAAGATACCAACTTGGTGCAGGAAGCGATTTTAAAGCTGGTGTCAAAAGATCATGAAGCGGAAGGAAATCTATTTATGGTCGGCGATGTAAAACAATCCATTTATCGTTTCCGGCTGGCTGAACCGTTATTGTTTTTGGCGAAATATAAACGGTTTACCTCCA
This sequence comes from Aeribacillus sp. FSL W8-0870, assembly GCF_037963755.1. Classification (NCBI taxonomy): domain Bacteria; kingdom Bacillati; phylum Bacillota; class Bacilli; order Caryophanales; family Bacillaceae; genus Aeribacillus; species Aeribacillus sp. FSL W8-0870. The sequence goes on from NZ_CP150165.1 coordinate 1,135,757, forward strand.
GCGGAACGAATTCCGGCTTGCGCATCGATTTAGCTAAAAATTTCCGCAGCCGAAAAGAAGTTTTGGACGCCACAAATTTTCTTTTCAAACAATTGATGGGAGAGACTGTAGGCGAAGTTGTTTATGATGAGGCAGCAGAATTGAAGCTTGGCGCACGTTATCCAGAGAACAGTAGAATGAATACAGAGCTCCTCCTAATAGACCGCCGGAAGGAGGAATTAGCAGAAAAAGAAGAAATAATGATTGAATTTGATGAAGAAGAATTGGAAACGGTGCAGCTTGAAGCCCGCCTTATGGCGAAAAAAATAAAAGAGCTTATTCAGGAAGGCTTTCCTGTTTACGACCGAAAACTTGATCGTACGAGACCTGTCACATACAGAGATATTGTGATCCTGCTTCGTTCGATGCCTTGGGCGCCGCAAATCATGGAAGAGTTTAAGCAGCAAGGTATTCCGGTGTATGCGAATTTATCAACAGGATATTTTGAAGCAACAGAAGTGGCCATTATGCTTTCGCTTTTAAAAATTATCGACAATCCTTATCAAGATATTCCGCTCGCTTCTGTGCTGCGTTCGCCGATTGTCGGCTTAAGCGGAAATGAACTTGCCATCATCCGTCTTTATAAGAAAAACGGTCCGTATTTCGATGCACTTGAATCATTTTTGCAGCAAGAAAAAGCCCATCATAGCGAGCTTTATCAAAAAGTAAGCGAATTTGTCAGCCGGCTCAATCAATGGCGGAACTTGGCGAGAAAAAGCTCCGTTTCGAATTTAATTTGGCAATTGTACCGTGATACCCGCTTTTTTGATTTTGCAGGCGGAATGCCCGGCGGAAAGCAGCGGCAGGCCAATTTAAGGGCATTATATGACAGAGCAAGGCAATATGAGGAAACGTCCTTTCGGGGATTGTTCCGATTCCTGCGGTTTATTGAAAGAATGCAGGAACGGGGCGATGATTTAGGAGCAGCAAGATCTTTAGGAGAACAGGAAGATGTTGTCCGAATTATGACGATTCATTCAAGCAAGGGGCTTGAATTTCCGATTGTTTTCTGTGCAGGTTTATCTAAACGATTTAATATGAAAGATTTGACCAAAAAATATTTGCTCGATAAAGAATTAGGGTTTGCCTCGCTGTTTATCGATGAAAAAAAGCGGATTGTGTATCCTACTCTTCCTTATGTAGCTGTAAAAAAGAAATTGAGGATGGAAATGCTTTCGGAAGAGCTTAGGGTATTGTATGTGGCTTTGACAAGAGCAAAGGAAAAGCTGTTTTTAATCGGCACAGTGAAAGACGGAGAAAAAAAGTTTAAAGAATGGGAGCAATCATTCACTCACCGCGAATGGCTGCTTCCAGATTACGATCGTTTAAAGGCAGTATGTTATTTAGATTGGATCGGTCCTGCTGTCATCCGTCATAAAGATGCGGCAATTTTACGAGAAGAAGAAAGAGAAGCAGCGGATGAAATCTTCTCTTATCCGGTGAAATTGCAAATTGATGTGATTCCTGAAGAAAAATTAAAAGAGCAAAATGAGCAGGCAGCGGTTATGATGGATGAAAAAATGGACGCTTTGAGAAATTTCGTTCCTGTTCAGTCAACAAGTAGTTTCGCCAACCAAGTGCAAAATCAGTTGTCCTGGAGCTATCCTTTTTCAGATGCAGCCTCTCTCCGGTCGAAGCAATCGGTGACGGAAATCAAAAGAAGACTTCAATTTTCGGATGAATACAGCGACATTTCCATAAAGAAGAAAATACAAGGGAATTCCTCGTACAAGCGTCCGAAATTTATGCAGGCAAAATCTCTTACAGCAGCAGAAAAAGGAACGGCCATGCACACAGTGATGCAGCATTTGCCATTGGGTGAAGACTTGACGGAACAAACGATTCGACAAACCGTGCATTCTCTCGTGAAAAAAGAAATATTAACGGAGGAGCAGGTGGAAGCGGTCAATGTAGAAGGAATTGTGCAATTTTTTGAATCACCGCTAGGTAGACGCCTAAAAGGCGCAAAAAAAATTTTTCGCGAGATCCCTTTCAATTTGGCAGTGCCGGCGAACGAAATTTACGAAAAAGGAAGTTCTCTCAATACTGAAACGGTCATCGTTCAAGGTGTGATCGACTGCCTTTTTGAAGATGACGATGGGCTCGTTCTGTTAGATTACAAAACGGATGCGGTAAAGGATCGTTTTCCATCCATTGAAAAGGCAAAGCCGGTGCTTGCTTCTCGATATGAATTTCAAATTGACTTGTATGCAAAGGCGGTAGAGTCAATCTTAAAAAGACGAGTCGATGATCGGTATTTATTCTTTTTTGATGCAGGGCTCATCATAAAATTATAGATTTGCAGACTATTTTAGAGGTGAGGCAATTGAGAATCTTGCATACGGCGGATTGGCATCTCGGAAAAACGCTTGAAGGTCGGAGCAGGCTAAAAGAGCAGGCACAGTTTCTTGATGAACTGTATGAAATTGTTGTAAAGGAGAAAATTGATGTCATTTTGATGGCAGGAGACGTTTTTGATACGGTGAATCCTCCGGCAGGAGCAGAAAAGCTGTTTTATGAAAGTATTTCAAGACTTTCTGATAGAGGAAAAAGACGTGTTATCATCATTTCCGGAAATCATGACAGTCCGGAACGATTGCAAGCAGCAGCTCCGCTGGCAAAGGAGCAGGCGATCGAGCTGATCGGCTACCCAAGAGGCGATGTTTTAACGGTTGAAGTTCCGCGGACAAATGAAACAATGAAGCTGGCGGCGCTTGCTTATCCGTCGGAAGCAAGGCTGAATGAACTGCTTTCAAACGAATATGATGAACTCTTATTGAGAGAGCATTACGATGAAAAAATTCGCGGCTTGTTTGCAATGATGAGCAGAGAGTTTGAACCTCATACGGTGAATATTGCCATGAGCCATCTTTATGTAGCCGGAGGCAGCACGACAGATTCGGAGAGACCGATTGAAGTCGGCGGAGCGTATACAGTTCGAGCCACAAGTCTCCCGGAAAAAGCGCAATATGTCGCATTGGGGCATCTTCATCGGCCGCAAAATGTTAAAAAGTCCAATGTGCCGGCAAGATATTCCGGATCGCCGCTTGCCTATAGCTTTTCTGAGGCAGGTTATACGAAGTCTGTCACAGTGATCGATGCAAAACCCGGCGAGAACGCGGTTGTCTCCGAAATTTATTTGTCGAGCGGAAAACCGCTTGTGAAATGGAAAGCAACTGGCGGTCTTCTTCAAGTTCACCAGTGGCTTGAAGAAGGAAGAGACAAAAACGCATGGATTGATCTTGAAATTTTTTTGACCGACAGCCTTTCATTAGAAGAAATTCATCGGTTGAGAAAATGGCACGACGGCTTTATTCACATCCGGCCGATTTTTGAAAAAGAAGCCGAAAAGATCCAACAAGAAAGAAGAGAAAATCTCCCGATTGATGAAATGTTTAAACGTTTTTACAAAAAACAAACTGGCGGCGCCGAGCCGGAGGCAGAGCTCATTGAACTGTTTATGACATTGCTCTCTGAAGACTTAAAAGAGGAAGGAGCACAGTCATGAAGCCGATAAAACTTTCTTTAGCTGGACTGAATAGCTATCGAAAGATGCAGACGGTCGATTTTGAAACACTATGCGACGGCGGTGTCTTCGGAATATTTGGTCCGACTGGCAGCGGAAAATCAACGATATTGGATGCCATTACGTTAGCGCTTTATGGAAAAGTAGAGCGAGCGGCCAATAATACGCAAGGGATAATGAACCATGCGGAAGATCAATTATATGTCAGTTTTACATTTGAGCTTGAAGATGGCCGATCAAAAAAAAGATACACTGTTGAACGAACATTTAAGCGGGTGGATAATGTCAGGATCAACACAAGGCTGTGCCGGCTTCTCGAAATAGGAGAAGAAACGGTCGTTTTGGCAGATAAAACAAATGATGTAAATGACAAGATTTACGAGCTTTTAGGGCTGACGATAGAGGATTTTACCCGCGCTGTTGTCCTTCCGCAAGGGAAGTTTGCTGAATTTCTTTCTTTAAAAGGCTCGGAAAGAAGGAAAATGTTTGAACGATTGTTCAATTTGGAACGATTCGGCGACCAATTAAATAAAAAGCTGAAAAAACGTCTTTTGGAATCAAGACAGCAATTCGCTGAATTGTCAGCGGAACAAGCAGGTCTTGGCGATGCCTCGAAAGAAGCCGTTTTAGAGGCTGAAAAAACGTTTATACGCTGTGATACAGTGCTGAAAGAACGGGAAAAGCAGCTGGATGAGGCAGCAAAGGAATTTGAGCGGATTCAGACAATCTGGAATTTGCAGACGGAAAAAACGACTTATGAGAAAAAACGACAGGAGCTTGAGCAAGAAAAGGAGCGGTTTCAAGAAATCGAAGAAAAGCTGAAAAAAGCGGAGCAAGCGGAGATGCTGAAACCATATGCGGAAGCAGTGCTCGAACATTTAGCGGAAAAGGACCGTTTTGAAAAAGAAACAGAGCATTGGCAGCAGGAAGAGAAAAAGCTAGCAAGCCTTTATAAAGAAAAAAAGAAAGCTTTTGAAGCGATTCGTGCCAAAAAAGCTGTTGAAGAGCCGGAGCTTTTAACAAAACGTGAACTATTGAAACAGCTTATCTCATTGGATGCAGAAATCAAAGAGGATGAAGCATCGTTTGCAAAGCTGAAAGAAGACTATGAAGCATTGAAAATGAGGTTGCATGAAAAACAGCATACAGAGAGAAAGACGAGCGAATTATTAAATAGGGCGTTAGAGAAGCAGCAGGCTTTAAAACAGCAGGCGAAAGAAGAAACAGTTTCAAGAGAATTCCGGGAAAAAATCCAAAAAGCATATCAACAGAAGCTGAAAATCATGCAGCTTATGAAAGACGAATATGAATTAAAAAGCAAAAAGCAAAAGAAAGAAGACCAACTTAACGAATGGCGGGAAAAGGCTGACGAGTTCGCCCGCAAAAAGAGTGAATTAAACGAACGCCTGGCAGGTAATTTCAATCAATTACAAAAAGTTTATGATCGTTTATGCAGCCAAATGCGGGAGCATGAATTTTTTAAAGAAAAAGTAAAGGATGATTTACAGGCTGCAAAAAGTCAGCTTGAAGAAGAAAGAACAAATCAGGCGGCAGCTTTGATTTCCGAGCAGTTGACGGAGGGGGAGCCTTGCCCTGTCTGCGGCTCCACACATCATCCGGCCCCGAACAGACATTTTTCGATTGAACGTTTAAAAAAATTAGAAGAAACAACGCAGCAGCTAGAACGAATTTTCAAAGAATGTGATCAAACCGAACAGCTGTTTTCCTCGCTGAAGCAAAAGCTGCAGGAGCTGTCTGAAGATTTACAAGCGGAACAGTCATTCCTTGCCGGAGTGAAAGAAATAGCGTCGGCTAACGAAGAGCCGATCATTACGATGGACGATAAGCCTCATGATCTTTTGGCATATGACAAATTTAAAATCGAATGGAAAGCTTTGAACCAAGATTACTTAGAAATAAAAGACGCAATAAGAAAAACAATAGCAGACATTCGTGAAGTCAACCATATTACAGCACAAATAGAACCGTTGCTGGATGCTGGGGAAAAAGACTTATCCGAAATCATGCTACAATTGCAAAATGTAATAGAGCAGCTGGAAGAAGAAAAAAGAAAGTGGGATTTAGAGTTTGCTGATCTCGATATGGATCAAATCGAGATGTATGTAAAGGAAATTAGTAAAAAAGACTCGCTCGTTGAACAACTGCACGAACGAATTGAAAAAAGCGTCGGCTTTATTCAAGAAAAAGAACAGGAAATCGAGCGGTTAAGGGAAGAAATACTCAATCTTTCCACTCAATTAGCTGCCAAAAAAGGAGAAATGGACAGGCAGGCAGAACTGATAGCCGATAAACAGAAAAGGCTCACAGCGCAAGCAGATGCAAAGGAAAACCTTTTGACAGAACTTAAGAGGATCGATCTTGCCCTTGAACAGCTAAAAAGGGATGAACAAGCAACTTATGATATTTTCCAAAAAACGGCAAATGAATATCAAAAAGCTGAAAGTCAGCTCCATACCGCCAAACAGCAATTGACAAGCTGTATAAGCAAGCTTGAAAAAGCGGAAAAAAATTGGAACGACCGAAAACAGCAGACTCCTTTTGCAAATGTGCATGAAGTGAGAAATTCCGTTTTGCAGGAAGAAGAAAAACTGGCTATGCAAACGAGTCTAGATCAATATAAAAAGGAAATGGAGCATGTAGCATCTGCAATTGAACGTCTGGAAGAAAAATTAGGCGGAACTGTTCTTAAGCAGGAAACATGGGAAGAAACGAAAAAATGCTTAGAAGAAGCTAGAAAGCAAGTAAACGAAGCAATGGAACAAAGAGGCGCGGCGGCAAAGCATTTGCAGCTGTTAAAGGAAAAACATGAACGATATGTGGAAATAGAAAAAGAGAAAGAAGAGTTGCAGCTTCTTCTTAATCGGTTAGAAAAACTTCAAGCCGTCCTGAAAGGGAATAGTTTTGTCGAATACATGGCTGAGGAACAGCTTCAACAAATAAGCTTTGATGCTTCACAGCGGCTTGGGGAATTGACAAGACAAAGATATGCGATTGAAGTCGATTCAGAAGGCGGTTTTATCATGCGTGACGATGCAAATGGCGGAGTAAAACGACCTGTTTCGACATTATCTGGCGGAGAAACATTTTTAACTTCTTTAGCCTTAGCTTTGTCGTTGTCCACCCAAATTCAGCTTCGCGGAAAATATCCGCTTCAGTTTTTTTTCCTTGATGAAGGGTTTGGAACGCTTGATGCAGAGCTTCTCGATACGGTTGTATCGGCTTTGGAAAAACTGCAATCGCAAAATTTATCCGTTGGCGTAATCAGTCACGTGCAGGAGCTAAGGGAACGATTGCCTAAGCGGCTGATCATTGAGCCAGCTGAACCTTCCGGAAATGGAACGACCGTGCGAATCGAAACGATTTAATTACATGAAGCAAGGATATTTCTGACCTAGTATGCCGTTACCAGTTAACAGCAAGTATTACATTCTCTAAAGGATCTTAACCGCTCAACATGACGGGGCTGTCTAATAAGTCGATTTTCCGGCTTATAGACGCCCCGTTAATGTTTTAGAAATGTTGATATATCAAATGTTTATGATGTTTCGTTTTCAATGGATTTTGACTTTCTAAGACAGCCCCTGCTAATCTTAGCATGTTTTGATTGCTGTGCTCATCCGTACTTTTTTAACCGTTTTTCATCGTTTTGACAAGATGTATGCTGCTTCAGCATTCTCCAAATAAGCGAAAAAAGCAGGTTCGATGGTGACGCCTGCTGCATCATGCACAAATCGTTTCAGCATTTCCAAATAAGCTTAAAAACAGGAGAACGGTACCATCTGCAATTTAGCCCGTTTTGAAATAGGTTGAGTAAAAGTTTTCCGTCAAAAAAATAAGACTATGAAAAGGCGAGTCTTATAAAATATCAAATTCCTCTTTTACAACGGGATGAAAATCACTTTACGAAATTAACTGTATTGTATGTTAATGTTGTGAGTGCGAATGCTTTCTAACTGTATAACAGTCCATGAAAAAACTAATGCAGGTTTTCAGCTTCTTTGAACCGATTCATAGTTTCACTCTATTTGTGCATCATGAGGACATCCACATTCCTAAAAAGAGTCTTTTGATCTGAAATGCAAGACAATGCGCTTTTTTTATTGAGCAGGACAACAAATTGAATGTCCTGCTCGCAAATAGTGTTTCTGGATCATAATATAAATCCAATCGTTATTTTTCACTAAGTCTTTTTAACGAACCAGGTGGCTATGCATTTGCCGTCTGGTTTTGATCATTTACGTCCGGATCGATTCCGTTTGTTATGCTGAGACCGTTGTTATTAATATGAAAATCGCCTGTGCAGCTGCTACCAGAGCCGCTGATGGATTTTGATGCTGATTTTGGAGATAAATAAAAGGAATCTCCAAAATTTACAACTCCTCCTGAAACGGAATTAATTTTTATCGGTCCGACAATCGCTGGCATGAGGAACATCCTTTTCCTTGTTGTCTCATAAATCATATGCGTAGAGAAAATCTATTGTTCAGGTGCATCAATATGTTTTGTCTTGTTGAAATTACCGTTGTTTTTCGTCGCCATCAACGTTTTTAGACAATTGTCGAATATGTTTTATTCGTGCTTCCGCGCATATTTCTTCGGCTGATCCAAAGTTCACGATGCTTGAAGATGAGATGCCCAAAATTTTTACGTGATCGACATATATGTTCGGAGAATTGTTTGAATATGCGCTGGAAAATTGTTCGTCAAAGGAAGGCTGAGGAATGGATTCGCGGAAAAGCTGATAGGAGCGAAACGACCCTTCCTTTGTATTAAATTTTTCATAGTCCCGCTGAACTGCCAGAACATTCGTTTTAGGGGTAATTTTTTTCGCGTCACCGATTTGGAATACGGAACAGATGTCTACTGAGTGTATATACGCCACTCTTATGTTCGCAAATCTTTTTAACAAATACATTAGTCTAATGACAAAGGAACAAATGGACCGATGACCAGTGATTCAGGTGGCGTATCAAAAATGGAAGAAAGAGAGATTTTATCCGCATCCCCTATTAAAAAAACTGATGAACTTGAAACCCCTATGATTCTCACCATGCCCACATGCAAGCCGTTATTGATGACGGTAAAATTCATGACAATTCGTCGCCTTTCTTTTTATTGGGGAAATGTTTAAAAAAATGATCGATCGATTGATCAATATCTTTTTTTACCTTTTCTTCAATCCATTGTATTTTTTCTTTTATATCTGTTTGCTCATGGAGACGGAGTCTTTGTAGATAATAAGTAATCCTTCCTTCAAGTTGTTTTCTAATGTCTTCTATGATGAGTGCTTTATATGTTTCATCTAATTCATATTCATAGTTTTTAGCAAAGTCTTCAATCTTTTTCGGACATTCTTCTTGTAAATAACTATGAATGCTTTCAACGCATTGTTCGAATATTTGCTGTTTTAATTCGCGATGAACATCATCGACGTTTAGTTCTTCATTTTTTACGGAAAATTGTTCAATTGCCTCCTGATCGGCAGGATTTAAACCGATATTCAAGACTCCTTCGAGCGTTTCGATTTTCAATTGGTCAAATTTGTACTCAACTTTTTCAATATTTGTATAAGGTTTGTTTTTGATCTCTTCCATTTGTTCTTCAAGGTAAAGAAACCCTTTTTCCAGATGGTCGATTCTTTTGCTTTGGGAATGGAGATATTGTTCCAATTTTAGGATATATTGCAATAATGATTGCACAGTGTAATTCATGATGTTCTCCCCACCTTTATCAGCATTCGTTACCATATTTATATTCTTTTCTAAATGAAAGGTGAATCGCTATGAAATGCTTGGTGGACGGAGAGGCACAATGACTCCGTTTCCCTGGCCGGATGGAGCGGGAGCCGGTTCAGTAAATTGTCCTGTGTTGTATAAATTCGACAGCGGTTTTATGATTCCGGCGCTGCCGATTTGAAATACGGATGAATTGGCGATCGTTCCGATACGTATAAATTGTATGTGAATCGATTGTTGAATATAAAAATTCATAAAACCACCCTCTAAGCGTTTAACACTTGCGGCTGATCAACGAGATCACTGTCAAACGTATTCGTAATGCTGTTTTGATTAAATACGTAAAGACCGTCGCCTGTATTGAAGGAACCGGCCCCTGCGAATGTTTTCACTTCACTGTATGGTGAAATGTTTACGACGTCTCCGACATGAACGACACTGGCCGTCCCGACGCTATTTACCTTCATAGCACCAACAATTGCAGGCATCGCTTTCCATTCCTTTACCTTAAAAGTTATTTAGCTATTTTTAGTGTATGTTATGTCTTGAAAACTGTGATAAACGTTTAGAGTCGCATTTTTGTATACCTCAATATTTCACAAAATAACTATGCAAAATTCGTGGTGCTTTTAGCACATTTACACAAAAATTTCATAAAATAATCGCATCCGAAAAAATTTTTGCCCGAAGAGCATGGTGACTTTTCTTGTTTTCAAATTGTTTTTCATTTATCAAGGAAAAATAATGGAAAAAAGTACAAAAAAATTATTATTCTTACTTGACATATAGGATTAATACGATTAAAATGTAACTCAATATTATTTTCTTAAACTATCAAAAAGTTTTTGTCGTGAAAATCCCTACCGTTTTAGTCGAGATTAATCTAGTAAACTTTCAGGGGAAGGGGGCATTTGGTGAAGGTTTCAAGCAGAGGTGAATATGCATTACGTGCTTTGCTTGTACTTGGTCAGCAACAGGGAAAAGTCTGTCCGATCAATGAAATCGCCAAACAAACGCTAGTTACGGTCAAATACTTGGAACAAATCTTGCTCCAATTAAGAAAATTGGGGTATGTGCACAGTAAAAGGGGTATACAAGGAGGCTATATGCTCCGTTTATCGCCGACTGACATTAACATAGGGGAGGTTATCCGGCAAATTGAAGGTCCTTTATCTCCAATGGGGTGTGCCAGTACGACGGCTTATGTGCCGTGTCCATTGGAAGATAAGTGTTTATTAAAGCCGCTTTGGACGGTTGTACGTGACACAATTGCCCGCGTTCTTGAACAAACAACTTTAGATGATTTATTGAATAAAAGAATTACAACGGGAATTGGAGGGGAGAGCTTTGTTAAAAACGAAAATTGATCAGGAGTGGATTGAAAGAATTATACGTTCACTAGAAGATTTGGAATACGGATCAGTGCAAATTATTGTACATGACTCAAGAATTACACAAATCGAAAAATTGGAAAAATTCCGTTATCCTTTAGAACGAAAGGATAGCCATAACAAAGGGGCTAAGTGAACATATAAAACAATATCATAAAGAGGTCGTCGATCGGTCCACCGAAGACTCCCTATGTCTTTTCAATATTCCCGGATCGAGGAAGTTTTTTTTATTTATAACACCGCCATCGAAACATAGCGGAAAGGGAGATGAATTTTATGAATATTACAAATAAACGCAAGTCAAAAGGACTATTTTTTCTATTATCTGTTATTACAAGTGTAGCTCTTGTTTTAAGTGCTTGTGGTTCAAAAAATGAAAGTGCCAGCTCCAGCTCAGAGGGAGATAAAAAGGCAGTCGAATTATTAAACGTTTCTTATGATCCTACACGGGAGCTTTACCAAGATTTTAATAAAGCTTTCGCAAGCTATTGGAAAGAAAAAACTGGTCAAGACGTTACGATTAAACAATCACATGGCGGATCTGGCAAGCAGGCGCGGTCTGTTATCGATGGTTTGGAGGCAGATGTTGTAACGTTAGCGCTGGCATATGATATTGACGCCATTGCAGATACTGGACTGATCGAAAAAAATTGGCAAAAAAGATTGGATAAAAACAGTTCTCCTTACACGTCCACTATTGTGTTTCTAGTACGCAAAGGAAATCCGAAAGGTATTAAAGATTGGGACGATCTTGTCAGATCTGATGTTTCGATTATAACCCCAAATCCTAAAACATCGGGTGGAGCTCGCTGGAATTATTTAGCTGCATGGGGATACGCATTGGAAAAATATGGCGGCGACGAAGAGAAGGCAAAAGAATTTGTTGCGAAAATATATAAAAATGTTCCAGTATTAGATTCTGGGGCAAGGGGTGCTACAACAACTTTTGTCGAAAGAAAAATCGGTGATGTTCTTCTTGCTTGGGAAAATGAAGCTTTTCTAGCTATCAATGAATTAGGAAAGGATCAATTTGAGATTGTTGTGCCTTCTGTAAGCATTTTAGCAGAACCTCCTGTTGCTGTTGTAGACAAGGTGGTTGATAAGAAAGGAACGCGCGAAGTAGCTGAAGAGTATTTGAAATATTTGTACACGGAAGAAGGACAGGAATTGGCAGCAAAGCATTATTATCGTCCAACATTGCCAAAAGTCGCTGAAAAATATAAAGATACATTCCCGCAATTGGAACTCTTTACAGTTGACGAACTGTTTGGGGGCTGGAGAGAGGCTCAGAAAAAACATTTTGACGACGGCGGTATTTTCGATCAAATTTATCAGCCGAAATAATGATTTGTTCCGATGAATGGAGGATTGGAAGTGGCCAAAACAAAACAACAGCACAGAAAAGGGGTTATTCCAGGTTGGGGACTCACGATGGGCTTTACGCTAACTTATCTTAGTTTAATAGTGTTGATCCCCTTGTCCGTTATCTTTTTAAAAGCCTCAACACTCAGCTGGGAGCAATTTTGGCAAATCGTCACAACTGACAGGGTGGCAGCCTCGCTTCGTTTATCTTTTGTTTCTTCATTTATTGCCGCTGCCATCAATTTAGTTTTTGGTCTTTTGCTTACTTGGGTGTTAGTGAAATATGATTTTCCAGGGAAAAGAATTATCGACGGATTAATCGATTTGCCGTTTGCTCTCCCAACTGCAGTAGCGGGAATTTCTTTAACAGCTGTTTATGCCCCGACAGGCGTTATTGGACAGTATTTGGACCGCTTCGGTATTGAGGCTGTTTATACCCCGCTCGGTGTCGTAATTGCTTTAACGTTTATCGGATTGCCGTTTGTTGTGCGGTCTATCCAGCCCATTTTGCATGATTTAGATCAGCAGTACGAAGAAGCGGCAGCTGTTTTAGGTGCAAACCGTTGGCAAACGTTTTGGAAAGTGATTTTGCCATCACTTGTTCCTGCGATGTTCACCGGGTTTTCGCTCGCATTTGCGCGGGCGTTAGGCGAATACGGATCAGTCGTTTTCATTTCCGGCAATATGCCAATGAAAACGGAGATCGCCCCTCTTTTGATCGTCACCAAATTGGAACAGTACGATTATGAGGGGGCAACAGCGATTGCCGCTATTGTATTGATTATCTCTTTTTTCCTGCTTTTTCTTATAAATTATTTGCAATGGAGAACGAGTCGAAAATATTTTATTCATTAAGTCACTAAGGAGATGTTATGCCTCAAATGGGTACTAAAACGAAGAAACAGCCTCTTGTCGGTGTTCATACAGAATCTGCGTGGATTCGTTTTATATTGACGGGAACGGCTCTATTATTTGTTGGTTTTTTTCTCATTATCCCGCTAATTACTGTTTTTACAGAAGCTTTGAAAAACGGTTTAGAAGTTTATTTTGCTTCGGTTACAGAACCGGATGCTCAATCAGCGATCCGTCTTACACTTTTGACCGCAGCAATAGTAGTGCCATTAAATTTTATTTTTGGTATTGCTGCTGCATGGTGTATCACAAAGTTTCAGTTTCCCGGGAAAACCTGGCTCATCACGCTTATTGATTTGCCGTTTTCTGTATCGCCCGTTATCGCTGGTTTAAGCTTTGTTTTATTGTTTGGTGCACAAGGTTTGTTGTCGCCGGTTTTAGATTCGCTCGGATTGAAAATAATCTTTGCTGTCCCAGGCATAATTTTGGCTACTTTATTTGTAACTTTTCCGTTTGTAGCCCGCGAGTTAATACCGGTCATGCAGGCAAAGGGGAGTGAACAGGAGGAAGCCGCTTTATCTTTAGGAGCCAGCGGATGGAAAACATTTTTATTCGTGACGCTTCCAAACGTCAAATGGGGAATTTTATACGGCGTCATCCTGTGCAATGCGAGAGCAATGGGTGAATTTGGAGCCGTTTCTGTTGTGTCAGGGCATATACGAGGAATGACAAATACGATCCCGCTCCATGTAGAAATTTTATATAATGAGTACCAATTTACTGCTGCATTCGCAGTCGCTTCCCTTTTAGCTATGTTGGCGATCGTTACATTAATTGTTAAAGGGGTGCTTGAATGGAAGGGTGTAGTTGATGGAAAAGGGTAAGGAGTGTGCATCATGGATATCAATGTGAAGCAAATTTCTAAAAATTATGGCTCATTTCAAGCATTAAAAGAAGTAAATTTAACAATACCGTCAGGGAAGATTACCGCTTTGTTAGGTCCATCCGGTTCAGGGAAAACTACGTTGCTGCGGATGATTGCCGGATTGGAAATGCCTGATAGCGGAAGCATCTATTTTGGCGACCATGATTATACGACAAAAACGGTCCGTGAAAGAAATGTCGGTTTTGTTTTTCAACATTACGCTTTATTTCATCATATGAACGTTTTTGAGAATATTGCATTCGGACTTAAAGTGCGTCCGCGAAAAGACAGACCGTCCAAACAAGACGTCCAACGAAAAGTAAATGAATTGCTTCATTTAGTCCAATTAAATGGTCTTGATCGCCGTTACCCGGCTCAATTATCAGGCGGACAGAGGCAGAGAGTTGCATTAGCTAGAGCGTTAGCAGTGGAGCCGAACGTGCTTCTGCTTGATGAGCCGTTTGGAGCTCTTGATGCAAAAGTGCGTCAAGAATTGCGGAGATGGTTGCGGCAGTTGCATGAACAATTACATGTAACAACTGTTTTTGTTACGCATGACCAAGAAGAGGCCTTAGAGGTTGCTGATCAAGTGGTAATCTTAAATAATGGACAAATTGAGCAAGTCGGAACACCGGATGAAGTATATCAACATCCAAAAACGAAATTCGTGTATCAGTTTCTAGGGCGTGTTAATGTTTTTCATGCTGAAGTGAACGATGGTCGCCTACATATCGGAGAAGCATTATTTGCTGCACCTGATGAAAACATTCAAACGAAAAAAATGATCGGGTATATTCGTCCTCATGAAGTGCGAATAACTCGACATAATGATCATCAAAAATCAATTCAAGTAAAGGTTCGCCGCATCCAATCTTATGGCCCGATTGTCCGTTTGGAATTGGAAAGATTGAAAACGAATGATCTGATCGAAGTGGACTTGAGTGTTGAACAGGCGAATCAACTGAACGTGAAAAATGATGAGATTCTTTATGCTGACTTGGAAAAAATAAAGTTTTTTTCAGATTCTCCATCCGTAGAATGAATAAATAATGTCGCCAAGATCATTATCACTCGAAAAGCCTGCATTTCAAAAAGAATGTAAATAAATTTGACTAATAGTTTTTATAAGGACAAAGGGGGTAGCAAAATGAGGAGAAAAAATCAAAAATCTTTGCTTGCCTTGCTTTTAATCATGATTGTTAGTTTATTTGCTGTTATATCCGGCTGCTCAGGAGAAGAAAAGAATGTGAAAAGCGCCGGTGAATCTCAAGAAACAAAAGATAAAGAGGAAAAGGTAGTTAGAATCGGATATCAAAAATACGGGACATTAAACATCTTAAAGAAACAAGGAACGCTGGATAAAGCGTTAAAAAGTCACGGATATTCTGTCGAATGGATTCAATTTCCGGCAGGTCCGCAGCTTTTGGAAGGATTAAATGTCGGCAGCATTGATATCGGGCATACTGGCGAAGCGCCGCCGATCTTTGCACAAGCGGCAGGCACTGATTTAGTTTATGTTGGTCATGAGCCAGAAAGCCCTCTTTCAGAAGCTATTCTTGTTCCAAAAGATTCACCCATCCGCACTGTTCAGGATTTAAAAGGTAAAAAGGTTGCGCTCAACAAAGGCTCAAACGTCCATTACTTGCTCGTAAAAGCTTTGGAAAAAGCGGGGCTGACCATAAATGATATTGAACCTAAATATCTCGTACCGGGAGATGCAAGAGCAGCCTTTGAACAAGGAAGTGTGGATGCATGGGTCATTTGGGATCCTTTCTTTGCTGTTGCTGAAACGGAGACAGGCGCCAGAGTTTTGGCAGACGGAAAGGATTTAGTGAAAAATAGAGAGTTTTATTTAGCGAGCAGAAAGTTTGCCGAAAATCATAAAGAGGTTATCGATCTGTTATTGGAAGAAATCAATAAAACAGATCAATGGGCTAAAAGTGCTCCAAAAGAAGTTGCAGAACTATTGTCACCTGAATTGGGAATTGATGTTGCTTCGCTTGAAAAAGCAGCTAAAAGAAGAACATATGGTGTTCAGAAAATAAGCGAACAAGTTCTAAATGATCAGCAGGTAATAGCAGATACTTTTCATCAATTAAAATTAATTCCTGAAAAAATCAATGTAAAAGAAGCAGCTTTGGAGGAAACAAACAACTAAATGAAAACAATAGCGAACCGACCAGACAACTGGAGGCTCCTACTTAGCAGAAACATGCTAAGAAAGGGGCCTTTTTGCGCATTTAAAACCTTGAATGACAGATGAAAATCTAAAAACGAAATGGGTGGAGTGAAAAATGAACATTTTTTGGTTTATTCCAACACATGGTGACGGGCATTATTTAGGTACTACCATTGGAGGACGTACAACCGATTTGTCTTATTTCAAACAAATTGCCCAAGCAGCGGATCGCCTTGGTTACAGCGGGGTGCTGATTCCAACTGGAAGATCTTGCGAAGATGCTTGGATTATTGCCTCTGCCTTAATTCCCGTTACGGAAAACTTACGGTTTCTTGTGGCAGTTCGGCCGGGGTTGATGGCTCCTTCCGCTGCTGCAAGGATGGCCTCGACATTTGACAGAATTTCAAATGGACGATTGCTAGTAAACGTTGTAACCGGCGGTGATCCGGTGGAGCTGAAGGGTGATGGAATTTTTTATTCACATGATGAAAGATATGAAGTGACTGACGAATTTTTGACAATTTGGCGAAAGCTGCTTGCAAATGAAAAAGTCGATTTCACAGGTCGTTATTTGCAGGTGGAAGGAGGAGACCTTTTGTTCCCGCCAGTGCAAAAACCATATCCGCCTGTCTTTTTCGGCGGTTCATCATTGGCTGGCCAGCAAGTAGCGGCAAAGCATGCAGATGTATATTTAACATGGGGAGAGCCGCCGAAACAGGTTGCTGAAAAACTGAATCAGGTGAAAAAGCTGGCAGAGGAACAAGGAAGAACCGTGCGCTTCGGCATTCGCTTGCATATCATCGTCCGTGAAACGGATGAAGAAGCATGGCAAGCCGCCGAACGGTTAATCAAATATGTGGATGATGAAACGGTCGCTCAGGCACAAAAGGTTTTTGACCGTTTTGATTCAGTAGGGCAGCGCAGGATGTCAGATCTTGTGAAAAGAGACCGCAAGTCGCTTGAAATCAGCCCGAATTTATGGTCAGGAATCGGTCTTGTGCGCGGCGGAGCAGGTACGGCGCTAGTCGGCAGTCCGGAAACAATTGCAGAAAGGATGAAGGAATATGCTGATCTCGGCATCGAGACATTTATTTTATCCGGCTATCCTCATTTAGAGGAAGCATATAGAACAGCTGAACTGTTGTTTCCTCACTTGCCGATAAGCCATGTTCAAAGAAACAGTGAACCACAACCGTTTGGACCATTTGGAGAAATTATTGCCAACAACAGTTTACCAGCAGAAATGGAGAGAATCAGAAAATGAAAAAGTCGTTGTTTTCCGATCAAGTAAAAAAACAATTAATCCCATGGCTTTTGCCTATATTGATTTTAATCATTTGGCAATTGTTATCCTCTAAAGGGATTCTTTCAACAAAAATTCTTCCAGTGCCGTCAGACGTTGTGATGGCAGGAGTGGAGCTCATTCGTTCTGGTGAATTGTTTCAGCATTTGCTGATCAGCTTTAAACGAGCCATAATCGGTTTTTTGATTGGAGGAAGCATTGGCTTGTTTCTCGGCCTTATTAACGGGCTGTTTCCGATCGCAGATAGAATTTTCGATACAACGATTCAAATGGTGCGGAATATTCCTCACCTGGCCATGATTCCTCTTGTCATCCTTTGGTTTGGAATTGGGGAGGAAGCCAAAGTATTTTTAGTAGCAGCTGGAGTGTTGTTCCCGATTTATGTGAATACACTTCATGGCATTCGGTCAGTAGATCAAGGGTTGATTGAAATGGGACGGGTATATGGACTTCGTTCCTGGCTTCTCTTTTGGCAAGTGGTGTTGCCTGGCGCCCTCCCGTCTATTTTAGTCGGAGTTCGATATGCACTGGGGATCATGTGGCTGACGTTAATTGTTGCTGAAACAATTTCCGCAGATTCTGGTATCGGATATATGGCCATGAATGCGAGAGAATTTATGCAAACAGATGTAGTGCTGCTCAGCATTCTTCTATATGCATTATTTGGAAAAATCGCGGATTCAATGGCAAAATGGCTTGAAAGAAAATGCTTAAATTGGAATCCAAATTATCAAAACTTGTAGAGAATGGGGGGGAAAATGTGGAATCTCCAACTTTTGGAACTTATCTGCAAATCAATGGTGTAGAGAAACACTTCGGAAATCAGCACGTTCTGCGCGGAATTGATCTTGAGGTGCAGCCTGGCGAGTTTGTAGCGATCATCGGCCGAAGCGGCTGCGGAAAAAGCACGCTGCTTCGTTTAATTGCCGGATTAGATGAGCCGACAGCTGGTGAGATCAAGGCTAACAGTAAATTGATGAAGGGATTAAATCCAGAGGTTCGCATTATGTTCCAAGATGCCAGACTTTTGCCTTGGAAACGCGTAATTCAAAATGTAGCGATTGGCATGAAAAAAGAAGATTTACCTAAAGCGGAGTTAGCTCTAAAGCAGGTTGGACTGATCGACAGGGCAAAAGAATGGCCTCATGTTTTATCAGGAGGACAAAAACAACGGGTGGCACTTGCAAGAGCATTAGCCAGCAAGCCAAGGCTGTTGTTATTGGATGAACCATTAGGTGCGTTAGATGCTTTAACACGCATTGAAATGCAGCGTTTGATCGAACGATTATGGAAGGAGCAAGGATTTACAGCTTTGCTGATTACACATGATGTGGAAGAAGCGGTAGCAATGGCAGATCGAGTGGTGTTGATAGAGGATGGAAAAATTGCGATGGATACACCGATTAAATTTCCTCGTCCTAGGCAGCGCGGTAATGCAGCATTTGCAGCCCTCGTCGAAAAGATTTTGCGCCGCGTAATGGGTGAGGAAGAAAACACACCAGCTGTCTATGCAAGGCAATCAACGTAATAAGCTTAATAAATATATTCATTAAAGGGGGATTTACTAATGAAAATTATCAGAAAAAGTATGTTTTTAAGTTTAATTTTCCTTTTAGTGCTTTGGATTTCAGGCTGCGGCAGCAAGGAGGAGGCAAATGAGACTTCCAATGCGGAAAAATCAAATGCCAAAGCGGAAGAGGAGACATTACCAGACGAACTTAGAATTGGCTATCAAAAATCATCTATTTTGCTTTTCTTAAAGGAAAAAGGCAGCTTAGAAAAAATTTTGGCTGAAAAAGGAGTTAAAGTCACATGGCATGAATTTCAATCAGGACCGCCATTATTAGAGGCGTTGAATGCAGGAAAAATTGATGTAGGATATGTAGGCGGAGCACCTGCTGTACTTGCAGGAGCCGTTTCAGATTCTGAATTAGCCTATCTTGCCTATGAACCGGAAGTATATCGGGCGATTGTTGTTCCAAAAGATTCACCTATTCAAAAGATAGAAGATTTAAAAGGGAAGAAGGTTGCTTTTGGTAAAGGATCAAGCGCACATTATTTGCTCCTTACTGCTTTAGAGAGTGTAGGGCTGACTTTGAATGATATTACTCCTGTCTATTTACAGCCTTCAGATGCTAGAGGAGCTTTTGAACGCGGCAATGTGGATGCATGGGTGATTTGGGATCCATATCTTGCGGACGCAGAAGAAAGTGGAGGTGCTAGAATCATTGCCGATGCAAAAGGTCTCCCGCGTCAATATGGATTTATTGTAGGAAGACGCGATTATTTTCAAGAAAATCGTGAACTTCGAAATTTAGTGATCAGTGAACTAGAGAAGGTTCACAAAGAGATTCAAGCAGACAAACAAGGGGCTGCCGAAAACTTTTCACAGAAAACTGGCATTTCGAAAGATGTATGGAAGCAAACTTTGGAAAGAAGAGAATATGGAGTATTTGACATCACACCTGAAGTGGTGGATGCCCAACAGAAGCTTGCAGATACTTTTTTAGAGGCAGGATTGATAAACGAGAAAATAAATGTGCAAGATGCTGTTCTTTCAGATTAACGAAGCAAGAAAGTGGTCATTTCATGCTTTATAAGTTATAATGACCCTGAAACGGAATGTTCAAAAGAAAGATCCATGCGATAACGATTGACAAGCGCAAATAGTTGTCCTTTTACAAATGGAGGTGTTTATCCCTCCATTTGTTTTTGTGGAGAACAGTTGTCCTTATCTTCACGGAAGCGGTAATGGCCGGTTTGCAAGCGGGCTGTCTGTGAACCTTGAGGCCGTTTTTCTTTTCAAAATTTTTTTCATTGAATGAGATAATCTTTTCGCTGCGGGAAAGGATGTAATGAATGGAAATTACCCGTAAAAATCCAAACTCGTTTTTAACGAAAACAAACGGCTATTTGCAAGGGTATTCGTACAGTTTAAATCCGTATGTCGGCTGTTCATACGGCTGCCATTATTGTTATGTACAAAAGCTTCCAGTCGCATTGTTTAAGAAAAAAGAGTGGGGAACATGGGTTGAAATAAAGGATG
This sequence comes from Aeribacillus sp. FSL W8-0870, assembly GCF_037963755.1. Taxonomy (NCBI): domain Bacteria; kingdom Bacillati; phylum Bacillota; class Bacilli; order Caryophanales; family Bacillaceae; genus Aeribacillus; species Aeribacillus sp. FSL W8-0870. Next base: position 1,156,136 of record NZ_CP150165.1, read on the forward strand.
AAAAGCCAAACCAATTTTTAGGCGAATTGAAGCGGGCCAAGAAGAAAGGGAAAGTGACGATTTTCATGTCATCCTCAACAGACCCTTACCAGCCGCTGGAAGCGAAGGAATTACGAACAAGAAGGCTCCTTGAAGTGATAGCAGAAATGCCTCCGGACTTTTTATTTGTCCAGACGAGAAGCCCGCTTGTCACTAGAGATATTGATATCTTTCAAAAATTGGGGGATCGGGTGCTTGTCAGCATTACCATTGAAACGGACAGAGATGATGTGCGCAAAATTTTTTCTCCAAAGGCGCCGCCGATTCAAGCTAGGATCAATGCGCTTAAAAAACTAAATGAAGAGAACATTCCGTCACAGGCGGCAGTTTCTCCTGTACTGCCTTTTTCTCCGAATTTTACGAATCTATTACGGAATGCGACGAAACGAGTCTGTTTAGATGATTTCTTTTTAGGAGATGGAAGCGGCGGAAGACGATCACAGGCGCTCGGTTTGTCAAAGCTTTTTTCGCAAATTGGAGAAGAAGAATGGTTTTCCCCTGAAAACCTCGAATATGTGAAAGACTTATTTTTACATGTGTTTGCGAAAGATCAGCTGTTCATTTCTAGGCAAGGCTTCATTCCGCCCGATGGGAGTCATGAAGAATGATCGATTCTCATATTCATTTGGATCAATACGATCCAAAAACTATTGATGAGCAAATCAAAAAGTGGCAGGAAGCGGGCATTATTCATGTTGTGGCCGTTTCAACCGATTTAACATCCGCCTATAAAACGCTTGAATTGAAGCAAAAACATGAAGATTTTATTATAGCAGCTGCTGGCTTTCACCCTGAACAGGAGATTCTTGAAGAACGGGAGCTTGAAGAGCTTCTATCGCTGATTCGAACAGAGAGGGCGATTTCAGCTGTCGGGGAAATTGGTTTGCCGTATTATGAAAAAGAGCGATTATTTGCAAAGTATTCGGAACAAACTTATATAGATGTCTTGAAGGAATTTTTGAAAATCAGCGTTGAACATTCACTGCCAGTTGCCTTGCATGCAGTTCATGAAGATGCGGAAAAAGTTTTACATCTTTTGCAAAAACATCAAGTGAAAAAAGCGCATTTTCATTGGCTTAAAGCGGCATCATCTGTAGTGAAGGAAATTTGTAAACAACACTATTATATTTCTGTGACTCCGGAAGTTTGCTACCGCCTGCGCGATCAGCAGCTTGCTGAACAAGTTCCGATGGATCAGCTGCTTATTGAGACGGACGGCCCTTGGCGGTATGGGGGAGCGTTTAAAAATGTTGACACAACCCCGTTATTTTTAAAGGAAATTTGCTGCAAATTGGCGAATATTAAAAAGAGGCCGCGTGAAGATATTGTGCGCACAACTGCAAATAATGCGAAAAAACTTTATCTTAATTGGGGGTAGAACATGAAGCTTGTCACTGCAAATATTCACGACAGAACGTTTATCGGACTAATTTTTAACGAAGATTCGGTTATTGATATTCAAAAAGCGGAACTGAAGCTTTATGAATCGGAAATATCGCCTGCATCGCTGCAAGCGTGCATTGAAATGGGTGAAAAATTTGTCCGCCATATTGAAGCATTACAGGAATGGGTTGCGAAGGAAAAAGAAAGGGAGACATATGTCTATCCGCTGTCAGCTGTTAAACTCCAAGCACCGATTCCACGACCGAAGAAAAACATTATGTGCGTCGGTAAAAACTACCGTGACCATGTTGCGGAAATGGGAAGCGAAAGTGATATTCCTTCCGATTTGATTCTGTTTTCCAAACCTTCAACTTCCGTTATTGCTCATGAAGGAGAAATTGATCCTCATCTTTATTTAACCGACGAACTTGATTATGAAGGGGAACTTGCAGTTGTCATTGGGAAAAAAGGAAAACAAATTCGCGAAGAAGAAGCCTATGACTACGTTTTTGGATATACGATCATCAATGATGTCACAGCAAGAGATTTGCAAGCTCGCCACAAACAATATTTTTTAGGAAAAAGCTTGGATACATCATGCCCGATGGGACCGTATATTGTACATAAATCGGCTGTTTCGAATCCACAGCATCTGTCTATCGAGACGAAAGTTAATGGCGAAATTCGGCAGCAAGCCAATACAAATCAAATGATTTTCCCGATTAAACGGATCATTTCCATCATTTCTCAAGGCATGACTCTTGAACCGGGAGATATCATTGCAACAGGTACACCTGCGGGAGTCGGAAAAGGCTTCAATCCGCCGAAATTATTAAAGCCTGGCGACACTGTCGAAATTACGGTAGAAGGAATTGGCACGTTGAGAAATAAAGTCAAGGAAATTTAATAGCGAAAGGACGGGCAAGAGTGAGCCCCTTTAATCTTTCGTTTTAGTGCGTCTTTGTCAATTTAGTGAAATCATTTTATTTATCATAGTAATTGCTATGTTTTTGTATGATCATTTGATATGATGAATGTGGACTTGCAAGTATAGATGGGGGAGGGCATTTATGACACATTTGCATATTACATCATGGGTCATTTTGCTGATTTTGTTTTTCATTGCGTTTGCCAAACCTTCAAAAGGTTTGCATATGGCTGTGCGAATCTTTTATTTAATCGTGTTGGCAACTGGACTTGAATTAATTTTCCGCTATAATGTGTTCAGCATGGCCAACTATGTAGGGGAATATGTCGCTAAAATTTTCCTTGCCATCGTTTTGATCGGGCTTATGGAAATGGTTTTGGGCAAAAAGAAGAGAAACGAATCGTCCAAAGGCATTTGGATCGGCTTTTGGATTGTGCTGATTCTCGTCATTTTGCTTGGATTTAGACTGCCTCTTACTTTTTAAAAAATATGTTGATGCAAAAATATAGGAGCGTATTTCGCAGGGGCTGTCTTAGAAAGTCAAATCGCCATTGAAAACAAAAAATCATAAACACCGATATATATCAACGTTTCTAAAACATTAATGGGGGCGTCAATAAGCCGTAAAAACGACTTATTAGACACCCCCCTATTATTTTTCTTTCTTGAATTTGACAATAAAACCAGCCTTAAAAAAACATCCAAATCCTATAATTATTAGAATTATTATATGGCCTATATGTTAAAAAATGTTTCTTATACTTTTAAACCGGGACAGGTTTACGGACTCTTTGGTAAAAACGGATCCGGTAAAACCATGCTACTTCGTACTTTAGCTGGATTAGTTATTCCTACTGAAGGTGAGGTTATAATTAATAATCAAGCATTACATAAAGATATATCCTTCCCCCAAAGCGTTGGGATCATTATAGAAAATATGGAGTTATTGCCACAGTATGATGCGTACACAAATCGGGGCTGTCCAGAAAGTCAAATCCCCATTGAAAACAAAAAGTCATAAACACCGATATATCAACGTTTCTAAAACATTAATGGGGACGTCAATAAGCCGTAAAAACGACTTATTAGACACCCCCCTATTATTTTTCTTTCTTGAATTTGACAATAAAACCAGCCTTAAAAAAACATCCAAATCCTATAATTATTAGAATTATATGGCCTATATTTCATATCATCGATGGTTAATGAAAATAAAAAAGCTCCAAGCAAAATAAATGGAATAGCTAATAACCACCTCAAATTATGAAACTCTCCTTATCTCGTTTTTTATTAAGGCTTGAATATTAATTCGATATGAGTTCATTGAAACCTTGCTAATCGTCAAAAAGTTGGACGAAATTCCGCGGATTGGAAAAAAGTTTCAATGCAGGCGATGCCTTACGTTTACTTTCTTTTTGTAAATATCCTAATGTTTTAGGTTCATATTTTTGTTTTTATAAACATTTTTCTGTAGCGCAGTCTACATTGATGTTGGGCAGCCGGTCTGTTTCGCCCATCATTGAATAAATACTTAGCCACAGGATGACAATTCGAACGAATAGCATCTTTTTGAATATCCAGCATGATCAGGCTGCAGCTGTTTTTTATGTGTCTCCTTAAAAAATTTAAATGACTATTTCTGCACTCCCCCTATCAATTGCAAAGCTTTCATTACTCCGACTGTCTTAAAAGTACTTTTTAACTAAATCCTTTTTTCCTTGAATTGCAGTTATGAAATAGAGCTGACAAAGCTTCGTTCCCCTGTGCTTACAGTGAATTCAAACAGGTCTTTTTGTTTGTCTCCCCGATGGAAAAAATGCTGAACCGCACAAAGAGAATCCGTATTATCAAATATAAAAACAGAAGCGCCTTTCATCGGTTTGTTTCCATGGTGATACAACAATTGATTGTGGCAGTAAATGATGTCATAAACGGAAAAGGATAAAGCATTTAAATGGTGTACAAACATTATAAAGCTTTCATCATTCAATTCATTTAAAAAAGAATGAAATGCATAGGGGAATGTCTTCTTGATTCGAATTTTTCCGCCTGACCGCAAGTATTCTTCCTTATTATGTCCAACATCAACCCATCGGCCGTTTTTCAAAAGTTCAATGTGCTGATCGTTTAAATCATCAAGAGAAATCTGTTCATCATCTTCATCATCGATCAAAATCGGTTTTGCTTGAAGCATTTCAACGGTTGCGGTCCGAAAACTCCTTTTTTGTTTATGGAGAAGGTCATTTTTTATGTCCGAAAACAATATGAACACCTCAATACTTTTTATTGATTGTTTTAGACAAAATGCTTTCTTTTTATACAAATGGGCAGGTAACATTGAACTTTTTTTGCATACAATAGCTACATCTTTCATGTTATAGATAGTGGGGTGATAAGCATATGTGTGGAATTGCTGGCTGGGTAAATTTTCAACAATCACTTTTCCAAAATACTGAAATAATGGAAGACATGATTGACACGTTAAGCAAAAGAGGGCCTGATGATACAAATATTTGGGGAAAGAAGCACGTATTGTTCGGGCATAAAAGACTTGTTGTCATTGACCCGGAATGCGGTCGACAGCCGATGACAAAACAAAAAGAAGATAATTCCTACACGATTTGTTATAACGGCGAGCTATACAATACGGAAGATATTCGCAAAGAATTATTGAAAAAAGGCTATACGTTTCGCGGCCACTCAGATACGGAAGTTCTTTTAGCTTCATACATGGAGTGGAAAGAAGAATGTGTGCACCATTTAAACGGAATTTATGCTTTTGCCGTTTGGGATTCAGCAGATGAAAAATTATTTATAGCACGCGACCGTCTTGGCGTTAAACCGCTCTTTTTTTATGAAAACAACGGTAATTTTCTGTTCGCTTCTGAAATAAAAGCCCTTTTAGCCAATCCTGAAGTTGATGCTTTGCTCGATCAGGAAGGGCTGCAAGAAATTATGGCGCTGGGGCCGTCGAGATCTCCAGGTTCAGGCGTTTTTAAAGGAATCGAAGAGCTTAGACCCGCCCATGCCCTAAGTTTTAATCGAGATGGCTTAAAAATATGGAGGTATTGGAACGTTAAAAGCCATCCGCATGAGGATTCTTTTGAAGAAACGGTCGAAAAAGTGCGTGAATTACTAATAGATGCCGTCACAAGACAGCTTGTCAGCGATGTTCCGCTATGCACGTTTTTATCGGGAGGATTGGATTCGAGCGCCATTACAGCGATTGCCGCCAGGACATTTGAAAAGGAAGGAAAGGGGCATCTTCATACTTATTCAATTGATTACGAAGGGAATTCTGAGTATTTTCAACAAAGCGAGTTTCAGCCGAATGCTGATGCCTACTGGATTCATTTAATGAAGGAATCTTTTCAAACCATTCATCACGAATGTATCATGACACAGGAAGAGCTTGTCTCATATTTGCAGGAAGCAGTTGAAGTCCGTGATCTTCCGGGGATGGCGGACGTCGATTCTTCACTTCTTTGGTTTTGCCGGCAAATTAATAAGGACTTTGTCGTGAGCTTGTCGGGAGAATGTGCGGACGAAATTTTCGGCGGATATCCGTGGTTTTATCGTCCTGAGGAATTGGCAAGAGAAGGATTTCCGTGGATTCGTTCATTAGATGAGCGGATCAAGCTGCTCCGGAACGATTGGCAAAAAAAGCTGAATATAAAAGAATATGCTTTAAGGCAATATGAAAAAACGATTGAAGAAACACCTGTTTTAGATGGAGAACCTGAAACGGAAAGAAAAAGGCGGGAGCTTTTTTACTTAAATATGATATGGTTTATGACAACATTGCTTGACCGAAAGGATCGCATGAGCATGGGGGCATCGCTTGAAGTGCGCGTTCCGTTTGCAGATCACCGGCTTGTCGAATACGTCTGGAATATTCCGTGGGAATGGAAACGATATGGCGATCGGGAAAAAGGCCTATTACGGAAAAGCTTAGAAGATCTTTTGCCGAAGGAGGTTGTCTACAGGAAAAAAAGCCCGTATCCGAAAACACATCATCCGAAATATACGAAGCTTGTAAAAGAACAGCTTGAAAACGTATTGCCCATGAAAGACTCCATATTGCACGAGCTTTTCGATGGGAATGCATTAAATAAATTAGTAGAGACAGACGGTGCATCTTTTCAACGCCCATGGTACGGACAGCTGATGACGGGACCGCAGCTGTTAGCCTATCTTTGGCAAATTCACATTTGGTTTGAAAAGTACCGGATTAATATCATTTGATGAATTTAGGGAAAATGAGGCTGTCTTAGGAAGTCAAATCGCCTTGAAAACAAAAAATCATAAACACCGATATATCAACGTTTCTAACACATTAATAGGGGCGTCAATAAGCCGTAAAAACGACTTATTAGACACCCCCTTGCTTTTTATAATAAAGAAGGACAAACATGTTCAGCATGTTATAATGTTTTTTATAATGAAATTCAAAAATGATCTGCAAGGGGAGCGGGAGGGGAGAGATATATAAACATTTTGTAGAAACTGAATGATTCATCGGTAGAAAAAAGATTTTTATGAAAATGATGAACGTTTTCAAAAAATTTTCTAATGTCTAGGAATCAAGCAGGGAGAGAAGCTTACAATAAGATCCGAATTTGGCCTGGTACGGTTCATGTTGTAAGATAATAGCTCAAGAAGATCATGAATGAAAAATTAACTGACCTAACTTTTTGAATACGTTGACGAACTGTTTGATCGTGGCGCAATCCAGGCAAAATGATGTAGGTAACGCAATGATTTCAAACATGTAAACTTATTTTTCAGTTAGCATGGAAGGAATAAAGGCTCTTTCAAATGAAACGGGGATAAGCCAGCGAGTGATTCGCGAGGCTTATAAAGAAAAACTCATCGGAAAAGGGGATAAATCCCATCAAACATTACATACATTCGATGAGAAGATTGACAGCAAACCAAAACAGATGCAACACCGCTTGCCGATTTTGTGGAAGAGTTGAAGCGGCGAACTTAGATGAATTGAGCGACAAGCATGGATTTTGCTGACATAAGGAGGATTTTGACGAGTGAAAAAAGGATTGATCTTCATTTTGTGTGTTTCATTGCTTTTTTGTTTTTCAGCGACTGCTAGCGCTGTAAACTTGCAGGATGAGTCAATTTATCACGTAGCAGTTGACCGCTTTTACAATGGAACGACGGCCAATGACGGCGAAAGAAAGGGCGGTCTTGAACATTTTCTTGGGGGTGACTTGCAAGGGGTGATCAAAAAGCTGGATTACATAAAAGGAATGGGCTTTACAATCGTTTCATTATCACCAATATTTCAAAATGAGGCAAACGGCTTTCATGGGAAATGGGTGAAAGACTTTAAAAAAGTGGACGAGCATTTTGGAACAATGCAGGATTTAAAACAGCTGACAAAGGAAGCACATAAACGTGATCTAAAGGTCATGATAGATTTTGTTTTCGAAACAGGACCGAACCACCCTTGGCTGTCTGATCCAGCTAAAAAAGAATGGTTTGTTGAAGGAAGTACGACATTCGATGTTTCTCGCCCCGACGTTCAAGCATTTATAATCGATGTCGCTAAATGGTGGATCAAACAAAGTGATATTGACGGGTATCGGTTGATTGACGCGAATCGAACTGAACCTCAATTTTTTAAAAAAATGGCTGAAGAAGTTAAGTCTGTCAAAAAAGATTTCGTTTTAGTGGCAGATATTGGCGGGGGTGATCCGAATACATATCAAAACAGTGGAATCGATGCCGTGATGAATACCTATTTTGCGAAAAATGTGCAAAAATCATTTTCGAATGTGGATGAACCGCTTTCAGGATTGGACGGGTTTACGCAATCCAATCTGCCTGTCGTTTCGTTTTTAGATGACGAGGATATCGTTCGTTTTACAAGAAAAGCTGTTGAGAATGAAGCGTTTCCAGTGACAAGATTAAAACTTGCCTTGACGTATTTATATACTTTACCGGCTGTTCCTTTTGTTTATTACGGGACGGAGATTGCATTGGATGGCGGAAATGGAGCAGTCAATTATCGGATGATGGATTTTCGCACGAGCACCGAAATAGTCGAGTACATAACAAATTTAGCCGACATTCGCAAAATCCTGCCTTCTCTTCGAACAGGGCAATATCATTTGTTGTATGAAAAGGACGGCATGCTCGTTTATCAATTAAAAAGCGGTGATGAAACATCCATTATTGCCATTAACAACACATCGCAAACAAAAAGCGTAACGATCGGATTTCGATATTTGCCGGATAATCACGAATTGAGAGGGTATTTAAAAGGGGGAAGCATAAAAAGTTCAAAGGACGGATACACGATCACTTTGGAACGGGAAACATCGGAGATTTTTAAACTGGACGAACAAAAAGGCGCGAGCATCCCTTTTATTTCCATTTTGGTCGGAGTCCCAGTTTTGTTTATCCTTTTCTTATATGCCGCATATAAAAAAGGGAAGGGAAAACAGCCGTCGTAAAATGCAAAATAAAAAGCTGATCCCTTAAAGGTGCAAAAAAAGGACAAACTCGTCTTGATTTGCCATTTTTAAGCTGCTTCTATGTACACATAGGCTTTAAACAGGAATTTTTCAACTGAAAGCTTCGGAGCGGAAAGTTCGCCTATCACATCTTCCTTTTCATATTGAGATGTTGGAAAAGAAGCCTAATTCTTCCTTTTTGAACGCAAAAAAGCCCCTTCCTCATATCAAGACGCTGGAAAAGGAGCGGCTCCATTTAAAGTGGGTAAAACAATATTGATCAATGGATAACAGATTAGGAAAGAGGGCTTCTTATCAATAGCTTGTGAATTTGGAACAAGCTTTTGCTCGCTTTTTCGTTGTGACGCTTGTATTTTAATTTTAAAGGATGCAATGTTTTTTCACGTTTATGTTGTAGGCTGGTGCTTTTTCTCATAAGATGGGAGTAATAGAAAAAGGGGAGGAGAAATGTATGAAGCCGCTTCGCTTACGGGGGCATCATTTATTATGTGTGCACGGATTTCGCGGAATGGGATATAGTCCATCGTTTGTAGAGAAGATGTGGGAAGTAGTTACAAAAATTCGTGATGAAGAGCAAGACTTTCCCATTCAAGTCGTCTCTGCACTTGATGATGCGTGCATGGCATGTCCGCACCATGGAGAATCGACGTGCCAAGCGGATCCGAATTCAAATGAGCATGTGATTTCCATGGATCAAAAAGTAATCCGCCATTTAGGTATTGAAGAAAATGGGATTTACTTAAAATCGGAATTATTGGGGCTCACGGCCCAAAAAGTAGTCCCTGACGACTTAGATTACTTATGTGCGAATTGCTCCTGGCTTCCGCACGGTGTATGCAAAGAAGGCATCGCCAATGTCCGTAACGGGAATATTGCGCAAAAGGAAGCTAAGTAGCTTTTTTCGGTTTTCGTCACTGCCCAATCTGTCAGTGTAGCTGATTACGGCTTTTCAAAATTATTGGTGCATATTGGCGCAATCTTGTTGAAATTTTGTACTCTTTTTCGTCTTCGTCATCTTTTACATAATCCAAGTATTAGCGAAACCATGTTGAGATTTTGCCCCTGTTAAGCAGGAAATAGCCTCTGCGTGGAAATAGCCGAGCGACAATTCGGCTATTCTAATTTTAAACACGGAGGCTATGCTTCTTCACTATAATACTGCAAGCTTTGTAGAAAGCTGTTTCTGTTTCTTTTCTATAGGAATCATGAATGAAGATGTCATAAAGGTTTGCAACATTTGTTGTCCTATGGATCATAAGCGGTCAGCTTAAAAGAAGGGTGCTTCCATGACGATTTTTCTTTCGAGTTCGGGAATTGGATTAATAAGTTGGAGGAAAACTAGATTGTTTGAAACGCTCTGTATCGGACGACGATAAGATTTGAATTAATAAGTTGGAGGCAAACGGATTGAGCAGCACTTCACCGTTTTTATACTCTTTCACTAGGGATTCGCACTGTGATCGAAGTTGACCAACACCAGTAGGCTCCTAAATTAAAAGTCTGATGGAAGGTGCCAGTTTTATAAAAATTTGAAAGGCTCGTCTTGTTTTAAAACAAACAGACGAGCCTTCTTTTCGTGCGCCCGGCATGTACATGAACTATAGGGTGTAAGTCCCGAACCCCGAAGACAGAAGTAGAGGTTAGCCAAGAGCAAGGGTGTCCGTGGTGACGCGGAATCTGAAGGAAGCTGGAGGCAAAACACCGGTCCGAGGAACACGAACCTCATATAAGGCTAGGTATGATTGAGTGAGTTTGCGAAACAAAACAAAGCTCTTTCTGTCGAAGGTCATATCGAGTAAATGAGGCGGATAGATGGTGTGAAAGTGCATGTACTTACCCGGGGAGGTCTGGCTGGCACGCCAAGTAACCTTGGTAACCTATCTAGTGATAGATAACTGAACAGTCAGAAGTCAGCAGAAGTCATAGTACTCTTTTCGAGCTCGAGACGAAAGAGGAAGGACTGAACAATTAAGGAGAACGAATCGCTAGGCGTTCACCTTCTGTGTGGAAGCAGACAATCCGATAGGACTTACTTGAAGGAGGAAGTGGTGAATCCCACGGGGGACTTCAAGAGGGTGGAGCAGAAGATGGCACAAATAGAAGAATTCGTTCACGTGGAGAGGATATCAATGTTGATGGAAATGATTTTGTCACGGGAAAATCTCCTGGCGGCACTGAAACGAGTCGAACAGAATAAAGGAGGTCACGGAGTAGATGGCATGTCCGTAAAAGACCTACGAAGACACCTCTACGAAAATTGGGACTCCATTCGACAGTCGTTGAGAGAAGGAACCTACAAGCCCTTACCCGTCCGTCGAGTCGAAATCCCGAAACCGAACGGTGGAGTAAGACTTCTAGGGATCCCTACCGTGACGGATCGTTTCATCCAACAAGCGATTGCCCAAGTGTTGACGAAAATCTTTGATCCGACCTTCTCGAACCATAGCTATGGTTTCCGACCAGGTAGAAGGGGACATGATGCGGTTAGGGAAGCAAAGGGTTATATCAAAGAAGGATATCGTTGGGTAGTCGATATAGACCTAGAGAAATTCTTTGACAAGGTGAATCACGACAAACTGATGGGGATCTTGGCGAAAACGATCAAAGATCGAATTCTACTGAAGGTAATTCGCCGGTATCTTCAATCAGGCGTGATGATCAATGGAGTGGTAATGGAAACGGACATGGGAACGCCTCAAGGCGGCCCGCTTAGTCCACTTTTATCAAACATCATGCTTCATGAATTGGATAAAGAGCTTGAGAAACGTGGACATAAGTTTGTTCGGTATGCGGATGACTGTAACATCTATGTGAAAACAAAGAAAGCAGGAATTCGTGTCATGAACTCCATTACGAACTTTATAGAGAAGGAGTTAAAGCTCAAGGTAAATAAAGAGAAATCGGCGGTAGACCGTCCTTGGAAACGGAAGTTTCTCGGTTTCAGCTTCACACTCAATAAGACTCCAAAGGTACGGATTGCGAACGAAAGTGTGAAACGTTTGAAGAACAAGATTCGTGAAATTACATCAAGGTCGAAACCGTATCCAATGGAGAAAAGGATTGAGAAACTGAATAAGTATTTAATGGGATGGTGCGGATATTTTGCCTTGGCAGAAACACCAAGTAAGTTCAAAGAATTTGATGAATGGATTAGACGAAGGCTTCGGATGTGTTTGTGGAAAGAATGGAAAACCCCGAAAACAAGAATTCGGAAACTCAGAGGATTAGAAGTTCCAAGCCATAAAGCATTCGAATGGGGCAATACACGCAAGAAATATTGGCGGATTGCCTGCAGTCCCATTCTACACAAAACCCTCGACAACTCCTATTGGAAGCGTCGAGGGTTAAGAAGTCTATTCGAAAGATATCAAGCACTACGTCATACTTAATTGAACCGCCGTATACCGAACGGTACGTACGGTGGTGTGAGAGGTCGGGGGTTAGTCACCCCCTCCTACTCGATGTAAAGGTGAAAATAGATTGCAAAGACATTTTTTTAGCCTTGATGAAGAAATTTCACGCAAACCGGATCAGGCACGGAAATTTCTGATGGCAAGCGTGTCAATTTGCCGGTTTCAGGATCGCGTTCAAATAAGACGGCGTTGCTTGATTCTTGGTTTGTGGCGATCACAAATCTTTCTGTCGGATCGAGGACAAAGTCTCTTGGCCAATGGCCGCCGGTGCTTGTCCATTCAACAAATTCAAGCTTGCCCCCATCATTTTCTACCTTGAAAACAGCAATGCTGTCATGGCCGCGGTTAGCAGCATAAACGAACTTGCCGTCGGAAGAAATGTGAATGGCGCTGCCTTGGCTGTTTTCTGCGAAATCTTCCGGAATTGCTGGGATGTATTGCAGCTCTTGAAAGCTTCCTTCATCTGCATTATAAGAAAGAACGATCACTTCATTGCTTAATTCCGTCATCACGTAAGCGAATTTTCCGTTTGGATGAAAGACGATATGGCGAGGGCCGCTTCCAGGTTTAACAGAAAGGCTGCTCACCTTCTTTAAAACACCTTGATCACAAGAGTAGGTAATAATTTGGTCAATTCCTAAATCAACAGCTACAACATACTTTTCATCTGGTGTAAACCCCGAATAGTGAGCGTGCGGTTTTTCTTGCCTTTCAAGATTAGGGCCTGAACCTGTATGTTCTGCAACGCTTGCCGCTGGATTTGCGCTTTTGTCTTCATTCAGCAAGTAAGCCTCGATCGTTCCGCGATGGTAATTAGCGGTGACGACGAAATGGTTTGCTTTGTTGACGCTGACGTGGCACGGAGAAGGTCCTTCCGTCACTTGCTGGTTGATGCTTTGCAGATCGCCTGTTTGTTCGTCAATGGAAAAAACAGCAAGCCCCCCTGAATTTCCGTCTTTAACAACCGAATATAAATTTTGATTGTCTTTGGAAATCGCGACATATGTCGGATTGTCAAGCTCTGCTGCTACTTTAGCTTCACTAAGCTCTTTTTTCTCAGTGTCCAATGTAAATTTGTAAATGCCTTTGCTTTCACCTTTCGTATATGTACCGATATAACCGATGAATGGATTTGCCACGAAACATGCTCCTTTCAAATATACTTTTCTAGAATTATATCATGGAAATTCTCCTATTTTTCTATTTTAAACTGAACAAAAATTAGACAAAAATTTACAAATAATTAAAATCAACTAAATATTTCGATATTACAATAATTGAGGTTAGAAAATTTTAGGGAGGAGTTTTATTTGAGAAAAAGAAAGAGACGCTCTATGCTGGCTGGAGCTTCCGCTGTTTTGCTTGTTCTTGTTTCCGTGTTAACACCGATACATACGTATGCAACAGCAACAGTTGCAGGAGACGCCGAGCAGCAGATGGAGGAACAAACGAAATCAACGGATAAACCAAATCAAGAACAACCGCTTCATCAAAATGACAACGAGCCAAATGTTGAAGAAAACAACTCTCAGCAAAACGAAGTTCAACAGGACAAAAGTGATGAAAGACAGCCTGATGCAGCAAATGAAGAAGTGAAAGAACCTGCAAAAGGAGGGGATCATCCATCTTTTCCGGTTAATGAAAGTGAACAAAAGCAGCAAAAACCAGAACAGCAAGATACTGATACAGTTCCCGAAACTTCAAAACAAGAGCCAGAAGCAAATTCACAATCTACCCCCCAACTTGAACAGCAAGCTGTTACATTGCCACTGGAAATCGTTCATCAGCCACCGGCAGTCATTCAAAAAGGCCGGCCGCTTAAAATTGATGCGGAAGGAAAAGACCTTGCAGAGTTGACATTGTTTTATCGTACAGCTCCGGGTATGCTTGTGAAAAGCATGAAAATGGAGAAAATAAATGATACAACCTTTACGGCAACTGTACCAGAAAGCGACTTATGGTCTTATACTTTTTCTTATTGGTTTGAAGGGAAAAATGAGACAGAAACAACAAGACTTCCAATAAATTCTTCTGAAACATTTTCAGTAGCTATTCAACAAGATGCGGAACCGGATTATCAAAAAGTTCCGAAAATCTTAATCACCGAACTGGCTCCAGACACGTCAAATGTCGGAAGTGCTGACGGATATGAATTTATTGAGCTTTACAACAATACCAACAAGCCGATTGAATTGCGAAATTATGAACTTCATTATCAATATCCGGGTACAGCAAAAGCCGATCAAGTTTTTCAATTTTCGGACAATCAAGTAATAGCTCCGCAAAAAACTTTCATTCTCTGGGTGAAAAATAGTTCTAATCAATCTTTAAGATTGGAAGATTTTAATCAATTTTACGGAACGGATTTGAAAGAAAGCGAAGTCCAAGCCTTGCCATTTGAAGGAATGGCTAACAGCGGCATCCGGACATTAGCTGTTTATTCAAAGGATGGTTCATTAGTATCTGCAGCAGCATATAATGATGGAGCTGATGATGTTGAAAGAGATAAAGGGATCATTTATCAATTTACGGAAGAGACGAAAATGAAAAAAATTGGCTTAAGTGAAAAAGCTAATCCAGGTGCATTCATCGAAGGGCAAGTGCCGAAGACACCTGTCGCCATTGAAGAGCCTGATGACAAAGAAGCTCCTGTCATTACACATCAGCCAATAGCAGAATGGGAAAGCGAGGAACCATTAATTGTAAAAGCTACAGTTACTGATAATAAAAAAGTCCGTTATGTCACATTATTTTATAAATTGACGGAAAATGGAGCATACAAATCCCTTCAAATGACTGAAAACGGAAATCAAAATGAATATAGGGCGGCGATTCCCAGTGCAGACATGTGGGGAAGCGAACTCCTATATTACATAGAGGCATCAGATGGAACAAACACGGTCAAAACAGAGGAATACCATGTTCAACTTAAAGCTCCCAATATTGATTATCAAAAAGTCCCAAAACTTCTTATTACTGAAGTAGTTCCGGACAGCGCCAATATAAATGGGTTGGACGGTTATGAATTTGTTGAAATTTATAATAATACTAATCAGACTATTGATTTTAAAGACTATAAAATCCGATATCGATATCCGCAGGAAGGTGCAGAATCCGATCTTATTTGGGGACCTCCTAATGATGATCAATCACTGCAAATTCCTTCAGGTGGGACGCTTGTATTTTGGATCATCAATCAAGGGAATGCATCGTTGGCTGTTGAAGATTTTAATAAACATTATGGTGTTTCGTTAGAAGAGAACAAAAACATTGTGAAAATTTATAATAACGGAATGGCCAACAGTAGTGCGAGATCATTAGTAATTGCCACAAACAGCGGAAAAGAAATTTCCGTTGCTCATTATAATGATCAGGTAAATATTGATGATACTAAAGAGGACAAAGGGATTTTGTACAAATATCCTGCGGATGGAAGCAATATAATGCAAAAAATTAGTGCCGGCGTTGAAGCGGCTACACCCGGATCGGTAAAAGACGGACAAACTCCGAAAGTGAAAGTAACTGTTCCAGCCGATTCAATGGCGCCAACTATTGAAAATTTAACAAATACTGAAAAAGCTATGGAAACGGATAATATTTTCATCAAAGCGGAAGTAAAAGATAATATCGAAGTCAAAACCGTTTCTTTATACTACCGGACAAAACTACAAGAACCATTTAAAAAAGTGAATTTAGAAGAAAACTATAATTCGAGATTATATGAACATACGATTTATTCGCCTGAATTAATTGGGAAAAATATAGTTGAGTATTACTTTGTCGCTGGCGATGGGACGAATATCCAAGAGTCTCCTCATTTTACGGTTCAAATTGAAAGTGCAAATAAGAAGCAGGGCTTGCGGTTAAACGTAGAAAATGGACAAATTGTTTCAAAAGAAACCGTAGTGAAGGCAACAGGCGATCTTACACCTGAGGAGGTTTCCTTATATATTGATGGAGCAAAACAAACAAATACTTTCCGCACGATTGAATCAGACGTTTATTTTGCCTTTGATGTTCGTAAAACGAATCTTTATTTTCAAAACGGTGTGACGATAGGAAATGACATTTTGAGAATATTTGATGACACCATTAATCAATATACAACAATTACGGTTCCGATTTCGTCGGAAAGGCTGAAAATCGGTGAAGATTTATCAATTGCGATTAGGGCAGGCACAAAGGTCAGTCCATTTGATGAAACATCTGAAGAAAATCGAGATGATTTTTATGTAAAAAATGTGCGATTAGTTTTATCTGACGGCACAGCTCTATACAGCAGCGAGTATCAAGAACCCGAACAGGAGATTTCCGTCGGCGACAGTGCCGGATTAAGCCCGGTTGTCGAATTTACGTTCAATATTCCGGATGAAAAATTTACTTCCCTCGGTTACTTATGGAACAGCGAAAATGAAGAAGATGGCGAGCATGAAGTGAAAGCAGTTGACCAAAAGGGGAATGAAGTGAAATCGACAGTTATTGTCGATAACACAATGCCAATCATTAAACCAACTATTGAGGAAGGAAAAAAATATAAAGGACCTTTTGTTATTGATGCTGAAATTCAAGATAAATGGAGTAAAATTAGATCGATCACTGCCAAATTAGATGATCAATATATCGATCTTCCATTTGCAGCTTCGTCAGCACAGCTTCAATCAGGCAAACATCAACTTGTCATTACAGCTATTGATGAGGCAGGCAATGAAGGAAAAAGCGAAGTCACTTTCTATACAGTGGACGAACATCCGCTCTTACCTGATTTTTCCGAAACAGATGAGGATGCTTTAAGTGCTAAATTGTCCGTAAGGGTGGCGGATCCGACAATGGACGATCTTGATGTATCTTTCTTTCAAGCTTTTCAGTATAAAGCATCAGATGAAGAACATGTAGATATTTTGCAAAATGCATCTGATACAGAACCGCCTGCTGGATTTCAAGTTGAAGGCGAAAAAGTTCTTTCGAAAGATGAACGCAGGAAGTTGGAAAACGCAGATGGCGAGGCGCTTGCAACAACATCAACTGAGCAGTTTCCGTATCATCGCTTCAACGTTACCGTTGATCAAAAAGTTGATGAAAATGATGAAATAGAACTTATTTGGAACGGTTCTTCATTGCCGGGACGAAAAGTGACGATGTATGCCTGGAACAATATGGAAAATAAATGGAAGGAAGTTGCTTCACAAACTGCCGGTGAAGAAAGATTTCAATTGAAAGGGAGCGTAATTGCGAAAGACTATGTGAAAAACCAAAAGGTGAGCGTGATCGTTCAAGACCAAATCGCGCAAACTATAGATTATGATTATACGTTTGTATGGATGAGCGATACGCAATATTATTCGGAAAGCTATCCACACATTTATCAAAAGCAAGTCGAATGGATTCGAGATCAAAAAGATAATCTCAATATTCAGTATGTATTTCATACAGGTGATCTAGTCGATGAAGCAGATGATCACAATCAATGGGCAGTGGCCGATCAAGCTATGAAAGTGCTAGATGATGCAGGAATCAGATATGGAGTTCTAGCCGGCAATCATGATGTTGGCCATAAAGACGGAAGCTATGACAATTATTATCAATATTTCGGCGAGAATCGGTTTGCAGGTCGTGACTATTATGGAGGTTCTTATAAAAATAACCGCGGTCATTATGATTTAATTTCGGCGAACGGTAATGATTATATTATGGTGTATATGGGCTGGGGCGTTTCGGATGAAGATTTGGACTGGGTGAATTCGGTGCTTGAAAAGTATCCCGATCGGAAAGCAATTTTAGCATTCCATGAATATTTACTAGTCAGCGGAAACCGCAGCCCGATTGGAAATCAAATTTTTGAAAAAGTTGTTAAACCAAATAAAAATGTGATGGCGGTATTATGCGGACATTATCATGACAGCGAGACATTAGTCGATGAGATTGATGATAACGGAGATGGAGCGCCTGACCGAAAAGTATATCAAATACTTGCTGATTATCAAGGCGGTCCTGAGGGCGGCCAGGGCTATATCCGTTTGCTGCATTTCAATACAGATACGAATCAAATTTATGTAAAAACATATTCGCCTTATTTAGACGACTACAACTTTTACGATCCGGAACAGTATCCAGGAAAAGATGAATTTATCATTGAAACCGATTTACAACCGCAAGAGAAAAAAGTAGCAACAGATTCTTTTGTTGTCAACGTCTATACCGACAGCTTGATCGGCAAAGTCGAAAACGTTCCGAGCGGCGAAGTGGCCTCTGTCATGTGGCATGATTTAGAGCCAAACCAAGTGTATTATTGGTACACGGAAGCGGAAGATCAATTTGGCGGTAAAACGCGCTCATCGATTTGGTCTTTCCAAACGAAAGAAGGTGAAATTGTTCCAAATCCGGCTGATCCGGGAGAAGGTGGAAATGATCCGGAAAAAGACAACAGGGATAAAGGTGGTCAAGGCGATAAAACACCTTCCGAAGGTGGCAGCAAAGACAATAAAACACCTTCCGAAAGCGGCGGCCAAGAAAAAGATCAAGATCATTCGGGTAACGAAGTTCATCCTGAAAACGAAAATCATAATGGAAACAACGGTAGCGGATCAGGCGGCACAAATAATCCTTCTGGTACGGATGGAACTACGGATGGAACGAAATTTGAACAGGTGAGTGAGAATCAAGCTTCGGCATCACTTCCGGATACAGCAACGTACGTGTATCGCTGGCTGCTGATAGGCATGCTGCTGATAGCAATGGGAATGATGCTGAAGATTCGTCACCGCAAAGCTATTTACAAATAAAATAGGAAACCCCCAAAGCACATGTGCTTTGGGGGTTTCTTGGTGCGCCCGACATGGGTGTAATCTCTAGGATGAAAGTCCCGAGCTCTGAAGGCAGAAGCAGCAGTTAGCTTAACGCAAGGGTGTCCGTGGTGATACGGATTCTGATGGAAGCGGGCGGCAAACTTTGGGTCTCTTGCCTGAATAGTCAGCCGTCCTATGATTTTTTCCATTAAAAAATGACCATTTGAAAACTTCTTCTATATCTATTATGAAAAAACAATTTCTATAAAGTTTGTAAATGATCGGAAATTAAAATTGACAAAAAGAAAAAAGTATTGATAAAATTACCAATGAATTGGAAAATTTAATATAATATTCAAAAAAATGAAAGTGAAGTTTAGAGTTTACAAAGAAAATAGATTTTTCCATTATTCATCGGGATAAGCAGTGGTTTTAGCACAAGTATCTTTATACAAAATAAAAGAACTATTTTCAGTTATTGTTGATCGCTGGACAGTGCATTTACGTGAAGAAAAAAGGATAGAAAACATGATCCCGTTTTCTCTCTTTCGATCTATCATAATTGAATGTTTCCAATCAACTGCAAAGCGGGGAATATAGAATGCTGTCATTATATATTCAACACAAGAGACACGGTGATGAATTTGAGCTGAAAAATATAGAAGTGACCATCATGCCTTCTCAAATCACATTATTATTAGGTCATAATGGGGCGGGGAAAACAACCATTATTAAATCACTCTTTGGATTAATGGATTATGTCGGTACTTTATCCGTAAATAACAAAAAGATTGATTTGAATGTTTCTGAAGATGTGGATTATTTGAAGAAAAATGTTTCCTATATTTCAGATGAGATTGCTCTTTTCGATTATTTGACGCCGAAAGAATACTTCTCTTTAATCGAAAACTCATTTAAACATCAGGTAGACCATCAGTTATTAGAAAAGCTTATAAAAATTTTTGAACTTGAAAGGTATCTGCATATACCGATAAGCAATTTATCTCATGGCAATAAGAAAAAAACACAAATTGTTTCACAGCTTTTTAAAGGAAGTGAATTTGTCATCTTTGACGAGCCGACGAACGGGCTGGATCCCGATATGGTCATTATCTTGCGAAAAACTCTTCATTTTTTAAAAACAAAAGGCATCGGGATTTTATTGTCCACCCATCACCTTAGTTTTGGGGAAGAATTGTACGACAAGGTTATTTTGCTTCGAAACGGAAAAGTAAAATTAAATTGTACGCGGGATCAAGTATTTGAGCAGTTTGGCAGAATGTCTTTGGAAGAAATATATGAAGAGGCAAACAAGGATTATTACTTGAAAGCAGAGGAGATTTTAAATGCCCCCGATGTTCGAGATAATAGCGAGGATCGAGATTCCGAAACAGGTTAAAAAAGCAAAAAATATCTTTTTGAACTACCCGACTCATTTATTGGCAGTTGTTTTAGGAGCGATTCTCTTTTATGTCGTATATGCCTTAATTTTATTTCAATATTTGGATTTCATTCCATTGAATAAGACAGACGCTTTTGATTCAATTTTGGTGTTCAGCATCTTATTGGCATGTTTCCTTATGATATTTTCCAGGGAAAAGTTAAAAAGAAAGGAGTATGCCTTTTTCTTTTTAAACACTTCTATTAATTCGGGTCAATTTGTTGCGGGAAGCTATTTTTTGTTATATGTCTTTTTTAACATCTTCATTTTTTTCACATTTTTGCCTTTGCTCATTTCTTTTTATATAAAACATATTCAAATACATATCTTTCATATTTTTCTAGTTCTTCTTTTGTTGTTTATTATTTTTTGGTTCATCCTGTTTATTTGGATTTTATCCTCTTTGATTGTCGGAAAATGGCTGGGCAGACATAAAGATGGACTTTATTTCAAATCATTATTATTTATGTCCATCATATGGGGGCTGCATTTTGTTTCTAAACATATGGCGGAGCGTATAGGAAATTTCGGCTTTCTGTTTTGGATCGGTTGTTTGGCCGCTCTTTTAATATTATGGATAGGGATAAAAAATTTATCGGGAAGGTATTTATTTGGTTTATTTCAGCAAAGCCATACAGGTAATTATCCTAAAAAAATAAAAAGCAAGGAATTTAAGCTTAATCATTACGTTATTCATTTTGTATTGGAAGCAATCTATTATTTTCGAAATCGACTTTTTGCGGAAATGGCTCTTATGTTCTCGATTCTCTACGCTCTCACCATAGGGGTTTATATTTTCTCGGATGCAATGACCTTTGCCATTGTATATTCATTTATTATGAATTTAGGTTTAAAAGAACTTATGATTGTTTTGCCTTTATGTATTGGGATGCATTTTAGGCAATATAATCTTTCCATATTTATGATCAATGCACCGGCTTCCGTCTATTTTTTTCCGAGAATATTCATGGCAATAGCAGTAAATTTTATGATTTATTTTTTATTTGTAGTTTTAAATTGCTTTATATTAAATCAAGATTTTCTTCCGCAATTAACCGGAATTTTTTCTATTTTTTTCGTCACAATGCTCTCAACCTTTGCCGGATTTATAGTAAGAATTCATGACGGGAATAAGGCTGTAGCGTTAATTATAATCCTTGTCA
This sequence comes from Aeribacillus sp. FSL W8-0870, assembly GCF_037963755.1. NCBI lineage: Bacteria > Bacillati > Bacillota > Bacilli > Caryophanales > Bacillaceae > Aeribacillus > Aeribacillus sp. FSL W8-0870. The sequence goes on from NZ_CP150165.1 coordinate 1,177,782, forward strand.
TTGTGGCAATCATTGATTCTTTTTTACATTATTTCATTTCGCAAAGTTATTATATTGATTTTATATATGTTGCAGGCGGGATTTTTCTATACTTGATTTCTCAAAATATTTTTTTAAGAAGGCCTGTTTTCAAATGATAAAAGTGCTATTAGCAGTCTGGCCTCCAATTTTTCATGAGACGGGATATATCGCAATGAATTATAAAGAGGGAATGAAATATATTGGACTTCGGCAAATAATCAATTTTTGAAGTATTTTTATGTAATATATTTTAATTCTGAAATAAATTTGTGCATTTCCCGTCAATAGCAGTGTCGATAGTGTGAATAAATATGACTGACAGCTTTTTTGTGAAGATGTTATTTTTAACATCGTTATGTAATTTGCTCTTTTTGTCCTCAAATGGCCTGATGAAAAAAATTGTAAAAGCAATAGAAGAAATGAGGAAGATGTTATGACAACTTTCTTTAGAGCGCTTATGGGCGGAATCAGTTTAGTTTTTCTGTACGCTTTAATAGTTCTAATAACCCCTTTTATTATTCGGTTATCCGGCATCACCCACATTGAATCAAGTCCGAAGATTCTGAACCTTCCCTTATATGTCATCAAAATAGAGGGAAGTAAATTTGTAGCGGAAGCGACCTGGTTAGGCTTAATTCTTTCACTTGTAGCAGGCACGGCTTTTTATTACTTGGTTCATTTCTTTACAAGAAACAGATCCCGTTAATTCATTGAAGGAGCCGCTGAAGAGAGAGGCTTGTAAAAAATTTTGCTTATTTTTCACGACATACCGTCAAGCAAAATATTGAATGCCACGAAATTTTCTTCTTTACTTTGGATTTGAAAGCGATTGATGCAGTCTGTAGAATTTTCCAGAAATTAATAATCCAGTGGAATTCATTTATCAGCATCTGACAGGAGCGAACATGTATCGATGACTTTTGTTTAGCGTATTGATCTGGCCATGTGGATATTGCTCTCAGATATGCCAGAGCTATTTACAAATAGAAAAGCCCCAAAGTATTGGATTTTGGGGCCTTTTTGCAGATTAACCATTTACGATCGTGCCGCCGTTTACGTGGAGAATTTGCCCTGTCATATAAGTAGAATCGTCACTTGCTAAATATACATAAGCAGGCGCAACTTCCATCGGCTGTCCGGGCCGCTTCATCGCTGTGTTGGAGCCAAAAGAAGCTACTTTTGTACGATCAAAAGTAGAAGGGATGAGCGGTGTCCAAATGGGTCCTGGCGCTACACCGTTGACTCGAATGCCTTTAGGGGCCAATGATAAAGCAAGAGAACGGGTAAATGACGCAATGGCGCCTTTTGTTGCCGAATAATCAATGAGCTGTTCATTTCCATGATAGGCTGTAACAGATGTCGTATTTATGATCGTGCTGCCTGTCTTCATATGGGGAAGAACAGCCTTTGTCATGAAAAAGAACGAAAAAATATTGGTCCGAAACGTTCGTTCAAGCTGTTCTGCTGTAATAAATTCAATTCCTTGCTGCGGATGCTGCTCGGCTGCGTTGTTTACTAAAATATCCACTTTTCCAAATTGATCTTTTGCTCCCTTCACCGCTTGCTGGCAAAATGCTTCGTCGCCGAGATCGCCGGCTATTAAATGACATTTGCGTCCGAGCTGTTCAACATACCCTTTTGTTTCCTTTGCATCTTCATGCTCATTTAAGTAAATGATGACCACATCGGCACCTTCTTTGGCAAACAGCACCGCAACCGCTCTCCCGATGCCGCTGTCGCCGCCGGTAATGACCGCTGTCTTTCCTGCAAGCTTTCCGCTGCCTTGATAAGAAGGATCATCAAAGATTGGTCTTGGATTCATAAACGATTCAATCCCCGGCTGCACATTTTGCTGTTGAGGCGGAAGTGTATTTGGCTGATTTTGCTGCTGAACCATAAAAATCTCCTCCTAAAACAAGTAAGTATACAGTTAGTATGGGAAGTGGACGGGGATAATAAACAAAAATTGATTAACGGTATATTTTAGAAAAAAATGATTTTTCAAAAAAACTATTGATACTACAATCTGTTTTATGGTTATATTTAGGTGAAGTAACAGTATTTGGTTATAAAATAAAATGGAGAATATTTGATATGACATTTGGAAAAAGCGAACCGTTAATAACAAAATGGCTTTTGGGTGATGAAATGTTATCATAAAGTGGCTTAAATGGAAATTAATGATAAGATGGGGAAATAAATGGGGGAATATAAAACTGATTCCTGATAAATATTTAGAAGGAAAGACATTATTTTGATTGAGTATCTTAAAAGATATACTTATTTTTTCGATGAATCTCATCATTTTATATATTCTTTTTCAACTAATATCACGAGATTATATCGAATAAAAATCATCGCAAATGGATTCAAAAAGGAACATTTTACCGCTTAATAAGCTCATTTGACGGGAACGGAAATGTGACGGCATGTATGGTTGTTTCAGAAGATCAAAAAGAAGCGCTTGTAGGTTACTACTAAGTGCTGGCAAAACCAAATCACGGATATTTACGCATTCTGTTAAAAGGGTTAAATGGCGATTTTGAATATGAAATAAAAGGAGTCGAAAACACATTTTTCGGCGATGAACTGATGAACGTCGACATTCAGCTGACGAACGATATCTTTGATGCCCGCTTCGGGGTCAATGAATCGGGCGATTTTTCTTCAAAACTCTTTAAGCTCAAAGCAAAAGAATGATAGAAACCGGGGCGCCTGCCTCGGTTTTTTCATCAGAGCCTCAAATACTTCCCCTTACACCCAGAAGGAGTGATGGATTTTTCCCGCAGGCTGGGGCATGGATCGGGGAAGAGTCAAATTGCCCAAAGTACACAAAATCCGGGCAATTTGCAAAATGCGAACGGTATTTACGGATTTTAGGTTGAAGTCATGAGTTTTGCTAATTGGCAGCGATTGTTGCTTCGCCTTGTGGATGATCATGTAAGTGAATGATTTTGTTGCATACTGTGTCAAAATCATTGCTATGGTCTATAATGATAAAAATGGAATTTGATGAGCCGTTTTCAATTAATTTCTTTATCTTTTCTTTACCGCTAAAATCCATATGAGAAATTGCTTCATCAAACATAATGATGTTTGCCCCTTTTAAAAGGGCTCTGGCAATAGCAATTCTTTGAATTTGGCCTCCTGATAAATTTTTTCCGTTTTCCCCAACTAATGTATTTTCTTTATCAGGCAATTTTTCTATAATGTCATCTAAACCAGTTGTTCTCAGCACTTCCATATAAGTATTCGAATCAACGTTTTCTACACCATATTTAATATTGTTTTCAATTGTATCGTTAAATAAATATATTTTTTGCGATACGATGCCAATGTTTTTCCGAAGCGATTTTTTATCTATGTCATCAATCGGTATTCCATTTATAAGAACTTGTCCTTTTCCTTTTTGCACATTATATAATCCCATTAATATTCTAAGTATTGTTGTTTTGCCGGTTCCATTTTTCCCCTTTATTAAAAGCTTATCAGCAGAGGCTAGCGAAAAACTTACATTATTCAAGATATATGGCTGGTCTTCTTTATACCTAAAAGATACACCTTTAAACTCAATGCTCTTAATATCATTTATTTTGACTTTATTCTGTTCCTCGTCCTCTCCTATTTGTTCAATAAATATATGGAGCCTTTTTAAACTTACTAATGCCGGCTGGATCGTTAGAACAGTAGCCGATATATTTTGAATTGGCGAATACAGTCTGGGAAGGTAGTTCATAAATACCATATACCCGCCTATTGTCATACTATTTATTATGACATCTTTTCCACCCATAACGATTAATAAAACAGAGGACAGTGAACCAACCAAAACAATTAATTCCATACCAATTGAATAAAAGATTGATTGTTTAATATTGGCATCCACTAGATCTTTAGCTGCTGAATTGATTTTTTCTGTTTCCTTATCCTCTACCGAGAGATTTTTGACTTCTTCGATACCCTGTACTGACTGCTGTATTTTGTTGTTTAAAACGGCACTTTTTTCAGCTGTTTCAGTAGATATATGAAATATTGAAGACAAGAATTTGTTTGAAATGATGTAATATGCCGGCATTAGCAGACATAAAATTAATGTTAATTTGAAATTGATTGCTGCCAGAATAATAAGGGTAGCAAACAGTTCAAAAAAACTTAGCAAAATTTTAAATGTGTTGGCAGAAAACAATCCCCCTATATTATTTACCTCATTTAATCTTGATGTAATATATCCGCTGGGGTAAAAATTGAAAAACTCCATAGGCAGTTTCAGCAGTCTTGTTGATATATTTTGCCGAAGCTTCAACACTATATTCTGGCTTACTTTTGTAAAAACTACATTGGAAAAATAGTTGAGCATACTCTTAATTACATATATTAATGCAAGTATTGCACTGAATAAAAGAACATAGTGATAATCTTTTTTTGCTATTCCAAAATCAAAAATATTCTTAATGATTAATCCTGGAAGTACAGTGATTGCAGAAAGAACAACTAATAAAAGAAAAGCTATAGACAAGCTCTTTTTAAATTCTTTTAAATAGCTAAACAATAAATTTACGCTGTTGTTCATATATATCGCCCCGGTTTAGTTAGTAGAGGTAACCGTTGATTTTTCTATTTTATTGCAATAGACCATTCCATCAATCCTTTTGGATTTAAAATAATCTAGCGCACGGCAATCAAAGCAAAATAAATTTCTCTCACAATTTGAACAATGTTGAATTTTCGTTTTAGACATCTCCCAAAAAATTTTGTATTCTTTTCTGTGGAAAGCTTCCCAAAGTTTCTCTTTTTTTAAATCTCCCAACTCATAATCCCTTATCATCATGCAAGGATAAATTTTGCCGTCAGAGGAAATAAAGATTTGGCCGTATAAACAGTTGTTATATTTTTTTAAATAGGGAACTGAATTCAAATTGATAGGAATTTCTCTATTTTCAGGGTTCATCATTTCAGCTATTCTGCTAATAGAGTAATATTTATTTGTAGGATATATATAGATATTTTGGTAATTTCTCTTTCCAAATTTTGATTGAATCTCTTCAAAAGAAGAATCATCTAAAGAAGAGACTATTATTGAAACAGTATGAGGTATTTTGTGTGTATCAATTATTCTAAAAGTTTCCTGAATACGTTCAAAAGAGCCGTCAACTTGGGTGATTTTTTCATATTGTTTATTTTTGGAACTGAAAATTTGCAAAGCTAATGAAACATTTTGATCTTTTAAGAACAGGCCAATATCGTTATTTATTAAAGTGCCATTTGTAAAAATGGTAACGTTGATTTTGTGTTTAAAAAGATAATTTAGCAGTTCTTTTAATAAATGCCATTTTAAAAATGGTTCTCCTCCTGTTATAAAGCATTCCTGTATCCCTAGTTTTATGCTTTGATCAATTATATCCTTCCACTCATTGAAATTCATCTCTTCTTTGGCCGGCCATTTTTTACATCCGCATGATCTGTAGATTACATTTTCTTCGGTACAAAATAAACACTTTAAATTACACGTCCCGGTTAACTCAATTACCAATCGATTTAGTCTAAAAGGGATTAATTTATCGTATTTTAATGTAGCAATTCTACTTGTTTTTATTTTTTCCAAGTATACACCATCACGATAATAAGCACCTAAATCATGTTCCAATAAATAATCTATTAATTTATCAGGAATGTTTTCTTTATCCTGTTCGTTATTATTTAATGATTCTATAGCTTCGGCATCAGTTTTATTAAATTGAAATTTCTTTCCGCTTATTAAGTGATAAAGTACCGCCCCTTCATTTCCCTTCAAAAATATGACTTCCGGATGAAGTTTAAAGTTCATACGTTTCCTCTCCTTATTCTCTAATCTCTTGAAATATTCCCGGATTATTTTCTAAAATAGAGTAGTATGTAGAGAAAGAATTTATAATTCCTTCTCTAAAGTTTTTGCAAAAAGTGTCTTTTAATTGAAATCCTTGTCCGTCAGTTTCAGTTATTACATAGCAAAGGTTGCAAATATTATTTAAATTACAATTTTTGCATCCTGCTAAAGCAGAGAAAAAATTATTCATGTAATTAGCTTGCTTAGTTGGATCCAAGCCGGTTTCTATATTTCCAACAGGATAATGAGGATTAATTTTTTCGCACATATGAAAATTTCCATCACTATCTACAGCCAATTTATGGATTCCAGGCAGGCAAGTACCTCTTAACTCATTATTGCTATAAGCAGTATTCATCATAGGATCGAAGATGATGCTTTTAAGAATTGTTTTGGAAAAGTTAGTTGCTTTCTTTTCAAACTGTTTATCTTTCGCTCTTTCAATGAGTCCTTTGATAAAATCTTTTCTTCTTTCTAAATAGGATTGCTCCAACTGGACACCTTTATAGTACTCAGTATTTATATTACTTACCCTGTTTACTCGCTGAATCCGCTTATCCAGTTCAGGATGCTCCATGAAGTATTTATCTAATTTACCAAAATCTGTTAAATTATCATAAGTTATTAATATTCCATAAGGTAGTACCGGTTTATTTAGTCTCACTTTTTCCCGATATATATCATCCATTAAAGCCAGATTTTTAAAAACTCTGTCAAACGTTCCCTTTTCATTGATTGTAACCCGGTTTCTATCATGATTTTCCTTATCACCGTCTAAACTTACAGAAATAGAAAAATTTTTATCAAACATATAATTGATTTTGTCTTCAGTTAATAAATATGCATTGGTTGTTATTGAAAAGAAAATATTGTCAAATACCTTTTTGTAATTATCGTTGGTGTACTCAACAACCTGTTTTATAAGTTTCCAGTTTATTAAAGGCTCTCCCCCATAAAATCCAATGGATATACTTAAATTGGGGTTGTATTGGATACTTTTAATATTTACATTCATATAGTAATCAATAGCGGATTTTGCGGTTTGAAAATCCATACGTTTATTTGAAAAATTCTTTGAGTAAAAATAATGATCAGAGTAAATACAATATTTGCATCTGAAATTGCAAGCATCGGTAACAATTAAGCATAGATGCGATATTCCCTCTGTCAGTAATTTTTCTTTAATAAATTGTTCAGTGATTTTTGGCAATTGAAAATCTGATTGAAAGAGGTTATATTTTACAATTTTATGAAGCAATTCATTTAGATTATTTTTTTGGAAGTCTTCTTCATGAATGGTGTCACCTATCTTAATTGCCGACAAAAAGTTTTTTTCTGATTTATTTACTGGAATAACTATTCTCGTACTGTTGTCATAACAATAATTACCTTTTTCGGTATCAAATAATAATGGTTCAGTTAAAAATTTAATCATTTTCACTTCCTCCTCACTTATTTAAAAGTACCAAGAGCCACAAAAGGCGTCATGGCTCTTGGCCTATTAAGATATTAAGCTTTAAAGAAGCGTGCTTCCCCTGCTGCAAACCCTAATACGTCTGCGATCGGTGAGACTGTGTCAGCTGCACATGCAGCACCGCATGTTGCGATGCATTTCACCTGACAGAATAAGGTTGCCATTGTCATCCTCCTTTCAATTTTAACGTTAACCCTGTTGCAACCATCTTAGGGGAAGAAAGTGAAGAGGCCTCTCTACCAAAAATTATAAATGATGAACTCCATTAATTTACAGAAAAATTTTACATATTTTTGAATTTTTCCAACTATATGGGAGGCTTTTAAAAAGGTCAATCTGACAGGGCATGAAAACAAGAAAATGATGGAATGATCCGGCGGAATGAGAAAATGGGTGGGAATCGCACAGCTGTTAATGAGAAAGCCGTCGATCTTAATTTTTGATGAACCGACAGCGGGATTGGACATTGAAGAGCGGATTCGCTTCCGCAATTTGCTAAAAAACCTTGGTTTGGAGCATACGTCATCATTTCGTCGCATATTGTCGAAGATATTGAGTTTTTATGGACAAAGATCGGTGTTTTAAAAAGCGGAAACGTCCTATTCGAAGGAACGCCAGCCGAGCTGAAAGCCCATGCGGAAAGATATGTATGGGAATATCGTGTCTCGCCGAATGAATTGGATACCATCATGGCGGAAAATGAAATGATTCAGCTTCTCGAAGAGGGAGACGGCGTGAATGTACGGGTGTTTGCGAAAAAAGAGGAAGAAGGGGCGAAACAAGTCGCACCAAGACTAATTGATCGGTATTTAGCCGTTGTTAGGGGTGTGAACTAAAATGAGAGATTATTTAGAAAGCATTTATGCACCTTTGTATTTGACCGAAAGACGATGGGGCTCACTTTTTTTGTCCCTGCTGTGATGTTTAGCTTATCTCTGTTGCTTATTCTGTTTGTTCCAAGAGAGGAAGATGATATTCACAGTAATATCATTATTATTCAAGGTGTTTTTATACCGTTTACTTGCTGGTGCCTTATGTATCGGCTGAGTGAAATGTATGAAGAAGGGGCGCATGAAACGTTAGTTCCATATTACTAAAAACGGTTTGGGATGGATTTCTTCCAGTACTTGATTGTCAATATTATCGGGGTTTTTCATTTATGTACCGCTTTTGTGATGAAATACGGGATGACTTCGTTATCTGGTCTTAACGTGATTCATTTTATGATTTTAGTATTATTCTATATGCTTTTTGGCACATCATTTATCGTGCTGATTATAAACATTGAGATTTCTCTAACGATTATCATGAATTACACGGTTTTAGAAGTGCTTACGTTAGGAGAATTTATCCATGACCGCACATCTTTCTATTCGATCCGCCTGTTTGGGATCCATTTTTATTGAGAAAATGGGTATTTGTCGATAACCGTTATCGTGCTAATGTTTATAACAGTTGTTTTCATTCAGCGGGCGGATAGGAAGCCGCAATAGGCTATTTTAATACAATTTATTCAAGCTTATGGTTAGGAAAAGCTTTGAGGCGATTTAATAAAAAATGGATAACGAAGTGCTAAACGAGCACTTCGTTATCCATATGCATCCGAAAATAGCTTGCCCTTAACGGCGAGACGAAATATTAAAGGACATTAAAATATCGAGCTTCAGGGTGTGAGACGACGAAGGCAGAGACGGATGCTTCCGGTTCCATCATAAAGCCTTCCGTCAGCTGGATGCCGATTTTTTCAGGCTTTAACAGCTTAAACAGCTTCGCTTGATCTTCTAAGTCTGGACAAGCCGGATAGCCAAATGAATAGCGCTGACCTTGGTATTTTGCTGCAAACCGTTCCTGCATTGTGAAGTCAAGCGGATCCGGGAAGCCCCATCGGTCGCGGATCAGCTGGTGCGTCCGCTCTGCAAGACCTTCTGCCAGCTCCAGCGCCAATGCTTGAATCGCATGGCTCCGGAAAAATTCACCGCTTTCTTTAAACTGCATGGCGATGCTGCGAATGTCTTTTCCAGCAGTTACGGCAAACAGGGCGATATAATCATGCGGTGTTTCATCTGACCGTTCGCTTACATAGTCGGCAATGCATAAAAACGGCGGCTTTTCCTGCCGAGGGAATGTAAACGTCTCAATGATTTTATCTTTTGCAGCCGGATCTAAAATGTGAATGGAGTTTCCTTCGCGATAGGCCGGGAAAAATTGATAAATAGCAGATGGACGGAACCAGCCATATTCTTTCCCTAAACGCAGCAATTCATCTATTTCATTTTTTAGTTCTACCGCTTTTTCCTGTTTTTCCAGAAGCATCTGTTTGACATTGCCTTTTAATCCGAGATGGTGTCCTAAAAGCATTTGCATGTTCACATACGGGACGACTTGGGCAATATCAATGTTTTGAATAATGTGTGGATTGCAGTCAGCTGGATGATATACGGTCGGTTTGGACACAGATGATTTTTTTTCAATGATCATAACAGGTTTGCTGCTTTTCTGTCTATTCTGTTTTTCCTCAACTGCGACCGTTCTTTTCTCAAGGAAAGCATCCGGGTTTTCTCTCAGCTTATTGGCAAGCGACAGCCCGTCCATTGCATCTTTCGCATATAACACAGGACCGTCATATTCCGGTGAAATTTTTTGATCGGTAAATTTGCGTGATAATGCAGCACCGCCGACTAAAATCGGAATCGAAATGTTGGCTGTTTTTAAGTCTTGTGCTGTTAACACCATTTGCTGGGCTGATTTGACGAGCAGTCCGGAAAGACCGATAATATCAGGCTTTTCATTATTGACCGCTTCAATCAGCTGCTGCGGCGCAACTTTAATGCCTAAATCAACGACGCGGTAGCCGTTGTTGGAAAGAATAATGTCAACTAAATTTTTGCCGATGTCATGGACGTCGCCCTTGACTGTAGCTAAAATGACTTTTCCTTTGCCGCTGTCATCTTTTTTTTCCATATACGGTTCTAAAAAGGCGACAGATGCTTTCATCACTTCCGCACTTTGAAGCACTTCAGCAACAATCAGCTGATTGTCGTTAAACAGTTCGCCGACAATTTCCATTCCTTTCATTAACGGCCCGTTGATGATATCGAGAGGATCATCATATTTTTCTAGTGCCAGTTGTAAGTCTTCGATTAATCCTTGCTTTGTTCCTTCCACAACGTATTGTGCGAGCCGTTCCTCCAAGGTTAATTCCGTTTTCGGCTTTTTTTCCTCTTTCTTTTTGTCGCGGTAAAAGTTCGTAAATTGTGCGAGCGTCTGATCATTTGTTTCAAATAATAAGTTTTCTGCCAACTTCCGCTCTTCCTCAGGGATCGAAGCGTACCGCTCTAATTTTTCCGTATTGACGATCGCATAATCGAGCCCTGCCTGTGTGCAATGGTATAAAAAAACGGCGTTTAATATTTCTCTGCCGACCGGCGGAAGCCCGAAAGAAACATTGCTGATCCCGAGAATAGTTAAACAGCCGGGAAGATGTTCTTTAATTAAACGGATCCCTTCGATCGTTTCTTGGGCAGATCCGATATATTGCTCATCACCTGTGCCGACAGGGAAGACGAGCGGGTCAAAAATAATGTCGCTTGGACTTATACCGTGTTGATTGACTAAAATGTCATAAGACCGCTTGGCAATCTCCAGCTTTCGCTCCGCAGTCAGAGCCATTCCGTCTTCATCGATTGTTCCGACGACAACAGCTGCACCGAATTGTTTCACAAGCGGGAGAACTTCTTCAAACCGTTCTAAGCCGTCCTCTAAATTGATCGAGTTGATGATCGCTTTCCCTTGTGAGTATTCGAGCGCTTTTCTGATGACATTGGCGTCGGTTGAGTCAATGACAAGCGGCGCTTTTACTTTTTTTACAACCTCGCGGATGAAGTTTTCCATATCTTCAAGCTCGTTTCGGTCCGGATCTGCGAGACAGACATCGATGACGTGGGCGCCGTTTTTCACTTGAGCGCGGGCGATCTCCGCTGCTTCTTCAAATTTTCCTTCCGCAATGAGACGCTTGAATTTACGCGAACCGATGACGTTTGTGCGTTCACCGACAAACAGCGGGCGCATTGATTCATCATAGCGAAGGGGCTCGATGCCTGATACCGTATGTTGATTTTGCTTTTTGACGATTTTTCGCGGTGTTAAGCCTTCCATTGCCTCCCTTATTGCGCGAATATGTTCGGGAGTTGTTCCGCAGCAGCCGCCGACCATATTAAGCCAGCCTCTTTCTGCAAACCCTCTGATTTTTTTTGCTAAAGATTCCGGTGATTCATGGTAGCGACCTTCTTCATCAGGCAGTCCGGCATTCGGATAACAGCTGACAGCGGTATTGGCGATTTCAGACAATGTGCGGATGTGATCGGTCATGAATTCAGGACCTGTCGCACAGTTTAAGCCGACGGCAATTGGATTCATATGTTCAGCTGAAATGTAAAACGCTTCAATATCTTGACCGGCGAGAGTTGTTCCCATCGGTTCTATCGTTCCGGACAGAATGATCGGCACTTCTTTCTTGAGCTTTTGAAAAGCTCGTTGAATTCCTAAGTAACCTGCTTTTACATTGAGCATATCTTGGCTTGTCTCAAGGAGAAGTACATCAACGCCCCCCACTAACAGTCCTTCCGCTTGAACTTGATAAGCTTCTGCCAATTGTTGGAATGTGACGCCGCCTGTAACGGAGAGCGTTTTAGTCGTTGGCCCCATTGATCCTGCCACAAAACGAGGCCAATCCGGTGTTGAATATTTTTCTGCAGCGCGCTTTGCAATCTCCGCTGCTTTTTTATTTATTTCAAAAGCAAGGTGCCCCAAGTTATATTCCTCGAGGACGATGCTTGTACCGCCAAACGTATTTGTCTCGATAATATCAGCGCCTGCTTCAAGGTACGCTTCATGAATACGGACAATCGTTTCAGGGGAAGTGATGTTTAAATATTCGTTGCATCCTTCATATTCTTCACCGCCAAAATCTTTCGCAGATAATTCTGCAGCTTGAATCATTGTTCCCATGGCTCCGTCTAGTATTAGAATTTTTTTCTCAAGCTGTTCCTTTATGTTATACATGGGAAATCTTCCTTTCTCGTTTTGCCTTTTCTTTTTCATGAATGTATTCCGTCAGCTCGACTGTCATCTCATAATGCAAAAACGGAGTGATTAAGTAAATGCCGTTAAACAGGTCAAATGCTGCGTCAATAAGCGATTTTGCAATGGCAAGTCCTTCTCGTTTTCCCTTTTCTTTATCATTGCCTGCTTTTTGCATCTGTTCGCGAATCGAATCGGACAATTTAATGCCCGGCACTTCGTTATGAATAAATTCAGCATTGCGGCTGCTTATTAACGGCATAATCCCGAGATATATCGGAACATTCAGATGTTTTGTTGCTTCATATACTTCTTCGATCAGCTTCTCCGAGTAGAGCGGCTGCGTAATAAAATAATCGGCTCCGCAGCTGATTTTTTTCTCAAGTCTCTGAACTGCGCGATCAAGATGTCTTACGTTCGGATTGAAGGCGGCGGCTACAGTAAAGTTTGTTTTTTGACCAAGTGATTTTCCGGAGTATGACAAACCTTCATTAAATTGCTTAATTAAGCTGATTAAATCAAACGATGATAAATCATAGACAGAGGTTGCACCCGGAAAATCACCGATTTTGGACGGGTCGCCGGTGACCGCTAAAATATCGTGCAGGCCAAGCGTATGCAGCCCCATTAAATGGGATTGAATGCCGATTAAATTTCTGTCACGACATGTTAAATGAACGAGCGGGCGAAGCTGGAAACGGCTTTTCACAATATTTGCGCAAGCAACATTGCTGATTCTTGGTGTAGCAAGGGAATTATCCGCAAGCGTAATTGCATCAATCCCCGCTTTTTTCAACGCTTTTGCTCCTGTTAAAAATTTTTCCAAGCCGAGCGTTTTCGGCGGGTCCAATTCTACAATCACTGAGCGTCTGTTTTTTGCAATATCTGGGAGAGGAGTTTCTTGACTTTCTTTCATAGGTAAAACATGAATTGGAACATTTCGTTCTTTTACTTCTTTCTCTGTGACAGGAGGGAGGTTTGATACAGCTTCAGCCATTGCCCGAATATGTTTCGGCGCGGTTCCGCAGCATCCGCCGAGAAGCCGGACACCTTGTTTTCGGAATTGAAGAGCCGCTTCATAAAAATAGTGTTCATCTGATTCATAAACTAATCTTCCGTTTTCATACCTTGGCAGGCTGCCGTTTGGAAAAGCGGATAAAAAGGCATGTTCAAACAGCGGCACTTCTTCCAGCGATTGCAGCATATGATAAGGGCCTAAACGGCAATTGAGGCCGACAATATCTGCACCAAGTTCTTCAAGCATTTTCAAACCGTCTGCCAATCTTGTTCCATTTTGAAAGACGCCTTGTTCGTGCAAAGAAACATTTGTGATAATGGGCAAATCCGTTTCTTTTCTAGCTATTTGCAAAACGGTTTTCAGTTCTTCCAAGTCGTAATAGGTTTCTAAAATAATGCCATCTACGTTTTCGGATAAAAGGACATGAAGCTGCTCACGAAAATTTTCGGCAATGTCAGATAGCGTGAAGGCGCTTTTTTGAAACGAACGGATGCCGCCGATTGTTCCGATGACATACCCTTTGTTTTCCCCTTTTTGTAACGCCCTCTTTGCAAGTTCAACCCCTTTTTGGTTGATGATCTTTATATCATCTTCCAGCCCATATCTGGCAAGCTTTATGCGATTGGCGCCGTATGTATTTGTTTGAATAACAGTTGCGCCTGCGTCTAAATAGGCTGAATGAATCCGTTCTATTTCTTCCGGTTTTGAAACGTTTAGCTCATCAAAGCATCTGTCTATTCCGAATGAGTATAGTAGAGTCCCCATTGCTCCGTCGGCAATTAATATATGATTCTGTAAATCTTGTAAAAGCCCCATAAAAAGTCCTCCAATCAAATAAAATAGGCGCCTGCAAGGAGGCGAACACCTATATAAAAAAGAAAAGCCTTCTAAGAAGAAGACTTTTTCTTGAACATTTTCCCCTTCTTCTTATCTTCCGAGCGCAAATTTACGCATCGCTGGATTTAGCACCTTGGTACCCAAAGTTTTTGGGTAATCCGGTTGCTGAAGGTTCATCGGGCCAGTCCCTCCGCTTCTCTTGATAAGAACGCTTTACCGTATGAAATTTTAAAACAACGGATTAATCCTAATTTAACGAATTTTATCAAAATAATCAATATAAAGTTTCAATTTTTAACAGGACGAAGCTAGCGAAAATTAATAAACTGTACGTCGATCGGCAAATCGGCGCTTTTCACAGCTGCAATCACTTTTTGTAAATCGTCCTTGCTTTTGCCGCTTACCCGGATTTGATCGTCTTGAATTTGGCTTTTTACTTTCAGCCCGGTATTTTTGATCAGCGCATTGATCTTTTTCCCGTGTTCTTTGTCAATTCCGTTAACAAGTTTAGCTCTTTGTCTGACAGTGCCTCCTGAAGCCTTTTCGATTTTTCCGTACTGAATGTTTTTGGTAGCGACACCGCGTTTAATCATTTTGCTTACTAATACATCTTTTAGTTGATTCAGTTTATATTCATCGTCAGAGATTAGCACAAGCTCATCTTTTTCTAGGGATATATCGCTTTTAGATCCTTTGAAATCATATCTGTTTACAATTTCTTTTTTCGCCATTTGAATGGAATTGTTCACTTCGGCAATATCCACTTTTGAGACGATGTCAAATGAATTCTCCTTAGCCAACTTTTTACCTCCAATAACGTTATTTACATTCATTATAGTGAATGTCGTTCAGTTGAACAACTCTTTTAGGGGTTCCTCGCAAATTAAATGAAAAAACCGTTACTTAAAGCAACGGTAAGGAAAATAATAGCTGGCAGAAGTTTAAGTGCGCTTAAATAAAATTATGCTAAAGATGTTGCTTTGGAACATTTAGGGGAAAGAAAGTTTTGTAAGTTTTTTACTGCTTCGAGCGAATCTTCTCCTTCAGCGCTGATGACTACATGACCTTCTAAAAAGGCGGAAAAACCGAGCATGCTTAAAACGCTTTTCGCATTTAATTGGAGCTTTTTTGTTTGGAATAAAATGTAGCTGTTAAATTTGATCGCTTCATGGACAAGGGAAATGACATATTCCGGCTCCATCTCTTTTGTAAGATACACGGAAATTTCATGTTTCTTCATTGTGTCACCTCTTGTATACTTGTTTTACAATATCTTACATTAATAAAGGATAGATTCCCATATGTTTGTCATTTCCTCTTACATATAAAAAATGACCTCCGCTTTCGAATATGGAAACGTTCTGGATTTCTCTGTTTTTTAATGAAATGAATGGTCTAATCAAATTGAAAGTTATTGCCCCACCCATGTTTTATTAGACAAAAATGAAAACAAAAGCTAGAGAAAAGATGCATACTGTAAGATAAGAAAGCGTCTTTTTCTTTCAGAACGTCCGGATAGAAGAGGTGGAAGACTCGCCTTTAGAGATATTTCAAAAAAAGAAAAAGCCCGACAGGCGGGCATTATAAATGATCCGTTTTCTTTGAGTATTGCCGTTTTCCAAGCTCTCGATTTTTTTCCTTCAATAGATTTTTTTCGTGTCGTTTTGCATTGTTGTCTACAGCTTTTTTATCATTATCGCTTGTTTTGGACATTCAGGAAGCTCCTTTCAATACTGTTATATACTTATGATTTCCATGAAGCTTCTTGAATATGTTTATTTAGAAAAAATACAGCAAGGGTGCCGGGGCCAGAGTGTGCACCAATGACAGCACCGATCGTATGGATGATAATTTCTTTTGGATGAAACGTTTCTTCAATTAATTGTTTTAATTCGAGAGCTGCTTCTTCATCATCACCATGGCTGATGGCGATTGTCTGTTCACTCAATCCGTCTCCACGCTCTTCCATCAGCTCAAGAATTCTCCGGTAAAGCTTCTTTTTCCCGCGGATTTTTTCCAGCGGGATCAGCTTTCCTTCTTCGACATGCAAAAGCGGCTTGATATTTAGCAGTCCGCCAACAAACGCAGATGTTTTGCTGATTCTCCCGCCGCGAGCCAAATATTCCAGGCGATCAACTGTAAAAATGTGCTCCATATGACTGCAATACTCTTTTACTGCATTTGCCATTTGTTCTAAATCAAGTCCTTGTTTTGCTAATTGAATGGTGTAGCGGACAGCAAGTCCATACCCAAGTGAAGCACATTTCGAATCGATAATTTGCAGTTTCCAATTCGGATATTTTTCAAGCAATTGCTGCTGAACCATAACGGCAGTTTGATATGTACCGGACAATTCGGAAGAAAAGGCAATATACAGCGCCGGCTGATTGTCTTTCACCAGCTTTTCAAATTGATTGGTGATTGTTTCCGGTGATGCTTGTGATGTTTTAGCAACGTTTCCAGCTCTCATATAGTCGTAAACTTCTTTTGGTTTGATTGTCAATTGATCCTCATAGTCCTTCTCGCCAAGGTGGACACGAAGAGGGATGAAAGAAACGCCTTGATCGTTTAAAAAAGAGACAGGCAGATCACAAGCACTATCAGCGATAATGTGAATATTCATTAATCACACCTACTTTTTTTCATTTACATATAGTCTATCTTGATCACAAATAGAAAACAATACAATTTGCAAACTGAAAATTTAAAAAAGAAGGACAAAAAAAGAAAAAATGGACGAAACAAGAGGAGCTCGTTTCGTCCATTTCATATTTATTCCTTGTTCAAAATGTGCCGTACAATCGGCATTCTGGATGGTGTTATGCCTGCTCGATTTTTTCTCGATGCAGATGCTGTACAAAGATTGGTCTGTTCAAATTCGATCTGTTCATTATAAAAACAGCCCTTAAAAGGATTCGAAAATGAACGGAAGGGCATTATCCTTCGAAGCTTGCTTCGTTATTGACTCTTGCTTCTGATTCGGCAAACGTCATACGGTATGGAAACTTTTCATCATGTTTTTTGACAGCACCTTTTCCTTGCTCAATGAATCGTTTCGATTTATTCCGTTTGCCCAAGTTTGAATCCCCCTTTTGATCATTGACGAAATGAGTTCGTCAATTATAGGGTATCCCTTTTTAAACATCTAAATCCTTGTCAATTGTTGTGAGGTGTAAAAAGATAATCGAACTTTTGGACTTTTGCAAAGATTAAAGGGACAGCAATTCCTTTAAAAATTTTGCAACTCCGTCTTCTTCATTTGTCAGCGTAATTTCATCAGCAATCTCTTTGAGCGGCTCAATTCCGTTTCCCATTGCAACGCCTAATCCCGCATATTCGATCATTTCCAAATCATTGTCTTCGTCGCCAAAAGCGATAATTTGCTCTCGAGGAATATTGTAAAATTCGGCGATTTTTTGCAATCCGACTGCTTTATTAATGCCTGCTCGGATAATTTCAATAACATGCCACGGGTGAGCCCAGCTTCTGTGGTCTACAACTTCCGCATGAACTTCATTTAAATAATGGCGAATCCGCTTGACATTTTCTTCGTCTGAATGGATTAACATGCTTGTGACATCGCGATTTAAAACAGCTTTTAAGTTGCCGATTTCAATTTTCGGATTTCCTATACTGAAAATATCCAACCATTGTTCATTATGGTAATGAAAATAAACATGATCAAGCACTTCTGCTAAAATGTTATGGACTTGATGCTGTTCGGCGATTTCTACAATCTCTTTTACAACAGATACATCAAGGGTTGTATGATGAAATCCCCAGGATTCATCCAGCGGATGATGGACAAAGGCTCCGTTAAAATTGACAATCGGGGTTTTTAAATTTAATTCTTCGTAATACATTTTGCTCGAGCGGAACGGCCTTCCTGTTGAAATGCATATGATATGCCCTTCTTCTTGTGCTTTTTGCAAAACATTTTTTGTAAAAGGAGAAATCGTTTTGTCATCTTTCAGCAATGTGCCGTCTAAATCCAATGCGATTAAATGTTTTTTGGCCATAATCTCTCCTCATTTTTTGTTTTTATTTAGTGTATCTTTTTTCCATCTTTTTTGTCCACATGTTAAACTAATTTTAGCAAAAAAATAATGAAAGGAGCATCCTAATTGAAGGTCATTGTTGAGCATACGATGGCGGACAATATCCCTGTACTGCATGTATGCAAAGAAGATTTTATAAAAGATGAGCTGCCGCTTGTTGTGTTTATCCATGGATTTACGAGCGCAAAAGAGCATAATTTGCACATTGCCTATCTTTTGGCGGAAAAAGGTTTACGAGTAGTATTGCCTGATGCGAAATTTCACGGAGAGAGGGATGAGAATCTTTCAGAGGCTGACTTAAATTTAAATTTTTGGAATATTGTTATCAGTTCTGTTAAAGAGCTCGAAAAAATAAAAAATTATTTTTTTGAAAAAGAATTGATTGACGGGAAAAATATAGGGGTAGCGGGAACTTCCATGGGCGGTGTTGCTACACTTGGAGCGCTCACTCAATATCCGTGGATCAAAGCTGCTGTCAGTTTAATGGGCAGCCCAAATTATCAGGAATTTTTCAAATATCTTGTGGACTCCTATCAAAAAGCAGGCTATACCTTTCCGTTGTCTGAAGAAGAAATTCAGCAGCAATTCGATGCGTTGTATGAGTATGATTTATCCGTACATAAAGAAGCGTTATGCAACCGCCCCCTTTTGTTTTGGCACGGGATGAAGGATCAAGTTGTACCATTCGCTCCTACTTATCAATTTTATGAAGAGATAAAGCCGTTGTATGCTGACAATCCGGAACATTTGGCATTTATTGCGGAAAAGGATGCAGGGCATAAGGTGTCTCGAAAAGGGGTGCTAGAAACGGTTGAATGGTTTGTACGGCATTTGAGGTAGAAAATTTTTAATGTGACATTAACTTCGATATAATGTAATTAACGAATATAAGAGGAGTGGATCGAAATGGATGAAGCGCTGAAGGAAAATATAATGGGTGCTCTTGAACAAGTTATTGACCCAGAACTCGGCATTGACATTGTCAATTTAGGATTAATATATGATTTGGAACTGAACGATGAAGGAGTCCTCAAAGTAACTATGACATTGACGGCAATGGGATGCCCCCTTGCTGGAACAATTGTTCAACAAGTAAAAGCTGCGCTTGACGGAATTCCGGAAATCAAAGATGTCGATGTCAACATCGTTTGGAATCCACCTTGGACGAAGGACCGCATGTCCAGATACGCAAAAATTGCCTTGGGTATTCAATAAAAACTTGTGCAGACTGGCGGAAAAGGCCAGTCTTTTTTTTATGCAAATGTTTTATCAATTTGGCTGCAAGTGTCATTATGTTTTTATTTTCGTCTTTATCGCTTCTTTTGTTTATCTCTCACCATAATGGAGCTTTTATCCCGAAACATAATTTGCATTTTTTCTTCAGCATGGCATATCCGGATAATTTGCAAGGGATTCCCTGCTCTCTACTACATTAAGAATCCTTGTTTTTGAACAGAAAAATTATAAATATACAATTGATTTTATTTTTATACAGTATTATAATGGTAACTAATTTAACGGAATGAATTGAAGGTGATTGAGGTTGAATATAGGAATTATCGGGGCAACAGGATATGGCGGTGTGGAACTTTATCGAATTTTAGCCAATCATCGGTATGTCGAAAACATTCATTTATATACATCTTCAGCAGAAAAAAAGAGCTATATTGACGAATATCCGCATTTATCCCATATAAAAGAAAATGAACTAAAACCGCTAGAGCCGGATCAAATAAAAGAAGAAAATGATGTTGTTTTTCTTGCGACGCCGTCGGGGATATCGGCTTCACTGACGCCGGAATTGCTTGACGATCAATTGAAAATCATCGACTTATCAGGCGATTTAAGGTTAAAAAACAGTGATGATTATGAAAAATGGTATAAAAAAGCACCAGCGCCTGAAATGCTTTTGCAGGAAGCGGTATACGGCTTGACAGAGCTGTATCGTGAGGATATTAAGAACGCTAAAATTTTGGCGAATCCTGGGTGCTATCCAACTGCAACCTTGCTTGGCCTAGCACCGCTTGTGCGGGGAAAAATCGTCAAAGAGAACTCGATCATTGTTGATGCAAAATCGGGTGTTTCAGGTGCAGGTCGAAACGCGTCGCTTGCTACAAGCTTTGTTGAAATACAAGATAATTTCAAAATTTATAAAGTACATCAGCATCAGCACATACCGGAAATTGAACAGGAGCTTCATAAGTGGGACGAGAAAGTCGGCTTCATTTCGTTCAGCACCCACTTAGTGCCGATGACAAGAGGGATTATGGCGACAATGTATATTGAATTATTAGAAGAATGGAATACTTCAAAATTAGTAGATTTATATGAATCGTTTTATAAACATTCACCATTTGTGAGAGTGCGTACAAACGGAACGTTCCCAAGCACAAAGGAAGTGTACGGCTCGAATTATTGTGATATCGGTCTTGCATTTGATCAAAGAACAAGTCGGTTGACAGTCGTATCTGTCATTGACAATTTGATGAAAGGCGCTGCAGGGCAGGCAGTGCAAAATTTCAACATTATGTCAGGATTCCAAGAAAATGAAGGACTAAACTTTTTGCCAGTATATCCATAACATCAAGGAGGACTTCTAGTGACAACCAAAATAAGAAAAATAGACAACGGTTCAATTACAACACCGAAAGGCTTTTATGCAGGCGGCTATGAAGCGCACATCCGCTACACTCATAAAAAAGACATCGGCATCATTTATAGTGACGTTTCAGCAACAGCTGCAGCTGTTTACACACAAAACGTTGTGCAAGCTGCCCCAATTTTTGTGACAAAAGAGAGCATTGCAAAGGAAAACAAAATTCAAGCGGTGATTGTCAACAGCGGCAACGCCAATGCCTGTACGGGCGAAAAAGGTTTAAGCGATGCATACGCAATGCGGAAATGGACGGCTGAAAAGCTTGGAATTGCAGATCATCTTGTGGCTGTCGCTTCAACAGGAGTAATTGGCGAATATTTAAACATGGAAAAAGTCCAAGAGGGGATCAACAATATTGAATATGAACGTTCATCAGCAGGAGCCAAAAGCTTTGCCGAGGCTATTTTGACAACAGATACGTGTGAAAAGACTGCCTGCTATCAATTTGAAATCGAGGGAAAACAGGTGACCATCGGCGGAGCAGCAAAAGGATCGGGGATGATTCATCCCAACATGGCGACAATGCTCGGGTTTTTGACGACAGATGCGAATATCGATGAAAAATCGCTGCAGCAAGCTTTCCGAGAAGTTATCGATGAAACGTTTAATCAAATAACCGTTGACGGCGATACATCAACAAATGATATGGTGCTTGTTTTAGCAAACGGAAAAGCTGAACACTCAATGCTGACGGAAGAGCATCCAGATTGGCCTGTTTTTAAAGAGGCGTTGAGAAAAGTAAGCGAAGATTTAGCAAAGCAAATTGCCAGAGACGGTGAAGGTGCGACAAAATTGATTGAAGTTTCTGTTAATGGGGCTAAATCAAAGCAGGAAGCGAACATCATTGCCAAGACGATTGTCGGATCCTCCCTCGTCAAAACTGCAATATATGGAAAAGATGCGAACTGGGGAAGAATCTTGTGCGCCGCCGGCTACAGCGGAGCGGAATTCGATCCGAATCAAATGGAAGTGTATCTCGGCCATATCTTATTATTTAAAAACGGATTGCCAGTTTCATTTTCGGAACAAGAAGCGATCCAATATTTGGATCAGGAAATCGTAGAAATCAAGGTAATGTTAAATAATGGTGAAGCACAAGGAAAAGCATGGGGATGTGATTTAACATATGAGTATGTCAAAATCAATGCAAGTTACCGGACATGATAAACCGATTGTTGTCATTAAGCTTGGCGGCAGCATGCTGGAACAGCTGTCAGAAAGCTTTTTAGACAGCATAAAAGAACTGTTAACTACGAAACGGGTCATTATCGTCCACGGTGGAGGACCGGACATTAACAATATGTTGACAAAATTAAATGTAAAAAGCGAGTTTTACAACGGCATGCGTAAAACGACAAAAGAAGTGCTTGAAATTGCAGAAATGGTTCTTTCAGGAAAAATTAACAAACAGCTTACGGCTCTGTTGACACAAAAAAATGTGAAAGCGATCGGTCTTTCAGGCACTGATGGTCAGCTAATTGTCTCGTCATTTTTAGATGAAGAAAATCTTGGCTTTGTCGGCAAAGTCGAGCAGATTAATGATGAACTATTGCGTTCGCTGCTAATTCTTGACTATGTTCCAGTCATTGCCCCGATCAGCATAACGGCGGATGGGCAAAAATTAAATATCAACGCAGATCTGGCTGCTAGTGCAATTGCTGAAAAAATAAATGCGGAACAGCTGCTGTTTGTGACGAATGTTCCGGGAATTTTACATGACGGCAAGCTTATTGAAGAAGCGACGGAAACGATGATCGAAAAACTCATTGAACAGAAGGTTATTTACGGCGGGATGATTCCGAAAGTACAGGCGGCTTTAGATGCGCTTTCTGATCAGCTTGAGCATGTGATGATTGTGAGCGGCAACGACCGTATTTTTAAGGAAGGGAAAATGATCGGGACGAAAATTACGAAAAAACGAGAGGTCGTGGTCAAATGAGTTATTTATTTCCAACCTATGCGAAGTGGGATGTGGAGATTGAAAAAGCAGAAGGAAGCTATGCATATGATGCAAACGGAAAAAAATATTTAGATTTTATTTCCGGAATTGCTGTATGCAACCTGGGTCATTGTCCGAAGCAAGTGGCGGATGCCATCACTGAACAGCTGCAAAAGGTATGGCATACTTCTAATCTTTTTCATATCCCCCTTCAGGAAGAGGTTGCCAAGCAATTGGTGGAGCATTCAAGCGGAGATGCCGTATTTTTTGCGAACAGCGGCGCCGAAGCGAATGAAGCCGCCATTAAACTGGCTAGAAAACATACCGGCAAACATAAAATCATTACATTTTACCAGTCTTTTCACGGCAGAACATTTGCGACTATGACGGCTACTGCTCAAGAAAAAGTACATAAAGGGTTCGGTCCTCTCATTCCTACGTTCGAATATCTTCCTTACAATGATGCAGCTGCGGTGAAAAACATTCATGATGAGGATATAGCTGCTTTTATGCTGGAAGTGGTTCAGGGCGAGGGAGGAGTTATTCCTGCAACGAAGGAATTTTTACAGGCGGTAGAAGAAAAGTGCAGGGAGATCGGCGCATTATTCATCGTCGATGAGGTGCAAACTGGAATCGGACGCACCGGAAAAGCATTCGGCTACCAGCATTACGGCATTTCTCCGGATATTATCACTGTCGCCAAAGGATTGGGAAGCGGATTTCCTGTCGGAGCCATGATCGGAAAACAAGAATTGATCGAAAGTTTTTCACCGGGAACACACGGTTCAACGTTCGGCGGGAATTATTTGGCTATGGCAGCTGCGAAAGCAACTTTGGAAACTGTTTTTCAGCCAAGCTTTTTGCAAAGCGTTCAGGAAAAAGGTCAGCGGCTGTTCGAAGGTCTATCAGAACTCTTGAGAGATGTGCCTACTGTAAAAAAAGTGCGGGGTAAAGGATTGCTGCTTGGAATTGAGCTGGATATTGAGGTCAATAAAGTGCTTGCTTCTTTAAGAGAAGAAGGACTTCTAGCACTTTCAGCTGGATCCAATGTGTTACGGCTTCTTCCTCCGCTCACTGTTTCGAATGAAGAAATTGATTTAGGACTGGGCATTATTGCTTCTGTTTTGAAAAAAGAAAAAATCTTCTCTTCCTAAAAGAGGAGAATTTTCTTGCAAATTGTTGTATAAATATACATCAAAGAGGTGTTCAATATGCAAGGTTATCTTGTATTAGAAGATGGAACAGTTTTTGAAGGCAAGATGGATGAAATCGTGTCTCCTGTTAAAGGGGAACTCGTTTTTTATACAGGAATGACAGGATATCAAGAGGTGTTGACAGATCCTTCCTACAAAGATCAAATCGTCGTTTTTACGTATCCGCTTATTGGCAATTACGGCATCAATGATCAAGATTTTGAAAGCAAAAAGCCGCAGGTGAAAGGGGTCATCCTTTTTCAGCTGACTGAACACTATTCCCATTATAAAGCGAACCGTTCATTAAAAGACTATTTACAAAAATGGAATATTCCTTATTTAACAAATGTTGACACGAGAGCTGTTGTCAAACAAATCCGATCAAAAGGGACATTGCATGCGGTCATTTCAAAAGACAAACAATACGACTCTCAGGATAAGCTCTCCGATTTTCCGATTCGCGACGTTTCTGCAAGCGAAATCGAAACGTTTGGCAATGGTGCGACACACATTGCGCTAATTGATTTTGGATTTAAAAAATCGATTTTGAATTCTTTGCTGAAAAGAGGCTGTAAAGTTTCAGTCGTTCCGTTTCATCAAATGGAAAAAGTGTTTGAAATCAAGCCGCATGGCATCGTGCTGTCGAACGGACCGGGCGATCCAAAGCAAATGAAAAATTATTTTTCAACATTAAACCAATTGATGAAGCAATATCCGACGCTCGGGATTTGTTTAGGGAATCAGCTGATTGCCCTGTCGTTTGGCGGGAATACAACAAAGCTCAGATTCGGGCACCGCGGAGCAAACCATCCGGTAATTGATCAAAAAACAGGAAACGTATTTATTACATCACAAAACCACAGCTATGTGGTGGATAAAAAAAGCTTGGAAAAAACACCTCTTAAATTGCGATATACAAATGTCAATGACGGCTCAGTTGAAGGGCTTGAGCATGAAAAATTGAAAGTCATGTCTGTTCAATTTCATCCGGAAGCCCATCCAGGACCGGAAGATGCTAGTTTTATTTTTGATGAATTTTTAGACACATATGTAGCAGCAGGGAGAGAAAAAGTCTATGCCTAAAGATACATCATTAAACAAAATACTAGTGATCGGTTCAGGTCCGATCATTATCGGCCAAGCGGCGGAATTTGACTATTCTGGGACACAGGGATGCTTGGCGTTAAAAGAAGAAGGATTTGAAGTTGTACTTGTTAACAACAATCCTGCAACGATTATGACCGATACGAAAATTGCCGATGCGGTCTATTCAGAGCCGCTTACGGTGGAAAGCATTGAAAAAATAATTGCAAAAGAACGTCCAGACGGCCTTTTGGCAACATTGGGGGGGCAGACGGCTTTAAATCTAGCTGTGGAGCTTGATCAGGCAGGGATTTTGCAAAAATACGGCTTGAAACTGCTCGGAACCTCGATCGAATCGATTCAAAAAGGGGAGGACCGGGAGCTATTTCGAAAGCTGATGATTGATTTGAACGAGCCGATCCCGGAAAGCAAAATTGTGGAGGATGTTCCGTCCGCCCTTCAATTTGCTGATGAAATTGGTTTTCCGATTATCATTCGTCCGGCTTATACGCTTGGCGGCAAAGGCGGAGGCATCGCCTACAACCGAGAAGAGTTTATTTCCATTGTCACAAATGGACTTAAAATGAGCCCAATCAATCAAGTGCTTGTGGAAAGAAGCATTGCCGGATTTAAGGAAATCGAATATGAAGTGATGCGCGATGCAAAAGGTACTTGTATTACCGTCTGCAATATGGAAAACATTGATCCAGTCGGAATTCATACCGGGGATTCGATCGTTGTTGCTCCATCTCAAACATTAACAGATGAAGAATATCAAATGCTCCGGCAGGCGGCTTTGAAAATTATCGATGCATTAAAGGTAGTCGGGGGCTGCAACATTCAGTTTGCACTTGACCCTGAAAGCAAGCAATATTACGTGATTGAGGTCAACCCTAGGGTAAGTCGCTCTTCCGCACTTGCTTCGAAAGCGACCGGTTACCCAATTGCCAGAATGGCTGCAAAGCTAGCTGTTGGCTACTCATTAGCAGAGCTGAAGAACCCGTTAACGATGTCGACATATGCCAGCTTTGAACCTGCACTTGACTATGTAGTTGTCAAATTTCCGCGCTGGCCATTTGATAAATTTACAAAAGCAGATCGGAAGCTTGGAACAAAGATGAAAGCAACCGGCGAAGTGATGGCGATCGAACGGACGATGGAAGCCGCTCTGCAAAAAGCTGCGGAATCGTTGGAATTAAATAATATCGGCATTTATTTGCCTAAGCTTGTGAAAGAAGATACGTCAGCTCTTATTAACCGCCTCCAGCATGCAGATGATGAACGCTTTTTCATCTTAATGGAGCTGTTAAGAAGAGGAGTTTCCATAGATGAGCTTCACAGCCAGACAAAAATTGACTATTATTTCTTGCATGTTTTCAACCATCTAATTGAACTTGAAGGAAAAGCGAAAAAAGAAAAGCTGTCTCCAAGCCTTTTAAAAGAACTGAAATTTTTCGGCTTTTCCGACCGTTCGATTTCATATTGGCAAAAGACAGAAGAAAAAGAAATCCGAAAGCTCCGCAAAGAGTGGGGGATTAAAGCCATATTCAAAATGGTTGATACATGTGCCGCAGAATTTGAAGCGAGAACAAATTATTTCTATTCTACGTACGTTTTCGGTGAAAACGAAGCTGTCTCCACAAGAGGAAAGAAGAAGGCGCTTGTCATTGGTTCCGGCCCGATTCGCATCGGACAGGGAGTTGAGTTTGACTACAGTGCTGTTCACTGCATTCAAACATTGCAAAAGCTTGGATATGACGCGATCATGATCAACAATAATCCTGAGACGGTCAGCACTGATTATGAAACAGCGGATCGATTATATTTTGAGCCGTTAACAGTAGAACATATATTAAATGTTGTTGAAAATGAAAACATTGACGTAACGCTCGTCCAATTTGGCGGCCAGACGGCGATCAACTTAGCGGAGAAGCTTGAAAAAGCAGGCGTGAAGCTGCTTGGTACAACTTCTGAGCTTCTGGACATATTGGAGGATCGAGAAAGATTTTATCAGCTATTAGACGAAACGAATATCCCGCACATTCAAGGAGCAATGGCACATACAAAAGAGGAGGCGATATCGGAAGCGAAAAAGCTGCGGTATCCGATCCTGTTAAGACCTTCATATGTTATTGGCGGAAAAGGCATGGTGAAGGTAAAAAATCAAGAAGAGCTGCTTTCGTTAGTGGAGCAGACGGACGAAAATCATTTTCCTCTTCTTTTAGATGAATTCCTTTTTGGTCAGGAAGCGGAGGTTGATTTAATAGCTGACGGGAAAAATGTGTTTATTCCGGGATTTATGGAGCATATCGAGCCCGCTGGTGTTCATTCTGGCGATAGTTATGCGATTTTTCCAGCTGTGTCGTTGTCAAAAGAAATAAAAGAAAAAATGACCGACTATGCGGAAAGAATGGTTCAACATTTGCAATATAAAGGCATTATGAACATTCAATTTTTAATTGATGGTCAGGACGTTTATGTGCTGGAAGTGAATCCGCGTGCGAGCCGGACTGTGCCGATCGTCAGCAAAGTTGCCGGAGTGCCGTTAGTAGATCTTGCGACAACCATTTTAACCGGAAAAATGTTAACTGACTTACATCCTCAAATAGCAGCCCATGAATATGTGGCTATTAAATATCCGGTATTTTCAACGCACGCCCATTCAGATGTCGATATGAAACTAGGTCCGGAAATGAAATCGACGGGCGAAGGAATGTGTGTCGGCAAATCTGTGGAGG
This sequence comes from Aeribacillus sp. FSL W8-0870, assembly GCF_037963755.1. Lineage (NCBI taxonomy): Bacteria > Bacillati > Bacillota > Bacilli > Caryophanales > Bacillaceae > Aeribacillus > Aeribacillus sp. FSL W8-0870. Next base: position 1,205,741 of record NZ_CP150165.1, read on the forward strand.
AAGCGATGCGGAAGGTATTCGATCATTTATTTCCAATTCATTCGGACGGTATTTTTGTGGATGGAGATAAGAAAGATGATGTACTCGATTATATAAAACCGGTAACGGATAATTTTGAAAGTTGGCTTGAGAAAAAAGAAGCGGTGCTTTATTATAATCCGGAAGAAAACGATCAGGCAAAGGCAAGACGACAAAAAGCGCTTGAACGAGGAATTATGGTATTGACGGAAGAAGCATCATTTCAGGCATTTTTAAGTGCACTAACAGTTAGCAAATACACGCCTATTTCTTTACATGAACTGTCAGATAAAGGAGTCGAAATGAGTTTATGAGCACACTTAAAGGTCGTAACGTTTTAAAGCTGCTTGATTTTACATCAGAAGAAATTCAATATTTGCTCGAGGAAGCATTGAAATTAAAGCAAAATCCGCTATCAAACGTCCTTCATGGGAAAACGCTGGCGATGATTTTCGAAAAATCATCCACTAGAACTCGTGTCTCCTTTGAAGTAGGAATGCTGCAATTAGGGGGACATGCGCTTGCCCTTTCTTCAAAAGAGCTTCAGCTCGGGCGCGGTGAGACAATCGCTGATACAGCGAGAGTATTGTCGCGATATGTGGATGCCATTCTTCTCCGCACAACTGACCACAATCGGGTCAAAGAGCTTGCCGAATATGCAACTGTCCCTGTCATCAATGGTTTGTGCGACTTGTACCATCCTTGCCAAGCGTTAGCTGATTTATTGACAATTTATGAGCTGAAAGGCAAATTTTCAGGCGTAAAAGTCGTTTATGTTGGCGACGGCAACAATGTAGCCCACTCCCTTATGGTTGGCTGCGCAAAAGTTGGCGCTCATTTTACGATCGCAGCCCCAGAAGGCTATGAGCCAAATGAAAGCATTTTGAAACAGGCGAAAGAAATTGCTGGCGAAACGGGCGGGAAAGTCGAATTAATTCATAATCCAGACGAAGCGGTTCAGGATGCTGATATTATTTATACGGACGTTTGGGTCAGCATGGGACAGGAAGAAGAAACAGAAGCAAGAATGAAAGCATTTAAACCGTTTCAAGTAAATCAATCCTTGCTGGCAAAAGCAAAACGAGATGCAAGCTTCCTTCACTGCCTGCCGGCTGCGCGCGGTTTGGAAGTGACAGATGAAGTGATGGACGGAAGCCAATCAGCGGTATTTTTGCAGGCCGAAAACCGCCTTCATGCGCAAAAAGCAATTTTAAAAGAAATTATGGCTTAACAAGATCTTTCGTTGATAAAGCAGGATGATCTCCTGCTTTTTTCTTTTGAAACCGGGGCGAAAGGTTTTACTCTACTGCATATATATCCAGACAAAAAAGAACGACAGGTGAGACGATTTTAGGAATAATTGTAAATAATGATTCTCGCAGAAACAGTAAAAAGAGCTTTTGATCCAGCATTCGGTGCTTGAACGCTTAAACGATTTTTTCAGAAGGATGCCATATGAAGTGAGTTCGATTTTGGGCGTTGAGTAAAGTTTCGAAGTACATCACATAATGAAAATTATCAAAGGTGTTTCTGTCTATACATGAAAAATCTTCTGATAGCCAACAATAATGTCCAAGGAGGGATGATTCATGGGTCAAAATCGTCAATTCAGGCCTGGTCAAAAAGCACCTAACAACGGAATCTACATCGAAGTCGGCGAGACCGGATCGATGGTGGTCGATCCCAAAAAGGTTGAACTCAAAGCAGGAGATCGATTCCCCGAAACATCCAACCATAATCGGGTTTGGACCTATAAGCGCAAGCCGTAATATTTCGAACAACGCTAAGCCATTCGGAAAACGAATGGCTTTACTTGATTTATAAAGAAGTTATAATAAAATTAAAGGTCAAAAAAAGTCAAAATAGGGGCGTTTCGGTATGGATGTAAATCAATTCACGGAGAAGCTGCAAAAAGGTCTGGTAGAAGCTCAAAAAATCGCAAAAGAACATGAACATCAAGAAGTGGATGAATTTCATATTTTACTTGCTTTTCTGCGGCAGTCTGACGGGATTTTTCCAAGAATTTTAGAAAAACTTAAATGTCCTGTACAACAAATTGAGTCAGCGATCAACGAGTATTTACAAAAAAAGCCGAAAATATCTGTTCACGGAAACGGTGAGGTAAATATTTATATTTCCCGTACTCTTTCAGAAGCTTTTGCAAAAGCGGACGAAATAAGGAAAGATTTTCAAGATGATTATTTATCAGTTGAACATATTATATTGGCATTTTCCGAATCGAGCTCAAAAGAAGTGAGAGAGCTTTTTCAGCAATATCACTTAACAAAAGCTGCCATATTGAAAGTGTTAAAGGAAATAAGGGGGAATGCTCGGGTGACATCACCTAATCCAGAAAGCACTTATGAAGTATTGGAGAAATACGGCCGTGATTTAGTTAAAGAGGTGAAAGAAGGAAAAATTGACCCTGTCATTGGCCGTGATCAAGAAATTCGGCGCGTGATCCGAATTTTATCAAGAAAAACGAAAAACAACCCGGTGTTAATCGGTGAACCAGGGGTTGGAAAAACAGCGATCGTGGAAGGATTAGCCCATCGGATTGTACGAAAAGATGTACCGGAGGGATTAAAAGATAAAACAATATTTGCTTTAGATATGAGCTCGCTCATTGCGGGAGCCAAGTTTCGCGGAGAATTTGAAGAAAGATTAAAAGCTGTTTTGCAAGAAATTAAAAAGAGCGATGGACGGATTATTTTATTTATTGATGAATTGCACACAATAGTCGGGGCCGGCAAAACAGAAGGAGCGATGGATGCCGGCAACATGTTAAAGCCGATGCTTGCGAGAGGTGAGCTGCACTGCATAGGAGCAACGACACTTGATGAACATCGCAAGTATATTGAAAAAGATCCGGCGCTTGAGCGGCGTTTTCAACAGGTGCTTGTGAGCGAACCGTCTGTGGAAGACACGATTTCTATTTTACGAGGACTAAAAGAACGGTTTGAAATCCATCATGGAGTCAAAATTCATGATTCGGCGATTGTAGCTGCGAGTGAGCTCTCGCACCGCTATATTACAGAACGCTTCCTGCCTGATAAAGCGATTGATTTAATCGATGAAGCATGCGCGATGATCCGCACGGAAATAGATTCAATGCCGACAGAACTTGATGAAGTGACGAGAAGGATTATGCAGCTTGAAATTGAAGAGGCTGCATTGAAAAAAGAAACGGATGACATCAGCCGAATCAGATTGGAAGAGTTGCAAAAGGAACTTGCAAATTTAAAAGAGAAAGCAAATGAAATGAAGGCGAAATGGCAGCTTGAAGTCGAAGGTATTCAACAGCTTAGAAGCTTGAGGGAAGAGCTGGAAAAAGCACGCAGAGATTTAGCTGATGCTGAAAATGAATACGATTTAAACAAAGCGGCTGAGCTGCGCCATGGAAAAATTCCGGCGCTGGAAAAACAAATCAAACAGCTGGAAGAAGAAATGAAGCAGAAAGAGGAAAACAAGATGCTTCGCGAGGAAGTAACAGAAGAGGAAATTGCCGGTATTGTGTCAAGATGGACTGGCATTCCGGTAGCAAAGCTTGTACAAGGGGAAAGAGAAAAGCTTCTGAAGCTTGAACAAATATTAAAAGAAAGGGTCATCGGGCAAGACGATGCAGTTGAATTAGTATCGGATGCAGTTTTGCGTGCGCGGGCAGGCATAAAAGATCCGAACAGGCCGATCGGCTCCTTCCTCTTTTTAGGTCCGACAGGGGTCGGAAAAACGGAGCTGGCGAAAGCATTGGCAGAAGCGCTTTTTGACAGCGAGGACGAAATAGTCCGCATTGATATGTCGGAGTATATGGAAAAACATTCTGTCTCAAGGCTGATCGGCGCACCTCCGGGTTATGTCGGATATGAAGAAGGAGGACAGCTGACGGAAAAAGTTCGGAGACATCCGTACTCGGTTATATTACTGGACGAAATCGAAAAGGCTCACCCAGAAGTGTTTAACATATTGCTGCAAATGCTTGATGACGGCAGGGTGACCGATTCGAAAGGAAGAACAGTTGATTTTAAAAATACAGTGATCATTATGACATCCAACATCGGTTCTCAGCATTTGCTCTCCGGTTTAAATGATGAGGGGGAAATAACAGACGAAGCGAAAAAGAAAGTTCTTGATGAGCTTTCCATGCATTTCCGGCCAGAATTTTTAAACCGGATTGATGACACGATCCTGTTCAAGCCTTTAACAATGAACGAAGTAAAAGGAATAGTAGAAAAACTTTTAAAAGAGCTTCAAGCGCGCCTATCCCATAAACAACTTACACTAAAGATTACAGATGAAGCGAAGGAATTCATTGCAAAAAGAGGATTTGATCCTGTATTTGGCGCACGGCCGCTGAAACGGTTTATTCAAAAGCATGTAGAGACAAAACTTGCGAAAGCGGTTATTGCTGGAACCGTTCATGATCGTGACCAAGTTCTGTTAGGGGTAGAAAATGAAGAAATTGTTATAAAAACGGATTTGCATGCTCATGAGAAGAGCGGAGCAGCAAAATTAGAATAGCTATAAATGGATATTAAAACCCTTCTCAATCGAGGAGGGGTCTTTTTTTGTGCGGACCATGTAGACATAGGAAACTGTGTTCTGGCGGCGGGGAATCTGATTCGGAGACTAAAAACAGGGCGAGATTCCTATCAGGCTAGTTTCATGGGGAGTTTGCACAACTAAGCAAAGCCTAATTCTGCCTAAAAGACTAGAAAACTATAATTGGTAAAGCGTAGTGATTTATAAGTTTTTTCCGCCAATCTTAGTTGTGCTGACGTATACGTAACAGCTTCATGTAAATTTGCTAGGCTGAAATCTTAAATATACTGACGTATAGTTAACTGGTAAGGGTCTGTCCAAAGACAAATCTCCATTGAAAACAAAAAATCACAGGGGATGTCTTAAGCCCAAAAATGACTTACTTAGACTATCCCCTTTTTTTTTTGAATTTGTCTATATTATGACGTAACAAGTGAGGCTTCGCCGATAGCAGCAGGCATCTAATCGCTGATTTTCGTTTTAAATAAAAAGAAATTGGCAATTCGCCAATTTCAACAAATTCTTAATGCTCTTCTGAAGGTTCAGCCGGAATTAACTCCCCAATTATAAAGAGAAGTACGGTAAAAACAACAGAGATTATAATTGCTGTTGAAAAATGGAATGCAGAGCCTGTCATGGAAGAAACAACATAGCTGGCCATGTTGACAAGCAAAAACGTCCAAAAAAATGTTGCGAAATATCTCATTATCTTCACCTCGTTTATTCCTGTCTTTACTTATATTATCATACAACATTTTTCATGAAAACGGTTGTTTCGCGATTTTTTTGCGAGCCTTTTTGACATTTCGTACATACATTATAAAAGGTCATCGATGGAAAGGTGGTGGGCAAATGGAAGGTGTTTCGGAAAGATTTTTTCAAATTGAAAACGAGTGGAATGTCATTCATCTTCCGGAAAAGCCGAACGGATTCGGCATCTTGATCATTGGCGATCGAACCCATTTTGTTGAAAATGGTTCAAGCTACTGGTTGGAGCATTACGGGCGGCGTCAGCTGATCAATACGTTAAAAAGCTGCGGATATACATTGTTTCATTCCAATCTTTACGGACGCCATTGGGGCAGCCCTCACGCCGTTTTGTTGGCAAAACAGCTTTATCATCTTGTCATGAAACAAGAAATTTTAAATAAAAAAATCCATATACTGTCTGAAGGTATAGGAGCACTCGTTGCGCTGCAGTTGATGGAAGAGATGCCAAATTCCATCCGTTCATCGGTGATGATCAATCCTTGTTTGGACATAAAAGCCCAAATAGCGGAAGAGAAAAAGAATAAATTTTTTTACAAACAAATGATAAAAGAACTATCAAAAGCTTACCAATTAGATGAAAAAGCTGTCACCCATTATCCCTTTGTCCGTATACAAGACTTTGTATCAAAAATACCTGTAGGCATCTGGCAGAAAATGAACGGGGGAAGCTATTCCTATAAAATTCATGGAAAAAAATATGAGGAATGGAGAAAGCAGCTGAAAGCTCCAATTCAATTCACATTTTATTTCCAGGAAAATATAAATCGGATCCATGATATGATAAGAAGTTTTTACAAAGAGCATGAAAGAATCTTATAGAAATGGAATTGAGGACTGGGCGAAAATGCTCAATAAGTGAGCAGGCTGCCCCCTTTTTGTTTGAAAAGGGCATTGGACTAATCTTTTCTTTTTTCGCATACGATACAATAATAGTTTTTTCATAAAGGAGGTTTTCAAAATGTCAACTGCCTTAAAGCAGTGTAAACATATTTTAATTGTTGGGGTTCATCAATTTGAAGGCTTTCATATATGTTCAAAACTGGTAGAGGAAGGATTACTAGTCGATGGAGTGGTAATCGTTCCTAAAAATCCGTTGCAAAAAAAAATATGCGAAGAAGAAATGATGTGGCTCGGGCGGAACGCACATTTTCATTTATTGGAAGAAGACAGCTGGATAGAGGATGCTTCCAAAAAGCAATATGATTTGATTTATTATTGTCAAACAGATCATCAACCGATAGACGATGAAGCTGAAAAACACCGATTGGAAAAAACGGTCGAAATCGCATCCCTCAAGCAGACTCCGATTATTTTTATATTTTCTCTTGAAGGAGAAAATCCGCTGGAATATAGGGATGAAGAAATTGACAGCTGGATGCAGCAAATAGGACAAAAATGGACTTTCCCTTATTTATTTGTTTATCTTCCGACCGTTTTCGGACCTTGGCAGCCGCTAGGCCATTGGATTTCGAACAGTTTGTTGGAATGTACAGGCATCAGCCGTTCCAAGACGAATGCGAATGAAAAAATTGTCATTCACGACATTCTTCATATTGATGAAATAGTTCCGGTGTTAACAGAATTTGACGAAGATTTGTTTGCGAAAAAAACAATTTACTTGATTTCCGACGACAAAGAGCGCATCAAGAAGGTGATGAGCTTTTTTGACATTTTTCATTACATTTACAAGCCTATATCGAAAAGCGAACATCATTTAGTTGTTCCAAAGACGGTCGAAAACATTGAAAAGAGTTTGCAAGAATTAAAAGATTTTTTCCTGCAAAATACACGCAGACTTTATACCTAAATATAAAATTTCTTTACTTCATTGACGGCGTATAGCAAAATAAAAGAGGAATGAAGTGAAACGTGAAAATTTTAGTACTAAATATACATCGTGTTAAAGAGGAAGCTTCCTAGAGAAACGCCTCATAAGCTATATTTCGTGACAATCAAATTGACCGTAAATTCAAAAGATCGTTTTGAACTTAGCTGAGATCGATATGTAATCATTTCGATTATTGAGAAACCTCACCATTTCAATGATGATGCAGTTCACTGGTTTAAAGGAGTTGCTTGGTATGTATAAAAAAATGTTTGTGATCATTTTTATTTTATTATTTCTCGTTGGCTGCGGACAAGCATCAGAAAAAGGAAAACTGAAAAAGGTGGGTTTGCTCGTTCCTGAAACGATTAATGATCAAGTTTGGGGGACAAAAGGGTATAAAGGGCTGTTAAAAATTCAGTCTGAGCTGAATGTAGATGTTTTTTATAAAGAAGGAATGAATTCCGAAGCGGCGGTGAGGGAGGCGGTCGAAGAATTTCACGGAAAGGGAGTTAATTTAATTATCGGGCACGGTCACGAATATGAGGGTTTTTTTAGAGATTTGCTGGATCAATATCCAGATATTCATTTCGTTTTTTTTAATGGTGATGCAAAAGGCCCGAATGCCACAAGTTTAAATTTTGAGGCGCATGCCATGGGCTTTTTCGCAGGAATGGTGGCAGCACATATGACAAAAACAAACGAAATCGGAATTATTGCCGCTTTTGAGTGGCAGCCTGAAGTGGAGGGGTTTTATCAAGGGGCGCAATTTGAAAATCCAAACGTAACCATTCACATTGAATATGTCCAAGGGTTTGATCATGTTGACTTGGCGCTTGAGAAGCTCGATAAGCTTGTCGCAGAAAATGTAGATGTTGTTTATCCGGCAGGCGACAGATACAACGTGCCAGTGATCGAAAAAGTGAAGGAAAAAGGAATATATTCAATTGGCTTTGTTTCAGATCAAAGTGATTTGGGCGAACAAATGGTTTTAACAAGCACAGTACAGCATGTGGATGAGTTGTATTTATTAGTCGCAAAAAAATTTATAAAAGGCGAACTGGAAAGCGGGAATTTATATTTTGATTTTCAAGATGGTGTGATTGATTTAGGGAAGTTCAGCCCTCTAGTAGATAAAGAATTTAAAAATAAAGTTTTAAAATATGTGGAAGAATATAAGAAAACAGGGAAATTGCCTAACGAATAATGCTATGGTGAGATAAATAAAATAAAAATTTTGGGGGATGGTTGAATTCATCCCCTTAATTTTTAAATAGTTTTTTAATTTGATTGACGAACGGCTTTATTTCTTTAATAATTGGCTTCAGCTCAGATAATTTTGTCACAATATCATCGACTTGCTCAAAAATTTTTTGATAGTCTGATTGCTCGTTTTGCTCGTTTTTTTCGGAAGTTTTTTCAGAATGAACCGGAAGCTGCCGGCCGAACATAAATTGGGTAAAAAAATCGGGTTCTGGTGCTTCTGCTTTCTCTTTTTCATCTTCCTGCCGCTCGTTTACGTTTTCATCACTCATTCCCGTTTCACCTTCCGTTCTTTTTTCCTTTTCATCCTATTTTATGAAACAAAATTGAGTAAGGAATAGACGATTAGCTCAATCTATCAGTCAAAAACAAGAAAACCTGTAGTTAACTGTTATGAAGCATATTGCTATAAGTAGAAAAATAATATAAAATTAGTACCAAGTCATAACATTTGATAATAATTTTTTGTGAAGGAGATGTTCTTGATGAGAGCTGGGATCATCGGGATAGGCCGTTATATACCGGAAAAAGTTGTGACTAACTATGATTTAGAAAAAATCATGGATACGTCTGATGAATGGATTCGAACAAGAACCGGCATTGAAGAGCGGAGAATTGCTTCAGATGATATGAAAACATCGGATTTGGGCGCAAGAGCGGCATTAGAGGCCATTGAAGATGCAAAAATTTCCCCGGAAGAAATCGATATGATTATAGTTGCGACCGCAACACCTGATCAATCCTTTCCGTCAGTTGCCTGTGTTCTGCAGGAAAGACTTGGTGCAAAACGGGCTGCTGCTTTGGACATAAGCGCCGCATGTTCAGGTTTTATTTATGCGATGGCAACGGCAGAGCAGTTTATACAAACAGGAGCTTATAAAAAAATTCTTGTTGTTGGAGCCGAAAAGCTTTCGAAAATTACGGATTGGAATGACCGTTCAACAGGTGTTTTATTTGGGGATGGTGCCGGGGCGGTTGTTTTAGGCGAGGTAAGTGATGACAGAGGGATTCTCTCATTTGAGCTAGGAGCGGACGGAAGCGGCGGCAAGCATTTATATGAAAAAGGCCATATTGTGATGAACGGGCGTGAAGTATTTAAATTTGCTGTGCGGCAGATGGGAGAATCAAGCATTAATGTACTGGAAAAAGCGGGATTAACGAAAGAAGATGTTGACTTTCTCATTCCGCATCAAGCAAATATCCGCATTATGGAAGCCGCCAGACAACGGCTTGAATTGCCGGAGGAGAAAATGTCCAAGACGATTCACAAGTACGGGAATACTTCCGCAGCATCAATACCAATTTCTTTATACGAAGAAGTAAAAGCTGGTAAAATAAAAGATGGTGATCTTATTGTGATGGTCGGCTTCGGCGGAGGTTTAACATGGGGAGCCATTGCATTAAGATGGGGACAGTAAAATCATTCAATCAAAAATAAAAATGCTTTTTTTCCGTCATACAAACCGAAAAAGGCGAGGTGTAATGATATGGAAAAACGTAGAGTAGTTGTAACAGGCATCGGTGCCGTGACACCGATTGGATTGGATGCGAAAACAAGCTGGGAAAATGCTTTGAAAGGTGTATCAGGCATTGGAGAATTGACGAGAGTCGATAAAGACATATTTCCTGTCAAAGTTTCCGCCGAAATAAACGATTTTAAACCTGAAGATTTTATGGATCGGAAAGAAGCGAGGAAAATGGACCGCTTCACACAATTTGCATTAGCCGCCTCGTTGATGGCGCTTGAAGATTCAGGTTTAAAAATAAATAATGAAAACCGTGAACGGGTAGGAGTTTGGATCGGTTCAGGCATAGGCGGAATGGAGACGTATGAACAGCAATTCGAAACTTTTCTGGAAAAAGGTCCGAGACGTGTAAGTCCTTTCTTTGTTCCGATGATGATTCCTGATATGGCAGCCGGACAGGTGTCCATAGCGATCGGCGCGAAAGGTCCAAATTCATGTACAGTCACTGCCTGTGCAACAGGATCAAATTCAATCGGCGATGCCTTTAAAGTAATTCAACGTGGCGATGCCGATGTGATGATTACGGGCGGAACAGAAGCGCCGCTGACCAAGATGGCTTTTGCAGGTTTCAGTGCAGCAAAAGCGTTGTCGACAAATCCTGATCCGAAAACTGCTAGCCGTCCTTTTGACAAAAACCGCGATGGCTTTGTCATGGGAGAAGGTGCAGGAATACTTGTTCTTGAAGAGCTGGAACATGCTTTAAAAAGAGGAGCAAGCATTTATGCAGAAATCGTCGGCTATGGATCAACAGGCGATGCCTATCACATTACACAACCGGCTCCTGGCGGAGAAGGCGGAGCACGTGCAATGAAAATGGCAATTCAAGATGCAGGCTTAAAACCGGAAGATATCGATTATATTAATGCCCATGGAACAAGCACCGAATATAATGATAAATTTGAAACATCGGCGATTAAAGAAGTTTTTGGCAGCCATGCTTATCAATTAACCGTCAGCTCGACAAAATCGATGACAGGTCATCTCCTTGGAGCAGCAGGAGGAGTTGAAGCCATTTTCACCATTTTAGCAGTGAAAGAAAATATAATTCCTCCGACAATTAATTATGAAACACCTGATCCTGACTGTGACTTGGATTATGCTGTTAATCAGGCTAAACAAAAAACAGTTCGGGCGGCGCTCAGCAATTCCCTTGGTTTCGGAGGACATAACGCCACGCTCGTTTTCAAGAAATTTGAAGAAGCCTGATGTCAGCATATAGGAAATTAAGGATTATATGAAACCGTTATTGCCTAAACAGGCAGTAGCGGTTTTTCTTGTGCGCCCGGCATGGGTGTAATCTATAGGGTGAAAGTCCCGAGCTGCGAAGGCAGAAGTAGCAGTTAGCTTAACGCAAGGGTGTCCGTGGTGACGCGGAATCTGAAGGAAGCGAGCGGCAAACTTCCGGTCTGAGGAACACGAACTTCATATGAGGCTAGGTATCACTGGGTGAGTTTGCAAGACAAAACAAAGCCCTTTCTGCCGAAGGTGATACAGAGTAAATGAAGCAGATGGATGGAAGGAAAGATTACACTCTTACCCGGGGAGGTCTGGCTGGCACGCCAAGTAACCTTGGTAACCTATCTAGTGATAGATAGCTGAACAGTCAGAAGTCAGCAGAGGTCATAGTATTAGTTGGTCTAGAACAACTAAGAAGGACCGAACAATTAAGAGAGAATAGCCCTTGGCATTCAGTGAGTCATGATGAACACAGAAAACGTAGTACCTCACTTGAGGGAGGAAGCGGTGAATCCCGTGGGAGATCTCTTGGAGGGTGGAGTGACCACTGGCATAAAGAGAACAGCTATTCACGGAAGTTATAAAGACTTGCGTCAATTATCTTAATTGAACCGCCGTATACGGAACCGTACGTACGGTGGTGTGAGAGGACGGGAGTTAATCGCTCCCTCCTACTCGATTGTGCGCCCGGCATGTACATGAACTATAGGGTGTAAGTCCCGAACCCCGAAGACAGAAGTAGAGGTTAGCCAAGAGCAAGGGTGTCCGTGGTGACGCGGAATCTGAAGGAAGCGAGCGGCAAACTTCCGGTCTGAGGAACACGAACTTCATATGAGGCTAGGTATCACTGGGTGAGTTTGCAAGACAAAACAAAGCCCTTTCTGCCGAAGGTGATACAGAGTAAATGAAGCAGATGGATGGAAGGAAAGATTACACTCTTACCCGGGGAGGTCTGGCTGGCACGCCAAGTAACCTTGGTAACCTATCTAGTGATAGATAGCTGAACAGTCAGAAGTCAGCAGAGGTCATAGTATTAGTTGGTCTAGAACAACTAAGAAGGACCGAACAATTAAGAGAGAATAGCCCTTGGCATTCAGTGAGTCATGATGAACACAGAAAACGTAGTACCTCACTTGAGGGAGGAAGCGGTGAATCCCGTGGGAGATCTCTTGGAGGGTGGAGTGACCACTGGCATAAAGAGAACAGCTATTCACGGAAGTTATAAAGACTTGCGTCAATTATCTTAATTGAACCGCCGTATACCGAACGGTACGTACGGTGGTGTGAGAGGTCGGGGGTTAGTCACCCCCTCCTACTCGATTTAAAAAAAATTCAAACATCTTTCTTTTCTAATGAATAGTGTAGAAAAGGAGGTGCGAAGATTTGGGAGTTATTGACACAAAAAACTGGTTGAAGGAAATCCGGAATCCAATCGAGCTTTGTGAAAAGCTAGAGAAATATTTTCACCATTTACAAGCGGAGGAAATCCATCACTACCTGTCACAATACGGCATGCTTCGAACTGGCTATGAACATTGGCTTGTTAAGGCTGATGATTCGAATATTTGGACAAAAGCAAATAACATTTTTTTGAAGTTAAAGAAAAGATGGAACGGTCCAGATGTCCCTATTTTTATTTTTCCTGTTGAAGAGCGAAAAAGTTTTTTTGGGAGAGATTTTAAAGGTCGTTCGGGGTTGTCTTTTCAGGATAAAATGTTTTTATTTTTATCGCCGGATGTAAAAAATGATGAGCTCATTGCGCTATTGATTCACGAATATCATCATATTTGCAGGCTTAGGAAAAATCCGAAGCACGAAAAAGACTATACGCTTCTTGATGCGATTATTTTGGAAGGTTTGGCGGAGCATACGGTTTACAGAACGATAGGTGAGCAGCATGTAACAAATTGGGTGAAAAAATATTCGAAGAGACAACTATACAGCTGGTGGAAAAATTTAATTGTTCCGAATCAAGACATAAAATGGGATCATCCGTTATTCGATCAGCTTTTGTTCGGAAAAGGCTTTTATCCGACCATGCTTGGATACGCAATTGGATTTGATATCGTACAAACGTTTTATAAACAAAAACCGTTTTCAACAAAAGAAAGCTTTTATTTGCCTGCCGAACAATTCGTGGAAAGCTATGAAACAAAGGAATAGGTTCCTTTGTTTCTATATTTATTAATAATTTGGACAGACTGTGAATATGAATAAAAAATAGAACGAAACTTCCAATGATGGGGGAATGGATTTGGCACGATTAAAACGACCATGGCTGTATATATCGATTCTCTTGTTTTTATTGCTTCTACATGGCTGCTCAAGTCTGGATTATAATAGAAAGCCGCAACCAACGGTTAAGGAGATAAAGGAGGAAGAGCTCGATCCGCTGATTGTTCCGGAAACATTTATAATCGGTTCAACTGAATCGCCGCAGCTTTTTAATCCTTTGTATTCTCTAGATGAATCAAGCTCGCAGTTAGAAGGGATGCTTTTTGATGGACTGGTGACAGTTGATGAGCAGCTGCGGCCGAAACCGCATCTGGCTGAAAAGATTCAGCAATCAGAGAATGGACTTGAATATACGGTCACCATTCGGCGCGGGGTCAAATTTCATGACGGAAAAGAATTAACGGCGGATGATGTTGTTTTTACTTACAGCATTCCTTTAAGCCCTGATTATAATGGCGAAAGAAGTTCAGACTTTGAAATGATTGAAAGCATTGAAAAGCTTGATAAGTATACAGTGAAATTCCGTTTAAGAGAAAAAGACGCCTCCTTTCTTCCAGTCACATTATCATACGGCATATTGCCGAAGCATTTGTTGAAAAATGTACAGGTTGCAAAATTAAAGGAGCATAAGTTTAATACATCACAGCCTGTGGGCACTGGGCCTTTTCGGTTCGTAAAATGGGAAAAGAATGGATTCGTAGAGCTGGCCGCAAATGAACATTATTTTTTAGGGAAGCCTCGAATCAAATCAATCAAGTATAAAATTGTTCATAATCAGGAAGCTCTTTACGAACAGCTGAAAAATGGCGAGGTTCATTACGCCCCTGAAATAGAACTAACCAACGTAAAAAAAATAAAAAGGTTAAGAGGATTGGACGTTCAATCGAACATTTCCCATTCTTATGTGTTTATCGGCTGGAATGAAAAAAACGAACTTTTTCAAGATAAAAAAGTAAGGCAAGCCTTGACGATGGCGATCAACCGCAAAGCTATCGTTCGCAAGATTTTGCACAGACAAGGAAAGGAAGCACATATTCCAGAAACGCCTATTGCTTCTATTTTTACCGACGAAATTCAAACATTAAAGTATAACCGGAGAGAAGCAAAAAAGCTGCTGAAAGAAGCGGGATGGGAAGATACGGACAGGGACGGCATACTGGATCGAGAAGGAAAAGATTTCTCGTTTACGCTAAAAACGAACAAAGGAAATGTTGTTCGCGAAAAAGTTGCGTTGCTCGTGCAAAAACAATTGAAAGAGATCGGAATTGACGTGAAAACGGAGTTTTGGGAATGGGAAGATTTAATTAAGCAAATTTCACCGCCGAATTGGGATTACGATGCGTTGATTTTAGAATGGTCGTTATCTAAATTTCCGAATCATTTTGATATTTTCCATTCCAGTCAGAGAGAATATGGATTGAACTTTGTTTGGTGGGAAAACGAACAGGCCGACCTGCTGTTGTCTAAATCTAGAAAAATAATGGACGAAAGCGAACGAAAACAAATTTACAAGGAGATATTTCAAATTATCGAGGATGAACAGCCATATACAGTTTTATACTATCCGAAGGAATTTCGGGCGTTGCCTGAACGATTAAACGGCTATATTTTTCATCCGAAAAATTACTTTTATAAAGTGCATGAATGGTCCTTTTCTGAAAGCTGACAGGCCTGAAATCCGCATTGATCAAAAGTGGAATACGTAATGAAGAAAAGTTTTTTGGGCAATGAAAAATTTGGAATAAAAACCTTCTCCACTGACCATAATGATGACAAACAGTCTTGTAGTAAGGGGGCTAATTATGCTGAATTTGTACGATGTTTGGGTAAACTGGTTTGAAGGAGAAGAAAATGGTTATAATGTTTGTCATTTTCATGAATGGAGAAAGGATGATAAGGTTGAACTGTTAGACCAAGTACCGCTGATTAAAGTGAGTAAAGAACTTTATGATTATATTGAAAATGACTTAAAAGAACTGCCTGAAAAACTTTTAAAGGATGTTTACCAGAAGGCATATGCCCGGAAAAACCATGAGAGAATTCAGCTAGATTATTGCTTTGTTGTTTCGGATGGCAACGGCATTTTAGCAGTAGATACGATCGGATATACGACGCCAATTCGCAAAAGCCGGCTTATCCCAAGACAAGAGCAGCTTGTATATGACATGGTGAAGGATTTAGAGCCGGAATCATACGAGTTCTCACAAACAAATGACAAAGACAAAAAAGATTATCATCTTTTATCCCTTGCACCTGAATATATGCACGGATTAACCCGCAAAGAAAGACAGCTGAAACAGCTTTTGTTTATGGCTCTTGATCAATTGCAATCGACAAAAAATACGGCGGAAATGAAATATTGGTATACGGAATGGAATCCGTACATGTATGGTCAAATTCAATCACTCGGTTTTGAGGAAATTTGGACTATGCTTTATGAGGAAGCGATTGTCGGATGGTCTCAAAAGCATGAACAATTATGCGAACGATTAATAAAAGGGCAGCCTTTCTTTGAAAAGCTTTGGGAAATGGAGCAAGAACCGAAAGTAAATTAAGGAAGAGGGCACTATATCAGCCGCCCTCTTTTTATCGAACAATATTTTTTTAAGCTAGTATATTTGTTTTGTTTAATCAGCTCCATCATCAATCGTCATTCGTTCGCTAGCGCTTTTATTTTCGTTTTTTTCTTCCCAATCCCATTGCATTCTCCATTTTTTTCAACATTTTGGATGCTACTTTGTTTGCTTCCTCCCGGCCTCTGTCTAAAATGTCATCAAGTTCATCAGAATCAATGAGCTCATAATATTTTTCCTGAATCGGCTTTAAAGTGTTAATGACGACTTCTGCCAAATCCGCTTTAAATTCACCATAGCCTTTTCCTTCGTATTTTGTTTCCAGCTCGGCAATTGACACGCCAGCTAAAATTGAATAAATAGATAAAAGGTTGGAGATGCCAGGTTTGTTCTCTTTATCATAACGAACCACTCCGTCTGAATCAGTCACAGCGCTTTTAATTTTCTTTTCAATTTTTTTTGGATCATCGAGAAGGGAAATAAACGATTTTTCATTCGCATCGGATTTGCTCATTTTTTTCGTCGGATCTTGAAGCGACATAATCCGAGCACCGACTTTTGGAATGCGGACTTCTGGAATTTTAAAAATGTCTGCATATTTTTTGTTGAATCTTTCGGCTAAATCCCTTGTCAATTCCAAATGTTGTTTTTGATCCTCGCCGACTGGAACAAGGTCCGTGTTGTACAAAAGAATATCGGCGGCCATTAAAGGCGGATAAGTTAACAGTCCTGCTGAAACAGCTTCTTTCCCTTTAGATTTATCTTTAAATTGTGTCATTCTTTCAAGCTCGCCAATATAAGAAACGCATTGAAGCATCCATCCTGCCTGCGCGTGAGCGGGCACCTCCGATTGAATGAATAGGGTGGATTTTTCCGGATCGATGCCGACTGCTAAATATAATGCAGCAAGGCTCTTAATGTTTTTTCTTAATTGAAGTCTGTCTTGCGGAACAGTTATTGCATGCTGATCGACAATGCAAAAATAGCATTTATATTCATGCTGGAGCTCTACAAATTGTCTCATTGCTCCGATATAGTTTCCGAGTGTTAACGTGCCGCTAGGCTGAATTCCTGAAAAGATCGTTTTCATGTGCAAACTCCTCCTGATTTTTATATATAAAAAAGCCCATCCGTCCGTATAGGGACGAATGGACCGCGGTGCCACCCTAATTATTTCACAAACTTTCATGTGAAATCACTTTTCGTCTTTTAACGCAAGACAAAAACGCCGCAGCTTACTGATTTCAGCTGAGAGCTCAAAAGTCCATTTCCATACCGGACAGTGTTTGTTTCCACCAGCCACAAACTCTCTGAAAACTGTTTTCGGCATGTACTTCTCTTTCTCATCGCCTATGTATTCATTTACAGATGATTATAAAAAAATTGTGTATTCTTTGCAACTTCTCAGCGTCTTTCTGAAAAAATTTCTTTTTCACGTTTGATCGAACCAAAAAAGGGGAAAAGAAGAGTAGAGAAAGAAAAGAGGTGTTAATTGAGAAAATGGCCTTGAAAATGATCATCATTCACCGGTTGTAACACTTTTGTTATAATTTGAGAAATAAAAACATATAGGCGAAGTTGCTTTTTTATAGTATAATAATCAATACAAATTACTTTTTTAAATTTATTTTAATGTGAGATTGGCATAGTTTTTATATATACACCTATATTTTTCACGAAAAGGAGAGTGATTGGCATGGTAATATTGTATACATCTCCGAGCTGCACATCTTGTAGAAAAGCAAAATCTTGGTTGGAAAAGCATCAAATTGAATATAGAGAGCGGAACATTTTTTCCGAGCCGTTAACGATCGAAGAAATTAAAGAAATTCTTCGTATGACAGAAGACGGAACAGATGAAATTATTTCCACTCGTTCAAAGGTTTTTCAAAAATTGAAGGTTGATGTTGAATCGCTTCCTTTGCAGGAGCTGTATGATATTATCCGGAAAAACCCTGGAATTTTGCGCCGCCCGATTTTGATAGATGAAAAACGTCTTCAAGTCGGTTATAACGAGGATGAAATACGACGCTTTCTGCCAAGAAAAATTCGCACCTACCAGCTGAGAGAAGCTCAGAGAATGGCAAATTAAAAGGGAATGATGCCTTCCGTACGCAAAGCAAAATAGATTGCGGAAGGCTGTTATTTTTTTGTTATGTTGTAAAAAAGGGCAAAGAAAAGGATGAGACAAGCTGTGAAATAAGGGAGAGTTTGTGCAACAGCTTCAGTTTTCAACAGAGGGGTCATTTTTTCATCCGTTGCCATCATTTTACCTGCTGTATAAGCTAATATTCCTCCGCCCCCGTAAATGAGCAAAGGAAATCGGGACATGCCAGACATGATGAATCTGCTTCCCCAAATAATGATCGGAATGGATATAAGAAGACCTGTTATGACAAGAAAGATATTTCCTCCAGCTGCTCCAGCAACCGCAATGACATTGTCAAATCCCATAAAAAGGTCAGCCAAAACAATCGTTTGGATGGCTTTCCACAATGAGCGGTGGCTTTTCACGGAAGTATGCTCACCTTCATTTCCTGTCAATAATAAAAAGGCAATATACATTAAAAATAATCCGCCAAAAAACTGTAAAAAAGGAATGTTCAATAAATGGACAGCCAGTACCGTTAACAAAATTCGGCTGAGTATCGCGAGCATTGTTCCAAATAAAATTCCTTTCCTCCGCTGATTTTCCGGCAAATTGCGGCATGCCAGCGCAATGACAATGGCATTATCTCCTCCTAATATGAGGTCAATGCCAATGATAAGGAATAAAGATGTGAAAAATTGTTCATCCATCAGTCAACCTCTTTTCAAATTATGGCTCGTACAATATATATGAAAAACGAAATATTTTATGCTTAATAGGTAAATAACGGTTTTTTTCAAAATCAAGGCTTTTTTTATTTCTTTATGAAGTGATTTATCATACAATAGAATTAGAATTGAACAACTTGGTGCTCGCGATGAAAATTTGGAAATTTTTTAAATTAGGAAAGAAAAGTGCAACGAATTCGGGGGTTTATTGTCCCTTCCAAAAATTTAAAAAGAAGGGAAGGTTGTTCAAATGGAAATCGAACGCATTAATGAAAACACAGTAAAATTTTATATTTCATATGTTGACATAGAAGAACGAGGATTTGACCGAGAAGAAATCTGGTATAACAGAGAAAGAAGCGAAGAGCTGTTTTGGGAAATGATGGATGAAATTAATGATGAAGAAGACTTTCCGCTTGAAGGTCCGTTATGGATTCAAGTTCATGCCAATGACAAAGGGCTTGAAGTCATTGTCACAAAAGCACAGCTGTCAAAAGACGGACAAAAGCTGGAGCTTCCGGTAGTCGATGAAAAATTAAGAGAAATCCCGGTTGATGAGAATATAGAATCTTTGTTGGACAAACATTTTAATATGTCTGAACGATCTTCCTCAGATGAGAAAGATGAAACGGCGCAATTGCAATTTGTCATAAAGTTTCAGGACTTTGAAGACGTTATTTCGTTAGCATCCCATCGTTTGGACGGATTTTTGAATAGCTTATATGTATTTGAACAAAAATATTATTTATTCGTTGAATTTTCGGATAAAGACGATGAACAAATTGAAAATTTGCTCAGCATTATGCTTGAATACGGTCAGGAATCAAGGATGACAATTCACCGTCTTGAAGAATACGGAAAGCTGATTATGAAGGACAATGCCTTGGAACAAATCGAAACGCACTTTTCTTAAATTGCCGATTTCATGTTCGAAATCGGTCTTTTTTACTTAAGGAACGCTTAATATCTCAGATCAAATGAGATATGTCCAAATCGAGAGATAAGAAATATCGATTGCCTGGAGGAAGCTTATGAGAAAATTTCTGCAAGTAATCGTTTTTGCCATTGGTCTAGCTATCATCTTGTATTTAACTAAGAACATCTGGGAGGAATGGTTTTTAGGAGCCGTTTCCATTTTGTTCACGTTATCCATCATTTTTATCGGATTTGTTATTTTCTTGGAAAACCGCCACCCAACTCAAACGCTTACTTGGCTTGTTGTTTTAGGAGGATTTCCATTAATAGGCTTCTTCTTTTATATATTTTTTGGAAGAAATGTCCGGAAGCATCGTCTATTTAAGAAAAAAGCTTTAATAGATGAGCAAGCTTATGCTCAATTTGAATTTCATACATATGAAGATAAAATTAAATTCATGAGAAATCACCAGCGCCTATTATTTAAGCTTGCCCATAAGCTTGGTCACAGTCCGATTTCTTTTCGGACAAATACAAAGGTGCTGACGAACGGCATTGAAACATTTGACCATATTTTTCGAGAGCTTCAAAAGGCGGAAGATCATATTCATCTTGAATACTATATTGTTCGGCATGATGTAATTGGGCAAAAATTAAAAAAGCTGTTGATCGAAAAAGCGAAAAACGGTGTAGAGGTTCGATTTTTATACGATGCAGTCGGCAGCTGGAAGCTGTCCAAAAAATACAGGAAGGAGCTCCTCGATGCCGGGGTGGAAATGGTTCCATTTTTACCTGTAAAGCTTCCGTTTTTGTCTAACAATATTAACTTTCGCAATCATCGTAAAATTATTGTGATTGACGGAAAAGTCGGCTTTGTCGGAGGTTTAAATATAGGAGATGAATATTTGGGAAGAAATCCGTATTTCGGCTTTTGGCGGGATACGCATATGATGCTCGAAGGGGAAGGAGTACGGACGCTCAATCTTATTTTTTTACAGGATTGGTATTATATGACTGGGCAGAAGCTACTTACCGATCGATATTTGCTGCCTCATTTTCAAATGGACGATAAAGAAGGAGGCGTTCAGCTAATCGCCGGCGGTCCTGATAATAAGTGGGAGGTCATTAAAAGCTTGTTCTTTTCGATGATCGTTTCCGCAAAAAATTCGATATGGATCGCCTCTCCGTATTTTATTCCTGACGAGGATATAAAATCCGCTTTAAAGATTGCTGCGCTGAGCGGCATTGACGTTCGTCTCCTCGTTCCGAAAAGGCCTGACAAACGGATTGTATTTTATGCGTCGCGATCTTATTTTCCGGAGCTTTTAGAAGCCGGGGTTAAAGTGTACGAATATGAAAAAGGGTTTATGCACAGCAAAATCATTATTGTTGATGGCGAACTGGCATCGATCGGTACGGCGAATATGGATATGAGAAGTTTTCATTTGAATTTTGAAGTAAATGCTTTTTTATACCGAACGGATAGCATTGAAACGCTTGTAGAGGATTATATTCGAGACATTGAAAATTCAAGTGTCATCGACCTTGAACAATTCAAAAAACGCCCGCTATATATAAAGCTGTTTGAATCAACGTCGCGGCTTTTGTCTCCTTTATTATAAAACACCGTTTTTGATACAGCGGTGTTTTTTTTTTAGGATAAAGCTCTATTTGAGCGGATTTCACAACACCACAGGTGAATTGCCGACCGTCACGATGTAAAATGGCGAACCTTTATTGAAACGAATGAAGCAACATCTAACTTCCGCCTCTTTAGCGGCAAGCATGCGTTTTTGAAAAAAGTATATTTTTCCATGAAGTGTTTCTGGCATCTTTTAAAACTTATGAAAAACGCTGCTTTTGAAAGGATTTTTTTCCCTTTTGTCGAATGTTTCTATTTGTGAAAGGAAGTGATGATTTATATGCTTGTTGCCCTTTTGCGAAACGGCGAAAAAGTAAATGTCGCCGCCCCGTACTGGTCGACAGAAAGGCTTCTAAAACTGAAAGAAGAGCACGCCTTTTTTTGTCCGGCTTGCAAGGAGCCGGTAAAATTAAAAATAGGCAAAATCAAAATTCCTCATTTTGCCCACTTAACGGCCTCTTGTCAGGCTGATTCGGAAGCGGAAAGCACGTACCATTTGAACGGAAAAAAGCAATTGTATGTTTGGTTGAAAAGGCAGCGGTTAGCTGCGGAAGTGGAAAAATTTATACCTTCTATTGCACAACGAGCGGATCTGTTTGTATCTTTTCAGCATAAACGGTATGCGATTGAATACCAATGCTCTAATATTCCCCCTGATCAGGTGATAAAACGGACAAATGGCTACAAAAAAGAACGAATTAAACCGATTTGGATATTAGGCTGGAAACAAATGAAGCAAGTCGGTGAACATCAATATCGACTGACTCCTTTTCATTGTCAGTTTCTTCATTCCCCGCAAAACGATCATCCTTTTATCATCAATTATTGCTCAGATAAGAAAACCTTCATCTTTTTTTCCCATCTGATTCCGTTTTCTAAACAGAATATTTTTGCCGCATCTGCTATGATCTCTCCAGAGTCGTTTTTCTTTCGAGAATGTTTGCAAGGAAAGAGCCTGGCGGCAAACGGTTTATGGAAGCATTGGCTGAAGAAAATAAGTCAATATCGCTTAAAGCCGCTGTTTCAAAAGACGAACGAAGAGCGAAAGCTGCAAAAAAAGGTTTACGAAACAGTTGGCTTATCTTTATCGCAGCTGCCAGTTGAAGCTTTTATCCCTTTAAAAAGCGGTTATATGGTTGATGAGGCGGTCTATATTTGGCAATGCTCAGTTTTATTATTTATTGAAACATTGCGCGCCGATGAAGTATTTCACGCAGAAAAGCTAGTTTGGCACCTTAAGAAAATAGGGATGAAAGAAAGAAGCTGTAGCGTAAAAACGGATTTAAAAAAGCCGATTATTGAATATTTAACGACTCTTTCCCATTTTAAATTTTTGCAGCCAATCGGTCCATATTCGTTTCGAAAAACATCATCTCCTTTTCATTTGGAGGCGATGGAAAAGCGTGAACAACGTCTTGGACATTATTTGGACAAGGAAGGTATGTTTTTTTCTGCTGTAGAATAATATAAGCATAGTGATTTATTGCGTTTTGAAAAAAATTTCAATATGATGGAAACAGACTGATTTTTTTAAAGGGGGAAATCGAGAATGGGCAATGAAACAGCTGTCAAAAGGCTGCCAAAACGGGAAGAAATCCCTGTTGAGTATACTTGGCGGCTAGAAGATATTTTTGCTTCTGATGATGAATGGGAAAAAGAATTTGAAGAAGTAAAGCAGCTAATTCCAAAAATCGGTGAATATAGAGGAAAATTAGGTCAATCCTCCGATCTGTTATATGAGGCGCTCTCTTATCAAGATTCCGTGATGGAGAGGCTTGGAAAGCTTTATACATATGCCCATATGCGCTACGATCAAGATACAACTAATTCTTTTTATCAAGGATTGAATGACAGGGCAGCAAATCTTTATACTCAAGCTTCCAGCCTCTCATCCTATATCGTTCCGGAAATACTATCCATTGAAGAAGAAAAGCTTCAGCAATTTTTGAAAGAAAATGATCAATTGAAGCTTTATGCACATGCCTTGGACGAAATCAACCGGCAAAGACCTCACGTGCTCGATGCGGAGCAAGAGGCTATTTTAGCTCAAGCTGCGGAAGCCCTGAGCACTGCCTCCAATACGTTTGGAAAATTAAATAATGCGGACTTGGAATTTCCAGCAATTAAGGATGAAAATGGAGAAGAAGTGGAAATCACTCACGGCCGTTATATCCAGTTTTTGGAGAGTGAAAATAGACGAGTCCGTCGCGATGCGTTCCAAGCATTATACGCAACATATGGAAAATTTAAAAATACGTTTGCCAGCACATTAAGCGGAGCTGTTAAGAAAAATAATTTTTATGCGAAGGTGCGGAAATATGAGAATGCCCGCCAGGCTGCACTAAGCGCCAACAACATTCCCGAGGAAGTCTACGACAATTTAGTGAAAACGATCAATGAACATTTGCCGCTGCTCCATCGTTATGTCGATTTGCGGAAAAAAGCGCTGAAGCTTGATGAACTTCATATGTATGATCTTTATACGCCGCTTGTACAAAACGTCGATATGAAAATCACGTATGAAGAAGCGAAAGACATCGTATTGAAGGGGCTTGCTCCATTAAGTGAAGAATATGTCGGCATTTTACAAGAAGGCTTTGAAAACAGATGGATTGACGTTAAGGAGAATAAAGGGAAACGAAGCGGAGCTTACTCCTCTGGCGCCTATGGAACAAATCCATATATTTTGCTGAATTGGCAAGATAATGTGAACAATTTATTCACACTTGTTCACGAGCTTGGCCATTCGGTACACAGCTACTATACAAGAAAAACACAGCCGTATCCGTACGGAGATTATTCTATTTTTGTCGCGGAAGTGGCTTCTACATGCAATGAAAACTTGTTAAATGAATATTTGCTCAACACGATCGATGATGAAAAGAAACGTTTATACTTGCTGAATCATTTCCTTGAAGGGTTTAGAGGAACGGTATTCCGGCAAACGATGTTTGCTGAGTTTGAACATTATATCCATTTGAAGGCGCAAAACGGAGAGCCGCTCACACCGGAATTTTTGACGCAAACGTATTATGAGTTAAACAAAAAATATTTTGGTGACAACATTGTCGTCGATGAAGAAATTGGCTTAGAATGGGCAAGAATTCCGCATTTTTATTACAATTTTTACGTTTATCAATACGCAACAGGCTTTAGTGCTGCAAGCGCCTTGAGCAAGCAGATTTTATCGGAAGGAGAAACTGCCGTTGAAAGGTACATTAATTTCTTGAAAGCGGGAAGCTCTGATTATCCGATTAATGTGCTGAAAAAAGCAGGGGTCGATATGACATCAACCAAGCCGATTGAAGATGCATGCAAAGTATTTGAAGAAAAGCTGACGGAGATGGAGGAGCTGCTGTTAAAGTAAAGTGAAAGAAAACAGGAGCATCATCTGAATCCAAAAAATTAGTGGCATGAGTTCGATCTGGAACTGGACTCATGCCTTTTTTGTTTCCGGTCATATAAAAACTGCACCTCCAATTGTCAGTTGTATCTACTAATTGAGATGCAGTTCATCATCCCGTCCTCTTTTTTATCTTAAAATCCGCGGAACGTTTTTCGATGGTTAAACAGAAGAAACGATATGAAAAGAGAAATAAAAAGCAGGGGGGCAGAAACGAAAATCGGTGCGAGATTCATCAATCCTAACAGATTATAAAAAAAAGCGAAGATGACGAGCAGCAGGCTGATTATGAGCCAAAATGTTTTCACGATTTTTCCCTCCTACACATGTTCTAAAACGAGGAAAAAGATTTTGTATATTGTATGCAGCTTGCCCGTTCTTCATGTTTTGTGACAAATTTGTGAATTGTTGTTTTCCCCTCTTGCAAACTGAAAAAGGAATTTGTTATATTAAAAACGTGAAATTAATCACAAACAAACATTTACCCCTTTGTTTGACCGTGAAAAATTTCTCCCATCCCCTTTGTTGTCATAAGACAAAAAAGAAACCACAAACGTTTGTTAGTGGTTTCTTTTTTTAATTGTTTAATAAAGATAAAGCGCTTACATTTTTGATTAAAAACGTTCCCCATCGGCTTCTATGCTGATGGGGAACGTTTCGTTGAATTAAATCCTCATCTCACTGCCCGATATAGCGCCAAAATGTTCCATATTTTACAGGCACCCGCTCAACTTGTTGCTTTAAAAGCAGTCTTTTCATTTCACGTTCCGTTTCTTCATCAGTCATATTATACACAACAGAAATCTCTTTTGTTGCGACAAATTTATAATGCTTTAAAAAAATCTCTATTGGCGGCACTTGAGACGGCTTCGGTTTATCTCCGACAAGCTCGCAAAGAATATCAACATATGTTTCATAAGGATATAATCCGGTAATTTTTAATCCTTCCTTCTCTTCACGGCAATGAAAAAAGACAAGGGAAGGAATTTCATGCACGTCCATTTCTTCTGTAATTTTATAATCGCATTGAAGTGCTTTTCTTGCACTTTCGGAATATAAGTCCCTCTCAAATTCATTGACATCAAGGCCGACATTTTTAGCAATTTGTATGAGAACGTTTTGATCAGAGACATTTTGCTTTTCTAAAAAAACAACTTCCTGTAAGTGCCGCAAGAAACGGATGCCCGCTTTTCTCCCTTGAAGCTCCGCTGCTTTTAAAGCAAGGGAAGCTCTGTAGGGTGATGATATAGGGTTTTCAAGCCAAAGGTTGCCGTCACATGACATGCCGGTTCTGCTCGCTATCTTCTCCCATGATTGGGCAATTGTTTTCGGTTTCCGCCGTTTTGTTAAGTTTAAATTAGCAAGCTTTCCGCAAACAATATGGCGCAATGAGAAAAGCCTGCCGTATTCGATTTGCAGTTTTTTTATAAACGGTTCAAGCGCCCAGCATTCAGGGCATAGCGGATCAATAAACATATAAATCTCGATCGGCTTTTTTGGATGGCTGTGACAATGAGAAAAGAAGTGAGCAGCATTCACTTCGTCTTTTTTGTCAGGTTTCAACTGAATACTCCTCCTGATCTTCGTCTTTCGAATTAATCATGTGATGGGCGGTCACCACAAGCCGATCGTAGAAAAACTCTCGTATTTCCCCGTCAAGTCCGACCTCGTCCATTGCTTTTCGCATACATGAGAGCCATGCTTCTGCTCTCCTCGGCGTAATCGGGAATGGAAGATGGCGGGCTCTGAGCATCGGATGTCCGTGTTCTTTTGTGTAAAGTGGCGGACCACCTAAAAACTGTGTCATAAATTGTTTCTGCTTTCTGGCAGTTTCCGTTAAATCCTCCGGGAAAATAGGTTTTAAAAGAGGATGTTTTTTAACATTTTTGTAAAAAGCATCGATTAGAGCGTGAAGTTTCTTTTCTCCAATCGCGTCATATGGAGTTAAGGGTGGTTTTGTCATGGTGATAGCTCCTTTGGAATCATTCGTTAATAATGATGTTACATTTATTTTATCAACATAACTTATTTATCTCAAACGAATCGCTTTGAAGGAGTTGGCTGAGGCAATGCAAACAAAAGGATAAATAGCGAAAGCGGGAGTTATTTCCGCAAATATGTTGTGCTTGCTGTGACATGAACATAGAAGGACTTGCGGCTTGAAGCGCAGCTATCGAAGATTAGCCGAAATCGATTGGATAACAAATATTTCCAACTGCTTTTAATGAAAAAGAAAAAGGTGCTGTTTGTTTGCACCTTTTTACGCAAAATATTTTTGAGTAATTTTATTTACATAGTTTTGCGTTTCTTTAAATGGCGGGATGCCTCCATATTTGTCGACATTTCCCGGACCGGCGTTGTATGCGGCAAGTGCTAATTTTACATTACCGTTATATCGGTTTAAAAGCTGTTTTAAATATTTTGTGCCGCCCTCGATATTTTGCACAGGATCAAACGGATTTTTTACACCGAGTGCTTTTGCTGTAGAAGGCATGAGCTGCATATAGCCGGCAGCTCCTTTAGGACTGACGGCATTAGCCTTGAAGCTTGACTCCTGTTGAATCACAGCTCTGATTAATTTGGCATCGACGCCGTATTTTTGAGCCATCTGCTGAATGATTTCATTTAGATCAGCGGAGACCTGTTTCTGTTCATTTGTTTTTTTGGCAGATTGGGAGGAAGACGGTGAAATATTCTCTTTGGCCGTTTCAGATTGTACATCTTGTTCGATGAAGGCATTTAAAACATCCTGAAAGTTCAGCGAAATGGCTGCATCTTTTGTTTGCGGCCGATTAGATTGGCCTGACAAAAGACGAAGGACTTCAAGCTCAAACAGAACATTGAAATTATAGTTTGTATTCATCACAAATTCTCCTTTGAAAATTTGGCGGAATAAAACCGCTTTATTTTATTTTCTGTTTGACGGATCGGGATGTTGTGTTTGTTTAAAATCTCCAAAAATTGCTGCTTTCCTTCCTTTTCATCCTCTGCCTCAAATTCGATTTCAAAATCCTCTCTATTTTCATATCGGCTATGATCGAGAACAATTTCACCATTTTTATATTTTTTTGTTGCCCGGTTTGTAATGAGCGAACCGAAACAAAGAAGGCTTTCGGGCTTGATTTCGAGCTGTTTGATTTTTTCGACCACCGCTCCCTCCTTCGGAAAGACCGACTCATGAATGGCTGAAACTGCTTCCTGATCGGTTAAAAACTGGTGTGTTTCCAGCAGTCCGACATGATAGGGCTCCTTTAATGTCAAAACATACTGATCCTTTTTTTTACGAATTCTTAAGGCAGCGCCATGCTTTTTCAACGCAAAATATTTTGTGTCAAAATAATAGTTTTCCTGCTCGGCAAAATCTTTTTCGGTCAATTGAAAAAAATCAGCTAAGCGGTGGAATTCTTCTTTTGTAAGCAGGTTTTTAAATTCTATCTCAAGCTCTTGAACCATCGGGCATTCCTCTCTATGATTAATATCAAAATAAGGTAATACAGTTATGAATATGATACAATAAAATATATTCGAGTTGAACTTGAAATGTTTGATTGGAAGGGTGAACAGCATGAAAAAAAGAATAAAAGTGCTGGCTGTCAGCAAAACGGAAGAAAAATTGCTGCTCGAAACGGAACATGTCCAAGATGCAGTCAATCTTGCAGCAAAAGGACAGATGCTGGTAGATTCAGACCAATTTTCTTTTATTTACATATTGGATAATGGCGCTGACTTTCTTTACATAGATTTATCATCGGATATTTGGCCGCATTTAAAAGAAGCAAAAAATGAAGAGCTTCCTGTTTATGCTAAAATGGGAGAAAAAGAAATTTTGCTTACCCATTTTCATGAGGAGATCGAGTTTTTGCTTGAAAATATAAAAGGAAACGCAAATTACGGCGAGGAGATGGAAAAAATGGTGGAAAGCGTGTTTTATTAGGAGGGGGGACTTTATGAACTACAAGGAATGGGAGCAATTTTTAGCGCCTTATAAGCAGGCAGTGGAAGAATTAAAGGTCAAATTAAAAGGGATTCGTTCCCAATTTGAATTGAGAGGAGAACATTCTCCAATTGAGTTTGTGACAGGCAGGGTAAAACCTGTGCCGAGCATTTTGGATAAAGCGAAGCGAAAACAAATTCCCCTTGATAAAATAGAAGAAGAAATGCAGGACATTGCCGGGCTCCGAATGATGTGCCAATTTGTCGGCGACATTCAATTGGTTGTTCAAATGCTAAGAGATCGGCATGATTTGGAAATTGTGGAAGAAAGGGACTACATAACCCGGAATAAAGAAAGCGGCTACCGTTCATACCATGTTGTGGCCCGCTACCCGGTTCAATCGTTCGAAGGATTGAAAAAGGTTTTGGTCGAAATTCAAATTCGTACGCTTGCCATGAATTTTTGGGCGACGATTGAGCATTCTTTAAATTACAAATATAGCGGGAACATACCTGAACAGATTAAAATCCGCTTGCAGCGCGCTGCTGAAGCTGCTTACCGGCTGGATGAGGAAATGTCGCAAATACGGGGAGAAATTCAAGAAGCGCAGGCGATATTTTCACGCAAAACAGAAACAACATAAAAAAGGAGAATGATACTTAAATGAGGTTTTCGATCACATCAAAAGGTGATGAAACATCTAATGCTTTGGCGCAAAAAATCAGAACCTATTTGCTCGATTTCGAGTTTCAATATGATGAAGATCAGCCGGATATCGTGATTTCCGTCGGGGGAGACGGAACATTGCTTTATGCATTTCATCGATATAATAAACGATTGGATAAAACAGCGTTTATAGGAGTTCATACGGGGCATTTAGGATTTTATGCCGACTGGCTCCCGAATGAAATTGAAAAAATGGTGATTGCAATTGCTAAAACACCGTTTCAGATCGTTGAATATCCATTGCTTGAAGTGGTGGTCCGGCATAATGGCGGGAGTGAAGCCTCCTACCTTGCGCTAAATGAATGCACAGTGAAAAGCATTGAAGGGACTCTCGTCATGAATATAGAAATTAAAGGGCTTCTCTTTGAAACATTTCGAGGAGATGGGTTGTGTATTTCAACACCGACAGGAAGCACCGCCTACAATAAAGCGCTTGGCGGTGCTCTCATTCATCCTTCACTGCGGGCTATTCAATTAACAGAAATGGCTTCCATAAACAACAGGGTGTTCCGGACAATCGGCTCGCCGTTAATTTTGCCTGACCACCATACGTGTATGCTAAAGCCTGTCAATGATGTTGATTTTCAAATTACAATCGATCATTTAACACTTCTTCACAAAAACGTCAGGTCCATCCAATGCCGGGTCGCACAGGAAAAGGTAAGGTTTGCGAGATTTCGGCCTTTCCCATTTTGGAAGCGGGTCCGGGACTCGTTTATTGGCGACAGATAAAGGAAAGAGAAAAACATGGGGACATTTCAGCTTCATTGGGACATCAAAAAAGAACATCATGGCTGGCTGCTTAGAGAATTTTTGCGGGAGCATCATATTTCTAAATCCGCTTTAACAGATATTAAATTTAACGGTGGAAAAATTGTCGTTAACGGGAACGAAAAAAATGTCCGATACGTCTTACAAGAAGGCGATCAAGTAACCGTCCATTTTCCGGAAGAAAAGAGAAGCCAGTCGCTCATTCCAGAGAACATACCATTGAACATTGTTTATGAAGACGATTATTGCCTTATTGTAAATAAACCGGCGTTTTTGTCCACCATTCCGTCTAGAGAGCATCCGTCAGGAAGTCTTGCGAACGGGCTTTTACACTATTATGATCAACAGCGGCAAAATCTTACGGTGCATATCGTCAATCGGCTTGACCGGGATACATCCGGGCTGCTTCTTGTAGCCAAACATCGCTACAGCCATTTTCTTTTTTCAAAGGAACAGCAAAAAGGAGCGGTAAAACGGACATACATCGCAATTGTCCATGGAAGGATCAGCGAAGACGAAGGCATCATCGATGCGCCAATTGCAAGAAAGGACGATAGCATCATCGAGAGAACTGTCAGGGAGGATGGGAAAAAAGCTATTACGCATTTTCGGGTCATAAGCCGCTTTTCTGACAAAACGGTTGTTGAGGTAAAGCCTGTAACTGGTAGAACTCATCAAATTCGTCTACATATGTCCTATATAGGTCATCCGCTTTTAGGAGATTCGCTTTATGGTGGACAAAAAGAAGAAATTGACCGTCATGCCCTCCACAGTCAGTCGCTGTCCTTCTATCATCCCGTTTTGCATAAAAATTTGACGTATACTTGCAAGCTTCCTCCTGATATGGAAAAAATAATTAAGCATGCGCGCCTGTAAGTGCATGCTTTTGTTATGAAAAAATGTACGACAAAATCAGATAGATTTGTTAATATAGTAAAACACAAAACTTTTCGATATTTTTCCGGAAAGGAGGAGATTTTATGCAGCCTAAAACAGATGCACCGGAATACAGACAGTTGATGATTGACAAGCTGAGAGAGAACAATGTAGAGGAATTCCGTTCGCTGTTTTTTGAGCTACATCCATATGATCAGGCAAAATTTTTTCTAAAACTTGACCAGCCGGATAGAATGCTTTTATATCAAATTCTATCTCCGGAAGAAATGGCGAATGTTTTTGAAAATATAAGGGATGATAAAAACCGCTACAAATCGCTGCTTGAGGAAATGCATCCGGCATTTGCCGCCAAAATGATGGAATACATGTACGCTGATGATGCGGCAGATGTATTAAGTGAGCTGACAAAAGAGAAAATTTCCAGCTATTTAACCATCATGGACGCTCAAGCTGCCAAAAGCATAAGCGAGCTTCTTGATTATGAACAATTTACCGCAGGAAGTATTATGACAACCGAGTTCGTTGCCATTAATGCCAATTATACGGTGCGGTCAACGATGGACTTGCTGCGGAAAGAAGCTCCTGATGCGGAAACAATATATTATTTATATGTGATTGACGAAGAGAAACATCTTGTTGGCGTCCTATCGTTAAGAGATTTAATTGTTCATGAAGACGATACTTTGATTGCTGACATTATGAAAAAGAAAGTCTACTCGGTATCTGTGGCGGATGATCAGGAAGAAGTAGCAAGAAAGATGAAGGACTACAATTTTTTGGCTCTTCCGGTTGTTGATTTTCAACATCGTCTTGTTGGAATTATAACTGTTGATGATATTATTGATGTGCTGGACGAAGAGGCTTCTGACGATTATTCGAAACTGGCCGCTGTCTCGGATGTAGATTCATATGATCCGAATGCTGTTTCTGCTGCCAAAAAAAGATTGCCATGGCTTATTATTCTCCTATTTTTAGGAATGTTCACCGCCGGCCTAATCGGCCAGTTTGAAGAAACGTTGAACAAAGTGGCAACTTTAGCGCTCTTTATACCATTAATTGCAGGGATGGCTGGAAATACAGGAACACAAGCTCTCGCTGTTGCAGTAAGAAGAATTGCAACAGGCGAAGGCACTTCCGAACGAGTGTGGAAAATTATTCTCAAAGAAGCTGGAACCGGCTTGATAACCGGAACAGTATGCGGAATCGTTGTTGCACTGACAATTTTTATTTGGAAACAGAAATTTTTCTTAGGACTGCTAGTGGGTCTTTCCATATTGTCAACGCTGACTGTTGCGACAATTGCCGGGGCGTTTGTTCCTCTTGTCATGCACAGGCTTCGCATTGACCCGGCTGTGGCCTCCGGTCCATTTATTACAACGATTAATGATATAATCAGCATTTTGATTTATTTTGGCATGGCGACATTATTTATGAACTATTTGCTCTAACAAAATTAGCTAAAGGAGGATCAATATGGAATCACATGCAGTAACCTCTCTTGTCATCGTGCTGGTCGGCGCTTTTTTAACCCCGATTTTGCTGCATCGGTTCAAACTGACATTCATTCCTGTCGTCGTTGCGGAAATTATTGTCGGATTAATCATCGGGAAAACGGGATTTAATTTAGTGCAGGAAGATGTATGGCTGGCAACTCTCTCAACGCTGGGATTTATATTTCTCATGTTTTTAAGCGGGCTTGAGATTGATTTCACCATTTTCTCCAAAGGGAAGAAAAAAGAAGAAAAGCTGCCCAACGGAAAAAAAGCTCCTCATACTTTTTTGGTTGCGTCAATTGTTTTTCTTGGCATTTTCGTTGTTTCATTACTTTTATCGTATTTGTTAATGTGGATGGGATTTATCCGCAATGCCTTTTTCATGACGTTAGTGATTTCAACGATTTCTATAGGAGTAGTAGTGCCGACGTTGAAAGACGAGCAAATTATGAAAACAAACATCGGCCAAATTATTTTGCTGGTGGCTGTCATAGCCGACCTTGTCACCATGATTTTGCTGGCGGTTTTTGTCTCCTTAAACAGCGAAGGAGAAAGCAATACATGGCTTCTGCTTCTTTTGTTTGCAGCAGGCGTACTGCTTTACTTCATTGGCAAAAGGTTTAAAAGTCGATCCTTTATTAAATCGATGTCAAAAGGAACGGTTCAAATTGGAACAAGGGCGGTTTTTACGTTAATAATAGTGCTTGTCAGTTTATCGGAAACGCTTGGGGCAGAAAATATTTTAGGCGCCTTCCTTGCGGGAGTTTTAGTCTCGCTTTTATCGCCTAATTCAGACTTGGTGCAAAAGCTAGATTCGTTTGGTTACGGTTTTTTAATCCCGATCTTTTTTGTCATGGTAGGGGTGGAATTGGATTTATGGGAATTGATCAAAGATCCGAATCTTCTTTTGTTAATTCCTTTGTTATTTCTCGCCCTCTTGATCTCAAAGTTTATTCCCGTTTTTGTGCTGAGAAAATGGTATGATACGAATACAACGATTGCGGCGGCGTTTTTGTTGACTGCTACTTTATCATTAGTTATTGCGGCAGCTGAAATTGGACAGCGAATCGAATTGATTGATAAGCAAATGGCTGACGCATTAATAGTAGTTGCCGTGTTAACAAGCATTATCACGCCGATAGGATTTAAAAAATTATTCCCCAAAAAAATGGCGGTGCAGCCAAAAAAGAAAATTGCTTTTATTGGTGCAAATCAAATGACCCTTCCAGTCACAAGAGAATTGGATAAAAATTTGTATGAAGCAACCGTATATCATACACAGCAAGACAAAATTGAAAACGGGACTGCTCAATCGGTGTTTAAAATTGAAGAATTGAAAGACTATTCGATAGAATCATTGAATGAACACCATATAATGGAAGCTGATATAGTAGTAGTGGCTACTGGGGATGAAGAAAGAAATGCGGAAATTGCGACATATGCAAAAGAATGCGGCGTAGAACAGGTCATCGCCTCCATTTCTTCCCCGGAGTTGGATCAAACATTAAAAGAAAAGGGGATCAGCGTATTTTCCGTCATGCTGTCAACAAAAACGCTGCTCAGGGCTTTGATTGAATCGCCTGGTGTTATGCGGATCTTAACAAACCAAGACAACTCTCTTTATCAAATTAATATGAATAACCGAAAATATGATGGAATGAAGCTTCGATACTTTCCGTTTACGGGAGATTGTATCTTTGTCCGGATTTTTCGCGGTGAAGATTCCATTGTACCTCACGGCGATACCGAATTGAAAAAAGGGGACCGCTTGATTGTAACGGGTTCCCGCAAATATGTAAATGAGTTAAAAGATGAGCTGGAATTTAGCAAATAATATTTGCAAACAAAACAAATTGTGATAGCATGAAATTAGTATGAAAATTTAATAAGCATCCACTAGGGGAGCCTTTGGAAAGGCTGAGATTAAAGTGTTGACTTTAAGACCCTTTGAACCTGATCTGGATGATGCCAGCGTAGGGAAGTGGGAATTTGAAACATGTGTCTGATATTCCATTACCACTTTCCAGCAAGGAAGGTGGTTTTTTATTGTTTCCAGTCTCACCCTTGGACAGCTGCTTTCCAGTTTTGAACCTTGAAAGACGAGTGTGGGCGTCTTTCTCATGAAAGGAATGTACAATGTTGGAACTTCATGCCGTAACAGACGGAACAAAACCGGTCAACGAGCTAATACGCATAATTTTGTCCATATCAGATCATGTTGATTACGTTCATATACGAGAAAAAAATAAAAGACCATGTGAGATCATTCATCTCGTAGAACAGCTTTTGGCAAAAGGGATAAGGAGAGAACAGCTTGTTATCAACGATCGGCTCGATGTTGCGCTCCTAACAGGCGTTCAAAATGTTCATCTTCCGGGAACCGGCCTGCCGATAAAAAAAGTGAAAAGCGCTTTTCCGCAAATAAAAGCCGGTGTCAGCGTCCATTCATTAGATGAAGCGGTAAAAGCAGAAGAAGACGGAGCAGATTATTGTTTTTTCGGAAACGTTTTTGAAACGAACAGTAAAAAAGGACTTCCGGCAAAGGGAACAGATTTGCTTGGAAAAATCGTTGGACACGTCAATATTCCCATTATCGCCATTGGCGGGATCACGCCTGATAATATGCAAAAGGTTTTAGAAAAAAAAGCAAGCGGTATTGCCGTTATGTCCTATATCTTTTCTTCGAAAGATCCAGAGAGCGCTGCCAAACTTTTCAGGAAAGGGGAAGCTTTTTCAAATGAACGTTTTTGATGTTGGAATCATCGGGGGAGGGGTCATCGGCCAAGGGATCGCCTATGAGCTATCAAAAGCAGGGCTGAAGACCGCCGTGTTTGAAAGCGGCGAAATCGGAGGTAAAGCGACATCCGCTGCAGCAGGAATGCTGGGTGCCCATTCTGAAAATGAAAAAAGAGACATATTTTTTGAGCTATGCTTAGAGAGCCGAAATTTATATCCGAGCCTTGCAAAAGAATTATTGGAGCAATCCGGTGTGGATATTGAGCTTGTTCAGGAAGGCATGTATCGGCTTGCATTTACTGAGGAAGAAGGCCGATCCCTGCAATCGCTTGCAGATGAGGATGAGCTAGAATGGCATTCAAGGGAAAACGTACTGGCAAATGAGCCACATGTTTCTGAAGACATTGCCGGAGCTCTTTGGCTTAAGCATGACGGCCAAGTGAAAGGTTCATCTGTTTGCCACGCATATGCGAAAGGCGCTAGAAAATATGGTGCATCTATTTTTGAACAATGTCCTGTTTTCGACGTGATTAAAGAGGGAAAAGCATACAAGCTTGTCACTTCCCAAGGAGTTTTTATATGTGGAAAAGTCGTCGTTTCAAGCGGAGTTTGGAGTGGCTTTTTCTTTGAAAAGCTGGGGCTGAAAAATCCAATGAAGCCTGTTAAAGGAGAATGCTTAGCCATAAAACCGAAAAAACTGGTGATCAACAAAACAGTGTTTTACGAGCACTGTTATATCGTACCGAAAAAAGACGGCACCGTTATTATTGGAGCAACTTCTTATGAAAACGACTGGGATACGAACCCGACAGTCAAAGGAGTATCCGAATTAATGATAAAGGTTCAGAAAATTATGCCAGAAATCGGGTCTGAACCAGTCGTTAGTGCTTGGTCGTCGCTCAGGCCGCAAACAGCTGACGGCTGGCCGTATTTTGCAGAGCACCCGGAGCATGAGGGAATCTTTTTTGCGACCGGCCATTATCGAAACGGCATTCTTCTAGCGCCGATTACAAGCTTAATCGTAAAAGACATGATTTTGAAAACGAATCAATATGAGCGTTATGTTCATACCTTCTCTTTAAACCGATTGCTTTCTGATGCGAAAGGGAGGTGATTAAACAGTGAAACTTCGCATCAACGGCCAGCAGATGGAAGTGGAGAATAGTGTTCGGAACATAGAAGATTTGCTGAACTTTTTTCAATTACAGGAAAGAATTGTTGTCGTTGAACGAAATGGTGAAATTGTTTCAAAAGAACAATACAGTATCCAGACATTAAATGATGGTGATCAAATTGAAATTGTCCATTTTGTTGGAGGGGGATGATGATTCATGTTAAAAATAGGTGATAAAACATTTCAGTCGAGATTAATGTTAGGAACTGGAAAATATCCGTCTTTTGAGACACAAAAAGAAGCGGTGGAAGCCTCAGGTGCTGAAATTTTGACATTTGCCGTCAGAAGAATGAATATTTACGAGCCTTCACAGCCAAATTTTTTGGAGATGTTGGATTTATCGAAATATACGCTTCTGCCGAACACGGCCGGGGCAAAAACTGCGGAGGAAGCAGTCAGAATCGCTAAACTTGCTAAAGCATCAGGATTATGTGATATGATTAAGGTGGAAGTAATTGGAGATGATAAAACGCTTCTCCCTGATCCGATTGAAACATTGAAGGCATCAGAGATGTTATTGGAAGAAGGTTTTATTGTTCTTCCATACACTTCAGACGATGTTGTTCTGGCGAAGAAGCTTGAAGAATTAGGGGTTCATGCCATCATGCCGGGAGCATCTCCGATCGGATCAGGCCAAGGAATTGTCAATCCTCTCAATTTATCATTTATTATTGAGCAAGCTAATATTCCAGTCATTGTTGATGCCGGAATCGGTTCGCCGGCAGATTGCGCACTCGCCATGGAGATGGGAGCAGATGGAATCTTATTAAATACAGCTGTTTCCGGTGCAAAAGATCCTGTGAAAATGGCGAAGGCAATGAAGCTGGCGATTGAAGCAGGCAGACTTGGATATGAAGCAGGACGCATTCCGAAAAAACGGTATGCACAAGCAAGCAGTCCAACGGAAGGAATGTTAACGACATAATGGAACGATATTCTCGCCAAATCTTGTTTTCTCCTATTGGAGAAGAGGGACAAAAAAAATTGCTGAAAAGCCATGTGCTCATTGTTGGAGCTGGAGCACTCGGCTGCGCAAGCGCTGAAATGTTAGCCCGTGCTGGAATCGGTAAAATAACCATCATTGACCGTGATTATGTCGATTGGAGCAATCTCGGACGTCAACAGCTGTATACGGAAGAGGATGCGAAACAAAAGCTGCCAAAAGCGGTTGCTGCCAAAAAACATTTGCAGGAAATCAATTCGAACATTTCGATTGAAGCGATTGTGGGCGATTTCTCAATTGATTTTATTGAACATGTAAAGGATGTAGACCTTATCATCGATGGAACTGACAATTTTGAAACGAGATTTTTCATCAATGATTTAGCAATGAAACACGAAATACCTTGGATCTATGGGGCAGTAGTGAGAAGTTATGGAATGACCGTTTCCATCGTTCCGAAAAAAACACCATGCCTCCATTGTATGCTCCAAGCGATTCCGTCTGACGGAATGACGTGCGATACAGTTGGCGTGATCAGCCCGGCGGTGCAAATCGTCGCCTCTTATCAAACAGCAGAGGCACTTAAATATTTAGTCAGCGGAGAGGTGTCCAAGCAGTTAGTTTCATTTGATGTTTGGACAAGGGAGCATTCTGCAGTGGACATGACAAAATTAAAAAAGGCCGACTGCCCATCGTGCGGACATCACCCGACATATCCATATTTGTCGGTTGAAAATGGATTAAAAACAGCGGTTTTGTGCGGAAGGAATACCGTACAAATACGTCCGCAGCAAAAACAGAAGATTTCGCTATCAGAAATTACCAATCGTTTGCGCCCGATCGTGAAAGACTTAAAAGGAAATGCTTATTTAATTTCCTTTCAGGCGGATGATTTCCGCGTTGTGCTTTTTCAAGACGGAAGAGCATTAATTCACGGCACTAAGGAAGAAGAGAAAGCAAAAGCTATTTATCAACGTTACTTCGGAGCTTAAATGGAGGTGTGTTTATGACCATCGGAAAAGCGTTGACGATTGCCGGGTCCGATTCAGGGGGAGGCGCGGGAATTCAGGCAGATTTGAAAACTTTTCAGGAGTTGGATGTATACGGAATGAGCGTGATCACGGCTGTTACGTCTCAAAACACATTAGGTGTTCATGGCGTCTACCCTGTTCCGGCTGAAGGGGTGATCAGTCAGCTTGATGCAATTGCTGAAGATTTATCGCCAGATGCGGTCAAAACAGGAATGCTTTTTAATCAAGAAATTATCCAAATCGTCTCAAATAAAGTTCAAAAGCATGGATGGGAAAAAATTGTCGTTGATCCAGTAATGATTGCAAAAGGCGGACATCCATTACTTGAAGAGTCTGCCATCAACGCGCTCATCAACGACTTAATTCCGCTTTCGTTTATTGTGACGCCGAACATCCCGGAAGCGGAAGCGATCACGGGCATCGAGATAAAATCGTTTGATGATCGGAAAGAAGCTGCGAAAAAAATTTGCCAAATGGGAGCAAAGCATGTGATCATAAAGGGAGGACATCAGCCGTCGGACAGCGAAATCATTGATTTGTTGTTTGACGGGTATGATTTTTATGAATTTAAAGGCAACTATGTAAACACAAAGCATACGCACGGAACAGGCTGCACTTTTTCTGCTGCGCTGACAGCTGAGCTCGCCAAAGGTAAAGACGTTATCGAAGCCGTAAAAACCGCAAAAGAGTTTATCCATCTTGCTGTAGAAAATGCACTAGGCATTGGAGGCGGCCACGGTCCTACCAATCATTGGGCATATAAAAGAAATTTAGCTACTTCTAAATAACATAAGCCGGACATATATGTTCTGGCTTTTTTCTCTTTTGTCCTTTATAATTATGATCAGGTATTAATAACTTGTAATAATGTTTAGGAGGATTTTCCATGAAATTGAATTTGGAAGGCCGAAACATTGTGGTCATGGGTGTTGCTAACAAGCGAAGCATTGCTTGGGGAATTGCCCGCTCTTTGCATGAAGCGGGAGCAAGATTGATCTTTACATATGTGGGCGAAAGAATGGAGAAATCGGTTCGAGAGCTTGTAGATTCGTTAGGACGGGAAGATTATCTCGTGCTGCCTTGTGATGTAACAAAGGATGAAGAAATCGAGCAGTGTTTTGAAAAAATTAAAAGCGAGGTTGGTGTGATTCACGGTATCGCTCATTGTATCGCCTTTGCGAATAAGGAAGAGCTGAGCGGTGAATATTTGAACACAACAAGAGACGGCTTCCTGTTGGCCCACAACATCAGTTCTTATTCTTTAACGGCGGTTGCGAAAACAGCCCGTCCTTTGATGACAGAAGGCGGAAGCATTGTTACATTAACTTACTTGGGCGGTGAGCGAGTCGTTCAAAACTACAACGTAATGGGAGTTGCGAAAGCGTCATTGGATGCTAGCGTGAAATATTTGGCGAACGATCTAGGTAAAGAAAATATTCGCGTCAATGCCATTTCCGCTGGTCCGATTCGTACGCTTTCGGCAAAAGGTATCAGTGATTTTAATTCAATTCTGAAGGAAATAGAAGAACGTGCTCCGCTGCGCCGAACCACAACACAAGAAGAAGTTGGAGACACTGCGTTGTTCCTGTTCAGCGATCTTTCCCGCGGCATTACAGGGGAAACGATTCATGTTGATTCAGGTTTTCATATTTTAGGTTATTAAGTTAGCTGAAAAAGATTAATCTGTGTGCGTTACTCGCACAAGATTAATCTTTTTTTATGGCAGGATAAAATGAAATTTTGCTGTCAGCTTCAAGGTGCCAC
Organism: Aeribacillus sp. FSL W8-0870; assembly: GCF_037963755.1. Taxonomy (NCBI): domain Bacteria; kingdom Bacillati; phylum Bacillota; class Bacilli; order Caryophanales; family Bacillaceae; genus Aeribacillus; species Aeribacillus sp. FSL W8-0870. Next base: position 1,245,973 of record NZ_CP150165.1, read on the forward strand.
TATTTCAAGCCGTGAAGCTTGGATTTATTGTTGATGTTCTGTTACGACTTTTTGTGTCAATGTGCAGCGATTTCAAATGCTCTTTTGTCATAAGAAAAAGTTAGATTTCCGTCATGATTTCATTCTATCGTGTCATAAAATAATGAGAGAAATCATATTAGAGGGTGGCGATCAAACTTGATTAAAAAAGAAAAATTAGAACCTTTGATGTATATTGTCCAGCCGAATATAAAAAAACCTGAAGTGACCATGCAGTCGACGTTATTAAAAAAAATTGCAAATAATTCTAAGCAAGCGGTAAAGAGCTCATGGACGAAGGAAGAAATTTATAAAAGAAGAAGAGAATTGGCAAATATGACGATTCATGAAAAGATTGATTTCTTTTCAAGTCTTCCGGAGCATGTGTATAAAAACGTATGTGAAATTAAAACAGTAGAGAAAACATACAAAGGAATTATTTTGTCAAAGGAAAACGATGTCGTTCAAATCCGTACATTTGATCAAAATGAACCTTTGAAAATAAAATCGAAAAGTATTTTAGACATAAAAGTGTTAGGGAATTAAAATGGAGAACTCGGTTATGCCGGGTTTTTTATTTGAACGATACAAGTCTTCTCACTATGTTGGGGAACGAAAGGAGTATTGATTCCGATGGAATGGCATTGGTTTTCATTTGCTCTCATTGCATTGGCAACTTTTCGATTAACGAGAATTATAGTGTTTGATAAAATCGCTTCTTTTTTGCGCGCTCCATTTATAACAATTGTGGAGGAAAAAGCGGAGACAGGTGAAACCGTTTCTTTTTTCAGACCGAAAGGAAAAGGGCTTCGATTGTGGATCGGTGAGCTTTTAAGCTGCTATTGGTGCACAGGAATATGGTGTGCCGCCATTTTATTTTTTGGAAATGAATATATAAACGTCATTTTCTATCCGATTACAATTATTTTAGCGATCTCAGGCTTGGCAGGAATTATTGAACATTTACTTGATTGATTGTCGCCATTTACAATGTCCCTCAAGCACGAATTGAATAAACTAAGGGAATGGTTTGTTAAAGACATGAAAAGCGTTCATTTCGTCAGGAACGAATATTGAACCATGAACAATTTACAGCTTAAAATGCCCCTCAGGCGGAATCGGCTCACTCTGGGAATTGGGTGTAAGGAAATAAAAGGGGTTCATTTTGGTCAGAAACGAACAGGACGATATAGAACCTATGAACCTTTATAGCTTAAAATGATCTTCAAGCGGAATCGGCTCACTCTGGGAATTGGGTGTAAGGAAATAAAAGGGGTTCATTTTGGTCAGAAACGAACAGGACGATATAGAACCTATGAACCTTTATAGCTTAAAATGATCTTCAATCGGAATCGGCTCACTCTCGGAATTGGGTGTAAGGAAATAAAAGGGGTTCATTTTGGTCAGAAACGACAGGACGATATAGAACCTATGAACCTTTACAGCTTAAAATGCCCCTCAAGCGGAATCGGCTCACTCTCGGAATTGCGTGTTAAGAAAGGGAAAGGGGATGAAAGTTGCCGTTTTGTCAGGAACGAAAAGGAGCAATTTGACCCCATTTATGAACGAAATGAATAAACATTTAAAGCCGGAAGCTTTAATAATTTCTTGCTGATTTCAAACATCACTGTGGAACATGTCCCTTAAGTCGAAGCTTTAGCAATAGACGATTCAAAAAAACGGAAAAAGTGTAAGAAAACCTGAATTTTTTACGAATTCGATCCGTTCATCTCAATTTCATTGATTTATGAGACTGACATGGCGGCTGCATTTCTTTACGAGAAGTTTCAGCGTCAAAAAGTTTTTCTGGCGGCAAAGTTCTTATTCTGACTAGCACCCTGTAATGAATTTTGCCGCCTATCGCTGAAAGGTAAGCAGCCAATTTCGAATGATTGTGTGGAAAGGACAGATTGTTAAAGTCGTGAAAAAAGAAACGGTCAAAAAATGAAAGTTCTTTTATAACCGGAAGGAATATAAAGAACTTTCATAAACTTGACCGTCTGTTAATTGATAATAATTTTGTTTTCAAACGGAATGCCTTCTTTCTTCTCCTGGCAATATACAAACCCTTCAATCACCAGCGCTTCATCGAAGACATCGAATGGGAAAGTAATGTGAAAGCCTTCAAAAGAGATTTTTTCATTTGGTTCGATCGATAATTTTTCACTAGGTTTCAGCCAGTATTCCCCTTTTTCTTGAATTTGCTTTCGCCATTCCGGGTGCAAATACTCCCATTCCAAGGAAGAATGAGTATTATAGTTGAAATCATTTTCGTTTTGATTTTTGGTTGTAATGATTTTTCCGCTGAATTGAACGTGCTGATGGGGATGAATGTGAATGCATAATACAGGATAATGCAAAGGTTGTTCTGTGATGTTTTCCATCAAGGCATTGCCAAGAATCGTTACCGGATCATCGCTTTCACGAGGAAGAACAATCGAATACGAAAATTGAGCGCGAATCGGATCGTTTATGGAGGCGTTTTTTTCATTTTGGACAGATTCATTCTCTTGTCGTTGGACATTTTTTTCGTAAAGTGATTGGAATAAAAATTGAGAGACATCTAAAAGTTCATTTCGTTCAGCAGTTAATAAATCGATCCGAAGCTGCTCTTTTTTCGATTCGGTGATCAATCGTTCTTTTTCCTTTATTTCAAACAAAAGGTCTTGAATCTTTTTGTCAGCGGCTTGCTTTTCCTTTAATAAACCAGTGACAGATGCTTTCAGCAGTTTTAATAGGTCGTTTCGCTCCTCTTCAACAATGGAAAGCTGATTGCTGATCTTTTCAACATGTTTCTCAGCTTCTTTTAATTGGGATTGAACGGAAAGGATTTCATGTTCAAATTGTTCTTTTGCGATGCGATATTGCTCGCTGGTTCGGATGACTGCTTTGTAATATTCCGTTTTTTCCTGTTCCTGCAGCAGCTTATTTTGCATGCTTGCCAATTCATTTTTGTATTTCGAAATTTCGGATTTATAGTGGATAAGCTGCTGCTGAAGCTGTAAATAATCCTGTTTGTTCCGTTTTATTTTGTTCATTGAATCTCCTCCTCGGACAAATAAAAAAATATAAGTGGAAAACAGTTTGTTGCCATTTCCTCCAAACAGAAGAATTTTTATTTAACGATTTAACAGGAAAATAGTATAAATGATAAAACCTCAGATCATTAATAAGCGTGATGTACGGAATTTGGCTGATAAGCGTTTCAAAACAGCCCAATTTGCTATAAAAGGATGGAAACTCACAAAGCGCCGCTACCGCCAGCTTTGAAAGAGCAGTTTTACTATACATATGTATGTTTCCTTCATTTAACACTTTCCCGGAAAAATGAGAGGAAAAATAAAAAGGGGAGAGCGTCCCCTTTTGCAATTAATTTATTCCTCCAAGGCGTAGTCGTCGTTTGGAAAAATTTCCGGACATTGCGGCGGAATTTGCGGGTTTGCGCATGTAAGAGATGAAGGAAGTTCCCGACGAGGTCTGCAAAATTTTCCTTCTACCTCAAGTTTCACTTGGGCTTCCATTTGCACATCTAGACAGATCGTGATAGAAATGTCTAATTGGCTGAATGATTTATTATCCCAAATCAAGTTAGCGTCAGTTTCAAAATAGGAAACGTGGCTGTTTAATGTTGTGCCGGGCGGCGCGCATAGGAAGAAAGTTTGAACCGTTGCAAATGGAATAGCATCTGACACACTAGTGACAGTACCTTGCAAATCGGAGATCGCAACGACAATATACCCTCTGATCAGAACTTTTACTTTTTGAAGGGTAATTTTTCCTCCTTTTGGTAAATGAACGACTACCGATTGACGACCTTGCGGCTGAACGATTTCTGTCACCGTTATAGAATTTGGTGAATTTGGATCAACAGGATTTCCCAAGCTGTCTGATAAGTAGCAATTGACATTTAAAAGCCCATCTTCAAACAGTGAAAACGGATCTTCCGATGTCCCTGCCATTCCATCGAAATTAAAACCGATGGATGATAATTTTCTAAAGCTTAACTGAGGAAGATCAATTTGACGGTTCACCCAGTCATAAACTTTCGGAACGCGAATACATAATCTCTCTGTATCATGTCCCAAATGGCTCATGCTGTTACCTCCTAATCATTCTGATTTCCAAAACCTTCTTAGGTGTCGGACTACTGTATATTATGAGCAAACTGGTTAAATGTGCAGTGACAGGAGCGGAAAATTTGATTTTTTAAAAAATTCTCTTTCCATTAAAAGAATGGTTTTGCCCCGTTTTAAAAATTCATTTAAAAAGCCATTTGTATCTTTTTAGTAGGCTTCTGTCAACATTTTTTATTTGAGCTCATACATTTACAATGAGAGGTGAGGTAGATGGCGCAAATCAATAAAGAATTTTTGCAACGGATGAGAGCGGAGCTTGCGTTTTATAAAGAAAAGGCAAAAGAATCGATAGAATTGGAAATATTATTGCAGGAAAAAGAGCGGGAGCTTGAAAAAGCAATCAAAGAAAACGAAAAGCTAAAAGAAACGATCGAAAAGCACCGCCAGAGCAATGATCGAAATTTAAAGTGGGAGGAACGAAAAAAGCTTTTAGAAAAAATCGAAGTGTTAAAAAGAAAATTAGCTGAAAAAAATCACCATCTGGATGAAAATGAAAAAAAGGAGGACGAACAAAAACAGGAAGATTGGTTTTTCCGAATTTTAAAGGAAACGCAAGCCATTCAAGGAACAGTTGAACCTCAGGAACGGAAGGAATATTTTGTGAAGGAAAAAAACGAACAGAACAACCAAAAGGAATTTCATTTTTGGATGATGGACGATGTGGTCAAAAACGATTAGAAAGAACACAGATCAACCTTATTCTTCATACGATGAATAAGGTTCTTATTTTGAGGGAAAGGGGAGAAACCTATTGAAAGAAAACATAAAAGTTTTTTCCAGTTCATCGACGAAAGAAAATGCGATCAAAAAGAAGATGATGAAAAAGAAAATACATCCATTCGGAATAAAAATTTACAATTCAACGACTTCCGGTGGCTGCGGCTGTGGAAAAAAAGGATTTTAAAAAGGGAAATATGAACAAGCTCGAAAAGGAATTCGTCAAATGGATCGAAGGTATATACAAAGAACATGACAAAGTGCAGCAAAAATGTTCAAGCTGGATGATGAAAAAAGACAGGGAGCTTTTAGACCTTGAAAAAACGGCGGCAAAATTTGAAAAAGAGATCGAAAAGATTGAAAAAAAAATTTGATAGGAAAATGAAAAGGGAATCAAAACAGGTTGAAACCCCACCTAAAAAATCCGCACTTGCCCATCTTGTGTGTCCACTCCAAATGAGGAATTGCTTCATACAGTATAGTGATGAATAAAGGAGGAGGTGCAGAAAAATGAGCTTTGGTTGCGGATATGGTGGATACAGCTATCCTTATAGCGGCGGTTTTCATAATAACAGCTTTGTGCTAATCGTCGTTTTATTCATCTTGTTGATTATCGTTGGTTGTTCCTGTTTTAAATACTAATCTGTAAGTCTTTTACAATACTAATGGTGAGTGCTGGTCACGGATGGATGTCCGCCTTTTAGAAGGCGGACTGTACTTGTGCGCCCGGCATGGGTGTAATCTATAGGGTGAAAGTCCCGAGCTGCGAAGGCAGAAGTAGCAGTTAGCTTAACGCAAGGGTGTCCGTGGTGACGCGGAATCTGAAGGAAGCGAGCGGCAAACTTCCGGTCTGAGGAACACGAACTTCATATGAGGCTAGGTATCACTGGGTGAGTTTGCAAGACAAAACAAAGCCCTTTTTGCCGAAGGTGATACAGAGTAAATGAAGCAGATGGATGGAAGGAAAGATTACACTCTTACCCGGGGAGGTCTGGCGGATATGTGAAGTACGCTTCATAACCTACTTAGTGATAAGTAGCTGAACCGTCAGAAGTCAGCAGAGGTCATAGTATTAGTTGGTCTAGAACAACTAAGAAGGACCGAACAATTAAGAGAGAATAGCCCTTGGCATTCAGTGAGTCATGATGAACACAGAAAACGTAGTACCTCACTTGAGGGAGGAAGCGGTGAATCCCGTGGGAGATCTCTTGGAGGGTGGAGTGACCACTGGCATAAAGAGAACAGCTATTCACGGAAGTTATAAAGACTTGCGTCAATTATCTTAATTGAACCGCCGTATACGGAACCGTACGTACGGTGGTGTGAGAGGACGGGAGTTAATCGCTCCCTCCTACTCGATTTTCTTCATCACGTTTTCATTTCATTTTCATAAAATATTAAGGCCTGTTATACAGGACATTTCGACAATTTAGGAGGGGACGAATTTCAGAATGGATCATATTTTTAAAAATATTGAGAAAAAAACCGGCGTCAATATGAAGGATGTACTCGAACTGGCCAATTCTTTGCAAAATTCCAATTTCAATGATGAAGCAACTGTCAGAAAAGTGATCAAGCGGGTTGCGCAATTGGCAAATCGGCCGGTTCCAAAAGAATTAGAAAATAAAATTGTCAATGCGATTGTAAACGGAAAAGAAAATATGGATTTTAACACCATCGCCAATATGTTGGACAATAAGAAAAAATAGCGCGTCAGCGGGTGTGCTCCCGCTGATGTTTTTTTACATGATGTTTCAATTTTTAGAAAAACGGGTAAAAATGAATGACAGATCGATTTAGAAAATAATTTTTTGCAAATCAAGAAAGGAGAGAGAAACATGGGATATATTTTTTCCGTTCAGACTCCTGCCTTTTATGAATATGTCAACAGAGCTGTTCAGCCAAAGGAAGATTATGCGAAAGTCAAACAGCGAAACAATGTTATGATGGATGAAAAATATTTGCATTTCCAGCGAAAGCAAGATTTATTCGCAAATAAGCGCAAATATAGCAAAAAAAGATTTCATGAATATGTTTAGAAACAAGCTAATATTTTTGGACAAATAATCCGTTGTTTTGATCCCATTCCGCGTAAAAAACATCTTTCGCGTCTTCCACACTGTAAGCGAGAAGCTGCTGCTGAAGCCATTTTTCATCAAAACCTGCTTCTTTTAAATTTTCACTAACCACTTCGCCGTCAACAATAATCGTGTAGGGGATGGTAGCTGGCGAAGATAAAATATTTAAATCGTTTCGGGTCGGCTTATCAAATTCCGATTTTTTCAATACGCTGATCGTGCCGTCCGTTTCAAGAACTGCGTATTCCACTTCGCGGATCGAAAAAGCTCCTTTTGCTCTTAGTAAATGTTGAAGCTGGTTCATATCAAGCTTGTTTTTTTTCAGCTGATCACGAATAATTTTTCCTTTGTGGATGACCATTGACGGAGCTCCTTCCAGTATTCCGCGGGTTCTTCTCCATTTTTGTGTGATGAATTCCAATAAATAGATTAGCATTCCCCATATCACGACCGTAAATAATATTTTTTCAACGCCCATTTTTACATCAAATACAGCATTGCCAACTAGCTCACCTAAAACGAGCGCAGAGATAAAATCGAACGTCGTGATTTGCGTAATTTGTGTTTTACCTAGTATTTTTGTCAATAGAAAAAGGGCAAAGAAACCGAAGACCAGTTCAGTGGCAATTGCTACAAATTCCATTTCCATCACCTTTGCTAAGATCTGTAATGGTTAGGTTGTCCCAACTGCCGAAATTCATGTACATTCTTTTAAAAAACTATGGGAAGTCGTGCGGTGGAGAAAATGGAGAAACATTCGAATTGATCTGAATGTAATACAGGGAGATTTTTAACCTCTTTAACACGCTTTCTGACCATTCCAAATGAAAGACCGCAATCCGCGGCCTCGTTTGGTTGTCTTTATTTATGAATGTGGATGTAACGTTTTTTCCATCGTGACATGAGGAATGCCCGCATCCATAAAAATATCGGAAACGGTTTGATATCCATGTTTTTTATAAAAATTTTCCGCTTGTGTTTGAGCGTTTAATTTTATTTTCTTTAATCCTTTTTCGGCTGCGAGTTTTTCAAGTGTTTCCAAAATGATATTTCCCGCTCCTTTTCCGCGGTATTGTGGCAGAACACAAATTCTCTCAAGCTTTCCGGTGTCGCTAATAACACGAAACCTGCCGGCTCCTACAGGCTGATGATCGTCATAAAGCACGACATGCTCGGCAAAGTCTTCATATTCATCGAGCTCAATTTCAATTGGAACGTTTTGCTCCTCTACAAACACTTTTTTTCTAACATAAAAAGCATCATTTCGTTGTTTTTCATTAATAGCTTTGACTGCCTTCATCAATCTCGTCCTTCTCCAAGCAGGAATGTTTCATAAACAGTCCATGAGCCGTTTTCTAATTGATATAAAATGTGGAATCGGTCAATCGTTTCCTCGTGTTGAATTTTTAACATTTTTAAACGGCCGAGAACGTCAGAATGTTCATCATCCGATAAATTTTGTCCGATTGTAATGTGAGGGACGAAAGCGTACTCCGGCTTCTCTTTAAATTTTCCTTGATGGAGAAGTTCATGCAATTTTGTTAATTCCGGATTTGGTTCAACTTTTAAATAAATAACGTTATTGACAGGAGCAAATGAACTGAATTTGTAGACAGAGAGTTTAAAAGGCTTCACTTGTTTCGCAATTTTTCTAAGTTCTTTCACAATATCGCCAATTTCTTTTTCGTCAGCTTCAAACGGTGCCTTCAATGTTAAATGAGGAGGGACAAGCGCATAATGCGGATCGTAACGTTTTCTATATGAGTTGGCAATGTCTTGCAGCTTTTTTGAAGGAAATAACACAATTCCGTACTTCATTTTTTTTGCCTCCTTGATATTTACTCGTATTCTTTATTATAACAACTTAAAGAATCAATTTTCATGATATAGCAAACATTTTTTTTAATATGTCTTTTAGCAGCGGCTGCCAATATGTCCAGCGGTGATCGCCGTCAAATTCTTCATAAATGCATTCGAATCCTTTATGTACCATTTGTTCATGAAGTTTTTGATTGATTGTATAAAAATCTTTTATTTTCCCATCAGTCGTTTTTACAGCCGTTTCCTGTTTCCCGATTTGATGATAAATAAATAGTAAAGAGGGCTGTGAAAAAGCATCGATCGCTTCTAACACCTTTCCATCCACATATGGTGATTGCATGATCACTTTTCCAAATGTATGCGGATAATGAAGCGCTGCCATAAGCGAAACGGTTGCAGCTAGAGAATCGCCGATAAGCGCGCGGCCTCTTCCTATTGGCAAAAGCGGAAAACGTTCTTCTAAAAATGGAATTAATTCATGAGCTAAAAAACGGATATAACTGTTGAACTGGCTTCCATCGGGATGATATTTTCTTCTTCGATCTTGAATGTCTTTATAAGGAATGCCAACGACAATCAAATCTTCAATCGTTTGCTCCTCCGTTAACTCCTCAACAAAACGCGCGATCCTTCCCAGTTTAAAATAGTCTCCGCCATCTTGAGCAATGAGAAGATGATGATGAGATAATGGAGAAAAGGAAGTCGGCAAATACATGAGCAAAGAAACTTCTTCCCCCAGCTCTTCGCTAAAAAACGTTTCTTCTTTTATAGGTGCGACTTTTTGGGCCATACCAATTCCTCCAAAATTGACTAATTACCAGTTAGGCTGGACTTCTCATTATTTTATCACTCTTTTGAAAAGTCTCCAACAAATAAAAAGGTTGACAAAATAAAAAATGCTTATATAATGATAACGACTAATCCGATAAGATAGGTAAGAATGATCATATACTGGGGGAATTACTTTGTCTGTCCAAATTGCGCATATTTCAAAAACATTTCAACATCATGGCGTCTCCCAAACGGTTCTTGACCAAATTGATTTGACTGTGCAGAAAGGAGAATTTGTTTCCATTCTTGGCCCTTCCGGCTGCGGCAAGTCGACGTTATTATCGATTGTTGCCGGGTTAACAGCCCCCACATCGGGAAAAGTGCTGGTAAACGGGAAGGAAGTAAAGGGACCTGGAAGCGACCGGGGAGTAGTGTTCCAACAGGCAGCCCTTTTTCCATGGCTGACAGTTGAGGAAAATGTCATGTTTCCGCTGAAGAAAAAAATGCCGAAGGAAGAAGCGAAAAAAAAGGCGCACGAATATTTGGCCATGGTTCAATTAAGCCAATATGCCAAGCATTCTCCGCACGAGCTTTCCGGCGGCATGCAGCAGCGCGTATCGATCGCAAGAGCTTTGGCGATGGATCCTGAGGTGCTCTTAATGGATGAGCCGTTCGGAGCGTTGGATGAGCAGACGAGATCACGGCTGCACGAAGTGTTGGAAAAAATTTGGATCGATACGAAAAAAACAATTCTTTTTGTTACGCACAGCATCCAAGAGGCATTAAAATTATCGGACCGTATTATCGTCATGGGTACAAGGCCTGGGAGAATTATTGATGAAATAGAAGTGTCTTTTCCGAGACCACGTGATGAATTTAGAAAGCAGCTTGCTGAATATGAAGAGCGCATTCAAAAGCTGTTGAAGTCAGAAATTGATAAAGTAGTGAAAGAGGAAGAAAGTTATGCAGCAGGTCGTTAAACGAATCATTTTTTATGCAGCCGCACTGGGTATATGGGAAGCAATCGTCAAGCTGTTAAATATTAAGGCTGTCGTCTTTCCGGCTCCGAGCGATATTTTTCAGGCATTGTGGAACGGTTTTGCTGATCTAACTCTTGTCTATGATTTGCTGGCAAGTTTTCAGCGGCTGGCAATCGGGCTTGTGATTGCTCTTATTCTTGGAACAGTGTTAGGCGTCGTTTTTGCAAAATCGAAAGTAATTGATGATACCATTGGCTCTTTAATTTTGCCGTTGCAAAGCGTGCCGAGCATCGTTTGGCTGCCTCTAGCCATCATCTGGTTCGGTTTAAATGAAAAAGCGATCATTTTTATTGTCGTGCTCGGTGGAACGCTTGTGATGACATTGAATATGCGGACAGGGATTAAAAGCGTTCCTCCAATATATACAAATGCGGCAAGGACAATGGATTACAGCGGATTTTCTCTGTTTACACACGTGATTTTTCCAGCAGCCATCCCGCATGCAGTAACTGGTGCAAGGCTTGCTTGGGCGTTTGGGTGGAGAGGCCTGATGGGTAGCGAGCTGTTAAGCACCGGCCCGGGTTTAGGCTATACGTTAAAATTCGCATCAGATTTTGGCGATATGGCGTTAGTGATGGGCATTATATTTATCATTGCCTTAATTGGAATTTTAGTAGATTTAGTTTTTTTCAGCAGAATTGAAAAGAAAGTGATGAAAAAATGGGGATTGCTTGAACAATAAAGGAGGAAGTTGAGATTATGAAGAGAAAAGGTTTGCTGCTATCATTTATCACCTTGTTGTTAATTGGGATTTTATCTGCCTGCGGAGCCGGCGGAGGGAATGAGGCATCAGGAAAAGAGAAAAGCGGAAAAAATAAAGTAGTCATCGGCTATTTCCCAAATATTGACCATGTTCCGGCGATGATTGCGAAGGAAAAGGGCTACTATGAAGAAGCGCTAGGGGATCAGGTAGAGATTGAATATAAAACTTTTCCGGATGGCGGTGCTTTTATGACAGCGTTGAAAACCGGCGAAATTGACGCCGGGCTTGTCGGTCCAGCTCCTGTCATGAATAACTATTCTAATGGTGCAGACGTGAAAATTATTGCCGGTGCGTCATCTGGGGGTACTGTCGTCGTAGCAAGCAAAAAAAGCGGAATCGAAAGCTTAGATGATATTCATAATAAAACATTCATTACTCCTGGTGTCGGCTGCACTCACGATGTCCAATTTGAAACGTACTTGCAAGATTACGACATTGCTTCATCAAGAATCGGCGGCACATTAAAGCATACAACTGGAAACCCGGCACAATATCAAGCTTTCTTTGAATCGGGAAAAGTGGATTTAGCCGCTGTGCCTGAGCCTTGGGCTTCATTATTAATAAAAGACGGGGCGAAAGTGATTGTCGATACGAAAGATATCGCCTATGGCACAACGCTTCCGAACACTGTTTTAGTGACGAGCAACAAATTTATTAAAGAAAATAAAGATTTAGTTCAAAATATTGTCAAAGCCCACAAAAAAGCAGTCGACTTCATCAATAAAAACAAAGAGGAAGCACGCGATATTGCCATTCAATCGATTAAAGAAATAACAAATCAAGAGCTTGACCCAGAAATTATCGACAGCGCTTGGGAACGTGTCCGCTATACAACCGAAGTGGATGAAAAAGTTCTTCAAGACTTTTCTAACTCTTCTTATGACTTGAAATTTTTAAAAGAAAAACCGGATCTTAAAGGTCTTGTAGATACAAGCTTTTTGAATTAAGCAATAAACCCCCTATACAGAAGCTTTTTGATATTATGCGGCTTCTGGATAGGGGGGTTATTTTGTTGATGTAAATTCAAGATGAAGCAGTTGTTAAAACAGGGCTTATCCCAAAAGTTGTTTATGACTATGCCTGTATATTGGGATTCTGTTGTTGTGAGAGCTTTTTATTCAAATCGCTCGAATAAGCTCCCGTTTTTTCACATTGTTTGGAGCTGTCCAGAAAGTCAAAATCCATTGAAAACGAAAGATTATAAACATTGATATATCAACATTTCTAAAACATTAAAGGGGCGTCTATAAGCCGGAAAATCGACTTATTAGACAGCGCCTATATGAATTTCAATTTCTCCATTTGGGCCGTATTTTTCAAAATCATATGTGTAAGCACGCTCTACTTAAACCAGTTTCTTCTTGCTTCCAAATCTTACTCCAAGTTTTAAAAATGCCTTGTTCGTCCGTTTTATCTACTTGAAAAACTTTATTTTCATGTTCCTCGGGATTTCAATTAAAAGCTTCCCCATTATTTTCTTCAATTGCAATGCTTAATAAATAATCTCCTCTGTAGTCGCTTTCATAATCATAATAAATTCCGTACACATTGTTTTGATGATGTTCCAGTTTTTAGAAAGCGTTTTCTCACATAATTTTGATTTGCCCCATCATTTGCTCGTCATGAAAATTATTGGTTCGTATGCTGTCGATTATATACAGCATCATAAACAGTCTTTCCTTTCCATAATATTGATAAAAAAGAGAAGGCGCATCAGTAAAGAATGTTCAGCAAATTTTCCAACGGCACGTTTATGTTCATCTTTTTTGCTTCCCAGCTTCACCTGCAAAACAAATATCGCATCTTCGTTTTCTGTTCAGTTGCTTTATGGAGTACGGGTTCGTTTGACAGAAGTTGGCGAAAAATTTATCAAACGATTAGTTTGCCAATTCAATCGTTTCATTCACTGTTTATTAAATACTCTTAAAATTTTCCAATTCCTCTAAAGAAGATCACCTCGTTCACAATTTTTCTCCAAATACGACAGCTTCCGAATTGAATATTTATATTTTAAAATCTATTAAAATTTGAGAAGCCTCAGGGGAAAATAAAACCACTTCATTGAAATGATGGAGGATCAAAGGTGATCCATACAAAAAAATTTCCCTTTTGGCTTTCGCAAAAAAACATTTCAAGAATCGACGGATTATTTAAAGAAAGTTCTTATTTTTCTTTAGTTTTACTGAAAATAAATCAAAGTTATCGGAATTGTTGGCAGGAAACGTCTTGAATTTTTTTTAAAACTGAGGTAAAGTTATACCTATCAAAAGTTCATATCGGAATTCTTATCGAGAGAGGCGGAGGGAACTGGCCCGAAGAAGTCTCAGCAACCGGTACAAGGACGGCGGCATGATAACCTTTGTACCAAGGTGCTAAATCCAGCAAGCATTTTGCCGTAAGATATGCTTGGAAGATAAGAAGGAGCCAAACAATAAACGCCTTCTTCTTATGAAGAGGGCGTTTTATTTTTAAAGCCTCCTCTACAGGCAATGAAAGCAGCACATTTTTACTAACTAAAAAAGGAGGAAAGTCAAAGATGAATATTGAAACAGTTTTGGCCCAATTAGGAAATCGAAGTGAAGCTCTTACAGGAACAGTAAGCGCCCCCATTTATTTGTCCACAGCCTATCGGCATAAAGGAATAGGTGAATCAACAGGTTATGATTACACTCGGACAAAAAATCCAACGAGAGAGCTTGTCGAGGACGCCATAGCCAAATTGGAGGGAGCCGATCAAGGATTTGCATTTTCTTCCGGAATGGCAGCGATTCAGACGATTATGGCTTTATTTAAAAGTGGAGATGAACTGATCGTTTCAAAAGATTTATATGGCGGGACATACCGCTTGTTTGAAGAAGAGTGGCGCAAATACGGTCTTTCCTTCCACTATGACGATTTTACGTCTCGCGAATATACGGAATCATTAATAAACGAAAATACTAAAGCGATTTTTCTAGAAACCCCCACTAATCCGCTTATGCAGGAAACATCGATTTCCTCGTTGGCGGAATTGGTCCGGAAGCACAATTTGCTGCTGATCGTTGACAATACGTTCTACACACCTGTTTTGCAGCGTCCGATTGAAGAAGGAGCGCATATCGTGATTCACAGCGCAACGAAATATTTAGGCGGTCACAACGATGTCCTTGCCGGCCTGGTCTGTGCAAAAGGGAAAGAAATTTGCGAAAAATTAGCCATGCATCAAAATGCAATTGGTGCGGTATTATCTCCTTTTGATTCGTGGCTGCTGCTTAGAGGAATGAAAACTTTATCATTGAGAATGGCCAAACATCAGGAAAATGCAAGGGAGCTGGCGGCATATTTAAAAGAGCTTCCTGAAATTGATGATGTATTATATCCTGGCAGAGGCGGAATGCTTTCCTTCCGTGTGAAAAAAGAAGAATGGGTCAACCCGTTTTTGCAGAATCTGAAATTAATCTGTTTTGCGGAAAGCCTTGGAGGGGTAGAAAGCTTTATAACGTATCCAGCTACCCAAACACATGCGGATATTCCGGAAGAAATCCGAATTCAAAACGGTGTATGCAACCGGCTTCTCCGTTTTTCTGTAGGGATTGAAAGCGTGGAGGATTTGAAGGAAGATCTCAAGCAGGCATTGCAAGCAGCTGCGAAAGGGGATTTACTAAATGCATGACCAATGGAGCTTTCAAACAAAATTGATTCATAATAAACATAAGGTTGACCCGACAACCGGTGCTGTCAGCGTGGCGATTCAGCAAGCGTCAACGTTCCATCAGCAAACATTGGATGAATCTCCTGAATTTGACTACAGCCGTTCAGGAAATCCAACACGAAAAGCGTTGGAAGAGGCGATTGCCGAACTGGAAGGCGGAGTGAGAGGCTTTGCGTTTGCTTCTGGAATGGCCGCTATATCAACAGCTTTTCTTTTACTTTCTTCCGGTGATCATGTTTTGGTCACAGAAGATGTGTACGGCGGAACATACCGGATCGTTGCCGATGTTTTATCGCGCTTTGGCATTGAATATACGTTTGTCGACATGACGGACCTTGATGCCGTAAAAGCAAATATACGTCCGAACACAAAAGTGATTTACATTGAAACGCCCTCGAATCCGCTGTTAAAAGTGACGGACATTCGAGCAATTGTGAAGCTTGCAAAAGAAAACGGCTGTTTAACATTTGTTGATAATACATTTATGACTCCGGCTTTGCAAAGGCCTCTCGATTTAGGGGCCGATATTGTTTTACATAGTGCAACAAAATTTTTGGCAGGTCATAGCGACTGTTTGGCAGGACTGGCAGTTGTGAAGGATGAAAAGCTTGGCGAAGAGCTTTACAAGCTTCAAAATGCCTTCGGCGCTGTTCTCGGCCCGCATGATTGCTGGCTTGTATTAAGAGGGTTAAAAACACTTCATGTGCGGCTGGATCAATCCGTCAAAACAGCTTCTCAATTAGCAGAATTTTTGAAAAAGCACCCTGCCATTAAAAAAGTGTACTATCCGGGTCTTCACGATCACCCAGGGTCAGATATTCATTTGCGGCAAAGTGTCAACGGTGGAGCGGTTTTATCGTTTGAACTAGAAGATGAAAAAGCGGTCAAGATTCTTGCTGATCATGTTCAGCTGCCTGTTTTCGCGGTCAGCCTTGGTGCAGTTGAATCGATCTTGTCGTATCCAGCTAAAATGTCCCATGCCGCGATGCCGAAAGAAGAACGGATCAAAAGAGGGATAACCGATGGTCTTCTTCGATTAAGCGTAGGACTAGAAAATTTTGAAGACTTAAAAAATGATTTGGAGTCTGGTCTTTCTACTGTTTTGGCCTATCAATAAATTTTTTCTTACCTTAATAGAAGACAGGGAGATGTCGAATACCGACAATTCCTGTCTTTTTTGTGCGCCCGGCATGGGTGTAATCTATAGGGTGAAAGTCCCGAGCTGCGAAGGCAGAAGTAGCAGTTAGCTTAACGCAAGGGTGTCCGTGGTGACGCGGAATCTGAAGGAAGCGAGCGGCAAACTTCCGGTCTGAGGAACACGAACTTCATATGAGGCTAGGTATCACTGGGTGAGTTTGCAAGACAAAACAAAGCCCTTTTTGCCGAAGGTGATACAGAGTAAATGAAGCAGATGGATGGAAGGAAAGATTACACTCTTACCCGGGGAGGTCTGGCGGATATGTGAAGTACGCTTCATAACCTACTTAGTGATAAGTAGCTGAACCGTCAGAAGTCAGCAGAGGTCATAGTATTAGTTGGTCTAGAACAACTAAGAAGGACCGAACAATTAAGAGAGAATAGCCCTTGGCATTCAGTGAGTCATGATGAACACAGAAAACGTAGTACCTCACTTGAGGGAGGAAGCGGTGAATCCCGTGGGAGATCTCTTGGAGGGTGGAGTGACCACTGGCATAAAGAGAACAGCTATTCACGGAAGTTATAAAGACTTGCGTCAATTATCTTAATTGAACCGCCGTATACGGAACCGTACGTACGGTGGTGTGAGAGGACGGGAGTTAATCGCTCCCTCCTACTCGATTTATGTTGATAATCTAGCTGACATATTATCCCACATTTTTTCATTTGTTCTTTAATATGATAGTAATGCACCCAAAGTCAAACGAATTTAAAAAGGGGGAGTATCAATGATCAAATGGCGAAGCGGACTTATATTCTTAACAGCTCTTCTTTTCATAATGATCATTTCTGCGTGTGGAAATAACAGCGAAGGAGGAAGCAGCAAAAGTGATGGCTCCAATCAAAGCGGGGAAAAGGCAGGAAGCAAGACGTTAAGCATTTTAACCGGAGGCACAGGAGGAACTTATTACCCGCTCGGCGGATCGATGGCGCAAATTATTTCGGAAGAAACGGACTTTAATGCAAATGCACAATCTTCAGGAGCATCAGCAGAAAATATGCAAGCGCTAAAAAATGGTGAAGCTGATATTGCGTTCTCGCAAACTGATATTGCTGCTTATGCATTAAACGGTGAATTGATGTTCAAAGACAATAAAGTCGACAATGTTAAAGCAATTGGGACTTTATATCCGGAGACGGTACAAATTATTACAACAAAAGATAGCGGCATCCATTCTGTTGAAGATTTGAAAGGCAAGTCGGTTTCCGTTGGTGCCCCTGGGTCTGGAGTGAATGCAAACGCACAGCAAATTTTAGAAATTCATGGATTAAGCTTTGATGATATTAAAGCGCAAAGCTTATCTTTTGACGAATCAACGGACGGCATTCAATCCGGAAGCATAGACGCTGCATTCATTACTGCGGGGACACCGACGGCTGCAGTTGAATCGCTCTCAGCACAAAAAGAAATTAGAGTAATTCCGATTGCGGATGACAAAATCAAACAATTGATAGAAAAATATCCTTACTATGCTGAAGATACAGTACCAAAGGGGACATATAAAATTCCTGAGGACGTAAAAACAGTCGCTGTAAAAGCGATGCTGGTCGTCCGCGGCGAATTGGATGAAGATGCCGTATACAATATTACAAAAGCGATTTTTGAAAATACAAATAAAATTACTCACGCAAAAGGCAAATTAATCAAAGCGGAGGCAGCCCTTGATGGAATAGGCAATTTGCCGCTTCATCCAGGGGCTGAAACGTATTTTTCAGAAAAAGGAATCCAGCCATAACGCATCAAAGATAGGCCGTTTTAAACGGTCTATCGATTTCATTATATGTAACTCCATTTTAGGTGGGGATTTTCATGAGAGCTAGGATGAAAGCTTTGTTCATCTGTCTTCCCCTTTTTATGACAATCAACGTTTTTTTATTTTTCCTTCCTATTGTAAATGCCATCGCTTTTTATCATGAAGATCAGAATGACTTATTAGGTTATCTGCCTGTCCGTGATGATGACTTGTTTCAAATTCAGTACACTCATTCCATCCATCTTACGGATGTGAAGGAGACATATACATTACGCAATAACAAAATCATTCAGACAGAACTTGAGTATGAAAATTTTGCTGTTGGAATGCCTTCTAATGCGGAAGGGGAGGGGAAATTTTTAGAAAAGGATGGAAAATTTTTTATAAAAAACATGGAGCGAGAATTTTCCTATATTGATTTGAGAATTGGACAAGTACAGGCCGATCACCGAATCGTTTATCAAGGTAACAGCTACAAATTGGCGGATTTTTTTGGACCCGGCTCATGGGTAAGAATAAAACCGGCAAAAATCAGTATTTGGCAGCAGGTGAAAGGAGTGAATATTCGTGAGTAAAGAGAAATTTGACGTACTGTCAGAAGAAGAGCAGCAAATGCTGCTTGAAAAATATGATCCTGAAGCAGGAACGAGGAAGCTAAAAGGCGTGTTGGGAGGCATCGCATTTGCCGGATTATTGGCATTTTCGCTGTTTCAGTTGTATACATCAATTTTCGGTGTTTTTACAGCGCAAATCCAGCGCTCTGTCCATCTCGGTTTTGCGCTTGCTTTGATTTTTCTTTTGTTTCCGGCTAATCGAAAAAAGAGGAAAGAATATAAATTTCAAGTGGCTTGGTATGATATCATCCTTGCGCTTTTAAGTATTGGCGTTGGAGCATATTGGCCGCTGTTCATTGATGACATTGTAATGCGCGTCGGAATATTGACAGAAACGGATTTTTATATCGGAATTTTAGCTATTTTACTAGTTTTAGAGGCAACAAGGAGGGCGGTTGGGCTGCCGATTACGATCATCGCGCTGCTTTTCTTGGCGTATGCCTATTTTGGTCCTAGCATGCCTAATTTTCTTCAGCATAGCGGTCTTAGTTTTGAACGAATTGTTCAAACTATGTTCTTTACAACCGAAGGGATTTTAGGAACTCCGCTAGGCGTGTCATCAACCTTCATCTTTTTGTTTCTCCTTTTCGGCTCCTTTTTAATCAGAACAGGGATCGGTCAATATTTTAATGATTTGGCCGTTGCCGTTGCAGGGCGCAGAATTGGCGGTCCTGCAAAAGTAGCTATTTTTTCCAGCGCTCTTCAAGGAACGATCAGCGGAAGCTCAGTTGCCAATGTCGTCACATCCGGCGCGTTTACCATCCCGATGATGAAAAAGCTTGGTTATAACAAAGATTTTGCAGGAGCGGTGGAAGCTTCTTCATCTACAGGCGGTCAGTTAATGCCGCCGGTAATGGGAGCAGCTGCGTTTTTAATGGTTGAATTTATCGGAAACGGCATTACGTATTGGGACATTGCCAAAGCGGCAGCTATTCCGGCTATTCTATATTTTGCAGGGATTTGGATCATGACTCATTTTGAAGCAAAGCGAATCGGTTTAAGAGGCTTGTCAAAAGAAGAAATGCCGAATCGGAAAGAAATTTTGAAAAAACTGCATTTGTTAGCCCCGATCGTTGTTATTATTATTTTGCTAATGTCAGGAGTGACCGTTACACATGCTGCCATTTATTCGATAGTCATTTCGATTGTCGCTGGATTTTTAAATCGTGAGAATCGGATGACATTTAAGGATATTGTATTAGCGCTCGTCGACGGCGCCCGTACAGCGTTAGGGGTTGCGGCAGCAACAGCCGCTGCCGGAATTATTGTCGGCGTTGTGACGAAAACCGGGCTTGGTTTGAAGCTTGCCAACGGTCTGCTTGATATCGCCGGGGGCAATCTCATTCCGACATTAATGCTGACGATGATAGCTTCGTTGATTCTTGGAATGGGTTCGCCGACTACAGCGAACTATGTTATTACTTCAACGATTGCTGCACCAGCGATTATTTTGTTGGGGGTACCTGATCTGTCTGCACATTTATTTGTGTTTTACTTCGGGATTATTGCCGACATTACACCGCCAGTTGCTCTTGCAGCCTTTGCCGCAGCCGGTGTATCAGGAGGAGAACCGATCCGAACGGGAATTCACTCTTCAAAATTGGCAATCGCCGCTTTTATCATTCCGTATATTTTCGTTTTGTCTCCGCAAATGTTAATGATTGATACGACATGGCTTGGAATTTTATGGGTAGTCTTTACGGCGTTTTGCGGAATGATCGCAATTGGAGCCGGGATGATCGGATATTGGATGAGAAAAATGCATTTGATTGAACGAATTGCCGCGGTCGTGGCCGGGCTGTTGCTGATTTATCCAGAACGTTTTTCAGACATTTCAGGTCTCATCATTTTCATCGCATTATATGCGTTTCAATATATATGGAAATACAAAGCTGATCAAAAAGTGAAGGGTGAGAGCATTTAAAGAAGACAGGTTGTCATGGAAGAATCGATCCAATGATTAGAACATGATTCAGTCTTCTTACAGGCGGAATCATTGAAACGCAGAATAAACGCGGAGAGCAATTCACATTGGAACGAACAAAATCAGGATAAAATGTCGGAGAGACAGAAAGGATGTGTTGGAATCAATCCATTAATTTGCAGAAGACGTTCTCCAAAAGGATGATATGACTCAGCTTGTTTTGTTATGCGAAAAATAAAACTGGTTTTTTGAAAGGTTGAATTGCTTGTAAAAATGAAAAAGGGGCAAACAAAATTGAAAATACAGCAAGCTTCTAAAAATCTATTGGGGAACGGCTGCTCGTGTGTAAGCGGTTGATAGCGGGACAGTTTTATATCATAAATAAAAAAAGAGCCTGCAGAAAACTTATTTTTCCGTTTTAGACTGCATGATTTGAAATGCGAGTTTGTTGGTTATAACGATTGTTTTATAGCATGATTTTTTCCAATTGCTTTCTATCAATCCAGTAAGATCGTCCCTTTTCGGTACGAACATTGTGAGTCCGATTTATTTTTGTGCTGCAAAATTAAAATGTTGTTTAAGAAAAACCGCTTTATGTCACGAATAGATGGGAAATGGAGCGGCATTTCAACCTAGACGGCAAAATGAAATCCGATAGAACACGAAAATTTAAATCTATAAAAACCAAGCATAGAGGAAAAAATGAATGATCAGCTCTATAGGCGCGATTCTAAAACGGCAAAAAATAATGAAGTGGAAGCATCATTTGACACTTCCACTTCAATCATATTTGCTTGGAATCTTAATTGAAAAAACGATTAATCTTCAAACAATTCGTCCATTAACTCTTCAATTTCTTGTCTTCGTTTGCTTGTTTCTTGTTTATCGACATAATAACGGTTATTTTTCTGAATAATTACATCTCCCGTTTCTGCATTTTTAGGCAACTGGCTTTTTGAAATTTCGATTATTTTGCCGTTTTCATCTTCGCAGACTGCGATGTCATTTTCAAATCGATCAATAATAAATTTCATAATGTCCCACCTTATCTAGGAGTGAAAGATGTTTGTGCTTTATAAGTTTTGTTTTTATAAGTGGCTGATACATCGATTTTAACAGTATAACCTTTTGCAGCACGGCCGATTTTTACCGACAATGGCTTGCCAATAGTACCGGTATAAGTGGTGTTTTTGCTTTTGTATTTAAAAACAGCTTTATATTTTGTTCCGTTTGGCAGCCCTTTTACATTCAGTATTATTGTTGAGTTTTGCTTTGGAGTTTTGTTATCGACACTTGCTGTTAATTTGTAGCTAGTTGGTTTGCTTGCTGTGCCGGACGATGCCGCTTTTACATTAAAGGAAAGATTGGAGCCGTTCGTTGTTGCCACAATATGGCCTTGTTTATCCGTTCTAAAAGTGTTTATTTTGTATGCTTTCAGCCGATTGATCACATCTTGAGTAGGATGGCCGTATGAGTTCTTGCCGACGGAAATGACGGCATATGTCGGTTTTACTGAGTTTAACAGCGCTGTGCTTGTAGATGTTTTGGCGCCATGGTGTCCTACTTTTAGGACGTCAGCTCGCAAATTTTGTTTAGCTTTAATCATATCCGATTCTGCTTTAAGTTCCGCATCGCCAGTGAAAAGAAATGATTTTTTGCCGTAAGTAAGCTTTAAAACAGCACTCCAGTTGTTTAAGTCACTTTTTGGATATGCTTTGACAGGCCCAACGAATTTTGCGGTAACTCCTTTGATCGGCAAAGCAACATTTGCTTGAGCGGTCTTTATTTTTTTGCCTTCACGCTTAACAGCATTTAAAAAATCTTTGTAGCTTTCCGTTGTATGACTGACTTTTGGCGCATACACTTGCTCTACTCGAAAAGCAGATAGCACAGTGTCCAAACCGCCAATATGATCTGCGTCCGGATGAGTTGCAATCATTATTTCGATATCATCCACTTTTTGCTTTTTCAAATAATTAACAACGTCATCTCCATAATTGTTATTTCCGCCATCAATGAGAATATCTTCTCCATTTGGAGCTTTTATGTAAATTGCGTCTCCTTGTCCGACATTAATAAAATGAACATACATATTTTTTGCCTGAGCGCTTGTTGTTTCGTGAAACGGGATCAACAGAAAAGAAAATGCAAACACTATCGAAAACAATAGTTTACGTAATTTCATCAAAATCCCTCCGAGTACTGAATAGATCAAATTGATTATACAGCGTGGTAGGAAAAATTTACAAGATTTAATTTAGAAAATTTTATTTTTTTTACAGAAAATTAAATTTTCTAGTCTAATTGAACTAAAGTCTCATCCGATTTTTTCATGCCGAAAAAAGAAGCCGACCCAAAAGGCTTGGATCGGCCTAAAAACAGACAAAGGTCTGTACATTTTTAATTTTGTTGAAATCTGGTCATCCCAAAATTTAATTTTTCAAACGCAACAGTTGGTGAATGGAGGAATCAAAAAGTTTAAGTAAAAAAATAGTTTGCATATTTTAAAACAAGGAGAAACGTAATTTGTTAAAAACAATTGATAAGAAGATTAAATAAAACATTGTGTTGCTAATTATTGTTGTCGCCAATTAGCTCGCTGTACCTAACTTTATTTAGCGTAAAAACATATTGCACAGTCAAAAAAGGTGAATATAACTAAAATTATTAAAAAATACAATATGGCCGCGAGAAAATGGAAAATTTGAACGATATAAAAGGCGTAAACAAAATTTACATTTAAAAAAAATTACAAGTTAAATAGTCTGTTGAATAAACCTGATATTTTAATGTTTCGCCGTTAAAAAGTCAGTAAAAAAGAAGAGAAAAAGAAAACGCGATTCTTGTATTTCACAAGAACCACGTCTACTAAGGTTTTTAATGATGATTCCGACTGGGCTCGAACCAGCGACCTCCACCCTGTCAAGGTGGCGCTCTCCCTGCTGAGCTACGGAATCATATTAACAAAACAGATGAATTTCTAATGCGTTTTTTTGACAATACCTATTGTAATGTTGTTATAAAAATATGTCAAGCCTCAATATGCAAGTTTTTTTACTTGCTGTAGTTTTTAATCATTGATAAGCTCTTTCTGGTCTTAGAATCTAAATTGATAAAAGGAAGTGCTTTTAATAGAAGCACAAATGTTGAGAATTATAAATTATGCGAAACGACCAACCGGATTACCGGGCGGTTTTTGTTTCTGATTGACGACAAAGTGTAACAGTAGTTATTTTTTCGTTTTATCTAAATAATCTGTAAGGAGTCCTCTTTGTTATACAAAATTTTATAGGAAAGAAAAAGGAGTGTCCTTTTGCCTTTCATGCAATATTTTTGAAATCGTTTTAATAATTTGATAGGATAACATTTATAATATCGATCATTTTTGAAAATCCTTATAAAGGAATGTGATAAAAAATGAAAAAAGACCAAGTCTTGGATCAGAGGCACCGCCCTTTGCGCGATTTGCGTATTTCTGTAACCGACCGATGCAATTTCCGGTGCACGTATTGTATGCCGAAAGAGATATTCGGAGATGATTATCAATTCCTTCCGAAGGATCACTTGTTGACGTTTGAAGAAATTGTCGAGCTCACGAAAATTTTTGTTGAGCTTGGCGTGAAGAAAATTAAGCTGACGGGAGGCGAACCGCTTCTTCGAAAGGATGTATATAAACTAATTGCCATGCTTTCAAAAATTGAAGGAATTCATGATATTGGTTTGACAACAAACGGCGTGTATTTAAAAAAGTATGGCTCAAAATTGTATGAAGCAGGTCTTCGCCGATTGAACATCAGCCTTGATGCAATTGATGACGATACGTTTCGCCGTCTAAATGGCCGAGATGTATCAGCAAAAACGGTCTTGGCAAATATTGATTATGCTGTATCGATCGGTTTTTCGGTTAAAGTAAATATGGTTGTACAAAAAGGAGTAAATGATCACCAAATTTTGCCGATGACGGAATATTTTAAAAACAAGGGGATTCCATTAAGATTTATTGAATTTATGGATGTAGGCAATACAAACGGCTGGAATATGAAAGATGTCTTGATAAAAAAAGATATTGTAAAGATGATTAGTTCTGTTTATTCCATTGAACCAATTGATGAAAACTACTTTGGAGAGGTAGCCAAGAGATATCGTCATCAAGACACAGGTTCAGAAATCGGATTTATTACATCAGTATCAGAACCATTTTGTTCAAGCTGTACGAGGGCGCGTATTTCATCAGACGGAAAGCTGTACACTTGTTTATATGCCCACGAAGGATTTGATTTACGGGATTTCATTCGTTCAGGAAAAAGTCCAGAAGAAATCAAAATGGCTATTGAACGTGTTTGGCAAACTCGTAAAGATCAATATTCTGTTGAACGTACAGAAAACAAAGGTATGTTGAACAAAAATAAAATTGAGATGTCATATATAGGAGGATAAACAATCGGCGTTTGGTGATGAAATGCTGATTGTTTTTTTTATTTTTTTTAGAAAATTCAAAAGAGAAAAAATCAAAATTGAAATCGCAAAATTTTTAAACCATTAAAATACATTTTTATCTAATATATAGAAACAAGGAGGGGAGCAATTGGCTGATGTATTAATTGTTGATAATGATAAATCTGCTCGGAAGGATTTAAAGTCAATTATTGAAGATAGTAAATTCAGCTTTCTTTCCATTTATGAAGCAAGTACATCTCAACGAGGTATGATCCTTTTAAAGCAAAATCGACCGACTATACTCATTGTGGATATCTCCTTGCCAGATATAGACGGTATCAAATTAGGGAGATCAGCGTTGCAACTGTATCCAGATTTGCCCGTGATTGTTGTGACTCAGTTAAAAATGTTCGAGTTTGTTCAGGAAGCGATCAACTCAGGTTTTTCAGCTTATTTGTTGAAACCGCTTTCCAAAAATGAACTACTTGATACATTTGAGCGGATTTTGCCCCAAGGATTAAATAAAGAAATTAATCAAACCATCAATGGTAAAAGTCATTTTTCCTCTGACTTAAAAAATCCGATCGAAAGTGCCATTCAGTTTATTCAAATGAATTATGGCTATGCTCTTACTCTAAAAGAAGTGGCAAATCAAGTATATTTAAGTCCATCTTATTTCAGCCGATTGTTTAAAGAAGAAGTTGGTATGACATTTGTGGAATATTTATCGTTTGTTAGAGTTCAAAAAGCTAAAACGCTGCTTAGAGTTTCGAGTCTTCCGATTGAAATTATCGCTAACAATACCGGTTTTTCAAATGCAAGCTATTTTGCAACCGCTTTTAAAAAATTGGTTGGGAAGACGCCAAGAGAGTATCGGGAGCAGTTTCATTTTAAAGAATAGGAGGTGAAGTCGTGATTACGATTAAAAAGGAATTGGAACGCTGCAAAAAGGAAGGGTTATCAGGTGTTATTGGAACCATTATTTCTACAAAAGGATCTACCTACCAAAAGACAGGGGCAAAATGCTTCGTATCAGAAGATCGAAAGATAACAGGTCTTTTAAGCGGAGGCTGCGTCGAAGCAGATATTGTAGAACATGCTGTAAAAGTGCTCGAAACGGGTAAGCCGGCAGTTCTCCACTATGATTTTTACGGAGAAGAGGATATTGTTTGGGGACTTGGTGTCGGCTGTAATGGGAAAATGAACATATTTTTACAACCATATCTGCCAAAAAAGCAGCCTGAAAGGACAGAAGTGATTGATCAATATTTTTCTCAATCCCTCCAAAAACAATTACACGCTGTCACGATCGTGAATGCGAAAGATGAAAATCTTCAAGGAAAAATGTGGATCCTAGACCCTTTGCAAAGTAATGACGACTCACTTATTACCGTTTCTGAAATTGCTCATGATTATCAAGATCGGAAAAACAATTTAAAAAATGAAATGGTTTATTTAGGTGGTGAAAAAGAATTGTACGTATATTATGAATCATTAAGTCCACCACCACACTTAAAGATTTTTGGCGCAGGTCCTGATGCCATTCCGCTTGTCAAAATGGCGAAAAGCTTGAAATGGATTGTGACTGTTCTTGACCATCGTCCTACTCATTGCAATGAAAATAATTTTCCTGATGCTGATTTTATCCAAGTTTATCCTAAAGGGTCTGTTCCTGACGTTTCGTTTAATGAAAACACATATGTCATTATAATGACACACAATTTTTTACACGATCAAGAAATATTAGAATCCATCATTCATTCAAATGCGGCTTACATTGGTCTATTAGGTCCGAAAAAAAGAACTGCCCAATTAATTGAAAGCAGCCAAACTCTGAAGGCTCATCCTTCTATTCAGCAAATTCATAGTCCTATCGGTCTTGATATTGGAGCGAAAACACCGGAAGAAATTGCCTTTAGTATTTTGGCTGAAATTATGACGGTGTACAGAGGCGGAACAGGAAAGAAATTATCAGAGCTGGCGGCAATGGCTTATTCCTAAAAAAGATACATCAGTCATAAAGGTGAAAAAACATATTTTGTTGAGTGATATCAGCTGCAGGTTTTTCAAAGCGGATGGTCAAACACAATCTATTAATACCATCTATTGGAAATGTATTGACCAAAATACCGTGGATGAAAGTAAAAAATCTCAGTTAAGCGGTATTGTTGCTGACTTAACTCAGAACTGAAGTTTCTATGAAATAAGTAAACCGATTGGTTTTAGGAGATATTACCAATCAAGGCTGATTACATTGCTAAAAATAAGATTAAAAAATGCATCTGACAAGACTGACACCGTTGTTGCGTTATTGTGCCGTGATTCAATGCTATGAAAGAAATGGGAACCTGTTTATTGTTCAAGCAAAATATCGAATTAAAAAGGTCATCCAGTTCTTTAAAGGGATGAGCCAAAAGGGCAAAAATTCGTAATGATATTTGTTTTGCTGCGATTGCAATATCCTCAAGTTGTTGAGTCACCACAAAATTATGAGAGATTTCTTCGGAAGGAGGTAAGTTAAATGAGTAAAGTGATTGGGAAAAGAGTGACGCGTGTTGAAGATGCTAGATTATTGACTGGTCAGGGAAAATATATTGATGACATCGGTACCCCGCCGAATACTGGTCATGTGGCCATTTTAAGGAGCCCTTATCCGCATGCCAAAATTGTGTCTATCGATTATTCGGAAGCCTTAGAAATTCCTGGAGTAAAGGGTGTTGTAACAGGTAAGGATGTACATCCTCTATTAAATCCTTTTAGTGTTGGCGTCAGTGCTCCAGTACACTATTATCCAATTGCTATTGATAAAGTTCGTTTTGTAGGTGAGCCAGTAGCAGTTGTCGTGGCCAAAAACCGTTATATTGCGGAGGATGCGTTAGAAAAAATTAAGGTGAAATATGAAAATCTTGAACCAATTGTAGATATTGAACGTGCAATAGAAGATGGAGCACCTATTTTACATGAAAATGTTGGTTCAAATATCGCTAATCATCGAACTTTTCATTATGGAGATGTAGAGAAGGCTTTTGAGCAGGCTGACAAAATCATCAAGCATCGTTTTCATTTTCCGAAATATTCTGCAACACCAGTTGAAACATATGGTATTGTCGCCCAATACGATCATAGCTCTGATAGTTATACAGTTCACGCGAACTTTCATGGGCCGTTTGTACTTCATTCGATTATGGCAGGTGCATTAAAAATTCCAAGCAATCGGTTGCGGATTATTATACCAAAAGATATTGGCGGCAGTTATGGAATTAAGGCAGGAATATTCCCGTATATCGTTCTTTGTTCCGTTGTAAGCCGTCTCGTAGGCTGTCCAGTGAAATGGATCGAGGACCGGCAGGAGCATTTAGCAGCTAGTTCAAGCTGTACGGATCGAGTCACATATATTGAAGCAGCAGTAAAAAATGACGGAAAAATACTCGGATTAAAAATGAAAATGATTGACAATGTTGGTGCATATATCCGGGCACCAGAGCCGGCATGTCTGTACCGGAATCATGCTAACACAACCGGTGCCTATGATATTCCCAACTTAATGATTGATGCGTATGCCGTTATGACGAATAAATTGCCAACAGGGCTTATACGCGGATATGGGGGACAAGAAACGTATTTCCCTCTTGAACGGATCATGCAAATCATTTCAGATGAATTAAAATTAGAGCCAGCTGAAGTGATCAGACGGAATTTAATTAAAAAAGAACAATTTCCATACAGAACGGCATCTGGTGGAGTGTATGACAGCGGCGACTATGAAAAAGCATTTGACCTGCTATTAAAAATCGGTAAATATGATGAATTCAGAAAAAAACAAGCTGAAGCACGCAAGAGGGGAAAGCTTCTTGGTGTTGGACTCGCTGTGATCGTTGAACCATCCGGTTCGAATATGGGATACATTACGATCGCCTTAACTCCAGAGGAAAGAAAAGCAGGATTGCCGAAATCTGGTTGTTCAGAAGCGGCGACGATTTCGATGGATCCTATGGGAAATGTGAATGTGCGCATTAGTACAACACCGTCCGGACAAGGGCATGAAACGGTCGCTAGCCAAATCGTATCGGAAATTCTCGGAATTCCGCATGACAAAATTAATGTTGTAGCTGAACTTGATACAGCAACAAGTGCATGGTCCATTGCTTCTGGAAGCTATTCCAGCCGGTTTGCGTCACTCGGATCAAGTGCAGTGTACTACGCAGCACATAAGGTAAAAAATAAGCTTATCAAAATTGCTGCACATTTTTTAAAAGCGAAGGAAGAAGATTTAACAATTGAAAAAGGCAACATTGTTTCCAAAACCGATCCATCTAAATCTATTTCTATAAAAAGGGTTGTTGGATCAGCCCATTGGAATCCGCTTTCTTTACCAGAAGGGATGGAGCCTGGAATTTATGAAACAGCCTATTATACAGCCCAGGCTGAACCGCCGGATGATCAGGATTTAATTAATTCATCGGTTACGTATGGATTTGTTGCAGATTTAGTGACAGTTGAAATTGATCCAGAGACGGGTGACATTCACATTCTTGATTATTTCACGGTTCACGATGCAGGAAAACTATTAAATCCGCTTATTGTCGATGGACAAATATTGGGAGGCCTAGTCCATGGGCTTGGCGGCGCCATGTATGAAGAACTCGTCTACGATGAAAAAGGTCAGTTTTTAACTGGATCGTTTATGGATTATTTATGTCCAACAGCGCCTGAAGTACCAAATGTAACGATCAAACATATCGAGACCCCGTCACCACTTACACCATTAGGCGCTAAAGGTCTTGGAGAAGGAAATACAATGAGTGCACCTGTTGTCATTGCAAATGCAGTAAATGATGCGTTGAAGCCATATGGTGTGACGATTGATTCATTACCAGTAACACCAAATAAAGTATGGAACATTTTGAATCAGTCTAAAAAACAGGAGGTTTCATCATGAACGGAAAAGGGAGCGTAACATTAAATGCAGGAATTGAAAAAGCATGGGAAGTGCTGCTGGACCCAGAGGCATTAAAAAATTGCATTATGGGCTGTAAAAAATTAGAGCCTGTCAATGAAAACAAATATGAAGCGGAAGTATCTATTGGAATTGCTGCTGTGAAAGGAAAATATGAATCAACCATTGAAATTGCTGATGTTCAAAAACCGAACCATTATAAGCTCGTTGTAAAAGGGGAAGGCGGACCAGGAAGTGTTGAAGCAGCAGGAGTTGTTGATCTTGTTCCAATTGACGATAACAAGACGGAATTGAACTATACGTATGAAGCGGAAGTTGGCGGAAAAGTGGCAATGGTTGGGCAAAGAATGCTAAATGGTGTAGCTAAATTAATCATTCAGGACTTCTTTAAAAAGTTTAATAAAGAACTAGCGAAAAGCGAACAATCTATTTAAATAGAGAAAATACAAGTCAAGCACAAAAATCAAAGGAATTGGAAATTCCAAATCCTTTGAACTGCTAGATCATACTGTGAGTGGACGAAATGAAAAGGTCGATTGAGTCTTCTGCACTGATAAGAAAATCTGGCTGCCTTTTGAATGGAGTTTGCTACATTTAGCATCTTTAAAGCGATTTTTGCCCTTTTCCTGAAAATAACCCCTTTCATGTAAGGATCTGTGGAAAGGACTATTCGGGATGTCCCCAGTCCACTTGTTGATCAATCACGAGAACTTGCTCTAATCCATGCTGTCTGGAAGCTGTCACATTCAGCATTGGTGGCAAGAGGGAACAAGATTGCGGGTTAGAAGTTCGAACAAGAGCTGGAGAAACAGACTTTATAAGTAGTCATAGCTGATGGATTTCTCCCAATGATCCTTAATACTACTATCTAGGGGCATCACGAAAAGTCTACCCCTAAAATGGAACTTTTTCAGATAGTGCCAGTTAGCAACACTATCTGAAAAAGTTATCAAAGAGTCTAACTGGAAAATGCCTCTCTCTAAAGAGGATTCTAAAAATACTAAACGAGGAGGGGAGTATATGAAACCCGTAAAATTTGATTATTATTCCCCGAAAACAGTTGATGAAGCTTTAACACTTTTAGAAGAAGCAGGATTTGACGGGAAAATCATTGCCGGTGGTCAAAGTCTTGTACCAATAATGAACATGAGACTATCATCGCCAGAATGTTTAATTGACATTAATCAGCTTCATGATTTGCAATTTATTGAGTTTGATAGTGACAAAGTTAAAATTGGTGCGTTAACGAGGCAGGCGGAAGTTGAAAGATCAGATGTAGTTCAGAAGCATTTAGGGCTTCTAAGTGAAGCGGTTCCCTTTATTGGGCACGTTCAAACGAGAAATCGGGGAACATTTGGAGGAAGTCTTGTTCATGCTGACCCAACAGCTGAAATTCCTCTTTCATTGATGGCGCTCGGAGGGACACTTCATATTGCTTCTAAAGAAGAGGTGCGAGAAGTAAACGTCGAGGATTTCTTTATTACTTATTTAACAACTGACATAATGCCAAATGAGATGCTGACGGAAATTCACATTCCTATAGAACAAGAAAGAAATGGATATTCATTTTATGAAATTTCTCGTCGTCACGGTGATTTTGCACTCGTTGCCTCTGCTTGTCAATTAACGATTGATCATTTAGATCGCATTACAAATGTAAGACTTGTATTAGGCGGTGTTGAAGCAACGCCATTGTTAATAGTAGGGGCAAACGAATGGATGAAAGGAGAGGTTTTATCTGACTCCCTTCTCCAAAAAGTCGAGGATATAGTGGATGAAATGGTAGATCCAGAGTCAGATATACACGCAACTGCTGAATATAGAAGACATCTTGCGAAAAAATTGGCAGTGCGTACGGTGAAATCAGCCTACGAACGAGCGAGGGGTGAAGCCAATGAGCGTTCATGAAATTGAAGTGACGATCAACGGGAAAAAGTATAAAGAACAAGTTGAGTCAAGATTGCTGTTAAGTGATTTTTTACGAGAAACGTGCGGTCTCACTGGCACGCATGTCGGCTGTGAACATGGTGTGTGCGGTGCTTGCACGATCCATTTAAATGGTTCAGCTGTTCGAAGCTGCCTCATATTTGCGGTTCAAGTGGATGGGCAGGAGATCACAACAGTAGAAGGTTTGGGAGAAGACGGTCAATTAACTCCATTACAAAAAAATTTCATTGAATGTCACGGCCTTCAGTGCGGGTTCTGTACACCTGGAATCTTAATGTCAGCAACTGACTATTTACAAAAAAATCCGAATCCTTCCGTTCAAGAAATAAAAGAAATGCTATCAGGACATTTATGCCGATGCACGGGTTATGTTGGAATTATAGAAGCAATTCAAAAAACAGTTGAAGAAAATAGTAATCATGCTCGGGTGGAAAGGTGATGATGATATGAACCTTTTAACTCTTTTTGAATTTGCTGTTGAGCGTCATCCAAATCGACTTGCTGTTGTAGAAGGAGACAGAAGGTATACGTACCGGCAATATCATAACGAAGTGGAAAAAGTCGCTGCTTCACTTCAAAAAATCGGCATTAAACAGCATGACCGCGTTATGATCCTTTTAAAAAATCGTCTTGAAAACACAGTGATTTATTGGGCTCTGCAAAAAATTGGAGCCGTTTACACTCCAATTAATTTTCGCCTTTCGGTGAAAGAAGTTGAGTATTGTGTCAATGATGCTGAGGCTGCTGCTGTCATATACGAAATCGTAAGCCAGGAATCCGTTTTGAAAGCAAATCTTCAGCAAAAGCCAATACTGATTGGTCTTGGCGAAGTGGAAGGTGCTGATATCTACTATAATGAACTTGTTGAAAGAAGTCCTGGCAGCTTGGAAAAGCCAACGATAGATGATAACGATATCGCTCTTATGCTTTATACGTCCGGAACAACAGGAAAACCGAAAGGAGTTCCACGAACGCACAAAAATGAATATAGTGCAGCGCTAGCCCATATTATCCAAAACCAATATCAAGACGGGGAAAGTACATTAGGGACAATGCCGCTTTATCATACGATGGGAATGCGCTCCCTTCTATCTATTATGTTTTTAAATGGAAAATATGTTATTCTGCCTGATTTTGATGCAAAGGAAGCGTTGGAATTAATAGAACGTGAAGAAATTACATGCCTTTACTTAGTACCTACGTTATATCACGATATGTTAAATCACGCTGAATTTCCTAATTACGATTTGTCTAAGTTGAAAAAAATCGGTTATGCGGGCGCTTCCATGACAACAGCTTTAACGGAAAAATGTATTGAAATGTTAAAGCCTGAAGTGTTTGTGAACCATTATGGCAGCACTGAAATTTATACATTTACGATCAATCCAAATGTGATGGAAAAGCCAGGATGTGCTGGTAAGCCAGGCTTTCATCAAAATATCCGCATTGTTAAGGCAGATCCTGATGGCCATGCAACTCCAGAGGATGTGGTGGAAAAAGGAGAACTGGGAGAAATTATTGCCAATATTGAATCACCAGAAAGCTTTAAAGGCTACTGGAATAGACCGGATGCAACAAAAAAAGCCATTCGGGATGGATGGTATTTTACTGGAGACCTTGGCAAATTAGATGAGGATGGAGATTTATATGTCGTCGGACGTGTCGATGATATGATTATTTCCGGCGGAGAAAATATACATCCTCTTGAAGTAGAAGATGTTTTAGCCAAGCATCCGAAAGTGCATGAAGTTGCTGTAATTGGTGAAGAAGATGAGCGCTGGGGCCAAGTTGTTTCTGCCTATGTCGTACCAAAAGATCCGTCACTTACCATACAGGAACTTGACGATTATTGTAAAAATAATACAAAACTTTCAAACTTTAAACGTCCAAGAAAATATGTATTTATTCAAGAAGTACCGAAAAGCGCTGTTGGGAAAATTCTCCGTCGTAAACTCAAAACGGGAGAATTTGAACTATATATAAATGAAAGTGAAAAAATCGTTTAATTTTTTCAAAAAAGAAAGGGGAACCAAAACATGGAAGCAGTAAAACAATATGATCACATTCGAGTTGAAAAAAATCCGGAAAAAAAGACGGCAACAATTGTTTTCGACCGTCCAGAAAAAATGAATTATATTAGCATGCTAGCTCGCTCACAATTTCCAGAAATTTTTGATGAGTTAAATAAAGACGATGATGTTCGCGTCATTATTATTAAAGGTGAAGGAGATAAGGCATTTAGTGCAGGAGGGAATATCCCTGAATTTTTGGAAGTGCATCAAGAAGAATTATCACATCTTGCTGTAAACGTTGCAGCACCAGAACGTTCTCCAAAGCCTGTCATTGCTCAGCTTCAAGGCTATACGTTTGGAGTCGGTTTTGAAATTGCTATGGCATGTGATTTTCGAATTGCAGCAGACGACACATTATTAGCACTGCCTGAGATGAATCTTGGTATGATTCCGGGAAGCGGCGGAACACAAAGGGTGGCTAAAGCAGTAGGATTAACTCGCGCAAAAGACATGATTATGCGTGCAAGAAGAATTCCTGCTGAGGAAGCGTATCAATGGGGCCTTATCACAAAGGTTGTTCCAAAGGAAGAACTAGAAAGCGCTGTCGATTCACTCGTTGAAGAGCTTGTAAACTTCTCTCCGCTTGCATTAAAAGTATGTAAACAAGTGCTCAATGCAGCCGATGAAACACCGCTTAGTGCAGGAATTGAAATAGAAGGAAAAGCCTATGGATTGCTTCGCACTACAGAAGATTTCAAAGAAGGCGTCGAAGCATTCGTCGAAAAAAGAAAGCCGAATTTTAAAGGCAAATAAGACGGAAACTTCGGGAAACGGCGAGCTAGCCGTTTCCTGAAGTTAAAATTTACTGAAAATTAAAAATTTTTCCAAAAGAAAGGTGGAGCAGTATGAATGGTAATATGGAGACAACCGTTCAGCAAACTTCAGCATTGGAAGCATCGACTAGTAGAAAGCAAATGATAATAGCCGTTATGGCGTCTCTGTTGGGTTGGTCGTTGGATTTGTATGATCTCTTTATTCTTCTCTATGTTGCACCTGAGTTAGGAAAGTTGTTTTTCCCGACAGATAAACCGACACTTTCGTTGGCCGCTGTGTATGCTTCTTTTGCAGTTACACTATTTTTGCGTCCTCTCGGCTCAGCGCTTTTTGGTGCCTATGCTGATCGCCATGGGAGGAAGCGAGCAATGGTTGTGGCCGTGTCTGGTGTAGGGATTTCTACCGCCCTGTTTGGAGCGTTGCCAACAGTGCTTCAAATCGGTGCCGCTGCATCAATCATCTTTATTATTCTTCGTTTAATCCAAGGTGTATTTGTCGGAGGAGTTGTTGCCTCCACTCATACAATTGGGACGGAATCCGTACCGGAGAAATGGCGCGGCTTGATGTCCGGCCTTGTCGGCGGGGGCGGTGCTGCTCTTGGTGCATTGCTGGCCTCCATTGTATATTTTGTTTTGTCAAATATTTTTTCTGGGCCGGAATTCAGCGAATGGGGCTGGCGCTTTATGTTCTTTACCGGCATATTGAGCTCTGTTCTCGGACTGTTCGTATTCAAGAAGCTTGAGGAGTCACCGTTATGGGTGCAGCATAAGAAGGAGCAAGAAACGAAACCGGAACATCAGCAGTCTCCGGTGAAAACGGTATTCACTAAATATTTGTCAGTTTTATTAATTAATTTAATGATTGTAATCGGCGGCGGCTCAGCCTATTACCTAACTTGCGGGTATTTGCCTACCTTTTTAAAAGTAATTAATAATATCCCGCAGACCGAATCCTCAATTATTCTTATGGTAAGCAGTATTTCTGCACTGGTTGCTGCTGTTGTTCTCGGTCATTTGAGCACTATTATAGGTAGAAAGAAAACATTCATTTTACTAGGCATCGTAAATCTGTTTGCTCTTCCGTATTTGTATACAGAATTGGCACACGCTCAAAATCTGACAATGATTACGCTCTTTGCAATGGGGTTGTCGTTTTTAGGGAATGGCTCATATGCTCCCGTGCTGATCTTTTTAAATGAACGTTTTCCTACATCTATTCGTTCGACGGGTACTGGACTGTCCTGGAATATGGGATTTGCTGTAGGCGGGATGATGCCGACTTTGGTAACAGTGGTCAGCGGTCAAACGTCGAATATTCCATCGTCCTTGGGGTATTTCTTTATTGCTCTCTTCATTTTGTATCTGTTGGGCAGCTTCATCATACCAGAAACAAAAGGGAATTTTAAATAAACAGCGAATCAATCGGAAGTCAACAAAGCTTACGAAAACAGCCTTTAAAAACAACAAACAGGATAGGAAAAAGATCTGTTTTGAACAAGCCTATCGTACGATTGCTTTGAGACCTCCTTCTTAAAAATGTTCAAAAAGAAGGAGGTTAATTGATTTTATCCATAAATATTTCTCTACTTTATCATATTTTTCATGTTCCGAACTTATTCATTGTAACGCGAAACATATCGATCCCATTATTTTTAAATTCAGCTTAACAGTAAAGTCCGCGTTTAAATCCTAATTATTTTGTTCGAACTTTCGATAATATTTGCTTAATCCTTCTTTTTAACAAATCCTTTTGACTCATAAAAAATATCTTTTTCATGCTATTATTACTCTTTTCACCTAAAGATCGGCATTGATCATTCTTGATTATTTGCAATATTCCTTTTTTTCATCTTAATACATACACTTATTATTTATTATATGCCGATAATAAGTGTAATTTCTGCCTTTATTTTCATACATAATATCCAAACATTTCACTCATGAAAACATGATACACCCCATGGATTTGTAATAGGTTACAACAGTGTAAAATAAAAGCTATTCTCTAAAAGATTGTTGTTATCAATCATAGAAAATATATATCATATGGTAAAATAAAGTAAAAAGGGGTAGTTTCAATGGGATTGCCAAAATGTTGTAAATGTAACCATCCATTTAGTTGGAGAAACATATTTCGTGCTTCGTTCAAATTTAGTCAAGAAATAAAGTGCCCTAAGTGTGGAACAAAAATGTATCCAACAATGAAATCAAGACAAAAAATGGGTATAGCAACTTTTGTACCATTGGTCATATCTTTTGCATTACAGGTATTTGGGCTTCCATTCAAGTTTACTATGTTGATATTTTTGTTGTTGTCAGTTTTGGGTATGATATTGCTGCCATTTTTATATTCGTTTGTCGATCATGAGGAGCCCCTTTGGTGAAAAAGGACGTATTGTTAAAGCTGATGATAAAAGGGTTTTTGCGTAATCTTGATGATAGGGAGGAGTTTTATGGAGAATATTTGTGTGTAAAGTTTTTAGCTTCTCATCTTAATTCAATAATCCCGATTTTTCATCAAAAGGACGTCAGAACCGGTACCCCCGTATCGCCTGAAAAAAAATCCCCGCATATAACTATAGTGTCAATGAGAGAAGCTGTCGTTTACGACTACGAGAAGAGAGATATATGAAAGAGGAATGAATATTTTCTAATAATATAAGGAAATTGAGGATCGAAAACAGTTCAGAAATCTATTCAATCTCTCAACTGCTCCTTCGAAATTAATGAGAAAGTAGGTTGGATCTATTTAAGCGATGCCTTTCAAAAACGAAAGAGGGTTTTTCCAAAATTTCTATTTTTATTATTGAGGAAGACGAAAAGACATTCGGACTGTTATCGAGGACATCGTTTGATCTCTACCGATTAGTAAGAGCAAAAAAGGGATAGAAACGCAAAGTACGTTATGAGAAAAATCTCTACTCAACATCTTCTGAACTTGCGCAAAAAGAAGTATGGTTAAAGATTACAAATAATCATTGATTGTATTAAATGATCAATAAACGAAACATCGTTGTTAAATTATGAAACGCAACAAAAGACAATCATTCGAAAACCGAAAATGGAAAAATCAGCGAAAATTATTCTGAAATAATGTGATAGATTCTTAATAGATCAACAAAAAGTATCTATAACCGCTCTTCGAATGTAGAGAGTGTCGAACTTTCTCCATTTGAGCGAAACATTGCTTAAAGTGTTTTTAAACATCATACTCCAATTACCATGTGAATACATGAAAGTTGATGCGATTGATATCGAAATGACCGCAATATGGTATAATAATAATTATATTTATAATGAAGAAAGGAGCATACCGATGGCTGAAATTACAAATGAAATGATTTTGCAAGCGATTAAAGAACTGGCTGAGCAGCTAAAAAACCATTCAGAAGAAACGAATAACCGGTTTGAACAAATTGACCAACGGTTTGCACAAATTGACCAACGGTTTGAGCAAATTGATCGGCGGTTTGAACAAATTGACCAACGATTTGAACAAACCGATCAGCAGTTTGAACAAACGAAGCAGCAATTGGTCGAAATCAATGAGCGGCTCGACCAAGTTGAACAAAAGATCGAGGAGATGGACAAACAGCTCACTGATGTAGCAAACGGTCAAAAAATTCTTGTGGAAGAGTTGTTTGAAAATAAGAAAGAAATCAAGCGAGTCAAAAATATTTTAAACATATATTAACCGCATTGATCTATTAAGCGTTTTTTTTGGACAAAACCGTTAGATAAAAACAAAATGATGTCTGAAATTAGCTTTTCGCCTCCCTGTTTTCTTCAAAATAATGTCCAAACTTCTTCGCCGTTTTCTATTTAGCTTTATTCGTTCCTATTATTATCCAATTAATACTATCCCCGTTTTTAACACATAATCCCCGGAATAGGATCTGGCTTGTGCTGTCTACAGTGTGAGAAAAAAGACGCAACAAAGGATAAGTCCCATTCAAAAAACAGCAGCTGTCTCATCGGTTTAACGGCCATTGCGGCAGCCTCGTTATGCTTTCACCTTATTGATTAATTTTTATTATAAATGCAATAATTTTTTCTATCAGCGAAAGCAAAGACTGACATTAGTTTTAAGCGCCTCAGGCTTTTTACTTTCGGTACTTTCCATTCTTCACTGTTCGAAAACCTATTTACAACAAAGCAAATTTTTCCTATAATTATAACTAACTAATTAGTTAGTTATAAAAAAGGGGGTTCTTGTTGCTGTAAAAAAAGGCGAGGCGAGTAAGAGAAAGTTATTTCTATGCCAGAAGAGCTTTTTACGAAAAAAGGGTTTTCAAAGTACCAAAAGAAGCGAATTTGTTGCAAACGAAAGCTTAACACAAGCTGCGTTTCAAAAGTAAGGAAGATATCTTTCAACAAATATTTCAAAATTTTGATCAACAGTTAATAAAACTAAGGGATGTTGGAAAAATCTGTTGAACTATCGCTATCGGATGTCAAAATTTTTGTAACCAACATGTTTATCAAATTATTTACTTTTTTAGGAAAAAACAAATCAGACAAGGAGACAGTGATCAGATTCGAAAAAGATTGATTTGTTCAATAACAAGCGATTCGGAATTGTAAAAGAAAAAATTGACACAGGTGGCAGCAGAGTCCATCGCTGCTATTATAGAACGATTGGTACATCGATATTTATTAACAGGAGAAAAAGTAAAGTAGGACAGATGTTTTTGGGCGGAATTCAAAATCGTTCGAAAAGCGGTGATTGAAATGGTATTAGAATGGTTGGA
Organism: Aeribacillus sp. FSL W8-0870; assembly: GCF_037963755.1. NCBI lineage: Bacteria > Bacillati > Bacillota > Bacilli > Caryophanales > Bacillaceae > Aeribacillus > Aeribacillus sp. FSL W8-0870. The sequence goes on from NZ_CP150165.1 coordinate 1,285,434, forward strand.
TTCTCAACTTCATTTGATTAGCGTGCTTTGGTTATTTCCCATTTTGTTTATGTTTCATGATTTCGAAGAGATTCTTACGGTGGAGAAGTGGACCAAACAGAACAAAGAACAAGTTCTTGCGGTTTTACCTAAATCAATACGAAAATATTTTTATAGCAGCTTTCAGATGACAACTGTTCAATTTGCGAACGATGTATTTTGGATTTTCCTTACCATTACAACAGCAACATGTTTAGCCGTCATTTTCTCTTTTTACTATATTTTTTTAATGTTACTGTTTATCTTTTTTGCCCATGTGTTCACACATTTAGGGCAAGCACTCTACCTAAGAAAATACACTCCTGGTGTAATCACTTCCATCATTCTAGTGTTGCCCTATTCTTCATATACCTACTATCGATTGCTGAAAGAACAAGTCATAAGCGGAACAGATATATTGTGGAGTACTATTGGAGCTTTTATCATCGTGCCAATATTATTTCTGTTTCTGGTGTATGAAAGAAATAAAGCTACAAAAAAAGTTGAGGAAGATGGTGCCGACAAGAATTTTTTGTAATGTAAGATAGATTTGAAGTTACACGATTAACTGTAGGCGGGTAACTTTCATATAAATATACCCCAAAATGTGCAGAGTATTTTATCGAAAAACTTAAGAAAGATCAAATTAATACAATTGTTGTACAGGAAATCGAACAGGAATCCGAACCAAAAGTTCGGAAGGAAAAACGGACAGAACGCAAGAAATGGAAAAAAAACTTTAAAACTGATTCAAGAAAATTTTTCACCTCGACTAGCCCAATACAAGGAACAGGATGAAATCTTTGGCGACACAAGTGTATAATCTCGATCTACTTTTTCCTCGTTCTTAGGTTCTACGATTAATGTACCGTATAATCCCTTGTCCACTTGTTTCGCGCTTTCTTGATGGGAATGATACCAATACGTTCCTGGTACAGTAGTTGTAAATTCATACGTAAAGGTTTCGCCCGGTTTGACTGCATCCATTGTGATCCCCGGAATTCCGTCCTTACTATTTGGAACAGGGTAGCCATGCCAATGAATCGTAACCTGTTCCGGTAATTCATTTTTCAAATTGATTTTAACAGTCTCCCCCTGTTTAATACTCATTTGCGCTCCGGGAACCGATCCATCGTACGTGTAGACCGGAAGTTTTACTTTATCATTTATTTGTAATAATGCTTCCTTAGCAGTAAGATTAATTTCTTTACCGGATAAAACTTCTGTATTTGTTACCAAAGGCAGTTGCTCATTGACTTCAGAGGTTTTGGATGTTTTTTCCTCATTTTTATTCATGTTTGACATATCGTGTCCTTGCATAGAACTGTGCGAAGCGTTATTTGAGCAGGCTGCACTAATCGCAACGACTCCCGCTAAAATGGTTCCAAACAATAATTTTTTCATGTATTTTCCTCCATAAACTTTCATCATAAAAAATAAATGTGCAAAATTTATGGAGAAAGAGTTATATACTGTAGATGAGCAAATTCACTAACATAAATTTACATCCGAACAAAAAAGGAGACATGAACCCGATTCCTTGATTAGAATAGATGTGTCACCAAACCATTCTCAAGGAGGTTCATGTCTCATGAATAGACTACCACATCACCAAGGAATCGACAAGTTTTTCGCAATGTTGGGGCTGGCCCTTTATTTCTCTAAGCCGGTCATGAAGCATCTCGTTCATATTATCGATGCGCTGACAACGAAAGGATTTGTGGGAACCTTGACCGATCTGCATCATGAGAGCTTTCATCCCAACCATCGAACGACACTGAGCCATTTTTTCACGAAAAGCCCTTGGGATGAAGAAATCTTGCTTCGCAAACTCCAGCAGTGGATGCTTCGTCATGTGGAACGAACGGCCAAGCGAAAGAATCACCCCATTTTTGTTTCGATCGATGATACGATCTGCCGAAAAACGAAGCCTTCGTCACAGGCGAAACACGCTATTGAAGGGTGTAATTGGCATTATTCTCACGCGGACAAAAAGTCGATTTGGGGACACTCTCTCGTCTGGCTCATGGTTCATACGATGACGCAAGCCTTTCCCTTTGCGTTTCGCCTCTACGACAAGGCGGATGGGAAAAGCAAGGGTCAATGGGCCATCGAGATGCTTTCTTCTTTGGATGTGCACGGTTCTGTTTATGTGCTGATGGATTCTTGGTACCCATCGAAAACACTCGTGGAAGCCTGCCTGAAAAAAGGATTCCACGTCATTGCGATGCTCAAGACGAATCGGGTTCTTTATCCAAAAGGCATCGCCATCCAAGCCAAACAGTTTGCCCGCTATATCGAACCGAACGACACCCATCTCGTCACGGTGGGAGAAGAGCGTTATCGCGTGTATCGCTACGAGGGAGCGCTGAAAGGTCTCGATGATGCCGTTGTGTTGTTGGCTTGGAAAGCCGATCAGCCGATGACACCTGAACATCTTCACTGCGTCTTGAGCACCGACCGGGAGCTAAGCGATGAAGAGATCTTGCGCTACTATGCCCAGCGTTGGTCGATCGAATGCTTTTTTCGACAAGCGAAAGACCAGCTGAAGCTCGATGGGTACCGCGTTCGTCAACGTCGGGCGGTGAAACGGTATTGGATCTTGGTGCAACTCGCTTATGTGTACAGTATGGTCGAATCCAACAGCGATTTCTCTACCGGGCTTGACTTCCTTCGAAAGAAGAAAGGACATAGCCTCGTGGAGTTTATTTACGATGCAGCGAAACAAGATATTCCCATTGATGTCGTTAAAAAACAGCTTCATGTGGCATAAGGGGTACTCCGTTTGTCTCTTTTTACATGGTAATTATTGTAATGAAAATTGCTCAACTACAGTTATATAAATAATTTTCCACAAAGTAATTTAGAGAAAATAATTATTCGATGTTAATGGAGGATATGAAACAAAAAAGACAAACCACTATCTATAACCGGTTAATTGTGGTTATAGGTAATAGCTTGTTTGCCCATTTGTATCCAAGCGTTTATAAATTCAGACTTAGGTGCTTTTTTATTTTTCGTACCTGTCAACGGGTCATTAAAATAAATATATTGCTCATCATATCCGGTGATTAACACGGAATGCTCCCGGTATGTAATTTTTAAAGGACCTTGCGGGGTCTGCCATTCAATAAATTCAGAAGGAGGAAGTACACGAAAGGTTGTGTTAGTAATAACCCAAACTAGAGTACCTTTAGACAAATATTTATATATTTCTTCAAATGACTGTCCTGTTAAATCAATGATTTGGTTAGGTAAATAACTCTCGGCTAATTCTTTTATAGGTTTATGATAGACACCGTATCCCGGTTTCTTTTTTGTATACATGTCACCAACAAACCCTTCATTTGGATGTCCATAAAATACTTTTCCATTATGTATTCGATAAGGAGTTGGGTTTTTCTTTATTTGCTTCGCTAGTGTCATCTTGTCTACTTTTGATTCCCGCGTGATTCAAAAGCATTGCCAGACTTGTTACCTCGCACCCCCTTGGTAGTTCTGGAAGTTGCGAGAGAAGGGGGGCATCAATGAGAGCTGATTTAACCGGGACTTGTTCTTTTGAATTAGATGACGAATTTCTCTCTTCAACTTTATTTTTATATGATGTTTTCTGTACTTGATTTTTTATAGCATCGATCATATTTTAAGAATTTACATAATGGACAAATAGAGTTAAAAACAATAGGAAAAAAGCGGTATAGAACCCTATAGCTAGTTTATATAACTTTTCATTGGTTGGCTTTCGTAAAAGAAAAATAGAAAGTGAAACAATCATAAAGGCTAAAAAAAGTATAATCCCTAACATGACAGCTGCACCCCTTTGTTAAACTTGCTGTTTTTATATTATCAACTAAGTATGCAGAAACAATGGAGGTGATTCTTATCATGTAATTATGTAACAATTTCGAAAAAATCCATAATTTTTCCACATTTTATTGTTATAATATATTAAAGGAATGAAAATATCGCAAGCAGGTTTCAGGAGGAATAATTAAAGTTCATTATAGGAACCTATAGATGGTATAAAAATAGAGTTTGTTACATTTAAATAAGATCAAAATATTATATTTTGCTAACCCAAGTCTTGATACAATCTATAAAATTTAAATTTGATAAAGTGAGGGAATAGCAATATCATGTGCGGTTTTATTGGTTGTAGTATTCATGATCATCCAAGAATCATTGATGAAAAATGGAAAGAAACGTTTCAAGAAATGAATGATATCATTACTCATCGCGGTCCTGATGATGGTGGTTATTTTTTTGATGAATATGTGAATTTTGGATTTCGACGTTTGAGTATTATCGATCTTGAGACAGGGCACCAGCCATTGTCCTATGAAAATGAACGATATTGGATCATATTTAATGGGGAAATCTACAACTATGTGGAATTGCGAGAAGAATTGCTTGCAAAGGGGTATAAATTTACTACTCATTCCGATACAGAAGTCATTATTGCTCTTTATAGTGCTGAAAAAGAAAAAGCTGTAGAAAAGCTTCGAGGTATGTTTGCTTTCGTCATCTGGGACAAACAAGAGAAAACGATTTTTGCGGCACGTGACCCGTTTGGCATAAAACCATTTTTCTATATGGAACAGGGCGACCGTACGTTTTTTGCTTCCGAGAAGAAAAGTATTTTGCTCGCTCTTAAAAATGATTTATTAGACTATGATTCACTGCAGCATTATTTAACATTCCAATATGTACCTGAACCAATGATGATGTCAGATGGTATTAAAAAGTTAGAACCGGGTCATTATATTAAGAAAAAAATCGGTGAAAAATTAACCATTCATCGCTATTGGAAAGTCAAATTCCAACCTATCATCAAATCAGAAGATGAACTTGTCAAAGAAATTCGCAACGCGCTGTTCGATTCCGTGCAAGTGCATATGCGCAGCGATGTGCCGGTAGGTTCTTTTTTATCAGGAGGAATTGATTCATCCTTCATTGCAGCGATTGCGAAACAATTTAACCCTCATATCAAGACATTTTCTGTTGGCTTTGATCGGGAAGGATTCAGTGAAATTGATGTGGCAAAAGAAACAGCGGATAAGTTGGGCGTTGAGAATATTAGCTATGTCATTTCACCAGAGGAATATATGGAGGAATTGCCGAAAATTATGTGGCATATGGATGATCCACTTGCCGACCCTGCTGCAGTGCCGCTTTATTTTGTTGCCCGGGAAGCAAGAAAGCATGTAACGGTCGTTCTTTCCGGTGAGGGAGCAGACGAGCTGTTTGGGGGTTATAATATTTATCGTGAGCCGCAGTCATTGGAACTCTTTGAGCGAATGCCAAATGCAGTTAAATCAGCCTTGAGAGTGATTGCAGGAATACTCCCGGAAGGAATAAAAGGAAAAAGTTTTATTGAGCGTGGTACAACACCCATGGAAGAACGATATATCGGCAATGCGAAAATGTATAGCGAGGCAGAAAAACAAAAGCTGCTAAAAGGATATAAGAGGGGATTAGAATATACAAATATTACAGCTCCTTTTTATAGAGAAACAACCCATTATCCTCCTGTAAACCGGATGCAATATATTGATATTCATACATGGCTGCGTGGCGATATTTTATTAAAAGCGGACAAAATGACAATGGCCCATTCATTAGAATTGCGGGTTCCATTTTTAGATAAAGCAGTGTTTGAAGTAGCGGCAAAAATTCCTCCAGAGATGAAGACAGCAAATAATACGACGAAATACATTTTGCGCAGAGCAGCGGAGGGTATTGTGCCAGATCATGTTTTACATCGAAAAAAATTAGGGTTTCCCGTGCCAATACGTCATTGGTTGAAAAACGAAATGTATGACTGGTCGAAAAATATTATAAAAGAAAGTGCAACAGATCATTTATTTAATAAAAATCTATTGTACCGTTTACTAGACGAGCATTGTAGCGATAAGGCAGATCACAGCCGAAAAATTTGGACCGTTCTTATCTTTATGATTTGGCACCAAGTATATGTGGAAAAGAAATACGATTTTACAAATGTATATAAAAAAGACAAGCAGCTGCTATCAATCTAATTTGATTAATTTGTGATTTCCTGTCTTCTTATTTGCACCCAAGCTTCTAAAATTCAGCTTTTGGGTGCTCTTTTATTTTTCGTACCTGTCAACGGATTATTAAAATAAATATGTTAATCATCATCCCATCAAGGAATTACAAGATCAGATTATTACATGCAATCAATGAAATAATTAATAAATGAGTGATGAACCGTCAACTTAATAGATTGGCGGTATTTCTAAAGAAGAGGGATATTTTTTATTATTTCCTCTACATAAATTCTGCAAATTTATTTATTAAGATATATTTATCTAGTTATTAGAATCGTTATAATGCTCCCATAAGGTGAGACACATGAGCGTGATAAATAAGTTATAATGATACATGAAAAAAAGAAACCGATATACCGCAGAATTTAAAGCTAAGGTGGTTCTTGAGGTGTTGCGTGAAGAGCAAACCGTCAATGAAATAGCCGCCAAATATGAATTAAGCCCAGTCATGGTCAGTCGTTGGAAAGTAGAATTTCTAGAACTATCCTCGATGGTCTTTGAAAAAGGCTCAAGCGAAGTGGATAAAATCCGTAAAGAATATGACGCGGTTCTTGTGAAATACAAAAATCGCATTTTTCTTGTGCGTCCGGCATGGATCCATTCTATAGGGTGAGAGGCACGAACCATGAAGGCAGTTGTAGAGTTAGCTTTAAAATAGAAAAACCTTGAAAGGCTTGTAACCAATCAAGGTTATTTAACGCTTTTTAATTGCTATACTTGTTTATCCAATCTATAATGTCTTGTTCTACATGTAGATATTCATTTGGACTATCTTTTAAATCAATTCCGGAAACAATTTGTAAAAGTTCCCAAACAGTTTCTTCTGATATATTTGGCTCATCCTGCATGACATATTTTGAAGCCCAATCTGCTACTTCTTCTCGTGTTAGCTTTCCTTGTAAAATCATTTTTAATTTATTAATTATTTCTTCTTTTGTTGGTTGTTTCATTTTTTCACCACTTTCCAATATAATTCCCATTGCTAGAAAAAAACCTTGAAAGAGTTTTTACTCAATCAAGGTACTCAAGAATTTGTAGTTCTATTCTGCTTTTACAGCTTCTTTTAATTGTTCTACTACACTTTTTAGCCATTGAATTGGAGTTAGCTCAAGATCAGGAAAATATACTCCGTCTGCACAGTGTTGAATGTATTCATTCTTTTCATCATCCGAATACTCACTATTGATGAATTCTGTTAAAAATACAATAGCAGATTTAAGATATTCTTTACTTTCCTCTGTTAACAATTCTTGTAATGCCTCTTCAGGTGAATCTGCATCTTGATGAAAAGTCCCAGCCAAGAACTGAAAAACTGGATCTTCTGGATTATTTTTGACTAACAAGCATTTTTCCCTCCATTCCATTATTTGGTTGGATAACCAGTTAAAATAAAATTCCCTGCTTCATCCTTCTTTAATACTATGTTAGCATTCCCTCATCCTTAAACACACGTAAGAGAGTGTATCCTTGTGCCTTTAATTTCATCTTCTTGGTAGGCAAGGCTGATCCATCTTTGGCTTACCCTTGTGTGGAAACTCGGATATATCCAATCACATTCATGATACCTTCCCCCTCCGTTACGCAAATTCAGATTAACGTAACGCTTGTTAACAATGACGAGTATTATACGACCGTCTTTAGTGAAAATACAATACAAAAATAATTTGCCAGCTCTTATTGTCACAGTCAGTTAAAAGTTTATACCCTCTTTCTCGCCACGAGAAAGCTTTCTCTCGTGTTTTAAAGCGTACTCGAAGGGTATTAGTGGCGTTATCACTTTACCATGCATTGCAGCCAAACTCATAGTAGGCGGAACCATTATGAAGTCTGAATTAAAATGTTGGTAAAAACGATATATAAATTTTCTCGTAATTGCACTTTATTATTTGATACATCTGTTAGTTTTAAAATAAAAAAACTTGAAAGGCATAAAGCCAATCAAGGTTTTCATAATTGTTCTTAAATATTATCTAATACCTCATCTACTGACTCACCAAACAATTCTGGATCTTCTTTCTTTATATCTCCTAACAAATCTTTAATAATATTTCTTGTTTTGATGTCGATATTCTCCAAAACTTTTGCATAAATTGTACGTACATGGGGGTGATTTAATATTCTGTAATGTAAAATTTCTATCCATTCCCTCCCATAACTTATAACCGTTGGCACAGAAGTAGCAATTAGTTTTAACCCTTCCTCTATTTTATTCTTATATAAATGCTCAATAGTATGCACCAAGTTAAACATTACCTCATGGTGTTCAGTATTATCATCAAAAGCTAAAATTAAATCTTTAATAATTGATACCTCACCATATTCATATATATTTTTTAAAGCTTGCTCAAATTCTTCCACTTGTTTTTCTGTCTTAAGCAGACGGTTATCGTATACCTTTTTTATTTCCGACTTAATATCCAAAAATATTCCCTCCTTAGCTGTTAGATTTAAATTAGAAAAAACTTGAAAGGCTTGTAGCCAATCAAGGTTTTTGTTCTAAATCAGTTACCTCCATCTCCAATTTATTTCCCAGTCTTCATACACAGCCGGCAAATAAATTCCTCTTTTATATTGATGATCATTCACAATAAACCAATTTTCATCCTTCAGCCATTCTTCATTATATTCACTCTCTTTAAAATCGTTTTCTTCATCCATCAGAGCCTTAAAAAACTCTTTAAACTTTACTATATTTTGATTAGGTATAAGTTTACCATACATCCACATGCCTTCAGTGTTGATATCTTGTATTTCGCCTAGACATTCATCTTGGAAATATAAAAACATAATATACTCACTCCTTAGGAGAAATTTTTATGAATTTGCTAGGTATCTCTCCTCTGATCAAATATTCATTGTCTCTTGTAGTCCAAGTTAACGCTCTATTTTTCCAAAAATCAGAAGAAGAGCTATCTCTCTCAATTAATTTTCGAATCTGTTTTGGGGATAAAATGGCTACATTTTTAACTTCTCCTGATCTAATCGCTTTTCTCAAAGAAGAAATATCTAATTCTATTAAGTAATCCCCATAATTTCCAATAATACCTTTATTACCAGTGAAACTAATATAAGGGCTATTTGATTTTGCTCCCCTTCTGTAACCTCCTAAAATATGCTCTATAACAGTAACTTGTCGATTTTTGTATATACCTTTACTATTTGCAGGAACTAAATTACCTGAATCTGATATAAATGGCTTACCAATTCCATTAGATCTTTTAGGTGAATGCAATAAACTATCTCCTCTATAAAGTTTACCAGTACCCTTATTATTGTTTTTAATTTGGCTTCTCTATTTCTCCTTCAACGGTTCATTATGTAAAAAATGACCCCAACTGTACTGGAGTCATCTTTAGCTGTATATGCATTTTGAACTGTATTTTTTGATGTCATAACTATACGAAGATAATAATTTTACTCTTTTTTTCTTAAATACTTAGTAAATTTTTTGTTTATACTACCCAATATTAAATTTAGAGGAAACATATTTTTAAAATTCCTGGTCCTTCCCCCCATTAAATTCTTTGGAATAAATATGTTCCGTGTAGATATTAAATAAAAAAACACTTTAATTCGTCTTCTGTTGCAACATTACTTCTAATTTATCTAACTCAATTACTAGTGGTTCATCGTAACTCTCAACTAAGTTGGTATCAAAATACGCTCTCAAGGCTCCTTTTAGCTTAGAATCTTTCCTTAATTCATCAATATTGCTATTGGTATTTACAGTTTCTGATAATTCTTTCAACTTATCTATTAATGTATCTAAAAATTTATGTTCCCTCTGACTTTTTTTTTCATAAACTAAATCCATAACCTTTTGTATTTGAATTTTAATATTATCCATTTCTTCGTTTTGCATAACAAAACCTCCTATTTTGAAGGTATTGGCCTAATTTCCTTTATCCATTCTAAAGAATAATTTAAAGGTAATAAAATTTGGTCAGCATCCCCTTTTAGAATACTACCGGTTTTAGTAATTTGTTTTTCAGCTCTGCCAATATTCAATATAGTTCCTTTTGGAATTTCAATTACGGCTTCATAGTTCCTCGTATTTTTCCATTCTGGGAGTAAAGCTAAGTCAATTTTAGTTTGTATCCTATTTACAGCCGGAGAAGTTGTAGCAAATGTTCCGCCTGCATCTGCATGCCCGCCAAATACTCTATAGACTGTAACATTCTCTTTTGTAATCACTGTTCTATAATTTGAATCTTTAAATGTAGTAGCAATACTCGAAGGTAAAGGCATTTTTTCAATTTCCTCTACCTGATTGTCAATACGAGTTGAGTAATCTTTTCCTTTTTCAACTGTTTTTTTACCAGTACCCTTAGTGCCAAGTTCAACGCCATCGTTGCCTGCTTTACTTCCGCCTAAATTTACCCCCGTCTTCTCACTTAGATAAGCTCGAACTTTATTCTCCAATCCTTTGGTGTTTTCGGGCGGAACCTTAACATTCCCAACCCCTTCTATGGCCAATCCCATTTGCCGGCTTGGCAGGAGGTGTCTTAAGTTTGTTGCGGCGTTGTCTACGAACCGACCGACTTGCAACGAACCTTTTTTTGCACCGGTTTTTAAATGCTGCGTCATTTCTTTCGTCCATGCCTTGGCACTCCTGATGCGGGCCAATATGCTGTTTTCCGCATGGACAACCAGGTCGCAGGCACGTTGTGATTTCTGGTGCAATCCAGCTTTCAAGCTTGTAAATAGCTTGGGATCCATTGCTTCTAGAAGAGGTGCGAACCGGGCGGCACTGCTGAATTTCGAAAGCGCGCTGACGCCAGGGACGATATCCAATGGTGCGAGGGCACCGCGGAATACTCTTTCGCCTGTTCCCAGTTCCCTCCCTGAAATCCAGTCTTTTCCGGAAACGGCCGAGCTTAATTCCAGTGTACCATAGGCCATGCCCAATGCCATCCCTGCTGGCGGACAAATAAATGAGACGCCGACAATCACGACGAGCGCCGCTATTTGCCCCCAGAATTCTTTGTTCATTTGCCCGTCTTTGATCGATTCATACTGAAAAGCCCGGGAATTCAAAGCTGCCTGTATATATTCCTGTTCCGAAAAATCTTGCTGGGGATTCAGTTCTTTCCATGAGGCGTATTCCCGTTCCATCAGCCTGGCATAGTAGTTGCTGCCGCTGAACAGATCTTCCAGTCCGACCTCGGCTTTTGGCACTTCGATCGTCTCTTGTGTGCCATAAGTTCCTGGAACGACGATTATTTCTTTAACACCGATGTGGTTTTTCGTCTTGATCTCTGATATCGATAAGTTGCGCATCGCTTCGACAAAAGCATCGATATCTTGATAAAACGGCTCATCGATCGTACGGTCGACAATATCTCCGACACGGCCGCTAAAGCGGTGCAGGACGAGATAATCTTCATATAATTGTTGATATTGGCTTTTGCGGTCCGTGTGGGTGAAAGAGATGACACCGTCGCTATCATATTTGGCGATGTCTGATTGGGCGTCTTCCAAAAGATCGCTGATATCTTTTAAGTTGTCGATCATGCCTTTTCCCCATACACCGACGCCGATCAGGTTGCCGATTCCTTTATTGGTCCTTTCCCATTCTGAAGGTATATAGTTGACATTCACTGTATCCATGCCTCCGATTGAAACGAAATGGATTCCATCAAGTGGAAAAGCTTTTTGTTTCATTATAAGACAGATAAAGGAATTTTTGGTAAATAGAAATGAAAAAGGGGAATTTTAAGAAAAAACTACCAAGAGGTTTCTAGATTATTTTCTTATTTAGGTAATAGAGACCGATTATATTGTCTCGAATAAAAATGCCCTTTATGGAATATAGGATCAAAGCCGTATAAAGCAACTTTTATTATTTCCACTGTAAACTTGACAGGGGGAAGTTCAAAATTAGGAACTCTTTTATTAAATAAAGTACTTTTTCAGTGGTGACGATGTATACGGGCAACTTTTTTATTGACGAACTTGTATATACAGGTTAAAATAAAAGCATCTTGTATATACAAGTTTTGAAAGCGGTTAAAAGGAGAGTTCACAATGTTAAAAAAATGGTTTCGAAAAAAAGAGGAAACGCTCTTAGCACCTTTAACCGGAAAAATAGTCGAGATCGAACAAGTTCCTGATCCAGCATTTTCCCAAAAGCTCATGGGGGATGGAGTGGCTATTGATCCTGCAGACGGAATTGTCGTTTCGCCGGTCAATGGGGAAGTTATTCAATTTTTCCATACGAAGCATGCGATTGGTATTCGTTCTGAGACGGGACTGGAGCTATTGATCCACATCGGTTTAGACACCGTTATGATGAACGGTGAAGGATTTGTTGGACATGTGAAGGTCGGTGACAAAGTCAAGGCGGGCGACAGTTTACTGACATTCGATCTTGCATTGATCAAAGAAAAAGCAGCAAGCACGATCACACCGATTGTCATCACCAATATGGATGCCGTTCAATCACTCGAAAAGAAGTCGCTCGAAAGCGTGCAGGCAGGAACGGATTCATTTATGGTTGTCGTAGCAAAATAACACTTGTTTTGTAAACGATTACGGGGGGATCATCATGAATATCAGCAAACAATCAGTTGAAAAGATTGTTGAGTCTGTTGGAGGAAAAGAGAATATTGTAGCGGCAACACATTGTGTTACCCGGTTAAGATTTGCATTAAAGGATGAGGGAAAAGTAGATAAAGAGGCTTTGGAAAGCATTGATCTCGTCAAAGGCTCCTTTTCGGCAAACGGTCAATTTCAAGTCGTGATTGGACAAGGGCTTGTCGATAAAGTGTACAACGAAATGGTGGAGTTGACGGGGATTGGCCGCGCGACAAAGCAAGAGATTAAGGATGCGGCGGAAGCGAAGCTAAACCCGCTTCAGCGTGCGATTAAAACATTAGCTGATATTTTTATTCCGATTTTGCCGGCGATTGTGACAGCAGGTTTGTTGATGGGAATTAATAATATCCTGACAGGCCAAAATATTTTTTATGAAGGCAAATCATTTGTGGAAGTGCATAAAGAGTGGGCCGATCTTGCCAGCATTATTAACTTAATTGCCAATACGGCGTTCGTCTTTCTGCCAGGTTTAATCGGTTGGTCAGCGGTAACGAAATTCGGCGGCAGTCCATTGCTTGGTATTGTGCTAGGCTTAATGCTTGTTCACCCAGATTTGTTAAACGCATGGGGCTGGGGAGCAGCGAAAGAAGAAGGAAACATTCCTGTATGGAATTTGTTCGGATTGGATGTTCAAAAGGTAGGATATCAGGGTCAAGTATTGCCTGTGTTAGTGGCATCGTACGTGCTGGCGAAAACAGAGCTGTTTTGGCGCAAACGAATTCCCGATGCGTTTCAGTTGCTGTTAGTCGCTCCGCTTTCGCTGCTATTTACCGGTTTTTTAGCGTTTATTGCGATCGGACCGATTACATTTGCAATCGGCAACGGGATTACAAGTGTATTTGTTTCAGTGTTTCATAATGTTCCAGCAATTGGCGGGCTTCTATATGGAGCGATATATGCCCCTCTTGTTGTCACGGGGATGCATCATACGTTCTTGCCGGTTGATTTGCAGCTGATCACCAACACTGGCGGAACATTTTTATGGCCGATTCTCGTTCTTTCTAATATCGCTCAAGGTTCGGCAGCGTTAGCCATGATGTTTTTAGCAAAAGATGAAAAACTGAAAGGGCTGTCATTCACATCTGCCGTTTCAGCTTATTTGGGTATCACGGAACCGGCCATGTTTGGAGTGAATTTACGCTACCGTTATCCATTTATTTCTGCGATGATAGGAGCAGCAATTGGCGGAATGTTCATTACGCTTAATAAAGTGATCGCATTTTCTATTGGTGTTGGCGGTCTTCCTGGGTTTTTATCAATCGTTCAGCAAAAATGGGCGCCGTTTTTCATTGGAATGGCGATCGCGATTGTGCTGCCATTTGCCCTTACATTTGTGTTAGGAAAAATTCGCAAAGATCATAATTAATAGAACTGTGTTCTAAATAATAAATATGAATAATCAAAGATTCATACCATTGGTGAATGACCGCCAATGGTATCGTTTTTCCCGATAGTCTCAATATTATAAACGAGGTGATATTCATTGAAGCAGCCATGGTGGAAAAAAGCCGTTGTTTATCAAATTTATCCGAAAAGCTTTAAAGACACGACGGGAAATGGAATAGGAGATTTGCAAGGGATTATCGAGAAATTAGACTATTTAAAGACATTAGGGATTGACGTCATTTGGCTGACGCCTATTTATGCTTCGCCGCAGCGAGATAACGGCTATGATATTAGTGATTATTTTAGCATTCATCAAGATTATGGAACAATGGAGGATTTCGAGCGTTTGCTTGCTGAAGCCCATCAGCGCGGTATCAAAGTGATAATGGACATGGTCGTAAACCATACCTCGACCGATCATGAGTGGTTTCAGCAGGCACGTTCGTCAAAAGAAAACCGCTACCGCCATTTTTATATTTGGAAGGATGCCAAACCAGACGGCAGTGCCCCAACAAACTGGAAATCCAAATTTGGCGGATCGGCTTGGGAGTATGATGAGCAAACGGGACAATATTATCTGCACTTGTTTGATGTAACTCAGGCCGACTTAAATTGGGAAAATGAAGAACTGCGCAAAACGATTTATGAAATGATGCATTTTTGGTTTCAAAAGGGAATTGATGGCTTTCGCTTAGATGTCATTAATTTGATTTCGAAAGATCAACGTTTTCTCGATGATGACGAATCCCTGCCATTGGGTGACGGCCGCCGATTTTATACAGACGGTCCGCGCATCCATGAGTTTTTGCAGGAAATGAATAGGGAAGTATTTTCTAAATATGATATTATGACAGTCGGTGAGATGTCATCGACCACCATTGACCATTGCATTCAATATACTAATCCAGCACGGAACGAATTGAATATGACGTTTAACTTCCACCATTTAAAGGTAGACTACCCAAATGGTGAAAAATGGGTGGCAGCTCCATTCGATTTTCTGGCTCTAAAACGAATTTTATCTACTTGGCAAGTGGAGATGAATAAAGGCGGAGGCTGGAATGCGCTTTTCTGGTGCAACCATGACCAACCGAGAATTGTGTCGCGCTATGGCAATGATGGAGCATATCATAAAGAATCGGCGAAGATGCTGGCAACAGTTATTCATATGATGCAAGGAACACCATATATTTACCAAGGTGAAGAAATTGGCATGACCAACCCGAAGTTTGAGCGAATTGAAGAATACCGTGATGTGGAAACATTAAATATGTATAAAATCTTGCTTGAGCAAGGAAAAACAGAAGCAGAGGTGCTTGAAATTTTGAAATGTAAATCGCGCGATAATTCACGGACACCTATGCAATGGGACGACAGTCCGCATGCCGGATTCACAACTGGGACTCCTTGGATTCATGTCGCGCCGAATTTTAAAGAGATTAATGTGAAAAAAGCATTAGAGGATCCAACATCGATTTTTTACCATTACAAACGTTTGATTGAATTGCGAAAGAACTATGACATTATTACAACAGGAAACTATCAGCTATTGTTAGAGGATCATCCGCAAATTTTTGCTTATGTGCGCAATGGAGATGGTGAAAAGCTTCTAGTAGTGGCCAACTTTTTTGGCGACCAAACAGAATTTGTTTTGCCGAATGAGCTTGATATAAACGGATATAGAAGCCGTATCCTGCTTTCCAACTATAATGACTCTTCTGAACATGTACAAGAAATCATGTTGCGTCCATATGAAGCGATTGTGTATCATTTAACAAAATGATACTATACAATTCGGTGATGACTATGAAGGAAAATAAATTTATGGCGATTTACAACGACCTTTTGCTTCATATTCGCAAAGGCATTTTTCAGCCGAACGAAAAGCTGCCTTCTGAAAATGAATTGTCCCAGCGGTATCAAACATCGCGTGAGACGATTCGCAAAGCGCTCAATCTTTTATCAGAGCATGGCTATATTCAAAAAATAAAAGGAAAAGGTTCGATTGTGTTAGATGTAGGAAAATATGATTTTCCTGTCTCTGGACTTGTCAGCTTTAAAGAATTGGCTCAAAAAATGAACAAGCCGGCAAGAACGATCGTACATGAACTGGAATTGATCGAGCCTGATGAATATATTAAAAGACAATTGGAAACCGAAAATAAGGAAAAAGTTTGGAAAGTGATTCGTGCTAGGGAAATAGAAGAAGAGAAAATTATTTTAGACAAGGACTTTCTTTGCCAAAAATTCGTTCCAACATTGACGCGCGGCATTTGTGAAAATTCGATTTATGAATATATCGAAAATGAATTAAAGCTTCGCATTAGCTTTGCGAAAAAAGAAATGTTTGTCGACCGAGTGACAGCTGAGGATCAAAAATATATGGATTTAAACGGCTACGAGCATGTAGTAGTGGTGAAAAATTTTGTCTACTTAGAAGATGCGAGCTTGTTTCAGTATACCGAATCGAGACATCGGCTCGATAAATTTCGGTTTGTTGATTTTGCGCGGCGTACTCATCACCCGGGGATGTCCGATAAGTCCTTAAAATGAAGCCAGTGGAGAAAAACGAGTTGTTTTTCTCCACTCAGCTTGTAGACTTTGTTGACAAGCTGACCTTGAAAGAGTGTCGAACACTCATTCAAGGTGTTTATAATTACTTATATTGCACGGCTCCTAGAAATCAAAACTGATTTTTTCATTGATATTTCCATTATATTGAAAGTTCTTCCTATTCTCAATCATTCTGTGTGTTTATTGTGCTGGTCAAACGATATCAATGCCAAAATTGTTAATCGGTATTCTCGGAGCCTTATGAGTCGATTCAACCTAATAAACACCAAACGAATAGGTATCGTGAATACTTGTTTGAATTATGTCAGGATACAACTATACAAGATGTAAGTCGAAAACAAAAGATTCCGTATTCGACCTTAGAGAGAATGTACTACTCGGTCGCTCAAGAAAAAGCTGCCCTTCATCAAAAACAAATTCATGAAGCTTTAGATAAGGATGAACTGGTTTTAAGTTTAGATGAGGTGTCTGTACGAAAAGGTCATCGATACGAAACCGTTTTGACAGAGGCGAAATTAGGCTGTGTCATCGGAATGCATAAAGACCGAGATTGTGATTCCACCATTCAACTATTCAATCAGAATGTCCTTTCCTCCCAAACGGTTTAAACCATCGTTTTTGACATTTGGGAGCCTTATCATAAAGCGTTCAATCCGTCTTTCCTTTAGCGACGATCGTCATTGATCAATACCAAGTTGTTCAAAAAGTCACACAAGCCTTAGACAAAGTTAGAAAAGGATTTGCAAAACTAAAACTAAAAAAAGCAAGATTCCTCCTGTTGAAAGGATATGAATCACTACAGGATCATCAGAAAGCACGCTTGGAAGAAATCTTAGAAGAGTACCCAGAACTTGCTTGTGCTTACGATTTAAAGGAACTATTTCGAGATTTCTATAAATTGACCGATTACAATGATGCCCATGATCTTTTAGAAGAATGGATTCAATTAGCACGGAATAGTCCTTACTAATCTTTTTATAAAGTGGCCAACACATTAGAAAAGTGGAAAGCACCCATACTCCAATATTTCTTATCTCCACACACGAATGCCCGAACAGAAGGAACCAATCATAAAATCAAACATATAAAACGGAGGGCTTATGGATATCGGAATCTAAAGCGTTTTCGACTTCGTTTATTTTTGGAATGTACAGGGAATACGAATGTTGATCAAATTGCTTAAGGGCTCTTCTTCAGCAGTTAACATGATGCAAGGTTTGTGTACAAATCACAGAAAATGGTGAAGAGACCAAAAATAATGACTTATAATACATTATGTTCGTAAAATTCAAATTTTCTCTTTTCTATTAAAATTTGATTTTTTTTATAAACTTATTTACAAGATTTTCTATATTTCACCAATTATTTGATAAAATAAAAATAAAACAAATATTTGTGAAAAATTTGTTTTTTATATCATATAAAAATATAAACGGAGGATGGTTATGCAAACTATAGATGAACATCGTAAAGAAGTACATATTCTTGAAGAAGATTCTCACAACTATAAATTCATATTAATAAAATACCCAAATAATCCGAATGAAAAAGCTGTTTATCAGTGTATAGCTGGTCACTTTTTTGAAATGAAACCTGACGAATTTCTAAAAAATAAACAATGTCCAATTTGTGAGATTGATGAAAATATTAGTCGTAAAACTAAAGAATATAACTTATATTTGCAAAAAGTAAAAAAATATAATGATGGGAAATGCGAACTTACTAACGATACTAAAAACGTTGTGGTTCATCATTTGTATAGTATAAGAAAATATCCTGAGCTTGCTTACCACCCTGATAACGCGATTTTACTCAATAGAACATTACACAAAGAATATCATCGGAAATATTCTCCATACAATACAAATGGCTATACTTTTCTTGCTTGGTTAAATGATAATATAGAAAAATTTGGTATTGCCGAAGATTCGATCAATAGACTTTCAATAAAAGTACAAAAGCTAATGAATGTATTGGAAAATGAGATTGCAAGTAAACGTGGTAACAAACTTGAAAACTCTACTCCTAAAATATTAAATTCCTCTGTTACTAATATGAAAGAATTACAAAAAATGGAGAGGAAAGCAAATAGATTAATTGAAAATATAGAGGCATTTGAAACAATTGAAATTATAGAAAACGAAGTCTACTTATTAAACAGTTATCTTGAAGCTTTTGTTATTTATAGAAATGATTTTGGCAATTGGAACGAATATAATCCAATATCTGGTTCAATACCAAAAAATGTTTTTGAAGCAGTAATGGATGTCTAGACAATTTATTATAAAAGAAAAAGTGTGAATAATTTTATCAGACGTCAATTAAGGGGGCTGAAAATGTTAACATAACCAAATAAAAACATCTACTTTGCATGTGAAGTATTATTAAAACAAAGAAAATGCTAAAAGAATTTTTAACTCTCTTGATGAAAAAAACAAAATACTTTCAAAAAGTTCCCGATTCATCATTTGTCTGAAAATCCAGAGTGGAATTTTATTTTTATGTTTTAAATTTATTATTGGTCCTGAATCTATTTTAAATATAATGACTGCCATTTAATTATCTTAGCAACAAGGGTTAAGTGTGGAAAATGGGTAACAGTCTATAGATTATTTTCCTAATCAAAAATTTATTAGACATCCAGGAGTTAATCGAGGTGGAGTAATCCTCTCGCTATAGTAATCGGTGGTAGCGAAGAAAAAGTTACGAAAAAAATTTTTATAAAATGGTGGGAAAACAAGGGTAAGGTTTTTGGCGAAAAAAACGGTAGTAACTGATAATTTTTCAGCGGGTTATATTTGATGAAAATTGTAAAATAGGGCATCTTTTTTATACACATTTTGTGCGTACAAGATAACTCTAAAAATTATCATATAGAACTTGAATAGATTACATGCACAAATTGTATCACTAGCAGCTCGTTCGGCACTACGTCACTAGTAGAAAATCCTCAAAAGAGAATTTATATTCCCCTTTTGAGGGTTAATTCAATAATATTTTACTTCAATCCTATTCTTACTTCACCGTCATGAAATATCTCAATAACATATCCTGAAGATGGTGAAAATATCCATGTATCAAAACTTACAGCAGTAACATCATCTATAACTTCAAATACTTTATTTAACTCAGATTGAATTATAGGTAATGTCCTTTCATCCCAAATAACATATATAACGTTGCTGTATTCATCAATGTTTTGGTTCAAAAAGGAGATGATCTCATCAACTGTATTCATTTTAGCATGATAAGTCACTTTCTCCCATTCAATACGCCCCCACTCAGTAAATGGAAAAGAATTCTCAAAATCTCTTAGTACTTGCTCTCCCTCACTATCAGATAAGACGTGTACATTCTCACCTAGTGCTTCAATACATTCATCAAATAAACTCATTCAAATTCCCCCTTATCTATTCAAATGTTTTAATAAAGATTTAAAGGTGCTTTCGTTACCCTCGAATGGAATAACGATTTTTCGAGCATTAGCCCCTTTACCATTGCGAAAATCTTCAATGTTTATATGTGTCCCCTTATTTGGGTCATAATCTAATCTCCATCTTACTTTTCTGTCAGCAGACTGCCTACCAATTACTTTACCATATCCAGCACTTGACTTAAGAGTTCCTATATATGGCTTTGAATTTGGTCCTAAATCTCCAACTAGGTCTAGTGCTTTATTTCTAGCCTGTTCATATGTCTTGACTTTATCTAATACTTGTTCCCCTTTACCAATACCCTTAGTGCTAAGTTCAACGCCATCATTGCCTGCTTTACCTCCGCCTACATTTATCCCATCCATCTTACTTAACCAAGCTTGAATCTTATTCTCCACCGGAACCTTAACATCCCCAACCCCTTCCATGGCGAATCCCATTTGCCGGTCAGGGATCACATTTTTCAGATTTGTTATGACGTTGTCTACGAATCGGCCGACTTGCAACGCACCGTTTGCTGCGCCGGTTTTCAAATGCTGCGGCATTTCCTTCGCCCATGCTTTCGCATTTCGAATGCGGGCAACGATGTCTTTTTCAGCATGGACAATCAGGTCGCAGGCACGTTGTGATTTCTGGTGCAAGCCAGCTTTCAAGCTTGTAAATAGCTTGGGATCCATGGCTTCTAGAAGAGGTGCGAACCGGGCGGTGCTGCTGAATTTCGAAAGCGCGCTGACGCCAGGGACGATATCCAATGGGGCGAGGACACCGCGGAATACTCTTTCGCCTGTTCCCAGTTCCCTCCCTGAAATCCAGTCTTTTCCGGAAACGGCCGAGCTTAATTCCAGTGTACCATAGGCCATGCCCAATGCCATCCCTGCCGGCGGACAAATAAATGAGACGCCGACAATCACGACGAGCGCCGCTATTTGCCCCCAGAATTCTTTATTCAACTGTCCTTCTTTGATCGATTCATACTGAAAAGCATGGGAATTCAATGTCGTCTGTATATATTCTTTTTTCGAAAAGTCATGGCGGGTGTTCAGTTCTTTCCATGAGGCGTATTCCCGTTCCATTAGCCTGGCATAGTAGTTGCTGCCGCTGAACAGATCTTCCAGTCCAACTTCCGCTTTCGGCACTTCGATCGTCTCCTGTGAGCCATAAGTTCCTGGAACGACGATTATTTCTTTAACACCGATGTGGTTTTTCGTCTTGATCTTTGATATCGATAAGTCGCGCATCGCTTCGACAAAAGCATCGATATCTTGATAAAACGGCTCATCGATGGTGCGGTCGACAATATCTCCGACACGGTCGCTAAATCTGTGTAGGACGAGATAATCTTCATATAATTGTTGATATTGGCTTTTGCGATCGGTATGGGTAAAAGAGATGACACCATCGCTGTCATATTTGGCGATGTCTGACTGGGCGTCTTCCAAAAGATCACTGATATCTTTTAAGTTGTCGATCATGCCTTTTCCCCATGCACCGACGCCGATCAGGTTGCCGATGCCTTTCTTGGTCCTTTCCCATTCTGAAGGTATATAGTTGACATTCACTGTATCCATGCCTCCGATTGAAACGAAATGGATTCCATCAAGTGGAAAAGCTTTTTGTTTCATTATAAGACAGATAAAGGAATTTTTAGTAAATACCTGAATCCGTGACAAAACATCTTTACAATGGTCGCAAACCGTTGATACGATAAGGGAAAACGACGTTGACGATTCTTCATCAAGTAGGTGATGTGATGAAAGATTTCCCGATTCGGTTTGTATTGACAGATGAAGCGATTACCCCAAGTGCTGGGCTTGCTCTCGTTGGCTACTTACTCCATCGAACGAAACTGGATAAACGGGTAAACGCACTTCGGCTTCCAACGGTTCGTCGAGAAGTGCACATTTCCCATAGCGATGTCATTCGCTCGATGATTGGCTTGCTTGCCACAGGAAAAACGGATTTCGATCATATCGAAGCGTATCGTCAGGACGATATCTTTTCGGCATCGATGGGGATTCAGCACGTGCCTTCCTCTCCAACCTTGCGACAACGACTCGATCAGCTCGCTTGTCTTCCGATGACCGAAACGATTCTTTGGGAGGAGTCCATACGTCTGTTGATTCAACGACATGCCACTTTGTCCCCTTGTTGGACCAAAGGAAAGACGACATGGCTTCCCCTTGATATAGATGGTTCCCCATTTGACAACTCCGATACGAAAAAAGAAGGAGTCAGTCGAACGTATAAAGGATTTGACGGTTTTACACCGTTGTTTGCGTATGCAGGGAAGGAAGGGTATCTCGTTCATGCCGAGTTGCGTCCAGGGAAACAACATGTGCAAGACAACATGCCCTCGTTTTTAGTCACCGCTATCCGTCGAGCTCGTCAACTGACTTCATCTCGTCTGCTTGTTCGCATGGATGCAGGAAACGATGCAGAAGCGAATGTGCACGTATGCCTAAAGGAAGACGTGGACTTTGTCATCAAGCGAAACTTACGCCGAGAATCGAAAGCGCTTTGGTTCCAGATCGCTTCGCAAAAGGGCAAACGTGTCGATGATGGACAAAGCGAAGGAGTACAAACCTATGAGCTATGCCTTCCACAGAAGGCAGCGATCGATGGAAACACGTATACGTACGTTCAAGTCACCCAAGTGACGGAACGGACGATGGAACGCAATGGACAGCTGATGCTCGTTCCTGATTATGAAGTGGAAAGCTATTGGGTGCGGCTCAAAGGATACGAGCATGTTCGAATGAGCGATGTGCTCGCGTTGTATCATGACCATGCGACATGCGAACAGTTTCATAGCGAACTGAAGAGCGACTTAGATTTAGAGCGGCTTCCATCTGGGAAGATGAAAACGAATGCGCTCGTGTTGGTCATGGGAGCCTTCGTTTACAATCTTCTTCGTCTGATTGGACAAGATCTATTAAGCGATCCGAGACATCCGTTGCACCACAAAGTGAAACGCCGCCGCATCAAGACGATTATTCAGACGGTGATCACGATGGCAGGGCGACTCGTCCGTCGATCACGACAGATCTGGATGAAACTGACGCGAAGGAGTGGCTATAGCGAGCCCCTACTGAACGTCTATCAGAAATGGAGAGAGGCAAGATAACGAACGAATGTTCGGGAACTGATGTCCAACGTCACTCCCTGTGCTTTTTTGTCTATTTTTTTGGTTCGTATACCTAAAAAAGAGATTTGTTCCATTTTCGGAAATAGAGATGACATAGGTCATAAGCATAAAAAGGGTTTTATGGATTATCAATCCATCAAAATTACAACAAAATCAAAGTCGATTTCAATTCATCACGGATTCAGGTAAATAGAAATGAAAAAAGGGAATTTTAAGAAAAAACTACCAAGAGGTTTCTAGATTATTTTCTTATTTAGGTAATAGAGACCAATCATATTGTCTCAAAATAAAAATCCCCCTTAAAATTTGAAGGGGGATAAATGATTCTGTTTTGCAGGTAATCTTGACGGCAGCTTGTTGTCGATTTTTTGGTTTTATAATATGTTTGTTGGCGTATTTTTTGTTTAAGATAAAAATAAATTTTTTGCATTCTATTAGACTATGATTTATCCTACTACTACACCTTAACAGGGTGGAGGTCGCTGGTTTGAGACCAGTCGGAATCAACGAGATGAAAAGTCATAAATCCTTGAGATATAGGGCATTGACTTATTTACATGTTCAAAAGTTGAGAGTCGATCGAGTAGTGGAAACAAAAGATTGATTATTGAATCACCCGCCAAAGTGATGGAAAGGTGCGTAAAAATGTTAGGGGAAAGTAATGGAATGGCGTTTAAAAGTGATTGAATCCCTAGCCAAAGTGATGGGAAAGATCCCAGAAGTGATTTAAATCCCCAGCAAAAGTGGAGGAATCAATCGATCCTAGAAGTAACCTATCAAATTTGCAGCAATCGGTGAATGACCGATTGCTTTATTATTCGGAACACAAGGATTTTAAATCTCGAATGCTTATTTTGTTACCCCATGCATTAAAAATGGGTTTAATATTATAATAAAAAAAAGAGAACTCATTTTTGAGGTGGACTAGGAATGAATAAAACTATTGCAGATATAGCAAAAATTTCGGGAGTTTCCAAAAGCACTGTATCTCGCTACTTAAATGGTGGATCTGTTAGTGAAGCAACAAAAAGAAAAATTGAACTTGCCATTAAAGAAACAGGATATACACCTAATCCTTTTGCACAAAGTTTAAAGGCTAAGAAAACATATTTTATTGGAACGATTGTTCCGCGATTAGATTCCTATGCAGCATCGCATACTTTAATTGGGATTGATGAACAATTAAAAGAGTTGAATTTTCAATTATTAATATCCAATACGAATCAGCAAATTGAACGTGAAATTGAAACGATTTATAGCTTGGCTAGTCAAAAAGTTGCGGGAATTATTTTACTTGCTACTCAAATTACACAAGTACATTTAGAGGCATTTGAAAAGGTGAACATCCCGATTCTTCTTGTTGGTCAAGAACATCCTGATGTACATAGTCTGATTCATAATGATTTGGAAGCAGGCTATGCAATTGGAAAATATGTATTAGAGAAAGGGCATCGAAAAATTGCTTACTTAGGTGTTACCGAAAAGGATGTAGCAGTTGGAGTAAGAAGAAAGGAAGGATTTAAAAGGGCAATAGCAGAAGCGGAAGGATGTGAGGTTCGTTATTTTGAAACAGGTTTTAATATGTTTGCTGCTCAACAAAGGGTAACAGAAATGCTAGAAGGATTTCAGCCGACTTGCATTGTGTGTGCAACGGATAATATTGCTCTTGGTGCTTTAAGGGCAGCACAATTAAAAGGATTGAGCATTCCAAAGGATGTTTCTATTACGGGTTTTGGAGGATATGATGTGACGGAAATTATTCACCCAGGGCTAACAACAGTAAAACTGTTTTTTAAAGAGGCTGGAAAGATGGCAGCGCAAAACATTGTAAAGCTTGTCAATGAGGAGTCAGTTCCAAAAAGAACATTATCAAAATATGAAATTATTGAACGAGAAAGCGTTGACAGCATCATTCCTAATGACTTATAATCAGACTGGAACCGGTTCCATTTCATAAAGTTTGGAACCGGTTCCTAAATCGTGAAAAATGGAACCGGTTCCACTAAATAAATGGGGGAGGAAGCTATGAAATACAATCAAATCGCAAAAGAAATTTTAGAAGCTCTTGGTGGAAAAGATAATATTTCTGCTGCAGCTCACTGTGCGACACGTTTACGTCTAGTTTTAAATGATGAAAGTAAAATAAATCAAGAAGCGCTTGACAAAATGGACGATGTAAAAGGAACTTTTTCAACGGGTGGACAGTTCCAAATTATTTTAGGGTCAGGTACAGTTAACAAAGTTTATCAAGAATTGACCAAATTAACTGGACTTCAAGAAATGTCTACAAAAGATGTGAAAGATGCTGGAGCGAAAAATTTAAATCCAATTCAACGTTTAGTGAAGCTACTTTCTGATATTTTCGTTCCGATTATTCCTGCCATTGTTGCTGGCGGTCTTTTAATGGGAATTAATAACGTATTAACGGCAAAGGATCTATTTATTGAAGGTAGGTCCCTCATTGATGCTTATCCAGAAATAGCGGACTTAGCAGCACTTATTAATACATTTGCCAATGCGGCATTTGTCTTTTTACCAATTTTAATTGGTTTCTCCGCTACACAGCGCTTTGGTGGTAACCCGTACTTAGGAGCTACTTTAGGTATGTTAATGGTTCACCCTGATTTATTAAATGGTTGGGGTTATGGTAGCGCCTTAGCGAACGGTGAAATTCCAGTTTGGAGTATTTTCGGATTTGAAATTGAAAAAGTCGGTTATCAAGGGACCGTATTACCTGTATTAGCATCATCCTTTATTTTAGCGAAAACAGAACAATTCTTACGCAAATATATTCCGTCTGCACTTGATAACTTATTAACGCCATTATTAACAATTTTTATTACAGGCATTTTAACGTTTACAGCAGTAGGACCGATTACTCGTTCTGCAGGTAACTTATTAACAGACGGACTTGTTTGGTTATATGATACTACGGGACTCATTGGTGGTGCGTTATTCGGTTTAGTTTATGCCCCAATCGTTATTACAGGTATGCATCATAGCTTTATTGCAGTTGAAACACAATTGTTAGCAGAATTTGCTAAAACAGGTGGTTCGTTTATTTTCCCTGTTGCGGCTATGTCAAACGTAGCTCAAGGTGCAGCAACATTAGCTGTTTTTATGATTATTAATGATAAGAAAATTAAAGGTATTGCATCCGCAGCTGGTATTTCGGCTCTTTTAGGAATTACAGAGCCTTCTATGTTTGGTGTTAACTTGAAGCTTCGTTATCCATTTATTGGTGCTATTACAGGTGCAGCTGTATCAGCCGCATTTATTACGATCTTTAAAGTAAAAGCTGTTGCGCTTGGAGCAGCTGGTTTACCAGGTATTATTTCAATTCGTCCAGATTCCATAGCTCCATACGTAATTGGAATGGTTATTTCATTCATCGTTGCATTCGTAACAACCATCATTTTAGCGAAACGTGCAGCGAAAAAAGAACAAGCAGCAGAAAAAGCATCTTAATAAATTAAATATTGGGGTCTGATCCTTAAAAAGAGGTCAGGCCCTGTGTTTACATCGTGAAGGAGTTTGAGGTTTAAAGATGGAATGGACGAGAAAACAACGGTATCGCCGAATCGAAGAAGCGACAAAAGAAGAATTGAATGCATTAAAAGAAAAAGTCAACAAAAGCATTTGGCGTCAGAAATTTCATATTCAACCAGTAACGGGTCTTTTAAATGATCCAAATGGTTTTTCTTATTTTAACGGAGAATATCACTTGTTTTATCAATGGTTTCCGCTAGGTCCTGTTCATGGATTAAAATATTGGTATCACACAAAATCAAAAGATCTTGTCAATTGGCAAAATGTCGGAATTGGTATTAAGCCGAACGATTATTTTGATTCTCACGGAGCTTATTCAGGTAGTGCTATTTGTCATGACGGTAAGCTCCATTTAATGTATACAGGAAATACAAGAGATGAAAATTGGGTTCGTCATCCATATCAATGCTTAGCGGTAATGAATGAAAATAGTCGTATTGAAAAATTACAAGAGCCGGTTATTAAAGAAGTTCCAAAAGGTTATACCGATCATTATCGCGATCCGAAAGTTTGGAAGGAAAATGACACATTTTATGCTGTTATCGGGGCACAGAGGGAAAACAAAACAGGTTGTATTGTTCTTTATTCATCACCTGATTTAAAAAATTGGACATTTGAAGGTGAGGTTCAAACAAACTTAAAGGAATTTGGATTTATGTGGGAATGTCCCGATTATTTTGAACTAGATGGAAAAGGTGTGCTGATCTTCTCACCACAAGGGTTAGAACCAAAGGGAGATCAATTTCAAAATATCTATCAATCTGGTTATCTTTTAGGGAAAACACTAGATTTAAAGACAAAAGTTTTTGAACACGGTGAGTTTGTTGAGTTAGACCGTGGATTTGACTTTTATGCACCACAAACGACAATTGACCATAAGGGACGTCGCCTTTTAGTCGGATGGATGGGTCTTCCCGAAATCGAGTATCCAACTGATAAGGATGGGTGGGCTCATTGTTTAACATTACCGAGAGAGTTGACCGTTCAAAATGGAAAGCTTATTCAGTGTCCTGTAAAAGAACTAGAAGCATTGCGACAAGATTCGGTAAATGTGAAAGATATTCTCGATGATGAGAAAAAAATGTATGAAGGATTCAATGGGACGACGTATGAACTTATTTGTGAATTTACGAACATGGAAGCAGATGAAGTCGGGATTGAATTCCGGTCATGTAATGATGAAAAAACGGTCATCTCCTATAACAGAAAGGAACAAAAGGTGACCTTAGACCGTACCCATTCAGGCGAGGTTCCAGCTAAAGAATATGGAACAACAAGAAAGTGCAGCGTTGAAGGGGATACGTTAAAGCTTCATCTGTTTGTTGATACGTCTTCTGTCGAAATTTTTATCAATGACGGCGTTGAAGTATTTACGAGCCGAATTTTTCCAAGACCTGAAAGCACAGATATTCGCTTCTTTGCACGAAACGGAAAAGTTACATTAGACACAACGAAATATAACTTATCCACTATGAATTAAAAGGGAGGTGTAGACAATGGGGCGCTTATTTTCAATTGGTGAAGTGTTAATTGATTTTATTCCAATGCAAAAAGGCAAAGCATTAAAGGATGTTCAATCTTTTAAACGTGCACCTGGGGGAGCCCCAGCAAACGTTGCAGCAGCTGTTGCGAGATTTGGAGCAGAATCTGCAATAATCACAAAGCTTGGAATGGATGCCTTTAGTGACTTTTTAATTGAAGAGTTACAAAAAATCGGTGTGAAAACAGATAAAATAAAGCGAACAAAGGAAGCGAATACAGGATTAGCATTTGTTTCACTGCTCGATGATGGTGAACGTGATTTTTCCTTCTATCGCAATCCTTCTGCAGATCTTTTGCTTTCAGAAGATGAAATTGAAGAAAGTTGGTTTGCTAAAGGAGATATTTTACATTTTTGCTCCGTCGATCTAGTCGAAAGCCCAATGAAAAAAGCCCATGAAAAAGCAATTCGACTTGTTAAAGAAAATGGGGGAATCATTAGCTTTGATCCCAACGTTCGCCTTCCACTATGGAACAGTGCAGAGAAATGTCGACAAACGATTTTAGAATTTATTCCGAAAGCACATATCATCAAAATTTCCGATGAAGAATTAGCGTTTATCACAGGAATCACTAATGAAAAAGAGGCGATTGAAAACTTATTCACAGGTGATGTAAAAGCCGTTATTTACACAAAAGGAGCTAATGGAGCCGACCTTTACACGAAGAATGCCAAATATGAATCAACTGGTTTCAAAGTTGAGGTTCAGGATACTACAGGTGCAGGAGATGCCTTTATCGGTGGCTTTTTATATAAACTACTCGAAAAAGAAGTAAACCATGATAACTTAATAGATGTATTAAATGAGCACCATCAAGAAATCCTCACCTTTGCCAATGCAAGCGGTGCGATCACAACAACAGGAAAAGGTGCAATTTCATCCTTACCAACAAAAGAAGAAATCCTTAACTTCATTTCATGTAAATAAATACATATTAAGTTTATCAGCATAGACCACGGTCAAGGTCTGTGCTGCTATTTTTTAGTAGGAGTGGAGAAAAGGTCGTGACAGCCCCAGAACTATGAGTTCGCAATGAAAAACTGGCCTACTTCACGGATCTTATAAGAATCAGATTTAATATGTTGGATCCATGAGATCGTGGATAAGAAAAGGGAATCATTAAGGTTATATGAAGGCTTCTACAAATAATGGAGGAAGGTTTATGCAAAGTGTCATTGCCTTTGATGTTAGTATGGGAAAGAGCTATATGGTTATTTATAATTCTGCTCAGATTTGTGTTTATGAGGGGGAAATATTACATAATCACCTACAATTACGAAATCGCATCAGCAACTTTGTAGTTGTGTAGGAAAAAAAGCAAAAATCGTGGGGGCTATTTGGCATGCGTAAATTTATTTAGTTAGGGGCTTCTAATAAGTCGATTTTCCAGCTTATAGACGCCCCTTTAATGTTGATATATCAATGCTTATGATGTTTCGTTTTCAGTGGATTTTGACTTTTTGGACAGCCCCCTAAATAAATCCACTGAAACAAATAGATTTACTAAAAACTCTTGACTAATTGTAAGTAGGGGATGTCTCAAAACATGAGACATCCCCTTGCAACGATAAAGTACCTTCATCTTAAAACTGCTTGATGCTTACCATTTCCGCAATCGAATCAAAAATAATATCAACAGCGGTCTTTAGCTCATCATCGGTCATCGCCAAAACAGGGATAAACGTGATGACAGGACCTAATGGTCGGATAATAAGCCCGCGCTTTCTAGCTTCTAAAATAATTTTATGCTCAATCTGCTCCGAGCGCTCGAATATTTCTTTTGTTTTCTTATCCTTGACGATTTCGATGCCAATCATGAGTCCTTTTTGACGAATATCACCGACGATCGGCAGTTCATAAAGCTTTTGCAATTTACCTGCCAACGCATGGGCTTTTCGTTGGACATCCGAAACTAAGTTTCTCTTTTCGATCAACTCAATATTTTTTAACGCAACAGAACAAGATAATTGATTTCCTGTATATGTATGACCATGGAAAAATGTTTTATTTTCATGAACATCTCCTAAAAATGCAGAATAAATTTCTTCTGTTGTCAATGTTGCCGCAAGCGGTAAATATCCTCCTGTGATGCCTTTGGCTAAGCAAACAATATCAGGCTGGACATCTTCTTGTTCGCAGGCAAATAATGTTCCGGTTCTGCCGAATCCAACAGCCACTTCATCGCAAATAAGCAAAATATTGTATTTGCGGCAAAGCTTTTCAATACCTTTTAAAAACCCTTTCGGATGTACAATGATTCCTGCCGCTCCTTGAACGAGCGGTTCGACAATCATACCCGCGACTTCTGAATGATGCTGTTCAAGCGTTTCCTCTAGCTTTGTTAAACAATAATTCACAATTTCCTTTTCATCGCCATATTCGTCCATTCTATATACATATGGGGAAGGTACTTCAATTCGTTCAAACAATAGCGGCCTAAAGATTCGATGGAATAAATCCATTCCACCAACACTTACAGCACCAATCGTATCCCCGTGATAAGCTTCTTTTAATGAGATAAATTTGTTTTTATCTTTGTAGCGGACAGGGTCAATGTTTTGCCAGTACTGATATGCCATCTTCAATGCAATTTCAACGGCAGCAGCCCCTGTATCGGAATAAAATACTTTTGATAAATTTCCTCCCCAAATTTCCACTAGTTTTTTTGCTAATAAAATGGAAGGAACATTCGCGGACCCTAAAAGCGTAGAATGAGAGATTTTTTCAATTTGTTCATGAAGCACTTCGTTTAATTCAGGGTCACTGTGTCCGTGAACATTTACCCATAAAGATGCATAACCGTCTAAATATTTTTTTCCTTCGACATCATAAAGGTAGCTTCCCTTTCCTTTTTCAATGATGAGCGGCTTTTCTTCGATATAAGACTGCATTTGGGTAAAAGGATGCCATACATATTGTTTATCAAGTTGTTCTAACTGTTCGTAGCTATACTTCAATTTCTAATCCCCCTGACAATACATTCTTAAGTTCTTGCTTGGATATCAATGTTTTGGCTAATTGAGTAAGACTGTCTTTAGACAAAGAGTCCATTGTTGGCAATTTAGCGATGATAGGAAGATTCAACATCTTATGTATAGTCCGTACATTATCAATATGAATCATATTGTATTGGTCAAAATGGTTAAATATAAGCCCGAGGATTTTAATGTCGTGCATTTCGGCATAATTTACAGTTGTGAGTGTATGGTGTATAGCCCCTAATCCAGCCAAAGACACGAGAATTGTTGGCAATTCACATTCTTGAATTAAATCTTTTGTCATATAAAATCCATTAGAATGTTCAATGAGCGGAACCGCGAGTCCGCCTGCTCCTTCTACTAGAACAACATCGTATTGATTTTTTAATTCTAAAATTTTATTTTTTATTTCATTTGGCAGAATCGTAGTATTTGTGATCTCTGAAGCTAAATGAGGGGAAACAGCAGGCTCCATATAATACATCCCCGTAGAGCCTTTTTCTTCTCCAATCACTTCTTCATACCAATATTGATCGGCAAAAGAATCGCTCTCTTCTACTACACCTGTTTGAATGGGTTTAAATATTTTTGTTTTCACTCCCATTTCTTTCAATACCAGAAATAGAATGGAAGTGACAATCGTTTTGCCAATTTCTGTTCCGGTCCCTGTGATAAAAATCGCTTTTCCCATTAAGATGCAACTCCTTGTTTATGAATCAAAAAGTTCGTCCGTGGAAGAATCTGCGCTGCGATGATGGAACATAGGATACATAAGAAAATATCTCCCGGTATAGGAATCACAAAACCAAATAATAATGTTTGAGCAATCGTTAACGACTTATCGAAAATAAATTTCATTGCTGCATATAACCAAAGACAGCCAAGAAGATACACTACAAGAAGGCAGGCGAAATTAGCGAGGAAAATAGAAAATGTTTTTACCAATTGAAATCTCTTAATCAACCAGCCATTGACGTATGCTCCTAACACAAAACCTAGTAAATAACCAAATGTAGGTTTAAAAATGTAACTTGGACCTCCTCCTTCCGCAAAAACAGGCGCACCTGCCAGTCCAATCAAAACGTAAACAAGCTGGCTTAACATTCCGAGTTTTGGGCCTAACAAACACCCAGCTAAATAAACAGATACAATTTGCAGCGTAAATGGGACATATGGAATAGGGATTTTAATAAACCCACCGATCGCCGTTAACGCCGCAAAAAGAGCAATTAACACCATCGACTTGATTTTCATGCTTTTCCTCCTAATACAATATTTGTTTTTTATTATGCAAGAAGAATGATATAAATGTCAACCTAAAATTCTATTTGGTTAACATATTAAAAAAAGAAGGAGGTTAATGAAGGGGATTTTGCCAACTATAACAGCAATCATCGAAAGACCGATTTTGTCATTGAAGCATTTTTACGGAGATAACCCCTTGGCCTTCCGGTAATTTCACAACGATTTTTTAGACGGATAGGAGGGGGAGCTTTTGAAGAGCTTCATAGTCCCCTTTCTCCTTTAGCTCTCGTCTTAGCTCAGCATATTTAACAACGAATTCTTGTCTTTTTCTTTCTTTCGCTATTTTTGATTTTTTAGCCAATGTTCGTCCTTCCTGTCATATCATTTATTATTGAAAATTCCTCATTATTGCGTGACATCATCGTCTTGAAAAATTCGGCTTTCTGTCGCTCCTTTTTGAAATAGATATTTTCCGCTGTATGGTTTTGCTTCTTGATCAACTTTAGAAATGATAATCTGACAAATTCTTCTTCCTATCGTTAATTCGATCGGTAGGCGATTCGCGTTAAACAGTTCCAACGTGATTTGTCCTTTAAATCCCGGGTCAACCCAACCGGCATTTTGAATAAATAGCCCTAAGCGGCCGATCGAGCTTCTTCCTTCTACGAAAGCAGTAAGATTTTCCGGCAGCTCGATGGTTTCTATAGTAGTAGCAAGCAAGAAAGAGAAGGGGGGAATGACAATTTTCTCGTTTTCAGCCACTACTTCTTTATATTTCGCTTTCGCCTCTAATGATAGATGAGCATTGGCGTGCTCATCCATCACAAGAAAATGATTTCCAAGGCGCAAATCTACTGAAGCAGGTTGAATTTGCTCTTTTGTTAAGGGATCAATGACCAATTCTTTATGTTGAATTTTCTCAAGAATAGTTTTTCCAGATAAAATCATTCCTTCTTTCCTTCCTCCAGTTACACTTTTTGTAAATTCCAAGGGAATGGATCTGGAAGAGTAGACCAGTCTTGATCAAACTCAGCGTCGGTTAGTAAACATTTATCCAATTCCTTTATAATTTCTTCAGGGCGTAAATCCATTCCAATAAATACTAATTCTGTTTGCCGATCTCCGAACTGATCATCCCACTCGTCCAGCAAATGAGGGTTTTCTTTTAAAATTTGCTGCTGCTCTTCTTTCGGCAAAGAAGCGACCCAATAAGAGATCGGTTCAATACTAACAGAAGGTCCTGCCTGAGACATCAAAAGGGCAAGGTTATTTCTAGTTGCGCACCATGCAATTCCCTTTGCCCTTACAATATTTTCGGGCATGGAGTGAAGCCAATTGTAAAAGCGCTCGGAATGGAAAGGCAAACGTCTTGAATAAACAAAGGAAGAAATTCCATACTCTTCAGTTTCCGGTGTATGCTGATCATGCCCTTGCTCTAACTCCTTGATCCATCCTGCTGAAGAGCTTGCTTCCTCAAAATTGAATAGTCCAGTGTTTAAAATCTCTCGAGGATCAATCTCACCTTTGACAGTACGAATAAGTTTCGCTTTTGGCTGCAATGTTTTTAATACCTTTTCCAGCTTTGCCAATTCTTCTTCAGACACCAAGTCACACTTATTCAAGATGAGCACATCGCAAAATTCAATTTGGTCAATAAGAAGGTCTGCGATTTCACGAGTATCGTCTTCACTTAACGCTTGCTTTCTATCTAATAAGCCGATCACCTGACTGGTAATCCTTCCAGAATCGATTGGCATCTACAACCGTCACCATCGTATCCAATCGACAAAAGCGCGTCAGATCGATTCCTAGTTCTTCATCAATATATGAAAAAGTCTGAGCAACTGGGATTGGCTCACTAATTCCAGTCGATTCAATAATGATATAATCGATATTTCCTTGTTTAGCGAGCCTTTCTACTTCGATTAATAGATCTTCCCTTAATGTACAGCAAATACATCCGTTTGACATTTCGACTAGCTTCTCCTCAGTTCTTGAAAGCTCTCCGCCTTGTTTGACTAATTCAGCATCAATATTGACCTCGCTCATATCGTTCACAATAACGGCTACCTTGAGCCCTTGGCGATTTTGTAAAATATGATTCAGAATGGTAGTTTTCCCTGCTCCTAAGTAGCCGCTTAAAACGGTCACAGGTATTTTTTTATCCATTGCCATCTTCCTTTCAACAATTAAAGTTTTTCTTTAACCTCAGATTGGTTCGAGATAATTGAAAACTAATTTATATAAATCGTAATCATTACGATTTATATAATATTTAAACATATTTTTTTCGTAAATGCAAAATAAACTGTGGGAGTATTGATTTAGAATGCCGCAAGCCGAATATTAAACGATATACACAAAAGCAGAACGGTTGGTGCAATCCATCCATAGCTGCCAAAAAGTACTTCAGAGAAATTTCTTCTACAAAACAATCGTACAATACACATCATGAACAATTTCTGGAAGCTTGAAATCAATGTGCACAATGCTTTTATAAATGGAAAAAAGATTATCCATTCACAAATTCCGTTTTAGATGGTATAGTTTTTACTATTTTCAAGGAGTGGAAAAGAGATGAACCCTTTTATTCTAATCGTAGGAGCGGGTTCTGTCGGGATTGGAATGGGGATATTATTAAAACAATTAGGAATGAAAAATTGCGGAATTTTAGAGCGTGACCGTATTGGGTCATCGTTTATGCAATGGCCGAAGGAGATGAGATTTATTACGCCATCGTTCACAGGATAAGGATTTGGTGCATTTGATTTAAACGCTGTTTCGCTGTCTGTTTTTGATTATAAAAAATTTGTTTAATCACCCAAAAAATTGCTGGCGAAATGGTTGTTTTTTTGTTTAAGTGTATATATCAAATTGAGGATGAACCAAGTATAATTTGATTAAAATTTTCTGAATAAAAAGAAAATAAAGTATTATTACCTGATAAACATCAATGGATATTCGTGAAAAATGATAGCGTTTTCAATTATTTAATTAATCTCATGTGAGGGGGAATGAAATTGTTTAAAGCATCTAATGGTGAAGAAATTTTTATTATTGATGCACACATTGCCTTATGGGATGGAAGCAAGGAGAATCAATTGAATATCCACGGAGAACAATTTATTAGTTGTTTTTATGATTATCACAAAAATCTAAGTCCGAAAGAATATTGGTGGCCGAAAGATGAGTTTGTAAAGTATTCTCCAGAAAAACTTGTGAATGACGTGTTTATGGAAGGATATGTGGATATGGCGATTTTTCAGCCAGTTTTTCTAAAAGAGTTTTATAAAAATGGCTTTGGTAATTTTGATGCAAATGAGGAGCTTTCAAAAAAGTACCCTAATCGTTTTATTTGCAATGGAACATTCGATCCCCGGCATGGCGAACGAGGCTTAGAAAAATTAGAAGAAAACAAAGAAAAATACAACTGGCAAGGGGTCAAGTTATATACAGCTGATTGGTATGGTAATTCAAAGGGCTATAAACTATCTGATGATTGGTCAAAAAGATATCTTGAAAAATGTCAAGAACTGGGGATAAGAAACATACACATTCATAAGGGGCCGACGATCACTCCTTTAAATCGGGATGCATTTGACGTAGCAGATGTTGATGATGCAGCAAGCTGTTTCCCTGAACTGAACTTTATTGTCGAACATGTAGGGCTTCCAAGATTAGAAGATTTTTGCTGGATTGCTACACAAGAGAAAAATGTCTATGCAGGTTTGGCAGTTGCCATTGCTTTAATTCATGATCGACCTCGTTATTTTGCTCACATTATAAGTGAATTGTTGTATTGGCTTGATGAAGACCGAATCATTTTTGGAAGTGACTATGCTATATGGGAACCGAAATGGATCATTGAAAAGTTTCTTGAATTTGAGCTTCCAGAGGATATACAAGAAGAGACTGGAGTTACATTTGATTTGGAAGTGAAGAAAAAGATTTTAGCAGGAAATGCAGCGAGATTATATAACATTGATATCGAAAAACAAAAAGAAAAATTAAAAAATTGTCAATTATCCAAACGGATAGCGTGACGAATAGAGAATAGTTGATAAAAAGACTTAAAAGGGAGGTGAAAGCGAGGTAATGGATAAAGAAAAGCAAGTATATAGCATGCTTGAAAAAGTGTATGATCCTGAACTGGATCAGTCGTTAACAGAGTTGGGATTTATCGATCAAGTCCTAGTGAAGGATAATCATGTTAAAGTAGTCTTTCGCCTTCCAACTTATTGGTGCTCTCCTAACTTTGCCTACATCATGGCTGAAGATATAAGGAAATATGTATCTGAGATTGAATGGGTAAAAACGGTTCAAGTTCATTTACTCGATCATTGCGCATCCGATGAAATTAATCACGGAGCATCAGCAGGAAAATCGTTTCGCGAAGTCTTCCATAATGTATCTGACGGAGATCTTGAAGAATTGCGCAAAACTTTTGATATAAAAGCCTACTATGCAAGGCAAGAGAAACTGATGAAATATCTACTAAAAATAGGAATGTCAAAGGAAGAAATTACGTCTTTATCTCTACAAGAACTGAATGAACTGTCCCTGCCTGAAGAGGGGAGGCTGTTAAGAGAAAAATATTTGGAGAAGAAAAAAGTATTCCATCACTCAAGTACATTTGCCATAACAACTCCAGAAGGGAAACCATTGACTGAAGAAGAGTTTTCAGATTACTTGAAAGGCGCCAAGCTGACAAGGTTGAGCATGGAGTTTAATGCGCATTATTGCCGGGGATTGTTGGAGGCACGATATAATTTGTCTGCTGCTTATGAAGGCAGTTTGGCAAAATGATTCATAATTTTTACAGCGTACAAATAATTTCATAATAAAAGGAAAGGTGATGTAAGATGAGTAAAAATGTTCTTATTATTACTGGCGATGCTGCTGAAGCATTAGAAGTGTTTTATCCTTATTATCGTTGTATTGAAGAAAATATTAATTGTACAATTGCCTCACCTGTTAAAAAGAAGCTCCAGACGGTTGTCCATGATTTCCTTCCTGAAATGGAGACTTTTACAGAAAAATGGGCATATAAAATCGAATCTCATGCATCAGTAGATGAGATTAATCCTGCCGACTATGATGGATTAATTATACCAGGAGGGCGTGCGCCTGAATATATTCGTATGAATCCAAAGGTTCAGGAAATTGCTGCTCACTTTTTAAAAGAAAATAAACCTCTTGGGGTGATCTGTCATGGACAATTAGTCTTAACAACTGTAAGAGAATATATCAAAGGAAGAGAGATGACAGCTTACACTGCTTGTAGACCAGAAGTGGAAGCAGCAGGCGCTACTTATGTGGAAAAAATGCTTCATGTGGATGGGAACATTGTATCGGGCCACGCTTGGCCGGATTTACCGGGATTCATGAGAGAATTCTTTAAATTGTTGAATGTAAGAGAAAAGTCTGCTGTTTAAAACATAAAAGGGCTGATGTATTTGAAAATGCAACCCGAATATCGGATACTTGAAAAAAGTTCGATATTCGGGATTTTTTGTTTCATCAGGAAAAATACGTTTATCATCGAATCCAAGATGTAAGCGGAGGAAATCCAATGAGGATGATTTTGAGTGACGTTCAAATGAGACAGTTAGAGAAAATCATTGGAATGTCAAACATGTGTCCAGACGTTCTCCACATTTAGAGCAGTTCTTAATTACTTGTCTAAAAGGAAATTGCCCATTGAAAGACACTATGGAATTAATGCTTGGTGTATGGCAGCAATCCCAAAGTTTTCCTGCCGGTCGTCTCCCCGAACAACATTTGCCGATTGTCTTTTTTCATTCACTCCCGTTTCGATCAAATTATACGGACTTAACGGTTTAAAGAATTTAATAACAGTAACGATATATAAAATATGACAATTCCTTCTGTTGTTTTTGGGTTAATTCCTGTCAGCTCTTCGATTTTATTTAAACGGTAGTGCAGTGTATTAATATGGATATTCATTTCCTCTGCCGTTCTTTTGATCGATTGATTATTGTTCATATAGTGTTGTAACGTTTCGATTAGAATTTGATCTTTTTCCATCATATGAATGGTTCGCTTCAAAAAATCCTTTTGCATCTCTGTTGGGATATCATCCAAGATGATTTCTAATATAAGATCCTCATAAAATACAATGCCTTTATTTTTTCGCGCTACCTTTAATGCTTTTTGTGCTTCTTTAAAAGATTTATTGATCATGTGTTTGCAAGCTGTTTTTCCTATGCCAATAGCTAAAGTGCTTTTGTATCTGTTTTCGAATCTTTTTTTTAAATCGTTTAACTGACTGTAAAAATAATTTTGTTTATAAGAAGCATCCATCTTTTTTAATACTAAAAAGCGCTCTTGCCCCCATCGAACAATAAAATGTTTTTCTTTCCCGAAGATAGAATAAAACAATTCTATAATTTCTTTTTGAATTCGATGAATATCGTAATTATTTAATGTGTGTATCTCCAATTCCATGAGTGTGCAAACATGAGTGTCATACACAGGAATGCCTAACATAAACCCGCGCTCTAAAAAATCTTTATCCACAGATGAAGCATTGATCCATTCATAAAGATACGATTCTATTCCTCTTATTTCCCATTCGTTTCTTTCAGTATAATATGCTTCTTGTATAATGAGCTCTGTCATTCTTCTAATTAAGTCCGCATAAGGCTCCACTTGTTTCGGTTCGCCAGTTATTCCGATCACTCCAATTACCTTCTTATGAAACATAATGGGCATATTGATTCCTGCTTTGACTCCTTTCAGCACTTGTGCTTTGATTTGATCAATGTAAAGCTTTTGTTTGGACTTAATAACAATCGTAGCTCCTTCATGAAAAGAGCCGATCCGACTCTCATCAGTGGAGGATATGATGATCCCATTAATATCAACTAATATAATATCCTCTTTGACTACGTCCTGAACCTCTGAAATAATTTTAGCAGCCAGCTTTGGGGATAATTGCAACTCGTATCACCACCCTTTTGGTTAAAAAGACAATAAAATAGGCATTTTTGGTATGTTAATTATATCATCATACATAGATAATATGACTCTCATTCTTTATAATAAAACGAAAAGAATAAAAGTGAGGGGTTTGAATGATTGCTCCTGATATAAAGAGGGAATTCATAAATATTGTAGGAGAAGAAAATTTTGAAGATTCGGAAGTTGAAAGGTTAGTATATTCGTATGATGCGACTCCAAATTTTCAATCGATTCCGGATGCGGTCGTTTCGCCTAGAAATACAGAGGAAGTATCTAAAATATTGCAATTATGTAATGAAAATAAAATACCGATTGTTCCGCGGGGCTCTGGTACGAACTTATGCGCCGGCACTTGTCCTGTTGAAGGAGGAATCGTTCTTCTATTTAAACATATGAACAAAATTTTAGAGATCGATGAGGAAAACTTAACCGTCACATGTCAACCGGGAGTTATCACACTTGATTTAATCCATGCGGTGGAACAAAAAGGTTTGTTTTATCCACCAGACCCAAGCTCAATGAAAATATCTACAATTGGGGGAAATATTAACGAAAATTCTGGAGGATTAAGAGGACTGAAATATGGAGTAACTCGTGATTATGTGCTGGGGCTAGAGGCGGTTCTTCCTAATGGGGAAATTGTTCGAACAGGAGGAAAGCTAGCGAAAGATGTGGCAGGGTATGATTTAACACGCTTATTTATAGGTTCTGAAGGAACGTTAGGAGTGATTACAGAAGCGACATTAAAGCTGATCCCACTGCCTGAATCAAAAAAGACAATGCTTGCTTTATTTCAAGATTTAGAAGCTGCTGCGCGTTCCGTATCGAAAATTATTGCCAATAAAGTAATTCCGGCAACTTTAGAGTTTTTAGATCAGCCGACGCTAAAAGTAGTGGAGGACTATTCACAAATCGGACTGCCAACAGACGTTCAAGCCGTATTACTGATTGAACAAGATGGAACGCCTGAAAATGTGAGTAAAGATATGAAGGTCATGGAAGAAATATGCAGGAGTGAAAACGCCGTATCTGTACAAATTGCCCAGTCAGAAGAAGAAGCTGAAGCTTTACGAACAGCGAGACGCACCGCTTTGTCCGCCTTAGCCAGACTAGCACCAACTACTATTTTAGAAGATGCGACTGTACCAAGATCAGAAATTGCCAAAATGGTCAAAGCCATTAATGAAATAGCCGCAAAACATAACGTAAAAATATGCACGTTTGGTCATGCGGGAGACGGAAACCTTCATCCTACCTGCACGACAGATATTCGGAAGAAAGATGAGATGGAACGGGTGGAAAAAGCTTTTGCTGAAATATTTGCAAAGGCCATTGAACTGGGAGGAACAATTACTGGAGAACATGGAGTAGGAGCCATGAAAGCGCCTTATTTAGAATGGAAGCTAGGAAAATCTGGCATCGATGTGATGAAGTCGATCAAAGCTGCATTGGATCCAAACAATATTATGAATCCTGGGAAATTATTTGCAAAGGATACACGAAAACGAGTGGTGATCTCAAAATGATGACAGAATCAGAAAAGCAAAATATCCAAAGAGATTTCAAGGAACGCATGGACGAAGATGAGCTGTTAAATTGTATGAGATGCGGTTTTTGTTTGCCATCTTGCCCAACTTACATTGTGTCTGGATATAAAGAAAGCCAATCACCAAGAGGAAGAATTGCCTTAATGAAGGCAGTTTATGATGGGGTCCTTCAACCGGATGATGAATTTGAAAAGTCTTTAAACTTGTGTTTAGGATGTCGTGCGTGTGAGCCGGTTTGTCCATCGGGTGTGAATTATGGACATTTATTAGAAGAAGCAAGAGACATAATTAACCAAAATAAAAAGCATTCTTTACCTGCGCGGGCAGTTCGAAATGTAGTTTTTAAACAACTATTTCCTAAAAAAAGTAATTTAATCAACATAACTAGCTTAGTTGGATTTTATCAAAAATCTGGACTTCAAAAAGCGGCACGTAAAATAGGATTTATGAAACTGTTTCCATATCATCTCCGGGAAATGGAAAAAATATTACCTGATGTTCCTGAGAGAAAGACACTGAAACAGCGATCTGAATATTTCCCGCCAAAAGGAGAGAAAAAAGCAACTGTTGCTTTCTTTTCCGGATGTTTAATGGACACGTTGTTTCTCGAAACAAATCATGCAACCATTCAATTATTGCAAAAAGCCGGGTGTGAAATTGTTATTCCTAAAACACAAGCATGCTGCGGAGCTTTGCACGGTCATAGCGGAGAAAAAGAACTAGCGAAAGAATTAGCAAAACAAAATATTGAAGCGTTTGGAAAAAACGAAGTAGATTATATTATAACAAACGCAGGTGGCTGCGGCGCTTTCT
Source organism: Aeribacillus sp. FSL W8-0870 (assembly GCF_037963755.1). Taxonomy (NCBI): domain Bacteria; kingdom Bacillati; phylum Bacillota; class Bacilli; order Caryophanales; family Bacillaceae; genus Aeribacillus; species Aeribacillus sp. FSL W8-0870. The sequence goes on from NZ_CP150165.1 coordinate 1,327,316, forward strand.
TGATTGAATATGATCACTTATTAAAAGATGATCCGCAATGGTCAGAGCGCGCTGAAAAATTTGTTGCAAAAATAAAAGACATTACGTCCATTTTATATGAGCTTGATTTTCACAAACAATTTCGCCTTTCACTTCCTGAACAAGTCGTCACATATCAAGATTCCTGTCACCTGAGAAACGTCATGAAAACGTCAAAAGCTCCTAGAGAATTGCTTCGTTCAATTAAAGGAGTAACATTCACAGAAATGGAAAATGCCGATAGCTGCTGCGGCTCTGCAGGCATTTATAACATTGTCGAACCGAAAACATCCATGGAAATTTTAGATCAGAAAATGGAAAAAATGAAAAAAACCAAAGCCACTACAATAGTAACAGCTAATCCAGGATGTTTCATGCAAATGAAGCTAGGAATTGAAAGAGAAGGATTAAAGGATGTAAAAGCTGTTCATATTGTGGATCTATTGTTAGAAGCAGCGAAATAACGAACAAGCACTATATTTGATGTAATTTTGAAACTTAATGTGAATGTTTAATTGCTAAGCTGCAGTTTTTTGTTCAGATGATTATGGGGGAGGACTTTCTCTAAGAAGCGGACTTGTTTGAAGTAGCTTCTACTCAAGTGTCTCAGACCTTCGGAAGCATCTGTGTCTGATTTTAAGTTAAATTCAACATAAAATGAAGAAAAGAAACGGAATGTACCGCGCATGCATTCCGTTATTTCAACCGCCATCAAGATAGATTTTACGGTTGGCAAAACATTTAGATTTTCCATGAAAAAACTAAACATCTCTTTTTATTCCAGACCTCATTTTTATCATTGGAGATTTTTCTTGCGGCGTTGGCAAGTTTGCTTTCGTTTGATGATCCAGTCTAACTTTAAGCAGGCTCATTCCCTTTTAGAACAAGAACATTTTTTGGGGCTGTCCAGAAAGTCAAAATCCACTGAAAATGAAACATCATAAGCATTGATATATCAACGTTTCTAAAATATTAAAGGGGCGTCTATAAGCCGGAAAATCGACTTATTAGACAGCCCCTATGTGTAGAAGACTCCGCTCATGGAATACATTAGTTAGCATTCCGCCTCTGTGAAACGTCTCAGCCAAAAGGTGCCTTCACCCGCAAACAAGTTACGATTGCTCCGCTAAAAAATAAATTTTCTTCACTTTCTCCTTAAACTGCTCAACATGAACAAACCTCGCTTCTCGCAAAACCTCTTTTCCATCGACATACAAAATTAAAACAGGTGCGGTAAATATGGATAAGTGACCGGCTATGCTCGGAATATCATCGACGTTGATAAAGCCCATTTGAATCTTTGGAAACTCAGCCAGCACTTTTTCCACCTTTGGCAGCAAAGCATGACAAACACTGCAATTTGTTTTGGATATATATAAAAATGCCAAATGATGACTATTAATAAATTGCTCGACATCTTCTATGGAAAATAAATCATGGTTTGTCTGCAAAATTCATTTCGTCTCCTTTCATGATCAAAAAACTTACTACATTATACCATAGGAAGGTATAAAGAAATTGAACAGATGCTTCACACGTTGAGAAGCAGGAGATTCACTTGGAGGGGCTTTAGAAGATGTGTATTGACGGCTTCTATTCTTTAATCGTTTGAATAGAAATATTTGAAAAACTGATTATGAACAAAAACTGGAAGTGATGAATCAAATTTGAGAGTAAACGTTCGATGATTTCAAATTGTGCGGATGATATCGCTTACCTTAACATTAAAGAACACGGAAAAACGAATTGATGTTAGAAGTCTTTCTTGTATATAACAAAGAAATTTTAACTTATTGCCCTTTGTATTGTTCTTGTTCGTTGATCTGCTGGGCAAAAATACCTTTTTCTATTTATTAGGCAGCTGGCAGCAAAATCAACGGATGCTCTTTTCTACCCCTTGTAAGTGAACACGTACATTAATTATGTTGAATTACACAAGTCATTCAGCCGCTTTGATGCGGAATCATTCAACATCGCAGACCTTTATGTAGATTTTCTTCGAGAGAAATCTTCTCCAATAAATACATTAACCCCCAGCACCTAAGTACTGGGGCAAAAAACATGAATCCCCCGCTGACGGGGTGAAATGGCCTGCGACGCGGCAGGCAACTTATCATTAAGTTATGAGCTTTTTGCTGATATTATGCAAGGAGAGGAACCATTTAGGCTCCTCTCCGTTAGAAAACACAAACGAATCCACGTTTTTTCACGTGTGAAAAGGTCTGTGACGAGACAGACAACTTATTTTGTATTCTAAGTATAGAAAAATCTTGGGAAATGTCAATACATGATTAATACACTGTCAATACGTTGTAAGTACGTTACAGATTAAATACCCATTTTACACGGTTCATAATCTTATTTAAATCATCCTTGTTTATATTGCCGATATGTTGCTTTAGTCTTACTTTGTTGACTGTCGTTAATTCTTCCACCTTTACGGCGGAAGTCTGCGTTAAAAACGGATAGACTTCCTTTTTGAGAAAATAATGTGTCGCAAGTTTTGGCGATACCTTTGTTTTTCCTTTCCGGTCTGTTATAATTTTGGTTTTTAACTTTGTAGTCAAAGGAGCTATCTTAACATTAACGGATGTACGGTTAATTCTGTCATTAGAAAGGACAAGCATCGGTCGTTCTCCGTTTTGCTCTGTGCCGATATTTTCCCCGAGTTCACAAGTGAAAATGGCCCCTTGAACGATCAGTCGTTTCATTTGCGTTTGCTCATTCTCAATCCATTCATTAGCTAATGTGATCTTATTGGGATACCATTTGTCTAGTTTAGCTTTTTTGTCAGCTTTTTTTAAACTAATCATCGCTCCTGTTTTACTGCATCTGATTCCATCTTCTTCTCCCTTTCCCTTTGTTTTATACCGTCACACTCATGATTGTATCACGTCATGATCTTAAAGTTTGTTAAAGCTTCAATATTTTTTCCGCTATACATTCCCATTATTTTGTCGTTTGCAGGGTATGCCGAAACATCAATAGAATGATTATATAACAGTGTTATAACAGAATGTATCGGTGTTTTGACTAGTGATATAGACGAAGGACTAATATTGATTGAACCGAGAGACGTGTGTACCTAGTTAAGAATGAAGGAATCTGCTTTAAGAAAGTATGCTCTCATTCTCCAAGCAAGACGCGGGTGGGAGCGAGGCTATTTAGAAAAGACATTATATTCTTGAAGCGTTTTATGGAGATAAAACAGAGCAGCGATATGACGCCAGAAACAAGCGGCAGAAGCAGTAATGGCATGTGTTCGACAATCAAACGTAGCAGTTTGCGAAATGAAGACAAAACGGGAATTAGATCGTTATAACGATAATATACAAACGTTAAAAGTGATGGTGCCAAACAAAACGATCTGCTAAAGTACTCATGATGAGGTTAGATCAACAACAGAAATACATAAAGGAAAGGGATGAACTTCTCACGCGGTTTCTAAAGGAATCCATGGAGACACACAAAATGATCACTGTGGCCAAAGAGGAAGAGCAAAAGAAGAAAAAGTGTTTTGGTCTCTTCATCTCTTTTGTGATTGTTCATTTCGCATGCATCCTCTTTTCCCTCAAGTTCAGTATTCATGCGAGAATCAAAATTGTACATTTATTAAATTAGCATTCATATGCATCTTCGCTCTGTATGAGTAAAATGTTTGTTGGAGAAAGATAAGATCCTTCCGTTAGAAGCAGGAGTTTCTCTTAAATGGTAGGGGGAAAGGCAAAATAAATGCAAAAAGGACTCTCTTCCTGTATTGTGATAAGTGCACAAACCAAACACAAGGAGAAAAGAGAGGTGGGCAAACATTAAAAGAGATCGAAATGGAATTATTTTCGATGATTCAAGAAACCTTCGGGGAACTGCTTCAACAGGTGTTGAAGTACATCGATCATGAGTGCCCTTGGTAAACAAACGTCACTATGTGCATCAGACGAAATGAGCCGGTGTAGGAAGGGCTTGAAGGGTTTATGATGGAAGAATACAGCTATGACCCGATGATGGACTGGTTTTCTCAATGGAGATAGAACCGCGTGGATCACCGCTTGCCGGGAGTATTTCGGAAAACGGCAGGAACACCGATTTACAAGCATTAAAAGTGTTGAAAGGATTTAAAAAAACAAAAGAGGCACATACAAACAGGATGAGATGGTTGGCGAACGCTTACAAAACAGATCGTAAAAACGAAATATACCCAAAAAATCAAAACAGCAAAAAAATCCCCATCAAAATCTTGTCTCAATCTCTCTGCAAATCTATTACAATAGAAATAAAAACATAATTTATAAGGTGATGCATAATGGATTCTTCATGGCTGAAGCCGATTTCGGAAGCAAAGTATTTGGCAACGGACAATGCTTATCGCTATCGGGCGATTTTACGATATTTTTATATGCAGCATGAACGAATGCGGCAATATTTGTTTCCTGAAGAAGTATTTGCATTTTTAAAAGAACATAAGGAGTTTCAGAACTATACTGAAGACGATCTCCAGCAGGATTTAGATCAGCTTGTCAAATGGAAAAACTTAATTGCTCGGCAAGAGACGGTGAATATTCGCACAATCGAAGAATTTAAAAAGAAACGGTTTCGTTATCAATGCAGTCCTTACACGGTTGAAATTGAGAGGATGATCCGCACGTTAGAGAAGCTAGGGGATTCATTCGGAGGATCTTTAGAAAAAACGCGTTTTGACCGTTTATACTCTTCACTCGTTCGGATAGAAAATATTATACAAAACGATTTTCAAGAAAAACGAGAAGAGATTAATCAAAATTGGGAAGAAACATTCGATTATTTCAAAAAAATCATTCAAAATTCTGCAGATTACATCGCTTACCTTAACAGTGAGAACACGGAAGAACGAATGATGTCGGAAGCCTTTCTTGTATATAAAGAAAAATTTACGACATATTTACGCGATTTCATCGTTGCCTTACAGAAAACATCGTTAAAAATTGAAAAGTTGTTGGAAGATATCGCAGAAGATGATGTTCACAAACTAGTCGCAATTGTTGCTGATTATCAAATGACGATTCCTCGATTAGAAGAAATGGAAGTGACGAAAGAACAACTTGAAGAAGATTTATTCGAAAAGTGGAGAGGTCTAAAAGAATGGTTTTTAGGCAGAGAAGGACGTGAAAGTGAATTGTATTTTCTTCAGCACCAAACGAATGAAGCCATTCGCCGCATGACCCGGGTCGTGCAAAGGCTGGGGGAACGTCATCACAATTTCCGCAGCCGCAAGAAAGATTTTCTCCATTTAGCAAAGTGGTTTTCCGAGCTTCCGAGTTTAGTAGATGCCCACCGACTATCCTCTGTTGTTTTCGGCTGTTTCCATACAAAGCATCTCATAACAGAGAACGATGCAACAGAAAACTTTTATCGCGATATTTGGGAAGAAGAGCCGACAGAATGGACGGTAAAGCCTCGCGTTCGCCATTACCGTGAAAAGAAAAAGCCGGAAGCGATCGAAACACATGAAAAAGAGAAACAGGAGATGAAGGTGAAATTTTTGCTGGAGAAAAAACGTGAGAAAGAAGAGTTAGAGAACCTCATTCAAGACAATAAAATCGTATTACGAGAGTTGCCGGTGATCGAACCGCACATTCGAAAAACATTGTTAAGCTGGATAGCAAAATCAATGACAAAACAAGACGGAGTCGTAAAAACGGAAAACGGGTGGAAAGTGAAAATCTTGCAAAAGGACTCTTCCTCGATTCAATTGAAAGCCTCTGACGGTACACTTACGATGCCGAATTATGAACTTTATGTCCTCGAAAAGGGAGAGATGTAACATTGGAAAAGACGGAGCAAGGGTTTGATGAAAAAGCGAAAGAAGCCATGACAGCCCTGTTTGAAAACTTCTGGATTGTCCGGGAAGAGGAACCAGAGCTTTATCAAAAGATTAGAGAACGTGAAAAAGTATTGAAACGTTACTTGCAAGAAAAGTTTGGATATCGGCTAATCATTCACCGCTATTTTGCAAAGCTCGAGAAAATCCCGGCTGAGCCAGAATCGTGGATGGGTATTCAAGATTTTCAAGATATATTAGATTATGCCCTGTTTTGCTGCTTATTAGCATATTTAGAGAGCAAAGCCGTCGATGAGAAATTTCTTCTGTCCGATTTATGTGAAGAGATTCAAGCGATGTATCCCGGGGAACTGCCAATCGATTGGACGAATTATCAACATCGGAAGTCGCTCATTCGGGTGCTGAGGACGTCGGAGCAAATTGGTATCGTAAAACGCGTCGATGGGGATCTTGAAGGGTTTGCAAATAAAGAAGACCATGAAGCACTCTATGAAGTTCCCGTTGTATCCCGCTATTTTATGAGATCATATCCGAAAGACTTGTTTCAATATGAAACGATAGAGGAGATTTTAGAAGAAGAATGGAAAGCGTCCCCGCAAGACTATCGCCGCCATCGGATATATCGGCAACTATTTTTATCGCCAGCCATTTATCGAAGACAAAAAGACGATCCTGACTTTTATTATTTAAGAAACTTTCGCCATCGCTTGCGGGAAGATATTGAAAAACATACTGATTATCACTATGAACTTTTTAAAAATGCGGCACTTTTAACTTTACCGGAACGTCAAAGCCGCTATACGCTGTTTCCAGATCAAAAAGGTACTTCGGAGATTATTCTTCATTTTTCCAAAATTATTCGCCAGCATCTTGATGTTCACATGCCTGATGAATATGGACAAATCCGCTTAACACCAAATGATTTTTTAGGTCTGTTAAAAAAATGCCGTGACGAATTTTCCGAAGGATGGAGTAAAACATACCGCGACATGACAATCTCTCAGCTTTCTGATGAAGTATTGAGTGCATTAAAGGAGTGGAAAATGGCAGAACGTGAAGCGGAGACTGGGATGATTATTCTCTACCCCCTTTTAGGTCGATTAGTCGGAACATATCCTGATGATTTTCTAATGAAAGGAACGAATGAAGATGACGAGTAAATGGGAGTTATATCGAGCGGGAGTGTTAAATTTTTGGTATTATGATGAAGAATTTTTTCATTTCGCAGACGGAAAACTTCTATTGCGTGGAAGCAACGGCTCCGGCAAATCGGTGACGATGCAAAGTTTTCTTCCGGTTCTGCTTGATGGAAAAAAGAGTCCTGATCGCCTCGATCCGTTCGGTTCCCGAGCTAGAAGAATGGAAGATTACTTGCTTGGGGAAAAAGAACTCGTCGACAGGGACGAACGAACAGGCTATTTATTTTTAGAATATAAGCGAAAAAACTCTGAACAATATATCACAACGGGTATCGGCTTACGGGCAAAACGGCAGAAAAATATGGATTTTTGGGGATTTGTCGTTTTTGACAATCGGCGCATCGGCAAAGACTTGCGTTTATATAAAGAAGAAAAGACAGACGGGAAGACGCAAAAAATTCCTTTAACGAAACGGGAGTTGATCACTGTTATTGGTGAAGGCGGTACGGTTGTTGATTCGCAACGTGAATATATGGAGTTAGTGAATAAACATATTTTTCGATTTGAGTCGCTTGATGCGTTCCACGAATTGATTGAATTACTCATTCAATTACGCAGTCCGAAGCTTTCAAAAGATTTTAAGCCAACTGTGATCTACGAAATATTAGAAAGCTCGCTGCCAGCACTTACAGATGAAGAGCTGCGACACTTGTCAGAAACGATAGAAAATATGGATCAAGCAAAACAACAATTAGAACAGCTTGAAAAAGACGAGAAGGCTCTAAAGCATCTTTGCCAGCATTATTCGACTTACAATGAGTATATGTTGGCTGAGAAAGCGAATGAATATGTAAAATCGGAAAAAAGCTTTAAAAAGTTAGCTGAAGAAAAGAAACAGTTTGTCGCACAACATCGTGAATATGAGGAAACACTTGCGACATTGAAAGAAGAGACTCAACAATTATCGATTGAACAAGAAGTGCTGCGTAAACGGGAACTTGATTTATCCAATCATGAAGTGTTTCAGGCAGAAGAAAAGCGTAATGAAACAGCGGAAAAACTGCAGAATGTAAACAAAGAGCTCAAAAAGAAAGAAAGATTTATAGATGAAAAACGAGAGCAAGAACGGAAAATTGAACAAAACTTAAACATGTATGAAGAACGTTTCGAACAGTTATTGAAAAAGCTAACAGAACAGTTAGAAATGATGCGGAACGATGCGTTAGAAAGCTCTTTTTCCGAGCATACAATCAACGAAGAAGATTTTCAGCGGAACCGAGAATATGAATTTGATTTTACCGTATGGAAGCGGGAAGCTAATGCACATTTTGATCGACTGGAGCAAATTAACGGACTTTGGAAAGAACATGATGAAATTCAATTACGTTATGAAGAAACGTATAAAGAGCTCGGCGAATTAAATAGGGAATTAGACCAACTAAAAAATGAAGAGAAAAAATGGTATGAACTGGTTGAAGACGAAAAATCCCGTTTGCAGGAAAGCGTGTTTGAATGGAGCAAAATGTATCCGGATATAAAGGTGGATGACGAAGCATTTCAAGTATTTTTACAAAGGTTGAATGAGCTATATGAGCGCTATCATTTCGAAGAGGTGAAACAACCGTTTACGAATCAATATTATCAATCTTTAGAATCGTGGAAAGCGGAAAAAATTAAAAAACAACATGAAATGAAATTGATAGAAAATGAAATTCGTGAAACGGAAGAAAAATTACGTTATTGGAAGGAACAAAAAGATCCTGAACCAGAACGAGACATGCAAACGGTGCAAACAAGGGCGTCGCTAAAAGAAAAAGGAATACCTTTTGTTCCGTTATATGCGGCGGTGGAGTTTCAAGAGCACGTGTCCGAAGAGTTGCGGGAACGGATCGAATCTACATTAAATCATGCTGGATTGCTCGACGCTTTAATTGTGGAAGCGGATTTAGATATCCAATATGATCGAGTAATCATGCCAAACCCGGCAATGATGGCACACACGCTAGAGGATTATTTAAAACCTGATGTAGAGAATGACTCAGGTGTTACTAAGGAACGAATCGAAGCGGTATTGCGCAGTATAATCGTATCGGACGAACAGCAAGGTAACGAATATTTTGTCATTAACGAAGCCGGACAATATTCACTAGGACTTTTAAAAGGACATGCCCCTGAAAGGGAAAAGGCAAAGTATATTGGAAGAGCCGCACGGAAACGGCTGCGTCTTGAGAAAATTCAGCAATTTGAGGAAGAATTACAGCTTTTAAACACTCAACTAAGAGAAAAACGAGAGCAGCTCGCGGCAGTGGATGAACGAATTCGCCATATTACGGAAGGGTTTCAATCGTTTCCAACTGACCAAAATGTCAAATATGCCTATGACCAGTGGAAGGAAACGAAACTCAAAGTAGAGAGCAAAGAAAAAGAAACAGAAAAGAAAAATGAAAAATTAGGTCAAATTGCTCGAAAATGGCAGCAAGTGAAAAATACTTTGCGCAACAAGACAGAAGGACTGGACCTTAAGTTTTCGAAAAAAGGGTACGAAGATGCTTTGTCTTATATGAAATCATATTTAAAAGAGTTAAATGATGTACAAATTACGCATGGAAACATCGTGCATACCGATGAAATGATCAAAAACCTAAATGATCAGCTTGAAGCATTACAAAACGAAATAGACGAAGCGAAAGGCGAAATCAATGTTCTTCTCGATCAACAACAGCGAGTATCACTTGAACTTGAGCATATCGAATTGATGTTAACGAAAATGGGAGCGGAACATATTCGTCAAGAGATTCAACAGATTCGAGAACGACTAACGTTTTTAAAAACGGAAATTCCTGAGAAAATTAAGAAACAAGCAGACATCGGGAATCAACTTTCAAACATGAAAAGCAAAATAAACGGTTTAGAGAGAAAACTGGAATTTGCAAAGGTTCTTGTCCAAGCATGGGAAGAGCTATTTGCCAAAGAATTGGAACGAGGGCTAGTGTTTGTTGACGAAAATGAAACAGGCTCGCTTTTGGACAAAGCAATAGACATTTCCAAGAAATATGGTTCTGTATTAAAAGAGAATACACGACTTTCTGTCACCGAACGATTAAACCGAATATTTTTCCAAGAACAACCGAATTTAATCGAATATCGTCCGGCACAGGAACCTGCCGATTGGAACAAACAAAATCCGTTCGTCGAGCTTTCATTAGATGAGGAATCGGAGCTAAAAGCGAACGATTTGAAGGAAAAAGCAGGACGTATCATCATTTTACTAGACTACAAAGGACAACGCGTTACACCATATTATGTATTAAAAGAGATTGAAAAAGATATATTGCTGCAAAAAGAATATATTAACGAACAGGACCGCGAATTGTATGAAGATATTATTTTGAAAACGATCGGGCGAATATTGCGAAGCCGCATACAGCGTGCCGAACGCTGGGTTAAAGATATGAACGCATTAATGGAAAAACGTGATACTTCTTCAGGTCTGACGTTTTCAATTCAATGGAAGCCGAAGACCGCGGAAACCGAAGAAGAAATGGACACGAAAGATTTAGTCGAATTGTTGCGAATGAATTCGCGGCTGCTAAAGGAAGAAGATTTGCAGCGGGTTACGATGCATTTCCGCTCAAAAATCAACCGAGCGAGAGAAATGCTTGAAGAAAGTGGGCAGGGCAATACGCTTCACCAAGTCATTAAAGAAGTGCTCGATTACCGAAAGTGGTTCTCGTTTACGCTTTATTACCAAAAAACAAATGAACCAAAGCGGGAATTAACGAACCAAAAGTTTTATAAATTTAGCGGCGGAGAAAAGGCGATGGCGATGTATATTCCTCTTTTTGCCGCGGCATATTCACGATATCAAGAGGCTGCAGAGGATGCTCCATATATTATTTCGTTAGATGAAGCGTTTGCCGGCGTTGATGAAAATAACATTCGTGATATGTTTGCTTTAGTCGAAGAGCTTGGTTTTAACTATATCATGAACTCTCAGGCGCTTTGGGGAGACTACGACACGGTACCATCGCTTTCTATTTGCGAGCTAGTTCGCCCGAAAAATGCTCCGTTCGTAACGGTTATACGTTATCATTGGGATGGAAAGGTGAAACGACTTGCGACAAATCCGGACGAAGAATTTACTTTTACATCATCCATATAGGAAGGATGGTTCATGTTGGAACAAAAAGTAGCGGATGCTGTTGAGTTTTTTCGCGGTGAACCTGGCTTTCACCGCCTTTTTTTGCTGATGAAAAAGAAATATCAATCACTCGGGAGAATCGGCGGAACGGTCAAATTAGACGGTTTTTCCTTTGAAGAAAAAGAAGCGCTCGGGGCGTTTTTTGGGAAGGATTTTCATCAAGAATCTACTCCTTCGGTTTCATTAAAAATGTTTGCCGAACAATTAGAGAAAACGCGCTTTGCCGGTATACCGCTCGTTACGTTACTTGAGAATTATTTTGGTGAAGACATTACAACCAATCAAGAGAAGAGGGAAACAGATCGGAAGAAAAAAGAAGAATTTTTTCAAAACCTTATTCATCAATATCCCGAACAAGCAAGGCTTCTGTCTTTTATAGCTGAATCAGCTCCCCAAAACCGCTTTATTCATATCGCCTATTCGCAAGATCGGGAACATTTGGAGACTGTTTTAAAGAATGTGTGCACTGCGCTTCAACATTTGCCGAAAAAAGGTGATTATGAACGTCTTTCAATTTTTTCACAAAAAGTGCTAAAAGATCCGCACGCATTTGACTTACATACGTTTCAAGGAAAAGTATTTCTTCATGCACTTCAATTTTACTCTGATCAAGACTATGACTTATCATCAGTCGAGGAAGTCAATGAGCTCCTGCAATCATTTGGCATTTTACGGGAAGATATTTTAAACTTTGTGACATGTGCGGGAATTTTGACAGAAACGGAACAGGGAATTCATTCTGTGTTTGCTTCTGCTGTAAAAACCAATACAGTACTCAATGTGCCATTGCGGGAAATATTGAAGTTAAAGCGTGCATATCCTGCTAAGGGGCAGACCGTATTTGTCGTTGAGAACTCAGGCGTATTTTCCGCTTTGTTGGATTTATTTCCTGACGCTTTTCCGCCGCTGATTTGCACAAATGGGCAATTTAAACTAGCGTCACTAATGTTAATAGACTTAATCATCCAAGAAGGTTGTCAAATATATTATTCTGGAGATTTTGATCCTGAAGGACTAAAAATGGCGCAGCGATTAAAGGAGCGGAATCAGGAGCATATTCATTTATGGCATTTCCAATTAGAAGATTACTTAGCGTCATCTCCAGAGGTTTTGCTGTCGGATGACCGAGTAGCGAAACTAGAAACTGTTACGATCGAAGAATTGCAGCCGATCAAAGAGAAAATGCGGGAAATAAAAAAAGCTGGGTATCAAGAAGAAATCCTGAAGAAGCTTTATGAAGGTATTTGTCGCCACATGTGGGATTAGGCTGGAAACATGATTTGCGAGTCTGTTCCCATTCGATTTGCTAACAATGCGCGAATGGGGACAGGTGGTTACATAGTAAAGAAAATACTCGTTTGGATAGACGTGCTTACTTTTCGAGTTTATATGATCATATTTCATTATTTGAGGTTTTAAGCTTTTTGTTGGTTTTAAATTAACTCGAATGTCTATTTCTTTTTCTATATGATGAGCTTGCTCATTTTGGTGCAAGTGGTCAATAATTCCTATGTTGAAATGGAAAGACAAGCGAATTATTTTGCAGCTGCTCTAATATTGCCGAGGAAGCTCTTCCTATACTCATATAAAGCTAGAGGAGTTTATTAATGAAAGAAATTTTGGATGGTTTCTATAAATGCGATGATTGTAAGAAGTTATCATATATGTTTAATAAGTTACAATTCAATACCAATGCCAGCAAAAGCAAATGTACCAAAGGAAATAAAAACACTCAGTTGAAATTAAGTTGGACCGCCAAACTCTAATGGAGAAAAGATTTGAATGTACCAAAACAAGATTAACCTAGATTTAGAAATTTTGCATCAACTCTTTCAAGGAAATTCAAAAAATTTGCGGTTAAAATAAACCAATTTTTACAAGCTCAAGCATCTGAAAGGATCGGATTTGAAATTGGCTAGTATTTTTAGACCCATTCATTTTTACACAATTATACGGACTTAACTCTATTAAATAGATGTATGACTGGAAATGATATATATTGTAAAATTTATGATAAAATAGCACTATATACATGTTCTTATGGGTGAGGTGTGTATATGTCGCAAAATTTTCGCTTTTTAGAAGAAAAATGGGAAGTTCTCGCCCGTGTTGGGGAAACGGCAGAACGAAATGTCTATCAAAATCCAAATGTGGCGATAAGTGAGCTTAGAAAATTTGCTGAAACTATAACAAAATATATTTTAGCGTTAGAAGAAATAAAGGAAGAACGCAGAACTGATCAACAGGAGCGTCTGAGAATTCTTTTTTATGAGCAAATTCTGCCGAAGGAAATATATGACTTATTTACGGTCATTCGTTTGAAAGGGAATCAAGCGGTACATAATCCGAGCTATGGTGAAGTAAATGAAGCAAAAGCTTTATTGCATATGGCGTTTCGAATTGCGGTTTGGTTTATGGAAGTGTATGGCGATTGGTCATTTCAAGCTCCAGAATATATCGAACCGACACCGCAAACATCTATATCAGAAGATGAATTGAACCATGTAGTTAAGTCATACGAAGAAAAGCTTGCTCAGTTGGAAACAGAGCTTGAGAAGATCCGAAAGGAACAGCTATATATTAGCAATGAAGAGAAACAAAAACGACGTGAGTACTCACAACGGGCAGTCGCCAACTTTGAATTGACGGAAGCAGAAACCCGCATTCTTATTGATCAGCAATTACGAGATGCTGGCTGGGAGGCTGATTCAGAAAAGCTGCGTTTCTCAAAAGGAGTTCGTCCGGAAAAAGGAAAAAACATGGCGATTGCGGAGTGGCCTTTAAAACATGGTTACGCTGATTATGCTTTATTTATTGGCCCCGAGCTAGTAGGGATCATTGAAGCGAAACGTGCTAGTAAAGATATTCCATCTGACATTGAGCAAGCAAAAGAATATGCAAAACTTATTGTTCGGCATGGTCATGAAGTGATCCATGAACCATGGGGAGATTACTATGTTCCATTTTTGTTCGCAACCAATGGCCGCCCCTTTTTAAAACAGCTAGAACAAAAGTCAGGCATTTGGTTTTTAGATGCGCGGAAATCAACGAATCACCCGCGCCCACTTCAAGGATGGTACACTCCTCAAGGACTGAAAAATCTATTAGAAAAAGATACGGAACGTTCGGAGCAATTTTTGCGTGATGAAAAATTTGATTATCTTAAATTACGAGACTATCAAGTCAAAGCTATTCAAGCGGTCGAAAAAGCATTGGAAGAGAAAAAACGCAGCATTTTAATCGCCATGGCAACCGGAACAGGGAAAACAAGAATGGCGATTGGTCTCATTTATCGATTGATCAAAGCAAAGCGTTTTAATCGTATATTATTCCTTGTCGACCGAAAAGCTCTTGGAGAACAAGCGGAAAGCGCATTTAAAGAAAGTAAGCTGGAAAATTTCCATACGTTCACTGAAATTTATAGCTTACAATCGTTATACGATCAAAAACCAGATGATGAAACAAAAGTACATATCGCTACCGTACAAGGAATGTTAAAACGCATTTTCTACAACGAGAAAACAGAAGACATTCCATCGATTGATCAATATGATTGCATTATTGTCGATGAAGCCCATCGAGGCTATACACTAGATAAAGAGATGAATGACATAGAAATTGAAATAAGAGATCACAATGATTATGTAAGCAAATATCGAAAAGTACTTGATTACTTTGATGCCGTTCGCATCGGTTTAACAGCAACTCCTGCGCTGCATACTACAGAAATTTTTGGACCGCCGGTTTTCACTTATTCTTATCGAGAAGCAGTCGTCGATGGATATTTAGTCGACCATGAACCACCGTATCAATTTGAAACGGTATTAAAAAAGGAAGGAATCACTTGGGCCAAAGGTGAAAAGGTCGACGTATATGATACGGTTTCCGGCACAATTTCACAAGAATACCTTGAAGATGAAGTGAATATTGAGGTTGCACATTTTAATACAAAAGTTATCACAGAAAGCTTTAATCGTGTTATTATACGAGAGTTGACGAATTATATTTCTCCTGACGATGAAGGCAAAACATTGATATTTGCAGCGACAGATGATCACGCAGACTTAGTCGTACGTCTTTTAAAAGAAGAATTTGAAAAAGTATACGGTGAAGTCGAAGACAATGCGATTATGAAAATTACAGGCTCCATTAAAGACCCATCAGGTGCGATTCGACGCTTTAAAAATGAAAAATATCCAACTATTGTTGTGACGGTGGATTTGCTAACGACAGGTGTCGATGTTCCAGCAATTACAAATCTCGTCTTCTTGCGCCGCGTTCGCTCTCGGATTCTTTATGAGCAAATGCTAGGCCGAGCAACGAGAAGATGTGAAGAAATCCGAAAAGATCACTTTAATATTTTCGATGCGGTTGGAATCTATGAGTCTTTAAAACCATATACAAGCATGAAGCCTGTTGTCACTCGACCAAATATTTCACTGACTCAATTAGTAGAAGAATTAGAAGGTTTAGAAAAAGAAGAACACCTTCAGCATCAACAAGAACAAATTATAGCCAAAATCCAACGAAAAAAACGCCAATGGTCAGAGAAGCAGCACCAAGACTTTAAAGTATTATCTGGTGGAAAAACAGTTGATGAATTTATAGATTGGGTAAAAAACTTGAATCCTGCTGAATTAACTGGACAGTTAAAAGAGTATAAATCGATGTTCCGTTATATGGATGAAAATCGCTATCGGGAAAATAAACAATATATTTCCACGCATGAAGATGAACTTATTGGAGTTAAACGCGGATATGGAAATGCGGAAAAACCGGATGATTATTTACAATCATTTGGAGAGTTTATCCGAAACAATATGAACAAAATCCCTGCGCTAATGATTGTATGTCAACGTCCAACTGAATTAACGAGAGAAGAGTTAAAGAAATTGTTGCTTGAATTGGACCAAAAAGGTTTTTCCGAGAAAAAATTACAAGCAGCTTGGCGCGAGGCGAAAAATGAAGACATCGCAGCGGACATCATCGCCTTCATCCGCCAGCAAGCGTTAGGCGATCCGCTTATTAGTCATGAAGAACGAATTAAACACGCCATGAAGAAAATTTACCAAATGAAAGCATGGCCGCCTGTTCAAAAGAAATGGCTGGAACGTATTGAAAAGCAATTACTGCAAGAATCTGTTCTTCATCCGGACCCTGAAAAGGCTTTTGAATATGAACCTTTTAAGAGCCGTGGAGGCTTTAAACAATTAAATCAAATTTTCGATGGACAATTAGCACAAATTGTTCGCGAAATTAATTATAATTTGTATAACTATCACCAAAAGAAGGAGCAAGCGTAGATGAACAACAGAGAAATCGTCCAAAAACTATGGAATTTATGTAACGTTCTTCGTGATGACGGCATTACGTATCACCAATATGTGACAGAGCTAACATATTTGCTGTTCTTAAAAATGATGAAAGAAACCGGTCAAGAATATATGATTCCTGAAAAATATCGTTGGGATTCGTTAGTAGAAAAAGACGGGATCGCACTTAAAGAGCATTATCAACAGCTGTTGCTTGATTTAGGAAAAGAGGAAAATGAATTATTAAAACAAATTTATACAGATGCGACATCTAATATTAGAGAACCAAAGAACCTAGAAAAAATTATTCAATCGACCAATAACTTAGATTGGTACAATGCGAAGCAAGAAGGATTAGGGGATTTATACGAAGGGCTGTTAGAAAAAAACGCGAGCGAAGTGAAATCGGGAGCGGGGCAATATTTTACGCCTCGCGTCCTTATTGATGTTATTGTCGAACTTGTCAATCCTCAGCCGGGCGAACGCTGCCATGACCCTGCTGCGGGAACATTCGGCTTTATGATCGCGGCAGATCGCCATGTTCGTAAACAAACCGATGATTATTTTGACTTATCTCAAGAAGAAATCGAATTTCAAAAATACAAGGCATTCTCAGGAGTAGAGCTTGTCAGAGACACGCATCGTCTAGCGGTCATGAATGCGTTGCTTCATGATATTCATGGCGAAATCTTGTTAGGTGACACCTTATCATCACTAGGAGAAAGTTTGAAAAATT
Organism: Aeribacillus sp. FSL W8-0870; assembly: GCF_037963755.1. Taxonomy (NCBI): domain Bacteria; kingdom Bacillati; phylum Bacillota; class Bacilli; order Caryophanales; family Bacillaceae; genus Aeribacillus; species Aeribacillus sp. FSL W8-0870. Next base: position 1,344,537 of record NZ_CP150165.1, read on the forward strand.
TTGATGTGATTTTAACGAATCCGCCTTTTGGAACAAAAAAAGGCGGCGAGCGGGCAACACGAACTGACTTCACCTTTACAACATCGAACAAACAGTTGAATTTCTTGCAGCATATTTACCGCGCTCTCAAGGCAAACGGCAAAGCTCGTGCAGCGGTTGTCCTTCCAGATAACGTCTTGTTTGAAGGCGGGGTAGGAGCCGACATTCGCCGCGACTTAATGGATAAGTGTAATTTACATACAATTTTACGCTTGCCAACTGGCATTTTCTATGCCCAAGGAGTGAAAACGAACGTTTTATTCTTCACCCGCGGGACATCAGATGTCGGCAACACAAAAGAAGTATGGGTGTACGATTTACGAACAAACATGCCTTCCTTCGGCAAACGGAATCCGCTAACGAAAGAACATTTTGAAGGATTTATCAAGGCTTACACGGCAGAAGATCGCAGCCAAGTCAAAGACGAGCGCTGGAATGTGTTCACACGTGAAGAAATTGCGAAAAAAGGCGACAGCTTGGATATTGGTCTAATTGCTGATGAATCCTTGTCCGTCTACGAAAACCTGCCAGACCCAATCGAATCTGCAGAAGAAGCGGTGGAAAAATTAGAACTAGCGATTTCGTTACTAAACGAAGTCATTGCCGAGTTAAAAGCTGTCGAACAACCGAACACCTACCAAACAGATTCTAAAGAAATGCTAAAAGTCGCAGAAACATCTGAGGTGCTTGAAAAATGAGCAAAAAGAAACAAAAATCGATGGAAGAACTACTAGAAGAAGCATTAGTGCCGGAAGAAGAACAGCCTTATAAAGTGCCGGAGAATTGGGTGTGGACAAGATTAGGTAAATTAATTGAATTAGTTTATGGAAAATCTCTTCCAGAGAAAAAAAGAAGTGGAAATGGTTTTCCTGTTTATGGTTCTAACGGAGTGGTTGGTTATCATTCTGAGTTTCTCATAGAAGGACCTGTAATTATTGTTGGTCGAAAAGGCTCATATGGTGAAGTAAATTGGTATAATGAATCAGGATGGGCTATTGACACTACTTATTATGTACTTGCAAAACAAAAAATAAATTATAAATATGTGTATTATTTACTTAAAACTTTAAACCTAAAAAAACTTAATAGATCCACGGCAATTCCCGGATTAAACCGAGAAGATGCATATACTCAAAAAGTAGTGCTCCCACCTTTCAAAGAACAAAAACGCATTGTTGAGAAGATTGAACAGCTTTTTGCTAAAATTGATGAAGCGAAGCGGTTGATTGAGGAAGTGAAAGGGTCGTTTGAACTTCGCTGGGAAAGCATTTTAGACAAGGCATTTCGAGGAGAGTTAACTAAAAAATGGCGGTCTAAGAGCTCAATCATTAAAAGTGCTGATGATATTTTTAAAGAAATTCAAAATGTCTATAAAAAAAAGAACAAAAGAGATGAATACGAAATTAATCCACCTTTTCCAATCCCTCAAAATTGGAGATGGGTTAGATTAGGTGATATTGTCGATATTAACCCAGCTAGGAAGAAATTAGAGGATATTGAAGATATTCAAAGTTGCTCATTTATTCCTATGCCTTCTGTAAATGATAAAACAGGTGAAATAGAAAATCCAGAGATTAGGAAGTATGCTGAAGTCAAGAAAGGTTATACATTTTTCCTTGAGAATGACATTCTTTTTGCCAAAATAACTCCATGTATGGAAAATGGAAAAACTGCCATTGCTCATAATTTAATAAATGGTTTTGGATTTGGATCAACTGAGTTTCACGTGATTAGAACAAACCCTTATATTAACACTAAGTTAATATATTACTTACTCCGATCTAAAAAATTTAGGATGGAAGCTAAAAAGGAAATGACAGGAGCAGTAGGACAACAACGTGTACCTAAATCATTTTTAGAGAATTATTTATTTCCATTGCCACCAAAAGCAGAACAAGACAAAATTGTTGAGTTATTAGATCATTTACATGTTAAAGAAGTCGAAATTAGTAAAATAGAGGCATTAGAAGGAGAAATAGATTCACTACGTCAATCTATCCTTAACAAAGCCTTCCGCGGCGAGCTTGGTACGAACGATCTAACCGACAAACATGCGATTGAGTTGTTAAAGGAAGTGTTAAAATCTAAATAAAATATTTATGTAGGAGGGGCTGTCTAATAAGTCGTTTTTTGGCTTATTGACGGCCCCCCTTTTATGTTTTAGAAACGTTGATATATCGATGTTTATGATTTTTTGTTATCAATAGGGATTTGACTTTCTGGACAGCCCCTCTTTTTTCATTGCGCAAAGTTGTGAAGCGGGATAGTACACTCATTCAACATTGTCTTCGTCATTCTGTTATTTGTACTACGCATATTAACTACAACAGACCACATACTTACTTTCTTGCTAACACATTTGCTAACGTAATTATTTTTTTAAGTTAAATTTAATGAACGGAGTTAATTTTCAACAGCTAAAAAACCTTGATAAATCAAACTTCTTTTGCATATAATTTACAGGCTTTCTTATTCAAGGAGAACGAAAATAGGGAGAACGCTGGATTTTTGAACTTCCCCTCCTCATTGTCCGATCTGCCCGACTTGCTTCGGACGGACAACTAACATGTCATCGAAACGAAAACAATGGATTCATGGCTATACTGGGTTGAGCTTTCCATAGAAAGACATCGCTGCCAAGCCTGTTTCCTTACAGTTACTGTTTCCTATCCGGGGCTTCCGTCTCACAGTATCGCAACGGAATCGTTTCAATATTGTGGGTCGCCCAGTTACGTATCGGAAAAACGATTCAAGAAGTCGCTCGCTTGTTATAACTCGCTTACACAACAGCAGAACGCTGGTTTTATCAATATACTCCGACTCTTTGACCAACATCGAATCCTACAAGTAGTATGTACGATCGTTAAATGCATAAATGTAAAACATTCGGCGAAATGAATTTTTATCTTTCCGCTAGTGATGCATATTGCATCAGAGGTGCCTATTCTTTTTTCAGTTTTCGGGTAGTGATATAATCAATTAAAAGAACAAGTTGAGGTGATGGAGATGGAATGGCAGGAAGTGCGTTCACTGTATCCGAACCAATTTGTGAAATTACAGGTATTGAAGTCTCATTTACAGGGTGATCAGGAGATTATTGAAGAGGTGGCTGTCATTGAAACGGTTTCGGATGAGGATGCAACTCGTGAGTTACTGCAATCAAAAGGGGATCAGCTTGTTTATCACACTAGTCACAAGGAGATTGTCTTAAAAGTTCGTGGAACGATTGGTCTGAGGGGAAATTTTCGTTATGCAGATTGAATATCGTGATGGGTTGTTGTTTACATCGATAGAAATTGTTTATCAAGGAAGGTATAAGTTGATTGATAATATGGTCATTGATACTGGTGCTGTCAAAACACTGATTTCTCAAAATGTAGTAGAGGATATTAATTTACGAGTAGAGATGGGCGATCATATTGTTACTTATTACGGAATCGGAGGAAAAGAGCACGCATTTACGAAGAAATTGGACTCTATTAAATTAGGTTCTTTTCAACTGAGAGAGTATGAGATTGATTTTAGTGGGATGGACTATGAAGGGATTAACGGTTTGTTAGGATTAGATATATTGCTAGACGCTGGACTTGTTCTAGACCTAGACAAATTAGAAATGTACCGTTCCGGTCCAAAATAAAGGATAGGTGTCTGTGATTCAAAAAAGAATTCGTGCCACTGTGCATCATCCGAAATATGTCAAAGTGCGGTAGATATCAGTAAAGAGAGCCTTTGATAAAATCATCCGACTCTTTTTTTGATTTATATTCAGAAAATTCTGTTTAAAATTCCGATCTTTTTCCTCTTCATTCCGCATTTAGCAATTGGTGAAGTAAAGATTCACTGACTTCGAAATCTGAATTATATTGAAATACCTAATCACAACATCTTCTGTTAACACTAAGTCAAATATGATTATACTTGCAACCATCTTTATCCTGTTCAATTAAAAACTCGAAACGGAATGTCCGTCCCGAGTTTTTAATTGAGCTTGATTCCTAAAAGTTTAAGCTATGTCACTCTTGACATCTCTTGTTTTTTTGCTACCGAACTAAGATAAAGCAGGTCATGAGTTTGCAGCCATTGGATGTTCTGTTTTTTCATTTTATGTCATTTGGTCAATTTTTAATTTTTCAGGGCTTGTTTTACGGTTTCCTTCAGAGGGGTCAAGGATCCGATCAGTTTTTGCAGATCATCTGATGTTTTGGACGCTTCTCCTTTGGAAATCGCGTCATAGATCGCTGCCGTAATTTCAGCAAACGGCTCAGGGACACCAGCGTTTACGAGGAAATTTTTCTCTTCTTCGAATGAGACAGGCTGATGCACGACTTTTTTGCCGGAAACCTCGGAGAGAATTTGGGCAAGTTCATCAAAGGTCCACGGTTGATTGGAAACAAGGTTATACGTTTTGTTTTCATGCCCTTCCTCTGTTAGCACCGTTGCGGCAGCCAAAGCAAGTTCATTGCGTGTTACTGAATTAACGATCCCGCTTCCCGCATTCGTAACAATTGCTCCAGATTCTATGGATGCGCGCAGCCCCTCATTTATAAAAAAGTCCGTATATAAGGCATTACGCAGGAAAGTATACGGGGTATTGGTCGTACGGATGGCATATTCCGTTGCTAAATGAACGTATGCAAGGGGAATTAATGACTCCTCAGCAAAGGCATACCCTGTGTAAGCAATATGTTTGACTCCCGCATCTCTGGCAGCTTTTACGACATTTGCATGTTGAACGATACGAAGCGTATTATCAGAATCCGGACCTGAGATAAAGAGCAGCTTGGAGACACCTGCAAAAGCCTTTTGAAGAGATTCCGGTTGATTATAGTCGCCATGGCGAACTTCCACGCCTTGATCGGCAAGAGTAGAGGCTTTTTCAACATTACGCACGATGGCAATGATTTGACTGGCGGGAACTTTTTTGAGCAAATGTTGAATCACAAGCCCACCGAGTTGACCAGTAGCACCAGTAACCGCAATTGACATAAACATTTCTCCTTTTTTTCTAAAGATTTTTTGAATAAATAACATCATCTAGGTGGCGAAGCCAAAAATAAACGAAGGCGGCCGCAATTGAAGACTGGATTGAGGAATGACTGTTTATTATGTATTTCGGCCATTCTTGCCCACCATTATAATTGCATCAGAAATGTAAATCAAATCTTATGCCTGTGCTGCTAAACAAGGTGAACGCCTCCTATCATTTTTGTCGCGCCTATCATAGATAAGGCCGTGCAATCAAAATTCTTACAAGTCAACTCCTCTTTTTAGCTTTTTAATAGTTTGCCCCTGTTGTTCAACTCATGAAAAAGTTATTTTCTCTTTCCCTAAACTAGATAAACCTATGATGCTTCGTGTTTTTTTTATATATGATAGAGATTTTTTGTCCTCTTAAACAGTTTTTGTTACATTCACATAAGGACAGGGGATCTGGGGTAAGTTCTTAAATTGAGGAAAAAATACTCCAAAACAACGGTTTAATATTCTGAATTTTCTGTTAAAATGTAGGTGAGCAATTCATAAAATTTTTTGAAGGAGAGGGCTCAACATCAGATTGCCGATCCATATTGAAATCGGTGGAGGTATTGAAACGGGGAGCTTTACTGAAAATATAGCTGAAAGCGACAAATCGATGGAAGTCTTTCAAAATCGTAAGTTATAGATCTTCTAGATAAACCTGATCCGGTTTTACGAAGTTTACAGGGGAGCCGATTGCCACTTGCCCTTTTTGTGGTGAGTTACATGTCTATTTCGATAATCCTGATTCGGTTTATTTTACGAAGTTAGTTGGAGTGAGGATTTCCATTGGTTCTCAATGTCGTATGCTATAAGTCTATTTCGATGATTCTGATTTGTTTTTACGAAGTTTGCAGGGGCAAGGATTTCTATCGGTTCTCTTTGTCATGAGTTATAAGTCTATCTCGATAATCCTGATTCTGTATATTTTGTGAAGTTTGAAGGGGCTACGATTCCTACTTGGACTCTTTGTCCCTTGAGGTTGGTGATGGCAGAAATGCAGAGCATCCGTTCGTTCATTTTGTCTGATGGAAAGAAAAAGGTTTGATCATTTAATAGAGTGATTATCCTCAAATAATGACGAAAAAGCTGGCTGCATCCAATACAAATGAACGGCCTCATCCAACTGACTTATTTGCATAGTTGCGAAGTACAACCTGTCGTGCAGTATCCATGCCGCTCAGGATGCCGTCAAAAAGATTTTGATCCTATCGTGTTTCTTTTTTCACTGAAAAGAGGGGAGGAATGAAAATGCCAGGGGCCGTTTTTCGACAGGCTGTTCAGGATGCGACGGGAATTACCTGGGAAGAATGGGTTGCCACCTTGAAACAGGCTGTGGATCCTTCTTGGTCTCACGAACATATGAAGGAGCACATATGCGAACAATTTCAGGTGTCGGATGAATGGGGGAATGGCTGACCGTCAAGTATGGACAGCTGCTCGGCAGGATTCCTGTTGGTGTCACCAAAGATGCGGGCGTTCAAATCGGCGTCCGAAAAACGATAAAGGTGGAGAAGGAAAAGGTTTGGGACTATTTGACTTCGCCGCATGGCTTGCTCTTATGGATCGGGGACGTCTCCGAGTTTCGGCTGCAAAAGGGTTACGAATTTAAATCTAAGGAAGGTATCTGCGGGAAACTTACGGTAGTTTTGCCATTTCGAAAGCTCCGCATGAAATGGAAACTTCCGGAATGGGAAAAGCCTTCCCGGCTTCAATTGTATTTGCTGCCCACGGATTCGGGCAAAACGACGATCGCCATCCATCAGGAAATGCTGGATGATGTCTATGTAAGAGAATTGATGAGACGCTTCTGGGCAGACAAGCTGGAGCAAATTAAAAATTATTTGGAGGGGCGCAATGAATAGATACAGTCATATCGATTTAAGAGTAAATTCATGGGAGAAAGTGCGCACGTTTTATGAGAATCTTCTTCCTGCATTGGGTTTTACCCGCACTTTCCATTCGGAAAAATGGAAAGTGTTTGCAGCGGAGGGAGAGCTTCCGAGCGTTCCTTATTTCGCTATCACGGAAGATCCCAATCATAAGCCAAACGAGAATTTGATCGGGTTTTGGGCGCATGACCGGGAGGAGGTGGACCGGATTGCAGAGCTTGTAGTTCGATATGGGGGCACCATCGACAGCGGCCCCTGGCAGTTCCCGATCAGCCCGACTTATTATGCGGTTTATTTTCAGGATCCTTGCGGAAACAAGTATGAAATGGTCCACCGATTAAATTGATTCAGCACCCGTTGTTGCCCAGCCGAAACCTTTTCTTGCTGCTAGCTTCTTTTAGCGGATATCGGTTACGGTTTCCGATTTGTGCGGGCAATTTCCCGCTTGACGGCCGGTGCCACTTTAGTACCCAGCAGTTCGATGGCACGCAACACTTTTTTGTGCGGCAGCGTGCCGACGGTCAATTGCAGAAGGAAGCGATCGTGGCCGAAAATTTCATGCTGGAACAAGATTTTTTCGATCACTTGCTCAGGGCTGCCGACAAAATTGGCGCCCCGTAAGGAAAGAGAGAACTCGAACTGCTCCCGGGTCAATGGCGGCCAACCGCGTTCCCGTCCCAGCCGATCCATCATCGTTTTAAACGCTGGAAATGCAATGTCAGCTGCTTCCTGCGACGAATCGGCGATAAAACCATGTGAATTGATACTGAGGTGTGGCGTTTCGTGCCCCGCCTTTTGCGCTGCCTCCCGGTGTAATTGAGCAAAGGGCGCGAACCGTTCGGGCAGACCACCGATGATGCCCAGTGCCATCGGAAGACCGAGCATGCCTGCACGGACGGCCGACTCCGGGGTTCCTCCAACGGCTATCCAAACCGGAAGCGGATTTTGCAGGGGCCGCGGATAGATCCCTAGATTGTCCAGCGACGGACGATGCTTTCCCGCCCATGTGACCCGTTCGGATTCCCGCAGTTTGAGCAGTAGATCAAGCTTTTCTTCAAAAAGCTCGTCATAATCTTTCAGGTCGTAGCCAAAAAGGGGAAAGGATTCGATAAACGAACCGCGGCCGACCATGATTTCAGCGCGGCCTTGAGTGAGCAGGTCCAAGGTGGCAAATTGTTGAAACACCCTCACCGGATCGTCAGAGCTTAAGACGTTTACTGCACTGGTCAACCGAATGCGTTTGGTGCGGGTCCCGGCAGCGGCAAGCACTACCGCTGGAGCCGATACGGTGTAGTCGGGACGATGATGTTCACCAATGCCGAACACATCCAGTCCGACTTGATCGGCCAGTTCAATTTCCTCCATCAAGTTTTGCAGCCGTTCCCCCGGGCTGATCAATTGACCGGTTTCCGGATCAACCGTCCGTTCTCCAAATGTGTAAATGCCGATTTCCATCCGTTGGCCCCTCCTTTGATTACTGTTCGTTCATACCGATGTTAGATTTATCTTACCTTATTTATTCGAAGCCAGGCAATAAAAAGGGCTTAAGGCAGCAATCGCCTTTCCTCAAGGGTGTTTTGCTATGGATGGGAAGTTCGTTTCGGGCGATTTTATCGTAAAAAAAATTTAGCTGACAGGGAAGACGAGATGCCCCAAGATTTTTCCCTAATTCGCTTATGGAGAGGGAATGCTGGTGTGTTTTGTCGCTGTCCCAACGTTTTTGATTCATTAGCGGAGCGGGAAAACCGCACGGTGCTTTTCATATCCGTTGTTCGCTTCCAGACTGGGAATAACGCCTGTCTATTATCCAAAAGCATTTTTCTCCCGGAAACGGGCATTTTGCGGAACCCAAAAATCATGACGTATCTTCATAGAGGCTTCTTTAGAATGCTGAGAGCGGAGGGATTCTTTCTTCCATCTATTTAAAATAAATCTTGACGTTTGCCGGATATCCAACATATGCCCATACCAAAGCCGTGGCGAATGCATAAAAAATATTGAGATGTAAATTGTTACAACGGGAGGTATGGAAAATGTACCCGGAACGTCAATTTTTCGGAAGGAGACCCTTTTTCTTCGGAGGGCGGAACCCCTTTTTCTTCGGTGCGCCGTTTTTTGGCGGCTTGCTCGGCGGCTTTTTAGGTAGTGCACTGGTAGGACCGCGGCCATATCCGTTTTATCCGCCGTATTACGGAGGATTTTATGGCGGTTATCCGTACTATTGGTAAACGAAAATTTTTTCGACGAGCTGTCTTAAACGGTCATTTTAGAATGACTTTAAGGCGGCTTTTTTTATCCGCAGATTGCAAGATGTAATTCGGGATCAAAGGCAGATGTCGATTCATCATATAACATCGCTTTTGGTTCCATAGCAAGCTCTTGTGCAATTGCCACGCGCTGTTGTTGTCCTCCGGAAAGTTGACTTGGGTAATAGTTCATTTTTTTCAGCTAAAATCAGCTTTTTTAAAATAATTCTCCGCAGTTTTACGAGCGGCTTCCTAGGAATTGTTGAGGGCTTTATCTGTACCAGCCATTTCGTCACCATTGGAAATAAGTTAAAGCATCGAAGAGCCCTTCTTATTTCTTTTCAAAGAGCAGCTACATGCTTTTCATTAAAAAAATGTCCAACTATTTTAACTATTCCTGATGTAGAAAGACATCTTATTCTATTGGGATATGCCCTGTATAGATTAAAATTCATAACTGTACCAAGCTTAAGGTTAAGGCAAAAATTTATGTTCCATTTTTCTCTGCCTTTCTTTTCTTAAACAGAGTATATTTTTCTATTTTAAGTGGTACAAAAATAAGTCCATAATCAGAGGTCATTCCCCGTCTGTATGTAAATCATCAATATTCTGGAAAAGCTTTACCCGATAAGCCACAAAAATAAAGCGGACGGAAGAAAAAGAACAAGTTTTCTTCGTCCGCTTTTTGTATTGTTTTTTATTAAAAGTGGTTGGCTTTGTGTCATAGCTTCTGTCATGTAGAGAATAAATTGAAAAATTTACTGCCTTCCATAGGTCTTTTGTCTTCACCAATAAAGAAATCAAGAAGCTGACTATTACACGTTGGCTTGTTACTAATCAATTGATCCTAAATTTCTTGTGATTAACAGGTCGATTGTCATGTATTCAATTAAAACTTTTTACCTATCGATTTTAAAAATAGTTCATTTTAACTATACCATTTTCACTATAAAATTTGTTATACAATTAAGTAAGAGATATTATTTGATAAATTCCTACAAATTTCTACAAAAATATAATTTTGTTTCGGCAAACTACTCGAAAGGGTAGGACGCAAAGCTAAAGGGGCTAAATCTATTTTGATAGACATGCCAGCCAGCTGCCCTTCCTATAAAGAATGGTTTTGATTCTTTTTAAGAAGGTTATTAGCGGATGTATTGTCTATTCAACTGCCCTCTTTAGAATTTTTAAGGGCAGTTTTTTTATTTTGACATAGGAAAGGAGGCTTGGTGATGGAGTAAAATAAAAATACATATTTGGCAAAGTTCATTCTAATGGCCCATTGCAAAAACATCTCAGTCGTTCTAAACCCTCTGTGTCAAAAGGGAGTATGAATTTCCCAGGGAATATTCCTGAAATTGATTTACTTCAACGTCTTCCCGGAATTTCATCTACTGATCAAACAAATTAGTGGTAGTAATAGTTAAGGAAGTAGATGTAGGAAATATTTCATGCATTAAAAGAAGTAATCGACATCAACGAAGAGCAACTCCAACCCTACACCTACTATTCCCCAAAACTATAAAAAAATTTTTTGTTAAATCACAAAATTATCCAATTGATTCAGTTTTGTTTGAAATTGGTAAAAATTACTAAAATAAAACGGTGTAAGGAGGACAATAATGAAAAGTCTGCGATTAAAGATTATTAGTGGATTTGTCGTTGTTATTTTATTATTTACTACCGCAGCAATTTTTGGTTTAAATCAACTTGGACATTTAACTGCAGATGGAACAGGAACAGGAAATACATTTGTGCTAACTGTTATTATTATTTCTGTTCTTGTCAGCTTGACGATTGCGATTGTTCTTTCGAATCGGATTGTAAAACCAATTTTCCAAGTAGTAGATCGTATGAAAATGGTGGCAGAAGGAGATTTGTCTGCAAAGCTGCTTGAAACAAAATCAAAAGATGAGATTGGTCAATTAGTTCAATCAATGAATGAAATGATTTTAAACTTGAGAAATGTTGTTGGGGAAGTAAGAAACACTGCAGAACAAGTAGCTGCATCTTCTGAAGAATTAACAGCAAGTGCCGATCAGACAACAGTTGCAACGGAACAAGTTGCTTCTGTCATTCAACAAGTAGCAAGCGGAGCTGAAACACAGACGAATGGAATAGAACGAAATGCTGCTTCTTTAGAAGAAATTGCACAAGGGGTTATCCGTGTTGCAGATAGTTCTAATCAGGTTGCAGAGCTTGCAAAACAAACTACTGAGCAAGCTGAAGATGGTGAAGGTTCCGTTGTACGTACAGTTGACCAAATGAATTCAATCTATAAATTGGTTAAAGAGACTGATAGCATGGTTAAGTCTTTATATGAACGTTCAAAAGAAATTAGTAAAATTCTTGATGTAATTAGTGGAATTGCCGATCAAACGAATCTTCTCTCTTTAAATGCGGCAATTGAAGCAGCAAGAGCGGGAGAGCATGGAAATGGTTTTGCGGTCGTAGCCGATGAAGTGCGGAAACTAGCTGAACAATCTCAGGCATCAGCAAAGCAAATAGCAGATTTAATCTTAAAAATCCAAAGCGATACAGAAAACTCTGTTAAAGCTATGACAGAAGTAACACATAACGTCGAAAATGGTCTTGAGATCACGAAGGAAACATCTGAAAAATTTGCTCAAATCGTCCAAAATATGAAGGATATTGCACCGCAAATTGAGGATATTTCTTCAATTGCTCAACAAGTCTCAGCGGAAGTAGAAGAAATAACATCTACAGCGGATGAACTTACAACAATAGCAAAAGAAAACGCAGCAACATCCGAACAAGTAGCAGCGTCTACAGAGGAACAATTAGCTTCGATGGAGGAAATAACTTCTTCAGCAAAAATGCTTGCAACAATGGCAGAAGGAATGCAAGAATTAGTTCATAAATTCAAACTATAAAATGGGGAATACAGCCCCATTTTATAGAACATAAGCATTCCGGATGCTGCCGTCTGTTGTTATACCGTAGTTTATAGAATATAAACCTTCGAGATGATTCAAATAAATCTGAGAATGAATATAAAACAAATATTTAGGCAATGAAAGAATCGTTGCCTCAGCTGATTTTATGGACTTCAGAATTTTGAACTTCAGCTTTTGAATGCTCATTTATGATGTTGTGAAATCTTTTCCGTATCGCCCAGCACCTTGCCTCCAAAAATTCCATTCGTGCCGTTCTGCATGAGTGATTCGTTTATTTCGACCTTTCTAACTTTCCCGCCGCATCTTTTTGAAAAAAATCCATGTTTTCACTAGAATATTTGACCAGTAAATTATTTCATTATGAATACTATATTGACAAAAGCAAGAAAGGTGGTGAAACGAATGAGTGTATGGTATCCAGACAAAGAAGAGAATAGACGCTCCGATTCAGAAAAACGTGCGAACGCAAAGGCAAAAGCTGATGTAGATTTTAAAAGTGACGTTGATGTGGATACGGACAACGAATTAGAGAATAATTAAAAAATATTGATCGTAACACAAATATTGCAAAAGTAAATAATAGCGGCAACTCAAAAGTGGAAATTGATATTCATGTTGATTCCGATTCAGATGCAAAAGTTCGGTCGAAAGCAGAATCTGATCAAGATCAAAACCAAGAGCAAAGAGATTAATTGAGCATAATTAAATGTGGGTGAGATGTCTTTTTTGTCCCACCTATAATATAGGGTGAGAATGTTATGGAACATTTAGATAAAGGAGAGTTCTCTTGGTTACGGAATGCTTCTACTCAAAGCCCTCAATCAAATAAATCTTCCATTGATTCGAGCGGTAATTCAGATGTAAATGTTGATGTAAATATTCAAGTTGATACGATACCCATTGCATTTGCCGTTCTTTACTATTTATTGGCTACTAAGCAATTATCGCACGAAGAGTTTGAGTTTGCTTTACGTAAATTATTGGAGACAACAAACAAGTATAAAAAGCTGAACCGTGACGGTTCTTCAAGAGTCAATTTGTTACATCCTAATGTATGGGGAAGGTAAAATAATAAAGGAGATTTTACTTTCCTTCATTTTTTTAAAGGGAAACATGACAGGTAACCTAGTTTTTTAAGTTTTATCGTTTGGGATTTATTTTAGCATTTGATCATTTCTGAAACTGTTATGATGATAGGGACGGTACGTTTTAAAAAAATGTGAAAATGCAAAAAATTGTAAGACTGTAAAGCATCTTCCTTTATTTGAATTCAGCCCGGGTTACGATCTAGTTATAAAATGGTGAGCACGTAAATGATCGAGAAGATTGGAAAAGAAAGCTGCTGTATGGATGCAGTGAAAGTTTAAAGATTTTGTAAATTAAATTTTTTTATCCCTTCAGCAAAAAGCACTGGCACGTTTTTCTTGATTAAAGCAGCATATGTAGAAAGGGTATTATTTTTTCAACCAAATTCAGAATTGATGAAGAACATAAATGCCCAAAAGTTTGCAGGAAGAGGATATCAATCGACAGTTCATATTGTGAAAATTCGAAAATTTATTTTGTTTCTTATTGCGGCCAAAGCATGGGCCGCTCTTTTGTTTTGAAAAAGAGGAAGACAGATTATGCTAAAATATTTTTAAAATACAATGAATCGACAGCAAGATTTAGAGGGGGAAAACCATGGCGGTTAAAGCAGAGATTGATTTCCAAAAAGAATTATTTGAAGCAGCTAATAAAATGCGCGGAAGCGTGGCTCCAGCTGACTATAAACATTATGTACTGCCGCTTATTTTTTTGCGCTATCTTTCGAATAAATATGAACAGAGCTGCAATGAGTTGGAGCAAATTTTTGCGGAAAATGAAGAAATGCAGCAAGGTTTCGTTTCAGATTCTCATCAATATAGAGATAAAAATGTGTTTGTCGTCCCGAAGGAAGCAAGCTGGCACTATATAATGAAAAATGCTAAACAGCTGAATATTAAAGAAATTCTCGATAATGCGATGAAGCGAATCGAGGAAGAAAACCCAGAATTGACAGGGGTGCTGCCGCAAATTTATCAAGGCTTGAACTTACCGGTAGAAAATGTTGCTGGATTAATTGAAATTTTTTCACGTGATGTGTTTAGTGGCAGCTCGGAAGACAGCATAGATATACTCGGTCGTACTTATGAGTATTTTATTAGTTCATTTGCTTCGTCAGAAGGGAACAGAGGCGGCGAGTTTTTTACCCCATCCTGTATTGTGGAATTGCTGGTGGAGATGCTTGAACCAAAAAGAGGTATCGTGTTTGATCCAGCGTGTGGAAGCGGTGGAATGTTTATTCAAAGCGGGAGGTATGCGCCGAATAAAAAGTCTCTTTTATTTTACGGACAGGAAAATGTCGTCACGACAGTACGTCTTGGAAAAATGAACGTATTGCTTCATGGCATCAATGCGGAAATACGGCTGGGAGATTCGCTGTTGAACGATCAATTTCCTGAATTAAAGGCTGATTATGTGATTGCCAACCCGCCGTTTAATCAAAAAGATTGGGGGGCGGACAGAATATCGAAAAGCGATCCGCGCTTGATCGGGCCTGTTACAAACAGCAATGCAAACTATATGTGGATGCAGCATTTCTTATACCATTTAAATGATGCAGGATCAGCAGGGTTTGTGATGGCAAATGGCGCAATGACAACTAATGTTAAGGAAGAAAAGGAAGTGCGGAAAATATTGGTGGATGAAGGGTACATCGATTGCGTTGTCCAATTGCCGGAAAAACTGTTTTTCACAACAGGCATACCGTGCTGTTTGTTCTTTTTAAGCAAAAATCGCGATGGAAAAAACGGTTACCGTGCTCGAAGAAACAAAATTTTGTTTATCGATGCCCGAAAAATGGGAAAGCCCGTCAGCCGCAAGCAAAAAGCATTGTCTAAAGAAGAAATTGATAAAATCGCATCAGTTTATCGAGCATTTAAATATGAACATGCAAAAAGCTGCGAAAATATTGAAGGTTTCTGTAAAATTGCAAAACTTGAAGAAGTACAACAAAACGACTACAAACTGACACCAAGCATGTACGTCGGAACAGAGGCAGAAGAAGAAGAAGAAGACATTCCTTTTGAGCAAAAAATAGCCGAACTAACGAAACGGTTGCTCGAACAATTTGAAGAATCGAACAAACTACAAGAAAAAATCAAACAAAACCTGGAGGAGCTGATGTATCGGAATGGGGAAAAGTCAAACTTAGTATTCAAAAGGGAAAAAAATGAATGATCTGAGAAAATGTGAAATTTTTTTATCGGTGCTTTCGAAAATTTCCTAATAAAGATTAATCGAGGAAAAAAGGTGGTATTAAGACCTTTCTGTCAGAGAAAAGTGTATTATAATCATTATAAAAGCAGAAGTTAATATGAAACTTTTTCTTCACAAAACCAAACATTTGTTCTATTATTTTATGTAGAAACGTTTAGAGGATAGATATTTGTTATTATAAAATGAATCATGATGGAGGTTTAATATGATGGAAGAAGCGTTAAAATTAATATTATCAGAGCTAAAAGAAATGAAAGAAGGACAATCCCGTTTAGCAGTCGAACAACAAGGTGTAAAGGAACAGCTGAAAGAGCTAAAAGAAGGTCAGTCTCGTTTAGCAGTTGAGCAAAAAGATATGAAGAAGGAGCTGAAAGAGCTAAAAGAAGGTCAGTCTCGTTTAGCAGTTGAGCAAAAAGATATGAAGAAGGAGCTGAAAGAGCTAAAGGAAGGTCAGTCTCGTTTAGCAGTTGAGCAAAAAGGTATGAAGGAAGAGCTGAAAGAGCTAAAGGAAGGTCAGTCTCGTTTAGCAGTTGAGCAAAAAGATATGAAGGAAGAGCTGAAAGAACTAAAAGAAGGACAACACCGTTTGGCAGTCGAACAACAAGGTGTAAAAGAAGAGTTGAAAGAGCTAAAAGTAGGGATGAAAGAACTAAAAGAAGGACAATCCCGATTAGAAGTAAAAATGGAAAATATCGAACGAAAAATTACAGGAATCCCTAAAACTTATGAGAATTTAGAACAATTTGTAGCACGTCAGCAGCGTGTGATTGAGGAATTGTCAGCACGTTCAGTTGAATACGGGGTAGAGATTAAAGAGATTCATCGCATTTTAAAAAATCAATAAAATAGAGTTTTTTTAGATTCAGAGTGGATTTTAATTGGAAATATGAAAAAGCGCCGAAACATTTTTCATAATGTTCCAGCGCAATCCATAGTCAGCCGAATTTGTGCTGATTATTTTTTAAGGATTGTTCGTTTATCTTCCTTTGACGATGGCAATAATTCCTTCTTCATCATCCAACACAAGTTCAATCCCAGCGTACGGGTCTTCATTTAAAAATTCATCGAGCCAAAGACGCAGAGCTTCGATGATGTTTGCGGTAATAAGTACTTGCTTTCGGTCGTTTACATACGCTTCGGCAGAAAAGCCGTAATCGTCGTCATACATCAGCTCCACTACAACTTCTTCCGGCTTTATTTGTTTTTTTCGGGAAATGTACACGCAGATGGCGTTAATAATATCTTGCTCCGGAATAATCAGCTTTTCCATGGATTTGCAGCCTCTTTTTCTTTTTTATGTTTGATCAGGACGAAAATTTTGCGAATGATCGAGATGAGAATAACGATTGCCAGCAAATTAATGAATAAACCTAAAATTGAACCGAATATACCCATGTTTGCTAGCAGTCCGCCAAATAATAATCCGGCAAGCCCTCCTAACATTAGGCCTTTGAAAAATCCTCCTGATGAGAGTGTGCCTTTGGAGCCGGCAGATTGATTTTTTGGAGTGTTTGCCTTTTTATCTTGGAAATTCGAACTGTTCGTTGTAGTATTTTTATTCAAATTGAAGCTTTTTTTCCCTGATTTGTATGACTTCGCCTCTACTATCGTTGGATGATCTTGAAAAACAACATTTCCAACAGGTGAAAAAATAAGCGCGAAAGTAAACAAAGCTGCTAATAATTTTTTCAATTTCGACTTCCCCCTGTATGAAAGTATTCGTATTTTTTTTGAACTTAGCTTCAATGTTATATACGATAGAAAATCAAATTAGTTTCACGATTTGATATCTTTCTATAATAAACGAATAAAAATTTTTCTTTCATCTAAGCATGTTATTCAACAATTACAAAGTTGTAAACAAGGAATAGAAGACTTTTAAAAAATGGTGAGGCCGTTGTTTTACTTGAATATATTTTATCATGTATACTTGTTTGAAAGTATTTGCGAACTGTAAAACGTTTGGACTGCCATGTTAAAAGAGTTTTTTCAAGTTTCATCAAACGTATCTATGGACGTGTTTTTTTGGAGGCATGAAAGGATGGTTCAGCTAAAAAAATTGGCTTTTAAGCAGAAAACAAAATTGATGTTGCTAATCGTGCTTGCTTTAATCTCTGGTGCTGCCATTATTGGACAAGCTTATTTTTTTGCGGCGATTGTCGATCGCGTTTTTTTACAGAAACAGTCTTTTGCTGATGTTTTCCAGTTGCTTTTAGGTTTGTTCATTGTTCTTTTGGCCAGAACTGCATCCCATTATTTCAGCGGTTTAACAGGAATTAAAATAGCGTCCAAAGTGAAAAAAGATCTTCGCCAATCTTTATTAAATAAATTTTCAAGCAACCCGCTGCAAGTATCGCTGCAAGGGAAAACAGGACAAAAAGCAAGTGTATTGCTGGATGCGGTAGATGAAATCGACAGCTACTTTAGCATTTATATTCCAAAGGCAGTTCAAACGTCGATCATACCTCTTCTCATTCTTTTCGTTGTGTTTGCTAGCCATCCATTTACTGGATTAATCATGGTGATCACAGCGCCATTTATACCGATATTCATGATCATCATTGGCTACAAAACGAAAAAGAAATCGGAGGAGCAAATGGAGAAAATGACCGCTTTATCGGGACATTTTCTTGACACTTTGCAAGGGCTGACAACCCTTAAGCTGTTCAACCGTGCGAAACAGCAGAAAGAAGCGATCAGAAAAAGCAGCCATGGCTTTCGTGATGCGACGATGGAAGTATTGAAAATTGCTTTTACCTCTTCTTTTATACTGGAGTTCATTTCCATGCTTAGTATGGGATTGATTGCCCTTGATGTGGCGATTCGCTTAATTATTTTTCAAAACATTTCTTTTTTTACCGCGTTTTTTATGCTGATTCTAGCTCCTGAGTTTTATAATGCACTGAAAGATTTAGGAAGCGCCTTTCATGCAGGCAGGGGAAGTATGGGGGCGGCAAGAAAGATTGAAGAGGAGCTAAACGCAATCGGAAAGCCAGTAAAATGGGGGAAGGCAGTTTTGCCAAAAGGTGAAGGACCGCCGACCATTCGTATAGAAGAAGCGGGATTTCGTTACGAGGGAGATAGGTTTGCCTTAAAAAATATAAATGCTGAAATCCGCCCGTTTGAGCAAGTGGCAATTGTCGGAAAGAGCGGCGCTGGGAAATCGACTTTATTACATGTGATTGCAGGTCTTGTTCCGCTTACTGAAGGGGAAATTTATGTGAACGGAATTCGGCGGTCTGATTTGAACGAAAAGAGCTGGTTCAATGAAATCAGCTATATTTCGCAAAATCCGTATCTTTTTTCTGGAACGATTGCGGAAAATATCGCTTTGGGAGGAAAACTCGATGCAACGAAAGAGGAAATCGAACAAGCAGCCGAAAAGGCAGGAATTTTAAAGCTTGTCCAATCACTTGAAAATGGTTTTGATACACCTATTGGAGAAGGAGGAAGGGGAATTTCCGGAGGAGAAAAACAACGAATTGCACTGGCACGAGCGTTTTTGAAAAAACCATCCATTATATTGTTTGATGAGCCGACGACTGGACTGGATCTTCAAACAGAACAAATTTTGCAGGATTCCATAAAGGAATTAGCTCAATCTTCCACCGTTATTACCGTCGCTCATCGGCTTCATACTATTATAAATGCGGATAAAATTCTTTTTTTGGAAAATGGAGAACTCATCGCATCCGGAACACATAAAGAATTGCTGGAATCAGTTGAAGCGTACAGGAAAATGACAACGCTCCAACAGGGAGGCATGGCAAAATGAAAGATTTGCTTTTTATTACAAAGCTGACATTAACAGAAAAGAAAGATCTTTTTTTGTCCATTCTCTTCGGATTTATAACAGGAATCGCGACAGTGAGTTTGTTTGCTTCAAGCGGCTATTTGATTTCTAAAGCAGCTCTTGCACCGCCAATTTACACGCTGACTGTTTTCATAGCGTGTATAAAACTGTTAGGGTTTATCAGTGCAGGCAGCCGTTACGGGGAGCGTTATTTTTCTCATCGCGCCACATTCAATATATTAAGCCGGTTGCGAGTTTCTTTTTTTGAAAAGCTGGAGTCATTGGTGCCCGCGATTTTTCTTAAATATCGGAGCGGAGATCTCCTCTCCAGAATTGTCGGCGATGTGGAAACGCTGCAAAACTTCTTTTTGCGTGTTTTTTATCCGCCGATCGTATCCACTCTCATATTTTTATGGACCATTTTTTTCACTTCGTTCTTTTCCTTTTATATTGCCTTGGTGTTATGTATCGGTTTGATTTTCACCACTGTCCTAATTCCGGCTTACTTTGCTTTCAGACTAAAAAAAGTAGAGCGTCATGTTCGGCAAAGCCGCGGGAATTTATCGACAGAAGTGACGGAGTTTTTTTATGGGTTTCGCGATTTAAAAATTTATCAACAGCTTGAGCATAAACAAGAGAAGCTTACCCAACGCTCCGATGCTTATTTGAAAGAACAGGAACGTGAAGCAATCCATAACCTCTTCAGTCAATCTGTCAATACGTTTGTATCTTTAATTGTCTCTTGGATTATTCTTTTGCTTGGCGTCTATTTCGTTGCAGGCGGTCAATTAGATGGTATTTTTCTTGCCATGCTTGTAATGATTTCATTAACTGTTTTTGAACATGCGGCACCGATGGCTGCTTTTCCAAGTTATTTAGAGGACAGCCGTCAAGCTGCTGCAAGACTATCAGACGCCACGCATCAAGACTCTTCTGTAAAAACGTCTGATGAGAAAGAAATGAAGGAGCTTCCCGGTCAACAAGCTCCATCAATTGTCATGGAGAATGTCACCTTTCATTTATTTGGTGAAATTTTAAAAAATGTTTCAATTACATTTCCGGCAGGATCGAAAACAGCCATTGTCGGACCTAGTGGTTCGGGCAAATCGACCTTGCTGGCCCTTTTATTAAAAATTTATAAAAACTTTCAAGGGGTGATTCGGATCAACGGCATCCCGATCGATCAATTAGATGACGATAGCCTTTGGAAAAATGCGAACGTTATTTTGCAGGACAACCACTTTTTCTACGGTACCGTTCGCGATAACCTAATGATTGCTAAAGATGCAGTGCTTGACGAAGATTTGGAAGATGTGCTGAAAAAGGTGAAGCTTGACTATCTTTCTTTGGCAGATCCGTTGTTAGAAAGAGGAGGAAATTTATCGGGCGGGGAAAAGCAAAGACTGGCGATCGCCAGGGTATTGTTGAAAAAAGCTCCGCTATGGATACTTGATGAACCGACATCATTTTTGGATGCTTTAACGGAAAAGTCTATTTATCATCATCTGTTTGAAGCTGCTAAAAATGATACTGTCATCCTTGTCAGTCATCGTCTGGCCGGTCTGGAAAACATGGATCAAATTATCGTTATGGATGAAGGAGCTATTGTAGAAGCGGGAACCTACAAAGAATTGATGAACAAAAAAGGATACTTTTATCAAATGAAGCAAATTGAACAAAGTGTCTTTACAGCAAATTAAAGAAAGCCGACATGGAGCAAACTGTCGGCTTTTTTTCGATTGATTTCTAAGCTTGCTTCAATTTTTATCCTCTTTTGGATATGAGCTCATCTTTCACTGCTGTCCAAAATGATAAAGCTGCAGCAGCGAATAGCACGAGAAAGGGGGCAAACGTAATTAAAAAAGTCTTCATCGTTCCACACTCCTTATTTTGCGTTTTGCCCTTTCACATAATCTTTATCGAACAGAAACAGTTTTATTAGTAAATAAAGGGAAGGGAGCAAAAGGGCTAATCCTAAAATAAAAACGATGATCAGGGAAATGGCCATAGCTTCGTTTGTAAAACTGTCATAAATGGACAAATATGGATAAAGCAAGTACGGATAATGGGAGATTCCATATCCAAAGAAAGCTAACAGAAATTGACCTACTAACAATCCGAATGCCAATCCATAATTTTTTCTTTTCCAAATGAGCCAGACAGTCCCGACATATAAAAGAAACGATAAAGCGAACATCCACCATAAATTAAGGATGCGTTCAAAATGCTCTTGGTTGTGATAGCTCAGTTCATAAATGATGCCGCAAGCTGTTATGATTAAAGGAAATGCCCAGAAAAGAGCATATTTTCTCATTAAATTCGTTGCGTCTGTATCACCAGTTTGATTCGCGTACCATGTAAGAAAAACAGCTGAAATATAAAGGACGGCCGTAATACTTAAAACGACGATGCTCCAAGATAATGGGCTTTTAAATAATGCTACGTAGTTTAAAACTGGATGCTCATCCACCATCGAGACAAATCCGCCTTCAGAAATGGCTAAGACGACAGATAATGATGCAGGGATCAATAATCCAGACAATCCATACATAAAGGCATACCCTTTATGCCCTTTTGATGAATACGTTTCAAATGCGTAATAAGACCCGCGAATGGCAAGCAAAATAATCGCAATGCTTCCCGGAACAAGGAGAGTTGTCCCATAATAAAATGCGGTTTTTGGGAAAAAACCGACAATCCCAACAAAGAAGAAAACGAAAAATACATTGGTTACCTCCCAAACTGGAGACAGGTAGCGTTGAATAATTTTGGACAATATATGCTGCTTGCCACTCAAAATGCTGTAAGCATTAAAGAATCCAGCGCCGTAATCAATGGATCCAACGATCACATAGCCGAACAAAAAGATCCAAAGGACGGATATCCCAATAATCTCCAAGCTCATGACTGCTCACCGCCTAATCGATTTTCAAGCTCTCTTTCCACCGGATTATTTTTAAACAACCGGCGAAGAATCACAATCGTGCCGATTCCTAAAATCAAATACAAAATGGCAAAAAGAATGAGCATAAGACCTACATGGCCGCTTGAAGTTGCTGCTTCACCCGTTGTCATAATTCCGCGAAGGATCCAAGGCTGACGGCCAAATTCAGTCAACCACCAGCCAGCCTCAATCGCGATAAAAGATAGAGGCCCTCCGAGCACAATGAGCATGCGGAACCATTTTTGGTTGATGAAAGCCCATCCGCGCTTCACTCCAATCCAATAGATAAGTGCTAATAAAATCATGAAAACGCCAATGGCTACCATAATATCAAAAAAATAATGAATATAAAGCGGAGGAGATTCAAAATTTGAAAATTGGTCTAGTCCGATAACTTCTGCATTTGGATCTCCATGCGCCAAAATACTGAGCAAATATGGGAATTTAAGTGCATATTTAATGTTTTGTTCGTCATCTAAAATACCAAACATGACTAGAGGAGCATTTCCTTCTGTTTCAAAATGCCATTCCGCAGCCGCCAATTTCTCTGGCTGGTACTCAGCTAAATATTTGCCGGAAAAATCTCCGATAACAGCTGTTGCAATGGAGAAAATCAGTCCTATTTTCATAGTTAAAAACAAGGCTTTTTTATGATAAACATGGTTGGAGCCTTTTAATAATTGGCATGCTGCAATAGATGCCAGCGTAAAGGCGGCTGTCATAAAGGCGGTTGCGACTACGTGTGCGACTTTTGTCGGCATGGCCGGGTTAAAAATCGCACCCAGCGGATTGACATTGATGAGTTCACCATTTACAATGTCAAACCCTTGCGGCGCATTCATAAAAGAGTTGACGATGGTAATAAAAAAGGCAGAAAAGGCGGCGCCAAGGGAGACAGGAATCAGAAAGAGCAGGTGCTTCCGCTGATTTTTAAATCGTTCCCAAGTGTACATATAAATTCCGAGAAAGATTGCTTCAAAGAAAAAAGCAAATACTTCCATAAAAAGTGGCAATGCGATCACATTTCCGGCAAGTTCCATAAAATTCGGCCAGAGCAATGACAGCTGGAGTCCAATCGCAGTTCCTGTTACAACGCCGACAGCTACGGTGATGACATACCCCCGCGCCCAACGTCTAGCCATTAAAAGATAATGTTCGTCATTTTTTTTGATCCCAACCCACTGGGCAATCATGATCATCAACGGAACGCCTACCCCAATGGTTGCGTAAATAGCGTGAAAAGAAAGTGTAAGGATAGTCAGCATTCGACTGCTGAATACGGGGTCTTCAAATAACAATTTTATTTCCTCCTTTTGAATGGGATAAATCTTTGAAACCGGTCATGAGTATATGATCAGGATGAACCAATACAATATGATTTCATTTTACTTTATAAAAATGTGCTTTTTGTCAATTCTCTTTGACAAATGTATATAGAGAGAATGAACAATATGTGAACATTGGCTATTTTGCTTAGTTTATACCATATTATAGCATTTTAAGCAGCCTGTACCATCTGCAAAATCTGAAAAAATCAGCATTGCTCAACATAATGTTTGTACAAATATTTAAAGAATATACATGATTTTCAAATAACATCGGGTCATGTGCCGGGTTCATAAAATATAGGGTTAAGTCCTGTGAAAAAAAATCCATGTTTTCCCTAGCTTTAAAAAGCCTAAAAGCAGCCAATAAGATTCTGTTTATGTTTGGCTGCGAAATTGGCAGAACGTTTGAATCCGTAATCGAACGGATTGTTGCTGCCGCCTCTAAATGTATATTTTTTTGGCAAGCAAAAATACGGCTGCAGTTCATCTTGACTATATAAAATCAAAAATGTTACATAGTCCGTTCTAAATCGCACGGTTTTTTAGCTCCAGTTCATCCAGGCTAAATAGAGTCAAAAAAATGACAGCTTCGAATTTGTGTTGTATATTCATAAGCATGCTAGTTTGTGGGCAGTTTGTGGGCAGGAAGCATTCGTGCTATGATTTTTTGTAAACAGCTGCCAAGGAGGGATGGATCGTATGGTGAAGAAAGTAATATTGAATGGTGTAGAGATACAAGTTGAGGAGTATGAAGAGGAAGTGGTTCATCAACCAAACGGTGAGCCATTACATAAAATTCGTTTTGCTTTTAAGGTGAGAAGCGATGAATATCATGATATTACGACGCTGCTGTATCAGCAAACGTTTGATGTGTCAGTTCCTGAAAGAGACCTGAACTTTAGGGGGACGATACAAAATTATTCCACTTCTGTGACGAATTTGTACAAAAAAAATCAGGTTGGTGATTTTCGATTAGAATTAATTGAGACGATTTAACAATGATTGTTTCAATGGCGTAATCCCATGGTGTTCGAAGAAACAGAGGGAGGCACTATGTCAATTCAAGTAGAGCATTTGTACAAGCAATTTCGAGTTCACGTTCGGCAAGCAGGGTGGACGGGGGCTGTACGCAGTTTGTTTAAGAGGGAAATTCGTACTGTGGAAGCGGTGCGAGACATTTCATTTACCATTCCTTCGGGAGAAATTGTCGCATTTTTAGGGCCGAACGGAGCGGGGAAAACAACGACAATTAAAATGCTGGCCGGTTTGCTTTATCCAAGCTCCGGGAGCATTCAAGTTGCCGGATATGTACCGTTTGAACAAAAAGCGGAATTTAAGAAGATCATGAGTTTAGTCATGGGACAGAAAAGCCAGCTCATATGGGATATTCCGCCGATGGAAACGTTTCTCGTCAATAAAGCGATATACGAAATAGAAGACCGTGCGTTTCGGCAAACGTTGGATGAGCTTGTCGAGTTGCTCGAGTTAGAAGAGCTCTTGACGAAACCAACGCGGAGTTTGTCTCTCGGACAGCGGATGAAATGCGAATTAGCAGCCGCGCTTTTGCATCGGCCGAAGGTTTTATTTTTGGATGAACCGACGATCGGCTTGGATGTCCATACGCAGGAAAAAGTCCGCCGCTTTATAGGACAATATAACCGCGAGCACCGAACGACAGTATTGTTGACATCGCATTACATGGGCGATGTGACAGCGCTGTGCGATCGGGTGCTCATTATTAATCATGGGAAGCTGTTGTATGATGGTGAATTGGACATGTTGACGGAAAAATTGACGCCGTATAAATTGCTAGAGGTTCAGCTTTCGTCCATTCCCGATATTTCATGGGATGCATACGGCGAATTAGTCGATGCAAAAGAGGGTAAAGTAACGCTTCGTGTGCCGAGGGAACGCATTCACGAGGTATCCTCCCGATTTTTGCAGCTGTTTGATGTTCGCGATTTAAATATAGAAGACCCGCCGATGGAAGAAGTGATAACGCTCGCGTTTCAGGAGGATGCACATGTTTCGTAAATACTCTGTTCTCCTTCGCATGAAATATGTGGAGATGTTTGCCTACCGGCTGGCGACGATCGTGTGGATGACAGGAGCCATGGTTCAGCCGCTGATCACGATGATGGTCTGGATGAATATTGATCCTGATCAGGAGAATGCGTTTATTTTTTACTTTGCGGCATTGATTTTTGTTGAACGCATGACAAGCGCTTGGGACGTTTGGGAATTGGAGCGGGAAATAAGGGAGGGAACCTTTTCTTATCAAATTGTCCGTCCGTTTCACCCGATACATTGGGCCATTGCTGAAAATATTGTGTATAAAGCGTTATTTTTAGTCATTTTAATTCCGGCATGGGGCCTCTTGGCGGTCTTTATTCCGGCGCTGCGGCTGGATCAAATAAGTGCGGCGCAGTGGCTGTTATTCTTTTGTGCGCTTTTATTGGCAGCGGTCATTCGTTTTTTATTCAGCTACACATTTGGTCTGTTAGGTTTTTGGGTGACAAAAGTGACGGCTTTGTACGGCATGTTTGAAGCGGTGTCTCTCTTTTTGTCGGGCCGCATTGCACCGATGTCGCTCCTGCCGCCGTTTTTGAAAACGATCAGCTTTTATTTGCCTTTTCGATATATGGTCGGGTTTCCAATCGAAATTTTGACCGGAAGCGTCCAAGGGATGGATATTGTGTACGGATTTGGATGGGCTGCAGTTTGGTGCATGTTTTTTATGCTTGCAGTATTGTTGCTTTGGAAGGCTGGTCTAAGGAAAAACCAAGCTGTGGGGGGATAATGTGAAAAGACATTGGCGCATTTTTTGTGAATTTTTTCGGACTTGTTTAGTGGAGGAGCTCGAATATCGCAGCGAATTTTTAGGGAATTTCCTGTCGAGTTTGTTTGGCATTGGGATGGCTATTTTGACAATTCAAATATTTTTTTATCAAACAGATAACCTCGGCGGTTGGAAATATGCGGATGTTCTGCTGCTTCTTGGTATATTCAATACGCTGCAAGGATTGATTGATTTTGCCCTGCGGCCCAACATGTCCCGTCTGCTGCAGCATATTCGCATGGGGACGTTTGATTATGTATTGACAAAGCCGGTCGACAGCATGTTTTATGTCAGCTTCCGCCATTTAGTGTTTTGGCGCTTAATTGATGTGCTTCTTGGCATCGGCTTGATAATCTATGCGTTAATACAAAAACATTATATGCCGACAATAATGGATGCAGTGATGTTTTTCATTAGTATCGGATCTTCGCTTGTCCTGATTTACGCGCTGTGGATGATGCTGATGACCACCTCCTTTTGGGTTATTCGTATCGATGATCTATCGTTTGTTTTTAATTCATTTTTTGAAACAACACGGTTCCCAATCGGAATGTATAGAGGCTGGCTTCGCATCGTGCTCACATACATTTTGCCAGCTGCCTTTATTACAAGCACGCCGGCGTTGTCTTTGCTTGGAAAATGGAACGGGATGACAACAATCCTATCCGTTGTACTTGCCGGGCTGTTCTTATGGATATCGCGCCGGTTCTGGCGGTATGCGCTCCGATCGTACACAAGTGCAAGCAGTTAAATATTCCGTGCATTGAAAAATGGCAGCAGAGAATGTGAAAAATTTGCTAATAATTTCAAACGGTAGATGTTGGTTAAGGAATGACCGAATAGCTTATTAGATGGATAGATGAAAAAGCAGAGGGGTTACAGTTTTTCAGTTGCTTTTCCCCAGCTGTTTGGCACGATAAAAGACAATGATCAATGGATGATTTTTTCGAACAAGCAGTCTGCCAAAATCAGTCGATGTCGCTTGAAAGATATATATTTCTCCCCTCATTTTTCCCAGCCTGACCTCGCTTAGGTTTTCCAGTGAAACAGTTTCCTTGTATGGACAAATAGAGAAAAAAAGAAGAAAAGGATTTTTTCTGCTTCTGTCGAATATTTTATTTTAGAGGTGTGATTAAAAAGGAAGGTTCCCATTATGGAAAAAGAAATTATTTGTAAAAGAGAAATAATCAAAATTGATCATCAAAACAAGAAAGTGGTGATAGATGAAATTGCGATAGAGTATCCGTTAACAATTTTTGTGGACAATGAGGAATTCGCCACATTAGTATGCTCGCCGTCCCATGTAGAGGAGCTTGTATTGGGCTTTTTAGCTTCAGAAGGGATAATCCGCATAAAAGCAGATGTGAAAGCGCTTCAAATTGATGAGGATAAGGGGTTTGCCTATGTTCATTTGCATCAGCCGATAGGGGATAAGAAAGAGTTTGTTTCCAAACGCTTTATCGGCTCCTGCTGCGGAAAAAGCCGACAGTTTTATTTTTATAATGATGTGAAAACAGCGAAAACAATTTTGAGCAGCATGACGATTTCTGCCGCACAATGCTTTCAGTTAATGGAAATGTTACATGAAGCTTCATCGGCTTTTAAGCGTACTGGAGGCATTCATCATGCGGCATTATGTTCAAAAGAGGGATTGATTAAGACATTTTCTGACATTGGACGACATAATGCTTTAGATAAATTATATGGCTTCTGTCTAAACGAAAGCATTTCTTTAAATGATAAAATAATCGCTTTCAGCGGGCGGATTTCCTCAGAGGTGGTGCTGAAGGTTTCGAAAATTGGATGCGGTATACTTCTATCAAAATCGGCTCCAACAAATTTGGCACTTCAATTGGCAGAAGATTTAAACATTACAACTGTTGGGTTTATACGGGAAAATAAAATGAACATTTATACACATAGCAACAGAATAACAAAATAACAGGGGGAACGTATCGTGGGAAATGTAACGATTACGGTCAACGGGGGAGAAATAACCGCAAGGGAAAATCAATATCTTCTGCAGGCTTTGCTCGAACATGAAATGGATGTACCGCACGTTTGTTATCATGAAAGCTTGGGCGCAATTCAAACATGTGATACTTGTATGGTGGAAGTGAACGGGGAGCTTGTACGAGCCTGCAGCTACAAAGTCCAAGAAGGACTCGTTGTTGAAACAGAGACTTCTAAAGTAAAAGAATCTCAAAAATTAGCGATGGATCAAATTTTAAAAAATCATGAATTATATTGCACAGTTTGCGATAAAAACAATGGAGATTGTACAATTCATAATACGGTTAAAGCTTTAGGCATTGAACATCAAAGCATTCCGTTCCAACCAAAACCGTATGAAGTGGATTATTCAGGATCATTTTATCGATATGACCCAAATCAATGCATATTATGCGGACGCTGTGTAGAGGTGTGCCAAGATGTTCAAGTAAATGAAACATTGACGATTGATTGGAGCAGAGAGCAGCCTCGTGTGATCTGGGACAACGATGTGCCGATTGATCAGTCCAGCTGCGTAAATTGCGGCCAATGTGTAACTGTATGTCCGTGCAATGCCTTAATGGAAAAATCAATGTTAGGGGAAGCCGGCTTTTTAACAAATGTAGAACCTGGTACATTACGATCGATGATTAATTTGACGAAGGAAGTGGAAACAGGATACGGTTCGCTAATGGCCATCTCAGATACAGAAGCTGAGCTGCGCAAGGAAAGGATCAAGAAAACGAAAACAGTTTGCACATACTGCGGAGTTGGCTGTTCATTTTATATATGGACAAAAGACAGAAAAGTTTTAAAAGTTGAACCAACACCGGAATCGCCGGCAAACGGAATTTCCACTTGTGTAAAAGGGAAGTTCGGCTGGGATTATGTCAATAGTGAAGAACGGCTGACAAAACCGTTGATCCGGGAAGGCGACCATTTTAAAGAAGTTGAATGGGATGAGGCGATTCGATATGTTGCAAAACGGTTTAAAGAAATAAAAGATGCACATGGCCCTGATGCTTTAGGATTTATAGCTTCTTCCAAAGCAACGAATGAAGAATCGTATTTACTGCAAAAATTTGCCCGTCAAGTGATAGGAACGAATAATGTTGATAATTGCTCAAGATATTGTCAATCTCCAGCAACGGTTGGACTATTTCGTACTGTCGGCTATGGCGGTGATTCAGGATCTTTTTCTGACATAGCTTCCTCTGATCTTGTCATCATTATTGGCGCCAATACAGGGGAATCGCATCCGGTTTTGGCATCAAAAATCAAACGAGCGCAAAAACTTTATGGACAAAAGCTGCTCGTGTTTGACTTAAGAAAGCATGAAATGGCGGAGCGGGCCGATATGTTTATCAGGCCAAAGCCGGGAACGGATCTTGTTTGGCTGTCAGCTGTAACGAAATACATCATTGACCAAAATTGGCATGATGAAGAGTTTATCAAAGAACGAGTGAACGGCTTTGAACAATATAAAAGTAGCTTAGAGCCGTTTACGTTGGAATATGCGGAAGAAGTGACGGGAATTTCCAAGGACACGCTGATCAAGGTTGCTGAAACGATTCATCAATCTAAAACAATGGTCATTTGCTGGGCGATGGGAGTCACTCAACAGCAGCGCGGAAGTGATACGAGTACTGCCATTTCCAATTTGTTATTAGTGACAGGCAATTACGGCAAACCGGGCACTGGAGCCTATCCGCTGCGCGGCCATAACAATGTTCAAGGGTGCAGCGACTTTGGAAGCATGCCGAACTTTTTCCCGGGATATGAAAAGGTAGCGGATGAAAAAGTCCGCAGCCGTTATGAAAAAGCTTGGGGCGTGACATTGCCTAAAAATCCGGGAAAAGACAATCATCAAATGGTTAAAGCGATTCATGAAGGCGCTCTGAAGGCATTATATGTGACTGGCGAAGATATGGGGATTGTCGATGCCAATATCAATCAAGTCGGCGCCGCTTTTGAAAAGCTGGAATTTTTCGTTGTGCAGGACTTATTTTTAACAAAAACGGCCCAATATGCAGATGTTGTGCTGCCGGCCAGTCCAAGCTTAGAAAAAGAAGGAACTTTTACCAATACAGAACGCCGGATTCAGCGATTGTATGAAGCATTGCCGCCTCTTGGAGATTCGAAGCCTGATTGGCAAATTTATTGTATGCTGGCGAAAGCGCTGGGCTTCAATTGGGATTATCAGCACCCTGGAGAAATTATGGAAGAAGCGGCGTCGCTCGCACCGCTTTTTGCCGGTGTTTCCTATGACCGTTTAGAAGGATTTTCAAGCTTGCAATGGCCTGTTGAGAAAGATGGAACCGACTCGCCGCTTCTTTATGAAGATCAATTCCCGTTTGCCGATGGAAAGGCACAGCTTTATCCGCTTCAAGTCGATTATTTATATGATGTAGATGAAGAGTATGATCTTCACGTGAACAACGGGCGCTTGCTAGAACATTTCCATGAAGGGAACATGACGTATAAATCACAAGGAATCAGCCGGAAAACCCCGAACGCTTTTATAGAAATTTCGAAAGAATTGGCTGAAGAACGCCGTATTCAAGAAGGAGCCATTGTCAAGCTTATTTCCAAATACGGCTCTGTAAAAGGCCCTGTTCACATAACGGATCGCGTGCAAAAGCATGAAATCTTTATCCCATTGAATGATACGGGCGAATTGGCTATTAATCGTTTAACAGGCAATCATGCTGACCGCGATACGAACACACCGGCATATAAAGAAATTGCCGTAAAAATGGTCGTATTGAAGGAAAAAGGAGACTCCCCAATTCGTCCAAACAACCATCGAAACGGAAAAAGAAATCCGCAAATTGGGGTCAAAGTAGAGAAGAAATGGGAGCGCAGCGACTACACGTTTCCCGGAAGCAAGGTGAAAATACATGGCTAAACCAATTACAACCATCAAAAAAATCGAAGTGTCACAAGAAGAAAAAAGAAAGCAAAATTTATTAGAAATCGAGCAAGCGTTAGCAGACAATAAAGAGGCAGTTTTAGAAGGCATAGCATGTTTACGGAAGCTTCACGATGCAGGTGTTCTGGAAATCGCCAATGCCCTTTTAGCGCGGAAAGATCAAGTACTAGAAAACGTGGTTAAGGAAGTCAGCAGAAAACCGAACATTGATGTTTTAAAAAATATCGTCAATCTGTTGATGCTGCTGGGAACAATCGATCTCGAAAAGCTGCAGGTAATGACGACAAGAATGAATGCTGGAATACAAGAAGCTGCGGCAAGCGTCAATAAAGAAGAAACAACTTCTTTTTTCCAATTGCTATCGGCTTTAAAAGATCCTGACATCAACCGATCGATTACTATGCTTCTTCATTTTTTAAGAGGAATGGGGAAATCTTAAAGGATTGGCAATAAAAGTGAAGCTTGAAAGTTGCGAGGGAATGCTTTTGTGCTGAAAAACATCCTGATTGGTAAAGAAATTTGCAACCATTATGTGGAAAGACAAAGCCCTTCTCATTCGAAAACGACTGTTGCCTATCGTTCGTAAAGAAAAACTCAAGAAAAGTGCAAAGCGGTCAATCATTCGGAGTTGACATAAAATTAAATATTTGTTATTAAAAAAATGATGATTAGCACTCGATTGATTAGAGTGCTAATTTTTATCTTAATTTTGCACATACGCTTTTTAGAAAGGAGAGGCGGTCATGGAAAAAAAAGAGTTTCAAGCCGAGTCGAAAAGGTTATTAGAAATGATGATCAACTCCATTTATACAAAAAAGGAAGTTTTTTTGAGAGAGTTAATTTCAAATGCAAGCGATGCGATTGATAAAATTTATTACAAAGCACTGACTGATGATTCGTTAACCTTTCAAAAGGATCAATACTACATAAAAGTTATTCCAAATAAAGAAAAGCGGACGCTCACAATCGTTGATACAGGCATAGGCATGACAAAAGAGGAATTGGAAGAAAATCTTGGTACGATTGCAAAGAGCGGGTCGCTCGCCTTTAAAAAAGAAAACGAATTAAAAGACGGCTATGACATTATTGGACAGTTCGGCGTTGGCTTTTATGCCGCCTTTATGGTAGCGGATGTTGTCACTGTCATCAGTAAAGCGCTGGGCAGCGATCAAGCATATAAATGGGAATCAAAAGGCGCTGATGGTTTTACAATCGAACCATATGAGAAGAAAGAGGTCGGAACGGAGATCATACTAAAAATCAAAGAGAATACTGAAGATGACAACTATGACGAATTTCTTGACGAATATCGGTTAAAACAAATCATTAAAAAATATTCCGACTTCATCCGCTATCCGATCAAAATGGATGTCAAAGTACAAAAACCGAAAAATGAGAACGAGAACGAATTTGAAGAGGTTGTTGAAGAACAAACAATCAACAGCATGGTTCCGATTTGGCGGAAAAATAAAAGTGAACTGACAGATGAAGATTATGAAAACTTTTATGCCGAAAAGCATTATGGCTTTGATAAACCGTTAAAACATATTCATATTAGCGTAGATGGTACGGTTCGCTATCAGGCGATTTTATATATTCCGGAAAAAACGCCATTTAATTACTATACAGCAGAATATGAAAAAGGGCTTGAACTGTATTCCAACGGCGTGTTAATTATGAACAAGTGCCCGGATTTACTGCCTGACTACTTCAGCTTCGTTAAAGGAATGGTTGATTCTGAGGACCTATCGTTAAATATTTCAAGAGAGATGCTCCAGCATGACAAGCAATTGAAAATCATTGCGAAAAACATTCAAAACAAAATTAAACGCGAACTAGAAAACCTATTAAAAAATGAAAGAGAAAAATATGAAAAGTTTTATGAAGCATTTGGCAGACAATTAAAGTATGGCGTTTACAGCGATTTCGGCGCAAATAAAGAAACATTGCAAGACTTGCTTATGTTCTACTCTTCAAAGGAGAAAAAACTTGTCACCTTACAAGAATATGTATCAAGAATGCCTGAGGAGCAAAAATATATTTATTATGCAACGGGCGATTCGTATGAACGAATTGAAAAGCTGCCGCAAACTGAGCTGGTTGCAGATAAAGGCTATGAAATTTTGTATTTGACAGAGGATATCGATGAATTTGCGATCAAAATGTTAATGACATATAAAGAGAAAGAATTTAAATCAGTCTCCAGCGGCGACTTAGGAATTAGCGAAGAAGAAAACAAAAAAGAAACTGAAAAAGAACATAAAGAGCTGTTCGAACAAATGAAAAGCATTTTGGGTGATAAAGTAAAGGATGTGCGAGCATCAAAACGGTTAAAAACACAT
The DNA here is from genome assembly GCF_037963755.1 of Aeribacillus sp. FSL W8-0870. Taxonomy (NCBI): domain Bacteria; kingdom Bacillati; phylum Bacillota; class Bacilli; order Caryophanales; family Bacillaceae; genus Aeribacillus; species Aeribacillus sp. FSL W8-0870. Next base: position 1,378,118 of record NZ_CP150165.1, read on the forward strand.
CCTGTTTGTTTATCAACAGACGGCGAAATCACTATTGAAATGGAAAAAGTGTTAAATGCTATGCCGAACAGCCAAAACATTAAAGCGGAGAAAGTGCTTGAAATTAATACAGATCACGAAGTCTTTCAAACGCTAAAAGCAGCGTATGAAAACGATCAAGAGAAGCTGAAGCTGTTCACAAACATTTTATATAATCAGGCTTTGCTAATTGAAGGCCTGCCAGTCCAAGATCCTGTTGAGTTTACAAATGACATTTGTAAAATTATGGTTTCTTAAAAATCCAGGGCACATCTAGCGATTTGTCAAAGCTTGAACAATTTGCAGAGTTCAGCGCCACAACCGGAAAAACTTAGCTGGCTGAAAGGTGCACGATTTATAGATAAAGAAGCACAAAGAACCGATTGACTGATGCAAAAGAGCAGCAAGGCAGCAGCGGATGAATTTCGCAGATATGAAAATGAATGCTTGTTTTAGCTTTTAACGTATGGACATGCGCAAAATAATTAAGAAAGGCAAACCTGTCTTTCCGGCAGAGGCGGAAGGCAGGTTTGTTAATAGTTTGAGCTCTTTTGCAGCTAAGAGTTTTTTTTCAAATTCCTTTAACTCCCACTAGGATCGTTTGAGAAAGTTCGTTATACTTTGGGGAGAGAGGAGTTTGGTTATGCTATTTTTTGTTATATTATTTTTTCTTGGACTTTTCATATTTTTTTTAATAAAAGGAAGTAAAAATACAAAGGATGTAGCTGTTAAGAAAATCACAGTTCGCTGCCCCGATAGGAAAGCTTCTGCAAAGAATATAAAAATACTCCATCTATCTGATTTACACCTAGAAAACTTATCGATCAGCCCAAAGGAATTAGATGAGCTGATTTCAGCAGAACCAATTGATCTTATTGCACTGACAGGTGATTTTCTCGACCGGAAGAGAAGCATCCCAAAACTTTCCGCATACTTGGAAGTATTGAGAAAAACAAATCCAACGTACGGCACGTATGCTGTGTTCGGCAATCACGATTATGTTTTAAAGGAAGAAGACTTTGAAACTTTGAAAAAAATGCTGCAGCATTACGGGATAAAGACATTACAAAATGAGCACGTGACCATTCAGCTTGAAGAAGAATGCTTGAATATTATTGGCATTGATGATTACACGACAAACCGCAGTTATGTTCAAAAAGCTTTTCACGGAGTAGAAGAAGGAATGCGATTAGTGCTGACCCATGATCCAAGCGTTATTCTTGAAATGGAAAACATTCCGTTTGATTACTTGCTGTCCGGTCATTTCCACGGCGGACAAATCAATTTGCCAAAGCCGTACCATCTTTTTTACAAAGGCAAGCTTCCAAGAATGAACATTATTAAAGGACTCCATTACCATAACGAGCGGCCGTTTTATATTAGCGAAGGCCTAGGACAAACAGGAGTGAACATCCGAATTGGCAGCCGCCCTGAAATTACGTTTCATCAATTTTCATAGTATTTTTAACATATCTCTAAAATTGTAATGTTAAGATTGTGAAGTTTTCCCTACAATGTTGAAGATGATTCAATAGCTAAAGCAGGATGAACTCCTGCTTTTTTCTTTTTGCAAAAAAGAGTTTTTTTTCTTGTATCTTTAATAAAGTCAGCTTTCCGTTTATTTGTTATTTATAAAAGGTTAATCACAGAATCTACTAAGATCCACATTTGCTAATAACTAAAGTTAAATTTACGCTTTTCCTCTAATAGAAATGCATGAATCGATGAAAAAATATAAAGCAATCACACCTTTTGCTCCCATTGTAAAATTGAATAAACAATACTTGCTGCTTTTCCATTGTTCAGCGTGTTGATCAATCGGAATTTTCAACGATCTTGAGTTCACAAAAAATTTTTTGTGAGCGCTTATTAGTTTTTTAACTTCATCCTTTCATTCGTTTCTCCGGTTTTTTTGTCGATGACTTTATTTCTGAACGCCTATAAACATGGTATACTCTTCCTATAAGGAGGCGGAGAAAAGATTTTTTTCACGATTGGGGTATTTAATGGAGAAAAAGCAAAAACTATTTCTAATCGCAAGCTTTAGGAGGAGCTTTAAAGGGAGAAAGTAAAGATTTCAAAAATATTTGCGGCTGCAACGTTCTTATTGCCGTTTCCCTTTGAATTGGCTGGTGATTAAATTTGTCGCCTTCTTTTTACATAGCGACGCAGTCATTGAAGCGATGACAGAAGAAATGATTTAGGAACGGAGGTTTTTTAATGCTGCCAAAAACGATCGATCAATTGGATCAAATTCGGGAAGAATGCCGTAAATTAGTGAATAGACGTTCATCTGTTTCTGCTATTGCTGCAGCTGTTCCAATTCCGGGTATTGATGTGACGGTGGATGCTGCACTTGTGAAAGATCTGCTAAATGAAATTAATCAAAAGTTTGGTTTATCAAAAGAGCAAGTTGATCAATTGGATGCGAAAACAAAAGAGCTCATTATCGTACTGGCAACTTCATTAGGAAATGAACTCATCGGAAGAACAATTGGCAAAAAATTGGTGCTGAGCTTGGTGAAAAAAGCTGCAACCCGGATGGCGGCAAAACAGACGAGCAAACTTATTCCTCTCATTGGAATAGGGGTTTCGGCCGGGATTAGCTTTGCAACGATGAAATATTTAGGAAATAAACATATTGATGATTGCTATAAATTAGTTAAACAATATATCGAACAGGAGGCGTCATCAGAAAATTTTGCTGCAAAATAGTGAGGCTGGTTAGCTGCAATATTTCTAACAATAACCCCCAAAAAGCACTGATGATGATTAATTCAACTAGATAAAACCTCAGAGTAAATAGGATTAAAGCAATGATAAAGCCCCCATTGCTTAAAGGGGGCTATTGTTGAAGAGAAGATTTTCGATCGTGCTCCAAACTTTTCGGCTTTCTGGCAAAACGATGCTGTACAAAGAGGCAATATAAAACTAAACCTACCAACACATAAAGCGAAGTGTAAAAATATAAAGATTCAAATCCAGTAAAGACAACAACTGCTCCAGTTAAAAACGATCCGAGGCCGATGCCGATGTCGAAGATCGATAAAAAGGTGCTGAGAGAAGCCGCTCTTCTCTGTGGAGGGACAATTTGTATAGCCATTGTTTGGAAGCTTGGAAACAAGGTTCCCCATCCAAGACCGATAAATACTGCACTTAACAAATAGATGAAGGATGTATTTGCCATGCTCAATATAAATAATCCGAAGGCAAATGAAACGATGCATGGGATAACAATGACATTTGCGCCGTATCGGTCAAACCACCTTCCGGTAAACGGCCGGGAAATGAGCAAAACGATTGCATACACGACGAAGAATAAATTCGAACCGGCGCCAAGATTCATTTTTTCCGCAAAAACGGAGACGAACGATAATACAGTCGAATAAGCAAAAGCTAAAAAGGCAGCAATCAACGCAATGCGGAATGCTGATACCTCTACAAGTTTTTCAAAGCTGAAATTCACTTTGAAAAGTTCTCTTTTATTTAGTTTTGGCTTCATTTCATGCAGGTTAACTATTCCCCCGGTCAAAAGCGCCCCAACGGAACAAATAAGGGCAATGACGAGCATGACAAAAGAACCCCAATGATCTAACGAGGTAAGCCCTAAAAACGGTCCAATCACCATGGCGACATTGGAAGATAAAATAAAATATCCCATTCCTTCTCCTTTTTTCGATTCCGGCACGATATCTGCCACAATCGCACCTGTTGCGGTTGTCGCAATCCCAAAACCAATTCCATGAAGAAAACGAATGATCAATAATAAGACAATTGAACTGACAAATAAATAAGAAATAGAGGCGATCAGGAAAATGACCAAGGAAATAATCAACATTTTTTGTTTTCCAAGCTTCTCCATAAATTGGTCGACGAACGGGCGAGTCACGATCGCAGCAAATAAATAAACCATTGCTATTAAGCCAGCCTCAGCTTCGCTGCTTTTTAAATCTTGAATGACAAAGATCGGCAAGGTGACCAGCAAATAATAATAGTTTATAAAAAGAAAAAAATTACAAATTGAAATACTAAAAAAATTTTTCGTCCATAATTTTGCTTCTTCCATATTTGTCCCTTCTTTGAAAAAAAATCATTTTTTCAGACTTTTTAAATAACAAACTAATTGTACACCTTTTTTTAAAAAAATAAAAGAATCGTGCAAATGGTATGAAGAAAGCGGTGAAACGAAGGCTATCCATTGTTTTTCACCGCTTTCTATTTAAAATATTTTTTATAAGTTCAAATTTTTTCGTCAGGCTTCTCTATTCATATATTAATTGATTTGTTTAGTCGTTTTGTCATAGCTATAAAGGAAATCAGCCACTTCATAGTCTTGCGGAGTTCTTTGTTCAAAAATAGTGTTTCTGAGCAGTGTTGCAACAGGATCTTCAGTATGAAGAATTTCACCCCATGTCCGAGCGCTCGTTTGTACTTTTGCTGTGCGCGGCAGCCGCTCTTTCTGAAAATCGGCGAATGCTTGCTCATAGCTGTCCGGATATTTTTTGAGCATATCTGCAAGATAAGAAGCATCTTCAAGCGCCTGGCAGCCTCCTTGAGCTAAATATTGCAGCATAGGATGAGCTGCATCGCCAAGCAATGTAACCTTCCCTTTTGTCCAATTGTTAATTGGCAGCCTGTCATACATCGGCCAGCGAATTTGCCGTTGTATAAATGTTAAGGCATTTTTCACATCCGGATGGCATCCTTTAAATCGTCTGTCCATTTCTTCAGGTGTGCCCCAATCATCGGAATTTCCCTTATAATTGTAAGATTTAAACACGACCACTTGATTATAAAGCTCTCCGCATCTTACTGGATATTGTACTAAATGCAAATAAGGGCCGATCCACATGACGACATCGTCTAAGTTTGCGTTTGAAATTTCGGAAATCGGTATGGTTCCTCTGTAAGCAACATATTCAGAGCAAATGGGTTCGTCATCAACGAAATATTTTCTAAGCTTTGACCAAAGTCCGTCTGCTCCGATGACGGCATCAGCCGTGAACATTTCTCCGCTTTGGCTGTAAACAGAAACAACGTCATGTTCTTGCTTGACAGTCTCAATTGTTTGGTTGTTTTTGAAGCGGACCATACCTGTTTTCTTGCAAGCTTCAAGCAAAATTCGGTGGAGATCCGAACGGTGCAAAACGAGATACGGATGTTTGTATCGGGCTTTGAATGCTTCGCCAAGGTCCATTGCTGACAACTCATTTGCCGTATAAACATCTTTTAGCACAAGACGTTTTGGAAATACAGCAACTTTTGAAATTTCCTCCATGACTCCAAATCGTTTCAGCACAGCGGTTGCATTTGGAGCCAATTGAATGCCTGCTCCGACCTCACCAAACTGAGGAGCTCTTTCCAAAACTAATGAAGTTTTTCCGGCTTCCGCTGCCGCTAGAGCAGCCGAAAGACCGCCTATCCCCCCGCCGACAATGATTAAATCTGTTTGACTGCTTTTCATATATTGATCCCCCTTATTAGAATGAAAAATGAAATGAATCGACAATTGCTTCAAGTTCACTTTTTACAAAATTCAATTTATAAGGCTGGTGTAAACTATCTTTTACTTCTTGATAACCGTTTTGACTGCTCAAACGTTTCTTCAAGTATTGGCAAATCATTTGTTGAGAATAAAATAGCTTTCTTCTTCTGCAACGTGTTCATGCCACGACCAGTTCGGGACAACGAAAAAATCTCCTTTTTCCCAGTTAAATCGAGTGCCGTCAATGATCGTATAACGGAGCATGATAAATCGATGTGTGCATATGTCTATGGGCGTTCGAATGGAACCCTTTCGGAAGTTTTTGCATCCATGCAGCAATAGTCGGGAAAATTGTATGGCCTAAAAGCATTCCTTAGGCAATACATTTTGCTTAAATTTTTAACGGCGCCTACTCTTGACCTGTGTTACTAGAAAACGTGACTAATGAAAAATTGGAAGCGCATTCAATGTTTTGAAAAATGGTAGTGTTAGCCTTTCACTTTCGGGTCATAAAATCCACTATTAGATAACATTGTTATTTAATAATAAAAATAAATAAATATTTTAAAATTGTCAACTTTAATAAAATAAAAATTTTTCAGTTATTTTATTGTGTTTGATTTTTTCAAAGTTCCTTGTTACATTCATGTTTATAAAAGAATTTGGATATTGGGTTAAAAAATGGATTAAAAGGGGAAGAGAAATGCAGCAGCAAAAAAACGTTCAAATCATTCAATCGTTGCAAACTGGCGTGCAAATTTTAGAGATTATTGCAAACAATGATCATCCGTTAAAATTTACGGAAATTCAGGAGTTGTCCGGCATTACAAAAAGCAACCTCTATAAATATTTGAACACATTGACGCAGCTTGGATTGTTGTATCGGGATAAAAGACATGGAACATATTCATTGGGAGGAAAATTTATTCAATACTGTTCGGCTGCAATTGGCAGCAAAGATGTGATCGGCAGGGTGACGCCGTACTTAAGAGATATCAGCCGCTACACAGCCCAAACATCGCTGCTTACAGTTTGGACGCATGAAGGGCCGGTTATCGCAAATATTTGGAATGCCAACTACGGTCTAAATATCGGAGCGCAAATTGGAACACGGCTGCCTTTAATGTCTGCCACAGGGAAAATTTTCGCTGTTTTCAACAAAACGCCTGAAATTGAGATTAAGGAATGGAAGTTAAAAGAGTTAAGCAAATTGACGGAAGAACAACGGAAGGAATTTGAAAAGGAGCAAGTTGAAATTGAAAAAACGTACTTTGCTTACGCAGCAGAGCCTTTAGTGGAGCACGTTTCGTCATTTAGTGTGCCGATTTTAGATTTTAATCATGATCTTGTAGCCTCCATAACATTGGTAGGCTTCACGAAGCTGATCCCGCATAAGCCGACGGATGAAGTGAGCCAATACGTCATAAAATGCGCTCGCGAATTATCTGAATCCTTTGGATTTAAAAGCGGGAAGTAGCTTTCTAGCTGGAAAGCTGCTTTTTTATTTTTAATTATTAGAAAATAATAAATATTAAAAATGGTTTGACATAGAGAGCAGATAAATTATAATATAAATGAAACGAATTCACTATTTCAATAATAAATGTTTTTTAATGTTTATTATTGAAAGCGTTTCATTTTTTGGTACCTGCAAACTTTTATTAACAAAGTTGATTTAAAAAAGGGGGATTTTTACATGAAGAAAATGAGAATTATGAGGTTGCTTGTCATGCTGTCCATTTTAGTCATCATTCTTTCAGCATGCAGCGGCAATAACGCAAACGGGGATGAGAAAAGCTCTGAAAAAGGCGGTGACGTATACACTTTTAAAGTAAGCCATGTGACACAAGAATCTCACGTCTGGCATCAAACTGCTTTGAAATTCGGGGAAGAGCTGGAAAAGCTTTCAGACGGAAGAATGAAACTGGAAATTTACCCTGCTTCTCAGCTCGGACTGGAAAAAGATATGGCACAGCAGCTTGAAACTGGCTCATTAGATTTTGGTTTTCTGACAAACGCTTATATGAGTACGCGCCAAGATTCATTAAACGCTTGGTTTATGCCATTCACGTTTAAAAATTTAGAAGAAGCGGTGAAAATGAGAGAATCGGAAGCTGCAAAGCAGATGTTGGAGGATCTGAATTCACAAGGGCTTGTCGGACTTGATTTTATTTTTGCCGGAAACCGCCACATTTTGATGAAAAACGGGCATGTCTCTTCTCCGCAAGACTTGAAAGGGAAAAAAATTCGCATTATTGGCAGCCCGGCTATTCAGGAATTTTGGGAAAAAGTCGGCGCTGGTCCAACCGCAATGCCGCTTTCTGAAGTATATACTTCTTTGCAAACTGGTGTCATCGATGGAATTGACATTGATTTAGATGCGTTAGTAACGGAAAAATATTATGAAAATGCTGAAAATTTAACGTTGACAAACCATATAACGTTCCCATCTGTTATTGTGATGAGTCAAAAAACATATGACAAGCTAACGACTGAAGATCAAGAAATTGTGAAAAAAGCATTAAAAGCAGCAGCAGATTGGGGTGTTCAAGAAGCAATTCAACGAGAGAATAAGAACTTGGAGGAATTAAAAAAGCATGGAGTTAAAGTAAAAGAACTTACCGATACCTCTGCTTTTGATTCGATCGCAAAAGAAGTGAAGGACAAATATGCTGAAAAATCACCGGTTATTAAAAAGTTCTTAGAGGAAGCGAAACAATAACGGGGGAGTTTTTATGAAGTTTATCCATAGCCTGAGTGAAATCTTACACAGTATTGAAAAAATTTTGGCGATCATTTTATGCATTTTTATGCTCATTTCATTATCTTTAGGTGTTTTCTATCGCTATTTCTTAAGCTCTCCTTTAAACTGGTCAGACGAAACCGCCATTTTTTCATTAGCATGGTTAACTTTTATTGGGGGAAGCATGAGTATTAAACGGCAGAACTCTGCTGCCGTTACTCTTTTTATGGATAAAATGAATGGAAAAACAAAAAAAGTTTTGATTGGCATCAGTTTGCTTTCCGTCCTTCTTTTCGCCTTGTATATTTTCTATTTATCTGTCATGTGGCTGTCATCATCTAATATAATGATTCAACGCTCCAATTCGATGCAATTGCCGATGATTATTCCATATTTGAGCGTACCTGTTAGTTTTTTCTTTATTAGCATTCATACGCTCGATTTGATTTTAAAAAATTTCCAAGGCAAAAAGGAGGCATTGTAATATGACTATCGCACTGTTAATCTTTATTATTCTCCTCCTTTTACAAGTACCGATTGCTTTTGTACTTGGAATCACGACGATTCTCTATATATTGTTAACTGGAAATACGGGTTTGTTATCAACAGCGCCCCAACGGTTATATTCAGGCCTTGAAAGTTACGGTCTACTTGCGATTCCGCTGTTTATGATGGCAGGGGAGTTAATGAATTCCGGCGGCATAACAAAGCGTTTAATTCGCTTTGCTACGACTCTTGTTGGGCATTTTAAAGGTGGATTGGCATATGTGAATGTCGTTTCGAATATGCTGCTTGCATCCATTATAGGGTCAGCTACAGCTCAAATTGCTATGATGAGCAAAATTATGGTGCCTTCAATGGAAAAGGAAGGATATTCAAGGGAATTTAGCGCCTCCACGACAGCAGCCGCAGGTCTTTTAGGTCCCATTATTCCGCCAAGCATGCTGTTTATTATCTATGGCGTTTCGTCAGGAGCATCGATCGGTTCAATGTTTTTGGCAGGAATTATGCCTGGAATTTTATTGGGGATTGCCTTTATATTACTAATTGCATACACAGGCTACAAGCAGAAGTGGCAGACGCATGAACGCGCTAAAATATCCGTCATGTTCCAATCTTTCTTGAATGTGATTCCTGCACTGTTAGTACCGTTTATAATTATTGTCGGTATTTTAAGCGGTGTTTTTACTCCTACGGAATCAGCAGCGTTTGCATGTGTTGTAGCGTTAGTTGTCGGTTTTTTTATTTATAAAGAACTGAAAATTAAAGATCTTCCAACTATTATGATTAATACAGCTATTTCAAGTGCTATCATTACTATGCTCATCGCAATGGCAAATTTATTTGGTTGGATGCTTTCATTTGAGAGAATTCCTCAAACAATTGCATCCTGGATGACTTCTTTAACTGAAAATCCGTTCCTGTTTCTTCTATTAGTTAATATTTTTCTATTAATTGTAGGAATGTTTATGGACGGAATCGCTGCATTGATTATACTTGTACCGATATTTACGCCAATCATTGCAAACTATGGAATTGATCCAATTCATTTCGGAGTAATTATTTGTATAAATTTAACAATTGGTCTCCTTACACCTCCAGTTGGAGCGGGGCTTTACCTTGCTTCTTCGTTGGGAAATGTCAAGCTGGAAGCCTTAACGAAAGCCATTTTGCCATTTTTGGTCGTGTCCATTATTGCATTGTTCATCATTACTTATTGGCCGCAGATGGTTCTTTGGCTTCCGAATATAATCAAATAATTGCCCATTAGCTCTAGCTTCAAAGATTTCTGGACATTTCGATAAACGTTTGATTTTGGAACAAACCCGTATTCAAGAAAGAGCGGGTTTGTTTTTGTTTGTTGGAAAGACAAAAAGCTGGAAGTATTAGAGAGTTTTTCTTTAAAGATGCATTTTCCTTTGTGCAGAAAAATAGATGCAGCGAGGAATATCGGTTTTTCTTGAAACTGCTAAACAGTTTGCACAAATTGAAGGAAAAAACCATTCCTACTATTTGTCGTGTATGAGGTTCATTCACAAGATAAAAAGCGCTTTTTACGAATCATTTAGCAAAGGGGGAGAGGAAAATCTAAATTTCGAGCCGTCTCATATTATGACAACTATCAAGCATCCATCACATTATGCAGGTCATATGCAGAAGCTGGCGTTGATGGAAAGTATCGGTCAGAGAAGAAATTTGGAAAAGATTATAATCAAAACAAATGAGGCTTGCATGAAAGTTTAATAGAACGAAACTTTCTGTAAGCCTTTTTTTAGCGTGATGACAAATATTAAGCAGATGAATTGAAATGAGGAAAGAATGCACGGGCACTGCTGAGTGAGGTATCCGCCCAGTTTTTAGAAAATAAATTCTGACTATTGACAATATTAATTTTATTTTTTAATATCGAATTAAGTAATTAAGTTCCCTATATCAGGAACAAATAAAAAATTTTATTTTTTTAGGATTGGTGGAAACGCATACATGATCATTAGTTTTGGATCAATTTTATTTTTCGGGAGGGTTTCCTATGAGCAAAAAAGAAGTCATCACGGACACAGAATTAAAAGAATATTACGATGGGATGAAAAATAGTTATTTAGGTCCGCTATGGTATGATTTAGGACACATGGTGACGAAAGAGCCTGTTCATGATGTGGAGCCATATTTATGGAAGTGGAAAACGATCCGCGATTATGTTATGAAGGCGGGAGAAATTTTAGAACCTGGAAAAGATGCTGAGCGGCGCGTTGTTTATTTGCAAAATCCTAATCTATTAAAACATGGATTAGTCGGATATGGGACACATACGTTGTATGCCGGAATCCAGCTATTGCTGCCGGGAGAATTTGCTCCTTCGCACCACCATTCTCAAGGAGCGATCCGTTTTATTATTGAAGGTTCTGGAGCTTATACAGCTGTGAATGGGGAAAAAGTGTACATGGAACGGGGAGATATGATTCTTACTCCTGCATGGACATGGCATGAACATAAACATGAAGGAACTGAACCGATGATTTGGCTGGACGGTTTGGATGTAGGACTTGTGAAAAATTTGGCTGCTTCTTTCTTCGAACCTTATGAAAATGGATTTTACCCTGAACAGCCGCTTGAAAATTATTCAACTGAAAAATTTGCAAAAGGTGCGTTCGTCCCGAAAGGCAAAAAAGAAAAGCCTGGGTATCCGTCTCCTATTATTGGCTACAAATGGGAGCGCGCAAAATATGTTTTAGAGCAAATGAGTAAATCGCCAAAGGAAAACGAAGATCCGTATGATGGCTATGCGATTGAATACATCAATCCGACAACAGGAGGATCGGCAGATGAAAGAATCGGTTCGATGATGCAAAGATTGCTGCCGAACCAGCATACGAAAGCGCATCGCCATGTGCACAGCGCCATTTACCATGTTCTTGAAGGAAAAGGATATACAGTCATTAACGGACAAAAATTTGAATGGGAAAGAGGAGACTTCTTCATTCTGCCGCCGTGGAGCTGGCATGAGCATGTCAATGAAGGATCGGAGGACGCCTATTTGTTCTCATTCAATGATAAGCCGGTTATGGACATTCTTGGATTAGAATATGAAGAGGCCCATCCGGAAGGACATCAAAAAATTGAAAAAGTATTTACTCCAGGCCCGTAAATAGATTAAAAATTGTGCAGAAGCGATTTAAGTGAGGAGTGTGCCTATGAAAATTGCCATTTTTAATGATAATCGATTAGGAATCGTAGCAGGCCAAAAAGTTTCAGATGTAACAACTACCGCTGACTGGGATCAAACAAAGCCGCATGAATCATTAGTAAGGCTGATGGAAAATTTTGATTCATTAAAAGATACACTGGAAAAGGCAGCTCAAGAAGGAAAACAGTACGATCTTGAAGAAGTAGTTTTTAGAGCGCCTGTCCCTTCACCAAGCAAAATATGGGCTGCTCCTGTTAACTATAAAAAACACCAAGAGGAGATGAACAAACAATTTAACAACGCTCCGAGAACGATTGAAGAACTTGCGCTGTTCTTAAAAGCTCCGTCATCTGTTTCAGGTCCGTCCGATCCGATTTTGCTTCCATTTAAAGACAGAAGAACAGATCATGAAGCAGAACTCGGATATGTCATCGGCAAAAAAGCGAAAAATGTTAAATATGAAGATGCAAAAGATTATATTTTCGGCTATTTCGCCTTATTGGACATTTCCATCCGGGGAAATGAAGAGAGAACATGGAGAAAATCATTTGATACATTCACACCGATCGGTCCATGGATCGTGACGGCTGATGAGATTGAAAATCCAAATGATCTTTCATTGAAGCTCTGGGTCAATGAAGAATTGCGCCAGGACGGAAGCACGAAGCATTTAATTTATGATTGCTATAAATGTTTGGAAGTCGCCTCGACTTATTCGACATTAAACCCTGGGGATATTATCGCAACCGGAACTCCTGAAGGTGTCGGACCGATCCGTGATGGAGATGTCGTCCGCATTCAAGTTGGAAGTGTGGGGGAATTTTCCGTAAACGTGAAATTTGCAGATGAGAATTAGAAGGTGGAAACATGAAAAATATTTATACGTTTAGAGTAGTGTGGGGAGATACAGACGCTGCTGGCATCGTGTTTTACCCGAATTTTTACCGGTGGATGGATCAAGCCTCGCATGAATTGTTGCGCTCCGCAGGCTTTCCTGTGGCGAAGCTGCAATCGGATGAAAAGATCATTACACCGCTTTTGGAAGCATTTTGCCAGTTTAAATCACCTCTTCTTTATGATGATGAGGTAGCTGTCCATTCTGAAGTAGTAGAAGTTAACAACAAAGTTTTCAAAATCAAGCATACGTTTAAAAAAGGGGATCAAGTTGTAGCAGAAGGCCATGAAGTGAGAGCATGGACATCTGTCGCAGAAGATCGGCCAAAAGCAGTGCCTGTTCCTGAACATGTCAAAAACATCCTTTTGTCTTAATTTTAAGCTGAAGGCAAAGGTTGTTTTTGATAAACTCAATCGGAAAACCGCCATGTATGTAAGAAGGCGGTTTTCCGTCTACTTTTGATGGGAGGGATTTGAATGGCAGCAAACCGGATGACTGAAAATGTGCTGATTCATGAATTGATTGAAGAATCGGCAAAAAAATTTAAAGACCGTGTTGCTTTTGCAGAAGGGGACAATTTCTATACTTTTGAAAATTTGAATCAATTATCATTAAGATTGGCGAGGCATTTTATACAGCTAGGTTTGAAGAAAGGCGATGCCATCTCTGCACAGCTGCCCAATTGCTGGGAATTTGTTGTCGTACATCTTGCTGCATCGAGAATTGGGTTAGTGTTTAATCCGCTCAGTCCAAACTACCGGAAAAAAGAGCTGCAATATATGCTTTCACATTGTGAAGCGAAAGCGTTTGTCACAATTGACAATTGGAAGGGATTCAATCATGAACAACTTGCTCATGAATTGAAGGCTCAGCTTCCTCATTTACAGCATGTTTTGGTGGCAGGGGAAAAGAAGAATGACCGCAGCATAAGTATCACAGCTTTGCTTGAATCAGAACCTGATTCCGTTTCTGATCAAGACATACATGAAAACTTACCGGCTTTTGATGATCCGTGCATCATATTATTTACATCAGGTACAGAGTCCAATCCTAAAGGAGTTCTTCATACATTCCGGACATTTGTTCCGTGCCATCTGCTAAATGGCAAGGAGTATCAAATAACGGACAATGATACCATTTTATGCTTAACTCCATTATGCCACATGTTTTCACTGCCGATGATTATCATTAGCCTTCGATATGGAGCGAAGCATTTACTTTATCGAGAATATAAATCAAATGAAATTATCGACTTATTGAAAAAAGAACAAGTATTTTTTTTGACTGCTGCACCCGCACATTTAATTGACTTATTAAGACAGTGCGAACAGCAAAATGTAAGCGGTTTAAATCCTCGGCTTATTTTAACTGGGGGGACAAAAATACCGGCGAAAATGGTTCAAGATCTTAGGGCTACATTAAACTGCGATGTAGCTGCTCAGTGGGGCATGAGTGAAATTTGTGCAGGAACCTTTACTCGTCCGGGCGATGAAGCTTCATTAACATGGGAAACAGTTGGCAGACCGGCACCGGTCGGGGAAGTCATCATTGTAGATGAACGGCACAAACCGCTTCCGACGGGCGAAATAGGAGAAATCGCTTTTAAAGGAGAAAGCTTATTTATTGAATATTATAAAAATCCGCAAGTAACCGCCCAGTCGTTTACGGAAGACGGCTATTTTTTAACAGGGGATCAAGGCTGGCTTGATGAAAAAGGATACCTTCATTTCGTCGGACGGACGAAAGATACGATTAACCGCGGCGGATTAAAATATCATGCTTCAGAAATTGAAGAAGCATTGCAAATGCATCCGAAAATCAAACAAGTGGCAATCGTCAGTGTTCCGGATCCTCGTCTAGGCGAACGGGGCTGCGCCTTCGTCTCTTTGCGAGAAAATGAAACGATTGATCTGGAGGAAATTAAAGAATATTTGCAGGAAAAAGGATTTGCAAAGTATAAGTTTCCAGAATATTTAGTGATTAAAGATGAACTGCCGACCACTCCGTCCGGAAAAATTTCAAAAGGGCTTGTCAGAGCAGAAGCAGCATCCTTTTCTGAAAATTAAGCATGTATCAAGGCAGACAACGAACAAAGGTTGTCTGCCTGTTTTAAACGACATGGTTCGGTCAAACGTGACCAGAACTCACAAAAGATCAATAAAAAAGTCTGAGAAACCTTTTTTAAAAAGCTGCCCCAATGTTTGCACCAGCAGATCTTATTTTCTGAACAAAAACGCATAAGGGCTACTTTTAATGGGTGCTAGTTCATGTTTTGTGTGCTAGTTCTCTTTTTCATTTTAAAAGTTTAAACCCCATTCTTTTTTTGCCACGGATTTTATTTCGTAATAGCATTTTGCTTTTTTTGAAGAATATGTTTATATTTTTCATCATCTGTCATTTACTTCAATTTGATTAAGTTGCGATATTTTCATCATCTTTTACAATAAGACCATATAAAGAGGGGTCAAAACAATTAAATCCACTTTATCTTTGCTATTACTTACTGATAAATTGGTATATGTCTGGAAAAGGGGGGCTTCATATACTATAAGAACCATATCTGATTCGTTTTTCGCATAATCACCTAATGGGTTTTGTTCGAATCCTTTCGCATATGTTTTCACCAATTGGCCATTGGCATAAGTGTGGATGCCAAAATACAAAGCAAATATGCCAACAATTCCAATCATTATTTTTAAAAAAACTTTTTTATAATTCAATGATAACATCTCCCATCTTTTTTAATTCCTCATCGTGTGTAACCAATATAATGGTCTTTCCTAATCTATTAAGTTCTTTTACATGTTCCATCACTAGATTGGCGTTATATTTATCCAAGCTTCCTGTCGGTTCATCTGCCAATATAATACTGCATTTTTTCATAAACAGACGCGCAATGGCTACTCTTTGCTGTTCTCCACCGGACAAAGTATATATTTTTCTTTTTTCGTAACCATTCAATCCAACTTTTTCTAATACTGCTGAGACAGTGGTATTGTTTCTATATTTCTTGTCCATCATCAGAATGTTTTCTTCAACAGTCTTATTTTCTACTAATGCAAAGTTTTGAAAAAGAAATCCGAGCTTCTCTCTATATGCCTTAAGAATATCATCGTTTTTCGAAAGATCTAAGCCGTCGATAAATACTTTCCCTGCATCTACCTTTTCAATCCCTCCTATTATATTTAAAAGCGTCGTTTTTCCGCTGCCGCTCTTTCCGCTGAATACGACAAATTCACCTTGCTTGATAGAACAAGAGATAGTGTAGAAAGGAGACTTCATATGATTCGAAACGATATTTACACACATTATAAAGGAAACGATTATCAGTTCAAATGCATTGCTTTACCTTTAAACGAAGTTGAAGACCAGAGTTGTTTAGTACCTAAAGGAACAGCTCGTTATTATGAAAACGATAGGGACATACCGCTATATTTTCATAATGGTGTTTGGCTTATCGACTCTGATTTACCGCATGTCATTTACCAATCCGAAGCTAATTATGGAACAGATAAAGTTTGGGCGAGGGAAGTGGATGACTTCTTTGGTTACAAAGAAAAAGACGGGCGGTATATTAAACGGTTTGCATTGAAACATTTTTCGGTAGAAGGAGAGGAAAACATATGACAGAAGATAATAAAGAATGATGTAAAGCTTGTGATGGAACAGGAATATTAGGATTTCAATTAGAAACTTGCTGGTTCTGTTGCGGGACAGGATTAATTAGCAAAAGAAATGAAGTTAAAAAACCAAACCGAAAAATTCATTAATTATTAATATTAATATTTTCTTGAAAAGAGCAAGAGAGACTTGTTTAATTCAAGTCTCTCTTTTATTGCTAATAATCATCCGAATAAGGACCTTTCATCAAAGGGATATGTTTTATGAATTTTTTCAATTCGATTCCAAAGTAATTTTCTATATCTCGTTTTAGATTTTGCTCTAATTGAATAAATTCCCTTACGATATAGTCTAAATCAAAAACATTGTACAAATCTTGCTCTGCCCAAATAGATTTCACTCTTGCTTTATTTGAAAATGGAATTAAAGACAGAATAGCACCATCTTCATAATCGTCATATTCAATCGTATAATAATGGAATTCTGGAATATGTTCATCTGTGACTCTGTTTTTCCATTCGTATAATGCTTTATAGAATTCTAAAATAGCAAGTTCTGTTTCAAAGTATAACTCATTATTGATTTTTATTGTAAGTGTAGCTTCTACCGCTAATATGGTAGGAACATCACGTTTATCTTTATTTGAAATAATTCCATTATCAACTACAAAATTGTATTCAAAAGTTATTTTACTGGAAATGCTGTCCATATCTTACCATCATATCCTATCACTATTCTTATTTTTGTTTCACCTTTAGTTCCAATCTTTTTCCCTAAGTTGACTTCGAATCTAAATGATAACTTTTCACTATCATTTATTTTAAAATCAGAAACTTTGGCTTTTTGTAATGCTTCTTTAATCCATCCTCTAGCGGTGGATTGGCTATCTGTGTTAAATTTTTGATAACCTCTTTTATAACTCTTTAAGTGTTTACTCTTCACTGTTAATTTAGCAACATTTTTAATTGCGTTACTCAATGCGTATTTTCCGAAAGCACTAATTAATGCTTTCTTTCCATATTTCCTGAATCCGTGATGAATTGAAATCGACTTTGATTTTGTTGTAATTTTGATGGATTGATAATCCATAAAACCCTTTTTATGCTTATGACCTATGTCATCTCTATTTCCGAAAATGGAACAAATCTCTTTTTTAGGTATACGAACCAAAAAAATAGACAAAAAAGCACAGGGAGTGACGTTGGACATCAGTTCCCGAACATTCGTTCGTTATCTTGCCTCTCTCCATTTCTGATAGACGTTCAGTAGGGGCTCGCTATAGCCACTCCTTCGCGTCAGTTTCATCCAGATCTGTCGTGATCGACGGACGAGTCGCCCTGCCATCGTGATCACCGTCTGAATAATCGTCTTGATGCGGCGGCGTTTCACTTTGTGGTGCAACGGATGTCTCGGATCGCTTAATAGATCTTGTCCAATCAGACGAAGAAGATTGTAAACGAAGGCTCCCATGACCAACACGAGCGCATTCGTTTTCATCTTCCCAGATGGAAGCCGCTCTAAATCTAAGTCGCTCTTCAGTTCGCTATGAAACTGTTCGCATGTCGCATGGTCATGATACAACGCGAGCACATCGCTCATTCGAACATGCTCGTATCCTTTGAGCCGCACCCAATAGCTTTCCACTTCATAATCAGGAACGAGCATCAGCTGTCCATTGCGTTCCATCGTCCGTTCCGTCACTTGGGTGACTTGAACGTACGTATACGTGTTTCCATCGATCGCTGCCTTCTGTGGAAGGCATAGCTCATAGGTTTGTACTCCTTCGCTTTGTCCATCATCGACACGTTTGCCCTTTTGCGAAGCGATCTGGAACCAAAGCGCTTTCGATTCTCGGCGTAAGTTTCGCTTGATGACAAAGTCCACGTCTTCCTTTAGGCATACGTGCACATTCGCTTCTGCATCGTTTCCTGCATCCATGCGAACAAGCAGACGAGATGAAGTCAGTTGACGAGCTCGACGGATAGCGGTGACTAAAAACGAGGGCATGTTGTCTTGCACATGTTGTTTCCCTGGACGCAACTCGGCATGAACGAGATACCCTTCCTTCCCTGCATACGCAAACAACGGTGTAAAACCGTCAAATCCTTTATACGTTCGACTGACTCCTTCTTTTTTCGTATCGGAGTTGTCAAATGGGGAACCATCTATATCAAGGGGAAGCCATGTCGTCTTTCCTTTGGTCCAACAAGGGGACAAAGTGGCATGTCGTTGAATCAACAGACGTATGGACTCCTCCCAAAGAATCGTTTCGGTCATCGGAAGACAAGCGAGCTGATCGAGTCGTTGTCGCAAGGTTGGAGAGGAAGGCACGTGCTGAATCCCCATCGATGCCGAAAAGATATCGTCCTGACGATACGCTTCGATATGATCGAAATCCGTTTTTCCTGTGGCAAGCAAGCCAATCATCGAGCGAATGACATCGCTATGGGAAATGTGCACTTCTCGACGAACCGTTGGAAGCCGAAGTGCGTTTACCCGTTTATCCAGTTTCGTTCGATGGAGTAAGTAGCCAACGAGAGCAAGCCCAGCACTTGGGGTAATCGCTTCATCTGTCAATACAAACCGAATCGGGAAATCTTTCATCACATCACCTACTTGATGAAGAATCGTCAACGTCGTTTTCCCTTATCGTATCAACGGTTTGCGACCATTGTAAAGATGTTTTGTCACGGATTCAGGTATTTCTTAATTGCCCATTTTGCCCCATTTTTTAATATTAGACTAAGAACTGGAATAACTGAAGCCTGTGCATCAATGGTGTTAATTTCATAAAGCTCACCAGAGTTTCTATCAATTAAGTATGCTATGAAATCTTCACCTTCGATTTCTGTAAAAAACATATCGTATGTTGTTTTTGTCTTTTCTCCAGTTTCGGATATTTGTTCTTCGGTAGCATACATTTCACCAGTATCAATATTAATATAAAGTTCGGATTCAAATGACAAATCTCCTGTTTCTAACTCAGAGTTTACAGTCATCTCTTTTTCAGAGAATTCTTCAACTACCATTTTAAAGGAATCATTGTTAACTCCCAATTCATCTGCGGTTACTTCATATACTGTTGTATCATCAGTACTTGAAACTTCCTCAATTTTTTCATTAAAATTCACATCAATTTGTTTTGCATTTTCTAAAATTTCCTCAAGATTTGAGGGAACTTCTGTTTCTTCTGCAAATGCAGATGGAGCAAATCCAGCAATACTACTGAACAAAAGTGTAACAACTAATAGTTTAATCAAATTCTTTTTCATTTAAAATCTCCTCTACCTTTTCTTTTCGTAACGTTAGAAAACCTTCTCCAAAATGTTCTTTTTCTCCTAGTTTCACAACATAATTGGAGAGTTTTTCTTTAATGGTATTAGCATTATAATTTGAATCACTTTCATTTAAAATTGCAGCAATAACACCAGTAGCGTAAGCTGTAGCGAATGATGTACCTGAAAATGTTGAGTAGGATCCTTTGTTATCTGTAGAAATAATTTCAACACCTGGGGCGGAATAATCTACTTTGCCTACTCCGGATAAAGGATCGAGTTTAAATTAAATATGTAAGTGAATTTCGAAACGGATTGACCTTATCCTAAGCGGAATTTGTTGTCAATACGAACTTTTCACGAAAGTGTAATCGAGTACACTAAAACCATTCAACTAAAGAAGAACTATTAAGGGCATCCTGGCTGGTGTACTATTCGTTTTGGCTGGTATTTTCATTACGACACGAGAGAGACATGGGGCTGCCCAGAAAATCAAATCCCATTAAAAACAAAAATCATAAACATCGATATATCAACGTTTCTAAAACATTAAAGGGGGCGTCAATAAGCCGTAAAAACGACTTATTAGACACCCCCATTTTATGAGACCTTCAGGATACAAGGTCAACCAGCTGCAATTTGCGCTTTTTCAACAAGTGCATCCAAATGACGGATTATTTTGTCGTATATTGCTTGGATAATAAATTCGCAAATTGTTACATGATCCGATATACATCCCCAGTTCGCCTCTAGAGAACCACAGAAAATGGAGAAGAGAAAAATTAACTCAACTTGCTCGTTTATTAAATTCCTCCCTCAACCTCTTCCGGTAAAAAATCTCATTATATGGGAAAAAATATAAAAAAGTATGTTGGCCGATCTGACAAAACAACGTTGTATCATTTTTTATTTCGTTAATATAAAAGCAAACATTCCATTCTCATTATGTAAATTTTTTTACATAGGAGGGGTTTAGATGTCAGAGGTGATTCGGAAAACGATTTTATTATTGCAAACTATTCAGCCGAACGAAAATAAAGAAGAGTGGAGTACTACGGAAATCAGTAAAAAGCTCGGTATTCCCGTTCAAACGGTGCACCGATTGCTGACTTGTTTAGAAGAGTATGGATTTGTGTATAAAAACAAACAAACGAGAAAATTCCGTCTAGGCCTTACATTGCTTCAATTAGGTCTTTCCATACGAGACAATCTATCGGTTCGTAATGCTGCAGTACCAATTATGGAAAAGCTGGCCCAAAAAACAAAGGAAAGTGTGTACTTGACCGTACCGGAAGGATGTGAAGGCGTGTTTATTGATTGTGTTGATTCGCCGCATTGGCTTAGAATTGTCGAACCGATTGGAATGCGTCTTCCTTTATGCGTAGGTGCTTCGAAAAAAGTGATTTTAGCATACTTGGAAGAGAAAACAAGAAGCCAAGTGATTAAAGATCTTGTAAAAAATGGAAGGATAAAAGACGTGGATCATCTTCACCGACATTTAATGTTAATTCGAAAGCATGGATATTGTATTTCTTTCGGGGAAACAACAGAAGGAACCGCCAGTGTGGCAGCTCCTATTTTCTCTTGGGAAAATAAAGTGATCGCCTCTTTAAGTGTTGCCGGGCCGGAAACGCGTTTTACGAAAGATGAGTTACCCGGTTTAATATCTACCACAATCAGAGCCGCAAATGAAATTTCCGAAGAACTAGGCTGGGTACCAAACAGATGACCAAAGGATGAAAAAGTCCATCCTATGGAAGAAAAGGTAACATGGTTTTTGTAATTTTCCCAATATTCGATAAAATGAGCTTTTTTTTGGGAAAAAATTATGGAATATTGTATATAACCACAACCTCTCACAAAAAGTTCCAAAAATTTTTCAACGACTGGAGGGAAAAAAGATGTGCGGGATCAGTGGTGTCATCTTTAAAAATCCAAATCACAAAAGGAAAACAGGCGAAGTCATATTGGCAATGCTGGACAGTTTGTTTCGAAGAGGTCCTGATTCAACAGGAGTTGCCATTCTCCATCCAAAGGAAGAGAACGTCTTATATGTTGATGTGAATTATGAAACAAGGGGCAACGGGGAGAAAATCATTTCCTTCTTAAAAGATAAAGCAGATGTGCTGTATTCATCTGATCATGGCAATTACGTCAGAACAAAAATTTTCCATTCAGGAGATATCCAACATATTGTTCAAGGAATCAGTCAGCTGGACGAAGACATTTCAGTCGCAAACATCGGAGAATCGATTGAAGTGTTGAAATCTTTAGGGGGAGCTCATCTTTTAGATGCGCAATTTAAGCTTTCCGTATATGACGGGCAAGTTGCTGTAGGCCATACAAGAATGGCGACAGAAAGCAAAGTCGATATTTCCCATTCGCAGCCGCTCTGCTGCAATTCTTTCAAAGATTTAACGATTATTCACAATGGACATGTGACAAACTACATTAAATTGAGAGCATACTACGAAAAGAAAGGCTATCAATTTATAACCGGAAACGATTCGGAAGTGATTGCCGTTTATTTAGTAGATGAAATGAAGAAAGGAGCCAGCTTAAAAGAAGCAATGACAGCATCTGTTCATGATTTAGACGGCTCTTTTAGCTATATTGCTGTTACGCCGACAGCAGTCGGTTTAGCAAAAGAACCTTTTAGTATGAAGCCGATTGTGCTTGCGGAAACTGATGATTTCATCGCTTTTGCTTCTGAAAGCTTAGCAATTACAAATGGCTTTGGGGAAAGCTTGCCAGTAAGAGAACCAGGGGCAGAGGAGGTATTGGTATGGAATCTGTGAAAGAAAGTATAGTAATTGATTGCAAGAGTGAAACGGTGACTTCAATCAACCAAATGATTCGGGATTTTGCGAAAAATAATATAAAGGAGGTCATCATCGAAAACCCTCTCGCACGCCATAACCTTGGAGTATGCATAACAGATCCGATTCATCTCATTTATAACGGAGATGTCGGCTACTATGCAGTGAGTTTATGTGATAAGGTGACAGCGACCATAAACGGGAATTGCGGCTGGGCAGTTGGTGAAAATTTAATGAGCGGAGAAATTGTCGTAAATGGAAATGCAGCGTCTTCCTGTGCAGCTTCGCTGAGAGGCGGTATCGTAGTTGTCAAAGGTGAGGCAGGCGCCAGGGCGGGAATCAGCATGAAGGGAGGGACTTTAATTATTGGCGGTAATACCGGATATATGACCGGTTTTATGATGCAAAAAGGAAAAATGATTATTTGTGGAGATGCTGGGAAAGCGCTGGGAGATTCCATGTATGATGGAGTGATCTATGTTGGCGGGAAAATTGCGGAGCTGGGGAATGGAACAAAGGTAGAGGAAGTGTCGGAAGAGGAAAAAGATGAGATAAAGAGTTTGCTTGATTTCTATCAAATAGAACCGCCGCCCTCTTTTCAAAAAATTGTTCCTAACGGCTTGCTTCATCATTTTAATAAAAAGGAGTTTCGCGTATGGAAAGAAATCTTATAAGAAAAAGCAAGGTGTGGAGTCCGGAAAAAATTGAAGAAATTCAAGAAAAAGCTCAGATTGGACGATATCGCATCCGCGGCCAAGCTACAAAAAGAATGGACTTACCTTCCTTTGACGATCTCGTCTTTACTCCGGCAGGACTGTCAAGGGTACCGCTGGAAGGGTATCGGGAGCGATGCGATACAAAAGTTGTTATAGGAGAAGGAAAGGTGAAACGTCCCCTCGTACTCGAAACACCGATCATGATTGCAGGGATGAGTTTTGGGGCGATTAATGCTCATTCTAAAAAAGCGCTTGGCATTGCAGCGACTAGATGCGGCATCAGTACATGTACGGGCGATGGGGGCATGCATCCGATAGAACGTGAATATTCGGAGAAATTGGTCTACCAATTGCTTCCGAGCCGCTACGGTTTAAATCCTTATGATTTGAAAAAAGCCGATGCGGTAGAAATTGTCGTGAGCCAAGGCGCCAAACCAGGTACGGGCGGAACGCTTCTTGGACATAAAGTTTCTGAAGAAGTGGCAAAAATGCGGGATCTTCCTGCAGGAGTCGATCAACGAAGCCCGTGCCGGCACCCCGATTGGATGGGGCCAGATGATTTAGGGGTAAAAGTAGAGCAAATTCGGGAAGCGACTGATTATGAAGTGCCGATCTTTATTAAAATTGGGGCCGGACGCGTTTATGATGATGTAAAGCTGGCGGCAAAGGTTGGGGTGGAAGCCGTCGTTATTGATGGAATGGAAGGAGGAACCGCTGCCTCACCGGAAATCCAATTGGATCATACAGGGATTCCGACCATTTCCGCTGTAGTTGAAGCAGCTCAAGCACTTTACGATATCGGTATGAAGCACGAAGTAAAGCTAATTATCGGCGGCGGAATCAGCAATGGCGCTGATGCAGCGAAAGCCATCGCACTAGGTGCGGATGTCGTTTATATGGGTTCAGCAATGTTAATTGCCCTTAATTGCCAGCGGCCAATTTATATAGAAGACTACCATGCTTTAGGGACAGAACCGGGTGCATGTCACCACTGCCATACGGGTAAATGTCCGGTAGGCATTGCGACACAAGATCCTGAGTTAATGGCCAGATTAGATCCTTTAGAAGCCGCTGAAAGAGTGGAAAATTACATCAATTCGATCACGATGGAAATGCAAATTTTTGCAAGATCATGCGGAAAAAGCAGAGTCAGTGATTTAGATCCTACCGATTTGCGCTCGCTGACATTAGTCACCTCCTATATTACAGGAGTTCCTCTAGTAGGATTAGGGGGCAAAAAACCGTATTTTGCTAGCCTTGACCATGGGAGTTCATTTAAAGATCTTTTAAAAGTGTAAAAAATAAGGGATGGTGATGATCATTGATCGGTATAGTGGAAAGCAATAACAAGGTGTTGGAGGAGACGTTAAAATTTATCGAAGGTAAAAAGATCAAATTGGCGCTCGCTTCCTTTTCAGATTTGAACGGCTCTTTGCGGGCGAAATTAATTCCTACCTCCCGTTTACAGTCAGTCTGCCAATCAGGGGCTGGGTTCGCCGGTTTTGCCGTAGGCGATCTCGGCCACGGACCGCATGATCCTGATATTTTATGCATCCCTGATCTCCGTTCTATGACCATATTACCGTGGAATAAAGAAATTGCATGGTTTGCCGGTACTTTAACGGAAGATGGAACTCCTTGGCCGTTTTGTTCGAGAACGATTTTGTTAAATGTGCTGGCGAAAGCAAAAAGCATGGGATATACGATGAAAACGGGAGTGGAACCGGAATTTTTCCTTGTGAAACAGGGAGAAGACGGGAAAATTGCCCCGTTTGATGAACAGGATAAAGAATTGAAACCATGTTACCAACAGCAGGCGCTTATGAGAAATATCGAATTTTTAGGCACTTTGATTGAGTATATGAATGAATTGAAATGGAATGTCACACAAGCAGATCATGAAGATGCCAATGGACAATTTGAAATCAATTTTGATTTTTCAGATGCGGTGACGTCTGCTGATCGGCATACATTTTTTAAATATATGATTAGAACCATGGCAGAGGAACGAGGACTAATCGCCACGTTTATGCCGAAGCCATTTTCCAATCTGACCGGGAATGGCTGTCATATGCATGTAAGCTTATGGGATGAGCGGGAAGAACGAAATGTGTTTGAAGATGTCCGTGATCAAAAAGGTTTTGGGTTATCTGCCGTCGCGTATCATTTTATTGCAGGTATTCTCCATCATGCAAAAGCTCTAACGGCTATTGTCTGTCCAACTGTCAACTCTTACAAGCGGCTAGGAGCGTTAAATTCCTCATCTGGATCTACATGGGCTCCTAATTTTATTTCTTATGGAGGGAATAACCGCACACAGCTTATTCGCATTCCTGATGCTGGAAGGATTGAGTTTCGGGCCATGGACGGTTCCTGTAATCCGTACCTGGCGACTGCTGCGATTTTAGCAGCGGGATTGGACGGCATCGAAAAGCGGATGGATCCGGGAGAGCCATTTAATGGAAATTTATACATGTTCCATTCGATAGAAAATGAATTTGACAAATTGCCTTCTACATTGAATGAAGCGATTGAAGCATTAGAAAGCGATGAAGTGTTAGTCAAGGCACTAGGGGAAACATTTATGGAGACCTTTATGAAACGAAAAAGGGCTGAATGGAAAGAATATCATGACTATGTCAGCGAATGGGAAGTTGAAAAATATTTAAAAGGCTACTAAAAACAAATCGTATTGATTTATATGGAGGAATTCGTATGAATTATGACGGGATGTACGATGTGATTGTTATTGGAGCAGGTTCTGCAGGAAGTGCTGCAGCCTATTATTTAGCCCAAAATGGTCAAAGCGTGTTGATGATTGATCAATTTTCTGTTCCAAATTCCTTTGCAAGCCACGCCGGGGAAACAAGAATGCTGCGATTTGGTTATGGCCAAGGGGAAAAATATGTTGATTTAGTTAAAGAAGCATACCGGTTATGGATGGAACTGCAAGAGCAAACAGGAAAAACGTTATTTTATCAAACAGGCACTTTAGTTGTCGGCGAACGCGATTCATCTTTTGTCAATGAAACGATTCAAAGCTCTATTCATCACAACCTCCCAATTGAAATGTTCACAGCAAGCATGGTGATGAACAAATGGCAAGGCATTCAAATTCCCGAAGATTTTACTGCCTGTTTTGATCCCCAAGCAGGATTTTTGTTATGTGAAGTATGTATTCAAACTTATAAAGAAGAAGCTTTAAAACTGGGAGCCAAACTGTTGGAAAACAATCCTGTCTTAAAGCTGTCCATTCAATCGGATATGGCGGAGGTCATTACGGAGAAGGGACGTTTTCAAGCAGCCAATTTAGTGATCACAGCTGGTGCATGGATTCCGAAATTATTGCCGGAACTCGATTTTCCGATCCAAGTGATCCGAAAACCTGTTGCATGGTTTGCACCGTTGGAGGATGGACTTTATGATTTTGGTCAATTTCCTGCTTTTGTCTTTGACACAAAAGAAGGTCATTATTATGGTTTTCCGAATTTTCGGAAAACAGGTGTAAAAATAGGACGTCATGACATGGGGATTGAAAGTGATCCAGATTCCGTGAACAGACTATTTGGTTCTTACTGTGAAGATGAACGTGATGTACGAAGATTTCTTGAAAAATATATGCCGCAGGCTGCCGGCGAGCTGACCGATGGTAAAATTTGTTTATATTCACTTACTCCTGATAGCGACTTTATTATCGATTTTCATCCAAACTTCAGCAATGTGTTGTTAGCCGGCGGATTTTCCGGACATGGGTTTAAGTTTGCCAGCATCGTTGGGAGCATTTTAGCAGATTTAGTCACGCTTGGGAAAACAAAACATGATATTTCCTTTTTTCGATTAAATCGTTTTGAACAAATCGCTACCGAAAGCTAGAGTAATGAAAAAAGTAAGGAGGAGGATTCCTATGGATGGTTTCGTAAAGAAAAGAGCTTCAATATTTTTCGTTTTTCTTCTTTATCTTTTATTCCTTTTTCCGATTTCAGCCTTTGCGCAAGAGAACGAGCCGGTGGTTGATACGGGGGATACAACTTGGTTGCTCGTAGCAGCGGCTATCGTTATTTTTATGCATGTACCTGGTTTGGCTCTCTTTTATGGAGGGCTTGTAAGTGAACGGAATGTTGTATCAACGATGATGCACAGCTTTGTCAGTCTTTTAACTGTGACCATTGTTTGGGTGCTATGGGGATACAGCCTCAGCTTTGGACAGGATGTAGGGGGAATCATTGGAAAACTGGACTACCTGGCATTTAACGGAGTAGGAGGAGAGGCTGCTTTTGGTTCATTAACCATCCCTCATTATATATTTGCCATTTTTCAAGGTGCATTTGCTGCTATAACGGTTGCGATTATTTCCGGAGGAATTGCAGGGCGTATTTCTTTTCCTGCATGGGTAATGTTTTCGGTTTTATGGATCACCTTTGTTTATGCACCAATGGCTCATTGGGTATGGGGAGGCGGATGGCTTTCTGCCATGGGCGAACTTGATTTTGCTGGAGGTACGGTTGTTCATATACTTTCCGGTGTTAGCGCATTAACAGCTGCACTCGTAATTGGGCCGAGATATGAACATATGAAGAAAAATGATGCTCCTCATAATATTGTTTTATTTCTTATTGGAGCGGCCACTCTTTGGTTTGGCTGGTTCGGTTTTAACGCAGGAAGTGCACTTAGTGCAAATGGTATTACCGCTCTTGCCTTTGCCAATACACAAGTTGCCGCAGCAGCCGGGGGCTTGGGATGGCTGATCATAGAATGGATGGTTCGCAAGCGCCCGACGCTAGTAGGAACTGCCACTGGGGCAATAGGCGGTCTTGTTGGCATAACTCCAGCAGCAGGATTTGTCACAATCCCTTCAGCTTTGATTATTGGACTTGCATCCGCCCCTATCTGCTATTTTGCTATCCATTTTTTGAAAGCACGTCTAAAATATGATGATACGTTAGATGCTTTTGGAGTACATGGCATCTGCGGAATATGGGGATCCATTGCAACAGGACTTTTTGCTACTAAGTCAGTGAATCCGGCAGGGAATAACGGTTTGTTTTATGGAAATCCTGAACAGCTGTTCCATCAGGTTATAGGAGTGATTGTGGCTGTTTTGCTTGCGGCAGTAGGAACATATATTGTTTTGAAAATTGTTTCGCTGTTTACACCGTTGCGTGTGAAAAAAGAAGACGAGCTGCTTGGCCTTGATTTAAGCTTTCATCAAGAACCGGCTTATTCAGATGTTGATCAGTCGATAGAAGAGAAGGGTAAATCAAACGATATTGCTTCTCTAATGTCCTAGCATGGCAATGTATTTTTCATTGGTTGTAAAACGGCAAAGCTATGACAAATTCAATTGTATACGCATAAAAGAATCCTCACCTGATAAACAGTGTGAGGATTCATGTTTGTTTTGATGAATTTGTAAAAACACAACAAGTAGATTTCGACAAAGAAAAACAGCCGATTATTGTTAATTTTTTATACTGTAAAGAAAAAGATTAAAAATCTGTCGTCATGTGATCGTTTTGTTCTCTTATTTCTTTAAAACTATTTTAAGCAAAAAATATACAAAAGGGTGTGGAGCTTGTTTCTGAAATATCTTTCGACTAATCGGAAGGCAGGGCTCCCTCCTCTCGTCAGGCGATTTATTCGGCTAACGATTCTCTTTTTTTGCATTTCAGAAACAAGTTATTGGCACAAACAGTTATATTTCAGATCAAGTGATACAAATTATTCAAACCAAGGAACACCAATTAACGTGCGGCCAATCCATTCGCGCAATATTTCGTTTGTGGGTCCCATGACTGCACCTGCTCGACCGTCACGTAAAAATTTTTCCACTTGCCCGGTTAGATATCCTCTTCCTCCAGAAACTTGTAATGCTTGATTTGTAACTTGTATGACTATATCTGCTGCATGAGTTTTGAGTTCCCAAAGCGGGTATAAGCATTCTGACAATTCTTTTCCACTATTTAAACATTGATCCATCCCTTCAGCTGTACGATAAAGCATGCTTCTTGCACTATCGATTAAAATTTGCGCTTTTGCCAATTCGTGGCGAATGACTTGGTAGCCGGCAACTGATTTTCCTGTATCTTTATGGACTTTTTTCTTTGCCTGGTCAATTGCTGCATTCAAGGCTCCTTGAGCAATACCAACCCAGCAAGCACTTGTGCCTAATAAAAAGAGCGGATCAATGACGTTTTCATTATAAACATTCATTCCGCCTTCAGTCCCAAGACGATTTTCAATAGGGACAAAGACATCTTTAAACTTCATCGGTCCGCTTGAATTTCCGCGAAGCCCCATAGCTGAAAAAGGAAAATATTCGATTCCCTTCTGATTATGATCTACAATTAAAAACATTAATGGATCGTCTTCTATGCTATTTGGATAATTGGTGCAAACAATATACCAATCCGCCTCGCCCGCACTGGTGACAAATGATTTTTCCGCATTTAACAAATATCCGTTTCCTTTGCGGGGAGCCGAACTAACAACATTCCAGAAGTGGCTTCCAGTCGCTGGTTCACTAAAGGCTAATGCGCCAATCTTTCCCTTTAGCACCCCAGGAATATAACGCTGCCGCTGCTCTCTAGTTCCAGCTGTATAAAGCGTTTGGACGGCAGCAGTGTGCATAACCCAACACATAGTAGTGGAAGCGCAATATTGAGAAAAACTTTCGGCTAACAAAGCAAATCCAGTTAGTCCAGCGCCAAGGCCTCCGTCGTCAACAGGGATTGTAACTGCTCCAAATCCAGCATCCGCAATTGCTTGTAAGCTTTCCCGAGGATAACGGCATTCCTTGTCTGAAATAGAAGCACGGGGCAGCAGCTCCTTTTTGCCTAATTCATGTGCTTTTTCAATTAGTTTTTCGAATCCTTCTGGGTAAGACCACCATTTTGGAATTTGCATAATTTCTTCCTGCAGTTCTGTCTGATTGACTACCATTGACATCACTCCTTTTTAAAGGTTACTGTTAAGAATGTTAACAAAAATTACAATATTATGAATATTGTGCTTTTATTTTTACATAGACGATTCTTTCAAAGAAACAGAGATTTCCTAAATAGTGGGAATAAATCAAAAACCTTGTCATTACATTTTACAATGATTCGGTACTCTCCCTGTCTCCTTTCCGTGTAAAACATCGTTGCTGATCTCATTATTGGCGCTAATAATGTTAAGTTCTCAAAGAAATAAAATTTCATTGCCTGCTCATGTTGAATGATCCGAAAGGAAAAGCTCTAATTGTCAGAACATTTTACAGATTTTTGTGAATATTCCCGCCATTTGAGAAAAAACGGTTGTGAGAACGTTACGGTTGTTATTATGATAGGATCATCAGAGTTATGAAATAATACATTTTTTGTTACAAAACATAACATAACTCTGATTATAAAAATTGAAAAAGGAGAGTGGAAAGAATGAGTGAATCAGCGGTAACAGCTATGGATCATCAATTTTTAAGTCAAAAGCCAGGAATTCAGCTAATAAAAGCTGGAACGTATGAAAAAATTGAGTTGAACAATGTTTTGAGTATACCGGCTTTGAAAAGTCAAATTATTGACGTTCCGATTAGCCCATTAGAGAAGCCTTTAACAATTGGATATTTCTCTATGCAAAAGTCGGAAGAGTTTGAATTTTTGTATACTTACTTAGAAGTAAAGGTAATTATAAAGGGGCAGATCATCGTCAGAGATGAACAAGGAAACAAATATGTAGGGGAAGCGGGAGATGTTTTTATCTTTACCCCTGAAACGAAAGTGATCTTTGATGCTGAAAGCGATGGAGATGCGATTTATACGGCACATCGATTGCCGGAGCCAACATTTTTAAATTAAACAAATGAAAGAATTTCCCCTTGTCGTAACGCGGCTTCATGGGGAGGTTCTTTCATCCAGTTTTGATCGTGAGGAGGAGAGAGGGCAGTGAGTGTAAAAACGACTAACCAACATATGATCAAAGAAATTCCGCTTATTAAAAGGTTCCCATTTCCATTTCAAAAGGACTCTTACAGGTATTCTAATAATGCGAGGCCTCTAGAATCCGGGAAACTTGCAGATATTACTCCCGAATATTTTGAAGAAATAGATAAAAAGCGTCAAATACTATTAAACCACCATGAACGTGCTTTTCAATCTTTAGAACATTCAATCGATGGACAGTGGGAAGTGCTGGAATTTTTAATAGATGAACTTGCCATTATTTACCCTGAGTATTTCTCGGTTATAAAAAATGGTCATGAATGGACGTTTGAAAATAAGCTTTTGGATGAGAAACATACATTTACTTTTGGCGATCTATCGACATTGCCCTACGAGCCTTTAGATTTTATCGGCAGACACGTTCAAGAGGATCTCATTTTTATGGGGCAAAGAGACGGTGATTTATATATGGATGCAGGACAATTGTGTTTTCCTGCCAATTGGTCGATTGCCTTTGATATTGGCATGACTTACACCGAGTTCCATTCTCCTGTACCGGTTTTTTTCGACAGCGGTTTAGCGAAAAAAGTCCTCAATTTTCTTTTGAGAATCGAGGCAGGGAAACCGTGGACACGGTTAAACTGGACTTTAACAGTGGAGCCAATCCTTGACACGTTCCCTGAGAATTTTGATGAATGGGGTCCAAAAAAGGAAAAGGTAACTTCAGAAAATGCCGGTCAGCTTGTGCACTTAAGAGTGGAGGATCAAAGGCTATTTCGTATGCCGCGAAGCAATGGGATTTTATTTAGTATTCATACTCATTTAATATCACTTGATGAGCTGAAAAAAAATGAAGATTGGTTGAAACGTTTTTTTCGAGTTTTAAAGGATTTACCTGACTATATGGCTGAATATAAAGGATTTAGTTTATACAAAGGAGAAATCATTCGCTATTTAGAAAAAAGCTTGACAGATTGAAATTGGGAAAATTGGAAGAAAATAGCGTGTGAAGAAGCTGTTTTTAAAAAACATGAAAGGAGGAGGATTACATGATGGCGCGAACACTTGAAGTGATTGTAGAACAAATTACGCATGAAACAGCTGCGATTAAAAGTTTTAAGCTAGTGTCAGCAGACCGTTCGCCATTGCCTCGTTTTAGTGGGGGTTCTCATATTACGACTTATTTGCAAACTGAAACAGGCTTAATCGAACGCCACTATTCTCTTACAAGTGATCCGGACAATACAGGCTACTATCGAATCGCCGTTCGCCGCAATGAGGATTCAAATGGAGGATCAATTTATTGGCACGATCATGTGAAAGAAGGGGATAAGATCTCCATTAGTTATCCGAAAAATTATTTTCCGCTAAGCTTTCAAGCAAAACGCCATTTGTTTTTTGCAGCTGGGATTGGCATTACACCTTTTCTTTCGATGGCGAAGGAATTAAAAAAGAAGAAGGCTCCATTTGAAATACATTATGCCGCTCCTTCAAAGGAATTATGTGCCTTTTATCGCCATCTCTCCACTTTTTTTTCAGAGGAAACTCATTTTTATTTTTCAAAGGAAAACAAGAAAATGTCAGCAAAGTTAATGGAAAATCAACCGATAGGAACCCATGTTTATTTCTGCGGTCCAGAGGCCATGATCAAAGAATTTGCCGATGCTGCCAAAGTCATTGGTTATTCTGAAAAAAGCATCCACTTTGAGCTCTTTACACCGCCAAAATCAGGACCGATGCAGCCATTCCGGGTAAAACTCAATAAAAGCAACAAAGTGATTGAGGTGCCTGAAGGGAAAAGCTTGCTGGACACTTTATTACAGCATCATATTGATGCGCCATATTCATGTAAAATCGGGGGATGCGGCAGCTGTCAGCTGCATGTTTTAAAAGGAGAAATTGACCACCGAGACTTTTTTCTTACCGAAATGGAGAAAAAAGAAAGCAATGTCATTTTAACATGTGTTTCAAGGGCAAAATCCGGCAGTCTTGTTTTAGATCTTTAAGAGCATACAAGAAAGGAGCAAATGGAATTGTGCACACAACAAAGGTTATCGGAATCGATGATTTTGAATTCAAGATAAACGACGTGAAATGTTCTTTTGAGGAGTTGCTGCCGGGATTTCATCAATATGATCGAATAGGAATAGTCGTACGGGAACCGGCAGGAAGTGCTGGTGCTAGCGCCTTGCTTATGGCAGCTGTCACCAGATTTTATGATTTTTATCGTCAGGATTTAACAGATGAGGAGGGCGGACTTCGAATTTATCCTGATTATTTCATTTTCCATGTCGGAAAACAGCACTTAGATCATTATTGGATGGATATATGGCCGCCCCATAAAGAGGTTATCGTGGAGGATGACCCTGAACAAATTTTAGAAGCGATTAACGATCGGGGCATCACCCGGCTGATTGTGGAAGATATCAAACCCGTTCATGCGACTTTTTTACAAGAAACCATCAGCAGTGCGCAGCAACGAATCGTCAGTGCGATAGCATATTCACCGTCAGGACGGGTTCATTTCGGCGATGTGAGTATTGCAAGCTGTCCAGCAGCAGAACGCTTCGTTTTTGACTCGTTTAATAGATCTAAGAAACTTTTTCAACAAACGGCTGCCCAATTAAAACAAAAACGGGAGAATCTATTTGTCAATGGGCGTGTTATTGAAACTTATCGCCGGATTCCTTTAACAGATGCTCTTTATATGCTTACTCGCTCGAACGGTCCGGGCTTCACAACTAGCCGTTATCTTTCTTTGTTGTAATTTGATAGAAATCAAGTTACGGCAATGCTTTGTTTGCTTAATATTGATTCGAACTAGCTGCAGCTTATCGTTGGAGAATATCCTGATATTTGAAAAATTCGAATTGAGAAAATTACAAATTGCTTATTCGATTCGACCATGTTGAAAAACAAACAAGGAGGTTGAATAATGACTAAAACAGCAGATGGGAAAACAAGCGCTTCTGAAGCAGATGAATTTTTTGCGCAAAATCAGCAAGCTGGCAATCTATTTCAACTCATCACTGGGAAACAATTTTTGTTTATCATTGATGAACCGATGATTTTGCCAACGTTGATGTTTATTAAAAAAATTCCAGAACAGACGAAGAAACAAATCTATATATTGAAGAAAAATGATAGCAGCCTTCATTCGTATAAGGGGACAGAATTTTTTCCGAATGAAGCGACTGTCCTTTCATCAACATCCAGTGAGGAAATTTACAAAATATTTGAAAGTCAATTTATCGGTACAAAGCTATTTCTTTCAGTTCAATGGTCAATGTTAAAAGAGCTGAAAAAACTGGCATTGCGGGCCGGTTTTAATGAAGATGAGATCCAGGCACAAGGATGGGGGGAGAAAGAGGAAAGGGTATTTTGTGTAAAGTGTTATCATCTGAACAAGCTGACAGCACAAAAACAAGTAACGTGTGAAAAGTGTCATGCATCGTTAGAGGTTTCAAGACACTATTCTAGGCTCCATGATGCATATTTAGGTTATTTAAAAATAATTTCATGAAACAGAAGAAGGAGGGCCTGAAAAATGGTAGGTTAAAGGCTTTGAAATCTTTAGAATAAGGGGATGATCATGTGGAGGGTTTTGAACACTTTGCCGCAATCCAAATAGAAGTATTCTATTGGTGGTGCATTGCAATCATGCTGCAGATCCATGCGGGGTTTTTGACTCTTGAAGTCGGCATCTCCCGTGTAAAAAACGTATTGGCGACGGCTTTGAAAAATATAATGACGTTAGCAGTCGTGTTACCTGCTTTCTATTTTGTTGGCTGGTGGATATACAATGCGTTTCCAGACGGTTTGATTCCGAGAATGAGTGAAGCGGCATTAGCTGCATTGCCTTGGAGTGAAAATATGGGTCCGAATATAACGGATCATGCGAGTGGAGTTTTCTGGGGTGCTTTTGCGCTGTTTGCTGCTACGACAGCTTCCATCTTATCCGGCGTGCTGATCGAACGGGTCCGATTAAGTGGATTTCTTATTCTTGCCGCTATTCTTGGATCAGTTATTTGGAATTTAGCTGCTTCTTGGGGCTGGCACGGAGAAGGATGGTTTTTAACGCAATTTGGTTATCATGATGTTGCCGCTGCAGGCGTTATTCATGCAATAGCTGGGTTTTTTGCATTAGGAGTCGTGATCAATTTAGGACCTAGAATCGGCAAATATACAGGGGATGGGAAAATTGTTAATATTCTGCCGCATAATCTTCCGTCCACTTTATTAGGGCTGATGCTCATTTATGTTGGTTTTTTCGGCTTCCTCGGAGGCTGTATAATCGCTGTTACAAATGGGGAATGGATGACGATTTACGGTACTCCTACCAATTTATCGGCTTTTGTATTCAATGCTTTAATGGGATTAGCGGGAGGTTTAATAGGGGCATATTTAGGTTCAAAAGGGGAACCGTTTTGGGTCGCTTCAGGCGGGCTGGCCGGGGTTATTTCAGTAGGTTCGGGTTTAGATTTATATCATCCAGCGCTTGCATTTGTTATAGCTGTCATTGGAGGATTGATGTGTCCATTCATTGGAAATTTTCTCGAAAGGAAGGGGATTGATGATCCTGTAGGTGCTATTACCGTCCACGGATTTATCGGGATCTGGTCAGTCCTTGCAGTCGGGATATTTGCCTCCGGCTATCCCAATATAAACGGCCCGGAAATCTCTTTTATTGGACAACTCGTATGTGCAGCGGTTGTGATCCTTCTAGGATTTCTCCCCGGCTACTGGACATCACTGCTTTTGAAAAAGCTTAATATGTTGAGAATACCAAAGCAAGCAGAGATGCTTGGTATTGATTTAACTGAAATACCTGCAACAGCTTTTCCGGAAGGAATTCCATCTACTCAAGAAAATGGAAGATTAAAAATGATCATGTCAAAGAGCAAAACTAGTTAAAAAAGGATAAAAATGGAAAGGAGGAATAGTAAATGAATACAAGTCCTATAACAAATTGGGAGCATGTCGGTGCTTATTTTACCTTTGGCCCGCATTCTATAGGAGTTGTGTTATCGATTATAGCTGCGATCGGCATCTGTGTTGCGTTGATTTACGCAATGTTTCGGCATGAGAATCAAGCTTTTTCGGAAGTAAATCTATTAGCTTCGAAAGCAGTTGATGAAAAATTGGATTTACCGAAAGAGGGTACGTACGCAGATCCATTAATGGAAAATGTAAACTAGTATAAGAGCAGGTTGCTGTCCTGATTAATCAAAATAGGAGTTTTCATACTCAAACTCTTTTTTTTTATTTTAAATTTAACAATAAGAGTATTAAGTTTTGTGTCAGCCACAGCCTTGAGAGCTGTGGGATTCTGAAATGAGGAGATTAATCAATTATTATTGGGAGAATAGTACTGACAAGATGATAACAAAAATTTTCTGTTATCAAAAAGAGGGCTTCGTATGTACACAAAAGAACCGGGCGTTGATTTTTTAACGCTCGGTTTTTCATATAAGGATAAAAATAACATCTGACCTTATAAATGACAAGAAGGCGAACACCGTCTTTTTTACTGAAACATATGAAATAGTAAAAATCAATTCCTATTTTTTAAATTCCATCTCACTTCTACTTTAAAAGGGTGCAAAAAGCTCTTTTTTATTCTTCTTTCCATCCGAAAACGGCGGAAATTTCTTTTCCTTTTATAAGCAAATATTCGCTTAGCTCATGTTCGATAGTGTCTGGAATCGATTTTTCAAAGCCGACAACAATAATAGACCCTAAAATTTCCCGCTCAAAATTAAAAATCGGAATGGCGGCAGAAGCGATGCTTGGCGCTAAAGCTTCCTGCGCAAACGATATTTTTTGATCAGCAATAAGCTGAAACTCTGTTATTAGCTCGTCTTTCGCCTGTTTGCTTAGCTTTGACAACTCCGATTCCTTCCAAACGTTTACACTTGGATCGTTTTTAAATGCCGCAAAAAGTTTTCCGGCTGCCGAGGAGATCGGAAGGATTGTTCCGACCTGTCCGCCTAAGTTAAGCCCTAAATGACTATGGATCATTTTGACGATCATTGGGCCGTTTGTTGTCCATACGGCAAGGAGAGTCGTTTCTTTCGATTTGGCATTGATTTCATGCAAAAATGGCGTGATTTTGCCAATGAGGTCCTCTTGATTGACAGCTGCCATTCCATATTGAATGAGTGTGCTCCCTAAAGAGTATAAGCCGCTTCCTTTATCCCGATGAAGGACACCGAGATTCGTAAGGGTATTTAAATATTTATATAAATTGCTTTTTGCTATATTAGTATAATGATGAATGTCGTTAAATTTCATCGGACTGCCGTTTTTGGCAATCAGGTCAATAATTGAGAATCCTACAAGCAGAGACTGAATTTGTGCATGTTTTTTATTTTCTGTCATTGCTAAAACCATCCTTCAACTGATAGGCATACTTCATCTTATTTTACCACTTCAACAAAATTTTTTCTATATTTTCAAAAAACTACTAAGACTTTGTCAATGAAAATATAAACTAGCAATAGATGAAGTGTGAAAGGATAAAAAATTTGTCCGGGATGCGAGAAAAATCCTCTCAAAAAAGTCTGAAGAGAAAAATGAAGTTCCTCGCCATTTGCTTAATGATGGCAAACTGTTTTTTTATTGCATCAATTTAAGAAATTTCATTTTCGGACTGCTCTCAGTATATTCTTTATTCCTTTTACTCATCCTGCAGTCCCTTTAAAAAAGAATAAGTAGATTGGAAAATTATTATCATATGAAAATACGAGGAAAGGTTACTTATAAAGCATTCCATTACATGAAATGATATCCAAAAAGTTTATCTTCCAATTGAGATTTTATGCTATACTGAAGAAGTCTAAAAAAATTTTTGAAAGTTTTGATAAGTAATTGACATCCGGCTGAACAAGCAGTACATTTTATTTATATATAATTAAACCTATTATTTTAGTAGGTTTAATTTTGCGAATATATAAGTTTAGAATTGAAGGGAGAAATAAACTATGTCAAACGAAAGAAAACTTCAGCCCGAAACGCTAGCTGTACATGCAGGACAGGTGCCTGATCCGACGACTTTGTCGAGAGCTGTTCCGATCTACCAAACGACTTCGTATGTATTTGAAGACAGTCAGCATGGGGCAGATTTATTCAGTTTAAAGAAAGAAGGAAATATTTACACAAGGATCATGAATCCAACGACTGATGTATTTGAAAAGCGTGTAGCTGCGCTTGAAGGAGGAATTGGGGCGCTGGCGCTTTCATCTGGACAAGCTGCTGTTTTTTATTCGATTTTGAATATTGCTGGAAGCGGCGATGAAATTGTTTCTTCATTTAGCTTATATGGCGGAACCTATAATTTGTTCACACATACTTTGCCGAAGTTTGGCATCACGGTAAAATTTGCCGATACGACGGATCCGCAAAATCTTGAAGCAGCGATTACTGAAAAAACAAAAGCAATATTTGCCGAGACGATCGGAAACCCAAGAGGGGATGTGCTTGATATTGAAGCGGTGGCAGCAATCGCTCATAAACATTCAATTCCGCTTATCGTTGACAATACAATTCCAAGCCCTTACTTGCTCCGTCCGATTGAATTCGGCGCAGATATAGTTGTTCATTCGGCTACGAAATTTATTGGAGGACACGGAAATTCAATCGGAGGCGTCATTGTCGACAGCGGCAAGTTTGATTGGAAAGGAAGCGGCAAATTCCCTGAGTTCACCGAGCCGGACCCAAGCTATCATGGTCTCGTTTATGCTGATGACATTGGTGAAGCTGCTTATATTACGAAAGCGCGCATTCAGCTGTTGAGAGACCTTGGAGCTTCACTTTCTCCATTCAATTCATTTTTATTCTTGCAAGGGCTTGAAACGCTTCATTTGCGAATGCAGCGCCATAGTGAAAATGCGCTTGCAGTTGCGAATTATTTACTTGAGCATGAAGCGGTCGAATCTGTCAGCTATCCAGGCTTGAAAAATCACCCTTCATTCGAACTTGCACAAAAATATTTGCCGAAAGGTCAGGGAGCCATTTTGACATTCGAAATTAAAGGCGGCGTTGATGCAGGAAGAAAACTGATCGATTCGGTTCAATTATTTTCAAACCTTGCCAACATCGGCGATTCGAAATCGTTGATTATTCATCCTGCCAGCACGACTCATCAGCAATTAACGAGCGAAGAGCAGCTGGCAACAGGTGTTACACCTGGTCTTGTCCGGTTATCAGTCGGTACGGAATCGGTTGATGATATTATTTACGATCTGGAACAAGCGATTCGAGCAAGCCAAGTTTAAGATCGTATCGCCAGTTAAAAATTTTGCAGGGATTGCGGCATAAGCCCACTTCACACTGAAAAGCAGCTGGCAACCTTCAGCTGCTTTCATATCGAAAGAAGTAGAGGAAAACGACTGTTTTTCTCTACTTTTATTTGTGCGCCCGGCATGTACATGAACTATAGGGTGTAAGTCCCGAACCCCGAAGACAGAAGTAGAGGTTAGCCAAGAGCAAGGGTGTCCGTGGTGACGCGGAATCTGAAGGAAGCTGGAGGCAAAACACCGGTCCGAGGAACACGAACCTCATATAAGGCTAGGTATGATTGAGTGAGTTTGCGAAACAAAACAAAGCTCTTTCTGTCGAAGGTCATATCGAGTAAATGAGGCGGATAGATGGTGTGAAAGTGCATGTACTTACCCGGGGAGGTCTGGTGGATATGTGAAGTACGCTTCATAACCTACTTAGTGATAAGTAGCTGAACCGTCAGAAGTCAGCAGAGGTCATAGTATTAGTTGGTCTAGAACAACTAAGAAGGACCGAACAATTAAGAGAGAATAGCCCTTGGCATTCAGTGAGTCATGATGAACACAGAAAACGTAGTACCTCACTTGAGGGAGGAAGCGGTGAATCCCGTGGGAGATCTCTTGGAGGGTGGAGTGACCACTGGCATAAAGAGAACAGCTATTCACGGAAGTTATAAAGACTTGCGTCAATTATCTTAATTGAACCGCCGTATACGGAACCGTACGTACGGTGGTGTGAGAGGACGGGAGTTAATCGCTCCCTCCTACTCGATTATGGACTTATGGACATCCTCTGCATATTACCGTTTCCCAAAACCAGCGCTCATAGCAGTATGAAACTAGGAAGAAAACTGCCGCGGTTTAGCTGTCGTCAAAACCCCCCTCGCTGTAAAATTCTCTCGTTTCATTTATAGGTAAAAATGAATAAATGTTACATATGTTGATTATAGCCGGTATTTCTAAGGAGAAACCGGGTTTTTGTTTTAATTTCCAGAAAATAAATAACATTTTAATTTTTTCGTTGACAGAACCTGTTGTTTTTATTAATATTTTGTTAAATAAACGATAGTAAAAAAAACGTAATATAACAGAGAGGTGACACCGGTGTCCGACAAATATGTGGTGCACTGTTCCTTTTGCGATTCTACAAATGTTAAGAAAATAGCTGTTTTCGGCACTGCTCAGCTCGTTTCTCAATATTACTGCAACCAATGTAAAAGCGTTTTTGAATTTATAAGATGGCAAAATGATTTGAACAAGGAGGTGTAGTCTGTTTGACGATCCAAACGGTTGGAGTTGTAGGAAGCGGAACGATGGGCTCTGGCATTGCCCAAACGTGTGTGCAGCATGGATTTCGTGTATTGCTTTATGATTTAAATGATGCGATCGTTCAGAAAGCATTTACTCAAATTAAAAAACGCCTTAACAGATTAGTAGAAAAGGGAAAAATGGAGGAACAAACGTTTCAAGATTCAATATCACGAATTGAGACTTGCACCGATTTATCGCTGATGAAAGCGTGTGATCTTGTGATTGAAGCAGTTCCGGAAAAAATCAATATTAAAAAAGACATTTTCCAAGCGCTGGATGAACATTGTCCAGAACAAACCATTTTAACCACCAACACATCATCGTTTTCTGTCACTGAAATTGCAAGCGTTACCAAAACAGGGGAAAGAGTGGCAGGTCTTCATTTTTTTAATCCGGTTCCGCTAATGCCTTTAGTAGAAGT
The DNA here is from genome assembly GCF_037963755.1 of Aeribacillus sp. FSL W8-0870. Taxonomy (NCBI): domain Bacteria; kingdom Bacillati; phylum Bacillota; class Bacilli; order Caryophanales; family Bacillaceae; genus Aeribacillus; species Aeribacillus sp. FSL W8-0870. Next base: position 1,419,302 of record NZ_CP150165.1, read on the forward strand.
CGTAAGAGGGGTGAAAACATCTGAGGACACGTTGAAAAAGCTTGCACAATTTGTCTCTTCTCTTCATAAAGATCCGGTTGTTTGCGAAGACACACCGGGATTTATTGTAAACAGAATTGCCCGTCCTTTTTACAATGAAGCATTGAAAATTGCAGGTGAACGTTTGGCGAAGCCCGAACAGATTGACAGGATCATGAAAAAGGCTGGACGTTTTAAGATGGGTCCTTTTGAACTGCAAGATTTAATTGGTATTGATGTGAATTTTTCCACAACGGAAACCGTCTACAATAGTTTTTTCGGAGAGGAAAGATTTCGTCCGCATTATTTGCAGCAGCGCATGGTTCAGTCAGGTAAGCTTGGCAGAAAGGCCGGTGAAGGATATTATCGCTATGAAAACTAAATCATTCACTGTAAAAGTAGCTGGAGAAGGCTCTTTAGCCGATTCGATCATAGCGCAATTGCGCGAAACAGGCCATCAGCTCGAAGATCAATCGGCTGTTCATTCAAATTTTGATATTGTGATCGAAACGACAAATCTCGACATCGACCAAAAGAAAAAACTATTGGTCGAAATCGAAAAAACATTGCCAAAGGAAACGGTCATTTTGTCTACATGTCTTGGTGTAACAGCAACAGAAACCGCTTCTTGGCTCCAACATCCTGAACGATTAGTCGGATTTGCCGCATTTTTCCCTTGGGAAGATTGTGAACTTGTCGAACTTGCACCGGCTTTGCAAACCGAAAAAGAAAATGTTGAGAAAGCTAAGCAGTTTTTTGAAGAAGTTGGAAAAGAGGTCGAAGTAGTGGAAGACGGCGTAGGATTAGTATTTCCTAGAATTTTATCATTAATTATTAATGAAGCTGCTTTTGCTTTAACAGAAGGTGTTGCAAGTGCAGAGGACATAGACAAAGCAATGATGAAAGGAACGAATTACCCGATGGGCCCCCTTCGCTGGGCGGATCATATCGGTATTGATGATGTTTATGCTGTTTTAGCCGGACTGTTTAAAGAAACAGGGGAGGACCGCTACCGGCCTGCTCCATTTATCAAAAAGATGGTGTATGCCAAATGGTTCGGAAAGAAAACGGGAAGAGGCTTTTATCAATATGATTAAAAATTCCGGTTGATGATGGTAACTTCGGGAAAAGTTCAAAATGAATCAAAATGCCTGAAAAAACGGTCAAAATGGGGGTAAGAAAATGAAAGAAGCTGTGATTGTTGATGCTGTCCGAACCCCGATCGGCAGGTTCAACGGGGCATTAAGAGAGGTCCGCCCGGACGATTTGGCAGCTCACGTCGTAAGAGAGCTGCTCAAGCGAAATCCGATTGATCCTTCCGATGTGGAGGATGTAATTTTTGGCTGCGCTAATCAAGCCGGAGAAGATAATCGCAATGTGGCAAGAATGGCCGTGCTTCTTGCGGGTTTGCCTGAAACGGTTCCAGGCGTGACCGTCAACCGTTTATGCGGATCGGGTCTGGAAGCAATTAATCAAGCAGCGCTGGCGATTCAAGGCGGATTGGGAGACGTCTATATTGCAGGCGGAACCGAAAGCATGACAAGAGCTCCATATGTCATGATGAAGCCGCAGCTTTCTGGAATGAGGGACACGCCAACTTTTTATGATACAACTCTCGGCTGGCGGCTTGTCAATGATAAATTAGCGGAAATGTATCCGCCGATCAGTCTTGGCGAGACGGCTGAAAATGTAGCTGCGCGCTATCAAATTTCGAGGCAGGAGCAAGATGAATTTGCGTTGGAAAGCCATAAAAAAGCCGGAAAAGCGATACAAGAAGGGCGTTTTCAAGATGAAATTGTTCCGGTGACAATAACAGGGAAAAAAGGGGAAGAAACGATAGTAGATGCAGATGAGCATCCGAGGCCTGATACGACTTTGGAAAAGCTGAATAAATTAAAGCCTGCTTTTGTTCAAGACGGAACAGTGACCGCTGGAAATTCCTCTGGAATCAATGACGGCGCTTCCGCACTTTTAATCATGGAGAGATCGATAGCAGAAAGACTTGGCTTTAAGCCGCTGGCACGGATTGTCGGCTCCGCTGTCGCTGGGGTGAATCCATCTTATATGGGGATTGGCCCGATTCCAGCAACGAAAAAAGTGCTGCAAAGAACTGGTTTATCTATCAGCCAACTGGATTTAATCGAGATTAATGAAGCATTCGCATCCCAATCCATTGCCTGCATTAAGGAGCTGGGATTTGATATGGAAAAGGTGAATGTCAACGGTGGAGCAATTGCTTTAGGTCATCCTCTCGGCTGCAGCGGGGCGAGAATTGTTACCACTCTCGTTCATGAAATGAAAAGAAGAGACGTTAGATATGGACTCGCGACGATGTGCATAGGCGTCGGGCAAGGAATCGCCACGATTGTCGAAAAAATATAGAAAGGAATGAAAAATATGAAAAAACACTATCAGCTTTTTATTAATGGACAATATGTAGACAGCTCAAACGGAGAAGTATTCGAAACGCATAATCCTGCAACCGGCGAAGTCATAGCAACGGTAGCCAAAGCAACAAAGAAGGACGTTGACAAAGCGGTGGAGGCAGCCCGTGCTGCATTTGAGTCGGGCAAATGGCCGAGAATGACGGCAGCGAAAAGAGCTCGCCTGTTAAACCGTATAGCGGAAATGATGAGAGAGCGATTTGAAGAATTGGTTCGCGTTGAAGTATTAAACAGCGGAAAGACCGTTGCTGCTGCCAAGGGTCAAATTATGCAGACGATTGAAGATTTTGAATTTTATGCCGCTGCATGCTTAACTCTCCAAGGTGATGTCAATCAAGTTCCAAACGGCTTTTTTAACTATACTCTTAAAGAGCCGGTCGGGGTATGCGGTCAAATTATTCCTTGGAATTATCCGCTCATGATGGCCGCTTGGAAAGTGGCGCCTGCATTGGCTGCCGGCTGCACTGTTGTCTTGAAGCCTGCTAGCTACACTCCAATTACAGCCTATATGCTTGCGGAAATATGCCATGAAGCAGGTGTTCCGGCAGGAGTCCTGAACGTTATTACAGGCAGCGGGTCTGAAATCGGACCATATATGACGGAGCATCCTGGAATCGACAAAGTTGCGTTTACAGGCGAAACGGAAACCGGAAAGGACATTATGAAGCGCGCTTCTGAAACGTTAAAACGGGTAACTTTGGAATTAGGAGGAAAATCGCCGAACATCGTCTTTGACGATTGTGATCTGGAAGGAGCCGTAAACGGTTCGCTTTATGGAATTTTTTACAACACAGGACAATCTTGTGAAGCAAGATCCCGCTTGTTTGTTCATGAAAACATTTATGATGAATTTATGGAAAAATTTCTCGAAAAAGCTTCCCGTATACGAGTAGGAAATCCGTTTGATGAAGGCGTGCATATGGGGGCCGTCATTTCCAAAAGTCATCAGCAAACAATTGATCATTACGTGAAATTAGCGGTGGAAGAGGGCGGAAAAATTTTATACGGCGGCAAAATACCGGAAGGCGGAGAGTATGAAAAAGGGTATTGGTATTTGCCGACGGTTATCGGGGATGTCACAAATGATATGAGAGTTGCACAAGAGGAAATTTTTGGGCCTGTCGTAGTTGTTATGAAATTCAGCGACGAGCAAGATGTGATCCGACAAGCAAATGATTCCATTTTTGGATTAGGTTCGGCTATATGGACGAACGATCATGGAAAGGCACACCGTGTTGCGGCACAAATAAAGGCAGGAATTGTTATGGTGAATTCGCCAATTTCTGCATTTCCCGGAACACCTTTTGGAGGCTATAAGCAATCGGGATTTGGCCGGGAGCTGGCATTGGAAACATTGAATTTGTACACGGAAACGAAAAGCGTCGTTTCTTATATCGGCAGCAAACCATTAAATCTCTTTGGACTCTAATTATATGTATAAAAAAAGATCGTTTAAAAAAAATATAATTTCTATTGAATTATTAGAATATTTAGTATATTATGTTTATGAAACGATAAAATATTAAACGTATAAATAAAGGAGGAATTGCAATGTCAGATACAGTAGCAATAGAAAAGAAAAATTTAACGGTGGTCAAAAACAACGGAGTGGCGGAAATCCATCTTCACATCAATAAAACGAATGCCTATGGGCTGGAGTTTTACCAAGAATTCAACGCAGCGATCGATGAGCTTCGCTTCGATCCAAACATAAAAGTGGTCGTGCTGATGAGCGATGTGCCGAAATTTTTCTCGGCAGGAGCGGATATCAATTTCTTAAAAGCAGCGGATCCGCGCTATAAAACACAGTTTTGCCTGTTCTGTAATGAAACACTGGATAAAATCGCCCGTTCGCCGCAAGTATATATCGCCTGTTTGGAAGGGCATACAGTCGGCGGAGGATTAGAAATGGCGCTAGGCTGCGATCTGCGTTTTATGGGAGATGAAGCAGGAAAAATCGGCTTGCCGGAAGTATCGCTTGGGGTGCTGGCTGGAACGGGAGGAACGCAGCGGCTCGCGCGGTTGATCGGGTATTCGAGAGCGCTGGATATGAATATTACAGGGGAAACGCTGACACCGCAGGAAGCGCTGGACATTGGTCTCGTCAACAAAGTATTCCCGCAGGCGGAAACGAGAGAGCGGACGCTCGAGTATGCGAGAAGGATAGCTGAAAGCGCAAGCTATGCGGTATCCAACATCAAGCTGTCGATCATGAACGGAAAGGAAATGCCATTGAACGTGGCCATCCGCTACGAAGGAGAGCTGCAAAACTTGTTGTTCCGCTCCGAGGATGCAAAAGAAGGATTAAGCGCATTTTTAGAAAAGAGAAAACCAAATTGGAAAGGGATATAAAAAAGAAGGACGCAGCATATCGGCCATAAACGGCCGGTATTTTTTCATCCAGAAAATCATGCGGAAATTTAAAGACAAGTCATATGCCTTCCTCAAGGAGGAGGCGTTTTTTTTCTGATTGGCAGAGTCGATTTAAACAGCTTCAGACTTATAAAAAAATAGATTAAAAGGCTCCCTATCTTGAAGAAAAAACTTGTAAAAATGGAATTCCATCCAGCATAATAAAAATAAAAGCAAAATTCAGGAAAAAGACGGGTGTAAGAAAATGAAGCCAAGATCATTAATGTTTACACTATTCGGTGAGTACATTCAGCATTACAGCACAGAAGTTTGGATTGGCAGCTTAATTCAAATGATGTCCCATTTCGGCATTTCTGAATCTTCGATACGGGGAGCCACGTTAAGAATGGTTCAGCAAGGCTTTTTTAAAGTTCGCAAAATTGGCAATAAAAGCTATTATTCTCTTACAAATAAAGGGAAGAGAACGATGATGGACGGGTTTGCCCGCGTTTATTCAATGAGAAATTACAAATGGGATGGGAATTGGAGAATTTTGACCTATTCGGTCCCGGAAGAAAAAAGGGAGCTTCGCAATCAAATTCGAAAAGAGCTGAGCCTCATGGGATTCGGCTTGATTTCGCACGGTACGTGGGCAAGTCCAAACCCTATTGAAGATCGGGTGATGGAGTTTATAAAAGATTACCATCTCGAGCCGTATGTGATTTTATTTACTTCCAGTTCAGTAGTATCCCATGATAATCATGAGTTGATTCATAGAGGATGGAATTTTGACGAAATTGCCAAAGAGTATGAATCATTCATTGATCAATATCGGCAAAAGTATGATGATTTTAAGGAACGCATTTGGAATAATGAATTATCAGATCAAGAATGTTTTATTGAGAGAACGAAGCTTGTTCATGAATATCGCAGCTTTTTCTTTATCGACCCGGGGTTTCCGAACGACCTGCTGCCTGCTGACTGGAGCGGCTTAAAAGCTAGAGAGCTGTTTTTCAATGTACATCAGCTTTTGTCTGTACCTGCTATTCGATATTTTGAAACTTTATTTGAAAAAGCTCCCGATTGTGAATTGGAAGCGAATCGGGACAGAGCGATCAACCCTTTTATGGACATTGTTTAAAATAAAAGCAAGTAGGTGCATAATGGTGGTCAATATTGAACAAATCGGGAAAAATATATATCGCATTCCGGTTCCAATCCCTTTTCCGATGAAATACATCTATTGTTATATGGTGCGCGGTGCAGACGGATGGAGCCTTGTTGATGCAGGATTTCATAATACCGAAGCGATTGAAGCTTGGGAGCAAGTATTGAAACAAATGAATGTTCGTTATGAACAGATTCATTCGATTTATTTCACTCATTTTCATCCTGATCACTTCGGATTGGCAGGGTGGATGCAGGAAAGAACAGGAGCAAAAGCTTATATAAGCAAAGAAGATTTTGCCATGGCGCAGCGTGTTTGGGGAAAAAACAGCAGCCAGGCGGAGCAAATTGGTGAAATGTGCAAAAAAAACGGTACACCGGAAGATCTTGCGGATGAAATTGAAGAAAGTATGAGAAGTTTGGCAAAGCATGTAACGTTTCCGGAATTGACGATTCTAGAGGATGACGAGGTCATTCTAGGCGAAAGAAAATGGGAAGTTATACCGACACCTGGTCACAGCGATGGACACATTTGCTTTTATCAAAGAGAAGAAAGACTGCTGCTTGCAGCCGATCATATTTTGGATAAAATTACTCCGAACATTAGCATATGGCCCGGTTCAAGCAAAAATCCGCTTGGAAACTACATATCTTCGCTTGAAAAAATACAGCAATTGAAGGTAGACCTGGCGCTTCCTGCCCATGGGGCATTGATCGAACGAGTTGACGACAGAATATCAGAAATCATCCAGCATCATCAAAAGCGATTGGATCAAATATTTCGACTTGCGAAGGATGGCCGTACCGCCTATGACATTGCCCAAGATTTATTTCAGCACAAAAGCTTGAATTCGCATCAATGGCGGTTTGCGATCGCAGAAACTTTGTCGCACTTGGAGTATTTAGTTTTCACAGGGCAAATTAAAAAAGAGAATCGTCACGATATTGTCTTTTATAAACAAAATAAATAATGGATAGGTGCATAGCAAAAAGCTATGCGCTTTTTTTGCGGTCGTAAAAACGACAAGAACGAAAGAAAGGAGAAAAACCTTTTATTTTTTTAATTGACAACAGTAGCGTTGCATAAAAAAATTTAATGTTTGTCAAGCTCAATAAAAATTCCAGTTATTTCATGTAACTGAATATTCAGACATACAATCTTTCTAAGCAAGCTTAAAAGGACAATGACGTCTTAATCGGCAGTCCATTTCCACAATTTGGTAATATATTACAGAAACATTGGATCATAAACTAAATCGTCTAGGTGTTCCACCTCCCCTTCTTCAAATTGGTACACGATGGTTTCAAAATCTTTTTCCCAATGGTATTTTTTCCGACCGTTGGACGTTCGAATTGGCTTTTTAAAAAGGGAGCGAACAAAACAGTCAAAACCTTTAAAAAGCAGATTCTGTAAAGTTCGCTTGATCTCTAATAAAGGACCATCGTGATTCACTTTTAATTGGAGCATGGCCTGTAAGCAATAGGTGATTAGGGCGATCCAAATTTGATTGTAAACGGCATTTTGACTTTTTCCATAAAATCTTTTTATCTTAAGGTGCTGTTTCATCCATTTAAAGAAGGTCTCTATCTTCCAGCGATATCGGTATAAATCTGCAATCTCTTCCGCAGAAAGATCAAAGCAATTGGTTATGATGATCACGGGATTCCCTTCGCTGTCGACCGTTTCGATCAATCGGAGAGGATGAGTCATTTTGGTATGATTACGGTCATTTCCTAAAATGACAATCTGATCCCTATAAATCAAACGTTCTGGATTGGGAATCCGTTCCGATAAAACTTCAATCTCTGCGTTCTTTTTAAGCCGGGTAATGAATCGCACCCCTTCTCGGCATAAGCGGTCGAACTGTTTGTAATCGACATACCCTCGATCAAACAAGTAAATCGCATTTGGATCGATTTCAATGAGTTCGTCCATCTGTGTGCGATCGGCATGTTTCGCGGGTAAGATAATCCCTTGATCCGGAACAGTGATATCCTTCGTTACAACAACCTTTAAATGGAGTCGAACACCAGCCTTTGTCTTACGAAAAGTTGCCCATGGATATTGGCTCAAACTCATGCTCATCGTGGTAGAATCAATGACCAGAAGACGACCAATGTTTCGGATGATCGGGGCATTTTTCATTTGCCCTTGGATCTTTAAGACCAGATATTTAAATACTTTTTCAAACAGTTGAGGGGATAATTGGCCTAATTTGCGAGAAAGTTGCGAAGTACTAATTGCATCAAATTCCAGATATGTCTGCAACTCTTCCTTGTCTTTCAAATGTTTGGCCAATTTTGTTAAGCTTTCCAATTCGTTTAACTGAGCGATGATACAAAGTTGTAAAAACTTATACGCCGTTAATTTTTTAATGTATTTGTCAACGTCAATCACATTAATTAGTTTTGAAAAAGTTATTGGATCGATCTCTTTAAATAGTTCATTTATTGTGGATTCTGTGGTATTCTTATCCATAATGGTTTCTCCTTATTCTTAGGATTTGGATAGGACTGCCAATCCTAATTATAAGGAGTTTTTTTATATCCAAAAAGATGAAATTTAACATAAAATTGGGCTTGACAAATTAAAATTAACTTAATGCAATGCTACTGAATTGACAAAAAAATTTGATTTTTCTATTTTTTCTTGACAAAAGAGGCAGTTGTAAAATAATATTATGTTAAACAGACGAAATAAATAAAAACGTAATATAAAAGAGGTGAAAAAATGGATCAGGCAGCCCTTTTAAAAGAAAAAATTCAAAACGGTTTTATTGTTGAAGGCGTCGGTGACATGAATGAGGAATATTTAAAGGCATTAAAACAGACGTTGATTATTGTCGGAGATACAGAATTGTTAAGTGTGCCGCCGCTCCTTACTGTTTATGATCAAGCGCCCACTTTAAATAACAAAATTACAGCACTCGCCATTATGCAGGATGAAATCGGTCATGCACACATTGCTTTCAGGCTACTGAAAGATTTGGGCGAAGATACAGACGAATTATTGTACAATCGAGCCCCAAATAAATGGAAAAACCCTTATGCCTTTGACTTTGAACTGTCAAATTGGATTGAGCTTGGAGTGTTTAATGCGTTCTTTGACCGCGCCGGCTACACACTGCTTGGGGATGCGTTTGAGCATACATCTTACGGGCCATGGAAACGCGCATTAGTGAAAGTTGATAAAGAAGAATTGTTCCATCTTAGAAATGGTGAAATCATTATGAGAACAGCCATGAATGATCCGAAATTGCAAGAGGAAGTTCAAAAAGCGGTTGATTGGATGTTTTTAATGGCGCTTGAATTTTTTGGTGTAGAAGACCGTTTAAAATCCAGATCCGCACAGCTTGAATACCGCTTAAAAGGAAGAACAAACGATGAGCTCCGTCAAAAATGGCTGTCGACAGCAGTTCCATTCTGTGAATCAATTGGAGTAAAAGTTCCAGCTCATTATGATGAAGAACAAGGAAAATATGTGCTCGATGTCCCATTCCCTTGTAAATTTGATCCAGTCAATAAAAAATGGCTGTTCGACCAGCCGGACACATGGGAAAACGTCATTAAACGATTTAAACAAAGAGGACCGCAAAATGAACGGTTTGTAGGAAGAATTCAAAAAGGGGCAAAAGAATTAGAACAGCTGAGAAAAGAGGTGGTATGATGCAAAAACAAGCTGTGGATACGAAAAAATATTGGGAGGCGTTGAAAGAGGTGATGGATCCTGAATTCCCAATAAGCGTTGTCGATATGGGGCTCATTTACGACATTCAAATGAATGACGGGGAAGTGCATGTGACGATGACATACACAGCCGTTTCCTGCGCCTGCATGGAATGGATTGAAAGCGATATAAAAAATCGGCTTCTTGCAGAAGAGGAAGTAAAGGAAGTACACATAAATGTCGTATGGGATCCTCCATGGACGGTCGACCGTCTTAGCCCAGAGGGAAGGGAAAAATTAAAGTATTGGGGTGTAAGTGCAAAATGATCGCAGAAAAAATAACCTATGATATTTTTGCCCGCATTAATCGGGGAGACAACTTAATGCATATCGGCACGGTAGAAGCAGAAAACAGCGAGCTGGCAAAAGTGTATGCAACGTTTACGTACGACGAAGAGGATTGGACCGAAATGGTTGTCGTGGAACGAAACAAGCTGAATTGGGTGAAAAAACCTGATTGGCTATTTTCAGAGAAAGGAGCTGAAGCATTGTGAGCGTAATGGAACAAGGAACGCATTCTTTGATTGAATTGCTGGAGACAATAGCGGATAACAAATATGTGCTTGGCGACCGTTTAGTGGAAGTTGGTGTAAGCGGTCCGAATTTGGAAGCGACCTTGTCTGCTATAGCTATGGCTCAAGGAGAACTGGGGCATGCAAGACTTTTGTACAATTGGTGTTTTGATTTAAAAGGGGTAAAAGGCAAGAAGCCTGACATTCAAGCACAAACAGGAAAAGCTTTTCAAACAGCTGTAAACGTTCAAAACTGGATTTCTCTCATTGCTTCGCTATATGCAATCAATGCCGCAATCGATATCGTCTTTCAAACGGTGTTAAAAACAAGTCATTCCAAGGTTGCTTCACGGATTCAAAAGCTTGTCCGCGAACAACACGATCATATCATCTATGCAGAAAATTGGGCAAAACAACTTCTTCTTGATCAAGGAGCTGTCCCCTACAGATTTCAAGAAGCATTAAGGGAGGCGGCAGAGGAAGCAAAGGCTTGGCTTGCAAAAGTTGAAAAAAGTGAAGAATTGAAAAAGGAAGGTTATTTCCCGGAAACTCCTTCGTTCACGGAAAAATTTGAAAAACGGCTGCAGCAATTAAATGCGGAACAGCTTGTTCAAGCAAAGTGAGTGATGCTCATGTCAGAATCAGGCGTTCTTTTAGAAATTCAAAACAAAGTGGCTATCATTCAATTAAATAACGCAAAACGTGCCAACGCATTAAGCAAATTTTTAGTAAAAGATCTTTCTTATGCGATAAACACGATAAAAGATCATTCGAATGTAAGCGCAGTTATTTTTACGGGAGGTGAAAGCAAAGCGTTTTGTGCAGGGGCGGATTTAAAAGAAAGGCAGTCCATGAGCGAACGAGAAGTGGAAGAATATGTCACATTGCTCAGGAAAACATTTACAAATATCTCATCTTTGCCAATGCCGACGATTGCGGCTGTAAAAGGATTGGCTCTTGGAGGAGGATGTGAACTTGCTCTTGCCTGTGACATTCGTGTCATGGAAAAAGGGGCGCTCATCGGGTTGACGGAAGTTTCTTGGGGAATAATCCCGGGAGCCGGCGGCACTCAACGGCTGGCGCAATTAGTAGGAATCGGCAGGGCCAAGCAGCTTATTTTTACAGCTGAAAAAATAAATGGTGAAAAAGCTTATGAAATAGGACTTGTCGAATATATTTGTGAAGCTGGCGAGGCAGAATTGAAAGCGCTTAACATAGCGGAAAAAATCTCAGAAAATTCAATTCATTCTGTCCGTTTAGCGAAGCAGGCTGTCGACAGTTTTGCTCGAGAACTAATGGAAAAGGGTCTGATAGCGGAATGGGATTGTTATCAAAAAACGATTTATCATCCGGATCGTTTAGAAGGATTGGCGGCTTTTCAAGAAAAACGCAAACCTGATTTTTCAAATAATAAATGAACAATGGAAGGAGAATAATGATGACAGTTGAAACAACTGCTAACAAAAATTTAACGGTGGTCAAAAACAGCGGAGTGGCGGAAATCCATCTTCACATCAATAAAACGAATGCCTATGGACTGGAGTTTTACCAAGAATTCAACGCAGCGATCGATGAGCTTCGCTTCGATCCAAACATAAAAGTGGTCGTGCTGATGAGCGATGTGCCGAAATTTTTCTCGGCAGGAGCGGATATCAATTTCTTAAAAGCAGCGGATCCGCGCTATAAAACACAGTTTTGCCTGTTCTGTAATGAAACGCTGGATAAAATCGCCCGTTCGCCGCAAGTATATATCGCCTGTTTGGAAGGGCATACAGTCGGCGGAGGATTGGAAATGGCGCTAGGCTGCGATCTGCGTTTTATGGGAGATGAAGCAGGAAAAATCGGCTTGCCGGAAGTATCGCTTGGGGTGCTGGCTGGAACGGGAGGAACGCAGCGGCTCGCGCGGTTGATCGGGTATTCGAGAGCGCTGGATATGAACATAACTGGGGAAACGCTGACACCGCAGGAAGCGCTGGACATTGGTCTCGTCAACAAAGTGTTCCCGCAGGCGGAAACGAGAGAGCGGACGCTCGAGTATGCGAGAAAGATAGCTGAAAGCGCAAGCTATGCGGTTTCCAACATCAAGCTGTCGATCATGAACGGGAAGGAAATGCCATTGAACGTAGCCATCCGCTACGAAGGAGAGCTGCAAAACTTGTTGTTCCGCTCCGAGGATGCAAAAGAAGGATTAAGCGCATTTTTAGAAAAGAGAAAACCAAATTGGAAAGGGATATAAACGTTAGCTTTTCATATATATTGTGAAGCCTCCTGAATATATATCTTCTTCAGGCGGCTTCAATGCCGCTTCATCTATTCAAAAAATTGATATATAGGATGGTGAAAAAATGGATCTCCGCGGATTAGGTTTGCTTTACAATGCGGCAGTGCGGTTCATTGATGAAAGTGTAGAGAAAGGTTTGGGCGATAAAATAGCCATTTGTTATCGCGATGAGCTCATACACTATAATGAATTGCAGGAGAAAGTCAATCAGACAGGCAACATGCTTCGTGAGCTCGGTTATAAATTGGAAGACCGCCTTTTAATGGTTTGCCACGATACACCCGAATTTATTTATTCATTTTTTGGCGCCATAAAAATTGGTGCTGTCCCCATTCCGGTCAACACCATGATGAAGCCATCCGATTATGAATATTTTTTAAACAACAGCCGGGCAAAGGGCTTAATCATCCATGAAGATATTTGGGAAAAGATTGAAGTTTACAAAGAACGGTTTTGCTTTTTGAAGGATATTATTATCATTCCGGACAGTGAAAGCGAACAATCAGGCACACATTTAAATTTCCTCCAACTGATGAATAGGGCAAGCAAAAAGCTTGATGCAGCCATGACGAACAAGGATGATCAGGCCTTTTGGCTGTTCAGCTCCGGAAGCACCGGTAATCCAAAGGGCGTCATCCATTTGCAGCATGATACGGAATATGCTTTCAGCACATATGCGAAAAAAATATTGCATATAAGTGAAGAAGACCGATGCTTGTCCGCATCTAAACTGTTTTTCGCCTATGGCCTTGGCGGAGGAATGTACTTTCCTTTAGGAGCAGGAGCTTCAACTGTATTAGTGAAAGAACGCGCAACTCCGGAAGCGATGTTTCAGGCGATTGAAACGTACAAACCGACCATTTTCTTTGGGGTTCCGACTTTATATGGAGCGATGATTGATTATGTGTCGCGAACGGGAAAACAATTCGATTTGAGCTCGCTCAGAGTTTGTGTATCAGCTGGAGAAGCGCTTCCGAAAGCATTTTACCGCAAATGGAAAGAAATGTACAATGTCGATATTTTAGACGGAATTGGTTCAACAGAGGCTCTCCACATATTTTTATCCAATCGGATTGGAGATGTAAAGGCAGGAAGCTCTGGAAAAGTCGTTCCTGGTTATGAAGCAAAAATTGTCGACGAAATGGGCAGGGAATTGCCTCCAAATGAAATGGGAGATTTGTTGATTCGCGGAGACAGCATCGCACATGGATATTGGAACCTTCATGAGCAAAACAAGAAAAAATTTGTCGGAGAATGGCTTCATACAGGTGACAAATATTATAAAGACGAAGAAGGATATTTTTGGTATTGCGGGCGCTCCGACGATATGCTGAAGGTTGGCGGGATTTGGGTATCGCCTGTAGAAGTCGAAAATTGCCTTCTTCAACATGAAAATGTACTGGAAGCTGCAGTTGTCAGCGTGCAAAATGAAAATAATCTTGTCATTCCAAAAGCATATGTTGTTTTAAAAGATAGAACGCCCTCCAAAGAAATGGAAGATGAATTAAAAAACTTCGTGAAGCAGCAGCTGGCCCACTACAAATACCCGCGAATTATAGAATTTATTGACGAACTTCCGAAAACAGCAACAGGAAAAATTCAGCGTTTTAAACTTCGGGAATTATTAAAATCGAATTCAGCTCAATAGTTTAAGACATAGCATTGAAAGGAGTACGTACATTTGAAAAGAAACGAATTTCAGCTCAGGGTGAACTTTGGAGATACGGATGCAGCCGGCATTGTATACTATCCGAATTATTTTAAATGGTTTGATATTGCAGGGCATCAATTTTTTAGAAGTATCGGCCTTGCTCCGGCTAAACTCATCAAAGAATACAGCATCATTCTTCCGCTGCTTGATGTCCGCTGTACGTTTGAGCAGCCGTTATATTATGACGACATTATCACTATTAAAACAGAAGTAATGGAAGTGAACCGGAAAACAATAAAACTGAAGCATGAAGTATATCGTGAAGATACAAGAACCGGGCACGGATATGAGCTCAGGGGGTGGGTGAAAGAAGAAAACGGAAAAAAATTTGCAGTGCCCATACCTGAAGAGGTGAAAAAATTGCTTCAAGAAGACGGGTTTGGTGAACAGGCTCAGATCAATCCATGGCTCAGCGCATAAATGAACATTGAAAAAATGTAATGGAGGAGAGTAGCGTGGATCTTAACGTATCCATTCATGATGTGTTTGAAAAAGCATATAAGCGCTATCCTGATAAAGAATTCATTTACGATGGCTATAAACGTTTAACTTACAAAGATATCAAACAAATGTCCGATTCCATCGCCTCCGCTTTCCACCAGCTCGGTATAGGGAAAGGAGACCGCATCATTGCATGCCTGCCGAACTGGCATGAGTTTCTTGCCATATATTTTGCAATTGCAAAAATAGGCGCCATATTAGTTCCATGCAATACGCGATATCGTGTTGAAGAATTGTCTTATATAGTGGCCAATTCTGGTGCAAAAGCAATTTTTGTGGTAGAAGAGCATGGCCATTTCCATACGGTAAAATCTTTAATGGAAAGTAATGAAAGCGCTTTAGAAATGGTGTTTACGGTGCGGTTTCAAGAAGATGGTCACCATTCCTTTGAAGATTTGCTGAAAATAGGACAGTCGAAGCTGCCGCCGGAAGTGTCCATCGATCCGAAAGAAGATGTGTTTTCCATTTTATATACTTCAGGAACAACAGGACTTCCGAAAGGTGCCATGCTCACGCATTTAAATTTTGTCCATAATGCCGCATGTACAGTGGAGGCGCTTCAATGCGACGAAAATGACGTATTTTTAGTGGTCGTTCCTGTCTTTCACGTGTTTGGCATGGTTCCAAGCATACTGGCAGCTGTGACTGCCTGTGCCAAAATGGTGTTTATGGAGCAATTTAAAGCGGAAGCTGTATTAAAAATGATTGAACAAGAAAAGATTACGATACACCATGGAGTTCCGACAATGTTTATATTGGAATTAAATCACCCTCAATTCAAATCCTATGACTTATCTTCGTTAAGAACAGGTATTATTGCGGCAGCACCATGCCCTGTCGAAGTCGTGAAAAAAATTAGAAATGAGATG
Source organism: Aeribacillus sp. FSL W8-0870 (assembly GCF_037963755.1). Taxonomy (NCBI): domain Bacteria; kingdom Bacillati; phylum Bacillota; class Bacilli; order Caryophanales; family Bacillaceae; genus Aeribacillus; species Aeribacillus sp. FSL W8-0870. Next base: position 1,434,883 of record NZ_CP150165.1, read on the forward strand.
GGATGCAATATAACTATTTCCTATGGTCAAACGGAAACATCTCCAGTTGTGACAATTACAAGCTTTACAGACAGTGACATCATTCGTTCAGAAACGGTTGGCAGAACGATTCCAGGAGTTGAAATTAAAGTTGTTGATGTGAATCGCCAAACTGTACCGACTGGAGAAATTGGCGAACTTGCTGTGCGCGGGTTAAATGTCATGAAAGGCTACTTTAACATGCCTGAAAAAACGAAAGAAGCCATTGATCAAGATGGCTGGCTTTATACAGGTGACTTAGTGACGCTTGATGAACAAGGTTATGTCCGCATCGTTGGACGGAAGAAGGAAATGATCATCCGCGGCGGCTACAACATTTATCCTCGAGAAATTGAAGAAATTCTTTATAAGCATCCGAATGTAGTAGAAGTAGCCATTATCGGGCTGCCTGACACTGTTTTAGGAGAGATTTCATGTGCGGCGGTAAAATTAAAAGACGGAGCTTTGGAAACGGAAGAATCGATGAAAAATTATTTAAAAGGAAAAATTGCTGACTACAAAATACCGGATAAAGTTGTTTTTGTCGATGAACTGCCAATGACGCCGAGCGGAAAAATTAAAAAAGTAGAACTTCAGCAAAAATTAAAAGAAGATTTGCAAACAGAATTGCGATAATTTCATGCAAGGAAGATCAAACGGTAGACAATGTTTGATCTTCCTTCATCATAAAGTTAATCAACCTTCTGAAAAATTTGACATCCGATTGATGACCTATGGCTTCTTCATAACATTTTTTAAAAGAGTAGGAGTGAAACTGTTGAGACAAAAAGCGTCAAGATCGGAATTAATTGAAGTGGCTCAAGGACGGAGGCCCGCAGATTTAATTATCAAAAATGGTACGGTGATCAACGTCTATTCAGGAGAATTGTTAAAGCAAAATGTCGCTGTTTATCAAGACTCCATTGCATATGTCGGCGAACGGGATGTCCTTTCCGATGAACATACAAAAATTATTGATGCAGAAGGGATGTATGTTTCACCAGGTTTTATTGAACCGCATGCACATCCGTGGGTCATCTACAATCCTGTTAGTATGACTAGGAAAGTTCTTCCCCTTGGAACAACGACAACGGTAAATGACAATTTGTTTTTTTATTTGCATATGGGAGCTGCTGGATTTAAAAAAATGGTCAAAGACTTGAAAGACCTTCCGGGCAATTTTCTTTGGCTTGTCCGGCTTGTCTCGCAAGCGGATTTCAAAGGAGAAAGGGAATGGTTTAATCAAAAGGATGTCCAAGAGCTTTTAGAATTAGAAGAAGTTGTCGGAACAGCGGAGGTCACAAGATGGCCGCTTTTGTATCAGGCTGATTCCTTTTTGCTTGATACAATTGAAGTGGCAAAACAGAAAGGGAAAGTCGTGGACGGTCATACAGCGGGCTGTTCATATGAAAAATTGATTTCCATTGCTGCGAGCGGAGTCAGCGCTTGTCATGAAGCAATAACGGCAAAAGAGGCGCTGGACAGGCTGCGGTTGGGAATGTGGACGACTTTACGCAACAGCTCGCTTCGCCCTGATTTCCCTGAAGTTATAAAAATGATTACAGAAGGGAAAGTCAGTACACATCGAATTACGATGACAACCGACGGTCCGCACCCTGGGTTTATCGAAAAAGAAGGCTTTGTCGATGGATTGATCAGAAGAGCTGTAGAATTAGGAGTGCCGGTCATAAACGCGTTGCAAATGGCTACGATCAATGCAGCCGTTTATTTGCGATTAGATGATTATATCGGCGGGATTGCTCCAGGAAAATTGGCAGACATTTTACTTCTTCCAGATTTGAAATATTTTCGGCCGGATATCGTCATTTCAAGAGGTGAAGTCGTAGCCGAGCAAGGAAATTTGCTTGTGTCGACACCAAAACTAAATTGGAATCAATATGTTGTCCGGGAGCCATTTGCGTTTTCGAAGCAACTTTTGGACGATTTAAACTTGTACCGTTACCCATATTCAAGTACTGAACAAACTGTTCCGGTCGCTTATTTTAAAAGCAATGTCATTACGCAGCGAAAAGATGTTAAGCTTCCAGAAGCAGAGGGATTCGCAGATATTTCCGGTGAAGAAGGCTTATTGTATGCATCGTTAATTGACCGGAACGGAAAGTGGGTGTCGAAAGCGATATTAGAACGATTTGCCGTTCATCTAGATGGGATGGCGTCAACTTACAATACTACAACAGAATTGCTTGTGATCGGAAGAAATCCAAAAGCGATGGCCCAGGCGGCTAAAAGAGTGCATGAACTAGGAGGGGGAATCGTCATTGTTGATGGCGAGGACATTGTGGTTGAAATACCTCTTCCATTTACCGGCATGATGACGGACGATTCATCATTTGATCAAGCTGTTCGATATCATGATGAGCTGTTAGCAGCCGTGCAGCAAAGAGGATTCCCATTCCATGACATTTTATATACGCTATTATTTTTAACTTGTGATTTCTTGCCCGGTCTTCGTCTTATTCCATTTGGTTTGTATGATGTTAAGAAAAATGAAATGCTGCTTAAAGCGGAACCAATAAAAGATCAAATCGCGAAGTAAAACTAGAAAAAGAGAGCTGAGCCGTTTCCTCCAGGGGGGCAGCCCAAAAAGTCAGAGTTAACTGACTTTTTGAAGCCCCTTCATTTTAGGAACTTATCGGACAGGCCATTTTTCCAATCTTGTTTATATCCTTCAGAAGTCTTATGAAGGACTTTTCTTATATTCGGTTCTTCAAAAGTTTTATGACAGACATTCAGCATATACAATTGCTTCTTGTTGGACCTCATTGCCTCTATGAAGGCCATTTACAAATTTTATTCGATTATTTTTGTCCTTCACAGCAGTATTTCTCCAAAATCCTTCATTTTAGGAACTCAACGGAGAGCCCCTTCTTACAATTAGTCAAGAGTTTTTCGTAACTATTTGTTTCAGTGGATTTATTTAGGAGGAATTGGTACCCCTTCCTCCTAAATAAATTTACGCATGCCAAATAGACCTAACGATTTTTGTTTTTTTCACTAAATCAAATATGTTATATTTTTCCTGGACAATTGCGAAGTTGCTGATGCGATTTCGTAATTGTACGTTAAAATGTGTGTATTAAGATGGAAGAGACACTTCAATAACTTATTCACACAAGCGATGGACGCAACTTTATGACATTTGTTATAAGGTTGCGTTTTGAATTTGTCGTAATATTCTACAAAATGATTGTTTCCAATGCGCCGTTGGCATTAACGATTCCCTTTTCTTATCCACGATCTCATGGATTCAACATATTAAACCTGATTCTTATAAGGTCCGTGAAGTAGGCCAGTTATTTCAATGCGAACCTATCGTTCTTTAGGCTGTCACGACCTTATCTCCACTTCTACTAAAAAATAGCAGCACAGACCTTGGCCGTGGTCTGTGCTACTAATCTTAATATGTTTTTTTCGGTTTTCACATTGTTGAAGACTCATTTGAGAGCAACAAAGATAAATACATGCTGAATCTCCTACTATTTGTTTTTTTATATAGTAAACTCCTTTTCTGGTGCACTTTAATCAATCGGGAAGCAGGCTGGATGGACGAAAATGAACAAGAAACATTCTGGGAATGCCGGTGCAGTTTGGAAAAGATGTACTTATCGTTTGTTCCAACATTTGAAAATCGGCAGGAAGAATCGTTTAAAAAATAGCAGATGCGGAAAACTCAGTTCATCATTATCTTACGGTGCGTTTCAAAAGCAAAAATTTCCTGGGGAAAGCTTGAAAACTATAATCCAATTTTTCGGTTGATGGCGGTGCTTCTCATCGTCTGTCCATTGGTTGGCGAACAAATAAAAGTTTTGAACATCTGCCAGTTACAAACAGACAGAAAATAGTTTAGAAGAGATGTACTCACTGTTTTAAATAACACAATCATATAAATCAAACTTTGAAAAAGGACAACAGTCTTTCACAGCGTAAAAAGCTGTGCTTTTTTGACGCAAAAAAAATTTTCCAGAAAGTATTGTCATTTTTTTCATAATAAAGTATGATTTATCTGTATTAAGAATTATAATACAGTTAATACAGATGTGGGGGCTGCGGGAAAATGCTTGATATAGATTTTCGAAGCCGAAAACCGATCTATGAACAGCTTGTCGATCAAATAAAAGAGATGATTGTAAGCGGAGTGCTGAAAGGGGGAGAACAACTTCCCTCCGTCAGAGTGCTTGCGCAGCAATTGACGGTGAATCCAAATACAATTCAAAAAGCTTACCGTGAGCTGGAGAGGATCGGATATATTTACTCGATTCAGGGAAAAGGAAATTTTGTTTCGGAGAAGATTGAGGCATCTAATCAGGAAGAGCTGAAAATGGTTAAAGAAAATTTGCAAAAATTAGCACAACAAGCATTATTTTTAGGGATGCAATCTGATGAGCTCCTGCAGATCATGGAGGAAATTATCAAAGATCATCAAGGGGGAAAAAGAGATGATTGAAGTCAAAAAGGTATATAAAACATTTCAAAATGCGACTGTGTTATCTAACATCGATTTACAAATTGAAAAAGGATCCATCTTCGGGCTTCTAGGTTCAAACGGCGCTGGAAAAACGACGCTGTTGAAGCTGATCGCAGGTTTGTATAAACAAGATAGGGGAGACATTTTAATTGATAAAAAACCTGTATTTGAAAATGAAGACATTAAGCAAAGATTCATATTCCTTACAGATATTCCTTATTTTTTCCCTCATTATACGATCAAACAGATGGCGAATTTTTATGAAAACATATATCCATCCTTCAGCAGAGAACGATTTCAAACATTGCAGGATGTATTTGATCTAGATCTTAAGCAAAAAATTTATCGCCTGTCAAAAGGAGTTCAGCGTCAAGTGGCATTTTGGCTCGCTTTTTCCGCAATGCCTGAACTGCTCATTTTAGACGAGCCGTTTGACGGTTTAGATCCGGTCATGAGGAAAAAAATGAAAAATATAATCATCCAAGATGTGGCAGCGAGAGAAATGACTGTGATCGTCTCTTCCCACAACTTGCAGGAAGTAGAGGATATAAGCGACCATATCGGCATTTTGCATAAAGGTGAACTGCTAATAAAACGGAATTTGGATGACCTAAAGTCGAATATACACAAAGTGCAAATTGCCTTTCAAGGAAGCGTTCCTTCGGAAATGCTGCAGCAGCTTCAAATTGTCTATCAGGAACAAAGAGGCAGCGTGCATTTATTCATTGTAAAAGGAAATGCGGATGAATTTTCCAGCTATATAAAAAGCTTTAAGCCTCTTTTATTCGATTTGCTCCCGCTTACATTGGAGGAAATTTTTATTTATGAAATGGGGGAAAAAGGATATGCAATCGAAAACATCCTTATTTAAAAAAGAGCTGTTAATTCAAAATTTCCGTTCTGTCGGTTGGGTAGGACTTGCGTTTTTGATCGGTCTAATTCTATCAGTACCGATGGAAATTGCGGTGTTGTTTTCCGGGAGAGAGAATTATAATGAAGAGCACATATATGAAAGTTTGTTTTCCATTGCACAAGAACTTCAATTACTCATGTTAATCGTGATACCTGTGCTTATGTCCATTTTTTTGTTTCGGTTCCTGCATGTAAAGCAATCCAGCGATTTTCTTCATAGTCTTCCGATGAATCGGAAAATGCTTTTTTGGCATCACTGGCTGACAGGTGTTGTGTTTTTAATCGTACCTGTCATGATTACTTCTCTAATATTGGCCGTTTTTATACAGGTGTTTGATTTGTCGAGCTATTTTCGTGATTTGAACCTTGTTAGATGGTTTTGTACTTATTTAGCATATACGCTATTATTGTTTTCTATCGGCACCTTCTCTGCCATGCTGACAGGAATTAGTACGATTCAAGCCATATTGACATTGATTATTTTATTGTTTCCTTTCGGGGTTTATCAACTTATAGTGTACAATTTGCAATACATTTTGTTTGGATTTCCGAGCGGCTATTATTTGAATAATAATCTTTGGATCGAATTTTTTTCACCGCTTACGAGGCTGATTTCCCTCGAATTCCAGCCTTTCTCTTGGTGGGAGATCGCCATTTATTTATTGCTAGCAGCCTTGTTTTGCTGTATTTCCTTGCTTCTGTACACACGGCGGCCAGTCGAATATGTGTCACAAGCTGTTATTTACTGGAAGCTTAAACCGGTTTTTAAATATGGCGCCACTTTTTGTACGATGCTTCTCGGCGGAATGTATTTTGGCATTATTGACTATAGAGGAAGCTTATTATGGATTTGTACCGGATATGTAGTAGGTGCACTTATCGGTTACTTTATAGCTGAAATGATCTTGCAGCAGACGTGGCGAATCAAGCCTAAATTAAAAGGATTGTTTATTTATTCTATTGCAGTGATACTCGTATTCATTTTGATCGGTTCTGGTGCGGGAGGATATGAGAAAAAGGTTCCGAGAGTTGCAGAAATACAGTCGGTATTTTTCAGCAACTTTTGGTACTTCGATGACAAGATGACTAATAGATTCATTTACAAGGAACCGAAAATAATCGAAGCAATTCAAAAGCTGCATACAGAAATCGTTGCCGAAAATAGATCCAAAGATGTTTCCGAACCTGAACCGTTGTTTATCGTCTATTATTTAAAAAATGGAAGCAAATCGATCCGCCAATATGAAGTTGATCGGAAGTCGTTCGAACGATATTTGAAGGAGATCTATGAATCGAAGGAATATAAAAAAGCAAATTATGAAGTTCTAGACGTAAACGATCAAGATGTTGAACAAATAGTATTTCATTCTAACTATCCAAACTACTATGTTGAAAAAGTGGATATTGTCAATAATTCTGATCAACTAGCAAAAGCATTAAAAGCATTAAAAAATGACATCAAGAATCTTACATATGAAGATATGACCGATGAAAGAAAAGACTGGGGAGAAATTGAAATCATTTTAAAAAATAATAAGCAATTATTCATTCCATGGAAAAAAAGCTTTAAAGAGTTCGATGAGTGGATGAAGAATAACGGAACGGTTAAAAACGCAAGAGTGACAGCTGATGATGTCCAATATGTACTCATAACGGGGAATAACATCAATCACGATTTGGATTATAAAAATATGCTGAAAGAAATTGAACAAGATCCGCAAACGGTCAAAATTGTAGATAAACAGTTGATTGAGCAATGCTTGCAAGATGAAACAGAATCGACTTCAGGAAAAAATATTATGTTCATTGTTTATAAAAATGGAAATTATGAGGTTGGCAGCTTTGTTCATCCAGAAATAGCTGAATCGATCAAGAAACAGGCAAAAAAATAAAAAAGGATTGGAGAATTATGGATGATATAATATCCGCTCAAGAGAGCTTTCAAGACATCTATTGTATGTTTTATAAAAAAGTGTACCGGATTGCTTTTTCCATAACGAAAGATGTACATTTGGCAGAAGATGTATTGCAGGAAACATTTTTGAAATTTTATCAAAAGGCTGAACAAATTGAGGATATGGAAAAAATCTCTGGTTGGCTCGGTACAGTAGCAGCGAGAACTGCGATAGATTTTCTTCGGAAGGAACAGAAAACGCCGTGCCCCCTTGATGAATTATCTATCAGTCAAGGGGGCAATGTGGAACAAACAGCAGAATATGAATGGCTGAAAGAGACCATTTCTCAAGAAATTCGGAAACTAAAACCGAAATACCGCGAAATTTTAGAATTGAAATTGTATTATGATTTAAAAGAACAGGAATTAGCTCAACAGCTAAAGCTTTCGAAAGGAACAGTTAAAACTAGGCTTCACAGGGCAAGACGCACGCTGAAAGTGTCGTTGAAAGATGCGATGTAAAGTTCGGGTGCTCTTGCCCCTTTTTTACGTCTTTTCCCAGATTTTTAAAATCAGGGGAGAAGCTTATGAATTTTTCGCTTTTCGATATTGATACTGCTTCCATTGGAACCGGATAAAGCAGCCGATGCAAAATCCTAAAATCGCAATGAAAGCCGCTGAAAAAACTAAAATCGAAAAAATATATCCTAAAACATCAATATGAAAAGAAAATCCGATAAAAGCTAGCAGCAAGCATGTGCAGGCAATGATTTGATTGAATTGCTGATCAGATCTGTCTTCTAAATGATAGGACGAATGTGGTTTTCGTAAAAACGTTTTAGCGGCCGCCATAATCGGATTGACACCAAAAATGAGTCCAATCAAGCCAGCAATAAGCGGAATAAGAAGAAAAAGCGGCTCGTTTGTGATCCAAGTGATCAAAACAGACAAAACAATTGTCCATTGATTCGTTCTAACTAGAGGACGAGGGATGCCGTCCATGGAAATCCCACCTTTCCATATATGTTTTATGATATTTATATCATAAATGTGCAGGCATTGCATCTTTTTTGATTTTGATCAAACCTCCATTCATATAATTATGTTACAATGGTTGGTAGATATTATGGAAATTAGGGGGATATGAAAATGTCAATCGGTTATGTAAATGGTCGCTTTGTTGACCTCAATGAACCGGTGATCCCGATTGATGAAAGAGGACACCAGTTTGGCGACGGAGTGTATGAGGTGATCCGCGTTTATAACAAAAAGCCGTTTATGCTGCGCGAGCATTTAGAGCGGTTACAGACAAGTGCTGAAGCGATTAAATTAAAACTCGATCAAACATTGGAGCAATATGAACAGCTGATAAAAGAAGCAATTGAAAAATCAGCATTAACAGATTGCGACGTCTATTTGCAAATTACGCGCGGAGTGGCCGTTCGAAATCATTTGTTTCCAGATGTTTCTGTTTCAACAACGATGACCGTAAGACCTGCAAAGCAATTGCCCCATCATTTGCGGGAGAACGGCGTTTCTGCTATATTCCATGACGATGAGCGGTGGGCCAATTGCTATATTAAATCGCTTAACTTATTGCCGAATATTTTAGCTAAACAAACCGCCCATGAAAAAGGAAGCTATGAAGCGATTTTAGTCCGTGATGAATATGTGACGGAAGGGTCGAGCTCCAACGTATTCATCGTCAAAAACGGAACAATTTATACGACGCCGCTATCAAAGCATATATTGTCAGGAATTACAAGAATGGCGGTAAAATCGATCATTGAAACAGAAGGTTTAACATTAGTAGAAGAAAAGTTTACGAAAGAGGATGTACTTGAAAGCGATGAAGTCTTCATTACGAGCACAACTTCTGAAATTTTACCAATCGTAACCGTAGACGGGCAAAAAATTGGCACGGGAAAACCGGGTGAGATCGCGACAACACTTTATCAAAAATTCCAAGAAAACATCGCAAACGAATAACGAGCCTATTGATTGTAAAAGCCTGCAAGAAATCTTTCCTGCCAGGCTTTTTTTATCATAAAAAACAGGGGGAAAACATGAATATTATTGATCTTCATTGTGATGCGCTGATGAAGCTGGCGAATGCTAAAGGAAAGCTGAAGTTTGCTAACGCCTCGTATTTGGATACGAATAAACAAAGATTGATCAAAGGTAAAATTAAGGTTCAATGCTTTGCCGTTTTTATCGATCAAAAAATAAAAACTGAATACAAATTCCAAGCGGCGCTTGAACAAATCGATCTGTTTTTTACAGAAGTGCTTGGAAACAATCCGGAAATGAAGCAAATAAAGGATTGGTCTGATTTTTATAAGCTTGAGGAACATGAAATTGGGGCGATGCTGACTCTCGAAGGTGTTGATGCGATTGGCGGAGATCTCTACAAACTTCGACTTCTTTATCAGCTGGGAGTTCGATCGGTTGGATTGACATGGAATTATGCCAATCTGGCAGCTGATGGAGCACTTGAAGAACGAGGCGCTGGTGTAACAGCATTTGGCAAGGAAATCATAAAAGCAAACAATGAGCATCGCGTTTTCACTGATGTCTCCCATTTATGCGAGCGTGCGTTTTGGGATGTAATCGAGCTTGCGGATTATCCGATTGCGACCCATTCAAACGCCCGCGCCTTATGTGATCATCAGCGCAATTTAACCGATGAACAGGCAAGGGCAATGTTTCAAAAAGGCGGTACCATTCACATCGTGTACGCCCCCCAATTTTTAACAACTAATGATCAGGCAGCAATCAAAGATGTAATCAAACATATCGACCATTTTTGCATGCTAGGCGGAGTGAAACAAATCGGACTTGGCTCTGATTTTGACGGAATTGAGCAAAAAGTAATAGGATTGGAAAATGCGGCAAAAACACAAAACTTGATCAATGAACTGCTGAAATATTATAATGAGGACGAAGTGAAAGGATTTGCGTATCAAAATTTTCTCAATCATTTACCGAAATAGGTGCAAAAGCAAACTGTTAAGATTGCTTTTTTTTTGGGTTTAAATCCCCAAAAACATACTTGACTTATCGGAATTATAAACATTATAATAAAAAAAACGAACGATTAAAGGTGGTTAATTTTATGGAAAAAATGTACTATATTCCGAGCCAACAGGCATCGTTAGCTGCCACATTGCATATACCGAACGCTCCAGCTAAAAACGAAAAATTTCCGGTTGTTGTTATTTGTCACGGTTTTATAGGAAGCCGAATAGGTGTCAACCGATTGTTCGTCAAAGCAGCCAACCATTTTGCTTCGCTCGGATTTGCCGTTTTGCGGTTTGATTACGAAGGCTGCGGCGAAAGCAGCGGTATTTACGGAACTTATGGCCTCGACCGCTTTATTGAACAAACGATTCATGTCATCGATTTTGTTGAAAAGCTTCCTTTCATCGACAAACATGAATTATATTTGCTTGGCCATAGTTTAGGAGGAGCAGTGGCGACACTCACAGCTGTACGGGATGACCGCGTGAAGAATTTGGCGATTTGGGGAGCGGTCGGTCGGCCATTTGAAGATATAGCGGCCATAGTTGGAAAGGAAGGCTTAGAAGAAGCAGAATCAAGCCAATATGTTGATTATGAAGGCTATTCCTTAACGAAAACATTTTTCCGCTCGCTTGAACAGTACACTCCTTTACAAGAGGCAAAATCGTTTACAGGTGACGTATTCGTTGCCCACGGAACAGAAGATGAAGTCATTTCTCCTTCTTATGCTTGCCTGTATGAAAAAAGCTTCAAAAAAAGGGCTAACAGCGTTGAAAAATCACTCATTATCGGCGGAAACCATACATTTTCGTCTATTTGTCATTCAACCGAATTGTTTCAACAAACAGGAGAATGGCTTGAACGGCAAAGAAAGTTAAACGATGATCGAAAAAAAAAGATTATTTAATGAAAGAGTTTCTAAACGAAAAAGAAGGTTGACCGGACAGCTCGGTCAACCTTCTTTTTTTAATAATAAGGAGAAATCAAGATGTATACAAGAACACCAGTAAATGAGACGTATAGCCAAATCGGCATCGCCCAGCGAACAATTTTCCGGTGTTTTTCTACCTGTCTTGACATTCCCCAGAAAAAGGCAAACAATGCAAGCGGAACAATGACGGCTGCTAATATACTATGGGAAGTAAGAATAAATAAATAAAATGTTTTCATAAATCCTTCACCGCCATAACGGGTCGGTTCAGATTGCAAAAAATGATAGGTTAAATAAGAAATACAAAATAAGGTGGTCGTTGTAAACGCTGCGATGATAAAGTTCCGGTGTACTTTGATATTTTTCTTTTTAATTGCATAAAGAGCAGCGAGCAGAAAGACGAACGTAAAGCTGTTAAAAATCGCATTAAGTCTTGGGAAAATCGTCAAATCAAAATGGACTTCGCCTCGATATCCGAGTGGAGAGAAAAATAACAGTAAAATAACGGCATTTATAATAACTGAGAGTGTCACAACAATGCCGGTGTAATTTTTTTTGTTGTGAGGCTGTTCATAGTTTTGAATGGAGTCCATTTTTTTCCTCCTAACATAAATTTTCTCATTGTATATTTTATCATTTTAAAATGGATTTAAAAGTGACAAAGTGGTGAAAATCGAAATTTTGACAAATCTCTACTTAAATTCTAGAAAAATTTTGATAAAATGGAAATAAAGAAAAAATAGTTCTTTTGGAGGGGATGAGGATGTACAAAAAAATATTAGTTCCTATGGATGGATCTGCCCATTCTACACGCGCGCTTGAGCATGCTGTAAAACTTGCCAAAACAGTTGGGTCTGAAAAAATCACGATTTTGCATGTCAATAATTTAAGATTTACAGAGCAGTATTATTTTGTTGATATTTCCAAATTAATTGATGAAGAGAACGAAGCGATTTTAAAACCAGCGATTGAATTCCTTACTGAAAGCAACGTCCCGCATGAAACACATATTTTCCAAGGAGAGCCAGCAACAATTATTACGGATTATGCAAAAGAACATGACTATTCCATCATTGTAATGGGGAGTGCAGGAAAAGGCGCACTGAAAGCAACGTTGTTGGGAAGCGTCAGCCGAAAAGTAGCTCAAGAGGCTCACTGTCCAGTCTTAATCATTAAATAAAAATAAGAAATTTGTCCATTTTAGTTTACATACGAGCTAAAATGGGCTTTTTTTGTTTGCTATAAAGTGAAAGGGAGAAATTGTTCAAAGCTTTTGATCATTACTGGATAGGATGAAATGAAGAGGGGATGGGCACTGCAGAGAATAACAATATGCCTTAAATTACAGCAGAAGCTGTTTTGGGAATACTTTACAATTGCTGTGGCAAGAAAGGCGGTTTGCGGCATGCACTGCCCATGAATAACAGCAGTATAAACGTATTTGTGCATTAAATGAAAAACGTAGAGCAACGACGTCTGGTTTATAAGCAATCAACTTTCTGCAAGGAAAAGCAAATCAATTGCTCTATTGTGTACATCAATCGGCACCAGCTGTTACAACTTGACAAAAGAAAGGGACCCAAAATGCTGACCTTTTTGGATCCCTGCTTTTATGGCCAAAAATGAGTGCAAACGTTAAAATACTGGAACATCTTTTTATGGGAATCGCTTTAAAATCCCTTTTCCTTTTCACACATTTCCACTGCAAAGCTTCTTTAGCAGGACAGATCATTTTTTTCATTAAAATAGGCATCAAACGTTTCAGCTTTCAAAATTTCTGTTGAACGTTTCCATAGATTTGGGAATCGGATCGCATTCAACACTATAAGAATAGGCATTGTATGCATTTAATATTTCGGTCGCCAACTGCATGTGACGAGGATTTCATTTTTTTGATATCTCTGATACAGTTACAAACTCATAACCTTGTTGTTTTAAATATGGCAAGATTAGCTTCAATGCCTCTACTGTGGATGAATGAATATCGTGCATTAAAATGATGGAACCGTTTTTTGTCTTGGCTTGAACGATTTTAAGTACTTTTTTTGGGTCATCCGTTTTCCAATCTAATGTATCTACAGTCCATAGAATGATAGGCTTTTCAATAGCTGATCTGACCTTTTGATTAACAGCCCCATATGGAGGGCGGACGCAATTCGCTTTTAAGCCCGATGCCTTGAAAATTTCTTGATCGGTCATATTTATTTCTTCAAGTATTTTCTCTTTTTTTATAGTTGTAAAATCTTTATGGCTAAAGCTGTGGTTGCAAATTTCATGTCCTTCCGAACCTATTCTTTTTACAATATTAGGATAAAAATTAACTCTTTGACCAATCACAAAAAAAGTGGCTTTTGCATGATACGATTTTAATAAATCCAAAATTTCTGTTGTATATTTTGGGTGAGGGCCGTCATCAAATGTTAGAGCAACTATTTTTTTGCTTTTGATCGGCTCGTCTTTTTGGATGGGAGGTTTTTTCGGCAATGGTTCTGCTTTTTTTGGTTTGTTTTCTTCCATCCATAATCGCTTCCGCCACTCCTCTGTCAATAACTCTTTTCCTTTCGTTAAAGGAATGGAAATTTCAGGACTTTCAGCACCTTCTGTTACTTCATTGCTATGAAACTTGAAAACAATGAATTTGTTTGTCAAATAAATATTGGAAAAATCGTTATATGGGTGATTGAGCCACTTGTTAAGCTTCTTTTTGCTAAAGCTTTTTTTATATTTTTTTGATTGAAGAAACTGGTCAGTCAATTGAACATGCAGCTTTTCTTTTGTTTTTTCATCGATTTCAAGAATGTCTTGGCTGTTTATAAAACGTTCTGCTGCCAAATCGACTATGAAGATTTTAAAGTCTTTACTTTCTTTTTCCCCATCTGAATGGCTTTCCGAAGTAAAAACAAAAGAATAGACGCTGTCTGTGACCGGATAGAGGCGAAAAGTCAGAGAAAAATTCGACGGATCTTTAAACAAGCGCCATTTTTGGGATTGAATTTGTTCGTGAAACCGTCTTTTCTCTTCTTTGACGTAAGACTGGATGGATGCATTCAGTTTGCTGCTTTGAAATCTCGGATAGTGTATGGCGGAATGGAACTCTTTTTTATCCTCAATATCTGAAATTAAGTCAACTCCATCATATTGCGATTTTTCTATTTGTTTGCTTCCATTTGCTGGGACAGACTGTACCCTTAATGTTTTGTAATAAAAAGACATTAAAAAAATGAAAATGATCGAAATGAAAACGATGCCGCTTATTTTCCATACAAACGATTTCACTAATGTTCACTGCCTTCTTTAAATAAATGCCGTATGTAAAATGTCAACGAATATAGAGTACTATCAGGATGAAAAGATGTCAAAGCCGTTTTCCATTTTTAATAAATTTTTTTTTAAAATTGGCCTTTATATCCATCCATTTCTACGATCCTTGTGAAATTCGAAATATCATCATAAATATATTGTTTCAGTCCGTTTTCTTGAGCTTGATTCATATACTTGATGATTCTTTATCTTCTTGTCATTTCATTCTTGCTTCGGTTTGGATATGCGCTTCACCAATCTTTTTTGAAAGCTTCGTAAAGAGGTATGGATCTAGTGTAAATGTTAGTTGTCGTTCGAAACCTTTATCTCAACCTGTTTCGTGACGATCTAGCGGTGAATAAAGAAGCCGAGAGAATGCGTAAAATATTTATCAAATATTCAAGATGTTGAATGGTCGAGTTGCTGCTATCAGAGCCGTTGTAATGTTCATTTCATAAATAAATTATTTGTTGCTAAACGAAAGCTTCCCTATTTTTTTCAAGTAAATGATGATTTATTCCATTCTAGAAGTTTCCAACTAATATATTTAGACGCTCTTTCTTTAATATATGGTTCAGTCTGCTGAAAAAATTCACCTGAATTTGCATAATATGGATTACGACTTAGTTTCGTTTGTAATGTCAATCGCCAAAGGAGTGTCATATACTGACTTTCATGTTTTTCTTCCTCCGGCGAACTTATGTAGCAGTTTTGTGGAACATTGCACATTGGGGTGTCGGAAGCCGCATAGCGAATTTTAATAGCTTTTTTTTCTGTATTCTGAAAATAGATCAGTTGGGAATAAGCGGTTTTTACTTTGGAACTCCAGCCTACAAAAGGTTTTATGTTCAGCTGGAGAAGGGAGATTATATATGAATTTTTTAATTTTCAGAATTGGTAAGCAAGTTTCTTTACATTTTTTTTCGATTGTGCTTACAATGAAATTATAAACATTTTTTGCAAAGGAGGAGTTAAGATGTACGATGTGATTATTGTTGGTGCCGGTCCTGCGGGGGCAAGTGCTGCGTTGTTTACGGCGAAGGCTGGAAAGAAAACATTAGTTTTAGATCACGATAAATCAATGACGAAAAGGGCATGGATCGAAAACCACTATGGTGTTTTAGAAATTACAGGTCCTGATTTAATCGATATTGGGAAAAAACAGGCGGAAAAGTTTGGAGCAGAAATAAAAAACGAGCAAGTGGAAACAATTGAAACAAAACAGGATGGACACGTCGTCAAAACCGATGGCGGTTCGTATGAAGCGAAGCATGTCATTTTAGCGACAGGAGTATTGACGGATTTAGCCGAGAAAATTGGATTAAAAACAAAAGACGGAACAGAGCCTCGCATCAAAACAATATTCGATGTGGATTCAAATGGAAAAACAAATATTGACGGAATTTGGGCAGCAGGTACAGCTGCTGGCGTAAGTGTACATACAATCATTACCGCAGGTGACGGTGCAAAAGTGGCCATCAATGTCATCAGCGAGCTGAATGGCGAACGGTACGTCGATCATGATATATTGAAAAATTAATTTCAAAAAAGACAGGACATTCATTTGTCTTGTCTTTTTTTATGATTTAAAACTCGAATATAGGTGTAAGTCCAAAATATGTAAAACTTTATACCAATGGGAAATTGTTATGGAAAAATATCTCTTGTGCAGGGAGTTTCTAAAAGAACAAAGTACAGTGTATTCAGCAAAATGTTTCCAAAAGACATATGTAAACGCCGAACCTTTGCTGGAATATTTATGAATAATATGAAAAGATTTTTTAATGAATTCTAGATTAGAAGATGTTAGGGTAATAGAGAGCGAAAAAAAGGAGGTAGGATTTATGAAGAAAATAAAAAAATTCATCTTCTCCTCATTTATTGCTCTTGCTGCCATTGTTTTCACCGGACAAGGAAGTGAGGCAAGCGCTGCCTATTCGGTGAAAGAAGGAGATACACTCTGGAAAATTGGTCTAAAATACGGGGTTTCAGTTCAAAAACTAAAATCCGTTAACAATAAAACAACTGATGAACTATATGTTGGAGAAGAGTTGACGATCCCACCAACGATCTCAGCAAGTGAAAAAGATTTATTGGCTAGATTAGTAGAAGCAGAAGCAAAAGGAGAACCATACGAAGGAAAAGTTGCGGTTGCCACTGTTGTATTAAATCGCGTAGACAGCCCTTTATATCCTGATACAATTACAGAGGTTATTTATCAAGATCGCCAATTTACTCCTGTAGCAAATGGAGAGATTAACAAGCCTGCAAGTGAGGAATCCAAAAGAGCAGTAAATGAAGCTTTGGCATTCCACGGTTTAGGTCAAGGCTCCCTATATTTTTATAATCCGAAAAAGACGGACGACCAATGGGTTCGAACTAAAAACACAACAATTGTGATAGGCGATCACGTCTTTGCGAAATAAGGAAGCTGCCGCAGATAGGCAGCTTTCTTTTTTGGTGCGCCCGGCATATGTGTAATCTAGGGTGAAAGTCCCGAGCTGCGAAGGCAGAAGTAGCAGTTAGCTTAACGCAAGGGTGTCCGTGGTGACGCGGAATCTGAAGGAAGCGAGCGGCAAACTTTGGGTCTCTCGGAACACGAACTTCATATGAGGCTAGGTATCACTGGGTGAGTTTGCACAACAAAACGAAGTGCTTTCTGCCGAAGGTGATACAGAGTACATGAAGCAGATAGATGGAAGGAAAGATTACACTCTTACCCGGGGAGGTCTGGCTGGCACGCCAAGTAACCTTGGTAACCTATCGAGTAATCGATAGCTGAACAGTCAGAAGTCAGCAGAGGTCATAGTACTCTTTCGAACTCGAGACGAAAGAGGAAGGACTGAACAATTAGGGAGAACGAAACACTAGGCGTTCATCTTCTGTGTGGAAGCAGACAATCCGACAGGACTTACTTGAAGGAGGAAGTGGTGAGTCCCACGGGGGACTTCAAGAGGGGGGAGCAGAAAATGGCACAAATAGAAGAATTCGTTCACGTGGAGAGGATATCTATGTTGATGGACATGATTTTGTCACGGGAGAATCTCCTGGCGTTTTATTTTATATGAAGAAAAGTTCGGAAAAAGTGACAATGTTTTGACGAATCTAAAACTGAAATATTTTGCTGCTTTATAATCACTATTGCCATTCGCTGAAGCAAGAGCAATTAATAAAAAAGCCCTTGAATTTTCCATTGGAGCCCTTAAAAATAGGGAATCGGCTATACATAGAATTTATGTATTTGTCTATAGCTTCCGCCGCATTTTTACATACGATGAAATAGATCGTATGAAGGGAGGGGTTTGATTGGCTCTGCAATTAATGAAATTGGTTGTCACTGCGTCCACAACAACGAATGTCGTTCCTCAAGATCAAAGATTTTTCTACGTCACGACTGCAGAGACTGCTCCGGGAAGTACGCTCACCATTGATGCAGCCAGCTTTTTTCAAGATGATGGTTCAGCTGTTACAGAATTGCCTGCACTGGCAGCTAACAACAGTTATTATAATGTTTATGTCAACGGAGTGCTTCAAATGGGCGGACTAAGTACGTATACGCCGGGAGCAACGACGGTCGGTTCGCTTGCGATCAATGTGCCTGCAGGTGGAGATCCAATTTTAGCTGACACGCCAATTGTACTGGAAGTGGTCAATTATTCACCTCAATCGACAACTGTTGTGTCAGCTTAACAAAATCAGGATCCGAAAGTCCTTCTTTTGGATCCTGATTTTTTTATCCCGTGCAGGCATCACCTATTTCCTCAATTATAAATATATGGAAATAAATTCCAAAATAATAGGAACACCTTTTTGCGGGACATCGCTTGATTTTAATCTTAACATTCCTTTTTCACTTCATAAATGTTCGGCGGTTGTAAAACACCGTTAATGAAAAGCCGGATATAGGATACATCTTTTGGATCCAAGATCCCTTTATTCGTAAATTCTTTGATTTGATCGGCGTCCGTATAGATCGTCTTTTTTCCATCAGCTAAAGCATAATAGTAAAATGTTTCAGCTTTTAAAGGTTTCCGTTTCGTATGAAGCCGAACATTCATATGGAGGCGGGAGGCGGAACGGACCCAATCATATAAAAAGGGAACATCGATTGTGTGATTTTCCTTCATTTTTGTATCACCTTTACCGTAAACTGTTTGTTTTATCATATGTTGGTTCAAGAAAAGGTGAGCTAGCAAAAGAAAATGTTTTTGTTGAATTAACCATTTCTGACCGTCGATTTTGAAAAGGTTTGTATTCCTTACAGTTTTACGTAAAGTATTCGATGATGGCGTTAGGAAAATAATAGTGAATATATTGTTCCATCGTCTCTTTCAGCTCCCTTTCCTCTTCTGTTTGATAAACATATTTGCCAATTCCATACCGCCCCCACTTGTATTTTCTTTTTTTCTCATCCATTTCCAGTTTCGTTTTTGGATACCTTGCTTCGATAACTTTTTTGGCAGGTTTCGTGAATCTGTGTTGAATCAATTCAAATGTTAAGTTATCGTCTTCGATTACGTCACCCAGTTTTTTGAATAATTTTCTATATCCTTCTTTCCATCCATCATGCCGATATAGCGGAGCAACAACAAAACCGATAGGATATCCTGCTTTTGCGACTTTCAAAGCGGCGCTGATTCTTTCATCCAATCTTGATGTTCCCGGCTCCAGATGACGAATGACCCAATCGCTGTTGATGCTGAATCGGAAGCGGGTGTTGCCGTTATGTTTGGCATCCAATAAATGGTCTACGTAATGATATTTCGTTGTAAACCGCAATCTCCCCAGCTTTGTTTCTCCAATAAATTCGATCGCTTTTTTGAGTGAATGTGTTAAATGATCTATCCCGACGATATCAGACGTACACGAAGCTTCAAATCTGGTTATTTCTGGAACTCTCTCTTCTATATACTGTTTAGCTTGCTGAAAAATTTCCTCTAAATTTACATAAACGCGAATGTAGGGTTTGCTTCCTAACGTTGTTTGCAAATAGCAGTAATGGCAATGCCCCATGCAACCGGTTGCCAGTGGAATGGCGTATTCGGCAGAAGGCTTGCTCGTATCAAATTTCAATGTTTTTCGAACCCCGATGACTAAAGTCGACTTCGCATTGCGGTATTTCTGGAGAGGTGTTTCTCCGGGGATATTACGCACTTGATTGTGGGAAGTTGTATAGCGAATGTCGATTCCCATTTTTTCGAATTTTTCTTTCCATTCCACTCCAAGCGGGTATTCAAGGGCTCTTGGTTCAATGTATACGAGTTGTGGAATAAACGGCTTCATGATCAATCACCTCTATGTTATTATGCCGATATTCCTTCCGTTTTATTGATTTTCATGAGATTTTATCCCGTCCTCTTTTCAAACTGCTTGCGGAAATAATAAAATGTTGAGAGGACGATTCCTACAAAAGCGGTTCCCCTTGCAAGGAAAAGGCAGATGAAGATCTTTACAATTCGTTTTAATTGCGCTTACGATGGAAGTACAATTGTTTTCCTAAAAGGGGGAATTGCAACATGTATGATGTAGTCATTGTCGGGGCTGGTCCGGCGGGTGCAAGCGCCGCTTTGTTCACGGCAAAAGCCGGTAAAAAAACGCTTGTGTTGGACAACGATAAATCCGTGACGAAACGAGCTTGGATTGAAAACCATATGGGTTATGGAAATTTCTGGGTCTGATTTAATTGAAACAGGGAAAAACAAGCGGAAAAATTCGGCGCGGAGATTGTGGCAGAAAATGTGGAGACAATTGAAAAACAAGCGGAAGAGCTTGTATTCAAGACGGATAAAGGATCCTATGAAACAAAACACGTCATATTAGCTACAGGAGTTCTGACAGATTTGGCCGACAAAGTCGGATTAAAGACAAAAGACGGGACTGAACCCCGCATTAAAACAATATTTGATGTCGATGCACTAGGAAAGACAAACGTTGACGGAAATTTGGGCTGCGGGTACAGCTGCAGGTGTCAGCGTACATACGATCATCACTGCCGGCGACGGCGCCAAAGTTGCGATCAATGTTATTAGTGAGCTGAACGGCGAGCGTTACGTCGACCATGATGTTTTGAAAAAATGAATAAAAAGGAATGAGGACAAGGCATCAAGCGACTATGTCCTTTTTTATTTCATTGCAAAAGCGAACTTACCTACCAAAGCGATTCTTCTTTCTCAACAAAAGAACAAACAAATGGATACAACAGCCAACCAGCGAAGAAAGCAGCAAAAATAAGGAAATTGTGTACTGAAAAGGGAGCCCGAATGCTTGCAGCAAAAGCGGAGGCGGCACAATTGCCAAATTGATGAAACCTGTTTTTTGCCTCGATTTTCTTGAAAAATAGAGCTTTCTGCTGCATGATGGACAGAAGACGGATTGTCGAAAAGATAATAAAGCTTTATGGATCTTGCCAAATGGAATCGTTTTCCGGCAAAAACAACATGTAGTGATCGGTAATCACATTTTTGCCAAATAAAAGAAAGCCGCCGCAAATGGCGGCTTTTGTCATTCCAAATCACTAAATGAAAGTTACGGATGAGTGAAATTGCATAGCAATTGGAGGACTTGAGGCGTTTACAAATGTTTGCATTTTCTTTTTCTGAGGCACCTTTTGGTATGGAGCAGATCACCTTGCTTGTCCATCGACAAAATAAATCGAATTTTGGCTTACAATGACATGATAATCATGAATTCATTAAACAGCCAACAAAACATGCAAAAACGATTGTCTTTGCGGTTCGAAATATTGCCATGGACATTTCACAACCAACAAGTATCAAATCACTTTCCAAAGGAAAATATATAACTGGGAGGTGACATGCGATGGCACAAGACGTTTTATGTGAAGTAAACAACTGCAAATATTGGGCGGATGGAAATAGATGTTCAGCTGATTCCATTTATGTTGTCAGCCATTCGGGGAAAACCGCCAAAGATCAAAAGGAAACGGATTGCAAAACATTTGAACCGGAAACTGTCTAAATAATGGAGAGGGCCGAATTCCATTTCGGCTCTCTTTTATTATTGATAATGATTTTCAATTTTATTCACGTTTATTGGAAAATAGATTAAAAAAATGATCATACATGTTTGTTTAATTCCGCAATCATGGAGGAAAGCTGTTGAACAGCGAATTGAAGGTTGGAACGGTAAATCGATAAAATCATTTCTCCGTAACGATCTCCAGGAACCGCCCACTTTCCATTTAATTCTTTCCAAGTGGTAGCTGATCCGCGCTTCACATAATGAAATCTTGGATCTACAAGCGGCTCATCACCTGGAAGAGGCTTTGTTGTCGCATAAGCAAACAAGTGCTGCAAATGAGCGAGAACTCCTTCTCTTGGTGTGGAGAAGCTTGCTCCTCGGACATTCGGGCCTGTCGCTCCAATTCCGGCAAAATTGTTTTGGCTGCGGTCGACAACCCCGGTGAAGCGAAAATAGTTCGTCTCATGAATGGCTTGTGCGTAAGCGATATCACCGCGTATTCCGTATAGTTTGCTTAATTGGATATATAAATCGCCCAGTTGAGGTGCATCTGGATTCGTATTTTTTACGAACTGATCCAACAATGTTCCTGATAAAAGCGGTTCTCCTAAAATAGAAATGTCTTCTGTAGCGGATGCTTGCGGCTCTGATGTAGACAGCAAGCTGGCTAGTTGATTTTGCCTTGGCGGATTTGCTCGCTGCTCTTCGGGAGTTAAAATAAAAGCATCTTTATAGCCCAGCTGCACAAGTTTTGCCAGTTGCTCCTTCGCATTTTCCAAATGTTGAAAAGCCCCTGCTTGAACACGGTAAAAACTTGTGCCGTTAACATTAGCAGGTGAAATAAAACTGTCCACGTTTTTTCCCTTCAGTTCCTTTACGCGTTGTTCTGCATTTTTACGCTCTTTGAAGGAACCGGCAATCACTTTGTAAAGCGTGTTGTTTGAAGCAGGAGCCGACGGTTTTGTCGACGGCTTTTTTGTTGTGCTTGTCTTTCTCTTTAAATTAAGGGCTTTTCCTATCCCTTCCGCCACACTGGCGGCAAAATCACTTATAAAAGCAGAAGAGGTTAACAATTTGATATCGTTAGGATTATCGATAAATAATGTTTCCAATAGAACCGCGGGCATTTTCGTTTCTCTCAACACAAAAAAATTGGCGCTTTTTTTTCCGCGGTCTTGTACGTTATATTTTGGCCCGATTACGCTCATAATATGATTATGAATGATGGAACGGTATTGAATCGTTTTATTGGATGCACCGCGGTTGTAAATATAGCTTTCAAATCCTGTTCCGCCCCCTGAATTGACATGGATGGAGCAGAAAAAATCGACATTTAGTCTGTTTGCCAAACTCGTTCTTTCTTCTAAACTGACAGTGCGATCGTTCGTTCGTGTCATCACGACATCTACTTGAAAGTTTTCTAGCAAATGGTCTCTGGCTATTAAGGCAATAGTCAGCGTAAAGTCTTCTTCTTCATAGCTTCTAAATGTTGCACCAGGATCACTTCCACCGTGGCCTGGGTCTAAAAGAACGACTGTCACTTATGGATCCTCCTTCGTTCCTAAAATCAATTACCCATCCATTAAAATTTTATTCATTTTTACGGTAATCGGTTCAAATCAACACGGTTGAATTGAAAACCTTATAAAAAGTCCAATATAAAACTTGACATAGCATTTTCACATTTTTTCTACCAGAACGGATTTGAATGATGTATAATTACATTCGTCGACAATTTCATTCAAAAGCAAACAGGTGCGGACACTTTTGTCCGCTTAAAAGGGAAGTTTGGTGAAAATCCAACGCGGTCCCGCCACTGTGAATGGGAGCAACCTGAAAATGCCACTGTGTCTACGGGAAGGTTCAGGGAGCGATGACCATGAGCCAGGAGACCTGCCTGTTTGAGCACACCTAAAACCCTACGCGGATAGGGAGGTGTTTGAAAACAATACATATGTACGTTTTCAGACATCTTCTTATCGAATTCAAGAAGATGTTTTTTATTGGAGGAGGAAAATGATGAAAAAATTATCTGCACTATTTTTAGCCTTATTACTTCTATTTGGAATTGCGGCTGGATGCGGCCAACAAAATACATCAGAGCCGTCTGAAAACAAAAGCAATCAAAAGACGGAAGAGACGGCTTCACAATTTCCGGTGAAGGTCAAGGACGGTTTAGGAAATGAGGTGACGGTAAGCGAAAAACCGGAGCGGATTGTTTCGCTAATTCCAAGCAATACTGAAATTGCCTATGCTTTAGGGTTGGGTGAACAAATTGTCGGTGTAAGTGATAATGACAACTATCCGGAAGATGTTCAAAACAAAGAAAAGGTTGGCGGGATGGAATTTAATGTTGAAAAAATTATTTCTTTAAAACCGGATCTTGTTTTAGCGCATGCTTCCAGCGCCCATAACTCGCAGGAAGGGCTGAAGCAGCTGAAAGATGCGGGAATAAATGTTTTTGTAGTCGAAGATGCCCAATCATTTGATAAAGTGTATGACTCCATCCAAACAATCGGCAAAATTACAGGGACAAGTGACAAAGCCGAAGATATTGTGGCTGAGATGAAAACGAAACTGGCGGATATTCAAGAAAAAGGAAAAACGATTCCGGATGATCAAAAAGTGTCTGTTTTTGTCGAAGTGAATCCCGCACCACAAATCTATACGACGGGAAAAGGAACGTTTATGGATGAAATGCTAACGATCATTGGAGCAAAAAATGCAGCGGGCGATCAAGAAGGCTGGCCGCAAATGACGGAAGAAGCCGTTGTAAAACTGAACCCAGACGTCATTGTGACGACATACGGCTATTACGTCGATAAAGCTGTTGACCAGGTGTTGGCACGCAAAGGATGGGAAAATGTATCAGCGGTGAAAAATAAACGGGTTTACGATGTGCATTCCGACTTGGTGAGCCGCCCAGGCCCAAGATTGGTTGAAGGAGTAGAAGAACTTGCGAAAGCAATTTATCCGGATGTCTACAAAAAATAAACATGTGGTCGCCTATACGGCGACCGCTTGTTTTCTTATTTTTTCCGTCTTTTTAGGAATTTCTATCGGAACGTTTCACATCACGTTTAAGGATATTTTCCAAATAATTTTCAATCAACTGTTCTATACCGGTTTGGCGCCGGACATTGATGAAAGCATGAAAAGCATTGTGCTTGATATTCGACTTCCTCGTGTCGTTTTAGCCGGACTTGTCGGAGCCTCGCTTGCAATGGCGGGGGCTTGTTATCAAGGGCTTTTGCAAAACCCTTTGGCAGATCCTTATACGCTCGGTGTTTCATCAGGTTCTTCTTTAGGTGCTGTACTTGTTCTTTTTTTCGGCATTCAAATTCCTTTTTTCGGCTCATTCACTTTGCCGGTTGTCAGCATTTTTACGGGTTTTTTAACGATTTTGGCTGTGATTTTGTTCGCCAATTTCATTGAAAAAACGATGAGGATTGAAACGATTGTGCTGACCGGAATTATTTTAAGTTCCTTTTTAAGTGCTTTCATTTCATTAATGATTGCCCTGACAGGCGAAGAATTGCGACAAATTGTCAACTGGTTGTTAGGAAGCGTTGCGATGCGCGGCTGGGGATACGTATTGATGCTTTTGCCGTTTTTTTTAATCGGGTCCATTTTGATTTTTGTAAACGGAACAGAATTAAACGCTCTGTCCTTTGGCGAAGAAAAGGCGAAGCAGCTTGGGGTCCATGTAAAAAGGAGAAAGCTGTTTATTTTAGCATCATCCTCTTGTTTAGCCGGTGCGGCCGTTGCCATCAGCGGAACGATTGGGTTTGTCGGTCTTGTCATCCCGCATGTAAACAGGCTGCTTTGGGGAAGTGATTATCGCCATCTTCTCCCTCTGTCCGCCATTTTTGGCGCCGCTTTTTTAATTTTGGCGGATCTCGTTTCAAGAACGATCGTGTCGCCGACAGAACTTCCGATCGGTGTGATCACGGCTTTAATCGGCGCTCCCAGCTTTGCCTTTATTTTAATGAAACAAAGAATGGAAAGAAGAGGGTAACATGCTGCAAGTCAAGAACATTTCGGGAGGCTATCAAGAGCGAAAGATTATCGAAAACCTTTCCTTCTCAGTAAAAAAAGGGGAAATATTTGGCATTTTGGGGCCAAACGGGAGTGGAAAGACGACACTATTAAAAATGATCAGCGGGATTCTTCCGGTTAAAAGCGGCACGATCGAGCTTGCCGGCAAACCTCTTTCTGCTTATTCTCCGAAAAAATTGGCGCAAAACATCGCTTCATTGCCGCAAATCCCAACGCAAATGTTTGATTATACCGTTTGGGAGACAGTGGCGCTCGGCCGTTATCCTTTTCAAACGGGTTTCTTCAAGCGGTTGACGGGAGAAGATGAACAAATCATCCAAAAGACCATGGAGCAGACGAATATTTCCCACTTAAAAAATAAAGCGATCAATGAATTAAGCGGCGGGGAAAAACAGAGGGTTTTTTTAGCGCAGGCTCTTGCACAAAACCCCGTTTTGCTTTTATTAGATGAACCCACGAACCATCTTGATATTTCCCATCAAAAAATCATGCTTGATCAGTTGAAAAATTGGACACAATCAAATGGATTAACGGTTGTCTCAATTTTTCATGATTTGAATTTAGCAAGCCTTTATTGTGACAAACTGCTGTTATTAAAAGATGGAAAAGCGGTTGCCGTTGATAATTCATCTGTCGTGATGAACGAAAAAACGATTGAACAGGTGTATGGTGTTTCGATTGTCAAACAATCACATCCGGAGCTTGCCCGCCCGCAAATGCTGCTTTTACCCGAACAGAAACAGGAAGAAACATATAAAGTGACAAAAAGGGACATTGTTCAGACGAAGGAACTCATCTATTTAAAAGCGGCATCGCCGCTCAAAACCCTTTCATCTGCCATTATTGGCGGAGGATTTGGCTGGCACAGCACTTTTGTCAACCGTCATGTCGATAAAAGCTACAATTGTCAAGACAGCCGTTCGGAAATGGCCGATTTTCTGCTGAAAAACGGGTTTGATCAACATGCAACAGTCGCCATGATGACCGCGGCTTGTTTGGAAGATGGGGTAGTCAGCGAGCTTGAAGCAGAAGGAGTCTCCGTTGTCATTGTTGTGACAGCAGGACTTTCCAATGCAGTGGATGCAGCAAATAGTATAAAACGGAATGGCATAGCTTCAGGGACGATCAATACATGGATTTTGATAAACGGACGGTTATCTGATCAAGCATTTATTGAAAGTGTGATGACGGCAACGGAAGCCAAAACGAAGGCTCTGGCTGATGAAAAAGTGTTGGATCCTGTCTCCAATACGATTGCAACAGGCACTTCCACAGACAGCATATTGGTGGCGGCCACGCAAAAGGGCATTTTTCATCAGCACGCTGGCACGATCACAACACTTGGAAGATTGATCGGCAGGGGGGTATATGAGAGTACAATTCAAGCGATTCAGCTAAATAAAAAAAGAAGGGGAAGGACATGACAGAACATGTAATTGCGATCATGCTGGCGTTTGTGATCGATCAAGTCATCGGGGATCCGAAAAATGCCCCCCATCCCGTCCGCTTGTTTGGCTGGTCTATTGCGTTTTGCGAAAAGCGCCTCAACAAAGGGCGCTTTAAGAAAGAAAAAGGTATGGCGATGATCATGCTGGTCGGTTTATTTTTTATGCTGGCCGCTTTTTCAATTGTGTCATTTTTCTCTAGGCTTCACCCAGCAGCGGGCATTTTTGCGGAAGCGGTGATCATTTCTTTTATGATAGCGGAAAAAAGTTTGCGGGAAGCAGCTTTGGCAGTTTATGAACCACTTTGCCAAAAAAATCTCGTTTCGGCAAGAGAAAAGCTGTCATGGATTGTCGGCCGCGATACAGCAGATTTGCCAGAATCGGAAATCGTTCGGGGAACGGTGGAAACGGTAGCGGAAAATACGAGCGATGGCATTACCGCTCCGCTTTTTTGGGCGCTGTTCGGCGGAGCTCCTTTTGCGGTTTTGTACAGGGTCGTCAATACTGCGGATTCGATGGTAGGCTATCAAAACGAGAAGTTCGCTGAATTCGGGTTTGCTTCCGCCAAGCTGGACGATTTGTTGAATTACCTTCCGAGCCGTCTGACAGCTTTCATCATGGTACTTGTCAATCATCCGGCAAAAGGGATTCAAAAGCGGGAATGCTTTTCCATTCTGAAAAGGGATGCGCGCAAACACCCCAGCCCCAACAGCGGATTTCTTGAAAGCGCCATGGCTGCTTTGCTGGGTGTATCATTAGGGGGAATCAACCGTTATCAAGGGAAAATTTCTAATCGCCCTAAATTGGGAGACGGGGTTTATTCGCTAGAAGCAAAACATATTCCGGAGGCCATTGATATTATGAAGAAAACAGACAGGTTTTTCTTGCTATTTTTCATGATCGGAGGTGTATGCTTCGATGCTGCCATCACATGGAGCCAATCCATCTTATCTTTATAAATCATTGAACATCCGGATGCCGGAAAACATCATCGATTTCAGCGTCAACATCAATCCTTTCGGCCCGCCTGAATGCATCCGCAAAAATTGGCATCGCTTTTTTTCATTTGTTTCCGATTATCCAGACCCTGATATAAGGGAATTGCGAGCGGTAATTGCCGGAAAGGAAAATGTTTCGCCTGAAAATATATTAATTGGAAACGGTGCCGCAGAACTTATTTTTATCATTGCAGCCGCCTTGCTGCAAAATGAAGACGTATTGATCGTGGAACCGGCATTTTCAGAATACCGAAAAGCATGCGAACCGTTCTCAAAGAGGATTTCATCCTATGTTTTAAAAGAGGAAGACAATTGGGAGTTGAACGTTGAGGAGCTAAAAACGGCTCTTTCCGGGAAAAAAGCGGTTTTCCTCTGCCACCCCAACAATCCGACAGGCAAAGTATTTAACCGGGAAGCATTATTGGAAATCATTCGTGATGCCAAAAAGAAGCATGCGTTTGTCGTTCTGGACGAAGCATTCTATGATTTCGCCTTGGAAAACGTATCAATTCTGAATTGTTTATCATCTTTTTCCAATGTGATCATTTTGCGTTCTTTGACCAAAATGTATGCCATTGCAGGTTTAAGACTTGGCTTTTTGTTTGCCGATGAGACGGTCATCCAGAGACTAAAAAAATTTCAGGTGCATTGGAGCGTCAACGCCATTGGACAGAGGGCGGGAATAGAAGCATTAAAGGACGAAGACTATGTTAAAAAAACAAAAAGAATGATCTCTCAAGAACGGAAGCGAATGTTTGAACAACTCCATGAACTTGGTTTTGTGGTGGCGGACAGCTCTGTCAACTTTTATTTGTTAAGAGAGCAGCCAAAAAAAGATATGCTGCCTTTGATCCGCTTTTTATTGGAAAGAGGTATAGTGCCTAGACATACATACAATTTCAACGGGCTGTCCGGCAAATACATTCGTTTGGCGGTTAAGAGAAAAGAAGAAAACGACCGGCTTCTTTTAGCGCTTAAGGAGTGGAAGGACAAGTGTTGATCTTTGTGACCGGCGGGGTGAGAAGCGGGAAAAGTTCGTGGGCCGAATATTATTTGACGGCTAAAAAGAATCAGGCAAACCGCCTTGTTTATATTGCAACCTCATTTCCATCAGATGAAGAAATGAAAAAACGAATATTGCAACACCAGCTAAAAAGAGCCCAAGGCAGAGAAAAATGGCTGGCAATTGAACAGACAAATGATGTCGGCAAGTTGTCGGAAAAACTGCAAAAAAATGATTTTGTGCTGTTGGACTGTTTAACAACATTGTTGACAAACGAACTTTTTTTTCATGAACAACATGGTGAACGATGGCAGACCGCTTCTTTTCGCCAATATGTGTTGGAAAAAATCATCCGTGGTCTTTCTGAGCTGCAAAAAAGCTGCGAGCTATTTTGCATCGTCTCCAATGAGGTCAACTGGGAATTTCCAGCGCGGTCAAATGCAGTGTTCCAATATGTTCGCCTTCTCGGCCATCTCCATCAACAAATCGTTGAACGTGCGGATTTGGCGGTCAGAATGGAATTCGGCATTCCAGTTGCTATGAAGGGAGAACTACAATGAAAGGGATCATGATTCAGGGAACGGCTTCTGATGTTGGCAAAAGTTTCATTGCCACGGCATTTTGTGCTATTTTTCACAAACTTGGCTACAAGGTTGCTCCGTTTAAATCACAAAATATGTCAAACAACTCATATGTCACATTGGATGGAAGGGAGATCGGCAGGGCTCAAGGAATTCAGGCAGAAGCCGCCGGCACGGCGGCCTCCGTCTATATGAATCCGATTTTATTGAAACCGAAAAACGATTGCACTTCGGAAATCGTCTTGCTTGGCAAAAGCTATGAAACATTAGGCGGCCAAGATTACCGGGAAAAATTTTATCTAAAAGGGCTGGAAGCGATTCAGCTTTCACTGGAAAAGCTGTCGGAACAATATGATTTTCTCGTGATGGAAGGGGCAGGAAGTCCTGTTGAAATCAACTTGAAAGACAGGGAACTTGTCAACATGAAAGTGGCCGAACTGGCCGACGTTCCGGTGATACTGGTAGCAGATATCGATCGGGGCGGCGTGTTTGCCAGCATTATCGGGACGCTTGAACTTTTTTCCGAAGAAGAACGTAGCCGGGTAAAGGGGATTATCATCAACAAATTCCGAGGGGATCTCAGCTTGTTTCAACCCGGTGTGCAATGGCTGGAGGAACGGACGGGCATCAAAGTATTAGGGGTGGTTCCTTATGTTTCCGGACATATGATCGAAGGCGAAGATTCTTTGTCGCTCACCGAACGATTTGCCAACCAAAACAGGAGAGAAATTGACATTGCGGTGGTAAAGCTCCCCTATATATCCAATTATACGGACGTTGAGCCGTTTTTATTTGAAGAAGATGTTTCCATCCGACTTGTGTCCGGCCCGGATGAATTCGGCGAACCGGATGCCCTCGTGATTCCGGGAACGAGAAGCACGATTCACGATCTGCAACAATTGAAAAATAGCGGCTTGGCTCAAAAGATTAAAGCATACAACCAAACGGGCGGAACGATCATCGGCATTTGCGGCGGTTATCAAATGCTTTCAAGATACTTGTATGATAAAGCCGGATCGGATACAGGGGTGAAAGGACGTTATGAAGAAGGATTCAACATCCTCCCAGTGGGCACAACTTTTTATCATGAGAAAAAAACGGTGCGGAACAAAGGAATTATTCATCCGCAATCAGGTTTTCCCCAGTTTTTCGTGGAAGGGTATGAAATTCATTTAGGCGTAACCGAACCGATTGTTCCGCAAGCAGTGCGGCCTTTTATCAAGCTTTCGGACGGGACGGATGGCGCAGTGATCGACTCTGGAAGGGTGATTGGCACATATTTCCACCATATTTTTTTCAATGACGAATTCCGCACGGAATGGCTCAACAGGATTCGAGAACGGAAAGGACTTGAAAAAAAGCAAGTAAAATGGTTGAAAAAGGAAAAAACAAAAAAGTATGAACAGATTGCCCGACATGTCCAAAACCATATTCATATGGATGATTTGCTCAACATCATTCAATCGTGGGGGAAATGAAATGAGAACGGCCAGACAAATAATGGAGGGTTTTTTTCTTGCGCTCCAGTTTTTCACGATCATTCCGGTTCAAAAGGAGTTTGCAATAGATGAGAAACGGCTCAAATTTGCGGTGTTAAGTATGCCGATGATCGGGGCTTTCATCGGTTTGATAGGCAGTTTGATCATCTATATGGCAAAATTTTGGACACCATTGTCCAATTGGGCTTGCGCTCTTTTTCTTTTATTCTATTTTGTGGCGATAACGGGCGGCATTCATCTTGACGGTTTTACAGATACAGCGGATGCCTATTTTTCTTATCGCGACAAGGAAAAAAGGCTGAAGATTATGGAAGATCCCAGAGTGGGAACGTTTGGGGTGTTGGCGCTGCTGTTTTTGTTAGCTTTTCGCTTTTTGTTTATGGCGGAAATCATCGGCGCAATCGACAATTTTTGGTTTGCTGTGTTCATTCCGTTTTTTTCCCGTCTCATCGTTTGCGCCCTAATGATTGATGGTCCGGGAATGGCGAAACGGGAAGGGCTTGGGTACTTGTTTGCTAAAACGCTTGCCAAAAAAGATTTCGCCGTTCTGATCGGTTATTTGTTATGTTTTTTCATCGCCGTCCCCATGATCCCGGGTTTACCAGCCGTTTATCTTTTGATGGCCTTATCGTCTATTTTCCTTTATTTGTACGCCCGCCGGTTTTTCCTTCAATCGTTCGGCGGCTTAACAGGAGATTCCTTTGGAGCAGTGATTGAAGGGAGTGAGACAGTTTTATGGATGGTAACGTGGTTGTTACTCTTATACGTCATGGGTTGACAGAAGCAAATAGACAAAAACGCTATATCGGCTGGACGGATGAAGCACTGTGTGAAGAAGGAAAAAAAGCTTTGGAAAAAAGCCATTATCCAAAAGCTCCTGATCTGGTAATAGCAAGCGATTTGCAACGCGCCGCAGAAACGGCCGGCATCATTTACCCAAAACAAAAATTCGTTGCCTTAAAAGAACTCAGGGAAATGAATTTCGGCGATTGGGAACAGAAAACCTATTCCGAACTGAAAGGAGATGCCCGCTATCAAAGCTGGCTTCGCGATATGCTGCATCTTGAAGTGCCAAACGGAGAATCGTATCCAACCTTTTCAGAAAGGGTCAAAAGAGGCTGGGAAAAGACGGTCACCTATTTTTTTGATGAAACCATTTCCCACATTGCAATGATCACTCATGGCGGCGTCATTCGCGAGATCCTTTATCGGTATGGACCCGAAGGATCATCATATTGGCAATGGCGCTTGGATCATGGAGCGTATTGTTCATTGACAGGAAAGCGAACAGATGTAAGGAGGGGAAAGCGGTGCATGTTGTTGTCGGCGGAGCGTTCAACGGAAAAAGAAAATGGGTGAAAGAGCATTACCGGCTGCAATCCGGCGCTTGCAAATGGTTTTGCGGCTACGTGAATAATGCCAAAATGTCTGAAATTTATGAGACGGAGCATTTTCAAAAAATAACGGTCATTGAAGGAATTGAACAGTATATCTTTCAGATTATGAATCAATTTGCAGAATGGCGGAACTATTGGGATATGATGGTCGAGGCATGGCGTGGATGGGAAAAAGAAGGGAAGGGGACAATCGTCGTCATCGGCAATGATATAACAAAAGGAATTGTACCGGTTGACCAACAAGAAAGACTTTGGAGAGATGCATGCGGTTTTTGCTTTCAAGATTTAGTCAAAAAAGCTGATCGCTTTGACATTATCTGGTACGGATTAAACGAAAGGCTGAAGTAAAACCGCTCTGAACGCGCCATCCTGAATTTAGTAGTGAAAGTTCTTTGAACATATATTTTTTAGGAAAAGCATACGTTTTTGTTTATCATCTTACTGCTTCAACTTCACGTGACCGTTAGATCGCACATCTTTAATTCAAAAAAAGGAGATTTTTTATCATGCGGGATGTGATTTTTCTGCCTAATGTCAGCGATGAGTATCTTGTCATTGCGGCTGATAATTCTGCTGGAGTAGGGGAAAAAGATTTCGATGTCGTACAGGTCGATTACGAGACCGTTGCATATTTTGGATTGCGTGTTGCTTTATCAGAATGTTTAGCAGTAGGCGCAACACCGATTGCGCTTGTAATCCAAAATTTTATCGGTGATGAAGAATGGGATCGGTTAAAAAAAGGCTGCTGCAAAATTTTTTCAGAATGTGACATGGAGCCGATCCCGATAACGGGCAGTACAGAAAGCAATTTTTCTATGGTTCAATCCGCAGTTGGAATTATCGTCATCGGGAAAGTGAAAAAAGATGAAATGAAGATAAAAAGAACGACCAAAGCTGCAAAATTTGCTTGCATTGGCAGACCGCTTGTAGGGGAAGAGGTCATCAAGAATAAGGAGGAAATCGCTCCGCTTTCCCTTATTCAGAAACTTTTAGACCATAAATCTGTGTATGAAATCGTTCCCGTCGGCTCCAAAGGAATTCAATTCGAATGGAATGAATTATGTCAAGAAAATGGACTCAATCACTCAATGATTGTTTCAAAAAAAATTGATATAAACAAATCAGCTGGACCTGCGACATGTTTTTTGCTCTCTTATGATCCAGCAGGGGAAAAGGAAATTGCAGCCATTGCAGGCAGGCATTTTTATCGTTTGTATACAGGTGATTAAAAACATACTAAGATAAGTAGCACAGACCACGGCCATGGTCTGTGCTACTATTTTTTATAGTAGAAGTGGAGAATAGGTCGTGACAGCCCCAGAACCTTAAGTTCGTAATGAAAAAACTGGCCTACTTCACTGCCCTTATAAGAATCAGTTTCAGTATGTTGGATCTTTGAGATCGTGTATAAGAAAAGGGAATCGATAAGGTGAAGTGAAGACTTCTACATAAAAATCGGGAGGAATGTATATGCAAAGCGTCATTGCTTTTGATGTCAGTATGGGAAAAAGTTATATGATGATTTATAACGCTGCACGTTCTTGTATTTTTGAGGGGGAAATTTTGCATAATCGCCCCCATTTTGAACAGCTAAATAAACGAATCATCGATTTAGTACAAAAAGATGGACAAGTTCCAGCCATTGTATTTGAAGCAACAGGCGTGTATTCCCATTAGAGCGCTTTATGAATGATCACGGTTTTCCGTACTGTCTGTTAAATCCCCTTGAATCAAAGATTCAAACGGCTACTATGCGCATTCATAAAACCGATAAAAGTGATGCCCACAACCGAACGGCGCATAAAAAAACCGCAGGACCACTACTTCGACCAAATGCGTGCGCTTTCCCGATACTATCATGAATTAGACGAAGAACTAGCGATGCTTCGAAGTAGAATGCACACTTTACTACAACTGACTTTCCCAGAAATGGAATCGCTGTTCACACAAAAATCCGATAAGCACTGTACGAATGCCATATGCTTCTACTTGTTTAGCTTTGTTTTCCCAGTCATATACAGTCTTACCTAAAAAATCATTTGATGTTTCTAACGAATCTTCCGTATATACATCATTTATTGATGGTGGATAAATACCGATTGCACTTGCATTGATAAATATGGCTGGTTTTTTAGGCAATAGTGAGATTATTCGTATTAACTCATCTGTTGCTACCAGACGACTGTTATAAATTTTTTTCTTATGGTTCGTATTCCATCTTCCATCGTTTATTGAAACCCCTGCTAAATTAATAAATACATTGGCATCTCTTATTTCATTTTCAGGAGAAATCCCTTCTTCAAGCCATTGTATATAATAAACATTCCCTGAAGTTTTTTTGCCTTCCTAGTTAAGATAATAATTTTATGTCCTTCATTAAGAAGGAACTCAGTCAATTTCTGTCCGATAAATCCTGAACCACCAGCAATAACGATCTTCATTTTATCCCTCCCTCTATAAATGTTCTTTTCAAAATTATTTAAATAATTTCACTAGCATTGCAGTAATTAAATCTGATGATTCAAAATACTAAGAATGTTCAATTTTTTATTGATTTCGAAACAAAAAAATCCTTTACAATGGAAGTACAGGTGGTTCCTGTCCAAATCCAATCGTAAAGGATAACTGTTATGGACAAGAATACACTAATTTCATCATTTGGTAAATGGGTTTCACCCATAAATATTCAAAAACTTAGCGAACAAGTCAAAGAATTGAAACAGGACTATTACACAAAAAAGCTGACAACAGAAGCCTATATTAAACTTTTATTGGTAGCCCAGCTGCTCGAATTTAAGAGCTTAGAGGAAATGAGTGATGCACTTGTAGACGAAGATCTTCAAAAAGCACTCGGATTTGAATCGATAAGTGCCTCTCAGCTATCCCGAAAAAACAATCAGATCAACCCACTAATTCTTGCAAATTTGTTCTTGGATCTTGTTTGGAAAATTCAACGGTACCATTATCAAAACGGAAAGAATATGCCACTGAAAATCATTGATTCAAGTACACTCCCGTTGAATTTGACCCATTATAAATGGGCAAAATTCCGTAAAACAAAAGCTGGTGTAAAGCTACACTTACGGCTCGTTTTCATGGATAAAGACACCGTCTATCCTGAAAAAGCAGTGATTACGACAGCAAAAGAACATGACCGAAATCAACTCGAAGTCCTAGTGGATGATCAAGAAGCCATGTATGTGTTTGACCGCGGTTATGTGGACTATGAACGTTTTGATCGGATGACAGATGATGGCTATTTCTTCGTTTCAAGACTGAAGAAAAACGCAGTCATTCGTGAAGTCTATACATTTTCACTTCCTGATGATTGTCACGTTCTATCCGATAAAATGGTCTACATTGGTACCACACAAAATCGTACTGAAAATGTCTTTCGTCTACTAGAAGTTATGGACACAAAAGGGAACTTACTTCGTTTCATCACCAACCGATTTGATTTAAAACCAGAAGAGATAAGTGATATTTACCGATCTCGCTGGGCTATTGAACTCTTTTTCAAATGGCTCAAGCAACACGTAGAAATTAAGCACTTTTATGGAATGAGTGAAACAGCTATTCAAAATCAAATTTTCTTAGCCCTGATCACGTATTGCTTACATGTTCTCATTCAATTGGAGATGAAAAGTAAGAAATCCCTACTTCGAATTACTCGTTGGTTAAAGAGAGCTCTGTGGAAACCAGCTTATGTTTGGTTGCGAAAATTTGATGGGCGAGCCAGTCCATAATCTCCCTTTTGTCGTTGTCGCTCTGGTTTAACTGTATATATTTACCAAATGGGCAGTGCCACCTTTCTTTAGGTTTTGTCTTTTTGGCACAAATTCACAAAAATTAATTAACAGAAAATTCTAACTATATTTATGCAATGCTAATGAAATAATTTAAAGTAAAAAAATCTAATTCTCTTACTTTTTATGGAAATATTTAAATCTTATTATAGCCTGTTTCCTTAATCACCAAAATTTTAAGACAAATATATGGTATTATTAGGATAAAAATAAAAATTATTTACTTTAAAGAGGTAAAATCATGGTATTAGAGATCATTCCCATTTTATCCGTATTATTGATTGGATTTGCCACTTTTTTTATCCTGAGTGGAAGAAAGAAAAGAAGATTCGCTTCCTTTGTTATTTCTTATTTTAAATGGGGTATTGCTTGTAGCAATGCTAACCTTTTTTGTTAACTACCTTAGGAACACCAATATCTTTTCTAATATTCCAGCTTGGTTTTTCTGGTCTTTAATCATTCTAGGTCTTGTAATCGAGATATTCTGTCTATACAAAAAATATGTTCCTGGTCAGATCATTGCTTCTGCAACTCATTTATTCGTCGTGTTTCCAACAATCTTTTCAATTGGAATCATCTTGTTACTATTAGCTGTAATTGAGTTAATCATAGCAATTATCAATCTAAAAAAAGAAACTATGGATTAGCAAGTTAAATGGAAATAAATAACAATCATCTTTAGATTTCATAAATAAAATAATAAAAAATCGCCCTGTCACCGTGACATTGATATTAACAAGGCGATTTTTTTACCTGACAAGAGGTTAATTTTCTTAAATTAGAGCAGTACTATAACTTAACCAACTTGAACATCCACCACTTGCATAGGTTGAAACATTACCGGATGCACTGCCATTGTAATAAACAGTTATGTTATTCGTATTGTAATATACATAGGTAGTCGGTTGACCTACGCAAAATGCACTATTACGCATAGTTGATTTGGTTTTTGCCTGTGCATTTCTGCCACCAACAAAAGCATGTGAAAGATTGTGGCTGCTTTCACTCCATCCAGTTGCTGTAAGCCATTCTCTTCTATCTCTTGCAGTGTAGGAAGTTACGGAACTACCATTATAATTAAATGTCATCTCGGTTTCTACTTTATTAACTTGAAGATTAATAGGATCGACCCATTTTTCAAAAGATTCGATTTGTCCTTTAAATTCAGGAACTCTCGCTTCCATTTTGCCGAGCTGATCCACTTGTTTTTCAAAGTCCGTTCTTCTAGAAACGCCTTCATTCTCCATGTAGAATTTATAACGGTCACGGGCAGCAACGGCATCTTCATACTCTTGTTTGATGGACTTTGAGAAAAGCATCTTCCCTTTTAGGAACGGGTTATGCTCCAATGGCTTGCTGCTTTTCGTAATTACTTAGATAACCTTCTGCGCGCTCTAAACGTGACCGGTTCTGATCCACACGGTGAATTTCCCCTTGTAGAATGAATATCAAATATTAATCAGTATTCTTGGTATAGGGAAAAATACAGCTGTTCGTTTGATTGGAGAAATAGGCGACATGACACGCTTCGAAAATCATAAGCAACTCAATGCCTATGCAGGAATTGATATAAGGCGTTTTCAATCAGGCACATTGTTTTACAAAGATAAAATCAATAAGCGTGGCAACAGTCATCTGCGCAAAATCCTTTATTTTACGATTCAAAATATGATCCAAAAGCGACGCTTTGGACACAATCATTTTGTAGAATACTACGACAAATTAAAAACGCAACCCTATAACAAATGTCATAAAGTTGCGTCCATCGCATGTGTGAATAAGTTATTGAAGTGCCTCTTCCACCTTATTACACACAATTTAACTTACAATTACGAAATCGCTTCAGTATCTTCGTAATTGTATAGGAAAAGTATAACATGTTTGATCTAGCGAAAAAAGTAAAAATCATTAGGTTTATTTGGTATGCGAAAATCTT
Source organism: Aeribacillus sp. FSL W8-0870 (assembly GCF_037963755.1). NCBI lineage: Bacteria > Bacillati > Bacillota > Bacilli > Caryophanales > Bacillaceae > Aeribacillus > Aeribacillus sp. FSL W8-0870. The sequence continues at coordinate 1,473,150 of NZ_CP150165.1, forward strand.
TTTTTGGCGGAGGGGGTACCCCTTCCGCCAAAAAAAGATTCATTATCTCAAATAACTATTGATAAACCTCTTGACTAATCGTAAGAAGGGGCTGTCTTAGAAAGTCAAATCGCCATTGAAAACAAAAAATCATAAACACCGATATATCAACGTTTCTATAACATTAATGGGGCGTCTATAAGCCGTAAAAACGACTTATTCAACATCCCCCTCAAAGCAGATTATCGTTGATCAACGGTTTCGTTTTCATAACCATTGACAATAAGGTCTAGTTTTCCAGTATTAGGATCAATAACGAGTCCGTGTACCGGAATATTTTTCGGCATGAGCGGATGGTTTTTAATGATCTCAACGCTTTTTGCGACACTGTCCTCTACCTTGTCAAACCCTTTAAACCATGTTTTCAGTTCGATGCCTGCATTTTCTAATGTTTTAATTGTGTTTTCATCTACGCCGCGTTCTTTCAGCTTGGCAATTAGCTCTTCTGGATTTATTGACGACATGCCGCATTGATGATGGCCGATAACCATTACTTCATCTGCTTGAAGTTCATAGACGGCCACTAAAATGGAACGCATTGTTGAACCGAAAGGGTGTGTCAACACGGCACCTGCATTTTTTACCATTTTGACATCCCCATTTTTAATGTTCAAAGCTTTTGGCAGTAATTCAACAAGCCTTGTGTCCATGCAAGTGAAAATGACAAGATGTTTATTGGGAATGTTAGATGTTTCATATGGTATATACTCTTTATTTTTAACAAAATTTTCGTTGAAGGATAAAATATCGTTTAATACACTCATGTTTTCAACCCTTTCTTTTTATTGACTAAAGTATAAAATTTTTTTATGTTTGGCAAGTCAGAATTCGGCTGTCTAGCCGTTTTTCAGAGATTTCTGGCATTTAACTATAAAGACGAGCCGAGGTCCTTGACATTTATTATACATGATTTGCAGGAGTTTAACGATTTTCTCTATACGAAAACGTTGACTACATAGTTTTTATTTAGTACATTAAAAATAATTTAATGATTAGGAGTGACTACATGATGGAAAATTTAGGGCTAGATTAGGAGGTCTTTTGCCACAATGAAATCTGCATACTCTCCTGCCTCTGAACATCCATCTTTGAAGTTTGGAAACGAACAAATGAATGGGAAATGGAAAACATAAGAAATTTTCTTAAAAAAATAAAACAGTATTGTCAAAAATGAAAGGCTGGCTGTTCATAAAAAAGACAAATTCTAAACTTTCCAGCTGATCAATGGAAGCAATCAATGCAAGAAATTCATTGTAAATTGGCTGGTTAAGACGTAAGTAAAGAATATCATTTTGCTTATATGGAAAATTTTTCATAATAATGAAAATGATTCATAAACAGCTAAAACAGCGTGAGTTTTACTTTGTTGCGCACAAAAACGTGATGAAAAAGTTGTCAAAACAAAGTGTCAAACTCGTAAAGGTGCTTCTGTTCATTTTTCATTTATCATATAATTTTTCTATAGAAAAGAATAATAAGAACAGAAAATAGGAGGTGTATTCCTTACTGATTTTAACCAGTAAGGAGAATATTTGGAAATATTGAATTTAGTGCTTGTGGCGCTTTTAATTGCTCTTACAGCATTTTTTGTTGCTTCTGAATTCGCAATCGTGAAAGTCCGTACTTCTAGAATTGATCAGCTGGTGATGGAAGGAAATAAAAAAGCGATTGCAGCTAAAAAGGTGATCGCTAATTTAGATGAATATTTATCAGCTTGTCAGCTAGGGATTACGATTACTGCATTAGGATTAGGCTGGATTGGCGAACCGACGGTCGAACATTTATTGCATCCAGTTTTTGAATACTTCAACCTGCCTGAATCGGTAACAGCCTTATTATCCTTTGTTGTAGCGTTTTCAGTAGTTACATTTTTGCATGTAGTTGTTGGGGAATTAGCGCCAAAAACTTTCGCGATTCAAATGGCGGAAAAAATTACATTAAGGTTTGCCCGCCCGCTCATTCTTTTTGACAAAATCATGAAACCGTTTATCAAAACGTTAAATGGATCCGCTCGATTGCTGACAGGATTATTTGGATTACAACCAGCTAAGGAGCATGACATTGCCCACTCAGAGGAGGAGCTTCGCATTATTTTGTCCGAAAGCTATAAGAGCGGTGAAATAAACCAATCTGAATATAAATATGTCAACAATATTTTTGAGTTTGACAATCGAATTGCTAAAGAAATCATGGTTCCAAGAACAGAAATTGTCGCTTTTGATAAAGACATGAAATTAAAAGATTGCATTCCCATTGTGATGGAGGAGCATTACACGCGCTATCCCGTATTTAATGGCGATAAAGACAATATGATCGGAATTGTGAACATGAAAGAAGTACTCGCCGATTATGTCAAAGGAATTGATGAAGAGAAAACTGTCAGCGAATATGTTCGGCCAGTCATTCATGTTATTGAAACGATCCCTATCCATGATCTGTTAGTCAAAATGCAAATGGAACGCATCCATATGGCCATTTTGATTGATGAATATGGCGGTACAGCAGGTTTAGTAACAGTCGAAGATATTTTGGAAGAAATCGTTGGGGAAATTCGCGATGAATTTGATGCTGATGAAGTACCGCAAATTAAGAAAATTAATGATTCCAAAACAGTTGTGGATGGAAAAGTTTTGATAGAGGAAGTAAATGATATTTTTGGTCTCCAGATTAAAGAAACCGATGTTGACACGATCGGCGGATGGATTTTGACACAGAAAATGGATGCGAAAGTTGGAGATGAAATTGATTTTGATCAATATTCATTTAAAATTTTAGACATGGATGGGTTTCATGTCAAAACAGTTGAAATTGCTGAAAGAAAGTAATGTAAAATAACTTAGATGTGTACCGATCTTCTCTTATATAAAGGAGGAGGTCGGTTTTTTGCATTCGAATGGTCCATCAATTTTATGATAAAACGCAAGAAAAATTTCATGATCAATTACAGGAACGCTTGCTCGATTGTGCACGAGTTTGGGCAATTTGGAATCTTTCCTTATTGCCGTCTATATATACGGATGGCATTCCTGCTAATGAATACGGATAAGGAGCTCGAATATCATAATTAAAGGGTGTATAAAAAGTGAATCTTATCTGCCAAAGCATAAAGGCGGTAAAGCATCACAACTTTATTTGTTTACATGTATTCGGAAAGGGCATTGTATTGTAAAATTTTTTTGACATGGTTCAATGCTATAATGGAAAAAAAGCTTGCAACAATGATGTATAAAAGAGATAATAAGATTTATAAAATTTTAAAATTTTGCTAGATTATTGGTAGGGGTTGTAGTAAATATGAAAGTTGTAAAATTTGGTGGAACGTCCGTTGCATCAGGACAACAAATTAAAAAAGTGTTCGACATCGTCACATCTGATCCGAAAAGAAAAATTGTCGTTGTTTCGGCTCCTGGCAAAAGATTTAAAGAAGATGTGAAAGTGACCGACTTATTAATAAAGTGCGGGGAAGAATATTTGAACAATGGCAGCGTAAAGGAAACATATGAAGCTGTTGTGAACAGATATGTTGAAATTGCTAAAGAATTAGGATTATCTAATGATATTATTGATCGAATTTCTGCTGATTTGCAAGAAATTTTACATGGGGACAAATCAAATCCTGCCCGTTTTATGGATGCGGTGAAGGCCAGCGGTGAAGATAATAATGCAAAACTGATCACTGCGTATTTTCAATCGCGCGGAGTTGAAGCCCATTATGTGAATCCTAAAGAAGCAGGGCTTATTGTGAGCGATGAACCAGGCAATGCACAAGTGCTGCCGGAAGCCTATGAAAATTTAAAAAAGCTTCGTGATCGCTCAGGAATTCTGATTTTTCCTGGATTTTTCGGCTATTCAAAAGACGGAAAGCTCGTCACCTTTTCACGTGGCGGTTCCGATATAACCGGTTCTATTTTGGCCAACGGGGTCGGAGCGGAAATATATGAAAACTTTACGGACGTAGATGCGGTCTATTCTGTAAATCCAAATTTTGTTGAAAATCCAAAAGAAATTCGGGAGCTTACATATAAAGAAATGCGTGAGTTATCTTACGCTGGCTTTGCAGTATTTCATGACGAAGCACTTATTCCGGCATTCCGTGCAGGAATCCCGGTAAATATTAAAAACACCAATAATCCATCGGCTCCTGGTACAAAAATCGTGCATGAACGAACAGATTCTAACGGTCCTGTCGTAGGTATCGCTAGTGATACCGGTTTTTGCAGCATTTATGTCAATAAATATTTAATGAACAGAGAAATCGGTTTTGGCCGAAGATTGATGCAAATTTTAGAAGATTTTGGGCTGTCATATGAACATACACCTTCTGGAATTGATGACATTTCTGTCATTTTGCGCCAGGATCAGTTTGATTCGGAAACAGAACGGAAAGTTGTAGAGCGGATCAAAAAGGAACTGGAAGTCGATAATATAGAAGTTGCTTATGATTTAGCGGTAATCATGATTGTTGGCGAAGGAATGCGGAAAAATGTCGGAACGATGGCCAGAGCTGCAACAGCGCTTGCAAACAGCGGTGTGAACCTTGAAATGATCAATCAAGGGTCATCAGAAGTGAGCATGATGTTTGGCGTAAAAGGAACGGATGAAAAGAAAGCCGTAAAAGCGTTATATGAAGAGTTTTTTGGGACTAAATAACTTAATCAAAATTGTCCACGCCTGCAGACAAAATGTATTTTCTGTCTGCAGGCTGTTTTTTTTGTTGGAACAGATAAGGTATTTATGGAGATCCGGGACTTTTTTTCTGATGAATGAGTGGCTTTTTCTTTGAAAATAGCAAGTTCATTCTCCATTTCAAAAACGAGCGATTTTACTTTTTGCTTTCTAAAAGGGCAGTCTATTTATTGAAAAACATATGGCGGCTTTACATATGCGGTTTCAAGCGGATTAAAAAAGATTTTGCAGAAAAAGTTATGGTAAACGGACGTATGCCTCTTAAAAAACTAGTGGTCTGAAGCATTGATGATGAAACTAGGTCGATTTTACTATTCTTTAAAAATGATAATTTTGCACCGATATAAATAAAAAAGGGGTTTGGGAAGGGGATCGTAGATCATATGAAAAAGAATAAAACAGTGACAAGGATCACTACTTCCAAAAAGCAAGGCGGATTGAGAAGAAGGCTGCTCAGAAGCTTTGGAATATTAATGCTGCTAACATGTTTAATGGCCGTTATTAATTTTGGGGTAATAAAAAATTTAACAAATCATACGGAAAGCATCATGAAGGAAGATGTAGAAGGACTGATCCAAAACGAGAAAATGCGATACAATATTGCAGAACGCATTTCATTAATAAACCAGTTTCTTCTATATGGGGACCGAGACATTCGTCAAAAATACGAAGAATTGGCAAAACAGAGCAGCGAGATTCAAAAGCAGTTATTGAAATTGAATTCTTCACAGCAAATGAAGGATTTAGTTGCGAAATGCCACCAATGGGAATTGCTTGTCCGACACGAGGTTTTATTCGACTATGATATGGGGAAAAAGAATGATGCTTTAAAGCAAATGAAAGAAAGTGTACAACCGCTTGGGGAAACGATTATTCAAGAATTTGAAAAAGTGACGTCAGATCGACAAAACGATGTAATCAAAAGCGGAAATAATATGATTCAACTTAGCAATCTATCTATCATCGTCATATTAGCTGTTTTGGCCTCCATACTTTTAATCGGTTTCATCATGTCCTTTAAAATGGCTCGTTCCATTACAAATCCTTTGATCAAAATCGCCGGCCAAATGGAGCAAATATCTAAGGGAAATCTAATGTTGGAACCGTTATCAATAAAGTCGAAGGATGAAATCGGCGAATTGATGGAAGCTGTCAACGAAATGGGGAATCAGCTTCGAAAGATCGTGCAAGACATTCATCATGCTTCAGATACTATGTCAAAACAAAGCAGCGATTTGCTTTCTTCCTCTAAAGAGCTAAAAGAAGGAAGCAACCAAATCGCTGCGACAATGCAAGAGCTGTCGGCTGGAGCAGAATCGCAAGCTAATTCTGCCTCAGAGCTTTCTGAAGCAATGGGTATGTACATGGATAAGATTTATCAAATACATAGGAATGGAAAAGAAATGTTTGATAAATCGAGAGAAGTGCTGGAGTTGACGGACAATGGCAGCAAGCTGATGAATCAATCGAAAAAACTTTTTGATTATATGTTTACAGGCATGCAAAGCAATATGAAAAAAATTAAAAAACTTGATGAACGCTCAAAACAAATTTCCAAACTCGTTGAAGTTATTCAATCTATAGCTGATCAAACAAATTTGCTCGCGCTAAATGCAGCGATTGAAGCGGCTCGAGCGGGGGAACATGGAAAAGGATTTGCAGTAGTTGCAGACGAGGTCAGAAAATTGGCTGAACAAGTTTCCAGTTCCGTTGTGGATATTCAAAAAATCGTGGAAGAAGTCCATAGCGAGACGAATAAAGTGACGAAAAGCTTTGAATTAGGATTTCAACAAGTAGAATCGGGAATGGATTCAATGAACGAAACGAGTGCCGCATTTCAACAAATTAAAGAAACGATTAAAGAAATTTCCGAAAGAATCAACAATGCTCAAAATGATTTAACTGACATGTTATCAACGAGCGAATCGATTAATGATTCGATTTCCAACATCGCATCGATTTCGGAAGAGGCGGCTGCAGGTATTGAACAAACATCAGCTTCAGCAGCAACGGCAAATGAGTCAGCGGCAACCATTGCTTCACATGCCGAATCCATGTCAAATCTGGCTGGAGATTTGCAATCTTTAGTGAAAAGGTTTCAAGTTCAATAATCAATTTTTACGAACCGTATGACAAAATAAAAGGATGAATGGACTGTAAAGCGTGCAAGCATATTGCTGCACGCTTTTATTTTTTTCGATAAGAAAAGATTTTGAATGACTGTTTGGTAGAGCGCACTTTTAAAATGACAGCGTTTACATAAACTGTTTTTTCCATTAAAATGAGCATTATAAAATAAAAAAAGGAAAAGGGGATTGGAAATGTTTTTTTCCTATACTCAAGAAGAAATGGAGAGGGCTTTAAACTTGTTTCATACGCTTGCAAAAGCGTATAAAAACGTTTCGGATCACGCCAATCGAGACAGCAAGGAGCATGGTTTGAATCCAACCGAATATGCTGTATTGGAGCTTCTGTACATAAAGGGTCCGCAAAAACTTCAGCAAATCGGGTCAAAACTATTGCTTGTCAGCGGTAATGTAACTTATGTTATTGACAAGCTTGAAAAAAACGGATGGATTTATCGGGAAAAAAATCCGAAAGATAAACGGTCAGTTTATGCAAATTTATCGGAGAAGGGGCGCCAATATTTTGATGAAATATATCCGATCCGCGCCTTAAGGATGGCGAGAGTTTTTTCCGGCCTATCCGAAGAAGAACAAGTGCAATTGATTGAACTGTTAAAAAAAGCTGCAGACTCCAGCAATAGTGTGCTGTTTCGATAATTTTTATGAATGAAATTCTATGTAATTATTGAATAAAGCTATGTTTATACCGATATAAAAAATGAGAACCCATAGTTGAGGAAGTGTTAAAATAATGGATCGCCTTTTTCAACAATTTTATGACCTCATTTTTCAATTTCACCCTGATATGATCGTTTTTTGTGATCCAAGCGGATTGGTCAAGGAAGGCAACAGAATGGCTGCGCATTTTTTGCAAAAGAAAGGTTCGATTTATCATTTTTTTCATTCTTCATCCAGAAAAGAGATTCAGCATCTTTTTGAACAGGTGAGGATAACCGGCGAACCTGCAACTTTTGAGGCAGTTGTTGAGGAAACGCCTTCGTCCATCTTATGCCTTCCTTTATATAGCAATAATTTTTTTTATGGTTATGCGCTGATTATAAGAGATATTTCAAAAGTAAAGGAAGCGGATGAAAAGATTCAATATTTAACGCAATTTGACGATTTGACAAAGCTGCCAAATGAACAAGCTACTTTCAACCGTTTAGAGTATTTATGCCAAACAGAAAAAAATCCTGCTGCAGTTGTGAAGTTTCAAATTAACCGCTATAAATACATAAACGAAATTTTTGGGAAAGATATTAGTAATGAAGTGATTAAGTCATTTGCAAGGCAGTTGAGAAATATTTTTCCCGATACATACTTTATAGGTCGACTGTCAAATGACGAGTTTTTAGTTATTGTTTACAATGTTGTAAATAAAGATGAGATGATTCGTGATATTGTGCATCGTATCAATAAGCTGGAAGATATACTTGTCATCAACGATTTGGAAATTTATTACGACTACAGCATTGGCATCGTGTTTTACCCGGTACATGGAAGAACGCCGAAAACTTTAATTAAAAATAGTGAAATTGCTATCAAAATGGGGAAAGAAAAAAACGAGCGCATTGCCCAATTTAATAATCATAACAGCAAATCGATCGAACGAAGAATTTTTATAGAAAATGAGCTTTACAAAGCTGTGAAAAAAAGAGAATTATGTTTATATTATCAACCGATCGTCGATACAAAAGAAAAAAAAATTACCGGCTTTGAAATGCTGCTCAGATGGAAACATAAAGAGCTTGGGATGATTCCCCCTTCAGAATTTATACCGATTGCGGAAGATACAGGGCTTATCGTAGAAATCGGCAAATGGAGCATGGAAAAAGCTTGCCAGCAATTAAAGGAATGGAGAGATAAGGGCTTCCGTGACTTGAAAATCAGTGTCAATTTATCTATTAAACAATTTTACCAGCATGATGTTGTGAAAATGATTACGGATTACTTGACGATGTATGAAATTCCGCCTGAATGCTTTGAGCTTGAATTTACCGAAACCGTCCCAATGTACAATTTTGAATGGTTTTTGGAAATCATCCGCAAGTTAAAGAAACTAAATATAGGTCTGAGCATCGATGATTTCGGAACAGGCTATAGTTCGCTCAGCTATTTAACGAAGCTGAAGCTGGATAAAATTAAAATTGACCGTTCTTTTATTCAAAACATTTATTTAGAGCACGACCACAATGTCGTTGTAAAAACGATCATTGCTCTAGCGCAAAATTTGAAGCTTTCCATCGTAGCGGAAGGCGTCGAAAAAAAAGAACAAGTATTTTTTCTGAATCGCCACCATTGTTTTCAAATGCAAGGTTTTTATTTCAGCAAGCCTGTTTCATCTGATGAAGCATTCCAACTTTTGCAAAATTGGCCTGAAAAGAAAAAGCAATTGTTCATTTGAAAATCTTGATCGTCGGATTTCGATTGATTGCTCTTAAAAAAACATTCTGCTTTTAACAGGTGAAACCGGCAATTTTGCCGGTTTCAACGAACGAATTAGCTCTGGCTTTTTTGAAAAAGCCGAAATGTAATATTTACCATCCCCACCAAGATGCTCCGACAATAATGAGAAGAATGAACAGAACGACGATTAACGCAAAGCCTCCGCCGTATCCTCCAGATACTCCAGACATATGAAAACCTCCTTGTGAAATGTTTTATTTCAGTTATAAACTATGCTGAAGAAGCTCAAGTTGTATAGGCGGTTTTCATAATAAATGCTCGACGATGGCCTTAATTTTTTCATGCTGATCGATGGAAAAATAATGTTTCATTGGACAAATACCTGATTTTACCCTGTTGATGCAGTAGTCCATTGTAAAAGATTCAGCATCAAGCTGTTCATTGACTTCATTCCAATGAAGCGGAGCGGCAACCGTTCCATTTTCGACTCCTCTGACGGAATAAGGTGAAATGATCGTTTTTCCCTCTGCATGCTGTAAAAAGTCAATATAAAGGCGGCTGCCCCGGTTTTTCTTCAAGCGTTCAATCGTAAATTCGTTCGGATGCTGTTCGGCTAAATAATTAGCGAAAAAAGACGTAAACCGCCTCGTTTCCTCATATGAGAAAATGTTGGTGCCGATCGGAATATGAACTTGAATTCCTTTGTTTCCGGAAAGCTTTGGAAAGGAGGCAATCTCAAACCGATCTAAACATTCCTTCAGCTTGTTTGCAGCATAAACAGCCAAATGAAATTCGTTTTTCGACGGCGGATCTAAATCAAATACAATTTCTGCCGGCTGTTTCTCCTTCCACGTATTAAAGGGGATATGAAATTCAATTGCGAGCTGGTTGCCAAGCCACATAAGCGTTTTTTTATCATTGCAAATGATATAATGAATCCCGTCGATTGTTTTTGTCTGAATAAATTCCGGGGCATAATCAGGACAATTTTTTTGAAAAAATGCTTCTCCCAACAAACCGTGCGGATAGCGGATCACCGTTAAGGGGCGGTCTTTTAAAAATGGAAGCATATAATCGGATATTTCCAATAAATAAAGCAAAAAATCTTGTTTTTGTATATCATGTTTCGGCCAAAGAGGTTTTTCAATATGTGTGACAGCAACATCTTTGACATTGGCTTCAGCCATTTTCAGCTGCAAAAAAGTGCAGTCTGTCCAATCATGTTCCAATGCAAAGGAATGGAAAGAAGGTTCTCTTAAACTGCCGCTGTCAATGGAAAGAAACCGTACTTTCATGCAAATGGCCGGCTCTATAGTATATAGGTGGTTTTCCTTTTTTCCTTTCTTTTTTATAATCTCCAACAACGCTTGTTTTTGGTTGTCAGGCATACCGTGAGAAAAAACGCCGGCTTGCACAATTGCTCCTTTATGATGAACAGAAATATGCATGTAGCCGTTGTTTGAATCAAATCCAGTGACAAAAAAGAGCGCTTCTTTAAAGTTTTTGATTTTCAGCCATTGTGATGTTCTTTTCTTGTTCTCATATGTGCTTAACATATGTTTGCAAACAACGCCTTCTCCTTCATGCTGGACAATTTTTTCCCATAATTGGGAAAACTGATGATATGCTTGAATCATTTGGATCGGGACCGGATTCTCTGGACTAACATGCAGCGGTAAACCGAGTTGTTGAAATACGGAGGATAGTAGTTCTTTTCGGCTGGAAAGGGGTTTTTTTGTTATATCCTCTCCTTGCAGCAAAAGTATATCGAAAACGAGAAGCTGATATGCTTCGGTCGTTTCATCGCTTTTTCTTTTCCATTTTCTTTTTAAAGAGGCAACATCAGCGGAAAAAGCTGTTTTGAGCATAACAAGCTCTCCGTCCAAAACAAGCGGAAAAAAAGGACGCCATTTTTCTATTTGTCTTTCGATAAAATGTTTAATTTCCGGGAACGATGGGGATAAATCGTTTCCATTTCGGCTCATGAGAGAAATACGGTCTTCGTCCGCTTGCAATATCGCGCGAAAACCATCATATTTTGGCTCATATAGCCATTGCTCCCCTTCCGGAATATGGAAAGATAATGTCGGCATCATCGGTTGCATAGTGTTCACCCTTAAAGATTGGAGGATAGATTTGTGAAAAATGCAGTTTTTTTAGACAGAGACGGCGTTGTAAATGAAGTGATGACCAATCGTGTCCGTTTCGTAAATAAGCCTGAAGATTTTTATTTGCTAAAAGGAGCAGCTGAAGCTGTTGCGCTTTTGAACAGATCCAATTTTGACGTTTTCGTCGTCACAAATCAGGGCGGAATCGGATTAGGATACATGTCAGAAAAAATGCTCCACAAAATCCATGAAAAAATGGTTCGTGAAATTGAAAAAAAAGGCGGAACGATTAAAGAGGTTGCCTATTGTCCCCACGCACCTAAAGAAGGCTGCGCCTGCCGTAAGCCGGAGCCGAAGATGATTGTTGATTTGGCAAAGAAATATAACATCAATATAGAGAACAGTTATATGATTGGCGATCGTGAAGTAGATATCGCTGCCGGAAAGGCTGCAGGAGCTAAAACGATATTAGTAGGCAGCCGCCATCAAGAAAAAATAGCTGATTTTCATTTTCCGGATTTGCTGTCGGCCGCCCGCTTTATTGTCCGGCAAAGCTAAGCTTTTTTGCGGGTCGTTTTCGTTTTTTTGCCTGCTGCACCGCTTTTTTCTTCTCCCTTTTTATTTAATGATTTTGAGCGTTCGATGCTTGCCTCAAGCGCACTCATTAAATCGACCACGTTCTTTTTTGGAGACGGTTCAGCCGTTTTTGTTTCGTTTTGCTGTACTTTTTCTTCAATTTTTTCTTGAATCCGTAAACGGTATTCATCTTGATATTTCTCCGGTTGGAACGTTGTTGTCAGCTGATCGATAAGCAGCATGGCAGCGTCCAGCTCTTTTTTTTCAATATTGGTATTTTGAGGAACCCCGGGAACGTCACGGGCGTTTCGCACTTCATCTGGATAATGAATTGTTTCCATTAAAATGACGTCCTCATATGTCCGGATGACAGCCAATTGTTGTTTAGAGCGCATTGAAATCTTTCCAATTCCAATCTTCCCTGATTGTTTCAATGCTTCACGAAGCAATGCATACACTTTTTGTCCGTTTTCGCCTGGACCGATATAATATGACCGGTTAAAATAAATCGGATCAATTTCCGGCAAATTCACGAAATCGACGATTTCAACCGTTTTGTCTTCATTTTCTTCCTTCAGAGCTGCTAATTCCTCATCTGTTAAAATAATGAATTTGCCTTGTACATATTCGAACCCTTTCACAATGTCATCGTTGCCAACTTCTTCGTCGCAGTTTGGACAACGTTTTGCGTATTGAATTGGGGTATGGCATTTTTTGTGAAGCTGACGAAATTTCATATCCTTGTCTTCTGTAGCAGAAAACAGTTTGACCGGGATGTTGACGAGCCCGAAGGATATGGAACCTTTCCACATCGTATGCATATTCATTCCGCCTTTCCGTAAGTTACCTTTTCTTTCTCTTTATTTTTAGCGAAAGGATCAGAATGATTTGTGTTAAAAAATGTAAGTTACATACTCGAAAAACGGTTCATACAAATTCCGAAAAAAGAAAAAATCGGCAATTTGCCGATTTTACGGTTGAACCAATTATTTTTTTTCATTTTTTTCTTCTTCGTCAAGAATTCCTTTTGTAGCCAGCTTGAATTCCCGCAGCGTTTTTCCTGCTGCTTTTCCAAGCTCCGGAAGCTTGCTCGGTCCAAAAAGCAAAAGTGCAACGAAAATGATTAAAATAAATTCTGTCCAACCAATTCCCATGTTCTATTCCTCCTAAAAAATGTTCCATTTCATGCCGTTATGCAATCGGAACATGAACAAATAAAACTTATGAAACATCATCCAACATCATTTTACCCTAAACAATATGAAAAATGAAGCATTTGGACGAACATGGGAAAGGATAAAATGTTTGTATTATTTACAAAAGTCTATTTTAAGGCTGTTTTCCGCTAAAATCAGCCTGAGCTTGTGCAATTAAACGCTTTGTCATTTCTCCTCCAACAGATCCGTTTGCGCGTGAGGTAGTATTTGAACCAAGGTGGACACCAAACTCTTGCGCGATTTCCATTTTAAATTGTTCAAGAGCTTGTTCAACTCCTGGAACAATTAATTGATTTCGCCTTGCCATTCGAATTCAACTCCTTTTTGCCTGTTTACGCATAGTTTGCAAAAAAGAAGTGATCTGATGTGTGGAACTTGTTGGTTAAAAATAAACAATGTAGTTGACCGTAAAATGTTGATATTGGTATGAATTTACCAGCATATAAAAGGAAATGTAAGAAAACTATATAAAAAAACTATTCAGTACAAGCTGACCATTAAATATAAGAGATATCCGCTATATACCGCGTTTGTATCCATCAAGAAAAATTAGTTATACTTATAAAGCAACGAATCGTTCGGGTTTACATATTTTTATTATGAGCTATTAAAGCTTAGTATGACAATTTTATCGGCGTATTATTTTGAAAATATTGAATTTTATAAAAAGGGGTGAAAAAATGCCGATCATTGAGGTGAAAAATTTAACAAAAATTTTTGGTAAAAACCCCGCTCAAGCATTGAAGCTATTAGATGAAGGATTTTCAAAGCATGAAATTTTACAAAAAACCGGACATACAGTGGGAGTGAATCGCGCTTCCTTTTCCGTTGAGGCTGGAGAAATTTTCGTCATTATGGGGTTGTCTGGAAGCGGCAAATCCACATTGATAAGATTGCTCAACCGGTTGATTGAACCGACTAAAGGAAGCATTTTTATCGACGGGGACAATTTATCAAAAATGGATAAAAAATCATTGCGAGAGGTGCGGAGAAAAAAAATCAGCATGGTTTTTCAACGATTTGCCCTATTTCCGCACCGAACGGTTTTAGAAAATGCAGAATTCGGACTTGAAATTCAAAAGGTCCCAAAAGAAGAACGAAGGGAGAAGGCAATCAAAGCGCTTGAAATGGTCGGATTAGGACAATATTTGGAGCAAAAGCCTAATCAGCTGTCAGGCGGAATGCAGCAGCGCGTAGGACTTGCGAGAGCATTGGCAAATGATCCTGAAGTGCTGTTAATGGATGAGGCCTTTTCAGCCTTGGATCCGCTTATCCGAAAAGAAATGCAGGATGAATTGCTCGATCTTCAAGGGACGATGAAGAAAACCATTATATTTATTACACATGATTTAGATGAGGCTTTGCGGCTTGGAGACCGGATTGCCTTAATGAAAGACGGAGCGATTGTTCAAATCGGTACGCCCGAAGAGATTTTAATGAATCCGGCAAACGACTATGTCGAAAAATTCGTTGAAGATGTAGACAGATCGAAAATATTGACGGCGCAGCATATTATGAAACGGCCCGAAACGATCAATATTGAAAAGCATGGACCGCGTGTTGCATTGGAAAGAATGAGAGAAGAAGGGATATCCACCATTTTCGTTGTTGACAGCAAACGGAATTTAAAAGGTTATGTAACAGCTGATGATGCATCAGAAGCAAGAAAAAAAGATGTTCGTGATATTGAAGAAATATTGCGGACAAATGTTCCGAAGGTTGAAAAGGACACACCAATGTATGATATTTTTACGGTCATCCACGACTCGCCGATACCAGTAGCAGTGGTCGAAAAGGAAAAATTAATAGGGATTATCGTTCGCGGGTCAGTCATCGCGGCTCTTGCAGGTGAAAGCGAGGTGAGCACAAACAGTGCTGAATAATGTGTTGGATTTTGTTCCGAAAATTCCAGTTGCGGAAAAGATCAAACAATTTACGGACTGGGTGACAAATTCTTTTTCGTTTTTGTTTGATCCGTTAAAAAAATATTTTGAGGATTTAATGGAATATGTGGCGGATTTGTTGGGGGCTGTGCCGCCTGTTCTAGTCATATTGATCGTTGCCGTTATTGCCTTTTTTATAAGCGGAAAAAAGTTTGGCCTGCCGGCATTTTCCATCGTCGGCCTTTGGTTTATTTACAACCAAGAGCTTTGGGATCATTTAATAAGTACATTTACTTTAGTTTTGATCGCAAGTTTATTATCCGTCATCATCGGTATTCCAATAGGTATTTTAATGTCTAAAAGCAGAACAGCGGAAGCAATGATTACTCCTATCTTGGATTTTATGCAAACGATGCCTGCATTTGTCTACTTAATACCTGCCGTTGCTTTTTTTGGCATCGGCATGGTGCCGGGAGTGTTTGCATCATTAATTTTCGCGACACCTCCTACCGTTCGTTTTACGAATTTAGGAATTCGCCAGGTGCCGAAAGAATTGATTGAAGCTTCTGATGCATTCGGTAGCACAGCAGTTCAAAAACTATTTAAAGTAGAACTGCCGATGGCGAGAGCCACAATTATGGCCGGAATCAATCAAACCGTCATGCTGGCATTATCAATGGTTGTCATTGCCTCGATGATTGGAGCGCCGGGACTTGGAAGAAACGTGTTATCCGCTTTGCAGCGCGCTCAAATTGGTCCCGGATTTGTTGCAGGTATCGGTATTGTCATATTAGCCATCATTATCGACCGCTTCACTCAAAGCATGAACAAGAAGCATGATCATGTATAGCAAGTTGGTCTCTTTTCGAATTGAAAAATTAAAAAGGAGTTTTGATATTTATGTTTAAACGAATTTGGAAACGCCTAGGACTTGTTGCCGGAATTTCCTTGTCGCTTTTAGTGGCTGGCTGCGGATCAAACGGGGGATCTGAAGGCGGGGCGGCAGATGAAGGAAAAATAAAATTGGTTTACGTGGAATGGGATACGGAAGTCGCCTCCGCCCATGTCATCAAAAAAGTTTTAGAAGATCAAGGATTCGATGTGGACATTACACCTGTTGATAATGCTGTTATGTGGGAATCTGTTGCAAAAGGTGAGGCAGACGGCATGGTTGCCGCCTGGCTGCCGGCTACTCACGGAGATTTATATGAAGAATATAAAGATCAGCTGGAGGATTTAGGTCCAAACTTGGAGGGTGCGAAAATCGGGCTCGTCGTTCCGAAATATATGGACATTCAATCAATTGAAGAGCTCGATCAATATGCTGGCAAATTAAACAAAACGATTACAGGCATTGAACCTGGAGCGGGCGTTGTAAAATCAGCGGAAAACGCTGTTAAAACATATGAAAGCCTAAAAGGCTGGCAAGTCCAAACATCTTCAAGCGGAGCTATGGCAACGGCTTTAGGGGAAGCTTATAAAAATAAAGAACCAATTGTCGTGACAGGCTGGTCCCCGCATTGGAAATTTGCTGCATATGACTTAAAATTTTTGGAAGATCCGAAAGGCTCCTTTGGGAAAGAAGAACATATATCAACAATCGTTCGAAAGGGATTAAAAGAAGATATGCCGAAAGCATATAAAATT
The DNA here is from genome assembly GCF_037963755.1 of Aeribacillus sp. FSL W8-0870. NCBI lineage: Bacteria > Bacillati > Bacillota > Bacilli > Caryophanales > Bacillaceae > Aeribacillus > Aeribacillus sp. FSL W8-0870. Next base: position 1,489,838 of record NZ_CP150165.1, read on the forward strand.
TTGGATCAATTCTCATGGACTGCTGAAGATATTGAACAAGTCATGTTGGAAATTTCAGAAGGCAGTGATCCTGCTAAAGCAGCAGAAGATTGGGTCGAAGCAAATCAAGGTAAAGTGGCAGAATGGACAAAAGGTGTGGAATGATCTATTTTAAGAGGGGCTATACAGAAAGTCAAATCGCCATTGAAAACAAAAAATCATAAACACCGATATATCAACGTTTCTAACACATTAATGGGGGGCGTCAATAAGCCGTAAAAACGACTTATTAGACACCCCCTTTTATCATTTTTACATGGTCCGGAGCGTCTTTAGTTTTGATCATTTCATTGTTTATTTTTAGTAAAGGCTGTTCTCTAAAAGATTTTTTATATGAAAATTTGTTAAATTACCATAATGTGTTAAAATTATGTTATAAACCTTAAGGTAAAATTTATGTAAAGAGTATGAAGAACATATGTTAGCATTACAAAAATGGGGGTGTGATAATGAGCGAAGACAAAGAAACACCTGGAAGAAGAAGAGAAAGACTAAGACGAGAAGAATTAATACGAAACCCAACTGGAAATATAAACGATGCGTTTAATAGAGCTGAAACTGGAAACCTTGCTGATTTAGTAGGTAGTTTAGGTTGGAAGGGTACTGGAATACCTATTCTTGCGATCATAATAGGTTCTATAGCCGCATCAATATTCTTAAAGTAAGGAGAGTGCTTTGAGGTCTTTTATTATGCACTTCTTAGTTGTATAATTTGATTTTTGACAAGCTGAAATAACACGTTTATCAAATGTTAAATCCTTTCTTTATTAATCAACGGAACTAATAAAGGCAGTGATCCAAATAACGAGTTCCAACCCTTTAGAACCTTTCCACCCAACCTTTCAAACGATTGTGGAAATTGTTAACGTGTTGAATAAGATAAATTTCTTCCTTAACACGTTGCTTTTGGCGTTCATTGACCAACATCCCCTTCAATTTGGCAAGCTTTTTATAATTCGTTGCTGTATCAGTGCATAGCAAAGCGGAAAGGTGAATAAACTCACTTATCACAGTTCAATTTCTTCGGCTTTAACACGCCCTGTTCCTGTTTTTCGAGCAATCATATTGCCATTTCTATCTTGTGCTGCGACAACTGCGATTGTAAAATGAGAAATCCCTCTTTTCTTTCACGCCTTTTCTATGTGATTTTACGCTCCCTTAAAAATGTTGCCCTTTGCCGTTTCTTTGTTATTATATAGGTATTGGCTGCTATAAGGAGGGGACTTATTTGAATCATCAAAAAAATGATGTTTATCTTAACATGATGGAAAATAGCTTACAAAGAATTTCAAACCATTTTCATGAAATGGTCAAGATGATGGAAGAAAAAATGGATTTTACATACGAGCGTTATACAGCTTTTGAACGAATGAAAAAGGAATTGCTTGAAGACATGAGGGCTCTCGAATTTTACATAAAAGGTTCGGCTAAAAGTAGTCAAGCCCGAAAATAACTTCGGGAATTGCACAACCGCAATTCCCGATCTAAAAGTTAGTTATTATCTATTTTTTGTCGATTCGCTTTCTTTATCAATGAACGCTTTTGCCCTTGTTTGAAAATGATACGTTAAAACAGCCAATACCGCAGCAACCGTCACATGGCAAATGCTGTCGATTTGAGCATCCGATAAAGAAGTTTGCTTTTGAAGAAGCCTTTTTGTTTGTACGAAAAGTTTTTTTTCAAACTGCCGGTTGTTGTCGATCTCGACATTTTTTACTTGTTCCAACACATCTGTATATAATTTATAAAACATTAACGGACTGATTAAATCATCATTCCGGTCGGAAATCGTATTAAAAACTTTCATCAATAAGGAACGGACAGTTTCAAAGTCGAATATGGTTTTTAAATCTTTTACAATTAACAATAAAGCAGCTTGTTCGACCGAATATTTTTTTCCAAGTTCAGGAGGACCGATGATTTCTTTTATATCACGCTTGACCCAATTTTGAACGGAAGTTGATTTCAAGGAAGTTAGTTCGCAAAAATTTCCTAAGATGACGATTTCATTCGTTGACAGTCCAAGCTCTCCTTTGTCTCTTTGTTTGCTCAATTTTTTGATGAAGCCAGGTATTTGGTTTGTTTGATCAGAGGGCAATTGTTGTTTCATCACTTCTTCAGGGGATAATTCGTGTATTCCTTTTAAAGATAGTAATAATTGAACCATAACGGAACGGCGCAATTGAATTTTTCCCATAACATCCCCCTTTATTAAACAGCCTACCCTTATTTTTAATAAAAAGATATAAAAAAACAAGCATTTTATATGGAATTAATAAGTTCAGATAAATTTTTCTTGAGTATGAATTTGTAGAAATTGACACAATAACAAATTTTTCAGTTTCGATGATCAAAATTGGAAAAACCTCTTTAAAAAAACTTGTACTTTCTTTATGATAGTATGAGCAGTAAAAAAAAGGATTGAACAAGGATGCTAGTAAATATTCGTAATCGATTAGTTTCACTATCACCAGCTCAGATGCTTGCTATTTTTTATTTTTTAGCTATCACAGTTGCGGTCATTTTGCTCAGTTTGCCGTTTGTTCACAAACCGGATGCCGAATGGACGTTTTTGGATGCATTGTTTACTGCTGTTAGTGCAGTAAGTGTAACAGGGCTGACAACTGTTTCAATTATTGATACGTTTACCGTTCCGGGGATTTTTATTTTAATGATTGTTCTCCAAATTGGCGGCATCGGCATCATGACGTTGGGCACATTGTTTTGGCTCGTTTTAGGCAAAAAAATAGGCTTAAGGGAACGTCAGTTGATCATGGTTGATCAAAATCAATTGAATTTGTCCGGCATTGTAAATTTAATGAGGCAAATTATGTTGATGATTTTGATTATTGAACTGATCGGAACCATCATATTAGGCACATATTATTTAAAATATTTTCCGGAATGGAAGGAAGCTTATTTGCATGGCATGTTTTCTGCCATCAGCGCCACAACGAATGCCGGCTTTGATATAAGCGGTTCGTCGCTCGTACCTTTTGCACATGATTATTTTGTCCAAATGGTTCATATTATTTTAATGACGCTGGGAGCTATCGGATTTCCAGTTTTGATTGAGACAAAAAACTTTATTTTGACAATTGGAACAAAAAGGACATACCGGTTTTCTTTGTACACAAAATTGACAACTGTGACATTTTTCGCATTGGTCGTTATTGGAACAATCCTGATCTATCTAATAGAATCAGGCAATTATTTATCTGATAAAAGTTTTCTCGAATCTTTCTTCTATGCTCTGTTTCAATCAGCTACCACAAGGAGCACAGGGCTTTATACAATGGATGTCAGCATGTTCAGCGAGACGACTTTGCTGATTATGTCCATATTTATGTTTATAGGTGCTTCGCCAAGCTCTGTGGGTGGCGGGGTTCGAACGACTACCGTTGCAGTCATTTTGCTAGTTGCCTTTCATTTTGCGAAAGGTTCCAGCACGGTGAAAGTATTTAAACGGGAAATACACCCAGATGATATAAAAAAATCAATTGCCGTTATGACAGTTTCTGTTATTTTGTGCTTAACTTCGATTGTCATATTATCTGCAACAGAACGGTTTACGTTAATGGAAATTATCTTTGAAGTTTGTTCAGCCTTTGGAACAACAGGGCTTTCGCTTGGCATTACACCTGAACTTAGTCCGATCGGAAAAATCATAATCATGATCATGATGTTTATTGGTCGGATCGGCATTTTATCGTTTATCTTTTTAATTGGAAAACAGAGGAAGGAAGCCAATTATCATTATCCGAAAGAACGGGTAATTATTGGATAAAAAAGAATTGTGATAAAATCATAGGGGAGAGGGGGAATTTTTGTGCGGATTCGAAAGCTTTTTTTTAGTGTTTTTGTCGTGCTGGTGCTTTTTTCGGGATGTTCTAAAGATCCAAAGCCGGAGGATCGTTTTGCAGACTTTGTTGCCAATTGGAGAGACCAAAATTTTTCGGAAATGTATGACCAATTGACTGCCAATGTGAAAAAAAATATCAAAAAAGACGAATTTGTTTCCCGCTATGAAAAAATTTATCAAGATTCAGGTGTGAAACAGCTGAAAATCGACTTTAAGAAACCGAAAGAAGAAATAAAGCCTGATAAAAACGGAAATATTACATTCCCATTTGCTGTTTCAATGGAAACATTAGCGGGGAAAATAAGCTTTGAAAACAAAGCCGTTTTAAAAAAAGAAGAAACAGATAATGGAAACGATTGGCGAATTGAATGGAATCCTTCCTTTATTTTTCCTCAGCTTGATGAAGAAGAAGAAATTTCCATCCAGCCGATCGCGCCGGAAAGAGGGGAGATTTTTGACCGAAATGGAAAAGGACTTGCCATCAATGGCCTGTTGTTTGAAATCGGTGTAGTACCGGGAGAAATGAAGGAGCAAAAAGAAACCATTTTGGAACAAACAGCGAAGCTTCTTGAAGTTTCCAAGGAGGAAATTGAGAAAAAATTATCCCAAGGCTGGGTGAAGGAGGACTCATTCGTCCCGCTGAAAATCGTAAATCCGGCTGACACAGAGCTTGTCAACAAACTTTTAGCCATTCCTTCCGTTAAGAAAAAAAATGTAACGGGAAGAATGTATCCTTTTGGCGAGAGCGCTGCCCACTTGACTGGCTATTTGCGGTCAATGTATAAAGAAGAGCTTGAGAAATATGAGGAAAAAGGGTACAGCTCTTCTGAGCAAATTGGCGCAGCTGGATTGGAGCAAGTTTTTGAAGATGAGCTGCACGGAACGACAGGCTGGATCATCAAAGTAAAAGGAACAGATGAAGTGATCGCCAAAAAAGAAGCTGAGAACGGAAACGATATTTACCTTACAATTGATGCTGATCTTCAGCAAAATATTTACAAAGAATTATCAACTGATTCCGGTGCAAGTGTCGCAATCAATCCAAAAACCGGAGAAACTCTGGCTATGGTCAGTGCACCGTCCTATGATCCGAACGATTTTTTGACGGAATACAAGAAGAAAAAAGATGATCCGAATAAACCGTTTATGGCTAAGTTCAAAAATTTGTATACACCTGGTTCTGTTTTAAAGCCGCTCACAGCAGCGATTGGGCTCAATACCGGAACGATTGATCCGAATAAAAAGATTTCCATTCCAAAAGATACTTGGCAAAAAGACGGGAGCTGGGGCAATTATTATATTAAGCGGGTTCCATCCCCTGCAACACAAGTTGATTTGCGCGCTGCTCTTGCCTATTCAGATAATATTTACTTCGCTCAGGCTGCTTTAAATATTGGAGCCGAAAAATTTATAAAAGGACTAGAGTCCTTTGCATTTAATGAAAAAATTGATTTTCCGTTTCCTGTTGAAACATCGAAAATTGCAAATAACGGTATGGATAATGAAGTGCTTTTAGCCGATTCTGGATATGGACAGGGACAAATTCAAATCACTCCTCTTCATTTATCATACACCTTTACAGTATTTATCAATGGCGGAAACATGATTAAGCCCGTATTAATAAAAGAAGAAGAGAAGACACCATCCAATTGGAAAAGCCATGTTGTTTCAAAGGAACATGCGAATTTGATTTTTCAAGATTTGATTCAAGTGGTGGAGGATCCGAACGGAACGGCGTATAAACCTCGAACTCCAGGATTGAAGCTGGCTGGAAAAACAGGAACGGCAGAGCTGAAAGCGGCAAAAGGAGAAAAAGGTCAGGAAAACGGTTGGTTTGTTGCTGTTGATGCGGATAAAAAAGATCTTTTAATAACGATGATGATTGAACGTGTTGAAGATCGCGGAGGAAGCCATTACGTGGTTTCGAAAGTAAAAAATATTTTCAAAGCTAGAAAGTAAAAAAGGTCAACCATCCATTGCGAAGATGAATAGAATAAACGAATTTCAGTGATGTCATGAATCGCTTCTTTCATTGTTTGGCAGTTTTTCGAAATTACGCCAAATAAGAGCGGTTCTTTTTTTATGTAAACAAAGTGCTAAATCATCACTTTTTTTAGCTGCAAAACAGAAAACGGTCCAAAATTGCCGAATAGCTTGAAGTATAAAACATCAAAATTGCCGCATAACCCGTTATAAAAGAAGCACAAAATACCCTTGCGGAGTAATCGAAAAAACTTCTAAAACATTGACGATTGGGCATCCATATGGAAGCACATCCCTTTTTCCATCTTTTATAGAAACAGCTGAATAAATGGTTTGTTTCTGAAAAAGATAAAAAAGAAAGGAGGATGCAGATTGAAGAGGAAACAAGCATATAATCAAGCAGAAAAAACGAGCAAAACACCAACAGAAAGCCTTCCTGAAAAAGAATTTTCAGCATCCTATACAGATGAAGACCCGATGAAAGGGGCTAACCGAAATTCAAAAAAGGGGAAAGCACATGGATCATAATAAAAACGTAAAGAACAAAAAAGATGTGAAACAAGATTTGGAATTTGGCAATGAACTGGGAGATTTTAATGCTGCGAAAATTTACGATATTTTAGAAGAAAACAAAAGAAAAACAAAAACAAAAGGGGCTGTCCGATAAGTCCCTAAAATGAAGCAAGTGGAGAAAAACAATTCGTTTCTCTCCACTTGCTTTTATATTTTTTCGATTTTTATCTGAAAGTAGCTGGCGGATACCGGCTACTTTCAGTATGTTGTGGGCTAATGCCACAATCCCAAACTCAACATGTACCTTGTCGAGGCCCCGCAAAGAAAATCTGCGGAACGACCGATTGCCCTTGATGTGACCGAACACACTTTCTGCCTCGACTTTGCGTCGAGCGTAGATGGCGGCTTTCTCTTCACATTCAAGGGCTGTTTTGGCCTTTGCTTTCATTTCTTCGAAGATGGGATTCCAGTGAACTTGACGATTTCCCTTCGCTTTTGTGCATTTCGCTTTCAATGGGCAATCGGTACAATCTTCACATTCGTATATTTTGAAGCTTTGTTCATAGCCAGATGGATTCTTTTTGTTTTGGTATTTTTTAAACGTTACTCTCCTTCCATTCGGGCAAATAAAACAATCATCCTCTTCACAATAGGTCCAGTTTTTGGCATTTTTAATGTCTTTTTTGTATGTACGTGTTTGTTCTTTTACATAGCTCCCATAAGGAATTAGAAACTCAAAACGGGGCTCTTTCTCATCACCAACTGCATATACATAGTTTTCTTCACTACCATAGCCTGCATCCGCAATGACCGTTTTGGGCATCGGTAATGAACTGGAGGCTAGCTTCTCCATATGTGGGATAAAGCAACGTGTATCGGTCGGTCGTTGATGAATGGTATAAAACAAGATAAACTGATTCTCTGTCCCCATTTGCACGTTGTATCCGGGCTTGAGCTGACCGTTTTTCATATGGTCTTCTTTCATGCGCATGAAGGTTGCGTCTTTGTCTGTTTTCGAGTAGCTGTTACGGTCACCGAACATTTCCTTTTGTTCCTTGTATCTTGCCATTCGGGGCAGGAAATCTTCCCGAATTTGTTTCACCGATTTCTTTAATTGACTGCGTTTTTTTCGCTTCTCTTTCCGAATGGATGTATCGGTCTCCTTTTCGATTTCTTCCGTTAGCGTTTCAACTTTTTCTTCTATTTCTTTTGCGATTTCCTCCATGTTTTGTTCGGTGATCTCTGTATGTTGATCGCTTTCCTTTTGCCCTGTTCCGGCTTCTAATTGGGTTAATTCATGAATGTGCTTTAGTGTTTCTTGGATTTTTTCTTTTAATTTCTCTTCGAATTTCAAAGTGGATTTTTTCCACACAAAAGAATACTTATTGGCATTGGCTTCGATCTTAGTGCCATCCAAAAAGTAGTTTTCCATTGTGATGTAATGTTCTTTTATCAATTTGAGAATCATGACTTCAAAGAGCTCATCCATGAAAGCTTTCATCCGTTCCCCTCGGAACTCATTAATGGTGCGAAAATCTGGTTGTTGCATCGCTGAAAGCCACATGGCAGGAATATTTTCTTTAACGAGTTTTTCGATTCCTCGGCAGGAATAAACCTTTTGAGAATAAGCATACAGAATGATTTTCAGCATCATTTTGGGATGATAGGAACTTCTGCCGCCGCCTTTATAATGAGAAAACAATTGTTTATCTGGTATCGCCTCCACCATTTCGTCCACGACACGTGCCACGTGATGTTCGGGTATAAGAGATTCAATATCATAAATCATTTGAACTTGACGGTTGTCATATGGTTTGAAAGTAGGGGCTAAATTTCTTTTGGCAGGAGTTTTTTCTTCTTTTCCATCTAGAGGAAGTGTCATTTGTGTGTTATAATTTTCACGAGTAATCATTTGATTGCTCATAAAAAATCGTCCTTTCTGTAATGTTGTGTGGTAACTTCATTTTACTAGAAAGGACGATTTTTTTGTGCATTTTTTTTAAAAAGTGAAAAAATGAGGGGCTCCAAAAAGTCAGTTACCCTGACTTTTTGGACAGCCCCTTTTTCAGCGCAGTATACGGAAAAGAAAACATATGCGGCTGGTGATCGCAATAGTTGTAATAAACTAACAAAATTGCCGGCTCTTTTACTAATATCTTTTTTTGCAAATACAGCTCAGGATTAAATGGAAGAATTTCTAAAACCGTATGCTTATATAAATCTTTTTCCGAAAGAGACAGATTTAAAAAGGTTTTTCCAAGCATTTCAGGGTTGGACAGGATAAATTGATAGATTGCTGATTGCTCCTGTTTTTTAAGCTTTTCATCCCACCATGGCTTTCGCGGCTTTTGCTTCTGATTGCGCAAATAATCGTATTTCAGAAACCCTTCAACAATTGGCAAATGTTCTCGTTTGCGTTCTTGAATAAACGAAAATAATCTTCGAAACAAATCTTCGAGCTGATGACCAATTCTTGCCCATCCGCGTTCATCCCAGTAGGCGCCAAATTCTTGAAAGAAATCAAAAGGCGTCTCAAACACTTCTTCTACTAAATATTCTACTGTCGCGTCCATTCGATGGTCGTTCCAAAATTTCTCAAGAACATCTTCCACCTGTTTAATTTTGAGAATATCTTCAAAAGAGAGAACGTTGTTGCTTAAAATTTCGTATGGCGGTTCATCCATATACACGTAGCCAAAATGTTTAGCTCCAATTCGAAGACCAGTCCCTCTGAGCAATTTTAAAAAACCAAGCTGCAGTTCTTCAGGTCTTAATGCAAACACATCGTTAAAAGTTTTGCGAAAAGAGTTGTAGTCTTCTTCAGGAAGTCCGGCAATTAAATCAAGGTGCTGATCTATTTTTCCGCCTTGTTTGATCATCGTCACCGTTCTGGACAGTTTTGCGAAGTTTTGCTTCCGTTTCACTAATTCGTTTGTGAAATCGTTTGTTGATTGAACGCCGATCTCGAATCGGAAAAGTCCTTTCGGTGCGTTGTCATTTAAAAATTGAATCACTTCCGGGCGCATAATGTCGCCAGTTATTTCGAACTGGAACACGACGCCCGGAACATGTTCATCAATTAAAAATTGAAACATGTCCATCGCATATTTCCGGCTGATGTTAAACGTTCGGTCGACAAATTTAATTGTTTTCGCACCGTTTTTCATTAAATAGCGAATATCTTCCTTGATTTTCTCCCGATCAAAATAACGAACCCCAACCTCAATGGAAGATAAGCAAAATTGGCAGTTGAAGGGGCAGCCGCGGCTCGTTTCAATATAAACAATCCGTTTGCTAAGATGTGGCACATCTTCTTCAAATCGAAAAGGCGACGGCATCATTCGCAGATCAATTTTGTTCCTCTGCGGATTTACAATGACTGCTCCGTCTTTTCGAAAAGCTAAACCGCTCACGTTTTCCCATTCTTGGTTTCCATGTGCTTCCCGCAAAAACTGCTTAAACGTTTCTTCCCCTTCTCCTACGATAATAAAATCAATCTCTGGGATTTTTTCAAGCCATTCTTTCGTATCATATGATACTTCAGGCCCACCAAAGACAATGATGGTTTCCGGCTTTATTTTTTTCAGTATTTTCGCCACTTTGATTGTTTCTGCAATGTTCCATATGTAACAGCTAAAACCGATTATGTCCGGTTTTTTTCGAAACAAATCTGTTACAATGTTCATCGCGGGATCTTTTATCGTATATTCTGCCATTTGAACTTGAAATTCTGGCTCGGCATATGCTTTTAAATAACGTATAGCCAAGTTCATATGAATGTATTTGGCATTTAATGAACTGACAATGATGTTCATATTTCCACACCTTTTTCATAATGGATATTGAGAAGTAGCGATTTTCTACATTATTGTAACATATTCTTTTCAAATAAGAAGAAGCAGGGATTCACCCTTTTGATAAGTTTTTCGTACGCGTTCTTTTCCGTTTCTATCAATCACCTTAACAAGTCTACAGCTATAAAGCATATTCGTCGAGTGTTTTTGTCATTTTAACTGGTACAGTAAAAGTGAGTTACATATTAGACGTTCGTAACGGATGAAGCATTGTTTAAGAGTTTAGACAAATTTCTCTTTTTTTATGATGAAGTTTCATTCAGTCATTTGCGCGATTTCGGAGACACAGGTCTATGATTCCTTCCAAAAAAGTTGTCAAAAAAGAAAAAGTTTATGGTTAGACGTTGTTATTTTTTCGCCAACACTTTGATTTTTATAAGTCTTTTCCAGTAAAATAAATGTACCGATATTTTGGACTTCATTTTGTTTAGTTGAACTTTGGGGTGAAGCAAATGGAATATAAACAAATCAAACCGAGAAAGCTTTATGAAGAAGTGGCGGAAGCCCTTTTAGATATGATTAAAAAAGGAGAAATAAAACCAGGAGAAAAATTGGAATCCGTTCATCAGCTTGCTGAAAATTTTCAAGTCGGCCGTGCAGCGATTCGTGAAGCATTAAGCGCATTAAGAGCAATGGGGATTGTTGAAATGAAACAAGGGGAAGGAACGTTTGTAAAAGAGTTTGATCCCATGTCATTCACGTTTTCTCTTTCGACAGCGGCGTTAATGAATATGAAAGATATTGAACATTTATTAGAGGTTAGAAAAATATTAGAAGTCGGTGCTGCATTTACTGCTGCAGCAAAGCGGACGGAGCAAAATCTCCATGATATGAAAGCTGCGCTTGACGAAATGCTTATCCATATAAACGATGAAGAATTAGGAGAAAAAGCGGATTGGAAGTTTCATAAAGCGATCGCAGCCGCTACGCAAAACCCCATTTTATTAAGCTTAATGAACAATGTAGCCGACATGATTGTTGAAACGATGCGGGAAACACGAAAAATTTGGCTTTATTCAGAGCAAGTAACCGCAGAACGAATTTTTCAAGAGCATAAAGCCATCTTTACAGCAATTGAACAACAAAACGCGGAAGAAGCACAGCATTTAATGCTCGCACACCTGACAAATGTTGAAAAGGTTTTGAAAAAACATCATAAAGCCCATATAAAAACAGGGGCTAAAACAGAGTCTTTTTAACTAGGAATTGACATATGATGCAAGCGTTTTTACACATGCCATCTCTGACTTGAACTGACAAAAGAACTATTGTTTTTTGCGGCAATAAAAAATTTTTCGGGAGAAACCCGTTTGGCCCGCTTCGACAAAGGATAGCTGCTGACATCTCAAAGATGTTGGCGGCTTTTTTTATGAATAAAGCAAGCATATTCCTTTCTAGTCATCAGATGACCTGTTGACTAAAGATAAAAAAAGCGATAAAGTGAAAAGAAAAGGGTTACATCTTAGTTGAAACTGTTTCACAAGGCGGGGGGAGCAAATTGAAAGTTTCATTATTTGTCACATGTTTAGTGGATGTATTTAACGGTTCAGTAGGCAAAGCAACAGTTGAGCTTTTAGAAAGACTTGGATGCGAAGTAGAATTTCCGGAAAGTCAAATTTGCTGCGGACAGCCTGCCTATAACAGCGGATATGTTCAAGCGGCAAAAGAAGCGATGAAAAATATGATTCTCACCTTTGAACATGCCGATTATGTTGTCACACCTTCCGGATCATGTGCCACGATGTTTAAGGAATATCCGCACATTTTTGATGAAGATCCGGTTTGGAAAGAAAAGGCGCAAAAGCTTGCAAATAAGACGTATGAATTAACACAGTTTATTGTAGATGTTTTAAATTTGGAAGATGTGGGCGCAACATTAAAAGGAAAAGCAACCTATCATACATCATGTCATATGACCCGTCTTCTTGGAGTTCAGGAGGCACCATTTAAATTGCTGGCAAACGTGAAGGGGCTTGAATTGGTTCCGCTTCCAAATGCATATGATTGCTGCGGCTTTGGCGGAACGTTTTCCGTCAAAATGGAACAAATATCTGAACAAATGGTTGATGAAAAAGTTCGGCATATTGAGGAAACCGATGCCGACTATTTAATCGGGGCAGACTGCGGCTGCTTAATGAATATCGGGGGGAGAATAAGCCGGAAAAATAAACAAGTGAAGGTCATGCACATTGCTGAGGTGTTAAACAGTATCGAATAATGGAGGGGGGAAAGCAGGATGGCAATGAAAATTTCGGATCAGCCGTTTGATCAAAGGGTGCAAAAAAATATTGAAAACGATTTTATGAGAAATGCAGTCCAAGATGCTCAAGAAAGGCTGAGAAAAAGACGTCTGGAAGCTGCTGAAGAGCTTGGCAATTGGGAAGAATGGAGATCGCTCGGTGAACAAATCAGAAAGCATACATTGGAAAATTTGGACTATTATTTACACCAGTTAAGCGAAAATGTTGCAAAAAGGGGCGGACATGTTTTTTTTGCTCAAACAGCGGAGGAAGCGAACGATTACATCCAAAGCGTTATCAAGAAAAAAAAGGCTCGCAAAATTGTCAAATCGAAATCGATGGTGACGGAAGAAATTCATATGAATCAATGTTTGGAGGAAGCGGGCTGTGAAGTTATTGAAACGGATCTAGGCGAATATATATTGCAGATTGATGATCATGATCCGCCTTCGCACATTGTAGCCCCAGCCCTGCATAAAAATAAGGAACAAATTCGAGATGTGTTTCAGCGAAAACTTGGGTATGAGAAAACAGAAAAGCCTGAGGAGCTTGCACTCCATGCGAGAAAAATGCTTAGGGAGGAATTTTTAACAGCGGATGTCGGCATCACAGGATGCAATTTTGCCATTGCCGAGTCCGGATCGTTTTGTTTAGTGACAAATGAGGGAAATGCCCGCATGGTGACGACCATTCCGAAAACACAAATAACTGTCATGGGGATGGAAAGAATAGTTCCAACATTCGAAGAACTTGATGTGCTTGTCAGTCTTTTGACAAGGAGTGCAGTCGGTCAAAAATTAACGAGCTATATAACGGTTTTAACTGGTCCGAAACAAAAAGAGGATGTTGACGGACCGGAAGAATTCCATTTGGTGATTGTTGATAACGGACGAAGCAAAATTTTAGGAACTGAATTCCAGCCTGTTCTTCAATGCATTCGTTGTGCAGCGTGCATTAACGTCTGTCCTGTATATCGGCATATAGGCGGCCACTCGTACGGATCGATTTACCCAGGTCCGATTGGCGCTGTATTGACGCCGCTTTTTGGTGGTTATGATGATTTTAAGGAATTGCCTTATGCTTCCACACTATGTGCCGCTTGTACGGAAGCATGCCCCGTAAAAATTCCGCTTCATGAACTTCTCCATAAGCATCGGCAAGTAATTGTCGAGCGGGAAGGACGAGCGCCAATAAGCGAGAAGCTGGCGATGAAGGCATTTGGAATAGGAGCATCGAATCAAAAACTGTATCAGTGGGGAACAAAACTGGCGCCAGCAGCCCTCAAACCGTTTTCGAAAGACGGGAAAATTTCCAATGGACCAGGTCCTTTGAAAAATTGGACGTCCATACGTGATTTCCCGGCACCGGAAAAAAACAGCTTTCGCGAATGGTTTCACAATCGTAAAAAAGAAAGTGGTGATCGTTCATGAACGGAACGATTCAAAATCGAGATTCGTTTTTGCAGATGATAGCTCAAAGGTTAGGACGAAATTCCCGGAAGGAAGGGGTGGAACGGCCCAGCTGGTCATTTCACCCTCAAGAAAAAACACTTGCTGGTTATTCTTCCGACGAACTGGTTGATGCATTTATAAAACAATGTAAAAATGTTCATGTCGATGTATACAGAACGACTTCCAAATCATTGAAAAATACGCTGAAAGAGGTGATTGCTTTTTATGGAGGCGGTCCGATTGTGACGTGGGACGATCATCGGTTTGAAGCATTCGGGCTGATGCCTTTTTTATTGGAGGAATTGCCAAACGAAGGAACAGACGTGCATATATGGGATCCTGAGCTTGGAAAAGAAAATATTCAAATTGCGGAAAGAGCAAATATCGGAATTACGTTCAGCGATTATACACTGGCTGAATCCGGAACGGTTGTCTTGTTGAATGGGGGAGGGAAAGGAAGGGCGGTCAGCCTTTTGCCGACAACGTATATTTCCATTATTCCGAAAAGCACGATCCTCCCTAGAATGACACAGGCCGCCAGAAAATTTCATCAAATGGTGGAAAAAGGCGAAACGATTTCTTCCTGCATTAATTTTATTACAGGACCGAGCAATTCAGCGGATATTGAAATGAACTTAGTGGTTGGCTTACATGGGCCAATTAAAACAGCCTATCTCATTATTGAAGATTGCTGAATGGATTGACTAAAAAATTGAACATCTGGCGAAGTCCATCGAGGGGCCTCGCCAGATTTTTTTGGCAAATGTTCGAATTTTCCATACCCCGCTAGGACCTCTGACTTATGACTTGTTTTTAAAGTTAGAAAGTTTAGGAACTGCGACGCCTTTGAAGTTATTTCTCTAACTACTCTAGATTGTTGTTTCAGCATCTCGGACTGTAGAAAAGACCTATTTCTGAAAAGCTATTAGAAGCCGTTCTATTTATGTGATGTGACTGTCTGTGTGCGTCAGCCCCGGTCTTATAAGCCTTTTACTATTTTTTTTAGCATTGTCGCTCGAAGTTCAATGATTGGCTGTGCGATCGTTTTGACAAAGCGGCTCGACAGCAAGAATGTAACGACAATTGAAACAATGGCGAATACCGTGATGCTTTCTATTTCTGTAAGCCAGCTTTCAAGTTCGCTGTCTCTGAACGATTGAATGATAAATCCGTGCAATAAATAAACGTAAAAAGTTCTTGTGCCCCATTCAGTGAAAAATTGACGCTTTTTCGGTATTAACGAGAAAAATCCGAACGTCGTAATCAAAGTAAGAAAATAAAATCCGAGCCGCACCAGCCCTGAAAAGATATCCGTTTCGCCAAAAGCTGAATAAGGCATGGAACCGAACAGCCACTCATACTCAAAAGGCAAATAGAAATACGTCACAAATGTAAGCAACAGAGCACTTGCCCCTAAAGATCTTGCAGGCAGCTTCGTCATCATGGCAAAATGTTCTTTCTTTAAATAAAAACCTATTAAAAAAATAGGAAAAAAGACTAGTGTACGTGACAAGCTCAAATAGTTGCTGATGAAATCAAAATATCCAGCTGCAATACCGATAAAGAACGAAAGTCCTAAAGCGACCAATTTATTCAATTTAGAAAACGGGATCAGCATGACGTTCCAGAAAAACAAACTTATTAAAAACCAGAGGGACCAGTGCGGATTCAAAGGATCAATTGAATGGAGCAGATTGTCGCCTTTAATCAAAACATAATAAACTGTATAGATGCCATGAAAAATGAAATATGGCAAAATGAGTTTTTTGGCTATTTTTTTAACGTATCCCTGTTTGTTAAACCCTTTGGCAAAAAAGCCGGAAATTAAAATGAACGCAGGCATATGAAACGTGTAAATAAATTTGTATATGTTCATCATAATGTAATTGTCTTCAATCATCGATCGAATAAAATGGCCGAACACGACAAGAAGAATTAATATAAACTTGGCGTTATCAAAGTAGCTGTTCCTCTCATTCATGTTATCACCTTCAAAAAAAGTTTCGATTTAAAATATAAGACAAATTCAACATTTTGTAAACAGTCGTACTGAAAGGTACATCGAATTGACTAAATTGACAGTGCATGAAGGATTCTAACGTAATTTGTAGAAAATGTAAATATATTGAGAGTGTTAAAATGAGAGGTGGGAAGTTTGAAGCAAAACATTGCAGCCATTGAAGAAGATTTGTTGGCAAAGCCTTTAAAAAAAGCGCAACAAGAAAATGAAAAATTAAAAAAATATTACGAAATTTTCGATCGATCAGTAGATGCTATGGTGCTTTTAGATCATCACGGCAAGTTTTTTCAAGTAAATCAGTCAGCATGCCGCCTTTTTGAAATGGAAAAAGAAGTCATACTAGAGAAGTCCCTGAATCCGTGACAAAACATCTTTACAATGGTCGCAAACCGTTGATACGATAAGGGAAAACGACGTTGACGATTCTTCATCAAGTAGGTGATGTGATGAAAGATTTCCCGATTCGGTTTGTATTGACAGATGAAGCGATTACCCCAAGTGCTGGGCTTGCTCTCGTTGGCTACTTACTCCATCGAACGAAACTGGATAAACGGGTAAACGCACTTCGGCTTCCAACGGTTCGTCGAGAAGTGCACATTTCCCATAGCGATGTCATTCGCTCGATGATTGGCTTGCTTGCCACAGGAAAAACGGATTTCGATCATATCGAAGCGTATCGTCAGGACGATATCTTTTCGGCATCGATGGGGATTCAGCACGTGCCTTCCTCTCCAACCTTGCGACAACGACTCGATCAGCTCGCTTGTCTTCCGATGACCGAAACGATTCTTTGGGAGGAGTCCATACGTCTGTTGATTCAACGACATGCCACTTTGTCCCCTTGTTGGACCAAAGGAAAGACGACATGGCTTCCCCTTGATATAGATGGTTCCCCATTTGACAACTCCGATACGAAAAAAGAAGGAGTCAGTCGAACGTATAAAGGATTTGACGGTTTTACACCGTTGTTTGCGTATGCAGGGAAGGAAGGGTATCTCGTTCATGCCGAGTTGCGTCCAGGGAAACAACATGTGCAAGACAACATGCCCTCGTTTTTAGTCACCGCTATCCGTCGAGCTCGTCAACTGACTTCATCTCGTCTGCTTGTTCGCATGGATGCAGGAAACGATGCAGAAGCGAATGTGCACGTATGCCTAAAGGAAGACGTGGACTTTGTCATCAAGCGAAACTTACGCCGAGAATCGAAAGCGCTTTGGTTCCAGATCGCTTCGCAAAAGGGCAAACGTGTCGATGATGGACAAAGCGAAGGAGTACAAACCTATGAGCTATGCCTTCCACAGAAGGCAGCGATCGATGGAAACACGTATACGTACGTTCAAGTCACCCAAGTGACGGAACGGACGATGGAACGCAATGGACAGCTGATGCTCGTTCCTGATTATGAAGTGGAAAGCTATTGGGTGCGGCTCAAAGGATACGAGCATGTTCGAATGAGCGATGTGCTCGCGTTGTATCATGACCATGCGACATGCGAACAGTTTCATAGCGAACTGAAGAGCGACTTAGATTTAGAGCGGCTTCCATCTGGGAAGATGAAAACGAATGCGCTCGTGTTGGTCATGGGAGCCTTCGTTTACAATCTTCTTCGTCTGATTGGACAAGATCTATTAAGCGATCCGAGACATCCGTTGCACCACAAAGTGAAACGCCGCCGCATCAAGACGATTATTCAGACGGTGATCACGATGGCAGGGCGACTCGTCCGTCGATCACGACAGATCTGGATGAAACTGACGCGAAGGAGTGGCTATAGCGAGCCCCTACTGAACGTCTATCAGAAATGGAGAGAGGCAAGATAACGAACGAATGTTCGGGCACTGATGTCCAACGTCACTCCCTGTGCTTTTTTGTCTATTTTTTTGGTTCGTATACCTAAAAAAGAGATTTGTTCCATTTTCGGAAATAGAGATGACATAGGTCATAAGCATAAAAGGGGTTTTATGGATTATCAATCCATCAAAATTACAACAAAATCAAAGTCGATTTCAATTCATCACGGATTCAGGGAAGTCGATAGATGATTTTGTAGCAGCTCTGCCAGGAAACGAATTTATAAAAAATTTTTCTGATCATGAAAAACAGCAATATGCGGAACTCATGTTAAAACTGGAAAACGGCCGAATCAAATATGTTGAATACAGCATCATTGAGAACATTTACGGCACATACAATCTTGCTATTTTTCGGGATGTTTCTTCGAAAAAAATTCTTGAACAGGAACGATCGATCAATGAACAGCTGTTTCCGGATTTATTTGACCGTGCTGTTGACGGCATTGTCATTTTTGATTACGAAGGATTTATTATAGATGCCAATCAATCATTTTGTACAAGCTTTTGCATTCCGAGTGATGAACTCAAAAACTATAAATTTTCAGATTTTATCGAAGATGAGAAAATGAAAAAATATTTTTATGAAGTATTGTTTGAAAAAGGAAAAATGAAAGGAGAAATGCCTGTCCGATTAAAAGACGGAACGCGAAAAATTTTTGAATTTACGACCACGTCAAACATTTTACACGGATTTTACATGTCGATATTGCGCGATATTACAGAGAAGAGGCTTATGGAACAGCAAATTTTGAAGAGTGAAGAAAGGTTTAGAGAAATTTTTGAAAATGCTCTTGATGCCATCCTTATTTGGGATCATTTTGGAAATATTATACGCGCGAATCGATGGGCTTGCCGCATATTTGAACTCCCCTTTGATGAACTGTTGAAAAGCAATTTAATGCGATTTATCAATGCAAATGATCCAAAGTTTTTGCAGGTGAAAGATGAATATTTAAAATCCGGTGCCATCCGGGAAGAATTAATGTTTTACATGCCGAACGGACAAAAGAAGCAGCTCGAATTCACATCAAAATACAACCCGAAGGAAAAAACCCATATGACCATATTGCGAAATATCAGCGACCGGAAACGAATGGAAAAAGAATTGCGTGAAAGTGAACAAAAATTCCGGAATGTGTTTAACGGAGCGATGGACGGCATTCTTCTGTTTAATGATGATTGGTTGATTGTTGATGCCAATCCTGCTGCAATGCAAATTTTAGGATTAACACAAGACCAAATTGGACGTGATTGCATATTCCGATTTTTTCCCATTCATTTTAAAAGTGATTGGAAAATGGATGGGTTGACGAAAGAATTTGCGATTACGGTGAAAAATAAGCAGGAAAGAATTCTCGAATGTTCATTTAAACGCCACATTATTGAAAATATGAATTTAGTTATATTTCGCGATATCACTGAAAGAAAAGAAATCGAAGAGCGGCTGAGAAAATCGGACACTCTCAATATTGTTGGGGAATTGGCAGCCGGAATAGCCCATGAAATCCGCAATCCAATGACAGCGTTAAAAGGATTTATCCAGCTGCTGCAAGGAAGCATAAAAGAAGATTATTCCATGTATTTCAATGTCATTACTTCTGAGCTGAAGCGAATTGAATCAATCATTGATGAATTTCTTATTTTGGCGAAGCCTCAAGCTGTTCGATTTGAACAAAAAAATATTGTGAAAATCATGAAAGATACGATAGAATTATTAAATGCACAGGCTATTCTAGTAAATGTGCAAATTCATTTAGACTACGGGGAAGTGCCGGATATATTTTGCGAACCCAATCAATTAAAACAAGTTTTTATTAACATATTAAAAAATGCAATCGAAGTGATGCCAAATGGAGGCAATATTTATGTTTCGATCACAAAAGAAGATGATCACCGGGTTCAAATTTCCATTCAAGATGAAGGGCCAGGCATTCCAAAAAATAAACTGAAGCGGCTTGGGGAGCCGTTTTATACAACGAAAGAGCGGGGAACAGGTCTAGGTCTTATGGTAAGCTACAAAATTATTAAAGAGCACAATGGGAAAATTGATGTCAAAAGCAAAGTAGGGTATGGAACGACATTTTATATTTCGCTCCCTATCAATGGTCAAGAAGGTGTGTAGGATGTACTTTTTGCATACAATGAACAGCCCTATTGGAACGATCGGGATTATAGAGGAAAAGAATCGAATTGTCTCTTTGTTGATGGACGAGCAGGAGCTTACAGAGCTTCTGGCATCTTCAAAAGTTGTGGAACATAAAACGGATCTATTGGAAGAGGCAGCGAAACAGCTTAAGGAATATTTTCAAAGGAAACGAAAAATATTTTCCCTTCCCATTTTTCCAAAAGGCACTTCATTTCAGCAAAAAGTATGGAAAGAGTTGATGAACATTCCATACGGTGAAGCTAGAAGCTATCAATATGTTGCAGATGGGATCGGAAATCCGAAAGCTGTTCGGGCAGTTGGACAAGCCAATAAAGCGAATCCTATCCCGATCATAATTCCTTGCCATCGGGTGATTGGCAAAAACGGAGCACTTGTAGGCTATGCAGGCAATCAAACGGATAAAAAAGCTTTTTTGCTGCAATTAGAGCAATGCAAAAATTGGGCATCATAGAACCTTTCAAAATGAAAAACTCTGCGATGCCTGCGCAGAGTTTTTAAAAAATTTGCTGTTTATATGATGTAAATGCCGTGCCGGTTCTGCATGAGCATTTAAAAAAGCTTGGACGAAATCACTCAACAGCTGTATATGTGTAAAATCTTTCCTCTATAAAAATCATCCCGGTTTGTCTTTTTTATTCTTGTTTAAATTGCAATAGTCTCGTTTTTAAGTCTTTCTCGAGCTGCATTAGTTCTTGCTCAGCCTGCTGCCTTTTTAGACGTCCTTCCTGTTGGATCCTGAGCGTTTCTTCGATTGTTGAAATTAGGTCGTCCTGTGTTTTTTTCAACGTTTCAATATCGACGATGCCTCGTTCATTTTCCTTGGCTGTTTCAATTGTGTTTGCTTTCAGCATTTCTGCATTTTTCAAAAGCAGCTCGTTCGTCGTTTTCGTCACTTGCTTTTGGGCCTCCAGTGCTCCTTTTTGCCGATATAAGGTGAGAGCGATCGCAATTTGGTTTTTCCATAAAGGAATAGACGTCAAAATGGAGGATTGGATTTTTTCCGCTAATGTTTGATTCATATTTTGAATCATCCGGATTTGCGGAGCCGTTTGGATTGTAATTTGCCTAGATAGCTTTAAATCATGGATCCGTTTTTCCAACCGATCAGCAAATTGAAGCATGTCGTTTACTTCTTGAACCGCCATTTGATCTCCAGTTGCTTCCGCTTTTTTTTGCAATTCCGGTATTACTTTTGTATGGAGTTCCTCCAATTTTAATTCACCAGCAGCGATGTAAATGTTTAGCGCGTGAAAGTATTCCTTATTATGCTCATATAAACGATCGAGCAATTGAATATCGGACATCAGCGCTTTTTTTGAATTTTCCAGCCGGACTGTAATGCGTTCGATTTGTGCCCCGATTTTTTGGTATTTGGATAAAATTTCATTGATCGAACTAGATATTTTCTTGAAAAGACGAGAGAAGAAGTTTCGTTTTTCCGGTTTTAATTCTTCCGGGTTTACTTGTTCGAGTTTGCTCATCAGCTCTTTTAAAATATCGCCTATAGGCCCGATATCCTTTTTTTGAACATAGTCCAGCATTTCGTGGGAAAAACTGGAGAGCTTTTGCTGAGCGGAAGCCCCAAATTGGACGATCGAATGCCGGTTTTTGTAATCAATTTGAGCTGCCAGCTGTGCAGCCTTTGCTTTATGCTCCTGTGAGAGCATGTCGATAAATTTTTTCGGCTGTTCTTCTTCGCCGACTGCTAAAGGTGATGCGGGCTTATCTTCTTTTTCTCCAAATGGGTCCTTTAATAGATCATCTAATAGATCCAACTCTTTCTTTTCTTCCAACGTAATCACCTATCTTTCCATTTCGTTGTTTGTTTTTTCGCAACATTTAATTCAAATTGAAGATGTTCGATATCATTCGATAAAACGGTGATTAAATCTTTCTCCAATGATTCGCAAATTTGATTCAACATCTGTTTCGTTTCTTCCAATGATGATTTAACGTTCTGATCGCGGATCGGCTGGGCGGAAAGAAACGTATACTTTTCTGCAAGCTCCACGCAAGAATCTAAATGATAGAAAAAGAATGATTCGCCTTGATAGAAGCGTTTCGGCTCCTTTTCAACGACATGATATATACGTTTGGAAAGTCTGATTGCTTCGACTAGCTGCTGAATCGTTCCGAGCGATCGGGCTCTAAATAAGGTGCGCTGCAGTCGGGCAATTTTTTGTCTTGCTTCTTTTAAATTTTCCTGTACATATTTGTATTCACTGGCTGTCAATCCGTTTTGCTTCAGCCAATTTCTTTTTTGCAGCCATTTGGTGATATAATAGACGATAATACCGCCTGCAACAGCATACAAAGACGATTGAATGAAAGCTTGGTCAAATCCTAAAAACAAGGCAAACCAAAGAACAGACATCGAACAAACAGCAATAAAACTTCTTATGAAAAACAAGAATATCGATTTCATGATCCTACCCCTGTCAGCATTGTTTAATAAATTTACGAACAAACGGAAAGCAAGGTTTCGCTTTTTACTACAATTTTACTACAATTTAGAGAAAAAGTAGAATGATTTGTGAATCGGAATGGAACGAAACGTTTTTTCAAACGTAATAAAGTACAAAAATAAATAATGGAGGGAAATCCATGATTATTACAACAACCAATTCTTTGCAAGGAAAGGAAATTGAAGAATACTTGGGGATTGTCAGCGGTACAACCATTCTTGGGGCAAACATTGTCCGCGATTTTTTGGCAGGCATTACGGATATTGTCGGCGGCAGGAGCGGCGCATATGAAAGCAAGCTTTCAGAAGGAAGGGAAGTAGCTATTGAAGAAATGACAGCGAAAGCTAAAAATCTGGGAGCCAATGCTGTGATTGGAGTGGATCTTGACTTTGAAACATTACGAGATGGGATGATGATGGTTGTAGCAACTGGAACAGCTGTAAAAATCCGATAAAATTGCGCTGTTTTTTAGGCTTGTCGTTGTGATGATAGAAATAAGCGCAGCTTTTCTTAATGAAAGGAAAGAAATTTCCGACAATATTTTAAATAGAAAACAAGCATCTTATCATTGCTCAAATATTGTCCTCCGACCTATAAAACGGCAGCGGTTATTGAGGCAATAAGCTTTGGTCTGCTGTCAGCAAGTAAAAAAGAAGTCGAATTTTTTCTTTTAAAAAGGCTTTTGGATAAGCTTTTTATGACTGTATGAATGTTTTGACAATCCTCCTTACGTAAATATTAAAGAGGATTGTCAAATACTTGTGTAAAAATATTGTCTAAATTTGCGAATCTATTTACAAAAATAGTAGAATCTGTAATAATAACCGAGTGCGTGTCTTTAGACCGCGAGATTTGGAAGGAGGATATGAGAAATGGCAACGGAAGAAGAGCTGCGCAAAGAAAAGCTGTTCATAGAAATCATAATAAAAAGGCAAAAAATGATTGAAATGGCTCAAATAAACGGTATGAACAGCAAAGAGACGATTGAGCTGAGCCAAGAACTGGACAAGCTTTTAAACAAATACCAGCAAATGGTAAGCAGCGATGAGAAAAATCAATCGATTTTCCACCCTATGAAATGGACATTAACAAATCCTTTTGTTGCAACGGTTGAAAAATAAAGAAAACACATATTTGACAAGCTTAAAAAAGTTCAGTCAGCACAATCATAAATAAAATTCCGAAAATAAAAGAATATGTCGAAGTCAATTCATGACCATCGCCGTGGCTTTCCGGAATCAATTCTTTATAAATGATAAAAAGCATTGCTCCTGCAGCAAAAGCAAGACCGTAAGAAACTAAAGATTCAACAAATGTTGTTAAATAAAACCCTATTAGAGATGTGACAATCTCGATCGCTCCTGTCAACGTTGCAATGAAAAAGGCTTTGATGCGGGAAATGTTCTGATTGATTAAAAAAAGCGCAACTAATAAGCCTTCTGGTGCATTTTGCAGCCCGATTGCAAGAGCAATTAGATGACCTAAATCTTGTTTCTCTGAGGCATAACTTACTCCAACAGATAGACCCTCCGGGAGATTATGTAAGGTGATCGCCGAGATAATGAGCAATGCTTTTTCGTCAAATTGTATTCCTTCTTTCGTATGCTCCAGTTCAATGTGAGGAATATTTTTCTCTAAAATTGTTAATATAAGCACTCCAAGTATTAATCCGATGCACATTTTCATTATATTTCCGTTTGCTAATGCTTCAGGTATCAACCCCCTCATGGAAGCAGCCATCATAATTCCAGCGCTGAATGCTAATAATAAATCTCTTCCTCTATGTTTAATCGTTTTTTGCAAAAAAAGAATCGGGACAGCCCCTAAACCTGTAGACATTGCTGATAAAAAACTCCCAATATATACGTCGTACATAAAATCGTACCCCTTTTCAGAAAAAATAAATTTTGATAATAATGTTTTATAATAGATTTGTTATTTTATCAATAGAAGGAGATTTTATATGAAAGAAGCGCTCTTGTTTATTGTAGAACTGATTAATGATTTTCATGATAATATTATCCATTTGGTAGAAATGGCTGGTTTTCAATTAACAGATAAACAGCTGCATTTTTGGATCATCGGCATTTTCGGCATGGTTATCTTTTTCATTACACATGTGGTATTTAAATATATAGCAAAATTCGGCATTTTATGTATATCGTTTATTTATACAATGACCGTACTAGTTGTCATAGTGTTTGCCATTGAGATTCAACAAAAAATAACGAATAGAGGAAATATGGAATTTGAAGATATTGTGCAAGGACTATGGGGATTTCTCGCTCTGTTCTTCGCTTTTTTGAGCATTTATATCGTTTATAAAGGTGCAGTAAAAATAATGGGAAAAACACGTTCTCAAAAAGGAAGAAAAGGAAAAAGCGGAAGCCGCATGTCAAGATATCATTCATCATAAGAAAATGATTGGGTACGACTCAGCATTTTTTAGCCCCGATCCTCTAATCGGTTTTTGATTCAAAAATAGATAAAAGAAGGTAGAAACCGTCGCTTTCATCGGTTTCTACCAATCCTGCATCAAATGCATCATCAAGCATTTTTAGATGCGGCTTACATTAGAACAAGAAGGCTGTTTTTCGCCTAGTTACGAATCACATCGAGCTTCAGCTTTTATTTGATAGCGGCAGCTTTATCGTCACGGTTGTGCCGACATTCAATTTGCTTTCAATCTCAATGGTGCCGTCATACATATCGACAATGCGTTTGCATATTGCCAGTCCAAGTCCGGTGCCGCTGTCTTTCATCGTAAAAAATGGATCAAAAATTTTTTCCATCATTTTTTCAGGAATCCCCTTCCCTGTATCGATCACTTTGATAACTGCAAGATTTGCTTCTTTTTTGACAATCAATTCTAATGATCCGTTCATGTCCATTGCTTCTAAAGCATTTTTCGTTAAATTTAACAGAACTTGCTTAATATGGTCTTTTGTACAATAAATTCGAATAGGGTCGCGACGATCCATATGAACTTGAAAATTTGTTCGATGGAGATTGATTTCCGATTTAATGATTGGCATGACTTCGTCTATAATTTGATTTAAGTCATAAGGCTTGTGTTGATGAGCAGTTGGTTTCCCGAGAACGAGAAATTCGCTCACAATCTCATTGATTCGGTCGATCTCTTTTTCTATGACGGAAAAATAATGCTGATCTTCTTCTGATTGATATTTTTTCTTTAACAGTTGAATAAACCCGCTAATTCCAGTTAAAGGATTCCGAATTTCATGCGCTGTGCTGGCAGCGAGAGTACCGACCAGTTCAAGCTTTTGCGCTTTAATTTTTTCTTCTTCCAATCTTGCTTTACGTTTCAGCAAATAATATTGGATCAACAAAAAAATAATATTAAAAAAAATGTATACAATGGCGGCATAAGTTAAAACAACTTGAGAGATTTCCAACGGCTTGACCGGAGCGACCGACGCTTTCAGCACCCATGGAAGCTGGGTAATATCAGTTTGAACAGATTTTTCGGAAGAGTCCTTTTCTTTTTCGCCTGCACTGAAAAGAAAGTTGTTCTTCGTGTCGCTCACCACGATATATAAATCTGGGCTCAGTACGTTCATAATATTTTGTATATAGTTTATGCTTAATGTGGCGTATAAAACGCCATTTACATCTTTTTGCTGATTTACAATCGGGGTGCAGATCGTGATAAGCTTTTTATCGTGAACTTCTGAAATAGCAGTCTTTTTTGTTGCGAGCGCAGATTGAAAACATTTTTCCGAAGAGATGTCATGATGTAATGAAACGGGTTGAGTGCCGATTTTTATTGTTCCGTCTGCATTTGCGATATACAGGCCGGTAAAGCGGGGTTCTTGTTGTAGGGTTTCTTTTAGAGCTCTTTGAATTTGGTTTGGATTATTTTCTTGATCTATGAATAACGCCATTGTTTCCATTCTCGTTTTTGTTTCCGAGATTAAGCGGTCAATTTGACTTTGATGAATGTCTAGCATATATACGGCTTCTTTTTCATGTTTCGAAAAGAGAATATTTTTTTGTTTTTCCCATATGATAAACGAAATCAGAAAAGTGGGCAGGATTACGATCAAAATGTAAAGCAAAACCTTATGGCGATGTGTTAAGTCCAGCATTTCTTTAAACTCCTTCTTTTTCATCAACCTTTTTATTATAGCATGATCTTTTGAAAGAAGATCGGGTTAAAAAAAGTTTTTTTATTCTGAAATTTTCTATGCAGTGATTGACAATAATGAGAAGTTTCACTATTATAATTCAAGACATTGAAATACTAAAGGAATGATGAAAGTTGGCTAAGGAAAACAGCAGTATTGAAAAATCTCTAAAATTTTTTATCGTTCTTTCACGTGCTTATCGCGCAATGAATGATCAAGTTAGCAAGCACATTCAATCATATGGATTAAACTTAACGGAATTTGCCGTTTTAGAGCTTTTGTATCATAAAGGAGATCAGCCACTTCAACAAATCGGCGGAAAAATTCTTTTAGCTAGCGGCAGCATTACGTATGTTATTGATAAATTAGAGCAAAAAGGGCTGTTAGTTCGAAAAGCATGCCCTAAAGACCGTCGTGTCACATATGCGGCAATAACGGAAAAGGGGAGAAAATGGATTGAAGAAATCTTTCCTTCTCATCAAGAGATGATTGATTCGATCGTGAATATTTTGACAGAAGATGAGAAGGAAACAGCGATTAATCTATTAAAAAAAGTAGGGTACCATGCGAAAGAAAAATGAAAGCGGAACCGGCTTAATTCGGCTCCGCTTTTTTATTGTTTGGAAGAATTAGAATTTCCACCCGTCTGTTTTTTTGTCTTCCTTCTGCTGTATCATTGGAAGCGACGGGTTTGTATTCGCCGTATCCTTTAGCACTGAACTTGCTTGGGTCGAGATTTTTGTTTTCTAAAATAATTTTCATCACATTTACGGCTCTCATAACACTTAAATGCCAGTTTGAATCAAAGTTTGAATTATGAATCGGTACATTGTCTGTATGTCCGCTGATAACCACGTTGCGGGCACTGCCCATGGCGAGCATTTTGGCAATGTCAGTAGCCAAAATTTCATCTTTTTTTCTCACTTTGGCGCTGCCCGAATCAAACAATATATCGTCCCGAATCGTGATTAACAAACCCTCTTCGTTTAGTGATGTTTTAATATTGTTTTTCAAGTTGTTTTCTTCAATGTATTGATTAAACCGATTTTGAACTTCCGCTAATTCCTCTTGATCGCTGTTTCCCGATTCATCATTGTCATGAGGCTCATTTTGCACTTTTCCATTTTGTTTGTTTTCTTCGATGTTTTCCATTTCTTGTTGTGGTAGAGGGCTCGGATATTCTAAAACGCTTATGCCTCCGTCAAAATTGGAATTGAAAGCTCTTGCCAAACGTTCAAATTTTTGGGCATCTATCGAACTGAGAGCAAATAGGACGATAAAGAGCGCAAGCAAAAGGGTTAAAATATCGGCATAGGGAATAAGCCAGCTTTCATCTGTATGATGATCATTGCGGTTTTTTTTTCGACTACGCATCGGACGCAACACTTCCTTCATCAGAAATCTTTGCCCGCTCTTTTTCAGGAAGATAAAATGCCAATTTTTGCTGGATCGTCCGCGGTGCCTGTCCTTCTAAAATGGAAAGAATGCCTTCGATCATCACTTGGCGGACGAGCACCTCCTGCTGGGATTTCCGTTTCAGTTTGTTCGCAAACGGGTGCCATAAAACATAACCTGTAAAAATTCCGAGCAAAGTAGCAACGAACGCGGCGCTGATCGAATGTCCGAGCTCCTCAATATTTTCCAAATTGGCTAGTGCGGCAATCAAACCTAATACAGCCCCTAATACGCCAAGAGTCGGAGCATACGTGCCGGCCTGAGAAAAAATGGCGGCGCCTGCTTCATGCCGCTCTTCCATTGCATTGATTTCTTCTGTCATAACATCTCGGATGAACTCGGCAGACTGACCGTCCACAGCCATGCTTAAACCGGTCTTTAAAAATGGGTCATCTATTTCCTGAAGCTTAGCTTCCAGCGCCAACAATCCTTCTTTCCTTGCGATTTGCGCCCATTCAGAGAAAAGGACAATCAACTCTTGAATCGTATAAGTTTGTGTGTCTTTAAATAAGACGCGGAATAATTTCGGTACTCTTTTAATTTCATTTGTCGGAAAGGCAATAACGACCGCAGCAATCGTTCCGATGATAATAATGACGATAGCTGCCGGATTGATTAAAACGGAAAGACTGACACCTTTTAAAACCATGCCGACAATAATTGCCATAATTCCTAAAAAAATGCCGATAATTGATGTTTTGTCCATGTTCATCAAATCCTTCTTCTTTCTATATTCAATTATTATATCGACAAAGAAAGACGAAAATTTTATATTTGATAAAAAAAATAAACGACACATTCATCGGAATCGATTTTTGCGATGCTGTTCCCGAATAAAAAAACTGCCCTAATGGACTGTTAGGGCAGCTGTTATGAACGAATAACAATTTCTTCATTTTCCACGTCGGCGATTAAATGATTGTGCACTTCACCGTCTAAAAGGATGTCTGCAATTTTGTCTTCAATATGTTCTTGAATGACGCGGCGAAGCGGACGAGCGCCGAAGGATGGATGATAGCCGATTTCTACCAATTTTTCTTTTGCTTTTTCTGTTACGTCCAATGAAATGTTTTGTTCTTTCAACGTGTTCCGAACTTCTTCAAGCATCAAATCAACTATTTTCAAATAATCTTCTTTATCAAGCGGCTTAAATTCGATAATGGCATCGAAACGGTTTAAAAATTCAGGCTTAAAGAATGAACCGAGAGATTCAAGGATGCTTGATTCTTTTTCCACCGTGCTGTTAAAACCGACGTGAACTTGTTTTGCACCTGCTCCAGCGTTAGAGGTCATAATAATGACCGTATCTTTGAAGCTGACGGTGCGGCCTTGGCTGTCTGTCAAGCGTCCGTCTTCTAATATTTGCAAGAAAATATGCTGTACATCTGGATGAGCTTTTTCAATTTCATCCAGCAGGATAATGCAGTAAGGGTTGCGACGAACCTTTTCCGTTAATTGTCCTGCTTCTTCATGTCCGACATAGCCTGGAGGCGAGCCGATTAATTTTGAAACGGAATGTTTTTCCATATATTCACTCATATCCAAGCGAATCATGGCATCTTTTGAACCGAACAGCTCCAAAGCTAATGTTTTCGACAATTCCGTTTTTCCAACGCCAGTCGGGCCGACGAACAGGAAGGATCCGATCGGTCGGTTTTTTGCTTTCAATCCAGCGCGGCTGCGGCGAATGGCTTTTGCCACTTTCCGGACAGCATCCTCTTGGCCGATAATTTTTTTCGCCAAGTTTTCTTCTAAATGTTTCATTTTTGCTTGCTCATCCTCTTGCAGCTTGCCGACTGGTATGCCGGTTTTTTCTTCGATGATTTTTTGAATGTCTTCTACTTGAACGATTGCTTGCTGTTTGTCCTTTCCTTGTTCAAGCTGCTTTTCAAGGGCAGCTTCTTCATCGCGAAGCTTAGCTGCAAGTTCGTATCGTTCTTCTTTTAGCGCTTTTTCTTTTTCACGGGCAATTTGTTTAAGCCGCTCGTGGATGTCTGCTTCATTAGCCGGCTCGGCTTTTAAGTTTAATCTTGAACCAGCTTCATCCATTAAATCGATGGCTTTGTCAGGCAAAAAGCGGTCTTGAATATATCGATGAGATAGTGTGACGCAAGCTTTAATCGCATCTTCTGAATATTTGACTTGATGGTATTGTTCATATTTTTCTTGAATTCCTTTTAAAATGCTGATCGCTTCTTCAATGGAAGGTTCTTTCACAATAACCGGCTGGAAGCGTCGTTCAAGGGCTGCATCTTTTTCGATTTGCCGGTATTCTTTTAGAGTTGTTGCTCCGACAACTTGAAGCTCACCGCGGGCGAGCGCTGGCTTTAATATGTTGCCGGCATCCATAGAACCTTCCGCAGAACCGGCGCCGACTAAAAGATGAATTTCATCGATAAACAGGATGATGTTTTTCCGGGCTTGCAATTCTTGAATTAGCTGCTTCATCCGCTGTTCAAATTGTCCGCGAATTCCCGTGTTGGCGACAAGTGATGAAACATCCAGCAAATAAACTTCTTTATTTTTTAATTTTTGCGGAACGTCTCCTTGAGAAATTTTTAAGGCTAGTCCTTCCACAATAGCTGTTTTCCCTACGCCTGGTTCTCCGATTAAAACCGGGTTATTTTTGTTGCGTCGATTTAAAATTTCAATCACTCGTCTTACCTCATCATCGCGGCCGATGACAGGATCAATCAACCCAGCTTTTGCAGCATCCGTTAAATTTCGGCCGAATTGATCGAGGAAGCCGTTCTGTTTTCCGCCCCCTGATTTCGGTTGTGCTTGAACAGCTTGGTCAAAGCTCTCAAAAGAGTTTGGCATAAATGATTGAAATAATTCATCGAAACCGCTAAATCCGTAAAAACCACTTGGGATTTTTTGTTTATATTGTTGATAGCATTCTTGACAGAGACGCATTTCTTGTTTGTTGTGATTGATTTGTACATTTAATAAAACATTGGCTTTTCTTGCTTGGCAATTTTCACACAACATATAACATTCCTCCTTTTTGACTTTGATTAACTTTGACCAAAAGAAGAAACTTCTTTGACTTTCTTTGACCTTTTGGAATCAAAGAGACAATCTCAATCATTCAATAGTTAGATTCACTGTTTGACCTTTTCTGACTTTATTATACTTTGACCTTTTTTGACTTTCAAGTCTTTTTTACAAATTTTTTTCGTCTTTTTTTCCCTTCTTGTCCATATATTGTTGATAAAGTAAGGTGGGTGAAACATGAGCAATAAATGGGTATTGGCACTTCAAATAGCTTCTGTCTATATCGGCACTGTCATCGGTGCAGGGTTTGCAACGGGAAAAGAGATCGTTGAGTTTTTTTCAAAATACGGCGCCGGAGGAATTGTTGGAATTATTTGTTCTGCCGTTTTATTTGTTTGGCTGGGAACGAAAATGATGTTGATCGGAAGACGCATTAATGCATCTTCGTATTTGCAGTTGAACCAATTTTTGTTTGGGACGTTGTCAGCTTATGTAGTCAACGGCTTGATGTTTATGATGCTGATTGGCATCACATCGGTCATGCTGTCGGGGGCGGGGGCGATTTTTGAAGAGCAACTGTCGCTTTCAAAGCAATTTGGAATTTTTTTAACGATTGTGCTTTCCATTGCTGTGATTTCGTTTGGAGTCAAAGGGCTGTCTTCCGTCAATCTATTGGTTGTTCCGCTTTTTATTTTGTTTAGCCTGATCATCTCCATTGAAGCCATCATAAGGGGTGATTTTATCGATTTATCGTTGGATGGAGTGTTTCAACCAGTCAAATCAAGCTTTTTATATGTTTCTTTTAATCTCTCTCTTGCTCAGGCTGTACTTGTTCCGCTCGCAAACGCAATAAAGGATGAAAGCGCCATTAAATTGGGCGGAGTTGTAGGCGGTCTCGGATTAAGCTTCATTTTATTTTCCAGCTATTTCTCCCTTCTGCATTTGCCGGACGCCGGGCTTTTTGAAATCCCAATGGCTGAAATTGTCAAGCAGCTGTTTTCAGGCTTTTATTACATATACATCCTTGTTATTTTTGGAGAAATATTTTCATCGTTGATCGGCAATCTGTATGGTTTGGAACGTCAATTATCATCGGAAAAGCCTTTGGCAAAAATCGCTGGTGTCATTTTCATCCTATTATTATGTTATTTAGTCAGCCTGATAGGATACGGAAAGCTCATTTCCACGCTTTATCCGCTGTTCGGGTATATGAGCATTGCCTTTTTCATATTATTAATGTTCAAAAAAATTCCAGACGATAACAAATCATGATAAAATAGTAGGGAAATGAAGGAGGAGTTTATTTGGATAAAATCGCGGTCATTTCTGATATACATGGGAATATTCCAGCGTTGTCGTCTGTATTGAAAGATATAAGCTTGCGAAATGTAGATCGAATTTTTTGTTTAGGAGATCTTGTCGGAAAAGGACCTGAATCAAAAGAAGCGATCGATATCGTCCGCAGCTCCTGCGATTTTGTTTTAAAAGGAAACTGGGACGAGCTGATTACAAGGGAAGATGTAAACGATGTCGTTCGCTGGCATCAAAATCAGTTGTCGCAAGAAGACATAGAATATTTGCGTAGCCTCCCGTTTTCCATTGATTTTTATATGAGCGGCCGCCGGCTGCGGCTTTTTCATGCATCCCCTTTCAGCGTCTGGATAAGGGTACAGCCTTGGGATTCGATTGAAAAAAGATTGTCCATGTTTGAAAACAGCGTTGAAACCGGTTTGGGAACGAAGGAGCCGGATGTTGTCGGATACGGTGATGTTCATAATGCCTTTATACAGCATTTATCCGGCAAAACGCTTTTCAATGCAGGCAGTGTCGGTAATCCGCTGGACCTGCCCGAAGCATCCTACTGCATTTTGGAAGGCATGTTCAACTCGGAGAAAAGGGCTCCTTTTTCGATTCAGCACATACGTGTTCCATATGATATTGACCTTGCCATTCAATTAGCTAGAAAAAAAGAAATGCCGGAACTAAAAGAGTATATTCAGGAATTAACGACCTCGCGCTATAGAGGCTTGGAAAAGGCATGATGCGGAGATAAAAGTAAAATTATTGTAGGCAAAAATTAGCGCCTTCATTTAATGAGAATTCTGATTGCTCATTAAATGAAAGGGAAAGTGTGGCAGTAATATGAGAAAGTGCGGCTGCTCCTGGTAGAATGATCATGGACTACATTTAGAGGATAAAAAATTGCCCACAAACGCTCGGCTCAATCCTGTTTTTTAAAAAAAGAAGATTTTTTTACCAAGAGAGTACCCTGAAAAAAGTGATTTCGCTATCAAAAAATAGCGATTAAAAAAGTGGCCCACAAAGTCTTGAGTGACTCCAGTCGGAGCATGCCGTTTGCATAAACAATTCTGTATGATATAATAAGATACAACTTGAATAAAAATCCGTTTCGAAAAAACGGGAGAGGTTTTAGCACACCCTCTATAAAAAACTAAGGAAAACTATATCCTTGGGATATAGTTTTTTCAATGTTTGCGAAAGGTTTAGAAGTTGAATAGATTTATGATGAGCTCGAAAGGCTTCTGAACAACTTGCTTCCGCCACTGTAGCAGAAAAAGAAGCATCAGTTTCTGTTTAAGCTAGGCAGTGTGAATGGCTTTCTTTTTTCAGAAAGGAGCGTTTTCAAATGGATAATAAGAAAGCGGTCGTTGTGTTTAGCGGAGGACAAGACAGTACAACTTGTTTGTTTTGGGCGAAGAAACAATTTGATGAGGTGACCGCTGTCACGTTTCATTATAATCAGCGGCATGCACAGGAAATTGAAGCAGCGAAAAACATTGCGAACGAAGCCGGCATACCTCATTATGTGCTGGACATGTCCTTATTAAATCAAATGGCGCCGAATGCATTAACGCGTTCAAATATGGAAATTGAACAAAAGGAAGGAGAGCTTCCCAACACTTTTGTTCCGGGGAGGAATTTAGTTTTTTTGACATTTGCCGCCATTTTGGCGAAACAACTGGGAGCGAAACATATTGTGACAGGTGTATGTGAAACGGATTTCAGCGGCTATCCTGACTGCCGGGACGTGTTCGTAAAATCCTGCAATGTAACGATTAATTTAGCGATGGAAGAGGATTTTGTGATTCACACGCCGCTTATGTGGATCAATAAAGCGGAAACGTGGAAGTTTGCCGATGAGTTAGGGGTGTTCGATATCATTCGCGAAAAAACGTTGACGTGCTATAACGGCATTATTGGCGACGGATGCGGCGAATGTCCTGCTTGCTTATTGAGAAAAAGGGGATTGGAACAATATTTGGCTGAAAAAGGAGCTAATACGTGATGCTTCATCAATTTTATCCGCAAGTTTTTCATAATTATAGTTATGAGCTGAATAAAGATATGCAAATATCTGCTGCACACTACATCCCGCATGAAAAAGCGGGGAAATGCGCCCGTGTACATGGCCACACGTATTTCGTCAATCTCACTATTTGCGGTGATCAGCTTGATGATTCAGGATTCCTTGTGAATTTTCAGCATTTAAAAAAATGGGTTCATGATCGATTTGACCATACGCTGCTCAATGACCATACGGATGTATTCAATGGTCAAAACAGCGAAGACTTTCCAACGACAGAAGTGGTTGCGCGGAAAATTTGGGAAATTGTCCAGGATCATTTAAATGTACTCCCGAATAAACCGAAATGCTTGCAGGTGTTTGTCAGAGAAACGCCGACAAGCTATGTTGTGTACCGTCCGAAAAGGGAGATGAAATAATGAAAAAAATACCGGTCATCGAGATTTTTGGACCGACCATTCAAGGGGAAGGAATGGTGATCGGACAAAAAACAATGTTTGTCCGAACGGCCGGTTGCGACTATTCATGCAGCTGGTGTGATTCAGCTTTTACGTGGAACGGTTCAGCAAAAGATGAAATTAAACAAATGACAGCAGCGGAAATTTTGGACGATCTTATTGAGCTTGGCGGCGATCGCTTCAATCACGTCACCATTTCGGGCGGAAATCCGGCATTGATTAGAGGATTGGATGAATTGATTATCCTTTTAAGGGAGCAAGGATTTCGCACTGCACTGGAGACACAGGGAAGCCGTTATCAAGATTGGTTTTTACTAATCGATGATTTAACTCTTTCTCCCAAGCCTCCTAGTTCAGGGATGAAAACGAACTTTACTGTGCTTGATGACATTATGAAGCGGCTGATCGATGGCGGACGGAAAGACAATGTTAGTCTAAAAGTTGTTGTTTTTAATGAGGAAGATTTTGATTACGCGAAAAACGTCCACCTTCGCTATCCAAATATTTCATTTTATTTGCAGCCTGGAAATGATCAAGTAAACGAACAAAATGATCACCTCCTGAGAAATCAGCTTTTAGAAAAATTAGAATGGCTGATCGAATTGACTGTTCAATCAAAAGAAATGAACGATGCTCGAGTTTTGCCGCAGCTTCATGCACTTGTTTGGGGAAACAAGCGCGGAGTGTAAATTAATAGGAAAGGATGAAAAAAGATGGCTGGAAGAAAAGATGATGAATTGAAAGATCTGACGCTGTTAGGCAACAAAAATACAAAATATTTATTTGAATACAGCCCAGAAGTGTTGGAAGTATTCGATAATAAACATCCAGACCGCGATTATTTCGTGAAGTTCAATTGTCCGGAGTTTACCAGCTTGTGTCAATAAGGGCACACTTCAGTGGCGACACTGTCGGATAAACCTTGTGAATTCAGGGGAAGAGGATAATGGAGTAAAAAGCGAAAATGGCAATTGTAATCGAATAAAAGAAAAACATGTTCTTGTCTCTTATTCCCATTATCTTTCCAACCCTGAGCCAAGCCTCAAATTTAAGGGAATCTTCTTCTTAAATTTGAGGAAGGTGCAGAGACTATCGAAATCACTCCAGCATGAAGCGAGTAAGAGTAGTGTTGGAGGAAGAGAGTAGAGTACACCAAGATGACAGCATATATTATCTTGGTGGAAGCGCAAGGGTTCTTATTCAATATCGCAGTTGAATAAGAATATGATATAGTCCACCTGTTTGTGAAAAACAGAGGCCAATCACCGGACAACCGGACTTCGCGACCATTTATATCAGCTATATTCCAGACAAAAAATGTGTGGAAAGCAAGTCGCTGAAGCTTTATTTGTTCAGCTTCCGCAACCACGGCGATTTCCATGAAGATTGTGTTAATATTATCATGAATGATTTAATCAAGATCATGGAGCCCCGCTACATCGAAGTATGGGGAAAATTTACGCCGCGCGGCGGTATTTCTATTGATCCTTATGTCAATTGGGGACGTCCTGGAACAAAATACGAGAAAATGGCGGAGTATCGTATGATGAACCATGATTTGTACCCGGAAAAAGTGGACAACCGATAAAGCAAGTCGCTTGAGGCGTTTTTTTGATAAAAGAACCTGCCGAAACTTGCGTTAATTGTAAAAAATTCTTGAAATGGCACTAAACTCTTTAATATAAGAAAAAGTAAAACGGAGCATTCAATTCTCCGTTTTACTTTCCGACAATTTTATAGTTTTTATGATTAACTACTGTTTTTTGTTCCAGATCCATTTCCCGAAAGTTTTCCATGTACGTAAGATCGACGATGACGGAATTTTCATTTACTTTTTCGACAATTCCTTTGAGACCGTCTTTAAATTCAATAACATCTCCAACTTCAGCAATTTTCATTTGTTCTCTCCTTTTTTATGGATTTTCAAATATTTTGCATGATTTCTTTAGAATTGTAAAGTTTTTTTGGACAATCGCAAAAAAATAGGTAAAAAGTTTCCATTGCTCGGTAGACTGTTTTTCATAGAAAAGGAGATGGTCGAGTTGACAAATCAAGAGATACAAGACATTTTAAACAAGCTTCGTGATGGAGAACTGGAAGAATATTGTGTATCAAAGGAAGATTTTATGGCGTTTCGCAAAGTGCTGATCGAAAGGGAAGATTTTAAACATTTTCATGGAACAGCAAAACGCGGTGGCAGCATTGTTTACCGATATACAAAAGATCCAAGAAGCTGACCGATGTCAGCTTCTTAATTTTTGGCACATCTTCCTCTTAAAAACTGCTATTAAAGACTGTTCACTGTTCTTCCCGTGCCTTTACGGCATATTTCTTCAATTTTTTTAATGCTCCTTTTCTCCAATTTTTTACTTTATTGACTGTGACATTTAGCTCCTCTGCAATTTCCTTCTGAGTTTTTCCTTCAAAAAAATACATGGTAAACCAAATTCGTTGAGCATCTGATAAAGCGGGGGCAATCCGTTCATATAAATCTCTTGCTTCAATGTCTGTATATGGAAAAAATTCCAATTTTGCAGCTATTATGTCATTCGCATGAAGAACATGCCTTTCTTTATATGTTTGTTTTTTCCTTAATTCTGTCATGAGCGAGCCTTTTATCGTTGCATAAGCATAAGTGGCAAACCGTCCTTTCTGTTCGTCATAATTGATGCTTGCTTTCCAGAGGGCGATCGCTGCTATTTGAAAAAACTCGTCTTGGTCTGTATAAATATTTAAAGTTTTCATAATGTGAAAAATTAAAGGGCGAAAAGCAGTTAGCATCTCCTCAAATGATTGATTCTTTTCCACGTGTGCGCATCCTTTCAAAGAGCGCGCTCTTTTTTTTCCGCGGTAATACAATCGTAAACGGTGTAAATCATTTGAGCGAATCATCATGATTAAGATGATACGCGTCCAATTGTCTGGGAAATTCAATTTTCTATATAGGAAAATGCAATTATTTCGTTTCAGCCTCCTCCGTTTTCACCATTTTTCTCATTATTTCTATAGAAGAAATTTAATTGAATAAATAAAAAGATGGCTTGAAAAAATAATGGAAAGAGGTGGGATGAATGAGCCGAATGTATAAGCAAAATTGGAAAAGAAAAGATTCAATTGAAAAATTGTTTGCTGTCTTCCGCAGTTCTACTGATTTTATTCAATATGACGTCAATACAAGCCATATCAAATATTGGATTTCATATTTTGAAACGTTAGTGGATGTAAATATATTAAATGAAAACATTTTAAAGCCGATTCACTCAAAATATTGGCAGTCATTAGAAGAACTAAAAAACATTTTACCGGTCAAAGATATTTTTTTAACCATTGATACGGATTTAATGAAGGAAAAGCTTTTGGAAGGCTTTGTTATGATTTCGCTAAGCGAATATGGATCTCCGTGCTTGCTCGTTAATGCAAAATTAAACAAAGCTAGAGAAGTTACACTCCCGGAAGTGGAATTTACGGTCATCGGTCCGAAAGAGGCGTTTGTTGAGTCCATTGAATCCAATATTAATTTAATTCGAAAACGATTGCCGATTGAAGAACTGCGCATTCGGACTTTAAAAATTGGCAGGCTGACGCAAACGAGATTAGCGATCATCTATATAGAAGGCATAGCGGATGAGGAAAATGTATTTACGGTTTGGCAAAGAATTTCTAATATCCAAATTGATCAAGTGAATGATAGTTCGTACATTACGGAAATGATCTCTGACAATCATAATTCTCCCTTTCCTCAGCTGTTGGATACGGAAAGACCGGACCGTGTAGTTTCCATTTTGGCGGAAGGGAAAATAGCGGTCATTGTGGACGGCTCTCCCCATGTATTAATCGGTCCGACAACTCTTGTCGAATTTTTCGCATCGTTTGAAGATTATTTTTTAAATTGGATTTTGTCTTCCTTTTTCCGTATTATCCGCCTGTTTGCTGTCTCCTTTTCCATATTGGCAACACCGATTTATGTAGCTGTTTTAAATTATCATTATGAGTTAATTCCAACTGATTTACTAAACAATTTTGTCACATCCAGAAGGGAGGTCCCAGTTCCGCCTTTTTTAGAGGCGCTGTTTTTGGAAGGAACGATCGAATTGCTGCGTGAGGCGGGCGCCCGGCTGCCGACAAAGGTTGGACAAACGATCGGCATCGTCGGGGGGATTGTAATCGGAACAGCTAGTGTGGAAGCAGGTTTAACAAGCAATATTTTGCTCATCATTGTAGCGCTTGCTGCATTAGCATCATTTACAACACCTGTCTATAAAATGGGCAATACGATCAGGCTTTTGCGTTTTCCTTTTCTCATGTTTGCCGAAATGTACGGTCTTTTAGGAATCGTTTTATGCTTTTGTTTTTTAGCGACCCATCTTTTACGTTTAACTTCTCTCGGACGTCCTTTTTTGGAGCCAATCTATCCTCCGAGAATTTCCGATTTAAAGGATGCATTCCTGCGTATGCCGTTTTCAATGATGAATGAACGTCCGAAACAGCTGCGGACGGAGCAGCCGAAACGAATGGATGAAGAGAAATCGAGGGAAAATAAAGATATTGATGAATAACAGCGGAAGAGGAGGAATCCAACTTGGCGCAAATAGCAGAACGTCATAAAGTTTCCGCACCGCTCGTTTTTTATTTAGTGCACAGCACTCAATTCGGCATCGGTGTATTAGGTTTTCAAAAAAATGTCGTCAAGTATGCGGGACATGATTCATGGATTTCAGTTATTTTGATCGGTCTTATTGTTCATCTGTACATTTGGATGATCTATCAAATTTTGAAACGTTCAAGCGGAAGCTTAATGACACTGCAGCACGATTTGTTTGGAAAATGGGTCGGCAATGGATTGAACATTGTTTGGATCATCTATTTTTTTCTTGGAAGCTGCGCCATATTAATAGGATATATTGAAATTTTGAAGGTGTGGATGTTTGAAGATTTAAATATTTGGATTTATACCGCGATTTTTATGGGATTGCTTTATTACATTTTTAACGGTGGATTTCGGGTAGTAACCGGATTTGCTTTTTTTGGAGTGGTTCTGCCGCTTTGGATTTTTCTTACATTTTTAATTTTCCCGACTCGTTTTGCAGATCTTCAGCACCTCTTGCCAATCATGGATCATTCACCTCAGGAAATTTTCATGGGAACGATGCAGATGGTCATAACTGTTATTGGGTTTGAAACTCTTTTTTTGTATTACCCCTTTGTCAAAAATATTGACAAATCCCAAAAATGGGCTCATATTGGAAATTTATTTACAACCTGTTCATATATCATCATCATGATTGTTTCGATCGTTTATTATTCTGCGGAAGAAGAAATATTGCGCAATAAATGGGCGACGCTAGCGATGTGGAAAATTGTTGAACTTCCTTTTGTTGAAAGATTCGAATATATCGGCATTGCTTCCTGGTCTCTCGTCATCTTGCCGAATATTTGCGTCATGTTGTGGAGCGCCAAAAGAGGTATAACAGAAATTTTTGGAATAACAGAAAAGAAGGCAATCATTTCTGTTCTGGTCGTCATGTTTTTTATAGTCAATGTCATTGTTGATAAAGAAGATATTCAATTATTAAATAAGATCATCAATACGTATGCTCTTGGTATTGTATTTTGCTATATTCCGGTTTTATACCTCATTACGTTTGTACGGGATTTATGGAAAAGGAGAACATAAACATGTGGAAAATTCTCTCCTTCATTATGTTGTTCATGCTGATGCTTTATGGATGTCTGGATAAAGAAATTATTGATGATGTCAATTTAGTGATGGTTATTGGATACGATGTCGGCGAAGGCAATAAAATTAAAGGAACCATTGTTGCTCCTGAATATAAAAAGGAGCAGCCGGTCGACAGCAAGGTGATGACGGTCGAATCAGATTTAAGCAGGGATCTGATTTCCGATTTGCAAAAGGAGTCGCCAGCCCCTCTAGTTTATGGAAAATTGCAATTTGCTCTTTACAGTGAAGACGTAGCAAAACAGGGAATTGAAAAATATGTCGACTCGCTTGAACGAGATGCAAGCGTCGGTTCAAAGGTCATTTTAGCGGTCTGCAAAGGTGAAGCGAAAAATTTGCTGGAAGGAAAATATGGACAACAGGGGACTGCCACGTACTTTCGTAATTTAGTGGAGCATAATATGCACCGGGAAAATTTGCCGATTATCAATTTACACACATATTTGCGCAACTTTCGCATGAAAGGAAAAGACCCTTCTTTACCTTTATTAGAAAAGAAAAACGACCATGTCAAAATAACTGGACTTGCCTTGTTTCAAAAGGACAAAATGGTTGGCGAAATCGAAAATGATCAGCTTTTTTATTTTAAGCTTCTTTCCGATCGATATGTTAAAGGAATTCATACGATCACAATGGATGATGGAAATAAAGCATCTATAGAAAGCATCCGTTCGAAAAGAAGAGCGAACATCGATGAAAAAAATCCGTTCCATTTAACGATAGAGCTGGAAATTGAAGGGTATCTACGCGAATATTCGGAAGGGACTGTTCGTCCGGAAATCTTAAAAAAAGCTGAAAAAGCGTTTGAAAAGGAAATTGTGAAGAACAGTATGGAGATGATCGATATGTTTAAAGAGAAAAACATTGATCCGGTTGGATTAGGGGAAGAAATTTTAAGCCATTCGAGAGGTTTAAGAAATGTGAAAAATTGGAGGGATATTTATTCCAAGATGGAAGTCGATGTGCATGCGGATGTAAAAATTACTGAAACTGGTGTGGTGCAATAATTCTAAATATTTGATTGCTTAGTTTTGCCAATGAAACGAGAAACCGAAATAACAAAGGCTGACTAAAAATTTTCCTCCCTCTTCCGATCCTCTGTCATGTTTTTGAACTTGTCTCATATGCATGAAATAAGAAAAGAGGGAGGAAAAATGAAAACATTTTTTAAGGGAGCTCTGCTTTTAATCGTTGCTTCGTTTCTAGGGGAATGCTTTGATTTTATGATTAACATGGTATTGACGCGGGAACTTGGTGAAGAAGGCATCGGCCACTATATGTCGATCATGCCTATTATGTTTTTCATTATCGTGTTAGCAAGCTTTGAATTGCCGATATCTATTTCAAAATATGTGGCGGAAACTGAAAAGCCGTACCATTGGCCAATGTTGAAATATGCTTTTCGCCTAACTTTGTGGATCAGCATTTGCTTCAGCTTAATTGTTTTTTTGCTGTTTCCTGCTCTTCCGCCGCTAAAAAGCTATCATCCTTCCGTTACGGTTTTATTTGTACTGCTTGTTCCGATGATTTCTTTTTCCTCTATTGCTAGAGGCTATTTAATGGGCACGCAGCAAATGGGGAAAATTGCATTTGCAAATGGATTTCGCAAGCTTGTTCAGCTTATTCTGCTCATTTTGCTGTTCAACCTGTTTGAATTTTCTCCTGAAATGTCTGTCATTGCAGGGTTAAGCTCATTTATTGCAAGCGAAGCCGTTATTGTTCTTTATTTGCTTACCGTTTATGTCTATCAGGCGCAAGAACTAAAAAAAAGCACGCTCGCTTCATCCAAAACAGCTTTGATCCGGCGGAGTTTATTTCGTGTCTCTGTTCCGACGACAATTTTGCGCATTTTTCATTCTATGACACATGCGATTCAGCCGTTTTTAATCAAATATGCATTAATGGCAGCAGGTGTTTCGGAGGTTGGAGCGACAGAACAGTTCGGTCTGCTTTCCGGAGTTGCGATGACGATCGGCTTTTTTCCCGCGTTTATCGCTCATGCACTGTTAACGATTTTGATCCCAACTGTATCAGAAGCGTTTGCTAAAGGAAACCAGGAACTTTTAAAGAAGCTTTTGCAGCAATCGCTCGGAATGACAATGCTTTACGGAATACCTGCGATTGTGATTATGTTTGCTTTTGCTGAGCCGCTTACAAGTTTGTTTGTCAACGGAACTACTGCAACACTTTTTTTAAAGCTTTTATGGCCGTACTTTTTTACCCACTTTTTGATCATTCCGCTGCAAGCGTATTTGATCGGTCTGAACTTAATAAAGGATGCTTTGTTTCATACGGTTTGGGCGCATTTTATCTCGTTTGTCGTCATCTTTTTGCTTGGATCGCAGCCAGAATGGCAAATGTCAGGAGTTATTATCGGGCTCAATGCAGGAGGATTGCTGCAATTGTTAATGCATTATATGACAATATGCCAAAAAATCGGCATTGGCTATTGGTCGCTGAAGGAAAAACGTGTTCATTAAGATTTTCCGGGTTGTCTCTACTGTGATCTATCGCAGCAATAAAGTATGAAATAGCGAAAGTCATCATTTTTCCATCATTGAATGGAAAAAATTAGTGCTCTCATGAAGGGGGAAGCGTTTTGAAAAAAACAGCTGCCTTGCTTTTTCATTTTCTGCTTATATCATGTGTGTTTTTTGGATGTCAAGAGAGCGATTTGAAACAAGAAAATGCACCGAGCAAAACAACTATGAAAGAAATAA
This sequence comes from Aeribacillus sp. FSL W8-0870, assembly GCF_037963755.1. Taxonomy (NCBI): domain Bacteria; kingdom Bacillati; phylum Bacillota; class Bacilli; order Caryophanales; family Bacillaceae; genus Aeribacillus; species Aeribacillus sp. FSL W8-0870. The sequence continues at coordinate 1,533,125 of NZ_CP150165.1, forward strand.
TAACGAAAGAAGATTCGAAAGTGCCCGCTAACAATTTTGTTTTGCCAACAACTGACGGCAAGATGGTAAAACTTTCGGATTTTAAAGGGAAAAAGGTCGTGATCAATTTTTGGACGACGTGGTGCCCTCCATGTAAGGAAGAATTGCCTGAGCTTCAACGTTTTTATGAACAAGCGGATTCTGAGCACGTCGCGTTTTTAGGAATTAACATTACTTCAGAAGAAGGGGGGAAAGAAGAAGTAAAGTCTTTTTTATCAAAGAGCGGATTTGATTTTCCTGTGCTTTTTGATGAAAAAGGCGAAGTCATGAAATTATACAAGGTTATGGTCATTCCCACTACTTTTATAATCGATGAACAAGGACAGGTGTTTAAAAAAATCATTGGTCCCGTAACAACCGAACAATTAAAACGTTTAACCGATTTGTAAAGCACAGCGAAGCTTCTGTGCTTTTTCTTTTTTAAAAAATAGAATTTTAATGCTTAACATATGAATCGACCGATTTTCCAACCAACGTTTTTGATCTGTAAAAAACCGTGATTGAGAATGATAATAATTATTAATATTAATTATTAATTTAAAATTAATATAATTATTACTTGAAAAAAATAATTGTTGATATATAATATACATATAGATGTTGATATTTTAATAGTTTTTTTACTAGTCGCCAAGAATAGCATATGGAATTCAATAGAAGTGAAGCTGAATTTTATTCTCAGTTAGGAGGTTGTAAGTGAGAATGGAAGCAAAGATGTTTCATAATACGGAATTATTTCAAGGGTTGAAACAGCATGTTGAAATGATTGCGGCCATTGTGTCAGGTGTTCTCATTTTTTTCGCTTGGCTGCTTAGCATAGATGATTTCAACATCATATCAACGATTTTATTTATTTTCGCATTTGTTATTGGGGGATTTGCCAAAGCTAAAGAGGGAATTGAAGAAACGATCCGCGAAGGCAAGTTGAATGTAGAGCTGCTGATGGTTTTTGCTGCTATCGGTTCGGCAATAATCGGCCATTGGCTTGAAGGAGCGATTTTAATTTTTATTTTTGCCCTAAGCGGCGCATTAGAAACGTATACAATGAACAAAACAAACAAGGAGATCTCTTCATTGATGGAATTGCAGCCTGAAGAAGCGCTGCTTTTAGTAGATGGACGGGAAGAAAAAGTGCATGTTTCCACTTTATCGATTGGAGATTTGATCATTGTGAAGCCCGGGGACCGCATTCCGGTGGATGGCCAGCTCATAAATGGTCATACGACAGTGGATGAATCAGCTATAACGGGCGAATCCATCCCGGTTGAGAAAGAGCCTGGAAGTGAAGTGTATGCAGGGACTGTAAACGTAAATGGATCGATCACCGTTCGCGTAACGAAAAAAGCATCGGAAACGCTTTTTCAAAAAATTATTGAACTGGTGCAAAACGCCCAATCTGAAAAATCTCCGTCCCAGCAATTTATTGAAAAATTTGAAGGAACGTATGTAAAAGGTGTGCTTATTGCAGTGGCTGTTTTGATGTTTGCTCCTCCATTTTTATTAGGCTGGAGCTTTCAGGAAGCTTTTTACAGATCGATGGTGTTTATGGTAGTGGCTTCCCCGTGCGCGCTCGTCGCCTCGATCATGCCGGCGACGTTATCCGCTATTTCTAACGGGGCAAGAAACGGCATTTTGTTTAAAGGGGGCGTACATTTAGAGCGTCTTAATAAAATTCGGGCGGTCGCGTTTGATAAAACGGGAACTTTGACAAAAGGCGAGCCGATCGTCACGGACGTAATCGTACGCCCAGACATCGAAAAAACAGAGCTGTTACAAGCAGTTTATAATATTGAGCGGCAATCCTCCCATCCTCTTGCCAAAGCTATTACAGCTTATATTCAGGAAAATGTAAAAGGACTGAAAGATGAATGGGTATCAGTGGATGAACATTCAGGGTTTGGAGTTTCTGCTTCTTGGAACGGGCAGAAAATATTCGTTGGGAAAGCTGCGTTTGTCGGAAAAGAAGAGGCTGAACAATTTCAAAACTCTGTTTCCAAGAAATTATACAAACAAGGGAAAACGGTTGTTTATGTTAAAGACGAAAAAGGAATTGCCGCAAGCATCGCTTTAAAAGATGTACTTAGACCTGATATGAAAAATTTGATGGATGAATTGAAAAGCAAAGGCATCTATACGGTGATGCTGACGGGCGATACGAAAGCGTCAGCTGAAGCCATTGCTAAAGAGGCATCCGTTGATGAATTTCACGGTGAATGTCTGCCTGAAAGCAAAGTTGACCGAATAAAGCAGTTGAATAAACAATTCGGCGTAACGGCGATGATCGGCGACGGTATCAATGACGCACCAGCTTTAAAAACAGCATCTGTCGGTATAGCAATGGGGGAGGGAACGGATGTTGCTTTGGAAACAGCAGATGTTGTATTAATGAAAAACGATTTAACGAAATTGATCAAAGCGATCGAATTGTCGCAAAAAATGAACAAAATTGTGAAACAAAATATTGCCTTTTCTCTATCGGTCATCGCCCTTCTCATATGTGCTAATTTCCTTCAAGTCATTGACTTGCCGTTCGGAGTCATTGGCCACGAAGGAAGCACCATACTTGTCATTTTAAATGGATTGCGGCTATTAAGATCATAAATAAGAAGAATAACAAGGCGGATTAAGCTATATGATCCGCCTTTTATTTTCTTTTAAAAAGTCATTTGGTTCAGAGTCATCGGGTCGTTTCGTTACAATTATGTATGCAGCTACAATAAAAATGAATCCAACCACCCACCCGATTACCGAACTGTAATAATACACATCAATTAACATCATGCCGATTATGGGTGACGAAAATGCCGCCAAGCAGAGGATCGGGACGATATTTCTTTTGATAAATGTCACAAAAAATACACTCCTTAACTCCCCCGATTGCTTTACCATTATTATTATACTAGAATGGTTTTATTTATAAAATATTCCGAGAAAAATGTAAACAACATTTAAAATAACTTTGAAGGTGAAAAATCCTCCACATTTCTTATTGATATGAATGTTCTTTTCGCTTAAAATGATATTTCATTGAATGGACACAATAGAGAGGAAGAACATCATGTGGAGAAAATGGATTGTTTTATTTTTTGGTTTGCTTGCATTATTTTTCGGATGGGAGCTTTGGCAAAAAGATGATTCAGCCGTAAACAATCGGTTGGAAGCCAAAGTAATTGATGTCGTCGATGGTGATACGATGAAAGTCATCGTCAACAATAAAAAAGAAACAATCCGACTTCTTCTTGTCGATACTCCTGAATCTGTACACCCAACGAAGCCTGTGCAGCCATTTGCAATCGAAGCAAGCAATTTTGCAAAAGAAATGCTGTCAGACAAAAAAGTTGAATTAGAGCTTGGCGTTAGAGAACGTGACAAGTATGGAAGATTACTTGTTTATTTATATATAAACGGACAAATGTTTAATGAAATGCTGCTTGAAAACGGGCTAGCCCGCGTCGCATACGTTCATCAGCCAAATACAAAATATGTAGACCGTTTTTTGGATGTTCAAAAAAAAGCCCAGCACAAAGAAATCGGAATCTGGAGTATAGAAAACTATGTTACAAACGATGGATTTAATGATAAGATTGGACAAGACGACAAAAAAGAGGGCTGCGACATAAAAGGAAACATTAATTCAAAAGGTGAAAAAATATACCATATGCCTGGCAGCAGGCACTATTATATAACAAAACCAGAAATGATGTTTTGTACAGAGGAGGAAGCAAAAGAAGCCGGATTTCGAAAAGCTGAATAACGAGAAAATCATTTAAGCGGGAAAATTTTTTGATATAATACATTTTATAAAACATGAGATGGCAGCAATTATTGAACTGCATAATGAGGTGATGGAATGAAACGAATAGCTGTATTAACGTCTGGCGGAGATTCTCCGGGGATGAATGCTGGAATACGTGCAGTTGTAAGAAAAGGGATATTTCATGGGTTGGAAGTTTATGGAGTATACCATGGATATCAAGGATTAATTAACGGTGACATAAAAAAATTAGAGCTTGGCTCTGTAGGGGACATTATTCACCGCGGCGGCACGATTCTCCAATCGTCGCGCTCTGAACAATTTAAAACAGAAGAAGGACAGCTTCTTGCGATTCAACAATTAAAATCATTTGAAATTGAAGGTCTTGTTGTAATTGGCGGAGACGGATCATACCGAGGGGCTTTGAAGCTGACGGAAAAAGGCTTCCCTTGCATTGGATTGCCTGGAACGATCGATAACGATATTCCAGGAACAGATTTCACGATCGGATTTGATACAGCACTGAATACGGTTGTAAGGGCAATGGACCAAATTAGGGACACAGCGCAATCCCATGAGCGGATTTTTATAATCGAAGTGATGGGGCGGCATGCTGGTGATATAGCGCTTTGGGCAGGAGTAGCTGGAGGCGCTGAAACGATCTTAATCCCTGAAAGATCGTTTGACTTAGATGATATTGTCAAGCGGTTGGAGCATGGTGTTGAACGCGGGAAAAAACATTCCATTATTGCGTTAGCTGAAGGAGTTATGAGCGCATCAAAACTTGCCGATATTTTAAAGGAAAAATACGGCATTGAGACGCGAGTATCGGTATTAGGACATATTCAGCGCGGCGGCTCTCCAACTGGATTTGATAGAGTTCTTGCTTCCAGAATGGGAGCGAGAGCAGTTGAGCTTCTGTTAGAAGGAAAAGGCGGAAGAGCAGTCGGAATACAGAAAAACCAAATCGTTGATCATGATATTGAAGAGATATTGAAAGAAAAGAGCGAACCAATCGGAGAATTATATACGTTGTCAAAACAGCTTTCTATTTAAAAAGAGCGGACACCGCTCTTTTATTTTTTCATCCGTTCCGTTTTGTGATACACAATAGTTTTGCATTTACGAAGTCTCCTTTTTTAATGGGGTTTGACCACTTTCATAATAAAAGAGAGCACTTCGTAAATGCTTTTTTAATTTTGATGAAATTCATTACTCTAAAATTTAGTTTTATCCAAATAAAATATTGACGAAACCAAAGAGATTCCGTTTATTGGAAATGGTCAAAACGGCATCAACAGCCGTTGTCTGCAACGACAGGGCTCCGTTTTCATTTCTTTTTTCACCTTTTTACATATTTGCTGCCCCTTTTTTTTCATTTCTTTATATAAAGAAGGTGAAAGGAGGTGCGAGCAAATGGCTGAGGTTCAACCGGTCAAATCACAATTGCGTCTTGTTTTTGAAGAAGGTTTTGATCATTCCGGCAAGCCGCTGTATCGCTATAAAAATTACAGCAATATTAAAACGTCAGCTAGTGCAGATGATTTGCTTAGAGCAGCCCAAGCAATTGCCAGTCTTCAAAAAATGCCGCTTGCCAAAGTGGAACGAAACGATACGCATCAAATTAATGCATAAGTAATCTGGGGGTGAAAAAATGTCTAAATCGCTCGATCTTCTTTTTGCCAATACGGAAGGAAAGACAGTCAGAATCAATGTTGATGAACCTAAGGATTCATTAACAGCAGAGCAAATTGGTCAAGCTATGGAAACAATCATTCAATCAAATGTTTTTACTTCTTCTGGGGGTTCGCTCGTTTCAAAAAAAGGAGCCAGAATTATTGAGCAAACGGTGACAGAATATACGATGAGCTGACGGAAGCGGCCTGTTTCCGGTTCGGGAACAGGCCGGATTTCAGATGCCATAAAGGGAGGGATTGGTTTGCACGATTGGCTGTCGTTTATCAGCGATGTCGGTTTTCCTATTGTTGTGACGCTCTATTTGCTTCACCGGATTGAAGGCAAGCTTGATGACCTAAACCATTCGATTCAAATGATCCCGGTTTATTTGACACAAAAAGAAAATTAATCTCTCTCGATTGATAGCAATCAAACTGTAAAAAGTTTGGTTGCTATATTTTTTTAATGTAATGTAAAAAAATGAAATAATTTCCTGAATCCGTGACAAAACATCTTTACAATGGTCGCAAACCGTTGATACGATAAGGGAAAACGACGTTGACGATTCTTCATCAAGTAGGTGATGTGATGAAAGATTTCCCGATTCGGTTTGTATTGACAGATGAAGCGATTACCCCAAGTGCTGGGCTTGCTCTCGTTGGCTACTTACTCCATCGAACGAAACTGGATAAACGGGTAAACGCACTTCGGCTTCCAACGGTTCGTCGAGAAGTGCACATTTCCCATAGCGATGTCATTCGCTCGATGATTGGCTTGCTTGCCACAGGAAAAACGGATTTCGATCATATCGAAGCGTATCGTCAGGACGATATCTTTTCGGCATCGATGGGGATTCAGCACGTGCCTTCCTCTCCAACCTTGCGACAACGACTCGATCAGCTCGCTTGTCTTCCGATGACCGAAACGATTCTTTGGGAGGAGTCCATACGTCTGTTGATTCAACGACATGCCACTTTGTCCCCTTGTTGGACCAAAGGAAAGACGACATGGCTTCCCCTTGATATAGATGGTTCCCCATTTGACAACTCCGATACGAAAAAAGAAGGAGTCAGTCGAACGTATAAAGGATTTGACGGTTTTACACCGTTGTTTGCGTATGCAGGGAAGGAAGGGTATCTCGTTCATGCCGAGTTGCGTCCAGGGAAACAACATGTGCAAGACAACATGCCCTCGTTTTTAGTCACCGCTATCCGTCGAGCTCGTCAACTGACTTCATCTCGTCTGCTTGTTCGCATGGATGCAGGAAACGATGCAGAAGCGAATGTGCACGTATGCCTAAAGGAAGACGTGGACTTTGTCATCAAGCGAAACTTACGCCGAGAATCGAAAGCGCTTTGGTTCCAGATCGCTTCGCAAAAGGGCAAACGTGTCGATGATGGACAAAGCGAAGGAGTACAAACCTATGAGCTATGCCTTCCACAGAAGGCAGCGATCGATGGAAACACGTATACGTACGTTCAAGTCACCCAAGTGACGGAACGGACGATGGAACGCAATGGACAGCTGATGCTCGTTCCTGATTATGAAGTGGAAAGCTATTGGGTGCGGCTCAAAGGATACGAGCATGTTCGAATGAGCGATGTGCTCGCGTTGTATCATGACCATGCGACATGCGAACAGTTTCATAGCGAACTGAAGAGCGACTTAGATTTAGAGCGGCTTCCATCTGGGAAGATGAAAACGAATGCGCTCGTGTTGGTCATGGGAGCCTTCGTTTACAATCTTCTTCGTCTGATTGGACAAGATCTATTAAGCGATCCGAGACATCCGTTGCACCACAAAGTGAAACGCCGCCGCATCAAGACGATTATTCAGACGGTGATCACGATGGCAGGGCGACTCGTCCGTCGATCACGACAGATCTGGATGAAACTGACGCGAAGGAGTGGCTATAGCGAGCCCCTACTGAACGTCTATCAGAAATGGAGAGAGGCAAGATAACGAACGAATGTTCGGGCACTGATGTCCAACGTCACTCCCTGTGCTTTTTTGTCTATTTTTTTGGTTCGTATACCTAAAAAAGAGATTTGTTCCATTTTCGGAAATAGAGATGACATAGGTCATAAGCATAAAAGGGGTTTTATGGATTATCAATCCATCAAAATTACAACAAAATCAAAGTCGATTTCAATTCATCACGGATTCAGGTAATTTTATATTTTTCCTTATTTTACTAATCTCCATATTGGAATGATCGCTTTGATTTCAGAAAAACCTTTTGATATTAAACCTTTTGTAACAAGGAAATAATCTGTATGTATAGACCTTTACATGTTTTTTTGATAGTATAAATGGCAGACTAAACGAATGGAGTTAGTGGAAGGTGGAAGTTTATCAAAATTTAAAAAAGGGTGAACGGGGAGCATGGATTAGCATTGCAGCCTATATTTTGTTGACCGTTGTAAAGATAGCGGTCGGATATTTTTTTCATTCGGAAGCTTTAATGGCTGACGGACTGAACAACGGGACTGATGTAATTGCTTCGATCGCGGTTTTAGTCGGATTAAAAATATCGCAGCGTCCTCCTGACCAAGATCATCACTATGGACATTTTCGGGCAGAAACCATTGCGTCTTTAATTGCATCATTGATTATGGTCATGGTTGGTTTTGAAGTTCTTACTGAAGGAGCAAAATCAATCATAAACCCGAAAACAGAATCACCTGATTTGATCGCGGCATGGACGGCTATCGGCTCAGCAATCGTCATGTTTTCCGTTTATTTATTTAATGTAAGACTTGCGAAAAAAATAAAAAGTCAAGCGCTCATGGCAGCAGCTATGGACAATCGATCCGATGCATATGTCAGTGTCGGAACATTCCTAGGGATTTTGGCGGCGCAATTTCATATCGCATGGATGGACACAGTTGTTGCGATGATCATCGGAGTGCTTATTTGCAAAACTGCTTGGGATATCTTCAAAGAAGCGGTTCATTCCTTAACGGACGGATTTTCAGAGAAGGAGTTAGACAAATATAAAGAAACAATTAACAATATACCCGGGGTTCAATCGCTTGAAGATATTAAAGCCAGATATGTCGGAAGCACCGTATATGTTGATGTTGTCATTAAAGTTCATTCTAATTTAAATGTCGTTGAAAGCCATGCGATTTGTGATGAAGTGGAAAGAAGGCTGACGGAAGAATTTAATATTACGAACGTACATGTACATATAGAACCTTTAAAAGGCGACAGTTGAAAAAACGGACTCTTCATTTTTGGAAAGGAAAGTATGAACTGCCGAGAAAGATGAAAAAACTAAATTTTCTATTTCCATTTTAGATGCCTCACCACCAGTCTTAGGTGTTCGATTGTAAATTTTTTCTTGCTTTTGCTGAGTGCAAAATGCATTGACCTCCCCGTTCTTTTTTTGTACGATTATATAGATTTCTGGTAAAGGAGCGTCTTTTTAAACATGGGGTCCTTTAAAGTAAAAAAGGTGTTGAATAATAATGTATTAATAGCTGGCCACGACACCTTTCAGGAAGTCGTCTTGATTGGAAAAGGAATCGGTTTCGGAAAAAAAAGGGGGGAGCTGATTTCCAACGAAACAGTTGAAAAGATATTTGTGCTGAAAAACGAACAAGAACAGGAACAATATAAAAAACTTCTTCCTTATACAAACGAGAAGATGATAGAAGTTGTTTCAGACTGTATTGCCCACATTTCAAAGAAAGTCGGACTTCCTCTGAATGAACATATTCATATAGCTTTAACAGACCATATTACGTTCGCAATTAAGAGGATCGAGCAGGGGATGGACATCAAAAACCCTTTTTTATCAGAGACTGAAGTGCTTTATCCGAAAGAATATAATATTGCTAGTGAAGTGGTGTCCATTATTGAAGATAAGCTGAAAATCAAGCTGCCCAAAGGTGAGATCGGTTTCATCGCTCTCCACATTCACAGCGCCATAACGCATAAATCAATTTCTGAAGTGAACCGCCATTCTCAGCTTATTGCTCAGTTAATCGAAGTTGCAGAAGATTCCTTAAACATCCAGCTTGATAAAGAAAGCTTTAATTATTTGCGGCTTGTAAGGCATCTTCAGGCAACAATTGAAAGGGTTCTCAAAGAGGAAAAAACGGAAGAACCAGAAGAATTAGCTTTATTGTTGAAAAAAAAATATCCTCTATGCTATAATGTTGCATGGAAAATGATTAAAATGATGCAGCAAGTATTGAAAAAACAAATTGATGAAGCAGAAGCTGTTTATTTAACGATGCATTTATATCGAATAGCAAAAAAAGAATAAATTTTGCGCACGTATTACTGATTCGATCAGGCATGAGTGAGCAAGGTGTACTGTATAGGGATTTGTTTTCGTACAGTTGACGCCTTGTTTCACCATGCCTTTTTTGTTTTTTCTAAACATCGATTATTCTTGCTGCATTTGTCAAATGATAATTATAAGGAGGTCATGTTATGTTTAAATCAATTTTCGGTGTTTTACAAAAAATAGGACGCGCGCTTATGCTGCCGGTAGCGCTTCTTCCTGCAGCAGGTATTTTGCTTGCATTTGGTAATGCTATGCAAAATCCGGATTTAACAGATAGAATTCCTGCTTTAACGAACGACTGGATCGTGCTTATCGCAAGCGTCATGGAGCAAGCTGGGCAAATTGTATTCACCAACCTGCCGTTGTTATTTGCAGTCGGCGTTGCGATCGGTCTTGCAAACGGCGATGGAGTTGCAGGGATTGCAGCAGTCATCGGCTACTTAATTATGAATGTTACAATGAACGGTATTTTAACAGGTTTGGGTCAAATGCCTAAAGATATTAGTTCTGATCCAGCGTTTGCAAACGTTCTCGGAATTGAGACTTTGCAAACAGGTGTGTTTGGCGGGATCATAGTAGGTATCATAGCTGCTTATATGTACAACAAATATTATAAAATTGAGCTTCCGCAATATTTAGGATTTTTTGCCGGAAAGCGGTTTGTTCCAATTGTGACAGCTGCGTCCGCTGTTCTATTAGGGATTGCGATGTACTTTATTTGGCCGCCGATCCAAGGGGCATTAAACCAGTTTTCTCAAGGAATACTTGAGACGAACAAAACGCTCGCCGCTTTTATTTTCGGTGTGATTGAACGTTCATTGATTCCGTTTGGATTACATCATATTTTCTATGCTCCTTTTTGGTATGAATTTGGTTCTTATGTAAACGAAGCAGGGCACGTTGTTCGCGGCGATCAGGCCATTTTCTTTGCCCAAATCAAGGACGGTGTGGAATTGACAGCTGGAACGTTTATGACAGGTAAATTTCCGTTTATGATGTTCGGTCTCCCTGCCGCAGCACTCGCTATTTATCACGAAGCCAAACCCGAGAATAAAAAAGTGGTCGCAGGGATTATGGGTTCTGCCGCGTTGACATCGTTTTTAACAGGAATTACAGAACCGATTGAATTCAGCTTTTTGTTTGTAGCACCGCTTTTGTTTGCGATTCATGCGATATTTGCAGGACTATCCTTTATGGTCATGCATATTTTACATGTTAAAATTGGAATGACTTTTTCAGGCGGAGTGATCGACTTTATATTATTTGGCGTCCTTCCGAATCGAACAGCTTGGTGGCTCGTTATCCCAGTTGGGCTTGTATTTGCGGTCATTTACTATTTCGGTTTCCGATTTGCCATCCGAAAATTCAACCTGAAAACTCCTGGACGGGAAGATGCAAGTGTTGAAACGTCTGATGATGAGCAGGAGAGCGAAAAAGCCGGAGATCTTCCATATAACATTTTAGAGGCGCTTGGCGGAAATGAAAATATTCAGCACCTTGATGCATGTATCACAAGGCTGCGCGTATCTGTTCATGATCAAAAGAAAGTTGATAAAGAACGCTTGAAAAAGCTCGGCGCTTCAGGTGTTTTAGAAGTGGGCAACAACATCCAGGCAATTTTTGGCCCTAAATCGGACAATTTAAAAACTCAAATACAAGACATCATGAATGGAAGAACTCCAAGAGCAGAAAAAGTTCATTCTCCAGAGCAGGAAGTTAAAGAACAAGTGGAAAATGTTATGCCGGAAGAATTACAAAGCGAAAGCTTAACATTTTCATCGCCTATGACAGGTACTCTTCATCCGATTACAGAAGTACCGGATCAAGTATTCTCTGGAAAAATGATGGGAGATGGGATTGCTATTGTACCTGAAGAAGGTATCGTCGTCTCTCCTGTTAACGGTAAAGTGTTAAATGTATTTCCAACGAAACATGCTATTAGCTTGCAGTCTGATTCTGGCCATGAAATATTGATCCATTTTGGTATTGATACAGTAAAATTGAAAGGAAAAGGATTTGACATTTTCGTTTCAGAAGGCGATACTGTAAAATTGGGTGACAAACTTCTTGAAGTGGATCTTGAATATGTTAAAAATCATTCTCCTTCTATTATGACGCCGATTGTCTTCACTAATTTAAAAGAAGGTGAAGCAATTGAATTGAAAAAAGTAGGCAAAGTAAACAAGGGCGAAGAAAACATTATTGCCATTCGGTAGCAGTTAGTAAACCGGCCTTGTTTAAATCGGACAAGGCTGGTTTCACAAATAATTGATTATCAGCTTGCACAACTCGACATGCACTGATAAAATTTTTAAAGAAAATAGCAGAAAGGATTTGATGCAAATGGCTGAAAAAACATTCAACATTACCGCTGACACAGGAATTCACGCAAGACCTGCGACTATATTAGTGCAAACGGCAAGCAAATTTGAAGCCGACATTAATTTGGAATACAATGGAAAAACAGTAAACTTAAAATCTATTATGGGAGTTATGTCATTAGGTATTCCAAAAGGAGCAACCATTAAAGTTACAGCATCAGGTGCTGATGAAAATGATGCACTTCAAGCGATTGAAGAGACAATCAAAAAAGAAGGGTTAGGCGAATAATGATACAGCTATCTGGGATTGCAGCATCAAACGGTATCGCTATTGCGAAGGCATACCGTCTAGAAGAGCCGGATTTAACCGTATCAAAAAAAGAAATACAAAATATTCGAGCAGAAATTGAGCGTTTTGAACAATCTGTCGAAAGCGCCAAAGCAGAGCTCGAGGTAATTAAAAACAGCACAGAAGAAAGGCTTGGTGCGGATAAAGCAGCGATTTTTGAAGCGCATTTGCTCGTTTTGAACGATCCTGAGCTGTTAAATCCAGTCAAAGAGAAAATCGAAAACGAAGCTGTAAACGCTGAATTTGCGATGAGGGAAACAGCTGATCAATTTATTGCGATGTTCGAAGCGATGGAAAATGAGTATATGCGCGAGCGAGCAGCGGATATTCGGGATGTCACGAAAAGGGTTATAGCCCATTTATTAGGCGTTCAAATCCCAAATCCAAGTTTAATTAATGAAGAAGTCATTATTGTTGCAGAAGATTTAACACCCTCTGATACTGCGCAATTAAACAAAAATTTTGTTAAAGCATTTACAACTGATATTGGAGGAAGAACATCCCATTCTGCGATCATGGCTCGTTCTATGGAAATCCCTGCTGTTGTCGGAACAAAGGAAGCTACCGCCAAAATTGAAAACGGTGCTTTAGTCATTGTTGATGGGATTGAAGGACAAGTAATCATAAATCCAAGTGAAGATTGTATTGCCGAATATGAAAAGAAAAGAGAAAAATATGAAGAACAAAAAGCGGAATGGGCTAAATTAAAAGACGAGCCGACGTTGTCGAAGGATGGACATCGTGTCGAGCTTGCCGCTAATATTGGCACGCCTAATGACGTACAAGGTGTTCTTGACAACGGCGGTGAAGGAATAGGTCTCTACCGTACGGAATTTTTATACATGGGACGAGACCAAATGCCTACAGAAGAAGAACAATTTGAAGCATATAAAACAGTTCTTGAGAGAATGGAAGGAAAACCTGTTGTTGTCCGTACATTGGATATCGGCGGGGACAAAGAGCTTCCTTACTTGAATCTTCCAAAGGAGCTGAATCCTTTTCTTGGATTCCGCGCCATCCGCCTTTGTTTAGAAAAGCAAGATATTTTTCGGACACAGCTTAAAGCGCTGCTTCGCGCAAGCAAATATGGAAACTTAAAAATCATGTTTCCAATGATTGCGACAATCGATGAATTCCATCAAGCGAAAGCTATTCTGCTCGAAGAAAAAGAAAAACTTGTTCAAGCAGGTATTGAAGTAGCTGATGATATCGAAGTTGGAATAATGGTTGAAATTCCATCAACTGCTGTTATGGCGGATCAATTTGCCAAAGTGGTTGATTTCTTCAGCATTGGAACAAATGATTTAATTCAATATACAATGGCAGCAGACCGGATGAATGAACGGGTTTCATATTTGTATCAACCGTATAATCCGGCCATCCTTCGATTAATTTCCATTGTGATCGATGCAGCTCATAAAGAAGGAAAATGGGTTGGAATGTGCGGAGAAATGGCAGGAGACCCGATTGCTATACCGCTTCTGCTTGGACTTGGATTAGATGAATTTTCCATGAGCGCAACATCTATTTTGCCTGCGCGTTCACAAATTAAAAAGCTTTCAAAACAGGAAGCAGAAAGCTTTAAAGAAAAAGTTCTTTCTATGCAAACAACGGAAGAAGTCGTTTCTTTTGTTAAAAAAACGTTCCAAATATAAAAGGTACGGAGCCGATCAGTTTAATCTGAATCGGCTCCTTTTTTTGATGCAAGAGCCGATTTATTTACGGAAGGTGAATATAAAAGAATTTCGGCTCTAAGTAAAATGGAGTATGAAAAACGCAGAGCATCAGCATTTTTTGATTTTTACATCCGCTTTATTATCCCGATAAAGTCCATCAAAATATAAAAATGATTTGCAGCGAGCGTATAGCTAATTTGATGCAAACGATAGAAAGCAAAACACAGCAGCTGCAGTTCATAAAAAGCTTTTTGCAGTTTGAGCAACTAAAACGACGGGGTATCACGATATAAATTAGGATAAGTTTGCAAATGCAAAAATTTGAAGCCCTCGATATCCGAATCTCTTCTTGTTACTTTCCTCCAATTTGCTAAAACTTTTTTTCTTTTTCACAGCCGGCACCGCTACGGCTGTATCTTTTTTTAGAAGAAACACATGCAGCCTATGCTTTTTTTTATGCAAGATCGCTCCCAAAAACAAAGCCAATTGGAAATATGAAAAAGATAATTAGTTTCATTTTGTAAAAAGATAAATCAGATTGCCGATATATACATTAGAAAACGTATAAGTTTTCTTAATTATTTTTATTAAATAAAGATTTATGTAGGAGATGGAACAAATGTTTAAAAAGCTTCAGTGGAAATTGACAGCGCTCATCACCATATTGTTAATTTTTTCACTTTTGGTTGTTTTTTTCACGTCTGATTATTTTGTTCAAAAGAACATTAAATCAGATGCGTTTCATACGGGGCAATCGATTGTTAAGCAAGCGAAAAAGAACCTGCTTTTACAGATGCAGGAATATGAAAGAATTTTGCTGCTTTTCAGCAATGAACCGGAAATCGCACAGCTGCTTGAAAAAAATGACGATCAATCTTTACAGTCCGTAAAGGAAACGTTTCAATCGTTTTTAAGCGCTAATCAATTGGTCCGGTCTGTCTATGTAGCCAACACTAAGACTCTTGTTGCTGCAGAACCTGAGTTAAACTTAAAGGAAGATTTGATAATCAATTCACGACCTTGGTATAAAAGCGCTGTAACAAGTCCAAACTTTGTTTCGTGGTCAGAGCCTTATCGTGATGGGGAAAAAGGAGAATATGTTGTTACCGCCTCAAAGGCCATTACAAAGGATGGGGTGTTGCTTGGCGTTATTGGAATTGATATTAATTTAACAACGTTTAATGAATTTGTTAAGCAAGTGGAAGCTGGCTTTGGAGGGTATACATTCCTGCTTGATAGAAATGGAGTTGCCATCGCTCATCCGAAAATGACCGGAAAAAATTTATATAAAAACAACGGTCTTATGGCAGCGATTAAAAACCAAAAACGTGGTATAGCTTCTATAAAAGAAAATGGAAAAGATTCAACCATTATTTTTGAAACGATCACGGAACTAAATTGGAAAATCGGTGTAGTCTATTCGGATGCAAATCTGGAGCAAACAGCCCGCACAATCCGGAGCATTAACGTTTCCATTATTATTGCTGCATTGATTGTGGCATTTTTCATCACTAGTTTTGTTTCGAGAAGCATTTCAAAGCCGATTTTGCTTTTGGCTAAAAACGCCGACAAAATGGCTGAAGGGGATTTATCCGGAACATTAACAGTGAAAAATAAAGATGAAATCGGGAAATTGGCTAATAGCTTTACGAAGATGACCGATAACATCCGACAAATTCTCCTCGATCTGGACGGATCCGTGAAGGAGCTGCAGCAATCTGCTCAAACATTAAACGTGGTTTCGGAAGAAGCTACTGCGTCAAGTGAGGAAATTTCCGTTGCAATTGAGGAAATTGCAAAAGGCTCAGGTGAGCAGGCAAACAGTACGGAAATTATAAACGGACAAATCAAACAATTAGAAGATTGTATTCAACAAGTAAACAATGATGTAAAAAATGTCGAAAATTTATCTTACGAATCACAAAATGCCAGCTATAATGGTTTAGAAAAGCTAAATGAGCTTCAAATAAAATCAAATGAGGCTGACAAAGAATCTGAGATGGTCCAATCCGTACTACAAAATCTTGTAGATCGAGTTGAAAAAATTTCTGATATCGTGTCGACCATTTCCAAAATTTCAGATCAGACGAACTTGCTCGCTTTAAATGCAAGTATTGAAGCAGCAAGAGCAGGTGAATCAGGTAAAGGATTTGCCGTTGTCGCTGAGGAAGTAAGAAACCTTGCTGAACAATCGGCAAAAGCGACAGAAAACATTAAAAATATGATTGAAGGAATCCAAATTGAAACGAAAAATGCCTACGATGCAATGAGTCGTTCGAAGAAAATTCATGAAGAACAAAACAAAGCTGTTCAAGTGACGGGCAATGCGTTTCATGAAATTGCAATTAAAATGGAAGATTTGCTTAATGCCATTAAATCAACATTAAATGCGATCGATCGGATGAATGAGCAAAAAGAAACAGTCGTCGAATCGATTGAAAATATTTCTGCAGTAACCCAGCAGCTAGCTGCCTCTGCGGAAGAAGTCAGTGCAACAACGAACGAGCAAGTCAAAGCATTCTCAATGGTTGCGGAAAAAGCGGAATCGTTAAGCGAAGAAAGCAACCGCTTAAAAGGCTTAGTAGAACGCTTTAAGTTATAAAAAATATGCAGGGGGTGTCTAATAAGTCGTTTTTACGGCTTATTGACGCCCCCATTAATGTTTTAGAAACGTTGATATATCGGTGTTTATGATTTTTTGTTTTCAATAGGGATTTGACTTTCTGGACAGCTCCTTCTTCATTTTTGATTTGAATGCAATTCACCTAGATGAGCAGGCAGATAAGAAAATCATAACAGTTGATGTCAAGAAAAAGCATGGGTTTAAAGCTCCCTTTGAAATTTGAATTTTGGACATACTACTGCGTGAAAGAAGACAAGCTTAAACGCACCTTCGCAAGCCGCCTTTGACAGTGTTGAGCAAACAAAAGAAGCTCTATGCCGTTTAAAAATTCAGAATGGGAGTAAAACGAAAGTTCCCACATTTTGATAAGATCATGATAAGATGAAAGAAAAGGTGAAAGGATGGAATGTCAATGGATTTCGGTTTCAAAGGTAAAACAGCACTTGTTTTGGCATCAAGTCAAGGATTAGGTAAAGCGATTGCAACAAGGCTTGTGGAAGAAGGAGCCGACGTGATGATCACAAGCCGAAATGAAGAAAAGCTAATAGACGTGGCAAATCAATTAAATGCGCTTGGAAAAGGAAAAGCAGCCTTTATTAAAACAGACATTACTTCAAAAGAGGAAATTAGCAGGCTAATTAATCAGACAATAAAAGAGTTTGGCAAAATTGATTTACTCGTTAACAACGCTGGCGGTCCCCCTGCAGGAGGATTTGAGCAAATGACTGATGAAGATTGGCAAAATGCTTTTGAATTAAACTTGCTCAGCTATATCCGTACCATTCGCGAGGTTCTTCCGCATATGAAACAAAGAGGAGGGAAAATCGTAAATATTGCTTCTTCTTCCGTGAAGGAGCCGATCCCGGGTTTAATTTTATCCAACACGTTTCGCTTAGGAATTGTGGGGCTGACGAAAACGTTAGCAACAGAATTTGCAAAGTACAATATTTTAATTAACACGGCATCACCCGGCAGAATTGCAACAGAACGGATTGATCAATTGGAAGAATGGAATGCAGCGAAACTCGGTATTCCGAAAGAAGAGATCAAGAACAAATATTTGGAAGCGATTCCCCTCAATCGCTACGGAGAACCGAATGAATTTGCGAACTATGTGCTGTTTCTTCTGTCTGACTTGAATACATATATGACTGGACAAACCTTTTTGATTGACGGCGGTTTAGTAAAGTCCATTTAATCGGGTGTGCACTGAAAGCTGAAAGTGCAAGCGTTTCATAGCAGAACAGTTTCATTACTAAGCCGTATACACTGAAATGGGGAAAGGGTGAACAATATGTCAAAAAAAACAATCGGTTTTATTGGGCTTGGAGTAATGGGAAAAAGCATGGCACGTCATTTGCTTGAAGCGGGTTATCCGCTTACGGTTTATACCCGGACGAAAGAAAAGGCCGAAGATTTGATCAATCAAGGTGCTGTTTGGAAAGAATCGATCAAAGATCTCGCAAAAGATGTTAATGTTATTATCACGATGGTTGGTTTCCCGAAAGATGTTGAAGAAGTTTATTTTAGTGAACATGGAATTTTAGCCAATGCCTATCCAGGAGCTATATGTATTGACATGACAACGACAAAACCATCGCTTGCCGAAAAAATATACGAAAAATCAAAGGAAAAAGGCATTTCCTTTTTAGATGCGCCTGTTTCAGGAGGAGATGTCGGCGCAAAAAATGGAACGCTATCGATTATGGTCGGAGGAGATCAAGAGACGTTCGATGAATGTTTTGAAATTTTTGAGAAAATGGGAAAAAATATTGTTTATCAAGGAAAAGCTGGTGCGGGGCAGCATACAAAAATGTGCAACCAAATTGCGATTGCTGCCGGCATCATTAGTGTTTGTGAATCGCTTGCCTACGCTGTTCGGGCGGGGCTGGATCCAGATAAGGTGTTGAAAAGCATTTCCTCCGGGGCTGCTGGAAGCTGGTCTTTGTCGAACTATGCGCCGAGAATGCTTTCGAATCAATTTGAGCCTGGATTTTATGTCAAGCACTTTATAAAAGATATGGACATTGCTTTAGAGGAAGCAAGAAGAATGGAATTAGACGTACCAGGGCTTGAGCTTGCGAGAAGCTTGTATGAAAAACTGGCTGAAATGGGAGAAGAAAATAGCGGAATACATGCATTATATAAGCTGTGGAAAAAATAAAAACGCACATCATTCTTTCAAGTCACACAATTTTAGTCAGCTTCTTCTTTTTCTCAGCAATTAATTTTCAAAAAAAATGTGGGGGCATGTCCCCCACACCTTTTGAACAGTTGAAATGAGTGAACTATCCGATCTATTATTTTCCAATAAACATTTGTGTCCAGTAATTTCCATTTTCTACGTAACCAACGCCGATATGAGTAAAGTTAGGATTTAAAATGTTTTGTCTGTGGCCAGAGCTGTTCATCCAAGCATTAACAACTTCTTCAGGAGTACGCTGCCCCATTGCAATATTTTCCCCTGCTGTTCTGAAGGAAATGCCGAACTTTTTCATCATGTCAAACGGAGATCCGTAAGTCGGGCTTGTGTGGGAAAAATATTTGTTTCTTTGCATATCTAAAGATTTTTCACGAGCTACCTTGCTTAAAGCTTCATCTAAAACAAGAGGCTTTAAACCTTGTTTTTGCCGCTCAGCATTTGTTAGTTCAACTACTTTTTTCTCAAATGCATTTACGGATGAAGCGGTTTGTGATTGTTTTGGTGTTTGGTTGTTGGTTGCTTTGTCATTGGCAGATGGTGCTGGCTGAGTTGTTTTTTGAGTAGTTTGGGCTGGTTTTTTCACAGCTTGCTTGTTCGCAGGCTGGTTTATGTTTCTTTTAATTGCTTCTTTTATAGCATTATTTGCTTCTATGCTTGAATTTTGTAAACAGTTGTTTAATAGATTTTGCAATTCTTTTGAATCAGCTGATTGAATGAGCTGTTTCAATTGATCTTCGTTTATATGATAAGGTCCGAAAGTTTGTACGTAGCTTTTGATTTGAACTGGTTGGTTTTGAATTTCAGCTGCATTGGCATTTGTGCCGGCGCCTGCAGTGAAAATGGCGGCAGCTGCTGCAATAGAAGCAATAATAGATTTCTTCATGCGTTTTCTACCTCCTTGAAATTTGTTCATGTAATTTACGAAACTATCATAACATGCGTTTTTTGTCATATTTTTGTCTATTCCTTCCATTGACAAATAATAGATTTTAAGTTTATAAACATTATCATGTAATTGTTGAAATTATAGGGTTCCAACCGAGCGAATATATGATATACTTCCTTCAAGAAGTGACAAAATTAAGCAAAATGTCTATAAATTGATAAGAATTAGGGGTTGACAATCTGTATAGAAAACAAAACTTTGTAATGTATGTTACAATATATTTACAAGTTCATGAGTCGACTGAAACATGATTTATATTAGAAAAGAAAGGAAGATTCCTTCGTGAAAAAAGAAGCGGAAACAACTCCTTCTGAGACAAAACGGCAAAGGAAAGCGAGAATTTTTCGTATCAATTTTTTCTTTTTTATCGTTTTTCTTTTATTTGCCGCACTTGTCGTCCGCCTTGGCATCGTTCAAATTGTTCAGGGTGAAGAATATGCGAAAGAAGTCAGCCGGACAGAAGTGAATGTTGCGCAATATCCTGCACCAAGAGGAAAAATGTTTGACCGAAACGGGAGAATCGTTGTAGACAACAAAAATGTTCCTGCTGTGACCTATACGGTGGAGAAGACGACCAAAACGAAAGACAAGCTGGAAACAGCAAAAAAATTAGCACAGCTGATTGATCTCGACACATCTTTTCTAAGAGAAAGAGATTTGCGGGATTATTGGATAGCCAAAAATCCAAAAAAGGCAGAAAACTTATTGACGGAAAAAGAGAAAAAATTAGAACCTAAGGAAACATATCCACTTCAGGTTGAACGGGTTCCGGAAGAAGAAATTAAAAAAATCGAGAAGGATCCAAAAGAATTGGAGCTTGCCGCTCTATATACGAAATTTTCATCCGGATATGCGTATGAGCCGCAGATTGTCGCAACGAACTTAAGCCAAGAAGAAGTTTCAAGGGTTGCGGAACAGCTGGAAAATCTTCCGGGTGTCGATGTCATCACAGATTGGGAAAGGGTGTACCCTTATGATGACGTATTTAAAACGATTTTAGGGAAAATCTCATCTCCAAAAGAAGGGATACCAGAAGACAATAAATCATTTTTTGTAGCTCGAGGCTATGCCCGAAATGAACGAGTTGGAAAAAGCTATTTGGAGCAGCAATATGAGGATTATCTAAACCCAAGAAAAGCAAAAGTTCAATATATATCTGATAAAGATGGAAATACGATTTCACAAAAGGAAATTGATGACGGCAGAAGAGGATTCGATTTAAAACTTTCCATCGATATCGAACTGCAAAAAAGAATTGAAAAAATTGTTGATCAGCAGATCAAAGCAGCAAGAGGACGTGGAAATTATTTAGTTGACCGCGCTTTCGTTGTCATGATGGATCCGTATAAAGGAGACGTTTTGGCGATGGTCGGACGAATGTACGATTCAGGAGAGATGTTGAACTTTGATTACGGTGCATTTGGGACGCAATATGAAATGGGTTCTACCGTTAAAGGTGCGACAGTTTTAGCAGGATATCAATTTGGTCTTAGACACGGAACCGTCTTTTATGACGCACCAATTCGTTTAAAAGGGACTCCGGAAAAATCTTCTTATCAAAATATGGGGGCTGTATCTGACCTAACAGCGTTGCAAAGAAGTTCAAACGTTTATATGTTCCATATCGCTATGAAAATTGCTGGTATACAATATTATCCGGGAAGAAGTTTTCCAGCTAAAGATGAAGATTTTCAAAAGATGCGGAATTACTATGCCCAATTTGGTTTAGGGGTTCCGACAGGGATTGATCTCCCGCAGGAGTCTGCAGGGCAGCAATCTGATCCTGGAATTGACAGAGGGAAATTGCTTGACCTTGCCATTGGTCAGTTTGATACGTACACACCGCTGCAAATGGCCCAATATGTTTCAACGATTGCAAATGGCGGATACCGTGTCAAGCCGCGGCTTGTAACAGAAATTCTTGAACCGACTGACGATGGGCTCGGACCGATTGCTCAAGAAATGCCGGTAAAAGTGTTAAACCGAATAAACAATACGGAAGAGGATATTCAACGCGTCCAACAAGGCTTTTATCTAGTGACGAATACTCGACGCGGAACAGCTTACGCTCAGTTACATGGATTAAATGTTGCGGGCAAAACCGGAACAGCGGAAACGACTTATTATGGTACGAAGCGCCAATACTGGGGGACAGACGTTTATAATTTAACATTTATCGGCTATTATCCTGCTAAAGATCCGCAGGTTGCTTTCAGTGTTGTCGTCCCTTGGACAAAAAGAACCGGAAGCGAAGATGTGAATAAACGTATAGCGAGAGATATTGTAAAAGCATACATCGATTTACAGAAAGAATACGCCGGAAATTCCAATGCAAAATCAAATGATGACGAGCAATAAAAAATAAATTATATAGAAGGGCCGTCGCTTTTTAACGAGCGATGGCTTTTCTATTAGTTATCGAAAACCATTCATATAAATTGAACGATGCCGCATTCGCATAAAGATTTTTCGATAAACGGTTCGAAATTCGCACATGCCGCAAAAACCGCAAACTTTTGTCCTATCTGCATATCTCCGAATGGTGTGAAACCCGAAGAAAGCGCAAAAACAGCACATGGCCGCAAAATCGGTAAAGCTCATACCACCTCTTGCATGCCTCCGGTGCGTTGTTAAACCTGAGGGAAGCGCAAAAACCGCAAAATAACCGAAAAATCCGCATAAGACAAAAAAAACTAGCCCTTTTTTGGCCAGTATTTTTTAAAATGTTGATACATACATATTTTTTATAGGGAAGGAAATGCAGTGGAAAAAGTCGAAAAAACATTTTAAATAGTAAGATTGACACATTTTTAGATGTTTATTTTGTAAAACTATATTAAAATTTTAGGTGGACAAAAAGTAGCAGGTCAATGAACAAGATAGACTTTTTCTTTCTGGAAAGGGTAGTAATAGGGGGGCCAGGGATGAGTCAACAAATACAAAAGGGTGTGCACAATCAAACAGAAATCATTTATTCGGTTATTTCTAATGAAGGCTATTTTGAATACATCTCCTCAAATTGTTTGAAAGTGCTCGGATATAAACAAAAAGAACTAATCGGTTCCAATCTTTCAGAATACTTGCATGTAGAAGATATAAATATATTTGAAAGCTTTTTATATCATGGAGATGATATCTTTCCTTGTTCCTTCCGTTTTTTGCAGAAAAATGGATCCTATATTTGGATGAAAACGTCAGTTGATGTTATATACAATCATTTGAACAAGGATCAAAGAGAATTTGTCTTAAAGTTTGCTGTCACTTCGGCGGATGACAAGATAGATGAAGTTCCCAAAGAAGTAAATCCGATACGTGCTGACGGTGCTCTTGATTTTGTGCACGAGCTTCCGTGCCCGCTCATAATTTCAAAAAAAGGGAAAGTTCAATATGCTAATACGGCTGCTGTTAAGCTGCTTGTGGCGACTAGCAGTGAAGATATTGTTGGAAAAATGGTTTTCCAATTTATTGACAAAATGTTTCACGAATCTGTCCATGAAACGATTGAAAATCTTCACAAAGGAATTGATAGCGGAATTTTAGAACAAATTTGGACATCTTTGGACGGGAACAAGATCTATGTTGAGTTGAAGAGCGTGCTTATATCATATAAAGGCGAACAAGCAGAACTGCTTGTCATTACCGATATTTCATCCAAAAAAATATACCAAAGCATTTTGCAGCAAAGCAGTGAAAAGTATCAAAGGCTGATTCAAAATTCCATCGATACAATTGCAGTGATTCATAATGATAAATGGGTTTTTATGAATGAGTCGGGGATCAAGCTTTTCGGTGCGCAAGATTATCCGGACGTATTGGGCAAAAGCATCTATCATTTTTTACACCCGGAATATCATCAGCATGTCAAAGATCAATTAGATGACATAACGAACGGAAGAACGGAAACAATCGTGACCAAGCAAAGCTGGTATACATATTCGAAAAAAATTGTCCATACCGAAATGGTTTGCATTCCGACAACATATTTTGGCGAACCGGCGGTTCAAATAATTTTACGAGATTTGTCTGAACATAAACATGCGGAAGAATTGATGATTCGCTCTGAAAAGCTTTCTGTTGCAGGGCAGCTGGCAGCAGGTATCGCCCACGAAATACGCAATCCGTTAACAGCAATAAAAGGTTTTTTACAGCTGATGCATGGTGAAATCGAAAAAGATAATCAATATTTTGAAATCATTTTTTCAGAGCTGAATCGAATTGAAATGATTTTGAGTGAATTGCTGATGCTTGCGAAACCGCAAGAAACGGTTTTTGAAAAAGCAAATGTCAAAACGATTTTACTCGAAGTTGTTACACTGCTGGAAACGGAAGCAATATTAAGAAATATTGTGATTGAGAAAAAATTTTCTGATGAGAATCAAGAAGTTGTTTGCGATAAAAACCAATTGAAGCAAGTTTTTATTAATCTCATTAAGAATGCAATTGAAGCAATGCCAAATGGAGGAACAGTGACAATTTCTACTAAATCGGAAAATTTTTCCATTGTGATTGAAATAAAAGATGAAGGAGAGGGGATACCGAAAGAGCTGCTAGAAAGATTAGGGGAGCCTTTTTTAACGACAAAAGAAAAAGGAACAGGTCTAGGATTAATGATCACATATAAAATTGTTGAAAATCATAAAGGCACGATCGATGTGTCGAGCAGCGAAAAAGGCACCGTTTTCACAATTAAGTTGCCAAAACAAAAAACAGTGCTTTAAAAGCGCACTGTTTTTCTATTTTCTTTTCAGTTGCACAAAATGCTCAAGCCTGTCCAAAGCTTTTTCCAGCTCTTTTGTCGAGTAAGCGTAAGAGATGCGGATAAACCCTTCTCCAAATTTGGAAAAAGCGCTCCCCGGGACGACCGCTACACCAGCCTTCTCAACCAGCTCCAAAGCAAAATCAAAAGAGCTTTGTCCAAATGATTGAATCGAAGGAAACAAATAAAAGGCTCCGCTTGGTTTAACAACCTCAAATCCCATTGCAACGAGACGACCGTATACGTACTCCAATCTTTTTTCATATTCTTTTTTCATTATTTGACCATCATGAAACCCTTCCGTTAAAGCGTTGTAAGCAGCTTTTTGAGAGATCGACGAAGCGCATGAAACATTATATTGATGCACTTTTAACATATGTTTTGTGATATCTTTCGGCGCAAAAAGAAATCCGATCCGCCATCCAGTCATGCTATGCGATTTGGAAAGTCCATTGACGACGATCGTCTGCTCCCGCAAAAAAGAAGCGATCGAGGTATGAGGTGCATCATACGTTAATTCACTGTAAATTTCATCCGCTAAAATAAAAATATCCTTCCCGCGAACGGCATCGGCAATTTCTATCAGCTCCTCTGCAGTGAATGTAACGCCTGTCGGATTGGACGGGTAAGGCAAAATTATGCATCGGGTTTTTTCTGTTATATTTTGTTTAATCAAATCCGCAGTTAATTTAAATTTGTTTTTTGTCGTATCAACATAAACGGGTATTGCTCCGCACAATTGAATAATTGGCTCATACCCCGGATAAACAGGACCTGGCAGCATTACCTCCGTCCCGGGCTCCAAAATCGTTCGAAGCGCTATATCAATCGCCTGGCTGGCCCCGATTGTAACAATCACTTCCGAACCAGGATCATAGGAGAGATGATATTTTTTATGTACAAATTGGCATGCTGCTTCTCTTACATCGATCAATCCTGCATTATGCGTATACGTTGTATAGTTGTCATCAATTGCCTGTTTTGCCGCTTCTTTTATATGTGAAGGCGTTGGGAAGTCAGGCTGGCCAATCGTTAGCGAAACGACATCGTCATAGTTGGAAACGATGTTAAAAAAAGCTCGAATGCCGGAAATCGCAATGTTTTTTACATTTTGGTTAATCAAATGTTCCATACAAATCACCTGCTTTAATAAGTGTCGTCTTATATTTTATCATGTTTGTCCCAAGCTTTTATTGGTAAACTAAATTTATGTCCAAAAAAATTTAGAAAGTGTGATGTCTATGATACGAACATTAGTCATTACAACTGATTTGGAAGCTAAATATGATGTGGCATTAAAAGAGATTCGAAAAAAGGAAGTTCTTTGGTACTGGGTCGATTTTTACAAGGCGACGGAAGATGAAATTAGATTGCTAGGGAAATTTTTTCATTTTCATCCTTTGTCCATTGAGGATTGTGTCGAAAATGTTGAACGGCCGAAAATAGATTTTTATGACTCTTATATGTTTGTTGTGTTGCACGGAATTCATCAACAGACGCTGGAACCGGAAGAGCTTGACTTATTTGTAAACGAAAAAGGAATCGTCACATTTCACAAAAATGCCATTCGAGATCTAAACAACATTTGGCTGAGAATCAAAAAAGACGATTCTTTAAAAAAAGGGCCTATGAAAATCATGCATCAATTGACTGATAAGCTCGTTGATGATTTTTTTCCGCCCGTGTACCATTTGGAAGATTTATTAAATCAAATTGAGGAAAACAATAAAAACAAATCGATCAATGAGTTAATGAAAGAGCTTTTTTCCATCAGGTCTCAATTATCAAAAATAAGAAGAACAATCATTCCGATGCGGGATTTGATGTACCGGATCATCTCGTCCAACAGGCTGAACGAAATGAAGGAGGAAGATTTGTATTTTTATGATGTTTATGACCATTTACTCAAGCTTGTCGAGATGACGGAGGCAAATCGGGAGCTTGCGGCTGATATAAGGGACAGCTATTTATCTTACAACTCAAACCGGATGAATACGATTATGATGACATTGACGGTTATTTCGTCTATTTTTATGCCTCTTACGTTTATCGCAGGAATTTATGGAATGAATTTTGAATATATGCCCGAGCTGAAAATGAAGTATGGCTATTATATTGTATTAGGAGTCATGGCTCTCATCGGAACAGGAATGCTTTATATTTTTTATAAAATGGGTTGGTTCCGGTTTCATAAAGGTCCAAAATTGTAGCGGGCAAAAAATGCGGCCTGCTTCGTAAATAATAGGATGGGTAAGTTTTTGCACATTATAAAAAAGAAACTTGAAGAGCGCAAAATTTAACAATGAAAGGCGTAAAATTGCTCTTTCAATTTATCGATACAGCGGTTTTGAAAGACTTGACAAGCATACATAGAAGCTAAAAAGGAAAACAAAGGCGAGAGTAAGAAAAAATTCAGTATGCGCCCCCTCAAATTCTTTTGTAAGGTAAACAATCAAAAGGAACTCTTTTTATAAAAGGCTAAACAGTGACAGCAATACAAGCTGTTCACAAGCTTCGTTCTATAATATAAAACAGCAAAAAATTTGAAATGGAGGCTTATGATGGAGAGAATTGCAGTAATTGGTCAATCCGGCTTGATTCCGGAACATGTCCGCCTCCTGGCTGAAGAAATCGGTTCAGAAATTGCTAAAAGAGGAGCTGTTCTTTTGACAGGCGGCGGAAGCGGAGTGATGGAGGCAGTTTCACGAGGGGCCAAACAAGCAAACGGCCTTGTCGTAGGTATTTTGGCTGGAGACGACAAACAGGCAGCAAACGAATTTATTGATATTCCGATTAATACTGGATTAGGTTTTGATTACAGAAGCGTTTTGCTTGTTCATTCCGCAGATGCCATCATTATGATTGGAGGAGGAAATGGAACGCTTGGAGAATTGTCTGCCGCATATATGAACAAAAAACGTGTCATCATCGTTGAAAATTCAGGAGGATGGTCGAACACCGTGAAGCAAATCGCCTTTGAAGGCTGTTATTTAGATGAGCGGAGAACAGTCGAAATTCAGTTCGCTAAAACGGCTAAATCAGCTGTAGATCTTGCTTTTCAATCCATTTACAACCCTGTTGATCCCGATAAAAATACCGGTTTAATAGGTGACTAGCATGCGGATGTTTAAAAAGTCCAATCGGTTGAAAACAATATATCAACGTTTCTAAAATAGTAAAGGGGCGTCCATAAGCCAAAAACGACTTATTAGACTGCCCCGAGTGTCATCTTAAAAACATGAGAAGGAAGAGATTCTGTTTAAATCAATGCCGAAATATTCCCATCGATTTTGGCGAGGTCTCCAGCGCCACCCGGCAATGGACCTTTGTCCTACAAACACAGGGAAATACCAGAAGCTTCTGCCGTTTGTTAATCGGATAAATGTAAAACGATGTAAACATCTTCTAATGCCTCCGGGATCAACTGCAAATGTTCCGACTCCGGGTGATTCTTGAGGAATAAAACTTGGAGGCGGTCCTGAAGGCGGTCCTTGCTGCTGTCCAAAACCGTCACTCGGACTTCCGCCGATTCCAGGAGGGCCGAATGGAGGGAAACCGGGACCAGTCCCCGTAGGAGGAAACGAAGGAAATCCTCCACCCATCCCTGGAAATCCCGGAAAAAATTCTGGCTGTTGAACTCCCGGGAGGATTTGTCGATAGAATGGATACACGTTCATGCTCCTTTCACTTTTCAGTTGTTCACCATAACATATGCAACTTCACTTTTAAGGTGTTTGACCTACATAAAAGTTTTTTATAAAAAAAGGAAATCAAGTCGTCTTTGTCGAAATAAAATGTATCATTTACGTTTTTGTGAGTAACGCTGTTCAGACTTATTTCCCAATTTGTATTAAATGAACAAAGAATAAAACCGATATAAAAAAGTGAAGAAGAAACGTTCGCAAATATTAGACGGAAGGAAGAAAGATATGAACGAAAAGGGAATTTTGCTTGAAAGCGGTACGAACGAGTTGGAATTTGTAGAGTTTCTCGTCGGCTCGAATAAATTCGGTATAAATGTGATGAAAGTAAAAGAAATCATTCAGCCTCTTCCTGTAACGAGCGTGCCTCACGTCCATCCATACGTTGAAGGAATTATTGAATTAAGAGGAGAAGTGCTCCCGGTAGTTAACGTACCGAAGGCGATCGGCGATCCGAATTGCGAGCCCAGCGAAAAAGATAAGCTGATAGTAACGGAATTTAACCAACAAAAAGTTGTGTTTCGCGTCCATCAAGTAACCCAAATTCATCGTGTGTCTTGGTCGCAAATTGAAAAGCCTTCTGAAATGTATCAAGGATTGGAAACTCAAATTACCGGCGTTGTCAAAATGGGAGACGAAATGATTTTAATGCTTGATTTTGAAAAAATCGTTGTTGAAATTAATCCTGAGTCCGGAATCCAGCAGGAAAAAGCGAAAAAACTGGAAAAGAGGGACAGATCTGATAAAAAAATTGTCGTTGCCGAGGATTCCCCGCTGTTGCGCAGATTGTTGAACGACACATTGACGGAGGCGGGATTTCAACAGATTGAGTTTTTTGAAAACGGCAAGGATGCACTGGACTATTTAGAGAATATTGTAAATGAAGGCGAACCGGTTAAGAAGCGTGTTGATTTAGTCATTACGGACATCGAAATGCCGCAGCTTGACGGATTGCATTTGACGAAGCGAATTAAGGAAAATCCAGAGCTGGATCATATTCCGGTTGTTATTTTTTCCTCATTGATTACGAATGATTTAAAACATAAAGGACAACAGGTAGGTGCAAATGCCCAAATTAGCAAACCTGAGGTCCATCACTTGATTGAGCAAATCGATGAATTGTTATTTAAAAATGAAGAAGAAGATGAATTAAAAGACGAGGCTGAATAAGCCTCTCTTTTTACTCAATCATACCGTTCGCCTAATCGTTTAAACACCGGTTTTTGATATGTATGACGATGGAACCGTTTGGGAGAAGAAAGCGGTCGATTCGCTTTATCCATACCGATATAATACTCCAATAAATTTTTTGCCTTTGACAATGATAGATTTGTTTTCGGGTTTCGGTATGAATTATTTAAGGAACCTAAGTGAGGAAGGTTTTGGAAGTCTTCTTTTGTAGGAGGCATATGAAAATAATAATTTCCTGCCAACACCAGAACATCTGACTGCTGTTTGCTTAATTTTGGATTTTTTGAATAATGCAGTCCTTTCTTTGTTGCTTTTCCTTCAGCGATCAGTTTTTGCAGCGCCTTCTTTTTTAAATAATATAAATATTTAGGATTTGGCGCTGTTTTTGCATGCCGATTGACAACATAGATGGCTCGTGCTATATTTTCCGGCGTCTCATCCCGTAGCTTATAATGACTGATATCGTCCATGATGTCTCTCCTTTTTCATTATTTTCCGTAATCTTTATTTACATTATACTTTCATGAATAGAAAATGCAACCAGTTTTTACAGTCTATTAAATATGCCTATAATAGTTATTATGAAATATTTTAGAAAGCAGGGTGGGTCATGAGCGGAAAAGAGGAATTTCTAGATATAGACGAAGAAACGCTTTTTATCGTGTCGCAAACGTTTAAAGCGTTATCGGATCCGACTAGAATTCGGATTTTACATTTACTAGCGGAAAAACAAGAATGTTCTGTGAATGAAATAGCTGCCGAGCTTGAGCTTTTGCAATCAACCGTGTCCCATCAATTGAGGTTTCTAAAAAATTTGCGTTTAGTCAAATTTAGAAGGGAAGGAACGACCGTTTACTATTCACATGATGATGAGCATGTAAAAAAAATACTAGAGCAAACCATTGACCATGCTCGGCATAATTAAAATGGGCGTCGAGTGGGCAGTTTGATCAGGGGACTAAACGGTTAAGAGATGATCTCGGTATGGAGCCGGGGTCATCTTTTATAATTTATTGGCAGCGGGGCTGATTTCATTCATTTATTTATTTATTTATTTCACATTCTGTAAAAGATTCGAATTTCTTTCGGAGCATGATAGGGAGGGGGTGTCCAGAAAGTCAAATCGCCATTGAAAACAAAAAATCATAAACACCGATATATCAACGTTTCTAAAACATTAATGGGGGTGTCAATAAGCCGTAAAAACGACTTATTAGAACCCCCTTTTTTGCTTGTTATACGTTTAGTAGAAGTTTTCTTGAGGGTAGAAGCAAAACTAATGATGAATTTTTTCGGTAAAGTTTATTATTATCACTTTCCTTCAAACGAATATCACAAAAAAACTCCCAATCAATGCGGTTGTAGGGTGAATTCTCATCCACTATGATCCACATGATTGGGAGTATAAGTCTGACTGTCAAACACATTTTTGTTATAAAACCGATTTGATTGTGTTTTTACCTAGCCGATGCCGTTTTTCGTTTAAATATTTCGGCATCAAGATCATATAAAAGAAAAAGACGAAAAGAATGATAAGAGCCATACCGTAATAAAGTAAATCGATGTTTCGAATGATGTTTGGAAACAATAGTGCAATACATAAAAGCGTAGCAGACTGCGCAAACATCATTAACGGGTCGATCCATCCGCTGACACGTCCCATTAGCTTTGGATGAACGATATTCGGAATCCAACCGCCAATTGCTACGTTCACAGGACCGATGCACATGCCGATCAAAAAAATAATCGACAAGTAAAATTCTACTTCATCCACAAAACCAAGGAGAAAAACAAAAATGCTTGTCAAAAATATCGGTGTAACAAACATTGGAAACGGTTTTATTTTTTTAGCAAAAAATGTTGAAACTGTGCTGCCGACTAAAAGACCCGCACCGAGAAAAATGGCAAATAAGGATGAATACATTTCATAAGAATTCGGTGCCAGCTCATATTTCATTGTAAATAACGGAAGAACGGCAAAACTTCCTTGAACAAAGCCGAAAATGAAAAAACCAAAAATAATGAGCGATAAAAGCCGATTATGTAAAATGTACCGAATACCTTCCAAAAAGTCGGAAACAGCGGATGATATATGTAAACCTTTCCATGACACTCGACCGTTTGGTAGCCTTGCTGATTTAGGGATTTTACACGAGCGAATGAGCAAGGCAGAAAGAACGAAGCTTATTAAATCAACCAATACGGCCCCATGAATTCCAACTGTTCGATAAGCCAATGCCCCTAATCCGACACCAAACACTAAAAAAATGCTGAAAAGTACTTGATTCAAACCTGAAGCTTGCGCATATTGATCTTTTCGCAAAATAGCTTGTACTAAACTAGATTCGGCTGGATAAAAAAATTTCGTGACAGCACTCCGCAAAAACAAGATGAAAAAAATGAGCGGAATCGAATTTGTAAATAAGGCGAAAAACAAACATGCAGTCATAATTGCACGAATCCAGTCGCAGTTCTCTGCCACCTTTTTTCGATCGAAGCGGTCTGCTACTACACCGACAATGACAAAAACAAATACAGTCGGCAAAGAATACATCAGCTCAGCAATAGTTGCGTAATAAGGTTTGCTGCTAAAATGCTCCAACAAATAAAAAGCAAACGCCATATTGCCAACTGTTGAACCCATTTGTGAAGCAAGCGCTGCAAAAAACAATTTGACAAAATTGCGGTTTTTAAAAATATCCATTGCGACTCCCCTTAACTGACACTTACAGTAGCTATTATAATTTACCTAATTCAATATGAACATCTTTTTTTCATATTTTGGTTAGAGAAATGAAAGCCAAGTACTTTTAAGCCGGTTAAAAGAGAGGATTATTTGGAATATAATGTAAACAAGGTGATTTCTGGAACTGCCAAAAAACGAAAGGGCAGTCTAGTTGTGCCCAACCCGCGATTGACATAAAGCTTCGTATGATCAACAGTATAAAAGCCCTCCGAAAAGGATTTTGCATAAGGAGGCGTG
This sequence comes from Aeribacillus sp. FSL W8-0870, assembly GCF_037963755.1. Taxonomy (NCBI): domain Bacteria; kingdom Bacillati; phylum Bacillota; class Bacilli; order Caryophanales; family Bacillaceae; genus Aeribacillus; species Aeribacillus sp. FSL W8-0870. The sequence goes on from NZ_CP150165.1 coordinate 1,565,644, forward strand.
TAAAGCGGACCTATAAAAGGGATTTTTACTTGTCCTCCATGGCTGTGTCCAGATAATTGGAGATCAACATTGTAATTTTTTGCTTGAAGCACTGTATCAGGTTCATGGACTAAAAGAATAGTAAAATAGTTTTTGTCAATATTGCCCATTGTTTGATGAAAATCAGGTCTTCCAAGCATGACATCATCAAGGCCGGCGACAATCAATTTGCTTCCGTCAATCAGCTGTATCTCTTTTTTTTCATTTTGCAGTAAATGAAACTCTGCATTTTGTAATATATTGCGATAAACATCAGTGCCGTATCCGCCGTGATCATGATTTCCATAAATTGCAAATTTTCCGAAGTCGGCACGGAGGCGTTTTAAAATCGGGGCAATCTGATGCACAGCGGGATAACTGTTCGGCTCATCGATTAAATCACCAGTAAAAACAATTATATCCGGGTTTAGACGATTGATTTGATTGACGATCCGTTCCAGATTTGCAATTGTAAAGTCGTTATTTAGATGTGTGTCGCTGAATTGAACAATTTTCAAACCATCAAAACCTTTTGGTATTTTTGGATGAGAAACATTTATTTTTTTTATTTCTAGTCTTCTCGGTTCAATATATCTTGAGTAGATGTATAAACCGCTGCTCGCGAATAAACTGCACGCAGCCGTCCAGAAAAAATGCTTTAAAAATTGTCTTCTTGTCAACTTATTCATTCTTACCAACCATTTCAGTTTTTATAGCAATCGAAAAAATTATAACATAAAACTTTCAACATCTTGTTTAATGTTTTTTGACAAATCTTCACATGCACGTTTTTTCTGATTAACTATTTTGTTATCATCTATGGACAACATTAAAACAATCATTTGGAAAATATGATGAAAAAGGTTTAACTCTTCTGCTGGAGCGAGAAAGTCTTTAGGAATTGAGAAATGAATGGTGTAATTTTCATAAAACATAAAGGGCAGCTATGTAATGATTTAAATTTCTAGTAAAATTGCTATTAAGGAAGGAGGATTAAAATGGTGTCACTTTAAGGGAAGAACCTATTGTAAGAGGAAATGATGCAAAAAGATTTATTAATAAAGCAAAATTAATAACAGGCATTTGAAAGATAGAGCAAAAAATAAAATAAAAAATTTGCAAAGAGAAGGTATTAGTAATGACAAATATCTTCATAAAACCTATTGAATGAAAAGATATGGAAAAAAATAATAATGAGTCAATGATTATTAATGAAATGATGATACTGATTCATTTAAAACCAATAAAAATCAACAGTCTAGTTTTGAAATTGATAAAAAGAAAAAGTAAATTCGTTTATGTTGAATAACTAATTCAAATAATTTTAGAGGACACCTCAAAATCCCCTATTCGAATCAGCAAGAGAAAAACTCCATCCTTTTGAATATATTTTCTGCTTAGACGATTTTCTCCGTGTAGAAAAAAGTCATTTTGATGAATATTTTTATCTGGACCCGTCATACTTATGGAAGCAATCACTTCATTTGCAAAGTCGTAGATCGGAGCAGCAGTGCTGAAGCCTTGATGAAACTCGTTCAAACAGATTGTAAATTGTTGAGATTAATGCCGTTAATTGTTTTTCGTTCATTCCTGTATATCTCTATCGGTATTTTAGCCAGAACACTCAAATTTCTTTGTTTTCCTTCGGTCCGATGATTTTCGGCTATTTTTCATTTGCAAACGGAATGTTTCTGCTCTCTGTTCTTTTATTGCTCGGTTTTCTGCTTGTATGGTCATTGAAAAAACAAACTACTTTGTTGATTGTGGAAGCGGGCGCAAAACATAAAATCAATTGAGAGGCCAACCGTTGCATCCAGGATGGGCCTCATTCCAATTATGTAAAAATGGGAATGTAGCAAATGCGCAAAAACGGTTCTTCAACATTTTCTAATGTTCCAAATAATGCTATAATCATGTATCATATGAGAGTACAAGAAGCGGGGAGATGCCCATGGACCCACTAGATGTCATAACCAATACCGAAAAAATTGTGCCTTATTATCAGGCGATTTTTAGCGCAGATGAACAAAAGGTGATTGGCTACGAAATTTTAGGCAGAATTCATATGGAAGGGGAATACAAAAGCTTAGGCTTTTTTTTCCATGATGATTCGATCCCTGAAGAATACCGAATGGAAGTAGATGATACAGTCGTCAAAAAAGCATTGGAGGAAATGAAAGAACTGGATGATGATCTTCTCATTTTTATAAACAGGGATCCAAATCTGCTTATGATCGATCACGGCGAAAGCTTTTTAAATTTGCTGCTGGAAGAAAAAGAGAAAGGGCTTGATTTAAACCGGATTGTTCTGGAAATTACGGAACACAATTATTTAGGAGATATCGAACAGCTCCATCATTTGCTCACTTATTACCGGACTTACGGAATCAAAATTGCGATTGACAATATTGGGAAAGAATCGAGCAATTTGGACCGCATTGGGTTATTATCTCCTGATATTTTGAAAATCGATTTGCAGCCATTAAAATTAGCTTCACCCAGCCAATCGTATTTCGATGTTTTATTTTCGATTTCACTACTTGCGCGCAAAATCGGTGCGACGCTTTTATATGAAGACATCGAGGCAAACTTTCAATTGCAATATGCGTGGAAAAATGGCGGAAGATATTATCAAGGATATTATCTTCATTATCCGGAAAGAGAATTTATTGATCGATGTGTTCTAAAAGAAAGACTGCAGCAGGAATTCAACCATTTCATTCAATTTGAAAAGAAAAAGCTTGAAACACTTTATTCATATTCTGACCAGTTTCATCAGCGGGTGTCACAACTAGTGAACAAATATAAAAAAGCTGTCAGCCAATTTGACGAATTAATTACCCATTTAGCAGAAGAGCTTGGCGACATGAGCTTTCGTATTTATATTTGTGATGAAAACGGGTTTCAAAAGTCAGGAAATATTTTCCGAAAAGAAGACCGATGGATTTTTCAAAAAGAATATTATATGAAAAATTGGAGCTGGCGCCCGTACTTTTTAGAAAATATTATTCGCATGCGCGTCAACAAAAAAGGGTTTTTAAGTGATTTGTATAGTGATATCGAAACAGGGGAGACGATCCGCACGTTTTCCTATCCGCTTGATGACGATCATTATTTGTTTATCGATATTCCATATTCTTATTTATATGAACAAGACGGTCTCCTTTGAATAAACCCCCCTTTTTTCTCAAATAATAGAGAAAAAGGGGGGTTTTTATGCAATTTACTAATTTGATCATCGGCGGTGTTTTTTTGTTAGTTTTGCTTGTCGGCCTGTTTTATACGTTACAAGTGGGCAGCCAGATGGAAAAAAGGCAAAGCGAGTATGATACAGAAGTAAGCGAAAAAGTTGAAAAGCGCCCGTATATTCGAAATCCGATTTTTATTGCTTATATCGTGCTGATTGCATTCGCGCTTTTTTATATTTTTTATATTAGCTTTTCAACTACTTGGTAGGGGGCTGTTCGATAAGTCCCTAAAATGAAGCAAGTGGAGAAAAACAATGCGTTTCTCTCCACTTGCTTTTATATTTTTTCGATTTTATCTGAAAGTAGCTGTCGGATTTTCAGTATGTTGTGGGCTAAAGCGCAATCCCAAACTCGACATGTACTTTGTCGAGCCCCCCAAAAAATATCTGTGGAAAGATCAATTGCCCTTGATGTGACCGAACGCACTTTCTGCTACGACTTTGCTCCGAGCGTAGATCGCTTTCTCTTCACATTCAAGGACTGCTTTGGCCTTTGCTTTCATTTCTTCGAAAATCATATTCCATTGAGCTTGTCGGTTGCCTTTTACTTTTGTGCACTTTGCTTTTAATGGGCAATCGGTACAATCTTCACATTCGTATTTTTTGAAGCTTTGTTCATAACCAGACGGATTCTTTTGTTTTGATATTTTTTAAATGTCACTTTTCTTCCATTTGGGTAGATAAAACAATCATCCTCTTCACAATAGGCCTCGTTTTTGGCATTTTTAATGTCTTTTTTGTATGTACGTGTTTGTTCTTTCATAAGGAATCAGAAATTCAAACCGGGGCTCTTTCTCATCACCAACTGCATATACATAGTTTTCTTCACTACCATATCCTGCATCCGCAATAACTGTTTGGGGCATCGGTAATGAAGTGGACGCTAGCTTCTCCAAATGTGAGATAAAGCAACGCGTATCGGTTGGTAGTTGATGATGAATGGGATAAAACAAGATAAACTGATTCTCTGTCCCGATTTGCACATTACTGCATGTATTTTGAATTCTTTATCAAAACGTCTAGCCATTATAGACACTCCCTATGATTGATAGATTTACTGTACATTTCTCTATTCGTTGTGTCTATAATCTGGACTAACATCAATTGGAATACTGGACGGGTAGAAATTTTATCATCACTACCAATTTCCATTTTTGGATCGTAAGGGACTCCATACTCGGAAAGTACACGATCCATAAGAACCTTTTGCTCATGAAGGGGGTTCTCTCCTGTTTCGTTCTCTTTCTTTGATATGTTTATATTGACATTTTTTTCTACTCGTTATTAAAATAGAATTGGAAAATATGTAAATTTAAACATAATATATAAATAAATGACAATATTGTAATTTAATATAAATATCTTTATTTGTGAAAGATCAATCTCAAAAATAAAATAAATCACTAGCGTTACATAAATTTAATTCGAAAATTCCGAATTGAAAAAAATCATAAAAAATCCTTTATAATGGATGGTACAGGTGGCCCCTGTCCAAATCCAATATAAAGGATGAAGCCTATGGACATGGATACAATATTTTCTTCATTTGGTAAATGGGTCACTCCTCTCAATTCTGTCAAATTTACACAAATAATTGAAGAGACGAAAAAAATAACCATAAAATCGCATTTACTTTTGTTTTTACATGCTCAACTTTAACAACGAGAAGGACTGTGCGCCATCACCGATGATGCGTTACTGGATGATTTTCAGCGAGAATTAGGATTGACTTCTATTAATGCTTCACAACTTTCCCGAAAACATCGCCAAATAAAACCCGAATGACTGCAGAAATCTTTCTGGATTTAGTGAATCAAATCCGTCAGATGTCCACGAACTCCTCCAGTCAGGTGAATGGCTTGAAAATTGTGGATTCCACGACCATTTCACTGAATCTGAAAGAATATCAGATGTTAGGAAAATTTAGAGAAAACGTGAGAATTTAAAGAAAATTAAAATTTAAAATGGAAGGTTTGATTGTTATAGAAAAATTTTCTTTGTGGTGGAAAAATTACCATGGATATATGATCGTCCCTTTTTTTGGAATGGGATTAATAGTTTTATTTAGACATGAAGAATTACCAAGTTTTATTAATATATCTTTCATATTATTCGCTGGTTATATTATTTTTTATATCGTCAGCTTTATAAAGAATGAATTGTTGAAAGATAAGTAGAATACTAAACAACTTGAAAGGAGGGTATATATGGCTAAAAAAAAATGTTTTTTAATTTTTTTATTAGCCTTTCTCTTGACCGGTTGTGTTTTAAATTCAAATAGCTCCAAAGAAGAAGTACATAATAATTCCACTGAAGTTTTGAGTTTACCCAATTCTACTGGTAATCCCTCTCAACATAATGAAAAAAGTTGTAATTGGGGATATGAATTAATCATGAATGGCCATTCTCCAGCAGAAAAGGATCAAAAAAAAGTATCAATAGCTATCCTCGATAGCGGCATTAATCAAACTCACATAGAATTACAAGGAAAAATTATAGATTCTTTCAACACGGTTGAAAGTGAAAATCATGAAGATTTTTTGAATCACGGAACAGCAGTAGCAGCCATTATTGCAGGTGAAAATAAAGAGAAAGGTATTTGTGGCATTTTTCCTACAGCTTTAATATATGATGTGAGAATTCTGGATAAAAACGGAAATGGGAATGTTGATAATCTTGTTGAAGGATTGGAATGGGCTATAGAACAAGATGTTGATATTATTAACATTAGTGTGGGAACGTCTGAGTCTAATCCGAAATTAGAAAAGGCTGTAAATGAAGCAAATAAAAAGGGAATTATTATTATTGCATCTAGCGGAAATAAATACGGTCTGAGTGCTGACTACCCTGCAAAATATGATTCCGTCATTTCTGTTGGTTCCATTGGTGAGGACTTAAAAAAATCTGTATTTGGGGTTTCTGGAAAAGTTGACTTTGTTGCACCTGGTGAGGATATTAAATCAATAGATAATAATGGAGAATACGTGTTATATAGCGGAACTTCATTTTCAACAGCATTTGTTACAGGGGTTGTAGCTAATCTACTTTCCCAAAATTCTTATCCTGATAATAAAACAAAGTTCACTCAAGTATATTCAGATTTGAAATCTATGTCTGTATTGCCTTCGCAAACTGAAAACGTTAGTAAATTTTATGGAAATGGAATTGTGAAATTTAAAAAATAAGTAAAGGGGTTAGGATTAATGATAAAGACTAGATATTTCTCCAAACTTTTAATATTATTTATGATATTAAACTTGGTATTATCTTTTGCTATATCACCTGTGTCTGCAGAAGAGCCTAGACAAGTTACTGATAATTTAGAAAATATTGTGAAAAATATACCTGAAGACATTGAAGTTAACGGAGAATTATTTGAGAACGCAAAGATAAAAGTTATTCATGAAGAAGATACAACTACCTTTGAAACAATCGTTGAAGTGACGGAAGAAGTATCAACAGAGGTTAAATTGGAAGTTCAACAAGGTACTGATAACATTTTACTTCACGAAAAAACCGTTGAGGGAAATACAATCATTGAAGATACTACATACTCCGCAGAAATTTTAGTCGAAGATAATAATCTGCTGAAAGTTGAATTTACAGATTTAACAACAGGAGAGACTTATACCCTTGATAATTTTGGAGAAGTCAGTGCTTCATTTGCACCGGCCATTCCAATAGGTATCGGTATTGGCAGTTGGCTATTATCCCACTTGATTTCTATTGGTGCTGCTATAACAATATTAGGGACAACATTTATTTTATTTACTAAGGCAAAGAAGTCTAGAAAATTCGAGCACTTTAAAGCCACTATCTATAACGGTAAGTTATATATAGGTAATGGGGTAGGATATGCTTCTGCCGTTAATTGGTCTAAAAAAGGCAAAGGTCATGATACTTGGTCTACATCTAAATCGGCTGCTAAAAAAGTTGCCAGAGGTGTGAGAAATGGTTTAAAACCTGTGGGGCCTGAAATAGATAGTAACCGAAAAGGAAAGTTTTATCATTATCACCCTTATGGTAGATCTCCAAGTGTGCATGCATTCTATGGGAATCCTCAATAAGTTAATCAAGGAGGGATTAATATTTGACTCAGAATAGCCAATACCAGACTTTGTACAGAGTGGGTTACCAACAAAGTATTCTTTAGAAGAAATAAAAGAAACTTTTCTATCTGCTTATAAAGAAAAGGAAATTCCACTTCCTGAGTTCTTCAAACTAGACCCGAATATCTAAGATAGGAAGAAGATTTAGAAGGTATTTGTAATTGAAGATGAGAAAATACTAAACTCTATCTACACTAGTGCGGAAAAAAATGAACATCTAGCTTAAATTAAATACAATAAAGAAAAGTCAGATGATCATATAGAATTATATCCGGAAAGTGACCATCAAATCATTAAGATGTGGAATGATATTGAAGAAGGAGAAAGAATCAACATCATAATTTACAAGAAAAAATTTTAAAAAGTCCATGAGTGGATGTACGCTTCAAAGAGAATGTCAGCGTTTGATTTTTGATTAAGGAACTTGTTATCCTTTTAGGTGTAGAAAGTTCAGCCCCAAACAGTCCAGAATTTCAAAAGTATTTAGAATTACTTCAAGAACTGAATAAAATTTAGATTGTACTGCTCCTAAGCTTGGTAACGGCCAAAGCTCAGGAGCAGTTTTTATAATAAGAACATTTCTCTTTCAAATTTGTATCCCAACTAGACACATATTAGGTCCCCTCTCAGGGTTTTGATTATACAAAGAATACTTGGGAGATCGATCCCTTGTCGTTAGCAACGGATAAGACATCCAAGTTTTTTGATGGAAGATCTACACACTAGGAATAAGTAAACTAAAATTCATTTTACCCATAATAACAAAATGCAACTGTTCGTAAATTCATCGGTCTAATCAACTTAGAACTCCGGAATCTTCTTGATCGTCAGCAATTCACCATGATGTAGAGCGAGTTGTTTAGGATTCGATAATTGATTCAATAAGAGTTTTCTCCGTTCTACAATTTTTAAAGGGTGTCGGTGTGTATTTAAAATGTGAGCAATTTGAATGGTACATGTCTTATAGTAACTGCATACGTCGATAATATATTTATGAAGCAGTGGCAATCCAAAATCATCATATGCTTCTAAAGTTTCAGGATCACACAAACCATAAACAATTTCAATTTGCACGGGATAATCGAATCCATCTACTTTTTCATCACTTTCTGTTAAGTCAAGAGTTTGATCAAGAGCTATTTTACTCTCATTTAAATTAATAAAACCACTTTTAGAGTATATACCTGATGGTAGTTTAATATCTGAGGCAAGGTAATAATAATATGTCATAGAAAACCCCTCTCATTTAATGACTTCATCTGTATTTGCGCTAGATAAATTAATTCGGGTCGCAAAACGTCCACAACCTTAAACAGTAGAAGGTATTTTAGGAGCTGGCAAGCCTTTTTTATGCCATTAAGCTCTGCACTTTTCGTTGCAGAACTCTGTATTTTTATTTTGCACTAAACAACATAAGGTGCTTCTGGTAAAGAAAGTTGGTCAATGTACTGAAATAAAGCCTGTAAAAGAGGATCGATTTCTCTAGACAGTGCATGTTTGATGACAATATTGGAAATCATGATAGTGTCCACCCCTTGGAAATGTGTTTTCTAGTCACTGTATATGATTTCCAAGATGGTGGATTTTTTGCGTCATTTATGCATGGATTATGCGTTTTGCAACACCTTCAATAATTGAGTCCCTCTTGCTTTCCTTTTAATTTCTTGAGATATTCATTAAATTCTTACGAGATATTCTAGTTACCAGAAGTAAAATTACACATAAGAATAAACTAGTAAAAGTAACGACATTGTTTATAATTTCATTGTCTCCAAACGTATTGAAAATACCACTAATTGCTATTAATAAAATAGGGCAACAATAATTGAATATTTAGTCATAATAACCCTCTCATTATCTATTATAACACAAAATATAAATATTTACAAATTAGGTTAATTATGTTATTTTGATTAGATAAAAAAGGGGGGTTATTCAAATGAAGTTTTATACCAAGTTAGTAGTTTCACTTCTATGTTTAACATTATTTACATCTATGAGCCGATCAAGCTTTGCAGAAGCCAAAGCTAATGACACGAAGAGTGAATTGGGATTAACTTCTGAATTAGATCAAGAGTTTATTAACGATTCAGATGTTGAGGAAGGTCTTGAAGACGCTTTAAAAGTTCTTTCTGCTATTGAAAGTCTGCCTTATAATGTTATATCAGAAGGACCAGAGGCCATTGTTGAATGACTAAACAATTTGGCGAATCGCACTTTCGAGTTGATTGAGCCAGTCTACATTCGGTATACTTTTAGACATAGGTAGGGTTCTCCTTTCTCTGGAATGTGTTGTTGGTCAAATCAGAGAATACCCTACCTTTTTTCTTTAGGTCTAGCAAAATATTTTACACAAACTTTTATACATCATCTTGTGCAAACAGCATATTACTACGATTTATGCAATTTCCCAAAAAATTAAGGATAAGTATAAAAAATATTCAAAGTACACTAAAAATGAAATAATGCAAAGGAGAACAAAAGTTTCCATTCTATCACGTTTTAAACATCTGACATCCTTTGACCGCGGAAAGATCGCTGCGCTGCGTGCAGAGGGAAAGTCCATGCAAGCCATTGTTGATGCAGTAGGCTGCCATAAAAGCACGATCTCCCGGGAATTGAAGCGAGGCACGGTTACCCAAATGAAAACAGATGGTAAAAAGTTTGAAGCTTATTTTCCAGATACAGGCCAGTAATCTACGAGAAAAATAGGAAATCCTGTGGTGCCAAGTATAAATTAGATAACACTATGGAATTCATCCAGTTTGTCGAGGCAAAGATCCTTCAAGAAGGATGGTCACCCGATGGCGTCTCTGGTTATGCCAAACACCATGGACTATTTGAAGGAAACAGCGTTTGCACCAAAACCCTTGACAACTATATTGATATGAACCTTCTGGGCGTTAAAAATATTGACTTGCCCATGAAAGTCCGGCTAAACACCAAGAAGCAGCGTTCCCGTCAAAACCAAAAGGTTCTAGGCAAGAGTATTGAAGAACGTCCCCGGCTGAAGTGGCTGATCGCCAGGAATTCGGTCACTGGGAGATCGATACGGTCATTGGCAAAAAATCAAATGATCAAGCCCTATTGACTCTTACGGAGCGCAAAACACGCCTGAGATCATCATAAGAATCAATGCCAAAGATGCTCCATCCATCCGTGGGGCCGTTTACGATTTGAAGAAGAAGTATGGTGAGCAGTTCACAAAGATATTCAAAACCATTACGGCTGACAATGGCTCTGAATTCGCCGACCTTAGTAAAATCGTTGAAAAAGATGAGACTAAAAATCTATTTCACCCACCCCATACCTCCTGTGAAAGGGGTACGAATGAGCGCCACAATGCACTAATACGCCGTTTCATTCCAAATGGGAAAGCCATTTCCGCTGTTTCCGATCAAACCATTTCCTATGCAGAAACATGGTGTAATCAACTTCCACGGCGGATTCTAGGATATAAAACACCTCAAGAATGCTTGGAGGAGGAGTTGGCTCTGTTGGCCTCTTGATATTTAAACAGGGGGATCCGATAGGAAAGTGGTTAGCAACTTGACATGGAGCCTCTGCGGGCATGATTCCTTAGCCGAGAAGCCAGATGTCACAACATCGGCATCGCCTAACAAGGCTATCATGCCCGCCACTCCAAGTGATGTTGCCCGAAGTTCCCCATTTTATTTAATCATAGGTTTTCTGGCTTTTTATTAAGTGTTGCATTTAATATTGCAATTTACGGAAATTTTGTTTTGAAAAATTTTTTTATAAAAAGTGTTGACATCGATATTGATAATCATTATCATTATAAATGTAAGACGAAGTAGTTCACAGACGTCTTGAAGTGAAACATCGCGGCTAAACCCCCGCTCCCCCTTTGTTACACATTCGGACGAGAAACCCGGCTTTGGAGGCCGGGTTTCTTCTTTCTCTTAAAAAAATGATAATTGACAAGGAGAAAGGGTGGTATTATATTATATTTGTGTAAGAAAATGATAATCATTATCAATATGGAATAAATTGGAGGTTTTCCATGATCCGCCTATACACAGATCGTTTACAAATTTCCTATGGCAATCGACTGATTGTGAAAGATATGAAAATTGAAATTCCAGATAAAAAAATTACAACGATAATCGGTTCCAACGGCTGTGGAAAATCCACTTTGTTGAAAGCGATAACTCGGATTATTCCGCACCAATCCGGTCGAATTATTCTTGATGGCGAGAGTATTTTAAAGCAGGATACGAAAGAACTGGCGAAAAAAATGGCCATACTTCCTCAATCACCAGAAAGTCCAGCCGGCCTTACCGTTGGAGAGCTTGTATCTTACGGCCGCTACCCATATCAAAAAGGCTTCGGCAGATTAACAAAAAAAGATCTTGAGGTCATAAACTGGGCTTTAGAAGTTACGAAAACGGCCGATTTTAAACACCAGCCAGTCAATGCGCTGTCAGGCGGTCAAAGACAGCGTGTCTGGATAGCGATGGCGCTTGCTCAAGAAACGGACATCATCTTTTTGGATGAACCGACCACTTATTTAGATATGGCGCATCAGCTTGAAGTACTAGAGCTTCTACAGCAGTTAAACAAAGAGCAGGGGCGGACAATCGTCATGGTGCTTCATGATATCAATCAAGCAGCTCGTTTTGCCGATTATATTATAGCGTTGAAAGACGGACAAATTATCAAAGCCGGGACGAGTGACGAAGTAATCGACTGCAACGTGCTGAAAGAAGTATTTCAAATTGATGCTGTAATAGGACGGGATCCCCGAACAGATAAACCAATATGCATCACGTACAATCTAATAAAAGGAGAAGAAAAACATGAAAAAACGTCTTATTCCAATTCTGTTCTTGTTGGTTCTCATAGTTAGCGCTTGTGGTAATAAAAAGGAAGACAGCGCTGAAAAGAAAGAAGAAAAACCTGAAACGATTACATATCAATCGGAAAACGGTCCTGTTGAAGTCCCGGCTAATCCTAAAAGAGTCGTTGTTCTCTCGTCATTTGCCGGAGATGTGATGTCTTTAGGAGTAAATCTCGTTGGTGTTGATTCTTGGTCAAAAATGAATCCGCGCTGGAAAGACAAATTGAAAGATGTTGCAGAAGTATCTGATGAAGATTTAGAAAAAATCATTGAACTAAATCCGGATTTAATCATCGGATTATCGACGATTAAAAATGTAGATAAACTGAAAAAGATAGCGCCTACTGTTACGTTTACTTATGGAAAAGTCGATTATTTAACACAGCATATAGAAATCGGCAAGCTTTTAAATAAGGAAAAAGAAGCAAGAGAGTGGGTCGAGGATTTCAAAAAAAGAGCTGAAGAAACAGGAGAAGAAATTCGCGCGAAAATTGGGGAAGATGCAACTGTTTCAGTCATTGAAAGTTTTGATAAGCAATTATATGTGTTTGGGAACAACTGGGGAAGAGGAACAGAAATTTTATACCAAGCCATGAAGCTAAAAATGCCTAAAAAAGTGGAAGAGAAAGCTTTAAAACAAGGTTATTATGCTTTATCGACTGAAGTGCTTCCGGATTTTGCAGGGGATTATTTGATCGTCAGTAAGTATTCGGATGCTGATAACTCTTTCCAAGAAACAGATACTTATAAAAACATACCGGCTGTCAAAAACAATCGCGTGTTTGAAGTAAATGCTAATGAATTTTATTTCAATGATCGACTGACATTGGAATATCAGCTTGAATTCTTTCGAGAAAAATTTCTTGGAAAAAAATAAGTAATTAGAAGAAGAGAAATTCAGCAGGCATGAATTTCTCTTCTTTCCATCTATAAAATAGAAAAATAGAAGAGATGAGATGTATGCTAAAAAACGATTCCGCTTCATTTTTCTTTAAATTCATATTCGCAGTCATTTTGCTGATTGGTTCGTTTTTTCTAGCGATGGTGTTTGGAGCGGCAGACACTAGTGTAAAAGATGTTTGGCTGGCGCTAACGACAGATGCGGCTGGTAAGACGATTGATATGATTCGGGAAATTCGTCTTCCGCGCGAAGTCGGTGCTATTTTTGTCGGCGCTTCTTTATCAGTAGCCGGAGCAATCATGCAAGGATTGACTCGCAATCCATTAGCAGATCCAGGATTATTAGGGCTGACAGCCGGAGCAAATGCTGCACTCGCTTTGACAATTGCCCTTTTTCCAAACGCAAATTACTTTAGTATGACCATTGCGTGCTTTATTGGAGCAGCAGCTGGCGCCTTTTTAGTTTTTGGAATCGGTGCGGTAAAAAAAGGAAGGATTTCTCCTTTTCAAATCGTTTTAGCGGGGGCTGCTGTGTCTGCTTTTCTTTTTGCCGTCGCGGAAGGAATCAGCTTATATTTTAATATTTACAAAAATGTTTCGATGTGGACAGCTGGAGGACTTATCGGTGCAACATGGAAACAGCTCAAGATCCTCATACCGATTGCTCTCGTTGGGATCACCATTTCTCTTTTTTTCTCAAGGCAGCTGACCATTGTAAGTTTAAATGAAGAAGTGGCAGTCGGGTTAGGACAAAAAACGGCACAAATAAAAATGGTGCTGTTTATCATCATTATATTGCTTACTGGTGCATCTGTAGCCCTTGTTGGGAATATGGCATTTATCGGTTTAATGGTTCCGCATATCGTCCGTTCGGTCGTAGGGGCCGATTATCGTTATATTCTCCCAATGTCTGCGATATTCGGCGCCTGCTTTTTATTAATCGCTGATACGCTTGCCAGAACGATTAATGCTCCTTACGAAACACCAGTGGCGGCCATTGTTTCCTTTTTAGGTTTGCCTTTCTTCCTGTTCATTGTGCAAAAAAGGGGGAAAGCTATCACATGATCATACATCCGGCAATTGTAAAAAAGCAGCGGCTGATCATACTTGTTCTGATTCTTTTAATTGCTGCAACGGCCATCATCGGAATGGGATTAGGCACCTCCTCCGTCTCGATGAATCGTCTGCTTCCAACTATTCTCGGCCACGGGACGTTTAAAGAGGAGTTCGTTTTATTTTCCGTCCGCTTGCCGCGGATCATTGTGACCTTATTGGCAGGAATGGCTTTGGCGGTTTCCGGGGCGATCTTTCAAGATATTACTAGAAACGATTTGGCTGAGCCGGGGATCATTGGGATTAATGCCGGAGCAGGAGTAGCTATTGCAGTGTTCTTTTTATTTTTTCCAATTGATGTCGGCTCATTTGTGTATTTACTGCCAGTCGCAGCTTTTATCGGCGCTCTTTTAACGGCAGGGGCTATTTACGTTTTTTCTTATGATCGAAATGCCGGTTTAAACCCCGTTCGATTAGTCCTTATCGGTGTCGGCTTCGCCATGGCTTTATCAGGAACCATGATCGTCATTATTTCTTCTGCAGAACGGCAAAAAGTTGATTTTATCGCCAAATGGCTGGCAGGGAACGTTTGGGGGGCAGATTGGCCGTTTATTTTGGCAATTTTACCTTGGATTGTCATTTTGATTTCGTTTATTGCTTTCAGAGCTCAACAATTAAATTTATTAAGTTTAAACGATCCTTCTGCTGTCGGGGTTGGCTTGAAGATTGAGAGGGAGCGAATTACGCTTCTATTGGCTGCTGTCGGGCTTGCCGCAGCTGCGGTTTCTGTAACGGGAGGTGTAGCGTTTATCGGTCTTTTGGCACCCCATTTAGCACGGTCACTGATTGGTCCCCGCAATCAACTTTATCTTCCGATTGCGATTTTGTTGGGAGGGTGGCTTCTACTACTGGCCGATACAATCGGGCGAAACATCGCACTTCCCGACGGCATCCCAGCGGGCATTATGACAGCTTTAATCGGGGCGCCCTACTTTATCTATATTTTATTGAAAAAATCATCATAATCGAGGCACATTTCGTTTAGAAAAGAATGAGGAAAGGAATAAAATAGCTGATAGTAATTTAGAAATCTTCCATTACTCCTATGTGTCGGCTGGCTGTTCATCCTTTTTTAGCTAGACGGCATCTAATTTGCTTACATGATACTCGTAATACATCTGGCTGGAAGTAAGACAAATTGATGCCTTATTTAATAAAAATTGGGCGGCAGGAGGGCTGAAATCTCCCTCCGCCGTTCCTGCCTTTGTCAGTGTGAAAAAGTTTGCCTCATAGACTCTCTTTAAATGCTCATTTTTTAGCAGAATTCAAGAAGTTTGGCAGTTGATCGAACATTTTACTGAAGGTAATGACAGCTTCTTTTTCTTCTTCGTTTTATGTGCAGCCTTTCATAAAGAGTATTTTTGTCTCCAAGAGCTTCAACTGTGATGATTGGAAATTGAACATTTTTCCCACCTAATGACGCATTGATTAGCATCTTTCAACTCTTTGTCCTAATTCGAGCTGTCTGACGTAGAGAATGAACGGAAATACAGCTCTACATGATCTTTTGCTCTAGCTCAACTATTTTTGAGAAAGTTTGGCTGGCTTCATTGTTCGCTTCCGTCTCAAAGATGCTCTTAAGTTCATGCGATTTATTGAGCAATGGGTCCATGTTTCCCATTTCATTTCAATCAAATCTTTTCATATAACAGAGAGAGCATACGGTTTCAAAGGGGAGAAGCCCTCGCATCAGTTCCAACCTTTATTGGCGAAGAAACGTATCTATCATTTAGAATCAGTGTAAATAAACACAATTGCCGGAGCCAGAGGAACTGAATGCAGCGGTTCGAACGGTGATGTCATTTAATCGACTTGGTTAATTAAACAAAAAACAATCTGCACATGCTCCAGCTTCGGGCTTCTGATTCGATTTCCAGCTTCTTGTAATTGAAAGCTGCGAAAAAAGGAATATTATTTTTCATGATGTAAGCAAATTTCGACATAATTTTAAAGCTGCTCATTATATGTTATGGTTAGGATGTTTTTTAAAATGAAGGCACTGGAGGATGAATAACGATGCGAGCTGTTCAACCGGTATTGTCTCTAGAAGAAAAGCAATTGCTTGTCGCAATTTTGTTTCGCAACCATTTTGCGATTGAATTGGTTGTGAGCGAAATCAATGATATTGAATGCGGAAAAAAAGAGTTTGATTTATGTACATACAAAAAATTAGTGGAGCTTTATGACAAAATCCGTTCGCATACGTAACCTGTATCCTTGTGAGGACCAGTTTTTGAGTATGAGAGGCATCTGAACGATGCTCTTTGCAAGAGCATCGCTTTTCGCAGAAATGTAAGTTTATCGCGTGATAAAACGCTTACATAATGATATCATAAAATAGGAAGTTTCTTTTTGGTAAATGGAACACATTTTCCAGATCATATGTTATGATTAAAATGAAATGTCAAAGTGAGAGGAAGAAACGAATGACAAAAGTTTTTTCTGAAGAATTTACAAATATTTCGATTAAAGATTTGATGATACCTGCAGATAAAGTGGCTCATGTCCAAATGGGAAATAACTTAGAGCATGCATTATTAGTGTTGACGAAAACAGGCTATACAGCTGTTCCGGTTTTGGATGCTCAATATCGCTTGCACGGGCTGATTACGACGAATTTGATCATGGATTCAATTTTAGGATTGGAACGAATCGAATTTGAGCGTTTGCAAAATATGAAAGTAGAAGAAGTAATGAACAAAGATGTTTCCAGATTGAATGTATCGGATGATTGGATGAAGGCGCTGAAGCTCGTTATTAATCATACGTTTGTATGTATAACGAATGAGGACGGTGTTTTAGAGGGGATTTTTACAAGAAGGGTCATCTTAAAAAAGCTCCATAAACAACTAATGATATTAAATTCCAGGTTTCCCAAATAAAAACGCCCTTGCCGGCGTTTTTATTTCATATTGGCTCAATAGTTTCGAATCCATCCAACCTTCAAATAATGAAAATATAGATATTGTTTTTTTGGAAAGCAATTGAACGAATGCGAATGCTATGGCAAAATGAATTCATGCTTACAAACGATTGAAAGTGATTTTCAAATGAGGTGATCGTGATGAAAGAGGCGCTTATTGACAAAGATAGGGGAAAACTAGACCATAAAGAAACAAAGCGTCCGTTCGTTTTAGCTGCCGTCATGCTGGCGATGTTTATGGCTGCAGTTGAGGCAACGATCGTTTCCACAGCAATGCCTGCCATTGTCGCAGAAATTGGCGGTTTTTCAAAATATAGCTGGATTTTTTCTTCCTATTTATTAATGAATTCCGTAACGATTTTAATATATGGTAAATTGGCGGATTTGTTTGGAAGAAAACCGATTTTTGCTTTTGGCATCATTATTTTTTTAATTGGCTCTGTGCTTTGCGGTCTCGCCGATTCGATGGAAACTTTAATTATATACCGTTTTATACAAGGGATTGGAGCCGGAGCTGTGATGCCAGTCGCCACAACAATTGTCGGCGATATTTATACTGTAGAAGAAAGAGCCAAAATACAAGGATATTTGTCCAGTGTATGGGGAATTTCTGCAATAATCGGTCCCGTTTTAGGTGGCTTGTTCGTTGAGTACATAAGCTGGAAGTTTGTATTTTGGGTGAATGTTCCTTTAGGCATTTTATCAATGGCAGGAATCGGTCTGTTTTTGAATGAACGCATTGATAAGAAAAAGTCGAGCATTGATTATGCAGGCGCCATGTTCATGCTTATTGCGATCAGCTTGTTGATGATCGTCCTTGTCGAAGGAGGAGTCCGCTGGTCTTGGACTTCCTGGGAGGTTGCGGCGTTATTAGCTGTTGCATGCTGCTTCTTTATATTGTTTATTTTTCAGGAAAATCGGGCCGATGATCCGATGATGCCGCTTTCGCTTTGGAAAAATCGCTCCATTTTGCTTGCGAATGTAACGTCCTTGACGACCGGGATGATGCTTATGGGCATTTCCACCTTTTTGCCGACATTTGTGCAAGGTGTTATGGGAAAATCGGCAATGGTGGCTGGATTCACGCTGACAACGATGTCAATCGGATGGCCGATTGCTTCAACAGTAGCGGGGAGGATTTATTTAAAAGCCGGCTTTCGTGCCACATCAATTTTAGGAGGCATTTTTTTATTGGCCGGCAGTCTTGTCTTTGTTATGCTTTCAGCAGATGACGGACCTGTTCATGCTATGATCGGCTCTTTTTTACTCGGCGTCGGAATGGGGCTGACATCGACCTCGTTCATTGTATCGATTCAATCGGCGGTTGATTGGAAAGAACGCGGAATTGCCACCGCCACCAATATGTTTATGCGAAATCTCGGTAACACCGTCGGCGCCGCTTTGCTCGGCGGGATTTTAAACAGCAAGCTGCAAACATATTTGGAGGAGCATAGTGCTGGAAAAAACTTAAACATTGATTCGGCCAACAACCTATTGAATCCAGAATCAGATCTTTCCGGTCCTATAAAAGAGGTTCTTGAGTCTGGTTTGAGCATTGCTCTTCACCATGTTTATTTCGTCGTCTTTTTATTAGCAATTTTGAGCGTTCTTTTTATTTTCTTTCTTCCGAAGAGAGAATTAAAATGAATGTTTTTTGCTAAACTTGTTATGACGGAAAAGCAAAAATATTTTATAATGTTTTTGAACTATTGAATCCACTAAGGAAAGGGTTTAGCGATGCAAATTTCGGAATTGCAAATCCTTGTGACTTTGTCTGAAGAAAAAAATATGAGAAAAGCGGCTGACCGACTTTTTGTTTCCCAGCCTGCTTTGTCGCAGCGTCTTCAGTCGATCGAAAAAGCATGGGGATTTAAAATTTTTTTGCGCTCACAAAAGGGATTGACTCTTACACCGGCAGGAGAAAAAGTTGTCCAGTTTGCAAAAGAAATGATTGAAAAGGAAGAGAAGGTAAGAGAGGAAATCTCTGTTTTGGAAGGAGAAGTGTACGGGACGTTAAAGCTTGCAGTGGCATCTATAATCGGCCAGCACTGGCTTCCAAAAGTTTTGAAAAAATATGTACAAAAATACCCTCAGGCGGAAATTTCACTTATAACCGGGTGGTCAAGCGAAATATTAAAATGTTTATATGAAGATGATATTCATATCGGAATCATACGCGGAAACCCTGATTGGAAAGGGTTTAAACAGCATTTGCTGGAAGATACTTTGTATTTAGTTGACACAGAAATTCAAAGCATCGATGATTTAGTACACACAGAGCGGCCTTTTATTCAATTTAAAAGTGATTCTACATACTATCAAGAAATACAAGAATGGTGGCACAGGCAATTTAAAAACCCGCCAAAAAGGACAATTGTCGTTGATCAGATCGAGACGTGCAAGCAAATGGCGTATCATGGTATCGGCTTTGCGATTTTGCCTTCTGTCAGCATTGATGAAAAGGATGGTTCGATCTTTCGACTGCCACTCATTGATCATGAAGGAAAGCCGATTAAAAGGGATACTTGGTTGATCGGGCATGAATCATCGTTAAAGCTTAAACAAGTGCAGGCGTTTATGGAAATCGTCCATCAATTTATTAATGAATGATAAATTTGCTTGTCAATTGATTCTTTTCTTTGATACAGTAATGGGGGTACAGAAAAACAGAGAGGAGTATTGCGATGAAAATGATGGATGCAAACGAAATTATTTCATTTATACAAAACAGTAAAAAAACGACTCCTGTAAAAGTTTATGTAAAAGGTCAATTAGAAGGAATCAACTTTGGAGAACAGTCCAAAACATTTATTACTGGAAACACAGGCATCATCTTTGGAGAATGGTCTGAAATTGAACAAGCACTAGCAGAAAACAAAGATAAAATTGAAGACTATGTTGTTGAAAATGACCGCCGGAACTCAGCGATCCCGCTTCTTGATTTAAAAGGCGTAAAAGCGAGAATTGAACCAGGTGCAATCATCCGTGATCAAGTGGAAATCGGAGATAATGCGGTCATCATGATGGGGGCAGTGATCAATATCGGCGCCGTCATTGGTGAAGGAACGATGATTGACATGAATGCAACATTGGGCGGTCGTGCAACGGTTGGTAAAAACTGCCACATTGGTGCCGGAGCGGTTTTAGCTGGTGTAATTGAGCCGCCTTCTGCAAAACCTGTCGTAATCGAAGATGATGTTTTGATCGGAGCAAACGCCGTCATTTTAGAAGGTGTAAGGGTAGGAAAAGGCGCGGTTGTTGCAGCTGGTGCTGTTGTAGTGGAAGATGTTGAACCGTACACAGTTGTTGCAGGTGTTCCTGCGAAAAAAATTAAAGATATTGACGAAAAAACGAAAGCGAAAATTGAAATTAAGCAAGAATTGCGGCAGCTCTAAATTCGAAGCGTGGACAGCGTCCACGCTTATCCTTTAGGAGGGGACTCATATGAATAAGGATGCGCTTATTGCCATTCGCCGTGATTTGCATAAAATACCTGAACTCGGATTTCAAGAACATAAAACACAAAAATATTTATTAGATTATATTCATTCGCTGCCGAACGAAAGGCTTGAAGTGAAAACATGGAGAACAGGTATTTTCGTGAAGGTCCATGGAACAAATCCTCGAAAAATGATAGCCTACCGGACAGATATTGACGGATTGCCGATTGAAGAAAAAACGGGGCTTTCATTTCAATCAGAACATCCAGGCTTGATGCATGCTTGCGGTCACGACTTTCATATGACGATCGCTTTGGGGGTTTTAACTCATTTCGCCTATCATCCGATTCAAGATGATCTGCTATTCATCTTTCAGCCGGCAGAAGAAGGGCCCGGCGGTGCAGAGCCGATGCTAAACAGCGAGATTATGCAACAATGGATGCCGGATATGATCACTGCGCTTCACATTGCTCCAGAGCTTCCGGTTGGAACTATCGGAATGAAGCCTGGACTACTTTTTGCAAATACGTCCGAGTTGTTTATCGATTTAACCGGGAAGGGAGGCCATGCCGCTTTTCCGCACACGACACATGATATGGTCGTCGCTGCTTGCTCCCTTGTCACCCAGCTGCAATCCATCGTTAGCCGCAATATAGATCCTTTGGATAGTGCTGTAATTACCATTGGAAAAATTGCAAGCGGCACGATACAAAATATAATTGCGGATCACGCCAGATTGGAAGGAACGATTCGCACATTTTCTGTCGAATCGATGGAAAAAGTGAAAAAGCGGATTGAAGACATGGTCAAAGGTATAGAAATCGGCTACCAATGCAAAGCAGAAATTGACTGGGGTTCGATGTATTATCAAGTGTGGAATGATGAAGCGTTATCAAAAGAATTTATGGAGTTTGTCCAGAATGAAACAGAAATTCAACTCCACGTATGCAAAGAAGCGATGACTGGGGAAGATTTCGGCTATATGCTGGCGAAAATTCCAGGATTTATGTTTTGGCTTGGAGTTGATTCTCCTTACGGCCTTCATCATGCGAAGCTTTCACCAAATGAACAAGCAATCTTTAAAGCGGTCGATCTTATTTGTCAATATTTTGAATGGAAAGGTAATAAATAGAAGATTCATAGCCTCCTGCATAAAGCAGGAGCAAAAAAATTAGCAATACGTTCTATACAAACACGAAGTCATAATTAAAAAGGAAAGGGGATGAGATATCATCCTCTTTCCTTTTGATGCTCGTTCTTATGAATCATCACTTGATGAGGGAACGGAATTTCGATGCCGTTTTCATCAAGCACTTCTTTTAGCCATTTCCGGAGTTTTCTTTCAACAGCCCACTGCTCCATGTTTTTCGTTTTGGCGATGATGCGGATAATCACATCAGACGAGCCGAAATTTTGCACGCCTAAAACGTCCGGACCTTCCACAACTTCTTCAGTTTCTTTTGCAAATTGGTCGCAAGCTTCTTGAAGAATGGACATGACCCGATTTAAGTCTTCATTATACGATATGCTGATATCAACGAGGGCTTGCATATTTCCTCTAGAATGATTGGAAAGGCCGACAATCTGCCTGTTTGGAACATAATGCAATGTGCCGTCAAAGCCTCGGATTTGCGTCGTTCGTAAACCGACAGCTTCCACAATGCCTGAATAATTGCCTGTAGTGACATAATCTCCAACATCAAGTTGTTTTTCTAGGAGAAGGAAAAATCCTGTCACAACATCGCTGACGAGCCCTTGAGCTCCAAAGCCGATCGCAAGACCAACAACCCCAGCCCCGGCTAAAAGCGCTGTGACATTGTAGCCAAACACTTGAAAAACGGTAACAATAAAAATGAAAAACAGGGCATAATGAAAGAAATTCAAAACTAATGTTTGCAGCGTTTTAGCCCGCGTGGTGGAAATTTCCTTCCGATTCTCAAGCCCCTCAAACATTTTGTGAATAATTTTATTGCCGATTGATTTGACGATAATATATGCAATGTAAATTCCAATAAGCTTGGCCAAAACTTCTCCTGATTTTAAAGCCAGATCAGCCCAATCAATAGATTCAAAAAAGTTCAAAACCATTTCCCCTTTCTTTTCAAGCCAATCATTTGGTTATTTGACGGGATCGTGTTAAACTGAATGTACAGTTGAAAGTTTAGCATAGAAAAAGGAATTTTCAATGATTGTTACATTTTTTTAATGATAGCGGCGAAAATTGGAAATAGTATTATTGTTCTCTTCACCGCAATGAAAATGTAAAACAGATTATTTAAATTAATTATTATTTAAAATTGACTAAAATTTTGTTGTTATATATAATAGTAATCGGAGGAAGGATATTGAGAAAATACTCAATTCATTCTCATTTGTTTTTGAAGGAAACGATCAAAAAGTTTCCTTTAAAATAAAATTTTAAAATGGAGGGTTACATAATGGCAGAGCGTTTGGTTGGTAAACAAGCTCCACGTTTTGAAATGGATGCCGTTTTGCCAAACAAAGAGTTTGGTAAAGTAAGCTTG
Organism: Aeribacillus sp. FSL W8-0870; assembly: GCF_037963755.1. Classification (NCBI taxonomy): domain Bacteria; kingdom Bacillati; phylum Bacillota; class Bacilli; order Caryophanales; family Bacillaceae; genus Aeribacillus; species Aeribacillus sp. FSL W8-0870. The sequence continues at coordinate 1,588,780 of NZ_CP150165.1, forward strand.
GAAGAAATCATGAAACAAGGAAAATGGACAGTTCTTTTCTTTTATCCAATGGACTTCACTTTCGTTTGTCCAACTGAAATCACAGCTATTTCTGACCGTTATGAAGAATTTGAAGATCTTGATGCAGAAGTGATTGGTGTATCAACTGACACAATTCACACACACTTAGCTTGGATTAAAACTCCTCGCGAAGAGAACGGTTTAGGCGATATTAAATATCCGCTTGCAGCAGATACAAATCATCAAGTATCAAGAGACTACGGCGTTTTAATCGAAGAAGAAGGAGTTGCTCTTCGCGGATTGTTCATCATCAATCCAGAAGGCGAACTTCAATATCAAACAGTATTCCATAACAACATTGGCCGCGATGTTGATGAAACATTGCGTGTACTTCAAGCGCTTCAAACTGGCGGACTTTGCCCAGCAAACTGGAAGCCTGGTCAAGAAACGCTTAAAGTATAATGAAGCTTTTCATTCAAAGGGCCTAGCAGTACGTTAGGCCTTTTTTCAAACGATTATTTTTTTGATATTCATTCTTCAAGGAGGAAACGCAAATGAAATTACGTGAGCCAATGCCTGAATTAGTCGGAGCAACAACTTGGCTGAATGGCGAAGTAACGAAAGAGCAATTAATCGGTGAAAAACCAACATTAATCCATTTTTGGTCAATCAGCTGCCATTTGTGTAAAGAAGCAATGCCGAAAGTAAATGAGTTCCGCGATCAATATAAAGATAAACTGAACGTAGTAGCTGTTCATATGCCTCGCTCCGAAAAGGATTTAGATATTGATGATATTAAAAAAGTAGCGGAAGAACACGGGATTACGCAACCGATCTTTGTTGACAACGAACATAAATTAACCGATGCTTTTGAAAATCAATATGTACCTGCATATTATGTTTTTGACAAAAACGGCATTCTTCGCCACTTCCAAGCAGGAGGAAGCGGAATGAAAATGCTGGAAAAACGTGTTAATCGGGTGTTAGCGGAAACAGAAAACGCTGAATGATTCAACCATCTGCAAAACATTGCAGGTGGTTTTTCATTTTAGAAATACCTTTCCGGCTTTGAAAGGACTTGTTTTTATTGCTTCGAAGCTTTCAAAAGATAAGCATCTCCATTTACCATTCATCCGGCATCCTTTTTCCAGCTCTCAATCCTAAAGAAATGATTCACATTCCAAATCACAACATGCTATAATAAATGATGCTAGTTTGAACAAAAAGGAGCATAGGTGGATGGCAAAACAATCACAAATTTTTTCCATTATGAATCTATTAAAGGTGCTTTTGGCTGTCATCGTTATCCTTTTCCTATTTTATTTGCTTGCGTTTAACGACGTCGTCGTGCGTTTTATATCTCTGCTATTAAATGGATGTTTAGTTGTTCTCGCCTTCCTTGTCTATCGGAAAATAGACTATATGATAAAGATGAAAGAAGATCGAAAAGAGCCTATTCAAACCGAAAAGCTGCCTGATGAAACAGAAATGGCGCGAAAAGAACAGCAATTAAATAAACTTGAGCTTGATAAAACGCAATTGTTGGAGGAGCTATTAACAAAAGCCGGTATCGAAGAGGAAGAAAAACAAAAGTACCGAGCCAAAATTAGAGAAAAAGAGGATGAAGCTTCAAAGCTTCAACAAGAGCTGGCATTCATGAAAGGCCGGATTGCCAACTTGATTTTAAAAAGAGATCCTGAGATCGAGCGGATTGTCCTGCTGCTTGATGCAGATTTTATATTAAATCATTCGTTAGTGGAAATTAATCAAAGGTTTCAGGAAATTAGCGGCAGTTTTTCTGAACAATCCATCGAGCATTTGAAAAAGGCTAATTATATTGATCAACATTTGCAATTTACTCGAATTGGTTATCGTGAATTATTAAAGACAGCAAAAAGGATCAATTAACCGTTAGCTTGTATTTTTCTATATTTTATGATTTAATGAAATTAAATGAAAATTTCATAATATTAACATACCACTAGGGGAGCCGAAAGGCTGAGAAAGGCGTGTGCCTTGACCCTTTGAACCTGATCTAGATCATACTAGCGTAGGGAAGTGGTGCAGTAATATCGAAACCTGTCTATGGGTTTTGTATATACTTGCCCGTTCCCTTATATTGGGAACGGGCTTTTTGCATTACATGGCTGGTTGGCAAACCATTTTTCAAAACAAAATGTTAAGAAAGGGGAGACAACGTGTTACAAACGCTATTTCAGCAAATTGATGAAAGGGAAGAAGAACTTCTGAATCTTCTAAAAACACTCGTATCGTTTGAAACGCCGAGCCCTCCGGCAAGAAATGCAAAAGAGGCTCAAAAGTATGTCGCCTCATATTTGGAAGACATCGGCTTTTCCATTGATCAATGGGATTTATATGAACAAGATCCAGTCGTAGTAGGAACGAAAAAAGGAAAAGATCCAGAAAATTACCACAGTTTAATTATTAACGGGCATATTGATGTCGCTTCAATCGAAGAGGGAGAAGAATGGCTAACGCCTCCTTTTGAGGCAACGGTTAAAGGGGATTACATATACGGACGCGGTGTAGCGGATATGAAAGGGGGAATGGCTGCCAGTCTGTTTGCATTAAAGCTGCTGCAAGAAAACGGCATTGAGCCGGGAGGGGATATCATTTTTCAGTCCGTCGTCGGAGAAGAAGTAGGCGAAGCAGGAACAAAATCGTGCTGCGACCGGGGATATCGAGCTGATTTTGCCATCGTTGTCGATTCAAGTAACTGTGAAATACAAGGGCAAGGCGGGGTGATCACGGGCTGGATTACGATTGAAAGCCCCGAGACATTTCACGATGGCACGAGAAGACAAATGATTCATGCCGGCGGGAAGCTTTTTGGGGCAAGCGCGATTGAAAAAATGATGAAAATTATTGAAGGACTGCGAGAGCTTGAACAGCATTGGGCAGTGATGAAAACGAGCAAAGGCTTTCCGCCTGGTTCTGCCACAATTAATCCTGCAGTGATTGAAGGTGGAAGGCACGCCGCTTTTGTGGCCGATAAATGTTCCCTTTGGATTACCGTTCACTATTACCCGGAAGAGCATTATGTAGAGGTGATCCGGGAAATTGAAGAACATATCCATCATGTTGCAATGGCTGATCCATGGCTTCGGAAATATCCTCCGAAATTTAAATGGGGCGGCACATCGATGATTGAAGATCGAGGAGAAATTTTCCCAGCTTTTTCATATGACGAACATTCACTCGGAGTGAAAACATTACAAAAAGCACATAAACTGGCATTTAATGAGGAAGCAAAGCTGACGATGTCCCCTACTGTGACAGACGGCGGCTGGCTGAGTGAAGCGGGAATTCCCGTCGTTTTATATGGACCGGGCACGCTTGAAGATGCACATTCGGTGAATGAAAAGCTGTCCATCCCCCAATTAAAAACATTTACAAAATCGCTGATCGCGTTTTTATTTGATTGGTATCAGAAAAAACGATGACAATTACAAAAGCTGCGAAAGGGGTAATTCAAATGTTTACAGACCGATTGTATAAAACTGCAAAACCGATTTGGGAAGCGAGTTACCATCATCCGTTTGTTCAAGGAATCGGCAATGGGACGCTGGATATCGACAAATTTCGCTTTTTTATGGAGCAGGATTATCTTTATTTAATCGAATACTGCCGCCTGTTTGCCCTTGGAAGCTTAAAGGCTCACAATCTTCAAACAATGACAGTTTTTGCTGATCTTCTACATTCGACGTTAAAAGTGGAAATGGATTTGCATCGTCAATACGCTGAAAGAATAGGAATAGAGAAGGAAAAATTAGAACAAGTTCAGCCTGCTGCTACAACCGTTGCATATACAAGCTACATGTTAAATGTGTCGCAGCGAGGATCATTGGCAGAACTGGTTGCCGCAGTCCTTCCATGTACATGGAGCTATTATGAAATCGGCACACGCTTACATGAGATTCCTGGTGCCAGTGAACATGAGTTTTACGGCGAGTGGGTAAAAATGTACGCATCAACAGAATTCGGTGAATTGGCAAAATGGCTGAAAGATTTAATGAATGAGCTTGCAGAAGGAAAACGGGAAGAAGAATTGAAATGGCTGGAGGATATTTTTGTTACAACGAGCAAATACGAATATATGTTTTGGGAAATGTCTGAACGAAAAGAAATGTGGCCAATCGAAATCAATTCTTAATATAGGAGAGAATGAACATGAAATTTACTGAAAAAATTCGAACAAAAGCAGATCCGATATGGCAGGCCAGCTTCGATCATCCATTTGTAAAAGGTATTGCTGATGGGAGTTTGCCGCTTGAATGTTTTCGTTATTACGTTTTACAAGATTCGTATTATTTAAGCCATTTTGCAAAAGTGCAATCGTATGGAGCGGCAAAAGCAAACGATTTATATACGACATCGCGAATGGCTCAGCATGCACAAGGAACATTTGAAGCGGAATTATCTCTTCATGAAACATTTGCCAAACAGCTGGGAATCACAGAGGAGGAGAAGGCGAATTTTAAGCCGGCCCCAACGGCGTACGCCTATACTTCCCATTTATATCGCGCGGCGATCAACGGTCACTTAGGCGATATTATTGCTGCAATACTTCCGTGCTATTGGCTATATTACGAAATTGGCGAAAAATTAAAAGATGCGAAGCCAAAAGAACCGATTTATCAACAATGGATTGCGGCTTATGGGGGCGATTGGTTTAAGCAGCTTGTCGAAGAACAAATTGACAGGCTGGATGAAATCGCACAACAAACGATAGAAGCCGATCTAAAAAGAATGGAAGAGCATTTTATCATCAGCAGTCAATATGAATTAGCGTTTTGGGAAATGGCTTACCGTTTAGAAAAATGGGAAGTGGAACCAAAAATCAGTCAATAAAGGAGTTTGATCATAATGAAAGGATTAAAACTGACAGACATTCTAGTAACAATTGTTATTTCGATCGTTTTTGGAATTGTTTATAAACTATGGGGACCGCTTTACTATGCGGTCAAGCCGATCGGGCTGCATGTCGACCAGCTCATATACGGTATGTGGTTTATTGCTGCGACGGTCGCCTTTCTTATTATTCGCAAGCCTGGAGTAGCGCTGATAGCGGAAACAGCAGCGGCATCTGCAGAATTTATAACCGGCTCTGAATTCGGCATAGAGGTTCTTCTTTACGGAATCGTCCAAGGACTATTTGCAGAGATCATTTTTGCGATTTTTCGATATAAAAAGTTTAATATCGGTGTTGTCATGTTGGCTGCAGCCGCTTCAGCAGCTGGTTCGCTAATTATGGATCTTTATAAAGGCTATATAGATGACTTAGTATTTTGGAACTTGCTATTATTCATTGGAGCTCGATTGATTGGCTCAATCATTATTGCCGGCGCGTTTGCCTATTATCTAGTGAAATCTTTGGAAGCAACAGGAGTGACTAATTTAGTAAGACCTGCGTCGCATGAAGATTATGACGCACTGAACTAGAGGTGGCAAACATGGATCTAGTATGCGAAGTGAAAAATTTACGATTAAAATATCCTGGAGAGGAATCCTTGCTTTTTAAGGATGTATCCTCTTCTTTCTATAAGGGAGAAAAAGTCTTGCTTCTTGGTCCTTCCGGCTGTGGGAAATCGACGTTTTTGCAGGTGCTAAGCGGTTTAATTCCAAAATCTATTGAAGTTCCGATGAAAGCAGAAAAAATCTTGACTCCGTCATCTTGGGGATATGTGTTTCAAGATCCTGACACGCAATTTTGCATGCCGTATGTAGATGAAGAAATGGCTTTTGTTATGGAAAATTTGCAAGTGAAAAGAGAACAAATGCATGAAAAAATGCGAGTTTACCTGGAAATGGTCGGCCTTCATTTTGATGATCTTCATATCAGCATTCAATCATTATCAGGCGGCATGAAGCAACGGCTGGCGATCGCCACTGTTTTAGCATTGCATCCAGACGTGTTATTTTTGGACGAGCCGACTGCAATGCTGGATCCGGAAGGGACAAAAGCGGTATGGGACACGATGAAACAAGCAGCTCAAGATAAAACAGTTATCATCGTTGAACATAAAATTGATCATGTTCTTGACTTTGTCGACCGCATACTTTTATTTAATCAAAAAGGACAAATCGTCGCAGACGGTCCGAAAGAACAAATTTTTTCTCGGTATCGGAAAGAAATTCGCGAAGACGGCATTTGGTATCCCGGTGTATGGGAGGATTATCTTCGTGATAAGCAGGGGTATTACAAAAAGACCCCTTTAAAAGAACAGGTCGTAATTGAGCTTGAGCAATTTAAAGGATATCGAAAGAAGGAAGTCAAAATCGATGTACCATATGGAAAGGTTCATGCAGGTGAATGGATTGCGATAGTGGGGAAAAACGGCGCCGGAAAGAGCACTTTGTTACATTCATTGATGCAGTTTATACAAACGACCGGCACTTATTTGCTGTTAGAAAAAGAAGCAAAGAAAATAAAAAAGCTTTCCAACATGCTGTCGTTCGTTTTTCAAAATCCGGAATTTCAATTTGTCACCAATTCAGTTTACGATGAAATTGCTTATTCGTTGAGGATTGAACGGATGAAAGAAGAAGAAATTCGAACAAAAGTAGAAGAAATGCTCGAATTATTTCATTTACAGAAGCACCGCCATCAACACCCTTATCAGCTTTCAATGGGACAAAAAAGAAGATTGAGTGTTGCCGCTTCAATCATTAAAAAACAGCCGATCATGCTTTTAGATGAACCGACTTTTGGGCAAGACTCATCAAATACGTTTCAGCTCTTGGAGCTTTTAGAACATTATCGCAAACAAGGGTCTACCATTTTGATGGTGACACATGATGAACAAATAGCAAAGCATATGGCGACAAGAGTTTGGCGGATCGAAGGCGGGAAGCTCGTAGAGGATGAAATTCATTCTTGTGAGGATGAGCAGATGTATGTTCAGATATAGGGGGATCTACAATGGATTTTGACATAAAAGAAACATGGCTGCATAAAATCAACCCGAGCTTAAAGCTATTGTTTCTGATCGTTTTATTTATTAGTGTTCTGTTTATTCACAACATTAATTTTTTAATCAACTACACAGTTTCCGCCTTTCTTTTATTTGCTTTTTTTACCGGTCATCCGATGAAGCGCATACTTTTATTGCTGATTCCATTCGTGCTTATTTTTGTGTCGACTGCTACCTCCATGATCTTTTTTGGAAAAGGTGAGACAACATGGTGGAAATGGGGGCTGATCCATATTACAGAAGAAAGCTTTTATCGCGGTCTTCATTTAGGATTTCGTGCCCTTATCTTCGCTCTGCTTGGGTTAATGTTTTCGTTAACGACAAGACCGGTTTTTTTATTTTATTCGTTAATGCAGCAATTAAAGTTGAAGCCTAAATATGCTTACAGCTTTATGGCAGGCATTCGTTTAATCCCTATTATGATCGAAGAGTTTCAAACAATACGGCAAGCGATGATTGTAAGAGGTGTTGAACAAAGAAAAGGCTTAGCGAATTTTTTTCATAAATTGAAAGCATACTCGATTCCGCTGCTATCGCAAAGCATTCGCAGAGCGCACAGAATTGCTGTAGCGATGGAGGCGAAAAGATTTTCGAATGACACAAAAAGAACGTTTTACTACGAAATCGGGTTTTCCAAATACGATCTTTGCTTTGTCCTTTATTTTATAATCGCTATTTTGTTAAGCTACTATGCAGCTAAGATGCTTCCGTTTTTCCCGGTTACAGATGTAAGGTATATTGAATAAATGGCAGCCGGCTGCAAAATGCTTTTTCATAATTGCTGCATGGTAGATTTAAATGATTGAATAGTCCCGAAAGCATCCAAGTAAAGTGATTGTCCCAACTTACGAAACGATGGACAGTGTCAAACAATTTTTTCTGAAAAGGAACAAGAAGTAAACCATTTTGAAGCAAAAAGTGAATGAGTTTGTTTGATGAAAAAGAGCCTCTAGGGGAAACACCTAGAGGTATTTTTTTGAAAAATCATGTTAACATTTTTTCCGTATTTGTTGTATGAAGGAAAGGGAATCGGTATTTTTGTTATATAAAATTACATAAAGTGTTAAAAAGGGGGACAATAATGAAAAAAATTTTTTTATTTCTAACGATTTTCTCTGTAATTTTCGCAAGTGGATGTGCCATGTCTTCTGCTTTAGAGGAAAAGGAATCAAGCGATGGACAGAATAGCGAACAAAATGAAACGGATGTTGTGAAAGTCGGTATTCTCCATTCATTAAGCGGCACGATGGCGATCAGTGAAGTTTCTTTAAAGGACGCAGAATTAATGGCGATTGAAGAAATTAACAACTCAGGCGGGCTTTTAGGGAAGAAAATTGAACCGGTTATTGAAGACGGCGCATCTGACTGGCCGACTTTTGCTGAGAAAGCAAAGAAATTACTGCAACAGGATAAGGTAGCGACGATTTTTGGCGGCTGGACTTCCGCAAGCAGAAAGGCCATGCTGCCGGTAGTCGAACAAAATAAAGGCTTGCTTTGGTACCCCGTTCAATATGAAGGAATGGAATCTTCTCCGAACATTTTTTATACGGGGGCGACCACCAATCAACAAATTGTGCCTGCTGTCAGCTGGCTGTTAAACAATAAAGGGAAGAAGTTTTTTTTAATTGGCTCGGATTATGTGTTTCCGCGCACGGCAAACAGTATTATTAAAGCACAATTAAAAGCTGAAGGCGGAGAGGTAGTTGTCGAAGAATATACACCTTTAGGACATACTGATTACAGCACGGTCATCAATAAAATGAAAAAAGTGAAACCTGACGTAGTCTTTAATACATTAAATGGAGACAGCAATGTCGCCTTTTTCAAACAATTGAAGGATGCCGGAATCACATCGAAGGATGTTACTGTGATGTCGGTCAGCATTGCTGAAGAAGAAATTCGAGGAATCGGCGGTGAAGTATTAGCCGGCCACTTAGCGGTATGGAATTATTTCCAGACAACGGATACACCAGAAAACAAAGCGTTTGTTGAAAAATATAAAGAAGCTTATGGTGAAGAGCGTGTAACGGATGATCCGATTGAGGCGGCTTACATAGCTGTTCATTTATGGGCAGAAGCAGTAAAAAAAGCGGGATCTTTTGAGGTTGAAAAGGTCAAGGAAGCTGCGAAGGGAATCGAGTACAAAGCTCCGGGCGGCACGGTAAAAATAGAAGGGGAGAATCAGCATCTGTGGAAAACAGTAAGAATCGGCGAAATTCAACCGGCCGGCCAATTTAAAGAAATTTGGAATTCTGGTGAGCCGGTGAAGCCGGATCCGTATTTAAAAAGCTATTCTTGGGCGGGAAAATTATCTAAAAATAACGAATAATCTAAATTGATAGGAGTGAACAGCTTGTCAATTTTCATCAGTCAACTGTTTAACGGGTTGAGCCTTGGATCGATCATGTTATTGATCGCCCTTGGCTTAGCTATAACGTTTGGCTTAATGAATGTCATCAACATGGCCCACGGTGAATTAATTATGGTCGGTGCGTATGCAACCTATGTAATGCAGCTCATTTTTTCTAAATATTTGCCGGAAAGCTTGTTTAATTATTACTACTTTATTGCTATACCGATTTCATTTCTCGTTGCTTCGTTTATCGGTTATCTGCTTGAAAAAGGAATCATTCGTTTTCTATATAATCGACCAACAGACAGTCTTTTGGCCACTTGGGGAATTAGTTTGATTTTGCAGCAGATTGCCAGATCCATATTTGGCGCTCCGAATGTTGCGGTTGTTGCACCTGCTTGGATGGATGGAGGCTGGCAAATATTTGGCATTACATTGCCTTATAAAAGGTTGTTAATTTTATCTCTGTCAATCGTTTGTATCGCTTTGCTTTATTATTATTTAAACAAAACGTCTACCGGTTTGAGAATAAGAGCGGTCACGATGAATAGAAATATGGCCTCTTGTTTAGGAATTTTTACAAGAAAAATAGATTCTCTAGGCTTTGCTCTCGGAGCTGGATTAGCCGGAATCGCTGGCTGTAGCTTAACTTTATTAGGACCGATCGGCCCTACAATTGGAACGTACTATATTGTCGATGCGTTTATGGTTGTCATTTTAGGAGGAATTGGCGGATTGAAAGGGACGATTATCGGCGCATTTGGCATTGGAATGCTTAGCACTGTTGTTGAATATTCCTTCGGCGCCACGATGGCAAAAGTCATTGTATTTGCAGTGATCATTTTATTTTTGCAGTGGAAACCGTTAGGTATTTTCTCTTATCGCACAAGGGCATTGGATTAGGAGGACGGATTATGCGCAGAAAACAAATGATTTATCTGTTATTTTTCCTGATTTTACTTCTGGCCCCGTTTTATTTAACCGAATTCCGCTTAGCGTTGCTCGGAAAATTTCTTTGCTATGCGATCATTGCAGTAGGAATCTGTCTTATTTGGGGGTACACCGGGATATTAAGCTTAGGTCACGGCGTGTATTTTGGGATTGGAGCTTATTGCATGGCGATGTATTTAAAATTGGAGGCTTCAAAAGGAGCGTTGCCGGATTTTATGGAATGGAACGGAGTGCAGGAGCTTCCGTGGTTTTGGAAGCCCTTCTTTAATCCTTTCTTTTCCATAATGGCAGCAATTTTCATACCAGCAATGCTGGCAGTGGTTTTGGGCATGCTTACGTTTAAAAACCGGATCAAAGGCGTCTATTTTTCTCTTTTGTCACAGGCAGTCGTTGTTGTCGTCGTCACACTTTTAATTGCCAAACAGGATTTGACAGGCGGTACAAACGGATTAACCAATTTTAGCACCGTTTTTGGGTTTTCTTTATCCTCACCAATGGTACAAATTGTTTTATATGCTATTACCGTTTTCGCTTTGTTTGCCATTTTTATGTTATCTGTTTGGATTACCAAAAGCAGACTTGGCCATGTATTAATTGCCATTCGGGACGGCGAAAACCGACTTCGGTTTTTAGGATTTGATCCGGCTGTTTTTAAAGTGTTTATTTACAGTTTATCGGCTTCGTTTGCCGGAATAGCTGGCGCGTTGTTTGTTTTGCAGGTCGGTCTCATTTCTCCTTCGATGATGGATATTATCCCTTCAATTGAAATGGTTTTATGGGTAGCCATCGGCGGCCGTCATTCGTTATTCGGCGCCATAATTGGAGCGATTTTAACAAACGGAGCCAAAAGCTTTTTCAGTGAAACATATCCGGATGTTTGGCTTTTCTGCTTAGGCATTCTATTCATTTTGATCGTTGTTTTTTTCCCGAAAGGAATTGCCGGGTTGTTCGAAGCTTTTCCAAAGCGTATTGCGAAATTTTTTGAAAAAGTCCTGCGGTAATATGTCAAGGTGAAAAATCATAGAAATTGGAAATTCCCTTGTCCGATGATCCGAAAAAAGGCAATACTGAAGAAACCCAGTATTGGTACATGTAATAAACTGGGTCTAAAGGTTGATATTGGTATACCAGATCGATCCTCTTATCGATCTTCCCCCTTTCTTGGCGTGTAGATTTGACCGTTGCGTAGCAGCGCATCGATCACACGCACGAGTTTTCTAGCGGTGAGGACGAGGGCTCGTTTATGTTGGTGTTTGGGCACTTCCTCATACTTCTTCCGGTAGTACGCACGAAACGTCGCATCATGCCGTTGCACCGAGTTGGCAGCCTCCACTAGGTAGTAACGGAGATAGCGATTGCCGGAACGAATGAGGGAGGTGTCCTCGGCTTGAAAACGGCCCGATTGGTGCTTGGACCATGTCAAGCCGGCATATTTTGCCAAGGCGGCCTGGTTGTGAAACCGCTCGATTTGCCCGATTTCGGCCAGGATGCCTGCGGTATAAACCGGTCCGATGCCTGGGATGGTTTGCAGTGTGTTCGGAATGCCTTCAAGATGGCGGGTAATGGCTTTATCGAGCTCTTTGAGCTGCGATTGCAGGCTGCGGATTGATTGAATCGACAGCCCTAACAGCAAGTCGATGGAATCCTCGACACACTTGGACAACCGATACGACGAACGGGCCGCCTTTTGAATCGACTTGGCGATGCATTCCGGATCGGCAAAGCGATTGCGCCCTTTTTGGCGCAGGAAGTCGGCCAACTGCTTGACATCCATTTGGCAGATGTCATCGAGGCTCCACGACTCAAGCAGCAGTTCGAGAATGGCATGTCCGAAGATCGAACTGTCCACCTCTTGGGTAAAGGAACTGCATTTGTAAAACAAGTGCTGGAGAAAATACTGTTTCTCACGGGTTAACTGGTGGACGAGATGATATCGCATGCGTGTCAGTCGCTGAAGCGCGAGAAACTGCTCCTTGAGGACAGCCGTCATCTTCAGACGGCCGAAGCGAAGCCGATCCGCAATGATCCAAGCATCGATGTCATCCGTTTTCTCCAAGTCGACATAGGCTTCTTTAAACTTGCGAATGAGCTTTGGATTGATCGTAAACACCTTGACGTTCCAAGCCTGCAAGGCCTCCTGCTGGTGGAAAAACATAGCTGGATGCCAACTGTAGACCGAGGTGGCTTCCATCCCGATCAGAATTTCGGTTGGCTTTCGCTTGTTAGCCCACAGGAGGATTTGATCCCGAAGGAAGGTGGCGCCCAGAAGATGATTATCCACTTTGAAGCGTGCGCACGTATTTCCTTCATGATCCATAATGCAGGTGGCTAAGTCGCGTGAGCTCACGTCGATCCCGACGTAGAGTTTCATGAGATCACCTCCTATTGTTGTAGGATCGAGGGGTAGGACTCTTCGGGATGCCCCCGGATCGCGCCTGTTGACCAGTCACCCTCGCATATGAGAACTCACGTTGGACCATGGGCTGCCCTGGAAGCTGCTCCTTCCAGCATGGGGAAAACCAACGGGAACAGCCTGCGGGTTAGACGTCCAAACAGGGGCCGAGGAGACAGACTTTACAAGTAGTCAAAGCTACAGGAGTGAGAAGAGTATCCCCGATGATCCTAAGACCATTATCCAGGAACATTGCGAAAAGTCCAACCCCGGTACGCTGAACCCTTTGTGGGAGGGGCGCGCCCCTCCCACAAAGGCAACCACCCAAGATATGCGATTGTCAAGGAGCGTATCGGACTGGAAATTCGATAAAAAAACTTTCTGAAACTTAGTATACGAGGTGTGAAAAAAGGTGAATCCGATTCTGTCGTGTCATGATATTATTGTTGATTTTGACGGCTTTAAAGCGCTTCAAGGTGTCAATTTAGATGTTCATCACGGAGAAATTCGTTTTTTAATTGGTCCGAATGGTGCGGGCAAAACGACTCTTCTTGATGTCATCTGCGGCAAAACAAAAGCAGCAGATGGAAAAGTGATGTTTCAAGGAGTAGATTTGACAAAGCGGAGAGAGCACGAAATCGTTCGGCATGGAATCGCTAGAAAATTTCAAAATCCGTCCGTTTTTACTGAATTAACCGTATTTGAAAACATGGAGTTATCGATCAAACAAAATAGAAATCTTGTTTCCGTTATGAAGGCGAAATTAACCGCGGATGAAAAAGACGAAATTACGGCAATGCTTGAGAGAACCGATCTTTTAGATCGAGCTTATGACCCAGCAGGCTTGCTGTCCCACGGCCAGAAACAATGGCTTGAAATCGGCATGCAGCTGCTGCAAAAACCGGAAGTTTTACTTCTTGATGAACCGATTGCCGGCATGACTGGGGCGGAAAGGGAGAAAACCGGCTTGTTTATTCAAGAAATAGCTGAGAAATGCGCAGTGCTGATTGTTGAACATGATATGGATTTTGTTCGGAATTTTGCTGAACAGGTAACAGTTATGCATGAAGGGAAAATTTTGTGTGAAGGTTCCATGGAGGAAGTGCAGCAAAATGAGCTTGTTGCAGAGGTTTATTTAGGAAGGGAGGCAAAGGTGTGCTAAAAATATCTAGTTTGAAAGCAGGATATGATGAAACGATGGTGTTGAATAATGTCCATCTTGAAGTTGAAAAAGGAAAGGTCGTTTCCATTCTTGGAAGAAACGGGGCGGGAAAAACAACATTGATCAAAACGATTATTGGATTGTTAAAGCCGATGGACGGGACTATTTATTGGAATGATCAGGAAATTACACATGAGCTTCCGGAAAGGAGGGCAAAAAAAGGAATCGGATATGTTCCCCAAGGCAGGGAGATTTTCTCTTCGCTGACTGTGGAAGAAAATCTCATTTTAGGCTTTGAAGCTGTTTCGAAAAAGATAGAAAAAACGCTTGTTTTAGAGGAAATTTTCGAGCTTTTTCCTGTTTTAAAGGAAATGTTGAAGAGAAAAGGAGGAGATTTAAGCGGCGGGCAGCAGCAGCAATTGGCCATTGCGAGGGCTCTTGCCGGGCAGCCCGAGCTATTATTGCTGGACGAACCGATGGAAGGGATTCAACCATCTATAGTAGAGCAAATACAGGAGGTCATTGTAAAAATTGCGTCCAAAAAAGGAATTGGCGTCGTTTTAGTTGAGCACAGCATAGATTCAGCATTTGCCTGTTCTGATGAATACTATATTTTGGACAAAAGAACTGTTGTATCAAAGGGTGTAGTAAAAAACACAAATATTGAAGACATTCAACAATATTTAGTAGTTTAATTTAAAACTTCCTCCTCCCCCTAGAAAAATTTTTTTAAATTTTCCATGTTAAAAAATATAACATAACACTTGGTGTTTCACATAGTGTGAATTATATTTGTAATAAAAAATAACATAAAAACACCTTTTATCTTCAACCCATTGAGGGAAATGGAATGTAAGAAAATCGTGTTATTTTTGATTGTCTGTTAGAAAGGAAGGGTGTTATGAAGCTGACAGCCCGAGAGCAGGAAAAATTGATGGTCGTTGTTGCTGCAGATTTAGCGCGCAGAAGGCAGAGAAAAGGCTTGAAGCTGAACTATGCGGAAGCAGTGGCCATCATCACATATGAGATTATGGAGGGCGCAAGGGAAGGACGGACGGTTTCGGAGTTGATGCAATATGGCACAAAAATTTTAACTAGAGATGATGTGATGGAAGGCGTTCCGGAAATGATCGAAAATATCCAGGTGGAGGCAACATTTCCAGACGGAACGAAGCTTGTAACCGTCCATGATCCGATCCGGTAAAAGAGGTGAAAAAATGATTCCAGGGGAATATCGATTAAAATCAGCTCCGATTGTTTGCAATAAAGGGAAAGAGGCGATCAAGCTCAATGTTGTCAATAGAGGGGACCGTCCAGTACAAGTCGGTTCGCATTTTCATTTTTTTGAAGTAAACAGGGCGCTCGAATTTGACCGGCAGCTGGCGTTCGGCAGGCATTTAAACATTCCGTCCGGAACGGCGGTAAGGTTTGAGCCGGGCGATGCGAAAATCGTAGAGCTCGTTGAATTTTCGGGAAAAAAAGAAGTGTACGGTCTAAATAATTTGACGAACGGACCGTTGACAAAGGAGGCGGACAAATGAGTTTTCAAATGCCGCGCAAACAATATGCCGATATGTTCGGCCCGACAACTGGAGACAGCATTAGATTGGCTGATACGGAACTCTTCATTCAAATCGAAAAAGATTTTACCGTATACGGAGATGAAGTAAAATTCGGCGGTGGGAAAGTGATTCGCGACGGAATGGGACAGCATCCATTTGCCGAAAGGAAAGACGTGATGGATCTTGTTCTCACAAACGCCATTATTATTGATTATACAGGTATTTATAAAGCGGATATCGGCATAAAGGATGGGAAAATTGCCGCGATCGGAAAGGCGGGAAATCCATTATTAATGGATGGCGTCACAATGGTAATCGGAGCTTCAACCGAAATCGTTGCGGCAGAAGGAATGATTGTTACGGCAGGCGGAATCGATACCCATATTCATTTTATATGCCCTCAGCAAATTGAAACAGCTTTGACATCTGGAATTACAACAATGATAGGAGGAGGAACGGGGCCTGCAACAGGGACAAATGCAACGACTTGTACACCGGGTGAATGGAATATTTATAGAATGCTGGAGTCAGTTGAACATTTTCCTATGAATTTCGGCTTTTTAGGGAAAGGAAATTCATCCGGAAAAAAAGCGTTAGAGGAGCAAATCAAAGCAGGTGCAGTTGGTTTAAAACTGCATGAGGACTGGGGTTCAACACCAGCGGCGATCGATCAGTGTTTATCCGTAGCTGACGAGTATGATGTGCAAGTTGCCATCCATACAGATACGCTAAATGAAGCCGGTTTTGTAGAAGACACCATTGCAGCGATTAAAGACCGGGTCATTCATACATACCATACGGAAGGCGCAGGTGGGGGACACGCCCCGGACATTATGAAAATGGCCAGCCTGCCAAACGTTTTGCCTTCTTCGACAAATCCGACAAGACCGTTTACAGTCAACACGCTCGAGGAACATTTAGATATGCTGATGGTTTGCCATCATTTGGATCCGGCTATTCCTGAAGATATCGCCTTCGCCGATTCCCGCATTCGCAAAGAAACGATTGCGGCGGAAGATATTCTTCATGACCTTGGCGTATTCAGCATGATCAGTTCCGACTCGCAAGCGATGGGAAGGGTCGGCGAAGTGATTACGCGGACATGGCAAACCGCAGATAAAATGAAAAAGCAGCGGGGCTCCTTAAAGGGAGACGGCCAAGATCATGACAATTTCAGAGTGAAAAGATATGTGGCAAAATATACGATCAATCCTGCGATTGCCCACGGAATATCTGAATATGTCGGCTCTGTAGAAGTCGGCAAATTGGCGGATTTAGTTGTTTGGAATCCGGCCTTTTTTGGGGTGAAGCCGGAAATGATCATCAAGGGCGGAATGATTGCCTATAGTTTGATGGGAGACCCAAATGCATCCATTCCAACTCCGCAGCCTGTTTATTACCGTCCGATGTTCGGATCATTTGGCAAAGCTGTTTCTCAAACATCGATCACATTTTTGTCAAAAGCAGCAATAGAAGCCGGCATTCCCGAAAAGTTAAAGTTGCAAAAAATCGTGAAACCCGTCAAAGGAGTTCGTACATTGACGAAAAAGGACATGGTTTTTAATGGTGAAACTCCTTCTATCGATGTCGATCCACAAACGTATGAGGTAAAGGTGGACGGTGAATTGATCAATTGTGAGCCGGTTGAAGTTGTTCCGATGGCGCAAAGATATTTTCTGTTTTGAGGTGAAGACGGATGATTATTAAAGAAACACTTGGAAATATTTATGCAAAAGCAGTAAAGGAAAAACATGTGGAGCGCGTCTATTTAAGAAGCGATGATCTGCTCAAAAGAATTCAACGAGTGAAAACAGACCACGGGAACGAAATAGGGATTCGTTTAAAGGAGGAAAAGAAGCTGGCAGATGGTGACATTTTATATGAAGATGAAAACAATATGATCATTATTTCTGTCCTGCCAGAAGATGTCCTTGTCATTTGTCCGGCTACGCTGAAAGAGATGGGAGAAATTGCACATCAAATCGGCAACAGACATTTGCCGGCTCAGTTTGAAGGAAATGAAATGATCGTGCAATACGATCATCTTGTAGAACAACTTGCAAACGAGCTGAACATTCCTTGCAAACGGGAGAAACGAAAAATAAAACAACCTTTTCGATATGTCGGACATCATCACCATGATTGATTGGCTGCCTTTATTGCAGATAAGCGATTCAAACTTTCCTTCCGGAGCCTTCTCCCACTCGTTCGGATTCGAAACATATATTGTTGAGCAGAAAATAAAAGATGCAAGTACATTTAAAAGTTTTTTAAAAACGTACATTGACAAGCAGCTCGTCTATACGGACGGACTGGCTTGCCGGCTTGCATATCAATTTGAAAAAGAAGGGAAACAAGAGGAGCTTTGGAAGCTGGATGAGATTCTTTACGCCAGCTCAATGGCTAAAGAAACGAAAGAAGGGAACCGAAGAATTGGCGAGCAAATGCTGAAGCTTTGTTTAAATATTTACCCTCATCCAACACTGCAACAATATGCTCAAAAAATAAAAGCGAAGGAGCTTTACGGACATGCGGCTCTCGTTTTTGCCATTGTCGGGATAAAAATAGGAGCGGATGAAAAAACAACGCTTGTAACGTATTTGTATTCCACTATTCAAACGCTTGTACAAAACGGAGTCCGCGGCATTCCGATCGGTCAAAAAGAAGGGCAGCTGCTATTAAAAGATTTGCAGGAGGATGTGAGGAGAGCTGTTTTAAAAATTGGCAAACTATCGATCGACGATTTAGGTGCGCAATCACCTGGCCTTGAAATTGCACAAATGAGGCATGAGCAATTGCATGTAAGACTTTTTATGTCTTAACAGACTGTTTTCAGAGTTTCATTATTTTTACAAACTCTCTGCTTGCTTGGCTGAAGCGAAAAGGCTGGAAAGCGAAAGAAGCGATCTGCTTCTTTTCAAAAAAAACTGCAAAGCTTGATCAAAAGATAAGGGGGGAAAGATTTGGGGCTAATCCCGAATCAGTCATAATGGAACCTATACGAATCGGAATTGGAGGGCCGGTAGGAGCCGGCAAAACGCTGCTAGTGGAAAAATTGACTCGCTATTTGTCAAAGGAATTCAGTGTTGCCGTTGTCACTAATGATATTTATACAAAAGAGGATGCCTTATTTTTAATAAAAAACAGCGTTCTTCCGGAGGATCGGATTATCGGCGTCGAAACAGGCGGCTGTCCCCATACGGCCATTCGTGAGGATGCATCGATGAATTTTGCGGCAATTGATGAGTTAAAAGAAAGACACGAGGATTTAGATATGATTTTTGTTGAAAGCGGTGGAGATAACTTAGCGGCAACCTTCAGCCCGGAATTAGTCGATTTCTCCATTTATATCATTGATGTTGCCCAAGGGGAAAAAATCCCAAGAAAAGGGGGACAAGGGATGATTAAGTCTGATTTGTTTATCATCAATAAAATCGACCTCGCTCCTTATGTCGGTGCAAGTCTTGAAATCATGGAACAAGATACGAAAATGATGCGGGGGGAGCGACCGTTCTTTTTTACTAATTTAAAGGAAGAAATTGGTTTAGATAATGTGATCAATTGGATTAAACGAAATGCGCTGCTGGCAGGGTTGTAGAAATGGAAGGAATTTTGCAGATTCGCGCGGAGCAAAAAGGGGAGCGGACCGTAATTACGGATCACTTTTTTCAAGGAGCTTTGAAAATGACAAAGCCGGTCTATACGGAATCGTCGATACCGATCGTTTATGTGATTCATGTCGGCGGCGGATGTGTAGACGGGGATGAATACGCACAAGAAATTTCCTTAGGTGAAAAGGCAAGGCTTGCGGTGACGTCCCAATCTTCAACGAAAATTTATAAAACACCGAAAAAACCTGTCAAGCAGAAATTCTTGTTTACATTGCAAAAAGACAGCGTGCTGGAATGTTTGTCAGATCCGTTGATCGTTTATGAACAGGCTCGCTTTGAGCAGGAAACCATCGTCCATATGGAAAAGGGTGCAGCCTTTTTGTACAAAGAAATTATTACGCCGGGCTGGTCTGAAACCGGGCAGCCGTTCTGTTTCGATGCAATTCGGCTAAAATTAAAAGTTTATAAGGAAAATCGATTGATTTTGTTCGATCATTTTTATCAACAAGGGGATCGGGGAATTGATCAATTATTGAATATGGAAGGCTATACACATTACGGTTCGTTCCTCGTTATTTCTGACGAAGTGGATGATAAATTAATGGAAAAGATTTCATGCCAGTTGCAGGGAGGACCGTTTGATGGACGGATCGGCATTTCAAGATTTTTGCCATCTGCCTTTATGATTAGAATTTTAGGAA
This sequence comes from Aeribacillus sp. FSL W8-0870, assembly GCF_037963755.1. NCBI lineage: Bacteria > Bacillati > Bacillota > Bacilli > Caryophanales > Bacillaceae > Aeribacillus > Aeribacillus sp. FSL W8-0870. The sequence continues at coordinate 1,608,507 of NZ_CP150165.1, forward strand.
ACCATACCGATCACATTGAGGGGCTGTTTTTGGAAGTTCACCGATTGGCGAGAGCTTATCTATTAAAAGAACCTCCAATCCTATTACGAAAATATTAAAGAGATAAATAGAAGAGGTGAAAAATGTGTCAGTCAATTTTTTATCCGTGCTTTTTTTCGGATTGATTCTCGGGATGAAACATGCAACTGAACCGGATCATGTGATTGCTGTGTCCACAATTGCCAGCAGGACAAAAACTTTAAAGAAATCCAGTTTAACAGGAGTATATTGGGGAATTGGACACACCGCTACCCTTTTGTTGATCGGGATGATCGTGATCGGATTAAAAACAGCTATTCCGGAGAAGGTTTCATTGACATTGGAATTATTCGTCGGGATTATGTTAGTGATTTTAGGAATTTTAAGTCTTCGCGATGGCAGGCACAAACTGGCGCGAAACGATGAAACGGAATTTACAAATATTAAATCATTGATCATCGGTTTTATTCACGGTTTGGCAGGAAGCGCGGCAATGGTGCTGTTAACGATGACAACTGTTGAAAGCTATTTTCAAGCGTTTTTATACATCTGCATTTTCGGAGTCGGGACGATCATCGGCATGTTTTGTTTTACAACCATTCTCGGCCTGCCGTTTATTCTCGGAAGCAAAGTGAAAGAATATGTTCCGTTCATTTGCTCGCTTGCCGGAGCAATTAGTATATTATACGGCATCTTTTATATTTATGAAATCGGCTTTAAAGACGGATTGTTTATATAAATCGATTAATTGCTTAAAACCTCGTTTGGATCACTCCATCCAAATGGGGTTTTTTCATGTGTATTGGGATTATTTACAAAATTATTAAAGTATTATTAAAACACCTATTATTTTTACGCCGCACAGCGGTGGAGTGATGGCGCTTCAAGTATTTAATGAGACTGAAAAGTTTTTGATTGGTGCCTATACGAGTGAACCGGATGTAACTGATGCCGGGAACTCCCTTACGATCGGCATACCGCCGCGTTATGACGGCTACGTGGAACCTTTTACAGATTATGCTATGAAACGGTTTGGCAAAAAATTAGCCGCTCTTCCGCCGTCTACACAATATGGGAAAGACTGGGCAAAAACTTTGCTTCCACAATGGGAAAAGAAGGGCGGAAAGGTTGTATATCATTCATCCATTGATTTTTCAAAGGAAACCGACTTTTTCACCATTGTCACAAATGCTCTTAAAGAAAAACCGGATGTTCTATTTATAGGCGGAGCTTCAGAACCTACCGCAAAAGTGGCAAAGCAAGCTAGAGAGCTAGGATTTAAAGGCGGATTCATGGATCAGGCAAAACTGGATTTTATGGAAAAAATAACAGGTTCCTATGACGTATTAGAAGGTTCTGTTGGAGTGCTGCCGCTCGTAAAATCTAATGATCCGGGAGCGCCGGCATTTGCCGAAAACTATCGAGCAAAGTTTAAAGATGAACCTAGCTCTGAATCAGGGCTCAACTATATCGCTACGTATATTTTCGTTGAAGCGATGAAAGCGGCAAAAACTGTTGACGATGCGGAAGCTATTCGCAAACATATGCAAGATGGACTGGATAATCTGCCAAAAGACAAACGCGCATACGAGATTCCATCAATCGGTGATGACGGAAGATTGGAAGTGAAACGAAAAATCGCGGTAGTAGAGGATGGTCAAATTGTTTTAAAGGTAGTAGATTAATAGGTTTTCCGATCGGATTGAGCAATGATTGAAAATTTAAGAGGCTTCCTGAATGGGGAGCCTCTAAATACATTTTCCAATGCACTGTTAATGAATATTCGGATATCGGGCATGAAAAAGAGAATTGCTGTAAAGTTTCCAGTTATATATTTGTAGATCAGGGTTCCATGTGCACTATTATCATTCGCTTATCTTTTCCAGTAATTGGTCATACAGCTTTTGCGTTTCGTCCCTGTCTTTTTGATTCAAAATGATATAATCATCATCTTTTTCGATATATACATACGGTGCACGCCCTTTGTAAACAAACAATTTTCCTCCTCCACCGTATGGCTCTTTTAGCCGAAAAGATCCTTTCAAACGATCAAAAGCCGCAAAGCCATTACTTTTGGCAACGACCTCGGGAAGTTCATCCAACAGCTTCACACGGTCAATCTCATCAATCGGCCATTCCACCCCATATAAACCCGTTACCTTCAACTGTCGGTCATTTATGATCACATCATGCTCCTTAAGTCCCAAATAGCCTAAAACGATAACGAATGTGATCACAATAGCCGCAACAATTCCGGTAATCCAATAATATTTTTTCCGTTTATGCTTTAGTTCATATTTTTGTACATAGATCGAACCGCCGAGCAGTACGATGAGAAACAGCAGCATGCCTATTTCAAATCCATATGGGATTTGAAAAAGTGCTAAAATGACCGAAATGAACAAAATGATGAACGTATAAAACAGCAATCTACCAATTGCCTGCGGATAACCATTTTCAATTAATTGCTGCTGTTCTTCTTCTGGTCTGTTGTAGAAGCCCGATATTAAGCTGTAATCTTGCTTCTTTACGACTAAATACGTCAGGCCCCCGTGTATGATAAGTGTGAACCCCATAGTGATTAAAAAAACGATCGTATCTGTTGACACAATGGTTCCCCCTTACGCTTTACAAAACATTTTGATTATTTCTACGGTTTTATCTTACAAATGTTTCACTCGCATAAATACCTAATGGAACTAAACCAATCTGAAGAAAGAAGAAAACACTTTTGATGGAAAAATCAGATTTTTCAATGATCCTCTCTTCCCTTCAACAGAAATTTTTGGAATAATAATTATAATGTAACGTATGGAGAGGAGCAAGCGTATGGTGATTGCACTTGAAAATGTTTCGCTCATTCGCAACAAAAAATATATTTTGGAGAATATAAATTGGAATGTTGATGAAGGCGAGCATTGGTGTATTTTAGGAAGAAATGGAGCGGGGAAAACAGCATTGCTTAATTTGTTAAACGGCTATTTGTTTCCTTCAAAAGGAACGGTTTCCGTCATTGGATTTACTTTTGGAAAGGCAGATTTTCGCGAGGTTCGAAAAAAAATAGGCCTTGTCAGCTCATCGCTCCAAGAAAAAATTTACGGACATGATCTTGTTGAAGAAGTTATTTTGAGCGGAAAATTCGCGTCAATCGGCTTATATGAAACACCGGATGAACACGATTTAGAAGAGATGGGGTCATTGATGACGCTATTCGGGGTGGAAAAACTAAGCGGGCGTACATATGACAGCCTTTCCCAAGGTGAAAAGCAAAAAGTGCTGATTTTGCGGGCGCTTATGCCTCAGCCGAAGCTCCTTATTTTAGATGAGCCGTGCAATGGTCTTGATATATTGGCGAGAGAAGAACTTTTAGGGCTGATTGAAACAATTGCCAAAAGGCCAAATGCGCCAACGATCCTGTACGTGACGCATCATGTTGAAGAAATTTTGCCTTGCTTCACCAATTCCCTGTTATTAAAGGAAGGAAAGGTTTTTGCTGAGGGAAGAACAGAAGAGCTGCTTTCAAGTGAACGATTGTCAGACTTTTTTGAAGCAGGCATCGTGGTGGAAAATTTTCATGGCCGATATTATGCGAAGCTTTTGCAAAACAATCATAATAGATTGTTATAGGGAGAGTGGGGCTGTCTAATAAGTCGATTTTCCGGCTTATAGACGTCCCTTTAATGGTTTAGAAATGTTGATATATCAATGTTTATGATGTTTCGTTTTCAATGGATTTTGACTTTCTAAGACACCCTTTTTCGGATTTCAGTGGAAAACTGCTTTTTCTTTTTTGAGCATTCTTTTGATCGAGCGGTCTGCTTCTCTTAAAACAATTTCTTTGTCGAGTGTTTTTATTTTTTTGTTTTCCATTATAATCTCCCCATTTATAATGGTTGTTTCTACATTATCCCTTGAAGCAGAATAAACGATCCGCGAAATCGGATCAGCCTCAAAGGAAGGGAAAGTATGAAAATGATGTAAATTTAGAATCACTAAATCTGCCTTTTTGCCGATTTCAATACTGCCAATCTCTTTTTCCAATCCGACCGCTTTTGCCCCGCCGATGGTCGCCATTTTAAATACCTCTTTTGCTTTCATTGCGGAAGGGCCGTGTTTCGGCTTTTGGATGAGGGCAGCAAGCTTCATTTCCTGAAACATATTTAAATTATTGTTGCAAGGCGCTCCGTCTGCGCCTAAGCTTAACGAAACTCCCATTTCCATCAGCCCGGGAATATCCGCAATTCCTGAAGCTAATTTTAAATTAGACCCGGGGCAATGGCTAACATTTACTCCTCTGTCTTTAATGATTTTCTTTTCTTTTTCATCCAGCCAGATGCAGTGCGCCAAAATCAATCGTTTATTGGCAAGTCCAAGATAGTCAAGATATTCGATATTTCGCATCCCTGTCTGCTGTTCAACCAGCATGATTTCTTCCTGATTTTCCGCTGCATGAGTATGAACTTTTACTTGATATATTTCAGAAAGCCGTTGAACTTCTTTTAACAGTTCTTCTGTACATGAAAGGACAAATCGGGGAGAAAAGGCATATTGAATTCTTCCGTTTGCAAACATATGCCATTTTTCAAGCAAATCAACGCTTTCTTGGAGAGAATCAGCTGTTTTTTCGCGAAGCTCCATTGGCACATCGTCGCCACGATCCATCATCACCTTGCCTGATAAAGCTCTGATTCCGCTTCCTGCAATCGCTTGAAACGCTGCTTCTGTATGGTGAACGGTTTCCATATCGACAATCGTTGTGGTCCCGCTTTCAATCAATTCTCCAATGCCGAGCAATGCAGAATAATAGATCGATTCCTCATCATGTGCTGCTTCCAATGGCCAAATTCGTTTTTTCAGCCAATCTAACAATTCTAAGTCATCCGCCCGTGAGCGGAAAAGTGTCTGACATAGGTGAACATGGGTTTGAATGAAGCCCGGAATGACGGTCCGATTTTCTGCATTGATGATTTGATCGGCGTCACATGCAAGATTTTTCCCTATGTTGCTTATGATGCCATTTTCGATGAAAATATCTCCCGTGAAAATTTCATCCGCATGATTCATCGTAATAATTTGTGCGTTTTTGATCAACAGGCTCTTCATATTCCTTTCTCCTTGCTATAAGTATTGAAATTCATTCTAAGAATGTATGCAGGTAAATTCAATAAAAGTGTAAGAATTTATGACAAAAATAAAAAAATGTGGAAAAAAACTTAACAAAGAAATAATCAAACATTTTGAAAAATTGTAAAATCATTTTTAAGAAAAGAGGTGGTTTTTTGAAAGACAAAAGCCTTTTGACAGAACAGAGGCAATCATTAAAAAAAGATATTGCGAGAATTTACAACGAAGTAAATAAAGAAATTTTTCAAACAGGTGTGATTCAACTGCGAGTTGAAGTAACGGATGAAAAAATTTTAATTTTCGGGTTGCATAAACGGGATCCTGCTTTGCAAATTCTTGAAAAAGTAGATGGAGCTTTGACAATGTGGGCAGATTCGTTATTAATTGATGAATTTAAAAAGCGATTTAAATATAAAATGGAAACAATTGTCGGACTAAACGTTTTTTCGGTTTTAAAAGATTATGATCCTTCCACTGGCTCAGCATGCATGACAATTATTCTTAAAAAAAATGAGTTAGCTTGAAGGACGTTTTCCGTCCTTTAGGCTATCCATAGATCATTCGGTATTGTTTTGATCCTGTTTACGGGATGGAAACAAGCCGTAGGAAAGAAAAAACTTATTGTTTTTCTTTTCCTGCGGCTTTTCTTTTTTCACAAAAGTAATCATTTGTTCGGAGGGGAAACGGCATGGAATTTCGCTACCAGGGAGAAGCATTTGAACAGAAATTTTTTGCAAGACTAACGAGTAAGGAAATTGCTGAATTGCCAAAGCAAAATGCTTTAATCATTTTGCCGGTTGGTGCAGTTGAACAACATGGGCCTCATTTACCGGTATTTACTGATTCTTTAATAGCGGAGGGGATTTTGCATTCAGCTTGCAAACATTTAAAAGAAGAAGATAATATTTGGATTTTGCCTCCAATTGCGTACAGCAAAAGCATCGAACATCTCGGATATGCAGGAACCATCTCATTATCTGGGAGCACTTTAGAGGCAATGATCAAGGATATTGCCGCAAGTCTGAAAAAAAGCGGATTTAGAAAATTTGTCTTATTTAATTCACATGGAGGAAACCATGATTTACTCAATTCCGTTGCCCGCGATATCCGCATTGAAACAGGTTTGATGACTTTCCGGTTGAACAGCTATGACTTCAATGTCTCAGAGGATCTCATTGAGGAAAAAGAGGCTGCATACGGAATCCACGGGGGAGAAATCGAAACATCCTTCATTCTTTCCTTCAAAACCGATTGGGTGAAAAAAGAGCTTTGTCCCGATGAGTTCATCCAGTTTCCGGAAAGCGCAAAGCATCTTCAATTAAAAGGCAGCCATTATGTTGCTTGGAGGATGGAAGATATTTCGAAATCCGGGGTTTTAGGAAATGCAAAAAAAGCTTCAAAAGAAACGGGAGAAATCATCGCCAACCGTTTGGGTGAAAAGCTGGCGGTTGTTTTGCGGGAAATGGCGGAATTCGAAATGGATGATCTCATCAACATTTCTACCGAAAAGCAGTACAGTCCTTTGACATAGAAAGGATGATCAATTGTTTCAAACATAAAGAAAACTTTGGAGGTGTGGAAGTATGGCTTGGAAAAAAGAAATACAGCAGCTTTTAGGGAAGGAAAAAGTTCTGTTCGATGCAGCTTCAAGAGGAAAATTTTCTAAAGATTATTATTGGTATTCACCCATTCTCACACAAAAGCTAAAGGATAAACTGGCCGATTGTATCGCCTTTCCGGAGTCAGAAGAGGAATTAGTTTCGTTAATATCATTCGCCGTAAAAAGAAAAATTCCGATTACGGTCAGAGGTGCTGGAACAGGAAATTATGGTCAGGCCGTACCTCTTCAAGGCGGTATTGTGATCAACATGACGAGGTTTCATCAAGTACTTGAAATCGGCGAAAACGCTGTAACGGTACAAGCGGGAATAAGAATCGGCAAGCTTGAACGGATATTAGAGCGAAACGGAAAAGAGCTGCGAATTATGCCGAGCACATATATTCAAGCAACGATTGGCGGTTTTGTGGCGGGAGGATCGGGAGGAATCGGCTCCATTACATGGGGCAATTTGTGGGATGGCAATGTGCACAGCGCTTCGGTTTACACAATTGAGGAAAAGCCGAGAAAAATTGTTGTTTCAGGCGATAAACTCGAGCAATATATTCACAATTACGGAACTTTAGGTGTCATGACAGAGCTGCAATTGCCGATCGAGGAGAAAACAGATTGGATGCAAGCAATGGTTTTTCATGACCATTTAGATGAAGCGATAAATTTCGCCCATCAATTTTCGGGCATAGAAACTATGAAAAAAAGGCTCTTATCAGTATGTGAAGGAGCTTTGACAAAGCATTTCGCTCCTTTAAAACAATATATTTTGCCTGAAAAAACGTTAACGATGATTGAGGTCGATGAAAAAGCAAAAAGTGAATTTGTCGAACTCGTTGCCGAACATAAAGGAATATTGGCACATACCATTCCTGCCAAGCAGTATCGAAAAGGGGTCCGCCTTTCGGATTTTACTTGGAACCACTCCACGCTGTGGGCCTGCAAAAATGAAGACAATATTACTTACTTGCAAGTTGAGTTTGATATTCAACACCTTTATCATCAAGTCCATTTGTTAAAAAAGGAATTTGGTGAAGAAGTCCTTCTTCATTTTGAATTTATAAAAAGAAACGGAGCAATTATTCCAACGGCCTTGCCGGTCGTTCGCTTTACAAGCGAGAAACGGCTGTATGAAATCATACAATTTTTCCTGAATATAGGAGCTAAAGTGCATGATCCGCATACTTATTTGTTGGGATTCGGCGGTTGGAGTTTACGAATGGATGAAATCATAAAAACCAAGCAAAAAAATGATCCGTTTCATTTGCTGAATCCAGGAAAAATAGCGGACGTCACCTCTTATGCACAAGTGTAACGATGGGAAAATGAATTGAAACGGCTGAAATATACCGAAAAAAGTTCTTATTATCGGCACTAGGTTCTTGGCATGAAGCAGAAATGTAACTAGAAAAATATCAAAAATAGCAGGAGGATTCGTATGCAGGCAAAAGGGAAGGGATATACAAAAATCTTCATTTTATTTCTACTCGTTCTTTTAGCTGGATGCGGCAGCCAATCAGCTTCAACTAATAACGAAGAAGTCAAAGAGGACTCAGAAAAATTGGAAAAAGTGAAGCAAGTCACGAACTGGTTTGCCGAACCGGAACATGGAGGCAACTATGCAGCTTTGATGAAAGGCTTTTATAAAGAAGCAGGCATTGATATGACAATAGAGCCAGGCGGGCCGCAAGTTTCCCCCATTCAAATAGTGGCATCTGGGGAAGCCGATTTTGGAATCACTCAAGCTGACGATATTTTATTAGCTCGCGATAAAGGAATACCCATTGTGGCGATCGGAGCCATTTTTCAAGTGAATCCGCAGGCGTTGTTGTACCATGCTGATCAAAATATTAAAGATTTTTCCGATTTGAATGGGCGAACGGTGTACACGGCACCTGGAACAGGGTACTGGGCATATATAAAAAAGGCTTATCAGCTCGACAATGCGAAAGAAATGGCATATAGCGGACAGCTGACTCCATTTATAGAGAATAAAGAGTCAGTTACCCAATGCTACATTACGGCGGAGCCTTTCGCTTTAAAGCAGCAAGGAATCGAAACGAAATATTTACTGATTCACGATTCCGGCTACCAGCCTTATGGCAATGTAATATTTACAACCGAAAAAATGGTCAAAGAAAAACCTGAACTCGTCAAACGGTTTATGGAAGCGACAACGAAAGGGTGGGAGTATTATAAAGATCATTCGGATGAAGTAAATCCATTTATACATGAATATAATCCTGATTTATCAATGGAGGCGCTCAAATATGGGGCTGAACAGCAGCTGAACTTAATTTTCGGGCACGATGCGAAAGACCACGGCTTCGGCTATATGTCTCAAGAACGGTGGAACACCTTGCAAAATCAACTCTATGAACTAGGTTTAATTAAAAAGAAAGAAGATATCGCCAATGCCTACACAAACGAGTTTTTGGCGAAAAATTAAAAATGCGCCTCGGAGCAAGTTGGGCAAAAAGGGGAGAAAGCTATGAGTCAACTGCATTTGCTGAATGTTTGTCTGCCGCTTGAAGATCCTGGTTCTCTCTTTGAAATCATCATTAACGATGATCGATATGAAAAAATCACAAAGCAGCCTTCTTATCTTCAGCGCGAAGACTTTAAAACTTTAGAGGCCCTTAACTCATCCTCCGATTCATTCATTGATTGTCAAGGATATGTGTTGCTGCCCGGCTTTGTTGATGCTCATATGCATTTAGATAAAGCCTATTCTCTCAGGAAAGTTCCGAACGCAAGCGGGACGCTTCAAGAAGCAGTAATAAATTACCGGAAGCAATCTCCCCATTTCACGGTGGAAGAAATTGAGTATCGGGCGATGAAAACTGCACTGAATGCACTAAGCCATGGTACAACAGCCATTCGCACACATGTCAATTTTGAATTGCCTTTAGGGGAAGACGTCGTGTTCCGGGCGTTGACAGCTGTTTTAAACGTAAAAGAAAAATTAAAACAATACATTACGATTCAAGTCATTCCAATGTTTTTACTGCCTGACGACGATTCGAAACGAGAGCTGGAATGGATTGAACAAGCGATCAAAATGGGGGCTGATGGAATTGGCGGAGCTCCTCATTTAGCTGAAAACCCTGAGAAGCAAATTGACGGTTTATTTTCATTGGCGGAAAAGTACGACAAACCGATTGATTTGCATGTAGATGAAAGTGATGATCCGAACGTATGCACACTGGATTATATTATCCAAAAAACAATGGAGCGGCAATATCACAATCGCGTTGTAGCCGGCCACCTTTGCTCTTTGGCGCCAATGGAACAAGAAAAAGCTCTTTCTTTAATTAAACGGATGGCGGCGGCACAAATTGGAGCGGTGACGCTGCCGGGTGCCAATATGTACTTGCAAGGTCGATTTGATCAAGGGATTGTCCGCCGCGGCGTCACAAGAATTCATGAAATTTTGCAAAGCGGGGCGACGCTTGCAACTGCTTCCGATAATGTTCATGATCCATTTCATCCATTCGGGAAGGCGGATTTGCTGCAAATCGGTTTGCTAACTGCATATGTTGCCCATTTAGGAAGCGGTGAAGGCCTAAAACAAATTATTCGGATGATTACCGAATATCCGGCAAAATTATTAAATTTAAATAATTACGGTGTAAGATGCGGAGCGAAGGCAAGCTTCGTTCTATTAAAAGCTAGATCAGTAGAAGACATCTTTACGAATCTGCCTGTTGAAAGATATGTGTTCCGAAACGGAAAACTGCTGTATCAATCTAAAAAAGCTGAACATTGGAACGATCGCCAGTTGTTGATGTATCAGCACGAGACGGAAAGCCAATATGCAAAATTTGAAAGGAATTTACAATATGTATGACCTTGTATTAGAAAATATCAGACTGCCCAATCAAGAAAGGCATCATTTTATCGGGATTCAAAACGGGATCATTGCTGAAATTTCCCCTTATCCCCTGCAAGGAAAAGCAGTGATAGACGGCTGTGGAGATTTAGCCATGCCGCCATTTGTCGAACCACATATTCATCTTGATACGGCATTTACTGCCGGAGAGCCGAGCTGGAATCAAAGCGGCTCGATATTAGAAGGAATTTTATTATGGAACGAACGGAAGCAAACTTTGACGATGGAAGATGTCTACGAGCGAGCCAGGAAGGCGCTGAATCAGTTAATGAAATTCGGTGTTTTATATGTAAGAGCGATCGCAGATATTTCCGATGAACGTCTCGTTGCTTTAAAAACATTGCTGAAGCTGAAATCAGACTTGCAGGATATCATCCATTTGCAAATCATTGCTTTTCCTCAAAATGGTTTATTCTCATGTCCGGAAAATCAGGAACGGATGCTTGAAGCAATCAAGCTGGGCGCTGACGGGGTCAGTGCTGTTCCTCACTTGGAGCGAACGAGGGAGGAAGGGATCGAATCCATTCGATTCTGCTTTTCTTTGGCTGAAAAATACGGCCTATTTCTTCATTTCTTTTGTGACGAAATCGATGATCCGCAATCGAGGTTTATTGAAACAGTTGCATCATTGGCGATTTCATCAGGACTGGAGGACAAAGTGACTGCAAGTCATGCGTGTGCAATGGCCTATTATCCGGATAATTATGCTGCCAAATTATTAGATTTGATTGCGAGTTCCAAAATTCATATTGTAGCTTGTCCTCTGATCAACACGGCAATGCAAGGAAGATATGATTCCTATCCTAAAGGGCGAGGGATTACGAGAATAAAAGAGATGCTGCAAAAAAATATCAATGTTTGCATCGCCCATGACGATATCATGACCCCGTTTTATCCGTTAGGTAACGGGAATATATTGCAGGCTGCACATATGGCTGCTCATGCAGGTCATTTAACGGGAATGAAGGAATTGGAGGAATTGATTAGCATGATATCGATAAACGGAGCTAAAGCTCTGCAAATCAACGATTACGGAATAAAGGTAGGAAATGAAGCAAATATCATTACGTTCCCGGTTGATCATGCTATTGATTTGATTCGCCTTCAGCCCCATTGCCGCTATGTGATAAAGAAGGGCAGAGTTTTGCTTCACACCAATCCGATGGAAACCGTTTTTTATATGTAATTTAAAAGGCTTTGATTCTGTCCCAATACTGATATAGAAATATTCAAATCGGTTTTTATTTGTAATTTTAAAAGGTTAGGAGCAGAAAGCTTTATGGCAAATATTTTAGTTGTTTTTTATAGTGCTTTCGGACATATAAGACAAATGGCGCAATCAGTTTGCGAAGGAGCAAAGGCGATTGAGAAAACAGATGTACGATGTGTAAAAATTCCCGAATTTACTGATCGTTTAATTCCGGCTATTAGAGAAAATCCGTTGATGATTGATAAAAAAGGAATTTCCGCAACATTTCAAATTGGAAAAAGAAAAGAAAATTATGAGCGTGAAAGCGAAAAGCAGAAAATATTTAAAACAGCGGAAATAGAAGATTTCCACTGGGCAGATGGAGTGATATGGGGATTTCCGACGTATTTTGGATCGATGCCGTCCCAAGTTAAATATTTTTTAGAAACTATCGGCGACCTTTGTGTGGAAGGCGTACTGGAGGGAAAGCCCGCGGGCATCTTTACAAGCGCTGGTTCCATTCATTCCGGGCATGAAGCGGCCATCTTAACATCCATCGTACCGCTTCTCCATTTCGGAATGATCATTATCGGATTACCTTATACTCAAAATCCGGAATATTTAACGGACGCCCCCATTGGCGGAACTCCGTATGGACCAACAGTTTTAGCCGGCCCTGATGGTTCGCGAAAGCCGTCTGATGAAGAATTAAAAATGGCCGGTCGCCTGGGGAGAAACGTGGCGTATATTGCCAACGCATTGTGTATGCAAAGAGAAAGAAACAGTTGATGATTGCGTTTGAACAAAACAATCATTCTCATTACTTTTCTTTCATAAGAGGGGAATTGTTATGGACTATATCCATGAAATTTTAAAGATTGCAACAACTGAGCCAAAAAAAGCTGTGCTTACTACTATTATTGATGTGGAAGGCTCCGCTTACCGAAAAGAAGGAGCAGCAATGCTGATTCAGGAGGATGGGGAAACAATCGGCGTAATAAGCGGCGGTTGCCTTGAAAATGACCTGCAAGAAAGGGCGAAGCTTTTGCTTGAGGGCGAGTCGCAATGTATCGTATATGACTTGAAAAGCGAAGATGACTTGTCGTGGGGAAAAGGCGCCGGCTGCAACGGCGTCATACGCATCCTGTTGGAGTGCATCGATGACCGTTTGCGAAAGCATTTATCCCGGCTGCATGATTTGCTTCAAAACGGCAAGGACGTTTTCATCGTAAAACAACTCGGCAAAAATTTTTCCGTAAGCAATTATTTATTTTTTACAGAAGACACGGAAACGTTCGGGGAATGGGCTGGTGCGGTGCCGAAACAAATCGATGCCATAGCTGAGCAAGAGAAAAGCGGATTAGTTTGGGTCAATGAACTGTCCTCATATGTTTATGTTCAGCGATTTGAGCCTAAACCGAGATTGATTATTTTCGGTGCCGGTTCGGATGCTGTACCACTGTCGCATTTCGCTTCGCGGACCGGTTTTTCGGTTATCGTTAGTGATTGGAGAGAAGCGTTGTGCAATAGATGGCGTTTTCCTGATGCCGATCAGCTTATCATCGCTTTCCCGCGGGAAGCGGCAACGAAAATATCTTTTTCCCCCCGCGATTTTGTTGTGCTGCTGACACACCAATTTCAACAGGATCAAGAGCTTTTAAAGCTGTTGTTGCAGCAAAACCCGCGATATATCGGGGTCATCGGTTCAAAAGAACGGACAAAACGCTTGCTGGGAGACCAGGAAATTCCCCCGCACGTTCATTCACCTGTCGGCTTGTCTATTGGGGCAGAAGGCCCTGAAGAAATCGCGATCAGCATTTTAGCAGAATTAATTCAATTGACAAAGCTTCGATCTCCTCAGAAGGTGCGTGCATAATGAAGCCGCAATCACATTTCACAAAAAGCCAGGCGCTAATCGGAATGCCAAAGTCACTTGACCAATAGACGAACCGATGGTTATGTACCGACGCGGTATCTAAACTTGTCAAGCCCCTTTTTAGAGTTCTTTTAAAGTCGGCTTGGAAAAGTCGATAGCAGAGCAAGCGGTGCAATTGCACAAAACAGCCGTTTATTCAACTGGAAATCATCAACGATCTCATTTTTCAATACGAAACTTGATACGCAGCAATAAGTTGTTTGATGAGGATGCTGCCAAGCTGGATCGCTTGCCGAGTACGCCGATTTTGTTATCCCTATTTAAGGAAGCGGACAGGCGATAATGGTGCACAATCGGTCAAATGCGGACGTCCACAAGGCATTTCCGTTTCTAATCGCAATATGGTTGCAAAAGCACGTTATTTTACTATCAAAGGAAGGGGGATGAAGTTGAAAACATTGTCCTCAAAAATATGGATGCCAACAGATTTAAGAGAAGCATGGCGATTGCGGCAGCTATTGCAATTAGAATCACACTTTATAGCCGGCGGAACATTATGGCAAACAAAATGGGAAAAAGGAGCACCGCAGCCATCTCATTTAATCAGCCTTGAGAACATAAAAATTTTAGAAGCGATATATGAAAAAGAAGATGGCGGCCAAAACTTTCTTCACTTGGGGGCGCTTATCCGATTGGCTGACTGCCTCCGCCATCCCATTATAAAAGCGAAATGGCCTTTATTGACCAAAGCTGTCAAGACCATTGCTGCACCAGCCGTGCGCAATCTTGGAACGATCGGCGGAAACGTCGCCTCAACAATTGGTGATGCCATCCCCGCCCTGTTAGTGATGGAAGCGAAAATCGGTTGTTTTGATGGGGACGACATAAAAAAAATCGATTTAGATCATTGGTTGAATGAAGAATTCAAGGATGATCTTATAACGGAAATAGTGGTGCCGGAAATTTCAGCTCCGCCATCATATGTCCATTTTTATCAAAAAATTGGGAGGAGAGAGGCGTTTTCAGGCTCTGTCGTCACCATTGCAGGGATAATCGGCCAAAATGACAACGGAACAATTGACTTTGCGCGGTTGGCAGCAGGCGGAGGCGAGAATCGTCCAAGGCGATTAAGAATAACGGAGCAATTGCTGGCCGGACGCAAGGTTGAGTCCGCTTTACTAAAAAAGGTGCATGAGGCGGTCTTTTCTGAATTTCAACCTGCCAGAGATGCTTTTTTTTCAGCGGATTACCGCAGGCGGGTCGCCGCCAACATAGTCATAGCAGAGCTAAAAAAATTAGAGGAGAAAGATTAATATATTCAAATACGAGCTTTTTCAATTTGGATTATGAAGAAGGGAAGGGATTGAGATTGAAACAAGTGTGCATCAGACCGGACGGAGTAGAAAAAGTAACTGGACATTTAAAGTTTTTAACAGATCTTTCGTTTCCGAATATGCTGTTTGCAAAAATTTTGCGAAGCGAATATCCGCATGCCAATATCGTTTCGATCTCAACGGAAAAAGCGGAGGAATTGCCGGGAGTTCGGGCTGTCATTACAAGCAAGGATGTTTTAGGTTTAAACGGGTTTGGCTTAATCTTTCCTGATCAGCCTGTTTTATGCAAAGATAAAGTTCGTTTTGTCGGCGATGCTGTCGCGGCTGTTGCTGCGGAAACAGAGGAAATCGCCGAAGCGGCGCTTCAGCTGATCGAAGTGGAATATGAGCCGCTGCCGGTTGTTGATGATCCGGAACAGGCTATGCTCCCTTCTTCTCCGCAGCTCCATCCGAACGGGAATATCCTACACCAAGCATCTTATCAAAGCGGCAATGTGGAAGAAGCATTTCAATCATGCGACTGTATTGTAGAGGAAACGTATCAACTTCCAAGGCAAATGCATGCGTACATGGAAACAGAGGGCGGGGTGTTTGTTCCGGAAAAAGACGGCACTTTGACGGTGTATGCCGGCACTCAGCATGGATATAAAGACCGATATCAATTAGCCCGCATTTTAAATATGCCGGAAGAAGACATCCGCGTCGTCTCAAGCCCGCTTGGCGGCTCTTTTGGCGGAAAAGACGAATTAAACATCCAGCCGTACGGAGCCTTATTGGCGCTGAAAACGGGATTTCCTGTAAAAATTCATCAAACGAGAAGGGAATCGGTGCGGTCAGGTATCAAAAGGCATCCGATGAAAATTAAAATGAAAACAGGTGCGAAAAAAAACGGCAAAATCATCGCCCATCAAGTGCGAATTATAGCGGATACCGGCGCATATGCAACGTTAGGCCCCGCAGTATTGGATTTTGCGGTTGAACATGCAGCAGGCCCATACATGATCCCGAATATTCAAGTTGAAGGCTATTCGGTTTTTACGAATAACGGCGTTGCCGGTGAATTTAGAGGCTTTGGTGGAAACCAAGTAACCTTCGCATTGGAAGGGCAAATCGATCGCTTGGCGGTCACGCTTGGAATGAGTCCGCTTGAACTCAGACAAAAAAATCTGCGCAAGGCACATGATCCCGGGCCTGTCGGGCAAAAAATCGCCCCAACTGACGGCGCTCAACAAGTTTTAAAACAGATCAGCCAATCGAAACTATTAAACAGCCGCCGAAAACAAGATCATAACGGCTTGATTAAGACAGGCGTCGGGGTGGCAATCACCATGCACGGCGGAGGGCTGGGCTATGGACGTTTAGATCCGGCTGGCGGGAGAATTTCATTGAACGAGGAAGGAAAAATCGAAATTGCTTTTGGGTTTGAAGAATTTGGCCAAGGCTTGCTCGCAGTGATTGAACAAATTGCCATTCAAGCAATAGGCTGCTCCCGAGAGGATTTACACATTGTCATCGGCGATACGGACAAAGTCCCGCGTTCAGGATCATCAACTGCTTCAAGGGGTACGAGCATGGTTTGGCAAGCCATTCAACGGATGAAAGCTCCGTTTCAAAACAGCCTGTTGGAAAGAGCCACACAATGTACGGATGTGCCCGTCAGTCAATTAAAAATAGGCGAAAAAGGTGTTTGGCACCAAGATGAGCTGCTGATTTCATACAAAGAACTGGCAAAACAAACGATAGACAAGCCGCTGATCATTGAAACTCGATTTGACTTTCCTGCAACCCCTTGCTCCATACCAGGCGGACATTTTTTATATTCGTTTGCAGCTTGTGCCGTTAAGGTGGAAGTGGATCTGGCAACTGGATTTGTTCGTGTAAAACAATTAGAGCAAGCCATTGCCGCTGGTCCTGTTATTTTTCCGCAAGGATATTTGGGACAAATTGAAGGCGGATCCGTGATGGCGTTAGGCTATACATTAACGGAAGAAGCGCTGATAGAAAAAGGAACATATGTAACGGAAAACTTTGATACGTATTTAATTCCGACGATAAAAGATGTCCCCCTTTCGATTGACATCACCGCAATCGAGGAACTGTGCGAAGAGGATGATTATGGGCCAAGAGGCGTCGGGGAAATTGGCACGGTTGCTGTTGCCCCTGCCATCGCAATGGCCATTTATGATGCGACTGGCATCTGGGTGAATAGGCTGCCGGTATCAAGGGAAGAAATCGTCAATAAGATGATGGAAACGGAGATGAGCAAATGGCTGACAAGCAAATGAGCGCAAGCATAAAATTACCGTCTGAAGAACGAATGCGCATGTCGATTTTTGTGAATGGCAAAAAGAAAGAGCTTGAGATTCATCCGGCCGCTCGGCTAGTTGACATTTTAAGAGAGCAGCTGCATCTGACTGGCACAAAGATTTCCTGCGGAATTGGCCGCTGCGGCGCCTGCTCTGTCATCATGAACGGCAGGCTAGTGAATGCCTGTTTAGTTAGAGCTTATCAAGCAAATGAAAAAGAAATTGTTACAATTGAAGGACTTGCGGAAAAAGGGCTTCATCCGATTCAGCAGGCGTTTTTGGAAGAGGGAGGTTTCCAATGCGGATATTGCACCCCAGGAATGATTATGGCTGTCAAAGCGATTTTGGATCAATATCCGAATCCAACTAGTCAGCAAATAGTTGACGGTTTATCAGGAAATCTTTGCCGATGCACAGGCTACTCCGGTATTATTAGAGCAGTTCAAAAGCTTGCTGAAAAAGAAACATCTCGCTTAGACAGCAAATGTTAAGAAGGCGGAGCAGTTCGGCGATTTTTTTTAACATGATCAGTTGAAAGAAATTATAGATTTTAGCGTTTTTCGGCTTGTTTCCTTGTCTGCAGCGTTAAAAATTTATGGCTATCGCCGAATGAAATTCGTCATACATCGAAAATAAGTGACCCATAAACGAATGTATGCCTGATGAAAACAGCCGGTATTCAATCTGTAATTCGTTGTAAAAAGAACCGTTACGTTTCATCATCAGCGGTGCATGTGGCTGAGAATGTATTAAATCGCAAATTTTTTAGCAAGTAAGCCAAATGAAAAATGGCTGACGGATGTCACGGAATTCAAGATAGGAAACGGTAAAAAAGCGTATTTGAGTGCAATTCTAGATCTGTATAGTTATGTATTAGGGCATTCGAACAATCATCAACTTGTGTTTCAAACAGTTGATCACGCTATCGCAAGGGTCAAGTCCAAATGATGTGTAAAACATCACACTCCCTGCCCAGAACCTAGATTCCTGGCAAATCACCGCTTTTTTTTTACACAACATTCAGGGCTTAATCTATCACAAGTTTAAAAGAACATAAACAACTTTTGATTTATAGTACATCTCATGGGCTTGAGAAGCGAATAATCGAAGCAAAGCGAACACATAGTATGTCAAGAGTGGGACGCTGCATGGAAAACGACCCAATGGAATCTTTTTGGGCAACCTGAACGTGTGAAAGGTATGATCTGAAACGATATGAAACGTTTAAAGCGTTACAACAAGCGATTAAGAGTTTTATAATAACAAACGCGATCAAGAAAAATTAAACGGCTTAAGCCCATTAGATTTTAGAGCTCAAGCCGTTTAAAGCAATTTTATGATGTCCACTGTCTGCTTGACAGGGGACAGTTCAACTTTTGGACAATCCCTTTAAGAAAGTTATTTTCTTTTTAATAAAATAGCTAATATCAATGATGTTTGTAGAGAAATGATAATTAAAAGAGATAGTATTAATTCACTATCTAAAGAAGTATCATAATTAAGTATATAAAATAAAATGACCGATACAACTAGAATAAGAATAAAGTTGGCAATCGTTTGTATCATAGACTTACCACTCCAACTAGATTAATAAGATAAAGTTAATGCGTATGATTTTGTATCTGTTGTGGAAGTTAGCGTGATTGATAAACCTGCTGGATAAACTGATATAGTAGGTGTTCCAGCAATTCTTTGATGACTATTTTTATATTTATTTGGGAACATATACATATTGACCAATATGCCCTTTGTGTTTTGTATGACTAGTAGAAGGTTTTAAATCATATGAGCCAGCCACACCAGCACTTGGCTCCCAATTACTCGGAGAATACTTAATTGAATAATCAATCCAACGTCCATTTCCTTGAGGATCTTGAGAATATCTATGTGGGTGCTGTTTTACTTTTCCTCCGCTAGTTGGTAGATATAATCCTGAATTTGAAGGGAAACCAATAGACATTTTATCAACTAAATGAAAAGAAGGTGTTTTTAACCATTGAAAGTTACCATATATATAAAATTATCTTCTTTTGAACGATCACTAGTTACTTTATATACTGTTCCACCTAATTTTAAAGTTGAAGAAGCAATAGTTCCCATAGTACTAATTTGTCCTGGTTTAACATCTTTTGGTTCATATATAGTAATAATTTCTGATCCAGAATCTATAACTTTAGCTTCCTCTTCAATTAATTGTCTAGCAACTTCAATGGGCAGAGCATCAGCTTCTTCTTGAGTGTTGCCAACTTCATTTACAGATAGTTTAATTCTTCTTGTGTAAGACTTTCTTCATTAACATTTGCATCGTTTTCTGCAGCAAATTCTACTAAATTTAGGGAAAATAAAAATGCAATTACATAAACCTATTTTCTTAAGCATTTTAAAATCCTACTTATTTCTGATTTTTTAAAATATTAACACATTTACTAGTCTTTTTTCCATTTTTACAATATTAAAAAATTTATCCTCATATCCAAAGTGTTTGTTGAATGTAAAATAAAAGTAGCGAACCGCATTATTATGGGCGTAAGCCTGTTTGCTGATAGCCTGATGTATTTTATAGAGGAGATGAACGTAAATAGTAAATTTGAATATATATTGATGAGTTCCGTTTTCATATGGTCTTCTTTCATGCGCATGAAGGTTGCGACTTTATCCGTTTTAGAATAGCTGTTACGGTTGCCAAAGATTTCTTTTTGTTCCTTGTATTTAACCTGCCGTAGGATAAAATCTTCTCGAATTTGCTTCACAAATTTCTTTCATTGACTGCGCTTATGTTGCTTGTCCTTATGTATGTTTGTATCTGTTTCCTTTTCGATTTCTTCTGATAACTTTTCCACTTTTTCTTCTAATTTCTTAGCGGCTTCCTCTAGGTTTGGTTCTCATCTTTATCTGTATTGATTGTTTTTCTTTTGTTTCGCTCCAGCTTCCAATTGTTGCTCATAAAATCGTCCTTTCTGAAATATTGTGAGGCAACTTTCTTTTACTAGAAGGGACGATTTTTTTTGCTTTTTTAAATAAAGGGGGTCTCCCAAAAGTCAGTAACGCTGACTTTTGGAAGGCCCCGTTTTTTCATGACGTTGTTGAAGAAAGTATTTGTATCCGATTAACTTCCCCGATACACTTGATACCCCCACGGTGAAATAAGCAATGGAACATGGTAATGGGCATTTGCATCAGAAATGCCGAAGCGGACGACGACGTGATTAAGAAACAGCGGTTCCTTCAAGGATAAACCTTTGTTTTTAAAATAATCTCCAATGTAAAACAGAAGTTCATAAGTTCCCGGTGTTAATTGCTGCTCAGTGATGAGCGGTTCGTCAACCCGACCGTTTTCGTTTGTGAATGCGGTTTTGAGCAGCTGTTTTTCCGTTTCGTTTTGATCTGTAACAGAAAACAGCTCGATTTTGACGTTTTGTGCAGGCGTACCGTGAGTTAAATCTAAAATATGTGTTGTTAATCCTTTCATATTCCATCTCCTTATTGACCTTTTTATTTGCCTCGTTTTTCATTTTGGAAGCCCGTTTTGTTACTTTGGAAGCGCTTGTCTGACGGGGCATGGCATTTGAATCACGGCTTTCTTTCACTATTTAACAAGCGTGTAATTTCTTTGGTTATTATTTCTCAGCAGATTCAGTTGTACCGCCATTTATGGCGCTTAAAAAGAATATGGCTTCGTACTGTGCAAAAGATCAAAAATAACGAAAGTCAATTTGTTCTATCAAAATGGAATGTACGTGTCAGCATAGGTTTCTCTCTTCTTTCACTATATCCTTCAGTCGAAAATAGGCAATTTTTTTAATTTCTGCTATTGCTTGCTCTATCTCTGCTTCCGCATTGTTTTTGATTCGCTGTTCAATCGATGCAAATATTTCCTGCTTTGTTTTGCCGCGCACAGCCAAAATAAACGGGAATTGAAATTTTTCCATATACGTTTCGTTCAATTTTAACAATCGATCGTATTCTTCATCTGTCAGTTTTTGCAGTCCCGCTTTTTGTTGTTCTATTTGCGAAAATCGGGTCATTTTTGTTCTTGCGCCTAAAGCAGGGTGATTGCGAATAAGCGCCAATTTTTCGGGTTCGTCAGCTTGATCCACGATCTCAGCCATTTTGGAAAAAAGCGATTGCACGGAAGAAAACGGGCGGAATTTTTCTGCTTTTTCTGCCACCCATGTTGAATCTTCAAATATCCCGCCTAGCTTCTCAATAAATTCAGCCGCACTGAGTTGGTTAACTTGTTCTATGTCCATTCGCCTTTCTCCTTTCGTTTTTAAAATTTGATCGTTGTCGGTTTTAACTGTTCGGCAACAGAAGATTTTTTCAGTGAGAAATGGTGAAAAAATAAGTTTAAAAAGATGGCTGTAAGACTGCCTGTTATAATCCCATCACTAAAAAGAATTCGCAGTATAGGCGGCAGCTGTGCAAACAAATCAGGAACAACTGTGGAACCCAATCCGAGGGAAATGGAGCAGGCAATTACTAACAAATTGCTTTGCTGTTGAAAATCAACAGTGCTTAACATTTTAATGCCTGAAGAAACGACCATGCCAAACATGATCACCATTGCTCCCCCTAATACAGATGTTGGGATCATCGTAGCAAAAGCAGCAATTTTCGGAATAAATCCAAGGGTGACAAGTATAAAGCCGGCAACGATCGCAACGCTTCTCGTTTTTATATTTGTCAGCTGCACAAGTCCGACGTTTTGAGCGAACGTGTTGTACGGGAAAGCGTTCAAAAAACCGCCGATGATGAAAGCCAATCCTTCGGCACGATATCCGCGCGCAAGATCTTGGTCGCTAAGATCTTTTCCGCAAATTTTGCTTAGGGCTAAAAAGGCGCCAGTCGATTCAATCATGATGACAATGCCCACTAATGTCATTGTTAAGATCGGCACAAGCTCAAAAGTAGGTGTACCGAAATACAAAAATTTCGGAGAATGAATCCATGAAGCTTGCATTACTTCTTTCACATCAACCTCTCCCATAAAAGCCGCGGCGATCGTACCCGCGATAATCCCGATAAGCACAGAGATTGCCCGAAAAAAGCCTGTGAAAAATCGATTCATAAACAAAATCAAAAGAAAAACCCCAAATGAAAGGAGCAAATTTTCCGGATCGCCAAATTTCGGACTTCCTGCACCGCCCGCCATGTTTTTAATCCCGACCGGTATTAAGGACAGTCCTATAAGGGTGACAACTGTACCTGTCACGACCGGCGGGAACAATAATCTTGTTATTTTGCCAAAGAGCGGAGCAAAAAGAATAATGAATATTCCTGCGGCAATGATCGATCCATAGATTGCATTGATGCCGTACTCTTTTCCGATCCCGATCATCGGTGTAACAGCAACAAATGAAGCACCTAATATGGCAGGTAAACCAATGCCGAAATATTTTGTTTTGAACGCCTGCAGCAGGGTGGCGATTCCGCATGTCAATAAATCAATCGCAACTAGATATGACAGCTCCTGCGTCGAAAGGTTTAACGCTCCTCCGACAACAAGAGGAACAACAATGGCGCCTGCATACATCGCCAGTACATGCTGCAAACCAAGTGAAAAAAGATGAATTCCTCCATTTTTATTTGTCAAGTGACCTCTCCTCCTCTTGTGTAAAAAAATCTAACATTAGATGTTATTTGTTTTTCATAATAAAAGAACGATGTAGTGAAGTCATTGGTTGAATTACATAATCGTTTTTGCAAAATTTAGTTAATGTATCTAAAACTTTATAGACAAATTACATTTTCATTTACTAAAGCTCTTGCCTCAATTTTTTTATAATTGAAGCAAATTTTTTATGCGGAATGCCAAGCGGAGGCTAATAGTGGCTTCTGGATCCTTTAAGCTTTTTCCGATGAGCTCCTCGCATTTTTCTAATCGATAGATCACCGTATTGCGATGAACGAAAAGCTTTTTGGCTGTTTCAGAAATTTGACAATGATTTTCCAAAAATAAAAACAACGTTTGCAGCAGAGCCTGTTTTTCAGTGTCTGCCGGGTCTGAAAGGTTTGTCAAAATCTGTTCGTAAAAATCAATCAGCTCTTCTTTTGGAATCATTTTCAATAACGTATAAATATCTTTTTTCTTATGAATTTGAATGAATTCTTGATTTCCGGAATACTGTTCTTCTTCCAGCACTTCCAACGCTTCTTTATAGCCTTTTTTTACATCTAAAAATTGTTGGCAAAGACTGCCGATGCCGAATGAGACAGTCCGTTGGAACCTGCTTCTAATTTTCGCTTGCAATTCCTTTAAAAACGGCATGATGGAAGAATGAAGCTCCAGCCATGATTTTTGAATCGGGAAGAGCAAAATGCCTACGTTCCCCTTCACAAAAAAATGAACAGGATTTGGGAACGCATCAGCTTCTTTTTCCATAAATTCAAAAATCCGTTCATTTTCTTTATGGAATTGTGTAAACGTTAATGATTTTTTTCTTTCATCCAATTTTCCTGCTGCACAAAAATACGATTGATCATTGCGAATTTTAAATTCTTTTGCTTTAATGACAATCTCTTCTTTTGATTGAAAGGCGCCATCTGTAAAATTGATAAAAAATTCATTTTGAACTTTTCGTTTATGTTGTTTAAGAGCATTTTTTTTCATCAATTCAAATGAAATGACATTTGTCGCTTGTTCAATCGTCAACACAAGCGAAGGACTGTGAAAAGGAATGGCATCAAAAACAATTAAACATCCGCTGTTGCTTTCATGAGTGTAAATGGGAAAAACGGAAACAGTTCGTTTACTAGAAATAATGGAAAAACAAGTGTAAGAGCTTGGCTGTAAGAAAAAGCGAAATCCGTCTGTGTACATTTCCTCGATTTCCGGCAGACTCGATGTAACGGAAGATGAAGAAGCAATCATTTGAAAGTGCTGATCCAACAGTAAAATTGGACAGCCGATCAAGTTTGCCAAATTTTCCAGTAATGAGACGAGCCCTTTTCCTCTTAAAATATGGTTTGTAAATTGCTGATGGATTTCAATCGCATTGAGCAATTCGTTTGTCCGTTTGTCCAATATATAGCTTAATGTCTGGTTCACAACTTCCCCTAACGTAACCTCAATCGGCAATTCAATAATTGGGAAATTTTTTTCATTTGCATACTTCAGGCAAGCCTCCGGAATTTCTTCCAAAAATCGCTTCATTTTAATTGCCAACCCTGCACATTGCTGATCCGCCATATTTTTGATGAGTGCGAGCAGATCATTCGGATTGTCTTTTAAATGAAAGGCAGTTGTTACAAGCAGTTCATTCGCTTTAAGGAAATCGATGATATCCGGTGCATCCATCATATTGACGCTGAAAACTTCTCGATCTTTTCCGTTATGGCCGGCGATGAGCTTGGCATTTTTCATAACGGGAATTTTTAATATTTCGGAAATTTTCATTTTTTCAGCCCCTTTGTCTTCAAATTTTAGTGAACATGCACAAAAGATGGTGAAATTTATATCAAAATTGCCAATGTATATGAAAAAGAATAACGATAAAATAAAGTAAATTCACATTTTATGGAACAAAATGTAACAAGGATATTTGCTCATTTTGAATAGAAAAGAGGGAAGAGATATGACAGTTCATTTACTTGGGCCCATTCAGCTTGAAGAGGAAGTTGAAAGGCTGATCGAATGGCTTGCAACATTCGGTAAAACGGAAAAAGGCGGAGTTACCCGGCTGTTATATAGCGAACAATGGCTGTCAGCGCAGGAAGCGTTGAAGGAGAAAATGGAGGAATGCGGATTAGCTCCATATTTTGATGACGTCGGCAACTTGTTCGGCCGAGCAGAAGGATCATCTCCATCCTCCAAAACAATCTTAACTGGTTCGCATATCGATACGGTTATTGAAGGAGGAAAATATGACGGCGCATACGGCATTATTGCCGGCTTGTTGGCGACTCATTATTTATTAAAGCGTTTTGGAACACCAAAAAAAACGATTGAGGTCGTATCCTTATGTGAAGAGGAAGGCAGCCGGTTTCCGCTTACATTTTGGGGGTCAGGCTCTGTAACGGGGAGGCGCTCTTTTAAACATATACAAAAAATTGTTGATTCTAAAGGGATTTCGTTTGTGCAAGCAATGAATGAATGCGGTTTTGGACAGGAAAGATTTCGCCAGCCATTTCGAAACGATATTCAATGCTTTATTGAGCTGCACATCGAACAGGGCTCTGTGTTAGAAAAAAAGAAAAAATCGTTGGGCATTGTCAGCGACATTGTTGGTCAACGCCGCTATCAAGTAAAGGTTGTCGGTGAAAGCAACCATGCAGGAACAACCCCGATGTCCTGCCGGAAAGATGCGGTGGCCATTGCCTCTGAACTGATTACCTATTTAATGAAACAAGCCAAACAGGTGTGCGACCAACTAAGAGTGACCGTCGGCAAAATAAAGGTTGAACCTAACGTTCCGAATGTGATTGCAGGTGAAGTCGTTTTTACGATCGATATCCGTCATCACGAAGAAGAACTATTGGAGCAATTTTGTTCAACATTTTCACGTCATTTTAAAAATGTGAGCGCACAATACAATGTCGATATTTTGTTAAATGAATGGCTGAACGTCAAGCCGGTCAAAATGGATCAACAATTGCTGAGACTGTCAAAAGAAATTGCAGAAGAGCAAAATCTGTCTCATGAAATCTTGGTTAGCGGAGCGGGACATGATTCGCAAATGTTCGGAACCTATTGTCCGACTGCGCTTTTTTTTGTCCCGAGTCATAACGGAATCAGCCACTCGCCGAAGGAATATACCGCAGCGGCTCATTTAGAAAGCGGCGTTAAGTTTTTAATCCATTATTTATATAGATTGGCATATTAAAAGAAAGGATTGTGGACGAAATGAAATTTCTGCCTCTACAGACACCTAATAGAACGATCATGACACCGGGGCCTGTTGAAGTCGATCCGAGAGTTTTGCAGGCGATGAGTACGCCGATTTTAGGCCAATTTGATCCTGCATTTACTTCGATCATGAATGAAGTAATGGAAATGCTTCGCTATTTATTTCGTACGGACAACCAATGGGCGTTCCCTATCGATGGAACCTCCAGATCGGGCATTGAAGCGATGCTGGCGAGCATTATCGAACAGGGCGATAAAGTGCTGATCCCGATATACGGCCGGTTCGGCTATTTATTAACCGAAATATGCGAACGTTACGGGGCTGATGTCACTACAATTGAGCGTGAATGGGGAACGGTGTTTGACCCGGAGGATGTAATTAGAGAAATAAAGAAGGTTCAGCCGAAAATAGTCGCGATCGTCCATGGGGAAACCTCAACGGGGTGCATGCAGCCGCTTGAGGAGATCGGGAAAGCTTGCCGGGAGATGGATGTAATTCTTGTAGTCGATGCGGTTGCGACAATTGGAGGAACGGACGTGAATGTCGACGAATGGCAGCTTGACGGCGTGATCGGCGGGACGCAAAAATGCTTATCGGTTCCATCAGGGATGGCTCCCATCACATATAATGACAGAATTGAAAAAATCGTTTTGTCGCGTAAAAAGGTAGAAAGAGGAATTCGGACGGAATTGGATCAGCAAATGGCCACAGGTCAAACAATTATTAGCAACTATTTTGATTTAAGCCAGCTTCAAGATTATTGGAGCCCGCGGCGATTAAATCATCATACGGAAGCTACATCAATGCTTTACGCATTGCGTGAAGGCTTGAGGCTTATTATGGAGGAAGGATTGGATAATCGATTTGCACGCCACCGCCTCCATGAACGGGCATTAATGGCCGGGCTGGAAGCAATGGGACTCACATTGTTCGGCGATAAACGCTTTAAACTGCCGACCGTCACATGCGTCAACATACCGCAGGGCGTCGATGGAGAATCCGTGCGCCGCATGCTGCTGGATGAATTCGGGATTGAAATTGCCAGCTCGTTTGGCCCGCTCCACGGAAAAATCTGGAGGATCGGTACAATGGGCTACAGCTGCCGCAAAGAAAATATTCTCAAGCTGCTGACAGCATTGGAGGCAGTTCTCATCTATCACGGTGTTCGCATAAACAGAGGTGAAGGAGCACAAGCAGCGCTGAATATGTATGGGAAACAAAAAAGTAAAGTATCATCTTAGATATTTATGATACTTTTTAACATGTTGATCGAACAATTGTTACCAAAAACAGTTGTTCGATTTTTTTAATTTTTGATATTTTACACAAAATCTTTTTTAATTTTTATTTATTTTGACAGTGGATAAATCAAAGAATTACGTATAATATACCAATATAGTTTCATTTTGCGTTAATAAAAGTTACATAAAGGGATGAGAAATATGACATTGATAGTTGAAAATGTAAAAAAGTTTTATAATGATCATCTTGTTTTAAAAGGGATAAACCTTACTGTTCAACCGCATGAATTTATTTGTGTATTGGGAAGCAGTGGCGGCGGAAAATCAACTCTATTAAATTTGATTGCGGGATTTATTAAACCAGATGAAGGAGTGATTAAGGTAAACGGATCTTTTGTAACAAAACCTTCCAAGGAAAGAGGAGTCGTTTTTCAAGATCATGCACTATACCCTTGGTTCACTGTTTTAGAAAATATCGCTTTTGGACCAATCGTGCAAGGGATGCCAAAAAAGAAAGCATTGGAAAAAGCATTACGTTATATAGAATTAATTGGTTTATCAGACTATGCAAACCATTATCCTGAACAACTTTCAGGAGGTATGAAACAACGCGTCGGCATTGCAAGAGCTTTAGCCGGAGAACCTGAAATTTTGTTAATGGACGAGCCTTTTGGAGCGTTAGATATGTTTACCCGTGAAAATATGAGAACTGAACTAATTCGTATATGGAAAGAAGTAAAGCCTACTATTATATTTATTACCCATGATTTAGCTGAAGCTGTCTATCTTGCAGATAGAGTGATTGTCATGAAAAATGGAATGATTGCTACAGAATTAGAGATTCATTTACCCCGTCCTCGAAATTATCGTGATCCTGAATTTAGTATTTTGATGGAGAATTTAGAAGAGCATTTTGTCAGCTAGTTAGGAGGAAGCTTATGAAAAATATGGCGGCCAGACAAGAAGCAGTTTCTGTCTATACGAAAAAAGTGGGCAAGGTTAGAAATAAAAAATATTTACATGCTATTCCAATAATTGCTTTTTTTGTTTTATGGGAAGTCATTACAAGATTAAATATAAATTTTTCCATAGTAAATCCCGTTTTTTTTCCACCGCCTTCACTTATATTTCTAAATGGTGTAGAACTATTTCATTCAGGATTAATTATAGACAGTATTGTGTCGAGTACGATCCGAATAGTAATTGGCTTTGCAATCGGAGTTCTTCTCGGGGTGATTGCCGCATTATTGATAGGAAGGGTAGAGAAGATTGAATTTTGGTTTATGCCTGTCTTTAACATGATCGGTCCTATTCCAGCTTTAGCGTTGCTGCCTTTATTTATTATTTGGTTCGGAATTGGCGAAATTCCAAAAATTATATTAATTGCTTGGACAACATTTTTTCCAGTTATGACGAATACAATTGATGGAATTAAAAGTGTTCATTCTTCTTATATTCGTTCTGCATTAAGCTTAGGCGCAAATGATAGACAAATATTTAAGAAAATTATTATTCCGTCAACATTACCAAATATTTTTACTGGATGTCAAATAAGTTTAGGATTGGCTTTTTCAGCATTAGTGGTTTCAGAAATGATGGGTGCAAAAAGTGGTTTAGGGTATATTATTGTGGACGCTCGAAACTATATGAAAATTTTAAATATGTATGTAGCTATTATTTTAATAGGTATTGAATATAGTCTTTTTTCCTTGTTATTAAAAGTGATTGAGAAAAAACTATTGAAATGGAGAACAGGCGGATTTGAAAATGCTGTAGAAAAATAATAAGGGAGGAATTATAAATGAGAAAAATTTTTCTTTTTTGCCTAGTTTTTTTGACAATGTTTGCAATCGTTGCGTGCGGCTCAAACAGTTCGACAACAACTAGTGAAAATAGTAATAAAGTCCTGCGGTAATATGTCAAGGTGAAAAATCATAGAAATTGGAAATTCCCTTGTCCGATGATCCGAAAAAAGGCAATACTGAAGAAACCCAGTATTGGTACATGTAATAAACTGGGTCTAAAGGTTGATATTGGTATACCAGATCGATCCTCTTATCGATCTTCCCCCTTTCTTGGCGTGTAGATTTGACCGTTGCGTAGCAGCGCATCGATCACACGCACGAGTTTTCTAGCGGTGAGGACGAGGGCTCGTTTATGTTGGTGTTTGGGCACTTCCTCATACTTCTTCCGGTAGTACGCACGAAACGTCGCATCATGCCGTTGCACCGAGTTGGCAGCCTCCACTAGGTAGTAACGGAGATAGCGATTGCCGGAACGAATGAGGGAGGTGTCCTCGGCTTGAAAACGGCCCGATTGGTGCTTGGACCATGTCAAGCCGGCATATTTTGCCAAGGCGGCCTGGTTGTGAAACCGCTCGATTTGCCCGATTTCGGCCAGGATGCCTGCGGTATAAACCGGTCCGATGCCTGGGATGGTTTGCAGTGTGTTCGGAATGCCTTCAAGATGGCGGGTAATGGCTTTATCGAGCTCTTTGAGCTGCGATTGCAGGCTGCGGATTGATTGAATCGACAGCCCTAACAGCAAGTCGATGGAATCCTCGACACACTTGGACAACCGATACGACGAACGGGCCGCCTTTTGAATCGACTTGGCGATGCATTCCGGATCGGCAAAGCGATTGCGCCCTTTTTGGCGCAGGAAGTCGGCCAACTGCTTGACATCCATTTGGCAGATGTCATCGAGGCTCCACGACTCAAGCAGCAGTTCGAGAATGGCATGTCCGAAGATCGAACTGTCCACCTCTTGGGTAAAGGAACTGCATTTGTAAAACAAGTGCTGGAGAAAATACTGTTTCTCACGGGTTAACTGGTGGACGAGATGATATCGCATGCGTGTCAGTCGCTGAAGCGCGAGAAACTGCTCCTTGAGGACAGCCGTCATCTTCAGACGGCCGAAGCGAAGCCGATCCGCAATGATCCAAGCATCGATGTCATCCGTTTTCTCCAAGTCGACATAGGCTTCTTTAAACTTGCGAATGAGCTTTGGATTGATCGTAAACACCTTGACGTTCCAAGCCTGCAAGGCCTCCTGCTGGTGGAAAAACATAGCTGGATGCCAACTGTAGACCGAGGTGGCTTCCATCCCGATCAGAATTTCGGTTGGCTTTCGCTTGTTAGCCCACAGGAGGATTTGATCCCGAAGGAAGGTGGCGCCCAGAAGATGATTATCCACTTTGAAGCGTGCGCACGTATTTCCTTCATGATCCATAATGCAGGTGGCTAAGTCGCGTGAGCTCACGTCGATCCCGACGTAGAGTTTCATGAGATCACCTCCTATTGTTGTAGGATCGAGGGGTAGGACTCTTCGGGATGCCCCCGGATCGCGCCTGTTGACCAGTCACCCTCGCATATGAGAACTCACGTTGGACCATGGGCTGCCCTGGAAGCTGCTCCTTCCAGCATGGGGAAAACCAACGGGAACAGCCTGCGGGTTAGACGTCCAAACAGGGGCCGAGGAGACAGACTTTACAAGTAGTCAAAGCTACAGGAGTGAGAAGAGTATCCCCGATGATCCTAAGACCATTATCCAGGAACATTGCGAAAAGTCCAACCCCGGTACGCTGAACCCTTTGTGGGAGGGGCGCGCCCCTCCCACAAAGGCAACCACCCAAGATATGCGATTGTCAAGGAGCGTATCGGACTGGAAATTCGATAAAAAAACTTTCTGAAACTTAGTATACGAGCGAGTGATGAACTAGAAGTGAAGGATATAACATTAGTAGGGGTAAGGGATGCGCAAATTTCTTCACAACAAATCATTGCAGATAAGTTAGGATTTTTTAAGGAAGAAGGGCTAAACGTAACAAACCAATTAATTGAAAGCGGACCAGATATTGGACCTATGATTGCTGGTGGAAGTGCTCCGGTTAGTTTACAAACAAATTTTATGGATATTATTTTAGCTTCCTCAGGTGTTAAGGTGAAAATCGTAGCTCCGCTTGCACAAATTGCAGGAACACAAGCGGTCGTAGCGGGCAAGCATGCTGAAATTAATTCTCCAAAAGATTTGGAAGGAAAATCAATAGGTATTCCTAGTGGTGCTGATGTAATGATTGCCATTCAAAATATGGCCAACGATTATAATGTTGACATAAAAAAGATAAATTTTGTGAACCTAGCTCCTAGCGATGCTTTAACTGCTCTTGAAAAAGGTGATATTGATGCAATGGCTGCTTGGGAACCGTTTATAACGAAGGCTATCAATAGCGGAGGAAAACTACTATTTAGCGGTACGGTTGACAATTTTGATGGAAAAGAAAAATCTGTTGATTGGATGAGTGTTCATACAACACTGCAAGTAACGGATGATTTCCTAAAAGAAAATCCGAATACGGTAAAAGCAATCATTAGGGCTTTAATAAAAGCTACAGATTACATTAATAAGAATAGAGAAGAAGCAATTAAAATTTTAGCGCCTGAACTTCATTTAGAAGAAAGCGAGTTAAAGGAAATTATGAATAGAAATGTTTATACAATGCAAGTCGACGATTCCTTTATGAACAAAAGCAATGGTTCTGAAGTAGGAGAATATTTATTGAGTGTAGGAAATATCAAAAATATCCCAAATAAGAAAGATTATATTGATTTTTCATTATTAGAAGAAGTTGAACCGGAACTTATGAATAACAAATAACATGAAAAAAGCACTGATGGAAAAATTTTTATTTTAAATGGAGTTTGATAAAAATGATCTACGATCTTATAGTCAAAAACGGCAGCGTTGTGTTTCATGACGAAGTGAAAAAAACAAATTTAGCTGTTAAAGACGGCATTGTTGTTGAAATTGGCGATGACATTGACGGGGAAGCCGATGTCGTTTGGGATGCGGAAGGCCATTACGTTTTTCCCGGATTGATTGATGTCCATGTTCATTTCAATGAACCGGGCAGAGAGGATTGGGAAGGTTTTTCAACAGGTTCATCTATGCTTGCAGCGGGCGGCTGTACAACGTTTTTTGATATGCCGCTGAACGGTGTCCCTTCTACAACTGATCTTGAAGCTCTTCGACAAAAAGGAAAAATAGGCGAGGAAAAGTCATTCGTTGACTTTGGATTGTGGGGCGGGCTTGTTCCGGGCAATGAAAATAATTTAGCGCCTCTTGTGGAAAAAGGAGTTGTCGGATTTAAAGCTTTCATGTCCCCGAGCGGCAATAAAGAGTTCGCAGCGGTTGATGATAATACGCTCTTGAATGGAATGAAAACGATCGCCGGCTTGCGTAAAATTTTGGCTCTTCATGCAGAAGACGGCGCAATGGTGCAATTTTTGCAGAGAGAAAAAGAGCGGCAAGAAAAATTCGGTCCGGACGATTATTTACAATCAAGACCGATTGCGGCGGAATGGCTAGCTGTCAGAAAAGCCATTACATTTGCGGAACAGACCGGCTGTTCTTTGCATTTCGTTCATATCAGCAGTGCAGAAGCCGTTGAAGAAATCCAGCAAGCGAAGAAAAGAGGACTTGATGTCACATTGGAAACGTGCCCGCATTATCTTTTGTTTGACCATGAACATACGAAAAAGCTTGGAGCAGTTGCAAAATGCGCTCCCCCATTGCGTGAATCCGGCGACCAGAAAAAATTGGTTGATTTGTTTTTAAAAGATCAGATTGACTTTGTCGCATCCGACCATTCTCCGTCGCCATGGAACTTGAAAGAAGATGAAACGAATTTTTTCAAAATTTGGGGAGGAATCAGCGGGGGACAATTTACATTGATGGCGATGATCGAACTAGCGGTTCGCTATCGCATTCCTTTTCCGAAGCTGATTCATTGGACATCTGCTAGACCCGCCAAACGATTTGGATTGGACGGGAAAAAAGGGGAAATTGCAAAAGGAAAAGACGCAGATTTTGTGATTATAAGTTTAAAAGACTCCTTCACAGTCGAGAAAAACAGTTTGCTTCAAAAACACAAGCATAGTTTATATGTCAATCATACATTTCCTTGCAAAATCCTTGCGACATTTCAACGGGGGAAATTGGTATTTGACAACGGGCGCATACGGGCTTCCAAGCCTCTTGGCCAATGGCTGAATTATGATGGAAAGGGTAAGGGGGCTGTCTAATAAGTCGATTTTCCGGCTTATAGCCGCCCCTTTAAAGTTTTAGAAACGTTGATATATCAATGTTTATAATGTTTCGTTTTCAATGGATTTTGACTTTCTGGACAGCTTTTTTTGAACGTTTTCCGTATCCTCCATTTTGCAATCATGTTCCGTGAAAAGTTTTCAAAAAATTTTTTAGCACGTTATCTGCAGCCTTAAAGGACTTGTCGGAAAACCGAAACAGGAAGTTTGGTTAGGCAAATAAAAATGTGAACAGGGGATCTGCGAATATTGAGGTTGGCCCAATAAATAAATGAATAGGTCAGTCTTACGAATTTGTTCAGCTTTTTTGCCGAGTGACAACAGGTTCGAGGTCTCCAAAAAATCGCATAGGTGCCTTCTCCTAAATCGTTACCTTTTCTTTAGAAAATTCAGGAAGAAAGAAGGTGAGGATTGCTGAAATGACTAATATGATTATTGAAAAATAAAAAGCAACATTATAATTCCCGTGGTAACTGTATAGTAAACCCGGCACATAGGCTCCTAGTGCTGATCCAATTTGGTGGCTGAAAGATAGCCAACCAATGATAAAACCAACAGAGTGTTGTTTAAAGTATTGCGTTACCAACAATTGCGTAGGAGCAACAGTGGAAAAATCAACCAATCCAAAAACGATAGCGAAAATAATTAATAGCAGAGGGTTATAGCTATAGAATAGAATAAACAACGATAATGCCCGTATAACATATAGACAGATGAGCATTTTTCGACTGCTCCAGCGATCTGCTAACACACCAGAAAATAGTATTCCTACAATATTAAAAGCAGCCAATATAGTTACTGCTGCACTAGTCGCACTTGTTGGAACTCCACACAACTGGGCATAAGGGATAAGATGTGTATCCATTAAACCTGTAGTGGTAAAACCGCAAACGCTAAATGGTAAAATCAAGAACCAAAATTGTTTTTTACGAAAAGCATCCCAAATTGAAAAATCATTGAATTTACTTGGCTGTTCAGTTGTGCTTTCTTCTTGATCCATTCCGCCAATTGGCAACATACCTTTTTCATTAGGATGGTTTCGTAAAATTAACAGGACAATTGGAAACACAACAATCATTAAAAAACATCCCAAGATGATGACCGTTGCTTTCCAATTCAACCATTGAATTAATAATAGAGATCCTGGTACCAACAGCATTTGTCCGGCTCCAAACCCTGCTTCGACAATCCCTAAAGCAAATCCTTGTCTTTCATTAAACCAGTTTGTAACGACTACTGTTGCAGCCACGTTTGACGCTCCGCCAACCCCAAGTGATACAAATATGGCATATAGAATAAACAATTGCCATGGATGATGGACAAAAGCTGTTAATAGAATACTAACTGCCACCAAAAAAGTACTGACAGAAAGGATTATACGAGGCCCAAATTTATCAACTAACCTTCCTATAAATGGTTGGGAAAGTCCATAAACGATAAAGCTTAATGTCGAAATTAGCGATACTGTCCCTCTGTCCATTGAAAATTCCCTTTCCCAAGGTTCAACAAAAGCCCCGAAAGAAAGACGAACACCTTGAACGGCTAAAAGAGATAAAAACGTGACAAATAAAATAACCCAAGCATAGTGAAATCGTAATATCATTTTAGTTTAGTCTCCTAACTTCAAAATTTTAAAGATTCAATATTTTTTCTATTCTACCGAATTGGATGTTTAAGTCAAGCCATTTTTTCCAATATTTTTCTCCGTCAATCGCGGCAAAAATCAGTTCATATTCCGAGATGGTGGCTATTTTACAGAAGACGGTCTCAGTGATTTGAATATGCCAACTGTCGTCTCCCCCAATCGTGCAAAAATCTCTGTTGAACCGATGCAAATCAAAGGATTGGCAAAGTTTCCCTGGAAATAATCAATCAAGCATTAAAAATGAAATGCGTATATAACACTTTTTTGGGGTTTTTATCTTCACTATGAGGAATTGCAAGCAATACGAAAGAGAGAAGTTTGTTTGACGTCTGGAGGCCATTATTTATCATACAGCCAAATTGCCAATTATTTATGTTTCAAAAGAGCCGTGCCAACAATGATTGAACGTGCGGAAAAGAAAATAGCGGAAAGAAAAACAGAAAGCCTCTTCTGCCTTTAAATGGGTAAGAGGCTTTGTCTTTGTTTGTGTACGTTCGTACGAAGCAGACGAGGTTGAAGTCAACCTTTAAATGGGTAAGAGGCTTTGTCTTTGTTTGTGTATTTACAATTGCTTCACGGTTTTTTTCGCTAATCATATGATCATTTGTTAAAAGTGTGCCGTCTAAGTCGATTGCGATTCATTTCATTAGCATTTTTCCACTGGCGTTAGGAATTTCACTACATCGTCAACAGCTTCACAACTTGTTTTGTCCGTTCATGACTATTTATATCGGATTCAATTTTGCCGTTTTTCACGCAGTTTATAAATTCTTCTACTTCATAATACATCGTTTCAAATTTATGTTCCACGGTCAAATCTTTTATTTCACCGTTTCGATATTTGATGACAACTTTCTTCGGATCACTGATTTTGTCAATTTCAATAACACCTTTTTCTCCTTGGATTTCACTAGGGAAAAAGGAGTCTGTTATTTTGGAATACATTACGACTGCTTCAAAATTATCATAATTTAAAATCATACTTCCTTGACCGTCTGCACCGGTGGATAAGTAATAGTGATTTTTTACTATGGATTTTGGTTCGCCGACTAGATGAACAATCGGTGCTAAGCAGTATACACCCAAATCCATTTTCGAACCGTTTCCTAATTCCGGTTTAAAGGCATTTTCAATAATTCCTTCTTTATATTTATCATATCGTGAAGAATATTGATTGTAATGGAAAACAAATCGTCTGATCGGAGCGATTTCGTCAAGATGTTTTTTTAAATTTAAAAAGGTCGGTGTAACGGTTGATTTCATCGCTTCCATAAACATGGCATTGTAAGTTTTGGCCGTTTGAATGACCTCATCCATTTCTTGCACGGACGTTACTGCCGGCTTTTCGCAAAGAACGTGAATTCTATTTTTCATGGCCAAAATACTTTGTTCGGCATGGAATTTGTTGGGGGATGCAATATAAACGGCGTCAATATTGCCGCTTTGAAACATTTCTTCAAGGTTGGTGTACACGTGTTTTATCTGATATTTTTCGGCAAACATTTTTGCTTTTTCCATTGTTCTCGAATAAACAGCGCCGAGGGAGAATTCTGGGTGTGCGCTTGCAGCTTTTATAAAATGGTCGGTAATCCAGTTTGTTCCTATAATACCAAATCTCATGACGAATCCCACCTTTATTGTTCATATTTGTACATGAATATCATATTATAACATGTTCTGCAGCAGCTTTTTTCGACTATCTGTTTTTTGAACTAACTTAAAACTCCATGTCAATAAAGACCAAAACATACTAACATAGTAAGAGCTGTCTGAAAAGTCCCGAAAAAAAGAGTAAACGACAGTTTCTTTGCCATCTGCTTTTCTGTTTTGATCGAATTTCTGAAAAAGATAAACAGGCATTCAGAGTGGGAGCAACCCAACTCGCTTGGTCAATCGGACCGACCATTACATTTATACTGGCCGTATTATTGGTACCCTTAAGATTATTCGGTTCGGGATTGCCTTGGCACCGAACACGCAGGGCGGGAAATTGAAAAAGAACGGTATGGAATTTTGGAAACGGAAGAAAAAGTTACGAATATTTAGAGAAGTTGCTTCACGACTTGCTTAAGCAGCTTGGTAATCCTTTGTCTCGCATCGTGTGAGTAAAATGTTTGTGGGAGAAATTCTTAGAATCCCCCTCATCGGGGCCACCAAGCAAAGCGCGGTAGGATCCCAAGCAGGAAACATGAAAAAAGGACTCTCTCCCTGGTAAGATGTTCATTGACCACACCACAAACAGGAGGAGAGAGTCCCATGAATATTCAACAACATCTTACCACAAATTCGTTGACATGGAAAGAGATCGAACTTGATTTGTTTCGAGCCCTGCAAAACGCCTTCGCTGAGCTGTTTACGGCTCTGTTGGAGGACATCGACCGACAATTGGCGGAAACCCGGGACAAGCGCCGGTACCACTTGAAAGACAAACGACGCACCACGATTCAAACCCTGTTTGGCGAAGTTACCTTTGAGCGAAACTACTATTTAGACCGAGAACAAAACCGTTACACGTTTTTGCTTGACTCCTTTTTAGCGTTTGATGGATCACAGTCAATCAGCCCTTGTCTAGAAGAAACAGCGGTGGGATTGGCTATGGAGTGCTCTTCCTATCGCAAAGCGGCTCATACGCTTGCCCAGATGGTCGGGTATCCGGTGATGAGCCATGAGGCGATCCGCCAGTTGGTGCTCGAGGCTGAAGTTCCGCTGCACTGCCCGGTTGACCAGCGATATGGACGGGTGCTGTTTGTGGAGGCCGATGGACTGTTTGTCTCTCGCCAAGGGAAGGGAAAACGGGCCAAGGAAGACAAAATCCTGACCGTTCACGAAGGGTGGAAGCGCAACGGCTCACGGATCGAATTCGTGAATCAGCGCCATTACGTCCATGAGGGCAAGAGGGAGGTGTGGGAAGGCTTCGAGGAATTTTTGATGAACGAATATGCCTATGATCCGTGTCGGGATCTTCTTGTCATCAACGGGGACGGCGCTCCATGGATTACCGCATGCCGGGAGTATTTCAAAGGACGGGTCTGCTTCCAATTGGATCGATTCCACGTGGCGCGTGAGTTGCGCCAATGCCTCTCGGGCCATCCACGGTGGCAGGCGATTCGGCAAAAGCTGGCGAAGCAGGATGAAGAGGGGTTGCTTGTGGAACTGAACAGCGCCCTCGGCACGCTGGGGGACGAAGCGAAAGAACAACAGCTGGCTGCCTTGATCCACCGGATTGAATCGATGCCGGGATGCATCCGTGATTACCGGGAATGGCTGAAGGAGCAAGGAGTGGACACAACGGGCATGTATCCGATGGGGAGGGCTGAAAGCGTGATGAGCCAGCTGGCGTATCGGGTGAAATACCGCCGCAGTTGTTACGGACTTTGTGAACGACACAACGCTGTACATCGGCTTTCGGATACACCGCCTTAAAGGCTTCCTCTAGACCCGGTAGTCCATCGAATACGCCCAGAAGCACTTCCTTGACGCCTCTTTTGTAGAGGTTTTGAAGAATTTCCTGCCATACATAGGCACTTTCTTGTCCTCCCACAAAGAAATCAAGAATTTCGCGATACCCTTCTTCATTCACCCCTAACACCACATAAATGACTTCTTTCTCCACGGTTTCGCAACGAAGTTTTGCGTATAAGCCATCCAAATATAAGACCGAATAACGCTTGTGTAGAGGGCGAGTGTGCCATTTCTCGATGTCTTCCTTCACGACATCGGTAATACGACTGATTGTTGCGGGAGAATAGGCATTGCCTAAAATTCGTTCAATAAACTTGCCAATTTCACGCGTACTCATGCCACTTTGATACATCCTGATGATGGCTTCCTCCAGCCAGCCGGTGTGGCGTTGGTAAGGAGCGAACAATTGGGTTTGAAATTCTCCGTTTCGGTCTCTAGGGACCAAAAGACCTTCAATCCGGCCATATTGCGTATCTAGATTTCGTTGATAGTAGCCGTTTCTCATATTTGATGTTCCGGCCTGTTCTATTTCGAGGAAATTCTTGATTTCTTCCCGCATGATCAGTTCTAATTTTTCCTTTACAAACTGACGAATGACACTTTCCAGTTGATTTGCCCAGTCGACATTCGGTATACTTCTTTTAGACATAGGTAGGGTTCTCCTTTCTCTGGAATGTGTTGTGGTCCAAATCAGAGAATACCCTACCTTTTTTCTTTTGGTCTAGCAAAATGCTTTACACAAAATTTTATACATCATCTGCTGGTTAGCCAGCAGTTTTTTGTAAACATACTGTGCTCGTTTCCAATCCGCCGCTTATGTTTAGTTTTTTTTTCATTGGTTTATACTAACAAAAGCAGTTTAATCACACTAAAGGGAAGTTGAGGTTCGTGAAAAAGATATGGAATCTTTATGTTCACGATATGAAGCAAATAGCAACAAACTGGGTAGCGGCGGTATTGGTAGGCGGATTGCTTCTTCTGCCATCGCTTTATGCGTGGGTGAATATCGAAGCTTCTATTGATCCGTATGCCAACACGAGAAACATTAAAGTAGGAATTGTCAATGAAGACAAAGGGGCAAAAATTCAAGGACATGCGTTTAACGCCGGAAAAGAAATTGTTAGGGCGCTACGAAACAATCATGACTTAGGCTGGAAATTTGTTGGCAAACAAGAAGGAATGAAAAACGTCCGCTATGGCGATTATTTTGCGACGATCGTCATTCCAAGCGATTTTTCAGAAAAATTGGCTACCATTGTGCAAGATAGGCCGGAGCAGGCCGTCATTCATTACTATGAAAATGACAAAAAGAACGCGATTGCGCCGAGAATCACATCCAAAGGAGCAAGCACCATCACCGAGCAAGTAAGCGATCAATTTGTCGCTGTTGTCAACAGCGTTTTGTTTTCTATCTTTCATGAAGCGGGGGTGGCATTAGAACAACAGCTGCCAGATATTCGCCATTTTGAGACCCTGATTTTTCAGCTGCAGACGAAGCTGCCGGAAATCAAGCGGCTGTTAAACCAATCGATGTCCGACGCGAAAGAGGCGGAACGGCTCGTCAATAAAGCGGAAAAAACGCTTCCCGAAGCGAAACGGATCGTCAACAGCGGCATTGCGTTTCTTGATGAAATGAATCAGTTTTTCACGAAAGCGGAAGCAAAAGCAAAGACATTGACGCCGCAAATCACGGAAAATTTGCGTACGCTGCAGCAAATCGCCATGTCCATCTATGCCGTAACTAACAAGCTGCAAGAAAACCTTTCCCTTGCCCAGCAGCGGCAATGGCTTTCCGACGTCCAGAGCATGGCCGCAGCTGGGGAACAAATGGCAGATGAAGCGCAAACACAGCTTCGCATATTCAATAACATGATCGAAAAGCGAGCTTTCTCTCGCACGGCTTCCGCCAATATGGAACAATTGTCCGGCCGTCTGACAGGCATAAAATCCAATTTAAGAGAAGCACAACGCCTTGCCAAGTTAGCGTACGAGCAAAGTGAAAACGGGGCGCAGCTAGGCAACCATCTTCTCACCGACCTAAATGAGCGGGCGGCAGCTGCGGTAAAGCAAGTCGATCGGGTGATGAATGAATACGAGCAACATATCGCACCACTCATGAAAGAAAAAAAGAACGAAACGAAGCAGACGCTTCAAGACGCCCGCCGCATACTCGCGGACATCGCCAACACCATTCTGGAATTAGAGCGGTTTCTTCAGCACGCCGGCAGCGGTCTCAAGCAGGGGGAAGAAATGTTGCAGACGGCAAGCGATCAGTATCCGTTTCTTGCGCGGAAAGTCAACGATATCGCTTCCTTTCTTGTAAAATTGAAAAAAGAGACAAACATCTACGACATCATTCGTTTATTAAAAAATGATCCAAGAGCAAAAGGTGAATTTTTGGCCCATCCCGTCGACTTAAAGACGCATAGATTGTTTCCGCTTCCGAACTATGGATCGGGGATGAACCCGTTTTATACCGTCTTGTCCATATGGGTGGGCTGTCTGCTGTTAGTGTCGTTACTTTCTACCGAACCTTATGAGGCAGAAGGGTATACCAGCAGAGAAATTTATTTTGGCCGGCTGCTGACGTTTTGGACATGCAGCAGTATTCAGGCGCTTATTGTCACGTTAGGAGATGTATTTCTTTTAAAGAATATTTATATTCATGACTCCGGCTGGTTCATCCTCTTTGGGCTGTTATGCAGCTTTGTGTTTATTGTCATTGTCTTTACGCTCGTATCAGTATTCAGCGACGTCGGCAAGGCGCTGGCCATCGTCCTGCTCGTTTTCCAAATCGCCGGAGCAGGGGGGACGTATCCGGTTCAGCTTATTCCGGAATTTTTCCAAAACATCAACCCGTTTTTGCCGTTTACGTATGCGATTGATTTGATGCGCGAAGCAGTCGGCGGCATTGTGTGGGGAAAAGTGAAAAACGATGCGGTTCGTCTCATGATGTTTGCCGTCCTGGCTCTCTTATTAGGTACGCTTCTGAAAGAACCGTTGAACAAATACATGCATTCGCTGCATGCGAAAGCGAAAAAAAGCGGATTGTTTCATTAAACCATGCGGCATAGGCAAAATGACCGCCTGGCTTTTTTGTTTATATCCGATGACGCCATCGATGGGAAACAGAAACAGCCAGCGCGGATATGGACGCTGTTTTAAAAAAAATAGATTCGTTACGGCGGAAGGCACGGATTTGATTCGTGCCTTTTTTCATGACGAAGTTGCAAATGATTTGACAAATGAATGCATGTATAATATCCATCTTGGAATGAGGCTTTGAAAACGAACCGGACCAAACGGTATAGAGGCTAACTTTAGTGGGCTACACCATTAAAGACATCGCGTTGAGGGCTGGTGTTTCGAAGTCGACGGTTTCGCGCATCATTTCGGGAAAAGGGGTTGCAAGTCCAGAGACGCGTGAAAAAAGTATTAAAGATGAAGGAGCTGCAGTATAAACCAAATGCCTTGGCAAGGGCGATGGTTTCGCAGCGAACGAACAATATAAGCGTAGTGGTTTATCATTCACGTTCTCCAATGGCTTCGATCCTATAATTTTTCTTGAAACATGCTCATTTTCCTGCTTTTCCAAAAGTTTGTTATTCTACAGTAACAGATAGTTAAAGATGGAAACTTCTTGTATACTAAATACGTATAACCATTACGTCGATGGATTGTCTTTGTTTAAGGGGGATAGAGAAATCATGAATGGAGAGCCCGGAAAAAGAATCTCCGAACGAGCGCTATCGGTATGGCGGATATACGGCATGATCGGATTGGCCGTTTCTTTTATCGTCTTTGCGGCTATCATTGTCCTTATTATCGTTTTTGACGGACCGAAATGGATTATTCCGATGCTGATTATTATATTGATTGGAGAAGGCTATTTTTTTATCTTCTTTATTCCCGCATTGCGTTGGCGGAGATGGCGTTATGAAGTGCGTGAACAGGAAATCGAGATTCAAAAAGTCCTGCGGTAATATGTCAAGGTGAAAAATCATAGAAATTGGAAATTCCCTTGTCCGATGATCCGAAAAAAGGCAATACTGAAGAAACCCAGTATTGGTACATGTAATAAACTGGGTCTAAAGGTTGATATTGGTATACCAGATCGATCCTCTTATCGATCTTCCCCCTTTCTTGGCGTGTAGATTTGACCGTTGCGTAGCAGCGCATCGATCACACGCACGAGTTTTCTAGCGGTGAGGACGAGGGCTCGTTTATGTTGGTGTTTGGGCACTTCCTCATACTTCTTCCGGTAGTACGCACGAAACGTCGCATCATGCCGTTGCACCGAGTTGGCAGCCTCCACTAGGTAGTAACGGAGATAGCGATTGCCGGAACGAATGAGGGAGGTGTCCTCGGCTTGAAAACGGCCCGATTGGTGCTTGGACCATGTCAAGCCGGCATATTTTGCCAAGGCGGCCTGGTTGTGAAACCGCTCGATTTGCCCGATTTCGGCCAGGATGCCTGCGGTATAAACCGGTCCGATGCCTGGGATGGTTTGCAGTGTGTTCGGAATGCCTTCAAGATGGCGGGTAATGGCTTTATCGAGCTCTTTGAGCTGCGATTGCAGGCTGCGGATTGATTGAATCGACAGCCCTAACAGCAAGTCGATGGAATCCTCGACACACTTGGACAACCGATACGACGAACGGGCCGCCTTTTGAATCGACTTGGCGATGCATTCCGGATCGGCAAAGCGATTGCGCCCTTTTTGGCGCAGGAAGTCGGCCAACTGCTTGACATCCATTTGGCAGATGTCATCGAGGCTCCACGACTCAAGCAGCAGTTCGAGAATGGCATGTCCGAAGATCGAACTGTCCACCTCTTGGGTAAAGGAACTGCATTTGTAAAACAAGTGCTGGAGAAAATACTGTTTCTCACGGGTTAACTGGTGGACGAGATGATATCGCATGCGTGTCAGTCGCTGAAGCGCGAGAAACTGCTCCTTGAGGACAGCCGTCATCTTCAGACGGCCGAAGCGAAGCCGATCCGCAATGATCCAAGCATCGATGTCATCCGTTTTCTCCAAGTCGACATAGGCTTCTTTAAACTTGCGAATGAGCTTTGGATTGATCGTAAACACCTTGACGTTCCAAGCCTGCAAGGCCTCCTGCTGGTGGAAAAACATAGCTGGATGCCAACTGTAGACCGAGGTGGCTTCCATCCCGATCAGAATTTCGGTTGGCTTTCGCTTGTTAGCCCACAGGAGGATTTGATCCCGAAGGAAGGTGGCGCCCAGAAGATGATTATCCACTTTGAAGCGTGCGCACGTATTTCCTTCATGATCCATAATGCAGGTGGCTAAGTCGCGTGAGCTCACGTCGATCCCGACGTAGAGTTTCATGAGATCACCTCCTATTGTTGTAGGATCGAGGGGTAGGACTCTTCGGGATGCCCCCGGATCGCGCCTGTTGACCAGTCACCCTCGCATATGAGAACTCACGTTGGACCATGGGCTGCCCTGGAAGCTGCTCCTTCCAGCATGGGGAAAACCAACGGGAACAGCCTGCGGGTTAGACGTCCAAACAGGGGCCGAGGAGACAGACTTTACAAGTAGTCAAAGCTACAGGAGTGAGAAGAGTATCCCCGATGATCCTAAGACCATTATCCAGGAACATTGCGAAAAGTCCAACCCCGGTACGCTGAACCCTTTGTGGGAGGGGCGCGCCCCTCCCACAAAGGCAACCACCCAAGATATGCGATTGTCAAGGAGCGTATCGGACTGGAAATTCGATAAAAAAACTTTCTGAAACTTAGTATACGAGGACTGTTTGTCGTGAAACGTACATTGATTCCAATGATTCGGGTCCAGCATGTTGATTCAAGTCAAGGGCCATTATTAAAAAAATACAGACTGGCATCCGTCACCATTTCCACTGCCGCAACGGTGCATGAAATTCCGGCACTTGATGAGGAGGAAGCGGAGGAGCTGCGTTATTCTATTTCCAGATTGGCGAGGGTGGCGGATGAAGATGTCTAAGAAAAAACGACTGCACCCCATTTCCGTTGTAGCCAATATCGTAAAACAACTGAAAGACGCGATTTTACCGATCATTCTCGTCATTATTGTCGGGAATAAAACGATTTCCTCTATGT
The DNA here is from genome assembly GCF_037963755.1 of Aeribacillus sp. FSL W8-0870. Lineage (NCBI taxonomy): Bacteria > Bacillati > Bacillota > Bacilli > Caryophanales > Bacillaceae > Aeribacillus > Aeribacillus sp. FSL W8-0870. Next base: position 1,653,258 of record NZ_CP150165.1, read on the forward strand.
GGGATATCGCCGTGCCGTTTGCCATTATCATTTATACGATTGTCATTGGAATTGTTTCTTGGATTCGCTTTACCTATCGTTTGGAAGAAGGGGAATTGCGAATCGAATATGGCGTTTTTGTAAGAAAAAAACGGTACATTCCTTTTGAACGCATTCAAGGCATTTCCATATCACAAGGCTTTCTGCAAAGAATGTTTGGAGTTGTAAAAGTAAATGTAGAAACAGCTGGCAATCAGCTGGGAGAAGCGGAGGGCTTGTCTAAAAAGTCCATAAAAACAGAGCGAATGGAGAAAACAATGAGTTTTTCCATTCGCTCTGTTTCCTTATTTTTGAAATTGGTTTGGGAATTTGCGGCCCATTTCAGTATGTTGTGGGCCATTGCCACAATCCCGAATTCTGTTCGGACTTTATGAAGCCCCCGTAACAGAAATCGAGTGAAACGCAAATTGCCCTTGATGTTACCGAACACACTTTCGACATCCACTTTACGCTTCGCATAAAGAGCTGCCTTTTGTTCGTCACCAAGAGCTGCTTTGGCTTTCGCTTTCATTTCTTCATAAATCGTGTTCCAATATACTCGACGATTTCCTTTGGCTTTCGTACACCCATTCTTCAACGGGCAATCCGTACAATCTTCACACTCGTACACTTTCAAATCTTGTATGTATCCAGATGCATTTTTTCTTTTTTGATAATACTTGAATACGACTTTCCGATTGTTCGGACAGATAAAGCAATCGTCTTCTTCGATGTATTTCCAGTTTTGTACTTTTGATAAATCCTTTTTAAACTTTTTACTTTGTTCCTTCAAATAGGTTTGGTATGGGGCTAATAATTCAAAACGAGGTTCTTTTTCTTCGCCAATCGCATATAAATAGTTTTCTTCACTCGCATATCCTGCATCGGCAATGACATACTTGAGTTTCTTTTCCTTCGGCATCGATTCCAATAACTTTTCCATAAATGGTTGGAAACAGCGAGTATCTCCTGGATTTTGATAAATTTCAAATCCCACGATAAATTGATGTTGTGTGGCGAGTTGAACATTATAACCCGCCTTGAGTTGGCCGTTTTTCATATGGTCCTCTTTCATTCGCATAAAAGTGGCCTCATGGTCGGTTTTCGAGTAGCTATTTCGTTCACCTAGAATCTGTTTTTGTACTTTGTATTTTCGTAATCGTGGAAGATAATCCGTTTGAATCGTTTTCAGTTGTTTGGTGAGTTGGGATTTTTTAGAGCGAAGTTCTTTTTTTCTTTCTTTGTCTTCTTCCTGTTTATAATCTTTTTCCAAAGCTTCTATTCTCTCAGAAAGTTGTGCCGATGATTTTTCTAATTCTTCTTCTAATTGTTCTTCTTTTAATTCCTCCAAGGCGATTTGGTGCGCTTCTTGTAGAAACGATTGAATTTTGGCTCGTAGTTTCTGATCATATTTTTCTACGGATTTTCGCCATACAAACGTATATTTGTTGGCATTCGCTTCTATTTTCGTACCATCCACAAAAATATGGTCGAGGTCGATAAGTCCTTGTTCTACTAGTTGAAGGACAAATTGTTCAAATACAGAATCCATCATGTTTGACATACGAACACTACGAAAATCATTTATTGTGCGATGGTCAGGGGTTTGCAATCCCGCCAACCACATCATCGGAAGATTTTCTTTCACCATTTGCGCTATTTTCCGACTTGAATAAACATTTTGAGTGTACGCATATAAAATCACTTTCAATAACATTTTAGGGTGATAGGGTGCACGACCCCCACCAACATAATGAGTATACAACACTTCATCCGGAATCGATTCCACCATTTCATCCACTAAACGGGCGACATGATTTTCAGGAATATACATTTCGATATCTAAAATGCTCATGACTTGACGATTGCAATAAGGTTGGAAAACTAGTTTTTTGCGTTTCTTATTCTTTTGAACCTCTATTTTTTGAATACCCTCTAGAGTCATTTCTAATTGCGTGTTATAATTTTCTTGAATAGTCATTTGATTATTCATAAGAAATCGTCCTTTCTGTAGAATGTTTTTTGGTCAATTTCATTCTATAAAAAAGGACGATTTTTTTGTACCCTAAAAACAGAAAAAAGGGCTGAGCCCAAGGTCGATTCAATCGACTTTTCGGACAGCCCCATCGTTGCCTTTGATCATTTCTCCGTTTTCGTTTACAAAAATGAGGCGAGCTTATATCATTTATCCACCTTTTTCGATTTAAAGATGAAGCTCGTTTCGCCGACTGATTACATTGAAAAGTATAAGCAATATGTACAAAAAACATTCGGCATTGATATTGAACAGCAGGAAAGTGTTAGGATTTTCTTGAAAATGAAAGACTGGTCGCCGCTTCCGCATAGTAAAATGAATTACATGCCTTTAAATAATTATAAAAAAACCCTCGTATTACCGACTGTTCAATCGCTGCTCAATAACGAAAAAGAGCAACGTCAAAGCAAGCAAAAAAATAATCACCAGTCGTACAAAACAAAAAAGAAAAATCCATCAAACTGTTCCAATAAACACAAAGTAAACGATCGGACTCAAAGTATAAACACTGCCCTTGCGGATCAGTTGAAAAAAATATATCGACAAGAAAAATAATAATCTCTGTTAAGCGTTAAAGCGTTTCCTTCATTTTTTCAAAAGAAGCTTTTGTTTGAGAGAATTTACCCGTGCCCCCATCAAGTGTAGGGAGATGGTGGGGGCATGTCATGAAAGAATAGAGAGGAGATCAAATAATGGCAAAAGTACTCATCTCGCCCCTCGGTAAAGGGATACGGGAAAAAGAAAAAACAACCGCTGGAGGAAAATACATAAAAACTACTTATAAATTTGCAAACAGTGATAAGGGGTATGACACTTCGTTTATCACATCGGCATTAAGTGAACATCTGCAATTGGATAAAATTTTTATGATTGGAACGGATCAGTCGATGTGGGAGGAAGTTTATTATTATTTTGGTGAAGTAAAAGAAAATTCGTATGGAGAAGACGTGTACTTAGAACTTGATGAAAAAAAATCAAAGGGAACGCTAACGGAAGCAGATCTGACCTGTGTCAATGAAGCGATTGACCGTTATTTGAAAAAAATGAACCCTTCAGCAACTGGGGGATCTTGTTGCTAGCTGATTCAAAATGGAAAAAATACAGAAGAGATTATAAAAAATTTTCTGATCTTTATGGAATTTAGCCAGCTTATCAAGCCCGGTGATGAAGTGTATTTAGACATCACTCATTCCTTTCGTTCGATTCCCCTGTTTTTGTTTGTGTTGATTGACTTTGTGCAAACCTTGCGAAAGGACGAAAACATTCAGCTGTCGGGTGTATACTATGGCATGTTGGAAGCAAAAAACGATAATGTGACTCCTGTTGTTGATTTGAAGGCGTTGTTTGAAGTGACCCAATGGACTCGGGGGGTTTATGAATTTATTCATTATGGTCATGCGGATCTTTTCGCTGAGTTAATCGATCATGAGGGTTATAAAGAAAGCTTAAAACATATATCCAATTTGGCGGATTTAAACCACATTAAAAGTTTAAAAAGTAAAGTGGATCAATTTCGCTCCAATTTTGAAAAAGGATACGAGCATAAAAACGGTCTACCAATTTTCCCGTACCTTAAACCACATTTGAATCGTTTTTTTGATTATTTTAAAGGAGCTGACACTGATGCCAAATTCCAATTCCAATTGGCAAAGTGGTTTTTTGATCATAAACGGTATGCCAACGGTTATATTTGTCTAGCAGAATCGATGATTACCCATGTGGCCTATGTTTATAGCAAAGTGGAAAGAAACTTAGATGTTGGGAAACGTATAGTTCGGGATAACATTAAAAAGTTGATTAATCATTATTTACAAACAAATTCAAACGAGCATTATCAGAAAATGCATAAACTTTACAAATGTGTTTCTAAATTTCGCAATGACATCGCCCATGCCGGGTTTTTATCTGAAAATAATAGCGAAGATGTCATCACTAAAGCCCATCAGTTCATTAAAGAAACAGAGAAACTTTTTTTCTCAAGTAATGGAAAGAGATTAATTGAGCAGCTCCCCCGTGAGTATCCTTATTCCACACTACAAACCCAGAGGAGTCGTAGCAAATGAAAGTATTGGTTATCATGTCACACAAGTTAACAGAAGGACAAAAGCAGGAACTTTGCCAGCGGTTCAACGCTGAATCCTTCATCGATTTTCCTGAACCCTTAAAAAAGCAATGGATGAATATTCCGCCTGTTGGTCCGTGGCAAAACGAATTCCTAAAAGAAATCAAAGAATGGTTAACCAACCAGCTGGCAAAGGGGGATAAAGTGATCGTTCAAGGGGAATTTGGCGCCACTTTTTCCCTTGTTTATTGGCTCAAAAAGAACGGTTATGCGGTGTATTATGCCACAACGGAAAGAAAAGTCGTTGAAGAAGTAAAGCCCGACGGCACAGTAGAAACGATACGCCGCTTTCAACACGTCTGTTTTCGCGAATATCCCGACATCGATTAGATGCAAAAAATGTCATACCGGTGTCGTCGACCTCCAGTCGTAGGGGGTCGACGACAAAATGAAAAAAAGAGAAAACAGCTGAAATTTGTTAAGTTTAAAAGAAAATACGGTTTTACAAAAGTCAAGAGAAAGTCAAGAGAATTAGAAGAAGGAATTTTCAAATCATGTCGAATGTTGATTTATCAAGCAATTTTAGGGTTTAGATCTTAACTATAAGGAATTGAAACTGCTATTTGCCGCCATTCGTTTTTGTACCGTCATCAGTTTTTATCTTAACTATGAGGAATTGAAACCCGTCCGACATCGCTTATGGTGAAGGAGTTACAGAGTTTAATCCTAACTAAGATCCGTCTGAAGAAATAGTCGTGTACGAAACACCCCATTTTTAACTAAGCTGCCTTGTATGCGAATGCTCTGCAGTCGCAGGGATAATCACAGATCATCAACAACATCACTATTACTTGACTGTTATACGAATACAGCTCTTGTTGGAACTTCAATTACACCTTTATAGTTTTTTGTATTTTCCACTCTGGAAGTAAAGCTAAGTCAATTTTAGTCTGTATCCTATTGACTGCCTGAGAGGTTATAGCAAATGTTCCACCTGGATCTGCATGGCCACCAAAAAAAACTATTTTAAGAAAAAGATAGACTAAGAGTAACTATATCCAAAACTCGGGGGTTAATCCGATCTTTTTAAAAACTTGCAACTCCAAATACTTTCCAATTAAACCTAGATAATCAGCAAAATACTCATCTTCATCTAGGATCGTTATTCCTGCGTCTATTGAGTCCTTATTTAAAATACCTCGAATATAGTAACCCGAGCCAATACGCTCCAATTCTTCTTCTCATCGTATATTACTCTAATCTCTAACTCATCTAAAATTGTAAAACCGATTGAGACAGGATGGTGTTAGTCTAAATTATGGACACACAGAATTGAGAAGTTTATAGTTAATATAATAATTCAAGGGAGTGTGGCCATAATGGCAAAGCGATTTGATAAAGAATTTAAAGAAGGAGCAGTAAAATTAGTTTTAGAAGGTGGAAAACAAATTACAGCAACGGCTAGACAACTAGATATTTCACCAAAAACCTTACATAGATGGGTGAGTGATTATAAAAAGGATCCAGTAAATAGTTTTGTTGGGAGTGGCAACTTAAAACCTGAGGATGCAGCTATGCGTGAATTAAATAAGCGTATAAAGGATTTGGAGGAAGAGAACGCAATCTTAAAAAAGGCTATGGGCATCTTCGCCAAAAACCAGAAGTAATATATGACTTCATTGAAAAACACCAACACGAGTTTCGTGTAGCGAAGATGTGCCAAGTATTAGGTGTTGCAAAAAGTGGATATTATGCTTGGAAAAAGCGTGAAAAGAGTCAACAAAAGAAACGAAAAGAAAAGCTAACAGCTAAGATTAAACGTGCACATTTAGAATCAAGAGGCCTATATGGTAGTCCTAAAATTACAAAGGTACTTAACGAACAAGGAACGAAGGTCTCACAAAAGACGGTCAGCCGTATTATGTGTGAGAACAATATTCGCTCAAAAACTATGAAAAAGTATAAAGCAACAACCAATTCGAAGCATAACTTGCCAGTTTATCCGAACTTATTAAATCAACAGTTTGAAGTAGACAAACCAGGTAAAGTGTGGGTTGGGGATATTACGTATATTTGGACTCGTGAAGGATGGCTGTATTTAGCTACGATAATGGACTTGTTTTCAAGGCGGATTATTGGTTGGTATATGAGTAAAAGAATGAACAAAGAGTTAGTAATAACAGCATTAGAACGAGCAATAAGAACTCAACCACCTAAGGAAGGGTTGGTCCATCATTCAGATCGCGGTAGCCAGTATGCATCTAAAGATTATCAAAAGTTATTACGTGAACATCATATCAAGACAAGTATGAGCAGAAAAGGAAATTGTTACGATAACGCTTGCATGGAATCGTTTCATAGCGTAATCAAGAAAGAACTTGTTTTTCTTCAAGACTATCAAACTCGTAAGCAAGCGGAACAAAGCATATTTGAATATATTGTGAGTTTTTATAATGATCAACGGATTCATTCTTCTAATAATTATATGTCTCCTATTGCGTATGAAAAACTCTATTACAGTAGGAATCAAGATATTACAACCTCTAGATAAGATTGCGAGTGAAACTCTCAATCTTATCTAGAGGCCACCAAGCGAAAGCGCGGTAGAGTTCAAAGTGAAAATCTTAATTTTTTGTGTCCATATTATTGACATAATACCAGGATAACTTTTTCCTACTTCAATTTCATAGGGACATACAGAAGAGAAGCCTGTAAATTCAATTCCTTCCACCTCTAAGGTGACTTCCTTCTTCTATATGCGGGTCTAATCTTTTAACTAATGCAAAATACTCCATCTCTAACCCCCTCTTCTTACTCAACAGAATTGATTATCGGAATGTTTTTGCCGTTTATAGTTTTCCAAAACTTCTTGCCACTTTGAGTATGATAAGTGGTAATTCACTATTATTGTTCGTACCTACAAACTCAAATTTAGTTTTACCATCTCTGTTGTTACCCATAAATTTCACGTATCCTGTTCTAGTCTCTCCTTTATATTCAAATTGTACCTTAATTCAGTATACCCAAATTTGGTGTTTAGTCTACTTGACCTTAATTTTATTGTCCAGTTAAGAGTCGACGAGGATAAAGCCAAAGCCGTACAACGAGTGTTTGAGTTAAGAGAGCAACATAGAGAAATGTACAGTAAATCTATCAATCATAGGGAGTGTCTATAATGGCTAGACGTTTTGATAAGTGGTCGAGGAAGGAAAGGCGGTCGCTCAAATCGCAAGACAACTCGATATTTCACCAAAAACTCTTCATAAATGGGTCGCAGATTATAAAAAAGATGCCGAACATAGTTTTGTCGGAAGCGGAAACCTTAAACCAGAAGATCAAGAAAAGCGTGAACTTCAAAAGCGCATTCGGGATCTGGAGGAGGAAAACACCATCTTAAAAAAGGCCATGAGCATCTTCGCCAAAAACCAGAAGTAATTTATGAATTCATTCATACGCATAGAAAGGAGTTTCGTGTGGCGAAGATGTGCGAAGTCCTAGGTGTTTCAAGAAGTGGATATTATACATGGGTCAAACGCCCAGAAAGTCAACAAAAGAAAAGACAGGAAGCGTTGAAAAAGCAAATCAAAAAGATTCACATCGAGTCAAGAGAAACGTATGGCAGCCCAAAAATCACAAAAATCCTTCAGAAGCAAGGGGTTGAGGACGGTCGCCAGAATCATGAAAGATGGTGATATTCGTTCAAAAACAAAGAAAAAATATAAGGCAACCACGAACTCGAAGCATCATTGGCCGGTGTATCCGAACTTATTAAATCAGCAGTTTGAAGCAGATGAGCCGAATCAAGTATGGGTGGCGGATATTACGTATATTTGGACGAAAGAAGGCTGGTTGTACTTAGCCTCCATCATGGATTTGTTTTCTCGTAAAATCGTAGGCTGGTATCTTTCCGAGCGTATGACAAAGGAGTTACCGGGCCATCCATCAGCGAAGTCCTCAACCTGGTCTGATTCACCATTCGGACCAAGGGGGCCAGCATGCATCGAATGAATACCAAGCCATGTTGAGGCAATACGGCATACAGACGAGCATGAGTCGAAAGGGAAACTGTTATGACAACGCATGTGCCGAATCGTTTCACAGCATCATGAAAAAAGAACTCATTTTCCACGAAACCTTTACGACAAGGGAAGAAGCGACGGATTTTTGAATACATTGAGTGTTTTTATAATGCCGAGCGAATTCATTCCGCTAATGAGTACATGTCCCCAATGGAGTATGAGAAGATGCATCGGCAAGACAAAAAGCAGAAACGTTTCTCACCATAAGTTACGATATAAGGGACATCTTTCCTCTTGAGAAGGGGAATGGTTTACCAAACCGTTCTCCTTCTCAAGAGGTCACCAAACGAAGTACGGTAGTAGGAATTTAAATTTTTCTCGATTTTACGTGTCCTATTTTCTTGACATAATACCATTAGACCCTTATGAGTCAGAGCCTTATTCCCGTATAAAATACCTATATTTAGATTACTTTAACTTCTAAAAAGTCACATCCTGTTATATTATTTTTCACTATTAATTCTCTAAGTTCTTCTGATATGAATATTGGAATTTCATCACCCTTGAGCTTAATAATATGCTTTGATTGTATCGCCTCCTTACATAAAGCATATTTTTTTATACTATATATACTTTCACCATCAAGTTCAAACACACTATAATCTGAATTTTCTAAGTTTAATGCATCAACAACATTCAAAATGTTAGCTACCGAAAAACCTTTTAAAATTTTGTTTTCACCTTTATTCACTACATTTATAGGCAGATATTGTATACCATCATCTACTTCCTCTAAAATCGCTTTAAATCTTTCAGAAACTATAAACCACCCTAAATTGTTTGCTAAATAATCTGTTAATCTTTCTCCTTCTTTAGGGTCAAAGTAAAAGGTGATTTCGCTATTCCAATTATGAATATACTTACCTTCCGATAATTCATATTGTTCAAATCCCTTTGTATCTATACAGTATGCTACTACATCTCTATCATCACTATCATCCATTAGCAACTTATAAAATCTCATTATTTCTTCCTCCAATAATCTTTATAAAGCATCTCCGGGTTCTTTCTAATTTCCTGTTTTAATTGTTCGAATAATCTTAAAAATTTCCTTTTATCCCCCTTAGCTATTTTATCAAAAGTTCTAATATTGCTTAACACATACTCGTGATAAGCATTTGGATGTCTTCCCTGATGAGGTAGTAATTCTATATTCCAAACGTCATCCAAATCTAGTCCATATTTTTTCGTTATAGCCTCTATTTGTGGAGTATATTTTTTACTTTTATTAGTAGCATAATGATGTTTTTGTAAAGGTTTACCCGTACCCTTAGTGCTAAGTTCAACGCCATCGTTGCCTGCTTTACCTCCGCCTAGATTTAACCCCGTCTTCTCACTTAGATAAGCTCGAACTTTATTCTCCAATCCATTGGTGTTTTCGACCGGAACTTTAACGTTCCCAATCCCTTCCATGGCAAATCCCATTTGCCGGTCAGGGATTGAATTTTTCGGATTGGTCAGGGCGTTGTCTACGAACCGGGCGGTTTTCAGTGCACTGTTTGCGCTTTTGTTTTTCAAATGGTGCGGGATTTCTTTTGCCAAGCTTTTAGCATTTCTAATGCGGGGGAATATGCCTTTTTCCGCACGAACCACCATATCCCGGACAGATGATTTGGACTGCAAACCCGTTTTCGTCGCTAATAATTTTAGATCACTGGCTTCTCTTAGATGGAAAAAACGGGCGGCGCTGCTGAATGTGAAAAGCCCCTTTACGCCAGGGACGATATCCAATGGAGAAAGGACACCACGGAATACTCGTTCGTCTGTTTTCAACTCTCTCCCTGAAATCCAGTCTTTTCCGGAAACGGCTGAACTTAATTCCAGTGTACCATAAGCTGTCCCCAATGCCATTCCTGCTGGCGGACAAATGAAGGAAGTGCCTACTATGACAGCCAGTGCCGTTATTTGTCCCCAAAATTCTTTGTTCATCTGCCCATCTTTGATCGATTCATACTGGAAAGCTTGGGAATTCAATGCTGTTTGTATATATTCTTGTTTCGAAAAATTTGCTTTAGGGTTCAGTTCTTTCCATGAAACGTATTCCCGTTCTATCAACTTAGCATAGTAGTTGCTGCCACTGAACAGATCTTCCAGTCCAACTTCCGCTTTCGGCACGTCGATTGTTTGTTGTGTGCCGTATGCTCCGGAAGCGACAACTGTTTTTTTGGCACCAATGTGATTTTTCGTTTTGATCTTTGATATGGATAAGTTGTGCATCGCTTCCACAAAAGCATCGATCTCTTGATAAAACAGATCATCGATGGTGCGGTCAACAATTTCTCCGACACGGCTGCTAAAGCGGTGCAAGACGAGATAATCTTCATATAATTGTTGATATTGTTTTTTTCGGTCTGTGTGGGTGAAAGAGATGACACCATCTGTGTCATATTTGGCGATGTCTGCTTGAACGTCTTCGAGAAGATCGTTTAGATCTTTTAATTTATCAATCATGCCTTTGCCCCATACACCGAGACCGACCAGATCGCCAATACCTTTCTTCGTCTTTTCCCATTCAGAAGGGATATACTTGACATCCACTGCCTTCATGCCTCCGATTGAAACGAAATGGATTCCAACATGTGGAACAGCTTTCTGTTTCATTATAAGAGAAAATATGTAACTTTTGGTAAACAGAAAGAAAAAAAGGGAATTTTAAGTAAAAACTACCAATCATTTTTCAGATCATGTTCTTATTTTAGGTCATAGGAACCGATCGAATAGACCTAAACCAATTTTTCCAGAATGAAACGTTAAAAATATGGTCTCACTCTTCCTTCAATTGAATGAGAAGGGAATGAGCCGGATGTTTACTTTATTAAAACAGATGGATCAGGTAAAATGGTTGATACAACATGGATTTCATTGTCGGCAGGCAAACTTTGAAATCTGTTTTAAACGGAAATAAAAAAGAGTCGTCGACCCCCAATCGTGCAAAAATCCCGGGGGATCGACGACTCTTTCAAATCTTCATTGAGTCCAAGCAAATCAAAGGTTTGATAAAAATTCCCCTTTTCGTTAAAATAAAAATAACCAGTCAAGCATAAAAATGAAATGCTTATTTAACAACATTTTTTGGGGTTTTTATCTTAACTATGAGGAATTGAAACATGTGCAATTCTTTTGCTGTGTCTCTGAAATTCGTAAGTAGTTTTTATCTTAACTATGAGGAATTGAAACTGGTGGGATGAAAATGAATATGAATTCGATGTTTCAGTTTTTATCTTAACTATGAGGAATTGAAACTAAGTATCGAATCGTTCTTTTAGCCAAACCAATGCGTTTTTATCTTAACTATGAGGAGTAGAAACATTATGTTATAATGTTTCTATAAACCCTTATACCACAAGGGTTTTAATGAAGTGAGCTACCGTCCCTGTTTCGTTTTGGGGACGAATTGGGGACGGACTCTATATATTTATTTTGGGGCGGCGTTGGAACCGGTCAAACTCCTGTGCTGCCCGTTCTTCCATGCTCTTGGTTACGTGGCTGTACGTGGACAAGAGCGTTTTTTCGTTTGCATGTCCAAGCCGTTCTGCTACAGCGCGGGCTGTCAGACCCTGTTCAAGCAGATACGTTGCAGATGTGTGGCGTAGAGCATGTAATTTGATGTGCCGAAATCCATTCTTCTTTAAAAATTCTCTCCACCAGCGTGTAACATAGTTGGGGTGATAGGGTAGACCGTCTCCTTTATGGAAAAGAAATTGTCTTCCTTCCGGAGCTTTCCACTTTGATCCTGCTGCCCAACGTTGGCGTTTCCACTCTTTTGTAGAGTACTCTTTCAATTCTTCCATATACCAGGCAGGCATTTTGACTTTTCGGACGGATGAACGGGTTTTGGGAGCCTTGATGAGGTATTCCCGATCAATTTTCATTGGGATGTTTTCATCAATCAATATACTGTTGTCCCCAAAATCGCAGTCGGAAATCTCAACTGCGACAATCTCTCCGCGTCGGAATCCGCCCAAAAACGTCCCCAAGATCAGGAGCCGCCAGACGGTAGGTTGCTGGTAAAGTGCGTTAATGATCTCCATGATTTCGGATTCATCGTACACCTCGATCTTCGTTTCCTGCTTCTTCGGCCAGCGTACCCCGTCACATGGATTCTGGGCAATGAATTTCCACTCTACCGCAATGTTCAAAACATTGCGCAAAACCTTCAAAATGTCTCGCTGTGTACCATTTCCTAGTGTACCTGGCTTTCCGTCTTTTCGGGCTTCCGGCAAACGGAGGTATGCAAGGAAATCAACAACATGCATGGTCTGTATGTCGTTCAGTCGCATATGCCCGAAACGTGGTATGATGTGCGTTTCAAGGTGCTGATCATATACAACGAGTGTTGACGGTGCCAAGTTGTCTGGGATACTAGCGAATTTCGGCCGCCAATGCTTGTCTACAAATTCTTTGAAAGTTGTTTTTTCCGGCTTGATATAGGTGCCGGACAACACCTCCCGCTTGAAAATGGCCAGTTGATCCTCAAGGTAATCCTGGAGTTTCTTTTTCGTTCTTAGCAACGCTTTGTCTTCAATTGTAATGGTCTTGGATGGTCGATTCCGCCGACCATCAGGATGATACCCTAGATCGACACGTAGCCGCCACGAATTTTCCCCACGCTTTTCGATACTTCCTTTCATAGCAATAACAATTCTCCTTTCATAAGAATATATGTTCGGTCTAAAAAATATATATGAACAGCCTTGCGGCTGGAATTTGCCGAAAATCAATCGAACAATTCCATTACACCTAAAGGTTCAAAACAAATAGTGTAATTTTCAATTGAAAAGTATAAACCGTACTTTTCTTTATAACGTTTTATGGCAGCGACAAGAAAGTCCTCTGTAATGCCTAAATATTCAGCTAATTCATATCGGTTACGGACTCCACTTTTGTGGGCTTGTACAATTTTTTGTAATGGAACAAGACGTTCATATGCCCAAGTGCGAGCCCGAAGCTCTTGTTTGCGATTCGATATTTTAGACTGATCCAAAATGTTGCCAGAGGATGTGTGGTAGTGTCCTAATTCTTCAGCCAGGATGCAGGCTTTTTCGTCATTAGTAGGGATATTCTTGTTTATCCAAATCACTTTATCGGAATACAACCCCTTGATAGTCGGTGTCATCGGCTTTTCGTAAGTGTCTATACCATGCTGTTGTGCCTCCCGCAGCAAATTTTCGTATACCATGACATCACTCCTCTTGCTTCATTTTTCTTCTCATCCTTATAAATTCTTTGAATTTCTCGATTTCTTCTAACTCCTCCTTTGTCCAATCTTCTCCCTCATGATGGGCGGCGAGGGTTTCAATGTCGTCTTGTTTTCCTTTTTCTTTTTGTTTAGCTAACCAAGCGTCTGGATCTGCAAATGCTTCTGCTTCTATTCCAAGAACCCTACAAATTTTAAGTACATTATCGATTGAAGCATTTGAAAGATTTCGTTCAATCATTGATCTAATTGTTGTATATGGAACCCCAGATGCTTTAGACAAGCTCATGGTATTAAATCCTTTTTCTTCAATCATCTTCACTAAAAACTCACCACGTTTCATAATCGAACACTCCTTCATAAGAAAACTTACGTTATAACGTAATTTCAAATTTTAATTTACCATTAGCACTTAAATTTGTAAAGAAAAATTTACGACGACAAGTAATTTTTTTATTTTTTAGTGTTGACAATATACTTTGTGTCGTATATATTAAAAATACATCTACGATATATCGTAACTTGGAGGTGATGATGTGTTCCCAAATCTTGAAGCTGAAATGGCGAGGAAAGGACTAAAACGAAAAGATTTAGCACCTTTATTTAAGGGGCGGAGTGCTACCGTTTCAGACAAACTAAACGGCAAAACACCATTGTTGCTTGATGAAGCTTATAGGATTCAGTCTACATTTTTCCCAGAATGTACGCTTGATTATTTATTTGCAAGAGATCAGAAACAAAACCCAGCCTAAAGAAAAAAGAAAAAGGAGGTGACACGAAACAATCATGGCTCCTGAAAAAGCGTTCGCTGCCATCATTGCTGACTTGAAAGAACAGCTCAAAACTGAGCTGCTCCAAGAGTTGCGAGCGGAGATGAATCTTTCACCCGATCGCACACTCACATTTTCAGAAGCATGCGAGTACCTGCACATGTCTGAATACACCTTGCGCCGGTTGTGCCGAGAAAAACGCATCCCACATCGGGTACACGGTGCGGACGGCAGCAAGAACCCCCGGTATTTGTTCAGCAGCAGCAGGCTCGATCAGTGGATCCGTGAACAGGAAGAAAAGAATTATGTGGAAGGGAGGTGAAATCCAAATGACATTCGGTGAAATGCTAGCTTGGACCAATCGGTTCAAAGAGATTTTGAGACAAGAGCCGAGCCACTGGCGAGACGTACGCCTAGCAAATCTCATGACGGATTTGGAGCAAGCATACGGAATACCGTCTTTGCGAAACGAATCGTTTGAAACAGCAAACCCGTTCGTGATGCAGCTTTATCGAGCGGTGTCAGAAGCACGGAGTATTTAAGGAGGTGAAAAAATGAAAACCGTATACGTGGATACTGCAGCTGAAAACGAAGCTTTGAGTGTGGCGCTCAACGTCATCTCAAACCAATACCCAGAATCAACGCTAGAAATCGTCGACCAAGAGACCAATTATCCTCTCACAAGATTCCAAGTATTAGCAAAAAATGGCTCATATAGTTTTGTGGATTTGTTTGTTGTCGACCTTATCCATTTTGGTGAGAATGGCAAAGTCAAGCTTTATGTTGCGTTGGTTTGAGAGGGGGAAGCGAAATGAATCAGTTACCACGAGTTTTTACTTATGGTGAAACACAGGTTAGGACAGTTGTTCAAAACGGGGAAGTTTTGTTTGTCGGTAAAGATGTTTGCGATATTCTCGAAATTAAAAACAGTCGCGATGCTTTAGGTCGATTAGATGAAGATGAAAAGGGGGTAGTTTTAATCGACACCCCTGGTGGAAAGCAACAAATGTTATGCGTTAACGAAGCAGGTCTTTATTCTCTGATTTTAGGAAGTCGAAAACCGGAAGCAAAACAATTCAAACGTTGGGTTACACATGAGGTTCTACCTTCCATTCGAAAACACGGCGCATATATGACGGAAGACGTGTTAGAGCGTTCTATCCAAGACCCTGACTACATGATTGGTCTTTTGACTGCACTAAAAGAGGAACGACAAAAACGCATGGAAGCAGAAAAGACCGTCAATATTCTGATGCATGTCAATAAAACCTATACAGCAACAGAGATCGCTAAAGAGCTTGGGTTTAAGTCGGCTCAGCAGTTGAACAAGGATTTAGAACGGCGCCGAATTCAATACCAGCAAAATGGTACGTGGGTGTTGTTCAGTAAATACGCGGACAAAGGATACGTTGAGATCAAACAAGAGGTGCTCGATAACGGAAAGGTCATCTATCATAGACGCTTCACGCAGCTTGGACGCGAGTTCTTGCTCAAACTGTATGGAATCGATGAAGGGGAGGTGACAGCATGAACGTCCTTGAACAAGATCGGGAGTTGGCGGAGAAGCTCTGGGGCTGCGGCTGCATCAATTTGGACCGTGCAAGAGTTGCGTGGGTGAATGGTCAGTTTGATGAGGCTGAACGCTGGGTTGATGAGTTCAAGCGCTGCAAAAGCGATCTGGACAAGCTCGTCGGAAGAAAAAAGGAACATGATCGATTGGTACAAGTAGTCCGTGATATGCAAAAGAAGGGTGTTGATCTAACTATTGTTGAGAGGAGGAGTTACAAATGATTGTCTGTTTCACAGCTAGCAGGCTAATGAAAGCGTCCGAGATTCATAGACTTTGTCAAGAAATGAGAGAGAATCCGGCATTGTTGCTAGCTACAGAACTTAAAGCGAAAGAGGAAATTTACAAACGTTTTTTGTAGAAAGAAAAAACGGCCAGTGCCTAACACTAGCCATTTAACCAAAAGCCACGATTTTATTGTACTACATGTCCAAAGACAGGTCTAGTGCCTGTCGTTAAAGGTGAGAGCGTTGCGCTAGTTTTCTCCCCCTGACTATCAACGTTCTTGCCTTTAGCGATGTGCACTAGCACATCTTCTACACTATCAGTCTATTCGAAAGGAGGGACGAGTATGACACGTGAGGAGAAGAAAATGATTCGATTTCGGATCATCAAACTTCTCGATCAGTGTGAAGGTTGCCAATACCGGCAAAAGGTACATTCTAGCATCAACGTTTGCCCGAGCTGCCCCATTGGACAAGAGATACAATCGCTCGGGAAAAAGTTAGGCGGATGTCGTCGAATTGAACAGATGGAATCATATCGCCGTTGGACAACACAAGAAGAACAGTTCCTTTTACGAAATCTCCATATGAAACGTCGGGATTTGGCCGAAAAATTGGGGCGCAGCTATAAATCAATTAAGAAAAAAATAAATGATTTGAGAAAAAGGGGGCTAATCCATGACGCAAGTTGAAAACCCTATGGTTCGCCCTTACCACGAGGAAAGTCCTCACTGTGGCATCGATGCTTGCGGCGATGAAATTCTTCACGGCGATGTCATCTATGAGTTCCCAGACGGTGAGATCGTTCTGGAGGAAAACATTCGTCAGTACCTCACTGAAAATCTTGGAGCAATTAGAAAAATCGCAGAATAAAAAACGCCTCACTTGGCGGAGTGAGACGTTTCAGGAAGGTGATTCCTTTTAGAGAACAGTTACTTTCATGATACAGGAATCACCTCATGAAATCAATCATGGAGGGGAGAGAATGGCAAGGAAAATTACTATTCCATTCAGTGCTGATCGGTTTGACCAATGGCGTTTGTCAAAAGTCGGTGGGCAAATCAGTTTTAACAAAGCTGGTATACCGATATTTCAGTTTAATAACGCAAAACAGTATCACCAATATTTAGAGCTTAATGCGTATCGCCAAAATTTTATGAAAGGGGAAGTAAGATGAACGTTTTACAAGAGTTTGAGTTGCAAGAGTTAGAGAACCAAGAGGAATTGAAACAGCGTTTCCAGATCACTGGCATCGACAGCTTGAATTGGGCTTTTCGTAAACTTGCTGCCTTCAAAGCAAAAGCTGCAGAAGTTGAACAGTTGGCACAAGCAGAGCGTGAGCGCATCGATCGCTGGGAAGAAGAGCAAAAGAAATCTATTCAGCAGAATATCGAGTTTTTCGAGCAGTTAATTCATGAATACCATGCCAAAGTGTTGCAAGATGACCCGAAAACCAAAACGCTGTCTACACCTTACGGAAAATCAAAAGCACGAAAATCAAAAGCGCAGCCGGAAAAAGCAAATGAAAACTTGCTTCTTCAGCACGTCAAAGAAAACGGCATGACGGAGTTCATCAAGGAATCGGTCAAATGGGGCGACCTCAAAAAGACACTTAAAGTGGTTGAGGTAAATGGCCAGCAAGTTGTCATCGATGAAAATGGACAAGTTGTTCCTGGTGTCGTTGTGAAACCAGAGACCATTTCCTACAGTGTGGAGGTGGAGTGACATGGCTGAATTGGCTCAAAAACAACAAACTAATTCCCTTTCGATCATTGAAAGTGTCGATATTGGCGCTGTTCAGTCAACGCTAGCGAAAATCAACCAGTTCCAAGTCGTTGTACAGAATACCTTAAAGGAAAATCATGATTACGGAGTTATTCCGGGTACTCCTAAACCAACATTATTTAAGCCCGGAGCAGAAAAAATCCTCATGATGTTTGGTGTAACCAGTGAATATGAAGTCACTGAACGAGTACAAGACTATGAAAAAGGCTTCTTTGCCTTCACGGTGAAATGCCTCATCTACAAAAACGGTATGAAAATCACCGAAGGCGTTGGGCATTGCAACACCAAGGAGAAAAAGTACATCAATCAAGATCCATACACACTGGCCAACACTTGCCTGAAGATGGCCAAAAAACGTGCTCAAATTGACGCAACATTGACACTAGCAAGCCTTTCCGAAATCTTCACGCAAGACATCGAAGATATGCAGGAATTTGCGCAAACAGAGCAAGTCGAAACAATGACAGCGCAAGATGCAGCGGAAATTAAGCTGACGTTTGGCAAATACAAAGGGAAAACGTTGAGGGAGATTTACAAAGTGCAGCCTGACTATCTCGAATGGCTACTTAAACAAGACCGCACGGATCCAGTCATCAAGAAGGGTATTGAATTGATGTTCGAAGCTGTAAAACAACAAGCGCAGCAGAAACAGGAGCAACAAAAGGTAGAGCAACAAGAACAACAACCAGCTGCCGACCCGTTCGATGGGGAAGTAATTGAAATTAGTGACGATGACTTGCCTTTCAATATGTAAGGTGAAGCATTATGGAATACCGCATTGCGATTCCACATTGCTATACGTGGATGGCTTCCGGCAACAAGGATCTTTATGTCCGGTACATCAAGGGCTACATCAAGAGCAGTCATCCCGGTCTAAAGCCGGTGAGGGTTGAAGGTAGTGTCGTGATTTGTATCAAGAAATAGGAGGTGTTGAGCTTGGCAGACGTACAGCTTGAGAAGGGATATACCAAAATTGCAAATGAGATTTTAGAACGAATGGCGCTGACCAAGCTCAGCCCTATCCAATATCGTCTTATCTTTGTTATCTGGCGTTACACTTATGGATTTAATCGAAAGGAACACAGTTTTTCTCTTAACTTTTTGAGTGAGGCAACTCAATACGATAAGAGACAGCTTCAAAGAGAGTTAGTAAAACTGGAACAACGAAAGATTATTCTTCAAAAGGTGCAGCCTGGGAAACCTCGTATAATCAGTTTCAACAAAAATTATGATGAATGGTTGGATGAAGAAACCCTTGGTAATTCTACCATAGGTAAAGTTACCAATGGTAAAACTACCATCGGTAATTCTACCAAAGGTACCCTTGGTAATTCTACCAAAGGCACCTTTGGTAATCCTACCAACCAAGAAATAAATAATATAAATAAAAATTTAAATAAAGATGATGATATAAGCAAACCTAATCCGTTTGTTGAGTTTGAAAATGCATTTGGTTATCTGCCACCACCAACGTTATTGGATGAGTTTAATTATTGGATTGATAAAAGTCAATTTATTGAACCAGAAGCGATCATTTGTGAGGTAATCAAAAGAGCACGATTACAGTTACCTAGAAATCCATCAAGTTATGTTTCTAAGATTCTAAAAGATCTTCACAATTTAGGCTTATTCACCTTAGATGCCGTGAAGGAGTACAATCAGAAGTTCGATCAGAAAACAAAACAGAGAACAGGAAAAACAAAAGTGGTGGTAACAGAAAAACATGGTCGTGATATACCAGATGATTTTGTATTCGATATTAACGCAGGAGAGGATTGGCCATGATTGCAGAAAAAGCGCTGCTAGGGACGTTTCTAAGGCACAACTACTTGCTAAAGGACACAACACTAAAACCGGAACAATTTGAAGAGACTCGTCATCAAAAGCTTTTCAAAACCATGCTGCAGCTCACAAGGAAAGGTAAGCCCGTCGATGTTGTCACCTTATCGACGGCTCCCGAACTAGATCAACTTGGCGGCATTTCATATATCAATGAACTTGCTTCCTTTGCCGATGCCGAAAAAATCGAGGAATACGAGGAACTTGTTTTAGAAGCTTGGAAAGAACGGGAGAAAAACAATATCCTAACGCGGGCCATTCAGGAAGGATGGGAAATCGGCAAAGTCATCACATCGTTGGATGCTATCAATGAATCAAAGATGGACGATCATGCATCTATCACCGATATCCTTGCAGATATGTATGAAGCCCCTTGGCGACCGGAAGAAAAGAAACGAGGGGTGCCGACAGGACTTGCTCAACTCGATAGAATGACGTTCGGATTTCAGGACGGAGAAGTGACCGTGATCGCGGCTCGGCCTTCAATGGGAAAAACGGATGTCATGATTCACCTAGCAAAACAAGCTGGCTGGCAAGGGTATTTGCCGATTGTGTTTTCACTTGAAATGCCAAGCCGTAGCATTACAGACAGATTGATCGCTTCAACCGGCAGATTCAATCGAATGAAAATGCGGAACCTTTACAAAGGGCTAACGGATGAACAGAAAAAACTATGGCCGACCATCATTGGCAGAGTGGCGGACACCAACATTCAGATTTTTGACGGTGCTGGCCAAACCATCATGGAAATGAGAGCGAAAACGAGGAAAATGATTCATAGCTTTCCAGAAAAGAAGCCTGTGATATTCATAGACTATTTGACTTTGATACGGCCAACGAACTTTTACGGAGGCAGCGCACATTTGCAGGTAACTGAAATATCAAAAAGTCTCAAAGCGATGGCGAAAGAATTTAACTGCCCGGTTATCACACTGGCGCAGCTGAATCGGTCGGTTGAACAACGAGCGGACAAGCGTCCAGTGATGTCCGATATTCGCGAATCGGGAAGCGTGGAGCAAGATGCGGATCTCATCATCTTCCTATATCGCGAGAAGTACTACAACAAGGAAACAGACGACGACACGCTAGAGCTTATCATCGCTAAAAACCGAAACGGCCCGGTTGGAACCGTTCGTGTTAAATACAACGAACACACAGGAGAGATTATCGATGACTACGGTCAGAGAGCTGTATGAGGAGAGCATCCGATATGAAGAAAAGACACTAGCCCACTACATACTGCACTTGCTTCAGGAAGGAAAAGTGTCACTCGAGGATGATGCCGACAAGATCGACTTTTTGCAAGCCGATCATGAAAAAGTTGCACAGATGATCCAGCAAAACCAACTGGGATTAAGCGATATAAAGGTTTTTTCTCTCAAGTATGATGAAAAGATTTTCGCTTTCGTATTTGCCGCAAGTCAGGAAGAAGCGATTGAGTTTTTCCGGCAGCAGTTCAAACGAAATCCGAAAAAATGTCACGAGTACCCGTTAAATTTCCCAATGGCACGAGGACAGGAGTTTCTAACGTTTCGAGATATGAGGAAAGAGCACAGTCGTTTTCCTGCACTGGCTGGTTTTTATGAAAGGAGGTAAGGCAATGGGCATCCTCTACAAAAAAGTTCAACTCACAAAGGAACTCAAACGTCAAATGATGATTCGGCAGCTGTTAGACAGGGGAATCACGGAACATCAAGGTCAATCCATCTATGACTTGGATTACTACACTTTGCGACATTTACTCGCAACTCAAAAGGCGGTGCAATCGTGAAATCATACACTCTGACTTATGCGTTTTTTGCAATGCTTAGCGTTTTTACTGGTTTGGTAATAGGTTTTTTGATCGGAATATTGTTTTAGGAGGATGAACGATGAATCTAGCAAAGTTGTTTGAGTTGCAGCGTCAGTTGGATGAACACATTGAAAAAGAACATCCGAGACAAGAAGGTGAAGATCGTCTGGCGAAGAAGATCCTTGCGTTGAAAGTGGAACTCGGCGAACTAGCAAATGAATGGCGTGGCTTCAAGTTTTGGTCGAACGATCAAGAACCTAGAACTAAAGTTGAGGTGATTTGCTCAACTTGTGATGGAAGCGGGGACGAAAACTGGCCATCAAGTCGAGAGTATCTGCTAGAAGGGAAAACAGGTTTGGAATATTCAAAGTGTGAGGATTGTAATGGAACAGGTACTTTAGGATACAAAAACCCACTCCTTGAAGAATTCGCAGACGCGCTTCACTTCATCTTGTCGATTGGGTTGGAGATCACAGAGCCGGACATGCTCGACCTTAAACGTTGGAATTTAACCAAAGCGGACAACATAACCGAACAATTTTTGTGGGTTATGGCCGATGTAACTGACCTATATAACGGCCTATACCATGACGGTAATTTCAAATTTGATTATGAGTATTTGTTATTGCAATTCATTCATTTAGGCGAAATGCTCGGCTTTTCTTGGCAGGAGATCGAAGAAGCGTACATGCGGAAAAACGCCGTCAATCACCAGCGCCAGGAGATGGGATATTGATGAGATTTGAAAGGTTTATAGGCATTGATCCATCTTTACGAACAGGATTTGTAGCACTGTCGCCGTATGGGGAAGTGATTGAGATGAAAGAAATCGAAAGAGATGGTGATGATCCGGCAAGAATGAGCGGTCTTATCCAAGCTGTTGTCGATGCGGTACACGATACGGATTTTGTCGCAATCGAAGGTTTCGGATATGCCAGTCAAAAAGGTTTCTTGCTCGGAGGGATTGGTTGGGGCATTCGGATTGAGTTGTATAGAAGGGGCATTCCGTATGTTGATGTCGCCCCTTCCCTTCTCAAAAAATTCACTGGAGCGAAAGGAAACGCATCGAAAGAACGGATCGCTGTCGAAGTGTACAAGCGTTGGGGATTTGAGCATGATTCCAACAATGTCGTGGACGCTTTCGTGCTGGCACAAATTGCAAGAGTTTTACATGAACGAATTGAATTACCGAAGTTTCAACAAGAAGTTTTAAACAAAATTTCGTAAGACCAAAGAAGGTGAGTAGGATGGCAACCTTGACGAAAATTTCTCCCTCTCGCATGGGCCCGCCGCGGTTCGGAACGAAGCCATATGTGTTTGATAACAGCGTCAAACGTATCAGCTGACGCAGAACAACTGGAGCGATACCGCAATGGTGAAAAACTTGAAGATATCTTGAAGGAGGAAGAAATGATGGGCAAACCTAAAGTGATTTCATTTAACAAATATTTGGAGGTTTTAGCTGAACGCGATGAGCTGCAAAAGCAACTTGAAGAATTGAAAGCGAATGCTACGCAGGACAAAGATGATGTACAAATTGAATGGCTAAAGCACGAAGCCGATCAAGCACACAAGTTGCTGACGGAGAAGGAAAAGGAAGTGGAACAGCTTCGGGAGCTTTTCGAAACAGCAATGGCAGACAAAGAACGGCTGCACAAGGAAAACTTGATTCTCGAAAACGAGGTTCAAAGATTGAAAGAGGCAAACGACGAACTGACAGCCAAAAATGAGCGCTATTTTGCCGATCTGATGCGTTTGGAACAAGAGGTGAAGGGTTTAAAGACTATACGCACTGCAAAAGCTCCATATCGACGTTTACGGGGCTTAGAAACGGGGGCTGTCTATGAAGAAGAGAAAGCGCCAGGCGAAATGGTATCTGCTTTATCGTCGTGAAGATGGACAAGCTGTCTATCGGTACGAACCGTTGCGGAAATATGAGCTGAACAGCCGAATTCGCAAAGGTTGGAAGGTGGTACAGTGAAGCCGGAATATCAAGGGAAAAAGTTAGTCATAACGGGGGCAGATGGTCACGAGTGGTATGGAAATTACATCGGTCAGACATTTGTTATTCAAAGTGAAAGTCGTGATAAAAAGTGTTTTGTAGTCAGAACCAAGAGGGAGCAAGCAGGTTGGCCATATGGATGGGTTGATAAACGTCATTGTAAATTAGTTGACTGAAAAGGTGATACCGTGGGTAGAACGCTACGCAAAATCAAGCGTGAGAGGGAGAAAATTTCTTCTCCCTTTCATCCAGATGTAATGACGGCATGGAATCGCGGATTTGAAGCAGGAGCCAAACAGCAAAATGAATTAGACACGCAATTGATGATGGAGTGGCTTGGGAAGTTGGAAGAAATACCGGGTATCGGGCCGAAGATGGCATGGAGAATTCGAGAACATTATTTGGAGTTTATGAGGGAAAAGAGGGGAGAGGGATGAAGCTAGACTTAAATAATATCAACCAGCAATTAATTATAGCCGGTCTAACTGGATTAGTGACCGATGATGGTCTAACTCCACATGAGGCGTTTGAATTGTTGGATGAAATTAAAAGAAATACCTTCCATGCTTTGATGCAGATAAAAAAGGAGGGAACCGAATGATCTACATCTTGCGCCACCCGAAAACACACCGGGAAGTCAGAACGAAACGAAAATGGAAAGTGAAACAGTACCAGTTGCGTGGATATACACTCGTGAATAAGTATGATCCGACGGAGACGCAGAATTGTAAGGCATAAGGTCTGGACATAAAAAAAGACCGGACTTCTCCCGGTCAAAAAGGATGAAGGTAAAATATCGTCCTCAAACCATATTATACCACGGGAGGGGTCCGGTTGAAATATAAGCAATTGTCATTTCTTCGCGATGTGGACGGAGAAAAAACAAAAGAAGCAGTAGAGGCAGCACTTGAAAAATATCGCATGTATATGTTGACGGTTCCGGACGAATTCCTGCCACGCGTGACGCAAACGTACTCTCTCGTGCCTCCGTCGCAGACAAATGCGTTTCATTCGTCTACAGAAGATGTTGCAATACGAAAAGTGGATTTCGAACGGGAACGTGATGAATATATGAGAAGGATAGTACGTGCGGTGAATCGGTTGACGAAGCTACAACGCGAATTGATTATCAAGCGATATATGAATTTAGAAGAACCACGCGACTGCGATGTATACAATGATATGTGTATCAGTGAATCAAAATATTACCGCGAACGCGAGAGAGCATTCTACAAGCTAGCTTTTGCTTTAGGGATAGAGGTTTACAAAGAAGAAGAGGCACCTGTTTAGGTGTCTCTTTTACATTTCAAATTTCAGTTACAAGATGCCAACTTCCTGTATAATCACAAAAGTTCACCAAATTGTCATTTTGATTTATATTTCAAAACTACTTTCCGGTATAATTTTTTGTAGAAGTTTTAATGGTCAAAAGGGGATGAACAAGTCATGGAATTATTGAGTGTTGGTAAGATTATGTTGATACTAATCGTTGCTTTATTAATTTTTGGTCCGCAAAAGCTTCCCGAAATGGGAAAAGCAGCTGGTGAGGCCTTAAAAGAATTTAAAAAGGGACTGCAATCGGAAAAATCAGCAAGCTCAGATTCAATTGAAAAAGATAATGATTAATCTAAGTTAATTAGTCTAAAATTGCTCATACGTGATCTTCTTTTAAACAGAATGACAGAAAACTGAAAGAAAAATGAAGGAAAAATGACAGAAAGATGACAGAATATTTCTGTTTAGACGTGTTATGATGGTATCGTGGGATATGTTGAAGCAGGGCGTCACTCCGATCGGGGTGGTGTTTTTATTCCAAGGATTTGTTAAACGTGAATGTTGATTTCATCGCTTTTTTCTTATTCAACTAACGGGTGCGATAGTTGAACAAGACATACAAAATACACGGGAACGTCTGTCTAAATGACAGGCGTTTTTATTTTACTCTGGAGTGATGAACATGAAAAAACGGAAGAAAAAACGAAAAGAGAAATTGAGTCATCGGGAATTGATTGACTTGATGGGAGTGAATCGTCCGACGTACAAGCGAGTTAGGGGAGCCATTCGGAATTCTAGTAAGCCTGGAGAACGTGTCCTGGATCCGTTTGGCGGTTCTGGGTCAACGTTGATTGCCTGTGAACAGACTGGTCGTATTTGCCACATGATGGAGTATGATCCGGTTTATGCTGAAGTTATCATCCGGCGTTGGGAAGAATTCACCGGTCAAAATGCTGTTAAGTTAGAGTGATTTTGGCAGGAGGTAGGTGCGATGTAAATTGAGAGGAAAAAGGGGGAAGTACCATCAATGGATAACTAAAGAGGGCCTTCTAAAAATCGAAGGCTGGGCCAGAGATGGTCTTACCAATGAGCAAATCGCCAAAAATATAGGGATCAATCCGGATACGCTGTACACTTGGATTAAACGTTTTCCCGAGATTTCCGAGGCCTTAAAAAATGGGAAAGAGGTTGTTGATCGCGAAGTTGAAAATGCTTTGCTGAAAAGGGCACTCGGCTACGAATACGAAGAAGTGAAAACGTACATTGAGGAATCGGACGGTAAGAAAAAGAAACGTGTTGAAAAAACGGTTAAGCACGTTCCTGGCGATGTGACGGCTCAAATATTCTGGCTCAAAAACCGGAAGCCGGAAATTTGGCGAGATAAGAAAGAAACCGAACTTTCCGGGGGCGTCAATCTTCACAATCCGTTTGCTGATCTAACGACGGAAGAATTGAAGAAGTTGGTCGAAGATGGATAAACGAGAACGAATAAGGCTAGGGGCAAAAATTGAACTCGCAAGACGCGAGTTTTTTTATTTTTGCCATGCCTTGGCACCGGACTTTTACCGGCCGGAGAGAAAATTCCTTATCAAGCTGTGTAACAGCATGCAACAGTTTTATTTTAGTGAGGATGACGTCCTAGTGATCAACATTCCACCGCGGCATGGTAAGTCGCGGACTGCCGGGCTATTCGCTCAGTGGGTTTTTGGTAAGAATCGACATGAAAAGATTATGACCGGTTCCTATAACGAGACGCTTTCCACCGTTTTTTCAAAACAGGTCAGAAATTCGATTCAGGAAGTAAAGGCTCATGAAGGGAAAATCGTTTATTCGGACATTTTTCCTGGAGTTCGGATAAAACATGGCGATGCGGCCATGAACCTTTGGAGCCTTGAAGGCGGTTTTAATAACTACCTGGCCACAAGTCCGACCGGGACAGCGACTGGGTTCGGTGCAAGCCTTATTATCATTGATGATTTGATAAAAAATGCCGAGGAAGCCTTTAATGCGGATGTTTTGGAGAAACATTGGTCCTGGTTCGTGAACACCATGCTCTCTCGGCTGGAAACCGGCGGGAAAATCATCATCATTATGACGCGTTGGCATTCGGACGATCTGGCCGGTAGAGCTTTACGTGAATTGCCGGAATTGGGCTATTCGGTAAGGCACATAAAAATGAAGGCGGTCCAGGACGACGGTTCTATGCTGTGTGATGAAATCTTAACGCGGAAGGAATATGAACAAAAAACAAGTGCCATGAGTACTGAAGTGGCCAGTGCAAACTATCAGCAAGAACCGATCGATATCAAAGGCCGATTGTATTCGCGGTTTAAAACGTATGATGAATTGCCATCAAATGTGGTCAGGATTGCGTCCTATACCGACACTGCCGATACCGGTGGCGATTATTTGGCGTCCTTCATTTATGCGGAAACAAAGGACAAAGAAGCCTATATTCTGGATGCCATTTATACAAAAGAGCCGATGGAAGTGACCGAGCCTTTGCTGGCTCAAAAACTATATGAACATAAAGTGAACCTGGCCAGGATTGAATCGAATAATGGCGGCCGGGGCTTTGGTCGAAGTGTCCAGCGTATCCTAAAAGAAAAATATGGCACCAATCGGACGAGCTTTGATTTTTTCTACCAAAGCAAAAACAAAGAGGCGAGGATCCTCTCAAATGCTACCTGGGTGATGGAACATATCTATTTTCCTGCCAATTGGCGGCATAGATGGCCGGAACTTTACCAGGCCTTAACGACCTACCAAAGAGAAGGAAAAAACGCATATGACGACGCACCGGATGCTCTGACTGGCGTGGCTGAATCGGTTCAAGATTATACGACCGTTAAGCTGTTCAAAGGAGGGCTGTTTTAAGTGGATATTTTCATCATGGATCCGAATGAAGAACTAACGAGCGAAAAATTAAAGGATTTCCTGGACCGTCATGCGGCGAGACTTCCTCGCTACGATCGGTTGATGAATATGTACATGGGTAAACATCCGATTTTGTATGAAAAAGAAAAAGAACTAGGAAAACCGGATAACCGTTTAGTGGTCAATTTTGCAAAATACATTGTTGACATGCTGAACGGTTATTTTATTGGCATTCCGGTCAAAACCATTCATAAAAATAAAGAAGTGGCGGCCAAAATGAAAGAAATTGCTAAACGAAACAGTCAAAACGATAATAACGCTGAGCTCTCGAAGATGTGTTCAATTTATGGTCATGCCTATGAATTTCTTTATCAGGATGAAAATGCTCATACTAGGGTGACCTATGTGGATCCGCGTGAGGCGTTTGTGATTTATGACAATACGGTTGCCCAGGAACCGTTATACGGCGTTCGTGTGCTAAAAGACGATAAAGAGCGGTCTTATGGGACGATTTATTCGCGTTATGATGAACGCGATTTTTTTACGTCTGATGATGGCGAACTCGTGATTGAAGAAAAAGGCCAGGAGCATTTTTTCGGCGATGTTCCTTTAATTGAATATGTCGAAAATAACGAGCGTCAGTCGGCCTTTGAAAATGTGGAGACACTTATCAACGCCTACAATAAGGCGATATCAGAAAAAGCGAACGATGTTGATTATTTTGCCGACGCCTACTTGGCCATCCTGGGTGCTGAATTAGACGAGGAAACGATAAAGCAAATCCGGGATAATCGCGTGATCAATCTGAAATCCGGAGACGGTCAAAAAATCGTACTGGAGTTCCTGGACAAACCGAACGCGGACACTACTCAGGAGAATTTGATTGAAAGGCTGGAGAGGCTTATTTTTCAGATTTCGATGGTGGCCAATATATCCGACGAAAAGTTCGGCACTTCGTCCGGGATTGCATTGAAATACAAACTCCAGCCGATGGAAAACATCGCTCTAATGAAAGAGCGGAAATTCAACAATGGCATGATCCGGCGTTTTAAAATGATGTTCAATATTCCGACGAACTTTGGCGTGGATCCGGACGAATATCTGAACATCGAATATGTTTTTACGCGGAACATTCCAAACAACATTTTGGAAGAAGCGGAAACGGCGGAAAAATTGGCCGGAATTACTTCAAGACAGACACAGCTATCCGTTCTGTCTGTTGTCGATAACGTCCAGAATGAATTGGACCGAATCCAAAAAGAGAAGGAAGGGGAAGAAATCAATTCCTTTAATCGCGCCATGAATTCGCCTTTTTTCGGAAGCGGTGAGTTAGACGATGGCCAGGAAGAATAGAGAATATTGGATCGGTCGTCACCAGCAATGGCTTAACCGTCAGGACAATAAAGACGAAAAAGCCACTCGAAAACTAAAAAAGGAATACGACCGAATCGCCAGGGAATTAGAAAAAGAAATAGCCGATTATTTTCAGCGTTACGGTAGAGACAATGTTATTGAATTCCGGGTCATGATGCAGGAGCTGTCTGAAGAGGACCGGGAATTGTTATTTCAAAATATGGACGCCTTTGCTGAAAAATATCCGGAGTTTGCTCACTTGTTGCCGGTCCGGGAAAGCATTTACCAGTTGAATCGCCTTCAAGGATTGCATTATTCTACCATGCTGAAATTGCTGGAATTGGGGGCGATTGAAAACCGGGAATTGGAGCGTCACTTGAGAGAAACCTATGGCTATCATTATGAACAAATGATGCGTGAACTTGGTCTTGGTCATCGTTTCCTGGCCATGAATGAAGCGATTATACGAGACACCATTTATTCTGGCTGGATAAATGATGAGAATTTCTCGGATCGTATTTGGAACAACAAAGAAAAACTGTTGAACCATCTGCAAACTCGCTATCGTGATGCTTTAGCGAGGGGGGATAACTATGAAAAGTTGATTAAAGAGGTTCGGGAGCGTTTTGGTGTTAGCTATTATGATGCTAGGCGGCTTGTTTGGACTGAAGCGGCTTTTATTTTGAATCAGGCTCATCTCCATGCCTATAAAAACGCTGGTGTGGAAGAATACGAGCTGGTGGCAATTATTGACCGTAAAACGTCGGATATTTGTCGTCGGATGCATGGAAAAGTCTTTCGGTTTGATGAATTGGAAGTGGGCGTCAATTTTCCACCATTTCATCCGCATTGCCGGACGACCTTCATTGGTGTTTTGGAACCGCGGACCATTGATCCGAAGCGTTTTGAATCTCCAGATGAAGTCAGAGAGTGGCTTGGTAAAGATGATCTGAATTGGATTAAGGGATTATCAGCGGATGAAAATGAAGCTATTCGGGAATATACTGGTACTGCTTATCGAAAAATAAACGGTTATCTTCGTGGTAAACGTCCGGGCAGTGAACGGGTCAAAGAACAAATAAAGCACATAGACGAAGCTATAAGGAAATTTGAGTTAAAAGATGGTATAATGGTGTATAGAAATGTGGGCAGAGACGCACTTCCTTCAAGCTCGGAACGCTTGAAAGACCTGGAAGGAACAATTTATAAAGATGACGGTTATATGAGCACCAGCGTTCTGCGTGAAGGAGCTTTTTCGTCTTATGATGTCATGTTTGAAATAACTGTTCCGGGTGGAAAGGGTCGAGGGGCTTATATCAATGAAATAAGCCTTTTCAAAGATGAAGAATACGAATTTTTAATAAAACGCGGTGCTTCGTTCCGAATAACTGAGGTTGTCGAAGAAGGACGAATGACCGTTATACGAATGGAGATGATTGATGATGTTGAGTAAAGAGGATCAAGAATTTTTGCGTCGCCTTAATGCTGAAACGGATGCTAGGCTGAAAGCGAAAGGCGTTGACCTTGAAAAAGTCAGAAGAGAATACTCTCGCGAAGATAAATTCACGACGAAAAAAGGAGATTTTAAAATTATCGATCCTGAAACTGGGAAGGTTATTTTTCAATAAAAGCACCGACTAATTAAAAAAGTAGTTGGGTGCTTTTTTTATATACTTTTTTGTTAACACAGCCTTTATAGCTGTGTTTTTTTGTGCCCAAAACTTGCTTAAGGCGTTAAAAGGTGCAAGGAATAACCGTCAAACAAGACGTAAAAAAGGGGAGTTTGGAATGACAATTTTTATGAATGAAATCGACGAGAAGAAAGACTCTTTGCTTAAATTGGATCTTCAATTTTTCGCACAGGATGATAATCCTGGAGATGACGATCCTGGTTACGAGGGGCATGATGACGAAAATCCTGGAACTGAACCGGGACCGCATTCCGGTGAAGACGACGATAATACAAATAAAAAGCCAAACAAAAAGGAAAAACTTTTTACCCAGGAAGAGGTCAATCGGATTGTAAAAGAACGTTTGGCACGTGCCTTAAAGGATAAAGAGGAGGCAATCAAAGAAGCGGAAAAACTCGCGAAAATGAACGCTGAACAAAAACGGGAGTACGAACTGGAAAAGTTACGCCGAGAAAATGAACAGCTGAAAAAGGCACAGCTGCGGTACGAATTGGGAAGGGAAGCCACAAAAATGCTAGGCGAGGCCGGAATCATGGCCGACGATGATGTTCTTTCCTTCGTAGTCCGCGATGATGCTGAACAAACACAAGAAGCGGTGAAAACTTTCATTTCGCTTGTCGACAAACTTGCGGATATGAGAATGAAGGAAAAACTGAAAGGGCGACCACCTAAAAAGGACGGTCAGCAGGGTGGTTTTAAAAATCCGTTTAGCAAAGAGCATTTCAACTTAACCGAACAAGGACGTTTACTCAGAACCGATCCAGAGCTTTACAAACGTCTAAAAGCTCAAGCGAAAAATCAATGATGAAGGGTGATGTGAAGTGACTACTCGTCTACAGGATATTATTCAACCGGAAATTTTCACTGAATATGTTGTCCAAAGAACGACGGAAAAATCGGCACTGGTTCAAAGTGGCATCATTGAACGAAACGCTGAATTTGATGCTTTGGCCAGTGGTCCGAATACGCTGGTTAATATGCCTTTCTGGAACGATTTAACGGGCGATTCCGAGGTTATTCGTGATGAAGGGAACCTAACTGCTGGAAAAATCACGTCTGGTAAAGACGTAGCTCGCAAGCAAGGACGAGCTCGTATGTGGGGTGCAAGTGGTTTATCTGCATTGCTTTCTGGTGACGATCCAATGCGAGCAATCGCAGATTTGGTGGCCGATTACTGGATCCGTCAGGACCAGAAAATGCTTTTAGCGACATTGGAAGGCATTTTCAATTCTGATAGCATGGCCGATAAGGTTTTGGACATCACTGGTGAGCCTGGTTCTGACGCGTTGCTTGATGGCGATAGCTTTATTGATGCTGGCCAGCTCATGGGTGATGCGAAAGACCTTTTAACAGGCGTGATGATGCATTCTGCTGTAGAAGCGTATCTTGCAAAACGTCAGTTAATTGAATACGTTCAAGAAGCCGATCAAACCGACCGAATTCCTTATTTCATGAACAAACGTGTTATCGTCGATGATGCCATGCCTTATGACACTCAAACAAAAGAAGGGGTTATTTACCTCTTTGGTACCGGTGCGATTGCATCTGGCGTTGGCTCTCATCCAAACATTTTACCGACAGAGGTTGATAGAAACAGTCAATCTTCTAGCGGTGAAGATTTCTTAATTAACCGTCGTATCCAGATTTTGCATCCTCGCGGTGTGAAATGGACGGAGAATAATGTTGCCGATGTATTCCCAACAAATGAAGAATTGGCCGATGGTTCAAACTGGGAGCGTGTTTATGAGCCAAAAGCGATCCGTATCGTGAAGTTCAAATTTAAAACTGAGTTAGACGTGGATGGTGCATAAGAAAGGGGGGTTCGCTTTGGCTGAAGTTTTACAAACACCGGATGGGAAGTCCGTTTCGGATAAAAATCCACTGCCGGTAAAAATAATCGGTGGTGATGCAGGTGGTGGATCGAGTATGCGATTTATTTTTGGCACGAGCGATCCCACTTCAAACGATGGCCAGCCTGGTGATGTCTTTTTGAATACTAGCACCGGGGATATTTTCAGCAATGTCAACGGAACCTGGCAAAAACAAGGAAATTTAAGAGGCCCACAAGGACCTGAAGGACCTCAAGGGCCAGAGGGTCCTGAAGGTCCACCAGGGTTTGGCACAGAGGAACAATACAATGAAATCATTTCGCGGCTGGAAGCTCTCGAAGGTGAAGTGTTTGGTGGAGGTGATAGTTAATGCGGAAATTCGTTGTAATTAAAGATTTTAAAGACCTAAAGGATAATGGCTATATCTATCGGGCTGGCGATTTTTATCCGCGTGAAGGCATCGAATTGGATGAGGAGCGTGCTGAAGAATTGGCCAGCGACAAAAACCGAAGAAAAGAGCCTTTAATTGTTGAAGTTCTGGTTAAAGAGGAAAAACAAGAAGAAAAGAAAACGACGGAAAAGCCGACGTCCAAAACAAAAGCAAAAAAATAAAGCGGTGATAATATGTTGGAGCGTTTAAAGGTCCGAATTCCGGACATTGACGAAACGCTGGCGGAAGAATTAATCAAAACAGCCACCGACCGGATCCTTTTGCGTATCGGTTTGCGGCAGGAATCTTTACCGGATGAATTGGAATCGATCGGCGTGGAAATTGTCACCGCTATGTATAATCGCCATCAAATGAACCATGAAGGCGTAACTGAAGAAAAAGTTGACGTCTTTTCCATCCGGTTCATTGATGATCTGTTGCGGCCATATGAAGCGGAATTGATGGAATATCGGGAAATGCTGAAAGACGACGAAGATAGAAAGGTCCGGTTTCTATGAGGATGAAGCCGGTCCATTTTTTTGCTTTGGAAGTAGTCGGCCGCGATGAATTAAACAATCCAATCTATGAACCGGTTCCTATTGGTTCGTATAAAGGGGTTTTAACTCAATGGTCGCTGGAAGAAATTGCGGTTATGGATCGTGAAGTTTTAGAAACGCATCAGAAACTATTAACAGACGCACCGCGTTCTGTCCTGGAGCGTGCTGAACGCGTCGAAATAGAAGGCGTTTCCTATGCCATCACCGATTTAAAAAAGGATTTCCGTCGGTGGCGTCTTTGCCATGTAAAGGCTGATGATCCATGAGAATTCACTATGAATGGATGGGCGTTGAATCTCTTGCTAGGGCTTTAAAGCGTAAAAGCGAAACTGATTTCAAAAAGGTAGAACAAAAAAACATTCTTGAATTGCGGAATCGAGCTGTTCGGTCGACGGATCCGTCTAAGGGTGGAACTCCAAAAGACACCGGTGAATTGCGGTTGAGTGCGACAGTGAATCCGGCTGGCGATACATTTGGTTATACCAAGGATTACGCACCGCATGTGGAATTCGGCCACAGGCTTGTTCGTGGTGGCCGGACGATTGGTTATGTTCCGGGTCAATATTATTTGCGGACAAACGTCAACATCCAACAGCCGATTTTCCGTCAAGATTTACTTGAAGAACTGAGGAAGAAGTGAGTTAAAATGCTGAAAAAACTTTCGCTTTTGGACCTTCACAAACCGATCCAGGATCGGATCCATGAAGGAACTGATCTGAAATGCCTGGATGATATTCCGCGGTCTGAAAAGCCACCATTTACCTTTTTGGAATTTATTAATTCTCGGCCGCGGAATACAAAAACGATGTTTGTCCATGAATACCAGGTTCATGTTCATATTATTTCTCCACCTGGTAGCAGTGTTCCTCATTACCGGAACATCCAGGCGGTGGATGAAGCCTTGACGGAGTATATTCGTCTGCCAGAAGGCTACGAGCTCTGGGGTCAAGTGGAAAGCGGCCTTGTTTCAAATTACATCGAACCACAAACAAAGGAACATCATGCAGTGCTGGGGTTCCTGTTCCGGGTTTCTTATGGTTTTAAAGTTAAGATTTAAGGAGTGTGATAGCGATGGCTTTTGAAAACAATCTTTATTGCGATTTTTCCGGGACAGCGACAAAAGCTGTAGCTGGAAAGGATATTTTATTGGCGGTATTTAATAGCACTGGTGATAAATTGCTGGCTGTTGCTGGTCAGCAAGGTTTAACGATCAACCGTTCCAAAGACTCCATTGAGGTCACTTCCAAAGATACAAAGGGCGGGTGGAAGGCCAAAATCGGCGGCATGAAGGAATGGTCCATCGATAATGATGGTCTTTATGTTGCTGATGATGAATCTCACAAAGCTCTGTCAAAAGCATTTCATGATGATGAGTTTGTTTGCCTAAAGGTCGTTAATCAAAAGACAAAACAAGCACTATTTGGCGGTATTGCGATTGTGACGGATTATCCAATCGAGGCACCGTTTGATGATGCGGTTACCTATTCGATTAGCCTGGAAGGAAACGGGCCTTTGGTTGATTTGTCTGATCAAGAAGGCGGCATGATGCCTGGTGACAGCGAAAATGGAGACGGTGGAAATGGTGAGCCAGCTGGGGCTTAAAAATTTTTAAAAAAGGAGAATGATGGTGCATGTTTGAAGTCGATGGCGATGTATTAGAACTTCGTTTTAATCTGCAAAAAATAAAAAACCTGGAAAACTTGTATAAAATCTCTTTGATGTCTGAATTGAGCCAAAGCAAGGGGATCCTTTCATTTCACTTGATGGAAGGGCTGTTTAGTGTCGGCTTGTACAACGTCACTCAAGAACAGCCAGTTCGCGGTAAAAAAGCACAGGAGATTTTCGAGAAGTTGCTGGAGGAATATGGCTATGGCGATTTAAATGCGGTTATTGTTTCTAAACTGCAAGAAGACCTGGGTTTTTTATTCCGTTAGATCTTGTCGAATATGAGTATTTCGATACTTCCCAGGTCGAATCGCGAACCGGGAAACAGAAGGAATTGGCGGAATTAGCAAGTTCTTATTCTCGTGAACGAGAACTTGCTTTTTTTGTTGTCAATTTTGGCTTTACAAAACGGGATTATAACGAATTGACCGAGGTGGAAAAGGCGTTTATTTACAAGGCCTATGAAACAAAACTGGTTACGGAAATGACGCATCTTAGAAATGCGGTTCTGAACGCGATCAATAACGCCTTTAGAAAGAAAAACAAAAAATTCATAGAGCTGTTCAAACGGAAACAGGCCAAAGCGGACAAAGAATACAACGAAAACGCGATTAAAATCATTACGGAAATGGAAAAACGCGACGGTAAGTCCTGGATTGACAGGATTTACAAAGAAGCGGGCCTGAAACGGCCGGTGAAACCGGGACGGAAGGTTGGTGATTAAATGGCAGATTACACTCTTACAGCTAAATTAACAGCGGATCCGAGTGGATTCCGGGCTGGGTTCCAAAAAGCACAGGAATCTTTGGCAAACCTTCAAAGCCGAGTGAATCAAACCGGAAAAAGGGTTCAATCGATCGGGAAATCCATTTCGGATCTTGGTAGCAAATTGACGCGGAATATAACTGTACCAGCGGTAGGAGCGGCGGCGGCACTCACTAGCATTACGCTTGTAAAAGGTTTTGACCGTCTGGTGGGGATTGATTCTGCTCGTGCTAAATTGAAAGGTTTAGGACATGATGCCGAGGCTATTGAAAGCATCATGGATTCCGCGTTGGCGTCTGTTAAGGGGACAGCTTTCGGCTTAGATGAAGCGGCTACGACTGCGGCGAATGCGGTAGCGGCTGGAATCCCACCAGGAAAAGAGCTAACTCGTTATTTGAGCTTAACAGCGGATACTGCGGCGATCGCTGGTGCGTCATTAGGTGAAATCGGTGCAATTCTGAACAAAGTTACCACATCTGGCCGGGCTTACAACAGTGAACTACAAATGCTTTCCGACAGAGGGTTGCCGGTTTATCAATGGCTGGCTGAAGAAGCAAATACGACCGCGGACGCCATCTTTGACATGGCAAGTAAGGGAGAAATCTCCACCGATATGCTCTTGAATGCCATTGAGAAAAACATCGGCGGTGCGGCCAAAATCATGGGGGAAGAATCGTTTTCTGCAGCGATTGCGAATATCGGGGCCGATATTGCTCGGATCGGTGCTAATTTCCTTGATGCTGGCGGCAAAGCCGGAGGTTTTTTCTCAACGGTCAAGCCACTATTAACCGAATTCCGCGGATTTTTGGCTCAAGTTGAAGAACAGGCGGCCGATTGGGGCGTTGCGTTCGGTCAGGCGTTTAATAATGTTATTGATCGTGCTCGTGAATTAAAATCCTGGTTTGATGGCCTATCACCTTCCGTCCAAACACTTATTACAAGGGCTGTAGCCATTGGTGCCGGGTTCTTGGTTGGAATTGGTCCGGCCTTGAAAATTGTAGGATTTTTGACGACAAGTTTTGGATCGCTGTTGAATATCGCGTCGTTGTTATTAAGTCCGATCGGTCTAGTTGTTGTCGGCATTACTGGCCTGGCTGTTGCCTTTGGGGTGGCAATGGCAAAAAGTGAAGAGTTTAGGAATCTTGTTTTTGGCGTTTTTCAAAATTTAGCAAGCATTATTTCTACCGTAATTGCGACGGTGTCGCCGATCCTGCAGACAATGTGGGATGGTGCTCGTGAAGGTCTGACATCGTTTGCTGAAACAGTAGGCGGTCGATTAATAAATGCATTCGAATTGATTGTTACCGTTCTGGAGACGGTTATTGGTGCTGTTACGGAATTCGTTTCTAGCTTTATCCAAGGTTTCCAAAGTGCCGGCGGCGAGGTCACATCACTTTCTTCCTTGTTCCTAGCGTTTAATCCGGTTTTAAGCATGGCTTTGTTAATACTGCAAGAATTCGGTCCTCAAATTGCACAGGGATTTAGTCAAATTGCATCTATGGCATTACCGTTACTCACCATGCTCGGTCAAACGTTAGGGGAATTGGCGGCGGCCATTATTCCGATGGTCATGAATGTGATCAGTGCTCTGATGCCTGTCGTTATGAGCTTAGGGATGACCATCATGGATTTAGCGATGGCAATAATTCCGATTCTGATTGATGTCTTTAGTCAATTGTTACCGATCATCACTCAGCTGGTGACTACTTTCGCCGGCATTATTGCTCAAGTCGCACCATTAGTGACTATCCTGGTCAGCTCTCTGGTTCCTGTTTTAATGATTTTGATTGAAACGGTATTGAATATCGTTCGGGCTGTTGCACCGGCTCTTATTGCAATCCTTGGGGCGGTTGCGTCAGCGTTTGATGCCATCATTCCTGTGGTGATGGCGGTGTTATCGACGGTCGTTAATGTCGTAGCAAATATCATTTCGGCCATTTCACCAATTGTCGCTTTTGTTGCTGGCATCATTTCGTCAATCATTAGCATAATTTCGCCGATCGTCACGTTTATCGCTGGAATTATTAGCTCGATTTTCAGCGTAATTTCGCCAATCACTTCATTTGTTTCCGGCGTGTTTAGTACGGTGTTTAGTATTATTTCCGGCGTATTTCGTAACATTTTAGGGACGGTAACTTCGGCGATCCGTACCGTTTCTAGCATAATCAGCTCTTTGAGTGGTGTCGTTTCCGGAGTGTTTAACCGGATTTTCTCGATTGCATCCAGCATTATGAACCGGGTGAGCTCGGTCATAACTGGAGTGTTTAATGCTATTCAAAGTTCCTGGTCTGGCTTGACCAGCTTTGTTTCCGGTGTTTTTAGCGGTATCGGTAATGCGGTACAAAGACTTGTCAATCAAGTAAAAAGTTTTATCAATGGCGTTATCGGTGGAATAAACGCGGCAATTGGTCTGATTAACAAAATTCCTGGGGTAAACATATCAAAAATTCCAT
The DNA here is from genome assembly GCF_037963755.1 of Aeribacillus sp. FSL W8-0870. Taxonomy (NCBI): domain Bacteria; kingdom Bacillati; phylum Bacillota; class Bacilli; order Caryophanales; family Bacillaceae; genus Aeribacillus; species Aeribacillus sp. FSL W8-0870. The sequence goes on from NZ_CP150165.1 coordinate 1,691,523, forward strand.
ACCTGGCTCGAGGTACGGATGACTGGGAAGGCGGTTTTGCAAGAATCAACGAGGGGGGTCGCGGAGAGCTCGTCCTTTTGCCTTCTGGAACTCAAGTCATACCTCATGACGTCAGCATGCGGTATGCGAGAGAAATTGGGAAAAACCATGCCCAGCTCTCTCAGGGCGGAAGCGATTTAAGAGATTTTACGGTCTACAATGGTCCTAAAGAGGTTGTTGTGCCGGTCAATCTGGATGGTCGCGAGATTGCTCGTGTTACCGCACCGTATATGGACCGCGAATTGGGCCATATTCAACGATCCAGAATTCGTTCAAGGGGTGGTTTTTAATGCTGACGTTTAATGGTCACGATTTGAGCGACCTTATCATTGTGAATAATGTTGGCCGGCCAATTCTCGCACCGCGGCACCTAAGCACTAAGGAGATTTATGGGCGTCCTGGTGCTTTCTTTTTTGAAAAAAGAGACGGTCCTATTTTGTTGCCAGTGGAAGTCACTTTGCATGAAAAGGATCATCAAAGTTACCGGTCTTTGGTTCGTGAATTAGCGGTTTATTTGGACACCGAAGAACCTGTGCCGATGATATTTTCGGATGAGCCGGACAAATTCATTGAAGGAATTTTGGCCGATGAGTCCGTCCTGGATGAAATCGCGACGGTCGGTCAGGGGGAAATCCAGTTTTTCTGTCCTGATCCATATTGGTACGCCATTGAGGACGACGTGATGTCATGGAATGGTCCGGGAACCTATACGCTTGACCGGAAAGGGACGGCGGTGTCTTATCCAAAGATCGAAATTCAAGGGTCTAATGTAGGCGGTTCAATTCAGCTGGTAACTGATAACGCGGATATTACTTTTACCGGGGAGCTTGCGGCCGGTGAAACGCTTGTATTGGATTCCAAATTCGTTACTGCTTACATCATAAAAACGGATGGCACTCAAGAATCGGCTTTAAATGACATTGACAATATCGACATGCCGGTTTTAGTTCCTGGTGCAAATCGTTTATCGATATCGGTCGAAGGAAACGCGACGGTTTCAACGTTCAAAGTAACAGCTCGTAGTTGCTGGAAGTAAAAGGGGGGATAATATGGCCATTACACCTTATCGCGATTTGTCAAGCGACGATATTTTGGCGGCTCATGTGAGTGGTTTGCAGCATTCCGTCAATAAAATTGAATTAGTCCTGGATATGAAAACTTCACAAACAACAGGTCACCAATTGCGGCCGGTTGATGACCAGGATGATCCTTCTTTACGTTTTCGCATTTATGAAGGGTCAATTCGTGGCTGGTTGGAAGAGCCGGAACCGATTATTTATCGGAATGGCTCGGTAGTGGATCCGAATGATTATGTAATTTCTCCGGCTCATGGTGTAGTGGTATTCCATCAACAGCAAGCATCAACGGACGAAATCACAGCAGATTTTACGCACATAACTGCCGGGTCCTCGGTAATTGAAAGCCTGCAGTCTGGGATTGATCAATATTCGGCCTTGCTTGCCAATAATCCGGGAGGGACTTTTCATTTTTATCCTGTTTCCGGTTCTTATTTAACGCATTTTCGTCGTGATTATAATCCACTTCATCCTGATGGCTCTGTAAATGTGGACACTCATAGGCCGTCTTTTGCAGTTCTTGTCTACGGGAACACCATTGATGCCTTTCCGTTTCCGGTTACAACAAAAACACGTTTCAAACAAGCGGCTATGAGTTTGAACTATGCCAGTTCTACCGTCAATGTGAAGGTCGGAATTTATCAAGATAACGGTTCTATGCGTCCTGGCCGGCTCTTGTATGAAAGTCCAACAATAACGATTCCTGCCGAGGGCGGCTGGGGTTATGCCGACGTTAACTGGGAACTAGAGCCTGGTTTTTATTGGATTGCTCGGCATGATGGAACCACAGCCTACTGGAATGGGTTAGGACAACAAAGCGTTATTCCTTTGGTGTCATTTAACGCGGTTACTTTTTTGCGTGACCTCACTGAAAGGCCGAATCCACACACTTATTATGGCGGCTATCGAGCGACGGATATTCCGTTTGGAAATATGCCGGATCCGTATCCTGCGAGTGGTGAGTTGTTCCAGCGTGCTCACTATTGTTCGCCTTGGCTTGTTGTGGAGTGATGTGAATGAATAAATATAACCAGCTTGGTTCTGTGCGATATAACCAGCTTGGAAGAATTAAATATAACAGTCGGGGTGCCCGGGAAGTCAAACCGTTGTTTAATCGTCTAGCTCAAGCTAGGCCGGTTATTCTTGATCAAAACCGCCGACGTTTGGCAGTCCTGGAAAATGCCGACAATATAATCCTGGAGCAAGAAATAAACGGGATTGACCAGGTTACGTTTACGTTGCCTTGGAAAGACGAAAAGAGAAAATATTTAGTTAATGAGAACTTGGTCCAGCTGGTTAATAGCATTTATATCATCCGTCGTGTGAGCGTGAAACGGTCCGGGTTGTCGCCGGCTGAAATTGAAGTTTACGCGGAGGCTCTCTGGTATGATCTACAATTTGCTGAGCCAGTGGAGCATGCTCGTTGGGAAAGTGCTACGCCTGAAGTTATTATGAAGGACATCCTGGATGGCACTGGTTGGCGTGTCGGAAAAGTGACTATTACTCGGGAACGCACACTTGAACTGGAAGCAGGGTTTACCAATCGTTTAAAGGCTTTGCATGAATTGCCTAGTCTTTTTGGTGGTGAATTACATTTTAATACCGATACCATGACGGTTGATTTTACAGAACCAGTTGGTCGCAAATCCGGGGCGGCTATCGCCTATTCAAAAAACCTGGAAGAAGTCGAGGCGATTTACGACACCGAGGAATTGGTCACAAAACTTTATCTGTATGGTAAAAACAACATGTCAATCGCGGATGCGAATGATGGCGTTCCTTATTTGACCGACTTTTCCTTTACCGATAAGGTTCGGGTTCGGGTCACTAAAGACGAGCGGTTCACGAATCCGTACCACTTAAAGGAACGCGGCGAGGAAGCTCTGAAGGTCCTTGCTCGTCCTCGGTCCTCTTATGTGTTAAGAGCGGCTGATTTATCGGCTTTGTCCGGTATGTCGCATGAAGAGTTTTTCCTGGGCGACGAGGTTTTAGTCTATGATAAAGAACTCGGCATTAATGTTCGGACTCGGATCGTGTCCTGGAAGTATAATGTTATCCAGCCTTGGAATACAGAACTTCAGCTGGAATCTAAACAGCCGAGCTTGTCTGATTTGTTAACTGGGATCCAGGAAGGGGCCGAGTTTTTGTATTCCGAGGACGCGGTTGAGCGAGACGAAATGCTGAACCTTCATGTTTTTAACTATTTGATGAATTCTCGTGGTGATGATGGCTTTAATTACTGGACAAACGATGGCTGGGAGTTGGATGCGGAAAATGGCTACAGCGGAAATGCTTCATTTCGTGCGACGGCCCAGCCTGGCGTGAAGAAATCATTGCGGCAAACAATTTATCCTGCACACCGCGATTCGTATTCATTAAGTCTGCGAGTGGCAACAGAAAACCTACGGGTCGGAAATGGCCGCATAGGTGTTTATGTAAAATTCAAATATCAAGATGGAACGGAAGAAGAGCCTATCTGGATTCCGTTAAGTGGGGATGAGTAGTCATGTTATTTTTTAATTTTTTCAACCGGAAGATAGATGTTCCGGATCCTAGTCGCGGTGTTTCTTCGATTGAAATTGAGTTTGTGGTTGAAAATTGCCAGTCTGGTTCCGTTAACGTAACGGATATTATGTTGCAAGGCGGAACGATCGCGACTATGTGGACCGGGCATCCATCGGAGATGCGTTGGTCTTTGGATGGGTGATGAAAGATGAACAAAGAATCCTGGACGCGATATTTCACTAAAGTTGAAGGAGCAAAAGATAAAAAAGTTTCTAGTATTGAAATTGATTTTGTGGTGGAAAATGCGGAACAGGGTTCAGTTCATGTCACCGATTTTCAATTGCAGGATGGCGAGCAAGTGACCGCGACCATTCCGAATACGGCCGAGTGGTTCAAAGCAAAATATGGCACGTTGGATGAAACTGTCACTGCTGTTGGCGATGATGTTTACTTAGGTGATCAGCCGAGAGTCTTTGAAAATGTCCAAAACCGATTTTATAACATCGTCGGTCGCGGGCATGAAGTGATTGTGGTTCCGAATATTTTTGAATCCAATTTTAATGAGCCGACGGTAACGACTCCAGTTGATTTAACTCTTTATGCAAAAAATGAGTTTGATTTATTGCGGATTTCGTCGAATTATGGAGCGTTTAAAACAGGTTATGGTGAAATGGTCTACGAGGATGAACCGGATCATCCTTTGAACAAACGGTACACGCGTGAATTTATTTTTGATATTCCTGGTGGTCCTGGGAGTGAAATTAAATTACTGGGTACTCAACGTGTGGCCACCGTTGATGGGAAACCGGCCAATTTGGCCAGTCGTGTTATCTCTGTTGGCGAAGGGAAATTGCCGATAAGACGCCAGATGTTTATGGGCTTGGCCTACGGTTCAAATCGGATCCGTATTGAATTTTATAAGCTGGTGGATGGCGTTATGCGTGATACCGGGATTGGTTTTTGGGGAATTGCTGAATTGTTCCATTGGGAAGAAGGGGGGGCTAAGTTTTGAAGTTCATCTCATGGACCTTGAATGAACCGTCCAATGCACAGTTTGCGGAATACGCGACCGAAGTTTCACCAGGTGAATGGCGGATCCTTAATCCGGACGCCTGGAAAAACTGGGGCGGCAATCAAAAGAATTTCTGGCTCGCTTTCATGAATCATCATGATAAAATTTACGGAGTTGGCCTGCATGATTTCGGTGTAAATGCCGACGGTACGATTTATAGCTATAAAGCCGGCGAGGGATACCCGGTTCTAAATGAAGATGAGACGGCCATTCGATGGTGGATGCGTGATTCACTTCGTTTTTTGGTCGACCATTATCCAGATATCAAATGGTCGTTGCAAATGGTTTGTTTCGGTGCATCTCGTGTGGAGCCGATCCTCGATAATGTGAATGGAGCACAGGACACTTTTGTTCGGCAATTTAAAAAAATAGCCGAGCTTTATTTGAACCGGTTTCCTGGACGGATCAAGGGGATTGAGATGGACTTCGAGAAAACTACATCAAGGCCGCGGTCGGCTCAAGAACCGGAAAAATACCGGGACCTTTTGAGACGTGTAAAAGACGAAGTTTGCCGGCCACTTGGTTTGGAGATTCGTGTAAACCTTCATGCCATGACCGGTGAGTATAATCCGTCCTGGTATGCTTGGACGAATTATTCGACCATTGCTGAAGCGGATCTGGATGAATATCAAATCATGTCATATGATTTCTCGGCTGGAAATACCGCACCGGGGCCATCGACTCCTGTCTGGTGGCTTTTAGAGGTCTTGGATCATGTTCGGAATGTTTTACCACCGGAAAAGACTTTTATCGGGAATGCGGCCTATGGGCGGCGTTGGTCCTTAAATCGTGACCGTTTGGGTACTGCGATTGCTTATTGGCAGTTGCTACAGTGGCAAAATGGCCTGTTTAAGCATAACGCCGGGCAACGAAACGACCAGGGCGAGTTCATTTGGTTCGATCAATCGTTTATTCCGTATTGTGGATTCCATGATGAAGAGTCGGGCTATGAATATACTTTTTTGCATTGTTACGATCGTTTTCAGGCTCGCTTTGCTCGTCTGTTGCCTTACAATAACAGTCAAGTGGTTTATCGGGGGACTTATCGAAACGCGGAATACATCACCAGCTATTCCAAACACCAACGTGCCAAATTTACCGGGATTCAAAGGGTATTGACCGAGGCGACCTCGACCTCTGGACATATCAGCGATGCTCATTCTGTTTGGGAACCTAAGGATGATCTGCCTGGTTATACCTTTTATGGTTACAATACGTTACCTGGCCAGTATCTTTACGACGAAGCGACGAATTCGTGCGTCCGGGCCAGCGGTGCTATTGGTCAGGATGGGCGTGTCACTTATTCGTTTTCTTTATCAACGCCTGGAACGTATCGCCTGGTAGCGACGGTATATTTTCCTTATCTGAATTGCCGCATTCCTATTAACGTGAATGGGGTTGATTATGTCATTGGCGAGGATATTCCGGATTGGTATCCGTTTTTCGTCAATCCATCCCATCACTTTTTCGATTGCGGCACTTTTTCGTTTAGCACATCAAATACGATTACAGTTGGTGTTACTCAAGATTTAGCTCAAATCATGGGGTTTGTAATCTGTCGGGATTTTGAACATGGAATGTCCGGAGGAGAAGTTGAATATAACGTTAATCTTCAAGTTCCCAAAAAGAGAGGATCCGTTGTTGATGGTGTTGTTACGAAAGTGGACGCAGATATGCCGGATGAAGTAACGCTGACTGCTGAATTAATCCGTCGCCATCCAAGACCGGCGATTTTTTGGGAAGACTTGTTTGGTCCTTTTGCTGATCAAGAAGTGGAGAATTTGACGGAAACGAATTATTACCAGAGGGCGATTACCGGTTTCCGGGCACCAAATGGACCATATCCGGTTGATGGGGCTTGTCGTGGTCCACTTCAAAATATCGGTTATTCAAATGGAACATGGCGGCCAGTTGCCGCGTCTGGCGGTGATGAAGCTCATGTTTATTGTGATGCTCGGAATAGTTCGGCACAGCTTGTGTTAAATCGTGAGTTCTCCTTCAACGCTCATATTGAGGCTGACATTCGAGCCTTGGATTCAAATGCGATTTATGGAATTCGTTTTTACGCGAGAAATCCTGGAACGGTCGGAAATGGTTATATTGCACAGCTTAACTATCGCAATCGAACAGTTCGACTGGTTTACGAAAGCGGCGGATCCAGTCAGGTCTTGGCGACTGCGGCCATGTCGGAAACGTTGGCTAACGGCCTAGGAAGTCGCCATACTCTCACCGTTCGTGTTCACAATGGTCGCATAAAAATTCTGGTCGGTGCTGTCGAATATATCAATTATTCCGGTTCTTTACCTGGTTCTTTGTCTAGGGGTGCTCATGGCGTTTATGCGAATGGTACAAGAATCCGTTGCTATCGCCTGCACATTGCTACAAACGACCGGTATGAACCGATGGAGAAAGTGTCAGCGATTGTTGATGGGCGGGAATATGTTGCTTTAGAAGAGGACCGTCCTTATTCGTATGATGAATTGGGCTATTTAGTATACAGCGGGTTTAATCCGGATGAAGGCCTGGATATTGACATTGACAATGATTACGATAACTTTCCGATTGTCAATATTCCGTCCTGGGTTGGTGAAAAAACAGTCCGTATCCGGATGGTGGATGCTGGTGTATGGTTGAGAAACTTCTATATCGGCGATTCGGAAGGCTATTCCATCGCTTGGAACAGTGATCTAGAAGGATTCATTCGAACACTCCGATACATTTCGGAGTATGGATGCAAAGGCGTAGCCATGTGGACCGTCGGGCAGGAAGATCCGCGCGTGTTCACATATTTGCCAACTCCTGAATGATAGATGGCAGAAAGGAAGAGTATTGGTGGAACAATGGTATTCGAACAAAGAACTATTCGAACAAATTATGAAGATGAGAGATGAGATTATTAGTCTACGCTCTGAAATGAAAGAAACCAGAGACATCATCAGAAAATACAACGGGTTGCGAGAAGAACTGTACAACATTGAAAGCGAAATTGAGAAACTTAAAGCAGCTGAAAGCGGCAAGACAACCGTTTTAGATGCCATTCGAGAATGGGGCGGTTGGATTGTCGCTATTTTAATGCTTATCGTGAACATCATTCAAAATTGAAAGGAGGTGAGAGTATGAATTGGAAGGGTGTTACAAAAAGTACTTGGATTAGAATTATCACTTTATTTTTGGTATTAATCAACCAAGTATCAATCTCTTTTTTTCATTTTCAATTGCTGCCTTTTACTGATGAAGAAATTTATGAAGGCGTTTCAGTTGTGTTGACAGTCATTGTTTCCATGTGGACTGCATGGAAGAATAATAGCCTCACAAAAAAAGCGCAACAAGCAGATCATTATTTGGAATCTTTTAAGTAAAGGGAAATCGGAAAGGGGGAATAAAATCATGCCTTTTATAAAAACTGACGCGACATATTATGGACCTAAAGCAAAATACATTGAGGTTTATGCAAATTGTACGCCATACAATGGGAACGCACATCTTTATGCAGGTGTATACCTAGTTCGAGGTACGACAGGGCGAATAGTTGTACACAATAAAGTTGTAGGAATAAATGGGCATATGGATTTTAGAAATAACATAAGAATATATCCTACCGATGAAAGAGGAACATACTACGTAAAGGTTGAATGGTACAGTGCATCAGGTAAGTTACTTTATTCTGCACAGAAGACTATTTACTTGGTAAAATAAAAAATTATTGATCCCCTAAAGATCATTTGGTATGATATTTCCAAATGGTTATAGGGGGATTTTTCCATGAAAAATTTATTGTTTATTATGGGAATCGCATTTAACTTCATGATGTTTAATATAAGTTCAGATGAAGTTAAAAGTTATAAAACTGAAGATAGTACGGCGGAAGAACAGGATTTGTCAGACATATTTAAAAATGATTCTTACGCATTCGCTCTATCCCTCCAATACGTTGATTATGAAGATAAAGTCGTATTTAAAAACGAACAAATAGCAAAGCAACGTTTGAAGAATGTTCAAAAGTATTTAGATGATCTGACAGATCATGGCACAAGTTTCCATGCAGTTGAGAACTTAGAGATTAATGATAAATGGCAGAAGCTTGTGGAGGATGTTGCTTATCTAAAATATTATGGATTTGATGAATCAGAAATTTTGAATGATTTAAATATTGCGGGGGCCTTAATACTACAGGCAGAAAATTACTATGATAAACCTTCTTTAAGCTATCTCTATCAAATTTTTACAGATTTAAATTCCGCTATAAACGGAGAAAAAGTTAAATATAATGTAACTCGTACATTTAGCCCAGAATCTCAATTTAAAAGGGTTAGTCTTTATTTAGCCTCAAAGAAATGATAGTCAAGAATGTTTTTTGATCCAGAAAAGAGCAATCGTGTTTGGTTGCTCTTTTTTATTTTTTTCATAAGGAGATGATTAAATGGAATTCATCAAACAAATCGCTCCGCACGCTCAAAAAATTCAAGAGAAGTACAAAATTCTTGCATCGCTTGTGATTGCGCAAGCGTGTTTGGAAAGCAACTTTGGCCAAAGTGGATTAGCTCAAAATGGGAAAAACCTTTTCGGAATCAAAGGAAGTTACAACGGTCAGTCGGTAACGATGAAAACGACTGAATATCGCAACGGCAAGCCATACAAAACGGATGCCGCATTTCGGAAGTATCCTTCATGGGTAGAGAGCCTGGAAGATTTAGCACAGCTCTACACAAACGGTGTTTCTTGGGATAAAAACAAATACAAGTCAATTATCGGTGAAACGAACTATGTGACTGCATGCAAAAAGGTCCAAGAGTGCGGATACGCAACCGATCCAAACTATGCAGCAAAGTTAATCCGAATCATTGAAAAATATGAGCTGCACAAATACGATAAAGTTGGAAATAAAAAGCCGACAAAACCTGAAGCTGCAGCGAAAAAAGAAGAACATCAAGTTTATACAGTCAAAAAAGGCGATACCCTTTCAGAAATTGCTCAAAAATATGGAACGACTGTTAATGAATTGGTTAAACTGAACAACATTAAAAACCCAAATTTGATCATCACCGGGCAAGTATTAAAAGTGCCTGCTAAAACAGAAAAAGATGAGTATTACGCTGTAAAGAAGGGTGATACCCTAACTAAAATTGCAAAGAAGTACGAAACAACCGTGCAAAATTTAGTGAAGCTCAATAATATCAAAAATCCAGACTTGATTCTTGTCGGGCAAAAGTTGCGTGTGAGGTAAAAAAGTACGACCGAAAAGGCCGTGCTTTTTTACCTGCTTTTCTTGATGTAATCGGAAGAATTAAAGGGGACAAATTGGGGGCAAAAGCTATTTGGAGGGCATAAAATTCACTCGGATTTACGCTAAGATGAAAAAGAAAAACCCTTGATTTTCAAGGGTTTTAAAAATTAGCAACAATTCACAAGATAAATGTTATAATTTATGAGGAATTGAAACATTTCGGTCGTTTTTCACGATGCGCTTTTTCGACCAGTTTTTATCTTAACTATGAGGAATTGAAACGTTGCGGCCCTACGGGTGACGGGGCTATCAGACTATGTTTTTATCTTAACTATGAGGAATTGAAACCAGTTGGCGACCAAGAAAGTTGTCGGCTAATGCCATGTTTTTATCTTAACTATAAGAACTTAAATCTCATTCATTCGGACTGGTTTAGAACACGCAGGGCAACGTTTTTCATAACTTATTTACTACCCTTTCTCCTTGACAGATGTCTGTAGGAGAAAGGGTTATTTTATTGGCGAACATGATGTAGAAGATTCCTTTTTTTTCTCGTTTTGGATTAAATGGACTTGTCATATGATCGTTTGTGACTGATTTTTGTCATAAAACGATCATTTTTGAATGTTTTTGATAAAAAATGATAGATTTTCGAAAGTGCTTACACTATAATGAAATTAGAGAAAGAGAAAACATCCAGATGGGAGTTGATAAGGCTGCTAACACCAGAGAGACACCGGATCATTTTAGAGCTGTTGGAACAAAAGGGAGTCGTCAAAATTCAAGAATTGGTGGAGGCAACCTCTTCGTCAGAATCTACGATTCGAAGAGATTTAAGCCAATTAGAAAAAGAAAAAAAGTTAAAGAGAGTTCATGGCGGAGCTTCCTTATTTCAACAAAGAAGTGAAGAGCTGAGCATCTCCGAAAAATCGACAAAGAATTTAGAAGAAAAGCGGATGATCGCTCAATATGCAGCGAGTCTCATTCAAGATGGTGATTGTATATATTTGGATGCGGGTACAACCACCTTTCAAATGATCCCGTACATTTCTGCTCAAAAAATAAAAGTAGTAACAAATGGATTAACCCATTTGGAAGCACTGCTTGAACAAAATATCGAAACCTATTTAACGGGTGGTTATGTGAAAAAGACCACAAGAGCTCTCATCGGTAAGGGGGCTCAAGAGGGGCTGCAATCGTATCGTTTTGATAAGGCCTTTATGGGTGTTAACGGAATCCACCTTGAGTTTGGTTATACAACTCCTGATCCAGAAGAAGCGGCTGTGAAAAGCCTCGCAATGAATCTCTCACAAAAGTCATTTGTTCTGGCTGATCATACAAAATTTAATGAATTTACCTTTTCAAAAATTACAGATTTAAATGATGCCATCATTATTACAGATGAAATTGATCAAGAAATCTTAGAAGAATTTTCAGCCAAAACCGCAGTAAAGGTTGTGAAATAATCATGATTTATACGGTTACCTTAAATCCATCGATTGATTATCACGTCCGTATTAATCACTTAAAAATAGGAGAATTGAACCGAGTGGAAGAAACACTTTACTTCCCGGGAGGAAAAGGGATCAATGTGTCCCGCGTATTGAAACGCCTTGGTATCGATAGTGTTGTATTAGGGTATGCAGGCGGTTTTACAGGAGACTTTCTTAAGAATGCATTAATTAGTGAAAATATTGCCATCGATTTCACTGAGGTGGAAGAGCCTACCCGGATCAATATAAAGCTGAAAGGAGATCAAGAAACGGAAATTAACGGGAATGGACCTGCCATCTCAAAAGAAAAGCAGGAAAAGCTATTATCAAAAATTTCTTCTTTAAATAAAGATGATGTTTTAGTGCTTGCTGGCAGTTTGCCTCCAACAGTTCCTGAAAATTTTTACGAGACGATAGCATCGATTTGTCAGGAAAGGGAAATACCGTTTGTCGTTGATACATCAGGACCGAGTCTAAAACGGTTGATACCTATGAGACCTTTTTTAATAAAACCGAACCATCACGAATTAGGAGAGTTGTTTCATGTAAACATTGAGACGGTAGAAGATGCAATAAAGTACGGAAAGAAGCTGCAAAATGAAGGAGCAAGGAATGTAATCGTTACCATGGGAGGAAACGGAGCAGTATTGATTAATGCTGATCATACCGTATTGGCCAAAGTCCCAAAAGGTAACGTGAAAAATACAGTAGGAGCTGGGGATTCAACTGTTGCCGGTTTCTTAGCCTCCTATATTCAAAACCATGACGCGATCAAAGCATTCCAACACGGCGTCAGTGCCGGAAGTGCAACAGCATTTTCAGAAGATTTATGTACAAAGGAAAGCGTGGAACAGCTTCTTCCAAATATTCGCTTGGAAATTTATCGGTAAGGAGGATTGTATAGTGAAAATCACGGATTTATTAACGAAAGAGACGATTATATTAGATTTACAGTCTGCTACCAAAATGGAAGTACTTAATGAATTAATAGAAACGCTTGCGAGGGCAGGGAAGCTTCACGATAAAGAAGCGTTTAAGGAGGCCATCCTTGCTCGTGAATCTCAAAGTACGACTGGAATTGGCGAAGGGATAGCGATTCCGCATGCTAAAACGAATGCAGTTAAACAGTCTGCGATCGCATTCGGTCGTTCAAAAGCAGGCATTGACTTTGAGTCTTTAGATGGTAAGCCCAGCCATTTATTTTTCATGATTGCAGCTAGTGAAGGCGTCCACAATGCTCATCTAGAAACACTTTCCCGTTTATCGACATTGTTAATGGATCAAGAGTTTCGTAAAAAAATTGAATCAGCCAATTCTGCTGAGGAAATCATTGAAATTATCAATGAAAAAGAAAAGGAAAATGAAGAAGAGAGCGAGCAGATCGATTCTAAAAAAGGAAAAATTTTAGCCGTTACCGCTTGTCCGACTGGTATTGCTCATACGTATATGGCAGCGGATGCTTTGAAGACAAAAGCGAAAGAGTTAGGCGTTGACATTAAGGTTGAAACGAATGGTTCAAGCGGTGTCAAAAATAAGCTGACGCCAGAAGAGATCGAAGAGGCAGACGCAATCATTGTGGCTGCAGATAAGCAAGTGGAAATGGACCGTTTCGATGGCAAACATGTCATTGAAGTCCCTGTTGCACAAGCCATTCGCCAACCAAAAGAGTTGATTGAACGAGCATTAAAGAAAGACGCACCTATTTACAAAGCTTCGGGAAAAGAAACAAATTCAGCGTTTCAACGGGGAGAACGAAAAGGATTTTATAAGCACCTCATGAATGGGGTTTCAAACATGCTGCCATTTGTCGTTGGCGGCGGTATCTTGATTGCCATTTCATTTATTTTTGGGATTAAAGCGTTCGATCCGAACGATCCATCTTACCATCCGATTGCTGAAGCATTGATGACTATTGGCAAGGAAAATGCCTTTAAATTAATGATTCCTGTTTTAGCCGGATTTATTGCCATGAGTATTGCGGATCGTCCGGGATTTGCTCCGGGAATGGTCGGAGGATTTTTGGCAGCAAATGGGGAGGCCGGTTTTCTTGGCGGATTAATTGCCGGTTTCTTAGCCGGATATTTAGTCGTTCTTTTAAAACGAATCTTTCAGGTTCTGCCGCAATCATTAGAAGGGATTAAGCCAGTTTTACTATATCCTTTATTCGGTATTTTAATTACAGGTTTTATTATGATGTATGTGGTGAATGATCCTGTTAAAGCGATTAACGATGGATTGAAAGCTTGGCTGGAAGGCTTAGGAACTGGGAACTTAGTTCTTTTAGGTTTGATTTTAGGGGGAATGATGGCTGTAGATATGGGAGGTCCGATCAACAAAGCAGCCTTTACATTCGGTTTAGCGATGATTGATGCAGGAAACTACGCCCCGCATGCTGCGATTATGGCTGGCGGTATGGTTCCTCCATTAGGACTAGCCATTGCAACAACTTTGTTTAAAAAGAAGTTTACAAAAGCAGAACGAGAAGCAGGAAAAACGTGCTATATTATGGGGGCAACCTTTATAACAGAAGGAGCCATTCCTTTTGCCTCAGCTGATCCAGGACGTGTAATTCCATCGATTATCGTAGGCTCCGCAATTGCCGGTGCGTTAACGATGGTATTTGGAATTGGTTTGTCAGCACCGCATGGAGGCATATTTGTCATCCCGTTTATAAGCGGCAGTCCATGGTTATATGTACTTGCTATTTTAATTGGTTCATTTGTAACAGCTCTTATGGTCGGTTTCTTAAAGAAAGAAGTAAAAGAATAAAAGACTAATACGAGCAGCAAATTTCTTTTAAGGGTTCGGATCTAGGGTCTGAACCCTTTTATGTGTGCGCCCGGCATGGGTGTAATCTATAGGGTGTAAGTCCCGAACCCCGAAGACAGAAGTAGAGGTTAGCCAAGAGCAAGGGTGTCCGTGGTGACGCGGAATCTGAAGGAAGCGAGCGGCAAACTTCCGGTCTGAGGAACACGAACTTCATATGAGGCTAGGTATCACTGGGTGAGTTTGCAAGACAAAACAAAGCCCTTTCTGCCGAAGGTGATACAGAGTAAATGAAGCAGATGGATGGAAGGAAAGATTACACTCTTACCCGGGGAGGTCTGGCTGGCACGCCAAGTAACCTTGGTAACCTATCTAGTGATAGATAGCTGAACAGTCAGAAGTCAGCAGAAGTCATAGTACTCTTTCAAGCTCGAGATGGAAGAGGAAGGACTGAACAATTAAGGAGAACGAATCGCTAGGCGTTCATCTTCTGTGTGGAAGCAGACAATCCGATAGGACTTACTTGAAGGAGGAAGTGGTGAATCCCACGGGGGACTTCAAGAGGGTGGAGCAGAAGATGGCACAAATAGAAGAATTCGTTCACGTGGAGAGGATATCAATGTTGATGGAAATGATTTTGTCACGGGAAAATCTCCTGGCGGCACTGAAACGAGTCGAACAGAATAAAGGAGGTCACGGAGTAGATGGCATGTCCGTAAAAGACCTACGAAGACACCTCTACGAAAATTGGGACTCCATTCGACAGTCGTTGAGAGAAGGAACCTACAAGCCCTTACCCGTCCGTCGAGTCGAAATCCCGAAACCGAACGGTGGAGTAAGACTTCTAGGGATCCCTACCGTGACGGATCGTTTCATCCAACAAGCGATTGCCCAAGTGTTGACGAAAATCTTTGATCCGACCTTCTCGAACCATAGCTATGGTTTCCGACCAGGTAGAAGGGGACATGATGCGGTTAGGGAAGCAAAGGGTTATATCAAAGAAGGATATCGTTGGGTAGTCGATATAGACCTAGAGAAATTCTTTGACAAGGTGAATCACGACAAACTGATGGGGATCTTGGCGAAAACGATCAAAGATCGAATTCTACTGAAGGTAATCCGCCGGTATCTTCAATCAGGCGTGATGATCAATGGAGTGGTAATGGAAACGGACATGGGAACGACCGTCTCTAGTGAAAATACAATACAATAATAATTTGACAGTTTATTATTGTCACAACCAGTTAAAAGCTTACCCCCACTTTCTCGCCACGAGAATGCGTTCTCACGTGTTTTAAAGTGTACTCGAAGGGTATTAATGGTTTAGTCGCTTTACCATGCATATCTGCCAAACTCCATGTAGGTAGAACCATCATGGGCTCTGAAGTTAATATTGGGTTAACTATAACTAATAAAAAACCTTGAAAGGCTTATAGCCAATCGAGGTAATATAGGTTATAGCTCATGTTTAACTAAATCTAATAAGAAATCCCCGAAATCATTTGCAATTATTTCATACTTTTGTTTGTCTAAGTCAACTCCTGGAAAAAATGAGACAACCTTAGGTTCATTATTATCAATCTTGTTAAAGTCTAAGCAAAAAACTTCATCACTTTCTGTATCGTGAATTATTAATAAATTATTTGGCAAATTACTCTCTCTTCTCTCTGTTAAAGTATACCATATTGCATCTGGAACTGAAGAATTTTCAAAATCGCTACTAATTATCCCGAAAATCTCTTGAGAACCAAAGTTACCCGCACCAAAAGACAACAGAAAATCCAAATATGAACCTGTGAACTTTAACCCAAGTTTTTCTTCTGCTTGAATAATTAATTCTCTTGAGCGGGGACCCACAAAATCACTTAGTTCTGCATTAGACAAAATAATTTTTTTAGCTTGATTATATGCTTCCATACTCATATTTTTCCCTCCCTCTATATACTTTAATTTTCTCCTCGAACTATTTAAAATCACTAACTCTATGTTTCCAATAATCTTTGCGCCATTTATCAAATTCATTCCTGTTAATCCCACTAGGGATAGTATTAGGATTAATGTGGATTATCTTACTATTTTCATTGTGAAATGTTTGTGTAACCTCAGCAATAGAACTTTCATTTCTTTGTGTCATGTGATGGAGATTTATAGGCTTTCGATCTGAACCTAACGGTGCTAACCCCTTTTCCATTCTTTCAAGGTTAGTTCTACCACGCGCATCTTTCATAGTAGTGGATCATCCAAAAAATACCACACCGTCAAAAAAGGGGATACCGTTTCCGAATTGGCTGTTAAATACGGTAGCACGGTTGCACAATAAATCTTGGAACAAACTAAAAGACGTAAACAAAATTTACGTTGGGCAAAAATTGGGGCTGAAATAGACAGGTTTGTTCATAATAAAGTAACATAAGCAAAAAGCCATTTTCAGCAGTGAGAATGGCTTTTAAGCTTTTCTTTATGAGCAAATTATTTAACTCAAATAATAAAGAAAAACCTTGAAAGGATCTGGACTGACCCACCTATTTGAGGCACAGAAAAAACACCTATGCTGCCTGTTTCCTGAACTCAATAGGTGACAGGTAGTTTAATTTGGCCTGAATTCGAATTTGATTATAATAATAGATGTCATTCTGAACCATTTGTTTTACAATAGAGTTAGTGAGATGTTGTTTTTCTTGTGAATAGAATGTTTCAGCCTTTAATGAAGAATGAAACGATTCTATTACGGCATGATCATGGCAGTTTCCTTTGCGGGACATGCTCGTGGTAATGCCTTTTTCTTTGGCTAAATGTTGAAAAGCATAAGACGTATAGACCGCCCCTTGATCGCTATGGAATAACACTTGTTTTGGTTGTCGCTCTTTTACGGCCATTTCTAGTGTCTTTAACACTAGCTGAACATCCTGTCGGTCGCTGATTTGATAGGCAATAATCTCATGATTGCATAAATCCATAATGGTTGACAAGTAAAGCATCGAGGTACCAAACGGCAAATAAGTGATATCCGTTACCCACTTTTCATTTGGTTGAGAAGCCGTAAAATCATGGTTTAAACGATTCGGTACGATGATTTTACTTTCTCCATTGATCCAATTTTGACGTTTTTTCTTCACACGGCATTGAAGATTCCGTTTTTGCATGATTTTTTGTACGGTTTTGCGATTCAACTTGATTCCATATTTAAGCCGTAGGACTTCTCTTACCTTGCGATGACCATAACGATAATGATTCTTTACACAAATTTCTTGAATCAACCGTTCTAACTCTGATTCCATCATGAACTCTTCCCATTTCTTTTCCCATCGATAATATGTCGATCTTGGAATTCCTAAACAAGAACAGATAAGGGCAACAGGATATCTGTCTTTTAACTCTCTTACAACTTGGACCACTACTTCTGGCACCATCTCCTCTCGAGTTCCTTGTACTTTTTTAAGATTTCCAATTGTGCTTCTAGCTGACGGTTTTGCATTTTGAGCTGTTCCATTTCATTTAATTCTTGTGCCTCTTTCCCCCATACATATTGCTTCCCTACAGGCTGAGAAAACCGATGAGTTTCGCCATGTTTATACCATCTCATCCATGTCATCTGCGTCTTATTTTTAATCCCTAACGTCTCCATAATTTCTCGGTTGGTATACCCTGCTTGTTTCATCTCGATAGCTTTCCACTTGATCTCCTTTGGATAATGAACTCTTGTCCCCATAAGTAAAACACCTCCACAAATCGAAGTAAGTTATACATTCGATTCAGGAGGTATTTTTTCCTTGTCCCATTTTACTGGGTCACTTCAATCCTACCCATCAAGGTTTTTTGTAGCTACTATGACTCAAAAGCTGTTCTTTCTGGAAATATGCCACCTTCTCTTACAAGGCAAACTGCCAATCTTTGAGCAGCTCGATCAAAATAAAACTTAGAGGGAATATTTTGATCTGGTAAACTTTCTAACTCTGAAAATTTCCTAGTTATTTTATTTAACTCAATTTTACCCATAATCTCTTCATTAGGTCCGAATTTGTAACCCACAGTTTCATCATCTTCATATTCTTTTAATAATAAAACATACGAAGCCAATTTTACTCCTCCTCTGGTGGATACCACGGACGCCCAGATTCAATTGTTTTATCATGTGTGATCCTGTAATCCGTTTTGAATATTCCTTCAAATTTTGATTCAAAAAGTTCATGATTTAACAAATCAATATCATTCTTGATATAAGTACCTTTTTGAAGTCTATCCCAAGCTTGCGCAATTTGATAATCTGGATCAAAGCGTCCAATTCCATGTTCTTTTATGTGCTCTTTGATAAATAAATGCTCCTTAATTCTTTGTATTCTCTGTTCGGTCATTCCTGTGTTTTTAGCGATAGACTGGACATCAGTTTTGGGATTTTCTAAAAGATTCATACATCTCTTCTGCTTTATCAAGTTGCTTTAGATATTCATCAATTGAAAGTTCCCTGCCACTAGTTTGTACATTACCCGTACCCTTAGTGCCAAGTTCAACGCCATCGTTGCCTGCTTTACCTTCGCCTAGATTTAACCCCGTCTTCTCACTCAGATAAGCTCGAACTTTATTCTCCAATCCATTGGTGTTTTCGGGTGGAACTTTAACGTTCTCAATCCCTTCCATGGCAAATCCCATTTGCCGGTCAGGGATTGAATTTTTCAGATTGGTCAGGGCGTTGTCTACGAACCGGCCGGCTTTCAGTGCACTATTTGCGCTTTTGTTTTTCAAATGGTGCGGGATTTCTTATCAATCATGCCTTTGCCCCATACCCCGAGACAGATCAGGTCGCCAATACCTTTCTTCGTCTTTTCCCATTCAGAAGGGATATACTTGACATCCACTGCCTTCATGCTTCCGATTGAAACGAAATGGATTCCAACATGTGGAACAGCTTTTATTTCATTATAAGAGAAAATATGAAACTTTTGGTAAACAGGAAGAAAAAAGGGGAATTTTAAGTAAAAAATACCAATCATTTATCAGATCATGTTCTTATTTTAGATCGTAGGAACCGATCGAATAGACCTAAACCAATTTTTCCAGAATGAAACGTTAAATATGATCTCACTCTTCCTTCAATTGAATGAGAAGGGAATGAGCCCGGAGTGTGAGTAAAATGTTTGTGGGAGAAATTCTTAGAATTCCCCGATGAGGGGGTTGGGAACGTAGGTTCGCAATCCCCCTCATCGGGGCCACCAAGCAAAGCGCGGTAGGATCCCAAGCAGGAAACATGAAAAAAGGACTCTCTCCCTGGTAAGATGATCATTGTTCACACCATCAAACAGGAGGAGAGAGTCCCATGAATATTCAACAACATCTTACCACAAATTCGTTGACATTCAAAGAGATCGAACTTGATTTGTTTCGAGCCTTGCAAAACGCCTTCACCGAGCTGTTTACGGCTCTGTTGGAGGACATCGACCGACAATTGGCGGAAACCCGGGACAAGCGCCGGTACCACTTGAAAGACAAACGACGCACCACGATTCAAACCTTGTTTGGCGAAGTTACCTTTGAGCGAAACTACTATTTAGACCGAGAACAAAACCGTTACACGTTTTTGCTTGATTCCTTTTTAGCGTTTGATGGATCGCAGTCAATCAGCCCTTGTCTAGAAGAAACGGCGGTGGGATTGGCTGTGGAGTGCTCTTCCTATCGCAAAGCGGCTCATACGCTTGCCCAGATGGTCGGGTATCCGGTGATGAGCCATGAGGCGATCCGCCAGTTGGTGCTCGAGGCTGAAGTTCCGCTGCACTGCCCGGTTGACCAGCGATATGGACGGGTGCTGTTTGTGGAGGCCGATGGACTGTTTGTCTCTCGCCAAGGGAAGGGAAAACGGGCCAAGGAAGACAAAATCCTGACCGTTCACGAAGGGTGGAAGCGCAACGGCTCACGGATCGAATTCGTGAATCAGCGCCATTACGTCCATGAGGGCAAGGGGGAGGTGTGGGAAGGCTTCGAGGAATTTTTGATGAACGAATATGCCTATGATCCGTGTCGGGATCTTCTTGTCATCAACGGGGACGGCGCTCCATGGATTACCGCGTGCCGGGAGTATTTCAAGGGACGGGTCTGCTTCCAATTGGATCGATTCCACGTGGCGCGTGAGTTGCGCCAATGCCTCTCGGGCCATCCACGGTGGCAGGCGATTCGGCAAAAGCTGGCGAAGCAGGATGAAGAGAAGCTGCTTGTGGAACTGAACAGCGCCCTCGGCACGCTGGGGGACGAAGCGAAAGAACAACAGCTGGCTGCCTTGATCCACCGGATCGAATCGATGCCGGGATGCATCCGTGATTACCGGGAATGGCTGAAGGAGCAAGGAGTGGACACAACGGGCATGTATCCGATGGGGAGGGCTGAAAGCGTGATGAGCCAGCTGGCGTATCGGGTGAAATACCGCCGCAGTTGGACAGACAAGGGACTCAGGGCGTTTTTCAAGGCAATGATTGCCCGGATGGATGGGATTCGTCTTTTCGGACATCGTTTAGGAGAAGAATCGTCGCATCCGGCGGAGGAAACGGCATCTACCAAACAGACGATCGTGAACAAGGCGAAACAACGCGTCCGCCGTCTTCTTCCGGAGGTAACGCGGAAACAAGCCATATTTACAGCAATCGTCCGGGACTCCGATCTATCATGCCCTGTCTGAACTCAAGGGATGGTAAAAAAAGGTATACATATCGGTCTGTCATGGCAAGGGATGAGAGTCCGAAAGCGCTTACGGATGAAATTCAAAAAAATGGTTCGCTAACCTATGACTTACATCTATTTTCAGCGAACCAAAAAAATTCCCACAAAGTCTTGACTGACTCGAGCCCGGATGTTTACTTTATTAAACAGATGGATCAGGTAAAATGGTTGATACAACATAGATTTCATTGTCGGCAGGAAAACTTTGAAATCTGTTTTAAAGAAATAAAAAAGAGTCGTCGACCCCCAATCGTGCAAAAATCCCCGGGAATCGACGACTCTTTCAACTCTTTATTGAGCGCAAGCAAATCAAAGGTTTGATAAAAATTCCCCTTTTCGTTAAAATAAAAATAACCAGTCAAGCATTAAAAATGAAATGCTTATTTAACAACATTTTTTGGGGTTTTTATCTTAACTATGAGGAATTGAAACTTTTTTGTTTGTGCCTAGTTTGTAGTCGTTGATGACGTTTTTATCTTAACTATGAGGAATTGAAACTAAAACTTTCAAAGGTGCACTTTCAATAATTCGTATTGCGTTTTTATCTTAACTATGAGGAATTGAAACTACCAAACTTCAATCATATACTCTGCGATCAAATTGTTTTTATCTTAACTATGAGGAATTGAAACAGGCTAGAGGACAAAAAAAGAAAAGGATCATCGGATGTTTTTATCTTAACTATGAGGAATTGAAACTAAGATGGGCAGTCAGATAGTGATATGCCCCTTAAGGTAGACAGATTAAAATATAAAAAATCTGTTTTACCTTAGGGGAGTTTTTCTATGTATAAGCAATATACTACAGAGTTCAAACTTGAAGTTTTACTTGCATATGAAAACCGAGAATGTACTATTCAAGAGCTTTGTGAAAGGTATCAAGTTACTAAATATTCTTTAAGGCAATGGATAAATGAATTTGAGGAATTTGGAATAGAGGGTTTAGAACGTTCAAATTCTTGGAAAGGTTTTAAGGAAGCAGCTGTAAAAGATTATTTATCTGGTGAGTTCTCACAGTACGAGATTGTCAGGACATATGGTATTTCAAGTAGATCGGTACTTCAACGATGGATGAAGAAGTATAATAGCCATAGAGATTTAAAGGATACGTCGAAAGGAAAGACAAGCTCTATGACTAAAGGAAGAAAAACGACTTGCAATGAACGGATACAAATTGTGCTTAATTGTTTAGGGAACGGAAAAGATTATAAAAAAACAGCAGAGACTTATGAAGTTTCTTATCAACAAGTATATCAATGGGTGAAGAAGTATGAAAATGGTGGAGAAGAAGCACTTAAAGACAAAAGAGTAAGAAAAAAAGATGTCGCAGTAAAATATGGTTCATTAAAGAAAGCCTATTTAAGTGCTATATGATGGATCAATTGTGAGCTATGTTTTAGGACATTCCAATAATAATCATCTTGTATTCAAAACGTTGGATCAAGCCACCGCACTTTTAAAAGGAGAGCATCCACTTATTCATAGTGACCGTGGGTTCCAATATACCTCTCATGGTTTTAAACGTAGAATAGACCAAGCAGGGATGACACAAAGTATGTCAAGAGTAGGCAGATGTATTGATAATGGGCCAATGGAATCTTTTTGGGGAACGCTTTAAATGCGAGAAGTATTATTTACATAAGTATCAGACATTTGAAGAATTATCTCTTGCGATGGATGAGTACATCCGCTTTTATCATGATGAAAGGTATCAAAAAAGATTAAACGGCCTTAGCCCCATGGAATATAGAGCTAAAGCCGCTTAGGTATATTTTTATTATTTCTACTGTCTACTTGACAGGGGGCAGTTCATTTTTGGACGGCCTCTTTTAAGCTTTTCTTTATGAGCTCTTTGATCAAATTATTTTTAACCCAAATAATAAAGAAAAACCTTGAAATACCGGTTGCCAATCAAGGTTTAAAGTTTTGAAACTTACTCTTGTTAACATCTACTTTTTTAATAATTCTTTATATAATTTTTCAGATTTATGCAATTCTTCTAATAACGGATTTTCATAGTCACTATAACTATCCAAATAAGCCCGTATGCTGCCAATAATATTTATTGCTTTAATATCTTTATCTTTCTCTAATATTTCCAATGCACTCTTATATCTTTTATATATAAGTTGAAGAACACCACTTTTTATTTCATTACAATAATCTTGTTCAAGATTATTTAACACAATTTTTATTTGTTGGATTAACTGCTTTTTATTATCCATTATACCCTCCTCCTATCTACTTGGAACCTCTCTTATTTCCTTTATCCATTCTGATGGCCATCCTTGTGGTAGTAGTATTTGATCCCCATCACCTTTTAATGATGCTCCTGTTTTTATATATTGCTTTTCACCCCTACCAATATTTAAAACTTGATCTTTCGGTACTTCTATAACAGCTTCATATTGTCTAGAATTTTTCCAATCCGGTACTAAAGCGGTATTAATTTTAGCATTTATTCTATTTCCAGCTGGGCTAGTAGTTACAAATGAACCATTAACCTTTGCACCACCACCAAAAGTTCTATATAACGTAATATTTTCTTCTGTAATTACAGTTCTATAAATACCATCAGTAAATGATTCTCTTATCCAATCTAAGGGTATTAATGGTATCCGTCTCTTTAGCATGCATATCAGCCAAACTCCATGTAGGTATAACCATCATAAACTCTGAAATTAATGTTCAGTTATTTTAAGAGCGAAACCATTAATAATAAAAAGAACCTTGAAAGGCATATAGCCAATCAAGGTGCATAACTATTTTATTCAAATATTGTTTATTTTTCTTACCCACAATTCTATAATTTTTTTTAGTTCAATCGTTTCAATTATGCATTCTTCTTCGTCCTCACTGTAATTATCTATTATTTTGGTGATGTCCTTTTTAATTTCTAACGTACAGTTATTACCCGTACACTCCTCATAGCTAGATTCACCTTTTAAAACCTTGTGTATTAAATTTATCCATGGGTCACCATTGCTTTGAATATCCCCCATAAGAAGAATTGCTACAGATGAAATACAACTCGGAACGTTTACTTCCAATCCTTTATCATTCTTCTTAAAACTAATTTCATATTTCATAATACCCCCCCTAATACATGGATATGCCGTCTTAACTTTACCCTCGGAATCTAATCTCATTTGTATTCTTATACCATTAGGTAATGTACCCTCATACAAGTTATCCTTAATTATTAATCTCTTTGATGTTAGTCTAAAAATTGGACACGGAGAACAGGGAGATTATAATAAACTTAATTACAATAGGTTCGAGGTGTCCAATCATGAAAAAGAGAACATTTGATCAAGAATACAAGATTCAAGCTGTTGAGTTATGCTTGGAGGGGGACAAGTCCATCGCCCAAGTGGCAAAAGAACTAGGTTTGGCTTACAACACTCTTCATCGTTGGGTCAAAGAATACAAAGAAAGCAATGGAACAAGCTTTGTAGGTTCAGGCAACATCAAGCCACAAAATCAAGAAATCATCGAATTACGCCGTCGCAATCAAGAGTTGAAGGAGGAATTAGCGATCCTAAAAAAGGCGTTAGGCATCTTTACCAGAAACCAGAAGTAATTTACGCCTTCATTTTTCAACTTTCAACACCGTAATGAATTTCTTGTTGTGAAGATGTGCCAAGTTTTCGGAGTTTCAAGAAGTGGGTATTACGACTGGCTCAAGCGTGCGAAAAGTAAAATGAGTATCTAAAGTCCCGTAAGATTTACGGCAGTCCGAAAATTACGCAAGAACTACGCAAACAAGGGATTCGTGTGTCTCAAAAGACGGTCGCTCGCATCATGAGCGAAGAAGGCTTGAGATCCATTACCGTCCGTAAATTCAAAGCCACTACGAACAGTAACCATCCTTACAACGTATATGCCAATCTATTGAAACAGAACTTCCAAGCAACGGCTCCGAATGAAATATGGATGGCAGATATTACGTACATTCCTACCGACGAAGGCTGGTTGTATTTAGCGAGTATCATGGATTTATATACTCGTAAGATTGTAGGATGGTATATTGATACACGAATGACGAAAGAGTTAGTCATCAAAGCGTTACAACGGGCTCTAAACAGCGAAAAACCAACGGGACGAGTGATTCATCATTCGGATCGTGGGAGCCAATATGCTTCGAATGACTATCAGCAACTTTTACAGGAACATCATTTTCAAGTGAGCATGTCGAGACGTGGGAACTGTTACGACAATGCTTGTATGGAGTCGTTTCATAGCCTCATCAAGAAAGAGTGTATTTATCTGAATCGATTCCGCACGCGAAAAGAAGCGAAACAAGCCATTTTTGAGTATCAATCATACCTTTGCCCCATACACCGAGACCGACCAGTTCGCCAATACCTTTCTTCGTCTTTTCCCATTCAGAAGGGATATACTTGACATCCACTGCCTTCATGCCTCCGATTGAAACGAAATGGATTCCAACATATGGAACAGCTTTCTGTTTCATTATAAGAGAAAATATGAAACTTTTGGTAAACAGAAAGAAAAAAAGGGAATTTTAAGTAAAAACTACCAATCATTTTTCAGATCATGTTCTTATTTTAGATCGTAGGAACCGATCGAATAGACCTAAACCAATTTTTCCAGAATGAAACGTTAAATATGGTCTCACTCTTGCTTAAAATGAATGAGAAGGATAAACCTAGAATATAAAATGAGCCGGATGTTTACTTTATTAAAACAGATGGGTCAGGTAAAATAGTTGATAAAACATGGATTTCATTGTCGGCAGGCAAACTTTGAAATCTGTTTTAAACGGAAATAAAAAAGAGTCGTCGACCCCCAATCGTGCAAAAATCCCCGGGGATCGACGACACTTTTAAATCTCCATTGAGCCCGCGCAAATCAAAGGATTGATAAATTTTTACTCATTGGCTAAAATGAAATTAACCAATCAACCATTTAAATCGGAATGCTGATCTAACAACATTTTTGGGTTTTTATCTTAACTATGAGGAATTGAAACTCGGTACGATCAGCTGCGGAAACGGAGTTGTCGCATGTTTTTATCTTAACTATGAGGAATTGAAACGTGAACGGCTAGGTCATTCTTCACCGGATATAACATAGTTTTTATCTTAACTATGAGGAATTGAAACTATATTTTCAACGAACCAGTAATTCAGAAACTTTCCGTTTTTATCTTAACTATGAGGAATTGAAACAACGTGTCTGCTACACGTTTCGATTCATCAATTGCAGTTTTTATCTTAACTATGAGGAATTGAAACCATTTAAAACAGATTCCTTCTTCTACATGTGCATAGTTTTTATCTTAACTATGAGGAATTGAAACATAAAATTTTGGATCTAGTGTTTCTCCTGAATGGGTCAGTTTTTATCTTAACTATGAGGAATTGAAACCATTTAAAACAGATTCCTTCTTCTACATGTGCATAGTTTTTATCTTAACTATGAGGAATTGAAACATAAAATTTTGGATCTAGTGTTTCTCCTGAATGGGTCAGTTTTTATCTTAACTATGAGGAATTGAAACCATTCGTGTCTCGACAGAGGAACAGGCAAAAGAAGGGTACGTTTTTATCTTAACTATGAGGAATTGAAACTAACATCTGGAAATTGCCATGTCGTATTTTTGATCAAGTTTTTATCTTAACTATGAGGAATTGAAACTAGATCGTTGCAGACCCGCAGGGTGACTAGGTAAATGTTTTTATCATAACTATGAGGAATTAAGCCCCTGTATCTAAAAAATATGCTAGTCTACTAATAAGTGAAGCTATGAAAGAGCGCTAGACGAATACCAAAGGAGCGCATGAAATGACGTGTAAAGAACCTAAATTTACAAAAAGTCCTTTCTTCGTTGATGAACCGGGTAACTGGCACCTAAAGCCTGGAGCGCCGGAAGACATAGTAAAAGAGTTTAATGAATATATGGAAGCCCAAAAAATGTGTGTAGAAGCTCCGAAGTTAGACGAAGCAGAGTTAGAAAAAATCCTTTCAGAGCTAAAAAAACTTTGAACGACTCTTTTTTCTACTGGCTGCTTCCCGTACAAGTATCAATAGGGTCTTGGGGCAGTTGTGATGGAAACGCACAGAATTTCACATTCAGCGCTGTAAAGCAGCTGGTTTAATCTTAACGAAGCTTTGGCATTGTCAGGGAAACACATCATTTAAATTGGTGTGTATTCTTTCATAATACATTAACAAATCCTTCGGGTAAGAAATGTTAAAGTGGAGCGAATGATTGCGAAAATATGAGTGATGAAAACCGTAATGATTGCAAGGACCAATCAGTAACAAATTGGCAAAAGAACCTAATCTGTGAATCAACGCCACAACGCGTTGATTCTTTTTTTCGCGCTTTTCGATATGAAACAAATTTGTTTTTAGCGTTTCCTAAATCGAATTCTTGAGTCCAAAGTGATAAACATTAAGACTAAAGAACTATCTCGTCATTTAACTTTTAAAAAAGAGAAGAATTTGGTATGATTATAAACAATAATGATAATCATTATCATTTATAATCTTTGTGTTAAAATATTTTCCTTGCTGTTCCTTCAATATTTGAAAAGAAATGAACATGCTAGTTGACATAAAGATACAACTAATTAGGAAGGTGGAAGCTGATGAGTGGCCATAGTTTTGTTGTGAAAGAGGCTTCGAATAATTTATCTTTAGATGACTTGTCTTTTAGACTTCGACATATTGAGTTATTAAAACGGAATGGAAATTTGCAAATTGAGCAACAGCTAACCTTCTCACATGTTCTTATCATTGTGGTGAACGGACATGGACAATTGACGCTGGGCACAACCGAGTATCGGATTCAACAAAATCATGTGTATGCGTGTATACCTGGAGAGACTTATGGAGGTGAAATACAGGCTCTCGATGAAACAGAAATCTACCTGTTGAAGTTTGAGGTGTTCCGATCAACCGATCAAAGGTATGAATGCATGGTAAATGAGAAAGATGGACGTTTATTTTCTCTGCAAGGTGAAATTCAAGTGTTCCCTTTTGATCAACTCACCTCATTGTGCAAATCGATCTTTCAATATTGGGATAGTGATGACGAGCTGGAACGCTTCCGCAGTCAGTTTACTTTCCAAAAATTGCTCTATATTATTTTGAAAAGCCGATCTTTTTTACATAACGGATCGTGTGCAGCGCTTGAACTGGCAAAGGACTATATGGACCATTATTATTATGAAAATTTGTCCATCGAGCAATTGGCAGCAATCGCAAAAATCAGTCCGAAATATTTTGTCGATTTATTTAAAAAAACGTACGGAATTAGTGCTATCGACTATTTGACAGAGCTGCGGATCAATAAAGCAAAACAGCTTATGGCACAGTCTCATGCCAAGCTAAAAGATATTGCCCATCAAATCGGCTACAACGATGAATTTTATTTTAGCCGCAAATTCAAGAAGCAGGTTGGAGTTACACCAACACATTATATGAAAAGACGACGCCGTAAAATAGCTGCTTATCGCTCTCCCATTACCGGTCAATTGCTGGCTCTTAAAATCATCCCGTATGCTGCGCCGCTTCATCCGAAATGGACCGCTTATTATTATAAGGAGTATCGTACAGATATTTCTGTCCATCTCAATGCTTATCGGAATGGGCAAAAATGGGAGTTCAACATCGAAAAGCTGCTTCAAGCAAAACCTGAAGTAGTCATAAGTACGGATGATCTAGATGAAATGGAGAAAGAAAAATTATCTCGGGTTGCTCCAATTTATTATATTCCGTGGCAGGAGAAAAATTGGCGGGAACAGCTGCTGCTGACAGCTGAATTTTTAGGTGAAACGCAAGAAGCTGAGGACTGGCTTAAAAACTATGACAGAAAAGTAAAGCATGCACGAGAATGGGTGAAAAATAAAGTGAAGGACGATACTTTCCTCATTTTACGAATTTCCAAACAGAATTTGTATGTTCATTGCAATCGGAGTATTACTGATATTTTATTTCACGATTTGCAGCTGGCATCTGCGTATGATTGCAATCAATTAGCCCGCGATGAACGAATGACAATAGATCAGTTAATTGAATTAGATCCTGATCGGCTTCTCTTGCTAATTCGCCAAGAAGAAGAAACGTTAGCTTATTGGAAAACTTTGCAATATTCGTTGCCATGGCAAGAATTGAGCGCAGTTCGTAATAATCGCGTTTATTTCATTTCCTCAGATCCATGGCTGGAGTATTCTGCCAGCGCGCACGAACGAATAATTGACGAAATGGTAAGTCTTTTTTCTGGAAATCGTCCAAAAAGAATTCTGGATACTGTCCATGGTCATATATAAGAAAGACTTTTTATAATTAAAAATGATAATTATTATCAATTGGATGATAGGAGGACATTCTATATTATGAAAAGAAAACTGCTTTACTATGGACTTATCACGCTAATTATTCTTTTATTGGCGGCTTGCGGCGGTAATAAGGAACAAACCAGCAGCACAGGGGGAGATTCAAGCAGTAAAACGGAGCAGAAGAAGGAAGCTGAGTCAAGTGAAACGAGAACGATCAATTACCTCGGCAAAGAATATACAGTTCCTAAAAACGTAGAAAAAATTGTAATCACCGGCAGTATGGAAACGATGGAGGATGCGCTCGTATTGGGCGTTGAGCCTGCTGGTGGCATCACGGTTGGGGGAAAGTTCCCGGAAATGTTCAAGGATATTACAGCTTCAACCGTTTCGATTGGAGAGAAGGCACAGCCAAACATTGAATCGATCCTGAAGCTGAAACCGGATGTCATTTTCGCAACGACAAAGTTTAAACCAGACGTTATTGAAAAATTAGAGAAAATTGCTGTCACGATCCCGGTTTCCCATATATCAACAAATTGGGAAGATAACCTGCGATTATTGGCTGAACTTACGGGGAAACAGGATCTAGCAGAAAAAGTTTTAAAGGAATATCAAGATGACCTCGAAAAGGCGAAAGCACAAATAGGCGAGAAGTTCAAAGATAAAAAAGTAGCTATCGTTCGTATTAGAAGCGGTAATATTATGATCTATTCGAAAGATATATTTTTCAACCCTTCGTTATACGAAGATTTAGGATTTACCGTACCGGAAGAAATCAAAAATGCCAAAGCGCAGGAAGTGATTTCGTTAGAAAAATTTAGCGAAATGAATCCAGATTATCTCTTTGTCCAATTTTCAGAGGATGAGAACCAAGAGAATCCAAAAGCACTAGAGGAATTGCAAAAGAATCCGATCTGGAAAAGCATTAATGCAGTTAAAAACGACAAAGTATTCGTAAACGTTGTGGATCCGTTGGCACAAGGCGGTACAGCATGGAGTAAAATTCAATTCTTAAAAGCAGCGACTGAAAAATTGGCAAATGAATGATGTAGGGCGGGAATCATAATATGCGCTTAAAGATTCCTATATCCATTCTCATTTTATGTTCTTCGCCTATTGCGTTTGTGCTCATAGTTCTATTATCTATACTTTATGGAGCGAAAGATATAAATTTCGAAACGGTTTGGGAGGCGTTCTTTCATTTTGATCCGGAAAATGTAAATCACCAAATTGTAATACATTCCCGTTTGCCAAGAGCGATTGGAGCACTTTTAATCGGAATTTTCTTGGCCATATCTGGATCGATCATGCAGGGAATGACGAGGAACTATCTTGCCTCCCCTTCGATTTTGGGAGTTTCTGACGGATCGGTTTTCGCTATTACACTTTGCATGATTTTCATGCCGGATGCATCATCTTTGAGCATGATAATATTTTCACTACTCGGTTCAGCCATTGCTGTTGGCTTCGTCTTCGGCGTGGCGTCGCTTATGCCAAACGGAATGTCACCCGTTCGAATGGCGATCATCGGAACTATTATTGGAACGTTTCTCAGCAGTATTTCCGCTGCCTTGTCAACGTATTTTCAAGTATCGCAAAACATCAGTTTTTGGTATAATGCCCGGCTGCATCAGATGGATCCCTTTCTAATAAAACTTGCGATTCCTTTTGCAATTGTCGGGATCATAATGGCTCTTTATATTTCCAAATCGCTCACAATTCTTTCTTTAGGTGAAGAAGTTTCTGTGAGTTTAGGACAGAAAACGGTGTTGGTCAAAGCGTTAGCAATGGCCAGCACCGTCATTTTGACTGGTATTTCTGTTGCCTTGGCAGGAAATATTGGATTTGTTGGTTTAATCATTCCGCACATAACCCGATTTTTAATTGGAATCGATTATAGGTGGGTTATTCCTTGCGCCGGAGTACTTGGAGGTATTTTTTTAGCACTGTCCGATATTTTAAGCAGATTTTTGAATTACCCGTTTGAGACTCCTATTGGAGTTGTCACTTCCCTAATCGGAGTTCCTTTCTTCCTCTATTTAATTTACAAGAGAGGAGGAGGAACATATGCATAAACAAATGGCGAGACGATTTTGGACAGTGATGCTGATCAGTATAGTCTTTATTTTTGCTGCAATATATGTCAGCTTAACAAACGGTGAATTTGATATTAAAGTTATCGATATAGTAAAGACTTTGCTGCGGGTTGATCCCAATTCTGAGCATGATTTGGTCATATTTGAATTTCGCTTGCCCCGTATTTTAATAGCTTCATTGATTGGATTTGGTTTCGCAGTGGCGGGTGCAACCTTACAGGGGATCAGCAGAAATGGACTTGCAGACCCTGGCGTTTTAGGAATCAATTCAGGGGCAGGAGCCGCTATCGTTATTTTTATGCTCTTTTTTGAAGGGCAAATAACGGGAAGCGGATGGCTGTCAACTTTGGCGATGCCGCTGTTTGGTTGGATAGGCGGACTGGCTTCAGCACTATTGATTTATTTATTCTCATGGCGAAATGGAAAACTAGATTCCGAACGTGCGATTTTGGTTGGAATTGCAATAGGATTTGGGTTTGGGGCCTTGTCTATGTTTTTATCCTTGAAAATGAACCCTCAGGATTTTGAAATGGCGACAGTTTGGTTGAATGGAAGTATATGGAATGCTAATTGGAAATACATTGTCTCTATTTTGCCTTGGTTCGTCATATTAGTTCCTATTATTATAAAAAAATCGTATATACTCGACTTGCTTCAATTAGGAGAAGATAGAGCAATAGGACTGGGAATTCGTACGGAAAAAGAAAAAAATGTGTTCCTTTTATGCAGTATCGGAATTGTGAGCGCTTGTGTCTCTGTGGCAGGAAACATTGTATTTGTCGGTTTGATAGCACCGCACATCGCCAAGCGTTTGGTCGGAATCCATCATTTTTGGCTAATTCCCGTCAGCGGAACGGTCGGCATGCTTATGGTCATTGTCTCCGATTATATTGCCAGAACTGTTTTTTCTCCAGCTGAATTGCCTGTCGGGATTGTCATTTCCATCATCGGTGTTCCTTATTTCATTTATTTATTATTTAAAGATAGTAAAAAATGAGAGTTTTCTAATGAAACGTGGAATTGTGTAAATGATTCATAAGTTCAAAGGTCATCCCGCATCATCTTACCTAATTATTTTCATATAGATGAGAATCATCGTTCGGCACCATTTTGGCATTACTAAGCGATGTCTTAAATACTAGGTAAAGTCTTATGAACCATAGAAGGCGATCCATTCAAAAAAATCGGCTACCCATCAGGTTGTTTTAATGAAGGAAGGGCCCGTTTGCCCGTCAGAGAATAGAGTACCAGTTGCGAATACATATGTTTGTCGGCTTTGGAAAAGAGATTGAAATGTTCAGTTGGAGGGTTGTAATTTTTGCCCCGATTATATCAATCAATGATATGGAGGCGTTTAACCATGCATAGGAAAAAAGATAAACAAGCTGATGTGATGGACAAAGATACTGCTGGCCGAGAAGTTAGCATTCCGAGTACTGAACAATTTTTAATACGTTCAAAAGAAAATCGGCAATACAAAATTTTGCTTGGTATACCTGATGTGCCTCCTCCTCCTTCAGGCTTTCCAGTTATTTATTTCTTGGATGCTAATGCTATATTCGGAACGATGTTTGAGGCAGTCCGTATCCAATCAAGGCGGCCCGAAAGGACAGGAATCGTTCCAGCACTAGTAGTCGGCATCGGTTACCATATCGAAAAACCGTTTTCTCCTGAACGCTACTATGATTTTACACTGACTCCGCCAGCTTCGGAATTGTATTCGAGACGAGAGGGGACAGACAGACCAGAATATGGCGGAGCGGAACAGTTTTTGCAATTTATTGATGGGGAGCTTAAACCGCTGATCGAAAGCAGGTTCAAAATTGATAAAGACAGACAAGCGATTTTTGGTCATTCACTCGGCGGCCTCTTCGTATTACAAACATTGTTTACAAAGCCGTACGCCTTCAATACGTATATCGCAGGCAGCCCGTCCATTCATTGGAATAAATCGCTTCTACTTGATGCAGAGCAAAAATTTATCTCTAGTTTAGAAAATGATAAGCATCATATACGATTATTAATCACTGTAGGAGAATTGGAAAAATTCCATAAAAGCGGCATGAATGCGAATGCTAAAGAGCTTGCAGAACGACTATTACGACTCGATCAAAACAATTTTCACGTGGAATTTAAAGAATTTGAGGATGAAGGCCATGTGTCCGTGCTGCCGGCGTTGATTAACCGTGCTGTGAGGTTTGCACTAAGCGAAAAGCAGGGCACATAATCTGTCAAGGCTCCTATCATGCTTAATAAGGAGAGCGAACTTTTTTCAAAAAATTGAACTGAACCCAAAAAGTTAGACACGGAAATTTAGGCAACTGTTTGGGCATGAATTCGGTATTAAACCGGACTCATGCCTTTTAATTTTGCCTTATATGTGATTCAAAATGGATTTTTTGGAAGAAACTCATCAATTTTTGGGGTAGGAATGTCGAGAAATAAATGGATATTTCAAAAATATGTGATCTTGAATTATTTTTGTTCGAAATAATATTTACAAAAATAGCGAATATATGTATGATAGGAAAATAAAAGTAGTAATCATTACGATTTAGGAAGGTGAGAAAATGTTTCGATATTTTAAAAGCATATTAATACTTTTAACAACAATTTTTTTGCTTGTCGGATGCTCACAGTCTTCCTCAAAAGAAAAGGAGAAGAGCAGCAAAGAATTAACATTGCTTTTTAACTTTCCAACCAACACGCTCGATCCGCATTTAGACACGAACTATACGATAGTTCGTGCGGGAGTAGGAGAGACGCTTGTCAAAATTAGTGAACAGCAAAAAATTGAACCTTGGCTTGCAGAAGAATGGAAAAGTAAAGATGGGAAAAACTGGACGTTTAAAATTAGAGAAGGTGTTACATTCCATAATGGGAAAAAAGTTGATGCTCAAGCGGTGAAGGCCTCGTTAGAAAGAGCAATCAACGATAGTCCATCTGTTCAAGCGGCATTAAAAATCAGCAAAATGAAAGCCGATGGTCAATTGTTAACGATTCAAACGGAAGAAGTATTCCCGCAATTTCCTTCAGAGCTCGTACATCCAAATACAGCGATCGTCGATGTTGATGAAAAAGATATTGATAAAAGGCCAATCGGTACGGGGCCATTTAAAATTTCTTCTTTTGAGCCTGGGGTAGAGCTGAAGGTCGAACGATTTGAAAAGTATTGGGATGGCAAAGCAAAGCTTGAAAAAGCAACATTTGCTTTCAACGAGGATGCCAATGCACGGAAAATGGCGCTTCAATCAGGAGATGCGGACATTATTTTTAGACCGCCGGTAGAAAATCTTGAAAAATTAAAAGAAGAAAATGTAAAAATAGAATCAGTTCCAAGTTTGCGTACACATCAGCTGTTTTATAATATGAAGAGCTCCTATATGAAAGATGAAAATGTGCGGAAGGCGATGGATGCTTTAATAGATCGGAAGGAAATTGTTGAACATATTTTAAATGGACATGCCGTTGAAGCGAAAGGTCCTTTTTTGGCTGGCTCTCCGTTTGCGCCATCCTATGAAGAAAAGGAAAGCGGAATAGAGGCGGCGAAACAGTATTTTAGTAATGCAGGCTTTCAAGTAGAAGACGGAAAAGTTACGAAAGACAGAAAGGCCGTTCGGCTTAAAGTACTGACATACGCATCGCGTCCTGAACTTCCTTTAATTGTACAAATTCTCCAATCAAAGGCGAAGGAACTTGGCATAGAGATGTCGATTCAGCAAGTGGAAAATATTGATGAGTATTTAGCGGCCAATGATGATTGGGATTTTGCTACATACAGCAGTGTGACGGCTCCGCGCGGAGATGCGGCATACTTTTTGAATGCGACATACATGCCGAACGGAGCGCTGAACTACGCGAGTATTAACCATCCAGAATTAACAGCTAGCATTCAACAATTGAACCAAACGGTAGACGTGAACGAACGGAACAATTTGGCGAAGAAAGCATTAAAAATCATTGATCAGAAGACTCTCCATTCCTTTATCTTACATCCAAATATTATTGTTGCCTATCGTGACGGAGTAAAAAATTGGGTGACTAGTAAAAGCGAGTATTATATGTTAACAAAAGATTTGGATGTGGAAGGGTAAATGATTCAAGTAGCGAAACGATTCATAGAGTTCATCATATTTTTACTTCTGCTGTCTTTCATTAGTTTTATATTTATAAAACTAGCACCTGGCGATCCTGTCAAACAGATGCTTCAAGTAGATGAAGTGTCCGTTACGAAAGAACAAATTGAAGCGCTAAGAGAAGAACTGAAGTTACATGAACCTATATACGTTCAATATTGGTATTGGTTGAAACGATTTTTCGAGTTTGATTTAGGCCATTCCTATATAACAAAGCAGCCGGTAGTTTCTGAGTTGTTATCAAGGTTTCCTGCGACCATTACGCTCACATGCACTTCTTTAATCGTAATGATTCTGATTTCTATTCCTTTAGGCACTTTATCTGCACTCTATAAAAATAAATGGGTGGACCATATATGCCGTTTGTTTGCACTAGTCGGTTCATCCATCCCCAGCTTTTGGCTGGGGCTCCTTTTCATTGAATTATTTGCCGTTCAATTAGGGATATTGCCAAGCATGGGAAAGGGAACGATTCAACACGTCATCCTGCCATCCCTTACGTTAGGAATCGCGATGTCAGCTGTTTATGTCAGATTGCTGCGTTCCAGTTTACTAGAAAGCTTGAATGAGGACTATGTGAAAGCGGCAAGGGCAAGAGGGATTAGTGAAAAACGGATATTTTTATTCCACGTTTTCCGCCGTTCTTTAATTCCAGTCATAACGATTTTTGGTATGAGTCTTGGGAGTTTAATAAGCGGCACAGTTGTCATTGAAGTACTGTTTGCATACCCGGGAATTGGAAAAATGGTGGTAGATGCGATTATTCGCCGGGATTACCCGGTCATTCAAGGGTATGTATTGTTTATTACGATTTTGATTGTCTTGATTAATATCTTCGTTGATATTTGCTGCCGTTATTTAAACCCTGAGATACGTTTAAAAGGAGTAGAGAGACGTTGAAAATGTTTAGACAAATGTATTGGACGCACTCACGAACGCTTCTTTTTATACTATTTGCCTTTTTTCTTGTCATCTTGACAGCTCCGCTGCTTGCTCCATATGATCCGTTGCAAATCAATATGAATGAACGTCTGCTGAAACCAAGTGCGGAGCATTTTTTCGGAACGGATTATTTGGGGCGAGACTTATTTTCTCGCATACTAGCGGGAGGGCAAGTAACGGTCGGAACGAGTATTCTCGTATTGGGCATTGTTTTGTTGATCGGCGTTCCGTTAGGCATGTTTTCAGGATTTGTCGGAGGCCGTTTCGATCGTTATTTGATGAGAATCATAGACGCTTTTCTAGCTTTCCCTGATTTTATTGTCGCAATTGTACTGAGCGGTATTTTAGGCCCCGGTATGTTAAATTTAATTTTTGCAATCGTTGTAGCGAAATGGGGAAGCTATGTGCGGCTTGTCCGCAGCACGGTGTTATCTGAGAAAGAAAAAGATTACATTTTAATGGCGGTTGTCAATGGTTTAAGCACATTTCAAATTATCCGTAAGCATTTGCTGCCCCATGTCGTGGGAAATGTGTTCGTTTTAGCGACGTTGGATCTTGGAAAAATTATTTTGTTGATCGCTTCCTTATCTTACATCGGCTTAGGAGCGCAGCCGCCAACTCCTGAATGGGGGGCGATGTTGAACGAAAGTACACCATATTTTCACACCTCGCCATATTTAATGTTTATTCCTGGAATTGCCATTATGTTTACTGTTCTAGTTTCTAATTTAGCTGGTGATGTATTGCGAGACCGTTTTGATGTAAAAGGATAAAGGGGAGATGGTATGTCATTATTAACTATTGATCAAATGCAAATTAATTTTCGAAATAAGCCGATTGTTGAAAATGTGAATATAACTGCCAGAAAAGGAGAATGGTTTACATTAATTGGCGAAAGCGGCAGCGGCAAAAGCATCACAGCTTCTGCGATTGGAGGGCTTCTGCCGAAAGAAATGTGGATAGCCGCCGGGCA
This sequence comes from Aeribacillus sp. FSL W8-0870, assembly GCF_037963755.1. Classification (NCBI taxonomy): domain Bacteria; kingdom Bacillati; phylum Bacillota; class Bacilli; order Caryophanales; family Bacillaceae; genus Aeribacillus; species Aeribacillus sp. FSL W8-0870. The sequence continues at coordinate 1,728,858 of NZ_CP150165.1, forward strand.
TATTCAGTTTGACAACAAGGATATGACTCATTTATCGAAAAAAGAATTTCAGAATTTACGAGGAAAAGAAATATCTTATGTCTTCCAAGACTATCAAGGCTCGTTTACTCCTTTTATAAAAATCGGTAAGCAAATGGATGAAATGATCCAAACTCATGGTTCTTTAACTAAAAACGAAAGAAAAGAAATCGCTTTTCAAGCATTGGAAGACGTACAACTCCCTGCAAAACGCGTCTACAATAGTTACCCTTTTCAATTAAGTGGCGGACAGCTGCAGCGTGCATCCATTGCTATGGCCATTATGCTGAATCCGAAATTGCTTATTGCTGATGAGCCTACCACTGCGCTTGACAGTATGACAGCAGCACATGTGTTAGAGGTCATCGCGAATATCAAAGAGAAAATCAATTGTGCAATATTATTTATTACACATGATTTGAGGCTTGCTAGGAAATATTCCGATACTGTTGCAGTAATGAAGAAAGGGGAGATTGTCGAAACAGGGACGAAAACAAATGTTATTCACCATCCTCGTCATCCTTATACCAAGCAATTATTGAGTGCCGCTCCAACCTTGCCGAATAAAATGCATGAAGTGATCACGTGAAGGCCGAGCGGTCATTCAGCGTTGTACCAGCGATTAGGCGTATTGCCTCGCCTGTTAAACTGGATTTTGCAATGGAAAGGAATATGTCATAATGGCAGATCTATTATTGGCCAAAAATATCAAAAAAATTTATGCTTCAGGTCATCAAGCAGTCAACGGGGTGTCGATATCGATACAAAAAGGCGAATGCGTCGGGCTTGTCGGTGAAAGCGGCAGCGGGAAAAGTACATTGGCGCGCTGCTTGCTTATGTTAGAAAAAATAAGCGAAGGCGAAATTTTTTTACATGACCAACCATTGCATAAAATGACTAAAAGAGAAATTCGAAAAATTCGCCATTGTATGCAAGCGGTGTTTCAAAATCCGGCAGCGGCTTTAAATCCAAAACGAAAGATCATCGATTCTGTCATGGAGGCATTAGATACACATCGTAATATCTGCCCCATTTATTTGCAGGATGTAAGAGAGCACCGTGAATTATGCGCAAAGCGGCTGTTAGAGATGGTTGGGATGGCGGACCGCTATCTTTATCGCTATCCCCACGAGTTAAGCGGAGGGCAAAAACAACGTGTTGCCATTGCTCGTGCGATTAGCATCCAGCCGTCTTTGATCATTTTAGATGAACCGACAGCAAGCTTAGATGTCTATACACAAGGGCAAATATTAACTCTTTTAAAGGAGCTGCAAAAACAATTGGAATTATCCTATCTATTTATTTCCCATGATCTCCCGTCGGTTCATTTTTTAAGCGAGCGCATTTTGGTAATGAAAGATGGGGCTTTTATTGACTGCTTTCAAAAGAATGATATATTCTCTCAAGCCCGCCACCCATATACAAAAATGCTCATTCACTTGTTTGAAGGTTAAGGGGGATAATAATGACTCACCGAACTTATCTATCTTTGGCGATTCCGCTTATCATTTCAACGATCACCACCCCGTTATTAGGAGCTGTCGATACGGCAGTAGTGGGACAGCTTCCTGATCCAGCGTATATTGGCGGCGTAGCTGTAGGGACGATGATTTTTAATACGATGTATTGGTTGTTTGGCTTTTTGCGGGTCAGTACGTCCGGCTTTGCCGCACAAGCTTATGGTGCGCAAGATGCCAAGCAATGTTTTTTATATTTCGTAAGACCGTTCCTCATTGCGTTAGCCGTCGGCATTCTATTTATCCTCGTTCAATGGCCGATGAAGCATATCGCATTAACGCTTATTCATCCGGATGAGAAAGTCATGACTTTCACGGACGAATATTTTTCGATCCGCATTTGGGGAGCCCCGTTTACGCTGGCGAATTACGTCATTCTAGGATGGCTCATGGGAATGTCTCGTGTTAAAATTTCGCTATTTTTACAAGTATTTATGAATCTATTAAATGTTGTACTTGATTTGTTGTTTGTGAACGTTTTTCATCAAGATGTGAATGGTGTAGCCGCCGCTACATTGATTTCAGAAGTGGCTGCATTTCTCATTGGAATGTATATCGTGTTAAAGTCTTCCGATCTTCGCCTTTTCTCCATTCCTAGCAGCGAGCTGTGGAATGCAGGAGAATTTAAGAAGATGATGGCGGTCAATCGGGATTTGCTTATTCGCACGATTTGTTTGTTAACCGTGTTTAATCTTTTTACAGCGAGAGGTGCCTCTTTTGGTACCGAAATACTGGCAGCCAATGCCGTTCTCATTCAAATTCATTACATCATGGCGTACTTTTTAGACGGATTTGCCAATGCCAGCAGTATTCTCGTCGGAAAAGCTGTCGGTGCAAAGGATGAAGCTTTGTATAAACGCACTTTATCGTTGACAGGGCAATGGGCGATAATTTCCCCCTTGTTTATGATGCTTATTTATATACTGTTTAAAGATTCGATCATTCCTGTTTTTACGAAAAATCAGAATGTGATCGAACTGGCCAGCTCCTACAGTATTTGGGTCACGATATTTCCACTTGCGGCAAGCTTCGGTTTAATTCTCTACGGTGTTTTTACAGGAGCGACCATGACCAATCCGATTCGCAATTCCATGCTGATTTCTCTTGCAGTATATATTGTTTGTCTTTTCATTTTGATTCCGATGTATTATAACCACGGTTTGTGGCTTGCTTTTATTGTTTTCAGCCTCGGTCGGTCTGTGTTTTTAGCTATGTATGTTCCAGCATTAAACAGAACTTTATTCAAAAAATGAGGTGCCGGTGATCTTAAGTGCTGAGTCTATCAAACGATTGGACACATAAAGATATGCCTTAACTTACAGATCACGATCACTGTATATGCGGAATTTTTCATTTAGCAAAGAAACATAGCAATTATTTTTGATCATCTCGTGCATCATGATACTAGCGGAAAATGAAGGATGTTATAATACTTCAGTCATTATCAATTTTTGAAAAGGGAGCATGAATGAGTTGGAAATAAATCATCGTTGTTGAAACAGTAGAATCCAACCAAAAAGTTACCGTGTGAAAATGTTGGAAAAGAATCATCATTGTTGGAACGGCAAGCAATGTCGGGAAATTGGCATCATGTGGGCGAGTTAAAAATGTGTGACAAAAAAGCAAGCAAGAGACCGACTTTCCCGTGGAATGTAGGTGATGATTCGTCAAAGATCTGCTGCCAAAAATTTGCCTGAATTGATCGGCGTGATCAATGAAAAAAATAGCCACCGTGTTTTTTTTCGAAGATAAAGGATTTACATGCAGTCCTGATTTATTGGCCCGCCTTTTCATACGGCGGTGCTCATACTCGGAATTTGCGAAACATTTGTGAATGATTGTGAGAGGAGAAAAACAGATGAATAAAGCATTGCCCATCATGATTCAAGGTACGCATTCCGATGCGGGAAAAAGCGTGATTGCGACAGGTTTTTGCCGAATTTTTGCGCAGGACGGGTATCGGACGGCGCCGTTTAAATCACAAAATATGTCACTCAATTCGTATATTACCGTTGACGGCAAGGAAATCGGCCGTGCCCAAGGAGTGCAGGCGGAGGCGGCAAGAACGGTCGCAATGGCGGATATGAACCCGATTTTGATCAAGCCTGTGAGCGATCACACTTCACAAATTGTTGTGAACGGTAAGCCGTATCAAAATTATAAGGCAGCAGCGTATCGGCAGGAATTTTTTGAACTTGGTTTGCAGGTGATTAAAGAAGCGTATCATCATTTGGCAAGTACATATGAGCGAATCGTTATAGAAGGAGCGGGGAGCCCTGCGGAAATTAACTTAAATGATCGCGAGCTTGTCAATATGCGCATTGCCCGGTTAACAAACGCTCCTGTCATTCTTGTCGGCGACATTGATAGAGGCGGTGTATTTGCGAGTTTAGTAGGAACATTGCAGCTGCTTGAGCCTGAAGATCGCGATCGCGTAATTGGGGTAGTGATTAACAAGTTTCGCGGGGATATTTCCTTGCTGGAGCCGGGACTTCGCTGGTTTGAAGAGTATACAGGCAAACCGGTTTTAGGGGTCGTACCATATATTTCTAATTTAAACATTGAGGCGGAAGACGCCGTCATATTAGATACGTTTCTACGTACAAATGAGAAAACTAGCGAGATTGATATTGCTGTTATTCATGTTCCTCACATTTCGAACTTTACCGATGTTGACCCGTTTCTATATGAAAAGGATTGCCATGTTCGCTATGTAAAGGAGGCAAATGAACTCAGAGAACCGGATGTTGTCATTTTGCCGGGAACAAAAAATACAATTGAGGACTTATTGCTTTTGCGAAAATCCGGCTTTGCGGATGCGATAGAAAAGCTTTATCGAGCGAAAAAATCAGTCATTGTCGGCATATGCGGCGGTTATCAAATGCTCGGAAGGGAGATTTCAGACCCTTATCACGTAGAAACATCGATAGGGAGCGCAAACGGATTCGGTTTTTTCCCGATTCGCACCGCCATGATGAAAGAGAAAAGGACGACTCTTACAACAGGGATGGCCCACTTTGCTGATTGTAGTGTGCCGGTGGAAGGCTATGAAATTCATATGGGAACAACTTCTTATGAAGGGGACGTATCGCCATTTATTACGACGGAAGAAGGAGTTGACGGCTGCATAAGCCAAGACAGCCTCCTAATTGGAACGTATTTTCATGGCATATTTCATAACGATGAGTTTCGGACGGCATTTTTGAATTTGATAAGAAAAAGAAAAGGTCTTCCGGCGATTTATGAGCGGCCATCAATGAAAAACATTCGTGAAGAAGCATTTGACCGGCTTGCCGATTGTCTCCGGAAGCATGTGGACATCGAGTGTATTTATCGGGAAATGGAACGGTTTCAAAGCAAATCTTTTTTCTAAGAAAATAAACGGAAATCTGATATGTTTGTTCGCCTCTTTATATTCATATGGCAATCTTTTTTGCACTGTGATTTTAGCTGTCTGTTTTTTTATAAAAATCCGGGAGGAAACGGTCATGCGGTTAACAGATGAAGAAGTGCAATCTCTTTTACAAGAGATGGAAGATTGGAAGCTTCTTGAAGAGCGATGGATTGCAAGAAAGTACCTCTTTCAAGACGATTTGCAAGAAATCGAATTCGTGCGGCAAATTTCGGACATTTCTGAAGAAGTAAACCATCATCCCTTCATTTCTATTGACTATAAGTTCATCACGGTAAAAATTTCATCACAGAGAGCGAAAGGACTCACAAAGCTTGATTTCGAACTGGCGAAAAAATATGATGAAGCTTATGAAAAAATAAAAGCAGGGTAAGAACGGAAAAAAGTGGATTATATGTGAAGCGGATGACGTGAAGAAAGCCGCATTTTCCGCCGCACCATAAGTTACGATATAAGGGACTTCTTTCCTCTTGAGAAGGAGAGCGGTTTTCAAAAAAATGATGCGATTTAAAAGGCATCCTGTTTTTCTCGAATAGATGGGCAGCTGAAATGATGCGGAGCTGCAAGAAGCGTGTATATGGTCTTTTGGGGAAAATCTGCATTTATAAATAAAAACAAGACGAAATTTTGCACACACAAAGCAGGCAACAAGGATGTTAGTTGATGTTGTTGAAGGAAAATTTTTAAGTGATCGGATCATGTCATAGCACCATTCAAGATATCATTAACAATGTTGAAGGAAAACAACCTGCCGAATTTAATCGTATGACCATGACCGAAGCGCTGCACAAATCCTTTTGATTTACCGCGAAGCTTCGAAAGAATTATTTATACACCGCAGCACACTTGAATATCGCATTGAACGTGTTGAAGAAATACTCAATGTTGATTTAAATCATGCAGATATGCGCTTTGAGCTCATGATGGCATACAAGCTGTATAATTTGTTTGATTTTGACCGGAGCGAGCTGGCAAAAAGGTGAATTCTATTGATCGAGCAAAGGATTTTAGAACGGGATAAAGTCCGGCGGAAAAAACGGTTAAGCTATCGGGCAAGCGTGTAAAAAACATCTCCTGCGAATTTATGAATAAATCATTTCTGACACGTGAAAGCTTTAGCAGGCTTAAAGAATTTAAACTCTAAGCGAAAAAAGGCAAATGAAACTCCGGCAGATGAGCCAATCTCCCTTGCCGGAGTTTTCTTTTTTTATGTGTTTTGCTGCCCATACAATCATTTTCTACACGATATTTAAACGCCGTGCTCGGCTGCAACTTCTATGTGCTGAAACGTTGTGACGTCAAATAATCCTAAATCTGTAATTTTGAGCTCTGGAATGACAGGCAAACTTAAAAAAGAGAGCGTGAGGAAGAGATTGAAATGCCGATGTTTGCTCACTTTGTGCAAGCTGCTGTTCAATTCATCGAGTTGATGGGCGACGATTGGATATGCTTGATCTGACATCAATCCGCCGATCACAAGCGGCAAAGAGGCGAGCGTTTTTCCATCATTCACAACTACTAGCCCACCGCCGATTCTCTTTATCTCTTGAATGGAGCAGATCATATCCTCATCGTTTGTGCCGGCAACGATCACATTATGGGAATCGTGGGCGACGGTTGTGGCGACTGCACCGCCGATTAAGCCTAATCCTTTTACAATGGCAAGGCCAATGTTTCCAGTATTTTTATGGCGTTCGAGTACAGCCAGTTTTGCCAAATCTTTTTCAATGGAAGGGATGAAGCAAACACCGTCGCTCGGAACTTCCATCATTCTTTTAACCGTTTCAATTTGATTCGGAATAATTTCTATTACATGCGCTTTTTGGTTATTTTTTACGTGAATGGCCAACCGTTCTTTTGTAACCTCGTTTATGTTTAGATTGACAGAATTTCTTGATAAAACGGAAGGTTTTGGTTGATCTATAGATCCTATATATTGACCGTTTTCCGCTATCACTTTTCCGGCTTTCAAAACTTTTTCAATCGTAAAAGCTTTGAAGTTATCTACTATGACAAGATCTGCTCTATATCCAGGTGCGATCGCTCCTTTTTGCGATAGTCCGAAACATTGGGCGGCATTAATCGTCGCCATTTGAATCGCTATGAGAGGATCAAGTCCATGCTCGACGGCAAGACGAATATTGTAGTCAATGCTTCCCTCGGCAATTAAGTCGTCTAAATGCTTGTCATCCGTACAAAATAGACAGCGGTGGCTATTTTTTTCATTGACCACGCCGATTAGTTCTGGCAAATTTTTTGCAGCAGATCCTTGACGGATCATGACGTACATTCCGCGAGCAAGGCGGTCTTTTGCTTGCTCTTTTGTCACACATTCATGATCTGTTTGAATGCCGGCCGCTCTGTAAACATTGACTCCTTCAATGCCAAGACCTGCGCCGTGTCCGTCGATCTTATATGCTGATGCCGTTAAAAGCTTGTCAATGATGCGGTCATCTAAATTTTGAACACCTGGGAAATCCATCACTTCCGCAAGCCCGAGCACCCGAGGATGCTTGTAAAAAGGTGCAAGTTCATCATCATTTAACACAGCGCCGGCATTTTCAAACGAAGTCGCCGGAACGCAGGAAGGCAGCATGCAATACACATCTAAATCTAAGCCTTCTGAATCCTCCAGCATAAAAGATATACCTTTCGTCCCGGCGACATTCGCAATTTCATGCGGATCTATAATAACGGTTGTCACACCGTGGGGCAGAACTGCTTTGGAGAACTCCTTCGGTGTCACCATCGAAGATTCAATATGGACATGAGAGTCGATGAAACCTGGAACGATGAATTTATTCTCGGCATCAATGATGTTTACCCCATCATATTCTCCGATTCCAGCAATCACTCCGTCCGCAATGGCGATGTCTCCATGCAAAATTTCTAAATTGAAAACATCGGCAATTTTTCCGTTTTTAATCACAATGTCTGCCGGAATTTGTTTGCTAGCCACTTGGATTCTTTTCTTTAAAATGTTTTTGTCCATTCTCACTTTTCCCTTCTGTAGTAAACTCGCGCGTTGAGTTTGACAGGGAGAGTTGTGTATCGTCTCTCGTAGTCAAACTATTTACGGTAGTTTGGTAGAAACGTTTGGACCGTATTTCCAAACTTATACGAGAAAATCATTCGTATTTTTAAAAAGAGATTATACGACTCTAATTGAAACAAAGCAAGATAGTTGGCGCATTTCTTGACAGAAAAATTTTCTCAGGTATTGCGAAAAGCTGAGAATCACAGTTTCTCTGGTGCTCCAAACAGACCGGTTTTAAAAATTGGGCAGAACAACTCCTCCATAAACAAAGGAAATCATAATGAGAATGGCAGGGTGAACCTTCCATTTTTCTAAGGCAAAGAACGATACAGCAGCAATGATGAGCGATTGGATAATTCCGAGCGAATGGACAGAGTCTTCTATCATTTCCCAAGTTAAAAGCAGCATCATGACAGCAATAACAGGCTGTACAAGCAAGGTCATTCCTTTCACAACTAAAGATTCCCGGTGGCGTTGAATCAGTTTTAACAACAGAATCAAAGCGAAAGCTGACGGAAATACAGTCGCAAACAAGGCGATGAAAGCCCCCCACCATCCGTACACATCATAACCGACATAGGCGGCGATCTTTGTCGCAATAGGGCCCGGCAAAGAATTTCCCAGTGCGAGCATATTGGAAAATTCTGCATTTGTCAGCCATTTGTAATGATTGACAATCTCCTCATACATAAGCGGAATGGAAGCGGGTCCTCCTCCATAACCGAGTATGTTGGCTAAAAAGAAACCGATGAATAAGCTGATCCAGATTTTCATGCAGACATCTCCTTACTTCTGCTCTTCCGTTTTAAATGGAAAGCTCCATATGTTAAAAACATTAGAATTACAATAGCTGGATGAATCGAAATCACTTGCAGCAGGCAAAACGAAACAATCATCAGCAGGACGCCAAGCCATTTTCCCAATCCTTTCACGGCCTTTGCGGAAAATTCGTAAGCCAACTGCCCAAGCATGGCGGCGATCACCGGCATAACAGCAGAAATCATACCGTGGATAACAGGTGAATCGCTTAAAGCTGTGACCATTTTGAATAATAGAATCATGGCCAAACATGTAGGCAAAATATGAGCTGCTACGCAAATAAAAGCGCCTAATGCCCCTTTTTGTTTATATCCTAAGTAAGCGGCCATTTTTGTCGCGATCGGACCGGGCAGGGTATTGGCAATCGCCAATATTTCTGCAAATTCTTCATCTTTTACCCAACGGTATCTGGAAACTGCTTCATAACGGAACAGCGGTATGACGGAAGGACCGCCTCCGAATCCAAAAATTCCGGTTCTCAGCATAGCCATGATAAGACTTTTATAAGAAGTTTGCATATTTCTCCCCCTCATCCTTTATAATTTCATGCCCATGCGGCTCTTGTATCGTTTAATGAGAATTTGACAGTCAACGCTGACGACACCGCGCATCGGATACAATTTTTTTGTTAAAAAATTTTCCATTTCTTGATTATTTTTAAAGATTCCATGCATATGGAGCTTGCTTGGTCCAGTCATATGGTACAAGCTTGTAACGGCATGCTCCTCCGCCAATTGTTCTGCCACTTCCTCTAAATATTGCGGTTCCACTTCAACGTTGAAAAAGGCGGAAACATGAATGCCGATTTTCGTCGGATTGATAACCGTCGTAAATTTCTCGATAATTCCTTTTTCAATTAAGTTGTTTATTCTCGCCTGAACGGCAACTCGAGACAAACCGATTTCTTTTCCGAGATCGGTATACGATATCCGGCTGTTTTCATGCAGCTTCTCTAAAATTTGTTTATCAATATGGTCTATGTCTAAATTCGGAATGTTGTATTCGAATGCCATTCATACCACCCTTTATTTCGTTATGTAGTTAATTTTCTAATTATAATTTCCTTTAGTATACAAAATATGTTTTATGATTTCTATAAAAAAATGAAAATATTTATTTGTTTACGAAACGAAAAAAATGTTAGAAAATGTGACAATATTAAAGCACCTTTTTATATGGATTTTTATAATGAAATCGAGTCAAAACGTACATCCTGGCTATCATGATTTTATGTGATGGAGGAAATTGAAGTCGGTGGCATTTCTATTGATTAACAGGAGGTTTAAATCTACCGTTTTTTATCACATAATGACTGATCAGTTTGGAAGAATTGTTATCCGTTTTTTGCTTTGTTTTGCCGATGTCCACTCAGGGGAACATAATATGGTTTGCAATAAGAAATTTTTTTCGGTTGGCATCAATAGTGGAAATACTTTTTCCATTTCATTTTGTTTTATAGAAGCAAGCTGTTTGGGCTCAAACTGTGCTGTTTCGCTTGTGCTCGATCCAGATATACAAAAAAAGATGTTCCGTAAAATTAAAATGGATAAATCGTTAAAGGTCTGATTACAAGAAACAATCTTTTTGTCTTCATATTCTGTAAGGTAGAAGGATCGACACAGGAAAATATCTTTTTGCGGCAGAGGCTGTTTTCTTCGGTTATGTTTCAAATAAATGAAAAAGCTGCTTATTATTTTTTAGCGTTAGCCAATTTGTCAAAATTATTCTTTGCTGCTAGCAGGATTAGTTTTTTACGGACTGCTAGGAAAATTGGCGCTCGATCCCGTATTAATATCTTATATGGCTGAAATTACGCCGTCATCCATGTACTCCAAAGTGTATGGTTTTTTCAATTTCAGCGGAATGCTTTCTTCAATTTTTGCACCTTATATTACGGGCTATTTTGCCGATATCACCGGCAAGCTTGAAATCGGCTTTTATTTGTCAGGTGTTTTGCTAATCATCGGCGCTGTTTTATTTCTATTTACGGAAGGTTCAAATCGCATGACCCATTTCGTTCAATACTACAAACCGGGGGAGGAACAAGTAAAATGAGCCAATCAATGATCGGAACGAAAAATATGGTTGTCAGTCCGCATTATTTAGCATCGGCAGCCGGTTGCCGCATACTGCAAAAAGGGGGCAACGCCTTCGATGCAGCGGTAGCGGTCAGCGCCTGCTTAGCGGTCGTTTATCCGCACATGACAGGGATCGGAGGAGACTCTTTTTGGCTGTTTTACAGCAGAAAGGATCAAGCAGTTCGTGCGTATAACGGCAGCGGCCGGTCAGGCTATAACGCCACGCCTGAAAAATACGAAGGTTTACCCGCCATTCCGTATCGAGGCATTCAAAGTGTTATCACCGTGCCGGGAATGGTTGACAGTTGGGATGCCATCATAAAAGAATACGGAAGACTTTCATTGGCGGAGGTTTTAGAGCCTGCTATCGAATATGCGGAAAATGGATTCCCTTTTTCAAAGGATCAATATGTCAACACGCAAAAAAATGTTCAAATTCTGCGAGAATTTCCGGAAACATCATCGATTTTCCTGCCTCATCATCGAATTCCGAGCATAAATGAAAAATTTATTCAGAAGCAATTGGCGGATACATTGAAAGAGTTAGCGAACAAAGGAAGAGATCATTTTTACAAAGGCAGTTTAACAAAACGCATTGTATCAAGCCTTCGAGAAAAAGGCGGGATTTTAATAGAGGATGATTTTGCGGATCATCACGGAGATTGGGTCGAACCGCTGAGCGGAACTTACCGCGGTTATACCATGTATCAGGTTCCGCCCAATTCACAAGGCTTTGCCGGGCTAATGGCGCTAAATATTTTAGAAAACTTTGATTTTAAAACGATTCCGCACGGTTCTTTTCAGTATTATCACCTTTTGACAGAATCATTGAAAAAAAGCTTTCAAGACCGAAACAAAGTATTGACAGATCCCGAATTCTACCAGATTCCGCTTGATAAATTGTTAAGCAAAACATATGCGAAAAAGCTGGCCGAATCGATCAGTCTGACAAATGCAAGCGAAGTGAAGACTCAGCCTGTCGGAAACGACACTGCCCATGCGGCTGTCGTGGATGAAGAGGGGAATGCGGTTTCCTTTATACAAAGTCTTTATTTTGAATTCGGTTCATGTGTTGTTGCTGGTGACACAGGGATTTTAATGCAAAACAGAGGATCGTTCTTTTCTCTTGATCGTTCGCATGTCAATTGCTTGGCGCCGAGAAAAAGAACGTTCCACACGCTGATGCCTGCAATGGCTTTTAAAGATGGAAAGCCGTATATTTTATACGGAACACAAGGAGGAGAAGGACAGCCGCAAACACAAACAGCTATCATTACAAGAATGATTGATTATCGAATGAGCCCTGCAGAAGCAATATATGAGCCAAGGTTTGTGTGGGGAAGAACGTGGGGAGAAGAGACGGAAGAATTGAAGATGGAAGGCCGCATCTCAAAAGAAGTGATCGAATCGATGATCAAAGCTGGCCATCTTGTGAAAGTTGTTGAACCTATTGATAAAATAATGGGTCATGCCAACGCCATATTAATTGATGAACAAAGCTTTTTACACGGCGGGGTTGATCCAAGAGGAGACGGTGCGGCAATCGGTTGGTAACGACGAATTCATAAAAAGCGGGGATTTATGCTATCCGTTGTTTCATATTTAAATATATTGGAGAAGGGTTTACGGAAAGTATCCAGCTAGGGCAAAGCCTGCAGAATTCATTATTGGAATTCTACAGGCTTTTATCATTTGAAGAGGTTCTCACATCGGTATATTCAACCCTGGAAATAAATTAGGAGAAGTTACAGCCAAAAGAAAGGTTTTAGTAGAAATATATAGGTAAGCGAAAACACCAACGATTGCAACAAGCGGTTTCGCGGACTAAATCTTTCATCAAACCTCCTTAACAACTTACGTTGATTTCCAGCTGCTGCTTTTCGTCAAAAACAAACAGCAAAATGAAATTTTATATTCCGCAATACTGGTCCATATAATTGCTACCAAATAGCCAAAAATGCCATGATGACCATTTTAATCTCCTTCACCATCTACACAGGCAATCATATTAGAACATTTTTTATGTATTTTTACTTATCAAATTTGTATTTGATTATTTACAAGTAATAATAAGGGGTATAACTAATACCTGAATCCGTGATGAATTGAAATCGACTTTGATTTTGTTGTAATTTTGATGGATTGATAATCCATAAAACCCCTTTTATGCTTATGACCTATGTCATCTCTATTTCCGAAAATGGAACAAATCTCTTTTTTAGGTATACGAACCAAAAAAATAGACAAAAAAGCACAGGGAGTGACGTTGGACATCAGTGCCCGAACATTCGTTCGTTATCTTGCCTCTCTCCATTTCTGATAGACGTTCAGTAGGGGCTCGCTATAGCCACTCCTTCGCGTCAGTTTCATCCAGATCTGTCGTGATCGACGGACGAGTCGCCCTGCCATCGTGATCACCGTCTGAATAATCGTCTTGATGCGGCGGCGTTTCACTTTGTGGTGCAACGGATGTCTCGGATCGCTTAATAGATCTTGTCCAATCAGACGAAGAAGATTGTAAACGAAGGCTCCCATGACCAACACGAGCGCATTCGTTTTCATCTTCCCAGATGGAAGCCGCTCTAAATCTAAGTCGCTCTTCAGTTCGCTATGAAACTGTTCGCATGTCGCATGGTCATGATACAACGCGAGCACATCGCTCATTCGAACATGCTCGTATCCTTTGAGCCGCACCCAATAGCTTTCCACTTCATAATCAGGAACGAGCATCAGCTGTCCATTGCGTTCCATCGTCCGTTCCGTCACTTGGGTGACTTGAACGTACGTATACGTGTTTCCATCGATCGCTGCCTTCTGTGGAAGGCATAGCTCATAGGTTTGTACTCCTTCGCTTTGTCCATCATCGACACGTTTGCCCTTTTGCGAAGCGATCTGGAACCAAAGCGCTTTCGATTCTCGGCGTAAGTTTCGCTTGATGACAAAGTCCACGTCTTCCTTTAGGCATACGTGCACATTCGCTTCTGCATCGTTTCCTGCATCCATGCGAACAAGCAGACGAGATGAAGTCAGTTGACGAGCTCGACGGATAGCGGTGACTAAAAACGAGGGCATGTTGTCTTGCACATGTTGTTTCCCTGGACGCAACTCGGCATGAACGAGATACCCTTCCTTCCCTGCATACGCAAACAACGGTGTAAAACCGTCAAATCCTTTATACGTTCGACTGACTCCTTCTTTTTTCGTATCGGAGTTGTCAAATGGGGAACCATCTATATCAAGGGGAAGCCATGTCGTCTTTCCTTTGGTCCAACAAGGGGACAAAGTGGCATGTCGTTGAATCAACAGACGTATGGACTCCTCCCAAAGAATCGTTTCGGTCATCGGAAGACAAGCGAGCTGATCGAGTCGTTGTCGCAAGGTTGGAGAGGAAGGCACGTGCTGAATCCCCATCGATGCCGAAAAGATATCGTCCTGACGATACGCTTCGATATGATCGAAATCCGTTTTTCCTGTGGCAAGCAAGCCAATCATCGAGCGAATGACATCGCTATGGGAAATGTGCACTTCTCGACGAACCGTTGGAAGCCGAAGTGCGTTTACCCGTTTATCCAGTTTCGTTCGATGGAGTAAGTAGCCAACGAGAGCAAGCCCAGCACTTGGGGTAATCGCTTCATCTGTCAATACAAACCGAATCGGGAAATCTTTCATCACATCACCTACTTGATGAAGAATCGTCAACGTCGTTTTCCCTTATCGTATCAACGGTTTGCGACCATTGTAAAGATGTTTTGTCACGGATTCAGGTAATATATAAAAAGAAAATTTTTAACAGCGATCATTACGTTTGTTATTTCTACTTTTATCATAGCGATTTTATTTCGCCAGTAGCATCTCTTTCTGACCAACAAACAGGATCTTCTTTTCACAATCTTCTCATGATATCTCATCTGTAAGCTTTGGGGTGTTCTTTTATGGACTACCCATATCGATAGCAATTGCTTTCATTACCAAAAGGTTTTTCGCATTTGCTTTACATATAATCTTCGGAATATTGCCTGCTATTGTATTATGGTTTTTGCAGTTTTTTCTTTAGCTATTTCCGTTATTTTTTTTCTTCGTTGACGAAGTCATTAAATATGGAATAAATAGGGGCTTAATGGTTGAATCCTCATGAAACAGAATGAAACACCGGGAAAGTTATTCTTAGGTTTAGGACTGTAGCCAATTGAGCAACATACATCTGAAAGTGAGTGCTGAAAATGTTTCAAAATAACAAAAAAACCGGAGAGCTTTGGAGTGCATGATAAATACCTTGGCTGTAGTATGGAAAACTTTGATTGGACGAGCAAACTGGACAGAGATCAAGAAGGAAATAACGTCCCCAGAGGATTATGCGGAGAAGGTCATAAGATAATCAGATAATCCGCACGAGATAACGCCCAAATACGAAAATTAAAATAAATAGGCAAGACAACAATCCACTGAAAGTCGCTGCGCCAAATGCTAGATACGAGCTAAATCGGTTGAGAATGTACGTTCTTCTATAGTATGATAAAATAGTTATCTCGTTTATTTTTAAAAGGGTGTTTGGATATGGACACAGAAACTGCATCTGTGAGAACGTTTAAATATGGAAACAATCTCGAAGTAAAAATTGAACTAAATGATTGCATATCCTTTTTAAAGTCTTTAAAAGATGAAAGCATCGACTTGATTGTAACAGACCCTGCTTATTCTGGAATGAATAACAAGCTGAAGCTCGGGAAGGGCAGAATCGTCGGTGAATATAAGCAAAAGGGAACGGAAAATGGGAAATGGTTTGCGGAATTTGAAGACAGTGAAGAAAACTATCATCTCTTTTTACAAGAGTGCAAGAGGGTGCTGAAAAAAGATACAGGGCACATTTACATCATGTTTGATTCTTTTTCTTTATTAAGCTTAGGGCATTTAATGAGAGAGTACTTTGACGTAAAAAACATCATCACTTGGGATAAAATCAATATGGGAATGGGGCATTATTTTAGAAGAAGGCACGAATATATTATTTTTGCTACGAACGGAAACAACCGCAAAATTAGAAACCGGTCTTTTCCGGATGTATGGCGGTTTAAACGAATTCACCATTCGAAATATCCGACTCAAAAACCGGTTGAGCTGTTCCAAGCGATGATTTATGCAAGTGCCGAAGAGGGATTTACGGTTTGCGACCCGTTTTTAGGGAGCGGATCGTCAGCTATTGCAGCCATAAAAAACAACTGCCGCTTTTTAGGATGCGATATCGCAAGCAATGCTTTTACAGCCAATGTAGAAAGAATTCATCACTATCTTAAAACAAAAGAAGACATCTATCAGCCCAAGCCTTGCCATATCGAAGGCGAACCGGTATTTTGGGAATAAAGACTGATCATAACTACGCAGCTTGCAAATGTTATTCATCTTCACCAAACCATAAAAAAATCGGCGTTTAGCCGATTTTTTTATGTGCGCCCGGCATGTACATGAACTATAGGGTGTAAGTCCCGAACCCCGAAGACAGAAGTAGAGGTTAGCCAAGAGCAAGGGTGTCCGTGGTGACGCGGAATCTGAAGGAAGCTGGAGGCAAAACACCGGTCCGAGGAACACGAACCTCATATAAGGCTAGGTATGATTGAGTGAGTTTGCATAACAAAACAAAGCTCTTTCTGTCGAAGGTCATATCGAGTAAATGAGGCGGATAGATGGTGTGAAAGTGCATGTACTTACCCGGGGAGGTCTGGCGGATATGTGAAGTACTCTTCATAACCTACTTAGTGATAAGTAGCTGAACCGTCAGAAGTCAGCAGAGGTCATAGTATTAGTTGGTCTAGAACAACTAAGAAGGACCGAACAATTAAGAGAGAATAGCCCTTGGCATTCAGTGAGTCATGATGAACACAGAAAACGTAGTACCTCACTTGAGGGAGGAAGCGGTGAATCCCGTGGGAGATCTCTTGGAGGGTGGAGTGACCACTGGCATAAAGAGAACAGCTATTCACGGAAGTTATAAAGACTTGCGTCAATTATCTTAATTGAACCGCCGTATACGGAACCGTACGTACGGTGGTGTGAGAGGACGGGGGTTAATCTCCCCCTCCTACTCGATTTTGATCATTGTCTGATCCAAGTCCATATTTCTTTTGGCGTGGCATTTTTTCCGTACATTAAGATGCCGACTTTAAATATTTTTCCAGCTAGTTTCATAAATATCCAAACACTTATTATTAAGATTGCAAGTGATATGACGATTTCCGCCCATGGCCATTCCTCTAATATCGACAAACGAAGAATCAAAACAGCGGGTGATGTGAATGGAAGATAGGTGCCGATTTGCGCCCATAGCCCGCTTGGATCTGTCAGCACAGGTCCGACAAAAACAAATGACAAAAATGGCAGCAGGATAACTAATCCTTGAAAGTTGCCGGCGGTATATATATCTGCCATTGTGGCGCCGATGCCGACAAAAATTGACGAAAACAGCAAGTAGCCTAAAAGGGCAATCCCGATGAAAAGAAAAAGATGAGGAACGAACAAATAGTGAAATATCGGAACATCAATTTTCCATAAAACGATTGGAATGATAAAAATGAAAAATACAACAACTTGTAACATTCCTAATAGGAAATAACCAATAATTTTACCTTGCATGAGGTCTTTTGGCGTGACCGATGAAAGAATGATTTCCGCAATTTTATCTTTCTTTTCCTGCGAGGCGCTTTGAAAAATCATCATGCCGCTAAAAACAATGGATAGTAAAATGATGCTGGCAAAGGCCCCTGGTACAATGCGTTCTAAAATTTTTTCCGTTTCTCTTCCTCCGCCTTCAGTTTTTGAGATTTCACTAACGGTCGATTGTTCAAAGACGATTCCTTTCGAAATGGCTGCTAATTGATTTTTCGATAAACCAAGCTGCTCCAACTGCAAAGCTTTTAACGGCTCTGCCAGCAGCTGAATTTGATTGGCAAACATCGGGCTAATCACATCGCTTGTGTAAACAGGGACAACGCCATCCGTTAATGACTGTTCACCGATAAACAAATAGGCTGTATTCTCTCTATTTTTTAGCAAATCTTCTATCTTATCTTCCGCGATGCCAGTTTTCTGAAGCTTGAATGGAAGGTTGTGAAGCTGTACTGCTTCCTGCAAGGCTGGCAAAATATTCAGCTTATCATTGACATAAACAGTTGTTACACTTTGATCCTCATCTGAATTGGCAAGATTTCCGAGCAGGAAAAAAGCTAAAAAGAGAATAGGCGTTATAAACAAGCTGATGATAAATGATTTGTTTTTTAAATTCCGCTTTATTTCCCATTTTGCTATTTTTATAGTATTACTCATAATTTTCACCAGCTTCCTGTAATAAATTTTGATCTGTGGCAACATCAATAAAGATTTCATGCAGGGAAATGCGGTCAAGCGATAATTCTTGAATTATCATATATTCCGGAAGGTTTTTTAACCATTTGGCAGGTTGAATGTCTTTTGTTAAATAAAGAGTTGATACATCTTCATTTTGTTCTATTCGTTGAACACCAGAAATTTGTTCTAGTACGGCGCGGTCATTTTTTCCGCGGATGACACATTTGAAATTCGCATATGTTTTCTTTACTTCCTCTATCGATCCATAAACCACCTTGCGGCCGCGATGGATCATAAATAATCTGTCACACATCTCTTCTACTATATTCATTTGATGGGAAGATAGAAGAATCGCTGTGCCGTTATTAGCTAAGCTTCTTATTTCTTTTTTAAATAACTCCTGGCTCACAGGGTCTAATCCGGAAAACGGTTCGTCTAAGATGAGCAGTTCAGGCTCATGCAGGATCGAAGCGATAAACTGTACTTTTTGTCCCATTCCTTTTGATAGTTCATCAATTGATGACTGTTCTTTTCCTTCTAAGCCAAATTTTTTTAAATAGACTTTAGCCCGCTCTTTTGCTTTTTTTAATGGGTAGCTTTTTAAATCTGCTAAATAAAGGAGAATATCCATTACTTTGACATTTTTATATAAACCGCGTTCTTCCGGCAAATAGCCAATTTTATGGCGCGGGATCATATTTTTTTGGCTATTGTGGAATGTAATGCTTCCTTCATCTGGATACATAATCCCCATAATGTTGCGAATGATCGTTGATTTTCCAGCCCCGTTCGGTCCTAATACCGCCATAATTTCCCCTTTTTTCACTTCAAACGATATATTTTGGATAATCGGCTGATGTTTGAATGATTTTCCTAATTTTTCAACTGTTAAAACCGTTTCGTTCATATTTATGTTCCTTTCTGTTAAATTGGTTGATTGAGCATAATCGTGATAATTTCTTCCAACTCTAACGATTCTGCTTTGATCCAATCGTATTGATGCTCTATTAAATACTGTTCTGTATTTTCTTGTTGTTGAGTGATGACAATTTGCTTTCCTTTTCTTCCAACTTCACCCGGTATCGGTTTATTTGGCAGAGGCCGCTGCAAAAAGTAACGTTTATATCTGCTGGCTAATTCTTCTTTTTCAAATTTTCCAAGCAATTGTCCGTTTTTCAGTACAATTAGATAATCAGCAAGCTTTCGAATATCATCTGTTTGATGGCTGGCAATGATCATCAGCTTTTCGCTTCTTTCCATCCATTCTACGAGAATATCCATCAGCATTTGTTTTGAAGGGATATCCATATGAGCGGTTGGTTCATCAAGAATCAAAATGTCGGTATCGCAGGCTAAAGTTAAGGCGATGCTTAATTTCTTTTGAACACCTTGTGATAAATTTCGATATAGCTTTCTTAAAGGGATATCGAACATTTGTACAAGCTGGTCGAAATATTTCTGATCCCATGTTGAATACCAATGGGAAGTGAGCTTCATCAATTCCAATCCGTTAAAGGAATTGCATCCAATCAATGTCTGCGGCAGGTACGAGATGTGCTGCTTCCAGCTTTCATCACGATTTTGTATTGATTGACCAAATAAGCGGATCTGCCCCTCATCTTTTTTCGCAAGATTCATCAGCATTTTCATTAATGTACTTTTACCAGCTCCGTTTTTCCCAATGAGTGCATGAATCGTTCCAGGCTCAAACGAAAGATCAATTGGCCCTAATTGAAAATCATCGATCGTTTTTCTTAACTGCATGATTTCTAACCAAGGCTGCATTAAGAACCCTCCTTTTCCCGCAATTCAACCATTACTTGTTGAAAGATTTGCTCAATCTCTGCAAACGTATAGTCATGGCGGAGCGCCGTTTGTACAGCGGTTTGAATAGCTTTGTACACCGTTTCTGTCTTTACTTTTTCTTTCTTAGCATCGTCTATGTCAGCTACAAACGTTCCTTTCCCTTGTGTTGTCTGGATAAACCCTTCATATTCAAGATTTTGGTAGGCGCGTCTAGTCGTAATCACACTAATTTCAAGGTCTTTTGAAAGGGTGCGGATCGAAGGCAGCGGTGAACCAGCAGGAAGCTGACCGCTTGCAATCAGCGCTTTAATTTGTTCTTCCAATTGATAATAAATAGGCTCCGGAGAATCTTTTGCAATCTGAATAGGAAGCTCCATTCAACTTCCTCCTTCTTAAAATAAATAATCCATTTTTTCGATTTTTTTGGACATATATTTTTGCGAGTAGAGCACGCCTATAGCAGCGAAAAGAACTGACGCAATAATACTTACTAGAGGCCATTTTTCCGCCATGAGCATCGTCAAAGGCACAAAGCCGTTTCCATATAAAACGTTAAATATCGTAAAGATAAACATGAATCCAAAAAATAAAGCGAATATATAAAGGACAAACCTCACCGTCGAAAGCCGATAGCCGACATCACTAGCTGGAAACGAAGCTCCTAAATGAATGCCGATACCAATCCAAATCATGATAAATGCGAAATATTCCTTTAAGTCCAACGCTGCTCTAAGATCAGGAGAAAACGCATAGGTAAGAATCGATACCCCTAAATAGTAAGGAACGGCAAAAGCGAAAAAAATAATAAATCTGCTCTTAATGAGCACATCCTTTTGGATCGGCAACTGCCTAAGTGTAATAAAAAAAGGAGATGCCCAAAAGTCGCCGCCTATTTTTTGATGATTAAATTCTTTCGATTTGATCCATGCAGTTCCAAAACCAAATACAATAAAGAACAAAAAATCTAGCATAACGGTGCTTCTTTCCATATTTTTCGGAATGACAGTGGCGAAAAACATCGAAAACATGATGGCCATCAAGGCAAGCAATACAAATCCCAATTTCAATTTTTTTAATTCAAACTTTGCAAGCCAAAACGCTTCCTTCCAATCGTTCATATTGATCTCCTCCAAGCGAACTGTTTTACTGTGTATATCTATATATACACTATATAACATTTTGTTAAATTTGACCAGTCTTTTTTGAAAAAATGTATGGATAGGCATCAACAACATTCGTTCTAAAAATTTTGAAGTAACTCCAAACGGTATGTAAAAGGACTGCAAAAAAATTGCAACTTCTGGAGCTCAGGATGTAAAAAAAAATTTGAAGCAGCTGATGAAAAAAATGTACGGAAAAACACGCAGCAAAATGGAACTGTAAAAAAGGTCAACAGCAGATGAAAAATTCCTTTGTAATTTTGCGACAGTCTTTTTTTAAATACTTTTTCCAGCGCATATTTGCTGAATCTATGGACAGAAGTGAAAAACTCGGGAATATTCATCCTCTTGTTTAGGAAGTATAAGAAAAAACAAGAGGAGATGTTGTGATGAGAAAATTTGTCATTTTGCTCTGCCTTTCGCTCGCTCTTTCTGGATGCGGAAATGGAAATGATAAAAAGCAGGGCACTTCTTATGATCAACAGCAAGGAACGACAACTCAGAATGAAGGAGATAGCTCGCTCATTAGGATACAGCATAGCCAATCTCCAGCAAAACGAATACAAAAGGTAAACCCTGATCAGACGACCCGCGACAAAAGACCTATTAACTCAATTGGATTTCTTGAGCCGATCACTCCGCAGCAATCCGTTTCTGACTTAAAAGGTGTCAGCCAGCATTTATCATATGTAGCTTTTTTCAGCTACCGAGTGAACGCCGATGGAAGTCTTGTTCCAATTGAAGACAGTGAAGCACTCGCAGCTGTTAAAAAATCCGGTGCGATTCCGATGATGGTCATCACCAATTTTACAGAAGGAAATTTTTCACCGGATATTGCTCATCGTATCTTTACAGATAAAACAGCCTCTAAAAGTTTGATCAATGGCGTTATTCAGACGATGAAAGCAAAAGGATATAAAGCTTTAAATATCGACTTTGAACATATCCGGGAAAAGGATCGTGAGCTGTATAACGGCTTTCTCGAAACGATTTTGCCGCAGGTTCGCAAAGCCGGCTTTACGGTTTCAACTGCATTGGCCCCAAAAACGAGTGATGAACAAAGAGGACCATGGCACGGAGCCCATGATTATAAGAGACATGGAGAGTTAGCAGATTTTGTTATTTTGATGACGTATGAATGGGGATGGTCCGGCGGTCCGCCAATGGCGGTGTCACCGATTCCGCAAGTTCGCAAAGTACTGGATTATGCCGTTTCCGTCATTCCGCGAAACAAAATTGTGATGGGCGCCCCTTTGTATGGGTACGATTGGACTTTACCATACAAAAAAGGCGGTAAATTTGCCAAACGAATCGCTCCGGCGGAAGCAGCAGACCTAGCGGCGAAAGAAGGAGTTGAAATTCAGTATGACAACGAGGCGCAGGCACCTTGGTTTCGCTACACCGATGATCAAAACAAAACACATGAGGTCTGGTTTGAAAATGAACAAAGCATGCAGGCAAAGTTTAATCTCGTAAAAGAATACGGACTGAATGGAGTGGCGTATTGGGTGCTTGGCGAGCCTTTCCCTCAAAATTGGACTTTGCTTGAAAAGGAGTTTATTATTCAAAGACACTAAGCGGAGAAAAAGTGGCATTAGCCCGCAGCATTCTGAAAGAAGAAGGCGTCAACTGCTTGCAGATCAAAATCGAAGTCATACAAAATCAGTAGAGAAAAACAGCTCGTTTTTCTCTACTTGATTTATTTTAGGGACTTGTTCGAAAACCGTTTATGAAAATTGAGCCGTTTCTTTGCTTATTTATGATAATGATCATTTCACCAAATACTAAACAAACATATTGCTTTCATTATTTACCTGATCTATTTCACTTGTTCCATCATAAAACCGTTTTTATTCATAAACTGAGCAGGTTGCGCAAAAATGCACATGATCATATCCCCACCCTGCATAATTGTGCACAAAATATCGGGTAAATCCATTCAGCTCCTGCTATTCTTGTAATCAAGGGAGGTCATATAATGGATTTGCTTAAGAACATGAACAGAGCCATACAGTATATTGAAGAAAACCTTACACATGATATTGACTTTAAAGAGGTGGCAAAAATCGCTTGCTGTTCCGAATATCATTTTAAAAGGATGTTTTCTTTTCTTGCAGGTATTACACTATCAGAATACATCCGCCGCAGACGCCTGACTCTTGCAGCATTTGAACTTAAAGATAACAGCGTAAAGGTCATAGACATTGCGATAAAATACGGGTACAACTCACCAGATTCTTTTGCAAGAGCTTTTCAAAACTTGCATGGTATAACACCGTCAGAAGCCAGAAATCGTGGTCATTTATTGAAAGCTTATCCACGAATGACCTTCCAGTTAACAATTAAGGGAGGAAATGAAATGAACTATCGAATTGTAGAAAAAGAGGCATTTCGCATTGTTGGTATTAAAAAAAGAGTTCCGATCATTTTCAAAGGAATTAATCCGGAAATTGCCTCGATGTGGAAAAGCTTAGATGATGAAAAGATCAATAAACTTAAAAAACTTTCGAATGTCGAGCCTTTAGGCCTGATTCAAGCATCCACGAACTTTTCTGAAGGCAGAATGGAGGAAAAAGGGGAGCTTGATCACTATATTGGCGTAGCAACAACTAAGGAATGTCCAGCTGAATTTACACAACTTGTAGTTCCTGTCTCAACATGGGCAGTATTCGAAGCAATCGGACCATTTCCTGATACACTGCAGGATGTATGGGGACGCATTTATTCTGAATGGTTTCCAACCTCAAACTATGAACAAATAGAAGGTCCAGAAATCTTATCGATCGGAAGCAAAGATTTAACTTCCCCGACTGTAAAATGTGAAATTTGGATTCCGGTACTGAAAAAGTAAAAAAAAAGCATTAGTTATATCTTTTTGTAATTAATTCCTAATAATGGTATATTAATTTTCAAGTGTTTATAGTTTAAAAAAATATGAAGGGGCTGTCTAATAATGAACCGCCCCCCTGTCAAGTAGACAGTAGAAATAATAAAAATATACCTAAGCGGCTTTAGCTCTATATTCCATGGGGCTAAGGCCGTTTAATTTTTTTTGATACCTTTCATCATGATAAAAGCGGATGTACACATCAATCGCAAGAAGCTAATTCTTCAAATGTCTGATACTTATGTAAATAATACTTCTCGCATTTAAAGCGTTCCCCAAAAAGATTCCATTGGCCCATTATCAATACATCTGCCTACTCTTGACATACTTTGTGTCATCCCTGCTTGGTCTATCCTATGTTTAAAACCATGAGAGGTATATTGGAACCCACGGTCACTATGAATAAGTGGATGCTCTCCTTTTAAAAGTGCGGTGGCTTGATCCAACGTTTTAAATACAAGATGATGATGATTGAAATGTCCTAAAACATAGCTCACAATTGATCCATCATATAGATCAAGAATAGCACTTAAATAGGCTTTCTTTGATGAACCATATTTTAATTCAGTGACATCAGCTACCCATTTTTCATTTGGCTCTTCCGCTGTGAATTCACGATTCAATATATTTTCTGCAACATGCTGAGGGGTAGAACTCTTATAAGATTTCTTCTTTTTTCGAATAACAGATTGTATACCGGCAACTTTCATCAATCTATAAATTCGTTCGTTTATGATTGAAGTTCTGACCAAGCTTTCGATTTATATTCAACGTCATTCGACGGTAACCTATAAGTGGTTAAAACGTTCGCCTTCCTCCCGAGAACTTCAGAATGAAGAAATCGTAAAAGAGATGAAAGTTCGTGAAATACCGAATCCAATAAAAGGAACTATATATTAAAGCAGGTTATATGCAACAAAAGATCGAATAGTTAATAACTGTATCCTATTTTATTAAGCAGATCGCAGACTTCCATTTCAAAAATGACATGATCCTTTAAGCGAATTTTTTTACTTGAATTTAGGGCAAGGCTATTATGAAAATAAAAATTCATGAGAAAAGAAGGTGTCGTATGTCAACGAACAGTAAACCTAACCGATTAATCACTGAAAAGTCTCCGTACTTGCTTCAGCATGCTTATAATCCTGTTGACTGGTATCCATGGGGATCAGAAGCTTTTGAAAAAGCAAAAAAAGAAAACAAACCTTTGCTTGTCAGCATCGGCTATTCAACTTGTCACTGGTGCCATGTCATGGCTCATGAAAGCTTTGAAGATGAAGAAGTTGCAAAGATATTAAATGAACGGTTTGTCGCTATAAAAGTAGATCGTGAGGAGCGACCAGATATTGATTCCATATATATGAGGGTATGCCAGATTCTCACGGGGCAAGGCGGATGGCCGCTCAATGTATTTATCACACCGGATCAAAAACCTTTTTATGCAGGCACTTATTTTCCTAAGCAAAGCCGTTTTGGCCGTCCGGGATTTATCGATGTGTTGCAGCAGCTTTCGGAAATTTATCAAAAAGAGCATGAAAAAATTGAAAAGACAGCAGCACGCATAACGGAAGTTTTAAATAAAAATGCCAGTCGAAATAAGAAAGGTGAGTTGAAGCAAAGCGTTCTTCATGAAACGTTTCATCAGCTTTCAAGCAATTTTGACACAATTTATGGAGGGTTTGGTCAGGCACCAAAGTTCCCCATTCCTCACATGCTCATGTTTTTAATGAAATATCACGAATGGACTAAACATGAAAATGCTCTTTATTTTGTGAATAAAACGCTTGTGCAAATGGCAAAGGGAGGGATTTGGGATCATATCGGCTTCGGATTTGCCAGATATTCGACAGATGCCATGTGGCTTGTTCCGCATTTTGAAAAAATGCTGTACGATAATGCCCTTTTGCTTTATACATTCTCCGAGGCCTATCAAGTGACCCAAAACCCTCAATTTAAAACAATTGCAGAACAAATCATTGAATTTGTCCGACGGGATATGCGGAATGAATCAGGGGCTTTTTATTCTGCCATTGATGCAGATTCTGAGGGGGAGGAAGGGAAATTTTACGTATGGACAAAACAGGAAGTGGTAGAGATTCTCGGGCAGGAATTAGGCGAACAGTTTTGTCATATTTACGATATAACTGAAGAAGGGAACTTTGAAGGAAAAAATATCCCGAATCTTATTCATACGAATGAAGAAAAAGCGGCAATTACCTATCAAATGGGGCTGGAAGAGCTGAAAGAGCAATTGGAGCAGGCGAGACAAAAGCTTTTTGAAAAACGAATTGAAAGACCGTTTCCACATGTTGATGATAAAGTGCTGACCGCGTGGAATGCTCTCATGATTGCTGCACTAGCAAAAGCAGGAGCTGTTTTTGATCAGGAAGCATATATCGAAATGGCAAAAAAGGCGCTGAATTTTATTGAAAATCATTTAATTGTAGACGGAAGAGTTATGGTGCGCTATCGCGATGGCGAAGTAAAACAACAGGCGTTCATTGATGATTATGCATACCTTCTTTGGGCCTATATCGAAATGTATGAAGCGACATTTAATTTAACTTATTTGCATAAAGGTAAACAACTTGCTGATAAAATGATTGATCTTTTTTGGGATCAAGAAAATGGCGGATTTTTCTTCACAGGTCATGACAGTGAAGCAATGCTTGTCAAGGAGAAGGAAAATTATGATGGTGCGCTCCCTTCAGGAAACAGCGTTGCGGCCTTCGCGCTTTTGAAATTGAGCAGGCTGACCGGCAATTTGGATTTACACGAAAGCGTTCAGCAAATGTATTCTATTTTTAAAGAAGAAGTGGAGCAATACCCAAGCGGTCATACGTTTTTCTTGCAAAGCCTTTTGATGGAACAGCTGCCGCAAAAAGAGGTTGTCATTATTGGTCCGAAAGATTGCAGCAAAAGGAAAAGATTATTGAATCGTATTCAACAGGCGTATACAATGGAACTTTCAGTGTTAGTTGCTGAAGATCCAAATCAATTTGCACAAATTGCGGAATTTGCGAAAAATTATCGCATGATCAATAATGAAACAACTATTTATATATGTGAAAACTTTGCCTGCCAACAGCCGACAACAGATGTAGAGGAAGTTATAAATACATTGAACTTATAATGAAAATGTACGATACTATTATCCCCAACAGGCAGACAGTAAAAAACGATGCATTTAATACGATGTTCTGAAAGTCTGCCTCGGACTGGGGTTTTTATGTGAAAGGACAATCCTGAAAACGGGGAGTCGTTCGTTTGCAGTTTAAAGAGCACTTTCTGATCGGTGACTTGATCCGATTGCTGACGATTCGGCTCCTGGCAGCGCAGAAGAAACGCTGATCTTATCGGCGGTGCCGCAAACATGTTGGAATAAAGAGCAATGCCCAGATAGCACAAGGGATTAAGAAAGTTCACATTGCTAGGTCATTGAAAGATCAGCGGGAAATGTGATTACAACATTTCAGTCCATTAGACAGGGATATGTATGAGCATTATATGATAAAAGACGCCTGGAGACTATACACCGGAAGCGGTCGAAGCCAAGATATGTATGAATATTATTTGAAAAGACTGTCTCACGCTCAAATCGCCAGCTTGTTGCCATTTTGACGCAATGCTGGTGTTTGGCAATGAGGCAGTCTTTTTTTGTGTATTTTCAACAACAATTGTTTAGTTTTCAATGATTTTTAAACAAACGCTGTCATTGTCTGAAAATTCAAATCAATTATATGATAGAACCGTAGAGGAAATACCAGTTCATTATTTTCATTTAGGATGGTGATAAAAGATGATGAATGGTAAGGAATATTTAGAAAGTTTAAGAGATAACAGGGTTGTTTATTTAAATGGAGAAAAGATTGATGATGTTACAACACATTCTGCCTACGAAAACTCTGCTCGCTCCATAGCAAGAATGTATGATGCTCTTCATGATGAACAGATGGGAAAAATTTTAACGACGACTACTGAAGAAGGCTATCCAACTCACAAATTTTTTAAAGAACCAAAAAATGCTCAAGATCTTTTAGAAGCAAGAGATGCGATTGCACAATGGGCCAAGCTGAGCTATGGCTTTATGGGGCGCACCCCTGATTATAAAGCTTCTTTCACAGCACATTTGAAAGCGTTTGCGGATTATTACGAAGGTTTTGAGGACAATGCGCGAAATTGGTACAAAAAAACAACAAAAGAAGTTCCGTTTATTAACCATACGATTATTAATCCGCAGGTCGACCGTTCAAAACCTCTTCATGAAAATAAAGATGTTTATGTTCGCGCTGTAAAAGAGCGGGATGACGGTATTATTGTAAACGGTGCCAAAATGGTGGGAACGGCAGCTGCACTAACTCATTATAACTTCGTCTCTAACTATGGAGCTCAAGATTTAGGAGATGGTGATCAAAGCCATGCACTCGTCTTCTTTGTACCGATGAATGCGCCTGGCGTAAAAATGATCAGCCGTCAATCGTATGAACAAATCGCAAAAACGTTAGGTTCTCCGTTTGATTATCCGCTTTCCAGCCGTTTTGAGAAAACGATGCAGTCATTGTATTAGATAATGTATTTATTCCTTGGGAGAACGTACTTGCCTACAAAAATGTAAACGTAGTAAACGGGTTTTTTGTTGAAACGGGATTTGTAAACCGCTTTACATTCCAAGGTTGTACGCGTTTTGCCGTCAAGCTTGACTTTATGGTCGGCTTATTAATGAAAGCGACAGAGGCGGCAGGTACGAAGCAGTTTCGTGGGGTTCAGGCAAATATCGGTGAGGTTATTGCCCTTCGCAATATGTTTTGGGCTCTTTCTACCGCAATGGCAGCCAATTGTGAAACGAAAAATGGCGTTGCACTTCCGAACCTTCAGTACGGCGCTGCTTACCGTGTGCTCGCTCCAATGGTATGGCCGCGTGTCAAACAAATTTTTGAACAAATCGTTGCGGGGGGCCTCATTCAATTGCCTTCCAGTGCCAGCGACTTTTTAAATCCGGAGCTGCGTCCGTATCTCGATCGTTATTATCGCGGTTCAGGCATTGATGCAAAAGAACGGGTGAAATTGATGAAAATGATTTGGGATGCGATCGGAACGGAATTTGGCGGACGTCATGAGCTTTATGAAATCAACTATGCGGGCAACCATGAGAACATCCGTCTAGAGACGTTAAAAATTGCTGATGCAACTGGAGATTCCGACCGGTTTAAAGCGTTTGTCGATTCCGCTTTGGATGATTACGATCTAAACGGTTGGCTCAATGATACTTGGGTATCTCCACAAAAAGAACTTGTGCAGAAATAAAAGGAAAGGAGGTGTTGGATATGGACGATCGCTTGTTTCGCAATGCGATGGGGAAATTTGCTACAGGGGTGACGGTCATTTCAACGGAGCATAACGGAGATATTCATGGAATGACAGCAAATGCCTTTATGTCCATTTCCTTAAATCCGAAGCTTGTGTTAATTTCCATTGGAGAAAAAGCGAAAATGCTGGAAAAAATTCAACAATCAAAAAAATATGCCGTTAACATCTTGTCGCACGATCAACAAGTGCTTTCGATGAATTTTGCCGGGCAGTTGGAAAAACCAGTCGATGTACAATTTGAACAGCTGGGGGGACTGCCGGTCATTAAAGATGCTCTTGCGCAAATTTCCTGCCAAGTTGTTAATGAGGTTCAAGCAGGTGATCATGTCCTTTTCATCGGGGAAGTGACGGATATAAACATGACAGAGCAAGATCCGCTTCTGTTTTTCAGCGGAAAATACCATCAGCTTGCTCAAAGCGAACAAGCGACGGCGTCGAGCTAAAAAAAGGGGGCATTTCATTGAAAACAATCATCATTGATCATCAAAATGATCTAGATCTTATTGCCTCTTGCCCTGTCGTTGCTGCACTAGGGTTTTTTGACGGCGTTCATCTCGGACATCAAAAAGTCATTCAGACCGCTAAAAACTTGGCGGAAAAAATGGGGGTAAAAACAGCGGTTATCAGCTTTTTTCCGCACCCTAAAGACATAATCGGCAAAACGGGAAAACGTGTCCAATATTTGCTCCCGCCTGCCGAAAAAGCAAAAAAGTTTTCCCATTTAGACATTGATTACTTTTATTTAATACGATTTACATCGGAATTTGCAAGACTTGAGCCGAAGGAATTTGTCCAGAAATATTTAGTTCCGCTGCAAATCAAGCATGTAGCAGCTGGATATGACTTCACGTACGACCGAAAAGGAAAAGGAAGTTTAGATACGATGGAGGAAGACAGCGGATACTCAATCACTGTCACGAAAGTAGAAAATGTCAAACGAAACGATGAAAAAATTAGTTCTACGTTGATTCGAAATAAGATTCAATCAGGATTGATGGAAGAACTTCCTGATTACTTGGGGGAATTTTACGAAACAAAAGGAAAAATGATCCATACTGATGCAAAAGATGAATTGATTTTGGATCGGTACTATATGCTTCCTCCAAAAGGATGCTACGACGTGGCAATTGATAGAGGAAAAGGGTGGTTTGAGGGACGCGTGCTTGTTACTAAGCAGAAAAAAATCTATTGGCTTGGTCCATCCATATCTTCTGTGTGGAGTATTTCTCGAGTCAAAGTAAAATGGATTGCCAGAAGTTTCGATTTCACATTAGAGATCGAAGAAAAGGAAGAGAAAAATCTAGTATTTACAAAAGGATAGCGGTGTTGACTTTAGGAAAGGGGGAAGAAATGTTGGCGTTTTTACAGCAAAAAAGCATCAGCAGTGACTTGGCGAAACAAATGATTGACAAAGCGGTACAAAAGGCTGAAGAACTTGGAGTGAAAGTGAACATTGCTATTGTGGATCAAGGCGGAAATTTGAAATCGTTTTTCCGGATGGACGAGGCGCCTCTTTTAAGCATACAAATTGCTCAAAATAAAGCCTATACAGCAGCGGCATTCGGGATTCCGACCCATCAATGGTATGACATGATCAAAGATGAGCCGAGCTTGCGCCTTGGGATTGTCCATACAGAAAAGCTTGTCGTTTTCGGAGGAGGGTACCCGATTTATGACGGAAACGATTTAGCTGGAGGAATCGGGGTCAGCGGCGGCTCAGAAGAAGAAGACAGATTGTGCTGCGAGGCTGCGTTATCTTTATTGGAAACGGTTTAATGGAAAGAGCTGATGATCAAATTCATTAAAATAAGAGATTTTTCAATGAAAGGGAGGATTCAAATGAGCGAAATTTTAAGATTAGGGCGATTGGAGCTTCGGGTGTTGGATTTAGAAGAATCTGTAAAATATTACACAAATGTCATTGGGCTTGAAGTGACGGGACGCGAGGAAAATCGAGTATATTTAAAAGCTTGGGACGAATATGACCATCACAGCATCATTTTGCAAAAATCCGATACAGCTGGAATGGATCATATGGCATTTAAGGTAAAAGATATTTACGAGCTGGAAAAATTAGAATATAAAATTGAGCAATTTGGCTGCAAACTTTCCCGAATTTCCAAAGGTACTAGATTAGCAGAAGGAGAAGCGGTTCGTTTTCAGCTTCCAACAGGCCATCATATGGAGCTGTATACGGAAATAGAACAAGTAGGGACAAAAACTGGGAATCTAAACCCAGATCCATGGCCGGATGGACTAAAAGGAATTGCTTCGCATCGATTGGATCACGCTCTTTTAACAGGCGATGATTTAAAAACAGCAACCCGCTTCTTTACGGAAGTGCTCGGTTTTAGACAAACCGAGAAAATCGTTACGGTAGATGGAGAAGATTTAGTCGGAAGCTTTATGTCAGTGACGAACAAAGGTCACGATCTTGCATTCGTGAAAGGACCGGATGCGAAATTTCATCATGCAGGATTTTATGTCGATAACTGGTATGAAGTATTAAAGGCAGCAGATATTTTAACCAAAAATAATGTTCAAGCAGAAGTGACGCCAACAAGACACGGCATTACACGAGGCCTTACCGTTTACTTTTTTGATCCATCCGGCAATAGAAATGAAGCATACACAAGCGGTTATATGAGCTATGCAGACTTTCCGACCATTACTTGGACGGAAGATAAAATTGGAACAGGTATTTTCTATCATCGAAGAGAACTCATTGAATCATTCTCTAAAGCACTAACATAAAAATACAAAGATCAAGAATATTCTTGTTAAAGGGGTTCGATCATCTCTTCTGATTCGGGAAACACGTAAGGAGATGTTTGCAGCCCCTTCGCTATTTATTTTGCATTCTTAAAAAAGAAATGCTTCAGATGGCTGACCGAAAATCGCTTGAAGTCGATGTTTGGGGGCAGCTTCTTTTTATACGGACATGCGAATCCATAATTTACGGATTGTTTTTTGATGCGGTTTCCATGCCCAATTTTAATTTCTTTAACAGTACGTTTCGCTTTGTTGCGATTTCATGCCCATTTTTTTCTGGAAATTTCTTTAACAGCACGTTCCACTTTGTTAGGTCTATCCAAGGATCTGTTTTAATGTATGAAAAAATTTGTTATTTTTTCCTTTTGTTTCTTATTATGAAACAATGGAGTTGTATAAACAATAAATACCGTTTACGATTGGGATAATTAGTATTTTCTAAAAATTGCGTCAATTGATTTCGTGTCAGGAGTACGTGTTGGAAAATGATTCGATAATAGAGTCGAGAGGGGAGGAATTGGTTTGCAAGAAGCGACAAGTGTCCGTGTCAAAACCGGAGACTATGAAACTTATTTTTACCGCACCGGCATCGGAAATAATGAAGCGATTCTTTTTATCCATGGGTCCGGTCCTGGAGCAACTGCTTGGTCTAATTGGCAATATGCGCTCCCTTTTTTCAAGGAAAAGGGATTTGATTGTATCGCGCCAGACTTAATCGGTTTTGGAATGTCGGAACATCCGTCTTCACCTCCGAAAGGCATCCGGTCATGGATGAGGTTATGGGTGGATCAGCTTAAAGACCTTTTGGATGAATTGGAAGTGAAAAACGTTCATTTAGTGGGAAATTCTTTAGGCGGGGCTGTTGCTCTTCATTTATTGGCCGAGGCGCCTGATCGAATTGATCGCGTTGTGTTGATGGGCTCGGCGGGTGCTCCGTTTCGATTGACTCCAGAACTTGACCGCGTTTGGGGGTTTTATGAGGATCCATCCGCAGAGGCAATGACGCAGATCATTCGCTGGTTTGCATATGATGAAAGCTTTATTAAAGACAATCTTGACAGCATTAGTAAAATGCGCTTTGAGGCGGCAATGAATCCTGCCGTGCGCCGTTCCTATGAAGCAATGTTTCCTCCGCTTCGCCAGCGGATAGTAGATGATCTTGTTTTGCCAAGCGCCACTTTGTGCCGCATACAACAACAAGTTTTACTCGTTCACGGGCTGAATGATCCGATCGTTCCTGTTGAGACAAGTTATTATTTTGCCAAACATCTTCCGTGGGTAAAAATGATGATTTACGGACAATGCAGCCATTGGACGCAAGTGGAATATCGAGACAGCTTTCATTCTTTGCTTTTGCATTTTTTTCACAATGAAATATAAGAATATTTTTATGTTTTTATCAAAAACAAGGTTATGATTCGCTTTTTTCAAAGCCAGACAGCATTGCGAATATGCCTAGTACAACACAACAGTTACGGTTGTTGTACATTTCAATCATTGACGCTTTATCTAGAAAGACAGCCTGCACTAAAAGCGATTTGAAATTTTTTGCAGCCGGCATCGCATTTTCTCACTTTAGCGGCTGTCTTCCCGCATCATGTTAAAAGAACGATTTACGAAAAATGTTGGATCATATGTATGCTTCATCTTTATAGTTTTTTAAAGGAATGGTGCCATTATTTCGACGGTTGCGGTGCTAGTGTGTCAGGGGCCATTATTTGAACAATAACAAACTTTCTCGTGACCAGGAATCAGTGCAATGGTAGAAATCGTTCTAAGCGGGAGTTAGCCGATGCAATAGCAAAACGTTTTCTCCATAAGCCTGAACTTCTTTCGTTCGGTTGAAGCCTTTTTATCTTTGGAAAGGAGAGTCAAAACGTATGCCTTTCATTCAAGTTCACTTGTTAGAAGGTCGTTCTCCGGAAAAAAAGGAGACACTTATCTATGAATTAACGGAGACGGTGTGCAAAGTATTGGATGCGCCGAAAGAAAATGTCCGCATCATGATTCAAGAAATGCCTCTAGAACATTGGGGAATTGCTGGAGAATCTGTGAAAAAACGAAGAGAGCATGAAAAAGAGGGATGAAATCGGTAGATACAAAAGTAGAAAGTTAATTGTTTATGAATGGGGAACATGTTGCGTGATTAAGAACTCCGTTCGACGCTTTCAAGAACTGCGGCATTGGTCGTGAAGAAGAAAACATACCTTAAGCAAAAATATTTATTATGCTTATAGGTGTCGGATAGCCATGATGTTATGTTCATCAACGATGCGATCAATGCTATGGCATTTTTGTTTCTTTTCGCCAGCGCTAGTAAAAGCAGGTGCAAAATGGCGCATAACGTTATGCTGTAGAGCATGCTTGAATAATAGAAAAAATTATCATGTTGGGAGGGAGATAATAATGGTATATCAAATTCATATAGGCGGAGAAATTTTTTCTTGCGGAGAGAGCGTTGATTTATTAAAAGCTGCGAGATCTCATCAAGTAAAAATTCCTTATGGATGTGCAAATGGAGGTTGCGGAATGTGCAAAGTCAAAATCCAAAAGGGAGAATACAAAATTGGATTGTGTTCGAAAGGAGCTCTTTCGGATGAGGAGCGGCAACAAGGTTATGTATTGGCTTGCAAAACGTATCCGCTCAGCCACTTGATTGGTGATCTTGTTGAATAAAGCTAAGGTGGTAACATATGAACAAAAAAAGATCGGCATTAGATCAGCTGGAATTAAATTTTGATAACGGTTACATTTATATGGGGAAGTCCCGCTCGATGATTGTGGCGACAAATGCGCTCGGATTATTGCGCAGAGATTTAATTCGCGACATGGGATTTGAACGGATGAAAGGTTTTTTGTTTCGGTATGGATGGAATCTAGGTAGACAAGACGCGAAAGAATTGATGAATCATGCAAACTGTACAGTAGAGGAGTACATTCAAGATGGCCCAAAGCTGCATACGATGAAAGGTCATGTGAAAGCGAGATGTACTTTTTTAGAAGTCAGAAGGGAAAATGGAAAATATCAAGTCAGAATGGAAGGATATTGGTGTCATTCCTATGAAGCAGAAGAACATGTGCGCCATTTTGAGACATCATCCATCCCAGTTTGCTTTACCCTTTCTGGTTATGCCAGCGGCTTCGTTTCAGAAATTGTCGGAGAAAAGACGATTTTCAAAGAAATTGCTTGTCAAGGTATGGGAAAAGAAGAATGCCATTGGATCGGCCAAACGGTGGATCGATGGGGAGAAGAAGCGGAACAAGAGCTGTGCTATCTTGAAGAGTCCCCAATCGTAGAAGAGCTGGCGGCAACATACGAAAAACTTTTAGAAGAACGGAATAATTTAAAATTTGTGACGGATGTTCATAAGAAGCTCACTGAGGAAATCATTAAAGGAAACAATTTAGACTCCGTAGTTCGTCAAGTGTTTCAATCGACGAATATCCCAGTTTTAATTGAGAACCTGCACCTTCATCCGATGGCCTATGCTGGGATTACTTCCAATGAATTAGAACAATATAAAAACGAACTTATTGACTATGTAGGAAAAAATCCTTTTTGCCAGCCTCAAGCCATCGTCACATCAACACAACTTCTTCATTTGCGCCATCATGATCGCCTGATGACACCAATATTTTTGCAAAACAAAATTGTAGGATATTGTTCGTTTGTTTATCGCGATTTGCATCAATATAACGCCTCAATTTCTCCTATGATTTTAGAGCGGCTGGCCTCTGTCAGCTCGGTATGCTTGCTCAATGAAAAAGCAAAGCTAGAATCGTATGAACGGATTAAAGGATTTTTTTTAGAGGAAATCATTAATGCGGGACAACAAAGCAATGATCACGACTTAATCATGAAAGCTAGTTTAATAGGAGTGGATTTATCCAAGCCTTTTTATATTTGTGTGCTGGATTGCCGGTTTCAAGAAGATGATTTATCGAAAGAGCTGGAAATGCAAAAAGAAGTTTTAAGTTTTCTTTCCGCTTACGACAAAGATCAAAAACAAAACATGTTGATTGGCCAGCGTGCAAAACATCTTATTTTGCTGGTAACAGAAGATCAAGTTGCCAAAACAGGTATACAAACATGGCTGTCAAAAATCGTTGATTTACTATCTTCACAATTCTCTACTATTAAATTTTACGGGGGAATCAGCTCCAAAGTAAACAATGTGTCAAATGCCGGGGAAGCATATAAAGAAGCACTTACAGCGGTCAGGGTATCATCGAAGCACCAACAAATCATTTCGTTTGAATCGTTAGGGGTTGTTGGTGTGCTGATTAATGAAAAGAATGAACAAGAGGTAAAAAAAATGGCCAAAGCTTGCCTTGGAAACTTAAAACTGGATGATCCAAAAAATATCGAGTTCCTGCGAACATTGTACATCTTTCTAGTCAATGGAGGCAATTTGGAACAGACAGCGGCAGATTTGGCGTTATCCATCAGCGGATTGCGTTACAGGGTGAGCAAAATCGAAAGCATTATTCAGCAGGAACTGCGAAATCCTATGATTCATCATCAACTTCTTTTATCGATCCAGTCATTAATGATGATTGGAGAGATCGATATCGGCATTAAATAATGAAGGCACTAAAGGTACGGACATTTTCCTGCATGGGAATGGCACCGGTTGTGCTTTTGTATTCATAATAAAAGTTTCATATGGAAATTCTAAAATTTGCAGGAATCAAGTGCAAATTTTGAGTTAAATTCCATTTGGTATCCCCTACTCAGGTAGACAAAAAAAACAGATGCATTTCATATGATGTGTAAAGAGTCTGCCTGGGATGGGGGTTTTTAATGGCAAAGAAAAAACAAAACCTCAAATCAGGAACCTTTCATTTGAAGGAAAAGATTAAAGACACTTATATGAAGCACACCCCGAAACGATCGAACAGGTTCTCATTTTTTTAGCCTTAGCCGCTTTAAAAAATGCCTGTCCTGCGATCGAATCATTGTCCCGGCATAGTATTCCCTATTTTCATTGTTTTACTTGACAGAATATATGCACGACTAGATCTTTGTTAAATGAAAAATAAATAAAGAAAACTGGCGATTTGCCAGTTTAAAGTTCCGGCTTCATCTCTGAAAGACAAGGCGCATATAAGATGTTTTTACAATTTAATCAATTCGGCAGTAGGAAACGGGGCAATTTTCACAATTGATTTCATCTTTTAAATATTGAAGATCATGAATGGTGATTTTTTTATTTTGAAAAGAAATTACGCCTTTTTTCCGCAAATTGCTCAACATTCGATTGATGCTTTCTCTAGTCGCTCCGCAAAAATTCGCAAGCTCCTGATTGGTCATGTCGATATTGATGAGAATGCCATTTTCAGTTTCTACTCCATAGGTGTTCGCCATTCGTATGAGTGTGGAGTATAAGGCACCTTTCTTCCCGTTTAAAATCAAATCGCGGAATTTTGTTTGAGTAATTTGATATTGCTCGCTCATCCATTTTAGGAACGAAAGGCTAAGATGCGGATTTTCAAACAGTTTGCATTCTAATCGTTCTTTTTTTATGAAATAAATAGAACTGTTTTCCAAAACTTTTGCGTTAAATATGTGCTTCGGGTCATTTGAAAAAATAGAAAATTCACCAATAAGGTCGCCTTTTTTGCAGATCTTTAGCGCCAATTCTCTTCCATCTGAAGTTGTTTTGCTTATTTGCACCAAGCCGGATTGGATGCAATATAATTCATGAACCTCCATGCCTTCTTGAAAAAGATATGTCCCTTCCCTCACGTTTATGATTCCGTCGAAATATTCATGCAAAGCACTCAATGGATCGGTTAAGAATGGATCCGCCACTTGTTTGACCATTATAAAACCTCCTTTCAAGAAGGAAACCATCTATATACCAATATTTTACCAGAACCTAGGAATCTTGATTGTGAAAAAATGGTGAATTGTGATGTAAAGCACATTTTTTTATGAATAAAAATTAGGTGATTACAAAAAAATAAAATGAATTTAAATGATAAGGAGGGAAAAAGAGTGCCGCAACGCATTCAATCGTATGTAAATCAAGCGCAGCAAGCATTGCAGCAGATTCAACAAATTGCCAAAGTACTGAAACAGCAAGAACAGCAAAACGCTAATCAAGCATTTAGCTCAAATCAATTTACAGCACAACAGACACAAGCATTTGGACAAAAGGAACAAAATGCGGTGCAAAATTTGCAGCAAATTGAAAATTTGGCTCAGTCGCTTCATAGTCAAGCACAGCAGCTGCAAAATTATCAACCGAAAAACCAGTATCAAGCAGTATACCAAGCTCAACAACCGCAAAATCAATATCAAAGTCAATCATCAGGCTTCAGCATCAATCCGTTAAGCGGACAAGCGAACCAAACAAACGTTAATGAAGTGCGTCAGCAAAATCAGCAATCAGCGCAGCAAATACCGAACCAGTATCAATCGCAGCAATCATCCGGCTTCAGCTTCAATCCGTTAAGCGGACAAGCGAGCCAAACAAACGTTAATGAAGTGCGCCAGCAAAATCAGCAATCAGCACAGCAAATACCGAACCAGTATCAATCGCAGCAAGCATCCGGCTTCAGCTTTAATCCGTTAAGCGGACAAGCGAGCCAAACGAACATCAATGAAGTGCGCCAGCAAAATCAGCAATCAGCACAGCAAATACCGAATCAGTATCAATCGCAGCAAGCATCCGGCTTCAGCTTCAATCCGTTAAGCGGACAAGCAAGCCAAACGAACGTCAATGAAGTGCGCCAGCAAAACCAGCAATCAGCACAGCAAATACCGAACCAATATCAAACGCAGCAATCATCCGGCTTCAGCTTCAATCCGTTAAGCGGACAAGCGAGCCAAACAAACGTCAATGAAGTGCGTCAGCAAAATCAGCAATCAGCACAGCAAATACCGAACCAATATCAAACGCAGCAATCATCCGGCTTCAGCTTCAATCCGTTAAGCGGACAAGCGAGCCAAACAAACGTCAATGAAGTGCGTCAGCAAAATCAGCAATCAGCACAGCAAACCCAAGCTCCGTTTTAAAAAAACGCGGCAAGCAGGAGCAAATTAGAGCTAAACAACATGCGGACAAAATGATAACCAAAGAGTTAATAACCTGTAAAAGACCGTAGAATGTATTTCTGCGGTCTTTTCATCATGTTAAGGGAAGTTTTTCAAAATATTTGTAAGAAATTCAAAAAATGTGAAACTTCATTCTTATCAATCTCGTAAAATAAATTGAAAATAATCATTATAATGGAGGAGATGACTTTAATGAGTGAGCAACTGAACATTCAGCATTCAAATGAAAAAGTGGATAAACCGTCGTTGTTAGGGATTGTGACAAGTCCGATTGAGACGCTTGAGCGGATCAAACAACAGCCAAAAGTATTGCTTCCATTAATTGTTGTCATTATTATTTCATCTTTGGCAGCTTACCTTTCAGTGTTATCAGTCGACTATAGCATCGTGGAAGAGGAATTAGGTGCAGAAGGAGCAGCTTACGTCGGCGCATTTACAACAGTCGGTGCACTTGTGTCTGGTATCATTGGCGGACTTATTACACTATTGATTTCGGCACTCATTCTTTTTGCCATTGTAAAAATTGCCGGAAAACAAATTCGTTTTAAACAAATGTTTTCAATGACCGTTTTTATTTCTCTTGTTACTTCAATAGGAACACTGTTAAATGCGATTATTTTATATTTTGTCGGTGGAGGAGACATCACTAATCAAGTATTTACTAGTTTAAACAGTATTGTAGGAGCTGAAGGGGCGCTTGGATCATTTTTGTCATCTATCGAAATTTTTGGAATTTGGGGAACAATATTGACCGCTTTTGGGCTTCATCATGTAGGTCAACTGTCAAAAGGTGCATCTTGGACTATTTCAATCGTTTTATTCATTCTTGGCAGTCTGCTATTGACATTATCTGGAGCAACACAATCATTAGTGGGGGCATAGTTATAGTATGAGAAAGAAAGTTTTGATCGGTGTAGGAGTAGCAGTTATCATCGCTTTATTTGTTGGGATCAGTATTTTTCGTGCTGCATCGAAGGAAAATCCGACTGTAGAAACAGTCAAATTGGAGCAAAAAGAAATTACCGGGAATGTTATGATTCCCGGTACTCTTCAATTAATGAATGAACAAAAAATTTATTATGATGCTGAAAGAGGAAAGATCAAAAAAATCCTTGTCAAAGAAGGGGACAAAATAAAAAAAGGAGCACCTCTCGTCATTTATGAAAACGAACAATTAGAGCTTGAAAAGGAACAGGCCAAGCTTTCGATTGAACAAAGCTATATCAAACTAGATCAAATCAATGAGCAGTTGGATGATCTGAAGAAAAAAGAAGAAGAATTGAAGAAACAAGTCGGTAAAGAAGAAGCAGAAAAGCAAATAGAAAATGAAAAAAATCAACTGCAAATGGATAAGAAAATGACGAATCTTGAGCTTAAACAACAGAAGATTCAACTGGAAACAGTGGAAAAGAAGATTTTAGAACTTGAAGTGAAAAGCGAAGTTGATGGAATTGTGATTACCGTAGATGAAGACGCAGCTGTAGCAATGGGCGAAAATGTGAAGCCGCTCATACATATTGGCAGTTTGAACAAAATGAAAGTGGAAGGGGTCATTTCTGAATACGATTCTTTAAAAATTAAAGAAGGTCAGCCTGTAGTTTTAAAATCTGATGTGGTGCCTGATGCAAAATGGAAAGGAAAAGTATTGAAAATTGGCATTTTGCCTCAACAAGGCAGTGAGATGGCGGCGGAAACAGGAAACGAGGCTGTCCAGTATCCAGTGGAAGTTCTTGTCCAAGATCAGAACATTCCGGTGAAGCCAGGCTTTAAATTGATTATGGAAATTGAAACGGAAAGAAAAAAAGCGAATGTTATTCCTCTTACTGCTGTTCAACAAGATGATGATCAACAATATGTTTATGTAGTGAAAAACGGAAAAATAACAAGAAAAGAAATTAAAACCGGTACTTCAACCGATGAATATATTGAGGTGACGAGCGGTTTAACAAAAGATGATGAAATTGTTCGTGAACCATCTGATGAAATCAAAGCAGGCGTGGAAGTGACAATCAAATGATCAAGCTGGAAGATGTGACGAAATCTTATAGAAACGGTAAAGAAACAATGGATGTGCTCAAAAAAATCAATTTAGAAATCCGGCAGGGGGATTTTGTGGCCATTATGGGGCCGTCCGGTTCCGGCAAATCAACTCTCATGAATATTATTGGCTGTTTGGACCGCCCGACATCAGGTGCTTACTATTTTGAAGGGAAGGATATATCGTCCCTTGATGATCAAGAATTGGCCAAAATACGCAACAAGAAAATCGGTTTTGTTTTTCAGCAGTTTCATCTTCTGCCGCGGTTGAGCGCCTTAAAAAATGTAGAGCTGCCAATGATTTACGCCGGCATTGGGAAAAAACAGCGGGATGAACTCGCTAAGCAGGCTTTAATAAAGGTTGGTCTCGGCGATAGAATTCAGCATATGCCAAACGAATTATCGGGAGGCCAAAAACAACGGGTGGCAATAGCTCGAGCCATTGTGAATAATCCAAAGCTCATTTTGGCAGATGAACCGACTGGTGCATTGGATACGAAAACAAGCGAAGCAATTATGGAACAATTTACAATGCTAAATAAAGAAGGGACAACCATCATTGTCGTAACGCATGAACATGAAGTAGCTCAATTTGCTAAGCGTACGATTGTAGTAAGAG
This sequence comes from Aeribacillus sp. FSL W8-0870, assembly GCF_037963755.1. Classification (NCBI taxonomy): domain Bacteria; kingdom Bacillati; phylum Bacillota; class Bacilli; order Caryophanales; family Bacillaceae; genus Aeribacillus; species Aeribacillus sp. FSL W8-0870. Next base: position 1,770,785 of record NZ_CP150165.1, read on the forward strand.
ATGGAGAAATTTTACAAGAAGATTTGGGACGGGGGAGCACATTATGAATTTGATGGAAAATTTTCGGATGGCGTTTTCCTCCATTCTTGCCCATAAGCTCCGTTCAATTCTGACAATGCTAGGAATAATTATCGGTGTCGGATCTGTTATTTTAGTTGTAGCAATCGGCCAAGGGGGCGAACAAGCCTTAAAAGCCCAAATTGCAGGCAGCAGCAATACGATAGAAGTGTATTATCAACCAAGTGAAGAAGAGTTGAAAGCAAATCCGAACGCAATGTTAGTGGATCCGTTTACCCAAGAAGATGTTGAAGCGTTGAAAGAGATCCCTGAAGTTAAACAGGTTGTTGCTTCCACGACAAGTTCTTATCAAATAAGGTTTAAAGAAGAAACAATCGATGCCACGGTCTATGGGATCAATGCTGCATATATGGATGTCAATCAATTAAACATTCATAAAGGCCGACTGTTTACGGAAGCGGATTTTTTAGGCGGCAGACGTGTTGCGATTATTAGCGACCAACTAGCAGAAGATTTATTTAAAAAACATAATCCGATTGGCGAGGTCGTTTGGGTATCGAATCAGCCGTTCGAAATTATCGGCATACTTGAAAAACCGACAGGAATTTTTGCCTTTGGCATGTCGGAAATTTACACTCCATGGACGGCTTATCGAAATGCTTTCGGTCAAACGAATTATACGCAAGTAACGCTTGAAGCAGTTAGTGCAGACGAAATCAAAGCTGCAGGGGAAAAAGCTGAGCAATTGCTAAACGACATGCATCAAACAGAAGATTCGTATCAAGTGGTGAATTTTGAAGAAATTGCAGAATCCATCGGCCAAATTACCCGTATTATGACCATGATTATCGGAAGCATAGCCGGAATTTCCCTCGTAGTTGGCGGCATCGGTGTCATGAACATCATGCTCGTCTCCGTCACCGAGAGAACGAGAGAAATCGGCATCCGCAAAGCTCTTGGTGCAACAAGGAGACAAATTTTGCTGCAATTTTTAATTGAATCGATGACATTAACATTAATTGGGGGAACTTTCGGGATTTTATTAGGTGCAGGAATTGCATCCATCATTTCCATTTTTGCCGGTTGGCCATCATTAGTATCATGGCAGGTTGTCGTCGGCGGACTTTTATTCTCAATGTTTATTGGGATTCTCTTTGGACTATTGCCGGCAAACAAGGCGGCAAGATTGGATCCAATCGAATCGTTAAGATATGAGTGATACAGAAAGCTGCTGGCTCTGCCTTCCATAGGCGAGAAAAATTCATGCTAATACAATCTATTTTTTAAACAAAACAAAAAAGGTGTCCAACTTTATTGGACACCTATTCTTTTGAAAACATAGATACACGATGGTGCCATCGGATACTGAAAATCAATCCGATCGCCATCATGCTGCCAATAAGGGAGCTTCCTCCATAGCTGATAAAAGGAAGCGGTATACCTGTGATCGGCAGAAGGCCAATCGTCATGCCGACATTTTGAAATACATGGAAGACAAACAAGCTGATGACGCCAGTACAAAGATAGCTGTTAAACGGTTCAGTTGTTTCAATTGACACTTTAATGATGTGATAGATTAATAAGAAAAATAAACTAATGACAATACTAGTGCCGATAAATCCAAATTGCTCCCCAATCACACTGAATATAAAGTCGGTGTGGTTTTCAGGGATATATACTTGTCCATGCCCAACCCCTTTTCCGAAAATTTGTCCAGATCCGATAGCTTTTAGAGAATTGAGCAAATGATAGCCTTCAGCGCTTTTATATCCTTCGGGATTTAACCATGCATAAATCCGGCCGAACTGATATTGCTTGACACCTAAATATTTGGCAAGAAATTCAGGCATTCGCAATACAAGATAAAAAATTGTTGCAGCAAAGAGGGTTACGATGAGAAACCCTAATGTAAGAATCCGCCAAGATATGCCTGAAACAAGAATAAGGCCGGCTAAAATGGCAAACATGACAAGCGCAGTCCCAAAGTCAGGCTGCAGTATAACGAACAATACCGGTACTGCTGTCGTCACACCCATTTTACATAACAAAATGAGATCGGTTTGAATGGTTCGATGCAAATACTTTTGATGATGCTTGCAAATAATATGGCTCAAAGCAATGATTAAGAAAACTTTCATGATTTCTGAAGGCTGAAACGAAAAACCGGGAAGAGTAAACCATGCTTTAGCGCCATTTATTTCTTTAGCAATTTTTGCCGGTGAAATCATTAACAAAAATAGAAGAAATATCCCAAAACCGTATAAATACCATGTCATTTTTTGAATTTGTTCTGAATCGAACAGCATGACAACTCCGGCAATAAGACAGCTGGCTGCATAGAAGGCAATTTGCTTAAAAATAAAGTTTACCGCATATTGCCCTGAAGTCATTTGCGCTCCGTAAATGGCCACGCAGCTCGCGCAAAATAGTAGAAATATAATAAATGCTAATTGATAATCAAACCGCGATTGCGCCTTTTTGTTAGAATCCATGAAGCCCACCAACTTTATGAAAATGATTTTTTTAGAAGAGTAGAATTTCCTTATGTTAGACGAATGGTAAAAGCGAAAGGTTTCAAGCGCAAGTACGTTTATTATAGTAGCACACTTTCATTTGTTTGCACACATTTTATTCATCTATTTAAGATACCTTTGCTTCATTATTTCGTCTAATCCATAAACTGTCATTAACTGGAGATGATGAAAATGAAGAAAGTCTTGATTGGTTTGTTGCTGCTCTTCTTGGCCGCCTGCAGCAATTCAGAACAAAAATCGTCCGTAGAAAGTGCTAAAATGGATCAGACCATGATAGAGAAAAAAATTGAAAAAAAAGGAGAAATGGAAACAGTTGAAGCGAAATCAGCTGCCAGCACATACTCAAACGAACGAAAAGTTATGTACACTGCGAATATAACGGCAGAAGTGGTAAGCTATGATGAAACGATTGCAAACTTAACAAAGAAGGCCGAAAGCAGAGGGGGCTATATCATTCAATCAAATGCAGTGGAACAGGATGGAAAGATCGAGGCATATGTAACGTTCCGCATTCCTCAAAATGAACTTCAACGATTTATAGAGGAAGTGAAAAAGGCAAGCAAATCAGTCAAATCGGAGCAAATGACTGGTGAAGATCAAACAGAAGAATATGTCGATTTAAACTCTCGATTGAAATCGAAGCAAGCGGTTGAAGCTCGGCTCCTTAAATTTATGGAGTCGGCTGAGAAAACAGAAGACTTGTTGAAAATTTCGGAAGATTTGGCAGCTGTCCAAGAAGAAATCGAACAATTAAAGGGCAGAATAAAATATATTGAAAATAGAACAGACTATGCAACAGTTGAACTGCAATTAACAGAAATAAAATCTCATGAAAATTTTTCAAAGGATTTTAATACGTGGGAAAAAACGAAAGAACAATTTTTGACAAGCATTCATTGGATTGTTCAGGCGGCATCTTGGATTGTTGTGCTCGTTGTAGGGAATTTACCAATTGTTTTATTGGCGCTTATTATATTTTTCTTCGTCTATCGAACATTTAAAAAGAAACAGGAGAAGACTGAGTAATCTTTTTTACTTATGGATCGAGCTGTTAAAATGATGAAGACCGCACAATTTATTAATGAAATTGTGCGGTCTTTTTCAATTTGAATTTTTTAACTCCGTCTTCAAAGAAGCTTGCGAGCCAAGGCATGTTTTTTTAGGGGTATCTTTAATTCGTTTTTTCGCATAATAGAAGCCCTCATTATTGTTTTAGAAACGTTGATATATTGAGGATTTCGCTTTCCGGAAAGCCCTGGAAATACCGATTGCAGCGCTTTTGCTTTCGTCATCGTTTGTTTATTATGGGCAGTTTCGGACTTCACGTACTAAAAATGTGAAGTCTCTTTGTTATGAATTCGCTGCGTTTATTCTGCATTTAATTAACTAAGTAGTATAAAATATATCCGCAAATGATCGATAAAAAAAGATGCTGAAGAAACCGCTGCAAACGATGTTCAAAAAATGTTTTTATTTGTAGAGCCGGCTTAGTTTTTTCTGCGTTCACCATGTTCACCTCTCATTTGTACAAATATATGCGAATTAGAAGGTTAAAATGAATAAACACCTTCAAATGATTGGAATGATAATTATTCAGCTTGACGATTTTGTTTTTTGGGAGAAGGATGATAGGAAGAATTCAGTTATTTAGGAGGACAAATGGATTAATAAACGTAGAATTACAGCAGACAAAAGAAGCTGTAAAAAGAATGAGTTGGGACGGCTATAAAACATGTTGAAAAAATTGATCTTACTGCCTTAAGAAAAGATATGTGCGGGAAAGTAATGATGTTGATTCGGACATTCATCTTCTAAACAAATGAAGTAGGGGGCAGAGAGTAAATATACTAGAGCGAAAAAAATTTCGCTCCTGACGTTCCCCCTCATTGTATCTACTAAATTTTTGTAAAAAGCAGCTTTCCGCCAAGAACTGCAAATAAAATAGATTTGCCGTAATGAATAGTAGAAACTGTTTTTTTAGATTGAAACAGAATTTTTATTTTGCCGGCTAATGCTGAAAATAAGGAAAACAATACCAATGCTTGTACAATGAAAATAAGACCTAGCACAAACATGTCGAGCTGAACATGGCCGCTGTTTGTTGATACAAACTGCGGCAAGAAAGCTAAAAAGAACAATGACACCTTCGGATTTAACAGGTTCATCAAGATGCCTCTTTTATATAAAGAAAAGAGTGAAAGACTTTTTACATTTGCTATTTTACCGGAAACTGCTGATTTCCCTTCCTTATAAGATTCCCATGCTAAATATAACAGATAGATCGCACCGACAGATTTAATAGCTGTAAAAATAACAGTAGATTGATAGAGTATGGCTGACAGTCCGAGTGATGCGATTAAAGTATGTCCGATAAGTCCGGTACAAAGTCCGAGAGAAGTGATGAACCCCGCTCGAAAGCCGTAAGACATGCTTTGTGCAATGACAAATAAATTATCGGGTCCTGGTGCAACGGTTAATAAAATAGAAGCTGCAAGAAAACTTAAAATGATGGACAATTCCATTTTTTATGTTCTCCTTTTCGCATAGTGGATCATTATAAAGTTTTTATATTTACAGAGGCTGTTTTTTTCTTTGAATAAGAATGAAAAGGGCAAAGTCAAATGACCGCCCATTAGCATGATAAAGTACGATTCGATTCAAAGAAGACAAATACTATGATGATGTTGATGCAGCAAATAAGCAAAACGAGAAATATAGAGCTTTTACTGACTTGCCTGAAACAAACGTCAAGGATGTACGGTACAGTTTCAGATAAGTGTTGTGCAATATTTAAGCAAGGCTTTCATGAGAAACGATCAGCCGGCCCTTTTTTAAAACGCCCAATTTCCTTTTCGGAAGATTGGTTCACGTGCGCCGTCCGGAAGAATGCCGTCGATGTCCATTTCTGCACTTCCGATCATAAAATCAACATGTGTAATGCTCGTGTTGAGACCATGCTGTTTCAATTCATCCTCTGTCATCGTTTTTCCGCCTTCTAAGCAAAACGCATAGGCGCTGCCGATCGCTAAATGGTTTGAAGCATTTTCGTCAAACAACGTGTTATAAAATAAAAGATTTGACTTTGAGATCGGTGAGTTATGAGGTACTAAAGCAATTTCACCTAAATAATGAGAGCCTTCATCTGTTTCGACTAATTGCTTCAAAATTTCTTCGCCTTTTTCGGCTGTTACATTTGTAATGCGTCCTCGTTCAAATGTGATGACAAAATTTTCGATTAAATTTCCGCCGTAGCTTAACGGTTTTGTGCTAGTCACATAACCATTTACCCCATCTTTTTTCGGAGCTGTGAACACTTCTTCTGTAGGCATGTTTGCCATGAAAGAAACGCCTTTTTCATTAACGCTTCCTGCTCCCACCCATAGGTGCTTTTCAGGCAGTTCAATAATTAAATCCGTTCCAGGAGCTTGATAATGGAGCTTTCTATATTTTTTCGCATTTAAATAATCGACTTTTTGATGAAGGTTTTCATTATGTTTTTTCCATGCAGAAACCGGATCTTCCTCATTAATACGTGTTGCTTGAAAAATAGCATTCCATAATTTTTCAACTCGAAGCGATTTTTCTTCATTTGGAAAAACTTTCTCCGCCCATTCTTCGCTTGCGGCAGCGATAACCGTCCAGCTGACTTTATCCGATTGTATGTATCTGCGAAACGTATTTAAAGCTGTTCCAGACGCTTTCTGGAAATTAGCGATTCTCTCAGGCTGAATGCCTTTTAATAAATCAGGGCTTTGGGACACAATAGAAATAAAAGCTGCATTTCTTTCTGCTAGGGCAGTTCTTTCGAGAGACTTCCATTCAGGATATTCTAAAAACACGTCATCAGGAGCCTTTTCATATTTTAATCTTGTTAAAACATCATCTTGCCAGTCGATATGAATATTCCTTGCACCAAACTCATAAGCTTTTTCCGCAATAAATCGGACGAGTTCTTTTGCATCTATGCTTGCAGAAATGAACAATTCTTGTCCTTTTTGAACATTGACTCCGACCTTGACGGCAAGTTCTGCATATTTTTCAAGCTGCTGTTTGAAAGTTGTCATCATCATTCTCCTTTATTTCCTACATATTTTTTTCTGTATTTTACCAAAAAAATTAAAATAAAACCAATTGGATTGCTTAACGAAAATGAATAATAGAGCTACAATAGAGATAGAAAAGAAAGAAAAAGAAACAGGTGTGTGAAGAATATGAATTTTTTAGATGAAATGGTTATTGTCAACAAATCGCATCGAGAATTAAGAGAAAAAGCCGAAAAACTTGCGGAGAAGTTCGCGGAGCGAGCCGCGAAAAATGATCAGGAATCTTCGTTTCCATTTGAAAACTTTTCAGATTTAAAAACGGAAGGATTTCTGAAATTAACTGTGCCAAAAAAATATGGAGGAAATGAAATTTCTTTATATGAATTTCTGCTTGTTCAAGAAAAAATTGCAGAAGGAGATGGAGCGACAGGTTTATCGTTAGGGTGGCATAATGGAATCGTAATGGATTTATCCGAATCAAAAAAATGGGATGAACGCACGTTTGAGCGCATTTGCGAAGAAATTGTCGCTGAAGGAAAATTAATCAATAGCTGTGCATCAGAACCGGCTGCCGGAAGTCCTGCAAGAGGCGGAAAACCAAAAACAACGGCAAGAAAAGAAGGAAGCAGCTGGATTATTAATGGCCATAAATCGTTCACATCACTGGCCCCGATTCTAGATTATTTTATTGTAACCGCAACAATTGAAGAAACAGGTGAGGTTGGCGAATATTTAGTCCCAAAAGGAGCAGAGGGGCTTTCCATAAAAGAAACATGGGATACAATCGGCATGCGCGCGACAAGAAGCGACGATTTATTACTGCACAACGTAAAGGTCGAAAAAGACGCTCTCGTTTCGATCAGACAAGCTACATTCAGTCCTTCCACTCCGAAAGGATGGCTTTTACATATTCCTGCCTGCTACCTCGGGATCGCTATCGCCGCAAGAAACTTTGCTGTCAAATATGCAAAAGAGTATCAACCTGCCAGTCTTTCTCATCCAATTTCAGAACTTTCGGAAGTGCGGCGAAAAACAGCTGAAATGGATCTGGAGCTTACAAGCGCACGGCATTTTATGTACAGTGTGGCGAAAAAATGGGATGAACAGCCGCATTTACACGAACAAATGGGGCATGAGCTGGCTGCCGTAAAATATGTTGCCACAAACAGTGCGATCAAAGTCGTTGACCTAGCCATGCGAATTGCAGGCGGACAAAGCTTAAGAAAAGAATACCCATTGGAGCGCTACTATCGGGATGTCAGATGCGGTCTTCATAATCCTCCAGCAGATGATATAACGTTAAAAATTTTCGGTGACCGTGCTTTTCAAGAATAAAAGAACACAAAAGGCGTTTTCTCAGGCTGAAAAGTTGATGGACAGCCGAAAAACGCCTTTTATTATTTCTGTGTTCATTCGTTCCTTAGTACAAATAAAAGCTTTCATTTATTACATTTGAACAAAAAATTGTTCATTGGTTTTAACTTCATTCAATCTTTTTTTATTGTCAAAACAACTTTGTCTTTTGTTTCACATCAATTGAAAAGTAGCTGCTGTCTTGTAAAAATGTTAAGATGTCCATTCTTTCAGCTTTTGATCGGAAGGTAAAAGCATGGAGAGCATGCCGATAAATGGAAGAAAGCCGCACGCGATCATAACTGGCTTTAAGCCGAATAAGTCCGCGAGAGCACCGAGCACGACTGATCCTAAAGCGCCTAAACCGAAGGCAAGACCGACCATTAAGCCTGATGCAGTTCCGATTTTTCCAGGCATTAGCTCTTGTGCGTATACGACAACTACAGAAAAGCTTGACAAAATAATAAAGCCGTTAATGAGCATTATTGGAATTGCCCAAAATTCATTCACATAAGGCAAAATGACCGCCAGCGGAGCTGATCCAAGCATTGAGAAAGCAATGATATTCCGTCTTCCGAAACGATCTGAAAGCGGCCCTCCTAAAAATGTTCCGATTGCACCTGCTGCTAAAAATATAAAAATATATAGCTGTGTTTTGCTGATGGAAAGTCCATGTTCATGAATTAAATAAAAAGGGTAAAAATTAGTGATTGCTGCATGATACCATGAACGAGCAAAAACTAAGAAGATGAGCAGCATAAGTCCAATTTTCACTTGCTTTTTTCGAGCGGCAGGAACTTGCACAACGGCTTTTTTTGCGCTTGTTTTTTTTCGGCTGTCGAGCTTTTCCTTATACCAATTTGCAATGTATAGAAGGACGATGACGGCCATGCCGGCAATTAAAGTAAACCAAATCGCGCCAAATTGTCCCATAGGGACGAAAATAAGAGCTGTCATAATGGGAGCAAGAGATTGTCCGGCATTACCTCCAACTTGAAAAATGGATTGGGCGAGCCCTTTTCGTTCTCCCGCTGCTAAATGCACCACTCTTGAACCTTCCGGATGAAAAACGGCTGAACCGATTCCGACGAAAAATACCGAAACTAAAACAATCCAATAATTAGGTGCAAAAGCAAGTCCCAGCATGCCGAAAAACGTACACGTAAGCCCGATGGGCAGCAAATAAGGCATCGGCTTTTTATCTGTATAAAACCCGACAGCAGGCTGAAGCAAAGATGCCGTTAGCTGAAGGCTGAATGTAATGAATCCAAGCTGCATATATGTAAGATTCATTGATTTTTCCAATATAGGGAAAACTGCTGGAATAACAGCTTGAATCGAATCGTTTAGAAGATGAACAAATCCGATAATAAATAATATTCTGTATAATGTAATTTGACCCATATTCTGTTTTTGAACAGCTGCTTCCATTTTGGTTTCTCCTCTCATATTTATTCGTATGTCTAAATATTTTACTTGATTTTACAAAAATATGAAATAAAAAAGTTTAACAGTTTACAGTAGTTTTATTATGTCGACTTAGTATATATAAAGGTCTGTCTAGAAAGTCAAATTTCCATTGAAAACAAAAAACTCATAAACATCGATATAACAACGTTTTCTAAAGCATTAAAGGGGCATCAATAAGCCAAAAAAGACTCATTGGACAGCCCCCTAAAAGCGTGCAAATAGTATTTAATTTAAAGCTTCAGATAACGTTTCAAGATTGCGTTTCATAATGCTGAAGTAGTCTTCGTTATTGTTTAAATCTGTTTCCGAAACACTTTCTAAATTATGTAGCGTTAATGATTTGGCACCAATTTCTTGTTGGATGATTTTTGCTACTTTTTCAGATACATTTTGTTCAAAGATCACATGTTTTAAATGATGTTTTTTCGATAGTTCAATGATTTTGACAAGCTGCTTTTGACTAGGCTCATCTGTTGGAGATAATCCCGATATTGGAATTTGTTCAATATCGTAGCGGTCTTCCCAATAACCATAAGCAGCATGAGCCACAAGAATATATTTTGTTTTCGATTTTTTAATTGTTTCTTGAAATGATTGATCCAGTTCTTCAAGATCTTGTTTAAGTTGAGCGAAATTTTGTTCAAAATATTCTTTTTGATCAGGAGCCGCTTCCGTTAAAGCGTTCTTGATGTTTTCCGCAAGAGTAATGGCCCTATTTGGATCAAGCCATACATGAGGGTCAACATCTCCATGTGCATGATCGTGTTCCTCTTCGTTTTGGTTCCCATGTTCTTCTTCATGATCTGAATCTTCTTCATGATGTGAATGCTCTTCTTCTCCACTTTCATGGTCATGTTCATCTTCGGACGCACTTAATAATGGGATTCCTTCAGCTGCTTTTACAATTTTGACATTGCCGTCTTTCAGCGTTTTTTCTGCCTTATCGGCAAATCCTTCTATACCAGCTCCAGTATAGATAAATAAATCCGCTTTCGCGATTGCTTCCAAAGTTTTTAATGTAGGTTCATACGTATGGGCTTCTACATTCGGCGGGTAAACAATTTCGACGTGAACGTATTTACCGCCGATTTTTTTAGTGAAATCTGTCAGTGGATAGATTGTTGTATAAATTTCAATTTCTTTTTGATTGTTTTTGTCCTCATTATGATTGTTCGTTTCGGAAGCATTGTTGTTATTTTGGTCGCAGCCGATAGGAAAGATTGCAAGCATTGCCATTAAAAATGCAAAAAAGACTTTTTTCATCGATTTGAACTCCTTTCAAAATATATGTATACCCCGCTGTATTAAATCGTAATGATTTCGATTTAATTATATATAACATTTTCTAAATGGGCAAGGCTAGAAGCACTAAAAACAAAAATATCACAAACTATAACATTTTGTTATACCCCATGTTGAATAAGCATTTCACACCAATCCTTCTCACTGGTACCCTTTAATTAGGATATTAACAGAGGTGAACTTGAATGGTGGAAATGGTTTTGCTGCTCGCTCTTGGACTTTTGTCAGGCGCTTATGGGGTAATGGTGGGAGCAGGGGGAGGATTTGTGTTTGTTCCTGCTCTCTTATTGCTGTTGAAATTGCCTCCTGAAATTGCAGCTGGTACGGGTCTTGTTGTGGTTTTTCTCAATTCCATATCAGGGTCGATGAATTATATACGGCAAAAGCGTGTTCATTTTTCTATCAGTTGGCCGATCATCTTCGGCTCCATCCCGGGAACGTTTATCGGCACTTGGCTGTTGGGAATTATTTCACCCGACTTTTTTTATTGGATATTTGCCGCTGCTTTATTCATGCTCGGGATGTTTTTGCTTTTAAAAAAAGCTCCGGAAGAGCCGGAACATAGTATGAAAGCAGGTTTTTTCAATGAGGGCAGAAACCGTTTAAAAGCTGTTTTTTTATTCATCATCGGACTTTTGTTGGGAACTTTATCGAATTTTTTTGGAATTGGCGGCGGATGGTTGCTCGTCCCCATTTTAATTTATTTATTGAAGATTCGTCCTCACGACGCAACTGCGATTTCTCTTTTTGCATTATCGATCTATTCACTTGTTGGTGCGCTGAATCAAATTGCATTAGGGAATGTTAATTGGACGGCCTGCTTGTGGGGCGGTATAGGAGTGATGATCGGCTCTCAACTGGGAGCTATCTTATCAACAAAAGTGCCTGGAAAATGGATTTTGCAAATGTTGTCTTTTTTGCTGATAGGTGTTAGCATGAAGTTGTTTTTAAGTGTTTAAATTGTAAGGAAGTGATTCCGAATTGGATTTGGAAAGTTTAAAAATGTTTTGTCTTGTTGTTGAGGAAGGGAGCATCAGCCGTGCTGCAAAGCTTGTCTATGTGTCCCAGCCGGCTGTTACGAGAAAAATCCATCAACTAGAGGATTATTATGGAACCCCATTGTTTGACCGTTCGAACGGAAAAATGACTTTGACAAAAGCCGGCAAAATGTTATATCCGATTGCCAAAAATATTGTGGAAGAAATTCAACAATCAAAAGAAGCAGTAAAGGAAATAACCGGACACAAAGATTTTACACTAAGTGTCGGAGCGACGTTGACAATTGGGGAATATCTTTTGCCTAGTCTGCTCGGAAAATTTAAAAAAGAAGTGCCAGATGTAAAGCTTTCATTAGCGATTTCTAATACTCCGGGCATTATTGATCGGCTTGTTGACCGCAAAATTGATATCGGATTTGTAGAAGGAGTTGTAGAAAACAGCATTTTTCATGTAAAAAAGCTTGTCGATGACGAGCTTATTTTAGTATGCGGAAGAGAGCATCCTTTGAAGGAGAAAAAACAAATTGACATTGAAGAGCTGGCAAAAGAAAAAATGATCTGGAGAGAAAAAAATTCAGGAACCCGTCTCATTATCGAAAATACTTTAAAAAAATATGGGGTGTTAGATAAAATAAATTATTATATGGAGCTAGGAAGCACGCAGGCTGTAAAAGCTGCTATAGAATCCGGGCTGGGAATCGGCTTTTTGCCGAGGATTACGGTGTCAAGAGAGTTGAAATACGGCTACTTACATGAATTGAAAATAAAAGATGTGGAAATTAAACGGCATTTATCGATATTGTCTCGGACTGAACGGTTCCGCAAAGAAATTGTTGACGAATTTATTGATTTCATTTATAAGAAAATGGTAAGTTCAGGTTAAAATAATTGTTTTCACAATTAATAAAAAAGGATGAAAAAAGATGGCTTTGATATCCGAAATCGCTGATATTTTGCAACAATCTGAACATGCTGTTGTATTTACTGGCGCAGGGATGTCCACTGCCAGCGGAATTCCGGATTATCGTTCAAAAACTGGTTTGTGGCGCAAAAAGGATCCGAGTAAATTGGCAAGCATTGAAGCGATGGAGACAAACCGTGATGAATTTATTCAATTTTATAAAGAACGCCTTCAATTATATAAAAGCAAATCTCCGAATGAAGGACACTACTTGCTGGCAAAATGGGAAAAGGAAGGGAAGATTCAATCGATTATTACTCAAAACATTGATGGGTTCCATCTCTTAGCAGGAAGCAAAAACGTAATTGAACTTCATGGAACACTTCAAACGTTTCACTGCCACAATTGCGGCCAACGCTTTCTAAATGATGTATACTTGAAAAATCAATATTATTGCGGCTGCGGAGGCTTTATACGTCCTTCCATTACACTGTTCGGAGAGCTGCTTTCGGAAGATGCTTTTAGAGATGCGGAGCTTGAATGTGAAAAAGCAGACGTTATGATCGTGCTTGGTTCATCTTTAACAGTTCGGCCAGCGAACGAAATACCGTTTTTGGCAAAAAGGATGGGAGCAGTATTAGTGATTGTCAACCAAGAACAAACAGACTTCGATGAATGGGCTGATTTTGTTTTTCATAACGATATTTTACAATTTTTGAATGAATTGAATAATCGATTGAACAGGTGAAATGTTAAATGAGAAGGATTTGTGTCATACCTTGCGGAACAAAAAAAGTATGGGATAAAGAGCCCAGTGCAGGTGCTGTTTCCGCAGAAAAAGCGTATATAGGAGTTTTTCACCGCCTTTGCCAGGTGTATGCTAAAAAATTTTTCGATGAATGGGTGATTTTGTCTGCCAAGCATGGCTTTTTGCGGCCAAATGATTTTGTGCCTGGTCCTTACAATGTTTCCTTTAGCATGAAAAAGCATCCTGAATTAATTACAATCAACCAATTGAAGGAACAAGCGGTTGAAAAAAATTTGTTAGATGTAGATGATATTGTTCTTTTGGGAGGAAAGAAATTCCGTCCATATATAGAACAAGTGTTTACAAATAAGACAGCTTTTCATTATCCTCTTTCCGATTGCAAAGGAATAGGGTTTATGCAGCAAAAGTTGAAACAAGCGATTGATTTTGGCCAAGAAATACAAGAATAATGTCATTCAAGTTGTAATGGGGGAGTATTGATGAAAAAGGAGTTTGCCGTAATCGGGTTGGGGCGGTTCGGCGGAAGCATTTGCCGAACGTTATCGGAAGAAGGAGCAGAGGTGCTTGCCATTGATGTGGATGAGGATCGAGTAAACGAATTTGCCAATATTGTTTCACATGCTGTTGTAGCGGATACAACGGATGAAGCCGTATTAAAAAGCTTGGGAATCAGAAATTTTGATCATGTGATCGTAGCCATCGGCGACAATATTCAAGCGAGCATTTTGACAACCATTATGTTGAAAGAACTAGGAGTTAAGCATATAACGGTGAAGGCTCAAAACGACTATCATGAAAAGGTTTTGTCAAAAATAGGAGCAGATACAGTTGTTCACCCTGAACGGGATATGGGGCGGCGGCTTGCCCATAATCTTCTTTCGAACAATGTGTTGGACTATCTTGAGCTGTCGGAAGAGCACAGCATTGTTGAAATTGCTGCTAACCGCAACATTGCCGGCCATTCTCTCATCGAGCTCGATATTCGTGCGAAATACGGAATCAATATTGTTGCGATTAAACGAAATAACGAAATTATCGTATCGCCGCAAGCTACAGAAGTAATCAAGGCAGGAGATATTTTAATTGTCATCGGAGCTGACGTCGATATTGATCGGTTTGAAAAGAAAGTGCTAGGAGAATAATGAAAATTTATATACATTCTTTCGGAGCTTTAAATGTTTCATCCGCATTGGGCAAAATCAAAATCTATTGAAGAATGAACTGAACTTATCCAGTCAAGTAAAAACAATCATTTGAAGCTTACATGGTAATTGAATGAGAAGCAGCTGTCTAGAATGCCTAAAGACAGTTCTTCTCATTCTTTTTTTGTTTGCTGGCTCAAAATCCTTCCTTATTGCAAGAATGTCGTTGTTTTTTCTGGCAATCGAATACATGTCTTCTTTAACTACAAATTGATTTCTTTATTATCTCCCTTTACTGCTGCCACTTGCAGCACCTGCTCCTGAAAAATTCTGATTATGACATTATCCAAGTCGAATTTTTTCATCAAATGTTTTTCAAATAATTGCGTATAAATTTATATGATGGCACAAACGTACATAAAATGTCTTTCTGCTCTTCTATTAAACACTTGTATATCGAAAAAATTAACCATAAAACTTTTCGGTATTTTTCATTTACATGTTTTGATCTCCGTCTTTCTTCTCTGCAAGCACTCACTTTTTCGTTTTTTTATAAGAACTTTTAGCTGACGGCTGCCCGTTTTAAAACCATCTACCTAAAAAAGCAAGAGCGGCCGGATGCTGCGTGTTATGAGCCGACAAAATAACAACTGGACATTTTTGCAAAATAAATCCCTCTTATGTTAAACAGTACGTTCCACTGTCAACACAAGAGGGATCGATCACAAGTTATTACTTAAATTTCCATTATAATTGGCAAGATCATCGGTCGGCGTTTCGTTTTTTCATATAAAAACGGAGCGAGTGTATCGGCGATTTCATTTTTGATTTCCGACCACTGCGTAGTTCTTCTTTCCAATACTTTATTTAAGTGCTTAGTAATCAGTTCTTGGGCATCTTTAATTAAATCTCCGGATTCTCTCATATAAACGAAGCCGCGCGATATAATGTCAGGTCCTGCAGCAATTTTGAACTCTTTCATATTGATGCTGACGACAACGATTACGAGTCCTTCTTCAGATAAAATTTTTCGGTCTCTTAACACAATGTTTCCAATGTCGCCAATTCCGCTTCCGTCAATATAAACGGATCCGGATGGAATTTTACCGGCAATGGATGCTTCGCGGTCGTTCATCGCCAGCACATCTCCGTTATCCATAATAAAACAGTTTTCCTTTGGAACTCCGCAATCGACAGCTAGTTTCATATGCATGATCTGCATTCTATATTCTCCATGAATCGGCATAAAATATTTTGGCTTCATTAGCCGCAGCATTAATTTTTGCTCTTCCTGTCCGCCGTGGCCAGACGTGTGGATGTCATTTAACGACCCGTGAATTACTTCCGCACCGGCGCGGAAAAGCAGATTGATCGTTCTTGAAACCGATAAAGTGTTCCCTGGGATGGGCGATGATGAGAAAACGACCGTATCGCCGGGAATAATTTGGATTTGCCGATGAGTTCCATTTGCAATCCGGGACAGAGCGGCCATTGGTTCGCCTTGGCTTCCTGTACATAAAATCACGACCCGATGAGCGGGCAGACGGTTTATTTCATTTGCATCAACAAACGTATCTTTCGGGCAGCGAATATACCCGAGTTCTTGACCAATTTGGATAGCTGCTTCCATACTTCTTCCAAAAACAGCTATTTTTCGATTGTTTTTAACAGCTGCTTCAGTTACTTGCTGAAGTCGATGAATATTGGATGCAAATGTTGCAAAAATGATGCGGCCGCTTACTTTTCGGAAAATGTCGTGAATGCTTTCGCCGACCCTTCTTTCAGACATTGTAAATTCAGGAATTTCACTGTTTGTGCTGTCCGATAAAAGACAGAGCACACCTTCTTTGCCGATTTCCGCCATTTTAGTTAAATTTGCAGGTTCCCCGACTGGAGTAAAATCAAACTTAAAATCTCCTGTATGAACGATATTTCCTGCGGGAGTTTTGACAACAATTCCATATGAATCTGGAATGCTGTGAGTTGTACGGAAAAAAGTTACGGCAGTTTTTCTGAACCGAATCACATCATCCTCCTGGATGATGTTTAGTTTAGCTTGTCTTAAAAGTCCATGCTCTTCAAGCTTATTGCGAATCAGTCCGATCGCCAGTTTACCGCCGTAGATTGGTACATTAATTTCCCGCAGCAAATAAGGTATACCGCCTATATGATCTTCATGGCCATGTGTGATGAACAAGCCTTTAATTTTTTCTTGGTTTTTTACTAAGTACGTATAGTCCGGAATCACATAGTCAATCCCTAGAAGTTCGTCTTCTGGAAACTTAATTCCAGCATCAATTAAAATGATTTCATCTTGAAATTGCACACCGTACGTATTTTTTCCGATTTCGCCCAATCCGCCGAGGGCGAATGCTGCTACTTGGTCTCTTTTTACAAATTTCATATACTATCATTTCTCCAATACAGAAAAATTTTCGCTTTGTTTTTCAAATTCATAAAACGGACCGCTAATCG
This sequence comes from Aeribacillus sp. FSL W8-0870, assembly GCF_037963755.1. Lineage (NCBI taxonomy): Bacteria > Bacillati > Bacillota > Bacilli > Caryophanales > Bacillaceae > Aeribacillus > Aeribacillus sp. FSL W8-0870. The sequence goes on from NZ_CP150165.1 coordinate 1,787,790, forward strand.
GTTGAATATATTCTATGTTTATGGAGCGGCCTTTTAATTTTTCACGAACTTCTCTTTCTGATTCCGCTTCAACGAAAAATGTTTTCGTTCTTTCCCGAACAGGCGGTTCATTCGGGTTTTCCTGATAAAAAACTTTAAACATCATTTGCGTAATCTCTCCTTACTTTCCATGTTAAACTAGCTTTTATTATTATAGTCGATTCTGATGGCAAATCCAACCTTCATTGAAAATAACGAAAACCGGGCTAAAGCCGCCCGGTTTCTTTAAGCAATCGATTTTCTGCGAAGCAATTGCTTCCACTGTTTTTTAATTTTTTTCTTTAAACGTTTTAACATATCAACTCCTCCTTCATTAAGATGTCAAAGTCGAGTCCGATTGTATTTACTTATATTATATGCTATTTTTTTATTTTTTTTATGGCTAAACGTGGAAAAGCTCTATTGACATAAAGCGTTTGCATACTATACCGTTTTGTTTAGTGTAAATAAGGTTTCACGAAAGAGAAAAGGAGATTGAACATGGGGAAAAAATTTATTTTTTTTGATATAGACGGTACTTTATTGGATCATGATAAACATTTGCCGGAATCTACTCTTGACACGGTCTCCCGTTTGAAAAAAGCCGGACATCACGTCGCCATCTCAACCGGCCGCGGCCCTTTTATGTTTAAAAAGCTAAGAGAAGAGCTAGGAATCCATTCTTATGTCAGCTATAACGGACAGTATGTTGTGCATGAAGGAGAAGTCATTTATGAAAATCCTTTGAAGGTCGATGCGTTGGAGCAATTAATCGAAGCGACTGAAAATACTGATTACCCGCTTGTATTTTTGAGTGAAGAAGATATGAAAGCAAATGTGGAAGATCATCCGTTTATTCATGAAAGTTTGAAATCTTTGCACCTCTCGCATCCTGAGTGCAGACCTGATTATTTTCAAGAAAAACCTATTTACCAAGCGCTTTTGTTTTGCAAAGAAGGAGAAGAAGAACAGTTCAATATTTCTGAAGAGATAAAATTTGTCCGCTGGCACCAGCTTTCAACTGATGTTGTTCCAAAAAAAGGATCGAAAGCAGAAGGGATCAAAAAGATAATGGATATGCTTGGCGTTAGCCGTCAAGATGTGGTTGCTTTTGGAGACGGTTTGAATGATATAGAAATGATCTCGTTTGCTGGAACAGGCGTTGCTATGGGTAATGCTGTTTCGCATGTGAAAAAAGTAGCTGATTTTGTTACAAAGCCTGTTGATGAAGATGGAATATTTTATGCTGCAAAGCAATTGCAGTTGATATAAATCAGAAGTCAAAATCAAAAAAAGCCTTGCAAAGGCGATTTCAAATGGTAGTGTGCACAAAAAATTTCTCTTTATGAACAAAAAATCCCGAAAGAACTATTCGGGATTTTTTGCATGGATTTTCGTTTTGCTTCAAAATATTCCGCGGCTTGGATGCCGGGCGCTAACTTCTGGCTTCATCTGTCAATTGGAGTTGCATTTTCCGGTTCTTTAAAAGGATTCTCTTTATTGAACCGATCATAAAACATAATGCCGTTTAAATGATCTATTTCATGCTGAAACACAATAGCGACAAGACCTTTTAAACGAAGGTCGACTTCATTGCCTTCAAGGTCAACCCCTTTGACGCGGATGCGTGCATAACGCGGAACATATCCTGGAACCTCTCTGTCAACGGAAAGGCATCCTTCACCGCTTGTTAAATAACTTTGTTCCACCGAATGGCTTACAATTTTTGGATTGAACAGGCCGTACGAATATAATTTTCCTTTTTCATCCGTCACATGAACGGCAATCATTCGTTTTGATACATTAATTTGCGGGGCGGCAAGACCGATCCCAGGCCGCAATCCATATTTTTCTGCAATCTCTGGATCTTGACTGTTTTTTAAGTATTGAAGCATCTCCGCTAAAATTTTTTTCTCCTCTTCAGAAGCGGGCAATTCCACTTCCTTGGCAACTTGACGAAGAGTTGGATGTCCTTCCTTAATAATATCTTCCATTGTAATCATGGCTAATCACTCCTGAACCTATATCAACAAATTTCATTATACATAAATCTTTAAAAGAAACAATAAAGAATTGCCCGAAAATCGGACAATCATCAATTAATAGTTTAAGCAGACAGCGCCAACAATAATGAGCAAAATAAAAAGCACAGCGATCAATACAAATGTCCAGTTTGAAACTGGAAAATATCCGTATGATGGGTAATGATAAGACGGATTGGAATAATAATGCATCTCTTTCACCTCCACATAAGGACTCCATATCGCCTTATTTAGGGCAAATGTCTATATCATCGTATGATGAAGCAAAATAAAGGTATAGACGTTTGCCTAGAAGCCTTCCTTATTTATATAAATTCTTCTGTAATTTATATAGAGAAGCAACACGCTCTCCAGATAAATGATTCGCTTCCGTCTGTATCTGTAATAGTGATACAGAATTATCTGTTGTATTAGTACAGATTTAAAAGTAAAAATATTTCCAATTATCTTGAAAGCGTTTTATGTATTGTTTTAAAAATAAACAAATTAATTGACGCATGTGAAAAAAGGGTGTATACTATGAAGTGAAATCGATGTGTATTACTATTTTAAATAAAAAAATTAATACAGTTTGTAAAGCGATCTTGCAATGTACTTGACGATTTTGGCAATTAAAGATCCGCAATGTGTGTCACCATGAACAATTTGGGGTAATCTAGTTTTATGGATGAATTTAAAGGCTGAGAAAATGAAACGAAGAGGTGTGTTGAATGGCAAAAAAGGCGAAAAATGTTGTCGTTGACAGCGAAAAGCAATTTGATGCGATTCGCAAGGAATTCCAAACGTTCCAAATTTTAAACGAAAAAGGCGAAGTCGTGAATGAAGATGCGATGCCTTCCCTTTCTGATGAAGAATTAAAGGAATTAATGAGACGAATGGTATTTACCAGAGTGTTGGATCAGCGTTCAATTTCTTTAAATCGTCAAGGTCGTTTAGGTTTTTACGCACCGACTGCCGGACAAGAAGCATCACAAATTGCTTCTCATTTTGCCTTGGAAAAAGAGGACTTCATTCTCCCGGGCTATCGTGATATACCGCAGTTAGTTTGGCATGGATTGCCTTTGTATCAAGCATTTTTATATTCCCGCGGGCATTTTCATGGAAACCAAATGCCTGAAGACGTAAATGCTTTTTCACCGCAAATTATTATCGGCGCCCAATATGTGCAAGCTGCAGGGGTAGCATTAGGTTTGAAAAAACGCGGCAAAAAAGCAGTTGCTGTTACGTATACAGGAGATGGAGGAACGTCTCAAGGCGACTTTTACGAAGGAATAAACTTTGCTGGGGCATTTAAAGCACCTGCTATTTTCATCGTTCAAAACAACCGGTTTGCAATTTCAACACCTGTAGAGGTGCAAACTTCAGCTGAAACACTTGCACAAAAAGCTGTTGCAGCTGGAATCCCTGGTATACAAGTAGATGGAATGGATCCGCTTGCTGTTTATGCAGCTGTGAAGGAAGCGCGTGAACGGGCAATAAACGGTGAAGGTCCGACATTAATTGAAACATTATGCTACCGCTACGGTCCGCATACAATGGCAGGAGACGATCCAACGAGATATCGGGCAAAAGAGCTTGATGACGAGTGGGAGGCAAAAGATCCGCTTGTTCGTTTCAGAAACTTCCTTCAAGCAAAAGGATTGTGGAGCGAGGAAGAAGAAAACGAAGTTATCGAAAAGGCGAAAGAAGATATAAAAGAAGCAATCAAAAAAGCGGATGAAACTCCAAAACAAAAAGTGACAGACTTAATCAACATTATGTTTGAAGAAGGAAGCTGGCCTTATAACCTAAAAGAACAATATGAAATTTATAAAGAGAAGGAGTCGAAGTGAGCATGGCGCAAATGACAATGATTCAAGCAATCACTGATGCGTTGCGTACGGAACTGAAAAACGACGAAAATGTGTTAGTATTTGGGGAAGATGTTGGTGTAAACGGCGGTGTGTTCCGTGCAACAGAAGGACTTCAAAAAGAATTCGGCCCAGACCGAGTTTTTGATACACCTCTGGCAGAATCAGGAATTGGCGGCTTGGCAATCGGTTTAAGCACACAAGGCTTTCGTCCGGTAGCTGAAATTCAATTCTTCGGTTTTGTTTATGAGGTTATGGATTCCATTTCTGGACAAATGGCGCGTTTGCGTTATCGCTCCGGGGGCCGCTGGCATGCTCCGATCACCATTCGTTCTCCTTTCGGCGGCGGCGTTCATACCCCTGAGCTTCATGGGGACAGCTTGGAAGGCTTGATGGCGCAGCAGCCTGGTTTAAAAGTCGTTATTCCTTCCACCCCTTATGATGCAAAAGGGTTGCTTATTTCAGCAATTCGGGATAATGATCCGGTCATTTTCTTGGAGCATATGAAGCTTTATCGTTCCTTCCGTGATGAAGTTCCGGAAGAAGAATATACAATTCCGATCGGCAAAGCGGATATAAAACGTGAAGGGAAAGATATTTCGATCATCACTTACGGGGCAATGGTGCATGAATCTTTAAAAGCTGCTGACGAACTTGAAAAAGAGGGCTTTTCAGCAGAAGTGATCGATTTACGTACAGTAAGTCCGCTGGATATAGAAACGATTATTGCTTCAGTAGAGAAAACAAACCGTGCGATTGTCGTGCAGGAAGCCCAAAAACAAGCAGGAATTGCTGCTAATGTTGTTGCAGAAATTAATGAAAGAGCGATTCTTAGCTTGGAAGCTCCTGTTTTCCGCGTGGCAGCTCCGGACACTGTCTATCCATTCTCACAAGCGGAAGATGTATGGCTTCCAAACTACAAAGATATCGTTGAAACGGCTAAAAAAGCATTGAATTTCTAATTGGCTAAAAAGAGGAGCATCATCTTTTCTTCTTTTCGGCCATCAACTGAAAATTATTTAGGAGGTTGAAATCTGTGGCTTTTGAATTTATAATGCCGGATATCGGTGAAGGCATTCATGAAGGTGAAATAGTAAAATGGTTTATCAAACCTGGTGATGAAATCAATGAAGATGATGTTCTTTGTGAAGTGCAAAATGACAAAGCAGTAGTTGAAATCCCTTCCCCTGTAAAAGGAAAAGTATTAGAATTAAAAGTGAATGAAGGGGAAGTTGCAACTGTCGGTCAAGTATTAGTCACAATTGATGCTCCAGGTTATGAAAATCAATCAAAAGGCGATGAAAGCGGTGAAGCAGCAAAAGAAGAAAAGCCTTCCACAGAAGAGCAAAAAGTGGAAAGCAACGCTTCACAGTCTGCTTCAGAAGACGTAGATGTTAACCGACGCGTTATTGCAATGCCATCCGTCCGAAAATATGCGCGTGAAAAAGGCGTTGATATTCGATTGGTACAAGGCTCAGGAAACGGCGGGCGCATATTGAAGGAAGATATTGATGCTTATCTGAAAGGTGGACAAGAAGAAGCAAAACCTGTTGAAAACGTGGAAAAAGAAGCTGCAAAAGGCGTATCAGCAGGAGAAAAAGCAGCGCCGGCTCCGGTTGTCCTTGAAGGAGAATTCCCAGAAACCCGCGAGAAAATCAGCGGTATTCGAAAAGCAATTGCAAAAGCAATGGTTAAATCGAAGCAAACTGCGCCACATGTAACATTAATGGATGAAGTCGATGTAACAGAGCTTGTTGCACATCGGAAGAAATTTAAAGCTATTGCGGCAGAACAAGGCATTAAGCTTACATATTTGCCTTATGTTGTCAAAGCTTTAACATCGGCACTGAAAAAATATCCAGTATTAAACACGTCGTTTGATGATGAAACAGAAGAAGTTATTCATAAGCACTATTACAATATCGGAATTGCAGCTGATACCGAAAAAGGACTTTTAGTTCCTGTTGTCAATCATGCAGATCGAAAATCGATTTTTGAAATCTCTGCAGAAATTAATGAATTGGCAACAAAAGCGCGTGAAGGCAAACTTACTCCAAATGAAATGAAAGGCGCATCATGCACGATAACAAATATCGGTTCCGCTGGCGGCCAATGGTTTACTCCTGTCATTAATCATCCAGAAGTAGCCATTCTAGGTCTCGGACGCATTTCTGAAAAACCGGTTGTGAAAAACGGAGAAATCGTTGCAGCCCCTGTTTTAGCGCTGTCTTTAAGCTTTGACCATCGAATGATCGACGGTGCAACTGCACAAAATGCGCTTAACCATATTAAGCGTTTATTGCATGATCCCCAATTATTACTAATGGAGGCGTAATAAATGGTAGTAGGAGATTTCCCGATTGAAACTGACACTCTCGTCATAGGAGCTGGTCCCGGCGGCTATGTGGCTGCAATAAGAGCTGCGCAATTAGGGCAAAAAGTTACGATCGTTGAAAAAGGATCTCTTGGCGGCGTCTGCCTCAATGTTGGATGTATTCCTTCTAAAGCATTAATTAGTGCAGGACACCGTTATGTAGAGGCTAAAGAATCAGAAGATATAGGAATAAAAGCTGAAAATGTAACACTAGACTTTTCTAAAGTGCAAGCTTGGAAAGAAAGTGTCGTCAAAAAACTTACAGGCGGTGTTGAAGGCCTTTTAAAAGGAAATAAAGTTGAAATTGTAAAAGGCGAAGCATATTTTGTTGATCGCAACACCGTCAGAATCATAAACGAGAATTCAGCTCAAACGTATAAATTTAAAAATGCAATCATTGCAACTGGCTCCCGTCCAATTGAAATTCCAAGCATTAAATTTTCTGAGCGAGTCATTGACTCAACTGGAGCGTTGTCCCTGCAAGAAGTTCCGAAAAAAATGGTTATTATTGGCGGGGGAGTCATTGGCATAGAGCTTGGAACTGCTTATGCGAATTTCGGCACTGAAATTGTGATTATTGAAGGAGACAAAGAAATTCTTCCAGGATTTGAAAAACAAATGACAGCTCTTGTAAAAAGAGTGTTGAAGAAAAAAGGAAATGTCGAAATTCATACTAGCGCACTTGCAAAAGGTGTTGAAGAAACAAAAGACGGAGTAAAAGTGACATTTGAAGCGAAAGGAAAAGAGCAAGTAGTGGAAGCGGACTATTGTTTAGTTACAGTAGGACGCAAACCAAACACTGATGAACTTGGTCTCGAACAAGTCGGAGTAGAAATCGATGAAAAAGGCTACATTAAAATTGACAAACAGTGCCGGACAAATATTTCAAATATTTATGCTATCGGCGACATCGTTCCAGGACCTTCACTTGCTCATAAAGCTTCATATGAAGGGAAAATTGCTGCAGAAGCGATTTCTGGAAAACCTTCTGAAATCGATTATAACGGAATTCCTGTCATTGTCTTCTCAGAACCTGAGTTGGCTTCTGTCGGATATACGGAACAACAGGCTAAAGACGAAGGAATTGACATTGTGGCAGCTAAGTTTCCATTTGCAGCAAACGGCCGCGCATTGTCATTAAATGCAACCGATGGATTTGTAAAATTGATTACACGAAAAGAAGACGGCCTTGTTATTGGGGCTCAAATCGCAGGTGTCAGCGCATCAGATATGATTGCTGAACTTGGACTTGCGATCGAAGCAGGCATGACGGCAGAAGATATTGCCTTGACAATTCATGGCCACCCGACATTAGGAGAAATTGCAATGGAAGCTGCCGAACTTGCACTTGGAACACCGATTCATATTATAAATAAGTAATGCAGCCCAAAGGGGGCAGTCTAATAAGTCGTTTTTTCGGCTTATTGACTGCCCCTTTTAATGTTTAATAACGTTGATATATCGGTGTTTATGATTATTTGTTTTCAATGGGGATTTGACTTTTTGGACAACCCCTTTTTATGATGAAAAATAAATGATGGAACAATTCTCTCACTGTTGTGAAAGTTTTTTTCACAAAAATATGTTGTGCAGAGATTTTGAGCACAAATCCTATTTAACTAAAGAATCTTCTCAGCGCTTAATTACCTCAAACCGACATTCTCATTATTCGGAAAGCACTTCTGAGACCGGCTCTACAATTTCATCTTTTGTTGAAACTGATCCTTTAATATGCAAAATGATGCCGTCATGATCCATCACGATAATGGAAGGATATGTTTTAATATTAAACCGCTTAGATTCAGGGTTATCAGCTTGGTAGATCATCATATTGTCCATTTCCTCTGGAAATTGTTTTTTTAAATCTAATAAAGCATCGTAGTAAATTGATTCTTTTTCCATCATTTTTTGGTCGGTAAAAAAAAGAATTTGTTTTTTGTCGAAGCTTGAAATCGAGTGATCGTCTTTCGGATCAGCAATACAAGAAGACAATAGAAGCAGTACGGCAACGGTATAGGTATATGCAATAAATTTCACCATTGTCCTACCTCTTTCGTTTAAAGAAAACTGGTAAAATGTGTTCATTTTTTCTTAACGCCATTTTAACATATTTAATTCCGTCACTTTTGAATGTTATGCAAATGTTACAAAAATAAAATATTATTTAAACAAATTAAAAAATTCAAATCGTGTACGAGAAGTATGATATCTAGAGCGAATGTTTGAGTTGTTGGGTTGTAGACTTTAGATGCACGTAATGGATCATACTCAGCATCATGTAATGCTAATGATCAGAAAGATAAAGGTCATTTGAAAGCTACTTTGAACCAAAAAAATGTCCCCATCCCCATATAAAATGTACAAAACTTTAATTGTAACGGATAAAATCAATTTACATATTTTTTAATGCATAAAAAAATAAATGTGTTATACAATTTTCTGCTTGACGAATATAATGTGACATATTAATATATAACTATCAGGTCATTTTGTCTCCACTTTATTCTTTATGACGCTATATGGAAAAGGGGAATACAGGATGGGAACAATTGTCTGTCAAGACTGCAATTCAACAATTCATTTCTTTGATGATGAAAAAGTTACGGTATTGTATGGTAAATGCAACAATTGCTGTACAGAAAAGAATCGTAAAAAAAGCAATCATCAATAACATATTGAATAACACGTGTAACAAAGGGGTTTAAGATAAATGGGCTGTCTTTAAGGCAGCTTTTTTTTATGTAAAGCAATTGCTGGTGATCTTAATGAAATGGATGCTTGCAGGATTGTGATTGAGAGCTAAGACAGAAAAACATCGTTTGAATTCATTTTTTATCAATTCACCTTTGTCTTTTTCAGTAAGTATGGTCATTGCGGTTTTTAAGTGTTAAAATGACAGCGATGCGGTTGTAAAGATTGACGAAACATATACCAAATGTCACTTGTGCATAAAAGGTTGGATGGAAAAATTTATTGGAGTTACGACAAATTTCGCAGCCAATATTGGAACTGGCAGCAATTCGATATAGCGAAGTTTGTTATCGATGTCTTTTCATTTCAATAAAAGTATAAAAAGTGGTGTCTATTCCATTCATTAGGCGGCAAAATGTAGCTAAAGGATTTTTGTGAAAGGAGCTTTACAATGGAGGTAATGGCAGCAAGCGTCTTTTCGGCAATTATTATATTTATTACTGTCTTTTCTATGATAAGGGTATTCATCATCGCTTTTAAGAGGAAAGAAATATCGCTTCGGAAGTTCATTATCTTCACCATATCTTCAATTGTTACAGGTTTAATCATTGCTTCCGTTTTACCGTTTGTTTATCAAAAAATATTTCATTACATCTATTAACTGTTTTTTAATGAAAGACCTTCCCTACGAAGTAGGAAGGCCGTCGTCCATATTTTAGTTATGTATTAGCACTTTTTACAGAAGCATTCGTAGTCAATTCCTTATTTGAAAGTCCTTTATTTTTCAAAAACATACTGACTCCAATTAAAGATAACGCTCCGCCAATCATTTGGGAAATAGATGTAGCTTCTCCTAAAAATAAGTATGCTAATATAATTGCCCCTATTGGTTCACCTAAAATACTCATTGAAATCGTCGTAGCATCCAAATATTTTAAAAGCCAATTAAATAATGCGTGACCAAAAATATTGGGGACTAGTGCTAGAAGTACAAATATACCCCAATCATGAACTGAATAATGAATCAGTGGGACCTCGTAACTAATATTGTAAATCAATAATACAAATCCACCTATAAAGAACACACAAAAACTATATATTGATGTTGGAATTTTTTTGCATAATTCTTGTCCAAAAAGCATATGAATGGCTACTGCTAACGTTCCTGCTAATGAAAGAAAATCTCCATATAATGCTTTTGTAGAAAGATTAATATCTCCCCATGCAATAATGATTGAACCGCTAACAGCTATAATAATACTCACAATCCCAATAAGGTTTGTTCTCTCTTTAAAAATAAAATAAGCTCCGATCATAACAAATACAGGCTCTAATGTAGTTATAATCATTGAACTTGCTACTGTTGTATATCTAAGGGAATCCATCCAAAATAAGAAATGAAAACCTAGGAAGATTCCAGATAAAAATAGTTGAATCCAATCCTTCCATTGAATGTTAATAGCTCCTGTTTTGATTTTCTTCCAAGGGAGAAACGGCAGCATAACGATTACCGTAAAAAGCAGTCTATACATTCCTAATATAGATGCAGGCGCATCAGACCATTTAACAAAAATAGAAGAAAATGAAATAGAAATAACACCAATTAGTAAAATAAAAATAGGCGGAACGGGAAATTGATATTCTTTCATTGTTGTCGCTCCTTTTAAAAGAATTGAATATTATTATAAATTAAATACGGTAATGGTTTTAGCCATTACCGCAGCAAAATTATTTTATGATCGATCTTCAGCAAAATTTGGTTTCATCAGTTTTTCGACTTGTCCTCGAATGTATGGATTTATAAAGCTTCTTCAGCGATTTCTCATTTAATCGGTTTATGCTCTTTAATAACGCGAATGTAGGAAAGAGTTGGATCTTCTGTACCTTGAACAGGCAGGCCGGCATCTAAATTTTTTCGGATGTAATGTAAATTTTCTTTAGTGATGATTTCTCCTGGTATGAAAATCGGTATGCCCGGTGGGTACACCATGACAAATTCTGCAATAATGCGTCCGACAGATTGTTCAAAAGGTACCATTTCCGTCTCTGCATAAAAAGCATCTCTAGGTGTCAGCGCCAAAACAGGAATATCGGGCAGAAGGACAGAGACTTCCGCTTGCTTGTTTGCCTGATGGGAAAATTCTTTTGACAAAGCACGAAGCGCTTTTATTAAAAGTGATGTTTCATATTCTGTATCACCGGGCGTGATCAGACAGAGCAGATTGTACAGATCGGAAAGCTCCACTTCAATGTTGTAATGTTCTCTTAACCACAGCTCTGCATCATATCCCGTTATGCCTAGTTCCTTCACAGAAATAATTAATTTTGTCGGATCATAATCATACGTTGCATTCGTTCCCAAAATTTCTTCTCCTACACAATATAGATGATCAATTTTGTTAATTTCGTATCTTGTCTGATTCGCCAATTGAATCGTTTGCTCTAATAATTCATAGCCCTTCGTTGCCAGCTGCTTTCGAGCTGCATCCAGTGATGCAAGAAGCAAATAGGATGTCGATGTCGTAGTCAGCATGCTTAAAATCGATTGAACACGGTCAGGAGACACAAGACCTTCCCGAACATTTAAAATAGAGCTTTGCGTCATCGATCCTCCCAGCTTATGAACGCTAGTTGCCGCCATATCTGCCCCTGCCTGCATGGCGGATAATGGCAGCTTGTCATGAAAATGAATGTGGACGCCGTGCGCTTCATCTACAAGAACAGGGACATTATATGAATGAGCAATATTTACGATTTGTTTTAAATCAGCTGAGATTCCGAAATACGTTGGATTAATGACTAAAAGCCCTTTTGCATCAGGATATTGCTGAAGAGCTTTTTCAACTGATTCTGTCGTTATTCCGTGAGAAATGCCGAGGTTTTTATCCACTTCAGGATGTATAAAAACGGGGGAAGCCCCTGAAAAAATGATTGCTGACATGACCGATTTATGAACATTTCTTGGAACAATAATTTTATCTCCAGGTCCGCAAACCGACAGGACCATTGTCATAATGGCTCCGCTCGTACCTTGTACCGAGAAAAAGGTGTGATCGGCACCGAAAGCTTCAGCAGCCAATTTTTGTGCTTCTTTAATAATTCCTTTTGGCGAATGAAGATCATCCAAAGGACCGATATTAATTAAGTCCATCGCCAGAGCATTATGTCCGATAAATTCTCGGAATTTTGGCTCCATTCCGGCTCCTTTTTTATGGCCGGGAATGTGAAATTGAATTGGATTTTTTTGAATATGTTCTAAAAGACCTGTAAACAATGGTGTATCATGCTGTGACAATTTTCCTTTTCACCTACTTTTTAAAGGTTCCCCAAAATTAAAAACAAATGAAATTATAGCACTTTCCTTTAAAACCTGCAAAAGGCATTAAATAGGGTTTTTAATATCTTTGTGCTTCTCTTTGTTTTGAGCTACGTTTTTATAAAGAAGGAATTTAATGCGTGGAAAAAGAATAATACGAAATGGGGAGGGGGAAACATGGTATTTTCAACAAAAATTACCGAATTGCTAGGGATTAAATATCCGATCATTCAAGGGGGACTTGCTTATTTAGCGTATTCAGAATTAGCAAGTGCAGTAAGCAATGCAGGAGGGCTCGGTCAGATCACGGCTATGTCTCTTCCGAATCCAGCTGCGCTTCGAGAGGAAATACGGAAGGTGAAACAAAAAACGGATAAGCCGTTTGGAGTGAACTTCGCCATCGGTCAGCATGGCCGTCCATTTTCCGATATGCTTGATGTGGCGATTGAAGAAAAAGTGCCGGTCATTTCCATCACTGGCGGGAACCCGGCTCCGCTTTTTGACCAATTAAAAGGTGTCGATGTAAAAAAACTAGTTCTCGTTGCGGCAAGAAGACAAGCGGAGAAAGCGGAAGAGCTTGGAGCAGATGCAGTGATGGTCGTCGGACAAGAAGGCGGCGGTCATTTAGGAAAAGACGATATCGGCAATTTCGTATTAATTCCACAAGTAGTGGAAGCTGTCTCCATTCCGGTGATTGCTTCTGGAGGCATTGCGGACGGGAGGGGACTAATGGCAGCATTGGCTCTTGGAGCTGAAGGGATTGAAATGGGAACTCGTTTTATTGCAACGAAGGAATGCGTACATGCACACCCGTTATATAAAGAAGCAATTGTCAACGGTACTGAACTTGATACCGTCATTATTAAAAGGTCGTTAGGGGCACCAGGTCGGGCGCTTCGAAATAATTGGACCGAAAAAATTTTGGAAATTGAAAGAGAAAGAGGAGATTATGAGTCGCTAAAAGATTTCATTAGTGGAGAAGCGAACAAAAAATATATTTATGAAGGCAAAATCGAGGAAGGATACGCATGGGCCGGTCAATCTATAGGGCTGGTAAAAAATATTCCGTCTGTTGCGGAACTGTTTGACGAAATCATTGAACAGGCGAAAGAGATAAGGCGGAAATGGTCCAGCATTGCTTAATTGTTTTCAAAAGAAATAATGGTCAGCGATGCAGCGCATCCTGACCATTTTTAAACAGTGCTTTTTTGTGTGATTTGATAAAGCGGCATTAACGTTTTAAACGTCTCGTCAACCTTTTCCAAAAATTGCTCCCTGCTCATGGAGAGAACTTCATTTTTTGGAAGGTTGATGCCGCATAACATTTCTGCTTTTTTCACCGATTGCAGACGTTGAAAAATTCGTTGAAAATCTTCGTCAGATAAATTTTTTTGTTTTTCCGCATCTGGTTTTGTATGATCGGCTGACCAGAAATAATCTTCAGGAATTTGCTTTCGAATTTGCTGCCAATTCTGTAAAAATTGTTTTCCGATTTCTTCTTTCACAGGGGATTCATAAATAATGGCAAACCAAACAAAGACGTGTGTGCTCCATAATCCGATTTGAAAATGAGGGAGCTTCTTATAACCCCGTTTACTGTTTGCAAATGCAACCCATGTGTCATTGGGAGGATGAACGGTACGGCGGGCATGTTTTGCTACATGATAAAATATTTCATCTCCCGTCAAAGCAGACAAAGTAGGTGCAAAATGCTGTCCCAGCGCTTCAAGTTTTGGGCGCACCCGTTTTTTTAGCTCATCCATTCTCGCTTCTAAACCGTCTATTTGAAAAACTTCAAAATCTTCCTTCACAAATGGCACAAAATCCATAAAAATCCTCCTTGTGTTGTTTGTCCACATTGTAGCACAAACCGACAGAGAAAGAAAAATAATGTGGGTGAAATATTGCAATGATAAAGGTGAAAAACTTGATTTTCTCCATTTCTTTACAGTATGCTAAAAAAGGTGATTGAATAGAAAGTGGGTAAGATAGATGAACTGGCATGAAATAGATCAAAAAGCAAAGCAATGGATTTATGAGGCTGGTGAAAGAATTCGCCAATCATTTCAACAAAAGCTGGTCGTTGAAGCGAAATCAGGTCCAAACGATTTAGTGACGAATATTGACCGGGAAGTAGAGCATTTCTTTTGGGAACATATTCGCAAAACGTTTCCGGAACACAGCATTTTAGGAGAAGAAGGTTCCGGTCATGAATTGAAATCATTGGACGGTATCGTTTGGATAATTGATCCGATTGACGGCACAATGAATTTTGTACATCAAAAGCGGAATTTCTGCATTTCGGTTGCTGTTTTTGCGGATGGTGTCGGTCAAATAGGACTGATTTATGATGTCGTCAGAGATGAAATGTACCATGCGATAAGGGGGAACGGCGCCTATTTAAACAAAACGGAGCTTCCGCCGTTACAAAAGAAAACAATAGAAGAATCCATCATCGGCTTGAATGCATCATGGCTGGTGGAAAACAGACGAATTGATCCAGCAATATTAAGTCCGCTTGTCAAACGTTTAAGAGGAACGAGATCATTTGGTTCAGCCGCTCTTGAATTTGCCTATGTAGCTGCAGGCAAGCTGGACGGCTATATTACAATGAGACTTGCTCCTTGGGATTTTGCGGCAGGTTTAATCCTTGTCGACGAAGTAGGCGGGGTTACGACAACGCTTGACGGAAAACCAGTCGATTTGCTTAAAAAGCAAAGCATTTTCACCGCTAACCAAACCATTCATCAACAAATTATCGAGGAGTATATTAAAGGGAAAATATAAAGCTGCAAATGCTGTTGACAGCTTATAGATCATCATAGCTTGCTAAAAAACAAGCATGAAGAAAGCAGTATAAAAAGTCTCTTATAAAAATATGAAAGAATTGGTATCGTTCGGCAAACTTCACATCGTGATGGCAGGCGAGAAAAATGGAACAAGTGTGAAGCAATGAAATGTTGTAGCAATCAACGTTTTGTAAATAGGGCTAAAAATCGGGCTGTTTAAAAATTTACATAAAATGGAACTTCTTTGTATCCATTCCATTTCTGGCTGGTCTTTTGAAAAAGGCTATTGTAAATGAGTTTTAGCTAAAACCGAACATATTGTGAAACAAAAGATGGGTCTTTGTAGGTTTGAAAGAAACTAATGCCATGTAATAAAGCCCCTCTATCAGTAGAGGGGACGATCTATGTATCATAAACCGTTTGAAAGTATAAAATGGCCGATGCCAAGATGTAAATTCTTTATAATAATCCTCTCTCTCGCATTTTCTTTTTTTGGGTAAAGCCGAGTCCAAATACTATAATAATTCCAATGATGCTAACAACTACTCCCAACAGGCTGCCAGCCCCTATTGCAAAGCCGACCGACACAATAAGCAGCGCCGCAATGGTGGCGAGAACCCAAAATATCCATTTTCCGTTGCCCATTCCCATCCTCCTTTCATCAATCCAAGACGAAAACCATTAATAACCTTTAAGCCTCTTTCCATCTTTAGTTTATCGAAAAACGTTCAACGTTTCCACAGTATTTATGGTATAATAGCCTAGGTTCAGTTTAGCAAATAGGAGATGACAGTGTGAAAGTTAGAAACGACTTACGCAATATTGCTATTATCGCGCACGTAGACCATGGGAAAACAACATTGGTTGACCAATTGCTTCGCCAATCAGGAACGTTCAGGGAAAATGAACAAGTGGCGGAGCGCGCATTAGATTCCAATGACTTGGAGCGCGAGCGCGGAATCACCATCTTAGCCAAAAATACGGCGATTGAATATAAAGGAACGACCATTAATATTTTAGATACGCCTGGTCATGCCGACTTTGGCGGAGAAGTAGAACGAATTATGAAAATGGTCGATGGCGTGCTGCTAGTTGTCGACGCCTATGAAGGCTGCATGCCGCAGACAAGATTTGTTTTGAAAAAAGCGTTGGAACAAAACTTAACACCGATTGTCGTCGTGAACAAAATTGACAGAGAGTTTGCCCGGCCTGAAGAAGTTGTCGATGAAGTGCTTGAGCTGTTTATTGAGCTTGATGCAAACGATGATCAATTAGAATTTCCGGTTATTTATGCTTCGGCCATCAACGGAACGGCAAGCACTGATCCAACTAAACAGGATGAAAATATGGAAGCTCTATTTGATGCGATTATCGAACATATTCCTGCACCTGTTGATAACAGCTCAGAACCCCTTCAATTCCAGGTGGCGCTGCTGGATTACAATGACTATGTTGGGCGGATCGGCATCGGCCGCATTTTTCGCGGAGAGATGAAAGTCGGACAACAAGTCGCATTAATGAAGCTTGACGGAAGTGTGAAGCATTTCCGTGTTACGAAAATGTTTGGATTTAAAGGATTAAAACGATTGGAAATTGAACAGGCAAAAGCTGGTGATCTTGTCGCTGTTTCTGGAATGGAAGACATTAATGTCGGGGAAACGGTTTGTCCGGTTGATCATCAAGAGGCGCTACCTGTTCTTCGGATTGATGAACCGACGCTGCAAATGACGTTTTTAGTTAACAACAGCCCTTTCGCAGGCAGAGAAGGAAAATATGTGACGGCGAGAAAAATCGAAGAAAGGCTGCATGAACAACTGCAAACAGATGTTTCGCTAAGAGTGGAGCCGACGGATTCCCCGGATAAATGGATAGTATCAGGGCGAGGCGAGCTTCATTTATCCATTTTAATTGAAAACATGCGCAGGGAAGGGTATGAGCTGCAAGTTTCGAAGCCTGAAGTAATTGTAAAAGAAATCGATGGAGTACTTTGCGAACCGGTTGAACGGGTGCAGGTGGACGTTCCAGAGGAATACACAGGTCCTGTCATGGAATCATTGGGCGCGCGCAAAGGGGAAATGGTCGACATGATCAATAACGGAAATGGACAAGTCCGCTTGATTTTTATGGTGCCATCGCGCGGATTAATCGGCTACACGACCGAATTTATGTCTTTAACAAGAGGATACGGCATCATAAACCATTCGTTTGACTCGTATCAGCCTATGCAAAAAGGACAAGTTGGAGGAAGGCGTCAAGGGGTTCTTGTTTCAATGGAAACTGGAAAAGCTACCTCTTATGGCATCCAACAGGTCGAAGATCGCGGAACGATTTTCGTTGAACCCGGAACAGACGTGTACGCTGGGATGATCGTAGGTGAACATAATCGTGAAAATGACCTTGTTGTAAATATATGTAAAGTAAAACAACAAACAAATATCCGTTCTTCGACGAAAGAACAAACGGTCGGAATGAAAAAAGCTCGGATTATGTCGTTGGAAGAAGCACTTGAATATTTAAATGATGATGAATATTGTGAAGTCACGCCTCAATCGATTCGTTTAAGAAAGAAAATCTTGGATAAAAACGAGAGGGAAAAAGCAGCGAAAAAGAAAAAACTGTCAAATCAAAGCTAATGAGTGAAAGGGGGAGGGACGTAGTGACAGAAGAACAAGTAATTGAAAGGCTGTCTTTTTTTGCGCGTCTTTTCCGTGTTCATGAGCAGCATGATGTCGGAATGTGGTATTTGTATATTACCATTCTGATTTTATCAATTATTGTATATAAACTGGGATTTGCTAAGAAGCTCCCGATTTTAAAGTCTGCTATAATCTATTTATTTCTCGCTTTGGGCTGTACGGTGCTGACGTTTTTGGCAATTTTTCTGCCGATTGCAGAAGGATTGGTAGTCGCTGTCCTTATTTTAAGCATATATAAAATTCGGCTTTACTATTCGAAAAAAAATGAAAACAACACATAGCTTTAAAGAAAATAAAAACAGATGTCGGTATGTGCCAGTGCGCACCACCTTCATCTGTTTAACTTTTTTCTGAGTATTTTTCTGTTCTCAAAAAAGCTCATTCCTTTTTCTTTCGCGGTACAAACGGAACTTTCCGGTTGATAGTCTTTTGTTTGTTTTTTCCGTAATTCGATTATAGCAAGTATTGCACATATATGTATGAATCGGTCTATTCCTCAGCTGTTTTGCCTTCAATGATTCGTCATCAATTGTTTCGATTTTATCGCATAAAACACATTTGACTTTCATCTTGCTTCTCACACTTTCTAATCAAATTTTTAAGCTTTGTACAACGTTGTTCGTCTCAGCATCAAAAGGCTTCGATGATAGTTTGGATTGCTTTCAGACAACACGCCTCTATACTCACTCGCCTCTCGCATAGTATATCACGTTTTGCTTCCGCTCACACAATTTCTTTTGCAACTTTGCAAAAGAATCAAGCCAGCAGCGGCTTTATACGACTTACACACAATACAATTTCTATAAGAAAAGACAGAAAAATAAGCTATTGAGCCACTTTCGAGCATTGCAAAAAACATTGTGAGACAGGTCAATACTCTTTATCCAAACCAGAGCCATTTGCATTTCCGTTCCGACTTGGGATCGTGAATCATCCGGCGATAGTCAAGCTATTATTAAAATGAATAGACATACTGATCTTCAGCCGCGCAGGTCGATAGTGAAACAATGTTTTATGAGTTGTTATTTTATTAAATATGACAAAATATCATCGGATTTTGACTAAAAGGTGTTGAAAGCAATGAAAAACGCTTAAGCTTCGGACTTAAGCGTTTTAATGTCTTTATTGTTGTTTTTGGTTTGATTGATCACGCTGTTCTTTATTCAGCTCTTGATTTTTTGACTTCGGAAGCTGATCTTTTTCATTCATCGGCTGCTTTTGTTGATTGTCTGTCGCGTCACCAGGAAGATCCGGCATCAATCTTCCGACAATTTGAGCGAGCTCATCTAGAATGCCGCCAATGGGCCGGCCGTTTTGAATTTCCTCTCCAATTTGGCGGATTCGTTCATTTGTGTCTGGATCGGCAATAACTACAGCATAAGCCCCGTAAGGATCGTTTTTTAATGATTCTGCAACGGAATACTTAATCGATTCAACTTTTGAACGATCCAGCTTTTTGTCGACATCAATTCCGACGACTGCATAATTTCCAAGAACAACTGCAGTTGCATCATTTACATCTGGAACATTTTCGGCTATTTTTGCCAAGCGGCGGGCGATTTCCTGGCCGGATTTGCGATCAACATTTTCCCGCACGGAATCTTTGACAGTAATTGTTCTTGAATAGTTTTCACCACGATTTTCCTCTCGTGCATTTTCGTTTGTGGAACAACCGTTTAAAATAAAGCCGACAAGCAAAATAAACATCAAAAAGCTGCGCATGCTATCACTCCTTTTCTTACAAGTAAGGTGTAAAGTAATCCATTACTTATTTCGTGCTTCCGTCTTTGACGAATAACATTGGTTCTAGTTACAAAACTTATAAAGAAGCCTGAATCTTTCGGAGTTTACTCCCGACTGGATTGTAGAAGACATCGGCTTAGGCAGCATCTTTCTTTATTTATTGTTTAATAAACCTTCTATCTTTATTCATAAAGACATATATTTTAGCTAAGGAAGCCTCCAATAATTTCGGATGAGGGAGGAAGAAAGATTGGGCAAGATATATGTGCTGGATACGAATGTTTTGTTGCAGGATCCGAATTCCATTTTTTCCTTTGATGAGCACGAAGTTGTAATACCTGCCGTTGTTCTTGAAGAGGTGGATTCCAAAAAAAGATATATGGATGAAGTTGGACGAAATGCGCGCCAAGTTTCAAAAATCATTGATCAGTTGAGGGAACAAGGGAAATTGCACGAAAAAATTCCTCTGCCAAACGGCGGATCTTTAAGAATTGAATTAAATCATCGTTCGTTTCATGATCTGCAGGAGATTTTCGTGGAAAAAACAAATGATAACCGAATTTTGGCAGTAGCCAAAAATTTATCATTGGAAGAGCAATCAAAGAAAGATGGAAAATCGGTAATTTTAGTCAGCAAAGATGCTTTAGTGAGAGTGAAGGCAGATGCGATTGGACTTCATACTGAAGATTTTCTGAGCGATCGTGTAGTAGAAATTGACCATATCTATACAGGGTTTCTTGACCTTTACATAAGTATGGAAAACTTAAACCGATTTTATGAGAAAAATGAGCTGCTGCTGTCGGAAATAACCAATCATCCTTTTTATCCGAATCAATTTATTTTGCTGAAGGATGCTTTAGGAGGCAAATCATCTGCCATTGGGATTGTCGATAAAACAGGGAAAAGATTGAAAAAGATTGTTTTTCAGCATGACCATGTTTGGGGAATTCAGCCGAGAAATGTTCAACAAACGATGGCATTCGAACTATTAATGAGACACGATATTCAGCTCGTGACTTTGATCGGCAAAGCAGGTACAGGAAAAACGCTTTTGGCTTTAGCGGCCGGGCTGATGCAAACAGAAGACATGGAATCATATAAAAAGCTTCTTGTCGCCAGACCAATTGTTCCAATGGGAAAAGATATCGGTTTTTTGCCGGGAGAAAAAGAAGAAAAACTGAGGCCTTGGATGCAGCCAATATGGGATAATTTAGAATATTTATTTAATACGAAAAAAGCTGGCGAGCTTGATGCGATTTTAGCAGGTATGAATTCGATCGAGGTGGAGGCGCTGACTTATATTCGCGGCAGGAGCATCCCGGAACAATTTATCATCATCGATGAAGCGCAAAATTTGACGAAACATGAAGTGAAGACGATTTTAACAAGAGTTGGCGAAAAAAGCAAAATTGTGTTGATGGGGGATCCAGGACAAATTGATCATCCTTATTTAGATGAATATAACAATGGGTTGACCTATGTAGTGGAAAAATTTAAAGATCAAGCAATTGCCGGGCATGTAAAATTACTGAAAGGCGAACGATCCCAATTGGCGCAAATAGCAGCAGATTTGTTATGAAAAAGTGAGATGCTGTAGTTTCAAAAGCCTCAGGGGTCAGAGATAAAAGTGTGAGCTTTGCAGAAGCTGATTTATCTTAAGCTCTTTGCAGCATCCAAAAAGATTTTTTGCGCTAACATTTGCGATTCTACTCAAATTGTGAGCAATGGAAAAAAAGGGTACTTTCCAGAAAGTCAAATCGCCATTGGTAATAAACACCGATATATCAACGTTTCTAAAACATTAATGGGGGCGTCAATAAGCCATAAAAACGACTTATTAGACACCCCCAAAAATTATTTTACGATTATTGCTCTCACCTTTTTAATTGGATCATTGCGGTTCGAGCCATCTCCGTAAATGATGTGGACAGGGCCGTCTTCTTTTAACGGTTTTCCTTCCATGCTAAATGCCAAAATGCATTCTTCTGCTTTTTCAATCGGCATTTCGACTTCGCCGTTTTCGGTTTCAAAAACGACTGTTTTGGCGTTCGTTAACGGTTCAGCATTTGATAAAAACGGTTTAAGCGGCATGCCGAAAGTCCCGGTAAGCACCTTTTCTTTTTCAAATTTTTGTTCCGTTTTTAAAGTAGGCGGAAATACAGCTCCCTCCTGAATCTCCCGTTGCCATTGATTTGCTGTTTTTTGCACATAGTCCTCTTCTATGTTTTCCTCTTTGCGGCCTTGATCAAAATATGTATTTAAATCAATGCGGCGGTCATCAAAGATCCAAACACCTGGGTCCAAAGTAATTGGAAATTTTACATTCCCTTTTATTTGAATAATATCGCTCATGAGCATCCCTCCACGTTAAAGTATAAGCGCTTTTATGGATTTTGTCACATTCCGTTGCCCATTTCAGTTCAAAAAGGCGACAGTCAGGCGGCTGAGTCCAGACGCGGCAAATCAATCAGACGAATTCTTCTAGCATTTTTTTGGAAGGTTCATACATATATATGAACAACTTTAAAATTATTAGGGAAGGAGGGTGCGTGTTTCCTTGCAATTTTCCTTTATAACATTTAATATTAATAGATAGAATAGGGATTCCTTAATGGGGAACGGAGGGATTCAGATGGCATCATTTGAAATGGTTCTTAGTCACCGGGAAAAGGCTCTTTCGCTTTTAAAGGCGGATGCAGATAAAATCATGAAATTGATTAAAGTACAAATGGACAATTTGACAATGCCTCAATGTCCTCTTTATGAAGAGGTTTTAGATACGCAAATGTTCGGATTATCTCGGGAAATTGACTTTGCTGTCAGACTAGGCCTGATTGAAGAACGCGAGGGAAAAGCTCTGCTTGATGAGCTTGAGCGTGAGCTGTCAGCTCTGCACGAGGCATTTGTACGAAAATAAAAAGCTTGCTCAAACCGGTAAAAAAAAGGTTTGGGCTTTTATTTTATCTTTTCCATTTCTCATATCGACCTTCCACAATAGGTGTTCCTTCGCAATTTTTATTTTGCCATTGAGAAAATGAATTGTTCAAAGTATAATAGAAAATAAATTTTCTTTACACTTATGAAAACAATGACTGTGTATTTATTTTGCAACAAGAAGAGCAGCAAGTCGTAAGGAAGATGAACATGTTGAAACGAATTTTAAAATCATATGATTATTCGCTTATTTTAGCAGTTTTCTTATTATGCGGTTTCGGCTTGGTCATGGTGTACAGTTCAAGTATGATCATGGCAGTCACGAGGTATTATACGGAAAGCGATTATTTTTTTCGCAAGCAATTGTCCTCGCTCCTGCTTGCAACGATAGCTTTTCTAGTTATGATGTTTTTTCCGTACCGCGCTCTGCTGAACGGAAAATTTATAAGAATTTTGTTTTTTGGATCGATTGCTGTTCTCGGGCTGTTATTTATTTTTGGACATGTTGCCGGCGGTGCGCAAAGCTGGTTTAAAGTTGCCGGAAGAGCCATTCAGCCGGGAGAATTTGTCAAGCTTTCCGCCATTATTTATTTATCAGCTGTATACGAAAAAAAGCAATCGTACATATGGCACTTCGGAAAGGGAGCATTGCCTCCGGTAATCTTTACCGTATTGATTTGCGTTTTTGTTATGCTTCAGCCTGACATTGGGACATCATTCATTATTGGAATGATTGCCTTGTCTATTATTTTATGTTCAGGTATGGGCATCAAAAACATGTTAAAGTTAGTATTGCTTGCTTTATTTTTCTTATTGCTGCTAAGTCCGCTCATTTTATTTAAGGCCGATGATATTTTTAGTAAAGAACGTCTTTCCCGCTTTACAGGGTATACGGATCCATTTGAACATGAAGACGGAGCAGGTTATCAGCTCGTCAATTCATATATTGCGATCGGATCCGGAGGTCTTACTGGACTGGGGCTGGGGGAAAGCGTGCAAAAATACGGATATTTGCCGGAAGCGCACACTGATTTTATTATGGCCGTTGTAGCGGAAGAGCTAGGTATTTTCGGTGTATTATTTGTTCTTGCGCTTTTGGCGTTTATCGTTTTAAAAGGCCTCTATATTGCAAGAAAATGCACCGACCCCTTTGGTACATTGATTGCCGTAGGAGTTTCAAGTATGATCGCCATTCAAACGGCCGTCAACTTGGGAGGAGTGACAGGGCTGATCCCGATCACTGGTGTTACATTGCCGTTTGTCAGCTATGGAGGCTCATCGTTATTAGTACTATTAATATCGATGGGATTGTTAGTGAATGTTTCAATGTTTGTCAATTACCGGGAGCAATATAAAAAAGAAAAAGAAATTGCAAGCATGTAATCGTTCCGCCATATGCTGCTCTAATTTTATTTTCTTGAAAATCTAATATACACTGCAAGGGGGATTTATATGACGAACAGAAAAATTGAAAAAATCTTAGTAGCAAACCGTGGAGAAATCGCGATTCGGGTATTTCGAGCTTGCAATGAATTGAATATCCGAACTGTTGCAATTTATTCCAGGGAAGATTCAGGTTCTTATCATCGATATAAAGCAGATGAAGCTTATTTAGTTGGCGAAGGAAAAAAACCGATCGAAGCATATCTCGATATTGACGGTATCATTGAAATTGCAAAAGCTCATGACGTGGATGCTATTCATCCCGGATACGGTTTTTTATCTGAAAATATCGAATTTGCTAGAAAATGCGAAGAAGCCGGAATCATTTTTATCGGCCCTAGAACAGAGCACTTAGATATGTTTGGCGATAAAGTGAAAGCTAGACATCAGGCGGAAAAGGCCGGAATTCCAGTCATTCCAGGCAGCAACGGTCCAGTCAAAAGCTTGGATGAAGTGATTCAGTTTGGTGAAGAATACGGGTATCCGTTTATCATTAAAGCTGCTCTTGGCGGCGGAGGCCGGGGTATGCGCATAGTCCGTTCAAAGGCTGGAGTAAAGGATTCTTATGAACGAGCTAAATCGGAAGCAAAAGCTGCATTCGGCAGCGACGAAGTGTATGTAGAAAAGCTGATCGAAAATCCGAAGCATATTGAAGTGCAAATCATTGGTGACCACGATGGAAACATTGTTCATCTTTATGAGAGGGACTGTTCTGTCCAACGTCGTCATCAAAAAGTCGTGGAAGTTGCTCCAAGCGTTTCTTTAAAGCAGGAATTAAGGGATAAAATTTGCGAAGCGGCTGTACGGTTAATGAAAAATGTCAACTATGTCAATGCAGGTACGGTGGAATTTTTAGTTTCCGGAGATGACTTTTATTTCATCGAAGTAAATCCGCGCGTTCAAGTAGAACATACGATTACTGAAATGATTACAGGGATAGATATCGTTCAAACACAAATTCTTGTGGCAGAAGGCCACTCAATTCACAGCCCGGAAGTTGGAATTCCAAGACAGGAAGACATTAAAACATGGGGATATGCTATTCAAGCAAGGGTGACGACGGAAGATCCGCTGAACAATTTCATGCCGGACACTGGAAAAATTATGGCGTATCGTTCCGGAGGCGGCTTTGGCGTTCGATTGGATACCGGAAACAGCTTCCAAGGCGCTGTTATTACACCTTATTATGATTCATTGCTTGTAAAAGTATCGACATGGGCGCTATCGTTTGAGCAAGCTGCCAGAAAAATGATTCGAAATTTAAGAGAATTTCGAGTTCGCGGAATAAAAACAAATATTCCTTTTTTGGAAAATGTCATTAAACATGAGAAATTTTTATCTGGAGAATATGATACGTCCTTTATTGATTCATCACCTGAGCTGTTCGTTTTCCCGAAACAACGAGATCGGGGAACAAAAATGCTCACATATATTGGGAATGTGACGGTGAACGGTTTTCCAGGCATCGGGAAAAAGAAAAAACCAGTATTTGATGAGCCACCAATTCCGCACGTAAAATTATCGGAGCCTATTCCAGAAGGAACGAAACAAATTTTAGAGAAAGAAGGAGTCGACGGCCTTGTTAAATGGGTAAAAGAACAAAAACAAGTGCTGTTGACGGATACGACTTTCCGAGATGCTCATCAATCATTGCTGGCAACTCGCGTGCGTACAAATGACATTAAAAAGATTGCTGAACCTACTGCGAGATTGCTTCCAAACCTGTTTTCGCTTGAGATGTGGGGAGGAGCAACGTTTGATGTTGCCTATCGCTTTTTAAAAGAAGATCCGTGGGAAAGACTTCAAATTGTCAGAAAGCATGTGCCAAACTTGCTTCTGCAAATGCTTTTGCGCGCATCGAATGCTGTCGGATATAAAAACTATCCAGATAATGTAATTAAAGAATTTGTCGAAAGATCAGCGGAAGCAGGCATTGATGTGTTCAGAATCTTTGACAGCTTAAACTGGGTAAAAGGGATGACCCTTGCCATCGATGCCGTCCGAAAAACCGGAAAAATTGCCGAAGCAGCCATCTGTTATACAGGGGATATTCTCGATCCAACAAGAAGAAAATATGATTTGAATTATTACAAACAGATGGCAAAAGAATTGGAAGCATCAGGTGCACAAATTTTAGGCATTAAAGATATGGCAGGACTGTTGAAGCCACAGGCGGCATATGAGCTTATTTCAGTGTTAAAAGAAACGGTCGATCTGCCAATTCATTTGCATACACATGATACGAGCGGAAACGGCATATACACATATGCCAAAGCGATCGAAGCAGGAGTCGATATTATAGATACGGCGTTGAGCTCAATGGCCGGTTTAACTTCTCAGCCAAGTGCCAATTCTTTATATTATGCGCTTGAAGGTTCGGAAAGAAAACCGAATGTTAACATTCAATCATTGGAAAAGCTGTCTCAATATTGGGAAGAAGTTCGCAAATATTATCAAGACTTTGAAAGCGGCATGAAAGCTCCTCATTCAGAAGTTTATGTACATGAAATGCCTGGCGGACAATACAGCAATTTACAGCAGCAGGCGAAGGCTGTAGGTTTGGGTGACCGCTGGGAGGAAGTGAAAGAAATGTACAGCCGCGTCAACCAAATGTTTGGCGATATTGTCAAAGTAACTCCGTCATCAAAAGTTGTTGGTGACATGGCGCTCTTTATGGTTCAGAACAATTTAACGGAAGAAGACGTATATGAGCGTGGAGAATCGCTTGACTTCCCAGATTCAGTCATTGAATTTTTTGCCGGATATCTCGGCCAGCCGTACGGAGGCTTTCCGAAAGAGCTCCAGCGCGTGATTTTAAAAGGCCGTGAGCCGATTACAGTTAGACCTGGGGAGCTATTGGAGCCGGTTAATTTCCAAGCATTAAAAGAAGAGCTGGAGCAGCTGCTCCATCGTGAGCCGACGCCTTACGAGACGATTGCTTATGCACTGTATCCAAAAGTGTTCACGGAATATTTGAAAACATATGAACAATATGGAAACATTTCTGTTTTAGATACACCGACATTCTTCTACGGAATGCGTTTAGGCGAAGAAATTGAAGTGGAAATAGAAAAAGGAAAAACGCTGATTGTGAAGCTAGTTTCCATTGGCCAACCGCAGCCTGATGGAACGCGGATCGTGTACTTTGAATTAAACGGCCAGCCGCGTGAGGTTGTCATTAAAGACGAGAGCATCAAATCAACTGTTCAGCAAAGAGTCAAAGCAGATCCGCAAAACCCTGAACATATTGGAGCGTCTATGCCTGGAACAGTAATTAAAGTCTTGGTAGAAAAAGGCGAAAAAGTAAATAAGGGCGATCATTTAATGATCACTGAATCAATGAAAATGGAAACGACTGTTCAAGCTCCATTTGCAGGTGTTATTAAAGATATTTATGTGAAGAGCGGAGAAGCTATTCAAACAGGTGATTTGTTAATTGAAATCACTAAATAATAAATTTTGTGCCAGCCATTTTTGGCTGGTTTTTTTATGTAAAATTTTAAAATTTAAAACTTCGTTTCGAAAAAACTATTGAAAATGATTTTCACTCATGTTATTCTTTAATTAATGATGAAAATCATTCTCAAGAAAGGCTGTGACGACATGACAATGCTTTTTGTCGGTAGTACGGTTTTGATTTATAGCATTTTAATCGGATATGTTTTGAAGCGAGTCGATTCAAATTCATAAATAAATTTTTCATATATTACATAGCGGGGATTGGCAAAAAACCGTCAATCTCTTTTTTATGGGAAAACTGAGCTTTTTAACAGTCGCTTGGGAGGAAGCGAAGCGGGTTTTTTCTTGATCCAGGCTCCTGAAAATAATTTTTTTGCCTTCATTTACGGGCAATATGGTAAAATCAACATGAGGAATTGACGAAAAGGAGCCTGAGGTATGGGAAATGTAGTTGAGCAAGAACAAATCAGCAGCTTGATTCAAATATTTGAAAAGCTTCCTAAAGAAGTCAAAGCTTCCTATAAACAAAAATGGAAAGAATTAATTGAAAAAGAAATGCAGGATCAAATCCAAATTGCATTTATGGGCCATTTTTCGGCAGGAAAATCATCGCTGTTAAACAAGCTTGCAAACGGAACCATTTTGCCTTCGAGTCCGCTTCCGACCAGCTCCAATATCGTCATGCTGGCGAAAGGCGAACGTTTGACCCGTGTGCATCTGTTTAATGGCAAAATGTATGAATCGAAAGACGATTTGGATAATGAGCTGATCAGCAAGCTGTGCAAACAAGAAAATGAAATTGAAAAAGTATTTATTCAACGGCCTTATTTTACGATTCGTGAACATCTGATTTTAACAGATTCGCCGGGAATTGATTCGACGGATGACGATCATCGCAAAAGAACAGAATCGGCGCTCCATTTAGCGGATTACATCGTATATGTGACGGATTATCATCACGTTCAGTCGGAGCTGAATTTTTCTTTCTTGTCAAAGCTGAGGGGGATGAATAAACCGATCATCGTCATCATCAACCAAATTGATAAGCATCAAGAAGATGAAATCCCTTTTTCAACGTTTAAAACAAACATTGAAGCCTCGCTGACAGCTATCGGAATTGAAAAGGAAAATATTTATTATACGACAACGAAATCGCCTGAGCATCCTTTAAACGAATTTAAGCAGTTAGAGGAGCGGTTAAATGGGCTAGTCGATAATAAAAAGCATTTAGTGCGAAAAAATGTATTGGAGCAGGCAAAAATTTTGCTTCAACAAATGAAGGAGGATTTGTCTAAAGAGAAAGCGGAGAGTCTTCATCTCTCATTGGATGAATGGAATCAGCTTGATCAGCTGCTTCAAAACAGCCAGCAAAAATTGTCGGAAATAGAACAGAAGCTCAAACTGATAGATGAAGACATTAAACAGTTTGAAGCAGCATTTGATCAAGAACTTGATGGTTTGTTGAGAAACGCCAATCTTATGCCTTATGATACAAGGGAAAAAGCGGCAAAATTAATTGAAACCCAGAAAAAAGATTTTAAAGTTGGTTTGTTTTTCTCAAAAAAGAAAACAGAAGAGGCAAAACGAAATGCACTTATTCAATTTTATGAAGAGCTGGCCAAAAATGTGGAATCGCAAATTGTATGGCACATCATCAATATGGCGAAAAAATATTATGAAAAGCATCATATCGACCAACCTTCTCTTTTACAGCAAATACTAAGCTTTTCGATCGAATTTGATGAAAATATGCTGCTTGACGTGATCAAACCAGGGGCTGAATTAAATGGTCAATATGTGCTCCAGTATGGGAAAGATGTTTCAAATGCTGTACAGCAATTGTGCAAACGAGAAGCTCAAAGCTTGCGCGATCACATGATCAAAGCGTTACACAAGATGAATCAAACAGAAAGAGAACGGATGAAACAGGAGCGGGAACAGCTTACAGTCAAACTGATGCAAATGTCTAAAGCGATTGATGAGAAAGAACAATTTATGAATGAGTTTAAACAGCTTTCCGACATATTAAATGGTCAAGGAACTGTTGACAATATCGATATCGAGCGATGGAAAGCCGAACATCTGCAAAAACAAATCATGGAATGGAATTCTCTTCAATTCCTTATTTCGAATGAAAAGCAAAGAAAAGATAAAAAAATAGAGAAAAAAGAAACCGAACGAAAACATGAAGCGGCGAAGAAAGATCAAATGATAAATAAGCTGCAAAAAGGGATTGAAATTTTAAATGAGACTGGGCTGGAGCATTCAGCCAACCGCTTAAAAGAAAAACTTTCTCAAATTGAGAACCGCTCCTTTCAAATTGCAATTTTTGGCGCGTTTAGTGCAGGAAAATCGAGCTTTTTAAATGCCTTGATTGGTGAAAAAATTTTCCCTTCCTCGCCAACTCCAACAACCGCTGTTATCAATAAATTAACCGGTGTTAAAGATGGCAAAAAACACGGGGATGTGGAAGTAGTCTTTAAAAATGAGCAGCAAATTTTAGAAGAAATTAATGAATTGCTAGCACCGCTTTCTCTTAAGGCAGAGAGATTTTCCGGTTTGCGCGAAGCGATGCTTCAAGCAATGAAACGAACGGAAGATGAAATGGTTCAACGAAGGCTGAACACCTTTTTAGAAGGAATCTCATTTTATGAAAAAGAAGATCAAAAAGTGAAATGGATCAAGGCAGATGAGCTTGAGTCATTTGTTGCAAAAGAAGAACGGTCATGTATGATTCAGGATGTAACGATTTATTATGATTGTGATCTGACTAGAAAAGGGATTACTCTTGTTGATACTCCAGGTGCGAGTTCATTTCACGGCCGGCATACAGAACTTGCTTTCCAATATATAAAACATGCGGATGCCATTATCTTTTTAACTTACTACAACCATCCATTTTCAAAAGGAGATCAGCAGTTTTTGGATCAGCTTGGTCTTGTAAAGGACGCCTTTACGTTAGATAAAATGTTTTTTATCATCAATGCAATTGATTTGGCGGAACATGATCAAGATGCAGAAGATGTTCGAAATTATGTCGAGCAAATGTTATTGTCCCATTCAATCCGAGAGCCGAAGCTTTTTCAAGTTTCAAGCTTACAGGCATTGGAAAAGAAAAAGATTTCAAAGGTTCGAGACGAGTTTCCGCATTTTCTCAAGTCGTTTGAACATTTTATCCATCATGAATTGATGACCGTTTTAATTCAAGCGGCTGAACATGAATTTCAACAGGCGGTCTCAGAACTTTCAGATATGATCAAGCTTTTGGAGCTTGATGAAAGCGAACGCGATCAGAAAATTCGCGAATTGAAGGATCAGCTCAATCGCATGCAGGAATTAATTCGTACGCAATCAGTTGACGAATACGTTATAACATTCCAGCAGGAAACGGAAGAATTGAACTATTACGTAAAACAGCGGCTTCTTCATAAACTTCCGGAGCTGTTTAAAGAGGCGTATCATCCTGGCAAATTTACAAACAGCACAAAGGGAGAAGCAGCCATTTTAATGGATTGTTTTAACGAAATGATAGAAGGACTGAATATTCAGCTCCAGCAGGAAATGAACGCTACAACACTTCGTATTGAAAATTATTTAAACGGAATATTGCAAAAAATCAATCAGAACCTTTCCGACATGGTTGCTAAACAATGTGTAGCAGTTCCGTTTTCAAATATAGAAGAGATTCAATGGGAAGAAATCCGGATCCAAGTTTCCGTTTTCCCTTACATTCAATTTGATGTTTCAAAAGCACATAAAGTGTTCCGAAATACGAAATCATTTTTCGAGCAGAACGAAAAGCAAAAGCTGTTTGAAATTCTAGAACAGAATTTGAAAGATACGATTGACATGTCGGTGAGAGCTTTTGAAGAGCATCTGGCTCGCCATTACGAAGCATTATTGAAAAAGGAAATCAAACAGCTGAAGGAAAAAATGATTCATGAAGGGGAACAATTTATTCAAGCTAGATTAAAAACGTTGACAGCACCAAATGATGTACAATGGATGAAAGAAAAATTCAATGAATTAACATCGCTTTCATAAAGAGGGGCAGAAGCTCCTCTCTTCCTTTGAAAGTGCTCGAACTTAAAAATTAGGGGGAAAAAAGATGGCAGAAGTACATAAAGAGATAACAAAGCATTCAAACCGCCAGCACGAGATCGTGAAAAGGTTTTTGCATCTAGAAGAAAAACGGGAGCAGGCAATCGATGAAGCTGTAATGCTTTGCGAAAAGGGGCTTCATTTTTCCGTGCAAACGATTAACGAAATTACAAAAGAAATGAATGAGCTGGCCAGAACCACCGGAATCGTTCCGCAGCGAAAATACGTAACGGAAGAAATGGTAAAAGAATATGTAAGTCGGAAGCAAAGCTGAAAGGAACTGGATGACCCAGTTCCTCATAAAATTTATGGAAGAGTCTTTATTTTCTGGATGCTAACAGAACGTGCAAAATGGTTTGTGGAAATGTTTTTTGCGGGATGCCGGGAGGGAGGAGAAGCCGCAAAAACAAAGCTCATCCCTCTGATCAAAAAGCGGATCTCATGGGGCCACGCCCTTGATGGAACGCTCATAAACGTTGTTAGTTTATCGTGTTCTAATACATTAAAGGTCCCGGTGAATGTTCATAAACGTTGTTAGTTTATTGTGTTCTAATACATTAAAGGTCCCGGTGAATGTTCACAAACGTTGTTAGTTTATCGCGCTAATACATTAAGGTCCCGCTGAACGCTCCGAACGTTGTTAGTTTATTGCGTGCTAATACAATAAAGGGTTCCAATGAAAGACCAGAACGTTGTTAGTTCTTCTTCAATAATATGAGTTAACACATAAAGCCCTCCGAACGATAAAAAATGCTGTTTCCAAATATAAGCAACGCGAAAAAACTTAAAATCAGCCGCTTGTTGTTCCTTCATGATCAATCCCTTTTTGAAGCTGCAATGCTTTTTTGGCTAATTCATCAGCCGTTTTGTTTTGCTTTTCGGGAATCCATTTAATAAAAAACAAATCCAATTGATCGATGAGCTTTAATGCTTCTTGAAGATGGCTGTTATAGCGTTGATTTTTTGCATAACGTTTAAGCACTGCTTGCTCCACTGCCTGTGAATCGGTTCTGAAAGAGACGATCTTATATCCTTTTTCAAGGCAGATCATAAGTCCTTTGACTAATGCAGCAAATTCAGCTTCATGATTATCCATGACGCCAAGGGGGAAAAAATATTTTTCTTGAATGTTCGTTCCTTTTATATAAATACCGGCGCCGGAAAGTCCGGGATTTCCTTTTGCCGCACCATCTATGTAGACTTCTACCAATCAATTTCACTCCCTTAGAGGAATTTTTTTAAAAATGAAGAATATAACATGTCATCAAGATCATGATAAGGATGAAAAAAGCTTAAAATAGATGTGAGGAGCTTTTGATCTTATTAAGTAAAACATCTATTTGACTGCCTTTTTCTTTTCAAAAAAATCGATGTGATTATACCATACAATTCGATCAATGTCTGTAAAAACCCTTTTGAGTGAATCGGTTGCAAGGTTGAACAGAATATGGTATAAAAAATTAGTCTCTTCAATTGAGAATGCGAAAAATACATTTTCGAGAAAGTACAATCTCTTTTTGTGAAACAGCATAATGATAAATAAAAAACAGTGGAGATGGAATGATGAAAGATCGTGCGGCTATATTTGAAAAAGTGACTGAATTAATGGATGAATATTGCGTAAATTGTTTTTTAAAAGCTCATTTTCGAAAAGAATACGGAAAAACATATGCCCATTCATTTTGTATTAATAAATGTACGGTGGGACAGCAAATTAAAGAGCTGGGGAAAAATTTGAGGGGGACACGCAAGCGCGGCGATCGAAAATTCAGTAATAAATAAAAATTCCGAAAATAAAAAATAAAAAGAGGCAAAAGCCTCTTTTTATATTTGAAGATCAAATGATCATCGATTATAATTTTACAACGTTCGCTGCTTGTGGTCCACGATTTCCTTGGACAATTTCAAAAGATACCGCTTGACCTTCTTCTAAGGTTTTGAAACCTTCGCCTTGAATTGCAGTGAAGTGGACAAAAACATCGTCTCCGCCTTCAACTTCAATAAAACCATAACCTTTTTCATTGTTAAACCATTTTACTTTACCATTTTGTTGCATATTTCGATTTCCTCCTAATACTTTCCGCACAAAGCCGTGCTTAAAAAATTTTTTATCATTTAACAGGAATATAATGCAACAAGCAAGGTCTCAAAACCTTAGGCTGCCTATATTCAGCTAAATGATATATCTACTATACACTAACCAATTATTGAAAGTCAAGTTTATTCCAATGATTCGAATTTTTGTCAAAACGCTAAGGTGGAAATTGATTGGGAATAAATCAGCTTAATTGCCGGCTACATGACAAGGATGCTTTCACCGTGAAAATCGGTGCTGTTTTCTCGCAAAAAAAAGCATTTTCCAGGTAATACGAGGAAGTTAATATGATAAAGCGACATCATTTTATAAAAAAACGAATGTCTTATTGACACTCGTTTATGAAATATGTTCATGAATATATTTAGACATTCGTTCACTTTCTAACTTTATGTCGTCTAAAATGGTGTCCACAGCGTTTGGATGGTACAGTTGAAAAATATTTTTACGCATCCGTTTTAATTTATCAGGTGAATGCAATAATTTGTTCACCTCATCAATCATATCAGATACATTGTTGACGATGACCGCAGCGCCGTGTTTTGCAAAGAATTCCGCGTTTTCTTTTTCCTGCCCAGGAACCGGGTTGTATAAAACGAGAGGAACCGAAAGGGAAGAAGCTTCTGTTAACGTAATTCCTCCGGGTTTTGTAATCAACAAGGAAGCAATTCGAAACAGCTCGTCCACTCTTTCGACGTAACCCAAAACTTTCAATTGATCTCTGCTTGCTTTAGCAAGAGGGGCTAAGCGGTCTTTGAGCGCATGATTGTTTCCGCATACAACAACGGTTTGGACGTTTTCTGAATAGCGCATCGCTTCGCAAATTTCTTTCACATTTTTTAAGACGCCGTGAGCACCTGCCATAATAAGCAAAATATGTTTGTTCTCACTTAATCCATATTTGCGGTACAACGGTTCTATCTCAATATTTTCTTCAAATCGGCTGCGTATAGGAATTCCGGTAACTTTTACGTCTTTTTCGTCGATCCCTAAGCTGAGAAGTTTTTCTTTTACATCTTCACATGCAACATAATATTTATCTATGTTTTGATGCACCCAAATTTTATGTAAACAAAAATCTGTCATGACATTAAAGGTCGGAATCACGTGACCGGTGCGTCTCCGGTATTCGGGTACGACGATCATTGGAAACGTATTGATGATGATATCGGGTTTTTCAGCAGCAATCACTTGTTCAAGTTTTTTTCTGCCCATTGTGTAATAAACATTCATGACTCGTTTATTGTACATTTTATCTACACCATAATAAAACAAACGGTAAAACTGTTTTCCAAACGAAAAGCTCTTTAAATACAGGTATTTTGTGAATTCAGTAATGAGTGGATGAGACTCTTGATATAGATCGCAAACGATGACGTCCATACCCCGTTCCATACATCGCTTTTCCAGCGTCTTTGCCACTTGAATATGCCCGTTTCCGTACTTTGCTGTCAAGATCAAAATTTTCTGCTTATTCATAAACGATTTCATCACCTCAATTTCAGAACGTCGTATTTTAATCCGACCAGGTTGCTATTATTATTCCCAAATATAAGGAGTTTCTTGATATACATAATAGTTAAGCCAGTTGACAAACAGCAAATTCGCATGTGACCGCCAGCGATTGTAAGGCGATTTCGTCGGGTCGTCATTAGGGAAATAATTTTTTGGGATTTCGATGTCAAGTCCTCTCGCCAAATCTCGTTCATATTCATCTCTTAATGTTGTTGCATCATATTCAGGATGTCCGGTTAAAAAAATAAATCTCCCGTCTTTCGAAGAAATAAGACATACACCCGCTTCATCCGAATAAGACAAAATCTCTAAATCTTTTTGTTTTTTCACTTCTTCCACATCGATGTCCGTATGGCGAGAATGAGGAACGTAATAGATTTCATCGAAACCTCTTAACAGCTTGACGGAAGGATCTGATATTTTATGTTCAAAAACGCCGAAGCATTTTTTCGGCAGCATATATTTATCGATGCCGTAATGATAGAATAGGCCTGCTTGAGCACCCCAACAAATATGCAAAGTAGATGTCACATTTTCTTTCGTCCATTCAAAAATGTTTATCAACTCTTCCCAATAATTAACAGCATTAAAAGGCATTTTTTCAACAGGAGCCCCTGTTACAATCAACCCGTCGAATTTTCGATGCTTGACTTGATCAAACGTTGTATAAAATTGTTCTAAATGCTGCTTTGCCGTTGTTTTTGGCGTATGGGTTTTCGGACGCAAAAACGTGATATTAACTTGAAGCGGAGAATTTCCTAAAAGTCTGAGAAGCTGGGTCTCCGTTTTTTCTTTTTCTGGCATTAAATTTAAAATGGCAATATTTAATGGGCGGATATCCTGAGTGTAAGCCCTTTTTTCATCCATCACGAAAATGTTTTCCTTCTCCAATATTTCTTTTGCCGGCAAATTTGCTGGTATATTAATTGGCATGTATGTGCACCTCCGGAATGTAATCGAAAAACAAAAAAATGAATCATGTGCAGAGCGAAACAGAACATGATCAGACTAAGTTTTGCTAATATTATAGATAGTTTAAAATGATATTTCAATTTTAGATTTGTTATTATTATGACTGTAATGTAAAATCAACGTAAATGGAGGGGGAGGCGTGATGACTGTTTATGACTTTGATGTAAAAACCGCAGATGGGCAAACAATATCACTATTACAGTATAAAGGAAATGTCATGCTCATTGTCAATACTGCAAGTTATTGCGGCTTTACGGAGCAATACAAAGATTTGCAAAATTTATATGAAACATACAAAGAAAAAGGATTTGTCGTACTGGCGTTTCCGTGTAATCAGTTTGGCAATCAGGAGCCGGGAACGGACGAAGAAATCCAAACATTTTGTGAAAATTATGGTGTGACATTTCCCGTCTTTTCAAAAATTGATGTGAGAGGCCCGAATGCCCATCCTTTATTTGTGTACTTGACCGAACAAATTCCAGGCGTGTTTGGAACAAAGATGATTAAATGGAATTTTACAAAATTTTTGATCGACCGCGACGGCAATCCGGTAGAGCGATTTGTTCCGCAAACAAATCCGAAAGACATCGCTCCTTATATCGAAAAGCTTTTGTAAATTCTCCATTATTTCACTGCAAGTGCTTTTGGAAAGAATTTTGCAGACTGGCATGTTAAAATGGAACTAGCTAAGAGGAAGTAGGGAGTGACATCTTGTGAACATTAAGTCGATTGAACCTACCCCAAGCCCTAATACGATGAAAGTAATTCTCGACCAAGAGCTTCCGGCAGGTAAAAGGAACAATTATAAAAAAGAAAATGCTCATGAAGCACCAAAGGAAATCCAATCCATTTTAGCAATTGAAGGGGTGAAAGGGGTTTATCATGTTGCAGATTTTATGGCCATTGAACGAAACAGCAAATATCATTGGCAGGATATTTTATCAGAAGTAAGAAGCATTTTCGGCGAGCAGGTTGAAGATAACAGCCAGGACGCCTATTCTCCTGAAGAAGGATATGGCGAAGTAAAAGTGTTTATTCAAATGTTTCACGGTCTGCCGATGCAAGTAAAGCTGACAGACGGACATGAGGAGCGCCGCTACGGGCTGCCTGAACGCTTCCGAAACATGATCATGGAAGTTCAAAAGCATGCGAACAACGTTGTTTTAGAAAGGGAATGGAAGGAGCATGGCGTCCGCTACGGAGATTTGGATGCAATCGGCCAGGAGGTTGTCGATGAAATATCAGCAGCCTATCCGGATGACAGGCTGGAACGCATAAAAAATAGAATCATTCATCAAAAGGATGAAAAGGAAACGTTTAAGCGATTCAGCTACAAAGTAACGGTTGACATGCTTGATGATCCTGATTGGCAAAAGCGGTTTGCCCATTTGGAGCAAATGGATCCAACGCTTGAAGATTTAGATGTGCTGGAAAAAGCGTTGAATGATGAGAAAGCATCGATACGAAGACTTGCAACGGTCTATTTAGGAATGCTCGAAGATCCGGCTGTCCTTCCTTTGCTCTATAAAGCGTTAAAAGATAAAAGCGTTACTGTTAGAAGAACAGCAGGTGATGCGCTATCCGACATCGGGGACAAAGCGGCTATTCCTGAAATGGCGAAAGCATTGAAGGACAAAAGTAAACTTGTTCGTTGGCGAGCAGCCATGTTTTTGTACGAAGTAGGAGATGAATCTGTTTTAAAGGAACTGAAGGAAGCGGAAGACGATCCAGAATTTGAAGTGAAAATGCAAATAAAAATGGCAATAGAAAGGATCGAAAAAGGAGAAGAAGCAAAAGGATCCGTTTGGAAGCAAATGACCGAAAGCCGGCAAAAGTAGCATATTTCTGTTTCATAAACGAATAATGTTAAATATAGTAAAAATTAGGGGGATTGAAAATGTCAATGGCTTATGAAGAGTATATGCGTCAGCTCGTTCAACCGATGAGAGATGAGTTGACAAATGCCGGATTCCGCGAATTAGTTACACCTGAAGAGGTGGATCAATTTATGGAATCAGCGGAAGGGACAACGCTCGTCTTTGTGAATTCCGTTTGCGGCTGCGCAGCGGGACTTGCAAGACCAGCGGCAACACAAGCTTTAGTAAGAAGCGAAAAAACTCCTGACCATCTCGTAACAGTTTTTGCGGGTCAAGATCGGGAAGCGACGGCAAAAATGAGGGAGTATTTTATCGGTTATGAACCGTCGTCGCCGTCAATGGCTCTTTTAAAAGGAAAAGAAGTTGTCCATTTTATCCCAAGACATGACATTGAAGGCAATACGCTGGAAGGAGTTATGGAAAATCTTCTTCAAGCATTTGAAAAGCATTGCTAATAATATTCAGCTTCTTAAAAGTAAAAGAGCTCATGGTCTTCCATGAGCTTTTAGTCTGTAAGTTCCATTACAATTAAATATGCAAGTGTAATAAAGCTACCTATTATGAACATTGCATCATACATATGTACTTTCCTCCAATCAACTAGAAAAAATTTTGCAGGATGAGTTGAACGGTCATTTTCTGCCGGTTTCCCAAATTGTCGGCTTCCGATCTGCTGCCTCCAACTTCTGATTTTTATTTTACCCTTTTTTCTCGTTTTTTTGAACCCATTTCTTTTCAGTCAAAAAACTCTATCAAATATCTATTTTGATTAAAATATGATAGAATGATAGTATCGTTTGTTCATTTGGCGGAAAGGATGTTGGGAACTTGAAAAATTGGATTCGAAAATCGCTTGTCGTTTTATTTACACTCGCAACATTCGGGCTTGTAGCGCCTCCGTCCGCCTTAACCGTCAATAAACAGGCTCCTGATGCAAACTATGCACCGGAGGCCGAAGAGAAAAAACTATTACTGCATCGTGATTCACAAGATCAGTCAGCAATAGAACAGCCAAACATTGTCGATCAATTTTTGTTTGAAGCGGAAAAACAATCATTTGAAAAATTCGGCAAAAAAATCAGCGGTGTGATAGAAGATGAGTTTCGCAACTTAGTTTTGCCGCAAATGGAAGAAGTGATCAAAACCTTCTTGGCAACGGAGAAGGAAAAATTTGCAGATTTGGCTATATCCCAAAAACCTGCGAATGGAAAAGGAGAAAAAATTTTTCACATTTATGATCGTATGAGCGGAAAAGACTTGATACGATTTCATGTTCGCGTCGATCATCCGCCAAAACAGGGCTATTGGTTTGATTTTCATTACCATACATACCATGACCACTTTCAAACCCATTATGCATTGGGGAAAATTTATTGGGACACAAACACACCTCCAAATTGGATGCAGTAAAGGAAGTGATTGAATATGGCGTATTCACTTGAAAAGCTCCAAAAAAAAGCGATTGAATTGTTGGAAGATCGGGGAGTAACATTAAAAGACATTGGACAAATCGTGTTGGAGCTGCAAAAAAAATACATTCCCGATCTGTCTCTTGAAGAATGCACATACCATGTTGAAAAGATTTTAAGAAAACGAGAAATCATTCATGCTGTCTTGACAGGAATTGCTTTAGACAAGCTTGCGGAACAAAAATTGCTTCCTGAACCGCTTCAGCAAATTATCGAATCAGATGAACCGCTATATGGAATTGATGAAATTTTATCGTTATCGATTGTAAATGTTTATGGGTCAATTGGATTTACGAATTATGGCTATTTAGACAAAGAAAAATTTGGAATCATCAAAGAGCTGAACAATAGCCATGACGGGAAAGTCAATACATTTTTAGACGATATCGTGGCAGCCATTGCTGCAAGTGCAGCTAGCCGCATTGCTCATAATAACGAAGATGTAAATGATAAGCTGGAAGAGATAAAATAATTTCAGAAAGTGTGCAGCGGGAAATAATTGGCGATTCGCCAATTTTTCCATTTTTAAAGATGGAGATTGCAAAAATAAGCTGCATGAGACGGCTTTTTCGATCCGGATTTTGAAAAAATTTTTTCGTTTGACAAACGGTTTAATAGCAATGGGAGAACGAGCCGATTGTTAAACTAAAGTAACATTTCAACTAAAGGATGTGTCATCAATGGAACAATACTTAAATTTATGCAGACATGTGCTTGAGCACGGGGTTAAAAAACAGGATCGGACGGGGACAGGAACCATCAGCACATTTGGATATCAAATGCGTTTTGATTTGGCTAAAGGGTTTCCTCTTGTTACGACGAAAAAAATTCATCTAAAATCGGTCATTTATGAGCTGTTATGGTTTTTAAAAGGTGATACAAACGTAAAATATTTACAAGAACACGGCGTCCGAATTTGGAACGAATGGGCAGATGAGAACGGCGACTTGGGCCCCATTTACGGCTACCAATGGCGTTCGTGGACAGGTGCAGACGGAAATACCATCGATCAAATCTCAAATGTAATTGAACAAATTAAAACGAATCCACATTCACGGCGATTGATTGTAAGTGCTTGGAACGTCGCTGATTTAGATAAAATGGCTCTACCGCCGTGCCATGCGTTTTTCCAATTTTATGTTGCGGAAGGAAAGCTTTCGTGTCAGCTTTATCAACGATCCGCAGACCTTTTTTTAGGTGTGCCGTTCAATATTGCTTCCTATGCGCTTTTAACGATGATGATTGCTCAAGTTTGCGACTTGGAGCTCGGGGAGTTTATCCATACATTCGGCGATGTTCATATTTATAACAACCATATTGAGCAAGTAAAATTGCAGCTGACGAGGGAGCCGCGGCCTCTTCCGACAATGAAATTGAATAAAGAGGTAAAATCCATTTTTGATTTTACTTATGAAGATTTCACGCTGGAAGGGTATGATCCTCATCCTCACATTAAAGGTGAGGTGAGTGTATGATTTCCTTTTTGTTTGCGATGGATGAAAACCGGCTGATCGGAAAGGACAATAAGCTTCCTTGGCATCTTCCGAATGATTTAAAATATTTTAAAGAAACAACGATGAACAAAAAGATCGTCATGGGCCGTAAAACCTTTGAATCGATTGGACGGCCCCTTCCCGGAAGAGAAACGATTGTGTTAACAAAGAATGAAAAGTTTTCTTGCGAAGGCTGTCTCGTTTTTCATTCGATAAATGAATTTTTGCAATT
Source organism: Aeribacillus sp. FSL W8-0870 (assembly GCF_037963755.1). NCBI lineage: Bacteria > Bacillati > Bacillota > Bacilli > Caryophanales > Bacillaceae > Aeribacillus > Aeribacillus sp. FSL W8-0870. Next base: position 1,828,899 of record NZ_CP150165.1, read on the forward strand.
TGCCCAAAACAATAAGGAAGAAGAAATGTTTGTAATTGGCGGAGCGAAGATTTTTGAAGCGCTGCTTCCGTTTGCCGATCGGCTCTATGTAACAGAAATTGAGGAGGAGTTTGAAGGCGACACATATTTTCCAAAAATTGATTTTTCTGAATGGAAGCTTATTTCCCAAAAAGATGGAGTAGTTGATGAAAAAAATGTTTATCCGCACCGCTTCCTTGTGTACGAGCGAAATAAATAAGAACGGTCTGAGTCAATTTGAAGTCAAGGAAGCATTGCTTCTTTCGCAGGCTTCTATAGGACATTAAAAAAGGCGCTGCAGCGTCTTTTTTAGTTGTGCCATATCTTGCAAGTAATACATATAAGAATCATATAATTTCACATGTAAAATTGGATTCAATCGGTCAAAAAAGCAGAATTCTAAATAAAAACAATAGATGTAATTTTATTTTTATTTGAATCGTGTTATAATTTAAAAATTAAGAAATTGTTTAAGGGCAGGGATGTACGATGACGAATTTGACAAAAGTTGAAGCATTCGTCCAAGTAGAAGATATATTAAAAGCGCATCAATCATTAAAGGATGTTGTGACACATACTCCATTGGAATTTAACCAAAGATTATCTGAAAAATATGGTTGCCGGGTATACTTGAAAAGGGAAGATTTGCAAGTTGTACGCTCTTTTAAAATAAGAGGAGCTTACAACAAAATGAAACATTTGACTCCTGAGGAAACGAAAAATGGAGTTGTCTGTGCAAGTGCTGGAAATCATGCGCAAGGAGTCGCATTTTCGTGCAGAGCGTTAAAAGTGCATGGAAAAATTTTTATGCCTTCCACAACTCCTAAACAAAAAATATCTCAGGTGGAATTGCACGGAAGAGAGTACATTGAAATTGTGTTGACAGGCGATACATTTGATGATGCGTATAAAAAAGCGCTTGAATGCGCCGAAAAAGAAAACCGTACGTTCATCCATCCGTTTGACGATAAAGATGTCATTGCGGGCCAAGGCACCATTGCTGTTGAAATTTTAAATGACAGCGATGAGCCAATTGATTTTTTGTTTGCTGCTATCGGCGGCGGAGGGTTAATGTCTGGCATCGGCACATACTTTCAAAGCGTATCGCCGGAAACAAAATTAATCGGCACGGAACCTTCCGGAGCACCAGCTATGGCGAAATCACTCGAAAAAGGCGAAGTAGTCGAACTGGATGAAATTGAAAAATTTGTGGATGGAGCGGCGGTCCAGCGGGTAGGAAATCAGACATTTTCCATTTGCCGGACAATTTTGGACGATCTTTTACTTGTGCCGGAAGGAAAAATTTGTACAACGATCTTGAACTTATATAATGAAAATGCAATTGTAGCAGAACCAGCAGGTGCGCTTCCAATCGCAGCGCTTGATTTTTACAAAGATCAAATAAAAGGAAAAAATGTCGTTTGCATTCTTAGCGGAGGCAATAACGATATTGAGCGCATGCAGGAAATTAAGGAGAGATCCTTAATTTATGAAGGCTTGCAGCATTATTTTATCGTTAATTTTCCGCAGCGTGCGGGTGCTTTACGTGAATTTTTAGATGAGGTATTAGGTCCGACGGATGATATCACTCGCTTTGAATATACGAAGAAAAATAATAAAGACAGCGGTCCTGCGCTTGTCGGCATCGAAGTCAAGCATCGGGAAGATTACCGCGGATTAGTCGAAAGAATGAAAAAGAAAGGTTTTCCTTTTACAGAGGTTAACAAGGACAGCAACTTATTCAATTTGTTAATTTAAAATATTTTTGTATATGACAAATTTTTGCAAAATTCGCTCCTATTTTGTTGTATAATAGAAGAAACGGGTAAAAAGAGGATTGATACTTTGCTATTTAAAAGCCTAGAGTTCAAACTTGAAAATGGACAGAAGGTGAAGATTGTTGAAATCCCAGTATTGGAGGAGGATAACTCTTACCGTTTCATGTTAAATATTCATTTGCAGCTTTTTATAGCGAACATTTGCAAAGAATCAAAGCCAAAAAGCCTTTATAATTTTCGAAGCTATTTGAAGCATGCTTTAAAGTGGAAAGATTATGAATCAATTTTTCAAGACAACCGATTAAAACATAACGCTTAAAGAAATATCCCTTGCAGATATTTGATTATCGGCAAGGGCTTTTTATTTTTTTAAGCGTTTTGGAGAAGAAGGAGAGATCTGCGAAATTGACCGTTTTTGAATTTTTAAGTTTCAAAATATGTTAGGACGGGTAAAGATTAGAGACTGTTTCTTTTCTTTTGATCAGAAACGTGATAAGGTTGAAATATTATTGTTTGATAGGAAGTGAATATATTGACACAAAAGGTAAGGATCGTTACCGATTCAACAGCAGATTTAGATAAAAATATTTTGGAGGAATACAATATTGAAGTTGTTCCGTTAACCTATACATTGAATGGTGTATCTTATACGGACGGCATTGATTTTGAACCAGCGGAATTTATTGAAAAAATGATGGAATCAGCAGAAATACCGAAAAGTTCTCAGCCTTCTCCGATCCATTTTAAGGAAGTGTATGATCGCCTTCATGCAGAAGGTTTTCAAGTGCTATCCATTCATATGTCCGGTAAACTGAGCGGAACAGTGCGCGCCGCACAGCAGGGGGCAAGCCTGACCGAGGGAGAAGTTACGGTCATAGATTCCAACTATATATCTAGCGCTTTAGGTTTTCAAGTGATTGAAGCGGCAAAAATGGCAAAAAAGGGAGCAATGTTAGACAAAATAATCTCTCATATAGAACAAGTACGAAAAAACACTTTTCTTTATGTATCAGTAGACACTCTCGAGCATTTGGAAAAAGGGGGACGGATTGGAAAGGGAAAGGCTCTATTAGGATCGTTATTGAATATTAAACCGATCGCTTCTTTACAAGACGGGATCTTTACGCCAATCACAAAAGTTAGAAGTCATTCGCAAGTTGTTAAATTTTTTATGAAGCAATTGATTCAAGATATAAAAGATCGCGATTTGCTGAGGATTGGGGTGGCGCATGCCAATGCATTAGATTTGGCGCTGCGCTTAAAAGAGGAATTGTTGAAGATCACAACCGCCGATAAAATTGATATTTGCACAACGACACCAATCATTTCCATTCATACCGGCAAAGGAGCTTTAGGAGTTTCTTACTATGTGAAGCCATAAGTAAAAGCTAGTTTTTTGAATCTTTTATGAATCATTTTGGAATTTGTTTTCACTTGAATGAAAATTTGATACACTTTCGATGAGAATAGGTGAAAGGTGAATGATCGATGAAGAAGAAAATGTTCATTTCCTGTTTTCTGTTATTGATCTTTTTAATGGCTTGCAGCGGAAATAAAATAAAAGATCCGTTGAATTATAAAGTGGAAAATTTTGAATTTACGGATCAAAACGGACAGCCCTTTGCTTTAGCAGATTTAAAAGGGAAGGTTTGGGTAGCTGATTTTGTTTTTACAAGCTGTGAAACCGTTTGTCCGCCGATGACAGCCCATATGGCTCAATTGCAGGAAAAAGCGGAAAAAGAAGGTGTTGAAGTCGAGTTTGTATCATTCAGCGTTGATCCGGAAGTAGATACACCAGAGAAACTGAAACAATTTGCAAATCAATTTTCCGATTCTCTTGACAACTGGCATTTTTTAACCGGATACAGCCAAGAGACAATTGAAAACTTTGCAAAAAACAGTTTTAAAACGATCGTTCAAAAACCGGAAAGCGATGATCAGGTCATTCATGGAACGAGCTTTTATTTAGTGGATCAAAACGGAGTTGTTTTAAAAAGCTACAACGGTGTTGAAAATACGCCGTATGACGAAATCATCAACGATATAAAAGCTGTTCAATAAAGTTTAAAGTTGGCCTAAAGCGTCTGACAGCAAGGGGAAAGGACCCTCTGTACATGATGCCTTTGGGTCAATTTTAAACTTTTTTTCGTATGATATAATAAAAAGAAAGAGATCGTCACAAGGTGATAGGAATGCTGTCGAAAAAATTTTCTCTTCTTATTATGACTTTTTTCTTATTAACCGGATGTGTCCAAAAATCCACTGCTTCTCCTTCAAATCAAGCGAAGGCGGAAGAGGAAGAGAGCAAACCGATTGAAACTGAAATCGCTGTCGCGGGGAATGAAAGTAGGTCCAGCACTTTTCAATTGCAAGGAGATATCAAAATTGTTGCACTTGGCGACTCCCTGACAAAAGGAGTGGGCGACCGAACAAAAGAAGGCTATGTTGGTCTCGTTTCAAATGAATTAGAAAAAAAGGAAGACATTTCATCTATTTCAACAGTCAATTTTGCAGCGATGGGGCATTCAACGGAAAATTTGTTAAAAAAGCTTGATGAAGATCAAGTAAAAAAGGAATTGAAAGATGCCGATCTCATTTTCATGACGATTGGTGCAAATGATTTAATGAAAGTCGTGCGGGAAAATATTTTTGAATTAACAGTTGAACTTTTTCAAGAAGAACGCCTTCTTTATGAACAACGTTTAAGAGACATTATGAACAAGATCCGGTCGACAAATGAACAGGCAGTGATTGCGTTTATTGGGCTTTATAATCCGTTTGCGTGGAAATTGGCAGAATTTCCGGAAATTGATATGATTATTTCGGAATGGAACGAGCGGACGAAACAAATTTTGCTCGGAGATGGACGTGCGGTATTCGTTTCAATTCAGGATATTTTTCAAGAAGGAGAGGACAAAAACCTCTTATATACAGATGAATTCCATCCGAACGAGAACGGATATGTATTGATTGCGGCAAGGGTTATGGAAACATTGGAAAATGGAACAAAAAAGGATTGAAGTAAATGAATAAATGGAAGCTTGCATTTTTTATCTTGTTGTTTTCCAATTTTTTGATTATTCTCATCTCCTCTGGTCTTCTGCTTATGCCTGGGGAAAAGCCGCCTCTGAAAAAGGAAGCGGAAGGTAGTAAAGATTTTGCTGTCTTTAAAGTGGAAACAGATAAACAGACAGTAACTAAGGTCATCAATGATTATTTAAAAAAGGAAGCCGTTCATCAGCCTCTCACATACTGGGTTGAAATTACGGATGATATTAAACTGTACGGCAGCCTTCTCGCTTTCGGCCGGGATTTGGACATGGTCATGTCTTTTGAACCGAGTGTACAGCAGGGAAACGTCATTTTAAAGGTGAAAAGCTTATCGGTTGGGAGACTTTCCGTTCCGGTTTCTTATGTGTTGAAATATATTGATTCCCAATACCACTTTCCAAAAGAAGTGCAGATTGATGCAAAAAATCGCCAGATTGTAGTCTTTCTTGATCAGCTGTCATTGGAAAACGGGTCTAAAATTCAAGCTGAAAAAATTGATTTGGAGGAAGGTGTAATTTCAGCAAATTTGTATGTTCCGCTCCCTCTCAAATAAATAAGCGGGTATCAAAACCCGCTTTTGTTTTGTCAAAATTGAACACGAAGACCTTTTGGATAAAAGTTTTTAATGGTTCCTTTCGTTTCTTTTCCCCAACCGATCGATTCGCCGTCTATTGTCATTAATATCCATCCCCTGTCTACACCCAATGGAGATGAAATCGTTTCTCCCGTTAAATAAGCTTGCCAATCTTTTTCGTTCGTTGAGAAGGAATAACTGTATTTCACATCATTTGGTGTGAGTGACAGGGCAAGATGATGATTCGGTTCAAATCGTTTCTTTTTGATTTCTCCAAGATGGAGACCCGCCCGCAAAACGTTCAACGAAGTAATATCTGGGCATTTTTCAGGTAATACATACAGCTGTTGTTTTTTTAAGAAAAATGCCCCGGTTATTCTTTTCTTTAAAAAAGAATGTTCGAATTGCTGAAACTCAGCTAATTGCTGTTTTTTGACATTTGATTTTAAATATGAAACGCTGCTTCTCGTATTGTTTTCGCCATTTTTGATTAATTTCGCAACGAAATGCCCTTCACCTTTGATTTTATGCGGCCAAAGGCGGATGCATTTTGAAATTTCTTCAAAATTCGTTTTTGTCCATTCCACTCTTCCTCGATCAAAACCTTCACGTTTAGGAATTTCAACAAGAGACATTTCTGGATGCATGCTTACAAATGCCTCAATAACCTGTTCATTTTCTTCAGGAGAAAACGTGCAGGTGGAATAGACGAGAGTTCCGCCGGGTTTTAACATTTGAAACGCTAAAGATAACAGCTTTTTTTGCGTGTACGAGCATTTTTCAACAAGATCCTCGCTCCAAAATTCGATGGCGTTATCATCTTTTCGAAACATTCCCTCTCCAGAGCACGGGGCATCAACTAAAATTTTGTCGAAATAATTCGGAAAGTGTTGAACCAGTTTTTCGGGCCGTTCATTTATCACAATAGCGTTTTGAATTCCGAAACGTTCAATATTTTCCGATAGTGCTTTCGCTCGTTTGAAATGAATTTCATTTGAGATAAGAATTCCTCCATTTTCCATCGCCGCGGCAATTTGCGTCGATTTTCCTCCTGGCGCAGCGCACAAATCTAATATTTTTTCTCCGGGTTTTGCCTGAAGCACTTCAGCAGGAACCATAGCACTCGGTTCTTGTATATAATAGAGCCCAGCTGCATGAAAAGGGTGTTTTCCGGGCTCGTCTTGTTTTTCATCGTAATAAAATCCGTCTTCACAAAAGGGAACTGAAGAAAGAGAAAAAGATATTTTCCGAATGAACGTTTCTTTTTCTATTTTTAGACGATTGAAGCGCAGTCCCTTGATCGGTTCATCTCGCAAAGCAGAAAAAAAATCATCTGCTTCATTTTTTAACAATTGTTTCATTTTCCGGCAAAAATCATCAGGTAATGCCATATTTCAGATCTCCTTTCCTAAAATATTATAGCGGAATATGAAACATAATGGCGAAAATTCTTTCTGGCGAATTCTTGACGGAGAGGTGAAGATAAGAGAAAATAAATTGTTAGAGATGAAACATTTTTATAGAAAAAGAAAAGCAAGGGAATTTGGTGTAGGGGTGATGTATTTGAAAAAAATATATTTAATTGCTAGCATCGTCATGTTCCTCCTTGCTGTTTATTTTGGCGGTATGGCATATAAACAATACCTTGCTGGAAACTTAGATTACAATTTAGACAAAGTTTACATAAATGTCGGTTACTGCGCCTTGTTTTTAAGCATTGCTGTATATGTACTTCATTTGCGCGAGCATAAAAGTTAAAGAAAAGCGAGATAGAAGGGGGATCCAGAAGGATGAAAAACGTCCTTTGATGGATCGCCTTCTTTCTTTCCTGTAAAAGTAAAAATTTTACATCGTAGTTGATTCTTGATACATAAAAATTTAAAGTCAAAGATATGCAGGTGAAGTTATCATGTTACGTTCAAATAAACAAAATATCTCCCTCATATTGCTGCTTTGCAATGTTTTTATCGCTTTTTTAGGAATCGGACTCGTTGTTCCGGTTTTGCCTGCTTATATGAATGAACTAAATTTATCGGGCGTTTATATGGGATATCTCATAGCAGCATTTTCAACTGCCCAGTTGTTTTCCTCGCCGGTCACGGGGATTTTTACTGACCGTTTTGGCAGAAAGATTATGATTGTCATCGGTTTAGTTTTGTTTGCTGTATCCGAATTTTTATTTGCAATAGGTTCTGCGTTCTTCTTGCTTTTGATTTCAAGAATAATTGGCGGAATCAGCGAGGCATGTATTATGCCCGCTGTTACTGCGTTTATTACAGATATCACCACTTTAGAGGACAGGCCGAAAGCGCTTGGATATTTGTCTGCCAGCATTAACGCAGGTTTTATTATCGGGCCCGGCATCGGAGGATTTGCAGCAGAATTCGGCATTCGGGTGCCGTTTTTTCTTGCGGCATTTATTGCGCTTGTCGCAGCCGTTTTTTCCATTCTCCTTTTAAAAGAACCGCTTCCAAATGATAACATTCAACAATTAGATGAAAAACAAACTCGTCTTCAATTTTTCAGCGAATTAAGCAAATCGATCAAACCTCCGTATGTTGTACCGCTATTGATCGTGTTTGTTTTAGTATTTGGTCTTTCCGCATATGAAACGATGTTCGGTTTGTTTGTCGATAAAAAATTCGGTTTTTCGCCGAAAGATATTTCCATCGTCATAACAACAGGAACGATTTTTGGACTCATCGCCCAAATCGTTTTCTTTGACAAGCTAGTGAAGTATCTTGGCGAGAAAAGGTTGATTGAAATTTGTTTATTAGGCGCTTCCGTCTTTATTTTTCTGTCAACCTTAGTTGACGGCTACTTTTTCATTATGGCTGTAACGTTTGCTGTATTTTTAGCATGCGATCTTCTTCGACCAGCTGTCACCACTCTATTATCCAATATGGCAGGAGATGAACAAGGGTTTATTGCCGGCATGAACTCTACTTATACAAGTTTAGGAAACATTGTCGGTCCTGCGATTGCAGGAATTTTGTTTGATATCGACGTCGATTTTCCATACGTTTTAGCTTCCATCGTTTTGCTTTTAGCCTTCATGATGGCAGCGTTATGGCCATTTCGTGATAACATGGAGCAAAAAAGGAAAAATTCTTAATGGAACGAATATACTAGTTTTTGCACTTCGCTATGCTTGAGTTGCAAATCAATTGTTTTGTTCTTTTTAATCGTTTTATAATGTATTGTAGGAAGAACAAGTTGATCTTTACTTTTGCGATGAGAATGAGCAGGCAGGAAAATTAGCTAAAGGGAGGGAAAAATGATGAGCAATGAAAAATATGAATTGGCTACTTTTGCGGGTGGCTGCTTCTGGTGCATGGTCCAGCCTTTTGACGAGCTTCCGGGAATTATTAAGGTTGTTTCCGGATATACGGGAGGACATAAGGAAAATCCGACATATGAAGAAGTGTGCTCGCACACGACGGGTCATGTGGAAGCCGTGCAAATTACCTTTGATCCGAACGTGTTTCCATATAAAAAGCTTCTGGATATATTTTGGCAGCAAATTGATCCGACTGATCCGGGCGGACAATTTTATGACAGGGGAGAATCTTACAAAACGGCTATTTTTTATCATTCGGAGGAACAGCGCGAGCTCGCGGAACAATCGAAAGAGCTTTTAGAAAAAAGCGGACGTTTTGAAAAACCGATTGCGACCGAAATATTGCCGGCAAAACCTTTTTACCCAGCCGAAGACTATCATCAAGATTACTACAAAAAAAATCCTTTTCACTACAAACGGTATCGTCAAGCGTCTGGACGGGATGAATTTATACGCAAGCATTGGAGCGACTGGGATAAAGAAGAGCTGAAGAAACGATTGACTCCGATGCAATATGAGGTGACGCAAAACAACGGGACGGAGCCTCCATTTCAAAATGAATATTGGGATCATAAAGAAGAAGGGATTTATGTCGACATCGTCTCGGGAAAACCGCTTTTCAGCTCGCTCGATAAATTTGATTCAGGCTGCGGATGGCCAAGTTTTACAAAACCGCTTCATCAGCATGAGATCGTCGAAAAATTAGATACATCTTACGGCATGATCCGAACAGAGGTTAGAAGCAAAACGGCGGATTCGCACCTTGGACATGTTTTCCCTGACGGTCCAGAACCGACAGGCCTTCGCTACTGCATTAACTCGGCTGCGCTTCGCTTTATCCCGAAAGATCAGCTCGAACAAGAAGGCTATGGTGAATATAAAAAACTGTTTGAAGACGATCAAACAGAGTAAAGATTATATGTAAACGAATGGGCACAAAAACATGTGCCCTTTTTTTATTAAATGTTCAAATTTATGTAAAATTCCGTTAAAACCTATATACATCGTAAAACAAAATTAGTATCATATATTAGGTTGAATTTTTATGGATGAAGGAGGGTGAAAATCGTTTATGAATAGCGGTTCTTTTTTAGATCCGGACGGACCCGAGATAGGTAAGGCAGTATGTATGCGGAAAGAGGCGCTGTTCGTAAGCGATGACACTCTTGCGCGTGCAGACTGCCTCTAGCAAAGGAGGTTAAAGCATGCTGAACATTTATATGTCAAGCGCGAACGGCCAATTGAAGGAAATTGAAGATATTCAAAACGGTTGTTGGATCAACATGGTGGCACCGACTGAGGAAGAAGTTCATTTCGTGTCAGAACGGCTGCAAATTCCAATAGACTTTTTTAAAGATGCACTGGATGATGAGGAAAGATCCCGGATTGAAAAAGAGGACCACAATGTGTTGATTATTGTTGACATTCCGGTTATCACGGTAGATGACATCGGGCAAACGTTTTATGAAACGATCCCGATCGGAATGATCATTACTGACAGTTGTTTTATTACAGTATGTTTGCAAGGAAACCCAATCTTTGAACAGTTTGCCAGAAACAAAGTTAAAGGTTTTTATACGTTTATGAAAACGCGTTTTGCTTTTCAAATTTTATATTTAACTTCAACATATTATTTGCGATATCTGAAACAAATTAATCGCAAAACGAGCGAAGTAGAAAAAGAGCTTCATCAATCGATGAAAAATAAAGAATTTTTTTCATTGCTCAGTCTGGAAAAAAGCTTAGTTTATTTTACGACATCGCTGAAATCTAATAATATTGTCATGGAAAGGCTGCTGCGATTAAATTACTTGAAAATGTATGAGGAAGATCAAGATCTTTTGCAAGATGTCATTATCGAAAACAAACAAGCAATTGAAATGACAGAGGTATATTTAAGTATTTTAAGCGGAATGATGGACGCATTTGCATCAGTCATTTCCAACAATGTCAATATTGTCATGAAATTTTTGACGGCAATTACGATCGTCATCTCTATTCCGACATTAGTAGCGAGCTTGTATGGAATGAATGTGCCGATACCGTTTCAAAATCATCATTTTGCGTTTTTTATTCCCATTTCCATTTCATTGCTCATGTCAAGCTTAACAGCTTATATTTTTTGGAAAAAAAGATATTTTTAAACTTGTACAACCATAACTGGTCAGATGACTCTGAACTAATAGTAGCAGCTTATGTCGGAAAAAGACGAATTTGCCCACTCCTTTTCTTTCGTTGACCGCTGCCATGTCTATAGTAATCTCAAATAATCTAAAATTTGTAAAATTGATTTTTTAAGACAATCACAATGCGGTCGCAGATGAAGTTCCTCCTCATGTTTCTTATAGGACGATATCATCTGCCCGCTTGCACAACTGGTGTTTCCAATTTCCAACTGCAGGGCGTTTGTTCCAAAGAATTTGGAAAAATAGGCATGTGCACATACCTGAAAGTCCAAAAAAACATAATGTAAACTGAAACCTAGATTAAAAAATGAGGAGTGGGGCAAATGCATTTTCACCATCACGATTTTCACCATTGTGGACATGGATACGGTTATCCGGTACATGGTGCCGGATATGGCTGCGGATCTTCATTCGTTTTGATCGTAGTATTATTTATACTTTTGATCATTGTCGGCTGCGCTTATGTAAAATAAAAAAATCCTGCCTGTTCGGGCAGGATTTTTATCTGCATTTTATGTAAACTTAATTCAAAAAATAGTTGACATATATCCTTTCTTTTTTTACCATTTAAGTATTACAGAAAAGGGGGATTACGAAATGAGAATCGATTGGGTTGAATTAGCCGAAAACGTACTATTTGGACATAAAATAACTTATGAGGAAGCTGCTGCAATTTTGGACTGTCCTGATGAAGAATTGCTGCTTCTTCTGCATGGTGCTTACAAGATTCGAAAAGCATTTTACGGGAATAAAGTGAAGTTAAATATGATCATGAATGTAAAATCAGGATATTGTCCTGAAAACTGTTCCTACTGTTCCCAATCTTCCGTATCAACGGCTCCAATCAACAAATACCCGCTGCTTTCAAAAGAAGCCATTTTAGAGGGGGCCAAACGGGCACAAGAGTTGAAAGCTGGAACTTTCTGCATCGTTGCAAGCGGAAGAGGGCCTACAAACCATGAGGTAGAAAAAATATGCGAATCTGTACGCGAAATAAAAGATACATACAACTTGACGGTTTGCGCATGTTTAGGAATTTTAAAAGACGAACAGGCGGAACGATTGAAGGAAGCTGGTGTCAATCGATACAATCATAACTTGAACACATCAGAAAGATATCATGAACATATAGTCACTAGTCATACATATGAAGATCGCGTAAACACAGTTGACAAAGTCAAACGTGCAGGGATTTCTCCTTGCTCCGGTGTGATTATCGGGATGGGTGAATCGAAACAAGATGTTATTGAAATGGCTGCTGCTTTAAAGAAGATCGACGCAGATTCTATTCCGGTTAATTTTCTTCATCCTATTGAAGGAACTCCGTTGCAAGGAGAAAATAATCTTAATCCTCGATATTGTTTAAAGGTGCTTGCCTTATTCCGCTACATGCTGCCGACAAAAGAAATACGCATTTCCGGAGGAAGGGAAGTAAACTTGCGCTCGCTACAGCCTTTTGGGTTATATGCGGCTAATTCTATTTTTATCGGAGACTATTTAACAACTGAAGGACAGGAAATGTCAAAAGATCACGAAATGTTAAAAGATTTAGGCTTTGAGATTGACTTAAATCCGCTTCCAGAAACCGTTCAATAAGGAAACGGTGTCTTGGCATAATGGATCGTTGTTTTTTATTCAGTGGAGAATAAATATGGTCCATTCTATAAAACAATAAAAAATCTTTTTCCAGCTGCAGCTGAAGAAAGAGCATTTTTTCTCTTTAAAACCGCTCCATAAAAAGGCGGTTTTTTTATTTTCGAAAATTTATCAAAACGTTATAATGAAACAAGCAAATTTTTTAGGAAGGTGGAAATATGAGTTCTTTTTATCATTATTTGATGACGTTCAGACATCCTAAACCGAAGGACAAAATCAGCAAGTTTGCAAACGATGCTTATCTTGACCACAGCTTTCCGAAAAATTCAACTGATTATGATGAACTCAGCACTTACTTGGAATTAAATGGATCATATTTGGAAAACATGTCTGTTTTTGATGAAGCTTGGGAAAAATATGTTCAATTGATTGAACAAAAACATTGACTGAGCCTTCAAGATAGTCCGCCCAACTCAAACAAGTTGATGATGCATATAATGTGATAATCGAAAGAGTGATGGCATTAAAGGGGGTGCCTTCATACTGAAAAGAAAAAAACCGAAGTTCAATATTGGCGATCAAGTCGTTATTACTTTGTACGGTACTTTGGGGACGATTACAAACATCCATACGATGGACGAAGAGTTTTTATATGAAATCAATTACAGTGAAATTTTATATTTTGAACATTCATTACAGTTTTTATCAGAATATGATGGGACTGTGTTTGAGTCAGAAACGGTTGAAGTGGAACTGATGTTTGGAATTGGCGACCTTGTTTATGTGAAAGGCTATGGTGATGAAATTTTCAAAATTGTCGGGTACCGGACGGAATTGTGGAGATATAAAGACGATGCGTGGGAGGAAGTGATTTATGAATTAGTGCGGGTGCGCGACGGGGAATGGATGGAATCATCTGCGGATGAATTAAAGCTGGCCGTTTCGAAAAAAGAAGCAGATCAACATTTGCAAAATATTCATATTATCCAACATATTGCTGGGATGGGCGCACAGAAAAATGCTTCTGCTCCGATGAACAGCCAAAAAAACGAAAAGAAAACAAAGCCTATGCAGCAGGAAATCATTGATTCCCTCCTTGATCTGTATAATGATTACAAAGGTCTTTACGATTTATTTGGGGATAAAAAATATAAGGAAATGATGGACGTTGTCATTCAATATTTGAAAAAAATGAGCCGCTTACCATGATCTTTTTTTGAAAAATTTTCTAATGAAAAAACTGCAATGGATGACAAGTAATAGAAATAGAGGAATGGAAGATTACCAGGTCTTCCCATCTTTTTATTCAAAAAATTTTTTAAACTGAAACCAATACAGATTTTTTTCGTAAAAACAAGTAATACAAGAAGGAGGGAAAAGGTGTATGTTGAAAAAATTCATCAAATCGTTTTTAGGCCATCGCCCTTACCATTATTCCAGCAGCAGCCACTACCACAAAAAGCATTATCCTAAGTCAAAATACAAACATGATCCAACTTCTTACGGCCATCATTATTATAAGAGCATTTTGCATATTTTTTGACCCAAGAGCCATAAGGATTTCAAAGACATAAAAAAGGACTTCACCCCTAAAATGTAGAATTTTTGAAGTGACGAAACCACAAAAATTCAAAAGGAGGAAGTCACTTTGTATATTCTACAAGAAAGCCTATTTTCCTTTGAAGAACTGCAAAAATTAGAGTCAAAAGAGAAATTACCTATCTTTTTTAGCTCGCTTGATTTACGCCCTTATGCTAAACAGTTGAGAAGTTCTTCACCCCGAGGGGCTGACGGTCATTCCAGAGAAGGGATTCTAAGGGCTCTCATCGCTGCCCCACTCGAAGGCATCGACACCTTTACCGCCCTTCATCATCGATTGGATAAAGACCTTCGTTTCCGTTATCAATGCGGTTTATCGATTGATCGCCCCGCACCGTCTATCTCCACTCTCAGCCGGGTTTTTGCGGCACTTACCAAAAAAAAGCTGGCTGAAAAGATCTTCCTTGACTTGGTACAGTTAGCTCAGGAGGAAGGAATAATTGACGGCAGCCACCAGGCCATCGACAGTGCCGCCATTGATGCCTATGAAAAGAAACAGCCCAAAAAGCGTAGTGAACAAACGGGTAATGCCAATTGGGGCGCAAAATATGATTCCTTCGGCAATAAAATTACCTGGTTTGGCTATAAGATGCATCTTTCAGTCGATACCGCAAGCGAACTGCCAATAGCCATAAAAGTAACCCCTGCCCATGTGAACGATGGAGAAGTCGCACCAGAATTAATAGAGCAAGTGGCAGAGCGTACCAAATCCAAAATTGAATTTCTGATCATGGATGGCGGATATGACCAACTAAAAAACTATGAATCAGCCAAAAACATTGGAGCGCAAGCCATTATCCCGCTCAATTTGCGCAACGAAAAAGAGCCTCCTGAAGGGATTTCTTCCAATGGAACTCCGCGTTGTTCCATGGGTTATGAAATGACTTATTGGGGAGCTGATAAGGACCAGCTCAAGTTCAGATGTCCTCACGCAACCGGCAAAGTGGATTGCCCATTAGGAATGGCAGCCTGTTCATCTTCCAACTATGGAATGGTGGTAAAAGTCGACATCAAAAAGGATGTGCGCCGATATTCCAATCCGCACCGTGATACAAAACGTTGGAAAGAGCTTTACAACGAGAGGACAAGTGTAGAACGCTGTAATTCAAGAATGAAAAGCTACCTTACGGCGAACTCCCTACATGTATGGGGAATTGAAAAAGTAAAGACCCATATTTACCTGAACGCTATTGTATTACTTGTTTCAGCGCTAGCGATGGCAAAGGAAAATAAAGGGAAGAAAGCCGCTTAAAAAAATTCAATGTGAAAAATTCTGTAGGTATGCCCGAAAACAAGATTATTGTAATATTTTGTAAAATAACATGCTGGTAGCTATTTGTCGAGTGCTTTATTTTTTATACTTTTATCCAAAAAATCTAATTTTGCAAAATGCTCACAAAAGAAAACATCGCTCTGGGTTTGGATTCTTTTCCGGTTCGTATAGCAGCTGATGATGGAAGTATGGAAAAAGTTTTGGAAGCCGTTTCCGCTTTGGGGTGAGCGGCTACATAAACCAGGATCTGTTATCGAACGATACGTAGTCCAAAAATTTTTAGGAGTAGGGAGCTACGGAATCACGTATCTTGCAGAAGATTTGTCCACACATCAAAAAGTCGTTTTGAAGCAGCTCCGAAAGCGAAGAAAAACAACGGGTGAACGGCCTTTTCAAAAAGAAAGGGAAATATTGCAAAAATTAAGTCATCCTGCCGTTCCAGCTTTATACGCTGAAATCAATGATGGTAGCCATCAATATCTTGTCATGGAATACAAAGAAGGGCTAACATTTGAGCAATTAATCTTTCAATTTGGAAAAAAATATTCCGAAAAAGATGCTTTTCATTATTTAACAAAAATTCTCGAAGTTGTCCAGTATATACATGATCAAAACGTTGTCCACCGTGATTTAAGAATACCGAACATTCTTCTTTACAACGACAGTATTTCCATCATTGATTTTGGCTTGTCCCGTTTGATTACAGATGAAGAAGAGGAGAGTTTTCATAAATGGGAGCCGGAAAAGCAAAGGATGCGTAAAATTAGCTTTCAGACGGATTTTTATGCGCTGGGGCATTTCGTATTGTTTTTGCTTTATTCATCATTTGATCAAAAGGGAAAAAAAGAAAAAAGTTGGGAAGAGGAGCTAGATATTTCCGTAGAATCAAAGAATATTATAAAAAAGCTGTTTGGAATGGATGGTTCATATAGATCAGCAGAGGAGATTCTAGAGGATATTCAGAAAAATTCCGAAATAGGGGGAGAATAAATGTCTCTATTTAATAAAATTTTCGCGGGCATTGGGATTGGAGCGGCAAAAGTAGATACGAAGCTTACCTCCTCAACGTTCTATCCTGGCGAAGAGGTGAAAGGCATTGTTGTCATTAATGGAGGAAACGTTGAACAAAAAATTGACGAAATTTACTTGTCCGTTCTTACGCATTATATAAAAGAAGTAGATGATCGTAGAGAGAAGAGGCAAGCAGAAATCGCTAAAATACAAATCAATAAACCTTTCGTCATACTGCCGAATGAAACGAAAGAAATTCCGTTTTCATTTCAGCTTCCGCTTGATACTCCAATTACTATCGGAGCATCCAAAGTATGGATTCATACCGGATTGGATATTAAAGGAGCGATCGATCCGAAAGATACGGACTATATCGACGTTGTTCCCGGCGGCTTAATGAAGGAAGTATTAAACAGTATAAACCGAATCGGATTTAAGCTCCTTCAAGTTGAAAATGAAGCAGCGCCATATCGTTTAAGAAAAAGGCTACCGTTCATTCAAGAGTTTGAATTTTATCCGACTTCCGGTCCTTTTAGAGGCCGTTTAAAGGAGCTTGAAATTGTTTTCTATTCGATAGGCGAACACGATATTGAAATGATTATGGAAATTGATCGAAGAGCAAGAGGACTTTCCGGGTTTCTCGCCGAAGCGCTAGATTTGGATGAAAGCTACGTTCGAGTTCGTGTAAGCAGGCAGGACGTGCCGAATCTTGATAGCAAGCTTATCAATATCATTCGCCAATATAGCTGATAAACAAGGAGAGCCTAGTTTTTTTGTATGAAAATTTTTCAATCATGTCCAATTTAAAAGGCTGTTGTCATAAAATCCGACGGGGAATAGAATCAGTCGGTTATGGCGTAAGTAGGTGTATAACAAAGCTCTCATATTAGCGACAACGGAGAAGACTATTCCGTTTAGAAAAGCTGTCAAAGTAGCTGTGCAGTCAAATTACGCGGCATTTTTAACTAGCTAAATTTATTGTGGCCGCGATAAAATCGGACCAACCCAAAATGGGAGGAAGAGGGCGCATTAAGGCTGCGAAAATGGAAGGGGTGTTGGGCAGCACATATCGTCACCCCTCTGCTTTTGCTGCTCAGAAATAGAAGCCAGCTATCAAAAATTTATGGCGATGAAGGACTTAAAAATCAAAGCTCTCTATGTATATAAAGACGGAAGGAAATGTATCCAGTTCACACACTCTCTTGAAAAGATGAATGAACGGATTTATCAATGCGCGGCAACAGTAAACTTCTTAACTTGAATAAGAAAATACCAGCAGCACGCAAAGGAAATTCTCCTCCACCTTATTAAAAGGCGGCCATCACTACTATTTAACATCAAAAAGAAGCATCATTCTTTTATTGCTTTGCTCGGTTAATTTTACTATTGTTCATGAACCCATAAATAGTTAAGAAAACAAAAAATATACATAAGACTGTAAAAGTGATGCTATAACCTATATTATGTTCGCTGTAATTGTCATAAGCAAACATCCTCAACACGATCGAATTGATCAACAAATTTAATAGTATGAATGGATGTATTTTTTATCCACTGTTTTCCACCACCTCCCCAACTATCATTCTATCATAGGTTTCAGCAAAAATTGTTTCGAATATCAGCGATAAAAAGAATAAGACGTTTTAAACGATTTGCGTTTTTCCTATTTTTTACTATACTAAGAAATACAACGAAACGAAGGGAGGAAAAAGCGATTACCTTTCCCACTTTCGCTAAAAAGTGGCATATCTTCGCTGTCTTAGATGAATAAAACATATATATTTTTCATCCTGCTTTTTTATTTGATAACGAGTTCCTTTGCGATTAAAAATGAGACAGTTCGCCATGTTGACGATACAATTGTTCAATCAATCGAAGGGGTTCGAAATGATCCATTCACTTCCGTTATGTTCTTTTTTACAGAAATTGGTTCATATCATATTCTTCTCCCTGTCACTATTTTCATAAGTATTTATTATATATTTCGAAAAAAATGGATCACGTTCATTATTCTTTACATAAATTTATACGGAGTTCGTTGGATGAATGAAATGATAAAAGAAATGGTGAAAAGAGAGCGCCCTGATTTTGATCGACTGACCGATATTTCCGGCTACAGTTTTCCAAGCGGTCATACGATGAATTCAACAGCTGTCTACGGTTTGATCGCTTATTTAATCAGCACCCGCATAAAAAAAGGAAAGCGGGTCGTTTTTGCTGTTTCCAGTATTTTATGTCTGTTGATTGGATTAAGCAGAATTTATTTGGGAGTTCACTATTTAACAGATGTTTTGGCGGGATTTGCGGTTGGATTGTGCTGGCTTATGTTTATCTTGACAATATCAGAAAAGGTTCGACAAAAGTAGTTGACATTCGCAGCAGGAATTCCCTCCATTGACAGCAAATAAGTTTGGAAAATTGTATTTGGAGGGGACAAGGTTGGCACTGAATCTTCTTAAATTGTCTAATCCATCGACCGATTATGATGTGACGATCTTTCAAACACCAAACATCGGGGAGAAAAAAGGGTATCGACCCGTATACCGCTTAACTGTCCGTGCAAAAAATCATCAGGAAGTGCTCAAAAAAATTTTTCGGAAATTTAATATTTCGGAAGCGATCCCTCCGGATTATAACGGACGTTATATTTGGACAGGAGACATTGTTTTTATTGATGAAGGAAAAAATGGAACAAAGTATTATAAATTAGTGACCGGTGGGTGGGAAAAAATTCACCGCATTCACGTCCGGTGATTGGAGGATGCAAAATATGCTGCACGGATTCTCATGAAAAATCTGCTATGTTATGATAATATTACTTCAATTATTTTTAAATGAAGGGGCTTGATAACATGAGCATTCATATTGGTGCGAAAAAAGACGAGATTGCTGACAAAATATTGCTTCCCGGTGATCCCCTTCGGGCCAAATATATTGCGGAAACTTTTTTAGAAAATGCTGTATGCTACAACAAAGTTCGAGGAATGTACGGTTTTACCGGAACTTACAAAGGAAAGCGCATCTCTGTCCAAGGAACAGGAATGGGGGTTCCATCGATTTCGATTTACATTCATGAACTCATGCAAGAGTACGATGTGCAAACGCTTATTCGCGTTGGCTCCTGCGGTTCCATTCAAAAAGACGTCCACATCAGAGACTGCATTTTAGCTATGAGCGCATCAACGAATTCCCAAATGAACCGCATAACGTTTGGCTCTGTTGATTATGCGCCTACCGCTAATTTTGATTTGTTGAAAAAAGCTTATGATGCTGCAGTATCAAAAGGAATCGACGTCAAAGTCGGAAGCGTGTTCACGACGGATTTATTCTATAATGATCAAGCGGAGCACGAAAAATGGGCTGAATACGGAATTTTGGCACTTGAAATGGAAACGGCTGCTCTTTATACACTTGCTGCGAAATTCGGCAGAAGAGCATTATCTGTTTTAACGGTCAGCGACCATGTCCTGACTGGGGAAGAAACATCTGCTGCCGAAAGGGAATCGACCTTTAACGAAATGGTTGAAATCGCTCTTGAAGCTGCTATACAGGAATAAAACGGCATGTGCGGCGTCATGCCGCTTTTTATTTTTTAAAACATGTTCACAAAAATTGAAGGAAACGGCTTAGCTCCATTTATTACATCCACTCTCTTGTTTTAGTTTTTGAAAGATCGTCATCTGCTCCTTTCTTTTATTGAACGTTATGATAAGTTATAATGTAAGAACCGTTTTTCTTCTGTTTGGACAAGTGTTAAAATAGGAGTGAGAGATTATACAAGGTGGGAATTTTTATGCATAAAATCATCGCAGTCACGATTCTTGCAGCTTTGATGCTTGCCGGATGCTCAATGCCATTTGATAAGCTTCCCTTTTTTCATGGAAGCGACTATGTTGAAGAGAATGAACCGCAAGCAAAAACAGTAGAAAACAAAGAACTAGTCCAAACAACGGAAAAAACCGTCCAAACAGAACAAATTGATCCGGAATTTTTGCTTGAGGAGCAATATTTTAATGTCGTACAAACGGTTAACGGTCAACCCGTTATTCAAAATCCTGACAATATTTTAGTTCTTGTCAATAAAGATTTTTTCCTTCCTGTCGACTATAAACCAAATGATTTGACAGTGCCAAACATACAGTTTTCATTCGGGGACGCGGATGTTCCGAAGCGTTATTTGCGCAAGGAAGCAGCTGCGGCACTTGAACAGCTTTTTCTAGCTGCGAAAAAAGACGGCGTGATTCTTTTCGGAGCCTCAGGCTTTCGTTCGTACGATCGGCAGGTTGAGCTGTTTGAAGCAGAAAAAAAACAAAAAGGGGAGCAAAAAGCAGTTCAAGCAGTAGCAAAACCTGGTCAAAGTGAGCATCAGACAGGGTTATCTATTGATGTGACGAGTGAAAGTGTAGATTTTCAAATTACTGAAAAATTTGGGGAAACGAAGGAAGGAAAATGGCTTCAACAAAACGCCCATAAATTTGGCTATATTATCCGCTATCCGAAAGGGAAAGAAGCGATCACTAAATATAAGTATGAGCCTTGGCATATTCGCTACGTCGGAAAGAAAGCTGCAAAAGTCATATATGAAAATAATTTAACACTTGAAGAATATTTCCAAAAAGTAAAGAAAATTTAACCGAAGCTCTCCCGCTGAAGCGGGATTGATTTTTTCATAAACAAGAGATGAAGGATGAAAGAGCGTTGATTTAACGTTTTGACTTGCCATTTCTTTGCCGACAGAAACACATAGATCGTTTGACGATATTGTAATTGTCGGACATAATGAAATGGATGGATTAAAGGGGGAGTTGTGTTGTATATTAAAAAACGAAATTTTTTCATCGCTATTGTACTGACGGTCATAATAACTTGCGGTTTTACGCTCACATTACTCAACTTTACGTCAGCATCTGAAAAAGAAAATGATAGTTTTGAGAAGCTTTATTCAGCATATGATACGTTAAAGCAAGAATATTATAAAAAAATAGATGATGAAAAATTGGTAGAAGGTGCTGTCAAAGGGATGGTAGAATCTCTCGACGACCCGTATACGTCATATATGGATTTGAAAGAATCAGAAGGATTTGAAGAAAATATATCTTCAAGCTTTGAAGGAATCGGTGCAGAAGTAACAGAGACGAACGGTTATATCATGATCGTCTCACCGATAAAAGGCTCGCCTGCCGAGAAAGCAGGGTTGAAGCCGAGAGATAAAATTTTAAAAGTTGACAATAAAAGTGTTGAAGGAATGTCTGTGAATGAAGCGGTATCTCTTATTCGTGGCGAAAAAGGAACGAAAGTAAGCCTTGAAATTGAACGGGATGGCGTCGGCACGCTGACCTTTACGATTACAAGAGATACGATTCCGATTGAAACAGTTTATAGTGAAGTAGTAGAAAATAAAATTGGAAAAATACAAATCACAAAATTTTCCGAGAACACTGGAAAAGAATTGGCAGATGCATTGACAGAGCTGAAGGAGAAAAAAGTAAAAGGAATTGTCCTCGATTTAAGACAAAATCCTGGGGGACTGATGGACCAAGCCATAACGATGTCAAATATGTTTGTAGACAAAGGCAAAAAGATTTTGCAAGTTGAAGCAAAAGACGGATCAAAGGATATTTATAAAGCGGAAAATCAACCCATCGTTGATGTTCCGGTCGTAGTCATCACAGATAATGGAACAGCCAGCGCAGCCGAAATTATGGCCGCGGCTTTGAACGAATCGGAGGGAATTCCGATTGTAGGAGAAAAAACGTTCGGAAAAGGAACCGTTCAAAGCGCTAAAACGTTTGAAGACGGTTCGTCGATGAAATATACGATTGCCAAATGGCTGACACCTTCAGGCAAATGGATTCACGAAAAAGGAATAGAACCTCAATATAAAGTGACTTTGCCTGAATATGCTCATTTACCATATTTAAATCCGGAAAAAACGTTGCAGGAAGGCGACGTTTCAACAGAAGTGAAAACAGCTGAGAAAATGCTTCAAGCTTTAGGCTATAAAACAGATGTGGACGGATATTTTGATAAAGCATTAAAAAATACTGTTGTTGCTTTCCAAAGAGACCATCAATTAAAACAAACGGGGAAAATCTCACAAGATACGACAATCAAACTGATGGATTTAGTAAGAGAAAAAATTGAAAAAAATGATACCCAAATGAAAAAAGCAATTGAAGTATTGAAATCGAAGATGGAATAAAATTGACAGCAGCGGCTTGGTCTTTCGGCCGCCTTCTTTATTTTCAGATTTGTTCAAGCATATTGTTGACATTGAAAGGACTTTATTTAGGGAAAGTCCTGTTGCAAAAGCTTTACTTAACTGATTTTTTCTATACGATGAAGCAAGAGGGAATGATTGCTAATACAACTAAGGCATCCAAATATATGTAAAGAGATCGCAAATAAAAAAGGGCAAGTGACAAATATTTTGCTTTTAAATTCTTGCCTACCTTCTCCACTTTTCATTTCATTTTAAAAAATTTAATAATCATAGACCTCCCTATCGTTCTGCCATTTTCATTTCATTTTTGTTGAGCTTTCATATAATGCGGCGAACGTTCGCTTCGATATTTTTGAATGGTGTTAAGAAAAGGGATTAAAGCAAAATGCGGAATCGGATTTGTCTGCATTTCATCTTCAGTTTCAGGAATATGTTGAAGATCCCTTTTGGCAGTGCGGAGTTTATCCATACGAAAATTGGATGAGTGGAGGCTGGTTAACAAAACCGGCCTCATTTTACTCAGATGGGAAAAGATCAATTTCCGTATAATGATGATCTTTTAATTTCACGAATTTAATTTCAAGAATTCCGTCAGAAAAAACGGCTTTTGTCCCTTTTCTTTTCACAGGTGCAGGAAATACAAATTTTTTTTGTTGATTTTTTTCCGGATAATTCATAAGATGCAAATGGTGTTGGTTATGTTGGATTTTTATCATTTTTTTTAAATCATCATTCATCGGAAGTTTAATATAGATAAATTCATCTGTCTCATAAAATTCAGGTGAAGGAGGAGCTTCTTTATGATTCATAATAGGAAAAGGACTGGTGAATGGGAATTGCTCCGTATAGTGTGAACCAAACGCTTGCTTCATTACTTCCTGAATATATTGTTCAACCTGTCTGGCATTCATGTTTTTCCAAAGATTCATTGCTCACACATCCCTCTTCGACCCTAATTGTTACATTGTAATATATGACTGCTGCGGAAAGATCGTTCAAAACAATTTCTTGGAAAAAGCGATCGAAACAGAATATAATGTGTGATATGGGAAGGAAGATGATCTAGCATGAGATCAGGAATCATGTATATTAGTCTATCTTATATTTTATGGGGGATATTCCCTATTTATTGGAAAGTATTAGATCATGTGTCATCTGAGGAAATTTTGGCTCATCGAATCATATGGTCTTTTGTTTTTGTGTTACTGTTGCTTTTGTTCCAAAAACGATTTGCTGATTTTTTATATGAGTGCACCAAAATCATTAAATCACCCAAGATTTTGTTAACGTTGGCTCTTTCATCCTTCTTGATCAGCGCCAATTGGTTTGTTTATATTTGGGCGGTGAATCATGACCGTGTACTTGAGACAAGTCTTGGTTATTACATAAATCCATTGGTGAGCGTACTATTAGGAATGATCTTTTTGCATGAAAAACTAAACAAAGGGCAGCAGACCGCGTTTTTGTTTGCGGCTTTCGGAGTGCTCATATCAACTGTCCATTATGGCCATGTCCCGTGGACATCGTTTATTCTTGCGAGTACATTCGGGTTTTATGGACTGGCTAAAAAAGTGATAAAATTAGATTCTGCTTTTGGTCTGGCGCTTGAAACGTTTGTTGTGTTTCCAATTGGAATCATTTATGTGCTATACTTAGAATCGTTAGGAAGCAGTGTTTTTTTTGAATGGGATGCATCGACCAACTTTCTTCTAATGGGAACAGGCGTCATTACGGCGATCCCTTTATTGCTGTTTGCGAAAGGTACGCCTAAAATTCCGATGTATTTTCTCGGAGTCTTGCAATATATTGCGCCAACGATCACTTTTTTTCTCGGCGTTTTTCTTTACCACGAGCCGTTTACTGTTGTAGAATTGATCACCTTTGTTTGCATTTGGACAGGCATCATCATTTTTACAATGAGTGAACCTTCTTTCAAAACGATATGGAAGACTAGAATCTCAAAGTAACCTCATGCAAGCAGGTTCCTCGAGGTGAATAAATGTGAATGATAACGAACTTCTTCATGCATACAGAAAACTTTGGTCAAACCGAACTCTTTCAGTAGGGTCAGATGAGAAAAAAACGTTGGAAGAGGCGATTAAAAAAGAACTCCTCGATGAAATGACTCACCCTAGAGTAAGAAAAAGTCCAGATAAAAAATTACTAGATGCGCTGAAACGCATTATAGCAGCCGACATTTCACCGGAAGAGAAGCTTGAATTAATCAGCAAGCATATGGAGATGTATGAGAAAATCTTAACAAAATAAAGAAGGTGGAAGCTTTGAAACCGATTGATCCGATAAGGGTTCAAAAAATCATTGATTCTTTTTTACATAAAGAGGTGTATATTCATCTTGAAACGACAACCGGTGCTTATACTTCACACCACAATCAAAACAGCATGACTATTGTCGCGTTTGTCCGAAATGCAAAAATTACATTTTCACAAGGTAAAATAAAAGGAACAGGACCATACCGTGTCGGATTAAAAACAGAGGAAGGCTGGGTGTATGCTGAAGGTCTTACCGATTATACCGTTGATGAACAAAATCGCCTTCTCATGGCCGGCCACGATCGAGATGGAAAGCTTGCCATTGCATTACAAATTAGTGAAACTCCATTTTTTTAAAAAGGAGAGAGGAATAAATGGAAGAGAGGATATTAGTGATCCTGCCTCATCCCGACGATGAATCGTTCGGAGCAGCAGGACTGATCGCTTTAAAACGGAAAGCAAACGTACCTGTCACGTATGCTTGCTGCACTTTAGGCGAAATGGGCCGCAGCATGGGAAAGCCTTTAATCGCCAATAGGGAGACATTAAAAGATATTCGAAAAAAAGAATTGGAGCAGGTCGCAAAAATTTTAAATATAAACGATTTACGAATGCTCGGCTATCGGGATAAAACATTGGAATTTGAAGATGAAGAAAAATTGGCAGACCACTTTGAACAGATCATCCGGGAAGTCAAACCGACCCTTCTTGTCACGTTTTATCCTGGTTATGCTGTTCATCCAGATCACAACGCTTGTGGCGAGGCGGTTATTCGTGCGGTGAAATGCTTGAAAAGGGAGGAGCGTCCAACCGTTTATTGCATAGCTTTTTCAAACGATCGATTTGAACATATAGGCGAGCCGGATGTAGAAATCGATATATCTGAAGTTGCAGATATAAAAATACAGGCATTGAAGGCTCATCGATCGCAAACGTATTCCATCGTAGAAAAAATAGAAGAAGGAGGAAAAGACCTCCCTCAATTTCAACAATTTTTTCATAAAGAAACGTTCTGGATTTACCCATTTGATGATGAAAAATAAACGATCGAATAGGCTGCTTTGAAAATATTTACAATACAGGTCTATCATCCTCTTTTTTGAAAAAATGATGAATTTTATCTTATAATATAGTAAAATATGAAGAAAGTTGTCGATATAATAAGTAAGAAATTTTATTGTACGATAAACGAACATAGGATGTCTCATATGAGGAGGAAAGGCTGTATGAAGAAAAAAGTGTTGGGATTAACGACATCCGCGGTTCTTGGATCTTCGGTTTTCGCAGGAGTCGCTTCCGCTGAAACGATTCGAGTAGAAGCCGGGGATACTCTTTGGGGAATCTCGCAAAGATATAATACTACTGTTGTAAAGTTAAAAGAAGCAAATAGACTTACAAGCGATACAATATACATAGGTCAGGTTTTAAATATTCCTTCAGAAGCATCGTCTTCTCCGAAAGCGAAAGTAACTACTAATAATCAAACAGAGGCGGCTCCTAAACAAACTGGTTCGACATACACAGTGAAAAAAGGTGATACGTTATGGGGCATTGCCAAAAACAACGGAACGTCTGTCAGCGAATTAAAAAGGCTGAACGGATTAACCAGCGATTTAATTTATCCTGGCCAAGTGTTAAAACTATCTGGATCCAGCCAAGCTGTATCTAGCGAAAAGGTTAGCGCCAAAGAACAGGTGCAGGCGCCCAAACAAACCTCACAAACTTCAAATAAAGCAAGTTCACAAAATACATATACCGTCCAAAAAGGCGACTCTCTATGGAAAATTGCTGTAAAATTTAAATTAACCGTCAATCAATTAAAAGCTGCGAATAACCTTTCATCTGACGTTATTTACCCCGGCCAAGTATTGAAGCTGTCAGGCTCTTCAGCCGATAGTGCACGTCAAGTGAATTCCGGTACAAAAACGAATTCTGATTCATCTACTCAAAACGGCAAAGTTTTAGTAATGATTCGAGAAGCCAAAAAATTAGTTGGAGTTCCGTACAGATGGGGCGGAAATACGCCATCTGGTTTTGACTGCAGCGGATTTGTTTACTATGTATTAAACAAAGTGACATCCGTTTCTCGGTTAAGTACAGCCGGTTATTGGAACATGATGAAACCAGTAAGTTCACCAGATGTCGGAGACTTTGTATATTTTTCAACATATAAAGAAGGTCCTTCCCACATGGGAATCTATCTAGGAAATGGGGATTTCATTCATGCCGGATCAAGTGGCGTGCAAATATCGAATTTAAACCAAAAATATTGGAACGATCGATATTTAGGAGCCAGATCTTATTTTTAAAATTATATTTTGCGAGAATGAGAAACATGAAGCAATCAGCCGTTTGTTGGCTGATTGCTTTTTTAATCGGAAGAATGATAGAATCGTCTAATTTGCCGATACATCCATCTTCCTTATAATAGGGATTTTGCATGAGTATGAAATTTGAACAAAAAATATAAGTTTTTTCTAGTAAAAGATTATTAATAAACCCGTGGTGCTAGTTGAGTCTTAACGCTCAACTAGCCCAAGAACAACAAGGGAGTAAGCCAGTAAAATACCATCCAGTGCCGTTTCAAATCCAGAAACCGAGTTCGCTCGAATCTCGGTGATCCGATACGAATCGACTAAAATCGAAAACACGGTTTCAATCACTTTGCGTTTTCGTTTCATCCACTGTTTCCATGCGTCGGATTGGAGAATTCGCTGATTTTTTCGAACGGGCGTCCAAAAAGCGACTCGATGCTCTTCGTACAGCTTCTTTTGCAGTTTTTGGCTGATGTACCCTTTGTCACCTAGGTTATATGGATGTGGAATTTGCGTCATGACGGTTTCAGCGGCCACCCGGTCGTGACAAGACGCTTCGGTGACAACATATCCCATCGGAAGCCCTTGGTCGGTGACCTGCAGGTGAAGTTTCAACCCATAGAAAAGTGATCCTTTTGGAAGCACAATAGCCAATATCCGCAATTCCACGAAACCGTTTGGCGCGATACATTCGAGCTGAATGACACAGCTCGATCGGCAAACTGTCCACGACCGCATACGCATGGTGTTGTCCACGCTTGGCCAGCTGGTGCCGCATCCACTTGATCGCAAAGCCAAGCGCTCGGCAGCGACGGTTGTATCGAGAACGTTCAGGGAACAAGTCCTTGGAAAACAAATTCCCGATCACAAACCGGTGCCAAGCCCGTTCGGAAGTGAAGCCTAACAACTTTCCAAGGACATGGACGGCGATGATGACCTCGTCCTTCTGTTTCAACAAATGAAGATTTCGACGTTGAAGATGAATCTGGATACTCGATAGTTGAGCTGATACAAAACACAAAATCGATACATATTGTTTTTGAAGTTTGGCTCGATCTGTTGTAAAATGAAAGTGCTCTTGCATGTGAATTCTCCTTTTAAATGTTTGGTCGCACTTTCATTTTAAGGAGATCCTCATGCAAGGGCTATTTTTATGCTTGTCTGATTTTATCTAGCACCACGGGTTATTAATAATAACGTACTTTTCGGTACTATTTTTAAGAAATTAGTAAAATTAAAAGGTTTTAGTGATATTTTGAAAAATTTATTTAATGTCTATTTAACGACACTCAACAGATGTTTCAATAGATGTAAATTCAATCAATGAAGTACTAGAGTTTATGAAAGCATACTATAATATAATGTAAATGATGATATGGTTTGGATGGATGAGTTATTGTTAACAAACATGAATGGTAGAGTGATTGGATGTACATAATATTGTGTGATTGGGTTAGATTTTTTGGTGAAAATGAAGAAATTAGTAGAGTTTATTTTTAGCTAGATCTGCTATGGTCTGATCAGCTCTAGTTAAGTGTTTTGCCACTCTTTCCGCAACGTCTACCTAGTTTTAATATATACATGAATAAAAATAATATCATTTCAATATGTAGATATGATATAATTTAGCTAAAACTTGCATATACTGCATCTGAGGAGGTGTAGTATATGTGTCGAGAGGATGATAAAAAAATGTTAGCAGCTACTAATAAGAATAAACTTAAAAAGCCTATTATCACAAAAAATAAATTTTTAAATTTATCTAAAAAAGATTGGAAAGAAGCAAATGAAGTAAGTAAAAACACAAGAGGAATTTCAAAAATAACTTATAGGGATTTATTTGGAGGTAAATAAATTGACTGGTTTTTTAAATAGAGAAAACTGGAAACAAATTGAAAGAGGTTATGAATTTGAAGCTGCCATCCTTTATCCGTCAGATACAAAAAGACCTCTTTCGTTTTTTATTCCTAACTCAACTTTCGCACACAGAAATATTTAAGCATTGCTTGATATAATTAGGTATAGTGGCCAACCATTTATTCATTTGATTTTTAAAGATGTCCATGTTCAAAGAAACCTCGGCTTCCGCCAAAGTTTGGAAAAGGTCAATAAGTGATTGAAGGGCAGTAATAAAATCTATGTCTTTTACATCTTCGCAAAGGATGTAAAAAAGGTTGCCAATCGTCTTAGGATCCTCCTCTTTTCGCATTTGCCAAGCAATGAGAATATATCGTGTAAAAACAATGGTTGTATGGCTAATTAACATGTCGTAGGAACGTCCCTGGAATTCTTTCTCTAAATTTAAAAGGGATTTATTGCATTTGAAGAAGACTTCAATGTCCCAACGCATGCCGTAAATACGAATGATCTCTTCATTTTCTAATGTTGTATCTGTGCTGAGAATGGCAAGCCATTCGCTCCGTTTATTACGGTTTCGTACAAATAGAATTTTTACTGGAATTCCATTGTCTAAAGTAGCATAAACGGATCCGAGAATGTCTTTTTTACCCATGTGAGGTTTTGCCAATTTGTAAAGTTGATTCAGTGTGAAACGTTCACCATTGTAAACGTATCGCTGCTTTAATTGCTTCACCATGCCAATGACAAATAACCCTTTGTTCGTAATCTTCTCAATTAAAGGCGCTTGTGTAAACCAGGAATCCATGAGAACATAGTCAGCTACAATCCCTTTTTCAAGCGCGTGATCAAGTAAAGCTGAAGCCACGTCCGGTTTTGATTTCAGAGCTTCCTGGCGACGCTTATAGCCAGATGTTCGTTTATCAATATTGGTATTGATTTCTTGCAGGCGATTTTCCTTTTTCGGTGAACTTAGAAGAGCAAAATCAACGGGAATAAAAGTAAAACTATCGGTCCAGCCAAGGGTAAGCATTTGAAACCCTTTCAAGTACTGATGGGTAGAGTGATCAAAAACCTTAGCCAACAGTTCAACCGACTTACTACGGTTTCTTGAAAAGACAGAATCATCAATCACAAAAGCTGTGACACGATCTTTTGAAGTTAATGGTTGAAGCAGACGGATCATTTCACTGCTTAATGAAAGCAGAAACTTTCTCCAATGATAGGTTGGTGTATTTAAAAAGCGATAGACTGTATCCTTTCCGGGCAGATCCTGAGATCGTTTACTCATAAAAGCACGAAACCAGTTCTTATATTGGAAGACTAAAAGAAAAATCAGTTTGAAAACAGTAAGACAAGAATACCCGGAAAGTTTCGTAATATTCGCTTTTCTTAAATGATATCCAATATTTAATTCGGAAAATCCTTGTTTAATTTCTTTTGGTAATTGCGCAAAGTAGTCTTTATTCGTTATCATAGTGGTGACACCTTTCTTTTGGATTTGGTTTCGTCACCAATATTTTACCAAAAGAATAGGTGTCTTTCTTTATGTTTTAAAAAATGTCAAATGATAATTTTGTACTTCCCAAAACCATTTACATCAAGCATTTAAACAAGATTTTGGACTGCGAAAGCTGAGTTCCTAATAAAAACAATCCATTAGAAGGAAAAATAGTTGATCAAGTAGGTAATTTTTCTCCAGAAATAATTGAAGGAAGACCTAGAGCCAGAGAACAACAAGTTGTTGTTACTATTAAGCCAAGAAAAGTAATTATTGTAACTAATAATATAATAAATCAAAATGAAGAATTTGAATATATTTTAATTGCTCCAATAAATACTATTAAATTATCAGAAAAATCTAAAGATTGGTATGAAAAGTTAATTTATGATGAACATCCAATTTTCACATATATTCCCAAAGGAAATATAGAAAGATATGTGGATTTAAGTCAGATTATGACAATACATAAAAGTTTATTGCTGACAAAATATGATAAAATTCCAGATGAAAGAATGGAATTAATTGATGAAAATTTATTGCAGTGTTTATCTCTTGGAATTATAAAAGAAGAAGCTGAAAATATAATAAAAAATCAAAATATTGAAATTTAACAAAAAGTCATCATTAATAAAATAACATGATGGCTTTTTGTTTTGGTTACAGTACTTCTACCACCTTACATAGGATTTGTGAACAATTAACCAGCAAAAAACACCATTATATTATTATGCTTTTAGGCTGAGAAGTGATATCCAAGCTGTAAAGAATGCTTTACTTCCCCCTAAAACATCGGTCTGCTTGAGGGTCAAATCAATCGCTTGCAAATAATAAAACGAGTGACTTGCGGACGAGCTGGATTATTTTTGTTAGAGAAACAGGTGCTTTATCGATTGTGATAACTATTGCGAAATAACAAATATAAACTTGTTTTCAACCCTTACTCGTTTTTATAAAAAAAATTCGTAAGAACCATATTTAAAATCATTTTTAAACAAAAGATCGAAGTCATCACGAGAAACCATGTCTTCTATCTACAACAATCATCTGGTAGACCGATTGATCATCCCTTGAAAGCAATGGTTGGATTTAAAAAAAATCTATACGAAAAAATCTTGTCTCAATCGAGGTGCAAATAGATATTGTTTTTGCACAAAAATTGTTTTATAATCATTATGGAATTAAATAAATAGCATCCTCATTCACCCGATGAGGTAGAGGTTGCGGCTTTTATGAGTACTGCGAACGAGATGCAGAGAACATTGAAGACTTCGCTGGAAAGGGAAAGCCGCCGAAGTTCGCACATTTCTCTGGATGTGCGGACTGGGGTTGCCACCGAACAGGGGCAGCACTGTCACGGTTTGCCTGAAGAAAAGCAGCCGTGGAGCGCTATCTTCACGGAAGGGTTGATACGGGTAATGTTTGTATTGCCGCCGAATCACCTTCGGCGGCTTTTTTGGTGCGCCCAGCATGGGTGTAATCTCTAGGGTGAAAGTCCCGAGCTGCAAAGGCAGAAGAGCAGTTAGCTTAACAGAAGGGGATGGTGCGGCTATTTTGCCTTGGCAGATACACCAAGTAAGTTCAAAGAATTTGGCGAATGGATCAGACGAAGACTTCGAATGTGTTTATGGAAAGAGTGGAAAACGCCGAAAACAAAAATTCGGAAACTCAGAGGATTAAGTGTTCCAACGCATAAGCCATTCGAGTGGGGTAATACGCAAGAAATACTGTCGGATTGCCTGCAGTCCCATTCTACACAAAACCCTCGACAACTCCTACTGGAGTCGACAAGGGTTAAGAAGTCTATTCGAAAGATATCAATTTCTGCGTCATCTTAATTGAACCGCCGTATACTGAACGGTACGTACGGTGGTGTGAGAGGTCGGGGGTTAGTCACCCACTCCTACTCGATTATCACCCGGCTCCTTTCCATGACAAAGAAAAAAGGAGCGATGAAAACAATGGAAAGCGTTATTAAAAAGAAGGAAACAGCTACGACCGACCATTCTTCGCCTAACCAGCTTCGACGCAAGCTAAAAACAAGGCATTTAACGATGATTTCTCTTGGTGGGACGATTGGCACTGGATTGTTTTTAGCCAGCGGTGGAGCAATTCATACTGCTGGGCCGGGCGGAGCGCTGGTAGCGTATATTGCAATTGGTATAATGGTGTATTTTTTGATGACCAGTCTTGCAGAAATGGCAGCTTATATGCCAGTTACTGGAACGTTTAGTACGTATGCAACTAAGTTTGTCGATCCTGCGCTCGGATTTGCTCTAGGATGGAATTACTGGTACAACTGGGCCATTACGATTGCCGCAGAGCTCTCTGCTGTGACTATCATTATGAAATTTTGGTTTCCTGATAGTCCTTCACTTTTATGGAGCGCTTTATGCTTAGTGGTTATGTTTCTGCTTAATTATTTATCCGTAAAAGGATTTGGCGAAGCAGAATATTGGTTTTCGCTCATTAAAGTAGTAACAGTCATTATTTTTCTTATTGTCAGCTTTTTAATAATTGTAGGTATTATGGGTGGTGAAGCGGTTGGATTTAAAAACTTCACCATCGGCGACGCTCCATTCCATGGTGGTTTCATGGCGACTCTCGGCATTTTTATGGCGGCGGGTTTTTCTTTCCAAGGAACAGAGCTGCTTGGAGTTGCAGCAGGTGAAAGCGAGGATCCGAAACGTAACATTCCTCGCGCCATTCGGCAAGTATTTTGGCGCATTTTGCTATTTTATATATTGACTATTTTAGCAATCGGACTTCTTATTCCATATACGAATGAAAATCTAGCGAATAGCGATGTTACGGTCAGCCCGTTTACTCTCGTTTTTGACAAAGCTGGCATTGCGTTCGCTGCATCCGTTATGAATGCTGTCATTTTAACAGCGGTTTTATCAGCCGGAAACTCTGGTATGTATGCGTCTACTCGGATGCTTTGGGGGCTAGCAAAAGAGGGGAAAGCGCCAAAATTTTTGGCTAAGTTGAATCGCCGGGGAGTCCCTGTTAATGCATTACTGGTTACTGCTTCATTAGGAACGCTTGCTTTCTTGGCTTCGTTTTTTGGGGATGGGATCGTCTATGTATGGTTATTAAATGCTTCTGGTTTGTCGGGGTTCATTGCATGGCTTGGCATTGCAATCAGTCACTATCGTTTCCGCAAAGCGTATGTTGCGCAAGGGAGAGATCTCCGTGATCTTCCTTACAAAGCAAAATGGTTTCCATTCGGACCGCTGTTCGCTCTGGTACTTTGCGCGGTCGTCATTTTGGGACAGAACTACAGGGCCTTTATGGGAGAATCAATCGACTGGTACGGTATTCTCGTTTCTTACATTGGATTGCCATTGTTTTTAGCAGTTTGGTTTGGCTATAAAATCGTGAAAAAGACAAAGGTCGTTCCTCTCGATGAATGTGAATTAGACTAAAAAGCCGCTTGAAAAGACGCATTAGTATCCAAAATCTGCACGCTCGGTGTTCAACGGATTTTGTATGCCATCACAACGACGAAAATGCTCGTATGGTGCAGGACAAGTGTAAACGAATGATGGTCCAATCAGAAAAGCCGCTCTTTCTTGATACGGAGCGGCATTCATCAGTTAAAGGGAAAGCTTCATCTTTTCCATCAAATGATTTGTTCTTTTTATTCCGATAATTAAGATTGTCTGTTCAGAGCTCCCAACATCCAGAGATGGGGGAATGGCGGAAAGGCGTCTTTCATTTGGTAAGATAGAAAACGATTGGATTAATCCATTCCTCCCTATATATAACTTGACATGTTAACATCTGCATGGATATGTAGCTTGGACCGTTTTTCGACGGTCTGAAAATAGGTGTCTTTCTTAATGTTGCCAAAATGTTAAATGATACATTTGAATTACAAGATCTATATATATATAAAATTTTAACTAAGCTACTGGTATGCGAAAGTTGAGTTCAATATAAATAAATTTCTATATAATTTATTGATTTATAGGGGGCTGTCTAATAAGTCGATTTTTGGGCTTATAGACGCCCCTTTAACTTTTTTTAAAACGTTGATATATTCATGCTTATGATTTGATGGATTTTGACTTTCTGGACAATCCCAGTAGTACAAACCACGTCTATGGTTTGTGCTGTCTGTAAAAATTATAATATTTTAAATTCAAAAGAATCTTAAAAATTAATGTGTTAAAAAAGGATATGATATAGTTATGTAGTGAAACAATATAAAAAAGAACGTGATGATTAGAAAGGAAATTTTTATGATGTCTTTAGAGCTTCATTTGCCAAAAGAAATAATAAATGTAATTGAATCTCGCAAAAAGCGGGTGCATTCTGATCAAGATCAAAGATTAATTGGACAAGGCGGTTTTTTGTCTGACGATCCAGTCATTTTGTATGATGCGCTGGTGGCATTGGCCCTTGGAAAAAATGTTTTGTTAAAAGGACCGACCGGTGCTGGGAAAACGAAACTTGCTGAAACGCTGTCATCATTTTTTTCTCAGCCGATGCACAGCATTAACTGTTCAGTTGATCTTGATGCCGAAGCATTGCTTGGATATAAAACGATTGTCAATTCCAGCAATCAAACAGCCATTGAGTTTGTCGAAGGACCTGTTATTCAGGCGATGAAAAAAGGGCATTTTTTATATATAGATGAAATCAATATGGCGAAACCTGAGACATTGCCAATTTTAAATGGGGTGCTAGATTACCGGAGGCGGATCACGAATCCATTTACACAAGAGGTTGTGGCGGCGAAAGAGGGATTTGGTGTCATCGCAGCTATTAACGAAGGGTATGTAGGGACGGTTCCGTTAAACGAAGCGTTGAAAAACCGATTCGTCGTGATTGATGTTCCATATGTACAAAATGAAAAGTTAAAACAAGTGCTCACTGAGCAGTCTTCTTTAAAAGATGAAAAGCTGATAGAAAAGTTTCTCACATTATCCAGCGACATTATTACACAAGTAAAAATCGGGAAGGTTTCGGAAGAAGCAGCTTCCATCCGGGCTTTGATCGATGCCTGCGATTTGTCGGTTTATTTGCCCCCTTTAAGAGCGATTGAACGGGCCATTGCAGCAAAATTGGATGATGAGCTGGAAAAAAGAGCGATCATGAACATTGCAGAAACCGTTTTTGAGTGAGGGAAATCCGATGCATTATATAAAATTTAATGATGAAATCATAGATTCAATGTTAATGATGGAGCTGTCCGATTTAGCGCAAACATTGACAAAACGAAGAGATATCGATATCGCTTTTGCCGTTCAGTCTTACTTTCATCCAGCAGAACAAAAAATTTATATCAGCCATTTTTGGAACGATCGTGCGGAAGAAGACAAGCTTGCAGGATTTAAATCAGACATTTATTTGCGCGCAATTGGCAGCTATTATTATACGGATTTTCATCAAATTGCTGCATTTCATGATCTCGTTCGGATATTACATCATCAAAAATTTGCAAAACAGCTGTTGATGCTGCTTGAAGATGTCCGGATTGAAGAACTGGTTAAACGCGATCGTCCCGGGACAAAGCGCTATTTCCGCAAGCGGCTGAATATTTATAAAAAATATTACCGTGATCAGCTGAAAGCAAGCCTTGATCGGGGATTTGCAACCGATGCGCTCTTTGCGGCCCTGTATGAAATGGCTACGGCCACATCACCTGTTTTGAATGTACCAGAAATAAGCGTCCAAATAGATGAACTGCTGCCTTTCGTGAAGGAACAAGTGATGAACGTATACGATGCAAATAGCACGAAAGAAGTTTCCGATATTGTCCTGAAGACGATGGGGCTGTTGGATGAAGTGTTGAAAAAAGATTTGATCCATACTTATTTCATTTTGCCTGATTTATCGGAAAAAGATCTCCATACCTTGACTTTTGACGACATGAAACGAAAAGACCGGCTTCAAAATCAGGATGCACTGGATAATGTAAAAAAGGGCGATGAAGATCTTCATGATGAAAAAATGGCCATATGGCATCGTGAAACATCCACACCGACGAAAAGCTTTTTGCAATTTGATTTAGAACAAGGAACGCAAACGAATTTAATAGATGAACATGCAAGGCAAACTGAGACGGGAGATCAGGCGCTTGTGATTGTGGAAGGTTCAGCTAGACAGACTCAAAACAATTATTATGACGAAGTAAATGCTGATGAAAAGCTGCAAAAAGAAGCAGAGCAAGAAATACAACAACAACTCGGGAAGGAAAACAAGCATGCAAAAGCATATTTCCTGACGGCAAACATGCCAAAGGAAGCAGAAAAATCTGCGTATGAAAAGGAATTGCAGCAATTGATCGTGTACAAAAAACGTTTGCAGCGAATCATTCAAAAAACGCTTGAACATAAAAAGACATATCCAAAACAAGATGAACATTTCGGCAGATTGAATAAAAAGCTGTTGCGTCTATGGACGGATGAAAACCCGAAGCTTTTTTTCAAAAAAAGGAATCCTGCGAATGATCTTGACGGGGTGTTTACACTGCTCGTCGACTGCTCTGCATCCATGCACGACAAAATGGAAGAAACAAAACGAGGCATCATTTTGTTTCATGAAACGTTAAAGTCCGTTCGGGTTCCACATCAAATTGTCGGTTTTTGGGAAGACTCGGCAAACAGTACAGAAAACAACCAGCCGAACTATTTCAAAAAAGTAATCAACTTCGAAACTTCACTTAGCTCCAGCTCAGGACCAGAAATCATGCAGCTTTTGCCTGAAGAAGATAACCGCGACGGTTTTGCGATCCGGCATATGACAAACGAACTGCTTGCAAGAAAAGAGAAGCAAAAATTTCTTCTTGTTTTTTCAGACGGTGAGCCTGCTGCCTACGGATATGATCAAAACGGAATTGTCGATACACATGAAGCCGTAATGAATGCTCGAAAGCACGGTATAGAGGTGCTGAACATATTTTTATCCGCCGGAGCAGTTGAAGAAAGCAAAAGAAAGGTAATGAAAACGATTTATGGAAAACACAGCATCATGGTGCAAAATATCACAGAACTCCCGGACGTCTTGTTCCCGCTTTTGAAAAAATTGCTGCAAAAAACAATCGAATAAACCGCCAAAACATGGCAGAATACAACATGTATTCAAAAAATCAAGAAAATTATTATATAAAGATGCTAATTTTTAAGTAAATACTATTGGTCAATCTGATGAATAGTGTTAAAATAGCGGTGGAAGCGGTTATTTAAAAAAATATAGCTTGCTTCTTGTGGGATGGTGATGAGAATTTAAAAAAATTTTTTGTGGGGAAACAAAGCAGAAGAATTCTAATGATTAGTGATCATTGGGGGTTTTTAAGAAAATGGAAGAAACTTCGTCAAATTTAAAAATCGCATGGCGTGATTTTCACGGACCTAATTTAGGGTATGTCATGGACTTATATGAACAATATTTAGAAGATCCGAATTCTGTTGATGAAGAATTAAGAAACATGTTTGATGCTTGGGGGGCTCCTGAGGCTCTAACTGAACAATCTTATGTAAACTCCTCATCCACTGTAAGCAGAAATTTGTCTTATACGTTTGAAAAGCTGCAAAAAGTAGCAGCTGCTGTAAGGTTTGCAGAGGATATTCGGACATTTGGACATTTGGATGCTTCTATTTATCCTATGGGGATAAAACATAACGAAGAAGATGTTTTGAATGAATCAAGATACGGTCTGACGAAAGAGGACTTAATTGAAATACCGGCCAAATTGTTGAGTCCGTATACTCCTGATCATGTACACAACGGGTACGAAGCGATCCAATATTTAAAAGATGTTTATTCAAAATCGATTGCATTTGAATTTCAGCATGTCCACAATTTTGAAGAGCATGAATGGCTAAACGAAATGGTGGAATCTGGGAAAATTTTCAAAACACTTTCAAAAGAGAAACGCATTTCTCTTTTGAAGCGATTAACAGAAGTTGAAGGATTTGAATCTTTTCTCCATAAAACATTTGTCGGCCAAAAGAGATTCTCCATTGAAGGTGTTGATATGCTCGTTCCGATGCTTGATGAGCTGATTTCTGAAGCTGTGAAAAGCGGAACGACAAATATAAACATCGGAATGGCGCATCGGGGCCGACTAAGCGTGTTGGCTCATGTGTTAGGAAAGCCATTTGAGCTTATTTTCTCTGAGTTCCAGCATGCACCGAACAAAGAATTGGTTCCGTCTGAAGGTTCAATCGGAATCAACTACGGCTGGACCGGAGATGTGAAATATCATTTAGGTGCGGACAGAAAAATTAAAGATCATAATGTTGTTCGTGCACGGCTCACGCTAGCGAACAACCCTAGCCATCTAGAGTTTGTGGATCCGATTGTGGAAGGGTATACACGTGCAGCCCAAGATAATCGTAATGTGCGCGGATATCCTGAACAAGATATTCACAAATCCATGGCTGTGCTGATTCACGGCGATGCAGCATTCCCTGGCGAGGGAGTCGTGGCAGAGACTCTTAACCTTAGTCAGTTAAACGGTTACAAAACCGGAGGAACAATCCACATTATCGCCAATAATATGATTGGATTTACGACGGAAAGCCATGATTCTCGATCAACAAAATATGCCAGCGACCTAGCCAAGGGCTTCGAAATTCCGATCGTTCATGTGAATGCGGATGATCCAGAAGCATGTTTGGCAGCTGTTTATATTGCCATTTTGTATCGCAATAAATTCCATAAAGATTTCTTAATTGATTTAATCGGATACCGCCGTTACGGGCATAACGAAATGGATGAGCCGATGGCGACAAATCCGTTGCTTTATGAAAAAATTAAGAAACATGAAACAATTTGCAAATTATATGCTAAACAGCTTGAAAGCGATGGAATTATTTCTTTAGAAGACGCAAGAAAGTTTGAACAAGAAGTGCAGGATCGGCTGAAAAAAGCATACGATAAAGTTCCAAAAAACGAACACCAAGAAGAGGAAATTCATATTCCAGAAACGGTCAGCCATGGTCTGCCCAAAATCGACACGACTGTGCCGGTGGATGTCCTTGACAAAATTAACAAGGAATTAATTACTTTCCCAGAAGGATTCACCGTTTTTAATAAATTGCAAAAAATTCTAGAACGCAGGGCAAAAGTATATGAAGAAGAAAGAAAAGTAGATTGGTCGCTTGCAGAAGCGTTCGCTTTTGCGACAATCTTGAGAGATGGAACTCCGCTTAGAATTACTGGACAAGATTCGGAACGCGGGACTTTTGCTCATAGACATTTAGTCTTGCACGATGTGAAAACAGGCAAAACCTTCTCGCCGCTGCATCGTTTGTCGGATGTTCAAGCATCGTTTGCGATTCATAACAGCCCGTTGTCTGAAGTTTCTGTATTGGGATTTGAATACGGATATAACGTATTTTCTCCGGAAACGCTTGTCATTTGGGAAGCACAATTCGGTGATTTTGCAAACGTTGCACAAGTCATATTCGATCAATTTATTTCAGCCGGCAGGGCAAAATGGGGACAAAAATCTGGACTCGTCATGTTGCTGCCGCATGGATATGAAGGCCAGGGACCGGAACATTCCAGCGGGCGTTTGGAACGGTACTTGACCCTTGCTGCAGAAAACAATTGGACGGTGGCAAATGTAACGACTGCTGCTCAATATTTTCATTTGTTAAGAAGACAAGCAGCGATTTTAACAAAAGAAGAAGTGCGTCCGCTCATCATTATGACGCCAAAAAGCTTGCTGCGTAATCCAAATACGGTTTCCGACGTTACAGAGCTGACTGAAGGTCAATTTCAACCGGTTATTGAACAGCCTGGTTTAGGTCAAAATAAAGAAAAAGTAAAACGTTTAATTTTGTGCACTGGCAAAATATCGATAGAATTGGCGAATGGTCTGCAAAAATTAGATCAAAAAGATTTTCTTCATATTGTACGGGTGGAGGAAATTTATCCGTTCCCTGAAGAAGAAATTAAAGAGATTATAGAAAGATACCCTAACTTGCAGGAAATCGTCTGGGTGCAAGAAGAGCCGAAGAATATGGGATCGTGGATTTTCACATATCCGCAATTAAAATCTATTGTGGGTGATAAGCTCGCTGTTAAATATATTGGACGTCCAAGACGGTCAAGCCCTGCAGAAGGAGACCCGACAATTCACAAAAAAGAGCAGAGCCGAATCATAACAGAAGCGCTTACATGGAATGAATGAGGAGGAAATTTAAAAAATGGCTGAAATTAAAGTTCCAGAACTAGCAGAATCCATTTTAGAAGGTACAATTTCTCAATGGTTGAAAAAACCTGGCGATAAAATTGAAAAAGGCGAATACATTCTTGAGCTGGAAACCGATAAGGTCAATGTTGAAATTACTGCTGAACATGCTGGTGTTTTAAAAGAAGTATTTAAAAATGAGGGCGATGTTGTCGAAGTTGGCGAAGTCATCGGAATCATCGATGAAGGCGCAAGTGAAGCTCCACAGGCAAGCAGCCCTCAGCCAGAACAAAAAGTAGAAGCCGCTCCAGAGCAAAATCTAGAGGAGCAAACAGTTCAAGTGGAATCGGAAGAACAGTCTGCAGGCAAACCGCGCCCAATCGCAACACCTGCAGCAAGAAAGCTTGCACGTGAAAAAGGAATCGACTTATCGGCCGTGCCGACGGCTGATCCGCTCGGTCGTGTTCGCAAACAAGATATTGCATATTATGAAGCGCCAAAAGCGGAAGAAAAAGCCCCTAATAAACCAAAACCAGAACCGCAAGAAACACAAAAGGCAACGGTTGCAGATCAGAAGCCTGTGGAACGGATCAGAATGTCCCGCAGAAGACAAACCATTGCCAAACGTCTAAAAGAAGTTCAAAATACAGCAGCTATGCTGACAACCTTTAATGAAGTGGATATGACAGCAGTTATGAACATCCGCAAACGGAGAAAAGATCAATTTTTTGAGGAGCATGATGTTCGTTTAGGCTTTATGTCCTTCTTTACAAAAGCAGTTGTCGCAGCCTTGAAAAAATTCCCTCTACTGAATGCGGAAATTCAAGGCGATGAAATTGTGTTGAAAAAATATTATGATATTGGAGTAGCTGTTTCTACAGATGAAGGTTTGGTTGTTCCTGTTGTAAGAGATGCAGATCGTTTAACATTTGCTCAAATCGAGCAAGAAATTGCCGATCTTGCAGCAAAAGCGAGAGCAAATAAACTTGCGCTTTCGGATCTGCAAGGAGGAACATTTACGATAACAAACGGCGGTATTTTCGGATCTTTATTGTCAACACCGATTTTAAATGGACCTCAAGTCGGTATTTTAGGGATGCATAAAATCCAGCTTCGCCCAGTTGCGATTGACGAAGAGCGCATTGAAAACCGTCCGATGATGTATATTGCTTTATCATATGACCACCGTATTATTGACGGAAAAGAAGCTGTCAGCTTCTTGGCAACTGTCAAAAAGCTGTTGGAGGATCCAGAGCAGCTCTTGCTGGAAGGGTAAATCACTAATGAAGGAAGAACGCATTCCGCGTTCTTCTTTTCATATGAAAACGAACGAATGAAGGAGTGGCAAACATGAATCATCTATCATGGAAAAACAAAAAAGCGAATAAAAAAGTTGTATGTTTACATACAAATGCAAAAAAGTATATGGTAAATAATGTATTGACACCTGGACAAACTTATGATGTCTTGAACGAAACGGAAGAGTATTATTTTATTATCGACAATTCCGGAAAAGTAGGCGGATTTTACAAAGAATATTTTGAAGAGGCAAAATAGCTAATCATCCCTTTATTTTTTCTTTCCTTTTTGAGAGGAGGTGTTGTTCGTGTTCGTTTATACTGAAGAGGATATTCGCAACATTGACAATCTGGCAGAAAAAAATGGCCTTTCTTCTATTGTGTTGATGGAAAACGCCGGGCGCTCTTTATTTCAAAAGCTTGTTTCGTATGTAAAAAAAGATGATCGCATTTTAATATTGTCCGGTAAAGGCAACAACGGCGGAGATGGAATTGTTTTGGCCAGATATTTAAAACAAAACGGCTACCATGCCGAGCTTTCTTTTCCGCTTGGGGCACCGAAAAGTGAAGCAGCGAAGCATCATTTCGCTTTTTATAAAAACAGCGGTTTTCTCGAAACAGCCGAATATGAACAAAATCATTACCAAGTCATCGTTGACGCTTTGCTGGGGGTCGGTGCAAGGCATCCGCTAAGAGATGATGTGAAAAACATCATTGAATGGATTAATGGACAAAACGCTTTTGTCGTTTCCGTTGATGTTCCTTCAGGAGTTTTATCCGACTCCGGAGAAGCGCCAATAGCGGTTAAAGCAAACGTCACCATCAGCATCCACGGATATAAGCGATCAGCCTTTTTGCTGCCTTCTTCATCTTTTTACGGAAAAAAGGAAGTTGTGTCCATCGGCCTGAAGGAAGAAGGGAAATGGAAGGTCTGGACAGAAAAAGATGTGAAGCAAACATGGCCGAACCATCCGTCTTTTTCCCATAAAGGCACTTTTGGAACAGGCTATTTAATTGCTGGCTCCGACGAAATGCCGGGAAGTGTGCTTCTTGCTGCGAAGGGAGCTATGAGGGCAGGAATTGGCAAGCTTGTGATCGGCACAACACCATTTGTAGCCGGTGCCATCGCCGGGCAAATTCCTGAAGCAACTTATTTTTTTGAAGGTCTTATAAAAGCAGGAGATGGTGAATTCCCGGAAAAGCTGTCAGTATGTGCAATTGGACCAGGTATCGTTCCTGGAGAAGAGACCGAAAAAGCCATTCAATCCATCTTACAAAACGATTGGCCTGTTGTGCTGGATGCCGGTGCGTTACATAAACGCACATATCCGAAAAATAGACAACATCCTATTGTGTTAACACCGCATCCGGGTGAATTTAGCCGTTTAATCGATCAGCCGATCAGCTATATACAAAAGAACAGAATCGAAGCTGCTTCTAAATTTGCCGTTGAAGAAAATGTCATTGTTGTTTTAAAAGGCCAATATACAGTGATTGCATTTCCGGATGGAACAGGAATGATCAATCCAACTGGAAACATTGCTTTGGGCAAAGGCGGGAGCGGAGATGCATTAACGGGAATCATCGCTGCTTTTTTGTCCTATTATGAGAACAAAAAAGCAGCTGTGGCAAATGCAGTCTATTTACACGGTTTATGTGCAGATCTGTTTGTAAAAACGAAAGGTGTAAGATCAATGCTTGCGGGCGATATTCCAGACATTTTGCCGGAAGTGATGAAACGATTCGAATAGCCTTATCAATATGGCTTCCAAATGACTTTTTTTGCAGTTTGAAATCTTTGTTCCACTTCTGGCCAGTTGACGATTTTCCAAAAATTATCGATATATTTTTGCCGATCGTTTTTATATTGCAAGTAGTATGCATGCTCCCAAACATCTAATACAAGAAGAGGAATGACATCCCATTGGCTTAAGTTTTGATGCTTTTCCGCCTGCAATATTTCCAATCTTCTTGAACGGGGGGACCATACTAATATCGCCCAGCCTCCGCCTTCGACTGCTTTTGCAGCTTCGCTGAAATGCTTTTTAAATGCTTGAAAGCTTCCAAATGAATTTTTGATCGCTTCCTTTAATTCACCTTTTGGCTCGCCCCCGCCTTTTGGATTCATGACATTCCAAAAAATTGTATGCAAATAGTGGCCTGCCCCATTGAAAGCTGCTTCCCGTTCCCAATGTTTAATCAATGAAAAATCTCCTGTTCTCCGTGCTTTTTCCATTTCGATTTCCGCCTTGTTTAAACCGTCTACATAGCTTTGATGGTGTTTCAAATGGTGAAGCCTCATGATTTCTTCTGAAATATACGGCTCAAGCGCATTGTATCGATAGGGAAGAGGA
Organism: Aeribacillus sp. FSL W8-0870; assembly: GCF_037963755.1. Taxonomy (NCBI): domain Bacteria; kingdom Bacillati; phylum Bacillota; class Bacilli; order Caryophanales; family Bacillaceae; genus Aeribacillus; species Aeribacillus sp. FSL W8-0870. The sequence goes on from NZ_CP150165.1 coordinate 1,873,299, forward strand.
GGGAGCTTATGTTGTCCTATCGGCACAGCCAAAGACCGGTCATCTTCACCTTCAATAAATAATCTGAATTCATCATACAATTGATTCGCCTGTTCATAAAGTTCGCTTTCTGAAACGGACTCGGCTTTGTCCAGCTCTGTTTTGAAACGGATTATTTTTTCCTCGAATTCGCTTGCAAAAGGGTGTTCTGAAATGATGTTTCCATAAAGATCATCACACCATTTTTTTAATTCATTAATATACGATTCACTCAAGACAACAAAATCCTCCTTTTCATTCAATCGTCCAGAATACTATATGAAGCAATTTGAAAAAGGGTGAACTAAAAGAAGCGCGTCTTTTTTTAGATGGAAGAGGGGAGCTCCTTAAAGCGGTTTTTCACCAATTAAAAACGGATGATTTTTTGAAGACGTGCATTTTTTTTGTGAGAGGAGAGGCTGGATGGGAAGAAATATGTTTGTAAATACTCGGTCTTGTTATGAAAAAAGAGCAGCTGCCTGAATTATGTATGAAAAATGCCATGCATATCAATGCAAAATAAGATCAGGGGATTGTCCCAAAAGGATACATCCATTGGAATTCAATAATCAAGAAATGCTGATATATCAGCATTACTGAACATGAAAAGGGGGATCCAATACCGTGAAATCAACTATTGGACAGCCCCTTAAGTCAATCTGCCCAAACATCGTTCATTGAACAGTATACTTTTCATCTTTTAAAATAAGCACGTCAGCTTCTTTAGCTTTTTTGGGAACTAATAGACAAACTCTATTTTATGACAGAAGTAAGTACATTCAAATTTCATTTTAACAACAAATACTATGTAACTTCTTGATTAGATCTGCCATCATAACAAAAATTTTATCATCATACGCATTTTCATCCTGCTTTAAAATGTCGTCTATATATCTTGGTATTCCTTTATAAAAGCTTTAACAAAGTCCGTGAAATGACAATCCAGTACTTTTTGTTTGCTTGAATCATAATACAACAATCAATAAACAGACGATTTTGGGATTTTTTTAATGTAATATTTTAAAGCATTCTCATAGCTTCTACGGTCCCTTGAACTATTTTTCATTACTGAATTTGATCAAGTAATCTCCGATATCTAATAAAAGACCATCACGGAATGTTGTTTTTGTCCCTTTTCAACAATATACATATATAATCTTTGGTAGAAATAAAAGGATAGCTCAAAAGGAGCATCTTTTGTATCCTCATATTCTTCAATCTCAAATAATAGCTTCATCTGTCTATACACCCTTTAAATTCATTTTGTTTACTATTTGTACAGATTTCATATATAAAATTACTTGATTTATCCCGTTACTTGGTTTTCCTTTAAAGATTTCATAATCTTCTTCATTTCTGTTTTTGAAAGATTTTTAGAAACAATGTTCATTTTATATCGCGATTTTCCCTGTAATTCCTTTTTGATGCTGTGCGTCCTTTAATTTGTAAAAAGCAGAGAAGACAACGCTTTTTTCAATTTAAAGCCGAACAGGGAAGGGGTGTTCTGCTGTATTATGGACAATTACTGTTTCTGTTGTTTTTCACAGAGGAAATGCCCGAGCTTTTCTCAATGCAGAAAGTACTAAAGCAGGCGGAACTCAACCTTTTAGGAGAAGTTCTCGACAACTGGAAAGGGGCTGTCCAAAAAGTCAGGGTAACTGACTTTTTGGAGCCCCTCATTTTTTCACTTTTTAAAAAAAATGCACAAAAAAATCGTCCTTTCTAGTAAAATGAAGTTACCACACAACATTACAGAAAGGACGATTTTTTATGAGCAATCAAATGATTACTCGTGAAAATTATAACACACAAATGACACTTCCTCTAGATGGAAAAGAAGAAAAAACTCCTGCCAAAAGAAATTTAGCCCCTACTTTCAAACCATATGACAACCGTCAAGTTCAAATGATTTATGATATTGAATCTCTTATACCCGAACATCACGTGGCACGTGTCGTGGACGAAATGGTGGAGGCGATACCAGATAAACAATTGTTTTCTCATTATAAAGGCGGCGGCAGAAGTTCCTATCATCCCAAAATGATGCTGAAAATCATTCTGTATGCTTATTCTCAAAAGGTTTATTCCTGCCGAGGAATCGAAAAACTCGTTAAAGAAAATATTCCTGCCATGTGGCTTTCAGCGATGCAACAACCAGATTTTCGCACCATTAATGAGTTCCGAGGGGAACGGATGAAAGCTTTCATGGATGAGCTCTTTGAAGTCATGATTCTCAAATTGATAAAAGAACATTACATCACGATGGAAAACTACTTTTTGGATGGCACTAAGATCGAAGCCAATGCCAATAAGTATTCTTTTGTGTGGAAAAAATCCACTTTGAAATTCGAAGAGAAATTAAAAGAAAAAATCCAAGAAACACTAAAGCACATTCATGAATTAACCCAATTAGAAGCCGGAACAGGGCAAAAGGAAAGCGATCAACATACAGAGATCACCGAACAAAACATGGAGGAAATCGCAAAAGAAATAGAAGAAAAAGTTGAAACGCTAACGGAAGAAATCGAAAAGGAGACCGATACATCCATTCGGAAAGAGAAGCGAAAAAAACGCAGTCAATTAAAGAAATCGGTGAAACAAATTCGGGAAGATTTCCTGCCCCGAATGGCAAGATACAAGGAACAAAAGGAAATGTTCGGTGACCGTAACAGCTACTCGAAAACAGACAAAGACGCAACCTTCATGCGCATGAAAGAAGACCATATGAAAAACGGTCAGCTCAAGCCCGGATACAACGTGCAAATGGGGACAGAGAATCAGTTTATCTTGTTTTATACCATTCATCAACGACCGACCGATACACGTTGCTTTATCCCACATATGGAGAAGCTAGCCTCCAGTTCATTACCGATGCCCAAAACGGTCATTGCGGATGCAGGCTATGGTAGTGAAGAAAACTATGTATATGCAGTTGGTGATGAGAAAGAGCCCCGTTTTGAGTTTCTAATTCCTTATGGGAGCTATGTAAAAGAACAAACACGTACATACAAAAAAGACATTAAAAATGCCAAAAACTGGACCTATTGTGAAGAGGATGATTGTTTTATTTGCCCGAATGGAAGGAGAGTAACGTTTAAAAAATACCAAAACAAAAAGAATCCATCTGGCTATGAACAAAGCTTCAAAATATACGAATGTGAAGATTGTACCGATTGCCCATTGAAAGCGAAATGCACAAAAGCGAAGGGAAATCGTCAAGTTCACTGGAATCCCATCTTCGAAGAAATGAAAGCAAAGGCCAAAACAGCCCTTGAATGTGAAGAGAAAGCCGCCATCTACGCTCGACGCAAAGTCGAGGCAGAAAGTGTGTTCGGTCACATCAAGGGCAATCGGTCGTTCCGCAGATTTTCTTTGCGGGGCCTCGACAAGGTACATGTTGAGTTTGGGATTGTGGCATTAGCCCACAACATACTGAAAGTAGCCGGTATCCGCCAGCTACTTTCAGATAAAAATCGAAAAAATATAAAAGCAAGTGGAGAGAAACGAATTGTTTTTCTCCACTTGCTTCATTTTAGGGACTTATCGGACAGCCCCATAGATATTGTTTTTTAGACAGGCGCTATTCTGAATTATATATTTTAATTTAAGCTAATCCACACGCTTTTTACTTCTGTATAGTTGTTCAAAGCATATGAACCCATTTCGCGACCGATACCTGATTGTTTGTATCCGCCAAACGGAGAAGCTGCGTCAAATACATTATAACAGTTGACCCAAACAGTTCCTGCTCTCAAGCGATTGGCGACATAGTGAGCGTTGGCCACATCTCTCGTCCATAAACCGGCAGCTAAGCCGTATTCGCTGTTGTTTGCCCGATCAATAACTTCATCTAAATCTTCAAAAGGCAATGCAGCAATGACCGGACCGAATATTTCCTCTTTGGCAATTGTCATTTTATCTTCAACATCAGCAAAAATTGTAGGAGTGACAAAATACCCTTTTTCAGATGGCGTAGATCCGCCGGTCACAACTTCTGCGCCTTCTTCAATTCCTTTTTCAATATAATTCAACACTCTTGACTGCTGCTCTTCAGATACGAGCGGCCCCATTTCCGTTTCCGGATTCAGGCCAAAGCCTTGGCGGATATTTTTGGCATGGGAGGCCATATCTGCTAATACATTATCGTAATGTTTTTTCTGAATAAACACACGAGAACCTGCACAGCATACTTGACCTTGATTAAACATTACACCGTTTAATGCACCTGGAATCGCTTTTGACAGATCAGCATCCGGCAAAATAATATTCGGCGATTTGCCTCCTAATTCCAGCGTAACTCGCTTCAGTGAACGTGCGGCATTTTTCATTATCAGCTTGCCGACTTCCGTCGATCCGGTAAAAGCAATTTTATCTATCAGAGGATGATCAACAATCGCTTGCCCAGCTGTTTCCCCAAAGCCCGGTACTATGTTGATAACCCCAGGTGGGAAACCTGCTTCTTCAATAAGCTCTGCTAAATAAAGGGCTGAAAGTGGAGTTTGTTCTGCAGGCTTCAAAACGACTGTACAACCAGTTGCAAGAGCGGCACCAAGTTTCCACATTGCCATTAGAAGCGGGAAGTTCCATGGAATAATCTGGCCGACAACACCAACAGGTTCATGTCTTGTATAATTGAAAAATGGTCCGTTGACAGGAATGGTCTGCCCGACTATTTTTGTAGACCATCCGGCATAGTAACGCAAGTGTTCAATGGCTAATGGAATATCTGCATTTCTAGTTTCCCGGATCGGTTTTCCGTTATCCAGCGTTTCCAGCTGAGCTAGTTCTTCTTTGTTTTCCTCCAGCAAATCCGCCAGTTTGTACAATAATCGGCTTCGTTCAGCAGCTGATATTTTGGACCATGGCCCGCTGTCAAAAGCAGCTCTTGCCGCACGGACAGCACGGTCAATATCTTCTTTGTCCGCTTCATAAACCGTTGCAAGAGTTTCTCCAGTTGCTGGATTAGGAGTGTCGAACGTTTTGCCGGAAACGCTTTCGACAAATTCACCATTAATGTACAACTTTTTTTTCCCCTTTAGAAACTCCGCTACTTTCCCTTCAACATTAGCGATTAATTGACTCATCGATCATCCTCCTAATTTTTTTTTTCGTTGTGTAAACTCTGGATGAACGAAATACAGTTTTATAATAAAGGAAAATTCAGAATATTTCAACCCATTTTTTAAAAATTACCAAAAATCTCCTGACCAACAATTGCTGGATGGCCGCAGAAAACTTAAGAAAACAACTTTATTTCAGTCATCAAGACAAACTATTTAAGAATAATCGTATAAAGAGAAATGAACTTCAAAGAGGTGATGACTATGAATGAGAAGCATCAAAAATCTTTTACGACCGTAAAATCATATCGTCCTTTTCATAGCAGATATGATCCATGTAAACCAATCGGTGTCAAATACTATTCCACACCGCCAAACCTTTTCCTCGGTTTTCAGCCGCCGAACTTGCAGCAATTTTCCGCAAAAGAAGCATTAAAAAAAGGGACTCTTTGGCGATTTTTTTATGACTATTACGAAAATCCGTATGAGAAAAAAGGGAGGTAGCCAAAATGAAGGAGCTTCCTCAAGAGTACTATCAGCTCCTTGAAGAAATTCAAGCGGCTGATTTCGTGCTTGTTGAATTATCGCTTTATCTAGACACTCATCCAAATGATATAGAAGCAATCCAGCAATTTAACCAATATGCCCAATACTCAAAACAATTGAAGCAAATGTTTGAATCAAAATTCGGTGCGCTGCAGCAATTTGGAAACAGCTTTTCAGACGCGAACTGGAGCTGGGGAACGATGCCGTGGCCATGGCAAGTATAGCTTTAATCCGTTTAACTATACTCATACGATGAAAGGAGAAAGAACATGTGGTTTTATGAAAAAAAACTACAATATCCTGTCAGGGTGAGTACGTGCAACCCAAAACTTGCAAAATATTTAATTGAACAATACGGCGGAGCAGATGGAGAACTTGCTGCCGCCCTTCGCTATTTGAATCAAAGATACACGATCCCCGACAAAGTAGTAGGACTTTTAACGGATATTGGAACAGAAGAATTTGCTCATTTGGAGATGATCGCAACAATGGTGTATAAATTGACGAAAGATGCGACACCGGAACAATTAAAGGAAGCAGGACTAGGCGAGCATTATGTCAATCATGACAGCGCCTTGTTTTATAACAACGCTGCTGGAACTCCGTGGACTGCGACTTATATTCAAGCAAAAGGGGATCCGATAGCTGATTTGTATGAGGATATAGCTGCCGAGGAAAAAGCAAGAGCTACTTATCAATGGATTATCGATATGTCAGATGATCCAGACTTAAATGACGGATTAAGATTTTTGCGCCAAAGAGAAATTGTTCATTCGCAACGTTTTCGGGAGGCGGTGGAAATTTTAAAAGAAGAACGTGATCGTAAAAAGTTTTTTTAAGAAGTTCAAGGAGCATCCAATCAGACGTACTTTCATCTATTGGATGCTCCTTTTATGTTTCAGGCAGAACATTGTTGGTAATATCCAAGATTGACAGCATTGATCGAATTTTTTTACTCTCTTTCTTTTAAAATAATACAAGCAGCTGTACAATCGATCAATTGAAGCTGTTCACGTACAAAAATAGTGTATTTTGCATTACTTAATCCATTTTCTTTAGCCCATGAATAAAATTCAAAATCATATCCTCCTCCTTAATATTTATGAAGACATAGTATTTTCTACTTCTACTATGTCTATCCCAATTTTATCCTTGATATATCATCTAGGTTAGAAAAGAATGGCACACCCTAAAAATAAAAATGCAACAAAAAAGGATAAAAGTAACTCTCCTCCTTGAAAAATGGACACATTACTTAAATGGTTATTTATAACATACTGTATGGAAAATACACAGCTATCTATGCAAAAGAAAACTCAAAAATGTAAGTGATCCAGTTAGGTATTATGAGCGATGCTGCGAGTCCTTTAATAATTACCATAAATCTGAGCATATAAACGAGTGCTACTGCACTTACCAATAAAGAAAAATGTATAAGTCTGACCGAGAGCTATAATTTACATAGTCTCCTAAGAAATGATTAACTCCTAAAGAAACAAAGTAAATGATTAGGCTAGGAACAGCCATAGCAAAGAATAAACAAAAGCCTATAAGGAACATTCCTGTTAGAAGTTTTTTCGGGGACTTGAATAAAAAAGCCCTCTTGGTATGATTCGGGGGTGTCAATCGGATTAATTGCCCCCTAATTTGGATACCAAGGAGGACTATACATGAGTTCTATCTCAAACAAGAAGATTAATCAAGTCACCGATCAAACGCTCATCGTTGGCATGGATATCGCGAAAAAGAAGCATTATGCCTGCTTTGTGGATGAGCGAGGGAGGGTGTTAAAAAAGCCGTTTCCCGTTCTGCAATCGAAAGAAGGATTGGAATGGTTGTACCAGTGCATCGTGAAAGCGATGGAGGAAGTTGAAAAAACGGAAGTGATCGTTGGCATCGAGCCAACGGGACATTATTGGCTCAATCTCGCTTACTTTCTTGACGAGAAGGGCATTCCTCTCGTGATGACAAACCCGATGCACGTGAAGCGCTCCAAAGAGCTAGACAACAATCTTCCAACCAAGGCTTTATAAGTCCAAGACACTGCCCCTTGAGTTTGAAAATCTCCATTAACATTAGCGACTGTTCTAGCAGGGTCAATTTTTATAGAGATTGATTGGTTTTGAATAGCTTTTGGACTCCTTTATGAACTGTTTCATCAGGCTTTGACTACTATTTACTCGAGCTATCCTCGTAAATGCTGTTTTTTTAGGAATTTTTTTGTTTTTCATTCTGCTATATGAAAGAATGATTCAAACAGTATTTGTATGTTAGTAAAATAGCGGAAAAAGCAAGGTGAAACTGTTCCTTAGAAAGCCCAAAAAGAAAAATGAACTTCCTATAACCGAGCATACAAAATTTATGCTTCACGGCTGCCGCACTCTAAAACTACTGTATTCAGTTGTTCATTCCTTTTTAAAATGATCTTTTGATTTGAAAAATCAGTTAAATCAGCATCCGTTGAATGAGTGGCATAAATTAAAATTGCCTTGTTTTGCATGACGTAATTTTTCAAATAATCGAGAATAACTTTTCTTGACCTAATATCGAAATTGACAAAAGGTTCATCAAGGAGAATCAAATTAGGCGAAGATAGAAGTGCTAAAATTAAAGATAGTTTTTGTTTCGTTCCTAAAGACAGTTCGCGTGTAAGGGTATTTTTATATTTGTAGAGTCCAATTTTTTCTATAAGACCTTCTAGAGACGAATCTAATCTTTCCCCATTCAGGAAGGATAAGATCATATCAATTGTTTCAGCCGGTGTTAAATAATCGTATAAAAATGGTGTATTGCCAATTAAGGAGACTCCTTTTATATACTTTTGAAAATCGTCCTTTAATGAAATATTGTTTAACTTGATGTTCCCATCGAATGTTGTCATTCCACCGATGATATTCAACAACGTTGATTTGCCAATTCCATTTTCACCAAGTAATTCAACAATGCTCATGTTATCTATTTTTAAGTTAATACCGTCAAAAATGTAGGCTGATTCACCATATCTTTTTTTTATATTGATCAATTCAAGCATGTTTTACCTCTCTTTTGTCAGAAAATTATATAATAATAAAAAATGTGAATAAACAATAAAGAAAAAGAGTATAGGATATATACTGCCGAATTTCATTGAATAAAAAGCTACAGCGCTGCATGCAATAGAAGGCAATCCTAAAACGAATAAATCTTCTAAAGGATTAAAAAAATATACAAAAAAATTGTTTTTAATATCTTCTATTGATAATTTTTGAAAGCGATAGACTCTTTTTGAAATGATTTTTATTGTGTAGAAGTAAATGATTGTTGAACATAAAACAGTGACAGCTGAAAATAATGAAAATCCATAAAGGAATACACCAGCATAATAACTGATTAGGATTACGATGAGCCTTCTTGACAGAAATTTAGAAAGCGAATTCTCATAATAAGTTTTTTGATCAAACTTCTTTATATAATAAAAATCGCTTAAATTACAGTCGTTTAACAGTTTTGAGCTATTTATGATTCCTTGAGATATCATACTAATCATCGCGCTTTCAATTCCTAAATAAACCGAAATGATAATCAATTTATGAATATTAAAATAAAAATGAATCATACATATCAGAACTAAAGAAGCAACTGCAAACAAATAAGTATACAATATATATAAGTAGTAAGTTCTATTTTGACAAGATCGGGATAAAGCCGCTTGATACTGATCTAAATGCAGGTCATTTTTATACCGGATGAAATGTTCTTTCTTTTTCGTAGCGTTCGGCCCGTGAATAAATAAAAAGACAATCTGAGGATTGCTCCATAAAAATTTTACAATAATAGTAAAAAAAACAGCTATTAAGACGAAAATCTCGTATAAAAGGATGGTTATGTAACTAAAATGAAATTCTCTCATAAAAATCAACATAAAAAAACAATAAGAAAGAATGTTTGTTCCAAATGTTAACAGCAATTTTTTAATAATCAGTAATTGAAATTTAATTTTGTGAGCTTTATACATCCATTGAGAAATATTCTCCAGTTCCACATGATCGTAATCATCATTATTAATATCAGTGAACAAAAGCGTTATAAAAAAATAGATAGTGGCGATATAAAAAGGATTTATATTTATTATAAAGGAATGAAAAAAATAAATGAGCAAATAGACAAAAATCGGTGCTAACATCGAAGCGAAAGTAATGACTGCATTGACGTTATAAAGAAAGACCAGCAGCAATTTTTTATCGCCGCCAGCAAACTTATTTAGAAAATTCCCAAATAAAATCTCGAAATTTGCTAATGCTTTTCTTTTTTTCATTAACCGCTTGTATTTGAAGTATTTCATCTTCTTCAATTCCCCAACATTTTCGCAACAATTTTTACTAGATTAAAAATTCCTACTAAAAAAACAATTATCGAGATTACGAACAATATTCTCATTTTAGCCTTAAATTTTTTTTCCATATTATGCACCTTCCTAAGATCATTGAAATTGCACAACAGTCATGAACGTTTGAATGATAAGCGTCAAACCATAAGTGGTCGAAAATATTATTGTACACAGTTTTGTTTTTAGGCTGATAGAAGTGGAACTGTCTAAATATGATAAATATAAGTAGAAAAAAACAACCAATAGGATTTGCGAACCTGGAAACCAGCCCAGCCATTGAATATCTTGCAATTGATCAAAGCCAGCCAGTGAAATGATCGTCATATTTAATAAAATGGAAACAAGATTCGCAAAAATGATGGCTGATAAAAAGTTACTAAATGTAAACTTTTTATTCGTCATGACATTTGTAATATAAGTAACAAATATTGTTTCGATTATGATCACGATAATTCCCGCAATCAATTGTATTAAAATTAACAAAGCAGTAACAAACGAATGTGCAAACAATGGAAAGCTCGCTTGCAGTTTATCAAATTGCTCAATCACTTGAAACTGTTTAATGGAAAAAAATGAACTCGCCACAACTGCTAGCACTAACAGGCAAAAAGAAAGTAAATTTATTATTCTTTCATTTTTTAATTTGAGCATTTTTATCCCCTTTATAAGAAAAGGTGTCCCGCCTTATTACAAAAATTAAAACATTAGGAGGCTAAAGGCTATTACAGTTAGAGTCAATCACCATGAAATATAAGAAAGTTCATTGAGACCATCAAGAATAATTCCGGCAGCAGTCAGATTAAATTCATAACTTATCCTCTCAAAATTGCTTGAATTTCACACAAATAATATTCTTTCCTCGTTTAAAATTGCAACTGAATGGGCTGTACTTAGTTGGTCAGAAATTTTTAGTTCTAGTAGACTATAAACAACAAATCATGCAATTGTACTGAAGCGGGAAGCCAAGCATAGATAAGCAGCCTGTGAATTCTTATGTGATGAAACCCGAAAACAAAGTCATGTAATTTATTTTAAAATAGTATTTCCGAATGAGGTTTTTGGCAATTTATAGAAATATTATAATGAAGGTTGGATCCCTTGGTCAAGCTGCTCCTAAATTTTTCTAATGGTTTTCAAAAGGTGGCATGTTAGGAATAATGATTTTAAGTAATCCATCCCATTAATCTACGTTTTTTCAGACAGAATCATCTTGTTTGTAACACTCATTATTGCGTGAATAAAAAATGTTCATGCCCGATGCTTCCGAGAAGCAATCGAAATTTTAAAAAGGTCAACATTCGGTGGTAGAGGAAAAGACTTTCGGATTGACCAACAGCCGAATGCCATTCCACTTTATGCTAAAACAAATATTTTAACAAATAGCTTGGAGGTCTTGTCATATTGTGTGACAATTCATTTTGCAAACAATGTTCTAAATGAAAAAAAGATATATTTTTATATGAACTTATATTATGATTAAAATAAAAGGATCGGAAAACTATAAGTTTACATAATTATATTATTGTAAAAAGGAGATGGATGGAGAGATGACGGAAAAAAGAAAACCTAGCGGCTTTTTATTGAAGCAGCGAGCTTTTTTAAAATTATATTTAATCACGATGACGGAAAAGAAGCGGCTGTATGGTTTTAAAATATTGGATGAACTGCGGGAAGAGTTTCGCCCGTATGGCTACCGTCCGAATCATTCTGAGCTGTACAAAGCGCTTCATGATTTAATAAAAGACGGCATTTTAAAACAAATTAAACGAAAAAAAGAAGGAGCCGAGTTTCAAGAGGTTGTCTATTATCAGTTTGTCGATTATGAAAAAGCAAAACAATATAAAAGACAACTAAAAGCAGAGCTGGACCGCTCAAAAGCAATTATTGAAAAAGCTATACGAGACAATTTTGCATAAATATGGAGGAGTATTATGATCAATCTTGCAAAAAAGCTGGAACAAATCGATGGCAAAGGTTATAAAGCGTACAAACAGATTCAAGGCTCGTACAAGTTTCCTGATTTTGAATTGTTGATCGATTATGTACAGGGCGATCCGTTTGCAAGTCCTTCGAAAATCAGAATATTGATCGCTAGAAGCAAAACGGCTTTTTTACAAAAATGGACAAACAGCCGGCAAAGAAAGATAAGATGTGAAGATATGATTGTCCGCGAAGTATTTCAAGCAATTTCTAATATGAAAAATAACGTACGCGGCTCTGGAAAAAGCGGGCTGATCATGATTGACAAACCGGGGCAGAAGGTGTTAGAACGGACAGCTGTTCAGATAGGAGAAAACGATATTACAGTTTGTCTTTCAATCGGTCTTCCGGCTCAAGGGAGAACAATATTAGGCAAGGAAGCCAAAAAAATATTTTTTCAACTACTTCCCGAAATTTTGCGGCATTCTGTCTTTTCTGTGAAGGGGAAAGATATTGAGGGCGCGATTCAACTTTGCGACCAGCAAATGGCGATCCGCTCCTATATGAAAGAGAGAGGAATAATAGCGTTTATTGCAAATAATTCAATTTTGCCGCGTGCAAGCGGCGTAAGTGATCAGCCGTTGAAGGGCGCTGTTCCTTTTCAAAGTCCAAAGGAAATGGAAGTCTCAATTCCTGTTCCGCATCGGCAAGAACCGTTGAAGGGCATGGCTATATACAAAGGCATCACCTTGATCGTTGGAGGAGGTTATCATGGAAAAAGCACTTTATTAAAGGCGCTCGAGCATGGTGTTTATGACCATATTGAAGGGGACGGCCGTGAATTTGTTTTGACGGACCGTTCAGCATGCAAAATACGTGCCGAAGATGGCCGCAGTATAAAGAAGGTGGATATTTCCGCTTTTATTAACAATCTGCCGTTTCAAAAAAGCACAAAATCCTTCTCTACTGAAAATGCAAGCGGCAGTACATCGCAGGCAGCCAATATAATGGAAATGCTAGAAGCAGGAGCAAAAACATTATTGATCGACGAGGATACAAGTGCAACAAACTTTATGATCCGGGACGCCAGAATGCAAGCATTAATTCATAAAGAGCATGAACCCATTACTCCATTTATCGATAAAGTTTTACAATTGAAGCAGGATTTTGATGTCTCAACAATTTTAGTTATGGGAGGATCGGGAGATTACTTTTCCGTTGCGGATCGCGTAATTAAAATGGATCATTATAAGCCTTATGACGTCACACATGAAGCAAAACAGATTGCCTGTCAAATTAAAACCGGAAGAAAGCATGAAGGAGGGGAGAAATTTGGAGAATGGAAGCTTCGTATTCCGGAATCAGGCAGCTTGAACAGCAGAAAAGGGAAAAAATCTAAAATTGCTTGCCGGCTTTCTGAAATTCAATATGGACTAGAAAAAATTGATTTATCTTATGTAGAACAGCTGGTCGACGAAAGCCAGACAAGAATGATTGGAGAAATATTATCGTATATCGAACGGACAAACCTTTTTGACAGACGCTTAACAGTATCACAATTGCTTGATTTCGTAGAAAATAAGATCAATCAGGACGGTCTCCAAAGTTTTTCGGCCCATCATGGTCATCAAGGTGAATTGGCGTATGTAAGAAGATTTGAATTAGCGGCAGCCTTGAACCGGATTAGGGCGTTAAAAATTCGGGAATGAAGAAAAGACTTTCTTCCATAAAAAATTTTTCTATCATCATCAACGAACTGACGGGTGCCCCAATTTTGACAGCGCAAAGAAAGCGAGAGACTCCGAGCATTTCTTTTGCTTAGACGGTCTCGACCGCAAGCTTGCCGGCGTGAAACGGGCGCGGGAGTAGCGAGCTTTGAATCTGTCAATGCTCGTTACGAAAACGATTTGGCATGAACTTGCTGGTTTTCCCGCTTGTCCGTTTTCTTTTTCTCTTTTAAATAATCAATTAAAACTAGCAGAATAACAATGAAAAAACAAATGCTTGATAATTGAAAAATCGTTCCTAAATCAACATAGGATGATAAGAAGCCTAGAAAAACCGCACTTATTCCTATTCCTCCATCCAATGCTGAATAATACATTCCGTTTGCGACTCCTCTCCGATCGGCAGGTGTTTTAGAAAGCACCCATGATTGCAAAACAGGAAGCAGTGACCCAAAACCGGCGCCAAATAAAATACCAGCTAAAACAAGCATTCCGACTGAGTATGTGAAAGATAAAACCCAAAAGGCGATAAATGTTAAGAATGAGCAAACAATGGCAAGAAGCCAAGGACCGCTTCGATCAAACCACTTTCCTGAAATTGGTCGTACAGCAGTTGCCGCCAACGCATTACATAAGTAGTATAGGAAGATTTGATCGATCCCTCTTTCTTGTCCGAATATGACGATAAACGTGACAATTCCCCCATAACCGAAAGCTGATAATAATGTAATCAGTGCAGGAAACGCCCCATGTTTATCAATGAGTGAGCGAAAAAAAGAAAAATCCTTTACATGCATTGATTTTTCTAAAACAGACTTTGGCGTTTTGTATTGAACTAATGAAAGGGCGATAATCGATATGACACCGAAAATGGCGGAACCGATGATGAGCGGCTGGAATCCTAAATGTTGAAAAAGCAAAATGCCAAAACTAGGAGCGATGATCATCCCAATGGTGATAGATAAACCATAATAGCCCATTCCTTCTCCGAGGCGTTTCGTTGGAACCAATTCAACAGCTGCCGTTCCATTTGCTGTTGTTGACCATCCCCAGGCAAAACCGTGAAGGAGGCGGACAATTAAAAATAAAAAAACAATCGATGTAAGCGAGTATGAAAGGGTTAAAAAGAGTAAGCCTACAGCTCCAGTTATAACGAGCCATTTTCGTTTCGCCGATTCAAGAAGAAAACCAATGAGCGGTCGAATGACAACAGCAGCGATGGAAAAAAGGGTTGTAACAAGCCCGATTTCAATGTCCGATGCTCCAATTGCTTTCGCTTGCGGCGGCAAAGTAGGCAAAAGCATTTGAAAGCTCATAAAAACAAATAAATTTCCGATAATTAACAAAATGAATGATTTTGTCCAAAGCGGCGGCTTGGCGGTATAAACGGCAGATTCCTTCATGGATTTGATGGCACCTCCTGCATCGTAAAAACAAAAATATTTAGATACTCGAACAATTACCAACTACTCTATTATACAAATTTTTCAAAGGAACTCAATGGATTGGTTGCCTTTTCTTTTTAATAGAAGCTGGAGAAGAAAATTCACAAATCGATGGAAAATCTAGAACAGCGATGGGGTGAAAAAGTTTCAACTGAAACATATTACAAAAAAAAAGCCGATTTTCTTTCAAACATGAGAAAGAAAATCGGCCGTTTTCTTTTATCGGTTTGGCATGATTTGTTGAATTTGACTGTTTGCAAATTTTTGTTGCAGCGGTTTGATGATGTTAGCGAATAAGTTTTGTCGTCTGCCAAATCCGTATAATGCTGCAGCCCCCAAACCGACTAAAGAAATCCACATCATGCTGTTTCTTTGCCGGTTCTTAGGAAACATGGAGCGTTTTTTTCCCATTTTGAAGAGGGACCCCATTTTTCTCATTATAAAAGCACCTCTTCCTAAGTTGTGTTTGGAAGAACATCTTCCAACAGTTATAGTATTGTTTTTTCACGATTCTTTATTAGTTACAGTTGATTCCAATTTTATTTTAGCTTCTAATCAGCTTTCTTTTCTACATATATTGGTACAAAGGGAGGGAAATTCTTTTGTACCGAAAATTCAGAAGACGACGAAGACGCGGCCCTCTGCCGGCTAAATATGTTTTTTTAATTACATTTGTCATTTTCAATGTTTTGACAGCATACAGCCTATGGCTGATCAATGCCATTATTGAACCGACATTGGTCAGAATAGCGGAAACAAAGACGAGGCAAATTGCCGAACATGCAATTCATGATGCTGTTTCGAAAAAAATAGCGGAAAAACTTGATATGAAGGAATTGATCATTATTCATGAAAAGAAATCAGACGAAACGGCGACTTACAGCTTTAATTCCCAAATTTATAACCGTCTTATTTCAGATGCGACCGTTTATATTCAGCAATATTTAGATGGGAATGTGGAGGTTGAATCGGAAGACGGCATCCCCGTCAATCAAAACCCAGATGGAAAAGGCCTGGTTTATCATATTCCACTCGGATTAATAACGAACAATGCGCTCATCTCCCATTTAGGTCCCGAAGTTCCCGTACGCTTTGAACTTATTGGTTCAGTTAATTCAGAAATTAGCACAAAATATAAGGAAATTGGCATTAATAACGCTTATTTAGAAATATATATGGACATTTTAGTTAAAATTAACGTCATTATTCCTTCGATTTCAAAAGATATGGAAATAGAAAATTCAGTGAAAATTGGTGATTTATTTATTGAAGGAAAAGTTCCGCAGTTTTACAACAGCGGCGGGACTGGTTCGGCACCTGCTGTCATTATGCCTGAAAAATCAAAATAATAATGCGGAATAAAATGGATATAAGGGAAGAACATACCTTTTTTACTTTTGGGCATTTAGGAAATATTAAACTTGTAACAACAAAAAGGAGGAATTGACATTGACAGTTTCAACTCAAGTTCAACAAACATTAGCAGGATTAAAAAGTGCTCAAGCAAGCTTTGAAACGTTTGCACTGCAAACGGAAAACAAGCAAGCAAAACAGATTTATCAACAGGCTGCGCAGCAAACACAGTCAATCGTTGATTTGATTAATACTCGCTTGCAGCAAATCCAGAATGAAGAGCCTCAATATAGGCAACAGTAAAGGTTGGTATTTACCAACCTTTTCAACACATCACAAATAAGAGTGAGCTGGTCAGGATGAAACATTTTATATTCTTTTTCACTTTCCTTTTTGTTTTCTCAGCATGCCAACAGAACGATATGGTCGATCCGACTTTAGAACAACCGACAAAAATCAATTATTCGACGAAGAACGCTCCTTTTAATCAAAAGGTCGCGAAAAAGGCGGAGGAAATAGCGGAAAGCTATGATGGAGTTCCCAAAGCCATAAGCGTCAATACAGACCGCAAGCTATTGCTTGCTTTTCAATTAGATCATATGAAACGGTTTCAATTAAAACAAAAGGAAAAAACAATTGAAAAAAAATTAAAAAAATCTTTCCGAGATTATGATGTCACCGTTTCAAGCGATATGAAAATTTATTGGGAAACAGAAAAATTAATTAACAAACTGGAAAATCTGGACAAGCGTGAAATGAACAAGAAAGTGGAAAACATTATTCAATTGAGCAGAGAAGAAACATAAGAAGGTGTTTTCGATGGCGAATGAGCAAAGAAAACTTCAAACGAAAATCATGCAGGAATACTATCAATTGGAGAAAAAAAATGAAACGAAAAGACCTGTTGTCCAAAACTGTTTACGAGCCTTTTTAGTCGGTGGAATTATTTGCTCCATCGGACAAGCGATACAGTTTTTTTACATGTACTTTTTTCATTTTACTCAACAAACCGCTGGAAATCCGACTGTTGCCACGATGATTTTTTTATCTATGCTTTTGACCGGATTTGGTGTTTACGACCGGATTGCTCAATTTGGCGGTGCCGGAAGCGCTGTACCAGTCACAGGGTTCGGAAATGCTGTTATTTCTGCAGCGATTGAGCATCGAACAGAAGGATTTGTCCTCGGTGTAGGCGGGAACATGTTTAAATTGGCCGGATCTGTTATTTTATTTGGAACATTTTCTGCATTTGTAGTTGCTTTAATCAAAACGATTTTAATTAAATGGGGTGGTTTTTGAAATGCTGAAAGGACATCGCACTTGGGTATTTCATAATCAACCCGTGATCATTTCAACCGCTACCGTTGGCGGGCCGTTTGAAGCAAATGGCAGACTAGCCGACGATTTTGATCTTCTTCACGAAGATTTGTGGTTGGGTGAGGACTCTTATGAAAAAGCTCATAAAGTGCTTTTTGAAGAAGCGTTTTACAAAGCAATAGAAAAAGGAAACATTGAAAAAGAACAGGTGGAATTTATTATTTCCGGAGATTTAGTGAATCAAATCACCCCGTCCAGCTTTGCAGCAAGAACGTTCGGCGTTCCTTATCTCGGCATTTTCGGCGCTTGTTCTACGTCGATGGAAGGGCTGGCATTAAGCGCATTTATCGTCAATTACGGCGGAGCAAAATATTTACTGACTGGTGCGGCCAGCCATAATACGGCAATCGAAAAACAATTTCGCTATCCGACCGAGTACGGTGGGCAAAAGCCACCGACTGCACAGTGGACAGTCACGGGTGCAGGAGCTGCTTTGTTAAGCAATGAAGGGAAAGGACCTGCCGTGACCTCGGCAACGATTGGCAGAGTGGTCGATTTAGGCATGTCTGATCCGTTTAATATGGGCGGTGCGATGGCGCCGGCAGCAGTTGATACGATAGAAGCGCATTTCCGCGATTTAAATATTGATGCGGACTACTATGATTTAATTGTAACAGGCGACTTAGGAAAAATCGGACGCAACGTCGCTCTTGAATTATTTGAAAAAAATGGAGTTCAAATGGATGAGGAAAAATTTCAGGATTGCGGTTTAATGATTTATCGGGAAGGACAACCAGTTTTATCCGGTGCAAGCGGGGCGGGCTGCTCGGCAATTGTCGTATACGGCCATTTATTAAATCGGATGAAAAAAGGCGAGCTGAAGCGAATTCTCGCTGTCGCAACTGGGGCGCTGCTTTCTCCGCTAACGTTCCAGCAAAATGAAACCATTCCGTGCATTGCACACGCTGTGTCCATTGAATTCAGGGGGTGAAACATTTGGTTGCGTCATTTTTTTGGGCGTTTGTCATAGGCGGATTAATTTGTGTAATTGGACAGATCATGTTTGATGTGTTTCATTTAACACCTGCTCATACATTAAGTACGTTTGTCGTGATTGGAGCCATCTTGGACGGTTTCGGGCTTTATGAACCATTTATCGATTTTGCGGGTGCAGGTGCAACCATTCCGATTACAAGCTTCGGAAATTCTCTCGTTCATGGAGCGTTGCAAGAAGCAGAAAAACATGGATTGATCGGCGTTTTAACAGGTATGTTTGAAGTGACTAGCTCCGGTATTTCAGCAGCTATTATTTTTGGTTTTATCGGAGCGCTTTTATTTAAACCGAAGGGGTGATTGGATTGACAGTAGTATCACAGGTCAAGCAAACGCTGGCCAGTTTAAAAAGCATTCATGCGGGATTGCAAAACTTGGCCATTACGTCAACTGATGAAGAAACGAAACGAGTTTTTCACGAAAACATGTTAATATCTGAAGAAATTATCAATGATGTAAAGTCTCGAATTGGAGAGCTGGAGTTTGAGGAACCTGAGTATAAAGGCTTTTGAAAAGAGGGATGAACATGCCAGAGTGGGTTGAAGTCATTATTCGTTCACTTGCCATAATAGCTGGATTATTTTTCATTTCCAAACTATTGGGAAAAAAACAGCTTTCCAAGCTTTCCTTTTTTGAATACGTCGTCGGCATTACCATTGGTGACATTGCCGGGACACTGTCAATGGATACGAATTTAAATTTAACAAACGGTATTATCAGCATTGCCATATGGGTGATGATTCCGGTTATTATTTCATTCATTTCCATGAAAAGTCCGTCGTTTCAGCAATTTATTGAAGGAAAACCGACAATTTTTATTAAAAACGGAAAAATCATGGAGGAAAATTTAAAGAAAGAAAAATATCCTTTGGCCGCTTTGTTGGAACAATTGAGGAAAAATAATGTCCATCATGCCAGTGATGTGGAATTTGCTATTTTGGAAACTACTGGTGAACTGAGTATTTTGCTAAAAAAAGAAAAACAGCCTGTAACGGTAGGAGATATCAAAACGAACGTTGCCCCTGTTAAAGAACCGCAAACCGTCATAATGGACGGAAAAATTATGGACGAAGCTCTTTCAACGACCGGTTTGAATCGAAGATGGCTGAAAGAAAAACTCGATCAATTAGGAGTCGCCGTCGAGAATGTTTTTTTAGCCCAAGTCGATTCATATGGACAACTCACTGTTGATTTATATGATGATAAAGTAAAAGTGCCTGAGCCTGTTGAAAAACAGCTTCTTCTTTCATCCCTTAAAAAAGTGGAGGCAGATTTTGAATTATACGCTCTGCAAACTGAAAATACGGAAGCGAAAAACATGTATATAAAAAATAGAAAAAAAATAGCTGAAATGATCAAAACATTAACGCCTTTTTTGCAAGGTTGACTGAAAGGGTGGAAAAGTGAAAACATACGATTGCATCATTGTTGGCGGCGGGATCGCCGGTTTATCTGCGGCCATTATGCTTGGAAGGTATAAACATAATGTTTTAGTCATCGACAAGATGAACGGAAGATCGACGCTATGCAGAAGCTATCATAATTTGTTAGGGTGGCCTGACGGGGTAAGCGGACAGACACTGCGTACTCTTGGAAGAGAACATGCAGAAAAATACGGAGTAAAATTTTTGAAAAAGCTGGCAGCAAAAGTCGAAAAGCAAGGAAAAGATTTCCTTATCGAAACGGACGATCGCAGCATATACAAAACAAAAAAATTGCTGATTGCAACAGGGGTTACCGACCGCATACCAGAAGTGCTGTCAGAAATAAAGCATTGTTTAGGCATTTCGGTATATGTTTGCCCTGATTGCGATGGATATGAAGTAGATGGGAAATCGGTCATTGTAATGGGGGCAGGAAAAGCAGGAGCGAAGCTGGCTCTCTCACTAACGTACTGGACGAAAGACATTCAGTACGTGAATCATGATGGAGAAGAAATTAATGCTGCATTAAAAAATGAACTTTCTAATAAAAATATCGAATACATAAAAGAACGGTTAACGAAAGTGATGAGAGACAGTGAATGGTTTAAGGGAGTTGAATTGGAAAGCGGAAGACGCCTTTTCGCGGATAGAGGCTTCCTCGGATTTGGCGGCAATCGCGTTCATTCAGATCTTGCCGCTCAGCTCGGCGCCGAGCGATTAGAAAATAAGCATCTAGTCATCCATGCACGGACGAAAGAAACGAGCGTCCAAAATGTTTGGGCAGCCGGAGACGTTGCGGCTCACTCGGAACAAGCTGCAATCGCAATGGGGGATGGAATCCAAGCAGCGATTTGGATTCATAAACGGCTTTTAGAGGAACAACGGACTTGATGTTGATTGATAGATTTGAAAATTCCGAGCTGTTCAGGGCTCCATTATTTTGCCGATTTTACGACCGTAAAAGTTATCGACAAAGAATGACGAGCAATTTAGGAGCGAATGCTCGGATTTGTCTTGAATTAGTATTGGAAAAAGTTAACTGAATAAAGCTAGGAAGGGGAGGACATCAATTGTTTTGAGCGCTGAAAGTTTCGATGCCCTCCTTTATGTTGACATGAAGATATTTATGATTACAGTCTTTCACGGCTGCAGAGGAAGTAAATGTGATCAAATAAGTGAGAATCCGAAAATGGAAGTTCTGCACATGATAGGGATTGAGCATTTGTTTTTGGCGAAAAAGCTCTCTTCAATCTTTAATTTTTTTACGATGAAGGATCAGATGTTTTCAACTAAAGCCCCGAATTGTTGAAGTGTATGTTTCACATACTATTCTCCAGCTTTACATAGGAATTTTTATCAAAGACAAGAAATCATTCTATATTATTTGCACGATAAGATTCATTTGCAGCTGCTTTCCTTTGTTGAAGTAAAAATAAAAATACACCTAATAAAAGGTATTATCTATAATTTCTCAAATTGCTTCTGCGAAATTATTTCAGCAGCGATCCAGAACGAATATTCCATATCCAGTGATGTTAGTTTATTCGAAAATCTATTACTCAGATAATTTCATCAATTAACTTTTTATATTATCTTTATAAACTGGTCAGCCCTGTATTAACTGTTCGAGCTGTACCAATACCTCATTAGTTTTTTCGGATTTAGAGGCTGATTTTCTCGCTCCTAAATCGATTAAATTCGATCAAATTCTGTTTTGCTTTTTTAAAGGATAAATTCTAAATAAACAGGATTTTTGATCAAACTTTCAATTTTATATAAGACGATTATTTATCAAACTTTATTTTACATCTGCATTTTGCAAATGAAGTAGATATATCGTTTAACTGAGCAGCCGTTAATCCTTTGGCTTTTTTGCTGCAAGCAATTCTTTTTCCTTGCCTAGGACAAAACATTCATATTGCACCGAAGCCCGATTGAAAAAAGAAATCGAACGGATTGCTCAAAGTGGTATTATGCACTGGTTCTATGGTCATAGAGATTCTTAAAAAAATTATGGCAATATGGATGAAAAAGAGCTATGATGAGTATATTACATATTCAAAAAATTACAATTATTGGGGTGAAACTATGGTCGCTCATGAAATTGAATACAAACTTCATGGAGACGATATGCAATTTGTCGAAATTGAACTTGATCCTGGCGAAAGCGCCATAGCAGAAGCCGGCGCCATGATGATGATGGACGATGGTATTGAAATGGAAACAGTTTTTGGTGACGGAAGTAATCAATCAAAAGGTTTATTAGGTAAACTTGTTGGCGCAGGGAAGCGTTTGATTACTGGAGAAAGCTTATTTATGACAGTGTTTACAAATCATCAGATGGAAAAAAAACATGTTTCCTTTGCCGCTCCGTATCCCGGAAAAATCATTCCGCTTGATTTAAAGGAATTCGGCGGGAAGGTCATTTGTCAAAAGGATTCATTTCTTTGCGCTGCAAAAGGTGTTTCCGTCGGAGTTGAATTTCAACGGAAATTAGGGACAGGATTTTTCGGCGGTGAAGGGTTTATTATGCAGAAGCTTGAGGGAGATGGATTAGCTTTTCTTCATGCAGGCGGAACGATTATCCAGAAGGATTTGCTCCCAGGAGAAAAACTTAAA
The DNA here is from genome assembly GCF_037963755.1 of Aeribacillus sp. FSL W8-0870. Lineage (NCBI taxonomy): Bacteria > Bacillati > Bacillota > Bacilli > Caryophanales > Bacillaceae > Aeribacillus > Aeribacillus sp. FSL W8-0870. The sequence continues at coordinate 1,896,147 of NZ_CP150165.1, forward strand.
ATTGATACAGGCTGTTTAGTAGCAATGACAAAAGATGTTGATTACAATATCGAATTTGTCGGCAAAGTGAAAACGGCATTCTTTGGCGGCGAAGGTCTGTTTTTCGCAACCGTACGTGGACCGGGTTCTGTTTGGGTGCAATCATTGCCCTTCAGCCGTTTAGCTGACAGAGTTTTGGCCGCGCAAAGTGGAGGCAAAGATGAAGGCAGCATTTTAGGCGGAATTGGGGATTTGTTTGATGGAGATTGATTATTTGCAATGACAAGAGGAAGCGGCTCATACGATTCCTCTTTTTTTTAATGAAAAAGGCCATAATAAAAACCTTTGTGAAAAAAATAAAATAGTAGTATAATATTTAAATATTAAAATTAATTGAAAATTAAAAAAGGAATTAAAAGCGGGGGGATTTATTTTGGCGCAATTACGCAGCAACATGATCAAGAAAGGGTTTGACCGTGCACCGCATCGAAGCTTGTTGCGCGCAGCTGGTGTAAAAGAAGAAGATTTTGATAAACCGTTTATTGCGGTTGTTAATTCATATGTGGACATTATTCCAGGCCATGTTCACTTACAAGAATTTGGAAAGCTTGTAAAAGAAGCGATTCGCGAAGCTGGCGGCGTGCCATTTGAATTTAATACGATCGGTGTCGATGACGGAATTGCAATGGGGCATATCGGCATGCGCTATTCACTGCCAAGCCGAGAAATTATTGCTGATTCTGTTGAAACAGTCGTCAATGCACACTGGTTTGACGGCATGGTCTGCATTCCGAACTGCGACAAAATTACGCCTGGTATGTTGATGGCAGCTATGAGGATTAACATTCCGACGATTTTTGTCAGCGGAGGACCGATGGCTGCCGGAAGAACAAGCGACGGCCGGAAAATTTCCCTATCTTCAGTTTTTGAAGGAGTAGGAGCTTATCAATCAGGAAAAATAGATGAAAACGGATTAAAAGAACTTGAAATGTACGGCTGTCCGACTTGCGGATCTTGTTCAGGCATGTTTACAGCAAACTCAATGAACTGTTTGTCTGAAGCATTAGGTTTGGCCCTGCCAGGGAACGGAACGATTTTAGCTGTTTCGCCTGAACGGAAAGAACTTGTCAAACAAACGGCAAAACAATTAATGAAATTGATCGAAATGGATTTAAAACCTCGTGATATTGTGACGGAAAAAGCAATTGATAACGCATTTGCTTTAGATATGGCGTTAGGTGGTTCGACCAACACGGTCTTGCATACTTTAGCCCTTGCCAATGAAGCAGGCGTTGATTATCCGCTTGAACGGATCAATGAAGTGGCGGAAAGAGTGCCTCATTTAGCAAAGCTTGCGCCGGCATCTGATGTTCATATTGAAGATTTACATGCAGCTGGGGGAGTTTCCGCCGTATTAAATGAGTTGACGAAAAAAGAAGGAACTCTTCATTTAGACTGCATGACGGTAACAGGAAAAACGCTCGGTGAAAATATTGCCGGATGCGAAGTAAAAGATTACAACGTTATTCGCCCAATTGATAATCCGTTTTCTGAAAAAGGCGGACTTGCCGTATTATTTGGAAGCCTAGCTCCAGATGGCGCTATCATTAAAACAGGCGGCGTTCAAGGAGGAATCACTCATTTTGACGGCCCTGCCGTAATTTTTGATTCTCAAGAGGAAGCGCTTGAAGGAATTGCGAAAGGAAAAGTAAAAGAAGGGGATGTTGTCATCATTCGCTACGAAGGTCCTAAAGGAGGCCCGGGAATGCCTGAAATGCTTGCGCCGACATCACAAATTGTTGGGATGGGTCTTGGACCGAAAGTTGCTCTCATCACGGATGGACGTTTCTCCGGTGCATCCCGCGGTTTATCGATTGGTCACGTATCACCTGAAGCTGCGGAAGGCGGACCGATTGCCTTTGTAAAAGAAGGAGACCGTATTGTGATCGATATTGAAAAACGGACGATTGATGTGCATGTTAAAGAAGAGGAATGGAACAAACGAAAAGCGGAATGGAAAGGCTTTGAGCCAAAAGTGAAAACCGGTTACTTAGCTCGCTATTCCAAACTGGTTACATCTGCTAGCACAGGCGGCATTATGAAAATTTGACGTCACTAACCGCCCCCTTTTTCAAAAAATTAAAAATTGGACAGATTTTCCTATATTATTCATAGCTGCACATATTTCTAGAAAGACGCGACTGCCGCGTCTTTCTAGCATTTTTCAGATGATCTCACTTGATTTGGCGAATTTTTCTGATCCAATACTGCTGGAAAGATGAGGGGAAGCAACATACAGAAAGTGTGAAACAAAGATCTGCTCATCTCGTTTTGACGCATATAAAACAGAGAAAGGATTCAGAAGAAGCACGAGAACGGATTGTTTTTTTCATTATGAAATTATGAAAGGGGCTGTCCGAAAAGTCGATTGAATCGACCTTGGGCTCAGCCCTTTTTTCTGTTTTTAGGGTACAAAAAAATCGTCCTTTTTTATAGAATGAAATTGACCAAAAAACATTCTACAGAAAGGACGATTTCTTATGAATAATCAAATGACTATTCAAGAAAATTATAACACGCAATTAGAAATGACTCTAGAGGGTATTCAAAAAATAGAGGTTCAAAAGAATAAGAAACGCAAAAAACTAGTTTTCCAACCTTATTGCAATCGTCAAGTCATGAGCATTTTAGATATCGAAATGTATATTCCTGAAAATCATGTCGCCCGTTTAGTGGATGAAATGGTGGAATCGATTCCGGATGAAGTGTTGTATACTCATTATGTTGGTGGGGGTCGTGCACCCTATCACCCTAAAATGTTATTGAAAGTGATTTTATATGCGTACACTCAAAATGTTTATTCAAGTCGGAAAATAGCGCAAATGGTGAAAGAAAATCTTCCGATGATGTGGTTGGCGGGATTGCAAACCCCTGACCATCGCACAATAAATGATTTTCGTAGTGTTCGTATGTCAAACATGATGGATTCTGTATTTGAACAATTTGTCCTTCAACTAGTAGAACAAGGACTTATCGACCTCGACCATATTTTTGTGGATGGTACGAAAATAGAAGCGAATGCCAACAAATATACGTTTGTATGGCGAAAATCCGTAGAAAAATATGATCAGAAACTACGAGCCAAAATTCAATCGTTTCTACAAGAAGCGCACCAAATCGCCTTGGAGGAATTAAAAGAAGAACAATTAGAAGAAGAATTAGAAAAATCATCGGCACAACTTTCTGAGAGAATAGAAGCTTTGGAAAAAGATTATAAACAGGAAGAAGACAAAGAAAGAAAAAAAGAACTTCGCTCTAAAAAATCCCAACTCACCAAACAACTGAAAACGATTCAAACGGATTATCTTCCACGATTACGAAAATACAAAGTACAAAAACAGATTCTAGGTGAACGAAATAGCTACTCGAAAACCGACCATGAGGCCACTTTTATGCGAATGAAAGAGGACCATATGAAAAACGGCCAACTCAAGGCGGGTTATAATGTTCAACTCGCCACACAACATCAATTTATCGTGGGATTTGAAATTTATCAAAATCCAGGAGATACTCGCTGTTTCCAACCATTTATGGAAAAGTTATTGGAATCGATGCCGAAGGAAAAGAAACTCAAGTATGTCATTGCCGATGCAGGATATGCGAGTGAAGAAAACTATTTATATGCGATTGGCGAAGAAAAAGAACCTCGTTTTGAATTATTAGCCCCATACCAAACCTATTTGAAGGAACAAAGTAAAAAGTTTAAAAAGGATTTATCAAAAGTACAAAACTGGAAATACATCGAAGAAGACGATTGCTTTATCTGTCCGAACAATCGGAAAGTCGTATTCAAGTATTATCAAAAAAGAAAAAATGCATCTGGATACATACAAGATTTGAAAGTGTACGAGTGTGAAGATTGTACGGATTGCCCGTTGAAGAATGGGTGTACGAAAGCCAAAGGAAATCGTCGAGTATATTGGAACACGATTTATGAAGAAATGAAAGCGAAAGCCAAAGCAGCTCTTGGTGACGAACAAAAGGCAGCTCTTTATGCGAAGCGTAAAGTGGATGTCGAAAGTGTGTTCGGTAACATCAAGGGCAATTTGCGTTTCACTCGATTTCTGTTACGGGGGCTTCATAAAGTCCGAACAGAATTCGGGATTGTGGCAATGGCCCACAACATACTGAAATGGGCCGCAAATTCCCAAACCAATTTCAAAAATAAGGAAACAGAGCGAATGGAAAAACTCATTGTTTTCTCCATTCGCTCTGTTTTTATGGACTTTTTAGACAAGCCCTTTTTCATGTTTTAAAGTTGAAGGGGGCTGTCCAGAAAGTCAAATCGCCATTGAAAACAACACCGATATATCAACGTTTCTAAAACATTAATGGGGGCGTCAATAAGCCGTAAAAACGACTTATCAGACACCCCCTTCACCTATTTTTCAAGCGCTTACATTTCGGCTTCTTTATATCCAGTATTGGCTTTAAACGTCACTTCAGCATATTTTTTCTCATCCCGCTTGGCGGAAACAAGCGTACCAATCAAACCACCGATAAAACCTGCTGGTACTGATATGAGCGCTGGGTTTGTCAGCGGGAAAATAGGATCGCCGACAAAAAAGGCTTTTCCAGCTTCAGGATGAATGACATTTGGGCTGATTGACACTAATACAATCGCTGTAATTAAACCAGCCAGCATGGCAGTGACCGCTCCGGCAGTGTTAAATTTTTTCCAATAAATCGTATAAACAATGACGGGCAAATTAGCGCTTGCCGCTACACAAAACGCAAGAGACACAAGAAATGCAACATTTAATGATTGAGCGCCAAGGGCTAGCAGGATTGAAAATGCGGCAACGCCTACAGAAGCCCATCTTGCAGCTAACACTTGCTGTCTTTCCGTAGCTTTTCCTTTTTTAATGATCTGTCCATAAATGTCGTGCGCGAATGCGGACGCACCAGACAAAACTAAACCTGCAACAACAGCTAATATTGTTGCAAAAGCTACTGCAGAAACAAAGGACATTAAGAAATCTCCTCCAAGTGCTTTCGCAAGCAGCGGCGCCGCCATATTTCCAGCAGGATTTTCGGCTATAATCGTTTCTGAACCGACAAATTTGGCTGCACCGAATCCTAAGAAGATTGTCATGACATAAAAGATTCCGACAACCCAAGTTGCATTAACGACTGACGCACGTGCAGTTTGTGCATCTTTAACGGTAAAAAAGCGCATTAATATGTGAGGAAGCCCTGCCGTTCCCAACACTAAGGCCAGCATCATGGAAAGTAAATCGAGCGGATTTTTATATACAATTCCTGAATGCAAATAATTTTCGCCGTGTGGAGTCGCTTGTGACATCTCGTTAAACATGCCAACGATATTAAAGTTAAATTTCAATAAAACAAGGAATGAAATAATGACCGTTCCTGCCATAAGCAATAAAGCCTTTATGATTTGCACCCAGCTAGTTGCTGTCATTCCTCCAAATAATACGTAAATGGTCATCATGACTCCAACGATCAATACGGCGATCCAATACTCAATCCCCAATAACAATTTAATGAGTGCACCTGCACCAACAAGCTGTGCGATCATATAAAATATAACAATTGTGATGGAACTAAGAGCAGCTGTTGCACGGACTTTTCTCTCACTGAATCTTGAGTTGATCATATCTGCGAGTGTATATTTTCCTAAATTTCTGAGAGGCTCTGCAACGATGAATAGAACGAAGAGATATGCGGTTAAATAGCCGATGCTGTAGTAGAAACCATCAAATCCATTCAATGCGATGGCGCCTGCGATACCAAGAAATGATGCGGCTGATAAATAGTCTCCAGCTATCGCAAGTCCATTTTGCCACCCAGTCAAGCCTCCGCCGGCTGTGTAAAATTCGTTTGCGGTTTTTGTTCTTTTTGCAGCCCAATACGTGATATATAACGTGACTAAAAGGATGATTAAAAACAGAATAAATGCTGGTACACTCATGAAAGTGCAGCCCCCTTATTTTATTTTATATTTTCTTCAATAATTTCTTCCGCCAATTGGTCAAATGTTTCCGCTTTTTTTACATACATCGTAGCGAACACCCAAACCATGACAAAAAGACCAAGCGAATAGAGCCATGTCCATGTAATCCATCCGATTGCTTTATGCTCCAAGATGGATGTATAACCCGTGAGAATCGGCAATAAAAAGTAAGTGATGAGAAAAACGATTATAATGGGTACAATAAAATTCCGCTTTTTTTGAATCAACTGTTGAAATTTGCTCGTTGCAACAATTTTCTCATAATCGAGAATGCGCTCCCCCTGTTCTTTTTCCTTTCCGAATGTTTCCATTGTACCATCCCCTTTCTTTGGTAATATTCGTAATTTTTTGTCAATTACAATAATAAGTTATGCTAAAAAAATAGTCAATCATTTTTGTAAAACGTTTTCAAAATTTCGTTTGTAACATTTTGGAAGTGAGAGGCTGCATTGACACACAAAATGGAATCGTTTACACAAATGCGTTTGGATGTCCGGAAATCAGGAAGCTGAATGAATGCATAATCAGTGATGGCCATTCAAAAAAACAGTAAAATCTATTGTAAGATTTTACTGTTTCGATCATTTTTATTTCCAATGCTTTCGCAAAAATTCATCCCGTCCGGAAATTTCCCGATCTTTTTTGTATGCTTCTGGATTTTTTTGATAAAAATTTTGATGATATTCTTCTGCTGGGTAAAATGGCGCAGCCGGTAAAATTTTGGTTACGATCGGTTTATTGAATTTTCCGCTTTTGGCTAAGGCGAGTTTAGATTGTTCTGCCAGCGTTTTTTGCTCATTTGAATGATAGAAAATGGCTGTCCTGTACTGACTGCCTCTGTCGTGGAATTGTCCGCCGTCATCGGTCGGATCGATTTGCTGCCAATAAATTTCAAGGAGCTTCTCATATGGAAACACCGTTGGGTCAAATTCGATTTGTACCGCTTCATAATGCCCAGTTGTCCCTGTTTTGACCTGTTCATAAGTAGGATTTTCAACATGCCCGCCCGTATAACCGGAGATGACTTTCACAATGCCGTCCCACTGGTCAAAAGGTTTTACCATGCACCAAAAACAGCCTCCGGCGAATGTTGCTTTCTCTAGCTTCTTCTCCAATTTCTTCACTCCTGGTCCAGTTAGAATGAGTTAAAGTTTAATAATATCATAAAGTTAATGGCAAATCCCGAGATTAAACAGTAAAATTTTAAATTGCCCAGCGATAATAGCTATCCATAAAATGGAGGCTATAGAATAGATCGCAGTTCGTTTTCTAAAATTTTTATATTTCAAGATAAAAAATGCTGCTACTGATAAGATGGAAAAGAAAACAGTTAAACCTAACATTCCGACAAATGGAGTAGACCAATAATAATTGTTAAAAATCGGGATGATGATTGTTGGTGTGTAAAACTTTGACAGCGAATAGATGCCAAACAGCCATGAGATAATCATGAAAACAAAGATGGAAACAGTTGTCAATTTAATTGCCAAAGGTATCTCCTTTCTGACTTTTATTCCGATCTGTTTAATTGTATTTTATGTATGCTGCACGTTGTTGTCAATTGATTAAGTTTATAAATGATATAATAAATGAGTGAGCTATCTAAAAGCGACTAAATAGAAGAAATGTAAAAATCTGCAACCGAAAAAAGGCAATACAAAAAACTTAATTCGCTTCCGTTTAGGCGAGTAGAGTTGATCTTTTTATATCAGGCTGCGTGTCTTCTGAGCTAACAGTCAATCTGTTTCAAGGGGGACTCTTTTTTCGATTTAGGGGAGGGGAAGGTTGCAAGCTTCCAGATTTGCAGCCAGATTGAACTAGTAGCTCGAACACAAGATGGTGAAACCAACCTTTTAAGTAGCCGAAGCTAAAAGGAGGGAAAAAGCTTGCATAAAAGATCTTTAGACGGTTTCTGCGTTCAACGAAAAAAGTCTATCTTTAAATGAAAATTTTCAATATTGTGGGGCTGACCCTGTTATTTCCAACGGAAGTAATCGAAAACAAGAGCAGGATTTAAAAAAACGATAAGAGGAGGAATCGACATGGTCTTTGCAGGAAAAACAGTCATTATAACCGGCGGTGCACAAGGGATCGGGAAAGCGATCGTTTCCGCCTATGCAAAAGAAGGAGCAACAGTTGTGATAGCGGATGTGAATGAACAAAAAGGAAAGGAAACAGCTGAGGAATATGGAGCGATGTTTATCAAAACGGATGTCAAAAATCATAAGGACGTCATCAAATTAATAGAAACGGTCAAACATACAACGGGAAGAATCGATATTGTGATTAACAATGCAGGTGTTTCAAGATTTAAATCTCTTTATGAGCTAACGGTTGAAGAATGGGATGACATATTACAAACAAATCTTCGCAGCGTATTTTTATTTGCAAAGGAATCGGCAAAATATATGCGAGAAAATGAAAGGGGAGGTTCGATCATTAATATTGCTTCAACAAGAGCGTTCATGTCTGAAAAAGATTCGGAAGCGTACGCTGCATCTAAAGGCGGCATCGTTGCTTTAACACACGCTTTAGCTATTTCATTGGGGGAAGACAAAATCAGAGTCAATTGTATAAGCCCCGGCTGGATTGAAACGAACAACTATGAACTGCTTACTGAGCGCGATCATCTACAGCATCCTGCAAAGCGAGTCGGAAAACCGGATGATATTGCCAGAGCGTGTTTGTTTTTAACTCATCCCGACAACGATTTTATTACGGGAGAAAATATTATTATTGACGGCGGCATGACGAAAAAAATGATATATGAAGAATAAATCTTGATAAAAGGTAAGGAAGCAAGAGAGCCCCATTCGTTCAAAAAAAGCTCTCAGCAGGACGTGGTCGTAAATCCTTCAACGAGGGGCACTTTGCTTATTCGAAGGCTGCGTCAATGTAAGATGAAAGAAAAAGGTGATTCTTGGATGAAACAGACGGATTACTCAGAAGGAAATATTTTAAAGCAGCTCATCACTTTTTCCTCGCCTATTTTATTAACGAACTTGCTTCAAGTTTCGTATCAAATAATTGACAGTTTATGGGTTGGAAACTTGCTGGGGGCTCGTGCATTAGGGGTGGTGTCTCTCTCTGGAACTGTCATTTTCACAATTCTTTCTTTCATTATCGGGATCAACCAAGCAACATTAACGATTTTGTCCCAATTAAAAGGAAAACGCGATGAACAAGGGTTGAAACGGTATGTGAATGCCTTTGTTGTCACGCTGTTTATATTATCGATTTTGCTTGGAGTTTTTGGATTTATTTTTGCTGAACGGATTTTATTTTTGCTTGGAACACCTGACAGTTTAATTGCAGATGCATCCTTATACTTGCGAATTAATTTTCTTGGAATTATTTTCTTATTCGGCTACAATTTTGTGGCGACATTGATGCGTGCGCTTGGAGAAAGCAAAGCCCCGGTTTATTTTGTTGTTTTGGCTGTTCTTTTAAATGCCGCTTTAGATCCATTATTTATTTCTGGATTTCAATTCGGCATAGCCGGAGCGGCTTATGCAACAGTGATTTCCCAAGGGATCGCCTTTTTATTCGGAATATATTTGGCGATTCATTACAAATTAGTTCCTTTTACATGGCCGCGTATGCCGAAAAAAGAAGAAGTTTCTCTTATTTTAAAAATCGGGGTTCCGTCCGGCATGCAAATGATGGTCATTTCCGCTGGAGTGACGGCGATCATGAGCGTTGTAGCTAGTTTTGGCGAAGACGCGCTGGCCGGATTCGGCGCTGCTCAGAGGCTCGATAATATTATCTTGCTTCCCGCAATGGCCCTCGGAACTGCTGTCAACAGCTTGGCAGGCATAAACATTGGTGCCAATCGATGGGATCGAGTTTATAAAATTGCTCAATATGGATTGATGTATAATTTAGCTATTATGGTTTTGATATCATTGCTAATTCTCTTTTTCGCCCGTTTTGGTGTGGAATTATTTATCCAGGAGGAAGAAGCGGTGCAATTTGGTGTGAATTATTTAAAAATCGTCGCTTTCTTCTATCCGTTTCTTGGCATCAATTTTGTGTTAAACGGTGTTGTTCGTGGATCTGGTGCGATGATGCAAGTCTTAATTTTAAACATCATCTCGTTTTGGGTGCTGCGTTACCCGCTCACATACCTTTTTTCCAATTGGATCGGCGAAGACGGCATCGGTGTCGGAATGGGCGTCAGCTTTGTTATTTCCAGCTTATTCGCCTTTTTATATTTTAGGCTCGGCGGGTGGAGGAAAAAAGAATTGTTTCACGGTACAGCTTAAATAAACAGCCATCCCATAAAACTATTTTAGGGATGGCTCGCTCTTTAGCATATCGATAAAATAGTAGATCATCCGGGCTGTCAGCCCCCAAATCACTTTATCTTTATAATAATAAAAATGTTCTTCTATTTTCGGTGAATTCCATTTATATTTTTTTCCCCCGATGATGCTTTCATAAGGAAAATTTTCTTCAGGTTCTGCCCGAAAATGAACTTCATAAATTTCTGGCTTCGTTTCTAAAAAGAATTGAAAAGGAACTGTAAATACTTCGCCGACTTCGTCTTTGTTTGGCTCTAACGAAGCGTCAGGATCGATCATGCCAACAAAAGGATAAACAACCGTTCCGTAGGCAGTCATCACATAATCAAGCGGATATACATGCTGAATCATATCGGCTGAAATACCTAGCTCTTCTGATGTTTCGCGAATAGCTGTATGTTTTGCATCGTGATCGGTCGGCTCAACTTTCCCACCTGGAAAACAAATCTCGCCGGGCTGCCTTTTTAATTTTTTGGCGCGTACTTCAAACAACAAATGAACTTCATCATTTATTCGCATAAACGGAAGCAATACCGCAAATTTTACTAAACGATCCATCCCAATTATCGTCGGAGTATGATTTTTAACCTTCTTTATAATATCTTCGATCTCCATACTGTCACCTTCAATCTAACATAATCGATTAATTTCATTATAAATGAAAAAAAGAACTGGTTGGCGAATGGCATGCATATTTTCGAATAAACGTAAAAAATTTCGCAACAATAAATAAGAAGATGATGATATATATGAGAGGTGAGCAAAAATGAAGTGGTTTAAAAACAAAAAACGTACACATGAACAAACGGAACTCGAAAGAAGAACGGATGTACATGACTTATATGAACCGTCCCGTGAAGCATATGGTCAAGCCTATAACGTAGAAGATGGGACAAAAAACAAAAAATAAAAATTTTATAGACAAAATGCTGTCTCCTATTCCTTTTTAAATGGCGAAGATCTACAGAATATATAAATGATTTCTGTGGATCTTTTTTAGTTGTTAAGGATTTTTCTGAAAGTAGAAATTTCAAGGAATTGTACCTTTTGCAATAAATGAAACGCTGCAAAGATGGTCTGAAATTGCGATTATAGGATTCATATGCCGGTGGCACAATATTATGTTTCGTTTATAAAACAAAAAACATGACAATTATGTAAAATATGATATAGTTTACATATAACAAAACATATGTAAAGACATCAGAAAGAGGTGAAGTTGACAAGATGAAAGAGATGTCAACAAAAAAGCTATTAGGCATTGCGGGACTCGCATGGCTTTTTGATGCAATGGATGTCGGCATTTTATCTTTTATCATTGCCGCGTTAAAAGAAGATTGGAATTTGACGGCAGAACAAATGAGCTGGATCGGGAGCATCAACTCGATCGGCATGGCTGTAGGGGCATTTTTCTTCGGTCTCTTGTCAGACAAAATTGGCAGAAAAACTGTCTTTATTATCACATTATTGTTATTTTCGATCGGCAGCGGCCTGTCGGCTTTTACAACCACATTAGCAGTATTTTTGCTGTTAAGATTTTTTATCGGCATGGGGCTGGGGGGTGAATTGCCAGTAGCATCAACGCTAGTATCAGAAAGCTCGCCGACAAAGGATCGGGGAAGAATGGTCGTGCTGCTTGAAAGTTTTTGGGCTGCAGGATGGTTGATCGCGGCAATTATATCTTATTTTGTTATCCCTCAATTTGGCTGGCGTCTCGCCCTTATTTTAACAGCTCTTCCGGCTTTTTATGCGATTTATTTGCGCATGAAGCTTCCGGATTCAAAAAAATTCAAATCGATACAAACAAAATCAAATGTATGGAAAAATATCGCAGCTGTCTGGTCAAAAAAATATGTGAAACAAACAGCTGTACTTTGGGTGTTGTGGTTTTCTGTTGTTTTTTCTTATTACGGGATGTTTTTATGGCTTCCAAGCGTTGTGATGATGAAAGGCTACAGTTTAGTGCAAAGCTTTGAGTATGTTCTTATTATGACGATTGCACAGCTTCCGGGATACTTTAGTGCGGCGTGGCTCATTGAACGAATTGGTAGAAAATTTGTTCTTTCTCTTTATTTATTTGGCACTGCACTGAGCGCATTCTTTTTCGGATTTTCCGATACAACGGCAGAGCTTTTAATATCTGGAATCTTTTTATCATTTTTTAACTTAGGGGCTTGGGGAGCGCTTTATGCTTATACACCTGAGCTTTATCCAACAGAAATTCGCGGGACAGGTGCTGGAATGGCCGCATCGTTCGGAAGAATTGGTGGCATTTTCGGACCTTTATTAGTTGGTTATTTAGCCGCTCTCAAAGTTTCCATGGTAGCCATTTTTTCAATTTTTTGCGCTGCCATTATTATTGGAGCACTAGCTGTTCTATTGTTTGGACAAGAAACAAAAGCGTTGGAGTTGGAGTAAAAATACAGCCTCTAAAGGAATTAACCCTTTAGAGGCTCATTTAATTTGAAAATAATCAGCTAGTTGATTGGCCAAGTAGCGTAGTTCAGGATATTCATGGAGATTTGACAACATTCCTTTAATGACCGGAATTCTTGGCTTTTCAGCCGTTATTTCAGCTTCTAACACTTCAATCGTAATGTTTAACTGTCCATCATCGATTATAGAACGGCTCATTTCTTTTATCTCATTTAAAATGTTCAACGGATGGCTGGGGGATTGAGAATGATTGAACATTTTGGTCATGATCTCAGCTGGAATGATGGGGTCATTTTGTTTTGCCAGCATTCCTTTAACTAAATCATCTGCTGTTTGCAAAATGTATTTTGCCAATTTTTCCTCATCTACTCTCACCCTATTTTCAAATATGAGGAACTGAATGAATGAAAAAAAGATTCCTTGAACGATAATGTTTACATCTGCTATATACTTATCAATTGACTTGCCGTAAATGTTTTTCAGATTGTTTGTTAAAAAATGAAAAAAGTCGTTTCTTAGGTTTTGTAACAACGAATCAATTTTTTCATTATTTTCTTTTAAATTTTCATGCATCTGCGTAATAAATATTTCTTTATGCGCCAAAAATTCTTTTAATTGAACAGACAATTGTTTAATAAACCGCTCTTTTGGATCTTCGCAATTTGCCCCGATTTGCTCCGTTTTTTTCTTTAACTGACTAAAAAACTGCTCCAAAATTTTAATTAACAGTTCATCTTTTGACTTGAAATAAAAATAAAACGAACCTTTCGGAATGCCACATGCATTGGTAATTTCTTGGATGGAGGTGGAAGAAACGCCTTTTCGAGCAAACAGCTTCATCGCAGCTTCAATGATTAAACGTTCTTTTTCTTTCACATGAACATCCCCTTATTGTCGGAAAAAATTTTATTAGTTTAGTTGACTACTAGTTAACCGGTCAATTATAATGACTATATAGTCAACTCACTATAAGTATGTATAAAAAAAGGAGAATTGTCAAATCTTCATGAAAGGAATGGGACTTGGTGGAGAACATTATTAAATTTTCGCTCCGTAATAAACTGGCTATTTGGATTTTAACTGTCATTGCAATTTTTGCGGGACTATTTTCTGGATTTAATATGAAGCTGGAGACGATCCCGGACATAAACACTCCCATCATAAGTGTTACGACTACATATCCAGGTGCAACCCCTGAAGAAGTACAAGAGAAAGTGACGGTTCCTATTGAAGAAGCAGTTCGCAATTTGAACGGGGTGGAAATCGTCAGCTCTAATTCGTTTGAAAATGCATCTTCTATTCAAATTGAATACAAATTTGAAAAAGATATGGAACGAGCAGAAGAGGAAGCTGAAAAGGCAATCGAACAAGTCGAACTTCCGGATGGAGCAGGAGAGCCTAAAATTGCAAGATTTAGCATGAACGCTTTCCCTGTTTATACAGTGAGCTTTTTTGATGAAGGAAAAACACTTCCTGAATTAACTGAACTGGTTGAAGACATCATTGTTCCTGAATTGAAAGGAATCGATGGAGTAGAAAGCATTGTAACTTCTGGACAGCAGGTAGAAGAGGGGCGGCTTGTTTTTCATCAAGACAAATTAAAAGAGCTCGGGCTAAATGAGGAAACAATAAAAGATTATATTCAAGGTGCGGATCTCCGTGCGCCATTAGGTCTTTATACATTTAAAGACACGGAAAAGTCTGTTGTCGTTGACGGAAATATTACGACAATTGACGATTTGAAAAAGCTTAAAATCCCAGTCACTGGATCAGCACAAGGGCAGCAAGCTGGGGAGGCGCAAATGAGCCAAGTGCCAAACGGTTTGTCTGGAGCAAATGGTGCAGCGCCAAATCAGGCGATCCAGCAGCAAAGCATTGAATTGCCAACAGTCGAATTAGGAGAAATTGCCGATATCGAAATCGTCGGAAAAGCTGAATCCGTATCAAGAACGAACGGAAAAGAAGCAATCGGACTGCAAATTGTAAAAGCTACTGATGCGAATACAGTTGAAGTTGTGAATGAAGTAAAAGAAAAATTGGATGAATTAAAAGACGAATATAAAGGCCTCGGAGTCGTTTCAACGCTGGACCAAGCAGAACCGATTGAAAAATCTGTTGAAACAATGCTGAATAAAGCGCTGTTCGGTTCGATTTTTGCAGTTATTGTCATTTTGCTGTTTTTGCGCAACATTCGTTCAACGTTGATTTCCGTGGTGTCAATTCCGCTTTCCATATTAATTGCATTAATCATTTTGCGTGAAATGGACATCACGTTGAACATGATGACGCTTGGAGCTATCACAATGGCGATCGGCCGCGTCATTGACGATTCGATTGTCGTCATTGAAAATATTTACAGACGGATGACATTAAAAGGGGAGCCGTTAAAAGGGAAAGAGCTGATTATTGCAGCGACAAAAGAAATGTTTATTCCTATTATGTCCTCAACCATTGTGACGATTGCGGTTTTCTTGCCGCTCGCATTTGTCGAAGGGATGGTCGGACAGCTATTTATGCCGTTTGCCCTTACGATTGTATTCTCGCTTTTAGCGTCCCTTTTAGTGGCGATTACTATTGTGCCGGCACTTGCTCACGTTTTATTTAAAAAAGGAGTAAAACGGAAAGGCGAAAAAGAAAAGGAAGCTGGCTTTTTGGTTACTAACTATAAAAAAATATTAAATTGGTCTTTGAACCATAAATGGATAACATCATTGATTGCGATCCTGCTTCTTGTCTCCAGTCTGTTTTTAATTCCTGTCATCGGTGTAAGCTTTTTGCCGAATGAACAAGAAAAGCAAGTTATCGTAACGTATGATCCGGATCCAGGGCAAACGCTGGAAGAAGTAGAAGATATCGCATTGAAGGCAGAAGATTTCCTTGTCGACCGTGATCATGTAAAAACGATTCAATTGTCTGTCGGAAGCGAAAATCCGATGAATCCTGGAAATCGAAATCAGGCCATTTTCTTTATTATGTATGAAGATGACACACCGAATTTTGAAAAAGAAAAGGAGAAAATTGTTAAAGACTTAAATGAATTAACGAACGAAAAAGGCGATTGGGGCACCATTGACATGATGATGGCAAGCAATGAGTACACATTGCATGTGTTTGGCGATTCGATGGAAGATATTGAGCCTGTCGCCCAAAAAGTGCAAAAAATCTTGGAAGATGAAAAAAACTTGAAAAATGTCGAATCAGGTTTATCGAAAACTTATGATGAGTTCACGTTTGTTGTTGATCAAGAAAAGATGAGCAAGCTAGGATTGACCGCTGGGCAAATTGCGATGGCATTAAGCCAACAGCATGAACGGCCGGTTTTAACAACAATCCAAAAAGAAGGTCAAGACATTGAAGTTTATATTGAAGGGGAAGAGCAAACATTTGATTCGATTGATGAGATGAAAAAGAAAACCATTCAGTCCCCTCTTGGCATGAATGTGAAAATTGGAGATGTAGCGAAAGTAAAAGAAGGCGAAACATCCAATACGATTACTAGACGCGACGGAAAATTTGCAGTATCAGTCAGCGGAGAGATTACTACTAATGACGTTAGCCAAGTAAATGCAAACATTCAAAAGAAAATAGATGGTTTAGAATTGCCGCCTGGTGTGAACATTGAAACAGGTGGAGTGTCCGAACAGATCAATGAGTCGTTTTCACAATTAGGATTGGCTATGCTCGCTGCCATCGCTGTTGTCTACTTTGTGCTGGTGGTTACGTTTAGTCAAGGACTTGCGCCTTTTGCCATTCTATTTTCACTTCCATTTACCGTCATCGGCGGATTTGTAGCGCTATGGCTTGGGGGAGAAACATTGAGCGTTTCAGCTTTGATCGGCGCGCTCATGTTAATCGGTATTGTTGTGACGAATGCGATTGTGTTAATTGACCGTGTCATTCATAAAGAGCGTGAAGGACTTTCTACAAGAGATGCGCTCATTGAAGCAGGGGCAACTCGTCTAAGACCGATTTTAATGACTGCGCTGGCAACAGTTGGAGCATTGCTTCCTCTCGCATTAGGTTATGAAGGAGATGGAGGCATGATCTCGAGAGGACTTGGTTTAACCGTCATCGGCGGATTGACCAGCTCGACTTTGCTGACTCTCATCATTGTTCCGATCGTCTATGAAGTATTAAGCAAATTTAGAAGAAAAGCTCCAATCGAGGAATGATAAGAAAAAACCTGAAAAGCACTGAATAGGCTTTTCAGGTTTTTTTGCATAACTTGCTGAAACAGTTTTATGAAAATAAGAATATCAATTGTTTTGAAAAATTTTCAAAAGGGTCAATTATTCAAATTCCGGCAATAAAAAAACGCGCTTTTTAGCGCGTTTTTTAAACGGAGAAGGTGAGATTCGAACTCACGCGGCGGTTGCCCGCCCTAACGCATTTCGAGTGCGTCCCCTTCAACCACTTGGGTACTTCTCCATGGTCGGGAAGACAGGATTTGAACCTGCGACCCCCACGTCCCGAACGTGGTGCTCTGCCAAGCTGAGCTACTTCCCGAAAAACGTCAGCATTGATATTATATATTAAAATAAAAAATTTGTCATTAAAAAATTTTAACCAATCAACAAAAAGTTTGGAAAAGGAAATTAATCTTTTTTTGTTGAATTATGTAGTAGGCAAATAAAAGAAAGGAGTCACATAACATTGAAGGTACAAAACATTGGCGATGACATCACATTAATTGATCTTTTTGACTTAGGATTAGAAAACAGAACAGGGGCTTACGTTCTTCACGAAAAAGAGCTGACCATCATCGAAACAAGCGCGAGCCCGTCTGTCCCATATTTATTAAAAGGTCTTGAAAGTTTAGGAATTGATCCGAAGGATGTTAAAAACATCATTGTTACGCACATTCATTTAGATCATTCGGGAGGTGTCGGGCTTTTCCTTGAACATTGCCCAAAAGCAAAAGTGTTCGTTCATCCCCGCGGGAAACGTCATTTGCAAGATCCATCGAGATTAATTGCCAGCGCCAAAACGGTGTATGGAGAGGAGCAATTTCAAAAATTGTTTGACCCGATTTTGCCCGTGCCAGAAGACCAGCTAGTTGTAAAAGAAGATTTGGAAACGCTTCAAGTAGGCGATGATCGCGTGCTGACGTTTTATCACACACCAGGTCATGCGAATCACCATTTTTGTATACATGATTCCAAAAGTAACGGCATCTTTACCGGCGACACGATCGGGGTTTTTTATTCAATGCTCTTAGATTCAGACTTAGAGTTTTATTTGCCGTCTACTTCTCCTAACCAGTTCGATCCGGATAAAATGCTTGAATCATGCGAAAGAATCGAAGCATTAAACGTTTCGAAAATATTTTTCGGTCATTTTGGCATGAGCGAGCATCCAGAGGAAGTTTATAAACAGCTAAAATATTGGCTGGACATTTTTGTAGATCAAGGCAAAGCGGTTGTAAAAGAGCATGGAAGCTTGCCGTTTGAAGAAAAATCAAAGCTTCTATCTGATAGATTGTACAGCACGTTGCAAGATTACTTAAAGAAAAAACATATTTCCGAAGATCATCAAGTGCACGAGTATATAAAAATCGATATGGGCATTTGTGCGCAAGGGATTATTGATTACTTGCAAAAAGCAGAAAATAGATAAGGCTTGTATGGAAAGAGATATACGCAAAATTAAAAATGTTGCGTTACAATCGAATCATCCGATGGGTTTGTGTTAGAACCTGGCTTGCGGAGGATATTTTTCAGCAAGGGACGTTTGACCTTCATCCCCATCGGGGAATCGAAACTGTCACATATGTAATTGACGGGATTTTGGAGCATTTTGATAACAAAAATGGATATGGCAAGCAAAGCCGGGGATGTTCAATGGATGACTGCTGGAAGAGGAGTAATCCATCAAGAAGATCCTGCACCTGGATCTACCGTTCACAGTCTGCAGCTGTGGGTTAATTTGCCGAGTTCAAAAAAACTGACCGCTCCCCGCTATCAAAATTTGAAAAGTGCTGACATGCCAGTTAGAAAAGAAAAAGGAGCGTTGATTCGGATTTTTTCTGGTTCGTCAAAAGGTATTCAAGCGCCGACTAAAAAATTACGTTCCTGTCACGATGGTGGAAATGATTCTGGAACCTGGTGCGTCCGTACATCAAGATCTTCCGGGAAGCTATAATGGTTTTCTTTATATTTTGGAAGGAAAAGGCTTGTTTGGTGCGTCCAAAACAAAAGGGGTAAAAGGGCAAGTGCTGTTTTTAACAAAGGGTGCTGAGGGAGAGGAAAGCTACATAACTGTCACAGCGACAGACAAACTCCGGCTGCTTCTATATGCGGGAGAACCTCTCCATGAACCTGTCACAGCTTACGGTCCGTTTGTTATGAACACGTAAGAAGAAATACGGCAAGCAATCGTCGACTATCAAACAGGAAAGTTTGAATGAAAGAGAATAACAGTTTGATAAACTCTCCTCCTTTTTTGCACGGAAGGAGAGTATTTATTTTGTAAATAAAAATTATTTCTCGGGAAAGCGCAAAATTCAACAATGATAAAGAAAAAACGAGAAAAAAGGTAGCATCTGTCGAATGGTTGTATATTGAAATGTTTTGTGTCAGATTATGTGACATAAATCATGTTTCGTTCTCGTTCGGCTTGTTACAATAAAGAGTAAATTAGTGGAGACAGTAGGTGATAAATATGCTGTTTTTAAAAAAATGGAATCGAGCAGCGGATCATGAAGAAGATAGACAAAAAAAACAGATGGAGGATTCGTTTGCGGCACAGGTGGAAGTTGCTGCGGATCAATTAAAAGGCGTCATTGAGCAAATGAAATTAACCGCTGTTTCCCTTGATGAACGATCTTCCTCGAGTAAAAAAAGCACGTTTCAGCTATTAGAGCATATTGAGCAGACCGCGCAAGACACAAATAACGTTTCAGAAAAGATGCGTAAAATTGAAGAGGCAGCTGTGAAAATCACAGCATCTTCTCAAGAGATACATTCCTCAAGCATATTATTTTATGAACAGCTCGTAAAATCGAAAACGCAGCTGCAAAAAATACAAGAAGAAACGGAACAGCTGCGGCAAAATCATTTGAAAATTCTTGATCAAATGGATCGGCTCGTTTCTTTTTCCAAACAAATGGATCACATTCTTTCTTCGATTGGAGCGATTTCCCAAAAAACGAAAATACTTGCATTAAATGCAAATATCGAATCGGCAAGAGCCGGAATACATGGGAAAAGCTTCTCGGTCGTTGCAAATGAAATTGGAAATTTAGCAAACCAAACGCATGATGCGGTTGAAGAAACACATCAAATTCTTTCTTCGATTCAATCAGAAATTGAGTTTTCGACCAAAATGGTAAAATCGGAAAACGATCAGATGAAAAAGAATGTGGCTGAATTACTATCTTTAATTGATGTTATCCATTCTTTTCAAACATCGTTGGGCAAAATCACATCAATGGTATCGGATTCGAAAGACGCTGTCGAATTACAGTGTGATCATGTACAGGAAATTACTACGGTGCTCAAGCAAATTTCAGATATGGCTCATGAAAATAAAACATATGCACTGAGAGTTTCAGAAGATATGGATAAGCAGCACCAGCATATTGAAGAGATGATTGCCATCAGCGAGACATTGGATCAAACCTCTAAAGAGCTGCAAACGTTAGTCAAAAGGGATCAGCTTCAACAAATTACAGAAATAGATTTGGCAAAAATCAACGAAATGAAAGAAAAAGTGATGAATCTTTTATCACAATTTCCATTGTATGAACTAGATGCGGATGTTCATAAAAAAGCATTGGATCAATTTTTTGAGGAGAACGAGCATATCGAAGCTATTTGGTCGAATCGACTGGACGGTACATTCGTTTATTCCAACCCTCCTGCAGGCTTAATAAATGCAAAAGCCCGTCCTTGGTTTATCGAAGCTAGTAAAAATAAAATCTTTATATCAAGCATCTATACATCTGCTGTTACAAAAAAACCGTGCATCACCATTTCCTTCCCCATTCATAAGAACGGAGACATCGTCGGGGTTATCGGTGTCGATTTAATAGTAAAATAAGCAGATGGTTTCAATCCTTTTTGAAACGATATAATTTTCGCCCTTTTATTTAAAAATGCGGTTTCACAACCGCGTTTTTCTTTTCTCTCAAACAAGAAAATTAAAAAAAAGAGAATGAATACTCAAAAAATTTTCAGAAAGATTAGCCTGTTTTTCTGCTCGATCCATCCGCTTCTCTTTAACTCCGCAACACAATGCTTAAAGCATTTTTTTAATGATGGATGAGAACATGTCTTTTTCCTCGCTTCCATTACGAGCCGCAAAATTTCCCCTTCGTTAAAGCCGTTTCTCTTGTTTATATGGAGCAAATAAAAACAAGTCAATAAAATCCAGACACACACTTCAGACAAATTTCCTTTGGCAAATTCTTTAAAAACGAATTCCGGGACTTGAAAATACCTATTTTTTACATTTTTATGTAGATGCTGTTCAATAATTGATTCATGATGGTCTTTTTTATACTCATTATTAAATATGTAGAGAGGCAGTGAAAAATATTTACGATGTTCATAGAAAGAAGGATTTAATTCATTTGTCAACATCTTGACCCCCAAAAACCCTTTTGATCAGCATGAACGGGAAATATTTTCGTAGAATTGTTTATTTTTGGCCGGTGCCCGCTTTTGTTTCTTCCAGTTTGATAAGAAAGGAAATGACATCTGCAAGTGCTTGCCTATAAACTAGCAAATTTTGAGTATCCATCAAACAATAGATGGTTCCTTTTAAATCATCGCAATCGTTTTTGGCTATGCCCAGCTTTTTAAGCTTTTCTTCAAGCTCGTTGTATAGAGCTTTGAGCTCACGGTTTTGTCGATTTAACAAAGCTTGCTCAATTCGATTATAAGCGAATTCATTGAAAGCTTGCTCAAAGTTCATCTATGCTCACCCAACCCTTTGAAGATAAAAATGAATAAAAAATATTCATTTTTATAGTAATACAAAACGAATTGAAAGTAAAATAGGAAAACGTTAAACTATATTATAGATGAAGTAGCAAAGAAGGAATGTAACAGATGGAAATCAATAAAAAAATCGGAGAACAAATAAGAGAAGTGCGAAAAAAGTATAATATATCGATGGTTCAACTGGCCGAGGATTTGGAAATTTCTCAGCCAAGGCTTTCTAGAATCGAAAATGGTGAACAAGAAATTCCTATTAGCCTCATTCAAAAATTTTGCCAAAGATTTAATATACCGATGGGAAGCTTTTTTAAAATGATCGATAACGAGGACATATCTCTTGTTGATGATCAAGTAGAACATATTCTTTCTACTTTAAATGATGAGCAAAAGAAAGCATTGTATGTTTTTTTATCTTCTTTTCAAAAATAACCCTCCATCCCTTGATCCCTTCATGAATTCGTGACGAAAGGCAGACCGAAAATAAACGAACAAATGTTCCTTTTTATTTTACCATGTTTTGATAGTTTTTGGAAGCGGTGAGAATTCTCTTTATTATTTTATTTTTATGGAGAGTTGAATCACCGCTTTTTAGATCCAGGCAAGTAACTGCCGTATTATATGCACAGTAAAAATGGAACATGCTGATGCATCGGCTTAAAATATTTTGCTAGAATGTAAGAAGCCAAAAAGTATGTTTGAACAAAACTATATACAGTTGATCTACTTTTCAAAAGCACAATCAAATGGAACTTCTGAACCATTTCAATAAAAATGACTCGAAAATCATTTAAACATTGTCGAAATATAGCGAGAAATATTTGGGATTTGAGTTGGAATGGAAGTCGGCAGCGAAACATATTTATCTATAAAACGGAGCATAGCTGCTATGTTGATGCAGCTTCCTGAAAATCTTACAGTTCTCAATGAAAGGTTTTTTAGAAGCTTGCCAATTTCATGGCGGACCAAGCAAATTGATACAATGACAGCAGGACGAAAAATATGAAATGATGTTTAATGATTGACAGCCGCTCCATAAACTAATAAAATTGGATTGAAAATTCGGAATTTTTAGGAGGGGACCAAATGGAGAAATTTGAGAACTACAATAAAAGCTATATTAACGGACAATGGGTTGAAGGAAAAAGCGAAAGCATATTTGAAGATGTTAATCCTTACGATAATTCCCTCATCACAAAAGTGCGTTTAGCAACGAGAGAACAAGTGCAAGAAGCATTTGAAATCGCTCAACAGGCACAAAAAAAATGGGCGAAATCGTCTGTTGAAGAAAGAAAGGAAGTTATTCGAAAAGCAGCAGAATATTTAAAGTCTCATCAGGATGAAATTGTAAGCGTTATCACTCGTGAGACAGGCGGAACTGTTTTAAAGGCGAATGTAGAATTGCACTTGACGCTGGAGGTTCTCGAAGAAGCCTTGAACTATGCAGGAGCCATACATGAAGTCAGGGAAGTCCCAAGTGCAATTGAAGGGAAAGTGAACAAAATTTACCGTCTTCCGCTCGGAGTGATTTCATCAATATCACCGTTCAATTTCCCGATGAATTTATCGATGAGAACAATCGCTCCTGCGATTGCATTAGGAAACAGCGTTGTCCATAAACCGGATATACAGGTAGGTCTTGTTGGAGGCTCGATCATTGCGAAAGCATTTGAATATGCCGGACTTCCAAAAGGAGTCTTCAACATGATTTTAACCGATATTCCTGAAATCGGTGATGAAATGTTGACAAATCCGATTCCGCGCTTAATTAGTTTTACCGGCTCCACCGCCGTTGGCAGACATATCGGTGAAATTGCTGGCCGCAATTTGAAACGGGTTGCGCTGGAGCTTGGAGGCAACAGTCCGTTTGTCGTGCTGTCGGATGCCGACGTAGACCAGGCAGTGAACGCCGCTGTTTTCGGCAAGTTTATCCACCAAGGACAAATTTGTATGATCGTCAATCGCTTTATCGTTCATAAAGATCATTACGATGAATTTGTGGAAAAATTTGTTTCCAGAGCAAAATCTCTTCCTTATGGGAACCCTTCCGATCCCAATACGGTCATTGGACCATTAATCAATGAAACGCAGCTGAAAAAAGCTTTAAGCTACATTGAAGAAGCTAAGAAGGAAGGCGCAACACTTGTCTTAGAAGGGAAAAGAGAAGGAAACGTCCTCACTCCATTTGTCTTTACGAATGTAAAAAATTCAAGCAAGCTCGCGCAAACAGAAGTTTTTGCGCCCATCGCGACAATCATTAAGGCTGAATCAGATGAAGAAGCGATTGAAATGGCAAATGACACCGAATATGGTTTAAGTTCTTCTATTTTCACCAGCGACTTGAATAGAGGGGAACAGCTTGCGTTGTCCATTGATTCAGGCATGACCCATATCAATGACCAAACAGTCAATGATGCTCCAAATATTCCATTCGGCGGAAACAAAGGAAGCGGTTTAGGACGTTTCGGAAATCCATGGGTTGTTGACGAATTTACCGTGACAAAATGGGTTTCAGTTCAAGAAAAAGAGCGTCAATTTCCGTTTTAATGATGACAGGGGCTGTCCAGAAAGTCAAAATCCACTGAAAACGAAACATCATCATAAGCATTGATATATCAGTGTTTCTAAAACATTAAAGGGGCGTCTATAAGCCGGAAAATCGACTTATTAGACAGCCCCGATTTATTGTAAGAGGAATTTTGGACGAGGAAATTCCTTTTGGGGAATAAGCGATAGTTCTAGAGAAAAATATAAAAATACATCCTCTTTATAAACGAAAACAATTTCATGAAGGCACCTCTCATGCTATCTGATTTTTTATTAAAACGAATCTTACCAATTTTTGAATTTTATTGTCCACTCTTAAGTATGCGGTCAGCTTTTGCAGAAAATTGTGTTTCACGACTTGATAGAGTTGAATCTTTGTAAAAAAACTAGAAAGATGAATCATTTGCTTTTTATACCTGTAACGGGTATAATGTATACAAACGAAAGAGGGGAGGGGTGTCAGTGACAGAAAATGAAAAACATGATCACGAGAAAATAATGGTTCCTAGAACTTCTGATGAAATAGACAAGCTTTTAAAGAGGCTGAAACGGATTGAAGGGCAGGTTCGTGGGGTACAAAAAATGATTGAGGACAATCGTTATTGCATTGATATTTTAGTCCAAATTTCAGCCATTCAAGCTGCGCTGCAAAAAGTAGGTTTCAACCTGTTGGAGCGGCATGCCAGCCATTGTGTTGCGAAAGCGATCAAAGAAGGAAGCGGTGATGAGTCGATTCGCGAGCTGATGGATGTGATCAAACAGTTTTCTAAATAAGAGGTGGAACAAATGAGCGAACAGAAGCTTGTCACATTAAACATTACCGGCATGACATGTGCTGCATGTTCCGCGCGCATTGAGAAAGTGCTGAATAAAATGGACGGGGTAGAGGCAACTGTCAATTTAGCGATGGAAAAAGCAACTATTCATTATAACCCTTCGAAACAAAATCTTTTAGACATCCAGCGGAAAATTGAACAGTTAGGTTACGGCGTCGAATCGGAAAAAGTAACATTGGATATTGAAGGCATGACGTGTGCCGCATGCAGCGCACGTATTGAAAAAGGGCTGAAAAGAACGGAAGGCGTTGTAAATGCGACTGTCAATTTAGCGACAAACAGCGCTGTTGTGGAATATAGGGAAGGCGTTGTTTCGGTTGAAGATCTTTTAGAGAAAATAAAAAAGCTTGGTTATAAAGGACAAGTTCGGGACGAGACTACCCATCAATCGGATCGAAAAAAAGAACAATTGCATCATAAAAGAAGAAAGCTTATTGTTTCTATTTTATTATCGCTTCCTTTATTGTATACAATGATCGCCCATTTACCGTTTGAAACGGGGCTTGCGGTGCCGGATCTGTTTATGAATCCGTGGTTTCAGCTGTTGCTGGCAACACCTGTTCAATTTTATATCGGCGGCTCATTTTACACAGGAGCTTACCGGGCTTTAAGAAACAAAAGCGCAAACATGGACGTGCTCGTGGCGCTCGGCACATCAGCAGCCTACTTTTATAGTTTGTACGAAGCGATCAAATCAATCGGCCGTTCCGATCATATGCCGCATCTATATTTTGAAACGAGCGCAATCTTGATCACCCTAGTGCTCGTTGGAAAATATTTTGAAGCGATTGCAAAAGGTAGAACGACAGAAGCTATTTCCAAGCTATTAAGCCTGCAAGCGAAGGACGCGCTGGTCATCCGCGACGGGAAGGAAGAATGGATCCCGCTGGAGCAAGTAAAAGTAGGGGATGAGATAATCGTAAAGCCCGGAGAAAAAATTCCAGTCGATGGAACGGTCATTTCTGGAATGTCTTCTGTCGATGAATCGATGATCACAGGTGAATCTATCCCGGTTGAGAAAAAAGTAGGGGATGCAGTAATTGGCTCCACAATCAATACAAACGGCCTTTTAACAATACGGGCAGAAAAGGTTGGGAAGGATACCGCTCTTGCCAACATCATTAAAATTGTTGAAGAAGCGCAAGGATCGAAAGCGCCGATACAGCGAATGGCCGATGTCATATCCGGTATATTCGTTCCTATTGTTGTAGGCGTTGCGATCGTGATGTTTGCTGTTTGGTATTTGTTCATAACGCCATATGATATGGCAAGAGCGTTAGAAGTAGCGATTTCCATTCTTGTCATCGCCTGTCCTTGTGCACTCGGATTGGCGACGCCGACATCCATCATGGTCGGATCAGGAAAAGGGGCCGAAAACGGGATTTTATTTAAAGGGGGAGAGCATCTAGAAGAAACACATAAAATCAATGCGATCCTCCTTGACAAAACGGGAACGGTAACAAAAGGAAAACCGGAAGTGACCGATTGTATTGAATTAAAAACAGGCATGCTTTATTATGCCGCTTCTGCGGAGAGCGCTTCTGAACATCCGCTTGCCCAAGCAATTGTAGAATTCGGTAAAGCACGTTCCATCAACATACAAAAGCCGGAGCATTTTAAAGCCGTGACTGGACATGGCATCGAAGCCAAAGTAGATGGAAAACATATACTTGTTGGCACAAGAAAGCTGATGAAAGAACGGTCGATTGCAACTTCAGCCCATGAGGAGAAAATGGTGAAGCTTGAATCAGAAGGAAAAACAGCTATGCTAGTTGCAATTGATGGGGAGCTTTCCGGCATCATCGCTGTCGCTGATACTATTAAAGAAAGCTCAAAAAAAGCCATTCAAACATTGAAGGAAATGGGAATCAACATATTTATGGCAACGGGAGACAATAAAAGAACAGCGGAAACAGTAGCGAAGGAAGCGGGGATCGGGCAAGTATATGCTGAAGTGCTTCCGGAGGAAAAAGCGAAAATCGTGGAGGATCTACAAAAGCAAGGATATCGTGTAGCGATGGTTGGAGACGGAATGAATGACGCACCCGCTCTAGCAGTTGCCGACATCGGCATGGCGATCGGAACCGGGACAGATGTCGCCATCGAAACGGCTGATGTCACCTTGGTCGGAGGCGATTTAACACACATTCCAAAAGCGATTTCCTTGAGCCAAAAAACGATGAAAAACATTCGGCAAAACTTATTTTGGGCTCTTTTCTACAATTCAATCGGCATACCAGTTGCCGCCCTTGGCCTCTTGGAGCCTTGGATCGCCGGAGCAGCGATGGCACTCAGTTCAGTTTCCGTTGTCACAAACGCGCTGCGTCTAAAACGAATTAAACTGTAAAGTATTTGCAACGATTTAATCTGAATATCTTAAAATCATGCTAAGGAGGAAATGAAAATGAATCTTACATTTCAAGTAGAAGGAATGTCTTGCAATCACTGCAAAATGGCTGTTACAAACGCTCTAAAAGAGCTGGACGGAGTCGAAAAGGTCGAAGTATCACTTGAAAAAGGAACTGTTGAGGTAGAATATGACGACAAAAAAGTAACAATTGAAAAAATGAAAAACGCCATTGAAGATCAAGGCTACGATGTCAAGTAACCATCCTCTCCTAAAAGGGGATGGTTTTCCTTTTGCTAGTTCTATATGAAGAGCTTCAATGCCTCAAAAGGTTGAAAAGAAGAGTCAGGCTATTACAACCTCTTTCCTTCTATAGATATAAATATTAACTATTTGTCGTTTGATGTCAGCATGCCCCTTTCCTTCTTCTATTATTAAATACTAACTGATAGAAAGTAAACTATTGATTGCTTGATCTGTCCAGCAAGCATATGATCTATCCGACTTTTAAAGTTTGCGAAATGATTGAACGAATCAATGAGAAAATCGGCTGTCAAGCAGGTAAATTGAATATGTAATTTTGCATAATATTTTACAGAAGTTGGATTAATAATAGAGAGCTTAATTATGCTCACAGACTGAAAAAATGTTTAAATTTTTAAGCGAACTCATGTTATAATTGTTTCAACACTTGTCATTTTGCGAGGCAGAATGCAAAACTCTGAACAATCTTTGGAGTTTCTTTCCCAAAAAGTTTTAAAAGGTTGGATATCTCCCAATTTGATAAAACAGTCAAAAACAGGAATTCATAATCAGGAGCTTGTCAACAATAAATTATTAGAATATTCGGAAAATACACCGTGTATTTGACGAACTTTTGCACGATAAAACCTAATCATTGTCAGTTAACTCAAAGGAGCAGCATTTGCTGCATACATAGTAAAGTAAAGAAGGAGGATTTTTATTGGAAACGATTCAAAAGATGTTTGAGCACTTGCATTGGGCGAACGAGCGTATATTAGACACTTTGCAAAAGATTGAAGGGGAAAATAATGGGGCGCTGCGCTTGTTTTCGCATATTCTTTTAACTGAAAAACTATGGTTTACAAGATTACAAGGATTGGACAGCTCACACATTGCGATTTGGGAGGATGTACATATAGATGCCTGTGCAGAACTTGCAAAACAAAATGAACAGAGCATTACATCGTTTTTGAAAAATTTGACGAATCGTGATTTAGACAACATTGTCACTTACAAAAACAGTAAAGGAATCGAGTTTCAAAATACATTAAGGGAAATTTTAACTCATGTCGCTTTGCACGGACATTACCATCGAGGACAGATCAACTTGAGACTGCGATCTGAACGGCATGAACCAGTGAACGTTGATTTTATCACATTTGTAAGATAAGCTCCAAGACAGTTTGCCAAAATTATGTTTATTGTTCATAAATGAAGCAAATAGGGGATGAAATCAGGTATGGCAAATGTAGGTTCTATTATGACTTGGACGTTTTATGAAGAGACAGATGTTCCAAAAGAAGTGGAGGAAATTTTAATTGAAGGGGAAACTGCGGAAGCTGCGTATAAAACGGTTCGAGATGTTGCGGTCGTGACGAACAAAAGAATAATCATTGCCGATCGTCAAGGAATTACAGGTAAAAAAGTGGAAATCTACACCATTCCATTTAAATCGATTGTCATGTATTCTTCTGAAAATGGAGGAAAGATTGACCTTAATGCAGAACTCGAACTATGGACTAGGGCAGGGAAATTCAAATTATTATTAAATAAAAAAGTGAATATTCGGAAGCTTGATCGAATCATTGCAAGTCATATTCTGTAGTTGTACTCTTTAAATCAAAAGAATTTTTATATTTTACAAAAATAAATAAATATAACATTTACAATGCTGCACTAAGAGATTTTTGAATCAATAGGTGCAATAAAATGCAAAGATTGTTAAGAACATTTAAAATTGCTTCTATGAAATTTTTCATATAGAATGATTGTTTGAGAGCAATAGCACCTATAAAATTTCTTAAATCTCGGTGCTTTTTTTGTTTTTTCAATACTAGGATGACGCTTTAAATTCCGCTTTTTAATAAAAGTATCCCGCTTATCTGCAAAGTTCTTTGGCATATTACTCCACCGTCTTCAAAAAACAGTTTTAATATTTTACTAAAAAAACTGTTCCGTTCTGTTCAAAATGGTTCCACAGAGTAAAAATAATTGTCTAACCTTCTTTATTTGTTTATGATGTAAGCAAATAAGATAAGGTGTGTGAAACATGGAAGCTTTGTTTAATTGGGAGTTAGTGATTTCATCTGTCGTCATGGCAATCATTGCTTCTTTTTTTTCTGTTCACATGATTCAGAACATACAGGTGTCTACCGAAAAGGATAAGTGGTTATACATAATGTTAGGAACGATATGGGTAGGGTTAGGAATTTGGTCGATGCAATTTATTGACATGCTCGGTGATGATTTATATTTGATTGCAACGTATTACACCGTCTATACGTTATTATCTTTTTTGCTAGGGATCATTGCATCATTCGCTGCTTTTTCCATGAAAGATAAACAAAAAAATGTTTCTAATGCAGCGGCGATTTCGATTGTAGTGGGTTTAAGTATTTTTGTAATATATTATATTGGTATAAAATCATTGAAAGGGAATGAATATGACGGATTTTATTCCGTTCTTTCTAACTTAATCGCTTTTGTTTTAGCGGGAGCAGTGATTGCCTTTTTCCATCACAATAAGCGATCTCAAAAGCTTCAAATGAAAGCGATCATAATACCTTCAATTGTTTTGGGATTGGGTATTTTCATTTTTCAATACACGGTAATGAATGAAATAAAAAAAGCTGGATTATTCATATATGAGCAGATTTATTCGGTTTCTACATTGCTGGCAAATCAACTTCTCCTTTCAATCATCATGATTTTTATGATTTTTGCATTTGTTCAAAAAGAAAAAAACAAGCTAGAAAGAAAGTTTGAAACAACAAATCTATATTACGAGTCATTGATTTCGTATAATCCGTATATCGTTTTCATCATTAATATCGACGGAATGATTACGAATATAAATCCTAAAGGATTAGAAATCTTAAAAGCAAAAAAAGAACAAATGATTCATCAATCGATTTTTTCGTTTTTGCCTCAAGACGATGCCGAAAGGGTAAAACAGAAAATGAATCGTTTGTTGGAGCATAACGAAAATGAAATGGAAGTTTCGTTTAAAAATAGTAAAGGTGAATGGATTCCTTTACTTTTAACGTTTGTCCCTATGATCGTTGAAGGAAAAAATGAAGGTTTTTTCGTCATCGCCAAAGATATGAAAGAATTAAAACAATATCAAAAACGACTTCGAAAAATGCAGAAAGATTTAATGAATACATTAGAACGCCAGCAAGGAATGACATTTAAGTTCGTCAAAATAAACGATCAGTTTATCCATACGTTATGTGCAGGGGAATTGCTCTATAAACTTGGCTATTCTCCCCATGAGATTATTGGAAAGGATTTGCGGGATTTTTTGCCGAAAGAAGTCGCTGAAGGGCAGCTTCGAGCTTATCAGAAAGCCTGGAATGGCGAGATTGTCCATTTTGAGGGAAAGCTGAACGGATATGATTACTTGGCTGTGTTAAGTCCGGTTATAGAAAATGGAAAAGTTGTTGAAGTCATCGGTTCTTGTGTAGACATAACCGTCAGAAAAGAGCAGGAAATGAAATTAAATGAGTCGAATGCACTAAGACGGACGATTATTGACAATCTGCCAATCGGAATTGTTGTGATTGATCAAGAAATGAAGATTATCGCCTTAAATAAGACGATTTTGAAGATTTTTCAAATCAATGAGCCAATAAAACAGCTGATTGGGAAAAACATCACAAATTATTTTCCAGCCGTTGGCCGAAAGGTTGAAGAGAACACAGGGGAAGTATCAAAGATTTTCACGCCCTATAAGCATTTCTCTGATGAAGTGAACACCAAAAATGGTAAAATCTTGAAAAGAAGTTATTTTCCCTTTTATATGGACGGGAAACTGAAAGGCCATTTATGGACGTTTGAAGACATAACAGAACAAAAGAAGATGGAAAACAGCATTATTCAGGCGAAAGAAGAAGCCGTCAAAGCCAATATGGCGAAATCGGAATTTTTATCGAAAATGAGTCATGAATTAAGAACGCCGTTAAATGGAATCCTTGGTTTTTCTCATTTGTTGGAACTAGATAAATCGCTAACGGAGCAGCAGCAAGCATTTGTGGAAGAAATTTTAAAAGGAGGCCGCCATTTATTAAATTTGATTAATGAAATTTTAGATCTTTCCAGAATTGAAACAGGAAAAATAAAAATTTCAAATGACGAAGTACAAATTGATTCGGTCATATGTGAATGTATAGCATTGATGAAGCCTGCGGCAAACAAAAAAAGGATCAAAATCATCAAAAGCATTGATCAGTGTGTGGATCAAATGATCCACATTGACTCGTTAAGATTAAAACAAGTCATTTTAAATTTGTTAGATAACGCGATTAAATATAATGTTGAAGGTGGACAGGTCCATATAACCTGTAAATGTCAAAACGGATTTCTAGTTATTCACATAATTGATACCGGAATCGGGATATGCGAAGAAGAATTGAAAAAAATATATGAACCTTTTTATCGTATTCAACATGTGCAAGTTGAAGGAACCGGTCTCGGACTTTCACTTGTAAAGCAACTGATAGAGCTGATGAACGGGGAATTTGGGGTTGTTAGCAAAATAGGAGAAGGAAGTGACTTTTGGATTAAACTGCCTATGTTGAATCGAGAAACGAATCAGGCTGTTAAGAAAGATCTAGAACACAGGCAGCACCATTAATATATATATAAACTGTTTTCTATGTTTACGGAAAATGCCGCATGAGTTATGGGAAAAATGTTATTTTGTTCAAATAGGTTAAAAGAGTTCCGTTTAATGTTGGAATTTAATGACTGACCGTTCAGTTGCCTTGTTACAAAGTGTTTTGCAATATTCAATATGCAAAAGTAAAAGGTTTGATGAAAATCAAAGCTTTTTTCATTCCAGTGATAATGAAAACCTTTTCTTAAGCAAAAGATACCATCTTGTGGAAATACAGGGAATGAGAATTATAAAAAACTTTATTAGACGAACACGTCAAACTTGCCGGCAATGTCGATAAAAGCAGAAGAATTTCATACTTAAACAGGAGGCTTGCTAATCATAGCAGCTTCTTTTTTTTCATAAATACAATTTCCTAGTTACAAAATCATGAATACAAGACAATGACGATTCTGAAGCTTTTCCTTCTGGATTCAAACTTCTGCTAAAGAAAATGAAATAATTTTAGTATGATTATTTAGTCATAGGTCTTTTTTGCTATTGTTTTTAGTTCAAAAGAACTATTTGGGCAATATTTGTAAGTTTGAATAAAAAAGTCGTAAAATGTCGGATTTTTGACATATTCTGTCCTCTATCATTTTTCTTAAGTCAAAATACGTTCCTCTCATGCTGGAGGCTGGTTAGACAATAAGTTGGAATACAGTTACATTGAACATAGAACAAAAATATCATAAAACATGGCAAGGGAGGGAAAAGATGAGAAACAGTGCAGCCAATAAAATGGAATCAGTTTATCAACCGATTTGGGATTTAAATAATTGGAATGTATTTGGATATGAGGCATTTTTAACCTTTCCAGATGGCCAAATGGACATAGAAAAAATATATGAACTGGCACGGGGAAAAGGATGTCTTTATGAACTGAACATAAAGGCGATATTAAATGCGATTACGTGTTTTCCGATTGAACGTTTGGATGATTCATTAATATTCGTCAATCTTTTCCCTTCCACACTCATTCATCATCAATTCGAAAAATTTGTCGAGCGGTTATTGAAACAATATCCTCAAATACAAGAAAAAGTTGTATTTCAAATAAATCATACACCAAGTGAAAAGCATATATGGGACTTGCCAGATTTAAAAGATAAAATAAACATGTTAAAGAAAAACGGTTTTGATGTAGCATTATATGGCGTTGGAAATGGAACGGCTGTGTTACAACAAATTGTTGATTTTTCAGCAAGCTATATTAAACTTGATCGGCATTTTACTAAAGAATTATATCGTTCTAAAGAAAAACAGCACATTGTCTCGCTTTTAGTGCAATATGCAAAACAACAAATCACTATTATCTTGGAAGGAATCGAAAAGGAGATGGACTTAGCTAAGGCAAAATTGTTAAAAGTTCCTGTTGGCCAAGGAAATTTATTAGGAAAACCAGAAAAATCAGCCGTCCACACCATTGAAGATATTTTTCGATAAGCACTCCGACAGATGAATGAACATGTTTCTCCTGAATTTTATATGGAGAGGTAGATGCAAATGAATCAGTCAGTTTTAGCGAAAGGAAAAAACATACAGGAAGCGATCGAACTAGGTTTGAGTATTTTAGGGACTGATAAGGAGAAAGTTTCGATTGAAATCATCGAAAAAGGCGGCAAAGGATTTTGGAAAATTGGTTCTAAACAGGCGATCGTCAGATTAACAAAGCTGGATGATCAGGAAACATCTTCTAAGCAAAGCTCTATAAAACAGGATCCCTTAGAACAGATCATTGATTCGTTAGAAATCGAATCATTTGCAAGCTCTGAACCAATAAAAGAAAATTCATTAGAAGGTAAAGTGTGGATAAAAGATGGAAAATTATATTGCCAGCCAGCTTCAAATAAATACCCGACCGTTACTGTTGGAAAAGGAATAAAGTTGTATAAAAATGGTCAACTCATTACCGGAACAACCATCGTAACAGAAATGGATGAGTATAAAATTCAAACGGATGAAGTTGTAACGGAAGGTAAATGGGATATTACGATCGACTCTGACAAGCTGCATGTTTTTTTACAAATAGAACCAGGGTATCGAAAAACGTATAAAGTGAAAGATATCGAACCTAGTGAGCATATTGTATTAGAAGGAGAAGAAATTGTTGAAACGATTCCAGCAGTTGATTACAATCAAATTTTAAAAAAACTAGAAGAGCTGCGAGTTATTCATGGATTTAACCATAATGAGATTATTAAAGCAATTCATACGGACCGGCCAGGAAAATTTACAATTGCATCTGGCATGAAACCGAAAGAAGGGGAAAATGGAAAAATCGAGCTTCTCGTTGATTTAAATAAAGGAGCAAAAGTGAAAGAAAAAGAAGACGGAACCGTCGATTTTCGTGAAAAACAGGAGTTCCCTTCAGTTGAAAAAGGACAGGTCATTGCTATTGTACATCCTCCTGTCCCTGGAATACCTGGGATTACGGTTACGAACGAACCTTTACCACCTAAACCGACATATCCGCTTACGATTCAGCCGGGAAAGGGAATCGCTCTTATCGAGCAAGGTAAAAAAATTTTAGCTACAGAAACGGGGCGTCCTCTCATTGAACAAAGGGGATTAATCGTCAGAGTATCTATATTGCCAAAACTTGTACATTCTCATGATGTGAATTTATTATCAGGAAACATTCGTTTTAAGGGTGATCTGGACGTTCTTGGCAATGTGGAAGAGGGAATGGTTGTAGAGGCGGATGGAAACATTTTGATTCAAAAAAATGTATATGGAGCTACAATTTCATCGAAAAATGCCATTGCCGTTCATGGAAGCTTTATTAAAAGCACAATCTCAGCAGGAAAACAAAATATTTATTCATCCGAGCTCATTCGATTATTAACAAGCATTCAAGAACAAATGGATCAATTGATCAAATCCATTTATCAAGTCATTAAGCTCCCTGCATATAAAATGTCAGACTATTCATCAAAAGGATTACAGCCGTTAATAAAAATTTTGCTTGAAAAAAAGTTCAATAATTTGCTTACGCTTGTAAAGCAATATATTGCGACCTGCAATAATGGGAGTCATATTTTAGAGCTGGAATGGCTAACAATTAGCGAACAGTTAAGACTATGTTTCCTTTCACCTGCTGTAAATGAATACCATACGATCGAAAAAATCAATCAGCTCATGCAAAAAATAACTGAACTGTTAGAGCGGCAAAAAAATGAACAGGATGATCACTGTTTTGTCAAACTAAAGTATGCTCAAAATAGCACCATTTATTCCCGAGGGGACATTTTTATAACTGGACAAGGCTGTTTTAACAGCAAAGTGTATGCTGGTGGAACGATCGCCATAAAAAATGTCCTCAGAGGCGGGGAAATATTTTCCGAAAAAGAGGTCATGGTGAGAGAGAGCGGTTCGGAAAGCGGGGTTATGACAAAAATCAGCGTGCCAAGCAATGGAAAAATTATCATTGATCATGCCAATGAAGGGACAATCATCGAAATAGGAAAAATGAAGCATGTGTTTCATGAAGGGAAAAGAAACATAATAGCGAAATTAGATAAAAATGGAAATCTTGTATTTTAGCGACATAAAAACAGTTGACGTTTGAAAAAGGACGTGCCGTTTATAAAAAGATTTTTCAGCAAAACGAACAGGCATGATTTAGAAAGGAAGAATTTTTGTATGTTTTCTTATAGCCTCGATCAATTGAACGAAAAAGCATACGTCCGGTTTGTCGGAGATTTAGATATTGAAGTCGCGGAATTAATGGAAACAGAAATTATTCCGGCTCTGCAAACCTATACAAATATTGAGTTTGATTTTCAAGAAGTTCCTTTCGTTGATTCCACCGGGATTGGACTGCTATTAAATTTAATCGAGACAGTCAAAAAGAATGGGTTGGATGTTCAAGTGAAAATAAAAAACGTTCAACCTTTAGTGAAAGATGTATTTGATATGCTCCAATTAGATAAAATTTTAGGAGAAAATGTATTTGTATAGGTATTACGATAATGAAGTGGGATGAGCGCTATTTTAGAAGCAGAAAACATCATGTAGACGATGCAGTATTGGTAGAAATCAGCAAAACAGCCGATTTCTACCTTTTGATATGTAAAAAAATACTAATATTAGCATTTTATGTATGTTACAGATTGTTGAAGACTGAGTTGGGAGCCCGGGGAAAAATCAAATTTTTTCTATAATGTTTCTGTTAAAATAATTTTTATTTCAAATTGGCATCCCGGCGGTTTTATATCGGGAAAAGATTTGAATTGCAGAACGATCCTTGCAGAAATCGACGCATTTCAACTTTTTCGCAGCTTGCAAGCATCTTTTCGGCGACAAAATTTGATTATAATGAAAAACTTAATTTATGAAAATATTTATGTGAAATTCATAAAGCAAAACGGCTTTTCAGCATTTTATGTACTTGGATAAACATCGAAGACGCTGTCTGCATCATGGAGACATCCAACAAGGAAAGATGCCGGTTTCATCCGCAATTCATGCTTTCCTTTTGAAAAGGAACATCATCATCCATGCAGAATACACAATAAACTCAAAAAGACGGCACGCAAACTAGAGCAACGAGGTGGAGATTTATGGAGAAATACAAACTGATTATTGCAGATGATGATCACCCTTCAAGACTGATTTTATCCCATTTTATTCAATTGTTCCCCCAATATGAAATCGTCTGTGAGGCAGCTGACGGAGAAGAATTAATTCAACGATTTATGAAGAAAATTCCTGATATTGTTTTAGTTGATGTCGATATGCCGAAAATTAACGGAATGGAAGCTATGAAAATATGTAAAGAAATCCATCCGTCCTTGCAAGTCATCTTTACAACTGGGTATGATGAATTTGCTGTTGAGGCATTTAATCTGTCTGCTACAGATTATATCGTAAAGCCAATTGAACGGACTCGATTATTTACGGCGCTTGAAAAGGCGAAAAAAGCGATTGAAATAGAGAAAAAATTATTAAACAAGCATCCATTTAAAGAGATTAAAAAGCTTTCGATTAAATCGAATCAAACCTTTCATTACATCTCATCGGACGACATCCTTTTTATTGAGAAGAACGGAAGAAAAACGGTGTTTCATACTGCAGAACATCAACACGAAACAAACGAATCCCTGCAAGAAATAGAAGGGAAATTGCCTTGTAATTTCTATAAAACTCATCGTTCCTATATTGTTAATTTGAAAAAGATCATAAAAATTGAACCACAAGGCGAAACGTATGCCGCCCATTTTTCTGGAAGCGATAAAGTTGCCTACATTTCGAAATTGAAAATACAAGAGGTGCACGGATTGTTAAGGGCATGATATTTGCAAGGGAGAAGTTCTAAAATGGATTTTTTCTTTTTTATATTGAAAAAGCTTTAAAAATTATTCGGGGATTTTTCATTCAATTCGTAAAATATGTCTGACCCGAGTTTTTAAAAGAAAGGTGTATCATACATGCCGATCTTGTTGAAAGAAAAAGGGTTCATGCTTATTGTCATCGGCTTTGGCCTGCCCATTATTCTAATACAATTATGGAGTTTAGAGAAAACTCATATACCATTTGCCATTTTAATAGCGATTCTTGCAGGGATATTAGAAATATTTCCTATCGAACTCCGCAATGGTAAGAAGCTTTCTTGTTCAAGCATTTTTAACATTGTGGTTCTTGTTCAAATGGGAATTTCGGAAGCTGTGATTGTTGTTTTCATCGCTTCTTTATTCTTATTTTACAATAGCAAATTAAGCTTTATTTCTTGGTTATTTCAGGCTAGTCAATGTGCGGTTGCTGTTTTTTTATCAGGATTTGTATTTGAGTATTTTTTTGGCAAACTCGGCGTTTTTACATATATAACCTCCGTTTTCGCATTTGCATGCACAACGTTTATATATTTTTTCATCTTTTTTGCCATTACAATGATCTATAAGAGTCTCGTTTTCTCTCAAAATTTTTCGGATGTTTTGAAAACAGAGATGAATGATACATTGCTAGCATTTGCTGTGACATTTATTTTAGGATTTCGGCTTGCTGCTATTGATTACGATCAACAGCCTTTTCCATTTTGGTTTGAAACGATCTTTGCCGTCGCTGTTTTTCTATTCGCTCGATCCATTGCTCAAGTACTAGTTCGTCATAGAAAAAACCATTTGACGACCTTAGAAAATATTACACAGTATATGGAACAAAAAGTTCATTTGCCGAAGGGGCATTCTAAAAGAGTAGGAGATTTAGCACGCCGCATCGCAGAAGAGTTAAAGTTAAGCCCCAAACATGTTGATGCTGTTCATTACGCTGCCTTGTTGCATGATATTGGAAAAATACAAATGGAGCATGAAATTTTTCAGAAGCGAGGGGCTCTTACGCTTGAAGAAGAAAAGCTTTATAAACAACATTCCGAGTTAGGGGCAAAGATGGTTTCAGCAATATCGGGAATCGAAAAAGCTGCCCAGTATGTCCGTTTTCATCACGAACAATGGGATGGAAAAGGCTATCCGGATGGAAAAAAAGGAGAAGAAATTCCATTGGGAGCCCGCATTATTGCTGCGGCAAATGAGTATGACAAATTGATGCATTCTGCTGGAATTATCAATCAAAAGAAAGCTTTTCAAAATTTAAAGAATACAAAACTTGATCCAAAATTAGTAGAAATTGTTTTAAAAATAGCTGATTTCAAAAAGGCAGGCAAAGATCATCATCCGGGATTGATTCAGGCTCAAAATCAGCAGCACTTTCACGATATAAAATATAAAGGCTCGAAGCTTCTGAAAGATTTTGCTGTTGTACAAGCTGTATTTTATCAAAATGGCAGCTTCTATCATATAAATGGCGAAAAAGTTCAGATTCCTTGTGAACAACAAATCAAAAGCCTGATTACGAATCATCCTATTCAAAATGGATATGCACATGAATTTATTGAAGATGTTCCAAGTCGGAAAATGTATAACGTTCATTGGATCTGTTTGGAAAAGAAAATATTATGTCTATTGTTTGATGTAAGTCATTTACGAGAATATGAGAGAAAACAAGAATTGAGGATACGTACAATTTACCGTGATTGTTTATACGCCGTCACACAAGGAAAATTGACTCTGATTGAACGGGAAGAATTAAAAAGCTTTAATCAAGGTGAGAAAATTGCAGAATTTCCTGTTTCTGAAAAAAATGATGTTGCGGCATGTAGAACATTTATTGACCAGTTGTTAAAAGATCGGCATATTTCAGAAAAGAAAAGATATAATGTGCTCTTATCTATTTCTGAAGCTGTAACAAATGTATTAAAGCATGCGGTTGAAGGAAAAATGAAAGTTTATTTGAACCATGATTGGTTAAAAGTGATTGTAGAAGATAAAGGAAATGGCATCAAATTAAGCGAACTGCCGAAATCAATATTGTTAGAAGGTTATTCCAGCAAACGGTCATTTGGGCACGGTTTCAGCATTATGTTAAAAATGATGGATAAAATTTCAATATATACAAGTACAGAAGGAACGACGATTATTTTAGAAGTAGATTTAAAGGATCGACTCATAGAGAGAAGAAAAAACATTCCATTATGATAAAGATCATTTTGCAATCAAGTACTTGATCCTTTCGTTCGGAGTGAATGCGGATGAATTTCTTAAAGAATAAAACGATCATTGGTCAAATTATTACAATGATTGCGCTTATTCCGATTATTATTTGTTCTATTTTCATCTTTATTTTTGTCAGGCAGATGGAGAAAGAATTTGATCATTTTCATAGAAATGATGTGTTACGAACAGCAAACATTTTAAAAAGCGCGATTGAAATCAGCGAAAATTCCAAAAAAACGGTTGAACGTTTAATTGACGAAAAGCTGCACTTAATTTCAAAAGAGATTGCAAAAGAATTGCGCGGGAAAACGATCGAGGAAGTGACTCAGCAAGATTTAATTGCATTGCGCAATAAATATGATGTGTACAATATTTCTTTATTGGTAAGAAGAAATGATGATATAATCATTGCCCAATCTTCAGACCCCAATGAAATTGGTTTAAGCACAAAAGAGTGGGGGTATTGGTATGATGCTTTTCAACAACTGATGTCAGGTAAGCCTGTAACAGTAGGGAAAGGTTATTATCAAGAACATTATTGGGTTGGTCCGATCTCCAAATCAGACTGGGAAAACAAATATTTTAAATATGCCTATTATTATGACGGAACAACTGAATTTATGATTAATCCGTATATTCTTGATTCTGAAATTTATCATGCAACGAAGCATTCGGATCCTGAAGCGCTTATTCATTCCATTTTAAAATTTAAAGAAAGTGAAATCGAAGAAATTGCGGTTATAAATGCCAATGTACTGCTTCGGAGCGAAAATCGAGATATTATTGAACCGGAAAGAGATGCGCCGATATTATATGGGAAAAATTCATATAAGCATGAAAAAGATCATTTTTATATTCAAAAAGTTCTGAAAGAAAATCAAATGGAGTCAGTGAAACTGGGGGAAAACTATCGGAAATATTATCTGCCAATTCCAAATGACAGGGTTATTACGATTGTCACCGACTTAAGCGCTGGCACAAAGTTTTTTCATAATATCATTTTTTTGTTTGTCCTGTCATTTGTTGCTGCCTTTGTCATTATATTTTTCGTTTTGCAGGTCATTATGAAAAAATATTTAACACCGATCCCTACTATTCACCGTTATATTAATAAAATTGCAGCAGGCGATTTGACCGAAGAAATTCATGTCGATCAGAAAAATGAATTCGGTGATATTGCTGCCCATTTAAATGAAATGACTGACAGCATCAGCCAATTAATTGTCGATATTAAAAACGATTTTGAAACATTAAGGCTCGTTTCAAACGTTTTATCAGAGACAGTACACTCTTACTTTCATGTCATGGACGAAGTTTCAACAACCATGACGAAGGAATCGCGGGAAATTTTTCACGAAATAGAATTAGAAGTGAAAGAAATACGACAAAACTATGAAAATATCAATCAACAACTGGAAAAACTAAAAGAAGCGAATCATTTTGAATTCCATCATGTCTCTAATTTTATTATTCAATCAAGTCATCAACTCATAAGACTGAATGATTTGATGAAACAAAATGTCAAAAAAGTTACGGAAATGAATTTATCTTCTTTTGATGCGATACAGCAATTGAATGAAATTATTATTCAATTAGACAACCTTTCAAAGGATTTAGAAAATAAAATAAATAAATTTAAAGTTCAAGAATCATGAAACACATAAAGGTGAAAATGATTGCTCAGTTTTTCTGCTAAGGAGGGTATGTATGGGTCTTACGGTTCAAAAGGAAATTCAAGATCAAAGCCTCACATTATACATTAAAGGAGTTTTAGATATTTCAACGGCTCATGTGTTTCATGCTCATTTTAATGAAATCGGCAATTTTCAAGTATTGACGATTGATTTTAGCTATTTGGAATTCATTGATTCATCCGGAATTGGTGAAATCATCGATTTAATTTATTTATCTCAAGAAAAAAACATTAAATTAGTTTTTAAAGGTATGAATGATTTCACAAACCATTTATTTGAAACAGTTGGATTATACGAAATTTTAAAATCGATTCAAGGGGAGGTTGTTTGATGCAAAGAGACTTTTTAACGTATCAGCAATCTTCCTATACGATAGAAGATGTTAAGAGAAAGGAACAAATGCTGCAAAGGGAAATAAACTTGGCACGGACGATACAAACAACGTTGTTGAACGGGCATGCTCCATCGATCGAAGGGGGAGAGGTATTTGGCTATTCTATACCTGCCCGATTAATTGGCGGGGATTATTACGACTTTTATCCGCTTGTCAACGGAAAAGTGCGCATCGTTATTGGGGATGTGATGGGAAAAGGGATTCCTGCTGCGATGCTCATGATCTTAACGCGCGGCGCCTTTCGGACAGCCGCTGAAAGCACGCAAAGCCCCGGAAAGACGCTGACTGCAATGAACAAAGCGTTATACAATGATTTGAGAAAGTTAAAATCTTTTGTTACCGTTTTCTGTGCCGATTGGGATCCGCTGTCGGGAACGTTTACATATGCAAATGCCGGCCATCATCTTCCGCTGTTTATAAGAGGCGGGTACATGAGCTTCCAAAAGTGAAAGGGATTATGATTGGCGGTCTTCCTAATCAAATTTACCATGAAGAATCGATCCAATTATTTGAACATGATTCAATTTTCTTTTATACAGACGGAATCATTGAGGCGCAGAATAAACGCGGCGAGCAATTTACATTGGCACGGCTGATCGAAACGTTAAAACAAAATCAGGATAAAAATGCTGGGGAGATTGAAAAAAAAGTGCTGGAATCGATTCATAAATTTACAGAAGGCGTTCCGCAAAAAGATGATATGACTATGGTATTCTTAAAAGTAGGGAAACAAAAAGTCGATATTTCAAGTTTAAATTCGCCTGTCATGTAACGTTTATTTGAAAACGTGATTGTTTGGAGGAATTGAAATAAAAAATTTTACACTAGTTGGAAAAATAAATCTTGGGCTGGGAATCGCTTTTATCATAGCTGCTCTTTTCCTATTCATGCAGCATTTTTACAATGTGATTTATTTAAACCGTTTTCTTTTTGAGATTTCGTTCGTTTGTCTTGGACTTTCATGAATGTTTTCAGCAGCTTTTTATCAAAAATCGAATGGAACATGATTATGCTTTTTGGACAAAATGACCCAAACAGTCCATTGTACTGTCTGGGTCATTTTTATATATATATTTCGGTACACGAAAAACATTGACTCGGATAAACGATTGTCATATGATAAATAATGCAGTTTATAAATATTTCACAAAATGAAATATTTATTTAATGAATATTTTTTTTGTAAGGGGGATAAAAAATGAATGTGAAAAAGTTGGTCATATTAAATATTGTTGTTCTCGTTGTTTTGGTTTTAGGAGGTTTTGCCGGATTCTATTATTACAATGAGTCGGTCAACTATATTAAAACAGATTACGCAAAAGTGGACGGACAGCAATTAGTGATCGCCGCCCCTGCTTCCGGAGTCTTGACAAAATTTGATGGAAAGGTTGGAGCACAATTTCAGAAAGATAAAGTCATTGGAAAATTAGCCGTACCTGGGGAGGATGAACCTGTCAGCATTCAAATGCCCCAGTCCGGAACGATTGTCCAAACAAATGCGGTAGAAAATTCATTTGTGGCAGCTGGTACCCCT
This sequence comes from Aeribacillus sp. FSL W8-0870, assembly GCF_037963755.1. Taxonomy (NCBI): domain Bacteria; kingdom Bacillati; phylum Bacillota; class Bacilli; order Caryophanales; family Bacillaceae; genus Aeribacillus; species Aeribacillus sp. FSL W8-0870. The sequence continues at coordinate 1,939,644 of NZ_CP150165.1, forward strand.
TTGGCATATGCATATGATTTCGATCATTTATGGATCACTGCCAATATTAAAGAAACCATTATTGGGGATGTAAAAGTTGGTCAAGATGTTGATATTTACATCGACGGGTACAGCGAGTCTAAACTTTCGGGAAAAGTAGAGCAAATCGGAAAAGCAACAGCTAGCGTCTTCTCATTGCTTCCAAGTGAAAATGCGGACGCAAACTATACGAAAGTAACACAGGTGATTCCTGTGAAAATATCTATTGCGGATGCAAAAGGGCTAGGAATTATGCCGGGAATGAATGCAAAAGTACGCATCCATAAATAAATGATTTAACCATATAAACTGAAGGAGGTGGAAGCATGCCGTTTATCATCAGTTATACGTTTTTCACTCTGATTGTGCTGATCGTCATGAATGTTTTCCTTGTCAGAAAGAAAAACTGGCATACAAAAAAAGAGGAAGCACTTGATAAGGAAGTGCCGGTTGGAAAAGTGCTGTTCGTTTTAATGTTTGGAATGTTCATTGCGATTTTGAACCAAACAATTTTAAATGTAGCGCTTCCGGTCATGATGACGGATTTAAATGTCAATGCGACAACAGCACAATGGCTGATGACAGGCTTTATGCTTGCAAACGGAATTTTAATACCGATCAGCGCATTTTTAGTTGAAAATTTCGGTTTTCGCAAGCTGTTTATTACAGCGATGATCTCGTTTACAATTGGATCGCTCGTTTGTGCCGTATCAACAACATTTCCATTGGTGATGATTGGCAGAATTATTCAGGCGATTGGTGCAGGAATTTTAATGCCGCTTGGCATGAACATTTTTTTGACTGTTTTTCCTCCTGAAAAAAGAGGAACAGCCATGGGGACGATGGGGATTGCCATGATTCTGGCTCCTGCAATTGGTCCGACACTCTCAGGATGGGTTGTGCAAAATTATGATTGGCATTTTTTGTTCTACGCGATGGCTTTGATCGGTTTAATTGATATCTTTTTCGCCTTTATTTGGTTCCGTTTAGAAAAAGAATTAACTCGCCCGACGTTTGATATCCAAGGGATTGTTTATTCAAGTATTGGATTCGGCGGCATTTTATACGGGTTTAGCGAGGCTGGAAGCAAAGGATGGTCAAGCGCGGAAGTTATCATCAGCTTAATGGTCGGAGTTGTTTTTTTAATTTTCTTTGCCGTAAGACAATTGAATGTGGAAAAACCTCTGCTTGAACTAAGAGTATTTAAGTACAACCTCTTTACGTTCACATTAATTATCAACTCGATTGTTACTATGGCATTATTTGGAGGAATGCTGCTTCTCCCGATTTATTTACAAAATATTCGCGGTTTTACACCGATTGAATCGGGTTTATTATTGCTTCCAGGAGCAATGATCATGGGATTAATGGGGCCGATAGCAGGAAAAATTTTCGATCGATATGGTGTAAGAGGATTAGCAATTGTCGGTTTGGCCATTACAACATATGGAACATATGAATTCACGCAGCTGACGGCCGATACGCCCTACACAACCTTATTAGGAATATATATGCTGCGGTCTTTCGGAATGTCATTGATCATGATGCCAATCATGACTGCCGGTATGAATCAGCTGCCATTAAAGATGATTTCCCACGGAACAGCCATGTCGAATACGATACGCCAAGTGGCTGGATCTATTGGAACCGCATTATTAGTAACGGTTATGACACAGCAATCAACAAATCATTTATCAGATTATACGAATCTTGTGTCAAAAACTGATCCAATGTTGATGAATCAGCTGCAAGCACTTGGCAGCAGTATGGCTCAATCAGCCGGACTTTCTGCACATGCTGGTCAAACTATTGGTGCTCAGGCACTTTTAGGGCAGGCATTGCAGCAATCAACCATCGAAGGGATCAACGATGCATTTTACATTGCGACCGTTTTGGCATTCATCGCGCTAGTTCTTTCCTTTTTCTTAAAAACACCAAAGAAAACGCTCCAGGAAAGCTCGTTCGAAGCAGCAAAAGTTAAAACAGAAGCATCTTCCCAAGAGTTATAAACAAAGATATAATGAATGAAACGGGGATGTCCGGCAGAGGACACCCTTTATATATGTGAAAGGAAGGGAAAGTAATATTATGAATCCGACATCCTCCTCCATGACGGAATTAGAGAACGAATTTATAAGGATTTTTCGTGATTTGCGAAATTTTTATACAATGGGGAAAAAATATGGCTTGTCAAGAAATGAATTTTTTATTATGAAGTTTTTGCTGAAAAACGGCCCTCAAAAACTATCTACCATTTCCCAAGAATCTGATATATCTCCCAGTTTCCTCACAGGTATTACTGATCAGCTAATCGAAAAAGGCTACATCGAACGGAATAGATCAAAGAAGGACCGCCGAATTGTCCATATCTCTTTAACAAAAAAAGGAGAAGAAACCATCATAGCGGTTCAACAGGACTTGATTCAATATATGCGTTCCAAATTCAACGCATTTACAGAAGAAGAAATTCAAGATTTAATTCGACTTTTGCGGAAAATACCATAATATCGTCCGTGGTCTTCAAAATCAGTAGTGCCTGACTTTGTGATTTTAGTCAAAAAGAGACGAGCTTGTTTTAAAACGGTGCACTTTTTCAGAGATGATCCATTGACAAGACGGGGAAATTTGTGTATTCAATGTCAAAACGGGTCATGCTGCCTGTTTGATGTGGAGAGGAATCTTAACGGCTGCAAAGGGGGAAAAGAAAATGTGCAAAATTACGATCATTGGCGGAGCAGGAACTCTTGGAGCCGCCATCGCTTTCAAATTAGCAGGGAAAAAAGCGATCGATGAAATTTGTCTCATCGATCAAAATGAAAAGCTGCTGCTCAATCATTTAATGGATATGGAAAATGCTTATCCGTCCAAAACGATTTATAAAGGGACTTTTCACGATTTAAAGCACTCTAATATCGTCATCATTACGGCAGGCATCCCAAACCGAACCGATATTTCTTCTAGAGATGAGTTTTTAGAAGGAAACTTGCAATTGTTTCGTCAAATCGGAGAAGCCGTCGCAAAACATGCCCCAAACGCTTTGATTATCACCGCTTCCAATCCAGTCGATGTGCTGAATTACTATTTAGTCCATACGTTTCAATTTGATAAGAAAAAATTAATCGGATACACCATGAATGACTCCTACAGGTTTGAATGGGCGCTTCGCCGAGTTCTAAAGCTACACGAGAATGATAAAGTATCAAGCCCTGTTATAGGTGAGCACGGAGAAACACAAGTTCCGCTTTTCAGCCAAGTCAAAGTAAACTATAAGCCGCTGCTTTTATCAGAAGATCAGAAAATTCAAGTTAAAGAAAAGCTGACAAATTGGTTTCGAAACTTCAATGACCTAGGCATAAACCGAACAACCGGGTGGACGTCTGCCGTCGGTATGGAAAGGCTGATTGATCAGCTGCTTCAACCAAAAACGTCGACAGCAATCGGTTCTGCGGTATTAAACGGAGAATATGACGTTTCTGGCATTAGTTTAGGTGTACCTCTAGCAGTGAATCATACAGGCATCCAAAGCATCCTTGAATGGGAAATCGATCAAAAGGAAAAAGAGTTATTTCAACAATCTGCTGAAAAAGTGAAGCGTCTCATTAACGAGTTTATTATGAATAAAAAATAGACAAAATGGAAGTTTCTTCAAAAAGAGCGCATCTATCTAGTAGACAATAAAAAAGCTCACTATAAACTATGCTAGTTTTTATTTGGTTGTTCCCAATTCAGCTTTTTAACCATTTTAGGAGGTTACAGCACTGGAATAGATTTTTTTATCCTGTATGATTTTTTGAAAATCATACAAACTGCAGACTTGCCGCTTAACGATAATCTATTGCTGCTCCCAAACGAAGTTGGAAGATCTTAAAGAATTAATGGAGTTGATCAAAATGGAAGCAAAAACTTATGAAATTATTTCTATAAATGTAGGAAAACCGAAAAATTTCATATATAACGGCAAAGAATTCGTCACTGGAATTCAAAAGCAGCCTGTTGATGGACCGGTTTTTTTGTCATTTCTTAATTTTTCAGGCGATGGTCAGGCAGATCTTGTTCATCATGGCGGTAGAGATAAAGCGGTATGCGTTTATCCGTATGATCATTATGCCTATTGGGAGCATGAGCTTGAAAGAAAGCTGGATGTGGTGGCATTTGGTGAAAATTTGACAGTAAAAGGCTTGTTGGAAACAGAAGTTTGCATCGGGGATACGTTCCAATTAGGTGAAGCGGTTGTGCAAGTTAGCCAGCCTCGGCAGCCATGCCATAAGATTGCCAAAAAGCACAGGGTGAATGACTTGCCGCTTCGTGTTCAAAATACTGGTTATACCGGTTTTTATTTTCGGGTGCTGAAAGAAGGCTGGGTGGAGACACAATCAAGCTTGCAGCTCATTGAAAAACATCCGCTAAACATAACGGTTTCTTTTGCGAATCAAATCATGTTTCATGATAAAACAAATAAAGAAGGAATTGAACAAATTCTTCGTGTGGACGAACTATCGGAAAGCTTTCGGGATTCATTGATGAAACGCTTACAATCCATTTAGGAACATCTACCAAAAGAAGGGGTTGGAAAATCGGCTTGTATATAAATTAGAAATGCAAGAGAGATCATTAAAATTTCAATGATCGTTGTTTTTAGATTACTATTTTCAAAGGTTGAGCTTCTGTGGAGAAAGCGTCTTACATTTCAGCTACTTCCCATATAATAAGCCAACGATCCACTGATGCAGGGCAGATCGTTGGCTTATTTTACAACACTTTTCCATCTAAAAAGCTCCAAAATTTGAGTTCTTGCTTTTTGTGAGAAAATGGGAATTCCTCCAATCTATTTCTGCAACTAGAATCTGCATGATTCGATACTTTTTCTCCAGCATTTCGTCTAATTGATTGTACGAGAAAGAGAGGTGCACCTCGGCATGCGAGATGAAGATTTGGTTCAAAAGGCTTTAGAGGGGGACGATTCAGCCTTCCGTGAGCTTCATGACCGCTACATTGGCCAAGTGCTCCGCTATGCATATATGCAGACGGGGGATTATCATCGGTCAGAAGAAATTGCTCAAGATGTCATGTATAAAATGGCGGTTCATTTAGCGAACTTTCAAGGAAGATCAAGCTTTAAAACTTGGCTGTTTACAATTGGAAGGCGGGTTGTTATCGATTACCATCGCAAGTATAAAAAAGAAAATAACACAGTCTATTTAAGCCCCGAGGACTTAGGGCATAAACAGGATAAACATTTAGTAGAACAAAATATTCTGGAATATTCGCTCAGAGAACAGATCATGGCCAGTATGGAAAAATTGTCCCCGGATGAAAAGACGGTCCTTTATTTAAGATTTTTTGAAGGAATGTCTATAAAAGAAACAGCCAAGGTAATGTCGAAAACGGTTATGGCGGTTAAATCGCTGCAAACAAGGGCTAAAAAGAAATTGTCAGCCCATTTAAAAAGCGAGGTGAATGATCATGAAAAAACAACTCGTACCGCCGAATAGCGAAAAGCATGAAGAGTCAATAAAACAGCTTTTTCATCACTTTTATATAGAACCGACAGATGAATTTAAAGAAAAAAGTTTTCAAAAAGCTTTAGCCGGAATTGAATTAGCTAGAAATAAAGAGAGAAGGAAAAAAGCCGCTAGCAAGCTTCAGCTTGTATTCTCATTTGCGGCCGCAGCAGCTGTATGCATCCTTCTAATGATTTTTCCTCCTTTTCAAACAAATGAGACGAAAGAAGGCGGCCAGCATTCAGATCAACAAAGCATACTAATGTCTCCCCAACAATCTCAAAATGCAGAAAAGGAAGAAGAAAAAGGAGATATCAACCGACCTGAATCGATCGAAATGACAATTTCATTGGAAGGAATGGAAGAAAAGGAGCTGTATCACCTCGTAAACATAAAGCAACTACCTTTTACCACATATATTCCGGATCGTTGGCAGGCAGAATATATTGAAGAAAAAAATTTGATCGGAGCAAAGCTGATAGCGGTGAATGAAAAATATGGGGAAGTTGATGTCATGTTTTTTCCAAAAGGGACATCTTTAGGAGAGGCGGAAAATTACATTACAGATGAATTGCTGGGAAATGTTTCTTATAAAGTTTTATCAGCGGAAGAAGAAGAGAAAAGAAATATACCTGATTGGTGTGTCCGTTCCTTTCATTATGAAAATGTAGAGCAGACGAGAACGGGCGAGATTTATTTAAGCGAGCATAACAGACAGTACTTTTATATACAGAGAGAGTTTGCTAATGAAGCATTGGAAGGATGGGGTTCAAGAACAACAACGATTTTGGAGCAATGGGAATGGAAGGACACGAAAAAAGGATTGTGGGATTAAAAAGTTTTATGAATCAGGAATGTGAGCAGAAACTATTTTTTCCAGTAAATACTTTTTCATCCACGGGGCAAACCCCGTGGATGGTTAATCTTCAGGCAATACTGTTTTTGCGATTGTTTGGTCGAGCGCTTCGAAATCATCGTAATGAATCACTTCATAAAGTTCCTTGCGAGTTTGCATATTCTCGAGCTCGCTTTTTTGAGTTCCAGACGATTTAATGGTTTGGAATAGGCGTTCATACGCTTTAGCGGCGGCGCGAAGAGATGAAACAGGATAAATCACCATTGAATAGCCGAGTTCCGAAAATTCTTCTGCTGTATAGTAAGGAGTTTTTCCAAACTCTGTCATGTTTGCGAGAAGAGGAGCTGAAATTGCCCGGCTCACCTTTAAAAAGTCTTCTTTTGTTGAAAGAGCCTCAGGAAAAATAGCGTCTGCTCCCGCTTCAACATATCTTTTGGCGCGTTCAATGGCGCTTTCAATTCCTTCAACTGCATAGGCATCCGTTCTGGCAACAACGACAAGAGTCGGCGCTGCCTGTTTAATAGCTTTAATTTTTTGCATCATCTCCTCTACAGACACAAGCTTTTTGCCGTTTAAATGTCCGCATTTTTTCGGAAGATCTTGATCTTCGATTTGGACAGCAGCTACTCGTGCTTCTGCCATTTCTTTAGCTGTTCGGGCGGCATTCAAAACACCGCCGAAACCGGTATCAATGTCAACGAGAAGCGGCAGATCAGCCGCCCGCACGATTTCCCGCGCCCGGCGGGCAACCTCTTCTGACGAGACGATGCCCAAGTCAGGAAGCCCTTGGCTCGCGGTATAGGCGGCGCCTGACAAATAAAGCGCTTGAAATCCTGCTTTTCTCGCTATAAGTGCAGCCATTCCATCATGGGCTCCAGGAATTTGAAGGATTTCCGGTGCGTTCATTAACGTTCGAAACCGATCGGCCAACTCCTCTTGTGTCGATTCTTTTTCAACGATCCAAACCATGGAATCACCTTCTTTTCTGTCATTTCATCTTAGCTTTACAGAACCATTAATTACGTTTCTAGAGGCAAGCCGCGTTTTTCATTAAACGAGCGCTGCCCTCGTCAAGTCTACTCGAGGGTGCCGCCCTGTATCCACGCTTCGCTTACGGTCTGTTTTGTACCCTGATCTTTTGTCTGTTAACTTCCGTCATTTGGTACAAAATCGATTCTTTCGTTCTTTTTGACTGCCCAAAAAATTTTCGCTTTACAGAACATTTTTCGGTGTGGCCGATTGCCACACCAGCTCGATATAGTTATCTCAAATGTTCTTACAAGGTTTATAACATGTTTTTTCTTGCCAAACAATGAAATTGCGCCAAAGTAACATGCATCTGATGCAAAACAACGTGTGATCTGCCCCGGATTTATATAACAAATAAGTTTACAAACTCATGTACAAACGTCTCTTCCAGCACGTTCTGGTCAAGCGAAACGTCTAAGATTTGCTTGAGCTGCTTGTTTGGGAACCGTGTTGCCAAATTGTTTTCATATTTTTGGATCAGCTTAGGCAGACCTTCTTGACGGCGGAATCTGTGGCCGATTGGATATTCCCGCACAACTTGGCGCGTTTCCGTTCCGTCTTTAAACCGTATTTGAACTGCGTTGGCAATTGACCGTTTGTCCGGATCGAGATAATCTTTGCTGAACTGTTTATTTTCCACAACTGTCATTTTTTCACGAAGCGCATCGATTCTCGGGTCTTGTGCGATTTCATCTTCGTAATGATCCGCTGTTAAATCGCCATAAATAAGACCGATGGCAGTAATATATTGAAGGCAATGATCACGATCAGCCGGGTTGAGAAGAGGTCCCGTTTTGTCGATGATGCGAATGGCTGATTCATGCGTCGTGATCGTGATTTCTTCGATCTCATCAAGGCGATCTTTTACTTCAGGATGAAGCTCAATGGCGCATTCAGCAGCTGTTTGCCCATGAAACTCTGCTGGATATGATATTTTAAATAAAATATTCTCGATTACATATGATTCCAAAGGACGGGCGAGCTTCAGTTTCTGTCCTCGGAACAGCACGTCTTCAAATCCCCAGTTCGGAGCCGATAGGGCAGAAGGATATCCCATTTCACCTTTTATGGCCATAAATGCAAGACGTACAGCGCGGCTTGTTGCATCGCCAGCCGCCCACGACTTGCGAGAACCAGTATTTGGAGCATGTCGATATGTCCGAAGACTTGAATTGTCAATCCAGGCATTGGAAAGGGCGTTGATGATTTCATCTTTTCCGCCGCCAAGAAGCTTCGTAACGACAGCAGTTGAAGCAACCTTTACGAACAGCACGTGGTCAAGCCCGACTCTGTTCAGGCTGTTTTCAAGTGCCAGCACCCCTTGAATTTCGTGGGCTTTTATGATCGCTTCAAGAACTGTCCTCATATTGAGCGGCTTTTTCCCTTCTGCCACATTCGTTCGGCTTATGTAGTCGGCCGCAGCTAAAATTCCCCCCAAGTTATCAGAAGGGTGACCCCATTCCGCTGCAAGCCAAGTGTCATTATAATCGAGCCAGCGAATCATGCAGCCGATGTTAAATGCACCGTGCACAGGGTCTAATACATATGAAGTGCCAGGGACGCGGCACCCGTTTGGAACAACCGTCCCCGGAACGATCGGACCTAAAAGCTTTGTGCATTCAGGGTAGCGAAGAGCAAGTATGCCGCAGCCCAGCGTGTCTAACAACACATAGCGGGCGGTTTCAAACGCTTCTTTACTTTGAATTTCTTTATTTAGAACATAATCGGCAATTTCTTCAAGCAGTTTGTCTGTTTGTCGATTTTCATTATTTTTTACTAGTACTTCTGCCATTTTTACAACCTCCTAAGCTATCCATTACTGTTGTACTTTCAAAGAGCGTTTTCCTGTATATTTCACGCGAGGACGGAACAAACGGTTGTTATTATGCTGTTCGATCACATGGGCGCACAGGCCTGCTGTTCGAGCGCTGAAGAAAATAGGAGTATATAAATCAATCGGAATGCCAAGCATGTAATAGACAGGAGCCGCATAATAATCGAGGTTCGGATACAATCCTTTTTCCTCTCTCATAATGGTTTCCCCGGCTTCGCATATTTCAAGCAATCGAAAATCGCCCCGTTGTTCGGACAGCTGCTGCAATGCTTTTTTCATAAGCAATGCTCTTGGATCCATTTTTTTCATATAGACGCGATGGCCAAATCCCATGATCCGCTCTTTATTTGCTAATTTTTGTTTAATCAATCGTTCAAAATTTTCCTTTGTACCTGCTTCTTCAATTAAATACATCACCGCTTCATTGGCTCCGCCATGCAGGTGTCCTTTCAAAGAGGAAACCGCACCGGCGAGAGCACCATACAAATCTGCATGTGTAGACGATATGACGCGAGCGGCAAATGTAGAGTTTGGCATTTCATGTTCGATATAAGCGATGAGCGAGCGGTCGAATATTTTCGTTTCAAGTTCAGTTGGTTTTTTTCCTGTAATCATATATAAAAAATTTGCACTGTAGGAGAGATTTTCATCTGGTGGAATGACTTCTTGTTGATTGAGTAGATGATAACTGCTGGCAAGAATGGATGGCATCTGTCCTAGAAGATTGATAGATTTCGTTTTATTGGCCTGTTCAGATCTGTCATCAATGAGCGGGTCAAATCCTGCTAAAATGGAAATGCCTGTTCTCAGGGCGTCCATTGGATGAGTTGTCTTCGGCAGTTTGGAAAATACGTCGTAAAGCACGTCTGGAAGCTCTCTTTTCGCTAGAAGCTCGTTTTCAAATCTAGCTCTTTCTTGTTCAGACGGAAGCTTGCCTTCAAGCAGCAAAAACGCAACCTCGACATATGATTTTGTTTCGGCAAGTTCAATTAAATCGTATCCTCGAATGACAATTTCTTCATTTTCTACATCGAGAAACGAAATCGTTGTCTCAGCTGCCACTACGTTTTCTAATCCTGGTCTAAACTCCATCAAATATACCTCCTTCAAAAGTTTTTGAAAACGCTTTACTATTGATGCAAACAGGGAAAAATGAATATCGGGATGATCGATCGCTTTCACAAATTTTGTTATTGGGCAATTGCTGAGACAATAACATTGTTCATTTCTTAAAGCCTATTCATTTCTCCCAAATCTCAAAGCGATCTTGCTATAATTGACCGCCTCTCCTTGTCGAAGCTTAAATGGTTAGGAAACCATTTTTTTACTTCTGGAAAAAATATAGCACATTTTTTAAAAAAAGAAAATGAATCTTCGGAATTTTCGTTTTTGTAAAACGACAGCTTTCACAAAATTCATTTGAAGAACTGACTTTAAAAATGGAAGCCAGCTTCCAGCAATCGGAGGCTTTGCGGTTTTAATGTCTTTTGGATGTTGACTGCTTATTTATATTCTATTCAAATCTTTTAAATAGACTGGAAAAATAGTACGATATAAGTAAAAAATAACATACTTTCCTCATTGGATTTCATAAAAGGATGGGAAAAATGACAGAGAAAAAAATCGGCATAATAGATTTAGGATCGAACTCCATTCGCCTCGTTATTTTTCATATTGATCAAAATGGACAATATAAAGAGCTTTACAATTTTAAGATCAATGCCCGTTTAGCTACGTATATTGACGCCGAAGGAAATTTGTCCAACGAGGGGATCGAGGTTGTCATCGATTCTTTAAAAAAATTTGTTCCAATCGTTCAATTTCATCAAGTGGCAGAAACGAAAGGGGTTGCAACGGCAGCTATTAGATCTGCCAAAAACCGGAAAATGGTCTTGGAGGCTATAAAAAGAGAGACGAATTTCGATTTTCGCGTCCTTTCCGGCCAAGAAGAAGCCTATTACGGCTACTTAGCTGTTATACATTCCGTATATTTAACTGAAGGCATAACCATTGATATAGGCGGAGCAAGCACGGAAGTTGCGTATTTTAAAAATCGGGAGCTCGTCCATTCATACAGTTTTCCGTTTGGGGCTCTCACATTAAAGAAAAGGTTTATTGCCAACAGCGAACCGAAAGAATCGGAAATGAAAGAGCTGACAGCGTTTTTGCGAAATGAATTTTCTTCGCAAAAATGGCTTAAAAACAAAAATGTTCCGGTAATCGGGATAGGCGGCAGCGCCAGAAATCTAATACGGCTTCATCAAAATAAAACCAGTTACCCGTTATTTGGTATTCATCAATATGAAATGGAACCGAATGAAATTAAAAAAATAAATCAATGGCTGATCGGAATGACTGTCTCGGAGCGTCAAAAATTAGATGGACTGTCGAAGGAACGCGCGGATATCATCATTCCTGCAATTGAAGCAATTTATACGCTGACGGAAATCGTATCAGCTCCATTTTTTACAATGAGCAGCAAAGGCTTAAGGGAAGGGGTCTTTTTTGAGGAGGTGTTTTCAAACTTAAACGTCCGGTCTTTTTCTCAAGTAGCGGACGAAACATTTTCCAAGCTGGCCAGTGATTATAAAATCAACTTGAAGAATACATCATTTCTCCTTCGTCTTGCTTACGTATTTGTCAGTGAATGTGAGGCAAAGAAAATTATATCTTTTACTCAAGAGGAAAAAGAAATTTTGTTTAAAAGCACAAAGCTGGTTCAATTCGGGGAATTTATCGATCATCATTCAAGCAGTCAGCATACGTTTTATATTTTGACAAATCGATCGCTTGACGGAATCAGTCATAAAATGCGGTTGAAACTCGCATGCGTCGCTTCCTTTAAGTCCAAAAAAACTTTGATGAAATATATCTCTCCTTACAAATCATTATTAACGGAAGAAGAAATTTTATCGCTGGAGCGATTAGGCGCGATTTTGAAATTCCTTTATTCCCTCAACACGACACACCGTTGCATCATTTCCGAACTGGAGGTGAACAAAAAGGAGGGGGAAAAGATGGAAATATCTTTAGCCTGCAACAGTGATTATACTTTTGAAGAGCAGGAAGCAAATAAGCAAAAAAAGCATATGGAACGCGCTTTTAACTGCCAAGTCGAATTATCATTTACACTCGTCTAATGGACATACGAAAGGTAAAAGGTGGGCGAAATTATGCAAGATAAGAAAGAACAATTGATTCCAGATATAAGCCGTCCAGAATTTTATAATAACCGGGAATTAAGCTGGCTTGCATTTAATGAGCGTGTCATGCAAGAGGCCGTTGACTTTGAAATCCTTTGCTTGAGCGGATGAAGTTTTTAGCTATATTCAGTTCGAACTTGGATGAGTTCTTCATGGTGAGGGTTGCTGGTTTGAAAGATCAAGAAAAAGCTGGTTTTAATTTACCGGAAAATAAAGCCGGCATGACGCCAAAGCAGCAGCTTAACGCCATTTCGGCGAAATGCCACACATTGGTCGAACGCCAATATGCAATATTTAATGAATATGTACAGGGGGAATTAAAAGAGGAAGGGATTGAATTTCTTAAGCTTAATGAATTAACTGGCGAACAATTCCGCTTTTTGGAACAAAAGTTTGATGAGCAAATTTTCCCGGTTTTGACGCCTCTTGCGATCGATGCGTACAGACCGTTTCCAATGCTTTTAAATAAATCGTTGAACTTGGCCGTATTGCTTCAATATAAGAAAAAAGAGCGGAAAAACCCTTTTTTTGCGATCGTTCAAGTTCCTGCTGTTTTGCCTCGATTCATTGAAGTGCCGAATCAAGATGGAAAGAGGCAGTTTGTATTTCTTGAAGATTTGATCAGCAGTTTTATTTACAAACTGTTTCTCGGTTACAACATCATTTCGGTCTCACCGTTTCGCATTACGAGGAATGCAGATTTGACCATTGATGAAGAAGGGGCGCGGGATTTGCTGGAAGTGATTGAGAAGGAGCTGAAAAAGCGGAAGTGGGGTGCGGCGGTCAGGCTTGAAATTCAAAAAGGAACGATAGATGAACGTGTTTTAAATTATTTAATGGATGTGCTGGAAATTCAAAAAATGGATGTTTATGAAGTGGACGGCCCCATCGATTTAACGTTTTTATTTCCATTTTATACCCATTTGCTGACCGATTTTGAGCACCTTGTTCATGATTCGTTCATTCCACCACCCCCGCTCGACTTGCCGAACGGAAATTTGTTCGAAGCTATATTAAAACGGGACTTATTATTACACCATCCGTACGAATCCTTTCAGCCTGTTGTTGAATTTATTGAAAGTGCAGCGGATGACCCTCAAGTGTTGGCAATCAAGCAGACGCTGTATCGTGTAAGCGGAAATTCGCCGATCGTTCAAGCATTGGCAAAAGCGGCGGAAAACGGGAAGCAGGTGACGGTTTTAGTCGAATTAAAGGCAAGATTTGATGAAGAGAACAACATCCATTGGGCAAAAATGCTTGAACAGCACGGAGTTCACGTTATTTACGGCTTTCACCATTTAAAAACGCACAGCAAAATTACCCTTGTCGTCCGGCAGGAAGAAGGAACGGGTAAAATTCAACGCTTCGTTCATTTGAGCACGGGAAATTACAATGACGTCACGGCGAAACTGTATACGGATATCGGCTTTTTTACAAGCAAAGAAACATTTGGGATCGATGCAACCAACTTTTTTAATTATTTGAGCGGTTATGCGGAAAAACCGGATTGGAATCATTTTTCTGTATCGCCATATGATATGCGGGAGACCTTTATCAAACTCATCAATCAAGAAATCGAATGGCACCAGAAAAGCGGCAAAGGCCGGATTATTGCCAAAATGAATTCTTTAACAGATAAAACGATCATCATGAAGCTTTATGAAGCTTCGCAGGCTGGAGTCAAAATTGACTTGATCGTAAGGGGAATTTGCTGTTTGCGACCGCAAATAAAAGGCGTGAGCGAAAACATTCAAGTGCGAAGTATCGTTGGCCGCTTTTTGGAGCATAGCCGTATTTTTTACTTTCACCATTTTGGGGAGGAGAAAATTTTCTTATCCTCTGCTGACTGGATGACAAGAAACATGATTAAACGTGTTGAAATTCTTTTTCCGATTTATGATGTCCGTTTAAAAGAGCGTTTGAAAAACATCTTGGACATACAACTTAAGGACAACGTCAAAGCGCGTTTTCAGGACGCAAACGGCGATTATCATTATGTTGAACGGTCGGAAAACAAGCCAGTCATTAACTCGCAAAAAATTTTTTATGAAGAAGTGGTTCGCTACCATGACGCTGACTGATCGGCAGCGCAAGTTTTATGAAAACTAGAGAACTTTTTCACATGCGGAAAAATGATAGATTTTTGTCCCCTTCAAACAAATTGCTTTCAGATTCGAAATGTTTAGTATTATAATGAGTCTTGAATGAATTTTTTGCTATTTTTTGAAAAAAGGGGATGAATAAATGAAATATCGCAAATTGGGAAGAACGGGGCTAAAGGTTAGCGAAATCAGCTTGGGAAGCTGGCTTACATACGGAAACTCCATCGAAAAAGAAACGGCCATTCGGACGATTGACAAAGCGTATGAGCTAGGCATCAATTCATTTGATACAGCGAACGTTTATGCAACTGGGGAAGCGGAAAAGGTTGTCGGTGAAGCATTGCGGAAATATCCGCGTGAATCATATGTTTTGGCAACGAAAGTATATTGGCCGATGGGAGATGGCCCCAATGACAAAGGCTTATCGCGGAAGCATGTGTTTGAACAGCTCCATGCCAGTTTAAAACGCCTTCAATTAGATTACGTTGACATTTATTACTGCCACCGCTATGATCCGGAAACACCGGTCGATGAAACGCTGCGCACAATTGATGATCTTGTCCGGCAAGGAAAAGTGTTATATGTCGGCGTCAGTGAATGGACTGCTCAGCAAATACAAGAAGCTCTTGGCACAGCAGATCGATATTTGCTGGACCGCATCGTGGTCAACCAGCCGCAATATAATATGCTGAACCGTTATATTGAGAAGGAGATTATTCCAGTCTGCGAACATAACGGTATTAGCCAAATTGTTTTTTCGCCGCTTGCACAAGGTGTTCTGACGGGGAAATATAAGCGCAATGGAGACATCCCAGAAGGAAGCCGTGCGAGTGATCCAAAAGCAAATAAATATATCAATGATTTGCTGACAGATGAAAATTTATTGAAGGTAGAAAAATTAGGAAAAGTGGCGGATAAATTAGGAATTAAACTTTCCCAATTGGCGATTGCTTGGGTATTGCGGCAGCCGAATGTTGCCAGCGCTCTGATCGGATCCACCAAGCCGGAGCAAGTCGAAGAAAACGTCAAAGCAATTGATGTGGAATTAACGGAAGATGTGCTCGAGGAAATTGAGCAAATCCTGTCGTAGTTTTCCTTAAGGCAGAATGCAGACTTGTTCATTTTGATTGAAGAACAGACGTTTCAATAAAAAAGGGGAGAAAGGATTGTTTTTGCTCAACAAGTCTTTCTCCTTTTTATTTTTCATTTTTTGGACTTGGAAGCGATGCAGTCACCCCTTTAATTTCTTAATTGATTTGAGTGCCGGACCTTCTACAACATCGCCGTCTATTGAAAATCTCGAACCATGGCATGGACAATCCCATGTTTTCTCGCCGCTGTTCCATTCTAATTCACAGCCTAAATGGGTGCAGGTAGTATCTACGATGTGGAGGCTGCCATTTTCATCTTTGTAGGCACCGGCTCTTTTTCCGTTATAGGAAACGACTGCTCCTTCAGCAGGGGCTAAATCTTCCGGCTTTCTTAGAGCAAACTCAAGCTTTCCTTCAATCAAATGCTTTGCAACATCTGTATTTGTTGAAATAAACTGCTTCACGCTTGGATCTGCTTGAAATCTTGCTGGGGTAAAAAGCTCGCGATATCGGTTTTCCTTCCCTTTAATTATATCGACAAGCAGTCGTGCGGCGGCTGTGCCGTTTGTCATTCCCCATTTTCGAAACCCTGTCGCAAACAGGATATTTGCTTTCTGTTCGTTTATATGTCCAATATAAGGAATTTTATCCAACGTTGTTAAGTCTTGAGTAGACCATCGGTAAGGAATTTTTTGTATGCCGAATGCTTGATCGCCAAAAGCTTGAAGGGACTCGTAATGCTGAATCATCGGGATTCCTTGTCCAGTTTTATGATTTTCACCTGCGATCATCACAAGCTTTTCTCCGTTGATCGTGACGGACCGAAGCGACCGAACCGGATTTTCGGCGCTGATGTACATGCCGCCGGGATACTCAATTTTTGTTTTGACAGCAATAATATACGATCTTTCCGCATACATTCTTGAAAAATAAAAGGCGGCATCATAGAAAGGAAAATGCGAACAAATGAATACATAGTTGCACAAAATGTGATAACCGTCTTTTGTCAAAATTTTCGGGTGTGGGCCGTGTTTTATATCGACAGCTGCTGTATTCTCATAGATGTCTATCCCTTTTTCCGACGCGTTTTCCACAAGCTTTTGCAAATATTTTAACGGATGAAATTGGGCTTGATTTTTCATCACAACTGCTGTTTTTGCCTGTACGGGAACAGGGATGTTTTCCACAAGCTCTCCTTGAATTCCAAGCTTTTCATATGCTTTATATTCGTTTTCGATTTTTTTTATGTATTGCTCTGAATTCGTATAAACATATGCATCCTCTTCTTTCCAATCGCATTCGATGTTGTGCTCCTGTATCGTTTGTTTGATAAACTCCATCGCATCGCTGGCTGCTTCATAATATAGCTTTGCATTGCTTTCCCCAAAGTGCTGTATAAATTCATCATAAATCAGCCCGTGTTGTGCGGTGACTTTTGCGGTTGTATGCCCGGTCGTACCATTTAAAATACGATCCGATTCGATCAGCGCGGTTTTGATTCCTTCTTTCGCAAGCAGATAGGCGCTTGTGATGCCTGTGATCCCGCCGCCTACAATCGCTACATCAACAAAAATATCTTTGTCAAGCTTGTTGAAGGAGGGCAGCTGAACAGAATCTGGCCAGAACGGTTTCGAAAGCTTAGGAAGTTCATTTTTACTAACGGCTTCTTTCATAAAAAAGTTCCTCCTATTAGATCTGATGATGCTTTTATCTTTGCCTAATATTTGGGTTGTTATGTGCATCTGATAATTTTGAGCGACCTTTTTATTTCAATTAAGATATGCTGCTACGTTTCAAAGAAATAAGTTTTTTGCTGATTCCAATCATTCCTTGCTTCTACTTAGGGTTGCTGTAGGAAAATGCAGATTGAGAACACTAAGTAAATTCCGAAATAAAAAGCCTAATTCTCTCATTTTAAATGATGAGAAATTAGGCTTTTTCCTTAATTAGACAATATAAATTATAATGGACAAACATTAAAGCATAAGTTTCTTTACGAAGAGCACTCGAATAGTTATTATATGACTACAACCGAAATAACTAAAATTACACATTTTTATTATCATTGTATTCTTTAAGTAATTTTTCACATAAATCCTTGCAAATTCCTTGAGAATGGTATCTACTCAATAATTCACTTAGGTTTATGAATATTTTATTTTCATTTAATACATTTTTAAAATCTTGATAAGTGCCCTTTCTATTAATTTTCACCTTTCTTTCAGGGAAAAGGCTATTTATTTTATTATTGACTTTGTTATTGATTCTTCACTCTCAGCCACTGGGTTTTATAATGTTGAAGCAAAAGTCAAAATTGTTTCGATAAAATGTATATCATCTTCATGTAAACCATTTTTTCATCCATTCACTTACAGCTAAAATCCCCACAAGTATCTCTCCTAAAAGAATAAGGCATCTGCCATACGAATAGCCCAGCTTACAGCTATTGCAATGTTCTCAGCGGTAGTTTTACTCATTCTAGTATTCTTTTTTAAGTAAACTGGAAGTCTTGTTCTAACCATAGCGGCTGCATCTGAACCAGCATTTTCAAATTGCGTTAACCAATTTCCGATTTTTTACTATTATTTTTAAACGTTCTGGCAGTAGCTGCGTCTATTATGTTAAAATGTCTTGCCGCATCAAATACCGCATCTCCACCCGCTCTAAGCAACTGTGCGACTTTCACTATAACACCCATATTATAATGAGTACTGCCTAAAAATCCATTTTGAGAAGCTTAAAATGTAATAGTAATGATAACCATTGTGAACATTAAACTTTATTCAGCACCCTTTAATAGGTACAATGAATATTGACACCGCGAGCGAACAAAAGCTGGAATATCGGTGTAAAGGAGTGTGTCTGTCTTGTTTGATTTAATGCCTTTAATGCTGGAGCGAGTGGGAATTTTAGTCATTTTAGCTTTTTTGTTATCAAGGATGAAGGCATTTCGGCGAATGATTCATCATGAGCATGGATTAAGCGAAAAGCTAATGCTGATTGCCGTATTTGGATCTTTTGGCATTATTAGTAATTATACTGGTGTCGAAATTGCTCAAGGCAATATCAGCTCACAAACATGGCAAATAGAAGTGGATGGAGATGCCGCAATTGCCAATACAAGAATTATGGGAGTAGTGATTGGGGGATTGCTTGGCGGTCCATTCGTCGGCATCGGCACTGGTCTAGTAGCAGGACTGCATCGGATGACATTAGGAGGATTTACCGCGTTTGCTTGCGGAGCATCTACTATTTTGGCTGGATTCGTGACCGGTTTCCTTTGGAAGCGTTTTAGAATAAAAGACAATTTTTCACCTTGGAAAGCTGTTTTGACCGGAATTTTTATGGAATGTACTCAAATGGGACTTATTCTCTTACTTGCCCGTCCGTTTGAATCCGCAGTTAAGCTTGTAGAATTAATCGCTCTTCCGATGATTACGATTAACGGATTTGGGACTCTTATTTTTATTTTAATTATTCATTCGATTCTAGTGGAGGAAGAGCGGACGAAGGCTCTTCAAACACATAAATCTTTTTACATCGCGCAGCAGACCTTGCCATTTTTCCGAAAAGGCTTAAATGAGCATTCGTGTAAAAAAGTAGCGGAAATTATTTTAAAATGGACGAAAGCAGATGCCATTTCCATTACCAATCGGGAAATTGTACTCGCTCATATCGGTGCCGGTTCTGATCATCATAAGCAGGGGCAAACTTTAGTAACAAAGCTGACAAAAAAGGTTTTAGAGCGGGGGAAAATCATTAAAGCAAAATCGAAGGAGGAAATCCAATGCCCAAATTCTGATTGTCCGCTTCAGTCAGCGATTGTTATGCCGCTTCAAGTACACAACCAAACGGTTGGCACGTTAAAGCTTTATTTTTTAGACCCGAGTCTTATGGATAAAGTGGAGCAAGAGCTGGCGGAAGGACTTAGCAAGCTGTTTTCTACCCAATTGGAGCTTGCTGATGCAGAACTGCAGAGAAAACTGCTGAAAGATGCAGAAATTAAAGCTTTGCAGGCGCAAATTAATCCGCATTTCCTGTTCAATTCGTTAAACACGATTTCCAGCTTGATCAGAACTGATGCGGATAAAGCTAGAAAGCTTCTTTTAAAATTAAGCGTGTTCTTCCGAAGTAATTTACAGGGAGCTAGACAATTTGTCATTCCGCTTGAAAAAGAGCTTGAGCATGTTGAAGCGTACTTATCTATTGAGCAGACAAGATTTCCTGATAAATATCATGTAAGTTTTGATATTGACCAAAGCTTAAAGAAAGTAATGGTTCCGCCGTTTACGCTTCAGCCTCTCGTCGAAAACGCTATCAAGCACGCTTTTGCCAATAAGGAGCATGGGAAAGTGTCCATTCGGGCGTATGCAGAAAATGATCAAATGATCTTAATCACCGAAGATAATGGCAGCGGCATTCCTGATCATTTATTGCGCCAATTGGGAAATCAGACCGTTCAATCGAATGATGGAACAGGAACAGCTCTTTGGAATATAAAAAAACGAATAGAAGAAATTTATGATTCCGCCGGAGCCTTCCATATTAAAAGTGATGAAAATGGAACGAAAGTGACGATTAAGTTTCCATTAGAAATGAAAGGAGAAGTAGCCGTATGATCAAGGCTTTTATCGTGGAGGATGAACCGTTGGCAAGAGACGAACTTATTTACTTGCTTAAAAGGAGCAAGCAGGTAGAGATTGTTGGGGAAGCGGAACAAATGGATGAAGCGATTGAAAAAATCCGCCAGACCGACATGGATGTGATCTTTCTCGATATACAGCTGTCATCTCATGAACAAGGGATTAGACTTGCTGAAAAGCTAATGGAGATTGATCATAGACCTGAGATTGTTTTTGCAACCGCTTATGATGAGTACGCTTTAAAAGCATTTGAGCTGAATGCGGTTGATTACATTTTGAAGCCGTTTGATGAAGAAAGGATATTTCATACAATTGAAAAAATTTCAAAGCGGCTGGAAGCTCGCCAAGAAAAAAGACCGCAATATTTTCAAATGCAGGATGAAAAGATTCCTGTGTCATTAGACGACCGCATTCTGCTTATTAACGTGAAAGATATTCTTTATATTGAGTTTAATGACGGAAAAACCATTATCACTTGCCGCGATCAAAAATATGAAGTTAAAGAATCGCTTGTCACTTTTGAAAGAAAGCTGCAGCAAACGCACATCATGCGTGTTCATAGAGCTTATTTAGTCAACTTGAATGAAATAGTTGAAATTCAGCCGTGGTTCAACTCCACGTATCATGTAATCATGAAAAATGGCGAATCGATCCCGGTCAGCAGAACTTATACGAAGGAACTGAAAAAGCGATTGGGCATTTAAAAAAAGCTGAAAGCTTTAAGCAATATTTGTGACAAAATTGTTGCAATTCAATTTAAGAAATTGACGATTTATCCCCGGATTCTTGCATTTTGTTTTGAAAACCGATCATGAAGATGTTTATTTAATACAATGAATGTAAAAAGCAAGAACAAAGGGGAGGTTACAAAAAAATGAATGCGATTACAATCGTGATTGCCTCAATGTGTATTTTAATGATCGCCTACCGTCTTTACGGAACATTTATGACTGTAAAAGTGTTGAAGCTGGATGATTCAAAACCGACACCAGCTCACGAATTAAATGATGGAAAGGATTATGTTCCAACGAATAAATGGGTAAGCTTCGGGCATCACTTTGCCGCTATTGCTGCAGCAGGACCGCTCGTCGGACCGATCCTGGCCGCACAATTTGGATATTTGCCCAGTCTACTGTGGCTTTTGATTGGTGCCGTAATTGGGGGAGCCGTCCATGATGCAGTCGTTTTATTTGCTTCCATGCGGCAAAAAGGGAAATCATTATCGGAAGTAGCAAAAGAAGAATTAGGTCCGGTAGCCGGCTTTTGCACAGGACTTGCCATGCTGTTTATTATTACCATAACAATGGCTGGTCTTTCCATGGTTGTTCTTCATGCATTGGAAAAAAACCCTTGGGGCACGTTTGCAGTCGGAATCACCATTCCTATTGCAATGGGAGTCGGAATTTTCTATAAGAAAACAGGCAATTTAAAATTAGCTTCAACAGTTGGCTTTATTTTATTAATGATAGGTGTTTTCGCAGGACCTTCCATACAAGAAACAGCTCTTGGGGATTGGTTGACATTCGATACTAAAACTTTGGCGCTTATTTTACCAATCTATGCATTTTTTGCTGCGGCTTTGCCGGTTTGGCTGCTGCTTGCTCCTCGTGATTATTTGAGCAGCTTTATGAAAATCGGTGTGTTCATTGCGCTGATCATTGGTGTTTTTATCATTAATCCTTCTATTGAAATGCCGGCCTTTACAGAATTTATCCACGGCGGAGGGCCGATTTTAGCTGGACCTGTTTGGCCGTTTATATCGATTACAATTGCATGCGGTGCGATTTCAGGATTTCACGCTTTTGTCGGATCGGGTACAACGCCGAAAATGCTTAATAAGTGGAGCGATATAAAAGTTGTCGGCTTTGGAGCCATGTTGGTGGAATGTTTGGTCGGCATCATGGCGCTGATCGCTGCAACAGCTCTTCATCCGGCAGATTATTTTGCGATCAATTCCGCACCGGAAGTATTCCGGACACTTGGAATGGATGTTATTAATTTACCAGCTTTAAGCCAGGAAATAGGTTTAAATTTGGAAGGAAGAACAGGTGGAGCGGTTACACTTGCAGTTGGAATGACTTATATTTTTACTGCGATTCCATGGTTTGAGAATTTGGCTTCGTATTTTTTCCAATTTGTTATAATGTTTGAGGCTGTTTTCATTTTAACTGCGATTGATGCAGGAACACGTGTAGCACGTTATTTAATTCAAGATTTCTTCGGTGAAGTGTATAAACCATTGAAAAAGGTAGACTCCGTTCCGGCTTCCGTATTTGCAAGCGCTTTAGCCTGTTTTATGTGGGGGTACCTGCTTTACTCAGGAGATATTGGATCGGTTTGGGCATTGTTTGGCGTATCGAACCAGCTGATGGCGTCCATCGGACTGATTGTCGGTGCGACAGTCATTTTAAAAATTGCCGATAAACGAAGATATATGCTTACTTGCCTCATTCCGTTAGCTTATTTATTTGCTACAGTAAACTATGCAGGCTACTGGATGACCGTAAATGTTTATTTGAATCCGGAAGCTGCAGGCTACAACGTATTAAACGGAATTTTATCCATCATTATGCTCGTTCTTGGTATTGTCATCTTGGCAACGGCATTGAAAAAATGGATTGAAATATGGAATGATCCGGGCTTTCAAATGGAGGCTAAATCAGCCTGACACAAGGGTAATTGGGCGGCTCATTTGTTGATGCCGCTCTTTATTTGTTTAAGCATCACAACAGCGGTGGCGACAGAGGAGGAGAAATGATCAAACGATGGCAAAAAAACTTAATGGAAGTAATGGATCGTAAAAGCAATATCATGTACAATAACAACTAACTAATTAGTTAGTTGTATAAAAAGGGTGATTTTTATGGCGAGAAATAAAGGAGAAGAGAGCAAAAAGAAAATATTTCAAGCTGCTGCGGAGCTGTTCGCTCATAAAGGTTTTCATGCTACAAAGATCAGCGATATTGTGGCAAAAGCAGGGCTCACGCAGGCAGCTTTTTATCTTTATTTCAACAGCAAGGAAGAAATTTTCGAACAAATGCTTGAAGATTTTGAAAAGCAGTTAATTCATTTTAGTGATGCAGGAAAAAAAGTGGCTGATATACAACCGGAGCATGTGAAAGACCATGTCCGTGAGACAATCGCTGACATTCTGAAGTTTCTCGGAAAAAATCCTCACTTAACGAAAGTTGCACTCAGGGAGAACAAAGATGATCGTTTACGAAGCATCATTGTTGAAAAAATAGCAGCAAATATGAGAAACAATCAAAGACTTGGAATTGTTAAAACGGAAATTGACACTCAATTTGCCGGTGAAGCATTTCTCTCAGTGATCGAGCACATTATTGAACGATATGTAATGACAGGAGAAAAAACAGAAAATGAACTTGCGGACCAAGTGTCCCTTTTGTTCTTAGAGGGGATTTTGAATAAAAATTAAAAGGAGGAACATGAAAGGTGCTGGAATGACGTTAACATCATTTCGCATTAGTGTATATGCGAAATAAAAAACGAGATTAGATCAGTCGTTTTCCATTGGATAAAATGCTATTTAAAACCGCTAACCAATTTATTCGGTTAGCGGCTGCTCCGTTTTATTAAACGTTACACGATTTGCCAGTTCTAAGTCTTTCACGGCGTCTTCAGCTGTAACAAATCCTTCCCATCCTTCTTCTTCAATGATTCGGCAAAAATCAAGGAAACGGTCTTGGACCATTGCCTCATACCACAATTGCCGCTGCTCCAATTTGATTGTCCGTTCGTATGAAATGCTGGATAGTGCTTTAAGCGGGAACGATTTATTTTTGAAACAATGAAAGGCTGAAGAGCGTACTTTTTCAACAGCGTTTTCTACCGGTTTTTTCGGTATGCTGTCTAGTATTTGATCGATCAGCTCGCCCTGTTCTTTTGAGATTTTGCCCTCTAAATATAATTTTTGGGGAATCCATCCTTCAAGTACAATCCGTCCATGAGTGCAATGAATTTCCCATTTTGTCGATTCCGGTGCGTCAGGATCCATCGTAAAGCCGTGGTAATATTGAACAGGAACTAAAGAATATATGTTGTTTCCCGAACTTTTTTCGTCTTGTTGATAAACTGGTTTATGAAGAACGCTTGCCCAAACACGCTGTTTTTCACCGTTTTCCTCCGTCAGAGCAAAACCGTTCGCATCGACCGCTTCTCCGAGTATGTGGCGACCGACCTCAAAAAAATGAACTCCATGTTCAATAAAAATGCCTCCGCTTAGTTGATCATTCCAAAACCAATGGCCATTGGCGACGTGATGAGCCGAGTTGGTGAGACTTGCATGATGCACGAATCCAAGCAGCCGATGGCGGACGATCCATTCAACAGCTTCTACTAGCGGATTGTAACGCAATACAAGGTTCACGGCGAATGCACGCTTTTGTTTTTTTGCATAGTTCGCATTTTCCAAAAGTTCCTTGGCATAAAGGGCACCAGGTTTTTCTAACAAGACATGCTTTTCGTGTGTTAAAGCCAGTCGGCTAAGTGAGGAGTGAAGATGGGGCGGTGTTGCTAAAATGACAATATCGATTTCAGGATCGGCTATAAGGTCGGCTGCCTCATAATATTCTTTTGGCGTTATCGCATTATGTCTCTGTTTTTGAAAAGCAGCCATCACGCTCTCCCGTTTTGTATCCGTCCTTCCTGCGACAGCTGTCAATTGAAATTCAGGCAGCCGTGCAAGCGCACCGGACAAAAAAGTGGCAAATGCGCCCGCACCTGCGATCCCCACTCGGTAAGTCTTCATCTTGCCAGACATGGTGTTTTCCCCCTTTACGTTATGGAGTTTGACAACTTCATTATAAACGAAAATATAGTCTCGTAAATTTTGAATTGCACAATTAGTAGGATGTATATTTTTCAAAACCGATTCTGTCAAGTGTAAAAAAAGTTTGAAAGATTTGCGTGAATGAGAGCAAGGAAATGACAGGATGATCGTTGAATCAAATCTAGGAAACCTGCTCAAACAACGATTCCTAACAAATAACTTTTAATTATTTATTTGTATGCAAAAGCGATTGCCATCATGATTCAAAGGAAATTCGGGAGTTGCTTCCGGAAAAATCCAATCTGCCTTGATTATAAACATTAGAAAATATAGCTTTCTGCAAATGGACTGATGCAAACAGTTTGGAATCACTTATTGATGCTAAGCTTATTGAACAAAAATCAGCTTTCGAAAATATTTGCCGGCGCTTCCATTAGTTTAGTTGAGACGGGGAAAAAATATAACTGCTGCAACGAAATTTTTTTGTAATGTGAGCATTTTGCATATTTTTTGACCCAAGAGCCATAAGGATTTCAAAGACATAAAAAAGGACTTCACCCCTAAAATGTAGAATTTTTGAAGTGACGAAACCACAAAAATTCAAAAGGGAGGAAGTCACTTTGTATATTCTACAAGAAAGCCTATTTTCCTTTGAAGAACTGCAAAAATTAGAGTCAAAAGAGAAATTACCTATCTTTTTTAGCTCGCTTGATTTACGCCCTTATGCTAAACAGTTGAGAAGTTCTTCACCCCGAGGGGCTGACGGTCATTCCAGAGAAGGGATTCTAAGGGCTCTCATCGCTGCCCCACTCGAAGGCATCGACACCTTTACCGCCCTTCATCATCGATTGGATAAAGACCTTCGTTTCCGTTATCAATGCGGTTTATCGATTGATCGCCCCGCACCGTCTATCTCCACTCTCAGCCGGGTTTTTGCGGCACTTACCAAAAAAAAGCTGGCTGAAAAGATCTTCCTTGACTTGGTACAGTTAGCTCAGGAGGAAGGAATAATTGACGGCAGCCACCAGGCCATCGACAGTGCCGCCATTGATGCCTATGAAAAGAAACAGCCCAAAAAGCGTAGTGAACAAACGGGTAATGCCAATTGGGGCGCAAAATATGATTCCTTCGGCAATAAAATTACCTGGTTTGGCTATAAGATGCATCTTTCAGTCGATACCGCAAGCGAACTGCCAATAGCCATAAAAGTAACCCCTGCCCATGTGAACGATGGAGAAGTCGCACCAGAATTAATAGAGCAAGTGGCAGAGCGTACCAAATCCAAAATTGAATTTCTGATCATGGATGGCGGATATGACCAACTAAAAAACTATGAATCAGCCAAAAACATTGGAGCGCAAGCCATTATCCCGCTCAATTTGCGCAACGAAAAAGAGCCTCCTGAAGGGATTTCTTCCAATGGAACTCCGCGTTGTTCCATGGGTTATGAAATGACTTATTGGGGAGCTGATAAGGACCAGCTCAAGTTCAGATGTCCTCACGCAACCGGCAAAGTGGATTGCCCATTAGGAATGGCAGCCTGTTCATCTTCCAACTATGGAATGGTGGTAAAAGTCGACATCAAAAAGGATGTGCGCCGATATTCCAATCCGCACCGTGATACAAAACGTTGGAAAGAGCTTTACAACGAGAGGACAAGTGTAGAACGCTGTAATTCAAGAATGAAAAGCTACCTTACGGCGAACTCCCTACATGTATGGGGAATTGAAAAAGTAAAGACCCATATTTACCTGAACGCTATTGTATTACTTGTTTCAGCGCTAGCGATGGCAAAGGAAAATAAAGGGAAGAAAGCCGCTTAAAAAAATTCAATGTGAAAAATTCTGTAGGTATGCCCGAAAACAAGATTATTGTAATATTTTGTAAAATAACATGCTGGTAGCTATTTGCCGAGTGCTTTATTTTTTATACTTTTATCCAAAAAATCTAATTTTGCAAAATGCTCAATGTTTAAAATATTAAAACAATAAATTCATATTTTTTGATATGATGAAAGTAAGGTTTTGCAAAAAGAGGTGTAAAATGGATTTTCCTGTTTATATACATTTGGGTCCTGTTTCGATTCATCCGCATTTATTTTTTGAGACTTTGGCTTATTTTGTCGGTTTCAGAGTTTACTTGCATACGAGAAATAAAGAAAGAATTCCGCTTGATAAGGCGATGTGGGTCGTGATCGGTGCGATAGCCGGGGCTGCGTTAGGATCAAAGCTCCTGTATTGGCTTGAAAATCCTGTTGAAACGCTGAAAAATGTGACGAATCTCAACTATTTAATGGCCGGGAAAACGATCGTCGGTGGATTGCTGGGAGGATTGATCGGAGTTGAAACCGCAAAAAAGCTAATCGGCTGGAAGCGCTCGACAGGCGATGATTTTGTCTTACCGCTTATTATTGGCATGAGCATTGGCAGGATAGGCTGTTTTTTCACCGGCCTCTCAGACCATACGCACGGCACCCCAACGACTTGGGTGACGGGTGTTGATTTTGGAGACGGCGTACCGAGACATCCAACTCAAATATATGAAATTGTCTATTTATGGCTGATCGGTTTTTTCGTTCTATACATAAGAAAAAAGAAAACATCTCCGTGGGAAGGGTTTCTGTTCCAGTTTTTTATGGTTTCCTATTTGCTGTTTCGCTTTTTTATTGATTTTATCAAGCCGACACCTCACCCGTATTTTGGGTTAAACAACATTCAGTTAGCAGCTTTCGTCGGATTGATGTACTATTTGTTCCTTATAAGGAAAAAGAGAAGGGAGAAATTTCAGTATGCCAAATAGACCATACATTTTCTATGAATTAACGAACAGCATTTGTTCGAAATGTTTGCGGAAAACGGAAGCAAAAGTCATATTTGAGAATGATCAAGTTTTTTTAGTAAAACATTGCCGTCATCATGGAAGAGAAAAAGTATTGATCTCAACCGATATCGAATATTACAAAAAATGCCGTGAATTTTTGAAGCGTGCAGAAATGCCGTATCGCTGGAATACCTCCATTCAATACGGGTGCCCGTATGATTGCGGCTTATGTCCGGATCACGAGCAGCACAGCTGCTTGGCATTGGTGGAAGTTACGGATCAGTGCAATTTGCAATGCCCGATCTGTTATGCGGAGTCTTCCCCGAAAAAACAGAAATGGCGCCCACTAGAGGAAATTGAGAAGATGTTTGATGCGATTGTGAAAAATGAGCGGGAACCAGATATCGTTCAAATCAGCGGCGGCGAACCAACGATCCATCCACAGTTTTTCGAGATATTAGAAATGGCGAAATCGAAGCCAATTAAGCATATAATGGTGAATACAAACGGAATTAAAATTGCCCAGGACAAAAAATTTGCTGAAAAGCTGGCTCGCTACATGCCCGGATTTGAAATTTATTTGCAGTTTGACAGTTTTGAAAAAGAGGCGTTAATCGATCTGCGCGGAGTGGATTTGCGAGCAGTCCGAGAGAAGGCAATAGAACATTTAAATGAATACAACATTTCCACAACATTAGTTGTCACGTTAAAAAAGGGTGTAAACGATCAGGAGGTCGGAAAAATCATTAAATACGGTCTTTCGCAGCAGGCAGTCAGGGGAGTCACCTTTCAGCCGGTGCAAATTGCCGGAAGAACAAAAAATTTTAACCCTGCAACTGACCGATTAACGTTGAGCGAAGTTCGCAGCATGATTATCGAGCAATCGGAGGTTTTTCAAGCAGACGATATTATTCCTGTCCCTTGCCATCCTGACTGTTTGGCTATGGGGTATGCGCTGAAGTTAAACGGGGAAGTGAAGCCTCTGACGGGTATGATCGATCCACATATTCTCCTTGAAGGAGATCAAAATACGATCGTATTTGAACAAGATGAACAATTGAAACATAAAGTTTTTGAGCTATTCAGTTTAAATCATTCTCCCGGCTCTTCCGCGATGTCACTAAAAGATTTATTATGCTGTCTGCCGAAAGTAGCGATACCGGAAAATATTAGCTATAACAATGTGTTTCGTGTAATTATTATGCAATTTTTAGATGCTTACAACTTTGATGTTCGTTCAGTTAAAAAATCCTGTGTTCATATTGTACATCACGACGGCCGCATCATTCCGTTTGACACGTATAACTTGTTTTACAGGGACAGCCTTGAAAACCGGCTGAAAGAAATTCAAACAGAAATGGCGATGACTGTGCATGAATGAGCATACAAAAGACATTTGGAAAGGCATCGGTATTGTGCTTCTTTTACATGGGCTATTGTTGATTTTTCCGATTACGATCTTTTTTATCGGTTTTGTTCAGGTGATTTATATCATTCCAGCAGTCGTGATCGCCTTAATGAAAAGAAAAACAGCGATTGCTCAAGGAATACTGATCGCAGCTGGGATTACGTTTTTAGTGAATACAGCATGTTTCGGAGTGTTTATGATGGGATGGTACTAACGTAAAGAGTTTACAAACATGGTATAAAAAGCTGTAAATAAAACTTGTAGAGAAAAATATTGTCCTTCTCTACAAGCTCTGTAGCGCTAATCTAGGGGAAAATGGTCAAATTCTAGGATTAACTTTCATAATGCCCTTTCGCCTCTTTTTTCGGCCATATTGTATAGCTGAAGCTCCATAAAAAATCGATAAACAGGATGAACGTCCATTTTGCCGAAAATGATAAAAGTGCTTCTGTTTTCTGGAAATCGTTGACGAAAAGAACCATGAACAGGAGAAGTGCATTCCCAATAATCCATGCTAGAAGGTGGCGGTACCAGCCTTGCCGTTCGTAAGCAGCATGCTGTTTTCCGAATTGAGGCCGTTTATTTGGCCGCTTTCCTCCAGCAAATCGGTAAGCAAACTGTTCATCCGCCCATTGAATCATCCGTTTGCCAAATGCAACCGAAACCCCAATATATACAGCAGACAATCCGTGTACAAAATGAGCTGTTGCGCCGTCTTTCAAATCGATAACCGTTGCGATGATTAAAACAAGATCGATAAGAGGCGTACACAATAGAAGCAGCGACCCGATTTTTTTCCAGCCTAGAATATATCTGGCGAATAATCCGGCGCCGACAAATATCCAAAACAAAACTTCGCATATGGCAATGAGCCAACCGATCATGATTCCACTCCTTTTTAAAACACACGTATTAAATAAAAATTTAACACAAGTGTATTAAAAAAACAACCATGATATAATAAAAATATGCCGAAAAAAGTGGATCACGTAAAACAAAGAGAAAAAATTGCGGAAGCGACATGGAATGTCATTGCAAAAGGCGGGATGGAAAAAGCAACCGTTCGCAATATTGCGAGAGAAGCAGGAGTTTCCGTCGGTTCATTAAGACATTATTTTTCAACTCAAGCAGAACTGCTGTCATTTGCAATGAAATTGGTGTCGGAAAGGGTGAGTCAACGAATTAACGAAATTGATTTTTCTATGCCGCCGCTTGATGCAATGAAAAGGATGATCCGGGAGGTTTTGCCGCTTGAAGATGATACAAAGAAAGAAATGGAGGTATGGTTTGCTTTTACCCAGAAAGCTCTTTCGGAGCCGGAACTTCAGTCTTTAAGCAAAGAAGTATATCTTAAAATGCGTTATGGATTTGAACAGGTCATCAAGACTTTAGTCAAACTTGATCTTGCGCGGCCGAATATCAATGTAGAGCTGGAGGTGGACCGTCTGTATGCGCTGATCGATGGCTTGGCCATTCATGGATTAATGCATCCGGAATATTTATCTAATGAGATGATCGAATCCATTTTGGACAGTCACTTAAAATCTTTGTGCAAACAAGAGGTTTTATAATGGTTTCCGTCGAAACTAAGAATATAAATCAAACAAATTCACATCCGCAAAAAAATGAAAGTTTAGGAATCCTTTCTAGCTTCTGATATAAAAGGAGGTGGGAAAATGGTTCAGCTTTATTACACAGATCAATTCAGTTTTGCACCTATTGTTGCTCTGCAGCAATCATTGAAAGAACATGAGAAAAAACAGTCTATTGTTGAAAAAATATATGAATCCAATCTTGGGGCCCAATCAGAAAAGGACAACATAAAAGATTTGAAGAAGGAAGCGCTGGCACACGGATCTGTTCTGAAAACAATCACGTTAAAAAGGGGAAAGTCAAACGCTCTAATCGTTCCTTGGAAATCAACTAAGTTCTACGCGAAAGCAAGGGGGCGGGCAGGATTTGGGCGTTTTGACCGCCTCGGTGAAAAAATTGATGATCTAGCTTCAGAATATGTTTATTTAAAAAACTGGATTGAAGAAAATTTTTTTGGTGAACAACGAAAAGAGCGGCTCGACAAACTCGATCATTTTTTTCAACAAAGCATCCAACAGTTAGCTGATTCTTTTTCAAAATCAGTTGGCGGCTTTTTTGTGAAGCATGGTCTCCCAGACGTGAAAGAGGAGATGTATAACGATATTTTAAAAGCTTATGAACAGCGCATCGAACAATATACATCTTTTTTACGCAAGCATGAGGATTATGCCCCAATCGACAGAACGGATGGTGAACAGCTGTTAAGGGGAAACCATACTTTTAAGTTGGAGGCGCTCCGCCAACAATTTTTACAGAAGGAAAGCGCTTTAGAAACCGGCGATCATTATACAATATATGATTTTGAAGCGGCTGGGTCCTTTTATCAAGAAGCGGTCCGAACAGAACATGGCTATACGGCTGCAAAAAGCGAAGAACAAATCGGGATTGAACTCGGATTATTAGGGATGAAGCTGGAAGCATTGCTTCATACACCATTGTCTGAAAAAATGCGTGGCAACCTTGAGCATGTATACCATTCATATATCCAAAAAACGATTGAATCATACAACCGCTTCCAGGAGGAAAAGAGGGAAGAAGCATATGGACGGAGCAAAAGGGCTTATTCCATACTTGATTCGAAAATCATCGATGACATTATTTCAAGTATGAGAAGGCACGCAAAAGAAAAAAATATAGATCATGTCTTTTTGCATATTATACCGTCTGCTTACGTTTCATATGAACAAAAAACAAATGATGCGAATTGGAATGATCTTGTCCGTTATCATTCCTCAAAAAACGACTGGGACATGTTTTTTCAAAATGATTGGTCGGCGCATCATGCGTATTATCCATTTACTTACAATAATCTTATCAACAATTGGAACTCTTTTATAAATAAAACAGAGGGTCTATTGGATATGAAATTTGATCAAGAGGCGGTCATTTTTGAAGCGAGAATTTAATTTATGAAGAAATGGATAATCAAACATTAAATGGAAAAAAGTCCGTTCTTTGAAATCATTTACAATGTTGCGATGGATGAAAAATTCATAAATTTGAAGGGAAAATGGAGATCCACGTCAAAATCCCAGTATTTTACCTCTGGGACTTTGACGTGGATTTTTTTATTTCGGGTGCAAGTGTAATAAAATGGAAAGGTCTTTGCATCATTCAAGAAAAAAGGAATAGCAGATCAACAAGAAAATAGTTAAACGATTCATCACCGTTATGAAGACATAATGAGCGGCCGCACCGCCTAAATTTCATAGTTTGAGGAGTAAAGTAAGAATTGTTCCTCTAAAGAAAACTTGGGAAGGTTAGTCAATGTAACAAAGGATGTAAACATTGATAACCTGACGATTCGGTTCTTTTATATGTGTTAACAAACGAATTTAAGTAAATAAATTAAACAAACTTTGCGATGTGAGCCATTGACAGATCGTCATGAACTGAAAGAAATGCAAAAGGAGGACACGTCGTTTTTGATGACCGTTGTTCCTCCTGCCCATTTGCGGTCAAAACGAATTACATTTCACAGCTCTGATCGTTGCATAGTCCTCCGCCATCAGCTGCCAGTGGTTTGAGCGGCGAAGAAGAGTTTTCTTCATCCCATATTTTTTGAAAGCTTTTCAAAAATACTTCTGTTGGCTGTGCTCCAGAAATGGCATATTTGCGGTTGATGACGAAAAACGGCACACCTCTGACACCGAGACGTGAGGCTTCCTGTTCATCCTTTCTAACTTCCTCTTCCAATTGACTGCTTGAAAGCATTTGCTTGACTTCGTCGCCATCCAAGCCGATTTCTTCTGCGAGTTCAACTAAAACTTGATGGTCACTGATTAATTTCGATTCAGTGAAATAAGCATAAAAGAGCCGTTCGTGCATTTCTCTTCCTTTCCCTTTTTTATCTGCATATTTCGCTAATCGATGGGCATCGAACGTATTTGTTGGCTTCATTTCCTCGAAGCGAAATGTCAATCCGACGGACTCTGCCTGTTTGGCAACATCGTTATTTGCCCGCTTCGCTTCCTCAACGGAAATGCCGTATTTTTGAGCAATGATTTCATGGATGGAAAGATCGTATTCCTTTTTGGCAGTTGGATCAAGCTCAAAGCTGCGGAACACGATTTCCGCTTGCTCCTTGTGCTGAAACAGCTCGAGCGCTTTTTCCATACGCCGCTTTCCGATATAGCAAAATGGGCAAACATAATCAGACCATATTTCAATTTTCATGTTTTCACCTTCTTTTATGAATCAATCGCACATCCATTGTATCGAATGAAAAGAAACAACTTCAACTTTTTCGACTTGACAGAAAGAAACAGGAAAACTTCATTTTTCATAAAACATTAAAATGATTGAATCTGTTTCGGACCTATGACGTTTGCGAAAAAAGCGTGAGATTTATCTGCAAGAAGATGTAAAATGTTGATCAACGGAATGGAATCGGAGCGTTTCATGTAAAACGGCCAGCGAAACATTAGAACTAACAGCGATTTTGTTAATATTACAGATGAAATCAACCTGAAGCCTTTTTATTAAAAAATTACGGAAAAAAATGAACTTTTTCCTTTCACGATTTGTATAAACAAATGAATGATGGGAAAGGAGATGACAATTATGCCTGTAACCGGCTGGGTAATCAGTTCAATTGTAGGCGGAATCATCGGAACGATTTTCGGTGTTTCGATCGCTTCTTTAAATAAAAAGGTCGTTCGGGATCGATGGGGAAACATTGATTTTAAAAAAACCGATCTTTATTTCTATTGGACCCGTTGGGATACGATTACGGTTATATCCGCAATTTATTCATTTTGCTGCCTCACAGGACTCTTTATCTTTCTAATAAGGGGAGATAACATTAACAGTCCTGTCATTCAATTTTTCCTTCATCAATCGTTTATGTTTACTTTAATGACGTTTCTTTGGTTCATCGGAAGAATCCTGTATGTGTTCAAAGGAATTAAAGAGCGGTGGTCAGATGAATTTAACAGATGAAAAGCTCATGGAAAAATTTCAAAACGGTGATACGGAAGCTTTGAACGAGCTTTATGAACGATATCGAGCACCGCTTTTCCGCTTTATTTACCGTTGTACACGGGACGACCAGCTTAGCATGGATGTCGTTCAAGATGCATTTTTGAAGCTGCAGCAAAAAAAGCATTACTTTTCCCCTGAAAAAGGGAGGCTGAAGACATATCTTTTTCAAATTGCTTATCATACGATGATCAGCAAAATAAATATGAGAGCAAGGTGGCACCGTCTTCTTCCGTTTTTATATAAAGAGCCTGTCAACATATCCCGTTCCGATGAAAAAATGGAGGTCGAGCGGATGCTTCAATCGCTTTCAAACGAACAGCGGGCCGTTATCGTATTGTTTTATTATCATGATCTGTCACAAAAGGATATTGCGCGCATCTTAAACATACCTTTGGGCACGGTGAAATCAAGGCTGCATCAAGCGGTTCAAAAAATGAGGAAAGAATGGGGGATCGAATCTGATGGAAAAGGATCGTGAAATTGATAAATTATTAAAAAAATATACAGTGGAAGTACCGGATTTTCCAATGAAAAAGTCAAAAATGGAGAAGCTTGCTAATTGGCTGTGTGAAAAGGCTTCATTTCCGATTCCTGAAGAACGAATCACCTTTAAAGGGATGGTATGTATTCAGGTTATTCCAATTGTTGTTTCGCTAGCTGTTTCGGTTTGGATGATTTTGTGAACCGATGGATGGGATCATCTTTGCAGGTTGATCCCTTTTTCCATGAATTGCTCGCCGTTTAACTGACACTTGAAACAGGAGCTTCTCAGTTCTATAACGAAAGCATTGAGAGTGCAACGGACAGTCCTGCCTGCTAACTCGTCGAATCTGCTCTTAAGTGATGCGGATCTTTTACAGTATAAAAGCTTAGCTCACACAACATTTTTCTATGCGAAGAACATATTTTAGAGAATGGAAACTAGCGTTCAGCACGTTAGAGAAGCCTTCATTTATTGGAATGCACCTTTCACGCGTTTGAAGAAGAGGAAGTTTGCCAATTTTCATACAAATTGATTGACAGGTTGATAGTTAAATGATTTAATAGTTAAATAGTTGAACTATTTAAAATAGGGGGCAGACAATGGATCGAAAAAAAATAGATGAATTGATCGAACGGTATATTAAGGTTTCGTTCATTGTGACGAAAAGAGCGGAGGAACTTGTGAAATGTGAAATTGATCCAGATATCACAAACGAACAACACTATCTTTTGCGCTATATCCATCAAAAGGAAAGGTGCACTTCAACAGAACTAGCTAATGTTTTTCGAGTGAACAAAAGCGCGATCACAGCGATGATTAATCGGCTTGTTGAGAAAGGATTTGTTCAGCGAATTCGCGATGAAAAAGACAGGAGGGTCATTTATTTGGCTTTGACTGAAAAAGGGAGCAATTTGTTTGCAAGTACAGAAGAGAGAGTTCATAAAGTTGTAGGATCGTTCATAACAAAATTTTCGGAGGACGAGATCGAATCATTTATTCAAACCTATGAAAAATTGGCAAACGTATTGCTTGAACTGGAGGTTGAGTCATGAGGGCAATCCTGAAAGGAAAATGGTTTGTACTCATTTTATGGCTTGTCGCTGTTATTGGTTTGCTCTTTACATCGCCAAACATGGAGGAGCTTGTGCGCGAAAAAGGGCAAATTACGGTTCCAGAAGGTTATTCCTCTTCGATCGCGAATGACATTTTAAAAGAAATTCAGAGCAAAGAGCATTCAGGAGATCTAATATCAGTCGCCCTTGTGCTGCATAATGAGGACGGGCTGACAAAGGAAGATTGGAAAGAAGCGGAACAAGCTGTAAAACAGCTTGAACAACACAGCGAGAATTTACGGATTACAGAAATTGTTTCGCCTTTTCATCAAGAGGAGTTAAAGGATCAGCTTGTTTCAAAAGATAAAACCACCATCTTGACGTCAATACAAATGGAAAGAGACGGAAGAACGGCAAAAGAAATGACATCCGCTCTTTATAAAGTGATCGATAATATTTCATTAGAGCATTATTATACCGGCAGCTGGATCATCGATGAAGACGTTATTGTCAGCTCGCAGGAAGGAGTGAAAAAAACAGAGGGCATAACAGTCGTGTTTATTTTGATTGTCTTGCTGATCGTTTTCCGCTCGCTTATAGCGCCATTTGTGCCGCTCTTGACAGTCGGCATGACATATTTGGCATCACAGTCAATTGTCGCCTTTTTAGTTGAAATGGTGAATTTTCCATTGTCCACTTTTACGCAAATATTTTTGGTCGCCATTTTGTTCGGGATCGGTACAGACTATTGCATTTTACTGTTAAGCCGCTTTAAAGAGGAGCTTGGCAAACAAGAAAGCCGAACTGAAGCGATTGTAACAACCTATCGCACGGCAGGAAAAACAGTGTTTTTCAGCGGTTTAGCCGTTATGATCGGCTTTGCGGCGATCGGATTGTCATCATTTAAGCTTTATCAATCGGCTGCGGCAGTCGCTGTCGGAGTCGCCATCCTGCTGGTAGCACTTATGACGCTTGTTCCGTTTTTCATGGCTGTGCTTGGCCCGGTGTTGTTTTGGCCAGTTAAAGGAAATCTGGAACATAAACAGAGCAAGCTATGGGACTTTGCAGGACGTTTTTCGTTCACCAGACCGCTTGTTTCTTTAATCATCGTAGGAATCATTACCCTCCCAGTGCTGCTTTCCTATGACGGCAAGCTGTCGTTTAATTCCCTTCAAGAAATCGGGGATGATTACGACTCTGTCAAGGCTTTTAATATTATTTCGAAAAGCTTCAACCCAGGCGAAGCGATGCCGACAAAAATTGTGATCAAAAATGATGATAACATGAATAGGACGGAATATTTTGCTTTAATTGAAAAAATAAGCAGAAGCATCGAAAAAGTTGAAGGTGTCGAGACGGTCCGCTCAGTAACGAGACCGACAGGCGAACAGATCGACCAATTATTTGTGACAGAACAGGCGAAAACGCTGAAAGACGGAATTGGTCAGGGAAATGAAGGGCTTGAACAAATCAGTTCCGGTTTGAATGAAGCGAGCAAAGAGCTTTCTGCATCATCTCCGAAATTAAAACAAGCAACAGACGGTATTGAAGCACTCGTTTCCGGAACAAATGAATTAAAAGCCGGCGTCGGTGATCTTGAAAAAGGGCTTTCGCAAGTTAAACAGGGGATCGAGAGCGGATCGATGGGTGCCGGTGACATAAAGAAAGGGCTTGAGACCGTTCAAAACAATGCGAAAAAGCTGCAATCCGGCGCAGAACAGCTTTTGAAAGGATATGAAACAGCCGGAAGCAGTCTACATTCATTGCTGAAACAATATCAACAGATGGAATCACATCTCGGTCAATTGTCAACACATTTATCCGGCATGAGTGAATCTTTAAACCGCATCGAACAACGACATCAGCAGCTTCAGCAGGATGCTGAGTATCAACAGGTAAAAATGGCAGCTTCCCAGCTTAGTGAACAAGCAAAACAAATGAGAAGCGGATTTCAGCAAATTAACGGAGCGCTTCAGCGAGTGACAAATGGAATAGAGCAGGCGAACCGTTCATATTCTGAATTACTTTCAGGTCAAAAAGCGCTTGTTAATGGAATGGGAGAGCTCATCAACGGGCTTGATCAGCTGCAAAAAGGGTTGGATAAGGCAGCGGTTGGACAGCAAACCATCATTTCAAAATTGCCGGAGCTGTCTAACGGCTTAAGCCAAGTCAACAATGGACAGGAGGAATTGCTGCAAGGTTTTTCTCAGCTGGATGGACAAATGAATCAGCTGATTTCAGGCCTTGACAAAAGCGTGGATGGTCTAAATCAAGTAGCCGATGGTCTCGGTTCTGCCGAAAATTACTTATCTGGTCTTTCTTCTTCAAATCAGGAAATGGCAGGCTGGTACATGCCGAAGGAAGTGCTTGAAAGCAAAGAATTTGCGGATGCGAAAGAAGCTTACTTATCGAATGACGGCAAAGTGACAACCATTGATGTTGTTTTCGAGAAAAATCCATATTCAACTTCAGCGATGGATCAGCTTACTGAGGTCAAACAAGCGGTGGAGTTTGCCGTAAAAGACACGAAGCTTGAAAATGCGAAATTTGCCTATGACGGAGTTACTAGCATTTACTCCGACTTGAACGAGATTTCAGCAAACGACTATTCCCGCACAGTTGTATTGATGCTGATAGGGATTGCTCTTATATTAATTGCATTGCTGCGCTCGTTTGTCATGCCGATTTATTTAATTTTATCGCTTATTCTAACGTATTACACATCAATGGCGGTGTCAGAAGTCATTTTCGTTCGCCTTCTTGGATACGACGGTTTGAACTGGGCAGTTCCATTTTTCTCATTTGTCATTTTAATTGCGCTTGGCATAGATTACAGCATCTTCCTTATGAACCGCTTCAACGAATACAGAGATTTGCCTGTCACAGAAGCGATGCTTTCAGCTATGAGTCATATGGGAACGGTCATTATTTCCGCCGCGGTCATTTTAGGCGGAACATTTGCGGCGATGCTTCCGTCCGGTGTGCTGTCGCTGCTCGAAATTGCCACAATTGTTTTAACAGGATTATTTTTATATGCTCTTGTTGTACTGCCGCTATTTGTACCGGTGATGGTCAAAATGTTTGGTAAAGCGAACTGGTGGCCGTTTATGAAAGAGGAATAAGCGAGAAGGGAACATACGCTTTGTGCGTAGGTTCCCTTATTTTCATTTGTGCTATGAGAGACTTCTGCTATCAATGAATTGAACGGAATTTCCGCACTTGAAAATTGTCTTCAAGTAATACCCAATTTTGCGGGAACGGATAGCCAAGTACCCAATAACTAAATCCCCGTAAACCGTAATCCTTTACCGCATCAAATTTTGCCCGGGTGCTGCGCGCGTCTTCAAACCAGACCTCATGCGTACGGCCTTGTTCATCCACATACCGATAAAACGGAGATTGAGATGTTCGATCATACTGTATCACAGCACCATGTTGAACTGCTCGACGAATCGCTTCTTGCATATCGAATGTTTCTGCTTCCTGACCTTGAACATGGGGAAGGAGCCAGTCACGAGCATATACTTGGAAGCCCATAAAGATTTTATTTCTTGGAATGACGGTTACAGCATAATCTAGCACTTGTTTGATTTGATTAAGCGGAGAGATCGCCTGAGGAGGTCCAAGCCTATAACCCCATTCGTATGTCATTAAAATAACGAAATCTGCAATCCTGCCGTGTGCGGCATAGTCGTGTGCCTCATATAATATTCCTTTTTGTTCTGGGCTCGTTTTAGGGGCGAGCGCGGTCGAAACAAAATATCCTTCTTTGTGCAATCGGTCAACGGCGCGCTGTAAAAATTGATTATATAACTCACGATCGTCAGGAAATACATTTTCAAAATCAATATTTAATCCACGATAACCTTTTTCTTTCATAGTGTTTATAATGGTGGTCAATAATCGATCTTGCAGTTCCGTATTTGAAAGGATGGCATGAGCCAGCCGTGACCCGGGGTCCCTGAACGTAAAATTTGTTATGCTCATCATTGGTATCACTTGTTCTGTTAAAGCAGCTTGAAGAATCGCTGTGTCGTTTATTGCATCGAGTCCGCCGTCTTCCCGGATGATGTAGGCAAATGGAGAAACGTATGTTAAAAAGCTGCCAGCTTCTCGAACTTCTTTTCCTCCTTCTTCGCCTGCATGGATCGTATATGCATTTACGTCAATGACTGGTTTTACAAAAGGAATCGTTAATCTTGTCCCCGGATAAAGAAGGTCGGGATTTTGAATTCGATTGGCTTTGGCAATTTCCTGTACGGATATACGGTAAATTTGAGAAATTTGCGATAAATTCTCTCCAGGCTTCACAGTATGGATGCGAGGCGGAATGTTTAAAATTATTCCCGGATTAATTTTTGAAGGATCACTAATATGGTTAGCCTGAACAATAGACCCGACGGCAACTCCATATTTTTGGGCAATTTGCCATAATGTTTCCCCTGCTCGGACGATATGTTGACGAAAAGCAATGGGAATCACAAGTGATTGGCCAATCAGTAATCGATTAGGATCGGGCAGACTGTTTGCAGCAATAATTTCAGAAAGACTGATACCGTAGCGTTCAGCTATGTTCCATAAAGTCTCTCCTCTTTGTATAATATGAATGATCATAAGTGCCTCCTTTTTTTGTTTATATATATGTTGAAAATGGTTGATCTAGAAAATGACATGAGAGAAAATAGTTTACTGAATATAATTTTTTAAGGTCTTTACATATAACAAGTGTAGTAAATTGTCGTTAATGGATAATTGAACTAATCATCAGGCCGAATATACTTGTAAACGTTGTGCTCTTCATCAAACAAATAGATCGGTCTTCATCTCCTCCTTTACAGCGTCATTTTCTGTGTGGGTGCTAGAAAATTATTTAACGGGTTTGATTCTCATCTGAACGGCAGGTTTGCACTTTCAGACAACAGAAATTTATTGAAAAATTCTGTTGTCTTTCATCATTTTAAGAGCTTTTACGAAAGCGCCGTTTTTTTAAGTCTCTTCTTTTTTTACAAAATGAAAATTTTAGAAAATCAACTTTTTTACTTAAGAACGTTTTTACGTAAAGGAGTTCAAGCGGGTAGAAGAGAAATTATATTTCTGGGGAGGGTTCAGGATGAAATGGATTTACATTTTTTTAGCGATACTGGGTGGGATGATGATAGGAATACAGTCGCCGATTAACGGAAGTCTAGGTAAAAAAATCGGTGCTGTTGAAGGAGCATTTGTCTCTTTTTTTGTTGGAACAATGGTTTTAGCGTTCCTTGTTTTATTTTTTGGAAAGGGCCACATTACCGATTTGTTTCAAGTTCCAAAATGGAATTTGCTTGGGGGATTTTTAGGCGCGATGTTCGTCACGTTTACCATTATTTCTGTTCCGAAGGTTGGGGTGGCCGTAACGCTCCTTGCAGGAATCATCGGTCAAATGGCCATCAGCGTCATCATTGATCATTTTGGATTATTTGGAATGCCGAAAAATCGAATAGACATAAACCGCCTGATTGGGATCGGGCTAATGCTGACAGCTCTGTTCTTTCTTTACCGCGGCAGTGAATGAGATTTGTTTTTAGGGGAAAGCAGCGTATAACATAAAGTATCACCCTTAAAGAGTCAAGAACATTCTTACATTTTCTTGACTCTTTATGTTTGATTGGTTATAATGAATTAGCCATTTAGTTCGTTTTATCATGGATCCATTATAAGTCGTACCTCATATTGAAATGCAGGCGATCTTATATGGTCTGCATTTCTCATGAGTGTGCGGCTTTTTTTCTTATGAAAAACAAACAATGAATGGTAAAATCTTTTTTTTGGAGGAAAAAGCATGAACACAGGTAAGGTAAAATGGTTTAACAGTGAAAAAGGGTTTGGATTTATTGAAGTCGATGGTGGAGACGATGTGTTTGTTCATTTTTCGGCGATTCAAGGCGATGGTTTTAAAACGTTAGAAGAAGGGCAAACTGTTAAATTTGAAATTGTCGAAGGCCAACGCGGACCTCAAGCGGCAAACGTACAAAAAAACTAATCCTTTCAAAGTGGCGCCTTATTTAGGTGCCGCTTTTTTTAGAAATTTATAAACATCTCGACTTGAGGATTACTGTTCGATAAAGCAGCATGTGTATAAACATTCTTGATTTTTAAATATATTGGGGAGGTCGAAAGAGGGGAGACCATTTTCGAATATATGTGGTTGACTGTTTTGAGTTTTTTAGAAATGCAGGGGGAACAAATAGTACATAACGTTTTAATTCGCGTGTAGTTAATGAATGATAAGGAGCTGTCCAGAAAGTGGAGCCCATTATAATCATAAACATCGATATGAACGTTTCTAAATATTAAAGGGGTTTGTCTATAAGCCGAAAAAATGACTTATTTGACAAATCCCTTTTAAATATTTGAAACAAACTGCATACCATTCCAGCTTCGTCGTGACACCGTTTTTAAATAGAAACAAGCTAACTTTTTGTCGTAAACGCAGCATCCGGAAGCTTTTTTATTTATTGCTGTTCTTCCAACACCTGTTTTAACAAATCACCTAAACTTGTGCCAAAAGAATCGCTTTTCGGGCTGTATTTTTGAATTAAAGCCCGATCTTTGCGGTTATTGACTGCCGTTTTCTTTTCTTCCGCTTTTTCAACCACATTGCAGCGGCGGCATTGGAAGTAAACGCCGGCTTTGCCGTTATGGATTTCCATTCGTTTTTTGCATTGTGGACAGCGCCGGTTGGACAGCTTCGGATCTTTTCGTTTGCTATAGCGGCATTCCATGTTCGAACATGCTAATAAACGTCCTTCTTTTGTAGAACGTATTTTTAAAAAGGAGCCGCATTCCGGGCACATGGAGCCGGTTAAATTGTGTGCTTTGTAGCTTCTATCGCTATTTTTTATTTCATTAACGAGCCGTTTCGTTTGCTTGCGAATGTTGTTTAGGAAAAATTCAGGATTTCCTTTTCCCCGTGCGATCGCTTCAAGCTCTTTTTCCCAGCGCGCTGTCAGTTCAGGTGATTTTAGTTCATCATTGACAAGTTCAATCAGTTGTTTACCTTTTTTCGTTGGGTAGAACCTGCCGTTTTTTCGCTCAACCGCTTCTGTTTCGATAAGTCTTTCAATAATATCCGCCCTAGTTGCAGGAGTGCCGAGTCCGAACTTTTCCATCTGCGTAAGAATGTCCGCCTCTGAATAGCGAAGAGGAGGTTCTTCCAATTTTTCTTCTATTTCTACTTGATGAACAGCAAAAGATTGTCCTTTAACTAAAGCAGGGATGTTTCTGTTTTCCGGCTCATCCTGCTGCTTCCCTAAAACGGCTTTAAATCCATTATTCAATACAATTGTCTCTTTTGCAGTGAGTGTTTCTCCGTTCACATCAAAAACCGCATGGACGGTTTCATATTCGTAAGCAGGATAAAACAGCGCCAAAAACCGGCGGGCAATCAAATCATACAGCTTCCTTTCATCAGTGGAAAGCTGGCTCATATTTAGCGGTTCCTCCGTCGGGATAATGGCATGATGATCGGTCACTTTTTCATTATTGAACACCCGTTTTAATAAAATTTTTCCTTTGTTGGAAAGGAGAGGACGGATTTCGTCTTTATAGCCGGAAGCCATTGCCTGAAGCCTGTCAAACATTGTCGATTCCATATCCGCAGTTAAATAACGGGAGTCTGTCCGCGGGTATGTGACAAGCTTATAATGCTCATAAAGCTTTTGCAGTATCGTTAACGTTTTCTTTGCGGAAAATCCGAAACGCTTGTTGGCATCCCGCTGCAGCTCGGTTAGGTCGTATGGCAGCGGCTGATGTTCTTTCTTTTGCTTGCGCTCCACTTTGATGACTGTACCTTTTTTACCATTCAGGTTTGCCAATAGATGTTCAGCCGTTTCTTTGGAAAAAATTCTTTTTTCGCCGTTTCGCTCCCAGATGGTATGAATGGAACCGATTTTTGCATGAATCGTCCAATACGGCTTCGGTACAAATTTTTGAATTTCTGTTTCCCTTTTCATGATCATGGCAAGGGTTGGGGTCTGCACGCGCCCTGCCGAAAGCGGGTCATTATATTTCGTCGTCAAAGCTCTTGTCACATTTAAGCCGATGAGCCAATCTGCCTCAGCACGGCAAACAGCAGACTGATATAATGCTTCAAATTGTTTCCCAGGTTTTAAATGCTTGAAACCGTCACGAATGGCTTTATCGGTCTGAGATGAAATCCATAGGCGCAAAATCGGCTTTTTCCAGTTCAGCTTTTTTAAAATCCATCTTGCAACGAGTTCGCCTTCACGTCCGGCGTCTGTTGCGATAATGCAATCTTTAATGTCCGTTCGTTTCGCCAACAGTTCTATGCCTTTAT
Organism: Aeribacillus sp. FSL W8-0870; assembly: GCF_037963755.1. Lineage (NCBI taxonomy): Bacteria > Bacillati > Bacillota > Bacilli > Caryophanales > Bacillaceae > Aeribacillus > Aeribacillus sp. FSL W8-0870. Next base: position 1,983,888 of record NZ_CP150165.1, read on the forward strand.
AATGCCGGCTCGTTTGTCTAATTACTTTTAACCCCATTTTTTCTGGGATAATTGGCAAATCTTCCAGCCGCCATGTTTTATATTTTGGATCGTAATGTTCCGGCATCTTCAATCCAATTAAATGACCGAGCGCCCACGTTACGATATACTTGCTTCCTTCAAAGTGAAATTTATGCTCTTTTTTGCAGCCAAGCACACGGGCTATCTCACGTGCAACGCTCGGCTTTTCAGCTAAAACGAGAGATTTCATATAATGCTCCTTTCTTTCAATCAACAACGTTTTAAGTATAACGGAAAGGAGGGAGGCTTGCATTAGTTGAATGAAAAAGCATAATATGTTTCAGTTTTATATCTCTTAAGGCAATGAATTCTTGTAAAGGTTGTACTATGGGATGATTGACTGTTCTCATATAGAGGATGCATGTTCAAATTTAGTTCTTTCGTATTACCTCAAGAAATCAATCACACTCAATTTAGGAACATGTTCGTTTCTTAAAATCAGCAGAGACAAGGAGAAAGCTGGCAATTTTGAAAATTAACAAAAATAAAAAACGAAATATTTTAAAATCTGTTACAATATAGGTAAAAAGGGGTGGATTTGTGGAAGCTTGGCAATTTGATAAAAAAAGGTATATATGGTTGTCCTTATTAGTGCTGGTGCTTTGTTCCAATTTTCTAATATATAGGTCGCCTTTGTCGATTATGGTATTGCCTGAGGAAATGGGATGGGTCATCCTAGGCACTTTAATGGATTTGGCAATCGTTGTTCCGCTTTTAATGGCAGTAATATATAAAAAGAATTTTTCAGTTGCTGCTAAAGACGGTGCAGTCAGGAAAAATTAAACCGGAACAGTTAGTCACTCATCGTTTTTCGCTGGACCAGATTTTGCAGGCATACGAAGTATTTCGCAATGCGGCTAAAGAAAAAGCGATGAAAGTCATTTTATCCAATGATTAACCTTTAAAAATCTTGATGTAAGTGAAGCATTGTTCTTAAAAAGTAAACCATTTTATTGTAACCCCGTCCTAAACTTAGAACGGGGTTATGTGTGTTGGATGGATGCTTAAACCTATCTGTTCATTTTTCATATAAACTGTAAAATTTAAGAAAGCAAAAACGTGCCAGCTGCTGTATGTTTACAAGACTTGAAAATAAATTAGGCGTATTTTATTCGAAAGCTAAGTCAACGATTCGGTGGGGGAGAGAAGCTATTTCACGGAGTTCGTTCATTTTGGAAAGGCTTTTTTCAACTTCTGCTTCTTTTTTTATAGCATTGCCGTCATTTTAAGTTATGAGTGTTTGTGATCTGCGCGCTTTGCGAATCCTCATGGAACATAGAATAAATCATAATAGTCTAGAGTCTGATATTGATTTCAAGATTATTATCTGTTTTGGAGGCTCGTTTTTACTATTGGTTTTAAACACTCAAGACTTTTCAGTCCCGAATGCTTTCACTTGATTAATGAAAAGATTAGGTTAATAATTGAGGTGCAAAACTTGCATTTCATTATTTTCTGTTTATTCTGTCATTCATAAGCTTTTTGATTCAATTGAAGGGGGAATGTTATGAAAATCGCTGTTGCTGGAGCTGGCGCGGTCGGCGGCTATTTTGGAGCTTTGTTAAAGAAAGCCGGACATGATGTTGTTTTTCTTGCAAGGGGCAAGCATTTAGAGGCAATGAAAAAATCAGGTTTAGTGGTTAAAACGAATGATCAACTCCTCACAATAGACGGTGTTTTTACAGATAAAATAGAGGATTTTGCTGATTGTGAGCTGATACTGTTTTGTGTGAAATCAACAGACACGGAAAGTACAGCAGAACAGATTGCCTCTTTGCAGAATGATCGCGCAGTTGTTTTGACGCTGCAAAATGGAGTCGACAATGAAGAAAAGCTCGCTCAAATTTTAGGTGGAAAAAGGCTCTTGTCAGCTGCAACCTATCTGTCGTCACATGTGGAAGAGCCTGGGGTCATAAAGCATAGCGGAAGAGCAAAACTAGTAATCGGTGCTCTGGATGAATCTCTCATTTCGTTCCGCGATAAAGTGGCAGATCTTTTTCGTCAAGCTGAAATTTTTGTAAAAACAACAGATGATATCATGCTGGATAAGTGGAAAAAGCTGTTGTGGAATGCAACCTTCAATCCGCTTGCTGCTTTATCCAAAGCGACTGTCGGTGAAATTATGGAGCATAAAGAATTGAGGAAAACAGCTGAAAATGCTTGCCGAGAAGTGATGCGAGTAGCCAATAAAATCGGGATTCCATTAGATGAAGAAATGTTTCATCGCACTTTTGCCAATTCAGGAGCAGCTCTGAAGCATAAGCCGTCCATGCTGCAAGATCGATTGAAAGGAAAAAGGATGGAAATCGAATCATTGTGCGGGTTTATCGTGAAAAAGGGGCGGCAGATTGGTGTTGAAACGCCTGTTCTTCAAACGTTGTACAGCAATTTGCTTTTTCTTGAAACACATCGATGATCCGATGGACAATTCCTATACACATGTAGGATTCAATTCCATTCATACATAAATATCGATCGATTGATAAAAACAGAAAAATAAGACATAAAAGAAAGGACGATTTAGCATGAAGACCATTCCAGATACAGAAATTTATGTAAGATATTGCGAAACGGATGCGTCAGGCCATGTTAACAATACAAGCTATTATTTGTATATGGAGGAAGCTCGGACTAAATTTTTAAAACACATGTCAAAACAAGTAGGGAACCAAGACTGGAAATTTATTTTAGCATCCACAAAATGTGATTACCTTGCCCAAGCGTATGCCCATGATACATTAACGGTAACTTCAAAAATTACGCGGATTGGAACGAAAAGCTTTTCGATGGAGCATGAAATAAAAAATGCAGAAACGGGGAAATTGATCGCAAAAGGGGAAGGAGTTATCGTTCATTACAATTTTAAGTTGCAGCGTTCTGAGCCTTTAACTCCTGAAATGCGTTCGATCCTTGAACAATACTTAGTAGCTGTTTAATGAGCAAGGCAATTTTGTAAGCCTTATCAGTTGAATTAATATCATTCTGATGAAATAACTAAAGAAAAAGGATTTTCCGAATGTATCCACCGGAAAATCCTTAAAATTTGTTATTCAAACGCATCACGCACAACTTTTTTGACCGGGTCGACTGCATACCAGCCCCATGTAGAAGTATGTCCCTCTTTTGTCTCCGGATCACTGATCACGATTTCATAAACGTGAATAATATATTCGCCTTTTTCATTATCATGATCATATTCAACGTAAACGTTAGAAGTATTTTCAATTTTTAAATACTCCCGAACTAGCTGTTCAGCTTCAGTATGGCTTATAGGACGGCTTTTCTTTGATTCCTCAGCCTTTTTTTGCTCTTCCTTTCTCTTTTTTGCTTCTTCTTCAGCTTTTTGCCGCTCTTCTTGAAGTTTTTTCTCCTGCTCCTGCAAGTATTGATTTTTCGCCGCAGCCGCTTGATTCATTAATTGTTCTGCATTTTTGGTAACGCTGACGATCTTCTCGTTATTTGATGTTGTTTCCGCAATTTTCTTAAATATGGCGAATGCTTCGTCAAACTTGTTTTCTTCCAACAATGCTTTCCCTGACTCAAGTTCAGATTCCATTTCTTTTAAAGCGGCGCTCGTTTTTTCCGCCTCTTCGATTATTTTTTCAGCTTTCGGTTTGAGAATATCAAGAACCTTGGAGGTTTCATTTGAATTTTTGATTTTTTCTGCCAATGATATGGCGGTTTCAAATTCTCCTTTTTCAAGGGCAGCAACGCTGTCTTTAATTTGTTTTGACAAATCCAGCGCCAATTGAACTTCTTCAGTGTTTTTTTCATGAAGAGCTTTGTTAAAAAACGAGATGGCGTCGCTGTATTGTTCTTTTTTTAGCGCTTCAATACCAGATTCCATGTTGGATTTATATTCTTTTGATGTACATCCGAACAGAAACATCATGGCAAAAATCAAAATGTAGAAAAATAAGTTCCGCTGTTTCAAGTTTTTACCGCCTTTTCTAATATTATTGATTTCATGTAAATTATATCCCTCAAAATACGGCTCTTACAAGAAAAAATTTTATTCAAAACGTTACTAAGAAGTGTAATAGGCAAAGCGTTTAAAAGGAATGATATAAAAAGATTGAAATTCAGAAAGGAGAGATGAACGTGTCAAATGACTTTTATTCAGCAGTCAAACATCGACGCACTTATTACGGAATCAGTAAAGAATCAACTGTTTCTGATGAGCGTATTCAAGAAGTGATCAGCCACGCAGTTCTATATACACCATCCGCTTTTAATTCCCAAAGCGCCCGAGTCGTTCTTTTGCTTGGCGAGCATCATAACAAATTGTGGGATATAACGAAAGAAACGTTGCGAAAAATTGTTCCAGCGGATCAATTTGCTTCAACAGATGAAAAAATAAATTCATTCCGAAATGGATACGGTACTGTATTGTTCTTTGAGGATGACCGCGTTGTTCAAGGGTTGCAGGAACAATTCCCATTATATGCGGACAATTTCCCGATTTGGTCACAACAGTCTTCTGGAATGCTGCAATTTGTGATTTGGACTTCGTTGGAAATTGAAGGATTGGGCGCCTCGCTGCAGCACTATAATCCGCTCATCGATGATGAAGTGAAGCAAGAATGGAATATACCAAATGAATGGAAACTAATTGCTCAAATGCCTTTCGGAAAACCGACAGCTGAGCCCGGTGATAAAGAAAAAAAACCAATAGAAGAGCGATTGAAAATATTTAAATAAGATGCTTTTGTTTTCAAATTGTTGTCACCCCTTTTCAAAAAGTAAAGCTGAAAAGGGGTTTTGCATTTGAAACAATTCAAACCGAAAGAGAAAAAACGGCTGTTCTTTTTTTATATTGGAAGGAGTGATATTTTTTCTTTAACACTTATGATGTAAAAATTTTTTCAAACGTTTCCTACTTATTATCAAAAAAGAAAATAAAGGTGAGCGAAACAATTGCTTTTTTCTTCATCTTCCTTCACTATGGTAATGTACGCTAATATAAATATAAAGACAACAATTGCTTCATTTATGGAAAACGCTCTTCAAGTTTCATCCCCATCAAGTGTATATTCTTCCTATTTACAAAGAAAAAATATTACAATAACATGTATTAAGCAGTCTATTTGTATCGCTAAATAATATAGAAAAATTGTTAGAAAGAAGGATTTATATGGGAGAAGAACGAGACCTGGCACAGGAAACCTTTAATAAAGTGCCGCTCATGATTGTGTTAATGTCCGGTGCTTTTGTTGCCATTTTAAACCAAACGTTGCTTGGAACTGCTTTGCCGCATTTAATGATGGATTTCAAAGTTGATGCCAATACAGTTCAATGGCTGCAATCGATTTTTATGCTTGTTAATGGGATTATGATACCGATCACCGCGTTTTTGATTGGTCGTTTTACGACAAGAGGACTGTTTCTTACAGCCATCGGAATTTTTGCTGTTGGAACTGCAATTTGTGCAATTGCTCCCAATTTTTCTGTTTTAATGGCAGGGAGAGTGGCGCAGGCTGCTGGTGCCGGAATTATCATGCCGCTGATGCAGACAATCTTGTTTTTAATTTTTCCCGTTGAAAAAAGAGGAACGGCAATGGGGATGTTTGGACTCGTTATTGCATTTGCGCCGGCAATTGGTCCGACTTTATCCGGTTACCTTGTAGAGCATTTTGCATGGAGAAGCTTGTTTTATGTGCTCTTACCTATTGTAGTCATTGATCTTATCTTAGCTTTTTTCATCCTAAAAAACGTTACGCGGCAAACTTACCCAAAAATCGATATTTTATCCATCATCCTTTCAACGTTAGGCTTCGGCGGTTTATTGTATGGATTCAGCGCAGCTGGAAGCAGCGGCTGGGGGAGCGGTCAAGTTATTTTATCGCTCTTCATCGGTTTGATCACTCTTACTTGGTTTATAATTAGACAGCTGCAATTGGATGAGCCGATCTTGGAATTCAAAGTATTTAAAAGCAAGACATTTTCGATCACAACTGTTTTAGGCATGATTGTGTTTCTGTCTATGATTGGCGGAGCAGTTATTTTGCCGATGTTTATGCAAAATATGCTGGGATTTTCAGCATTTGAGTCCGGACTGGCGCTCTTGCCAGGCGCACTTGTCCAAGGGGTGGCCAACCCGATAACAGGCAGATTATTTGATAAATTCGGTGCCAAATGGCTGGCGATTATTGGATTTTTTACCTTAACGATCACGACGTTTATGCTGTCACACCTCACCTTACATACAACGTTTACATATTTAGCGGCAGTAAATGCTTTCAGGATGGTCGGTGTTGCGATGGTCATGATGCCGGTGACAACCGCTGGTTTAAATCAACTGCCTACATATTTAATTTCACACGGAACTGCGATGAACAACACAATGCGGCAAGTAGCTGGTGCAGTTGGAACAGCTTTGCTTGTGACAGTCATGACAAATACAGCGTTGCCTGAAAAAGGTATTGAAGGAATGATACATGGAGTAAATATATCTTTTGTAGTGGCAGGTATATTCTCTGCGATCGCTCTCATCTTATCGTTTTTTATGAAAAATTCGCAAGCGGCAAAAGACGAAAGTCTAAAGGAAAAAGAAAACAAGCAAATTGTGAGCGAAAGCTAATTTTTTTCTTGGCAATAGCTAAAAAATAAAGCAGAAGCAGGGTAAGCCCTGCTGCTTTATCGTTTTATGTCTGCTGATTGTTCATTTGATTGCCAGCCGGTTGATAATGATTGATGATCGCTTGAGCAGTATTTTGCTGAAAGACCGGCACTTGATAATAACCTTTTTGGTTCATATATTGCCAAACTTCATAAGCTTGCTCTGCGCAATTTTTCGCCCCTTGGAGCACGACATTTCTTAATTCCGGATCTGAGCATTCCAATGCAGCATGCATCCTTAATGCTGCTGACGCTTTTAAACATCCTAACATTCCTGACGCAACATCATGGTCGTTCATCTCGTTTATTGAGCTGTTGGGAGCTTCCGGTGTTCCGCCTGAGGTGCCAAAGGAAGGGCTTGCATTTTTCAATGGGCGGTAAGTGCTGAAATTTTGCTGACTGCTCTTGTTTCTTACTATTTGAACGATTGAATTGTATTCATTTGTCATAAAAATGATTTGATTTTGCAAAATGTTTTGCAGCTCTGGATCTTTGCAATGGGGCTGATAAAGTTGAAATTGGTTAATTCCATCAATTGTGTTTGTTAAAACTTCATGTACTTCCATTAATTCATGAGCACCTAATTGATTCATACCTTCAATCCCTCCTAAGTAATTTTTTAACAGTTAGTATTATGTTTGAAATTTTTCATTTTATACAAAAAACCCCTCAGTCTGCGATACTGAGGGAAAACTTTTAAGAAATTATTTTTACACGCTCTTTTCCAGAAAAGCTTTTACATACTAGCATCTGACTAAATCTATTAGAATAATTTGTACGTGCTTGTATCGTTCCTTGTTCATCCATTGTGAGGATCCATCCTGCAGGCAATTCTCCTTCAAAATATTCAATGAAAGATTGAAGCTTTTCAGTCGATTCAGGGATCGTTACATACCCTTCCGTTAGTTGATACCATAAATCTCTGACAGAACGAAGGGCTTCTTTTAGTTTATATTCTTTTTCCAGTTGTTTGACACTTCGATAGATCATTTGATATTCACTCCCTAATAAAAACTTATAACATTGAAGAGTGAATCACTATGAAAAAATTTTTCCAGTTGAAGGTAAAAAAGCCAGACAATTTGCATCTATAGCCTATTGTACGTGTATCTATCTATTTGCCATCTTCTTGTCATTTGTTGTATGCCCAGCCGATGCTTCGAATCCAGCTATTTTTGCATAGATGTCACTGTCCATTTTGTACTGAAGCTTTCTTTTTAATTTTCTAAACCTCTTCAATCTTTTGGGCTGCCATCAACCGAGCGGAAAGTGACTTTCTGGCAAATCAAGCTCTTTGACCGATAATGCAGTGATTTTCTTGTAAACAGGAAATCTTTACAGCGATCAGGACGATTTTGATAAAATAGGTAAGAGAAAAATAAGAAGTTTCTTTATTATTTTAAAAAAAGAAAGGAATTGGGATGAGGATATGAAATGTTTTTCAATTGATTTAGATGGCACACTATTAAATTCGCAGCATGAAATTTCACATGAAAATTTATCAGTTTTACATGAATTGAAAAAGCAAGGACATGAAGTCATTTTAAATACGGGACGTGCATTTCCGGACGTCATCAAGATTAAAGCGGTTGAAGAGCTCCAAGTGCCGATTTTTTGTGTTAATGGGGCTGTATTATATTCCGATAAAAGAGAGCTGATGTATGAAGCAACAATAGATGAAAAAACGTTTAAAGAAATTTTTGCAGCAGTAAATGCTCTGGATGTCGGAATTCTCGTTTACACCAATCAGGGTGGCTTTCCATCCACTTTACCGCCTTTGCATAAGCTGAGCTGGAAAGAGATCGAAGAGATGTTTCGCCAATTTGATTATGACTCTATTTTCAAGCTGGAAAATGTAAAAATCTATAAGCTGATTGGATTAGTGAATCATGATGAAACGGAAAAAATCGATCGAGTGAAGGAAGCTTTAAGCGAAAGAAGCGACCTATCCATTGCCTCATCATTTCCGAATAATATTGAAATTACCTCCAGCGAAGCACATAAAGGAAAAGCGATTTTACGCTATCAAAAAATGAAGCAGCTGACATTTGAAGAAATTTATGCGTTTGGCGACGGAGGCAACGACATTTCCCAATTCGAGATCGCGACCACATCGGTTGCAATGGGAAATGCTCCAAAGGAAGTGAAAGAAAAAGCCGATTTTGTCACGAAAACGAACGATGAGAACGGCTTTGCCTATGCGGTAAAAGAACTGTTGAAGGCTGTATCAGTTTAAGCAATGCTTCATGCTGCCCGAAAGAATTCATGTAAAGCAGGAAGCCGCTTATTTTACTTATTTATATAAAATATAGAAAACGATTTTTTTTCCATTTTTGGCTTAAGTCAATATATTGTTTGAGCGGGGATAAAGACTCGCAAAAAAGGATTCTAAATTTAGTGAAAGCTTATCAAGATATGTCAGATATTTATTCCTTGTTTTAGCAAATGTAGTGGAATCTGCCTTCTATTTTGACTTGTATTAGAGAAAAGTCCGCATTGGAAAACTAGCTTAATAGTTTTCCTTGCTGGAAGGCAAATTTTTTTGAAAAATATTATCGAAATTTGCAAAAAAATAATGAACGTTTTGGACATATTGCTAAATAATTTGTTACTATATGTTATCATAGAACTGTTAACAAATGATGGGGGAGTGATACATGTGGCGATGCCAAAATATATAACAAACATCGACAAAATTGAACAAATCCCAAAAGAGGAACGGGAAAAGCTGAAGCCGATCACAGAAAAATATGTGTTTCGGGTCAATGATTATTATTTAAGCTTGATCGACTGGAATGATCCGAACGACCCTATCAGAAAATTAGTTATTCCAAATGAAGGAGAAATGCGAGAGTATGGGAGGTGGGACGCATCAGATGAAGATACAAACTATGTCGTTCCTGGCTGCCAGCATAAGTACAAAACAACAGCATTGCTGCTAGTTTCTGAGGTTTGCGGAGCATATTGCCGCTATTGCTTTCGAAAAAGATTATTTAGAAGTGATGTAAAAGAAGCGATGGCAGACGTACAGCCTGGTATTGACTATATTCGCAAAACTCCTGAAATCAACAATGTTCTTCTAACTGGAGGGGATCCTTTAATCCTTGCTACGAAAAAATTGCGCATGATCATTGAAAGCTTACGAGAAATCGAGCATGTAAAAATTATCCGCATCGGCTCCAAAATGCCTGTCTTTAACCCTATGAGAATTTATGAAGATGAATCTTTACTCCAACTCATTAGAGAGTTTTCATCTCCTGAAAAACGAATCTACATTATGGCTCACGTCAACCATCCGAGAGAAATTACGAAAGAAGCAAAAAAAGCTTTTGAAGCGCTCCATGATGCCGGAGCAATAGTGGTCAACCAAACTCCAGTATTAAAAGGAATTAATGACGATCCTGTTGTTTTAGGCGAATTATTAGATAAGTTATCATGGGCGGGAGTAACACCTTATTATTTCTTTGTGAATCGACCTGTTGCTGGCAACAGTGACTTTGTATTAACATTGAAAGAAGTTTACGATATCGTTGAACAAGCAAAAGCAAGAACGTCAGGTCTAGGCAAGCGCGTCCGCCTGTCAATGAGCCATACCTCTGGGAAAATCGAGATTTTAGCTATCGAAAACGGAAAAGCGTATTTGAAATATCACCAATCTAGAGATGGCAATTATGGACAATTTATGGTGCTTGATTGCCCTGATGATGCAACATGGTTTGATGATCTGCCTGGCAACGAAAAGTATTGGAAAAAACCAAAAAAGAAAACAGACCAAGTTGTTTCAGTCAATGAATTGCCAGATCATCCTAAAAAAATAGCACAATAAAAAGTGATGGACAGGGGCTGTCTAATAAGTCGATTTTCCGGCTTATAGACGCCCCTTAATGTTTTAGAGACGTTGATATATCGACGTTTATGATTTTTTGTTTTCGATAGGGATTTGACTTTCTGGATAACCACTTTTAAAAAAATACATTATAAGAAAGGCAATTTATGACGTGAAAAAAATAACGAAAAGAAGGTACAGGTTGTTCTTGTGAATGAAGTGGAGCTGATGAGAATTTTGTTCAATAATAGCATGTATGATGCATTTGTATACAATAGAAGATTTTACCCCTTGGTATGGCCGTTCAGATATTATAGCAAGAGAATTTTTTTGCAAAAATTAGGAAGGCGATAAATTGAAGGGAAGTCTGTGCAGAACAGCACACCGATTCATCAGTTTTAATCGAAAAGAATTGAAAAACGATGAAATTTGCGGTTGTTTTTATTGTTTAAAAATATTTCATCCTTCTAAAATGGTGCGATGATGAAAAGACTGCCATTTGCCCTTTTTACGGCACCGATTCAATGATCGAGCAAGTTCCGGTTATCCTATCACAAAAAGTTTTTGAACCGCATGTGTAAGAAATGGTTTTAGTCTATTAAATTATTTATCATTTGGAATGAATTAGAAAGTTGAGGAAATGAATTTGAAAATCGGAAAAATGGCTCGAATGTACTTTTAGACCGAGTAAGTGTCCTGTAATTTTTTTCTACAAGACTTTTTACATCATTTTAAACACCGTCATCTCAGAAGTAATGGAGATTTCGAAACGGCGCCAAGCGTTTTATATGAATTAACGAACATTTGTAAAACTAAACGGAAGCGATATTGTAAAGACAATAAGACCCTTTTTTTAGCAGCTCCACAAATAAGCGGGGGATGAGTTGTATTTGGAAAAGAAACAGCTTCTCCCATCATCGTTACAAAGAAAATTCCAAAAGATAAAAGCTTTGCTTCTTTGTCATACGTGTATGATTTCTTCAGAACTTTTTTAAAAATAATCTGAATGGATTGCGGCTGCACAAAGGCGCCGGAAGAGAACGGTGCAAATGTCTGTAACCGCCACCCATTATTTAGTAAATCCTGATTATTTCCTCATAATTTTTCTTCAGTTTTCCTGAAAAACACCGAACTCCATTTGTATTCAAGCAGAATCATTCCTCTTTTCATATGTCATCTTATATACGAGAATATTGAAGGGAAAAGTTGCAGTTATAGACGAAATACCGCTTCTTTCAATGAAAAAAGAAGGGTTTTCGGAAAATTTTGCGAATACTGGAAGAGAAATTTTTTTATGAAAGGATGTGCCTGTCTGTATGGAGAAGGAAAACGAAATATTACGGCATTTGCCAAGAGGGAAAAAGTCAATGTCAGATATTTCAGGCTACAGTTATATATCATTGCTGAGAAAAGGAAAAAAAGCTTCTGTTTATCGGGGGATACGCGATCGTGATCATCAATGCGTTTTGCTGAAAGTTTTAACATCACAATCCCCATCGATAATTGATCATGCATCTTTTTTGCACCAATATGACTTCTACTCGCAGCTGAAGATGAAGGAAATTGTGACGCCTATAGAAGTTGAGCAATTGGGGAACACGTATGCACTTGTTTACCGAGATCCTGGGGGAATGTTATTAAAAGAATATATCAAAATTCATCGTCCACGAATTAGCGAATTTCTTCAAATTTCTTTACAACTTGCAGAAAAATTAATCGTCCTTCACGAACAAAACATTTCCATCACTATACTAAGTCCAGCTCACATTTTCATTCATCCTGAAAAACTAGATGTGCAATTTTTTGATATTGGAGGAGCCGAAGAGGATGATGAAATTTACGATATTTATCATTCGCCGGAACAGAGCGCACAAATCAATCCATCCTCCAGCCATCTCAGCGATATTTATTCGCTTGGTGTCATTTTCTATGAACTATTAACTGGCCGTCTGCCTTTTGACGTTGACTCTGATTTTGAATGGATGCATGCTCATATGACAAAAAAGGTCATTCATCCGTCTGAAAGACGTCAAGATGTGCCGAATGTGGTTTCCGACATCGTTTTGAAAATGCTTGCAAAAGCACCTGAAGATCGTTATCAGTCGGTTTTCGGACTGAAAGAAGATATTTTCCATTGCTTAAAGATGCTGGAACAAAACGGAACAGTCCAATCATTTCAGATTGCCCGATACGACTTTTCTTCACAATTTCAAATTACAAGCAAGTTATACGGAAGGGAGAAAGAAATACAAAGCTTAATGGAAGAACTGAAAATGGTTCGATTTGGTTTGACGAAAATGGTGCTTATTTCAGGAAGCGCCGGAACAGGAAAAACAGCGCTTGTGAATGAAATTGAAAAGTTATGCGCAAAAGAAAATGGTTATTTTGTTTCCGCAAAATTTGATCAATTTCAGCGGGATATTCCATATGAACCGTTTATTCGCGGATTTCGTCAGCTGATTAATCAATTATTGGCGGAAAGCAGAGAAGAACTTCAACGTTGGAAAAGAGAGCTTCTTGAACATTTAGGTTCAGGAGCGGCGGTTATCACGGAGGTCATTCCTGAACTGGAACTGTTGATCGGCAAACAAGACGCTGTACCTTTATTGCCTTCTTCCCAATCGAAGCTTCGTTTTCATTGGGCATTCAGGCGTTTTATGCAAACATTTGCGAAAAAAAGCCATCCATTGTTATTCTTTTTAGATGATCTTCAATGGTGTGATACAGCATCGCTAGAATTGCTGCAATCCATACTGAACGATCCAGAGTTTGAAAGTTTGCTCATCATTGGGGCTTATCGCGATGATGAAATGAAAGAAGGACATCCTTTCTTAACGAAATTAAAAGAAATGAAAAGAAGCAAAGAAAATATTAGGGAATTTCCACTCGGCATGCTGAATGTTGATCATATTAACCAAATCATTGCGGAAACGTTGGGATGCAGCCCGGACGATGTTCGCGAGCTTGCCATTGTACTATATGAGAAAACAGCGGGAAACCCATTATTTTTTAAACAGCTTTTCCAAACAATATACGATGAAAAGTTTCTATGGTGCAACTTAAAAAGAGGAAAATGGGAATGGAATCTCAACAAAGTGAAGGAGCAGCCCGAATACGATGAAATGATCGGATTCATTGTCAGCAAAATTGAAAAACTGTCGCCGTTAACCCGAAAACTTATCTTGACAGCTTCCTGTCTTGGACATCGCTTCGATTTTCAGTTTTTGTCTTTTCTTCATGATGGAATCAATACGGAGAAAATGACCGACGCATTGTCCGAAGCAGTCCAGGAAGGGATGATAATCCAGGTTTCAGATCAAGGAAGGTATCAGTTCATTCATGACCGTGTCCAGCAAGCTGCCTATTCATTGCTTGATCAAAGGAAAAAACAAGAAATTCATTATAAAGCAGGTCAATTCCTCTTCAAAAGAACAAGTAAAGAAGAACATGAAAAGTTTTTTGAAATGATCAACCATCTTAACTTGGGCCGGAGGTTCATTCAACATCCCGAAAGAAAAGCAGATTTGGCTGAGCTCAATTGGTCGGCGGGTGAAAAAGCGAAAAACGCAGCGTTATTTGATCAAGCATTGAATTATTTTCAAACAGGGATTGAATTGCTACCCGAAAATTATTGGGAATCCTGTTATGAATTAAGTTACAAGCTTTTTTTAGGCAAAGTGGAAAGCGAATATTTAAATGGACTTTTTCGGGATTCGGAAAGGACATTTAACGAAATGTTAACATATGCCAAAACAAAGGAAGATCAATTAAAAGTCTACAATATGAAATCTTTGCTGTTTTCTCATCAACAGCAGTTTGAAAAAGCGGTTGAGGCAGGGTTAAAAGGCCTTCGATTGTTCGGATGGAAGCTCCCGCAGCATCCGGGCAAGTTTAAAGTGCTGCTCGAGATGATTTTAACAAAAACAGCGCTTAGAGGACGTTCGGCTGCTGATCTCACCGCTTTGCCGACGATGACAGATAGGAACAAACGTTTACTAATGGAGATTTTAATTAATTTGAACAGAGCCAGCTACCAGTATGATCAATATCTAGTCAGCATTCTCATGCTTCGGGCGCTCCGGCTTACATTACGACATGGAATGACTGATGTGTCCGCTCTTGCTTACAACAATTATGCATTATTTTTAAGCGCCGGGTTTCAAGATTATGAGGGAAGCTTTCAATTTGGACAGCTTGCTTTACACACAGCTACCCGATTTCAATCAAAACACCTAATGGGGCGGGTCGATTTCGTTTTTGGCACATTTGTGAACCACTGGAAAAAAACGATGGAGGACAATCTTTTTTATATTAAACGTTCACAAAAACATTGCGTTGAATCCGGCAACCTTCATCTGGCCGGGGAATCGAGCTCATTTCTGATCATTACAATGTTGATTAAGGGGGAACCGCTCAATCAGTTGTTAGTAGAAATTGAGAAGCAGCTAGAGTTTGTCTTGCAAATTAAATTGGAACATTCCATTAAGTTTTTAAAAGCGGTGAAATCTTGGCTGCAATGTCTCGTTCATCTTAATGCGAAATTTACTATGTATGAAGAAAGAGAAAATCTAGATGAATCATCGGTTATCGTTTATGATACCATTCAATTGAAAATCGCATTTTTGTTAAAAGAAGATGAGCTGGCATATCAACTGGCGGTCCGTCTTGAAAAACTTGTCAAAAAATCACTGTTGCTCATCATTTCGCCTGAATTTTACTTTTATCATAGTTTATTGTTAATCAGGCGTTGCGAACAGAAAGACAGGAAAAACATGAAAATAGTTAAAAAACAGCTGAAACGGGCTTTGAATCAATTTAAAAAATGGTCTGAGCATTGCCCTGACAATTTTCGACATAAACAGCAATTACTTTTGGCGGAATGGGACAGATTGCAAAAAAAAGAGACAGAAGCCATGAAATGGTATGATGAGGCAATTCATTCCGCAAAAACTTCTTCTGACATTCAGATTGAAGCACTCGCTAATGAATTGGCAGGGGACTTCTATGCCAAAAAAGGCATGCATCGCATTGCGCAAACATACTTACGTGAAGCGCATCGATGTTATCGGCTGTGGGGGGCGCACAACAAAGCGGAACAGCTGCAGCACGATTATCCTGAATTTACTTTGATTGAGGAAACAAATCAAACAAAAAACGATCATAAAAGCATGATAACGTGGGAAGGGACCAAACGAACAAAAGGTGAGGAACGGGGCTTGTCCGCCATCATTCAAGCAGCAGCCTCTTTGTCTGAGGACATGAACTTAGAGCAATTGCTCGGGAAATTATTAATGCTCATTGCCAGATTTAAAGGGGCTGAAAAGGTATGCTTCATCAGGCCAAATGGAAAAGAAACCGTTTTTTCGATTGAAAAAGTCATTTCCACACATGGCGAAACAAACGAAATGGATCAAAACGTTGGCGAAAACATTCCGATTTCTGTTATCCAGTATGTGCACCGTATAAAAGAAACGATAAAGCTCCAGGATGCAGTAAATGATTTTACTTTTTCAAAAGATCACTATATTCAAAAAAACAAAGTCAGGTCAGTGTTATGTTTTCCTGTCGTCCAACAAAAAACGGTCAAGGGGATCTTTTATTTAGAAAATAATCAGTTAAAAAACGCCTTTGAATCCGAGAATATGGAAGTGTTGACAACCATCGCATCACAGGCTGTCTATGTACTTGAACTGCTGTATTCATTTGGAAAAGAAACAAAAATCGCAGTCGAGAAAAAAGCAGAGACGATCAAGAATGAGTTGGTTGATCCGTTGACAGAACGCGAATTGGAAGTGTTAAACCTTGTTTCAATCGGCTTAACGAATAAAGAAATTGCAGAAAGACTTGGTTTGGCTGTCGGAACGGTAAAAGTCCACTTAAACAATATTTTCAGCAAATTGCAAGTAAATCGCAGAACAAAAGCAGTGGTCCAAGCAAAGGAGTTAAACTTGTTGTAAGAAATGAGCAAAAGTGGCTCATTTTTTTTTTTGCGAAATTTGCCCATCTATAACTTTTGATATATGACAATTTCAAGAAATCAATGTATTGTGTTTTCAGTGACAGATGGAAAGGAGGATGGAAACATGAACAATAAAGAATTGGAAGAACAACAAATATTGGATATAGAATGGGTTGAGCTTATATTAGAAGCTAAAAAACTCGGATTAACAGCTGATGAAATTCTTCATTTTTTACATAACAGTGAATTTTATAAATATTGGATGAAAAAAGATATATCTACAAAATAATTAAAATAAACTAGAGTATGCATCCATGAATATTTTTAACTGTCAATTTAAATCACTACTTTCAACAAGATGATAATACAGAACGTATTATTCTAATAAATGAAATTACATAAAGCATATGACTAAAAGCCAAGAAATGGTGGTACTGTTCATTTAGTAAATAGTTATGTACGTTTTGATCGAATGACAGGAGATGGATCGTGAAAAATGCCTAATATGCACTTATTCACACGTAAATACGAGTGACTTCATGAATTTGAAAATTGTTCAATTGTTTGGGCTGGCTATTACAAATGCAATGGACAACCCCATTTACGCTATAATCCCTTTTATAAAGAAATAAAAAGGGCCTTATGTGAGACAAAGGGAACAAACTCAAAGTCTAGGCAGAAGGAGTGTTCAGTTATATTAAAGGCATCGGTGCTTCAGCCGTTTTTCGCTAAAATTCTGGAAAAAGCGATATTGTGTTTTATCTAAAACGGCAAGGCTCACAACTTCCTAAAGATGGAAGGGAAATGCTCCTATTACTGTAAAAAACCACAGAAATTCATTGAAGAGTTCTGTGGTTTCATATTTTTTAAGGAGCTTTTAAAAAGAACCCGTTAACTAACGGCATTATGTCGAGTAGACATGAAATGGAGAATACTTCAAGTTTTCATTCAAACTCAATGTCCGGCCTTTTCCTCGTTGCAAAAGTCTCTTCAGAAAATATCCACAAAGTTCCGCAAATGCCGTTATCATCACAATTTGCTTTTCGTCTCTTGCTTGTTGGCCCATCCTTTGCAAAATACCTTGTTACAAGATGTGTTTTGTTAAAAAACATTTTCCCAAAATTTGAATGTCCGTCAGCAATTACGAATATGATAGAAAACGATATATGACATTTATCATATTCTGAATATGACATATATGACTTCACAGATCGATTTCCCTCTTATATGATTAGAAATATCAAATAAAGAAGGGAATCAAAAAATGACGAAACAAATGCAAAAAAATTTGAGAAAGCAAATGGCTCCTTATGAAAAACCTCACACTATGAATAGTGTTTGGCAGTTAGTCAATACAACTGTGCCGTTTTTTCTGTTATGGTTTTTAGCTTATCAAAGCTTATCCATTTCTTATGTTCTTACTTTCGCTATTTGCATGATCGCAGCTGGATTTTTAGTTCGACTTTTCATCATTTTCCATGATTGCTGTCACTATTCCTTTTTTAAAAACCGCCTTGCCAATAAAATTTTTGGAACAATAGCTGGTATTTTAACGTTGTTTCCGTACAGCAAATGGCAGCACAACCATTCAGTCCACCACGCAACCAGCTCAAATTTAGATAAGCGCGGAACAGGGGATATATGGGTTTTGACAGTTGATGAATATTTGTCAGCACCGCCTTTAACTAAATTCGCCTACAGGATGTATCGAAATCCGTTCGTGATGTTTGGGCTAGGACCGATTTACGTTTTCCTTATTAAAAATCGGTTTAACAGAAAAAATGCGAGGTTAAAGGAACGCATCAACACATATATAACAAACATATCAATCGTTGCCTTAGTTGGGCTGCTTGGTTGGACGATCGGATGGGGGCCGTTTCTTATCGTTCAAGGCACAATCTTTTTCATTTCAGGCACTTTAGGCATTTGGCTTTTTTACGTACAGCACACATTTGAAGATTCTTATTTTGAAGAAGATGAAAACTGGGAGTATGTGAAGGCAGCTGTTGAAGGGAGTTCATTCTATAAGCTTCCGAAACCGCTGCAATGGTTTACCGGAAACATCGGATTTCACCATGTGCATCATTTGAGCCCAAGGATACCCAATTATAAGCTGGAAGAGGCACACAATCAAACGTATCTTTTACAGAATGTACCAACCATCACTCTAGCGACAAGCTTAAAATCACTCCGATTCCGCTTATGGGATGAGCAAGCGAAAAAGTTTGTCGGGTTTAAAGACTTATCGAAAAAGAAGGAAAAAAAGCCGAAAGTCCATATTGAACCTGAATTGTAAAATCTTTAGAGAATAGCGGCAAAGTTTTGAAGACGCAGTGTACCTTTTTATGATAAGATAACATGTAAAACAAATTTATTTAAGAGGATTTGACCATGACAAAAAAGTATATGATCTTAGGGGCTGTCCGATAAGTCCCTAAAATGAAGCAAGTGGAGAAAAACAATTCGTTTCTCTCCACTTGCTTTTATATTTTTTCGATTTTTATCTGAAAGTAGCTGGCGGATACCGGCTACTTTCAGTATGTTGTGGGCTAATGCCACAATCCCAAACTCAACATGTACCTTGTCGAGGCCCCGCAAAGAAAATCTGCGGAACGACCGATTGCCCTTGATGTGACCGAACACACTTTCTGCCTCGACTTTGCGTCGAGCGTAGATGGCGGCTTTCTCTTCACATTCAAGGGCTGTTTTGGCCTTTGCTTTCATTTCTTCGAAGATGGGATTCCAGTGAACTTGACGATTTCCCTTCGCTTTTGTGCATTTCGCTTTCAATGGGCAATCGGTACAATCTTCACATTCGTATATTTTGAAGCTTTGTTCATAGCCAGATGGATTCTTTTTGTTTTGGTATTTTTTAAACGTTACTCTCCTTCCATTCGGGCAAATAAAACAATCATCCTCTTCACAATAGGTCCAGTTTTTGGCATTTTTAATGTCTTTTTTGTATGTACGTGTTTGTTCTTTTACATAGCTCCCATAAGGAATTAGAAACTCAAAACGGGGCTCTTTCTCATCACCAACTGCATATACATAGTTTTCTTCACTACCATAGCCTGCATCCGCAATGACCGTTTTGGGCATCGGTAATGAACTGGAGGCTAGCTTCTCCATATGTGGGATAAAGCAACGTGTATCGGTCGGTCGTTGATGAATGGTATAAAACAAGATAAACTGATTCTCTGTCCCCATTTGCACGTTGTATCCGGGCTTGAGCTGACCGTTTTTCATATGGTCTTCTTTCATGCGCATGAAGGTTGCGTCTTTGTCTGTTTTCGAGTAGCTGTTACGGTCACCGAACATTTCCTTTTGTTCCTTGTATCTTGCCATTCGGGGCAGGAAATCTTCCCGAATTTGTTTCACCGATTTCTTTAATTGACTGCGTTTTTTTCGCTTCTCTTTCCGAATGGATGTATCGGTCTCCTTTTCGATTTCTTCCGTTAGCGTTTCAACTTTTTCTTCTATTTCTTTTGCGATTTCCTCCATGTTTTGTTCGGTGATCTCTGTATGTTGATCGCTTTCCTTTTGCCCTGTTCCGGCTTCTAATTGGGTTAATTCATGAATGTGCTTTAGTGTTTCTTGGATTTTTTCTTTTAATTTCTCTTCGAATTTCAAAGTGGATTTTTTCCACACAAAAGAATACTTATTGGCATTGGCTTCGATCTTAGTGCCATCCAAAAAGTAGTTTTCCATTGTGATGTAATGTTCTTTTATCAATTTGAGAATCATGACTTCAAAGAGCTCATCCATGAAAGCTTTCATCCGTTCCCCTCGGAACTCATTAATGGTGCGAAAATCTGGTTGTTGCATCGCTGAAAGCCACATGGCAGGAATATTTTCTTTAACGAGTTTTTCGATTCCTCGGCAGGAATAAACCTTTTGAGAATAAGCATACAGAATGATTTTCAGCATCATTTTGGGATGATAGGAACTTCTGCCGCCGCCTTTATAATGAGAAAACAATTGTTTATCTGGTATCGCCTCCACCATTTCGTCCACGACACGTGCCACGTGATGTTCGGGTATAAGAGATTCAATATCATAAATCATTTGAACTTGACGGTTGTCATATGGTTTGAAAGTAGGGGCTAAATTTCTTTTGGCAGGAGTTTTTTCTTCTTTTCCATCTAGAGGAAGTGTCATTTGTGTGTTATAATTTTCACGAGTAATCATTTGATTGCTCATAAAAAATCGTCCTTTCTGTAATGTTGTGTGGTAACTTCATTTTACTAGAAAGGACGATTTTTTTGTGCATTTTTTTTAAAAAGTGAAAAAATGAGGGGCTCCAAAAAGTCAGTTACCCTGACTTTTTGGACAGCCCCCTTATATATGGAGCGTTTTTAGCATTTTGCCGTTTTATTTTATTTTTCAATCTTCCTCCACTAAGGAAATCATTGCAGGGATCGTGCTGACAATTATCTTTTTCTTTGTATATCGTTTAGCTTTTATTTCCAAAAAGTGGCCCGTCTACTTGTGGACGTCTATCTTGATTGGGATTTCCATCGCGATGACGATTCTTTTTCAATTTATCTATTTTGCTTTTTATATTGCTTACTATAACGGTCATATCAAAAACCGCATTGCTTTTTTAATATTGTACATCATTCACTTAGCGGCAACGACCATCTCGATCAACTATAACGTGGTTCTACAGGAAAAGTTATTCTTAAAGCAATTGCCATTTGTCATCATCATTTGGATTAGCGTCATCCTTCTTCCATTCAACATTTATAATCGAAAAAAGCAAGGGCAGCTCGAAGAACAGCTCCAAGATGCCAACAAAAGAATTTCCGAGCTCGTGAAACAGGAGGAGCGCCAGCGAATTGCCCGCGATCTTCATGATGCGTTAGGCCAGAAGCTGTCCCTTATCGGTCTAAAAAGTGATTTGGCAAGGAAATTAATTTACAAAGACCCTGAACAAGCCCGGAGCGAATTGAAAGACGTTCAGCAAACTGCCAGAACTGCATTGAATGAAGTAAGGAAAATAGTTTCGCAAATGCGCGGGGTTCGATTGAAAGAGGAAATCATACATATAAAACAACTACTCCAAGCAGCTGAAATCATGTTAGTCAGTAATGAAGAAGAATTCACACTATCAAACGTATCCCCGTTTATTGAGAACATTTTAAGTATGTGTTTGAAAGAAGCAGTAACAAATGTCGTCAAGCATAGCAAAGCTTTCACTTGCCGGATTGCCATTCAGCAATCTTGGAACGAAATATGTATTACGGTGCAAGACGACGGAATTGGCATTAAGGAGGAACGGGATCTTGCAAAAGGAAATGGACTGATCGGAATAAAAGAACGTTTGGAGTTTGTAAACGGCAGTCTGGATATTTATTCGGAAAAAGGGACTACATTAATCATGAAAATACCGAATGTAGTAAAGCAGACCGTTAAGGAGGGACTGAAATCATGATTCGAATTGTCATAGCTGAAGACCAGCGTATGATGCTCGGCGCCTTAGGAACATTGCTCAATCTGGAAGAGGATATGGAAGTGGTGGGGCAGGCGACTAACGGAGAAGAAGCTGTTTCTCTTGTGAAGCAATATCAGCCTGATGTTTGCATCATGGATATCGAAATGCCCAAAAAAAGTGGACTTGAGGCAGCTGAAGAGCTGAAAGATCTGGAATGTAAAGTGATCATTTTAACAACGTTTGCCCGTGCCGGTTATTTTCAACGGGCCTTAAAAGCTCGTGTAAGCGGCTATTTATTGAAAGACAGCCCGAGTGAGGAGCTGGCAAGCTCGATTCGAAGCATCATGGCAGGCAGGCGAATCTATGCACCAGAACTAATGGATGATGTATACAGTGAAGAAAATCCTCTCACGGAACGAGAAAAAGAAATATTAGAACTTGTAGCCGATGGGAAAAACACAAAAAAAATCGCGGACGAACTGAAACTAAAAACAGGCACGGTCCGAAATTATATTTCAACGATTTTGGAAAAGCTTGAAGTAACGAACCGGATCGAAGCGATAAAACAATCCAAAGAAAAGGGATGGTTTAAGTAGATGTGGAAAAATTTGTTTTTTAACGACAAAACCAACACATAAGGGACGGAACAGAAACCTTCCAGGGTGTTTAAAATGAACAGTACTGAACACTTTTTCCCCTAAACTCGATAAGTTCCTGAAAATATCCTCCTGAAATCATGAGATTCACGTTCCGCTTGCCAATGAACCATTCCCATCATTATTAACCATATTTAGGGTACCCTATTAGAATTTATACTTTTCTAGAGAAAACGATTTTTATATGATGCTTGTTTATGTGTTTTCAAGTATCTCGATCCAAAAACATCTCTTCGTGAGCGTCAAGTTTCCTAGTATATGGATTGTAGCATCCTATTGTTTTTCATAGATAGGTTTATTGCATAAGATCTGACATGTTTTTCGCGTTTCCTCGCTTTCTATTGCTTGATATTATCAACCATTGTACCAGCAAAGCCGCCAATACTAGACAACCTGCAGCGAACGGAAGGGAGGAAGGAGTTAATCCGGCAAGCAACACAATCCCTCCAAGAGCAGAACCTACCGCACTTCCTAAATAATTAGCGGAACTGTTTAAAGCTACAACAGCAGCGTCATGCTCAGGCTGGTAACGAAGCCGTTCATGTTGTTGCGGGGCTTGCGAAGGCCAGCCCATTGCCCCTATAGAATAAAAGGTAAAAAGGATCGCATCGGGAAAGAGAGTGCAAATGGTATGCAGATCATAGCTAAAGCCATTATGGCTATAATTCCGGCCATAAGCATTTTCGGTTGTGCCGTCCGGTCAATGAAATATCCAACGGAAAAGCTCCCGATGACACCCCCAATGCCCCATGCCCACCAATAAGGTGCAAGCGTGAGGGTGTCTTTTAAGTTATCCAAAATGGTTGAAATATTAGTATAGAGTCCCAAACTGGAAATGATTGTTAAAAAAGTTGCGCTGATGATTGCAGCAACTCGTCCGTTCGCCATCATGGCAAAACGTTGCTGCATCGATGGCGGTGCCAAAGCAGGAAAGTTTGGAAACGAGATAATCCCTATCATAGCGACAAAACCTAATTCTCCTATTTATAAAAAGGGATAAGCTTGAATTCTATTACGAATATGTAAAATCGGTGTCTTCTTCATTGATCGTTTCAATTTTCCGACCTTCCTAATCTCGTTCGAATCATACGTTTATTTTAAGCAAACATCTTCAGTCCCTTTATCGTTTATAATAGAACAATACGGCGAACTGGAGGAAGTAATTGCATCTAAAAATAAAAAGCGTTGACTTTTAGAGCAATGTTTTGTAATATTGAGACCATAAATACCCATACATGTATATGTAAAATGATTAGTTTAAACCAAATTTACAACATTCGATAGGAGGAAGAAGGGAATATGACGGTAAAAACTATCACGGTAAAAGAAATTGCAAACAAAATCATTCGCGGGGAAGACTTGTTTATAGTCGATGTACGCAATCAAGAGGAGTATGCTGATTGGAGAATTGAAGGAAAGAACGTACAAGTTGTAAATATTCCTTATTTTGAAGTTCTTGACGGTGTGGATCCATTTCTTGAGCAATTGCCTAAAGAGAAAGAAAACGAAATTTATGTGGTCTGTGCCAAAGGAGCATTCCTGTTAGAAAGGTTTTCGGGGACTTGAAAGAAAAAAGTCCTCTTAGTATGATGCAGGGGTGTCAACAAACACCTAACATCAGACCAAGGAGGACTATACAATGAATTGTACACAAAATCGCAAAATTGAACAAGTCACCGACCAAACGTTAGTGATTGGAATGGACATTGCCAAACAAAAACATTATGCGTCAATGGTTGACGCACGAGGTCGGGTGCTGAAGAAGCCGTTTCCTGTGATTCAATCGAGATCCGGATTTGAACAGTTCTATGCGTCGATACAAGAAGCGATGAAGGAATTTGGCAAAACCGAAGTCATCGTCGGAATCGAGCCGACCGGACATTACTGGTTGAACCTCGCCTACTTCCTCGAGGAAAAAGGGATCCCGTTGGTGATGGTCAACCCGATGCATGTCAAACGGTCAAAAGAGCTCGACGACAACTTGCCAACGAAGCATGATGCCAAAGATGCTCTTGTCATTGCGAAACTGGTTAAAGACGGACGCTTTAGCTATCCACGTATTCTCCATGAGGTGGAGGCGGAATTGCGGGCAGGAAGTACGTTTCGAGAGTCGTTGACAAAAGAGTTGAATGCCGTCCAAAATCAAATGATTCGTTGGCTCGATCGTTATTTTCCTGAGTTTGTGCAGGTGTTTCCGTCGTTTGGCAAAATGGCATTGGTGGTGTTAGAGAAAACGCCATTTCCGATGGACATTGCGAATCAGACGGTAGAGGGGCTAATGGAGCGTTATCGGCAAAGCGAGAGGCTAAAATGCCCACAGAAGCCGAAAGTGCAAAAGCTGTTAGAGGTGGCCCGCCATTCGATTGGGATAACGGAAGGACAACAGATGGCCCGTATAGAAATCGCCACGCTTGTCCGCCGATATCGCCAATTGGAACAAGAGATCGCAACCCTCACAGAAGAGTTGACGGCACTTGCTCAAACAACCGCCGAATACGAATGGCTCCAAACGATCCCAGGGCTAGGAGATGCGACGATCATTGAACTGTTATCGGAAATCGGAAGCTTTGCCCAGTATCAAGATCCGAGGCAACTCATCAAATTAGCGGGCTTGACACTGAAGGAGAACTCGTCAGGGCAACACAAGGGGCAAAAACGAATCTCGAAGCGAGGACGAAAACGGCTACGCGCCCTTTTATTTCGGGTGATGATGCCATTGATTCGCCATAATGAGGCTTTCCGTCAGTTGCACGAGTACTATACGACACGCCCAATCAACCCGTTACGTAAGAAGCAATCGATCGTCGTGTTATGTGGCAAGCTATTGAAAGTACTATACGCGGTTTGTGTGAAACAGCAAGCATTTGATGGGGAACGAATGATTCAAGATATCTTTTCCCAATTCCAAGCGCAGGCAGCCTAGAGTCGCCACCTTTCGCAAAAAGAACTGTCTGAACAACCAGATGACACGGAGAAGCTGGCACGATTTCATCCATTCGACCTAGAGTCCCTTAAGGAGCTTAGCCGGCCTCTGCCTGGTGAAGAGACCGAACGAAGGAATGTTGGCACAAGGATGCCCAGAGACATGGGAGGGTTCGTCCTCATCAGTTGTGCAGAGATCCAAGGTGCGTCGCATACACATCCCCACACTGGAGTAAAAAATACAAAAATATCCAGTGGCCGCGAAGCGCACCCATGGACTGTTAGATATCAACAAAAATTCAAAAGTATGTGATGAGTTTTGTCGAAAAATATTTTTTTGGCACCCCTAAGATGCCAAGAAACCTTGATATATCAACATTTCTAGAGGGAGGAAAAATATACTCGTTATCCAGTTATTGATGGCGATAAAGATCACGTTCTTGGACTTATTAATGTGAAAGAAGTGTTTACCGATCTTGTGACAAATCCATCCGAAGAAAAACAAATGAAAGATTATATCCGCCCAATCATTCAAGTGATTGAATCAATCGCGATCCATGATTTGCTTGTGAAAATGCAGAAAGAACGCATCCACATGGCCATTTTAGTCGATGAATCTGGCGGTACGTCGGGACTTGTTACTGTCGAGGATATTTTAGAAGAAATTGTTGGAGAAATTCAAGATGAATTTGATGTAGATGAAATTCCGTTGATCCAAAAAATTGATGAAACACGTACGATTATCGACGGGAAAGTGCTGATTAGCGAAGTGAACGATTTGTTTGGCCTTTCCATTGATGATGAGGATGTCGATACGATTGGAGGATGGATTTTAACGAAGCATTATGATATTAAAGTAGGCGATAGCGTCGAAATCGACAATTACTTGTTTACGGTGAAGGAGATGGATGGTCACCACGTGAAGACGCTAGAAGTCGTGAAGCAGGAAAAAGAAGAGAGAGAAGCAGATAATGAACTCGGTGAAAAAGAGGAATTGCATTTATGAGGCAGACGTTTATAGGACGTCTGCCTTTTATGGTGGATCCATGTAAAACCGAGCGATATCAACAGGAAAATCATCAACGTGAGCGATGCATGAAATCATTTCGTTCGTAAAAGGATGCAAAAATGATAGTTTAACGGCGTGAAGTGCTTGTCGATGAAATGTGTCTTTTCCGCCATAAAGAACATCTCCGACTAACGGATGACCGATGTAACTCATATGGACGCGGATTTGATGAGTGCGCCCGGTATCGAGGGAAAGCTCTACGAGCGATGTTTGTTCATCGGGAAACGTATGTAAGACGCGGTAGTGTGTTACCGCTTTTGCACCCGTTTTCGAAACTCTGCGTCTCGTCGGATGATGGCGATCGCGTCCAATCGGTGCAGAAATCGTTCCTGATTTATTTTTTAGGATGCCATGGACGAGCGCTACATACGTCCGTTTGATGAGCCGTCTTTCCAACATCCGATCAAGCGTGGCTCCTGCAAGCGTATGTTTGGCAAACAAAATCGTTCCCGATGTGTCACGATCAAGCCGGTGAATATGCCGTACTTTCGTCAAAATCCCTTGTGATTGTAAATAAAAAGCGACCGCGTTCGCTAAAGTCCCTATTTGAGAAGGTTCAGAAGGATGGATATCGATTCCAGCGCCTTTATTAATAATAAGGAGATGCTCGTCCTCCCATAAAACGGAAAGCTCTCGATATTCAGGAATAATGATGGAAGGTTCAGGTTTATAAAGATACAACTGCAGGCGGTCTTTTTCTTTTAATGGCGTTTGCCATGATACTTCTTTTCCGTTGAGCTTGATTCCTTTTTCCATTCGCAGTTGATGAGCTAACTTTTTAGAGGCGCACCATACTTCTTTTAGCAACGATTCAATCGTACGTCCTTCCCAAAAAGAAGGAATGACACATTCAAGCCAGTCTCCTTTTTTGGACCACATCATTATTTCACTCCAAAATTTCAAAACAGTGGAAACACTTTCTACCTCAATATATGTATCAGATATGATACACTCATAGTAGCGTTTTATAGTATGTTATGCAAGTGCGAAAAGGTGGTAAGAACATGAAAATGGTTTATGCAGCCACGAAAGAACAAGAGGAATATATGAATTATTTAGTCAATTATTTTTACACAAACATTTTTCCGTATTATTTTGATGATGAACAAATTAATAAGTTTGAAAATTCGAAAATCCTTTCATTACCAAGGGAATACGTTACATACAATGGAACGATGAAAGAAGCGTTTCAAATTATTTCATCACTTCAATCGTTAATTACTGTGATCGAATATGTAGGAGAAAGCGGAGATTGCGAACGGTATCGTGATCTATTTGAGCGGAACGTCAAATTACTTAGGCGGTACGGTATTACGTTTCCGTTTATGATCGAGCAGTTTATGAGCAAGCGTCATTACCCATGCAGTATGTATTTGCCTTCACAAAGCGATTGGTTAATGTAAGATGGAGCTCGTCCATCACAGGGCGAGCTCCTTATTTATTGCTATGTTGAATCGAAGAAAACCAGTCACGGAAAACTGCTTTTTCATGATAGCCATCGATTCGTTTTACTTCTTTCCCTTTTTCATAATGAACAAGGGTTGGTGTTCCATCAATATGGTACTTATCCCATCCATCTTCAAATTCAAGCAAATTAAACATTTTTAAGTCAATGCCCATTTGTTTTGCCAAAGGGACGACGATCGGAGTTATTTTTTTACAGTGCGGACAAGTCGGGCTGTAAAAATAGACGGTGACCGTTTCTTTGTTTTTTAACTTCTGTTCTAATTCGTTCGGCAAAATGATGTTTTGATAATTTGGATCATCAAGCTGCGCAACAGTTGCAGGGTCAAGTTCTTCTTTATGATAAGGATTATTTTTGGCAGCTTGTTTTTGCTGATACGATGTGATAAAGGAGATCGCCGCAAACAGCGCTACAATAATCGATCCGAAGATAAGGAGCTTTTTCAACTTATTTTCCCTTCTTTCTCTTTACGAATAATGAAGATGCTTAATACACTAATGAGAAAAAATGCAACTAACGCTAAAAATGGAATCGTAATAAAGCCAAGCCAATTAATGTACTGTCCCGTGCAAGGGACGCGGCCGCACGAAATCGCATGGGTTTGGAAAAACGAAATTTTTTGCAGAGCATAATGGTAAAGAGAAATCGCTCCACCGATGATGGATAATGCAAGGCTATAGCGAGCGATGCCATATTCTTTCCGAATGGCCGCAAGCCCTAACAAAACCACCTGTGGATACATAAAAATGCGTTGAAACCAGCAAAGATCACAAGGGATAAATTTTAAAATTTCGGAAAAGTAAAGGCTACCAAGCGTCGCGATCAATGAAATTCCCCAAGCGCCGATAAGCGCGTTTTCCAATGTTTTGGCATTGTTATTCATACTGTAGTCCCCTTATTTCTCATGTTTATTGCCATTTTCATTATATTGGACGAAAAGGAGGATGATGTATAAAATTTTGTGTAAAGCATTTTGCTAGACCAAAAGAAAAAAGGTAGGGTATTCTCTGATTGGACGAAAAACATTCCAGAGAAAGGAGAACCCTACCTATGTCTAAAAGTATATCGAATATCGACTGGGCAAATCAACTGGAAAATGCCATTCGTCAGTTTGTGAAAGAAAAATTAGAGCTGATTATGCGGGAAGAAATTAAAAATTTCCTCGAAATCGAACAAGCGGACACATCCAATATGAGAAATGGCTACTATCAACGAAATCTAGATACACAATATGGCCGGATTGAAGGGCTTTTGGTCCCAAGAGACCGAAATGGAGAATTTCAAACGCAGCTGTTTGCCCCTTACCAACGACACACCGGCTGGCTGGAAGAAGCCATCATCAAGATGTATCAAAGCGGCATGAGTACACGGGAAATTGGCAAGTGGATCGAACGAATTCTAGGAAGTACCTATTCTCCTACGACGATCAGCCATATTACCGATGTCGTAAAGGAAGACATCGAAAAATGGCGCAACCGTCCACTACACAAGCGTTATTCCGTCTTATATTTGGACGGTTTGTATGTGAAACTTCGCCGCGATACGGTAGAGAAAGAAGTCATTTATGTGGTGTTAGGAGTAAATGAAGAAGGATATCGCGAAATTCTCGATTTTTTCGTGGGAGGACAAGAAAGCGCCTATGGATGGCGGGAGATTCTCCAACAGCTCTACAAAAGAGGAGTCAAGGAAGTGTTTTTAGGCGTATTTGATGGTCTTCCGGGGCTGGAGGAAGCCTTTCGGGCGGTTTATCCGAAAGCTGACGTACAGCGTTGTGTCGTTCACAAAGTCCGTAACACCCTCAGCCGTGTTCGGAAAAAAGACCAATTCGAAATGGCGGAGGATCTGAAACTCATTTATCGATCTCCGAGTAAAGAAATCGCATTGGAGATGTTTCGACAGTTTGAATCGAAATGGTCGAGCAAGTACCCAAGAGAAGTGCAATCTTGGGCCAATGAGTTGGATGTCCTCCTCACCTTTATGAATTATCCAAACAGTATTCGAAGTGTAATTTACACGACGAATGCCATCGAACGAACGATCAAGGAGATTCGGAAACGTCTAAAACCGATGAATAGTTTGAGCAGTTTAGAAGCCGCGGAAAAAGTCGTGTATTTGACGATCCAAGACTTTAATGAGAAATGGGCGGGGCGAAAGTTGCGAGGATTTGCCGAAGCGCAGGAAGTCCTCCAGCGAATGTTTGAAGAACGTTACAATTAACCATATATTGTAAACGAAAATAAACAAAATAAGGGGATTCTCCCTTTCCCCAGGGGCTGTCCGAAAAGTCGATTGAATCGACCTTGGGCTCAGCCCTTTTTTCTGTTTTTAGGGTACAAAAAAATCGTCCTTTTTTATAGAATGAAATTGACCAAAAAACATTCTACAGAAAGGACGATTTCTTATGAATAATCAAATGACTATTCAAGAAAATTATAACACGCAATTAGAAATGACTCTAGAGGGTATTCAAAAAATAGAGGTTCAAAAGAATAAGAAACGCAAAAAACTAGTTTTCCAACCTTATTGCAATCGTCAAGTCATGAGCATTTTAGATATCGAAATGTATATTCCTGAAAATCATGTCGCCCGTTTAGTGGATGAAATGGTGGAATCGATTCCGGATGAAGTGTTGTATACTCATTATGTTGGTGGGGGTCGTGCACCCTATCACCCTAAAATGTTATTGAAAGTGATTTTATATGCGTACACTCAAAATGTTTATTCAAGTCGGAAAATAGCGCAAATGGTGAAAGAAAATCTTCCGATGATGTGGTTGGCGGGATTGCAAACCCCTGACCATCGCACAATAAATGATTTTCGTAGTGTTCGTATGTCAAACATGATGGATTCTGTATTTGAACAATTTGTCCTTCAACTAGTAGAACAAGGACTTATCGACCTCGACCATATTTTTGTGGATGGTACGAAAATAGAAGCGAATGCCAACAAATATACGTTTGTATGGCGAAAATCCGTAGAAAAATATGATCAGAAACTACGAGCCAAAATTCAATCGTTTCTACAAGAAGTGGTATTATGTCAATAATATGGACACAAAAAATTAAGATTTTCACTTTGAACTCTACCGCGCTTTCGCTTGGTGGCCTCTAGATAAGATTGAGAGTTTCACTCGCAATCTTATCTAGAGGTTGTAATATCTTGATTCCTACTGTAATAGAGTTTTTCATACGCAATAGGAGACATATAATTATTAGAAGAATGAATCCGTTGATCATTATAAAAACTCACAATATATTCAAATATGCTTTGTTCCGCTTGCTTACGAGTTTGATAGTCTTGAAGAAAAACAAGTTCTTTCTTGATTACGCTATGAAACGATTCCATGCAAGCGTTATCGTAACAATTTCCTTTTCTGCTCATACTTGTCTTGATATGATGTTCACGTAATAACTTTTGATAATCTTTAGATGCATACTGGCTACCGCGATCTGAATGATGGACCAACCCTTCCTTAGGTGGTTGAGTTCTTATTGCTCGTTCTAATGCTGTTATTACTAACTCTTTGTTCATTCTTTTACTCATATACCAACCAATAATCCGCCTTGAAAACAAGTCCATTATCGTAGCTAAATACAGCCATCCTTCACGAGTCCAAATATACGTAATATCCCCAACCCACACTTTACCTGGTTTGTCTACTTCAAACTGTTGATTTAATAAGTTCGGATAAACTGGCAAGTTATGCTTCGAATTGGTTGTTGCTTTATACTTTTTCATAGTTTTTGAGCGAATATTGTTCTCACACATAATACGGCTGACCGTCTTTTGTGAGACCTTCGTTCCTTGTTCGTTAAGTACCTTTGTAATTTTAGGACTACCATATAGGCCTCTTGATTCTAAATGTGCACGTTTAATCTTAGCTGTTAGCTTTTCTTTTCGTTTCTTTTGTTGACTCTTTTCACGCTTTTTCCAAGCATAATATCCACTTTTTGCAACACCTAATACTTGGCACATCTTCGCTACACGAAACTCGTGTTGGTGTTTTTCAATGAAGTCATATATTACTTCTGGTTTTTGGCGAAGATGCCCATAGCCTTTTTTAAGATTGCGTTCTCTTCCTCCAAATCCTTTATACGCTTATTTAATTCACGCATAGCTGCATCCTCAGGTTTTAAGTTGCCACTCCCAACAAAACTATTTACTGGATCCTTTTTATAATCACTCACCCATCTATGTAAGGTTTTTGGTGAAATATCTAGTTGTCTAGCCGTTGCTGTAATTTGTTTTCCACCTTCTAAAACTAATTTTACTGCTCCTTCTTTAAATTCTTTATCAAATCGCTTTGCCATTATGGCCACACTCCCTTGAATTATTATATTAACTATAAACTTCTCAATTCTGTGTGTCCATAATTTAGACTAACACCAAAGCGCACCAAATCGCCTTGGAGGAATTAAAAGAAGAACAATTAGAAGAAGAATTAGAAAAATCATCGGCACAACTTTCTGAGAGAATAGAAGCTTTGGAAAAAGATTATAAACAGGAAGAAGACAAAGAAAGAAAAAAAGAACTTCGCTCTAAAAAATCCCAACTCACCAAACAACTGAAAACGATTCAAACGGATTATCTTCCACGATTACGAAAATACAAAGTACAAAAACAGATTCTAGGTGAACGAAATAGCTACTCGAAAACCGACCATGAGGCCACTTTTATGCGAATGAAAGAGGACCATATGAAAAACGGCCAACTCAAGGCGGGTTATAATGTTCAACTCGCCACACAACATCAATTTATCGTGGGATTTGAAATTTATCAAAATCCAGGAGATACTCGCTGTTTCCAACCATTTATGGAAAAGTTATTGGAATCGATGCCGAAGGAAAAGAAACTCAAGTATGTCATTGCCGATGCAGGATATGCGAGTGAAGAAAACTATTTATATGCGATTGGCGAAGAAAAAGAACCTCGTTTTGAATTATTAGCCCCATACCAAACCTATTTGAAGGAACAAAGTAAAAAGTTTAAAAAGGATTTATCAAAAGTACAAAACTGGAAATACATCGAAGAAGACGATTGCTTTATCTGTCCGAACAATCGGAAAGTCGTATTCAAGTATTATCAAAAAAGAAAAAATGCATCTGGATACATACAAGATTTGAAAGTGTACGAGTGTGAAGATTGTACGGATTGCCCGTTGAAGAATGGGTGTACGAAAGCCAAAGGAAATCGTCGAGTATATTGGAACACGATTTATGAAGAAATGAAAGCGAAAGCCAAAGCAGCTCTTGGTGACGAACAAAAGGCAGCTCTTTATGCGAAGCGTAAAGTGGATGTCGAAAGTGTGTTCGGTAACATCAAGGGCAATTTGCGTTTCACTCGATTTCTGTTACGGGGGCTTCATAAAGTCCGAACAGAATTCGGGATTGTGGCAATGGCCCACAACATACTGAAATGGGCCGCAAATTCCCAAACCAATTTCAAAAATAAGGAAACAGAGCGAATGGAAAAACTCATTGTTTTCTCCATTCGCTCTGTTTTTATGGACTTTTTAGACAAGCCCTGGGGAGGAAATCGGTTCCCTATCCATTCCAAATCCATTTCAGAGATACCCTATCCATCTTGCATTACACAAAATTCTTGACGGTACCAAAAGGGAGAATGTAAAATTTTAATAAATATATAAGCCGCTATTTTTATTTTATAGTACAATGCTTGTGTACAACTGGACATAGAGGTGAGAAATTTGGAACGAGCATGGTGGAAAGAGGCGGTTGTGTATCAAATTTATCCGCGCAGTTTTTACGATTCCAACGGGGATGGCATTGGCGATATCCGCGGCATTATCGCGAAACTTGATTATTTAAAAGAACTTGGCGTGGATGTGGTATGGCTATCTCCGGTATATAAATCGCCAAATGATGACAACGGATATGATATAAGCGATTATCGGGAGATTATGGATGAATTTGGTACGATGGAAGATTGGGAAGAAATGCTTGAGGAAATGCACAAACGCGGGATTAAGCTAGTGATGGATTTAGTCGTCAATCATACATCAGATGAGCATCCGTGGTTTATCGAATCAAGAAAGTCAAAGGACAATCCGTATCGCGACTACTATATATGGCGGCCTGGAAAAGATGGAAAGGAACCGAACAATTGGGAGTCAATTTTTAGCGGTTCAGCGTGGGAATATGACGAAACGACGGAAGAATATTATTTGCATCTTTTTTCAAAAAAACAACCAGATTTAAACTGGGAAAATCCAAAAGTGCGCCGCGAAGTGTATGACATAATGAAGTTTTGGCTTGATAAAGGCGTCGACGGCTTCCGAATGGATGTCATCAACATGATTTCGAAAGTGCCAGAATTACCGGACGGAAAACCGCAGGAAGGGAAGAAATACGCTTCGGGAAGCAAGTATTTTATGAACGGTCCGCGCGTTCATGAGTTTTTGCAAGAGATGAACCGCGAAGTATTGTCAAAATACGACATTATGACGGTCGGAGAAACGCCGGGAGTCACACCAAAAGAGGGAATTTTATATACCGACCCATCGCGTCATGAGTTGAACATGGTGTTTCAATTCGAGCATGTTGGTTTAGATTCCGGACCTGGAGGAAAATGGGATATTCGTCCATGGTCGTTGGCCGATTTGAAAAAAACGATGACAAAATGGCAAAAAGAGCTAGAAGGAAAAGGATGGAACAGTCTTTACTTAAACAATCATGATCAGCCACGCGCTGTTTCTCGCTTTGGCGATGATGGAAAGTATCGTGTGGAATCGGCGAAAATGCTTGCAACATTTCTCCATATGATGCAAGGAACACCGTATATTTACCAAGGTGAAGAGATCGGAATGACCAATGTGCGCTTCCCGTCGATTGAATACTACCGCGATATTGAAACATTGAACATGTATAAAGAACGTGTGGAAGAATATGGTGAAGATCCGCAAAAAGTGATGGAGAAAATTTATTATAAAGGGCGTGACAACGCGCGCACACCGATGCAGTGGGATGACAGCGAAAACGCAGGATTTACAACGGGGACGCCATGGATTCCAGTAAATCCAAATTATAAGGAAATCAACGTAAAAGAGGCTTTAGCGGATCCAAATTCGGTGTTTCATTATTATAAAAAATTAATTCAACTTCGCAAGCAGCATGACATTATTGTCTATGGAACATATGACTTAATTTTGGAAGACGATCCGTATATTTACGCATACACACGCACATTGGGAAATGAAAAGCTGATTGTTATTACTAATTTTTCTGAAAAAACTCCTGTTTTCCGGCTTCCGGATGATATCACCTACAAAACAAAAGAACTGTTTATCAGCAATTACGATGTTGATGAAACGGAAGAACTGAAAGAAATTCGCTTGCGTCCATGGGAGGCGCGCGTATATAAAATCCGTTTGTCATGAAACATTTGCTTTTTCCGGTGCCAATACTAAGCGATACAAACATTATTTTCTACCTATATCCTCCCGCCAATCCGCCCATAATAATCGGTGAAAGGGGAGGATCACATGAATAATAACAACAAAGTTCAAGACGTTATGACGAAAAATGTAGCGACAGTTTCTCCTAACCAAACAGTTCAAGAAGCTGCGCAAATCATGAGCCAAAAAAATATTGGGGCTCTTCCAGTAGTGGAAAACGGTCAAGTAAAAGGAATGATCACGGACCGTGATATTACACTTCGTACATCGGCGCAAGGAAAAGATCCAGCTTCCACTCCTGTATCGGAAATAATGACGAATCGCGTGGTCACTGGTACGCCTAATATGAGCGTTCAAGAGGCGGCAAGTGTGATGGCGCAACATCAAATTCGTCGTTTGCCAATTGTCGAAAATAACCAAATTCAAGGAATTGTCGCTTTAGGCGATATCGCGACAAACAGCGCGTCCGATCAAGCGGCGGGACAAGCATTGACAAACATTTCTGAGCCGTCGCAACCACAAGGATAAAAAAATGAAGGATGTCTCTGACTTATGAGACATCCTTTTTCTTGTGCGCCCGGCATGGGTGTAATCTATAGGGTGAAAGTCCCGAGCTGCGAAGGCAGAAGTAGCAGTTAGCTTAACGCAAGGGTGTCCGTGGTGACGCGGAATCTGAAGGAAGCGAGCGGCAAACTTCCGGTCTGAGGAACACGAACTTCATATGAGGCTAGGTATCACTGGGTGAGTTTGCAAGACAAAACAAAGCCCTTTCTGCCGAAGGTGATACAGAGTAAATGAAGCAGATGGATGGAAGGAAAGATTACACTCTTACCCGGGGAGGTCTGGCTGGCACGCCAAGTAACCTTGGTAACCTATCTAGTGATAGATAGCTGAACAGTCAGAAGTCAGCAGAGGTCATAGTATTAGTTGGTCTAGAACAACTAAGAAGGACCGAACAATTAAGAGAGAATAGCCCTTGGCATTCAGTGAGTCATGATGAACACAGAAAACGTAGTACCTCACTTGAGGGAGGAAGCGGTGAATCCCGTGGGAGATCTCTTGGAGGGTGGAGTGACCACTGGCATAAAGAGAACAGCTATTCACGGAAGTTATAAAGACTTGCGTCAATTATCTTAATTGAACCGCCGTATACGGAACCGTACGTACGGTGGTGTGAGAGGACGGGAGTTAATCGCTCCCTCCTACTCGATTTATGAAGGATATTGTATGATGATAACGAATATATAAAGAAAGGGAGGGATGTCCGTTGGATTGGAAAAATAAATATGAACAATGGTTAGCACATAAGTCATTAGACAAAGAATTAAAGCGTTTATTAACAGAGCGTCAAGACGACCTGAAATGGCTGGAAGATTGTTTTTATAAAAACTTAGAATTTGGCACAGGCGGCATGCGGGGAGAAATTGGTCCGGGGACAAACCGGATGAACATATACACGATTCGGAAAGCATCAGAAGGTTTGGCGCGATACATAGAGTCCTTTGGCGAAGAAGCAAAAAAACGCGGTGTTGTCATTGCCTATGATTCGCGGCATAAGTCTCGGGAATTTGCGATGGAAGCAGCGAAAACATTGGCTACTCACGGCATTCAAACATATGTATTTGATGAGCTGAGACCAACGCCGGAGCTTTCGTTTGCTGTTCGTTATTTGCAAGCATTTTCCGGCATCGTCATCACCGCAAGCCATAATCCGCCAGAATATAATGGATATAAAGTATATGGATAAGATGGGGGGCAGCTTCCTCCAGACACGGCAGATGCGGTGATTCGATACGTCAATGAAGTGGAAAATGAACTTGATATCCATGTTGAGGACGAAGCAATTTTAAAAGAAAAAGGGCTCATTCAAATCATCGGCGAAGAAGTGGACAATGCTTATATTGACGCTGTAAAAACGGTCTCCCTTCAACCGAAGCTTGCGGAAGAAGTCGATATTCACATCGTTTTTACACCGCTTCACGGCACATCAAACAAACCGATTCGCCGCGCGTTAAAGGAACTTGGATACCGAAATGTATTTGTTGTTAAGGAACAAGAGCAGCCAGATCCGAACTTTTCCACAGTTGCATCGCCAAACCCAGAGGAGCATGCGGCATTTGCGTTAGCGATAGAGTACGGCAAAAAAGTCAATGCTGACTTGTTAATTGCGACAGACCCTGACGCCGACCGATTAGGGATTGCCGTAAAAAATGAAAAAGGCGACTATGTTGTATTGACCGGAAATCAAACAGGAGGCTTATTGCTTCATTACCTGCTATCCCAAAAGAAAGAAAAAGGGATATTGCTGCAAAATGGCGTGGTGCTAAAAACGATTGTAACCTCCGAGTTTGGCCGCGCGATTGCGCAATCTTTCGGCTTAGATACGGTGGATACATTAACAGGATTTAAATTTATCGGCGAAAAAATCAAAGAATATGAACAAACGGGGCAATATACGTTCCAATTTGGCTATGAGGAAAGCTACGGCTATTTAATCGGTGATTTTGCCCGCGACAAAGATGCGGTGCAAGCAGCGGTATTGGCTGCGGAGGTATGCGCATTTTACAAAAAACAAGGGATGTCTTTGTATGAAGGATTAATACAATTGTTTGACCAATACGGCTATTACCGGGAAGGACAGCAGTCATTAACGTTAAAAGGAAAAGAAGGAGCAGAAACGATTCAAGCGATTTTAACATCGTTCCGCAATGAGCCTCCGACAGAAGCAGCAGGAAAAAAAGTAACCGTGATCGAAGATTATAAAACGAAAGAACGGATCCATACGTTGACGGGCGAAAAAACAGTGATTACCCTTCCAACTTCCAACGTATTAAAGTATATATTGGAGGACGATTCATGGTTTTGCTTGCGTCCTTCGGGAACGGAGCCGAAAATCAAAGTGTATTTCGGTGTGAAGGGACAGTCATTGGCCGACAGTGAAGCAAAGCTGCAGCAACTTTCCAATGTAGTGATGAAACGAGTTCATGACTTTCTTCGCACTGCTTCGTTATCTTAACCGTAAATAAACGAACGCATACAGAAAGGATCATGCTATATGTTAACAAATCAAGTAGCGATTGTTACAGGGGCTTCTCGAGGAATCGGAAAAGCCGTTGCATTTCAATTAGCGGAGCAAGGAGCAAAATTGGCGCTGGCGGGAAGTTCTGAAGGGGTTTATGAAACGGAAAAAGAGCTGAAAGAAAAAGGATTCTCTTATGTGAAGGCGTTCCAAGTGGACGTTGCCAATGAACAGCAGATGCAAAAGATGGTCACAGAAGTATTAGAAGAGTTTGGACAAATCGATATTCTCGTCAACAATGCAGGAATCGGATTTTTTAAAGAAGTGGAAGAGACGACCGTGGAAGAATGGGAGCGCATCTTTGCCGTCAATGTTCAAGGTGTGTTTATTGGGGTAAAAGCCGTGCTTCCGCATATGAAAGAATGAAAATCGGGAACAATTATTACCATTTCTTCCGATGTCGGCCGCTACACGATTCCGAACGGGGCGGCATACACCGCGACCAAATACGCCGTTCAAGGATTTTCCGGTTCGCTTGCGCAGGAAGTAAGAAAGTACGGCATTCGCGTTGGCACGATTAACCCGGGAATGGTTGATACGTACTTTGCTAATTCGATTCAAGGCGTTCCGGAAAAACGCGATTGGCTGAAAGCCGAAGATGTCGCAAAAGCGGTCGTGTATATGGCAAGCGCTCCAAAGCATATGCTTATTGATGAGATTATTCTTCATCCGCTCATTCAACAATATCCTATTGCATAAGACAAAAAAGACAATGCCGATGGCGGCGTTGTCTTTTTTTCGTGCGCCCGGCATGTACATGAACTATAGGGTGTAAGTCCCGAACCCCGAAGACAGAAGTAGAGGTTAGCCAAGAGCAAGGGTGTCCGTGGTGACGCGGAATCTGAAGGAAGCTGGAGGCAAAACACCGGTCCGAGGAACACGAACCTCATATAAGGCTAGGTATGATTGAGTGAGTTTGCGAAACAAAACAAAGCTCTTTCTGTCGAAGGTCATATCGAGTAAATGAGGCGGATAGATGGTGTGAAAGTGCATGTACTTACCCGGGGAGGTCTGGCTGGCACGCCAAGTAACCTTGGTAACCTATCTAGTGATAGATAACTGAACAGTCAGAAGTCAGCAGAAGTCATAGTACTCTTTTCGAGCTCGAGACGAAAGAGGAAGGACTGAACAATTAAGGAGAACGAATCGCTAGGCGTTCACCTTCTGTGTGGAAGCAGACAATCCGATAGGACTTACTTGAAGGAGGAAGTGGTGAATCCCACGGGGGACTTCAAGAGGGTGGAGCAGAAGATGGCACAAATAGAAGAATTCGTTCACGTGGAGAGGATATCAATGTTGATGGAAATGATTTTGTCACGGGAAAATCTCCTGGCGGCACTGAAACGAGTCGAACAGAATAAAGGAGGTCACGGAGTAGATGGCATGTCCGTAAAAGACCTACGAAGACACCTCTACGAAAATTGGGACTCCATTCGACAGTCGTTGAGAGAAGGAACCTACAAGCCCTTACCCGTCCGTCGAGTCGAAATCCCGAAACCGAACGGTGGAGTAAGACTTCTAGGGATCCCTACCGTGACGGATCGTTTCATCCAACAAGCGATTGCCCAAGTGTTGACGAAAATCTTTGATCCGACCTTCTCGAACCATAGCTATGGTTTCCGACCAGGTAGAAGGGGACATGATGCGGTTAGGGAAGCAAAGGGTTATATCAAAGAAGGATATCGTTGGGTAGTCGATATAGACCTAGAGAAATTCTTTGACAAGGTGAATCACGACAAACTGATGGGGATCTTGGCGAAAACGATCAAAGATCGAATTCTACTGAAGGTAATTCGCCGGTATCTTCAATCAGGCGTGATGATCAATGGAGTGGTAATGGAAACGGACATGGGAACGCCTCAAGGCGGCCCGCTTAGTCCACTTTTATCAAACATCATGCTTCATGAATTGGATAAAGAGCTTGAGAAACGTGGACATAAGTTTGTTCGGTATGCGGATGACTGTAACATCTATGTGAAAACAAAGAAAGCAGGAATTCGTGTCATGAACTCCATTACGAACTTTATAGAGAAGGAGTTAAAGCTCAAGGTAAATAAAGAGAAATCGGCGGTAGACCGTCCTTGGAAACGGAAGTTTCTCGGTTTCAGCTTCACACTCAATAAGACTCCAAAGGTACGGATTGCGAACGAAAGTGTGAAACGTTTGAAGAACAAGATTCGTGAAATTACATCAAGGTCGAAACCGTATCCAATGGAGAAAAGGATTGAGAAACTGAATAAGTATTTAATGGGATGGTGCGGATATTTTGCCTTGGCAGAAACACCAAGTAAGTTCAAAGAATTTGATGAATGGATTAGACGAAGGCTTCGGATGTGTTTGTGGAAAGAATGGAAAACCCCGAAAACAAGAATTCGGAAACTCAGAGGATTAGAAGTTCCAAGCCATAAAGCATTCGAATGGGGCAATACACGCAAGAAATATTGGCGGATTGCCTGCAGTCCCATTCTACACAAAACCCTCGACAACTCCTATTGGAAGCGTCGAGGGTTAAGAAGTCTATTCGAAAGATATCAAGCACTACGTCATACTTAATTGAACCGCCGTATACCGAACGGTACGTACGGTGGTGTGAGAGGTCGGGGGTTAGTCACCCCCTCCTACTCGATTATACGATTGGAGCGAAGGGGGAAGAAAAATGAGCAAGGACAAGCAGGATATTCAAGAATTGCTTACATTAAAATCCATTGCCGAAACATTGAATGAGTGCAATGATTTAAAGGAAATGCTGCAGACGGTATTAAAGGAATTAATACAAGTGATGAAACTGCAATGCGGCTGGATTTTTTTTGTTCATCCAAAAGAAGGATACTCTCTTATTGCTGACTATCAATTACCTCCTGCACTGACATGGGAAAATAAGAAGCCGATGTGCGAAGGAGGCTGTTGGTGTTTGGAACGGTACAGAGATGGGCGGCTGCAGCGGGCAGCGAATGTCATTGAATGCAAGCGGCTTGAAAAGGCAATCGAAGAGCAATGGGGAGATACCAATGGCGTTACCCACCACGCGAGCATTCCTCTTCGTGCAGGGGATGAGAAATTTGGAGTGCTCAATGTAGCTGCTCCGCATAAAACGAGCTTTACAAATGAGGAACTGGCATTATTAGAAGCGGTTGCTTATCAAATCGGGACAGCAATAAAGCGAATCAAGCTCGCCGAAAATGAACAAAATCTCGCGTTAATAGCAGAACGCAACCGCTTAGCGCGAGATTTGCACGATTCGGTGAGCCAATTATTATTTTCGCTGCAGTTGACGGCCCGCGGCGCAAAAGAAATGACTCAAGGCGAAACAATAAAAGATACGTTCGCCTACATTCAGCAATTAGCGCAAGAAGCCCTTCAGGAAATGCGGGCGCTTATTTGGCAGCTTCGTCCGCACGGGTTAGAACATGGGCTAGCCAACGCCTTTCAGCATTACGGAGATATGCTCGGGTTAAAAGTAACCGTGGATATTAACGGACTGATCGATTTATCTAATGAAGTCGAAGAGTGTTTATGGCGCGTGGGACAAGAAGCATTGAATAACTGCAAAAAACACGCGGGAGTGTCTGAGGTTGATATGGCGATCCACGTCCAAAAGCACTATGTCCATATGAAAATACATGATGAGGGATGCGGATTTTCCAAGACGGATGGACATCCTTTTTCTCTCGGCTTAAATAGTATGAAAGAGAGGCTTCAGAGCCATGCCATTCTCCTTGACGGACTTTTCTCTCGGCTTAAATAGTATGAAAGAGAGGGTCGCATCGTTAAATGGAGAAATTCATATTAAAAGTGCCGCAGGAGAAGGAACGGCGATTGATGTCATCATTCCGTTGAAAAAGGGGAGAGGATAATGGGGATCAATGTACTTATTGTGGATGATCATCATGTTGTTCGGCGAGGATTAGCATTTTTCCTCAACACGCAAAAAGAAATTAACGTAGTCGGTGAAGCGTCCAATGGAAAAGAAGCGGTGGAACGGGTGAAAGAACTGCAACCAGATGTCGTGTTAATGAATTTGGTCATGCCGGTTATGGATGGCGTGGAAGCCACGAAAAAAATAAAGGAGCTGTCTCCTCATACGAAAATTCTCATTTTAACAAGCTTTTCTGATGTGGATCATGTTATTCCAGCCATTCGTGCCGGCGCGTCGGGGTATCAATTGAAGGATGTAGAACCAGATCAGTTAGTACAAGTGATTATATCTGTGTACCGAGGCGAAAATCAGCTTCACCCGAAAGTCACCACGCATTTAATGACTCATGTGTCAAAGGGAGGGGATCGTAAGGAACAACTTATTGAAGTATTGACGAAGAGGGAAAAAGAAGTGCTTGCGGAAATTGCGAAAGGAAAAAGCAATAAAGAGATTGCCGCAGCATTAATGATTACAGAAAAAACGGTCAAAACGCATGTATCCAATATACTGGCTAAGTTAAATCTTGCGGATCGCACCCAAGCGGCTCTTTATGCTGTAAAACATCTCAGACTTTAGTTGTATTTTGAGGCTTCGGCTACTTTCGTATGTACAGCTCCCCCGATTTGCCGGTGAAAGAAGCCATTCCTTTGATTACACTATAATCAGAAAAACAAGGAAAAAAGGAGAGAAATGCCACGCATATCGTTGTAGTGAACGGAAGTTAATAGAGCTTATGAGGGGGATGACGAAAATATGACGAGGCAAGCAATCAAGAATGCTCTCAAGGATGTTCTTGACAAAGTTTTGGATAAAGCTGTAGGCAGGGCTGGAGGCGTACCAGGAGTGGTTGCAATGATAACTGATCGCGAGGGCAACATCTACGAAGGTGCAGCCGGGGTGCGCGAACTCGGAAAGGAAACGCCGATGACCACCGACACAGTGTTTGCTCTTTTCTCGACCACTAAAGCCATCACCGGCACAGTATTGATGCAATTGGTCGAGGAAGGAAAAGTCAGTCTCGACGATCCAGTCAAAAAGTATGTTCCTGAGATTGCCGAGATTAAGGTTCTTGAGGGATTTGACGCTGACGGGCAGCCTAAAGCCATCTCTCCTCACCGAAGCAAAATAAAGCTGCCGAGAAATGAACGGCAGCTTTTGTCTATTTCAGCAAATATACGCGTGCTTCATACGGTTTCAGCTTAAAGCGTGTTGCGTTTTTATGCGGTTTTACATCATAGTTTTGCAGCACCAAATTTTCTGAGCTTAATCGAATGCCATCATATCGATACAGCGCTGGTTTATCGCTTAAATTGACAATAACCACCGCTTTTTCGTTTCCAAGCGTTCTTGTGTACGCATAAATCGTCGGATGCTTTTCTAAAATCAAATCGTACGTTCCATAAATAAACACTTCGTTCTCCTTGCGAAGCCGAATCATTTTTTTGTAAAACTGAAGGACGGAGTTCGGGTCGCGCAATTGCGCCTCGACGTTAATGGTCTTATAGTTTTCGTTCACTTTCATCCATGGCGTTCCCGTCGTAAACCCCGCGTTTGGCGCGTCGGACCATTGCATTGGGGTTCGCGAATTGTCGCGCCCTGTTTTCCAAATCACTTTCATAATTTCTTCATGGGAGCGACCCTTTTCCCGTTCGATTTGATACATTCTTTTAATAGCAACATCATTGTAGTCTTCAATATTCGAAAATTGGACGTTCGTCATCCCAATCTCCTGTCCTTGATAAATAAACGGTGTTCCTTGCATCAAAAAGTACATCGCACCAAGCGCCTTCGCACTTTCGGTAAGGTACTCCTTATCATTTCCCCATGTCGAGACAGAACGAGGCTGATCGTGGTTTTCTAAAAACAATGCGTTCCAGCCGCGGTTTTCCAGCCCTTTTTGCCATTTTGTCAACGTACGCTTTAATTGGCGCACATCCACTCCGCCATTCGTTCCTTTTTGCCATAACCCTAAATGTTCAAACTGGAAGATCATATTGAAAATACTGTTTTCCTCACCGACCCATTCTTCCGCGTCCTCGACGGTAACGCCATTCGCTTCTCCAACCGTCATAATATCATAGCGTGCAAACGTTTGCATTTTGAGCTCTCTTAAATAATCCATAATTCCCTCTTGGTTCATATGGCCAGCAAAAGACGGAACATAATCTAGCCCTTT
Organism: Aeribacillus sp. FSL W8-0870; assembly: GCF_037963755.1. Taxonomy (NCBI): domain Bacteria; kingdom Bacillati; phylum Bacillota; class Bacilli; order Caryophanales; family Bacillaceae; genus Aeribacillus; species Aeribacillus sp. FSL W8-0870. The sequence continues at coordinate 2,028,482 of NZ_CP150165.1, forward strand.
CGGATTCGGCAAATCCGGCAATCCCGGCTTTTTCTTAATATGTGAAATGGCATCCACTCGAAATCCATCAATTCCTTTATCCAGCCACCAATTAATCATTTTATACAACGCTTGGCGCACTTCTTCGTTTTCCCAGTTTAAATCCGGCTGCTTTACATCAAATATGTGCAAGTAATATTGATCAGTTTTCGGATCGTACTCCCACGCCGATCCACCAAAGATGCTTTCCCAGTTGTTCGGCTCTTTGCCATTTTTTCCATCACGCCAAATGTACCAATCCCGTTTCGGATTATCCCTTGATGAACGCGATTCAATAAACCATGGGTGTTCATCGCTTGTATGGTTAATGACTAAATCTAAAATCACTTTCATGCCGCGCCGGTGAATTTCCTCGAGCAATAAATCAAAGTCTTCCATTGTCCCGAATTCTTCCATAATCGCATGATAATCGCTAATATCATATCCGTTATCGGCATTTGGCGACTTGTAAATTGGACAAATCCATATGATATCGATTCCAAGGTCTTTTAAATAGTCAAGCTTCTCGATAATTCCGCGAAGATCTCCAATTCCATCGCCATTTGAATCCATGAAGCTTCTCGGATAAATTTGATACGCGACTCCTTCTTTCCACCAAGCTTTCTTCACGGCTGTATCCTCCTCTTTTTGTGCATACGTTTTCACTATTAACTGTACACTACATGATGCCAATATACAATCTTTTTTGCAAAAAAGAAGGCAGCCTTCTTTTGTATACATAGAAAGCTGCGCTTTTTCTATTCTTACTCTGTTTTGGAGCGATTCGCCTCGTAAATTTTTAAATTATGGTACGCCAATTTTAACAGTGGCGTTTCGATTTCGTATTGTTCCGCCAATGAAAGCAAATATCCTTGCAAATGATCCGCTTCAATGAGTTGTCCTTTTTCCATATCCCGCTGCATCGATGATTTCATCGTCGCTTCTATTCGGTTTAATTGCGCCAGTTGTTTTTCTTCGATATCATCGCGGCAATTGGTGCTCCATGAGCCCGCATCACGGCCGCAATCTCTTTTAGCAATCCGAAAATAATTTCTTGTCCGTACTTTCCAGAACGAATTGGTCCAATCGGCGCTCGAAACAGCGTCGTCACCCCTGACATTGTCGCGATAAATAAATATTTATTCCACATATCTGTCGCAATATGCTCGCTTAAACGAAAACGGGCGTTGCAGCCGGAAAATAATTGTTCCAACGCAAGAACGCGCTCCGTCCGCTCCCCGGACCATTCCCCAAATCGAACATCATGGGAAGCGCTTGTTTGCGCGATTTCTCCATGCTCATTCAGCGTTGTTTCAATAAAACAAAGCCCTCCTAACACGTTTTCCTTTCCAAACTCATTCCAAAGTATTTCCATATGCGCCATGCCGTTTAACAGCGGTAAAATCATCGTTTTTTCTCCAACATACGGTTTCACATCGCGAATCGCTTCCGGCAAATGGTATGCTTTGTTGGAAAAAATGACGACATCAAACGGCTCGGCTTGCTCACCCGTTACAAGCAGCTTCGGAGACAGCACCGCATCGCCGTGAACGCTATGAATCACTAGTCCCTTCTCTTGCAGCTGCTTTTTTCTTCGCTTGCGAACAAGAAATGTCACGTCCACTCCTTTTTCGAGCAATCTTCCGCCGAAATAACCGCCAACCGCGCCTGCACCGACTACAAGTATACGCATATATTTATTCCCCCTTATAAAACAAAAAGAAAGTTATTTTTCTTATGACAAAACAGTGAATGAACAGGAAAACACAAACGAAAAAGCTCGTCCTCATTTAACTTGAAATAAATACGAAAAAGGAAAAAAGGGGAATAGTTTCCCCTTTTTATGTCAGCAACAGCGTGATACTTTTCCGCCTTTGCCGTTATAGCGCGCTTCCTGCACTTCGCAGAAAAACTCTTTTCTTGATTTTATCGGCTCTCCTGGATGATGTGTTTTCATATGTTCTACATATTTCTCGTAGTTTGGAACACCAACCAGCACCTGCAACCAATGAAGCACAAATGCGGCAAATCATTATGAACGACTACAATAATGCCGATATATCCAAAATGATCGATAAAATAATGTAAATAATGCTCCACCATTATGCGTAAGTGGCTTCATACGATTCTTAACGGGAATCGTCGCTAGACATATTGCAAAGCAATATGGAGCGCAGCTTATCTGATGTGGCGGTGGTTTTTGGAGTAAAAGGAGTCCAGCTTGCGCACCATAGTTTGTCTGTGCGGAAAGTAAAACATCATTTTCCTTCGTTGTCTATCGGTTGTTCGGTTCATTCGATCGCGGAAGCGATGGAAGCGGAAGAAAGCGGTGCTGATTATTGTATATACGGCCACGTTTTTGCTACTGGAAGCAAAGTAGGGGTACCGCCGCGCGGAATAGAATCATTGCGAAGTGTCGTCAATCACGTGAATATTCCTGTTATCGCGATTGGCGGCATCCATTCCAATAATGCAGAACAAGTACTGAAAGCTGGTGCGCAAGGGATTGCCGTCATGTCAGCGGTATTTTTTGCCGACGATCCTGTTAGCGAAGCAAAGAAACTCGCAAAAATTGTGAAGAAAATGGTATGAATGTGGAGGAAATCGTTAGGAAAAAGAGAAGAGGGGATTTAAATGGAACGTTATCATTATGACGTTGTGATCGTTGGCGGCGGAATTATTGGCGCTTCTATTGCTTTTCAGTTGGCGAAACGTCATTTTCGCGTCGGTGTGCTCGAAAAAGGGCGGATTGCGAGCCAATCGTCAAGCGCGGCGGCAGGAATGCTTGGGGCGCAATCTGAATTTTTCGAAGAAAGTCCGCTTATTCCTCTCGCGATCAAAAGCAGGGGCATGACTCCTAAGCTTGCGGAGGAATTAAAGGAACTCACCGGAATCGACATTGGGCTTGTACAGAAAGGCATGTTGAAAGTGGCAGTAACGGAGGAAGAAGCAGCCGCCCTTCGCCGTCATTACGAATTTTGGCAGCATACCGATTATCCAGTACGATGGCTGTCGGTGGATGAGGCAGCGGAAATAGAGCCGAATGTTTCCCGTGATTTAGCGGGCGCGATGTACATCCCATCAGACGGACAAGTGAGCGTTTCTGATTTCGCTATCGCTTTTGCGAATGCCTCGATTGTCTATGGAGCAAAGTGGCATGAGTATACGGAAGTCATCGATTTACAACGAGCAGATTATTCATACATGATTCACACCAATCATGGAACGATCGCAGCCGATGTTGTGGTTATTGCGGCAGGAGCATGGTCTTCGCGTGTTCTTGCCAAAACGGGCATATCGCTGCCGATGTATCCAGTCAAAGGGGAATGTCTTCTTGTAAAAACAGAAAAACCGTTAATTCAAGCGACCGTATTTGCGAAAAACGGTTGTTATATCGTTCCAAAACGAGGAAATCGCCTGTTGATAGGGGCAACTTCGACACCGCACACATTTGACCGAAAAGTATCGATTCATGGAATCATGAATTTGCTTGAACGTGCGCATCATCTTCTTCCAGAAATGAAAAATGCGGAATGGGAAAAAGCGTGGAGCGGCATCCGCCCGCAAACGAGCGATGGCTTGCCATACATAGGGGAGCATCCGTGCTATCCGAATGTATGGATCGCGACAGGTCATTACCGAAACGGAATTTTGTTAAGTCCGATTACCGGCGTATTGTTAGCCGATCTCATTGAAGGAAAAGGAAGCGAGGTCGACCTTGCTCCATTTTCACTTACAAGACATCAAGCAAAGGTGGGAAAGTGATGGAACTCATTATTAACGGCGAATCGATTCATGTTCCAGATGAAGTGAAAACGGTTAGCGATTTGCTTGCCCATTTTCAGTTAAACAATAAAATTGCGATTGTCGAAGTAAATTTAACGATTATCCCAAAACAGCAATATGAAACAGCGGTGTTATGCAACGGCGATAAAGTAGAAATCGTTCATTTTGTAGGAGGCGGTTGATATGTTAAAAATCGGGCCATATGAATTTCAATCAAGATTGTTGCTAGGAACAGGAAAATATCCAGACTTGGAAGTACAAAAGCAAGCAGTGGAAGTGTCAGGTGCGGAAATTTTAACGTTTGCTGTTCGACGCATGAACATTTTTGAACCAAACCAGCCTAATTTTTTGGAAAATTTAGATCTTACCTGAATCCGTGACAAAACATCTTTACAATGGTCGCAAACCGTTGATACGATAAGGGAAAACGACGTTGACGATTCTTCATCAAGTAGGTGATGTGATGAAAGATTTCCCGATTCGGTTTGTATTGACAGATGAAGCGATTACCCCAAGTGCTGGGCTTGCTCTCGTTGGCTACTTACTCCATCGAACGAAACTGGATAAACGGGTAAACGCACTTCGGCTTCCAACGGTTCGTCGAGAAGTGCACATTTCCCATAGCGATGTCATTCGCTCGATGATTGGCTTGCTTGCCACAGGAAAAACGGATTTCGATCATATCGAAGCGTATCGTCAGGACGATATCTTTTCGGCATCGATGGGGATTCAGCACGTGCCTTCCTCTCCAACCTTGCGACAACGACTCGATCAGCTCGCTTGTCTTCCGATGACCGAAACGATTCTTTGGGAGGAGTCCATACGTCTGTTGATTCAACGACATGCCACTTTGTCCCCTTGTTGGACCAAAGGAAAGACGACATGGCTTCCCCTTGATATAGATGGTTCCCCATTTGACAACTCCGATACGAAAAAAGAAGGAGTCAGTCGAACGTATAAAGGATTTGACGGTTTTACACCGTTGTTTGCGTATGCAGGGAAGGAAGGGTATCTCGTTCATGCCGAGTTGCGTCCAGGGAAACAACATGTGCAAGACAACATGCCCTCGTTTTTAGTCACCGCTATCCGTCGAGCTCGTCAACTGACTTCATCTCGTCTGCTTGTTCGCATGGATGCAGGAAACGATGCAGAAGCGAATGTGCACGTATGCCTAAAGGAAGACGTGGACTTTGTCATCAAGCGAAACTTACGCCGAGAATCGAAAGCGCTTTGGTTCCAGATCGCTTCGCAAAAGGGCAAACGTGTCGATGATGGACAAAGCGAAGGAGTACAAACCTATGAGCTATGCCTTCCACAGAAGGCAGCGATCGATGGAAACACGTATACGTACGTTCAAGTCACCCAAGTGACGGAACGGACGATGGAACGCAATGGACAGCTGATGCTCGTTCCTGATTATGAAGTGGAAAGCTATTGGGTGCGGCTCAAAGGATACGAGCATGTTCGAATGAGCGATGTGCTCGCGTTGTATCATGACCATGCGACATGCGAACAGTTTCATAGCGAACTGAAGAGCGACTTAGATTTAGAGCGGCTTCCATCTGGGAAGATGAAAACGAATGCGCTCGTGTTGGTCATGGGAGCCTTCGTTTACAATCTTCTTCGTCTGATTGGACAAGATCTATTAAGCGATCCGAGACATCCGTTGCACCACAAAGTGAAACGCCGCCGCATCAAGACGATTATTCAGACGGTGATCACGATGGCAGGGCGACTCGTCCGTCGATCACGACAGATCTGGATGAAACTGACGCGAAGGAGTGGCTATAGCGAGCCCCTACTGAACGTCTATCAGAAATGGAGAGAGGCAAGATAACGAACGAATGTTCGGGAACTGATGTCCAACGTCACTCCCTGTGCTTTTTTGTCTATTTTTTTGGTTCGTATACCTAAAAAAGAGATTTGTTCCATTTTCGGAAATAGAGATGACATAGGTCATAAGCATAAAAAGGGTTTTATGGATTATCAATCCATCAAAATTACAACAAAATCAAAGTCGATTTCAATTCATCACGGATTCAGGATTTCTTTTTTATGGTAATTTTTGACGTTTTATGGTTGAGGATATTAGGGAATATGTAAAATAAGGTATTGTTTTAGTAGGAGGAAACATCATGAACATTTGCCCGCTATGCAACGGATTACGTAATGTGGCAGTGCATTGTTCGCGCTGTCAGAAGCAAATGGTGGATCAAGGAAAAATTACGGATTATTTTGATGATTACAGCCCGTATATGGATATTGATATGATGAAATTGGTCGATGGGTATCCGAAGACATTGATTCGGCACGAATGTGTGCATCTTTTTTATTGTCTGCATTGCTGTCACGAAGAAGTGCGGTTTATTAAAGAATAGGCTCTAGCATCATCGCTAGAGCCTGTGCAATATTTTGGGGAACGATATCGTTATTTTTCATCCGCAGAACGGATTCGTTTTTCCGTTTCGATATCGAAAAAGTGTGCTTTGTTCATATCTAAGGCAAGGTCTAATTGGTGGCCTGGCTTGATTTCTGTGCGGGCATCGATGCGTGCGACAAATTCTTGTCCATTAATATTGGAATAAATCATCGATTCTGCACCAAGCAGCTCGGCTACCTCAACGCGGGCGGTAATTTTCGTATTTGGCGATGCTTCAAGGAAGAGTGGTTCATCATGGATGTCTTCTGGGCGAATGCCTAAAATGACTTCTTTACCAATATAGCCCTGGTCACGAAGCACTTTCATTTTTCCTTCTGGAACGCTAATAGTAATATTACCAATGACAAACTTGCCATCTTGCAATGTTCCTTTTAAGAAGTTCATCGCTGGAGAGCCGATAAAGCCACCGACGAAAATATTTTCTGGTTTTTCATATACTTCCCTCGGTGTGCCGACTTGCTGGATGACACCATCTTTCATGACAACAAGCCGTGTTGCCATTGTCATCGCTTCCGTTTGATCATGTGTGACGTAAATCGTTGTTGTTTCTAAACGCTGATGTAATTTAGCGATTTCGGAACGCATTTGCACACGAAGTTTTGCATCCAAGTTCGAAAGCGGTTCGTCCATTAGAAATACTTTTGCGTCGCGGACGATGGCGCGTCCTAATGCCACCCGTTGTCGTTGGCCGCCAGAAAGCGCTTTTGGCTTGCGATCTAAGTATTGCTCAAGGCCAAGAATGCGCGCTGCTTCGCGGACGCGGCGTTCGATTTCTGCTTTTGGGAATTTCCGTAATTTTAAGCCAAACGCCATGTTATCGTAAACGCTCATATGCGGATAAAGCGCGTAGTTTTGGAATACCATCGCAATATCGCGGTCTTTTGGCGCGACATCATTCATGCGCTTGCCGTCAATATATAAGTCGCCTTTTGAAATTTCCTCAAGACCGGCAATCATTCGCAATGTTGTCGATTTGCCGCAGCCGGATGGACCGACAAAGACGATAAATTCCTTATCTTTAATATGTAGGTTAAAATCTTTTACAGCGATTACGTTGTTATCGTAAATTTTATAAATGTGCTCTAAACGAAGCTCTGCCATATTCTCACTCCCCCTATTAGAAAACGTTTTCAACTGCTTTAAGCGTACCGAAAATAGCAGAATTCGTAAATGGACAACATGCACAAAAAAAGAGGGAGATTTCAGGCAAGATGACGAATAGACGGACTATGCGCTTGCCTCGTATGGTGATCCTGGCTTTACTGTAGTTCAATTGTCCGCATATTGCTGTAATAATATTGCTAAATACACAGCGACAGCTCCTTTAAAATGTTTAATATCGATTCCTGTTTTTTCAATAAATTTATCAATGCGATATTGTAAACTGTTGCGGTGCATATATAACTTTTTTGCCGCTAAGGAAACGTTTAGATTGCATTGAAAAAACGTTTTGATGATATGAAGTGACTCGTCATCCAATGTTTCGAGAAAAGGAAGCGACTTCTTGATCATTTCAAGTTCCGAGGAACCATGGATAAGCAATAGCGGAATCACATCTTCCATCTGATATACCGTTTGTGTTGGCATATACGTTTGTGCTAGCTGGAAACATTGTTTTTCGTGGCAAAATAATTCATAAAGATGGTCACCATATGGATGGATGTGCCCGATAAATAGATGAATGGTGATATAAAAATCGGTAGATAATGTATCAATAATTTCAGCAAACGGCAAAGGATCTAGGGTTGGTTTTTGTTTTTTTTCAATAATGACACCTCGGTAGTCGTGTTCCCAAACGATAATAATATGTTCGGAAAACAACCCGCTGATGACATCGAAAAAATCATCTTTGTTGACAACAGAACCTTTTATGAAAAAATGAATAAAGCGATAATACGGGGAGTGGGAGGAAAAATGCTGCAGCAACGTTGAATCTCCATGCGTGACCCAACGATGCCACGCCATTTCTTCATCGCTAATCGTACGGCTGACATCGGGAATCGGCGTGAGAAAAATCGATAATAGCTGTTTTTCCTGTTTCGATAGACGTTGTTTGCAAATTCCAATTTTATCTCCATCTTTTGTATAAAACCATTCATATGCATCAGTGTCGGCTACTTGTTCATTAATGACGATTGCATCCTTATAGTAGGATTTTAGCTGTTTGAGCATGGCGATGTTTCCTTTCTACATCTGAATGATTCCTTTCACTTATTATACAAAAAGAAAAACCGATTTTCCCAATAAAAAGGAAAATCGGTTTTTGAATGGCTACGTTGTTTCATGAGGAGGTTCTTCTTTTGCTAAGTCGCGCGCTTCCTCGATGTTTACGGCATCACCGTGGCCATGGACATAGCCCCCTGCCAATCCCTCATTGATCATACGGTCGATATCCATATAGTGTTCATCGCGTCCTTCATATTGGGAATCTTGATAATTCCGTTTGTTTCGTTCCGTCATAATGCGTCCCTCCTTGTTTTTTGTAGTTTGTATTATAAAAGCATAGATTATTCGTATTCATCATATATATGTCAAAAAGCAGGACAAGCAAGGAGGGAACACAATGATACGCACGGTGAAACAACTGCTGTACATAACAAGAACATCAACGCAACTAGCAGAACAGATGGCAGAAATAGTGAGCGATGAAACGTGGAAACAACAATTTATTCTGTATTTAGAGGATATAACACGTCAATATAAGCTATGGCAATATATTCACTATTTACTTGCCGGGGCATATGAAGAAAGCGACAGTGAAAAGATCGTAACAGCTTCGGTTTCCGAACTGTTGTATGCGCTTTGTTCCAATGAATTAAAAAAAGGAATGTTGTGTCGAAAAGCAAGTGAGATGTTATCGGGAGCTGCACAAAAAGCGGCAGATCACTCATTACAGCAGGCCATTCAATATAGCCAGCTATTTTTTACGATGATAAAAAACCAGCTAATTCATCAAATAGGGAGATAAGCTGTTTGGCACCATGATGTTGAATGTCCGGTTCGTCGAAAATCATCGGTTTGGCGTTCAGTTCGTACATGTACAATTGTCCATCTTTGCTAAGGCCAATATCCGCGGAAAACTCGCCAATAAAACGACATGTACCGTCTACATTGTCATAATACAGAAGAATTGTATGACTTTATCGCACAGCACCACCTTGCCCAATATGAACATATTTTTGTACAAGTTGCAGCCAATAAAGTCGATCAGCTTGAACTTCGGAAAATGATTGGGTTGCTTCAGCGTTATCTTCCACAAGCGCAGCTATTTGGCGTCACATACGGCGAACATTTTGGTTTCGATGACAAATTTTTTATATGTTTTACTGTGTTCGAAAAAGTTAGCGTTCACTCTGTTTTATTATCATACGAAGAATTTGCAAATGAACTTGAGCTTGTAACATATATTTCGGATACGCTTATAACGGAAGAAACAAATCTTCTTCTTTTATTTACTGACCAGAATAGCAATCTTCATTCCCTTATTCGCCATATACCACTAGCAAATGAAAAAACGGTTGTGATTGCCGGGCGAATTAATGAAGGAGAGCGTTTGTTTTCGCATGAAGGATTTGTCACTGGCGGTATGCTGGCAATTAGTTTTAACGGTTCTTCTTTTCGTGTTCAATCATCACATCCGTTTTTATGGGAACCAGTTGGCACTGCTTTTCGAATAACGAAATGCAGCGGAAATAAGTTATACGAGCTTGATGGAAAAAAAGCAATAAAATTGCTGCAACGTTATTTAGGAAAGGAATTTATCGATCGATTGCCTTTTTCCGGAGCGGAATTTCCGTTCATTATTGAGAAAAATGGCCATAAAGAATGTTTATCCATCGTTAAAGTAAATGAGGATGGTTCTATTGAACTAAACGGTTACGTCCATCAAGGGGAGAAGGTTAAGTTTAGCTACGTTCATTTAACGTCATTGGTTTGGACTATATCCGATGAATTAAACAAATTGACGAAAAAATACACGGAAGCGATTTTTTTCTATCGTAGCATCGCCGTACAAGGCTATGCATATCCAGTGCTAGAGCAAATAACGACAACGCTGGAGCAAGTTGCTCCTACTTTTACGCCATTTATATTTGTAGAACTGGTGATCAAGGATAGAGATATACGTTCAGCCACTTTTAGCATGCTTGCGTTATCGGAGGGAAATCAGAACGGAGAGAATAGCAGTGCTTCCGTTTCTTTATCTATTCCTGAGATGTTTCAAGGGGTGATGACGCTAGCGAATTTAATGTCCACCTCCTCTCGAGAAATGGAGAGGCTTCGCGTTCATGTACAAATATCACAATCACTTTTTGAACATAATACAGATATTGTATATTCTACTGATTTACATGGGAATTTTACGAACGTGAATCCCGCTTTCGAGAAAATTCTAGGTTACACAAAAGAGGAAATTTTACATACGAACGCTTTAAAATACATGCATCCGAATGATGTACCTCGTGTTAGCAGACATTTTTATCGAGCTTTGCGTGGAAAAATTCAATATTATAATTTGGAGATTCCTACAAAATCAGGGGAAACATTATTATTCCAAATTAAAAACGTTCCAATTATCGTTGATGGGAAAAAAGTAGGCATTTACGGGATTGGAAGAGATATTACCGAACAAAAAAAGCGGAAGAAAAAATTTCATATTTAGCGTATTATGACCCGGATACCCATCTTCCAAACCGGACAAAGTTTATGGAAATCATCGATGAACAGTTAGAAAAGGCGAAGCAAAAAAATAGGAAGCTAGCAGTCGTATTCATCGATTTAGACCGTTTTAAGCTAGTTAACGATAGTATAGGGCATTATGCGGGAGATGAAATTTTAAAACAAGTCGTTCAGCGCATTCAGCATGTTTTGCCAGCTGGAGCGTATTTAGGAAGGTTTCATGGGGATAAGTTTTGTTTACTTTTAACAGAGCGCACCGATTCAGAAGGAGTGTTTAAAACAGCAGCGCACATTTCAAAAGAAGTGATGAAGCCGATTGTATATGAAAACAAAGAATTTTTTATCACTATAAGTATTGGAATCAGCTTCTATCCAAACGATGGTGTGGATAAACATTCATTGCTCAAAAGTGCTGATATCGCCCTAAATAGAGCAAAACAGAGTGGGGGAAATCGAATACAATTTTATTCTGCAAAAATGAATGAAGAAACGTTATACCGTTTAGAGATGGAAAGATATTTGCGAAAAGCACTGGAAAATCAAGAATTTTTTCTATGCTATCAGCCGATTATTGATATACATAAAGGTGTTATTGTCGGAAACGAAGCATTAATTCGTTGGCGCCATCCAAAGCTAGGACTTGTTAGACCGAATGAATTTATTTCACTAGCAGAAGAGACGGGGCTCATTCATGAAATTGGAAGATGGGTATTAGTAACGGCTTGCAAACAAACAAAAAAATGGCAGCAATTATGGAATCAACAACTCTTCGTTTCTGTGAATGTGTCGGCGAGACAATTTCAGCATGAAGGCTTTATTGATGATGTAAAACAGGCGCTAGAGCAATCGCAGCTCTCCCCAAATTGCTTACATTTAGAATTAACGGAGAACTCTATGCTTCGTAATCTTCATTACAGTATTCAAGTAATGAAAGAATTACAGCAGCTCGGTGTCGGTATTGCTATTGATGATTTTGGAAGTGGATACGCTTCTTTTAGTTATTTAAAAAATTTACCAGTAAACATATTAAAAATTGATCGTTCATTTGTTGAGAAAATGCATACAAATTCTTCGGATATCGCGATCGTAAAGGCAATTATTACGATGGGGCACGGATTAGGGCTAAAAACAGTAGCCGAAGGGGTGGAAACGGTCGAGCAGCTGGAATTGTTAAAAATGCTGCATTGCCATCACGCACAAGGATATGCATTGTATCGTCCGGTAACCGCAGAAGAATTGTCAACATATATGACGGTAAGCCACAAATAGAGAATTGGGGAAAGAAAACAACTCTTTCCCCATTATCCGATGTGCGCGCAAATAAACCGTTTTCCGGTATTAAATGTGATTTCAAAGCGGTCTTTATATGTATCTCCACGCTCATAGTAATGTTGGACGTTGCTAATGAATTCAGTATTATCATAAATAATAAAATTAACACCAGAATATTTTTTAAATAACAATCCATTATAGCAGTATAAACAATCGTATAAAGAAAAGCCGAGTTCATTTAGCCACTGTACAAAATGAAAAAACGTTTTATCCGAAAGCGATTCGAGCCATTGTTGATAAGCGTATGGAAGCCGCTTTCGAAAACGGACGTGTTCGCCGCTTTGAAGAGGGAAAACTTCGATCCCTATATCGACCATCCCGTCTTTTTGTAATTGGCCGCACATCCAATGACCATGGCGGAAAATCTCTATATTTCCTTCTGTCATTTCCTCAAGTAATGATGCTTCCTCATCTTCTTCATCAAAAAAGATCCACTCGTCGTTTACGAATTCAATCGTTCCTTGTATATAAGCTCGTTTTTGTTCATTTATGCATTGAAGACGATGTTCGATGTTCACTTTTCCTCCTCCTCCTTTATTTCCTGTTTTGCCAAATTGTCTTCCATTTATTCACATCGTTCTTACAATCGGACAATTCATCGAAATGAGAGGTGCTGCATAAAATGGAATCATGCCAATACGGAGAATGCCAAATTAAAAAGAAAGCGAAGGTTAAAAAGAAAGCGAAGGCGGGAAGAACTATGATAAAATCCCTCAAGCGCGAGATAGCTTGGCTTAGCTAAGGAAAAGAAAAGGTATGGCGTTCGAGACGTGTTATGTTAAAAATAGCTTTTTTGTTATCTATCAAGAAAGGATTGGTTCGTATGTGTGGTATCACCGGTTGGGTTGATTTTCAGCGCGACTTGCGAATGGAAAAAGAGATTATCTCTAAAATGACAGAAACATTAGCGAAACGTGGACCTGACGATACAAATGCTTGGTTTAGCGAACATGCCGCATTTGGACATAAGCGGCTTATCGTGGTCGACCCAGCAGGCGGCAAACAGCCGATGACAAGAATGAAAAATGGGTATCGTTATACCGTTTGTTATAACGGAGAATTATATAATACAGAAGACATTCGTAAAGAACTATTAAAAAAGGGGTATACATTCCAAGGGCATTCGGATACGGAAGTATTATTAAACGCTTATATAGAGTGGAAAGAGCACTGTGTTGATTATTTTAACGGAATTTTTGCTTTTGCGATTTGGGATGAACAGCGCGAACAGCTATTTTTAGCGCGGGACCGACTTGGCGTGAAGCCGCTTTTTTATCGGCATGTCCATGATAGTCTTTTATTTGGCTCAGAAATGAAAGCAATTTTGGCACATCCGGAAGTAAAAGCAGAAGTGGACTATGAAGGACTAGCAGAAGTGTTTGGATTAGGTCCGTCACGGACACCAGGGCATGGCGTGTTTCGCGGAATGAAAGAATTGCGCCCGGCGCACGCGTTAAAGTTTTCCCGCGAAGGGATAAGAGTATGGCGCTACTGGAATGTGCAAAGCGATGTGCATAGAGACTCGCTGGATGAGACGGTGGAAAAATTGCGTTTTCTTCTTATTGATGCTGTTACGCGCCAGCTTGTTTCCGATGTTCCTGTCTGCACTTTTTTATCCGGCGGGATTGATTCGAGTTCCATTACCGCCATTGCCGCAACGGTGTTTGCGAAAGAAGGAAAAGGACAGCTTCATACGTATTCTATTGATTACGAAGGGAACGACCAATATTTCAAAGCAAATGATTTTCAGCCAAATGCCGATGCGCCTTGGATTGAACTAATGTCAAAAACATTCCAAACCGTCCATCATCATTGTGTCATTAGTCAGGAAGATTTGTTTCATCATTTACAGGAAGCGGTGATCGTCCGTGATGTCCCAGGCATGGCGGATGTGGACTCTTCGTTGCTATGGTTTTGCAAAGAAATAAGAAAAGATTTTGTCGTTAGTTTATCCGGGGAATGTGCGGACGAAATTTTTGGCGGCTACCCATGGTTTCACCGTCCTGACGATTTAGCGCGGAACGGATTCCCTTGGATGCGTTCGACAGAGGCACGGATGGATTTATTAAAAGAAGATTGGAGAAAGAAATTGCAGCTGGATGAATATGTACAAAAGCGCTTTGGTGAAACGATCGCGGAGGTTCCAAGACTGGAAGGGGAAAGTGCGGAAGATGCGAAGCGGCGCGAATTGTTTTATTTGAACATGATTTGGTTTATGACAACGCTTTTGGATCGAAAAGACCGCATGAGTATGGGCGCGAGTTTGGAAGTTCGCGTGCCGTTTGCCGATCATCGGTTAGTAGAATATGTTTGGAATATTCCTTGGGAGATGAAAATGTACGGCAACCGCGAAAAAGGCATTTTGCGCAAGGCATTGGAAGGAATTTTACCAGAGGAAGTGTTATATCGCAAAAAAAGCCCGTATCCGAAAACCCACCATCCGCTTTATACGAAGCTAGTAAAAAATTGGGTAAAAGAATTATTGCACGACCGCTCATCGATTCTTTATGAATTTTTTGATGCGAAAAAATTAGAAGAGTTAGTGGAAACAGAAGGAAAATCATTCCAAGCGCCTTGGTTTGGACAGTTAATGACAGGACCACAACTATTGGCGTATCTTGGCCAAGTGCATGTTTGGTTCCAAAAATACGGCATTACCATAAAAGAATAAGAGCTGCCTTTGTCGCAGCTCTTTTTGTCTATGCAGTTTCTATGCTTGGTATAAGTGATTTTCTCATCCACACTTTCGAACGCCAACGCCATAACATCAGCAATCCACGCAGCCATTCATCAGCAATAAAGGAAATCCATACCCCAATCAGTCCTAAACCAGCCTCAATACCGAGAAAATAGGAAATGGCAACACTAACGCCCCACATGGACAATATCCCCATATATACTGGAAATTTAACATCTCCAGCTGCTCGCAGTGAACTAATGATAACGAGATTAAACGAACGTCCGGGCTCTAATACTATTGTCAATAAGAGAAGCAATCGGCCTGTTTCGATAATTTGTTCATTATCTGTAAACAATGAAAGCAGCTGTCTTGAGAAAATGAAACTAATCGATGCCATCGTGATCGAGATGACGATGGCGCTGCGCAAACTTTTTAAACAACGTGTATATGCTTCTGTATAGCGTCCGGCCCCGACGAGATGGCCGACAAGAATTTGCGTCCCTTGACTTATCGCAATGCCAAATAAAAAAACAAACATCATAATATTTTGCGTATATACTCTCGTTGTCAACGCTTCTGCTCCAAGCCAAGTAATAAAATACGTAATAAGCATTTGCGCCGTATTGTACGCCAAGTGTTCTCCAGCGGATGGAATTCCGATTTTCAATAGATCCCGGATATGATGAAATGGCAAAGAACGAAGAACAGATAATGAAAATGGCATTTTTGTCCGTTTCAATAATAAAGAAAAGATAACGATCAATCCGATGAGACGGCTGACGGTTGTCGAGATTGCCACCCCTTTTACTCCTAATACTGGAAAATCGAACGGTCCAAAAATAAATAAGTAGTTGCCAATCACATTCAGTATGTTCATGCCGATGGTTACGTACATCGTTTCACGGGTAAAACCATAGCTTTTTAATATAGCTCCAATGGTCATAATGAGCGCTTGAATAAATAAAAATCCGCCGACGATCATTAAATAGTCGTTCGCCTCTGTAAGCAAATGGTTCGATAGTTTCATCGTATATAAAATTGGCTTTCCGAAAAAGAATAGCACACTGCTAAGTACAAGGCCGAACAAAAAGTTAACAGCGATAGAGATGAGCGAAACTTCCACTGCATGCTGCTTTCTTTCAGCCCCCAAATATTGCGCCACTAAGACGGCAGTGGCTAAGGCAATAAAATTAAACATGACAATAATCACAGCAATAATTTGATTCGCTACGCCGACAGCGGCAACAGAGTGATCCGAATACTGGCTTAGCATCAATGTATCGGCATTTCCCATGACCATATATAATAGCGTTTCAATAAAAATCGGCCATGTCAGCGCAAATAAGGAAAGTTTTTTCTGATCGGTGTTCATCAAGACAACTCCTTTAATCATTCCGACTTTAAAACTATATCAAGTTTATCTAGTTTATTGCATAATAAGAAGAGAAAAGAGCGATTTGATTTGTATATTTCCGACATGTGAAAGGATGTTTGGAATGGAATACATAACATTTTCTTTTCCGCCGTTTCCGATTTTTATTAAAGGGGCAGAAAGCGTATTTCCAAAAGGACAAAAACATTTTCGACGGACGTTTTCTGTGTTTGATTTGTTATATGTGAAAAAGGGATGCTTATATATGACAGAAGAAAACAAGGAATTTGCTGTAAAAGAAGGAGAATATCTTATTCTTATTCCGGGAAGAGAGCATTACGGGCATTATCCTTGCACGGAAGAAACACAACTAGTTTGGCTTCATTTTACGATCGAAGGAGGATATGACATTGTTCCAAAACAGTCGTTAAGCTGGCAAAATGTCATTGAGAGGGAAGCAACATATGTCGAGTCGGTTCAATATCGTTTTTGGATACGGCAATATGCGAAAGTAAAGCAAAGGGAACGCATCGAACAATTGCTTCAACAATTAGTCGAGCTGAATGAGGAAAGAGATCCAGATCGTTCATTAAAGCAATTACTCTATTTTGTTGAATTCATTTGGCAATTGCAAAAACAGGAGCTGCATATTCCAAGCGCTTCTGAAAAAGTGTGTGCCGAAGCGGTTGCTTACATCGAACGGCATTATGCTGAACCGATTACGATTCAGCAGCTCGCCCAATCATTACGATTTCATCCTGACTACATTACCCGTTGCATGCAAAAAACAATTGGCATGAGTTTTGTGCAATATTTGAATTATTATCGCTTGTCAAAAGCAAAAAAATGGTTGGCAGAAACGAATGAAACGATTGAAGCGATTGCCAAGAGAGCAGGAATTGAAGATGGCGCCTATTTTTCAAGGCTATTCAAAAAAATAGAAGGAGTTACACCGACAGAATATCGCCGTACTGTGCATCGGATGTAAAAAAAGCGAGAGGATACTTCCTTCTCGCCTTTTATCAATTTTCTACTTGATAGAGGAGAAAACCGTATGGAGGAATGTTTGCACGCAATGTTTTTGCTTCTACAGCAAATTGCTCGTTTGTCCATAAGTTCGTTAGCCGTTTTCCTTTAAGAGACAATGGGACCGTGACTTCAATATTTTTGTTGTTATTGTTGATCATAACTAAAATCGTTTCGTGCTTGTATGTTTTCGTATATATTAAATGATTTGTTTCATTATTTGCATCAATAAATGTAATATTTCCTCGACTTCCAAGAGCAGGATGAGTCTTGCGAAGCGAAATGAGTTTTTTCACATGTTCTAATATATCGCGGTTTTGTTTACTTTCATCCCAAATCATACATTTGCGGCATCCTGGATCTTGCCCACCTGTCATACCAATTTCGTCACCATAGTATATGCATGGAGAACCGGTAAAAGAGAGTTGGAATAAAAATAGCAGTTTGACTTTTCGTACGTCATTGTTACATGTCGTTAAAATTCTTGGTGTATCGTGACTGCCAAGCAAGTTAAAAGCGACTTCATTGACGTTTGCTGGGTAAGAATGCAGAACGTTCATAATTATATTAGCAAATTGTTCAGCACGGATTTCGTCTTTGGCGAAAAAGCGGATAACGCCATTCGTAAATGGATAATTCATGACAGCATCAAATTGATCGCCTCGAAGCCATGGCATTGCATCGTGCCAAATTTCTCCGAGAATATAAACATCCGGTTTGATTGCTTTCACCGCTTGACGGAATTCTCGCCAAAATTGGTGGTCTACTTCGTTTGCTACATCTAATCGCCATCCATCGATATCAAACTCGCGAATCCAATATGTTGCTACATCTAATAAATACTGCTTTACCTCAGGATTTTCCGTATTTAACTTTGGCATTTGCTCAACAAATGCGAACGTATCATAGTTTGGTCTTGGGACTGTCCGTAACGGAAATTCGTGAATATGAAACCAATCCTTATATTTTGAATTATTACCATTTTTTAGTACATCTTGAAACGGTGCAAAATAGTAACCGCAATGA
The DNA here is from genome assembly GCF_037963755.1 of Aeribacillus sp. FSL W8-0870. Lineage (NCBI taxonomy): Bacteria > Bacillati > Bacillota > Bacilli > Caryophanales > Bacillaceae > Aeribacillus > Aeribacillus sp. FSL W8-0870. Next base: position 2,046,839 of record NZ_CP150165.1, read on the forward strand.
TTAAATACTGCATCTAGCATCACTCTTATTCCTTTTTGATGGCAAAGATCAACAAGTTTTTTAAATGTTTGTTTATCTCCAAAATGTGGATCGATTTCAAAATAATCTATCGTATCATATTTATGATTAGATGGCGCATAGAAAATAGGAGTAAAATAAATGCCGTTAATACCGAGCTCAACAAGATAATCAAGGTGTTGTATAATCCCTTCAAAATCGCCGCCGAAAAAACTTGTTGGTGTCGGTTCTTCGCTTCCCCAAGGTAGCGTTCCCTCTGGATTCAAAGACGGATTTCCATTTGCAAAGCGCTCCGGGAAAATTTGATACCAAATCGTATCTTTTGCCCATTCGGGCGCATGAAATACATCGATTTTATTTAAAAAAGGAAAGCAAAAATAGTAAGCGGTATCATCTGTTGGTGCCTCGTTGTAAAAACCTTTTTCCGTATATACTATCGTTTCACTGCCTGCTGTTAATTCAAACCCGTAACGAAGGCGGCGGTATGGAGGAACAACTTCAATAAACCAGTAGTCAAACAAATCGTCTGACCCGCTTTTCACCATGGGAGCACGGTTCAGCTGCCAAACGCCGTTTACCCATTCATACGGATCAGCATAAAGAAGGTAAACGGTTTCGATATCATTTTTTTTCGTACGAAGGCGAATATGTAACGTTTTTTCATTGTACGCATAAGCAAAGTTATCTTTTGGACGATGATAAATGGCTTCTTTCAACATTTTCTTTGCCACTCCTTTAACAAGAGCAATCGTTTGCACATAAATATGTTTTTGTACTTAAAGAGTAGGATAATTGAACAAAAAAGTCAAATTTTTATTGGAAAAAACTTGTCAAATAAAAAATAGACGATATAATGAAAGTGAGCGGTGCAATCGTTTTCATGGATAACTTACTCTTTTTTTGTAGTTTTGTGCAAACGATTTCCTAATACAAGCGATTGCGCTATAAGTGAATTAACTTTTAGGAGGGGGATATATGAAAAAAGTTGTTTCATTGTTTATGGTGATGATTCTTCTGATCGGCGTTTTGGCTGCGTGTGGTCCAAAGCGTGATACCGAACAAGTGAAAGAAAATAAAAAGGAAACTACAACAGAAAATGTAAAAAAACCAGAAAAATTAGTTGTTTGGGTAAATGATGAAGAAAAGCAAAAACAGGCATTAAGCGATATCTTTAAAAAATACACAGAGAAAACAGGAATCAAAATTGAAATGGTCGCTGCGAACATGCTTGATCAAGTGAAAAAAATAGCGCTGGACGGTCCGGCAGGAAAAGGTCCAGACGTGTTTTTCCAGCCGCATGACCGCATTGGTGACATTGTTCTCCAAGGTTTAGCTGATCCAGTTGATCTTGGTGATGCAAAAAGCGAATATAACAAAACAGCAATTGATGCGGTTACTTATGACGGTCAAACTTATGGTGTACCTTTTGTCGTGGAAACATACGGTCTATTCTACAACAAAGATTTAGTACCTGAAGCTCCGAAAACGATGGAAGATCTTATGAAAATTGCGAAAGAAAAAACAAATGCTGCAAAAGACCAATATGGTTTCTTGATGGAAGCAGCAAACTTCTATTTTGTCTATCCATTCTTTGCAGGGTATGGAGGCTACGTGTTCCATAACAAAGATGGCAAAGTCGACACAAGCGATATCGGGTTGGCAAATGATGGAGCTGTAAAAGGGGCCGAACTTGTTCAATCTTGGTTTAAAAATGGATACATTCCAAAAGAAATTAACGAAGATATTATGAACGGCTTATTTACAAAAGGAAATGTAGCGACGGTTATTAGTGGCCCATGGAACATTGCCATATATCGTGATGCGTTAGGGGATAAATTAGCGACTGCTCCACTTCCAGTATTAGAAAATGGCGAACATCCAAAATCGTTTGTCGGTGTGAAAACATGGATGTTATCTGCTTATTCGAAGAACAAAGAATGGGCGACGGACTTTATGAAATTTGTGACTAACGAAGAAAATTCACTTCATTACTATGAAGTTGCTGGTGAAATGCCAGCAAATGAAAAAGCGTTAACAAATGAAAAAATTAAAAATGACCCATTAATTTCCGGATTTGCAGAGCAAATTCAATACGGAGAGCCAATGCCAAACGTACCGCAAATGTCACAAGTATGGGATCCAATGGGCAATGCGTTACAATTCATCGCAAAAGGTGATGATCCAAAAGCAGTATTAACGGAAGCAGTAAAAACGATTCAAGATAAAATCGCAGCAAGCGGTGGAAAATGACGTAATAATTTGGTGGATAGAGCTCTCTATCCACCATTCTTATCACGTATAGGGGGGATACAACATGCCTGAAAAAAGGGTGCGGCATAATCCGGTTGTTGCCGTTGTGTTATCGGTCCTTTTTGCTGGCTTAGGGCAATTATACAATCGGCGCTATGTCAAAGGGATTTTATTTATTATCATTGAAGCAGCTTTTTTGATGACGTTTTATAACTTTTTAAACATTGGATTATGGGGACTCATTACATTAGGGGAAATTCCGAAAGTCGATCATTCGATTTTCTTGTTAATTCAAGGTCTAGTTTCTGTCATTATCATCGCATTTGCGGCCGCTCTTTACTATTTTAATATTATGGACGCGCGGAAAGATGCGCTTCGCCTTCAACGTGGAGAACCGTTTCCGTCGCTGATCGAATCTTGCAAAAACGCTTGGGATAAAGGATTCCCATATGTATTTGTCACTCCTGGTCTTGTCATGCTGGTATTTATTGTCGTGCTACCTCTACTTTTTATGGTATCCCTAGCGTTTACTGATTATAACTTATATAATTCTCCACCGCGCCATTTGTTGCATTGGGTTGGGTTTGAAAACTTTAAAAACTTAGTATCCGTGCCAATTTGGCAAAATACATTTTTCAGCGTATTTTCTTGGACGATTGTGTGGACAATTGTCGCTACCACTTCGCAAATTGCGCTAGGATTATTTTTAGCCCTTTTAGTCAATGACCCGCGCATTAAATTTAAACGGTTCATTCGGACTGTATTAATTTTGCAGTGGGCGGTTCCAGCGTTCGTGACGATTCTCGTGTTTGCAGCGATGTTTAACGATAAATTCGGAGCGATTAACCGCGATATTTTAAGCGCATTTGGCGTGATGATTCCATGGATGAACGACCCGTTTTGGACAAAAGTCGCCTTAATTTTGATTCAAACATGGTTAGGCTTCCCGTTTGTATTTGCCTTATTTACTGGCGTGCTGCAAAGCATTTCCCGCGATTGGTACGAAGCGGCGGACATCGACGGAGCTTCTCGCTGGCAAAAGTTTCGCTCGATTACATTGCCGCATGTGCTCTATGCGACGGCTCCGCTATTGATTATGCAGTATGCCGGCAACTTTAATAACTTTAATATTATTTATTTATTCAACGATGGCGGTCCGGCAGTGCGTGGTCAAAATGCCGGAGGAACCGATATTTTAATTTCTTGGGTATATGATTTAACGTTTACGACAAACAACTACAATATGGCTGCAGCGATTTCCATTATTATCGGATTGATTGTGGGCGGCTTTGCTTTATACCAATTTAGACGTACACGTTCCTTTAAAGAGGAGGGGAACATTTAATGAGTCGAAAAACAAAATCACGAATCGAAGTCACGTTGATTTATTTATTTATTGCATTTATGTTTGTTATTATCGCATATCCGCTTCTTTGGACCATTAGCATGTCATTCAATCCGGGAACGAGCTTATATTCTGCATCGTTAATTCCAGAAAAGCCGTCTTTGGAACATTATAAATGGTTATTTACAAGCCCGCAGAGTGATTATTTGCTATGGTATAAAAATAGCTTATTCGTTGCATTTGCCAATTCTATTTTATCTGTCTTTTTTACAGCATTAATTGCTTATGCGTTTTCCCGCTACCAATTTGTTGGACGGAAAATGGGATTATATTTATTTCTTGTGCTACAAATGTTTCCGTCATTGATGGCGATGGTCGCACTTTATATTTTACTAAATATGCTTGGGCTTTTAGACTCTCTATGGGGACTTATTCTCATTTATGTCGGTGGGCAAATTCCGTTTAACGCCTGGCTTGTTAAAGGGTATTTTGACACGATTCCACGCGAGCTTGATGAGGCGGCACGCATTGATGGTGCAGGACATTTGGCTGTGTTTTTCCGAATTATGCTTCCACTTGCGAAACCGATTTTAGCGGTTGTGGCGCTGTTCAATTTTATGGCACCGTTTACGGATTTCTTATTGCCATCAATCGTTTTACGCGATCCAGAAAAATATACGCTTGCAGTCGGATTGTTTAACTTTATTAGCGACCGATTTGCCAATAACTTTACTCGTTTTGCCGCTGGTTCTATTTTAATTGCTGCGCCGATTGCCATCGTATTCTTATTCTTGCAACGTTATTTAATTTCTGGCTTAACAGCAGGTGGAACAAAAGGGTAATAACCGTTATGATAGAATTGGTATTACCCCTTTCCGATGAGTCAAACGATACTAGAGATAAAGGGGGGAAGCGGAAATGGGGAATCGAGTATTCGCTTTATTTATGCTTCCGTTTCTTCTTTTTTGTGCGGTTCCGGTACAAGCTGCTGAAAAAGAAGAACGGACATGGCAAGATGAGGCAATTTATTTTATTATGGTCGACCGCTTTAACAACATGGATCCGACGAATGACCAAGACGTTAATGTCAATGATCCAAAAGGATATCACGGCGGTGATTTAAAAGGAGTGACCGCCAAACTAGACTACATTAAAGATATGGGATTTACGGCGATTTGGCTGACACCGATTTTTAAAAATGAACCGGGCGGCTATCATGGGTATTGGATTCAAGACTTTTACAAAGTCGATCCGCATTTTGGCACGATGGAAGATTTAAAAACGTTAGTGAAAGAAGCGCATAAACGCAACATGAAGGTGATTCTGGATTTTGTCGCCAACCATACCGGCTACCACCATCCATGGCTGAACGACCCAGCGAAGAAAGATTGGTTTCATGAGAAAAACGACATTTTTAACTGGGATGACCAACAACAAGTGGAAAACGGCTGGGTGTTCGGACTGCCTGATTTAGCGCAAGAAAATCCACAAGTAAAGCGCTATTTAATCAATATGGCCAAATGGTGGATTAAAGAAACGGACATTGACGGTTATCGCCTTGATACAGTCAAACACGTCCCGAAATCGTTTTGGCAAGAGTTTGCCAAAGAAGTGAAATCGGTGAAAAAAGACTTTTTCCTGCTTGGAGAAGTATGGAATGATGACCCGCGTTATATTGCCGACTATGGAAAATACGGCATCGACGGGTTTGTCGATTATCCGCTTTACAACGAAATCACGAAAGTGTTCAGCAAGCGCGATCAATCGTTGCGGCCGCTTTACGACGTATGGGAGTATGACAAAACATTTTACGATCGCCCGTATTTGCTTGGAACATTTTTAGACAATCATGATACGGTACGTTTTACAAGACTTGCGATAGAAAATAAGCAAAATCCAATAACGAGAATTAAGCTCGGTTTAACGTATTTGTTCTCTGCACCGGGCATTCCGATTATGTATTATGGAACAGAAATTGCAATGGACGGCGGGAACGATCCGGATAATCGTCGCTTAATGAATTTCCGTACTGACAAGGAAATCATTGATTATATTAAAAAATTAGGGGAACTGCGCCAACAGCTACCATCGCTACGGCGCGGCGATTTTACATTGTTATATGAAAAAAACGGTATGGCTGTCTTTAAGCGGACGTATAAAGACGAAACAGCGGTCATTGCCATTAACAATACCGGAAAAACACGAAAGGTTCATTTGACAAACAATCAACTTGCCCCGGGAAAAGAACTACGCGGACTGCTGGCAGGAGATTTAGTCCGAAGCGATCGCGACGGATATGATCTCATTTTAAATCGCGAGACAGCGGAAATTTATGTGCTTGCGAAAAAGACGGGGCTCAATATTCCATTTATTGCAACGTTAATTGCCATTTATGTGCTATTTGGGTTGTTTTTATATTATGTAAAGAAAAGGTCAAAACAGACAACCTAGGAGGGAAAAAAGATGCTCGAGGATACAAGCTTCGCCATTCAGCCGGAACAAGATGACAAAACGCAAGAAACGCACCGGATCGACATCGGGAATATGCATACATTTTCTCATACGGAACACGTATTTTCATTCCATTGCGACACAGGAATCGTCAAAATTCGATTTTACCGTGAAGATATTGTCCGTATCGCCTTCAACCCTTTTGGCGAAACAAGTTTGTCCACAAGTGTCGCTGTCGTAAAAGAGCCGGAAAAAGTAGATGCCTCCGTACATGAAACCGAGGAAGAGGTGACGTTAACATCGGCAAAACTGACGGTTGTTTTGCAAAAACGACCGTTTCGCGTCCGCATTTACGACAATCATGGACGACTGCTTGTTGCGGAAGGAAAAAAGGGGATGGCGTTTACCTACCAAGGAGAAGTATGCTGTTTTAAAATGATGGATGAAGCTGACCATTTTTACGGATTTGGTGAAAAAACAGGGTTCCTCGATAAGCGTGGCGAAACAATGACGATGTGGAATACGGATGTGTATGCGCCACACAATCCGGAAACGGACCCGTTATACCAATCCCATCCGTATTTTATGACGGTGCGAAATGGAAGTGCGCATGGCATTTTCTTTGACAATACGTACAAAACAACATTTGATTTTCAAACAGCGACCGATGAGTATTGTTTTTCCGCAGAAGGAGGGGCCATTGATTATTACGTTTTTGCTGGTCCAACGCCAAAGGACGTGTTAGAACAATATACGGATCTTACCGGCCGAATGCCGCTTCCGCCAAAATGGGCACTCGGGTATCATCAATCCCGCTATAGCTATGAAACCGAACAAGAAGTAAGAGAGATCGCACAAACGTTTATCGAAAAAGACATTCCGCTTGATGTCATTTATTTAGATATTCATTACATGAATGGCTATCGCGTGTTTACGTTTGACCGTAACCGTTTTCCGAATCTGAAGCAGCTCATTGCCGATTTAAAACAAAAAGGAATTCGTGTTGTTCCGATTGTCGATCCCGGAGTGAAAGAAGACCCAGAATACGTCATTTACCAGGAAGGCATTCGCCATGATTATTTTTGCAAATATATCGAAGGAAACGTTTATTTTGGAGAAGTCTGGCCGGGCAAGAGCGCGTTTCCGGATTTTACAAATAAAAAGGTGCGAAAATGGTGGGGAGAAAAGCACCAATTTTATACGGATTTAGGCATTGAAGGCATTTGGAACGACATGAACGAACCATCCGTTTTTAACGAAACGAAAACGATGGACGTCAAAGTGATACACGACAACGACGGCGATCCGAAAACGCATCGCGAGCTTCATAACGTGTATGGCTTTATGATGGGAGAAGCAACGTATAAAGGAATGAAAAAATTATTAAACGGAAAGCGCCCGTTCTTATTAACACGCGCTGGCTTTTCCGGCATTCAGCGCTATGCCGCGGTATGGACGGGGGATAATCGCAGCTTCTGGGAACACTTGCAAATGTCACTGCCGATGTGTATGAACTTAGGATTATCTGGAGTTGCGTTTTGCGGTCCGGATGTTGGCGGTTTTGCCCATAACACGAATGGAGAGCTGTTGACGCGATGGATGCAAGTAGGGGCGTTTACGCCATATTTTCGCAATCATTGCGCGATTGGGTTCCGCCGTCAAGAACCGTGGGCGTTTGGGGAAAAATATGAGCGCATCATAAAAAAATATATTCGATTGCGCTATCAGTGGCTTCCACATTTATATACATTGTTTGCGGAGGCACATGAAACAGGGGCACCTGTCATGAGACCATTGTTTTTCGAGTACCCGGATGATGAAAACACGTATAATCTGTATGACGAATTTCTCGTTGGTGCCAATGTATTAATTGCGCCGATCATGACGCCGAGCACGACCCGTCGCGTCGCTTATTTCCCGAAAGGAAACTGGGTGGATTATTGGACAGGCGAAGTGCTAGAAGGCGGCCAATACCATTTAATTTCTGCGGATTTAGAGACATTGCCAATTTTCATTAAACAAGGATCGGCTATTGCCTTAGGTGACGTTAAGCGTTCGACAGAAATGCCGGACGAACATCGGACTGTTCATATTTATAAGGCCAATGGTGGCAAAGCGACGTATGTACTGTATGATGATGACGGACAAACGTTCTCTTACGAAAAGGGAGATTATTTACGCATGTATATTGAGGTCGAATATGGCGAAAATTCCGTGCATATCGTAACGAAAAGCGAAGGAACGTATCAACCAAGTTGGAAGCTCTCTTTTGCAATTCATCACGCGACGGAACAGACGAAAGTCACGATCGATGGAAACGAACAAAATGCGATATTTGATCCTCATCAGCGTATCCTACTCATCCAAAGTGAATGAGCATCGAATGGGGGAGTAAATGATGAACGTTACGATAAAAGATGTTGCAAAACGAGCAAACGTGGCTCCCTCCACGGTTTCCCGCGTTATTGCCGACAGTCCGCGAATTAGTGAGAAGACGAAGCGAAAAGTGCGACAGGCAATGAAAGAACTTGGCTATCATCCGAATTTTATTGCGCGCAGTTTGGCCAATCAAGCAACACAGGTGATCGGCATTGTCATGCCAAGCGCAGCGGAACAGGCGCTGCAAAACCCGTTCTTTCCAGAAGTCATCCGCGGCATCAGCAAAGCAGCACATGAAAAAAAATACGCTTTGCAAATGTCCACAGGCGAAAAAGAAAAAGAAATTTACGAAGGGGTTGTGGACATGCTTCAAGGCCGCCGCGTCGACGGAGTGATTTTATTATATTCGCGCATCAATGATAGACTGATGAAATATTTGCAAAAACATCAATTCCCATTTGTCGTCATCGGGAAGCCGCATCAAAAGGAAGAACAAATCACCCATGTCGATAATGACAATTACCGGGCGGGCAAAGAAGCGACGGAGCATTTGATCGCGCGCGGCCATGAACGAATCGCTTTTGTCGGCGGCAATAAGCAATATTTAGTGACTGTCGACCGATTGCATGGTTACGAGGAGGCTTTGAGAGAAGCGGGCCTTCCTTATCGCGAAGACTATATCATGCACGAAGAATTTTTGCAGGAAGGCGGCCAAGAAGCGATGAAAGAGCTGCTTTCGCTCGCTGAGCCGCCGACAGCGCTCGTCGTTGCCGATGATTTAATGGCCTTAGGCGTGCTGAAGACATTGGATGAAATGGGACTGCGCGTTCCCGATGACATTTCGATCGTCAGCTTCAACAACACGCTGCTGGCGGAAATGTCGCGCCCGCCGTTAACCTCGGTCGACATTCATATCTTCCAACTCGGCTACGAAGCAACGAAAAACTTAATCGAAAAAATCGCTAACCCGAACGAACCGATTAAGCGCATTATTATCCCGCATCGGCTTGTCAGACGGTTTTCGTGCGATTATTATCGGAAATAAAAAGCTGGCACAAACGGTCACCCTACACGTGATCGTTTAGAGTCAGCTTTTTCAAATTGAGAAGTTCATTTATCATGAATGGATAGTTGTATTTCTCTGATCGAAAATAGAGGAGTTTTATGCTGTTTCCTTAAAAGTTTTTTCTGGAGATGCTTCAAATGATTATAACGGCTTATTCCTCCTCATTTTTTTCTACAGCATGTCCACCAAATTCGTTGCGTAAAGCGGCTACCACTTTGCCTGTAAATGTATCGGTTTCTAATGAACGATACCGCATCAATAAAGACATAGCGATGACAGGAGTAGCGGTTTGTAGATCTAAAGCCGTTTCGACTGTCCATTTTCCTTCACCGGAAGAATGCATAATCCCTTTGATTTCCTCTAATTTTGCATCCTTAGAAAAGGCGCGTTCTGTTAATTCCATGAGCCATGAACGAATAACAGAACCGTGATTCCACACTCTTGCCACTTTTTCGTAGTCATAATCGAATTCACTTTTCTCCAATATTTCGAATCCTTCACCAATGGCCGCCATCATCCCGTATTCAATCCCATTGTGGACCATTTTTAAGAAGTGGCCGCTACCTGCTTTTCCTGTATATAAATACCCATTTTCCACAGCGGTATCTCGGAAAAGAGGCTCGACAACGTTCCAAGCTTCAGAATCCCCTCCAACCATGTAACACGCTCCGTTACGAGCACCTTCCACTCCACCAGAGGTTCCGGCATCCATAAAGTGAATTCCAATCTCCTTTAGTTCGTTATAACGACGAATCGATTCCTTATAGTGAGAATTGCCGCCATCAATGACAATGTCTCCTTTGCTTAAAAATGGTGTAATTTCGCCAATTACCGAATCAACCACTGTGTGTGGAACCATGATCCAAATAATTCTTGGTTTTTCTAATGATAGAGCGAGCTCCTCTAAATTAGATACGCCTTTGGCTCCATATTTTTTTATTTCTTCAACCGCATTTGCATTTACATCGAACGCTACTACTTCGTGCTTATGGTCGATGAGATTTTTACCTAAGTTGAATCCCATTTTTCCTAAACCGATTAACCCGATTTTCATGTTAATGACCTCCTAAAAACGTCTTTAATCTTATAAGGTAAGGAAAATTTGTTGTTAAATGTGGCTTCTATTTCTTATATTGACAACCTATAGTCATGCTTAACTACCACCAATGAAATCCGGCCTCCTCCAATAATTGATGAGAAGCTTCTGGTCCCATCGAACCTGCAAGATATGAGTGAAGAGGAAGGAGATTCTCCTCAAATGCATCCAAAATGGGTTGAACCCACTTCCAAGATAGTTCAACTTCGTTCCAATGAGCAAAGAAAGTCGAATCACCGCATAAAGAGTCGAAAATCAAGAGCTCATAGGCTTCGGGTACATCTTTCTGATTAGTCGTAAAGTGCATATGGACGGGTTCAATCCTTCCATCGTTTAATACATTTTTATTATTTAATTGCAATGAAACTCCTTCGTTCGGATTGATTTGAATCACTAAAAGATTAGGAGCTGTTTTCTCATTTTTCGGTAAATACCATTCCTTTAATGGATTTTTGAATTCAATCACAATACGTGTGGACTTTTCCTTCATTCTTTTACCTGTGCGGATATAGAATGGTACCCCTCTCCAAACCTCATCATCAATCCACAAACGAGCCGCAACAAACGTATCCGTTGTTGAAGAAGCAGTTATTCCGGGTTCTTCTTTATATCCGACAACTGGTTTTCCATCGATTTCTCCAGGACCATATTGACCGCGAACAACGTGTAAACTTACTTCTTCTTTCTGTATTGGCCGAAGAGATTCCATGATTTTTCTTTTCTCATTCCGGATGTCTTTTGCGCTGATCCGTTTTGGAAGGTGCATAGCGGTCATCATCAACAATTGTAACATATGATTTTGAACCATATCGCGAATGGCCCCTGCCTGGTCATAATAACCTGCTCTTTCTTCAACTCCAACCGTTTCGCTAGCTGTAATTTGTACATTGGCTATATACTGATTGTTCCAGATTGCTTGAAATACAGAGTTGGCAAATTTTATAGCTTCCAAGTTCTGGACCATCGGCTTCCCAAGGTAATGATCTACTCGATAAATTTCGTCTTCTTCAAAAGCTTGACTTAACTTTTTATTTAAATCTTGCGCTGATTTTACATCGTGACCAAACGGTTTTTCGATAATCAGGCGTTTCCAACCTTTGGCGGATCCTAGTCCACTTTCCTTGATGTTTGCTGCAATCACCTCAAAAAATTCCGGCGCAACAGATAAATAAAACATGCGGTTTTCAGGAATATTCAATTCTTTTTCACGTCGTTGAACCATTTCAAGCAACTTTTTATACCCTTGGGCATTCGTTACATCTAAAGAAGTATAACGAAACGCATGGAGAAACTCTTCCATTTTGGAACGGTCATTTGTCAAACGTCTAGAAAATGTTCTTAATGAATTTTCCACATATGCTTGAAATTCAACATCGGATAATTCTCTTTTGCTCACCCCAATAACGGAAAACGACTGAGGCATTTTTTGGTCGAGAAATAAATTATATAATGCAGGGAAAATTTTTCGTTTAGCTAAATCACCTGTTGCCCCAAACAAGACAAAGGTCATCGAATCCAATGTTATCCCCCCTGTCTTTTTGAAACATTTTTCAAAAAGAATAAAGCTGATAGAGCAGATGTAACAAGGTTTACTACATTGCAAGAATTGGTATTTTTGTGAACAGGAAGAAGGTCTTGTTCTTGTATTTTTTCGTTCATGAAAGTTCAACAAAGACGAGGGCAGCTTTTGTTCCTTCCAGCGTTTTTAAAACATCGAGAGCATTCTCTCCGAAATAAATATCGCGCGGAATAGTAAAACGATTCATGCTGCTCCCTCCAGTGCTCGTAATTGGTTTACAGATGCTAGTATAATGCGTATAAAATTTATTGAGAAGTACGCACTTTATACATTTATTTGACAGTATGTGTTTTATTATTATAAAGTGAAAATGAGTATACCATGGGCTGTAATAAACATGGGAGGTGAAACGATGGGACACGTTTGCGGCAAGACGTATAACTGTGAAAAAGAATTAACACTCTCTGTTATAGGCGGTAAATGGAAAATGCTTATTTTATGGCATCTAGGAAAAGGGGGAAAGAAGCGGTTTAGTGAACTAAAAGCTCTCATGCCGGGGATCACCCAAAGAATGCTTGTTAACCAGTTGCGAGAGCTGGAGGAAGATCAAATTGTTCATCGCGAAGTCTATCCTGTTGTTCCACCAAAAGTAGAATATTCACTGACCGAGCATGGAAAAAGTCTGATGCCAATTCTTGATGCTATGTATGAATGGGGCAGAAACTATATGGAGACTGTTGTCAAAGGTCAAGTAAAAATCAATGAGGCCGCCAAGTAGAAAAAACTTTCCTCCTTTAAAGCTTCGAAAACTCCCTGCTCGTACTCCTTAATATACTTTTATAGGCAGGCAATTTTCATAGAAAATGCACACTTATCGATATAGAGATGAAGAAAGCAATAAGTTTATATTAGACGTTAAAAAACCAGCGGACAACCATCTTTATGAAAGATCCACTGTCCGTTGGTTTTTTTGTATGTATGTGGTTGCAGATCACAAAGCATCGCCTCTATCATCAGATCCCTCATCGTTTCTACAGACTTCTTTTTTATTCTCCTTTTTTTCGTTTATCCTCTTTTAGTATACTTTTCCACACTATGTAACACAAAAGTGTGTACTTGTTAAATTGAATGATGTGTCTAATAATATCAGTATCGCCACTGACTGGGGCGAAACGTTACTAGATGGATAACAAGAGAGGGGGAGACTATGAAACTGAGAGTTTCAGCAGTTCAATATCATCTTCATACCATCCAATCGTTTGAGGAATTTGCCAAACAAGTAGAACATTATATTAAAACAGCCGAAGAGTTTGGGGCGGATTTTGTCTTGTTTCCGGAATTTTTCACCACCCAGCTAATGTCTATTGGCAACCAGCAAGGGCAACCTTTGACCATTCAAGATCTTCCTGATTTTACAGAACAATATCGGTCTTTATTTATTAATTTGGCTAAGCAAACAAAGATGCATATTATTGGAGGAACCCATGTCATCCGTAAAGGCGGACGATTATACAACGTTGCTCATTTATTCTATCCAGACGGAAGAGTTGCCGAACAGCCAAAGCTTCATATCACTCCGACGGAAGTAAAGGAATGGAATATGTCTCCTGGAGAAAGCTTGCAGGTGTTCGAAACAGACAAGGGAACCATTGCGATGTTGACTTGCTATGACATCGAATTTCCAGAAATCGTTCGAATGGCAAAGGCGAAAGGGGCTGATGTCATTTTCTGCCCTTCATGCACCGATGATCGTCACGGATTTTATCGTGTTCGTTACACCAGCCATGCGAGAGCAATCGAAAATCAAGTTTATGTCGTCACCACTGGTACGGTAGGTTCCCTTCCTACGGTTGATTTCATGAGGGCAAATTTTGGGCAAGCGGCGGTGATTACACCGAACGATATCCCATTTCCTCCGCGCGGCATCTTGGTAGAAGGAGAAATCAATCATGATATGATTGTAACCGCTGATCTCGATTTAGAGCTGTTATATCAGGTTCTCGAAAGCGGTTCTGTCACCACGTGGCGTGATCGACGCACGGATCTTTATCCGGATTGGAAATAAAATGTGACTAGCTGCTCTATAAGGATCATCGCTATTTGTTGCCGAACAGCTTGAACAAGAAGGTTTTTCACATGTTTATTCCATTGAAGGCGGTATGAAAGCGTGGAGCGAGCATTTACAACCGGTCAAAATCGCTGAGCTGAAAAACGGCGGTGCGATTTATCAATTTGTCCGTCTCGGGAAAGGCTGCCTGTCCTATTTGATCGAATCAAACGGAGAAGGTGCGCTTATTGATACAAATCGCATGACGGATGTATACGTTGAGTTTGCGAAGGAACGCGAGATTTCTATTAAATATGTCATTGATACCCATTTGCACGCAGACCATATTTCCGGCGGCCGCAAGTTAGCTGAACAATTGGGAGCGACGTACTATTTGCCTCCAAAAGATGCGACAGAAGTGACCTTTTCCTATGCATCGATTCAAGATGAGGACCGCATTCAGGTCGGTCATGCAGTGATCGAAGCTGTTTACTCACCGGGACATACAATTGGCAGCACTTCGTTTATTATAGATGACCAATATTTACTAACGGGAGATGTTTTATTTATCGATTCGATCGGTCGTCCGGATTTGGCTGGAAAAGCGCAGGATTGGGTGGGGATTTGCGCAAGACATTATATGAGCGCTATAAACAATTAGCAGATGACCTGTTGGTTTTGCCTGCACATTTTATGGTACCGGGTGAAATGAATGACGATGGTAGTGTTGGTACTACATTAGGTATGTTGTACGCAAAAAATCATGGTCTCAATATCGCGAGCGAAGAAGAGTTTCGAAAAACGGTGACGGAAAACTTGCCTCCGCAACCGAATGCTTATCAGGAAATTCGGCAAACAAATATGGGAAAGCTTCATCCAGATGAAGAGCAGCAACGCGAGATGGAAATCGGTCCAAACCGTTGGGCAGTCCGGTAATGATTAAAAAAAGGAGACTTGAGTCATTCATGCCGAGTCTCCTTTTTCTCCCTCCGCAAATATTTTTTAAATTAAGTAAAGGGAAAGCTATATTGATAACTAACAAATAAAGAAAATGCCTCTGTTCCAAAATTTGTTTAGAAAAATAAATCGGTTGATTATATACTTATACATGTATATAATTGTTCATAAATAAAAACAATGAATGAGGTGAAAAGAAAAATTGGAAGGAATACTGCTTTTGGCTTTATTTATTTTGTTATCAATATCTGTCTATCGGCGGTATTATCCAGTAAGAGGAGTTCCGTGTGTTGACTACCGCGATGAAAGTATAAATTCTTTAACGATTCTAGATCTTCGTGATTACAACGAAAAAACAAATCATTATCCCATTGCGAATTCCTTTCACATACCGTTTGCTTATTTAAAACGGCATGTTTATGAAATTCCTGATAAACCAATCCATGTGATTGCAAGTGATGAAGTAGGAAAAAATTTAGGCATTCGCTTTTTGCGCAGCCGCGGTTTTAAAGTGAAGAGCTATTCAATGGCCGATTGTCCTTGCAAAGAAAGGAGAAATGCCAAATGGAATACAGCAAAGAGATCAAAAACCGCCTAAAACGAATTGAAGGACAAGTAAAAGGGATTATTGGTATGATGGAACAAGAAAAGGACTGCAAAAGCGTGATTTCTCAACTTTCTGCTGCACGAAACGCTATTGATCGCACTATTGCCGTTATTGTAAGTTCCAATTTAGAGCAATGTATCCGTGAAAGCTTAGAAAATGGGGAAAAAACGGAACACCTAGTAAAAGAAGCTGTAGAGCTGTTGGTAAAAAGTCGTTAAAAATTCGTCAACTTTTCTTTGAAAAGTTGACAGATTTTTTTATCCCTATTAATATACATATAGGGGTAATGGTAATGAAGAAGGTCATTGACAATGAATGCAGATAAAGTATTAGATGCAAAGGGTATTGCATGCCCAATGCCAGTCGTAAGAGCAAAAAAAGCAATTGATGAGTTAGAAGCTGGTCAAGTTTTAGAGGTGCATACAACGGATAAAGGTTCCAAAAACGATTTGACCGCTTGGGCAAAGGCAAGTGGACATACGGTTGTTAATATGAAAGAAGAAAATGGCGTTTTTACGTTTTGGATCAAAAAGGGATAATTTTTGCTATCTTTATACCCCTATGAGTATTTTGAGAAGAAGGTGGAAACAAAGTGACGGAGCAAAAGAAAAAAACAACGATCATCTTGTTTAGCGGTGACTATGATAAGGCGATGGCAGCGTATATTATCGCGAACGGCGCTGCTGCCTATGACCATGAGGTTACAATTTTTCATACGTTCTGGGGGCTTAACGCATTGCGTAAAGATTCGACAGTTCCGGTGAAAAAAGGATTGTTAGAAAAAATGTTTGCGAAAATGATGCCGCGTGGTGCGGATCGCATGGGACTTTCGCGAATGAACTTTGGCGGAATAGGACCGAGGCTAATTAAGCGGGTAATCAAAAAACATAATGCCATGCCGCTGCCGCAATTAATCGATATGGCAAAAGAACAAGGAATAAAGCTGGTTGCTTGCCAAATGACAGTCGATCTTTTAGGACTCCAACAGGATGAATTAATAGACGGCATCGAATTTGCAGGGGTTGCTGCGTATTTAGCAGATGCTTCTGAAGGAAATGTCAATTTGTTTATTTAAGGTGGGGCTTATGGTTCAAACCATTATTAATATTGGTCTAGTTCTATTGGTGATATGGTTCGTTGTCAATCGGTTTCTGCCCATAAAAGGAGTGCGAATCATATCAGTAGTGCAATTAAAGAAGGAATTACGAAAAAAAGATGTTCATTACATTGACGTACGCACACCTATTGAGTTTCATACGAACCATATTCCTGGTTTTAAAAATATTCCGCTTCACGAGCTTCCAAAACGAGTTCATGAACTATCAAAAGATAAAGAAGTCATTGTGATTTGTCAAAGTGGAATGAAAAGCGCCAAAGCAAGCAAATTATTAAAGAAATTAGGATTTCAGCGTGTAACCAATGTAAAAGGCGGCATGAACTCTTGGTCATAAAGGTTGCTATGAAACAACTATTCTGCTAAAGAAATTTGAGGCGTTGTTCCATAAAAGGAAAACATTCAATGTTATTGATGTTCATGAACTAGAAGAAGTCGATTCAGGAAAATTTCTAGTTCCATAAATATTACGCCCTGACTATTCAAGTTTCGGAGAATGAACTAGATACAGAAAAAGAAACTACTCTCGCCTGCTGTATGAAGGAAAAAGCAGACGAGCCGAAAACTATCGGAAAGTTGCAGAAATTGATGCATAAATAAGAAGATCCTGTAGAATAGTTCCCATTATTTAAGGAGGAGAAAGTCATGATTCAAGTAGATATGACAATAGACGCTAAAGGGTTGTCTTGTCCGCTGCCGATTGTCAAAGCGAAAAAAGCGATTCATAAGTTGCAGCCTGGACAAGTACTGGAGGTACAAGCAACAGACAAAGGATCGAAAGCGGATATGAAAGCATGGGCAGAAAGCACTGGACATCACTATCTCGGTACAATTGAAGAAGAGAGGATATTAAAGCACTATATTCGTAGAGCAAGTGAGAGCGAGGCAAAGAATGAAGCGAAATTCCCCCATGTTATTCGCAATGAAGAATTAGCAGACAAAATACATGATCCGTCAATTATCATTTTAGATGTCCGTGAACCGGCAGAGTTTGCATTTGGGCATATTCCTGGTGCCGTGTCAATTCCTCTTGGAGAATTGGAGGAACGGTGGTATTATGTCAATAATATGGACACAAAAAATTAAGATTTTCACTTTGAACTCTACCGCGCTTTCGCTTGGTGGCCTCTAGATAAGATTGAGAGTTTCACTCGCAATCTTATCTAGAGGTTGTAATATCTTGATTCCTACTGTAATAGAGTTTTTCATACGCAATAGGAGACATATAATTATTAGAAGAATGAATCCGTTGATCATTATAAAAACTCACAATATATTCAAATATGCTTTGTTCCGCTTGCTTACGAGTTTGATAGTCTTGAAGAAAAACAAGTTCTTTCTTGATTACGCTATGAAACGATTCCATGCAAGCGTTATCGTAACAATTTCCTTTTCTGCTCATACTTGTCTTGATATGATGTTCACGTAATAACTTTTGATAATCTTTAGATGCATACTGGCTACCGCGATCTGAATGATGGACCAACCCTTCCTTAGGTGGTTGAGTTCTTATTGCTCGTTCTAATGCTGTTATTACTAACTCTTTGTTCATTCTTTTACTCATATACCAACCAATAATCCGCCTTGAAAACAAGTCCATTATCGTAGCTAAATACAGCCATCCTTCACGAGTCCAAATATACGTAATATCCCCAACCCACACTTTACCTGGTTTGTCTACTTCAAACTGTTGATTTAATAAGTTCGGATAAACTGGCAAGTTATGCTTCGAATTGGTTGTTGCTTTATACTTTTTCATAGTTTTTGAGCGAATATTGTTCTCACACATAATACGGCTGACCGTCTTTTGTGAGACCTTCGTTCCTTGTTCGTTAAGTACCTTTGTAATTTTAGGACTACCATATAGGCCTCTTGATTCTAAATGTGCACGTTTAATCTTAGCTGTTAGCTTTTCTTTTCGTTTCTTTTGTTGACTCTTTTCACGCTTTTTCCAAGCATAATATCCACTTTTTGCAACACCTAATACTTGGCACATCTTCGCTACACGAAACTCGTGTTGGTGTTTTTCAATGAAGTCATATATTACTTCTGGTTTTTGGCGAAGATGCCCATAGCCTTTTTTAAGATTGCGTTCTCTTCCTCCAAATCCTTTATACGCTTATTTAATTCACGCATAGCTGCATCCTCAGGTTTTAAGTTGCCACTCCCAACAAAACTATTTACTGGATCCTTTTTATAATCACTCACCCATCTATGTAAGGTTTTTGGTGAAATATCTAGTTGTCTAGCCGTTGCTGTAATTTGTTTTCCACCTTCTAAAACTAATTTTACTGCTCCTTCTTTAAATTCTTTATCAAATCGCTTTGCCATTATGGCCACACTCCCTTGAATTATTATATTAACTATAAACTTCTCAATTCTGTGTGTCCATAATTTAGACTAACACCACGGATCAAGGAACTCCCGCAAGATAAGACCATTTATGTCGTCTGCCGCACGGGAACGCGCAGTAGTTTGGCAGCCCAGAAATTAGCAGAAAAAGGGTTTTCAAACGTATGGAATATTGTCCCCGGTATGTCAGAATGGAATGGATCGCTTGAACAATGATTGAACAGTTGGTTATCAATATACAAATATATGATAAAGGTACAAAAAATCTTTAAACAACAAAAAACATTTTTGTAGTATACATGCGAACTATTTTGCAATTGGAAAATGAAAGGCGAAATTTCTCAATATTGAATTGTTCCTTATTGTGAATTAATCGATGGTTGATTGCATTATGGGACGAAAATTCATTTATCGCCTTGGGCATCAAGCAATAGACATACGATGATGAAAAAGAAGAACATGATCGATCATTGTCGAATTAAAAAGGATAATTCACTTACTAGCGGGGTGCATATACGGCCCCCCGATTTTAACAACATCAAAGGAGTAGTATATCAATGGAAATAACGTTCAATTTTATTATCGTAATGTTTCTTATTGGCTTTATCGGTTCCTTCCTTTCCGGTATGGTTGGGATTGGCGGTTCCATTATTAAATATCCGATGCTTCTTTACCTGCCCCCGCTTTTTGGGCTTGCCGAGTTCAGCGCCCATGAAGTATCGGGAATTAGTGCCGTCCAAGTATTTTTTACGACGATTGGCGGTGTTTTAGTCTATCGGAAAGGTGGATACTTAAATAAGTCGTTAATTTTTTATATGGGGAGCAGTATTTTAATTGGAAGTTTCATTGGCGGATATGTTTCTAGGATAATGAGTGAAGGAAGCATTAATCTTGTATACGGCATTTTAGCAGCATTTGCTATTTTGATGATGTTCGTAGCAAATAAAGGGATGGATGATATTCCATTAGACATGGTGAGCTTCAATAAATGCCTGGCAGTTTCGCTTTCATTTTTGATCGGAATTGGATCTGGAATCGTCGGGGCGGCAGGAGCTTTTCTATTAGTGCCGATTATGCTTTCTGTTCTAAAAATTCCAACGAAAATGACGATTGCCTCCTCATTAGCGATCACGTTTATTTCCTCAATCGGATCGACATTTGCAAAAATCACAACGGGCCAAGTTGAATTCATTCCTGCGATAATTATGGTCATTGCAAGTTTGATTGCATCTCCTTTAGGTGCAAAAGCAGCAAAAAATGAGCACAAAAGTACTCCGCGTAATTTTAGCTGTCTTAATTTTAGCGACGGCAGCGAAAATTTGGATCGATATTTTTTAAGCCGTCAGTGAAAAAACTTCCATGTGTGATTCGAAAAAACGAATCAAGATGTATAATAATTATGGCGTATCATTTATTGGTTTTAAAGTTAGGAAAACAAAGAGAGAATATTTGGAGCTCTTACTTGGATGATAAGGATGCTATAGTGATCAAGTGTATGATGAAAACAAACATGAACTATATGCAATGATTCGCCTGATCATGCAATGGTGTTCAGCGCGCTTTCACCACAATCTAAAAACCATTTCGCTCTGCAAGTGTGTCTGAAAAGGATTTTGCCCGCATTCAATATAGCTGTCTTTCGCTTATAGAAGGAACAATGAATTTGTTTTTACGATCATCCGGATCAAAGATTCAACAGTTCATCTTTGATTGGCTGCTCTGAAAACATGTTTATAAGGTTGTGTTTGAACTGAAGCGCTGAGGAGGCTGATTGACTGTTCAAGAATCAAGTTGATTATAATTGTATGTAATTTTATTATCAGGGCTTTGCAGAAAATAAAGCAGTTTATTGCTAAAAGACTTAGATTTTGCTTTTATGGTTGGGCTTCGTGTATTATTGAATTAATAATAAAATTATTAATTACGTTTTAGGGGCTAATGATCACTGCCACGCTGTCAACAATTAGAGCTAGTCGTCAAGGTATTGTAGATTTGTTGGTTATATGCTAATCTATCCATGCAAGAGCGATCAACCTCCGTTTTAGGATTGTCGTTGTTCGTGTTTTTATTGTCTGTTAATGCAAATTTTATTCCGCAACTGTTGTTTTGAAATATAAGTATTGTCAATTGGAGGTAGCAATGGAACTTATAGAAGTGTTTAAAGCCTTGTCAAATGAAACGAGGCTGCAAATCGTACAATGGCTCAAAAATCCAGAAGCTCACTTTCCAAAACCGCAGCACGGTGATATACACGAAGATGGTGTATGTGTGAGCGATATCCATAAAAAAGTTGGACTGTCACAATCTACTGTATCCCATTATTTATCGATGCTGCAAAATGCCGGATTAATAAAGGCAAAACGTGTTGGGCAATGGACTTATTATAAAAGGGATGAAGAGAACATCAAAAAATTGAATGAATTATTATCAAGGGATTTATAGGCCTAATTTTTTAATTGTTGCTTTTGGCTTGAATCCCTTTTTATTTTGTTTTATTATATTTATAGATTCAGATATCGAGAATTATCGATTTGTAATTATTTATATCGATGATTCTAGATATTTAAATAAATAAAAAATATACTTCAACAAATTTTCGGGTTTTATGAAACCGCTTTTTTGTAATCGTTATCAATTTTTGGGTGGTTGAAATGCTTCTTCTTTGTCAAAAAGCGAAAGTATTGGAAGAAGGAGTTTTGCATATTGGTGACGACATCAGATTAGATCGTCGTTCGATAAAGTGGTCATGACAAGGATCAGTGATGTCAAACTGCTAGCATTTGAGGAGGTGAGGGCAGAAACACAAAAAATGATGCTTGTTCAAGCGAACAAAATTGAAATAGTGTCATTTGAGATCATGACAATATGAATCTGCTAGTGAAATGAAAACTATGAAAGGGAGCGAAGCAAAGATGTTGCGAGATATTGATTTACAATCTATCCAAGAAGTAAGAAATTACCTTGAGGAAGCGAAAACAGCTCAAAAAATAATGGCAAAGATGAATCAGAGCGAGATTGATCATATTGTTGAAAGCATGGTTAAAGCGGCAAGGGAAGAAGCTGAGCGATTGGCTGCTATGGCAGTCGAAGAGACTGGCTTCGGGAATGTTCCTGATAAAACAGTAAAAAATCTGTTCGCAGCGAATGATGTTTACAATTCTATCAAGGATGTGAAAACAGTCGGGATTATTCGTCGCGATGAAGAAAACCGCGTATGGGAAGTTGCTCAACCTGTAGGGATCGTTGCAGGAATTGTTCCATCTACAAATCCTACCTCAACAGTCATTTTTAAATCATTGATCGCAGTTAAAGCAGGAAATGCGATTATTTTCAGCCCTCACCCAGCTGCTGCAAAATGTACAACGGAAGCGGCAAGAATTATGCAAGAAGCAGCAGAGCGTGCCGGAGCACCAAAAGGTTTGATTTTGTGCAATACCCAACCAACATTGGCAGCAACAAACGAGCTGATGAAGCATAAATTAACTGATGTCATCCTTGCCACAGGCGGTCCTGGATTGGTAAGAGCTGCTTACAGCTCCGGAAAACCAGCATACGGAGTAGGTCCTGGAAACGTACCTGTATACATTCATGAAAGTGCCAATATCGAAAAAGCTGTTGAACTTATTATTGAAAGCAAAACTTTTGACTACGGAACAATTTGTGCTTCTGAACAAGCTCTTTTAGTGGATGAGTCGATTAAAGAGAAAGTTGTTGCAGAGATGACAAAACAAGGCGCTTATTTCTTGAATGAAGAAGAAAAACGAAAAGTAGAATCCATCATTCTCGTAAACGGTGGACTGAATGCAAAAATTGTAGGAAAGTCACCTCAAGTGATTGGTGAAATGGCAGGTATTGAAGTTCCGTCCGAGGCGAAAGTGATCGTTGCAGAAGAAACAGGAGTTGGGAAAGAATATCCATTCTCAATTGAAAAACTATCTCCAACGCTAGCATTTTATACAGTGAAAGATATGCAAGTAGCAAGCGAGCTTGCCCAAAAACTTCTTGATGCAGGCGGTCTTGGTCACACAGTCGGAATTCACGCTGAGGATGAAAAAGTAATCGAAGCTTACACAATCGATAAACCAGCAGGACGTATCATTGTAAATGCCGGTACAACATTTGGCGCTATTGGCGCTACAGTGAACGTAAAACCGTCCTTGACTCTTGGCTGCGGTGCTATTGGCAACAACGTTACATCTGACAATGTGTAAGCGTAAAATAATCCCCACCTTTTAATGATAGGGATTAAATACTATTATTGTGATAAGTTATTAAAAACCCGACAATTCAAAGGAATTGTTTTGGACCAAGGAAGTAGTTGATCAAGCTCATCCATATTGCTTATATCCATATTGGGAAGCCTTTCAAATAAGTAGCGAAGATAATAAAATGGATTTAATTTATTCTCTTTTGCTGTCTCCACAATACTGTAAATGATTGAGCTGGCCTTAGCTCCTTTCGGAGTATTGCTAAAAATCCAGTTCTTCCTTCCGATCACAAATGGTTTAATGGATCGTTCACTTCGATTATTATCGATTTCTAAACGTCCATCCTCTAAAAATGCCACGAGTTTTTCCCATTGGTTGAGGCAGTATGTAATGGCTTGACCTAATAGACTCTTTGGTAAAACATTGCTTTTCTCTGTTTTTAGCCATGCTGAAAAAGCCTCCAACAATGGTTGGCTGTGTTTAAGTCGTTTTTTATATCGTTCTTCTGGTGTACATTCTTTCAAATCACGCTCGATGGCAAATAGCTGATTACAGAAATTGAGTCCTTCCCGAGCTGTGACTGCTGAATGACGTTTGGATTCAGGAAGTACGTTTAAAGCCTCATCGAACTTTCTGCGGGCATGAGCCCAACATCCAACTAATGTTACGCCGGATACCTTATGGTATCCTGCATATCCATCGACATGCAGGTATCCTTTAAACCCTTTTAGGAATTCTTTGGCATGTTCTCCTGCTCTAGTTTCCTGATAGTCATAAAGGACAAGTGGTGGATCCTCTCTTCCAGTCCGATAAAGCCACATGTAAGATTTCGATGTACTTGACCTTCCAGGTTCATGTAAAACCTGAACAGTTGTTTCATCCGCATGTAGAATGTCTTTAGAGAGGAGATGCTCTTTCATTCGTTGATAAATTGGCGCAAGCCATTTTTCGGCACCATAAAGCATCCAATTGGCCATGGTTTGCCTGGATAAGATCACACCTAATCGTTTGAACTGTTGTTCTTGGCGATATAGAGGTAGCCCCTCTACATATTTTTGATTCATAATATAGGCCATGCTTGACGGTGAAGCTAAACTTTTTGGATACACAGATTTTGGGGCAGGTGCTGTAACGATTGGTGTCTCTATTTCATTACGCTCACAATGACGGCATCCATAGACATATCGAACGTGTTTTAAAACTTTGACTTGAGCCGGAATAATCACTAATTCTTGTCGTACTTCTGTGCTCATTTCGTGTGTTTTTTCACCGCAACACGAACAGACCTGCTCTTCTTCGGGTAAACGATATTCAATCGTTTCCATAGGCAGGTTTTCAAACGTAGCTTGACGTTGACCACGTTTCTTTTTACGACGATATGTAATTGTTTCAACAGTTGGCTCTTCGGCTTTTACATTAGACTCTACCTCTGCTTCATTGAATAAAGGTAGTTCTAATTGATTAGGATTTGTTTTTTCGCTTGAAGAGCCAAATTTTCGTTTTTGACTAAGACGATACTGTTCTTCATACCATTGTAATTTCGCCGTCAATTCAACGATTTGCTGTTGAAGTTTTTCAATTAATTCAAATGGGTTTTGGTTAGGATTCTTTAAATTTTTCATCATGTAGTAATAATTCGACGGTTTTAGCTATTTTCCTCCAAGGTTTTTGTTAAAAGTAAAAAATTCATATAACTGTTCTAGCCTTTACTTCTGGGTGTGCTTTCTTTTGCTCCATTGCAAGACCATCCAATAACCAGCGTAATTGCCGATAACTAATTTGTATCGTTCCAGTGTCATTTTCATTTGGCCATTGAAATTTTCCTTTTTCCAATCGACGATAATAAAGCCAAAAACCATTATAGTCCCAGTGAAGAATTTTTAATTTATCTCGCTTTCGATTACAGAACACAAAATAGCTTGATGAAAAGGGATCTAAATCAAATCCCTCTTTCACCAAAGCAGCTAATCCATCAATGGATTTTCTCAAATCAGTACTTCCTTTTGCCAAGTAAACTCGTTCAGCTCTTGTACCAACTAACATGTTGATTTCAACGTCCTAACCACTTCTGAAAGAAAGGCCGGATCGAAACCAGGTTTTACTTCAATTGAAATCCCACTAATTTCAATCCGTAATGAATTTTCAACTGTTTGTGAATGATCTTCTAGGGTAACGGATGCCCATTTTGTAGACTTTCCTTGATTTTTTATTGGATTTTCAATTTTTCTTAACCAGTATTTAAACTGGTGAATACTCCATTGATTTTCCTTGCACCAGTTTACTTGAGTTTGACCGCTTTTACGATAGTCAGCGATTCGTTGTTCCCAAACCTTTCGTAATTCAGGATTCTTAGGCATAAAAAAACCCCCTTCAATTTCATCTTGAGGAGATTATCTCATGAAATTAGCACATCAAGAAGGTGTGCAAGATTTGACGCTTACGACAATGTTACAGTCAATCACTTGTTTAACATTAAACGTGTTGCATTTGGAGTCCGCCAAATGCCAAAAAAAGAGGAAAGTGCACAAAATGAACCTGCATTAACGAAATAACTTGACTGTCCATAAAAACTCTTTTGATAGATTAAAAGACTGTATCAAACATCTGACATGTTCTTTGATACAGCTAAAATAATAAATTCGACACTCCGGAAGTGATAATGCGTTTACCCCCCTAAAAAAATTTAGTTGTAAGGACGATATTCAGTACAAAAATCCATGCAGGAGCATCTTTTCCTGCATGGATTTATTATTACACACATCAACTAGTAAGCTCGTGCAGTTCACTGGATCTATTTTAAAAAGTTTTTTGTTAATTTGGAAATCGTAAAGTGGTAGCGGGAAAACTCCCAAAACAACACTAGACTATTGGTTGCGCTGCAAAAATAAAAAGCCAATCATTGCAATTAAAAGCATTTTATGATGTTTCGACAAGTTGTCAGAGAGCTCAACGATATCATTGTACACATCACGAAAAATATTCGTATATTCATGAGGGAAATATCCATTGTAGAAACGGGCCCACTGCCGACCTTCGGAATCTGTTAACGTAAAATCACCAGAAAAGGCCTTAACCTTAACAGGGAGAATCAGCTTATCATCAGCATCTCTCAGCTCACCTTTTATGTTGACTAGACTTTTCCAATCCTCTTGTACATATTCTCCCAGTTTTCGGCCATGTACATTCTTTACAGTTACAATCGACTTTTTCATTCCTTTTCTCTTAAAGGTAAACAGCACATTTCCTTTATTCGAAAAAACACCATAAGTAATCGGAAGCGCCATGATCAGTGAATCACGAAGCAGCAGGCTCATTGGGTAAAAAATAAAAGGAATACGGATTGGCTTAATCGTTCCAACAAAATGGCCGCTTTTTTCAAACAGTAGGAGACGAGGAAAAAAACCAAGATCTTTTTTTAAAACTAGATGATCCAACTCAAGGAGGGAAGGAAGCTTTTGACTCATGAATTTGAATATCTTTCACCTTGCTATATTTCATCTGGTTTGAAACTCCGGTAAAAAACAAAAAAAGACCTACAATACCTATTGAAGAAAGATTTAACCAATTTTGTAAAGAATCTGGTCGATCGATGAAAAAACAGAAATACCAATGAGCATAACTATAGAAGATAGAGCAAATGCTGCTTTCATTCTCCGTTTATACATAGTAGCAATCATCAAATCAACTCCAGTGAAACATAGGGAAGTCTTTCTACCTCATCAACTATTAGTTTAGATTAGTAGTTTATTGTATTCAATATTTTTTACATCCTTTTAGTAAAAAAAATGGAGAAGACATCAAGATGAGGCGGCTTTGAATGTGCTCGTGCTCACCAGCCATAGCAATCCTAAGTTATTCATTAGCACAATATGCCAAATAGAGAACTGTATGATTGGGCACGTTTTTTTATTTATTTTCAAAGGTCAGAATAAAAGTTTAAATACAGGTTCTTTGAATAAAATGGGAAAAAATTTTTGCTTTTTGTATGGTATTTCCAGGAAATAGCACAGGGTTAAAAAAAGAAGTGAGGTTATCACTTTTTGAGGTGGTTGTAGGTTACATAATTTTTTTTCGTAACGTACGGATGGAAACGTCATGTTCGCCAATAATTTCGTAAACAGATTTGAAGCTTTCTTGGAGGTTTTTCATTTCTTTGTTTGTTTCCATTACAGCTTGTTTAATTGATTTTTGTTCCTGTTCAATCCGATTCAATCGCTCTTCAACATAATTTAAGCGTGTTTCTACTTGATCTAATCGCTCTCCTACTCGATCCAACCGATTTTCGACCCGATTCAATCGCTCTTCAACATGATTTAAGCGTGTTTCTACTTGATCTAATCGCTCTTCTACTCGATCCAACCGATTTTCGACCCGATTTAATCGATCATCTACCTGGTCCAATCGCGTCCCGATATAATCCAGTCGATCATGCACATTTTTAAGATCATTGTCAATAGACATCACTTTTTCTAAAATTAAGTCGAGTTTTTGTTCCATTTTTTGACTCCTTTTAAAAATCTCCTTTTCTCAATTTTATTCGAATGAAATGGTTCTGACAAGTACGGATTGGGTGCCGAGTCAGTCAAGACTTTGTGGGAATTTTTTTGGTTCGCTGAAAATAGATGTAAGTCATAGGTTAGCGAACCATTTTTTTGAATTTCATCCGTAAGCGCTTTCGGACTCTCATCCCTTGCCATGACAGACCGATATGTATACCTTTTTTTACCATCCCTTGAGTTCAGACAGGGCATGATAGATCGGAGTCCCGGACGATTGCTGTAAATATGGCTTGTTTCCGCGTTACCTCCGGAAGAAGACGGCGGACGCGTTGTTTCGCCTTGTTCACGATCGTCTGTTTGGTAGATGCCGTTTCCTCCGCCGGATGCGACGATTCTTCTCCGAAACGACGTCCGAAAAGACGAATCCCATCCATCCGGGCAATCATTGCCTTGAAAAACGCCCTGAGTCCCTTGTCTGTCCAACTGCGGCGGTATTTCACCCGATACGCCAGCTGGCTCATCACGCTTTCAGCCCTCCCCATCGGATACATGCCCGTTGTGTCCACTCCTTGCTCCTTCAGCCATTCCCGGTAATCACGGATGCATCCCGGCATCGATTCAATCCGGTGGATCAAGGCAGCCAGCTGTTGTTCTTTCGCTTCGTCCCCCAGCGTGCCGAGGGCGCTGTTCAGTTCCACAAGCAACCCCTCTTCATCCTGCTTCGCCAGCTTTTGCCGAATCGCCTGCCACCGTGGATGGCCCGAGAGGCATTGGCGCAACTCACGCGCCACGTGGAATCGATCCAATTGGAAGCAGACCCGTCCTTTGAAATACTCCCGGCATGCGGTAATCCATGGAGCGCCGTCCCCGTTGATGACAAGAAGATCCCGACACGGATCATAGGCATATTCGTTCATCAAAAATTCCTCGAAGCCTTCCCACACCTCCCTCTTGCCCTCATGGACGTAATGGCGCTGATTCACGAATTCGATCCGTGAGCCGTTGCGCTTCCACCCTTCGTGAACGGTCAGGATTTTGTCTTCCTTGGCCCGTTTTCCCTTCCCTTGGCGAGAGACAAACAGTCCATCGGCCTCCACAAACAGCACCCGTCCATATCGCTGGTCAACCGGGCAGTGCAGCGGAACTTCAGCCTCGAGCACCAACTGGCGGATCGCCTCATGGCTCATCACCGGATACCCGACCATCTGGGCAAGCGTACAAGCCGCTTTGCGATAGGAAGAGCACTCCACAGCCAATCCCACCGCTGTTTCTTCTAGACAAGGGCTGATTGACTGTGATCCATCAAACGCTAAAAAGGAGTCAAGCAAAAACGTGTAACGGTTTTGTTCTCGGTCTAAATAGTAGTTTCGCTCAAAGGTAACTTCGCCAAACAAGGTTTGAATCGTGGTGCGTCGTTTGTCTTTCAAGTGGTACCCGGCGCTTGTCCCGGGTTGATGTCCTCCAACAGAGCCGTAAACAGCTCGGTGAAGGCGTTTTGCAAGGCTCGAAACAAATCAAGTTCGATCGCTTTGAATGTCAACGAATTTGTGGTAAGATGTTGTTGAATATTCATGGGACTCTCTCCTCCTGTTTGATGGTGTGGACAATGATCATCTTACCAGGGAGAGAGTCCTTTTTTCATGTTTCCTGCTTGGGATCCTACCGCGCTTTGCTTGCTGGCCCCGATGAGGGGGATTACGAACCTACGTTCCCAACCCCCTCATCGGGGAATTCTAAGAATTTCTCCCACAAACATTTTACTCACACTTATTTTTTTCAAATCGGCATTGAACTGATAATGAATGAGAAAAGCGAGGAATAATCATATCCTTTTAGACGGCATTTTTTAAGATAAAAACATTTTGCAAAGCATTCCTACTCAGCTTAACCGCTTATCTTCAATAAAAGCTCCTTTCACCCGAGACTGGCTGCCATTTTGAGTGCGTATTTTAGTTAACCAATTGACATTAATAGTTAACAATTTTATCATTTAATTGTTAACCTTTTTATTTTAAAAGTTAACATAAAAAAGATTGGAGGTTGGAAAAATTAGAAATAGCTCTTTAATTAGTTTAATGAATTTTGACGGAAATTCATTGACATAAAATAAATGACGGATGCTGGAGGCCAACGAATGGAAGAGGAAAGGTATTATAGTGTCAGAATGAGAGCTGCCAAGAATGGACCTCATGAACATGGCGGAAAACATATATCTGGTGGAGAACTGCTTTCAACCTATAGTGATTTAAAAAATTCAGTAAATGCTTTATTAGAAAAGGGACTTCATCACTCAAGAGGTACTCCTGATTTTATGCAAATTCAATTTGAATCTATTCACGAACCGATTAAACGAATTCAACCATTACATATTGACACAAATGAGGCAGATACAGTAGAGAAAGGGCGAAAGTTGTCTAGGCTGCTTTTGGAGAAAGTCGGTATCGAAAGACAGGTTATTGAAAAAGCATTTACAGAATGGACGAAATATTCAGGAATGAGAGGCGCTATATTAATTGATGTTCATTCAGGAAAACGTATTGATGATAGGCAGGAAAAGGGAGTGCGTGTTTCAAGAATCGATTGGATGAAGACGAATTTTGAACATTGGGCAGACTATTTTCATGTGCCCAAGAGTACAAGAATCAGGGAAGCACTTGTGATTGCCACAAAGGTGTGTGCGCATCCGGCTACCATCGCTGAACTATGTTGGTCAGACGATCCTGAATATACTACTGGCTATGTTGCAAGTAAAAAGCTGGGGTATCAACGGATTACAAACCTAAAAGAATATGGAGATGAACGCGGCTGCCGGATCTTTTTTGTTGATTGCAGGAAAGATCTGAATGCCTATATTCACTATTTAGAAAAACAGCCAGTCTTTATTCATTGGGAGGTAGAAAATGAAACAACAATTAATCGAAAAAAGTAAAAAATATCTATGACTGCCTTTTACACAGATGATGATCATCCTTTTATAATTGAAAGCGGCCAAGGAATGAAAGTTAAAGATATTGAAGGAAAAGAATATATGACGGCTTTTCTTCCGTTTGACTAACGTACATGGTCAATCGTAAAAAAGAACTGGACGAAGCAATTAAAAAAAAGCTCGAAAAAATGGCCACTCCACATTGTTAGGCATGACAAATGTTCCAGCAACAGAGCTTGCGGAGAAGCTCATTCAAATAAGTCCTGAAAAGCTGACGCGTGTTTTTTATTCAGATAGCGGAGCTGAAGCGATGGAAATTGCACTTAAGATGGCGTTTCAATATTGGAAAAATATCAATAAGACAGAGAAACAAAAGTTTATTACAATGCAAAACGGCTATCATGAGGATACGGTCGGCGCCATAAGTGTCGGTTCCATCCAGCTTTATCATCAAGTATATGGGTCATTAATGTTTGAAAATTTTAAGGCACCTATTCCTTACGTTTATCGGTCAAAAAGCGGCGATCCGAAACATTGTCGTGATGAATGCTTAAACATACTTGAACAACTGCTTAAGGAAAAGCATCAGGAAATTGCCGCACTAACAATTGAATCAATGGTCCAAGGATGGAAGAAGCAATTGTCACGGGTAACAGAAAAAGAGGTTTTGCTTTTTAAAGACATAATGAGGTGACAAGCGTTGAACTTTAATGGGTGGTTAAACGACCGTTTAGCGAAGACAAAGGAATCCGGCTTGTATCGGACGCTTAGAACAATGAATACTGCACCTAGTCCCGAAATGTACGTAGATGGCCAAAAGTACATAGTATTTTCCTCAAACAACTATCTGGGCTTGGCCAATGATTCACGCTTGATTCTTGCAGCAGAAAAGGCATTGCACGAGTTTGGGGTTGGGAGCAGCGGCTCAAGGCTAACGACAGGCAATACGCAGTGGCATCAAAAGCTTGAAAAAAGATTTGCAGATTTCAAACAGACTGAAAGTGCCTTGCTGTTTTCAAGCGGTTATTTGGCGAATATCGGCGTGCTTACTTCATTGCCTGAAAAAGGTGATGTTATTTTTAGCGATCAATTAAACCATGCGAGTATTATCGATGGATGCCGTCTCTCACAAGCAGATACCGTCATTTATAACCATGTAGATATGGAAGATTTGGAAAAAAAATTAAAAGAAACAAATTCATCACGGCGACGCTTTATTGTCACAGATGGTGTCTTTAGTATGGATGGTACCATTGCGCCTTTAGATAAAATCATGTCACTTGCTCAACGTTATCATACATTTGTCATTGTGGATGACGCACACGCAACAGGAGTTTTAGGAGAAAACGGCAGGGGAACAAGTGAATTTTTTCACGTCTTTCCGGATGTAGTGATTAGCACTTTAAGTAAAGCGGTTGGAACGGAAGGCGGGGTCGTTTCTGGATCGAAGGTTTTCATTGACTTTTTGCGAAATCATGCCAGAACCTTTATCTTTCAAACCGCACTATCACCATCTATTTGTGCAGCTTCATATACAGCATTGGAAATCATCGAACATAGTAAAGAAAAACGACAGCAATTGCTTATAAAAGCAAAACGAATAAAAACTAGTTTACAAGAAATGGGGTACACCGTGAAGGGAGATCATACACCAATTATTCCTGTATTGATCGGAGATGCTCATAAGGCTGTCCTATTTGCAAAAAGATTACAAGAAAAAGGAATATATGCCCCGGCGATTCGACCGCCGACTGTACCTATTGGAGAAAGCAGAATTCGGTTAACGGTGACCGCGGACCATAGCTTAAAGGAGATAGATTATTTGTTGCATGCATTTAAATTAATCGGAAAAGAGTTGAATATGATCAAATGAAAGGTCTTTTTGTAACAGGAACTGATACTGGTGTTGGAAAAACGATAATAGCTTGCGGACTAGCAGCTGTATAAAAGAGAAGGGAATGGATGTCGGCGTCTTTAAACCGTTTTTAAGCGGTATTTCGCGTGATGATCCAACAAACGATACAAGTCTTTTAAAAGGGAACCTCAAAGTCGAAAATTGACTTATGAGACACCCCATGTAAAAATTCTACTCCTTTAATATAGAGCGTCTGAAAAAATGAGGACGCTTCTTTTGATTAGCAACTGCAAATTATTTTTCTCCGGCACAACAGAATAAAATCTTTAGATGAGCAGAAATCGAGATTGTTTATATGTTTGCTTTTTTTGGATCTAAACCCCATCTCTTTAACTTTTTGACTAATGTGGAATGGTCGATGCCGAGTTCTTTTGCCGCAATCCGTAGTGATGGATATTTTTTGATCACATCTTTTACAATTCGCTGTTCAAATTTTTCCACGCGCTGTTTCAGCGTCAAAGCTTCTTCACCGTCTTTTTGATCATGAATGTGCAAAGGAAGATGGTGCGGTTCGATCAATTGAGAGGGAACCGATACGATCATGCTTTCTATTAAATTTTTCAATTCTCGGACGTTTCCAGGCCAATGGTAGCTCGTTAAAGCCTTCTTAGTTTCTTTTGACAATGTTTTATCGACATGGTAAAGCTTGCAAAAGTATGAAAAAAAATGATCAATAAGCGGTGATATATCTTCTTGGCGTTCAGATAAGGGCGGAACAGTTATTTCAACAACATGCAGACGGTAATAAAGATCCTCACGAAATTTTCCTTCTGAAACAAGTTGCTTTAAATCTTTGTTCGTTGCAGAAATAAATCGAATATCAAGCTTAATTGGCTCCCTGCCTCCTATTCGCTGAATTTGCTTTTCTTGCAATACTCGTAATAACTTTACCTGCAAAGAGAGAGGCATTTCTCCTACTTCGTCAAGCATAACGGTTCCGCCGTCCGCCAATTCAAGCAGACCAATTTTCCCCTCTTTATTCGCACCAGTAAATGCACCTTTTTCATAGCCGAATAGTTCAGATTCAAGCAGATGTTCAGGAATGGCCCCGCAATTCACTTTAATAAACGGCTTTTGTTTCCGTTGGCTGTGATGATGGATAAAATTGGCGATCACCTCTTTTCCTGTTCCGGAAGGGCCAGTTAAAAGGACGCTTGTTGGAAAAGGCGCCACTTGTTTTACTTTCTCATAAATGTTTTTCATTTTTTTGCTGTTGCATATAAACATTTGTTCTGATCCGTTCACATGAGCCGAAAAACGGTTTTGGTTTATTTCGGAAATACTTTTTGCTTTTTCTAACTCTTTTCTAAGTTTATTTAATTGTGTGATATCCCTTACGCTCGTCACTACGAGCTCAACGTCTCCTTGATCATTAAATACCGGATTTCCGGTGACAATGACATCTTTTTTGCCTCCTATTTTTTGCATAATGGAAATTTGTCTCTTTTTTTCCAAAACTAAGAGAGATACTGACTGGTCAATATAACCATTCGTCATCAGATCCCGCATATGCCTTCCGACCAGTTCTGTGCGTTCAAAACCTGTAATCTCTTCATATGCGGAATTAACATAGATCGTAATCCCTTCTTTGTCAACAACATAAAGGCCGTCAGTTGAAAACTCGATAATCGCCTCAAGCTGTGTTAGTAGGCTGCGATATTGCTCGATTTCAGTAATATCTTGAATAACACTGATCGCACCGATGCGCTTGCCGTTTTGATACAGAGGAGTCCGGTTTACCATACATTGTCTGTCCGCTAGTATCATTTTTTGACCGATTGAACGATCGCCGCTTTCCACAACCTCCAAAATTTTTGTGTGAGGGACGAGTTCTTGAATATGCTTTCCTTCCCAGTTTCCATTTTCCGCTTGCAATAACTTTTTTGCAGCAGCATTCATCACAACAATGTTTCCTTTTCGATCGACGACAACTACTCCGTTATGCATGCATGAAAAAATATTTTCCCAAGTTAAGGAATTAATAGAGTTTGCTTTGATTATAATCACAACCTTTCATCTGATTGGTGAATTTTTTCAACCGTTTGGTGAATAATTTCACCATATATTTTCGATAATTTCGATTATTAATCCTTTTTTATGGTGAAATTTTTCAACAGTTTTTAGTAAAGAAGCTTAAAAATCCCTTTGTTTGTAAGAAGCTTTTTTTGGCATGCATTTTGCATTTAAATTGATGAGCAAAAAATAAGGAGGGGGAAAGTAGAACGAATGATGAATGAATAGAAAAAAAGAATATACTGCCTCTATTCTTTCAGCAGTATTTCTTGTACTGTATAAAGAAAGCGCTTACGGAATTTGGAATATGTTGTGGTAGAAATGGCTGAATGTTGAAACAAAAACAAGAACACATTTTTACATGTCGTCATTTAAGAATTATCTCATGTCTTGATTGACATTTTCTATTTCATTATAGGAGGGTTTTTTATGGCAAACATTATTAAAAAACACCCGAAACTGTATGTAATGGACAACGGCCGAATGAAAATGGACAAAAACTGGATGATTGCGATGCACAATCCAGCAACCATTGACAATCCGAACGCGCAGACTGAGTTTGTCGAATTCCCGATTTATACCGTTTTAATTGACCATCCTGAAGGAAAAATTCTTTTTGACACGGCATGTAATCCAAATTCCATGGGTCCTGCAGGCCGCTGGTCTGAAACGACGCAAAAAACGTTCCCATGGACAGCGAGCGAAGAATGTTACTTGCATAACCGACTTGAGCAATTAAAGGTCAGACCAGAGGATATTAAATTTGTTGTGGCATCTCATCTTCATCTCGATCATGCGGGCTGCTTAGAAATGTTTACAAACGCAACCGTTGTCGTACATGAAGACGAATTTAACGGCACATTACAATCTTATGCCCGCAACCAAAAAGAAGGGGCATACATTTGGGCAGATATTGATGCATGGATAAAAAATAATCTTCAATGGAGGACAATCAATCGGGATGAAGATCATGTTGAACTTGCGGAAGGGGTGAAAGTTTTAAACTTTGGCAGCGGTCATGCTTGGGGAATGCTTGGTCTTCATGTACACCTTCCTGAAACTGGCGGCATCATTCTTGCATCTGATGCGATCTATACGGCAGAAAGCTACGGGCCGCCAATCAAGCCACCTGGAATTATTTATGATTCTCTCGGATATGCGAAAACGGTCGAACGAATTCGCCGGATTGCCAAAGAAACAAATTCCCAAGTATGGTTCGGGCATGATGCAGAACAATTTAAAGGATTCAGAAAATCGACGGAAGGATATTATGAATAAAATTTCCCGGAGTTTATATAGAAGAAATGGGTGGAAACGTCCATTTAGATTTTAAAGAACACAAATGTCGATGCTTTAAGAGAACATTCCAGGGTGTGAAGGAGGAGAGTCATGACACATTCAAAGCTAGTTTTTACACCTTTATGTTATACTGGATGGGGTTCGTTAAGCCAGCTTGTTCCGGAAGTTGAAAAATATCAACCTAAGAAAATTCTTGTTGTGACAGATCCGGTGTTGAATGACATAGGGCTCGTTGACCGCGTCACATCTCCATTACAAGAAAAAGGATACAGCATTGATGTATATACTGACATCGAACCAGAGCCTCCGCTTCAAATCGGAGAAAAGCTTGTCGCCTATACGAGAGAAAACAAATTCGATCTCGTCATAGGTTTAGGCGGAGGAAGCGCAATGGATTTGGCAAAGCTTGCAGCAGTCTTGTCTGTTCATAAAGGAACAGTGGAAAGTTATTTAAATTTAACAGGTACAAATCAAGTAGATAAAAAAGGTCTCCCCAAAATTTTGATACCCACAACTTCCGGAACGGGCTCTGAAGTCACTAATATTTCTGTCTTATCTTTAGAAAGTACGAAAGATGTTGTAACACATGATTATTTGCTCGCTGATGTAGCAATTATTGATCCGGAACTAACTGTCACTGTCCCGCCGAAAGTGACCGCTGCAACGGGGATCGATGCATTGACACATGCAGTGGAAGCATATGTCTCAATCAATGCCAATCCGGTAACAGACGGTCTTGCCCTGCAAGCGATGAGACTGATCAGCCGTTCCATCCGTAAAGCTGTGTTAAACGGAAATGATAAACAGGCGCGGATTGATATGAGTTACGGCAGCTATATTGCCGGATTAGCTTTTTTTAATGCCGGCGTGGCAGGCGTACATGCTTTAGCCTATCCGCTTGGAGGACAATTTCATATTGCCCATGGCGATTCCAATGCAGTTTTATTGCCATATGTGATGGGCTACATCCGAAAAAGCTGCCAAAAAAGAATGGTGGACATATTGAATGCTCTAGGCGAGAATTCAAGCTATTTGTCTGAAAAAGAAGCTTCCTATCAATGTGTCGAGGAACTAAAAAGATTAGTGGCAGATGTCGGAATTCCGACAACTTTGGGAGAATTCGGCATTCCGGAAAGTGCGATCGAAAAATTGACGGAAGACGGGGTGAAACAAAAAAGATTGCTCGCAAGAAGTCCAATGAAGCTTAATAAAGAAGATATCCGAACCATATATCAGTCAGCCTTTCAAGGGATAGTAACGGAACCGTCATAATTGTCGATAACTTGAGTTTTATAATTCACAGTTGAAAGGAAGATAAGGGCCAGATTTTTGATATTATCCCCTTATAGTTAGACAGAAAAAAGAAAGGGATGTCACTGTCTACTAGAAGGGGGTATTTTTATAGGTAAAAATCTGTAGATGAGCAATTTTCATAACAATAATTACCATACCAAAAGAGACAAACAGGGTACCCCTTATGCCACATGGAGCTGTTTTTTGACAACATCAATGGGAATATCTTGCTTCGCTGCATGGTAAATGAACTCGACGAGACTATGCCCTTTCTTCGTTCGGAGAAGATCAAGCCCAGTAGAGAAATCCCGGTTGGACTCGACCATACTGTACACATAAGCGAGTTGCACCAAGATCCAATACCGTTTCACCGCCCGACGTTGACGAACGCGGTACCCATCGAGCTTCAGCTGGTCTTTCGCTTGTCGAAAAAAGCATTCGATCGACCAACGTTGGGCATAGTAGCGCAAGATCTCTTCATCGCTTAGCTCCCGGTCGGTGCTCAAGACGCAGTGAAGATGTTCGGGTGTCATCGGCTGATCGGCTTTCCAAGCCAACAACACAACGGCATCATCGAGACCTTTCAGCGATCCCTCGTAGCGATACACGCGATAACGCTCTTCTCCCACCGTGACGAGATGGGTGTCGTTCGGTTCGATATAGCGGGCAAACTGTTTGGCTTGGATGGCGATGCCTTTCGGATAGAGAATCCGGTTCGTTTTGAGCATCGCGATGACGTGAAATCCTTTTTTCAGACAGGCTTCCACGAGCGCTTGCGATGGATACCACGAATCCATCAGCACATAAACGGGACGGCGTACATCCAAAGAAGAAAGCATCTCGATCGCGAGTTCCCCCTTGCTTTTCCCAGCCGCCTTGTCGTAGAGGCGGAACGCAAAGGGAAAAGCCTGGGTCATCGTATGAACCATGAGCCAAACAAGAGAATGTCCCCAGATCGACTTTTTCTCTGTGTGAGAATAGTGCCAATCACACCCTTGAATGGCGTGCGTTGCCCGTGACGAAGGCTTGATTTTTTGGCAAATCGTATCATCGATCGAAACAAAAAGGGGTTGATTTTTCTGTTTGGCGATCCGTTCGACACGATGAAGCATCCATTGCTGGAGTTTGCCAAGCAGCGTCTCTTCATCCCAAGGGCTTTTCGTGAAAAAATGGCTGAGTGTCGTTCGATGATTGGGGTGAAAGCTCCAATGATGAAGATCGGTCAACGTTCCAGAAAAGCCTTTCGTGATCATCGCATCCACGATATGAACGAGATGCTTCATGACAGGTTTTGAAAAATAAAGTGCCAACCCCAACATCGTGAAAAACTTGTGGATTCCTTGATGATGTGCTAATCTATTCATGAGACATGAACCTCCTTGTGTGAATGGTTTGTTGGCACATCTATTCTAACCAAGGAATCGGGTTCATGTCTCCTTTTTTGTTTCGATGTAAATTTATGTTAGTGATTTTGCTCATCTACTGTAAAAATTAAAAAAACATACAATAAAGAATATAAATTAGATGTTGTGAAGAAATATTTTGATGAGGGAAGGGCAAACCGTGAAATCATGGATCACTTTCACAACTCTGTTTTTGCAAAATAAAAGT
The DNA here is from genome assembly GCF_037963755.1 of Aeribacillus sp. FSL W8-0870. NCBI lineage: Bacteria > Bacillati > Bacillota > Bacilli > Caryophanales > Bacillaceae > Aeribacillus > Aeribacillus sp. FSL W8-0870. The sequence continues at coordinate 2,085,804 of NZ_CP150165.1, forward strand.
GCAGAGAATTACAAAATCCTTACGCAGTGATATACAAGGTGCTTTACATGGAGGGGGAGACATGAAAACCTTTTTTGGTTTTGCCAAAACTGTTGAAGCTGGTGCTTGGCTAAAGAATCATGGCTACAGAGGATCCATGCCAAGCTCTTGATGGATAGATCGCATATATGTATATTTATACAAAATTTGGATATAGATATACTGCAAAACTCTGTATTTTTTTCTTTCAGAAAACAACATGTCAATTAGGAACAAAGCAATGCCGTTCGAAGAAACGTTATCGAGTGGCCATCTTTCGTGACATCCATGGACATGAGATTCGCATTGTAGCCAATGTTTTGACTATCGGCGGAAAAGATCGCCGATATGTATCAAAAACGTTGGACGGTCGAGATCTTTTCGATGGATCAAGCAGTATCCTATTTGGGACAATAGAAAAAGCAGTCTACAATTAGTCGTTTGCGTCGTCATTGCCTGCGTGCTGTTAAGATGGCTATAGAAGTAGGTGCAAAAGGGGCTTACTTTCATTTCTTTTGAACGTCAACTTCTTTTTGGACAACTTCCTCTCAATTGGCAATCGGAGTTGCCTTGTTTAAGTATTCTCAAAGTTTTGGAAATGACATACCTAATTTTTGATAATCAACAGTCGTGTTGTAAAATATTAAAAAATAAGACATTGACTTCCAAAATATCGATATATTAACGAAGCGTTTAAAGCCATTGCTGATCCCACTAGAAGAAAGATTCTTTCCTTGCTAAAAAATGGGGATTTAACCGCTGGTGAAATTGCTTCCCATTTTGATATGCAGAAACCGAGCGTGTCGCATCATTTAAAAATTTTGGGTCTTCGGAATATATGGTGGAATTACTTTTTTAACAGTTTGAAAACAATGGATGCCTAAATCGGATTATTTGGTGGAATGTTGAGTGATGTGTTGTGAGAAAGTTTAAATATTCTAATGAACAAGAGTGTTGCAAATAAATTTTCCAATGCCTTGTAAAAGTGTTACGACATACTGGAAAAAAGAAATTTATTGTTATGACTGTATTAGGTATTCAAAGCATCTCTGTCTAAAAAAAGAGATGCTTTTTTATTTCACACCAACAAAAGAAATTACAATAGTAAAACAACAATAATATATTAATTAATAACAATAATTTATTGCAAGACAATAAACTTTGTATTAGGATAATAATAACGGTAAATAAGTGAGGTGCTTTTATGGAACGAGGAACAACACTCTTTTTAAAGATAGCTGTTTTTCTTATTGGGATTACGGTACTTGCTTTGTGTATATTTTTGTTACCTTGGTTAGCAAATTATACCGCAGAAATGTATCCAGAATATGCTTATTTGCAATATCCTGTATTAATTGGTTTGTATGTAACTGCAATACCATTTTTCTTTGCTTTATATCAGACTTTAAGACTTTTAAACAACATTGATAAAAACAATGCTTTCTCGGAGTTTTCAGTAAATGCGTTAAAAAATATAAAATACTGTGCAAATGCCATTAGCATTTTATATGTAATAGGTAGTATTTTTCTTATATCACAAAATGCCTTACACCCTGGAATAGCACTTGCAGGATTTATAATTATCTTTGCTTCATTTGTGATTGCAGTTTTTTCTGCGGTTCTTCAAAAGTTGTTAAAAAATGCCATAGAAATAAAATCAGAAAATGATTTAACGGTCTGAGGTGAAAAATATGGCAATTATAATTAATATTGATGTGATGTTAGCAAAAAGAAAAATGAGTGTAACAGAACTATCTGAAAAAGTTGGAATCACTATGGCTAACATTTCTATTTTGAAAAATGGAAAAGCAAAAGCGATTCGATTATCAACTTTAGATGCTATTTGTAAGGCTTTGGATTGTCAGCCTGGGGATATTCTTGAATATCAAAGTGATAAGGATACCCAAGAATAAATAATCAAATAATTAATTTAATAAGGGGTTGAGAATTTATGAAGAAATCGTTACTTTTATCAATTTCATTTTTGATAGTTATGTTTTTATCGGCTTGTACGGATAATTCTATGGAACCAAATGAGAATAACATGATTTTAAGTATAACAAATAATGCTAATTTTGATTTTTAATCAATAGAAATCAGCATTGATAAAATTACAGGCGGTATGAGTAATGCTGATGGTTCCAAAATACAAAAAGGAGACACATTTGAATGGGGTAATCTGATGAAAATATTTGATGCGCATTTACATATTATTGATCCAAAGTTTCCTTTATACGAAAATCAAGGCTTCTTGCCCGAGCCATTTACAACAGAGGATTATTTACAACATGTAAATACAGTTGATTTAGTAGGTGGAGCAATTGTTTCAGGCTCTTTTCAAAAGTTTGACCAAACATATTTGTTGGATGCATTACAAAAACTAGGAAAGAATTTTGTTGGTATAACACAGCTTCCATACGATACGTCCGACGAAGAAATTATTGAGCTAAATAAACACGGTGTCCGAGGACTGCGTTTTAATGTGAATCGCGGGGGCTCTGAGGACATTCGTCGATTAGATTATTTTGCTAAAAGAGTTTATGAGCTAGCTAATTGGCATACAGAATTGTATATTAATTCAAAAGAGCTGCCGGCTATCAAGCCAATTATCGCCCAACTTCCAGCAGTATCCATTGACCATTTAGGCTTGTCGAAGGAAGGATTTCCACATTTGCTTGCATTAGTTGAAATGGGTGTACGTGTAAAAGCAACAGGATTTGGACGAATTGATTTTGACCCGGTTGAAGCGATGAAAAATATCTATAAGGTGAATCCAGATGCCCTCATGTTTGGAACGGACCTGCCTTCTACAAGGGCAAAAAGACCATTCCGGTTTTCAGATATCGAATTAATCCAAGAGCATTTTGATGATAAAGCAGTTAAAAAAATCCTTTATCAAAATGCAATGGAATGGTATTGTAAATAAAGTAAAGTGGAATTAAGTGCGAAAAAGGGAAATATAAAGCGAAAGTTTTCAAAAAAATTAAGAAAAGTAAACATTTCACGCCTTTTTATTGCATATTTATATTTTATTCAAACAAAGCATATACGACAAAATGGGATGTCTATTTAGATGGCATCCTCTTTTTTTGTTTTGGAGAAAATGGATTATGTCATGTTCTTCGCATGGAACTGTTTTTAACCTGCAGTTTAAAAAAAAACATTGACTATCCAGTCAATTTTAATAACGAGATTTAACAAAAAATTGGATAAGGAAATTAAATGTAGTATAATGTAAAAAAATGTCTCGAGGATAATCAATGACTCTGGTCTCTCCCGTTTTTTATTTTTCCACAGTCAAGGAAACCAATCTGCAAGTAAACCGACGATCAGCGTGCAAAATGAAAATACTATATTTAATTAAAGGCGATCCAGCCAATTTGCGAATACGATAAATGCATTGATGTTCCCAAAATCGAAAACACTCAGGAACAACCGACTGCATGGCTTCATGTCAATTGACCGATACTGATTGCAATTAATATTGGATAGATCGTCGTATATACACGGGTACACTGGTCAACGTTTGTTTGCATCGTTTTCCTCTCCCAATAATTAATGAATAGTACATTATAATTCTTCTGGGTATTCCAGAAGCCATTAAGAGCGTTAATCCTTATAAATCAACAATATGAATGAATTTCATCACTCTAAATCCTTGTACATCAAAAGTTTCAAAACAAAAAAGAGTGCCCACAAAATATAAATAAAAAAGGAAAACCATACTCTTTACAGGTTTTCGTTATATAGTAACCTATTATTTTTATAGTTGAAACTTTTCGAATATTAAAAGTATAATAGCTGTTGTATTCATAAATTGGAAGGGGAAGAAATAATGGGGACTCTTGTCAAACTAAGCAATTTTGTCAGCAATACTTTTGCAATTTGGGTATTAATATTCGCAGCATTAGCTTTTTTTGAGCCAAAAGCATTTACATGGGTCGCCCCATATATTGTGCCGCTGCTAGGTATCGTTATGTTTGGAATGGGATTGACCTTGTCAGCCAATGATTTTAAGGAAGTCTTCGCACGTCCGATAGATGTGCTGATTGGGGTAATCGCCCAATTTTTTATTATGCCGCTTTTGGCCTTTTTGCTCGCTACCTTATTGCCTGTTTCACCTGAAGTAGCGATCGGCATCATTCTTGTTGGCTGCTGTCCTGGCGGAACGGCTTCCAATGTCATGACGTATTTGGCAAAAGGTGATACGGCGCTTTCAGTCGCTGTTACGTCCGTGTCAACCCTGCTTGCTCCCATTTTAACACCGTCCTTAATTTTGCTGCTTGCAGGGAAATGGCTATCCGTTTCAGCCGGTGCTCTGTTTTGGTCAATCGTGAAAGTTGTACTTATTCCTATTATTCTCGGACTGATTGTACAAATGTTGTTTAAAAAACAAGTAAAAGCAACCGTTCAAATTCTTCCGCTCGTTTCCGTTATCGCTATTGTGGCTATCGTGGCTGCTGTCGTCGCTCAAAACCAGCAGGCTATCGCAAAAAGCGGGCTTCTTATTTTCCTTATCGTCGTTGCTCATAATGGGCTTGGATTGCTGCTCGGCTACTGGTTTGCGAAGCTGCTTAAAATGTCAGAACCGAAACAAAAAGCGATTTCGATTGAGGTCGGCATGCAAAATTCCGGACTTGGAGCTGCGCTGGCGACTGCTCATTTTTCGCCTCTTGCCGCTGTTCCAAGCGCAATTTTTAGCGTTTGGCATAACATCTCTGGACCGATTGTGGCGACCTATTTCCGTAAAAAAAGTGAAAAGAAGGAAAGCAATCAATCAACGATTACAACATGATCTATAAAGATTAGCAGCACAGACCAATGACAAAGGTCTGTGCTGTTATTTGTGCGCCCGGCATGGGTGTAATCTATAGGGTGAAAGTCCCGAGCTGCGAAGGCAGAAGTAGCAGTTAGCTTAACGCAAGGGTGTCCGTGGTGACGCGGAATCTGAAGGAAGCGAGCGGCAAACTTCCGGTCTGAGGAACACGAACTTCATATGAGGCTAGGTATCACTGGGTGAGTTTGCAAGACAAAACAAAGCCCTTTCTGCCGAAGGTGATACAGAGTAAATGAAGCAGATGGATGGAAGGAAAGATTACACTCTTACCCGGGGAGGTCTGGCTGGCACGCCAAGTAACCTTGGTAACCTATCTAGTGATAGATAGCTGAACAGTCAGAAGTCAGCAGAGGTCATAGTATTAGTTGGTCTAGAACAACTAAGAAGGACCGAACAATTAAGAGAGAATAGCCCTTGGCATTCAGTGAGTCATGATGAACACAGAAAACGTAGTACCTCACTTGAGGGAGGAAGCGGTGAATCCCGTGGGAGATCTCTTGGAGGGTGGAGTGACCACTGGCATAAAGAGAACAGCTATTCACGGAAGTTATAAAGACTTGCGTCAATTATCTTAATTGAACCGCCGTATACGGAACCGTACGTACGGTGGTGTGAGAGGACGGGAGTTAATCGCTCCCTCCTACTCGATTTGTAGTAAAAAGTGGTACTTGAGTTACTTTAAGGGCTAAATCTGTTGCTGTTGTTCCGTTAGGCAGCTCGCCAACAAGTCTTACTCCGATGACCGTGACAGATCCAGAACTATGAGAGTTCGTACTAAAAACTGGCCAACTTCACTGTCCTTATCAGAATCTGTTTTAAAATATTGGATCCATGAGATCGTGTATAAGAAAAGTGAATCGATAAGGTTATGTGAAGATTTCTACAAATCATTGAAGAGGAATGAATAATTGGCAAAGTGTAATGGCATTCGTAGTTAGAATGGAAAAAATTTTTGATCAATTCAGCTGTGAAATTTTCCATAATCACGCACAGTTTGAAATATGGGCGCAGTTTTATAAGGTGGCGTTTTCAATTTGCCGAATCATTCCACATGATTGTTCCAAAACGGCGTTGGCGAATTACAGCAGTGTGTAAAAGTCAATCCATTAAGACAGAAGCAGGTAAGTTTCTGCTTTTTTTAGTTTTATGACAATATTCGACAGCATTTTTTTGTCTATTATGTATATTTTGGACTAGAAAGAGTCAATAGAATAAGAGAGAAAAGTCCTACTTGATTTTAAGCTTTGAAATTCAAAATGCATTACTACAAATTTGAACGCATGAGAAAAGCTGGGAAAGCTAATGAAGAAACGTTTATAAACATTTAATCAGTAAATTTCTTGAGGGTGCAATTTAAAAATGTGCAGCTACAAAATTTTTTTCGAGCAGATCATTCAAAACTGTATTAGTAAATTGACTTATTATCTATTACATTAACGATCATCATGGATACAGTGTTCGTTTTCAAAAAAAGGGAGTGGGAAGTATTAAAAAAGATCTTTCATCGCTTAAGAAGGTTAACTTAAAATGATGAGAAAGCTTTTTGTTGCGATCACCGACGAATTACTAGTTGGCAAATTATAAGAATTAATGTTTCGGCTAAATGAATAAAGCTTGATTAGAGTATTATTTTTAACATTTGTCTTTTTGAGCTAAAACTAACATTATCATGAGTGTATTCGGCATTATCAGGACTTTTAGAAATAATTTTAGGTTTATATGAGTAAAAAAAGCGTTAATAGGTAAGACGATACCCTTTATAAATGTTTTTTGGCATTGGGAATCGCTTCAAGGTAACTGATTAAATATTCATTCGTATTTAGTGATTAATTGTGACAAAGATTAAAAATATAAATTTCAATAGCTTGGGAGGTTAATATGGGAGATGTTCAATCAAAAACAGTCAATGCTTTTTGTCTTTTCCTTGTAACGATTCACTTGCTTGTTCTCTATTCGTTCGTTTTTATGACAGACAAATTAGATACTAGGCTTGGGCAAATGGGTTCTCTGATTACATTAGTTTTAGGAATAGTCTTTTGTTATCAGTCCTTTAAAATTAAATCCCCGTTTAGATATATTTTGCTAATAACAACGGCTTTTGTATCAATTTTAGCAGTACTAGTATTGCTGATATTCTTAATTGCTTGTTTTTAAAAGAAGGATTATGCACTCCTTTATATTGTTTCAACAATTTATGCTGAAAAAAAACAATACGATAAGAATTGAAAGAAATCAATAAAGCAGTCTGCAACAGTATACAGTAGATGCAGCAAGGAAGGGGAATACAATGAATACGAATCTTTTCTATACATTCCTTCTTTTATTCTTGTTTGCCTTGTTAGCAAGATGGTTCAAATCGAAAGAAGCGGAATGGCTTGGATCGCTTGGAGAATATAAAGTCCGAAAAGAAATAAATAAGATAGAAGAATCGTCTGAAAAATACAAATCTTTTCATGACTTGTATATTCCGAAACAAGATGGCTCCAGCGCAAATAGATCATATTATTCTTTCTGATCATGGGTTGTATGTGATTGAAACCAAAAATTACAGCGGTTGGATTTTTGGTGATGAAACGTCAAAATATTGGACACAAGTCATTTACAAACGAAAAGAAAAATTTCTTAATCCAATTTTTCAAAATAAAGGTCATATCAAGGCGTTAAGAAACTGGCTTGGGGAGGAGTTTGCACATATACCAATTCACTCGGTCGTCGTGCTTCTGCCGCGGGCAAAGTTCAAATCAGAAGTTCATTTTTCCAATGCATACGTTATTTATCCAAAACAGCTGAAACAAGTGCTTGAGCAGCATAGAACAAGCGAGATCGACGGAGAAACAAAACAACAGTTGATTCGAAAATTAGAAACTGTCATTGTCAAGAACAAGCAGCAACAAAAAGAAATAAAAAAGCGGCATGTACAAACGATTCAAACAAAAAGAAAGCAGGAGGATCGATATATTCAGCAAAACCGCTGTCCGAAATGCGGCAGCGCTCTAGTAATCAAAAATGGAAAATATGGAAAATTTAAATGCTGCAGCACCTATCCCAAATGCAGGTTTACACAAAAGATTCGCTAATTTTCTCTGTTGTAGAATAATTGAGGGAGCAATTGTACTCCCATGAAATATGAGTTAAATTCCAACTTCTGTGTGTGAACTCGTTTTATGGTTGGCTAACGAAACAATTTTTTGCAAGGAGCAAAAAAAGTTACATGTTATTAACATAAGAACTACCATTTAATCATTTACTCTCGTAAAGCTGCCCTTGCTGCATCCATATATTCAATCCTCTGCAGGCGCGATCATAAATCTTTTGTTGTTCATCAAATGCAGTTGGGACGTTTTCTAATCCCAAAAATACCTTGATACGTTTTATTATTGTTTCGTAATATTTAATTTTGTCAGGCTGTCGATGTGTAAACGTGACGAAACTCCTCGAATGCTATTTATGTATGAGTTGAATGTAAAAAATTTGTTCCATTAACAAAAATGTTTTTTATTTACAAATAACATTTGACAATTCTTAGTAAATCGTTTATAGTAAATTTAAACTTAAGATCGGAAGGGTGAACTGACCTAATGAAGTACTAATCCTATTTATGAAAGGTTACAATTGAAGGCTATGTTTAGCAGACAATCTCTGCTGTGTTTGCAATGACTTCAATTGTCTTTTTTTCAGAATAGGATTGGTCTTCTATAGGTGGATCTAAAAGAATAGTTTCTTTTTGGTGTGCCCCTAAATATTTATGCCTCCTATTCTGAATGTATATAGGAGGCATTTTTTTGTCTCCTAAGTTAGTACAAAGGAGATGTTCATATGCTCTTATTAGAAGCTCATCATATAAAGCACTATGTACAGGATCGTTTATTACTAGATGTGGATCGATTGGAAATCCATCAAAAAGATCGAATTGGATTAGTTGGTCGAAATGGAAGTGGGAAAACGACGTTACTTCATATTTTAGCTAAAAAAATTTCTTCAGAGGAAGGGAGCGTTATTCAACATACTCAATTTGAACTTTTGCCGCAGTTTAAACGAACAGATACAACAAAAAGCGGTGGTGAAGTGACGCAAGAATATATTCAAAAAGCTTTTGTGAAAGATCCAGAGCTTTTACTTGCAGACGAACCAACGACAAATCTCGATACAGACCATATTGAATGGTTAGAAAAGAAACTGAAAGAGTGGCAGGGGGCATTTATCATTGTTTCACATGATCGCGAATTTTTGGATACTCTTTGTACGACCATATGGGAAATCAATGAAGGAAAGATTAAGGAATATACAGGCAATTACAGCGATTATGTAAAACAAAAAGAAGTAGAGAGACGTCAAGAACAGTTAGCGTATGAAAAATACGAGAAAAAGAGAAAGCAGTTAGAAGAAGCATTAAAATTAAAAGAGAAAAAAGCGGAAAGAGCAACAAAGACTCCTAAAAAGGTAAGTAAATCAGAGGCGAAAATTACTGGAGCGAAGCCGTACTTTGCCAAAAAGCAAAAGAAGCTGCAAAAAACAGCGAAAGCCATTGAAACGAGATTAGAAAAACTTGAAAAGGTAGAAAAAGTGAAAGAACTCCCGCCGCTTAAGATGAACTTGCCGAATGCAGAAGCGTTTAAAAATCGAATTATCTTACGTGTAGAGGATGTAACAGGCAGGATTAGCGAACGTGTACTTTGGAGCAATGCAAGCTTCTATGTACGCGGTGGTGATAAATTAGCGATTATCGGTCCAAATGGAAGTGGAAAAACGACGCTTGTAAAAAAGATCATCAACGAAGAGCCTGGCATTACACTTTCCCCGGCTGTGAAAATGGGGTACTTTAGCCAAAATTTAAATATATTAGATGTGGAAAAATCTATTATTGAGAATGTCCAGTCTTCTTCTAAACAGAATGAAACACTTATTCGGACGGTTCTTGCGAGAATGCATTTCTTCAGAGATGATGTATATAAGCCAGTAGAGGTTTTGAGCGGCGGTGAGCGGGTAAAAGTTGCGCTGGCAAAACTATTTTTAAGTGATATCAATACGTTAATTTTAGATGAACCGACGAATTTTCTTGATACGGAATCTGTTGAAGCATTAGAGTCTCTTCTAAAAGAGTATGAAGGAAGCGTGATCTTCGTCTCCCACGATCGCCGATTCATTGAAAATATCGCTACACGAATTTTGGCAATACGTAATCAAAAGATTGCACTTTTTGAAGGAACCTATCAGCAATATAAACATGCTCAACTGCAAAAAACTCGAGACACTGCAAAAGAAAAACGTCTCTTACTCGAAACAAAAATATCAGAAGTACTAAGTCGCTTAAGTATCGAACCATCTAAAGAATTAGAAATGGAATTTCAAAAACTTTTACGAGAAAAAAGGGAATTGGACAAGTTTGAATAATTGCGAAGAATTCTTTTTTGAACCAAAGGTAATTTCGATGTATAGCTTTTATTTAAAGAGCAATACCAATATCGTCTTGGACAGTTGAGCAAAAAATACAGAAAAGATTTTACAGGAAGTGATGAAACTGCTTGGATCACGATCATTTAAAGCTTATAAAATGATCACGTGTATGTGTTAAGCACAAAATGCTGTCACAAACTTCAGGTATTATTGTTTTCTAAAGGGATCAGATGGTGGAGAATCAGGGAGATTAATGGACAGCTTCTTCAAGAAAATGTTGTATAAAAGCGGAATAATTGCTAGTTTTCTTTGACTTTTTCAGATAAGATCTCTATAATAATCGGTGTACTGAAAATTTAAAGGAGGATTATTAAAAAGTGTATTCTGTCAGATTGCGTTTCCCAGCTTTGAACTAAGTAATTAAATACGTTCAAAGGCTCTGCTTGTGAATGCAGAGTAATGGGAGCAGTCTGTCCTTTTTTAATAATCTTCATTTCATATAGAAAATATGTAATATGAAGACAGACGGGTCTCGTCTGTCTTTTTTATATATGTATAATTATCCTTCTTTTATTTAGCAAAAGGAAGGTTTATCCCGCTTTAACGGGCAATAAGTCCCCGCTTCAAGACTAAATATAATAAGTCTAAGTGGGGAATAACTGCCCGTAAAAGCCCGATTGGTTTAGCTAACCATCAGTGGGGATGAAGGCCGATTAAAAACGCAGCGTCATCATTTCTCTCATCGGCACTAGCACATGTCGCCCACTGATGGAAGTTTCACTTTATTTGGTGACGGCTTTAAATAGCCCCGTAATTTAAATAAGGATGGGTCTTCTTCCCTTTACTCTGAATCACAGGCAGATCGCCTGTGTTTTTTATTTGGAAAGGGAGAGATCACATGACCAAAAAAATCAAAAGTGCAGAACTTGTTAGTGAATTTGTAGCGGTATTCAGATGTCCACTCTGTAAAAGTTCGATGAGGGTTGTTGATTTGAAAAGCCTAATATGCTCTAAAAATCATACTTTTGATTTCACTAAACAAGGATATGTAAACTTGATGACTCGTTCCTCTACTAGTCATTACAAGAAGGAATTGTTTGAAGCAAGACGCAAAATCATTATGGAAAGCGACTTATACACATTCGTGCATGAAGCGATTGCAAGGTCGATAAAGGAGTATATGGACGTTTCTTTTAAACCTTTAATGGTTGCAGATGTAGGGTGCGGAGAGGGCTCCCATTTACAAAGGATTTTGGACGAATGTAAGGTTTCGGCAATGACTGGGGTTGGTCTTGATATTTCAAAGGAAGGCATTGCCATGGCTGCGAAGAGATACGAAAACCAAATTTGGATGGTAGGCGACTTGGCAACATCACCGCTTGCGGATCAATCGTTTCATGTAATTCTAAATATCTTATCTCCTGCCAATTACAAAGAATTCAAGAGGATATTAGTCGAAGATGGACTTGTCATTAAAGTTATTCCTCGTCCTCATTATTTGAAAGAGCTGAGAGATGAACTATTTGATCATAACGAAAAAAAGTTCTATAAAAATGATCAAACAGTGTCGCTTTTCAAAAAACATCTCCATCTACTGGATGTGCAGCATTTATGTTACACAAAGAACCTTAATAAAGCTGATCTTAAACACTTGGTGCAAATGACCCCGCTAGCATGGTCTGCGGATAAAGGGCGTATTGATGCGTTTATAAATCGGGATTCGGCTGAGATCATGGTGGATTTGGAAATTTTAGTAGGCGTAAAGAAAACATTTGCAACAAGAATGGGGGCTGCGAATCATGGAAAAAGTATTGATTGAGTTAAATAATATTGAAGTTTCATTTTCCGGCCAACTTGTATTAAATATTCCTCGACTGGCCGTACACCAATTTGATCGTATCGGGATTGTCGGAAAAAACGGGGCCGGAAAGAGTACGTTGTTGAAGCTTTTGGCAGGCCAAATTACGCCTGATAAAGGTCAAGTACATCGCTTTGCCGATTTTGCTTATTTTGATCAGCTGTCAAGACCGGTTCAACGTGAAATCGATTATAAATTGCTAGGAAGGTTGTCAATCCCGCAAACAGAAGTGAAAAATTTAAGCGGCGGAGAACAAACTCGTTTGAAATTAGCGGAAATTTTCTCCACCTATCATGAAGGTTTATTAATAGACGAGCCGACAACACACTTAGATGAGGACGGTGTGCAGTTTTTCATTGATGAGCTAAGTTATTACTATGGCGCGCTTGTTCTTGTAAGCCATGATCGACATGTGCTAGATGAACTCGTTACAAAAATTTGGGAGGTAGAAGACGGGCGTGTAACGGAATATACGGGGAATTATTCAGACTACGCAGAACAAAAAAAGCTCGCTCGGAATAGACAGCTTAAAGAGTACGAAAAATACGTGAAAGAAAAAACGCGTCTTTTAAAAGCAGCTGAGGAGAAAATGAAAAAGGCTGAAAAAATTACTCAGCCAAATAAACGTATGTCAAAAAAGGAAACAAAAGCAAAGGCAAATAAAATGTTTATGACGAAATCAAAGGATACAAGCCAAAAGGCGATTCAACGTGCAGCAAAAGCGATTGAGCAGCGTGCGGAGCAACTCGAAGCAGTAGAGGCGCCAAAAAAGGAACAAACCCTTTATTTTCCTCAGTCAGCTGCTCTCAAGCTGCACAATAAGTTTCCCATTATGGCGGATCGATTGACGCTTAAGGCAGGAAATAAAATTCTGCTTAAAGAAGCCAGTTTCCAATTCCCATTAGGGAGCACGATCGCTATCACAGGAAAAAATGGTTCAGGGAAAACAACACTCCTTCGTCATATCATCCAGCAAGGGGAAGGAATTATTCTTTCTCCGAAAGCTGTCATCGGATCATATAAACAAATGGGCTATCAATTTGAAAAGAACGAAACAGTAGTTTCATTTATGAAAGAACGAAGCGACTATCATGAAAGTAAGATTCGTGCAGTTCTGCACGCAATGAATTTTACAGGAAATGATTTAGAAAAGAACGTCCGCAATTTAAGCGGTGGCGAAGCTATCCGTCTAGTTTTGTGTCAACTATTTTTAGGAAGATACAATATACTGATTTTAGATGAACCGACCAATTTTTTGGATGTTTTTTGTATTGAAGCGTTAGAGCGTTTTTTAAAAGGATATGAAGGAACTGTTATCCTCGTATCGCATGATCGCATGTTTATTGATCGTGTCGCAGATCATATATATGTCATGGAAAACCAACAATTGAAGCTAAGAAACTGAAGCAGGGAAGACGTTCCTGCTTCTTTTTTTATAAGAATCCTTTTTAGGCGGGTGACTTTTTAATAAGAAATTGTATAGTGTGAACGCTTATTTTTTAAAAATAGAACTATGTGCTAAATGAACATTGAAACAAAATAATGAAAATAATTAAACAAGAAGGTAAAGGAAAAATGGAAGTTTAAGGAGAAGAAAAAGGATTAAAAACAGAGAATTCTTTAAAGGGCATCAAACAGAAGCATTCACTCTAGAGCAAACAATCAAAATAAATTTGCTATTTACTGATTGTAAAGTTTTTAATAAAAATGTTATGTTAACTGTATGGTGAGTCGGGATACAACCAAAGATTCCAGCCCTTTGTTTCTTTGTGATACAGTTAGAAAAAAGAGGATGGGTGATTGGGAATCATTCATTTTTCCATTGGTCATGTTTGCTTTTCTTATTGCTTTTGCACGTGCAGTGTTCTTTGTAGTCAAATCATTAGTCATGAGAAAAGTTCAGCACAAATTGATAAGAAGCTGGATAGAATCATTGAACTGTTTGAGAAACAAAGCAAAGGATAACCTATTCTTTTAGACGGTTTAAGGAGGCCATTTTACAACATAGAATTAGACAAAAACTAACCCAAAAACATTGTGTCTGAGGGGGAACGATTGCCTTCAGGGAGATTTCAAGAAGTACCTATTTATCCAACTGCACTCAAATGTATGCCGATCCTGCGGCACGAACATTGTATCTGTACCAATGGATGAATTTGGAATGAGAATTTATGAAACATGCAAACTTAGATTAATACATACTATTCCGGAATTTTTTTAAGTCAGGAAAGAAGAAAAAAGCAACTATTAACTCTTGTGCGAAGATATCAAACGATTGTTTTATAAGAGAGAACAAATCAAAGCAATATCTGTGTCTTCTTGATCAGTTCCTTACCTACAACATTCATCTGGCAACCCGATGTATCATGTCTTGATAGCGATGGTTAGATTTAAAAAATCCTAAACGGTACTGCACAAGCAAACTAAGGAGTTCAGTAAACGCTTTCGAATAAAAAATTCTTCTGTACAAAAAAGAAAATACCCACAAAATTTTGACTCAATCTTATTAAACGAGGATTGACATTTGGGGCATTTATTACGTATTTTATAAATAACAGCTATAAAATATTTAACTTTTCTGAAAATTGTGTTAATATAAGCTGATGAAGGAGATTTTCTATGGCAAATAAAACTTTAAAAGAAAGAATTATCGATACGGCTCTGCATCTTTTTGAACAATACGGCTATCATGGGGTTACTGTCGATCGGATTGTCACAGAAATCAACGCATCAAAAGGCGGCTTTTATCATAATTTTAAATCAAAAGATGAACTTCTTTATCACATTCACGATGTGTTTATCACCTATGTGCTCAACAAGGCACAGGCGGCCTATGAAAACTACAAAACCCCTACAGAGCGTTTATGTGCTATTATCCAATCATTTGTGAAAGTATTTCATTTATATAAGCCGCATATAACGGTGTTTTATCAAGAAAGCAATTATTTAAAGCCGGAGTATGCACAAAAAATTAATGAAAAGCGTGATGAGTTTAAGCAGGTGATTTTTCGGGTCATTCGCGAAGGAATTGACGCAGGCGAGTTTCGCCCAGAGCTTTCAGTGGAAATTACAGGCATGACGATTATTGGCATGGTGAACTGGACGTATAAATGGTATAAGCCGGAAGGACCGATGACAATCGAGCAAATTGCCGACTATTTTATTGATTTTATTCTGCATTCTGTCCTTACAGAAAAGGCTAAGCAAAAGGCGGAAAATATCATTTATTTCATCAAAAGCAAGCAGACTTCGCTTCAATCATTTTAAAATTTAAAAAATGATTTTTAGTTAACGTAAATTTTTCGTAAAAAACCGACTAGTCGGTTTTAGAATAATATGTTAGAAATGGGGGAGAGAGCATGAATTTTGAACTTACAAAAGAGCAACAGATGATTAAAGAAATGGTAAGGGAGTTTGCTGAGAAGGAAATTGCACCAAACGCAGCGAAATGGGATGAAGAAGCCTATTTTTCCATCGAAATATTCAAAAAGATGGGAGAGCTAGGGCTATTGGGAATCCCGTTCCCAGAAGAATATGGCGGAGCTGGTGGCGATACGATTTCATATGCTGTTGCTGTAGAGGAAATTGGCCGCGCCTGTGGCGGAACAGGTCTTAGCTATGCTGCTGCTGTCTCATTAGGTGCAAGCCCTATTTACTATTTTGGTACAGAAGAGCAAAAGCAAAAGTGGCTTGTTCCAATGGCCAAAGGAGAGGCGTTGGGAGCGTTTGGGTTAACTGAACCGAATGCCGGTTCAGATGCTGGCGGAACCCGAACGAGAGCGGTGCTTGACGGAAATGAATATGTGATTAATGGAGAAAAATGCTGGATTACGAATGCAGGGCATGCAAGACAAGTGATTGTCACCGCAGTGACCGGAAAGGATGACAAGGATAAAAACATCATCTCTGCTTTCATTGTTCCAACAAACGCTCCGGGATTTACGATTCAATGCAATTACGACAAAATGGGTGTCCGTGCCTCGAATACGTGCGAGCTTGTGCTTGAAAATGTACGCGTGCCGAAAGAGAACATATTAGGGGATCCGGCAAAGGGATTTAAGCAATTTTTATATACTCTAGATGGCGGTCGCATTTCGATTGCTGCTCTTGCCGTTGGCATCGCTCAAGCCGCGTTTGAGAAAGCGCTTCAATATGCGAAGGAACGGAAACAATTTGGTCAATCCATTTCTAAATTCCAAGCGATTCAATTTAAGCTTGCCGATATGGCGATGGAAATCGAATTAGCCCGCAGCATGGTGTATAAAGCGGCCTGGCTAAAAGATCAAGGGAAACCGTTTACAAAAGAAGCCTCTTTCGCTAAACTGTTTGCTTCTGAAGCTGGCTTCCGCATATGTAATCAGGCAGTTCAAATTCATGGAGGATACGGGTATATGAAAGAATATGGGGTCGAGCGCCATTTGCGCGATATTAAGCTCATGGAAATTGGTGAAGGCACATCAGAAATTCAGCGGCTCGTTATTGCCCGTCAGCTTGGATGTTAAAGGACAGAAAAAATGGAGAGGATGAAAATTTATTTAAACAAAGGAGGCGCATGTTATGACGGAGATGTTAGAGGTTACGGTTGGCAAACTATTAGAAGAAAAAGCGAATGCTTATCCAGAGCATGAGGCTGTTGTGTATGCAGATCGCGGACTTAGAATGACATACAGGCAGTTTGATGAATATTGTCGTCTTGTTGCTCGAAGCTTCATGAAACTGGGCATTCAGTCAGGAGAGCATATTGCAATTTGGGCAACCAACACTCCTGAATGGCTGGCATGCCAGTTTGCTACAGGCAAAATGGGGGCTGTACTTGTGACGGTCAACACGAACTACCGTACAGCTGAATTAGAATACTTATTGAAGCAATCAGATTCCACGACCCTTCTTTTAATCGAACAATATCGCGATACCTCTTACATTGACACGATCTATGAGATTGCCCCGGAGCTGTACGAATGTCAGCCAGGACAGCTGAAGGCGAAGCGTCTTCCACGTCTAAAAAATGTCATCGTTCTTGGTGATAAGCGTTACCCTGGCACATATACATGGAATGATCTTTTGGCGATGGCTCAAGATACCGCTGAAGATGAACTCGATCAACGAATGAACTCCCTTGACCCGCATGATGTCATCAACATGCAATACACTTCAGGAACGACAGGATTTCCAAAAGGAGTTATGCTCAGCCACTACAACATTATCAACAACGCCTACAATATTGCTCAATGCATGAAACTCACGAAAGATGATCGTTTATGTATTCCTGTGCCATTTTTTCACTGCTTTGGCTGCGTGCTTGGCGTCTTAGCATGCGTCTCTGTAGGCGCTACGATCGTACCAATACAAGAATTCAATGCTACCCAAGTGCTTCAAACGGTTCAAGACGAAAAATGCACCGCTTTACATGGTGTGCCGACCATGTTTATTGCTGAGTTGAACGATCCTGATTTCGAAAAATACGATCTGTCTTCATTGCGGACAGGAATTATGGCGGGATCAAATTGTCCAATTGAAGTAATGAAGGCGGTTATCGAAAAAATGGGAGCCAAAGAAATTACGATTGCTTATGGACAAACTGAATCTTCGCCTGTCATTACTCAGACGAGAACGGATGATCCTATTCATTTGCGCGTCGAGACAGTCGGGCGTGCTCTTCCAAACGTTGAAGTCAAAATAGTCGAACCAGGCACAAACAAGGAAGTACCGTACGGTGTGCAAGGAGAGCTATGTACGCGAGGGTATCATGTCATGAAAGGATATTATAACAATCCGGAAGCGACGAAAGAAGCGATTGATGAGGAAGGATGGCTCCGTACAGGCGACTTAGCAATAATGGATGAAAATGGATATTGCCGCATTACTGGAAGACTAAAGGATATGATCATCCGCGGTGGAGAAAACATTTATCCACGGGAAATTGAAGAATTTTTATATCAGCATCCGAAAATTCTAGATGTTCAAGTGGTCGGTGTACCTGATGAAAAATACGGAGAAGAAGTAATGGCGTGGATTATATTAAAACCAGGGCAAACTGCGACGGCTGAAGAAGTTCAAGAATTTTGCCGCGGAAAAATATCGCGTCATAAAATCCCCCGTTATATTGAATTTACCGATTCGTATCCGATGACAGCATCCGGAAAAATTCAAAAATTTAAATTGCGCGAGCAGGCTAAACAAATTCTTAGTACAAAGACAACACATGAATAGGAGGAGTTGCATGTTTAAAAAAGTGTTAGTGGCCAATCGGGGAGAAATTGCAGCTCGAGTCATTCGAACGTGCCGGCGGTTAGGAATTCAGACAGTAGCCATATACTCAGAAGCAGATGCTGATTCGCTCCATGTAAAATGGGCAAACGAAGCTTATTTAATTGGAAAGCCGCATGTCAGTGAAAGTTATTTGAATATTGACAAAATCATTGACGTTGCAAAAGCGACGAAAGCGGAAGCGATTCATCCAGGATATGGTCTCTTGTCGGAAAACCCGACATTTGCGCACCGTTGTGAAGAGGAAGGAATTGTATTTATCGGACCAAATGCTGATGTTATTGCGAAAATGGGAAGTAAGATTGAGTCGCGGAAAACAATGTCAGAAGCAGGCGTGCCGATCGTCCCCGGCATCTCCTTTCCGCTTCAAAATGTCGAGGAAGCAGCAAGCACAGCAGCGACGATCGGTTATCCTATTATGTTAAAGGCGTCTTGCGGCGGTGGCGGTATCGGAATGCAAATCGTCCATCATGAAGAGGAATTGCACAAAGTGTTTGAAGGCAACCAAAAGCGGGCGACTTCTTTCTTCGGCGATGGGGCGATGTATTTGGAAAAGTATATTCAGAATCCGCGCCATATTGAAGTTCAGCTTCTTGCTGACCACTACGGGAATTATGTGTATTTATGGGAACGTGAATGTTCGATTCAGCGGCGTCACCAAAAGGTGATTGAAGAAGCTCCTTCTCTGTTTTTAGATGAGCAAACAAGAAAAAGAATGGGGGAGACAGCCATTCAAGCTGCCCAATATATCGGTTATACAAATGCAGGAACGATTGAATTTCTTGTTGATGAACAGAAAAACTTCTACTTTCTTGAAATGAATACGCGTCTTCAGGTAGAGCATCCAGTAACTGAGGAGATCACCGGTCTGGATCTTGTCGAAGAGCAGCTGCGCATCGCTGCTGGGGAAAAGCTGGGCTATAGCCAAGATCACATCCAGCGTCAAGGGCATGCCATCGAGGTGCGGATTTACGCAGAGGATCCAAAAACATTTTTTCCATCCCCCGGAACCATTACTGCGCTTCAATTACCGGAGGGAGAGCGTATTCGCAATGAAACAGCGGTTCAAAGCGGAATGGTCGTAACGCCGTTTTATGATCCAATGATTGCTAAATTAATTGTAAAAGGCGAAAACCGAAAGGAAGCGATTAATCGCATGCTGCAAGCGCTTGGCAGCTATCAAATTGAAGGAATTAAAACAAACATTCCAATGCTAAAAGAAGTGTTGGCACACCCAGAATTTCAAGCGGGACATACAACAACCGATTTTGTAAATCGGCATTTAAGCAGCGTTTCTATCAAAAAATAAGATGTTGATCAAGTCTTCCACTTTTCTTGATTAGAGAGTGGAAGACCTTCAATCTGCAAGTTCAGGAAATGGAGGAGTAAAAAGATGAATCAGATTGTTGCAATAATGGCAGGGAATGTATGGAAAATTGTTGTTTCTGTCGGAGAAAACATTGAGAAAGGGCAAGATGTCGTGATTTTAGAATCAATGAAAATGGAAATTCCTATTGCTGCAGAAGCAAGCGGAATCGTTAAAGAAATTCATGTGAAGGAAGGCGATTTTGTCAATGAAGGCGATATTTTGCTTGAATTTGAATAAGAGGTGAGGCGCGTGGGCAACTGGCCTAAACACGTTACGATTAAAGAGGTAGGGCCTCGTGATGGGCTGCAAAATGAAAAGACAGCCATTGCGACTGAAGATAAAATTGCTTGGATCAATCAGCTTTCCAAAACAGGGTTGACGTACATTGAAATAACATCATTTGTTCATCCAAAATGGATTCCGCAGCTAGCCGATGCGCTAGATGTTGCAGCAGGAATTGAACGAGCTCCTGGTGTTACTTATGCAGCGCTTGTTCCGAATCAAAAAGGGCTTGAAAATGCTTTGACGACTCAAGTTGATGAAATCTCTGTATTTATGTCTGCAAGCGAGACGCATAATCAAAAAAATATTAATAAATCAATCTCAGATACCTATCCTGTCTTAACAGCTGTTGTTCAGGAGGCAAAGCGTGCTAAGAAAACCGTTCGCGGCTATCTTTCAACGGTTTTTGGTTGCCCTTATGAGGGGGAAGTTTCCATTGAGCAGGTAGCTGCTATATCAGAGCGGTTGTTTGAAATGGGAGTGGATGAGCTTTCTTTAGGTGATACGATCGGTGTTGCTACCCCTCGCCAAGTGGAAGCTGTGCTCAACTCGCTTCTAAAGAGATTCCCGAAAGAAAAGCTATCCATGCATTTTCACGATACAAGGGGAACAGCCTTAGCCAATGTGCTGCTTTCATTAGAAATGGGGATTACGACTTTTGACAGCTCGCTTGGTGGACTGGGCGGCTGTCCGTATGCACCGGGAGCTTCCGGAAACGTAGCGACTGATGATTTATTATATATGCTTCATGGCATGGATATTGCTACAGGCATTGATGCTGGGCGGTTAACGGAGGCAGCGCTATTTATTCAAAATAAAATAGGTCGAGCGCTCAATAGCCATTATTTGCAAACCGTTGATCCTTGTTTGTCCTAATAAAGGAGAGTGATTAAATGGAATCTTCTATTCTCTATGAGGCGGCGAATGGAGTGGCAGTGCTGACTTTGCATCGCCCGCAAGCAGTCAACGCTTTGTCTACAGCGCTGTTAATGGAGCTGAAGCAAAAGCTTGGGCAATTAAGGTTTGATCGCTCGATCCGTTGTGTGATCGTAACAGGAAGTGGAAAAAAAGCATTTTGTGCTGGTGCTGACTTAAAAGAACGTGCCAGTATGACTGAAACAGAAGTGAGAAAAACGGTTGCGCTGATTCGCGAGACGATCAATGAATTTGAACAGCTTCCAGCACCAACTATTTGCGCGATTAATGGCGTTGCATTTGGCGGAGGCCTCGAATTGGCGTTAGCTTGCGATATCCGTATTGCCTCTGATCATGCTCAGCTTGGATTAACCGAAACGGCGCTTGGGATTATTCCAGGTGCTGGCGGAACTCAGCGTCTCCCGCGTTTAATCGGAAAAGGCAAAGCAAAGGAGCTCATTTTTACGGCTAAACGGCTAACGGCAGCGGAAGCAGCCAGCATCGGAATAGTAGAATATGTTGTGCCGTATGAGCAGTTAATGGAAAAGGCAAACGAACTTGCCGGACAAATAATTCAAAATGCGCCGATTGCTGTTGCCCAAGCTAAAATAGCCATTAATCGAGGTCTGGAAGTCGATTTATATACAGGTTTGAAGCTGGAGCAGATGGCTTATGAGATGACAATTCCAACGAAGGATCGTTTAGAAGGGCTGCAAGCCTTTAAAGAAAAGCGGAAGCCTGTTTATAAAGGAGAGTAAAGGAGGAAGTGCAAGTGATCAACGAGCAAGCAAAAACATTGACCGAGAAATTGGCGGAACAAGTCGAAAAAATTGAACAAGGCGGCGCATTAAAGTACCATCAAAAAAATGCGGAGAAAGGCAAGCTATTCGTACGAGATCGTCTAAAGCTGTTATTTGATGAGGGAATGCAATTTGAGGATGCTTTATTTGCCAATTGTCTTGCTGACGGTCTGCCAGCTGATGGCGTGGTAACAGGGATCGGAAAAATCAACGGGCAAACCGTATGTGTAATGGCCAATGATTCAACGGTAAAGGCGGGATCGTGGGGATCACGGACCGTAGAAAAAATCATTCGTATCCAAGAAACCGCAGAAAAGCTTCGGTGCCCGATGCTTTATTTAGTAGACTCGGCTGGAGCGCGGATTACGGATCAAGTCGAAATGTTTCCTGGTCGCCGCGGGGCAGGGCGCATTTTTTACAATCAAGTAAAGCTTTCTGGAAAAGTGCCGCAAATATGCTTATTATTTGGACCATCGGCGGCCGGCGGTGCTTATATTCCAGCTTTTTGCGATATCGTCATTATGGTCGAAGGAAACGCTTCGATGTATTTAGGATCGCCGCGAATGGCGGAGATGGTGATTGGCGAAAAAGTGACGCTTGAAGAGATGGGTGGAGCGCGAATGCATTGCAGTGTCTCTGGATGTGGAGATGTACTTGTGAAAACAGAAGAAGAAGCCATTCAGTTTGCCCGCAAGTACTTATCTTATTTTCCAGCCAATTTCGCTGAAAAACCGCCGATTGTCGAAGCAAAGCCAGCTAAGAGCTTTGAAAAAACGATTGAGGACATCTTACCCCTGAATCAAAATGCGCCGTTTAATATGTATGACTTGATCGAGCGTTTTATTGATGAAGGCTCTTTTTGCGAAATCAAAAAGCTGTTTGCACCTGAATTGATTACAGGACTTGCTCGCTTGAATGGACAGCCAATCGGTATACTCGCTAACCAGCCGCGCATCAAAGGCGGTGTTCTATTCCATGATTCGGCTGATAAAGCAGCCAAATTTATTACTTTATGTGATGCCTTCCATATTCCGCTTTTATTTTTAGCCGATATTCCAGGATTTATGATCGGCACAAAAGTGGAAAGGGCAGGAATTATCCGCCATGGAGCGAAAATGATTTCAGCGATGTCAGAAGCAACGGTTCCGAAAATTTCTATTATCGTGCGAAAAGCGTATGGGGCAGGTCTTTATGCGATGGCTGGCCCGGCCTTTGAACCGGATTGCTGCTTAGCGTTTCCTAATGCGCAAATTGCCGTGATGGGACCAGAAGCAGCGGTTAATGCAGTCTATGCCAATAAAATTGCTGAGCTTCCTAAAGAAGAACAGGCAGCCTTTATTGAACAAAAACGGGAGGAGTATCGCCGCGATATTGATATTTATCGTTTAGCCTCAGAGATGGTGATAGATGGAATTATCGCTCCAAACCAGCTTCGCGAAGAATTGATTCGTCGCTTTGATGCCTATATGTCGAAATATATCGTCTTTTCGGAAAGAAAGCATGGAGTATATCCGGTGTAATAAAAAAGGCTCTTTGTCAAATATTGGGGTTCAGGCTGCCGCGCTTCGCTTGGTGGCCTTTTCTTCTGGAAAGGGGGTACCTCCCTTTCTAAAAGAAAAGGTAGCGCTAGCCTATATGTCCCTCAATTCTTTTAAACTTGTGGAATAATAGTATTTTTGAACGAAAACGGGTAAAATTCTTATATCCATAGGCATTTCGCTTTCATACCTCCGTTAAATTGTTGATCACTTGCTTTGTCTTGTCGCATTTGATGAGGGAAGATACGCCTTTCTTCTATACGGACAACCATGTCGCAGGCATGTTGTGATTTTTGATTCAATCCAGCTTAAATAGCTTTGGATCCATTGCTTCTCGAAGAGGGCGTAACCGGGCCGCGCTGCTGAATTTAGAAAACGAACTAACGCCAGTGACGATATCCAATGGGTCGAGGGCGCTGCAGAATAATTTTTCCCCTGTGCCAAGCTCTCAACCTGAAAGCCAGTCTTTTCCAGAAACGTCTGAGCTTAATTCTAATGCACCATAAGCTGCGCCCAATGCAACCACTGCCGGCGACAAATGAATGAGACGAGCGCTGTAATTTGTCCCCAGAATTCTTTGTTCAACTGTCCGTCATTGATCCTTTTGCATTAAAAATTAATAGATTTTATCAAAAAGCATCATAAGGGAAAATTTTATAAATTTCACGACCAAAGAATTATGCTGTTTCAAGCGAGAGACGTATCCAGTAAAAAAAAAAAAAAAAAAAAAAGAACTATGTGCTAAATGAACAATATAAAAATAAATTTAATTTACTGTTTTTAAGGAAGCAAACACAAAGTCTGAAAAAGGGGAATGCTATAAACCCCCTTTTTCCTCATAATTTTGTATAACTGATGTTCAGCTTAAAGAGTAAGTCTGTCAATTAACTCTGAATAAGATTCGCGTTCATTTCACTGTCACGAATTTTTCCTTCGTGTAAATATAAAATTCGATTCCCCAATTTTTTTGCTTCCTCAAGATGATGGGTGACTAATATAATGGGAATGCGCCAAAGCTTATGGATACGTAATAGCTCTTCATGACCTTTTACACGTGTTTGATTATCTAATGCAGAAAAAGGTTCATCTAAAAGCAAGGCATCCGGCTCGGTTGCAATGGCTCGTGCAATGGCGACCCGTTGTTTTTCGCCGCCTGAAATTTCAGACGGATATTTATCTCTAAGGTGTTCAATTCGCAGCTCTTTCATTAAATTTTTGACAAAGCTTTCATTTTGCATGCCATAAGCAATGTTTTTCCAAACAGTCATATGGGGAAAAAGCGCATAATCTTGAAATACATAGCCGATGTTTCTTTTTTGAATAGGAACAAATACTTTCTTATTTTCAAATAAAATGGTGTCGTTTAATCGGATGATGCCAGCAGCAGGTTTGCTTATCCCAGCAATACAATTTAAGATTGTCGTTTTTCCGGAGCCGGAGGGGCCAAAAAGGACAACAATCTCATTGGCCACTGAAAATTTTACATCTAATTCAAAATGGGGTAGTCTTTTTTGGATTTCAACGATAAGCATAAGAAAAAACTCCTTTAAGTAAGCGACAATTTGAACTTACTATTTTTGTACATGTCTCATCATATTCCTTTTGCTCCACCAATTTAGCCATAAAATAGCGCTAAAGCCAAGGGCAACGATAATGATCACCCAAAATTTTGCCGCTTCCAAATTACCTGACTCCACCGCAAAATAAATGGCTAGAGGAATGGTGTCGGTGACATTCGGAATATAGCCGGCGAGCATGAGAGTGGCACCAAACTCTCCTAACGCTCGTGCAAAGGATAAAACTAAGCCAGCTAACAGTCCTGGCCATGCCAGTGGAAAAGATATCGTCCAAAACACTCTCCATTTCGATGCCCCCATTGTATATGCAGCATTTTCAATATTTGGGTCATACTGCCGAAACGCTGCAGATGCACTTTGATACATTAAAGGAAAAGACACGACGACTGCTGCGATCACAACAGCATACCAAGTGAAAACAATTTGGAAATCAAACCAATCAAGCAGTAATCGACCAATAAATCCGTTTTTACCAAATATATATAATAAACCAAAGCCCACAACTGTAGGCGGAAGCACGAGTGGCAGCAAAATAATCGCTTCTATAATACTTTTCCCTCGAAAGGAGTTACGACTAATCAATCGTGCCAACACAACCCCAGTAACAAATACAATAAACGTGGCGATTGTTGCCGTTTTTAAAGAGAGTATAAGCGGCGAGTAATTCATATTTGTCGTTCACCTTTTCATAAAGTTTCATCATTTTTCGTTATAAATGGTTATAATTATTTTGAACTTTGGAGTAAAGGAAATGGTAAAACAAGAAGTTGAGTCATTTCCATTGAAAAAGAGCGAAACAAAACATGATATAATCAAGATTAGATATAAACTACATAGCCATCTTCTTGTTAAGAAAATAATTAATTTTATTTATATTTAAATATAAATCATTGATACAGAAGTTATCAATACAATATATCAAATTACATTTAATTACTTATAACGAATTTTTTTATGAAGGAGCAAGTAGGTATGAAAAAAAATCTTTCTTATACAACCGAGGAAGTGGCAAACATATTAAAGGTTTCAAAATTAACCGTATATGATTTAGTGAAAAAAGGGTTATTACCTGCTTATCGTGTCGGACGACAAATGCGAATTGATCCTTCCGATCTAGAAGAGTATATAAAAAAGTCAAAAGAAGAACTGCAGCCAAGCTCCGTACAGTCATCAAAAAAAGAAACATCGATTGAAACTCAAGGGTATTTGCAACCTAGACAATTAATTATAAGCGGCCAGGATATGAGCTTAGATATTTTGGCGAACTACTTAGAAAAATCCTCGAAAAGGTTTCGGCCACTTCGTTCTTATGTTGGAAGCTTAGAAAGCCTAATTTCAATGTATCAAGGATATTCAGACATTGTCAGTACACACTTAATCGAAGGAATTTCAGGTGAATATAATGTTCCGTATATCAATAAGATACTAGTGAATTTTCAGTATATCGTGATTCATTTACTAACAAGGAAGGCAGGCTTTTACGTCAAAAAGGGAAACCCGTTGAATATTAAGCATTGGGAAGATTTAAGAAGAAAAAATATAAAAATTGTGAACCGGGAAAAAGGTGCGGGTGCTCGTGTTTTACTAGATGAATGTTTGAGAAAGTATCGCATACCTGTTTCTGAAATTAACGGCTATGACAATGAGGTAACCAATCACGTAAGTGTCGCAAGTGCTATCGCTAAAGGGGATGCAGATGTCGGGGTAGGAATTGAAAGAGGGGCTAACCTAGTTAAAGATGTCGATTTCATTCCGTTAGTTAATGAAAAGTACGATTTGGTTATTTTAAAGAACGATGAAAATAGAGAGTTAATTAGTCAAGTCCTGCAAATTTTAAGATCGGTTCACTTTCAAAACGATTTAAAAGCACTAGGAGGCTATGATTTGTCACAAACCGGACAAGTCGTTTATGAAAGCTGAAATGGATCCAGCTAAAAGCCAGGGGTTCTCTTAAAAACCCCTGGCTTTGTTTTATCACTTTTTGGCACTGGAATATCTGGTTTTCTTGATTCGTGAGCACTGGAAATGAAAAACTAAAAAGAGAAACATAAGTATATCTTTTTCTATTATATTTATTTATAATTAAATATAATTAATTACTCAGCTTTCGCAGTCCAAAATCTTGTTTAAATGCTTGATGTAAATGGTTTTGGGAAGTACAAAATTATCATTTGACATTTTTTAAAACATAAAGAAAGACACCTATTCTTTTGGTAAAATATTGGTGACGAAACCAAATCCAAAAGAAAGGTGTCACCACTATGATAACGAATAAAGACTACTTTGCGCAATTACCAAAAGAAATTAAACAAGGATTTTCCGAATTAAATATTGGATATCATTTAAGAAAAGCGAATATTACGAAACTTTCCGGGTATTCTTGTCTTACTGTTTTCAAACTGATTTTTCTTTTAGTCTTCCAATATAAGAACTGGTTTCGTGCTTTTATGAGTAAACGATCTCAGGATCTGCCCGGAAAGGATACAGTCTATCGCTTTTTAAATACACCAACCTATCATTGGAGAAAGTTTCTGCTTTCATTAAGCAGTGAAATGATCCGTCTGCTTCAACCATTAACTTCAAAAGATCGTGTCACAGCTTTTGTGATTGATGATTCTGTCTTTTCAAGAAACCGTAGTAAGTCGGTTGAACTGTTGGCTAAGGTTTTTGATCACTCTACCCATCAGTACTTGAAAGGGTTTCAAATGCTTACCCTTGGCTGGACCGATAGTTTTACTTTTATTCCCGTTGATTTTGCTCTTCTAAGTTCACCGAAAAAGGAAAATCGCCTGCAAGAAATCAATACCAATATTGATAAACGAACATCTGGCTATAAGCGTCGCCAGGAAGCTCTGAAATCAAAACCGGACGTGGCTTCAGCTTTACTTGATCACGCGCTTGAAAAAGGGATTGTAGCTGACTATGTTCTCATGGATTCCTGGTTTACACAAGCGCCTTTAATTGAGAAGATTACGAACAAAGGGTTATTTGTCATTGGCATGGTGAAGCAATTAAAGCAGCGATACGTTTACAATGGTGAACGTTTCACACTGAATCAACTTTACAAATTGGCAAAACCTCACATGGGTAAAAAAGACATTCTCGGATCCGTTTATGCTACTTTAGACAATGGAATTCCAGTAAAAATTCTATTTGTACGAAACCGTAATAAACGGAGCGAATGGCTTGCCATTCTCAGCACAGATACAACATTAGAAAATGAAGAGATCATTCGTATTTACGGCATGCGTTGGGACATTGAAGTCTTCTTCAAATGCAATAAATCCCTTTTAAATTTAGAGAAAGAATTCCAGGGACGTTCCTACGACATGTTAATTAGCCATACAACCATTGTTTTTACACGATATATTCTCATTGCTTGGCAAATGCGAAAAGAGGAGGATCCTAAGACGATTGGCAACCTTTTTTACATCCTTTGCGAAGATGTAAAAGACATAGATTTTATTACTGCCCTTCAATCACTTATTGACCTTTTCCAAACTTTGGCGGAAGCCGAGGTTTCTTTGAACATGGACATCTTTAAAAATCAAATGAATAAATGGTTGGCCACTATACCTAATTATATCAAGCAATGCTTAAATATTTCTGTGTGCGAAAGTTGAGTTAATTATAAATAAAAGAAAATAGGATGTTGTAAAGATGAACATTCATTTTAAAGCGATAGGAAAAATTCTAACCCCTTTTAACACCTTGGAAGGAATGCCGATTCAATCGGCGGCGGCGAAAAATGTAGAAGGAACAATAGAGCTTAACCCATTGTATGTAGAAGGGATGAAAGATCTGGACGGCTTTTCTCATCTTATTCTTATTTATTATTTTCATAAGGTTCATGAATATTCATTGCAGGTAGTTCCTTTCTTAGATGATCAACCCCATGGTATTTTTGCAACAAGATTCCCGAAAAGACCGAACCCAATCGGCTTTTCAGTCGTTCGATTGAAAAGTATTGAGGGGAACCATATCCATGTCTTAGATGTCGATGTATTGAACGAAACACCTTTACTCGATATAAAGCCTTACGTTCCGATGTTTGATGCAATAGAAACATCTAAGATTGGATGGTTTGAAAAAAGAATCGAAAACATAGATAAAGTAAAAGCTGATAAAAGCATTTATTGAAAAGGCGGTATTGGCAAGGCCGATTAAAAAGCACCTTATGGCTCTTTTTTCATTGCACTGAACAAATGTGTTTTTTCTATCCATGAACGGAGACACTTTACTATTCTATATAATTATATTTTATATAAATTAATTATATGCTATACAAAATAGTTATAAGAAATTATAATAAGTTTTATATTAGATTAAAAATAGAAGGGGGAGAGAAAGCATGAAGCATTCTATTCGCATGATCATGATCATGTTTTTGTGTGCTTCAATCTTTTTTATTTTTGGTTGTACAAACGAGGGAGAAAAACAGGAATCAAAGAAGACAGAGGATAAACAGACAGTACAATTAACCATCTCAGCAGCCGCAAGCTTACAAGATGCCTTAACGGAAATTCAGAAAAAGTATGAAAAAGAACATGAAAATATAAAAATTACATTTAACTTTGGAAGTTCTGGTGCATTGCAACAGCAAATCGAACAAGGAGCGCCGGTAGACCTATTTTTCTCGGCTGCTGAAAATAAGTTTCGTCCACTCGTAGACAAAGGATTGATTAACATAGAAGAGAGTAAAAACTTGCTAGGAAATGAAATCGTTTTAATCGTTCCGAAAGATAAAGCAGACACAGTAAAAGGATTTCAGTCTTTGGCAGACAGCGGTATTAAGCAATTTGCATTAGGAAATCCTGAAACTACTCCAGCAGGTCAATACGGGCAGCAAACTCTGACCAAGCTAAATCTTTGGCCAAAAGTAAAAGAGAAAGTCGTATACACAAAGGATGTGCGCCAAGTATTATCATATGTAGAAGCAAATACAGTGGACGCAGGAATTGTATTCAAAACTGATGCTCAAATATCTGATAAGGTAAAAATTGTCGAAATTGCAGACGCAAATATGCATGATCCTATTATTTATCCAGTTGGCATCATTAAGGACACAAAGCATAAAAAAGAGGCTGCCGATTTCTATCAGTACCTGCAGACAGAAGATTCGTTTCAAATTTTTGAAAAATTCGGATTTAAGATTTTGAAATAAGCGGGCTTCATTACTTTAAAAACAAAAAATCATAAACATCGATATATCAACGTTTCTAAAACATTAATGGGGGCGTCAATAAGCCGTATAAACGACTTATAAGACACCCCCAAAGCTCCTCAAGAACAACACTGTCATATTTTGGAGCACGAGGACTATGAGATGATAAGACCTTACATCGTTATTAGGTAATTGATTATGGTTTGTCAAAAACTTTTAGTAAAGGGCCCCTGCTAATCGACTTTCAAAAAAATAACCATGCACAACTCATGAAAGCAGCCCATAAAGTATATTATCATTCTAATGGATAATCGGGAGGAATCTATATTGAGTTATACATTTCCGGGAGGTCAACCGCAGGGGAAGCCCATCTTTATCACAAGTAAAATCAGGGAAGCGATGGTCGCTGAGTTAACCGCAATTAATGATTATAATTACCATATTGCAAATTCCAACATGGAAGAAGTCAATAGGGTTTGGAGAATGATCATGCTGGATGAAAAAAAACATTACGGAATGTTTCTAACCCTCTTGCGCAAATACGATCCTGTACAATATCAAACCTATCTCTACTATCAAAACACTCATTTGGATGTAAAGGAACCAATGCAGACCTATAGACCCAATTATGATAAACAATTGATATTAAATCTTGTCAGAAGTGATCTTAAAGGAGAACTAGAGACAGCCGTACTTTATGATCAATATGCAGCTGAAATCTCTATCCCGGATGTTAGTCATGTTTTCTCTGTCATTAGCCGTGATGAGAAATTCCATGCAGAACATTTAACGAAGCTCTTGATAAGTTATGATCCTGATCCCTACAATGGTCTGAAATAAAACTGAACTAAGCCCTTAAACGGTGAATTCCCTCCTTACTCAAGGGGAATGTGTCATCTAGTGAAGTGACAAAAAATATCATCAAACTATAATTTTACTGAACCGTAAACTCTGACTCTTCACCTCTATATTTTTGAACTAATGTCCCAGCATCACGATTCTATCTCTCCCACAGCCGCTTCATCACCATCCGCTCCCACCACTTCCACGGCAATATATTTTTCAAGACCATTCCTAATTTCACGCCTTTGCCAACCGGATACCGCAATTTCGGATAAGGAGACTTTGCCACGTGTACAATCTGTTGGATCACTTCATACGGAGAGGGTGCCGTGTCAGCAACATGGTTGACATATTTCAAAATTTTCTCCATCTCTTTAACATAAGGAGAATCCGGATTGACCGATACCGCATCCAGCCCTTTTGACCAGATTTCCGTTTTATAGGATCCCGGTTCAATTAAAACGACATGAACACCGTACGGCAGCATCTCTAAACGCAAAGACTCGCTGAATCCTTCCACCGCAAACTTGGATGCCACATAAGGTCCCATAGAAGGGAATCCGATTCGTCCGCTAATACTGCTTATATTCACAACCTTGCCGCTTCTGCGTGCCCTCATCGACGGCAAAACAGCTTTTGTTACTGCCACCAAACCGAAAAAATTCGTTTCGAATTGCCTCTGCCATTCTTCAACAGCAAGCTCCTCCGTAAACCCTCCCGCTGCATACCCCGCGTTGTTTACCAACAGATCAATTTGGCCGTAATCTTCAATCACATTCTGAATTACAGTTTCCGCTGCTGAAAAATCGGTTACATCTAGTTGGATAATCTCAATCCGGTCTGTTACACCTGCTTCTTTGGCTGCCGCTTCCAGTCGTCCTCTCTTATCCAAATCTCTCATTG
The DNA here is from genome assembly GCF_037963755.1 of Aeribacillus sp. FSL W8-0870. Classification (NCBI taxonomy): domain Bacteria; kingdom Bacillati; phylum Bacillota; class Bacilli; order Caryophanales; family Bacillaceae; genus Aeribacillus; species Aeribacillus sp. FSL W8-0870. The sequence continues at coordinate 2,117,569 of NZ_CP150165.1, forward strand.
AAGCCAGCACGCGGTAGCCTTCGCGGGCAAGCGCTACACTTGTTAGCAATCCAAAGCCGCTTGAAGCTCCTGTAACAAACGCAACAGGTTGTTTCTTTAAAGTTTGATTCACAAGATTCCCTCCAGCTATTCATATTCTAACACTGCCTTTTTGCCAAATATATGTAGAGCATCATCACTGCTTTCGTTCGCAAATTCCTTCAAAAATCTGCTCCACCTAGATGTTTTGACAATTCCTGTCTCTTCTTAATAAACACTTTTTATTGGAATTGTATCATGGAAATAATGAGATAAAATAAATCCTGCCTTCTTTACAGAGGATTGGTTAAAAATATTTAATTATTAAAAATCGCCAAGTATAATAATTACCGGCGATTTTTAACTTCTATCATAGCTCATATGAATAAGTCGCTTTGCCTTTTCAAAATCTTCATCATTATAAATACTGACTTCTAAATCCCCTGTTCCGATATGACCGATATTTCGAACATCACGGCTAAATCCTGGCTCGAGTTCAATTTCATCTGGATTCACTTTTAAAAATAAGACGATTTTTTCTGTCTGAGGATGCACTTCTAAGCAGACAAAATTTTTAATGCGCTTAAAGGCTATGTAGTATTTTAATACAGCCATTTGTACATCATCGCCTAGTGCCATAATATATGCTTTTATTGCTTCAAACCGGTCTTTTAATTCTGTACTGGATTGTTCCAGATATTCGGAGACTGTCTTATATCCGGGCTTCGATGAATTAATATGGTTTTCAACTTCCAGTAATGGTTGTGCAGTTGTTGCATTTACTAAATCGAGCAAAAGAAATCCATCTTTATAAAACTTATACTGGTACAACTCAATGTTCCGATTAATTTGTTGAACAGCATGTTCGTCATATTTTGTGAATCCACCCGCAATACATAATAAGCGCGGATTCGTCCAATCAATTGCGTCAGCCAAGTTATTGCCGTATTTGCGCATTACCATAAGAGTGAATTCTGCTTTATGATCCAACAGCCAGTCCAGATAATATAATCCTTGGTTAATGACATTTTCATTGACAGCTCGTTTATATTCGATAATAACTGGAGAGTTATTTTCATCAATACCTAATGTATCGATTCTGCCGCCATGTGTCTTGCCAGTAGAATATTCTGATGCTAAAAACCGTACACCTAAAAATGTTTCAAGATTACGCTCAATAAGGGTTTGCAGCGATTTTTCAATTGTCAGAGATGTGCCTTCCAATTCACTTACATGTTCTCCATTTATACGAAATAATTTAATATCACCCATGAAACTACTCCTTCTTTTATTGTGCATCTAAAACTACGATTACAATAAATGAATAATGATAGTATACAATAAGCGTTGATATTTATGAGACATATTAGTCAATCTATGTAAAGAATACGGAAGAACGTAACAAAAGACCCCAATTCAATTTTAATAATGTTCCACTCGTTCGGAAATATGTTTGCAAAATTATTTTGGCTCTTGGAAATACTAGAGAAACCAATCAATACATTCATTACAAAGACTGCTTGATTATTAACTCATGAAATGTTTATTACCCTTTACAAGAAAGGAAATCATGTTGCAAATTGCAACACCAAAGAAGAAAAAAAGTAAAACTGTTAATCGCTTTTACTCAAGTGTCGTTATTAAACTATGAAAAAATTGGGGAATTTTAACGTTTTATTTTTCCTCATAATCAATTGTATTTATATCCATTACCAGTATAATGTATAAAAATGTAGTCAAGAGGTGATATCAGTAAATCAAATCATCAAAATAGTTCTGCGAGATCGAAAGCATGTTGAAGCATATGTACGTACGGAACAAAAGATGGTCGAGGACAATCGATATGAAAGTGCAGATTTTTGCAATTCAAGCCGTGTAAACTAAGTTGTCCAGGGCGGGACATTATTTGCTATCAGATCCAGTTTCAAAAATCAACAGCTGCTTGAATGGATTTTAAATTTTTACAAGTCTGGCGGCATGGTCGCATCGGTATGTTCAGGTGCACTATTGTTGGCAGAAGCAGGTCTATTATCCGGCAAAAAGGCAACTACACATTCATTTGCGATTGAATACATGAAATCTAATTATATGGACATTGAAGTAGTTCAAATGTCCGATTTTTGGATGAAGGCAATATTCTAACTTCTGCTGGAGTGTCAGCTGGAATCGATATGTCTTTATACATTGTAGCAAAATTACTGGGAGAAACAGTAGGACGTACAACAGCAGCTACAGAAGAATATCCATACTGGTCTGAAAATATTGGGGGAGCTGGTCGGAAGTTTTAGTAAAGTTGAGCATCACTTGACTGTAACTTGATTTTCATGCAGGCGAAACAGCGAAAATTTCTGTTTCGCGTAAAGTTATTTGCACTGACTTTAAAAATTTCTTTCATACTTTCGGGTCAATTATAAGATTATGTTAAAAATCATCGTTGATTTATATAAGTACCCGTGGTGCTAGATAAAATCAGACAAGCATAAAAATAGCCCTTGCATGAGGATCTCCTTAAAATGAAAGTGCGACCAAACATTTAAAAGGAGAATTCACATGCAAGAGCACTTTCATTTTACAACAGATCGAGCCAAACTTCAAAAACAATATGTATCGATTTTGTGTTTTGTATCAGCTCAACTATCGAGTATCCAGATTTATCTTCAACGTCGAAATCTTCATTTGTTGAAACAGAAGGACGAGGTCATCATCGCCGTCCATGTCCTTGGAAAGTTGTTAGGCTTCACTTCCGAACGGGCTTGGCACCGGTTTGTGATCGGGAATTTGTTTTCCAAGGACTTGTTCCCTGAACGTTCTCGATACAACCGTCGCTGCCGAGCGCTTGGCTTTGCGATCAAGTGGATGCGGCACCAGCTGGCCAAGCGTGGACAACACCATGCGTATGCGGTCGTGGACAGTTTGCCGATCGAGCTGTGTCATTCATCCCGAATGTATCGCGCCAAACGGTTTCGTGGAATTGCGGATATTGGCTATTGTGCTTCGAAAAAGATCGCTTTCTATGGGTTGAAACTTCATCTGCAGGTCACCGACCAAGGGCTTCCGATGGGATATGTCGTCACTGAAGCGTCTTGTCACGATCGGGTGGCCGCTGAAACCGTCATGACGCAAATTCCACATCCATATAACCTAGGTGACAAAGGGTACATCAGCCAAAAACTGCAAAAGAAGCTGTACGAAGAGCATCGAGTCGCTTTTTGGACGCCCGTTCGAAAAAATCAGCGAATTCTCCAATCCGACGCATGGAAACAGTGGATGAAACGAAAACGCAAAGTGATTGAAACCGTGTTTTCGATTTTAGTCGATTCGTATCGGATCACCGAGATTCGAGCGAACTCGGTTTCTGGATTTGAAACGGCACTGGATGGTATTTTACTGGCTTACTCCCTTGTTGTTCTTGGGCTAGTTGAGCGTTAAGACTCAACTAGCACCACGGGTTTATATAAGTATATTGTTATATACTTATTAATGTTAAGGAAATGATACTACTAAACAACATTTATGTCTCGGAGATGAAAAACAGCAATTTATCGTGTTGAAATGATTCTAAAGCAATTTAGGAGTTTTATCTTTCTTTTTCATTTATATATAAGCAAATAATTATATAACTATACAAGTATAGGAGGTTTTTCGATGCAAAAAGCAGTGGAGGAAATAGAAAAAGCAGCACACATTTTAAAGCTACTTGGTGATAAAACACGTTTAACGATTATGGCCATTTTAAAGAAACGCGAGTGTTGCGTCTGTGAGCTTCTAGAGGTATTTGATATGAGTCAGCCGGCTATTAGTCAGCATCTTCGCAAGTTAAAAGATGCAGGATTAGTAAAAGAGGATAAGAGGGGACAGTGGATTTATTATTCCCTCAATCTAGAAAATGAGTTATATGATTTCATTCAAGAAATTCTGCAGCACATTCCAGATCAAACAGAGAATATTCGTAAGATTGAGGAAACCAACCCTGCGCTTCGTTGCGGTTGTTAATCTACTAATTAAATGGGGAGGAAAAAATGAGTAATACGGGAAAAAAACGGCTATCGTTTTTGGATCGATACTTAACGCTTTGGATTTTCCTAGCTATGGCAGCAGGAATTGGCTTTGGATCTGTCTTTCCGGGCTTTGTAGACGCAATAAACAGTTTACAGGCAGGAACCACATCGATTCCAATTGCCATTGGTTTAATTTTCATGATGTATCCTCCGTTAGCAAAAGTTCGCTACGAGGAGATGGGACGCGTCTTTAAAGACATAAAAGTATTGGTTTTGTCCCTTGTACAAAATTGGATTATTGGACCAATATTGATGTTTGTATTGGCGATTGTATTTTTGCCGGATAAGCCGGAATACATGGTCGGACTCATCCTAATCGGTCTGGCACGTTGTATTGCGATGGTGATCGTCTGGAATGATTTAGCGAAAGGAGACAGAGAGTACGCAGCTGGGCTTGTAGCGTTTAACTCTGTATTCCAAGTGCTATTTTACTCTGTTTATGCGTATGTGTTTGTAACAATCATTCCAGAATGGTTAGGACTAGAAGGTGCTGTCGTTCATATTACAATGACGGAAGTCGCCAAGTCGGTGTTCATTTACTTAGGAATTCCGTTTCTTGGCGGAATGGTGACGCGCTTTTTGTTGGTAAAAGCAAAGGGCAGACAATGGTATGAAAAAGTATTCATTCCAAAAATCAGCCCGATTACATTGATTTCTTTATTGTTTACGATTATCGTCATGTTCTCTTTAAAAGGAGACGCTATCGTAAGTTTGCCGTTGGATGTAGTGAGAGTCGCCATTCCATTGTTCATTTACTTTGTATTGATGTTTTTCGTTTCCTTCTTCTTGGGGAAGAAATTTGGAGCGAGCTACCCTGTCACCACCACACTTGCCTTTACAGCCGGCAGCAATAACTTTGAGTTAGCGATTGCTGTAGCTGTTGGCGTGTTTGGGATCCATTCTGGTGCAGCATTTGCAGCTGTCATTGGACCACTTGTGGAAGTGCCTGTCATGATTGCATTGGTCAACGTAGCATTATGGTTTAAACGAAAATACTTTAAAACCGAATCAGTATCATACTAACAACAAAGGTGGAATGAACATGAAAGACAAAAAGACGATTTACTTCTTATGCACTGGCAACTCTTGCCGCAGCCAAATGGCAGAAGGATGGGCAAAAAAATATCTTGGCGACGAGTGGGAAGTGTACAGCGCCGGTATCGAAGCTCGCGGATTAAATCCAAACGCGGTAAAAGTCATGAAAGAAGTAGGAATTGATATTTCGAACCAAACATCGGATATCATTGATCCGGAAATTTTAAATAAAGCGGATTTGGTCGTAACATTATGCGGTCACGCCGCAGACCATTGCCCGGTAACACCTCCGCACGTGAAACGCGTACATTGGGGATTCGATGATCCTGCGAAGGCAGAGGGGACAGAAGAAGAAAAATGGGCTGTTTTCATGCGTGTTCGCGATGAGATTGGTGAAAGAATTAAACGTTTTGCTGAGACTGGTGAATAACTTCCTTCAGTCCCTCCATATCAATAACAAAAAGAGCCTGGAGAACTTTCTCGGGCTCTTCGTGTTTTTTAGGAGAAGAATTAGACAATTAACGAAAAAGTCATATAGCATTGGCTGTTGCAAGACAATATCAACATTAAGATTAATAGATTTGCTGCAATGGGGCAGATTTTAGGGAGAAAAATAGATATTTAATTTAGGTAAAAGTTTTAAGGGATTTATAGTACGATTTGAGGCTTCAATTATTACATTTTTTGAAACACCGCCCGATTTCTAACATTATTTTATTTTGGTTATGTGTAGTTTAAGTGGGGCTTGAAAGAATAAAATCGAGAAAGCTTCCGATGCAAGCATCGATTCACAATCGCCTGAATGTGGGACCTATTCAAGTTTCGATATTGGCTGTTTTATACGAGATGTTGATGTATGCGATGGATTCAACTACCGCTATGGAACGCACGTTAAAGAGTTAGGTGATTAGCTGCCGGATGACTTTCGAAAGACGGAACATTCCTTTCTCCAAGTCAGCTAAAGAAGCGTAGGAATAAGAAAGGCGAAGGTACTGGGCTGCATGCTTATCATAGACATTTCCTGGATTTAATAGAAGTCCATGCACTAATGCTTTTTCAAAAAGTTCCCGTATGGAGATTGAAGGCAATATGCGCAGCCATATATAAAAACCGCCTCTAGGAACAGTCCAGGTCGCAATATCGGAAAAATACCTCTGTAATAAATCAATCATGATCTCTCTTCGAACCTTCAATTCTTTTCTGACCTCTTCCAAATGTTGATGATAGAGCCCGCTTGCTAGCCATTCCGCAACTGCCCATTGAGACAAGGAACTGGATCCGTAATCGGTTTGCATTTTAATATCCGCCAATCGCTCAATAACAGGCTTCGGTCCGACTATCCAGCCGATTCTCAGACCGGGACTCAATGTTTTCGACATGCTCCCAAGATATAAAACAAGCCCATTTTTATCGATGGCTTTCAATGGTGGGGGAGGCGGTGAATCGAGCCAGAGTTCCCGGTATACGTCATCCTCAATAATCGGCAGCCGCTCCTTTTCGCATACATCGATCAGTTTTCTCCGTCTTTCTTCGGACATCAAAATTCCTGTTGGATTATGAAAGGACGGAATTGTATAAAGCAATGAAGCATTTTGCCGCTTTTTTTGTTCCGAAATCTTATTTGCTTGAATTCCATGCTCATCTAAAGGAAGTCCAAATAATCGCATTTCGGCAGATTGAAATACATGCAGGGAATACAGGTACGATGGTTTTTCCAGAAAGATCGTAGCACCTCGCCGCAATAGACCTATTGATATCAATTGCAATGCCTGCAGAGCTCCTGACACAATCAAAATGGAAGAAGGGGAAGCTTCAATCCCGATGGTTTTCAAATATCTACTGAGCTGTTCCCTGAGAAAAAGCAGCCCTTTCGGTTCCTCGTAGCCAAGTGAATCAATGTGTCCCGTCAGCTTTTCAAATACTTGTTTCATCATCTCACGTGGAAATAAATCTGGAGAAAGCTCTCCTGTTCCTAAACGGATGATATTTGAATCAAACTCTGCTTTATTGATTTCCTGTATCGTAGGCAAATTAGGATAATAACTCCCCGCTTGCACATAGGAATTCCAGTCTGGGAGAGGAGTAGAGGTCATCAAAGACCAAGAATTGTTAATAATCTTGGTACCGCCTCCTCTTTTTCCTTCCAGCAATCCATCAGCAATCAATTCTTCCATAGCCGCCACGATCGTACTGCGGTTCACTCCGAATGCTTTGGCCAATGTGCGTTGAGGAGGGATTTTTGTCCCTAAAGTCCATTCTCCTGTTTCAATCTTTTCTTTAATATATTCTTTGATCTGGATATAAAGGGGAACTGGAGTCGATTTGTCTGGCTTCCAATCTAATTCATTCATGAAAAAATACTCTCCCTTTACAATCATATGAGTCGATTATACAACTTGGTTGGTATTGAATCCATCCAATTGGTTGGAGACAATAATCGATTTCCGAGTAAAATTGTATTCATATGCTATACAATAGGAGGGATTGGATTGGCGGAAGCCTTTATTCACGGACTTATTCTTGCATTTGGACTTATTCTTCCTCTTGGCGTCCAAAACGTTTTTATTTTTCATCAAGGAGCTCTTCAGAAACACTTTATTCATGCGCTCCCAGCCGTTTTAACTGCATCACTATGTGATACACTTTTAATCATCCTTGCTGTTTTCGGAGTATCTATTATGGTCTTGGGTTCTTTTTTGATCAAAACGATTATGCTGTGCTTAGGGATTTTATTTTTGTTATACATGGGGTGGAGCACTTGGAAAAGTACCCCTTCTGCTGTTAAAGAGAATAACGGAAAAACAGCTAAGGAAACTTTTACACCATTCAAACAAGTTGTGTTTTCAGCATCGGTCTCGCTGCTCAATCCACATGCGATCATGGATACGATTGGAGTGATCGGAACGAGTTCACTTCAATACAATGAAGGGGAAAAAGCAGCTTTTGCACTTGCCTGTATTCTAGTTTCCTGGATCTGGTTTGCGGGGCTGGCTTTGGCAGGGCGGAGAATAGGGGATCTAGATCAATCTGGACGTTTGATGAATGCTTTTAACAAAATTTCCGCGCTCGTCATGTGGGGAGCAGCGATTTATATTGGATTCACACTGGCAAAATAAAAACAGGAGTTTACAGTAGAGGTTTCATTACTCCAAATAGTAAACTCTTGTAAGTCTATGAAACAGGATAATAAACTAAAAGAAAAAACCCAGTTGCTGATTACTATAATAATCGGGAGACCAATAACTAGGAGAAAATTTTTTTGCGGAGTTGAAGGGAGGAGATAGGATTGAAACACCCGTATGCTCATTATCGTTCTTTATTTCCTGTTTTAGCATCGAAAATCCATCTGGCGAGCTGTTCGCAAGGAGCCATTTCAAAAACTGTGTCCGAATCGATTGAAGCGTATATGAATAGTTTGCTAACGGCGGGGGTTAATTGGAATCAAGCAATAAAAGTAGTTGAACAGGCAAAATACCGTTTTGCAAAATTAATCGGTGCTGAACCTAATGAAATTGCTGTATTATGCTCGGTCTCTGACATTTTTTCTGCTATCGCCTCTTCACTTTCTTTTGAAAAAGGGAAAAATATCATTGTGACGACAGATATGGACTTTCCAACCGCCGGTCATGTATGGCTCGCTCAGGAGAAATTTGGAGCAAAGGTCAGATTTATTCCTTCTCAACAAGGAGTCATTCCTTTAGAATATTATGAACGTTATGTAACGTCTGACACACTTGTCACATCCATTTCCCATGTCTGTTATTACAACGGTTTTAAACAAGATCTCAAAGCGATTGCAGACATTGTTCATCGTAAAGGTTCACTTCTTTTTGTTGATGCATATCAATCTGCTGGACAGGTGCCTATTGATGTAAAGAAAATGGATATCGACATATTGGCAGCAGGAACAAGGAAATACTTGTTAGGTATTCCGGGAATATCCTTCCTATACATAAAAGCTGAATTGGCAGAGAAATGGAAGCCGCGCGTCACAGGATGGTTTGGTCAGGAGGATCATTCGAAATTCAATGTTCATCAAATTATACCAGCAGCTGGAACACGTCGTTTTGAGACTGGAACGCCTTCTTTTATAAGCGCTTATGCAGCAGCTGCCGCTATTCGTTTACTTCTTGAAATAGGAGTGGAGAATATATCTTCTTATTTAAACCTATTAGCTCAATTCGCATTAGATTATGGACAAGAAAAAGGATTACACACTGTTACTCCTTTATCGGCTCACAAAAGAGGCGGCATAACTGCTTTTTATGTAAAAAATGCTGGGCAAATAGAATCGATCTTGAAAGAGAGAAATATCATTGTTTCTGCTAGAAACGACGTCATCCGAATCGCTCCTCATTTTTACAATACGCAGGATGATATTCGGCAAGCAATTGACGAGCTAACAACTGTTTTAACAGCGAATAAATAAGCAGCACAGGTCTAGGTACTGAAAGACTCGAAACTTTTTCATGGTTCCAATAACAATATATGAGTGGTTTAAAGCGGACAAAAGATTTGTGTGAATAGTCTATTTTTAACTCTGTAGTGCAAAATTCAGCTAGTTTCATAACTAATGTCTTAACAGTTTTTTTCGGCTCCATTCAACGATCTGATGGAGCCTCAGTTTATTATTAAAAATGATTATTTGCAAATTGCAAATAATATAGTATAAATAAATATAGAGGTGAAAAAATGGAAAACGTTAGAGAGCTTTTTCAAGTGATGACACGTCGTTTTGGATTGCTGAATAAAAATTGCTGTTCTATTGATCGTGTTGATATTTCTCTTGTTCAAAGTCATATTCTATATGAAATTGATAAAAGAGAATACCCTTCTATGCAACAAGTGGCCGAAGTATTGGGAATGGATATTACGACGTTCAGCAGACAGATTCAAAATTTGGTCAAAATGGGTTTAGTAAAAAAAACGCCGCTCCCTGAAGATCGAAGAGTATACACGTTATCTCTAACCAACGAGGGAAAATTTATAGCAACAACTATCGATCGAGAAATCAGACAATATTTAGAAGAGGTATTTTCACACATGACGGAATTCGAGAAAGAAACAGTAATTCGTTCGATTAAATTGTTGAATGAGTGCATGGTAAAATCGAGCGTATGTTGCAAACCATTATTTTAAGGCAAGCTATCTTGGCTTGCCAATTCGTTAAACTTATATTTGCATTTTGCAAATAAAATAAAAGAGATAAGATTCTTCAAAATTTTCTTTCTATTTCATTGGAATGAACTCTTTTATTTTTAGTATTTTGATTGTTATTCACTTTTTAGATAGATATATTCAGGCTTGAAAAATACGGATTGAAAGTCAAGCTATGCAAAGTAATCGCGAAAGGAGAGATAAAGATTAAAAAGGAAACATGAGAGAAGATTTACAGGACACCTTTTACTATTTGCTTTTGGGTTCAGGCGTTGGAGCCGTTATTCATGGCGCTGTACCGACAGAATGAATTTCAATCTAAATGGGGGTGTATTGCTGCAATCATCGAAAATCCTTGGAATGTCCGTCTTTTCGTGATTCCTATCTCGCCAATGTTAATTACAATGAGCATGACATTGCATTGATGATTAACTGAGAAGCTGCAAGCTTACCGGGATATCAATATTGCACAGTATCTTTAAAAAGAAACTAGTCTTTGCGTTTGTAGGCTCTGTCATGACGATGGCAGGGTTATTAGGATTTTTATTCTATATTATTTAAGGAGTGATCACTTATGAATCACATGAATAACGATCAAATCCGGCAAAATGTCCGAAACCGCTATAAGAAAATTGCGCTGCAGGAAGTGAATTCTGGGGGTTGTTGTTCAGTCAGTTCCGGAGGTTGTGGTACACCTAAGGAGGTATCGGCAAAACTAGGTTATTCGGATGAGGAATTATCTGCCGTACCAGAAGGAGCCAATCTTGGACTTGGCTGCGGCAACCCGCTGGCAATTACGGAATTGAAACTTGGAGAAGTAGTGTTGGATCTTGGTAGCGGTGCTGGATTTGATTGCTTTCTGGCAGCACAACAGGTTGGAGAAACCGGCCGCGTCATTGGTGTAGATATGACGCCAGAAATGATCAGCAAAGCTCGGAATAATGCTGCCAAGAATGGTTATACCAACACTGAATTTCGATTAGGAGAGATTGAACATTTACCGGTTGCAGATCGTACGGTTGATGTCATTATTTCCAATTGTGTCATTAATCTTTCTCCAGATAAGCCCCAAGTGTTCAAGGAAGCCTATCGAGTTCTGAAACCAGGTGGTCGCCTCGTCATTTCCGACGTTGTAGCGACAGCAGAGCTTCCATCGGAAATCAAAAACAATATGGATGTCTTGTATTCGAACTGCGTATCAGGAGCGGCATCAATTAGAGAACTGGAATCATTGTTGCAACAGAGTGGATTCATACAGATCACCATTGAACCGAAAGATGAATCGAAGGAGTTTATCAAAGACTGGGTGCCTGGAGCGAACTTCGAAGATTACATAGTTTCTGCGGTCATAAAAGCAATGAAACCTTAAAAAACGTGGTGTAACAGATCAGAAACCGTTAGGTAAGACAAATTGAGCAACTTGTTTTCCATGATGATTCCGATCTCATGAAAAAAGTGAAGAGATTGCATACAAAACCGTTATGGATGTTGCCCATCTACATTTAATCGTAAGTGTTGTTATTGTGACATAGAAAAGGCAGTAGGGCGATTCCTAGTGCCTTTTCTATATAAAAAATAAGGAGAGATTAAATATGAACATTCGCAGCTTTTACAAAGAGGATTGGCTGCAAGTGAAGGAAATTTACGAGCAAGGAATTGCGACAGGACAAGCAACGTTTGAAACGACAGTGCCATCATTCGAAAAATGGGAGTCGACAATTGCGGAAAACTTGTGTCTGGTTGCTGAAGATGAAAAAGGTATTCAAGGCTGGTGTAAGATCAGTAAAGTATCAGATCGCTGCGTATATGCAGGAGTAGGAGAGGTGAGTGTGTATGTTCGAGATGTGAGCCGAGGAAATGGTGTTGGAAAACAACTTCTACAAGCCATGATCAAAGAATCGGAAGCAAAAGGATTTTGGACATTAAATGCAGGGATTTTCCCTGAAAACATACCAAGCTTACGTTTACATCAAAGTGTTGGATTTCGTGAAGTTGGTATACGACAACGTTTAGGAAAGTTAAATGGCGTATGGCGTGATGTTGTATTCCTTGAACGCCGCAGCAAAATTGTGGGTATAGATTAATCGTTGCTTTAAAAAAATGATAAACATTTCATAGTTTTCTAAAACACTTTCAAGAGTTTCTAAATGCTCCTTCTCTTTTTCTTTAGCAACGGAATAAAATATTCTTTCAACAGTTGTATAAGGTATTTTTTCCTTTCGACTCACTTCTTGGATAGTAGAGCCAATGCACATTTCGTACAGATATTCTCTGTACCGATTGGTCTGATGCTTATTAGGACTGATAGATTCAAATGTTTGTGAAAATACCTCATTACAGTTGTGACAACGGTATCTATACACTCTGACAAATAAGAAAAGGGGCTTACCTAATACGGACAAGTCACGAACCTTTCTTGTCCGCCAGTCATGGACATGACTAGAAAAAAAACCGCAGTAAGAACAGCGTTCTTCTGTAGTATTTTTCTCGACATGTAACAAATTGCAATCTTCAAGAAACACTTGTTTAACAACTTCAAATTCTGGCAAATCTAGTGATACGGAAAACACTTTAGAACCTCCTGTTATGTTAAGTCACGCTAACATTATTGCCAGGAATTCGTGAGTGTTTTCCTTATTTTTTGGGTTAAATCACAAAATGTGGTGATGAATCAACATAATATATGTAGTGAAATGAACGTTTATTCCTATAGTTTATTGATTTTATATAAATTTATATAAATCCAGTAGCGTTGCATAAAAAAATTTAATGTTTGTCAAGCTCAATAAAAATTCCAGTTATTTCATGTAACTGAATATTCAGACATACAATCTTTCTAAGCAAGCTTAAAAGGACAATGACGTCTTAATCGGCAGTCCATTTCCACAATTTGGTAATATATTACAGAAACATTGGATCATAAACTAAATCGTCTAGGTGTTCCACCTCCCCTTCTTCAAATTGGTACACGATGGTTTCAAAATCTTTTTCCCAATGGTATTTTTTCCGACCGTTGGACGTTCGAATTGGCTTTTTAAAAAGGGAGCGAACAAAACAGTCAAAACCTTTAAAAAGCAGATTCTGTAAAGTTCGCTTGATCTCTAATAAAGGACCATCGTGATTCACTTTTAATTGGAGCATGGCCTGTAAGCAATAGGTGATTAGGGCGATCCAAATTTGATTGTAAACGGCATTTTGACTTTTTCCATAAAATCTTTTTATCTTAAGGTGCTGTTTCATCCATTTAAAGAAGGTCTCTATCTTCCAGCGATATCGGTATAAATCTGCAATCTCTTCCGCAGAAAGATCAAAGCAATTGGTTATGATGATCACGGGATTCCCTTCGCTGTCGACCGTTTCGATCAATCGGAGAGGATGAGTCATTTTGGTATGATTACGGTCATTTCCTAAAATGACAATCTGATCCCTATAAATCAAACGTTCTGGATTGGGAATCCGTTCCGATAAAACTTCAATCTCTGCGTTCTTTTTAAGCCGGGTAATGAATCGCACCCCTTCTCGGCATAAGCGGTCGAACTGTTTGTAATCGACATACCCTCGATCAAACAAGTAAATCGCATTTGGATCGATTTCAATGAGTTCGTCCATCTGTGTGCGATCGGCATGTTTCGCGGGTAAGATAATCCCTTGATCCGGAACAGTGATATCCTTCGTTACAACAACCTTTAAATGGAGTCGAACACCAGCCTTTGTCTTACGAAAAGTTGCCCATGGATATTGGCTCAAACTCATGCTCATCGTGGTAGAATCAATGACCAGAAGACGACCAATGTTTCGGATGATCGGGGCATTTTTCATTTGCCCTTGGATCTTTAAGACCAGATATTTAAATACTTTTTCAAACAGTTGAGGGGATAATTGGCCTAATTTGCGAGAAAGTTGCGAAGTACTAATTGCATCAAATTCCAGATATGTCTGCAACTCTTCCTTGTCTTTCAAATGTTTGGCCAATTTTGTTAAGCTTTCCAATTCGTTTAACTGAGCGATGATACAAAGTTGTAAAAACTTATACGCCGTTAATTTTTTAATGTATTTGTCAACGTCAATCACATTAATTAGTTTTGAAAAAGTTATTGGATCGATCTCTTTAAATAGTTCATTTATTGTGGATTCTGTGGTATTCTTATCCATAATGGTTTCTCCTTATTCTTAGGATTTGGATAGGACTGCCAATCCTAATTATAAGGAGTTTTTTTATATCCAAAAAGATGAAATTTAACATAAAATTGGGCTTGACAAATTAAAATTAACTTAATGCAATGCTACTGATATAAATCTAGTAGTACCAAACTAAATAGTATCTTATTGGAAATATTTTGGGTAAAAAGTTTTAGTCATAATAACATTAACCATCGACTTATTAAGCATAGTTATGAGAAAGTAATTTCCATGTGTCATTAGGAAATTGGTATTTTAAGTGTCCGATATGTAATGCATAAAACAAAAATAAACATATCGATTTAAATTTACTTTATTGACTGAACGGGGGACTGGATGATGTATAAAATTTTGTTTGTGGATTTAAGTCAATATTTTGGACACCAATAAGTGAAATTTAATTTTGATCTCATGCCATATTTTTCATGACATCGCTGGTCGCTTGACATGGAGCCTCTGCGGGCGTGGTGTTATGCGAAGGGCGAAAGGGGCAATGATTTCTTTCGCATGGCAAACAAGCCTACCACACCCGCCACTCCATGTAAAGCGGATGCTTGTAAAATTGTGAAGAGCACTACGCTGCCCCTTTGATACTGTCTTCTGTTTCTTGTGGCGTCATATAGCCCAGGCAGCTATGAATCCGTTTCCGATTGTACCAGCCTTCTATAAATTCGAATAAGGCTCTTCTGGCAGCTTGAAAGTTCAAATAGTTGACTCTGTAGATCTCTTCCTTTTTCAGAATTGCATGGAAAGACTCAATGCAGGCGTTATCGTATGGGCAACCTTTTTTACTGAAGGAGTGTTTGAACTGCTTCTTTTCCATGTATTCTGCAAATTTCTCGCTTGTATACTGGGATCCCAAATCAGAATGCAAGATCAATCCCGGACCTGGACGTTGTGCCTGATAAGCGTTTTCTACTGCCTTTAAAGCCAGTTCAGTCGTCATGTGGCGGTCAAAAGCGTAACCGACAATCTTTCTGGAATGTAAATCCATTACGGAAGCCAGGTAGCACCAACCGTCTCTCAAAGTATGAATGTACGTAATATCCGTAACCCATTTCTCGTTGATGGTTGTCGTTGAGAAGTCCTGGTTCAGCAGGTTATCGTGTTCTTCCATCTTGCCCTTATTGGAATGGGGGCGGTACTTTTTTCTGATAATGGAATAAATGCCTGCAGCCTTCATCAAACGCTGAACCCGTTTCAGGCTGACTTTGAGCCCTTCTTTTTCAAGCATATGGTGGATCTTCGGTGCTCCGTATCTCTGCTTGCTTTCCGTATGGATTTTTCGTATTCTGTCTGTCAGCTCCCGGTTTTCCCGTTTTGTTTTTGACTCTGTTTTTTGTTTGGATTGATAGTAGGTACTTCTCGGCACGCCAAGGACCGTACACATGGTTTTAAGGTCATAATGGTGTTTGGCTCTTATCTCGTCAATCATGGATATAACAGTGGTTTGATCTACTTCTTTGCGAATATGGCCATAGCTTTTTTTAAGATTTCGTTTTCCTCTTTCAGCCGGTGCAATTCTTTTTGCAGGTTCAGAAATTCTTCCGGGGTAAAAGAGCCCCCGTCATCCAGCTTAACCGGTTTTTGTTTTCTGATCCATTTGTAGATTGTCGTTTCAGACAGGCCATATTCGCTGCAGATCTGTTTTACTGGTGTTCCAGTTTGATAAAGCTCAACCACCATTTCCTTAAATTCAGCATGATAACTTTTACGTTTTTCGCTTGTGTTACCCATATCAGGACACATCCCTTCGTTAATATTATATTTCACTAAAGGGTGTCCATGAAACTATACTAGCATCATACACGAATAATAAAATTAGGATAGATGAAAAAATTCCCTTACCGTTTCATCGATTTTACTGAAATATTCGTGAACAGAGACTGGTACAAAGAAAATTTGATGCTGCTCGACTTTTTCGTAGTCAATGTGCCAAATAAATGATTCACTTGGAAGGAGAAAGACGACTTGGTCAATAACAGACTCGTCTTTCGTGTAATGGGATTCCAAAAAAGAAATGTTGCTTAGTTCTTGTCCATGGCCTAGAAAATCGTTTACAAATAAACGCATAGTTGCGGGTAAATTTTGATCTCGGACCATTTGCATCAGAACTTCGGAATCCGTTTGGTGAAGTCCATCAAATAATTGGTCTGTTACTTCAATGGGTTCAACGCTGTTTGTCTCCATATCGCCGCTCACTCCGTAGTAATTGCAAAGCATTTGGAAAAAGCCGGACTCCGTATCGTGAAAAGAAAAATAATGGTCATTCCCTTTTACGTGTTGTATTAGTGTCTTTGATTGATGGATGTGATGGAAAAACAACACTTGCTTCTTTTTCATGTCTACGCATCGCACTTTTTTTCGCGATTGTACTAAGAGGTGAATTAAGTTTTCCAGTCCAGAAACTAATGAAGATTCTCTCGTATTATCCAGGTAACCTTTTTGTCTTAATAATTGTTCTGTTTGCTGAACAAAACGTTCCACTTCTTTTTCGTTTTTGATTAATTGAAGATCATTAATAACTTGACTAGCTAATTCACTGTAGCCAGATAAAGCTAATGCAGAAACAAATTCATTTGTTGATAAGCGGACCGCTCCTTTTGTGTTCATGATTTTCTTTTCCTTTCTATAGAGGTTTGTTGTCGAAATACTGCGATTATGGGGTTATACAAATGGATAATTTTTTAAAATTCAATTTGTCACATCTAAATTAACTTTTGATGCAACAGCTGCTCCACTTCACGGATAAAAAGTATTTCTTCTTTTTCTACTAAAGTAGCATCGTTTAATATTTGGCTGGCTATATCACTATATCCGAATAAAGCAAGTGCATAAACTAGTTCAATCATGGATAAAGCAACTGTTCAATTTGTACTTATGTAATTGCATCTTCTTCAAAAGTATTCACTTATAGCTACATCAATCATATACGCCAAGAATCACAAAAGATTGCAAAAATAGTACAAGGAAAGTTAAAATCGCAAATAATTTATTGAGCCAAAACGGCATTTTGGATAAAAGTAATTGAATATAATGGTTAAAGCCCATAATAAATAATGCACTGTATTTAAAAAAATAATTAAATATACTTTTCTGGTCATTCTCTACGTTAACATTAGAATAAAAATAAGCAATAACAACCCGTTGAATAAATATGGATACAAAAGCGCATATCCAACTAACTGATAGCCACACTGGAAGATATATACTTGGATAAGGTATATCGAAAATAAAACCTAAAGAAATAAGAGTTGCTAGTAAAAAAACTAAAACCATTCCTATCCATTCATTTTTTTCTCTTTTTTTGAAGATCGATTGAATGATTTGTTTTAGACTGACCGGTTCATAGAAAAAGCAAGCAGGAACAAAAAGTAGCATAAAAAAGAGTTCAAAACCGGAAATAAAAATGAAAACAATAGTTGAACCGTCTTCATTCCAGTAATTTTTATTAATGAGAAGAATAAAGAGAATGAGAAGTACAAAGAGATTACTCTCTAAAAAAAAGGCTGCTCCTCTTTTAATAGAGAAATTATTATTTTTCTTTTTTGTTAATGGAAATGAGCGATCTGGTTGTTTCAAATTAGAGTTTGGCAATAATTCTTTCATTATATTAGAATCTCCTTTGTTAAATTAATATGAATTGAACCGTATCTTTTTCTCAATTTCTATTGCACTAATTAAAAAAATTCGCAATAAACTTTTCCGCGCTTGTTAAAGAATCATTGGCCATTTCTGTAACGGTTTCAATACCTTCTTCAATTTCCTTTCCGACCTTTTCCACTCCTTCCTTGATTCCCTGAACACCTTCTTCAATTTCGCGTCCCACTTTTTCGCCAAAGTCTTTCACGTTATCCTCTAGCAACCATGACCCGACAATACCAACTCCAGCACCAATAGCCCCGCCAATAATTGTTCCTGGACCTGGTGCGATTAATGAGCCTATATATGCTCCAGCAGATGTTGTAGCAGCAACACCAACATCAAGTCCGAGACCTGCAGAAAATCTCCCGAATTTTTCAAACAAAGATTTATATTGATTCTCGTCACTGAATAATTCACCTGCATTTGTAACTAATGAGAACCACGCCCCTGCTAATGGTAACTTTTTCATAAGTTTTGAAAAGCCTGAATCCGTGACAAAACATCTTTACAATGGTCGCAAACCGTTGATACGATAAGGGAAAACGACGTTGACGATTCTTCATCAAGTAGGTGATGTGATGAAAGATTTCCCGATTCGGTTTGTATTGACAGATGAAGCGATTACCCCAAGTGCTGGGCTTGCTCTCGTTGGCTACTTACTCCATCGAACGAAACTGGATAAACGGGTAAACGCACTTCGGCTTCCAACGGTTCGTCGAGAAGTGCACATTTCCCATAGCGATGTCATTCGCTCGATGATTGGCTTGCTTGCCACAGGAAAAACGGATTTCGATCATATCGAAGCGTATCGTCAGGACGATATCTTTTCGGCATCGATGGGGATTCAGCACGTGCCTTCCTCTCCAACCTTGCGACAACGACTCGATCAGCTCGCTTGTCTTCCGATGACCGAAACGATTCTTTGGGAGGAGTCCATACGTCTGTTGATTCAACGACATGCCACTTTGTCCCCTTGTTGGACCAAAGGAAAGACGACATGGCTTCCCCTTGATATAGATGGTTCCCCATTTGACAACTCCGATACGAAAAAAGAAGGAGTCAGTCGAACGTATAAAGGATTTGACGGTTTTACACCGTTGTTTGCGTATGCAGGGAAGGAAGGGTATCTCGTTCATGCCGAGTTGCGTCCAGGGAAACAACATGTGCAAGACAACATGCCCTCGTTTTTAGTCACCGCTATCCGTCGAGCTCGTCAACTGACTTCATCTCGTCTGCTTGTTCGCATGGATGCAGGAAACGATGCAGAAGCGAATGTGCACGTATGCCTAAAGGAAGACGTGGACTTTGTCATCAAGCGAAACTTACGCCGAGAATCGAAAGCGCTTTGGTTCCAGATCGCTTCGCAAAAGGGCAAACGTGTCGATGATGGACAAAGCGAAGGAGTACAAACCTATGAGCTATGCCTTCCACAGAAGGCAGCGATCGATGGAAACACGTATACGTACGTTCAAGTCACCCAAGTGACGGAACGGACGATGGAACGCAATGGACAGCTGATGCTCGTTCCTGATTATGAAGTGGAAAGCTATTGGGTGCGGCTCAAAGGATACGAGCATGTTCGAATGAGCGATGTGCTCGCGTTGTATCATGACCATGCGACATGCGAACAGTTTCATAGCGAACTGAAGAGCGACTTAGATTTAGAGCGGCTTCCATCTGGGAAGATGAAAACGAATGCGCTCGTGTTGGTCATGGGAGCCTTCGTTTACAATCTTCTTCGTCTGATTGGACAAGATCTATTAAGCGATCCGAGACATCCGTTGCACCACAAAGTGAAACGCCGCCGCATCAAGACGATTATTCAGACGGTGATCACGATGGCAGGGCGACTCGTCCGTCGATCACGACAGATCTGGATGAAACTGACGCGAAGGAGTGGCTATAGCGAGCCCCTACTGAACGTCTATCAGAAATGGAGAGAGGTAAGATAACGAACGAATGTTCGATCACTGATGTCCAACGTCACTCCCTGGGCTTTTTTGTCTATTTTTTTGGTTCGTATACCTAAAACAGAGATTTGTTCCATTTTCGGAAATAGAGATGACATAGGTCATAAGCATAAAAGGGGTTTATGGATTATCAATCCATCAAAATTACAACAAAATCAAAGTCGATTTCAATTCATCACGGATTCAGGAAAAGGATTTAACATCTGTAAATTGCCGAATAGTGCTATTAATATCAACTTTTGCAACGTATTGTTTTAATAAGCTTTTATCAAAGATAAAGATTTTATGATATTGTGCGACGAGTTTTCCAAAACTGATTTTATTTGCTTTGGAAGGTAAACCAATAAGGTCACGTAAAACACCGCTTGGTGCCTTATGATATTTTGCTAATGCTCTTTTTATTACAATACTAGAGTTTTTTTCGCCTTTTTGTAATAATTGATAGATTATTTCTGCAAGCTTTGATTCGTATTTTTTATTTGCACCTTTTACCCACGCTTTAGATGTTTTTATAATAAAATTGCCATTTCCATCTTTTGTTAAAGTTAATAAACCTGTACGGAGAACATGAACTGCAAGCAATCCTTTTGCAACACTTAGCCCGCCGTTGAATTTGCCGAGGGAAGCAAGCCATTCAGCGATGGCGCCTACAAAAGTGGAATCTCCTTCTTGTACAGATAACTCAATCGCATCATCAATCATTTCTTTGAACGTGTCTGTTTCGGTAATAAAATTTTCGATTTCTTTTATTCGCTCTTTGCTTAAGAAAACGCCGCCTTTTGTCCATTCGTGCAGCTTCTGAGTGAATGAACGAATTTGAGTGAGCTGCTCTTGCATGGTTGTCAGTTCGCTAGAGATGTCTTCATCAAGCTTTGCCAGTTCATGGACAGTTTTTTGAGCACGATTTTTTGCCGATGCGATTTGTTGGTGAAAAAGATGAGTTTGAACGG
The DNA here is from genome assembly GCF_037963755.1 of Aeribacillus sp. FSL W8-0870. Classification (NCBI taxonomy): domain Bacteria; kingdom Bacillati; phylum Bacillota; class Bacilli; order Caryophanales; family Bacillaceae; genus Aeribacillus; species Aeribacillus sp. FSL W8-0870. The sequence continues at coordinate 2,138,581 of NZ_CP150165.1, forward strand.
GAATACCCCCAACTAAATCTACCACGTCTAAGAAATATTGATTGATATTCTTGACTGTTTCCTCCGTAAAGTTTTCTAACTTATTAAGGCTTGTTTTAACTTCTGTTTCGATAAATTCTTCGCTTATATATCCGTTATTAGTTTCAAAATGTTCTATGATCGTTAAAATATTTTTCAGTTTTTCTAAATACTGATAAAGAAATTGATGCAAAAGGAGAATGGCCGGAATATGCAAAGTAGCAAAGTGCTCTTTAATTGCTTCACCGCCTTTACCCTCTAAAGCACCGTCTAAACGGATGATTTTGTTCACAACCTCCCGAACAGCAAGGATTTGTTCTTTTTCCCGTGACTTTTGACGGATCAATTGATTGGTTTCATGTAAAACTTCCGATACTTTTAATACCTTCATCGTCTTGACTCCCCGTTTATATGTTCATCTTTTGGGCAATATTTCGGTCTGTCTCCGCAAGATTCTCAATACTTTTCCGAACATCGCTCTCAATGTTTAAAAGCGTATTTTTATAATCGGTAATGATTTGATAATAAAGGTCTTCAATGGCTTTTATTTTTGTGATGAAATCAAGAGAGGAAACCGGGAACGATGGATGAGAATGGTTCGTGTTTAATTCGATAATTTTTTGTTTTAACTCGTCTAATGACGATTCTACTTCCTTAAAATGAACTTTAATTTCTGTCATTGTGATCCCACCTGTTTAATTATCCTTTAAATGAGCCAGCTGGCTTCTTTTTGAAGAAATGGTGTTGGAAATGCTTGCATTCATCGTTTCAAGTTCCGATATTTTTTTGGAAATATCATTTAGAAGTTCTTCGGTTTGCTGAATGATTGAAATGTATGCATGATTGATACTTTTTCTCATATCTAAAAACGTATCGGCAAATTTTCCATGCCATGTAAAAGGAGTGAGCTCGGGATTCAATACAAGTGTTTTGTGATCAACCAATATACCAAGTTCATTGGAAATGCCGCTTTCGGCTTTTTTTAGCCGTTCAATTTTTTCGTCATTATCATGAAATTGGTCATAAAGATTAGAAATCTCATTATATAACTGGTGAACCATGTATTCTTTTTCCGTCATATTCATCTTCCTTTAGTAATTCCAAATAACTACTTCTTGTGTAAAATATGGAATATATAATCTTATTTTACACTGCGTATGTTTTTTATGAAATGAGCATTTTGCATATTTTTTGACCCAAGAGCCATAAGGATTTCAAAGACATAAAAAAGGACTTCACCCCTAAAATGTAGAATTTTTGAAGTGACGAAACCACAAAAATTCAAAAGGAGGAAGTCACTTTGTATATTCTACAAGAAAGCCTATTTTCCTTTGAAGAACTGCAAAAATTAGAGTCAAAAGAGAAATTACCTATCTTTTTTAGCTCGCTTGATTTACGCCCTTATGCTAAACAGTTGAGAAGTTCTTCACCCCGAGGGGCTGACGGTCATTCCAGAGAAGGGATTCTAAGGGCTCTCATCGCTGCCCCACTCGAAGGCATCGACACCTTTACCGCCCTTCATCATCGATTGGATAAAGACCTTCGTTTCCGTTATCAATGCGGTTTATCGATTGATCGCCCCGCACCGTCTATCTCCACTCTCAGCCGGGTTTTTGCGGCACTTACCAAAAAAAAGCTGGCTGAAAAGATCTTCCTTGACTTGGTACAGTTAGCTCAGGAGGAAGGAATAATTGACGGCAGCCACCAGGCCATCGACAGTGCCGCCATTGATGCCTATGAAAAGAAACAGCCCAAAAAGCGTAGTGAACAAACGGGTAATGCCAATTGGGGCGCAAAATATGATTCCTTCGGCAATAAAATTACCTGGTTTGGCTATAAGATGCATCTTTCAGTCGATACCGCAAGCGAACTGCCAATAGCCATAAAAGTAACCCCTGCCCATGTGAACGATGGAGAAGTCGCACCAGAATTAATAGAGCAAGTGGCAGAGCGTACCAAATCCAAAATTGAATTTCTGATCATGGATGGCGGATATGACCAACTAAAAAACTATGAATCAGCCAAAAACATTGGAGCGCAAGCCATTATCCCGCTCAATTTGCGCAACGAAAAAGAGCCTCCTGAAGGGATTTCTTCCAATGGAACTCCGCGTTGTTCCATGGGTTATGAAATGACTTATTGGGGAGCTGATAAGGACCAGCTCAAGTTCAGATGTCCTCACGCAACCGGCAAAGTGGATTGCCCATTAGGAATGGCAGCCTGTTCATCTTCCAACTATGGAATGGTGGTAAAAGTCGACATCAAAAAGGATGTGCGCCGATATTCCAATCCGCACCGTGATACAAAACGTTGGAAAGAGCTTTACAACGAGAGGACAAGTGTAGAACGCTGTAATTCAAGAATGAAAAGCTACCTTACGGCGAACTCCCTACATGTATGGGGAATTGAAAAAGTAAAGACCCATATTTACCTGAACGCTATTGTATTACTTGTTTCAGCGCTAGCGATGGCAAAGGAAAATAAAGGGAAGAAAGCCGCTTAAAAAAATTCAATGTGAAAAATTCTGTAGGTATGCCCGAAAACAAGATTATTGTAATATTTTGTAAAATAACATGCTGGTAGCTATTTGCCGAGTGCTTTATTTTTTATACTTTTATCCAAAAAATCTAATTTTGCAAAATGCTCGAAATATAAAACAGGAAAATCAGGGATTTGGAATTATTTTTCTACATTATAAATGGTGAAAAATACCTATAGTGTGCAAAAAAACTATTCAATCAGCCTGTATTTGTGAGGGGGTGGACATGTTGGGGGGGGGACGTATAATCTTACGGTGGCGCTCATCGGGTAAAAGTATCATTTTCATTCGAAATGCTGTTGCCAGTAATACTTTAGTAAAAAAATTAGCAGGTTTATTAACAGTCTTATGGGGAACTAAGACAATACTCATTGTCATTCTGTTGGTATTCACTATGTTAAATAAATAAGAATGGAAAACTATATGACTCTGTTTGCTTTGTTTTTTGAATGTTACAGGAAATAATTACATTAAAAGAGGATTTTAAGAAGCAGAATAAAAAATGTCTCTTCACCATTTTCTGTGATTTGTACACGAACCTTGCATCATGTTAGCTGGATTTAGATGTCAATCAGACCGTCTCCTTCTTCAGCTTACTGACCACTAAGTTGGTAGAATGGGAGTAGTCAAGTGCCTTCCTTGACGGCTGCCATTCTACCAACAAAGCCGACCAGGAAGGAAAGCTGGAAAAAAAGCTTCGCATGTTTGTGAAGCCAACCATTCTCATTATTGATGAAATGGGGTACTTAAAATTGGACCCAAACAGCGCTCATTACTTATTTCAGGTCATCGCCCGTCGGTATGAACATGCCCCGATTATCCTCACCTCCAACAAAAGCTTTGGGGAATGGGGAGAAGTTGTGGGAGACTCGGTATTGGCGACCGCGATGTTAGATCGATTACTGCATCATTCCATCATTTTCAACCTAAAGGGGGAAAGCTATCGATTACGGGAAAAGAGGCTCCAACAAGAAAAACAGAAGGATCAATAAGGTCCTTCTGGGGAATTTTAAACCGGCGATTTTGGGGAAAAAATAATCGGCCTTGACACTAACCCCAAAAAAGTAAAAAAACGCGTAAGGTTCGCTCCGATAAAACTCACGAATAGAGAACAGAACGTGTACTGTTGCGTAAAGATAAACAAATATAACTGTTGTAATGCCGGCAATTGTTCCAACTGATATAACTCCTGCAACAAAATTTTGTCCGACTGCATGAAACGTAAATTTGTAAATACCTTGATATTTCAAAAATTTTTAATTAAAATTTAATTGTAAATATTGTATATTATGTATATGGTGTATATGTAATACATATACAGTTAAAAGAGGTTTTTCTATGAAAATAATACTTAAAAACAGTTCCGAACAACCTTTATACCAACAAATAAAAGATCAAATTAAGGGTGCCATTCTCCGTCAAGAATTAAAAGAAGGAGAAAAACTACCTTCCATTCGTTCACTAGCAAATGATTTGCATGTTAGTGTTCTTACAACGAAAAGAGTATATGAAGAGTTAGAGAAAGAAGGCTTTATTATAACTATTGTAGGAAAGGGGTCATTTGTAGCGTCTGAAAACATGGAAATGTTATTGGAATCTAAAAGGCATCTGGTGGAAAAAAAGCTCTCAGAAGTGTGGCAAATGGCTAGAACTCTTGGAATAAATAAAGAAGAACTTTACTCAATGATGGATATCATTTTTGAAGAGGATGATGAATGATGAAAGCCGTTTTAGAGGTAAATAACTTAAAAAAAGAGTTAGGTAGTTTCAGCTTAGAACAATTAACTTTTTCACTAAAGGAAGGCTGCATAACAGGATTCATCGGTGTAAATGGTTCTGGGAAAACAACAACAATTAAAACCATTCTTGGACTTTATCCCAAAGATGACGGTAGCATTAAATTTTTTGGTAAAGATATGGAAAAAAATGAATGCGAAATAAAAAATCGCATTGGTGTAGTTTTAGACGAAGGCTATTTTTATGAAGAGATGACATTGAAAGAAATGAAGAGTATTATTGCCCCAGCATATACGAATTGGGATGAATCTGTTTTCTTAAACTACATAAATCGTTTCAATTTAAAATTAAACCAGAAAATTGCCACTTTATCGAAAGGTATGCGTATGAAATTTGCTATTACTTTAGCTCTATCTCACCATGCGGATTTATTAATAATGGATGAACCAACAAGTGGGCTTGATCCATTAATTCGTAATGAGTTAATGGAAATACTTTTAGATTTCATGGAGGAAGAGGGGAAAAGTGTTTTCTTTTCTACTCATATTACGTCTGATTTAGAGAAAGTAGCTGATATGCTTATTTTAATCGACAATGGCAAAATCGTATTCAATGAAAGTAAAGACGAACTATTAGAAAGACACGCTTTGATAAAAGGGGATAATCGTTTAATAAATGAACACTCGACTAAATTATTTTTAAGATTACGTCAAACACCATTTGGATTCGAAGGAATTACCAATAAAGTAGATCAAGTATGTGAGCAAATGAAAGATATTATTATAGAAAGACCCTCCATTGAAGATGTAATGTTGGCTTATGTAAAGGAGAGATAAAATTGTTGCTTCATCTCGTTAAAAAAGATTTAATTTTAGCAAAAAAGTATCTATTGGTTATGCTTATTTTTGCAATTGTAGCACCTATATTTAACAATTCAAAATTAGGATTAAGTAACGGCAGCTTTATAAGTTTTCTTACTACTGTTTTATTTGTGGAATATATTTTGTTTAATATGATTTCGTTTCAAGAGGATAAATATAAAGGGGCAGCCCTTCTTTGTACAACTCCATATACTCGAAATGGTGTTATTAAAGCAAAATACGTATTTATTCTCGTCATTTTTATTGCGTGCTTTCTTTTATATAATCTTGCTGCAGCAATTGGTGCATCATATGGGTTAACACGGTTAAGTATTTATAGTGTAGGAGTAGCTCTTCTTATTATTTCTATTTTTTTCGGTTTATTAATTCCTGTTCAAACTAAATTTGGGTATGAAAAAACAAAATATATCTTTTTTATTACGGTCTTTTTAACTCCATTTATACTGCCAACTATTATTGAATGGTATCAATCTATTGATATTAATATCAATTTTAACTTACCAATACCTCAATCTATAAAGGATTGGATACCTTTTGCTATAGCTGTTTTAATGGGATTAATTTCAATGATTATATCAATCCGAATCTATTCAAGGAAAAACTTATAATCATTTTTTGAGGTGAATATGAATGAAAATAATCATATTTTTATTTCGTCTCATCACCATATTCTGTGATGTTCACACAATTCCGGAAATAAGTTAGCGAGATTGATACTCAATCTAGAGTAGCTCCTTCGTCAGCTTGCAGACCACTAAGTTGGTAGATGAAGGCGGTCAAGTGCTTTCCTTGACGGATTCCATTCTACCAACTACAATGCGGAAAGCTGATGAAGGGCATGGTTAAGCAACCTGATTTTTATAAGTTTTACCTGTACATTCCAAAAATACACGTAGCCGAAATCTTTCAAGGTTTCTGAAGCCAAAAGCACGTCTTTTGATGTTCTTACTCTTATGGTTTGTCCCTTAAATCCGGCCATTCGTAAAGAGGTAAGAAAATATTGTAAAATTTGTGCCTTCCAATTTTCTATCGTCTTGGCAACTTGATGAAATGAAGGAAATGGGCTGCTCCATGCGAGTTGAATCCATTCTTCTAAGAGTGAATCAGCTGTATCATAGTCATTCACTTGGTATATTTCTCTAAAGAGTTCTTTTAGAAAATAGGCATTTGACAATTCTGAATGCTCTTTGAGCATCTCGTCTAATTGTTGTTTTTCATTAGCCGTTAACTTTTCAGAACCTTTCAAGAGTTTAAACCGTCCCTTTTTTAGTCCAGGAGTTTTCTTTCTAACTTGGTCAAGTGCATGTGTCACCTTTTGCACCACATGATATTTATCAATGACGATACAGGCCTCTGGGAATATAGATTTAACAGCTTTATGGAAGGGATCCCACATATCCATAACAACGGTATGAACGCATTTATCAGACAGAATCTTCTTGGCAAGTAAGATCTGAGTTGAATGATAACTCCGTTGATGTTCCATACCAAGCACACTCCCGGATTGGGTATCCATAAGAACTGTTTCATATCGGTGACCCTTTCGGACAGCGATCTCATCAAGGCTAAGGATTAATTCATTGTTTTCTAAAACACTTTCAAGAGTTTCTAAATGCTCCTTCTCTTTTTCTTTAGCAACGGAATAAAATATTCTTTCAACGGTTGTATAAGGTATTTTTTCCTTTCGACTCACTTCTTGGATAGTAGAGCCAATGCACATTTCGTACAGATATTCTCTATACCGATTGGTCTGATGCTTATTAGGACTGATAGATTCAAATGTTTGTGAAAATTCCTCATTACAGTTGTGACAACGGTATCTATACACTCTGACAAATAAGAAAAGGGGCTTACCTAATACGGACAAGTCACGCACCTTTCTTGTCCGCCAGTCATGGACATGACTAGAAAAAAAACCGCAGTAAGAACAGCGTTCTTCTGTAGTATTTTTCTCAACATGTAACAAATTGCAATCTTCAAGAAACACTTGTTTAACAACTTCAAATTCTGGCAAATCTAGTGATACGGAAAACATTTTAGAACCTCCTGTCATGTTAAGTGACACTAACTTTATTGCTAGGAATTCGTGAGTGTTTTCCTTATTTTTTGGGTTAAATCACAAAATGTGGTGATGAATCAAATTTTATTTATTAGGCTAGGAAAAAACAAGGTATTCTCTTATGAGGTTAAGAGGTTCCCTATCTGCATAGATATGGAATATGTTAAAATGTTGTTAGCTGTAAGGTGGGATATAAAAAAGTGAGTAAAAGAAAAATATTGGTAGTTGACGATAATGAAGATATTTGTCTTACGATCAAACAATATTTGGAGCTTTATAATTATATGGTTGAAATTGCACACAGCGGCACGGAGGCGTTGAAAATGATCAGCGGCGATTTTGATTTGATTATATTGGATATTATGATGGAAGGCATTGACGGAATGGAATTGTGTAGTATTATCCGTGATAGAGTGGATTGCCCCATTATATTTGTCAGTGCAAAAACGCTGGAGGAAGATAAGGTTCAAGCTTTGTCTATCGGTGGGGATGACTACATAACCAAACCCTTTGGTTTAAAGGAGTTAAAAGCAAGAATCGATTCCCACTTAAGAAGGGAAGAGCGGATCCGTTCGAATGAGAGATATCTTTTAAGTTCTAAAAATATTACCATTGATCTTTTGGCCAATGAGGTCTTTTGCAAAGGAGTTAAATTGCACTTAACAAAAAAAGAATATGAGATTATTAAATTGTTAATGTTGAATAAAAATGTGGTTTTTTCCAAAGAAAGAATTTTTGAACGTGTATGGGGATTGGATTCAGAAAGTCAGTTAGAAACGGTTACAGAGAGCATTAAAAATATTAGGAAGAAAATAAGAGCTTTAGATAAAGAAACTTCCTATATTAAAACATTATATGGATTAGGTTATAAATGGGATGTTACATATGAAAAAAGATAAAACAATAAAAAGAGATTTTTATTTATTGGTTGTTAAGATCTTCTTGTCAACCATTGTATCCTCACTTATTACTTATTTATGTTTATTATTATTCATATTTATGTTTACAAATAATAATACTATTAAGCCGACGAATTATTTTGTTAAATATCTCGATTTAATTGAAAAAAAGATTGAAGAAAACTCAGCATCAATTTTAATGGGGCGATTAATTGATACAAAGTCCTATAACGAAAAGATTCAAGGGGAAGTTTTGGACATCAACGGTAATCATATGTATGGTGATAAGGGAGTTGCTGGGGACAAAATAGATGTTGGTGAAGTTATAAATCATGAGATTGTAAAAGGAAGTTATGTTTACAGATTTATACCTATTAAACATGATAACTCTATTCAAGCGGTGTATGTGCTGAAAGCCCCTTTCGGATTCATCATTAATAATAATGATCGCCTCGGAATAGTGTTTATTTATGTTGTATTGTTGATTTCTCCGTTGATATTTTTTATTATATATTTAATTTTATTTACATCCAGGCTGTATAAATCATTGTTTAATAATATTAAAGTGTTGCTTCAGGCTGCCGATAAAATTTCGAACGGTGATTTTGATTTTAAAGTCTCGGGGCTGAAAAGAAAAGAGTTTATAAGGATACAGGATTCGTTTAATACAATGATCAGCGCCCTTAAAGAGATGATTGAAAGTTTATCAAAGATCGATGATGAACGGAAAATCATGGTGTCATCGATTGCCCACGATATAAGAACTCCATTAACCGTAATCCGAGGACAAATCGATTTAATTAATGATCTGAAGAACCAAGATCATTTTGATATTACTCCCCATTTGGATATTATCCGCAAGAATTGCAGCAAAATGAGCATGCTTACAGACAATTTGTCGTTGCTATATAAAGTGGAAAAAGCACACTTCTTATTGAATATTAAAAGAATTGATTTAAACAAAATGCTTAATGAGAAAAAGCAAGAAATATCAACAATGGTCTATAATAAAAAATCCGTAAACATTTATTTTGATGTGAATTTAAGGAAACAATTTTATTTTCTTGACGAAGCCATGTTAATGAGGGTTTTGGATAATATTTTATATAACAGCCTGAGATTTACAACGAGCGGGGAAATTAAACTTGAAGTGCGTGATGAAGCAGACGGACACGACACCAAAATCTATTTTAAATGTTCAGACACAGGGACAGGATTTAAGGAAAAAGATACGTCTCTGTTGTTCAAGGCATTTTATCAGAATGAACAATATAAAAATCATTTTGGTTTAGGCCTTTATATCGCAAAAAAAATTGTAAACAATTATGATGGGGAGATTTGGGCTTACAACAATGAAAACGGCGGAGCAACCGTTGAGTTTTATATTAAGGAGATATCAAACTATCCCCAAATTTCACAACCTTCCAACAACCCTAGTAAATGAAGATGGGCGTTGGCGGCGGAAGAAAGGCTAGAGAAAGGGTTGCATATCCCCATCTTTCTCTAGCTGCTGTCTACTTATTTGAGATTATACGGGTTGTTATAAGCTCTATTTCTTATCGCAACGTTGAGATTCATTTTCTTTTCGCAATTAGAAATTGATTGTTGATTGTTACGGCCACTTCTTCTTCCGGGCTTACGCCTTTTATGCTGTATACCCAACCAAAGTTCAAGTGAGTTCTTTTTTCATCTTTTTTATCAGGAACAATTTCGATCTTTCTCAGCTCTTTTTTGCTTAGGATTTGATGATGCTCATTAATGGTAATCGTTTCTGTTACTTTCCCAATCGGTTTGTTCAATTGACGTCGATCTACTTTTGACGCTTGAATGACATAGGTTCGGCCTTGATAGCTAATTTCTTTTAAATTTTTCTTGTTCAGTTCGTATTTTGGCAATGTTCGATCGATCGCCATATTGTGTGATGCCGTTTTTTTCAGGTCGCTGAAAAGCGAACAACCTCCTAAGAATATGGTTCCAATCAGCATCAGGAATAAGATGGAATTTTTCATATCTGCTCTGAGACCTCCTTTTTTCAACATCATGCCTGGATGGAAGGTGAATCTTCATTCATGCGGTTTATTTCCTTCCCAACGATGAAACCAGATGGAACCGATGATCGTTACAACCATGAAGCATGTGATCGCAGGCACAATCCCTTTTAACAACTCTTGAAAATAGGAATTTGACAACTGCATTCCCAAGGCCTGTTTTACCTCGGGCATCAATAACATGGGGGCTTGCGAAAGGCGAACGGCCCAAGCCCATGGAATATAATTCCATATATAATCTCCTAAGACAGTTGCCCCGATGATAGCCGAAATAAGGAATCCTCCGCCTCCGATCGCTATAGATGCACCCATACCGAATGCAAAGCTGATAAGCATATGCATGGAAAAAAGAATTAGTGAGCCAACAACAGACAACAGCGCTCCTTGCAAAAACAAATCATAATGGATATTGTCTATGTTCAATATATATCTCATCCCTAACAACATAAGGAAAGTTGCCAAGAATATGTCCGCAATTGCTGCAAAAATCAGCAGAAAAAGTTTGCCTAAGTAAAATTTCGCTCTTGAAACAGGACCGGTCAACAAGTTCATAAAACTTCCCGATTTTTCTTCCTGGTATGAGATCAAACCGGTAAGCAGCGAGATAATAATAGGTAAAGAGACAGTCAATACCTCAAAAAAGCCTCCGTATATTTTAACTTGCCAAGAAGAAGGATCATTGTATCTGGAAAAATACCATAACATAAAGATTGGATAAATGACCGGCGTTACAAACACGATCAGTCTGATTGTTGTACGCCTTGTCTTTAACCATTCGGAAGACAGAACCTGCAGAAAAGACATTTCAGTTCACCTCTTTTCTCGAAAACCAAAATGCTGTAGCAAAAGACAATAAAAGAAAAATGACAATGGAGATGGCAATTCCCATTGGAATAACGGAAGGATCCAATAAAGGGCTTCCTTTTTCCAAAGGAACTCCGTTCGGATGAACCCCCACAATTGGGCACATCAGTCTCATTCCCCAGCTCCATGGAATATACATCCAGTACGATTCTGAAGCCATTACTACTCCTAATACAATCCCTATCACACTTACAATAATGGAAATCACTATTCCGAATCGTTCTGCAAAAAACAACCCTATAGGAATGTATGCTAAAGATGTGATCCAAATGGTAAGGCTGGCCAATATGACGACAGTTGCTGATGAAATACTGTTGGGCAAAATGAATTTTAATATGATTAGCAATAGAATGAATTCAATTGTTGAGAGCAATGTATAATAGGCAATTACAATGATTTTGCTGAACCATATGCGTATAATACTAATATCATAGCAACGTAAGGATCTATAGTTCCCCGACTTTTTTTCTCTCATTGCTGAAAGCGATGCGATCAATGACGTTCCTAACGGAGCAAATATTAACGGCCACCAATTAAATACGGTGTATTCGAAATAATTATATTCTGAATTAATCGTAGGCATGGTAATAATGGCGTACAGTACAAAGAAAAAAGGAGCAATATATACGAGTTTTTTGGCAAAAGTCCGCTTATATTTTAAACGTTCAGACTGTATCATATTCAGCATTATTCTCAGCCTCCTTCATAATCCGTTGACCACATCTATAAAGAGTTTTTCTAGATCTTGGTCTTCATCTATTTCTCCTTGATATTTAAGTTTTCCGTTTTGAATAATGCCGATATAATCCGCCAATTGTTTTACTTCCGTCAAAATATGGCTTGATAAGATTACAGTTATTCCTTGTTCTGGGAAAGATCTGATAAGTTTCCGCAATTCTTGTATACCCAGCGGATCAAGTCCGTTTGTCGGTTCGTCGAGAATAAGAAGTTTGGGATGATTTAAAAGTGCTTTGGCAATACCCAATCTCTGCTTCATACCAAAGGAAAACTGAGACACTTTCTTTTTTTCTGTATTTTCCAAACCAACAATTTTCAACACTTCTTTTATTCTTGAGTCAGGCAAATTCAGTAATTTTGCATGAACAAGTAAATTCTCATAGGCCGTTAAATTGCCGTAAAGAGCCGGTGATTCGATAAGCGCACCGATATCTTTAAGGTCTTTTCTGCTCCAAGGATGGCCATTTATCATAATTTCCCCTTTTGTAGGACGCAGAAGTCCTGTCAGCATTTTTAAAACAGTGGATTTTCCGGCTCCATTCGGTCCAAGCAATCCATAAATGGTATTTCTTTTGACCTTTATCGATACATTGTCTACCGCTAGTTGTTTGCCGAACGCTTTGCTTAAATGATGGGTTTCCAACATATACTCTCCCATGTTCATGCTCCTTTCATAATGAAAAATTTTATCGTGATGTTGCTTCTGGCTGGAATAAGGACAAACATAGCATGCTGTCTTCGTGCTATTTTTTATATTAATGCCTCAATCTAATGTTTTTGTAAGAAAAGGAACAAATTGATGATGTTTTCTGTGGATCGATCTCTTTCAATAAGGAGGCAAGACGCATAATGACTGGAACATCATGGAAGATATGTTTCAAGGAAGCGGGAGAAAAGTAGATATTGATGACGTGATGCTCAACGGAATCGGCTTTTTCGATGATTGAGTGCGCAAACAGCGAATCCACGGGAGACATGCGGCATTTTTCTATGCGTCGTCACCTTTCCGACTTCATGGGGAAAGGGCGGACAATGGGTGGGGCACCCAGTGGATTCAAGACAGTTTTCTACACAGGGTCCAGGCCACTGTTAAGCACAACGTTCTGTTCAACTGTTTGCGCCTATCCTTCATTATGGGAAGGAGAGGGAGATTTTCATGCCTAGGTGGAGAGCAAAAGTTGCTCATGGATGTTTTCTATGGTTTTCCTTAGAAGCAGTATAACCGGAGTGGGCGCCGCTTATGCGCAGGTTAACTTTTCAATGAGCATATATATAGTTAACCGATAGATACCAAACAGATTGATTTTGGCTTTGCAGATTATTTCGGAATGTTTGCGTTCCCTTCTGAACGAAGAATGAGCAGGCTGAAAAGGGTGAAACGGAAGGTGTTCCACAAGGGAGGACACCTTTTCTTCTTCCTAATGTATACGCATATTAAGTAATCATTTAGTGACAATATGTTGTGTTTTTGTTAGGATCAACAACCTTTTGAGACGATCAACTCCTGATTATTGTGTAAAAATTCGCTTTCGGTCTAGCAAATTTAGGTCTTGGAAAAATCAAACTACTTTTTGCCGTTTCTTTTTACACAAAATCTTGGACTTAACCCGGTGCGCCAGCTAACCCGGATACGTACAATGTGTTTTCCTTAATTATGCACCGCCGCAGCATCGCTGGTTCCCTTGTCGGCGGCCTTCGGGAAACGCAAGAGATGCTTGATTTCGCCGCTGAGCACGGCATTGTGCAAAAAATTGAAGTGATTCGCGCTGACCAAGTGGACGAAGCGTATGAACGTGTCCTCCGCAGCGATGTCCGTTACCGCTTTGTCATCGACATGTCGACATTATCGTGATGGCGAAATACGCATCCGTCGGAAAGGAGAGAAAAAATGGAAAACATCGAGATTATCCGTAACGGCGCACAGCCGTCCTCTAAAGGACAAGAAGAGTATTTTACCGGAAATGTCCGCATCGATCCGTTATTCCAAGATTAACCTAAATTCCGATCCAATAACCGTCCCGTTTGTTCGGCGATGACGCGTGCTGGGAGCGGCATCCCATTTTTGAACCACCATTCCACAATCCCGACGACGGCGGAAGCGAAAAATTGCAACACCACCTCTTCGTGCAATCCTTGATTTTTCCCGCCAGATACATCGACTTCCGGCTTGAATTCTTCGATGACCAGCTGTAAAAACCGATTGCGGAAATGTGGTGCCCCTTTGCTGGATAACATCGTCGAGAAAAATAGACGATGGCGTTCAAAGTACTCGTACCAGATATAGTTTCCTTCCTCAAACGTCAGATCGGAAGCCTCGCGGCAAAGCTTCCGTAAATTGTCCATATGTTCTTCAATCAGTTGATCCAATAAATCGTATTTGTCTGTGTAATGGAGATAAATCGTTCCCCGGTTCACATTGGCCCGGTCGGCAATCTCTTGGATCGTAATGTCGTCAAACGGTTTTTCCGCCATCAGTTCGATAACGGCTTTTTTAATGGCTTCTTGGCTTTTGATGATTCTGCGGTCGACTTTGGCCATGTTGAAATCACCAACCTCTCCTAAAGATAATCAATAACTTTCATTGATTTGTTGAATAATCAACGAATTCCATTCATTTAACGATTTGAACGCATTCGATTTCTTTTTATAATTATAAACAGATGTTGTTTATTCAATCAATATTGATTTTTGAGAGCGCATAATTAATGAAATAGCGTAAACGTATCCGTAAAAAAGGAGTGCACCTCTGAGAGGACGCAAAGCCTTGATACATCATTATTTCGAAAGGAAGGAATGAAATATGTCTAACAAGAAAGTCTGGTTTGTTACTGGTGCCGGGCGCGGCATGGGCGTCGAGATCGCCAAAGCCGCCCTAGACGCTGGCTACAACGTCGTTGCTACCGGCCGCAATCCCGAAAAGGTGGCTAAGGCTATCGGCGAGACCGGAAATCTGCTCGTTGCGAAGCTAGATGTTACGAATCCTGCAGATGCTGAGGCCGCCGTCAATGCAGCGGTTGACCGATTTGGAACGATCGATGTGCTTGTTAACAACGCCGCTAACTTTTATGGGGGCTTCTTCGAGGAACTGACACCGGAGCAGATTGGGCATCAACTCTCCACCAACCTCATCGGCCCGATGAACGTCACCCGCGCTGTGCTGCCGGTGATGCGTAAGCAACGTTCGGGGCACATCATCTCCATTTCATCGACCGCGGGCTTTGTCGGCTACGAGTATTGTTCCGCTTATGCTGCCTCGAAATTTGGCCTCGAGGGGTGGATGGAGTCACTGCGTTTCGAAGTCGAACCGTTCGGCATCAAGACGACCATCGTCAATCCGGGCTTTTTCCGCACTGAGCTTTTGCGGCCGGAATCGACGACTTGGGCAGCGCTGCGCATCGAGGACTACACCGAACGCAATGCCGAGCTGCGGCCTTGGTGGGAGTCGATGAATGGGAAACAGCCTGGTGATCCTGCTAAACTGGCCAAGGCGTTAGTGGCTATTGCTAGCCAAGAGGAACCGCCACGCCGTTTTATCGCCGGTACTGACGCCATCGCCGAAGCTGAGCGGAAGACCGCCGAGTTCCAAGAACAGATCAACGCATACTGTGACTTGTCGACTTCTCTGGCGCACGAGGAGGCATAATCAGCCAGAGGTGAAGTGAGTCTGTTAAGGATTCGGGGAGCGAAATGGGATTGGATGACCATGTATCATTTTGGCAAATGAAAAGCGGAGAGGCTAGCCTTGAGAGAACAGAAGATGTTTCGGCTAGCTTCTCTTTTTCTATGCATTAGCCCTTTTCGTACAATCCCCTCTTAGACGCTTGACATCCTCTTTTGGAGGCAGCCCAAACATGCGGGAATATTCGCGGCTAAATTGCGAGGGGCTTTCATAGCCGACTTGAAAGGCGACATCGGCGGCATCGGTCGATTCAGTTAATAACAAGCACCGGGCTTCTTGGAGCCGCAGTTGTTTTTGAAACTGAATTGGGCTCATCGCTGTTACCTCTTTAAAGTGTCTATGAAGAATAGCAAGCACGCAGAAACGATTAAAGAAGATATCCGCTCTCTGCGTTCTGTTTTAGAACATTATGGTGAAATGATTGTGTACAATTCGAAAGACAAATTATACGAGTTAATGACAAGTGAGCATTCTTTAACGATTGGAGAAGCTTTTGTCCTATTAATCCTTCTATATCATAGCAGGAGTTTAAATAAAGAAGAATGTGAACAAATCGAGGCTAAAATCATGGAGATGTACTCATTGCAAGAACAACAAAAACTGAAACGATTTTTCTGCAGCTATAATTCATTATCAATCGTTTCAAAAAGAAAGGTTACTTGAGAAAATTGACATGATTTTTCAAGCTATTCTTCAGAAAAAATGTTTATCATTCAATTATCAAAAAGATGGAACAAAGACAGAACGAATAGTCCAACCGCTCAGTGTCGTTTTTCATGACCATGCTTTTTATGTAGCAGCCAAACTCGTCAATAAGAATAAGCAAAATCCCATTTATTTTCGAATTGATCGTATAACAGATCTTAATGTATTAAAACAAAGTTTTCCAACAAATGAGAAACACGAGTATTTTCAAGCTGGTGCATATAAGAATCTCGCTTTTAACATGTTTACAGGAGATGAAATTATTGTCAAAATAAAAACAGTAAAATGGCTAGAAGAGTATGTATATCGGGCATTTGCGCATGCGAAAAAAGTTGCTGAAAATGAGACAAGCATCATAATGGAAATGAAAGTATTCGGAACAGAAGGGATACTCTTCTGGATTTTAGCACAACAAGAACGTGTTGAAGTTCTAGAACCTCTCTTTCTAAGAGAAAAAATAAAAGAAAAAATTATCAAGTTAGCAAAATTGTATGAAATATAGTTCTGATAACGATTTGTGAAGGGAAAATCAGTAGCATGAACATCTATTTAATGAAAACATTTGAAAATTGGGCAGATAGATTTTTAAACCATGAATGTCCTTTCATCGGCATTGATCAATGCGGTATTCACACAGACTTGTCACAATTGACAAAAATCGAGAAAGAAGAATTGTTCGATAAACTACAGGTAAAAAATCAAAATAAAAAGTGGGGCTATATCCAAAAGTGTTTTACTCGTTTTTACGATGAAATGAACATCGATGATATTATTGTTATTGGTACAGGACACGCAACGTGTTTTCACGTAAACGGCATCGTTAGAGTGGTAAGTAAACCGTATTTTACGGAGGAAATTCCGCAACACCGCAGAAGTGTAGAGATTATCTGGAAAGGAAGTCCCTTTCCGGTAGAAGAATGGAGTTATGCTAAACGGCTTTCAAAGCTAACTAAAGAAAAACATTTGCGTAAGTTTATTGAAATATATACGATTCATTTAAATATCACAGGAACGAAAAAAAGAATTATTGCTCAACAAAGTGATACATGCTTCTTAATTTATCTAGGTAATGACCAAGGACAAATCTTAGATTTACATTCTAAAATCTTATATCCTTCCATGAATATTCATTCCATTCTAAAGTTTGGATATTGGGAAGAGTACATAGGTCATCATAATTTGGACGAATTATTAAAAAATGTACGATTAATAGAAACAGAATCCCAAACTCCGAACTCAATCTAGATAACTGGAAAAATTCATTAGAAATCTAAAATAAAGAAGGTAGATTTTATGAAAAACATTGATTTTATTGAATCGTTAAACCATATTAAAAAATACTATTCTCTATTACCAGATGAGAATAGAGAAAAAAACGTGACAATTCTTGATATTTTCAATAAAACGTTCAGTGAAGATTACATAAGTGACTATTTAGCCTATATCTTAAATCCACAACTTAACGGAATTGGTTTTGAGCCGTTAAAAAAGCTAGTGGAAGCCGCTGATGGAGAATGGCAAGAAGAGTATGAAACTTCTGCAGATGAAGTATTTGTAAAGCGGGAGTTTACCTTTAATAATGGTAGAAGAATTGATTTACTCATCAACGTTTTCGATTCGTTAATTGTCGGAATTGAACATAAGGTATTTACAGAAGAGCATGGCAATCAAACGATTGTTTACGCAGAAGAGATTAAAAAGCTTTTTCCGCACCATCAACACGTACTAATTTTTTTGACTCACAACAAAAGAGAAGCTCTGGCAAATAATAAGTTTAAAGCAATAGGTTATGAAGAACTAATTTTGCTGTTGAAAAGTGTTCAATTCGATTATTTAAAAAACATTAAAAAAAGTGTATTATATCAAGATTTCATTACTCATTTGGAGGAGAATTTTATGAAAAAGAATACATTGGTGCTTTCTGAAAAGACCAAGCTATATCTTGATAATGCCAAAATGATTGAAGATTTAAGAAAAAGCTTTGAAAAAGATTATGAAATGATTCTCAACTATATTCTTAACATGATGAAAAATCATCTTGAGAAGTATGATGGAAGTGAATGGTTTTTAAACGTTAACGTGGATCGCGGCTTTCAACAAATAACAAAAAAAGATTGGAATGTTAAGGGACTTAATATTCATTTTGAATTGTCAATTTCAAAGAGAAATCTAATCTTAAAGCCTGCAGTTGAGTTCATGATTGATATTGAAGCTCCGGGGAAAACTCAAGCAAAAAGAGATTTTATGGAACAGCTAGAAAAAAATTATTCAGATGCAATTGAAAGTTTAGTTCAACGCCACCATTTAAAAAAATACCCAAGGTCAAGGACATTTGTCTCGAAGGAATACGAGTTATTAACACGCGAAAATATTGATAACCAACAGCTCCTTCAAAGTAATATTGAAGTAATTTTAAAAGAGTTTGAAGGGTTTATAGATATTTTGAACGATGCTTTAATCCGTATATGATTTGAATGTATTTTCTCCCCGTTGGAACATAGTTCTTCTATAGAAGAAACGGAAAAAATCAGAAAAGAATTACATACGTTACAGCTAGAGTATGAACAGAAGGAAAAAGAAATACAATCCTTACAGGCTGAATATGAGGCATTAATAAATGAGAAGAAAAAGTTAGAAACTGAATTGCTGAGCAAAGTATCAACAATTAACCAATTGAACACCCGTCTGCAGCAAACACAGCGGCAGTTAGATGCAATGAGTATAGAAAAGGAGAAATTCCAACAGATACTCAAAGATCAAGAGCATCAGCTAAAACAAATGAATCAAAAAATGGCACATTATCAACAGCAAATTCGTAAACACGAAGAATATATTGAGCAGTTGATTCAGCGGGAGCAAGCAGCAACTATTGACAAAAAACGTTTAGAAGAGGCTTTGCATCAACAAGAGTTACAGTTTCTAGATATCATGAAAGAATATGATCATGAAATCAAGGAGCTGCAAGAAAAGCTAACAAACGAACAAAATGAAAAAGCTATCATGGCATATGAATATGAGTTAACAAAAGAGCTGAATGAAGAAGAACGAAAAATTCTTGAACGTGAGTTTGAACCACGATTTCGCAAAATATATCCTAACATGAAATTTACCAAACAATTTTTCAACGATTTCTTTCATTTAACTGTTTCAGATCGCATTAAAGCAGAGTTATGTATTGCTCAGTTACATTATCAGTTTCATACAGCTATCTCAAAAGTCCGGCCTAATACAGTAGATACAAAAATTGGCGCAGTCATGGAATACCCTTTTTCGAAAGAAGGAAGAATTTATTTTCGGCGCCAGAACAACGTGATTTATATATACCGCTTAAATCGAAATAAAAAAGAACAACCATTTGTTATTAATTGGTTGAAATCTTTTTTATAATGGTCAGCTTCAGGAGGGATAAAAATGGCAGTATGGTTGGTTCGAGCAGGAAGAAATGGAGAACAGCAAGAAGCAGCGTTAGAACATGGGGGTAGCAGTCATCGGCTGGAATGAACTACCTGTTCTTTCTTCTATACAAACAAGGAAGCAATTAAAAGAGCTTTTTAATAAAGTCTATCCAAAAGCGACAGAAAATGAAGCGGCCAATAAGGTTGGACAAATCTGGGCATTTATTCACCGCATTCAAAAAGGAGACTTAGTGGCTCTTCCGCTAAAATATCGTTCTGCAATAGCAATTGGAAAAGTAGTGGGTACATATCAATATCGAACAGATATCGCTGCTAATATCAGACATACAATCCCTGTGGAATGGATACGAACTGATTTCTAAATTAATCCAAATTCATTAGCATTGCATAAATATAGTTAGAATTTTCTGTTAATTATTTTTTGTGAATTTGTGCCAAAAAGACAAAACCTAAAGAAAGGTGGCACTGCCCATTTGGTAAATATATACAGTTAAACCAGAGCGACAACGACAAAAGGGAGATTATGGACTGGCTCGCCCATCAAATTTTCGCAACCAAACATAAGCTGGTTTCCACAGAGCTCTCTTTAACCAACGAGTAATTCGAAGTAGGGATTTCTTACTTTTCATCTCCAATTGAATGAGAACATGTAAGCAATACGTGATCAGGGCTAAGAAAATTTGATTTTGAATAGCTGTTTCACTCATTCCATAAAAGTGCTTAATTTCTACGTGTTGCTTGAGCCATTTGAAAAAGAGTTCAATAGCCCAGCGAGATCGGTAAATATCACTTATCTCTTCTGGTTTTAAATCAAATCGGTTGGTGATGAAACGAAGTAAGTTCCCTTTTGTGTCCATAACTTCTAGTAGACGAAAGACATTTTCAGTACGATTTTGTGTGGTACCAATGTAGACCATTTTATCGGATAGAACGTGACAATCATCAGGAAGTGAAAATGTATAGACTTCACGAATGACTGCGTTTTTCTTCAGTCTTGAAACGAAGAAATAGCCATCATCTGTCATCCGATCAAAACGTTCATAGTCCACATAACCGCGGTCAAACACATACATGGCTTCTTGATCATCCACTAGGACTTCGAGTTGATTTCGGTCATGTTCTTTTGCTGTCGTAATCACTGCTTTTTCAGGATAGACGGTGTCTTTATCCATGAAAACAAGCCGTAAGTGTAGCTTTACACCAGCTTTTGTTTTCCGGAATTTTGCCCATTTATAATTGGTCAAGTTCAACGGGAGTGTACTTGAATCAATGATTTTCAGTGGCATATTCTTTCCGTTTTGATAATGGTACCGTTGAATTTTCCAAACAAGATCCAAGAACAAATTGGCAAGAATGAGTGGGTGGATCTGATTGTTTTTTCGGGATAGCTGAGAGGCACTTATCGATTCAAATCCGAGTGCTTTTTGAAGATCTTCGTCTACAAGTGCATCACTCATTTCCTCTAAGCTCTTAAATTCGAGCAGCTGGGCTACCAATAAAAGTTTAATATAGGCTTCTGTTGTCAGCTTTTTTGTGTAATAGTCCTGTTTCAATTCTTTGACTTGTTCGCTAAGTTTTTGAATATTTATGGGTGAAACCCATTTACCAAATGATGAAATTAGTGTATTCTTGTCCATAAAGGTTATCCTTTACGATTGGATTTGGGCAGGAACCACCTGTACTTCCATTGTAAAGGATTTTTTTGTTTCGAAATCAATAAAAAATTGAACATTCTTAGTATTTTGAATCATCAGATTTAATTACTGCAATGCTAGTGATCCAAATTATGAGTAAAAAAAGATTCCCTGTTTTGATTGTCAAATTATTGAGAGATTCTCTAATCGACAAAGAACAAGCAGGAGTATATCCCGCGCGGCCGTTTTTTGACTCCCAGCGAACCGCATATACAATCTGTTCGTCCTCGAAAAAGCCGCTTGAACAAGCGTATTTTTTCTTCAGGGGACGATTGGTTAGTAACTATCGAGCTAGTCGAAGTGACAGACTGATTATTTTCTTTCTTTTGCATCATAGCTGAGAGAACTTGTTTTAAGTATTCATAAAGCCTACAAAAAGCTATCCTAAAGAAATAGCAAAAAAGTAGCAGTTAACAATTTGATGAAGAATAATTAAAATGAGGGATGCTATAATGAGGATATAGAGTATTAAGAAAACGGTGGTGATAAATTTGTTATCACAGCAAGAAATACTTAACGAAATGTCCAGAAACTTAGATATATGGAAGGAAAAATATGGTGTAAAACGGATAGGTTTGTTTGGTTCGTATAGCCGGGGAGAACAAAAGGAGTCCAGTGACATTGATGTGTTAGTAGAATTTATGGATCATGCCATGACATTCGATAATTATATGGAGTTAAAATTCAATCTGGAAGATCATTTTCAAAAGCCGGTAGATTTAGTCATTTTAGATGATATCAAGCCATCATTAAAGTCGAGTATTTTAAGGAGTGCTAAGTATGCGGAGAGAGCCTAAAGTCTTTTTACAAGATATTCTTGCGGCTGCAGAAAAAGTTGAAAAATACACCAAGGGCTTATCTTATGATGATTTTCTAAACAATGACTTAGTGTCGGACGCGGTAATTAAAAATATATTAGTGATTGGTGAAGCAACGAAAAACATTCCAGACGAAATCCGACAAGCACACCCGCATATCGAATGGAGAAAGATGGCTGGCATGAGAGATATGATGATTCACGGCTATTTCTCCATTAATTATCGAATTGTCTGGGATGTTGTTCAGAATAAGATTCCTAAGTTAAAACAACATGTTGAACAATTACTAAGTGATTTTTAATAAAGACCAAATTTTTTCAAGTTAACATAGAACGTAGAGGATGATAATCGATAATAATTTACTCTCGTCAAAATCGCCCTTGCTACATTCGTATTTTCAACCGGCGTTGTCGTAAAATCTCTAGTTATTCATCGAATGTAGTTGGGGCTTTAACATTTGGAGTTTCTTCTAATCCCATAAAAAATCCCCATATAGACAAAATATCCCCGCCTTGGTACGAGTTATTAAGAGGCGGGGTTTGTTACTCATGGTATTTAATTTTGTCAAACAGTCGATATGTAAACTCAAGTTTGACAGAGTACACTAAAGAAAAGCCCGAAAATACTGGTGTTTTGGACTTTACCCACAACACGTACCACTACACTTGTTAGTGGCACGTGTTTTTTTCTAATACTCTAGGAGGCGCTTGTGTGACAAGTGCTTCAAATGCTAGATTTGCTTGACCTTGTAATTCTGTACGAACGATTTGCTCTTCACCATTCACGCGTATTTTCGAGGCCTTCATCTGGCTTACATCATGCAAAATATCCTTTACACTTGTTTGGCATCCTATTTCTTTTAGCTTATAGGCCAAAAAGGATTCCATGACAAGCGCAAGGAAACAAACCATGATATGGCCTCGAATACGAGATTCCACTCGATGGTACATCGGGCGAAGTTCTAGATTCGACTTCAGGTTACGAAAGGCTTGTTCCACTCTCCACAACTCTTTATAGGCAAGTGCTGCCTCTTCATCCGTTAATGACGAGTTGGTCCGAATGGCGTACTTTCCGTCAAACTTTTCGTCATTGGATACCTTCTCTTCATCAATTTTGGCCGATGCTTTTTCTATCGTTAAAAACTTGGAATACGCACGGTTTTTGACGAGTCCAGATGGACCGAGTTCATCAAGCTTCGATTGAAGGTTTTCTAACACGACTTGACGACTCGCTCGATCACGTTCTTCAGCGTCCGGATTGTAACAGAGTACATACGTTTCGCCATCGATTTTCTTTGACTTCACTTTTAGATTCGGAAGAACCTTCTTATATGGCCCACGGATGGATAATAGCTCTTGGGCTTTCTTCGACTTTCGTAATTTGACACCCACAATATATTCCATGCCCAGTTCACGAATTTGATCTAAGTTGGCTTCACTAACCATTCCGCGGTCTCCCACTAGAATGACTTTCTGAATAGGATAGCGCTTCTTCAGGTCTCCAACCACCATGCCAAATGTCTTCGTATCATGCATGTTTCCAGGGAAGACTTGATGCCCAATCGGAATCCCTGTTTTGGTCATTAATAAGCCAATCACGACTTGTTTTCGATCTCCACGATGATCTTTGGAGTAACCATAGTGAGCCAGCAGTTCGTCTGCTTCCTCTCCTTCGAAATAGGTGCTTGTCGTGTCGTAAAACACGATATCTACTTCTAATGAGGTTAAATCGGTTAAATGTCCATAAAGTTGTTCCTCAATTTTTTCTTTTTGTTCACTTAAGAAGTCTAATGCACGATAGTAGTGATGGAGTTGAATGTCTGAAAGACCTTCTGCATAAATCGTGTCGATCCATTGTTTGAAGATATAATGCTTACTATTGGGATCCATGAGACGGTTTAACACCATGGCAAAAATGGCTTCGTCATACTGAGAAGCAGCCTCGGAATCATCCATGATTTTACGTAATAGCCGACCAAGCCCTAACTTTTCCCATACCTTTCGGAACAGATAAACCGGCCCAAACTCTTTTGTCCAAAGCACGGAGACAGAAGAGGAAGACCCTTGCCCGTGAATTCGGTCAAAGTAACGCTCTGAAAATTTGGCTAATCCCTCGATTATGTTATCGACAGAGCCATTCTCTAATAAATGTTCTAACCTCCCTAGATTACAAAGCGTTTGTTGCCGAACTTTATTGTCTACACGAAATGTACGACATATTTGTAGATATTGACGAACAGAACCATTTTTATTTTTTTGCTTATTAATTCGAATATACATAGCACTAATAGTATAACATATATTACATATTATTGGATATACAAAAGTTATCCACATAACACTACATAATGATTATATTTTCGATAAAAAAAGTGGATAACTATTGGTATAATCACCTTTAGTTATCCACATGTAGTGAAATGGTGTCAAACTTGAGGTAAACAAAAACAAAGTGAAACATTATGCCCACTCTCTATATTTGTCCTTGATAATGAATTAAAACAACTTCATCTGTTCCTCATACAAACTGTTTTTTTCATCTAACACATAGCCCATGGCGCGGTATCCCGCCAATCTTTTTTCAAACATCTTTTGCATCATCGGGATGTTTTTATCCACGTAGTCATATACACGTACTTCTTGTTTATTTGCATGAATTCGATGCAAGCGTCCGACATATTGTTGCAGGGTGCCTTTCCATGAAATCGGCATGGCTAAAAATAGAGTATCTAACCTCGCATCGTCAAATCCTTCACCGATATATTTTCCTGTTGCAATCACTAATCTTTCCATGTCATCAGGAATGGAAGAAAGTCGATGCAATTGTTCCATCCGTTCTTTTTTCGTCATATTCCCGGAGAGTACAATAATATTTTTAGCAAATCCTTTAAATAATTGCTTTAAAATTTCAACATGTTCAATTCGTTCTGTTAAGATTAGCGGACAACGACCTTCTTCAAGCGCAGATAACACATCATCAAATAATTGCTGATTTCTCTGTTCATTGAGTGCTGTTTCTTTATAAAGTTGCTGAATATCGTTGTGTGAGGACGTAAAGTTCGTATACCTCGGAATTAAACGATGAATAAATGGCCTTACTTTTGCTTGGGTTTTCCCGTCAATTTTATAACGAATAGGACCACATTGCATGTGAATAATAGGGTGTAAACCATCTTTACGAATCGGTGTAGCCGTTAGCCCATACACATACTTGGCGCGAACTTGTTTTAACACTTTCTCAAAGCTAAAGGCAGAAATATGATGGCATTCATCGACAATGATTTGGCCATATCGGGTAATAAATGACTTCAACTGACCTTTGTAATTTAAGCTTTGAATGGTTGCTATATCAATTTTTCCTGTTATTTTGTTTTTTCCGCCGCCAATTTGTCCGATTTCTTTTGATGAAATATTAAGAAACGTTGATAATTGCTCCAACCACTGTTGCATCAACTGTGTCCGATGAACGATGACTAGCGTATTAACTTTTCGTTCCGCAATAAGAGCGGACGCTATAACTGTTTTACCAAAACCAGTGGCTGCTGAAAAAACACCTGTATTGTGTTTCAATAATTGCGATATGGCATCGTGTTGCTGAGAAGTTAACTCACCTTGAAATTCCACTTCAATTGTCTGGCCATCGAATTGATCATCAATGATTTCAGTTTGAATGGATAATGACGATAAAAGGTTAATAACCTCCTCCAAACAGCCGCGCGGTAAGACTAAATATCCTTCCTCATCCCAAGAGCAATTAATCACTCGTGGTATTCCGTATGTAGACATGCGATTTTTCTGAGCTTTATAAAATTCAGGATTCGCTAATGTTGCTAGTTTCGTCAACTTAGTTAAAAGAGAAGAGGGGACTCTATCATTTGGAATGTATAAACCATTCTTTAATTCAATAGTAATTTTCTCTGGATAAACTTCGTTTACAGTAATAGATTTATTTTCGTAAAGCTGTACCACATCTTGTACTTCTTTTTTTGTCATCGTTTGAACAGAAGATAGATACAGCCATTGGTCTGGATAAGGAGTAAAGGATTCATCGACAAATACACTATTGCCGTTTATCCTTGGCTTTCGCTGAAGCGGCAATGCGATTAAATTTCCGAATCCGCCTTTTGGAAGCGTATCTTGATTCGGGAATAATCGATCATAGGAGTCTAAACCTATTTCATATCGTTTTTCCATTGTTTTAGTGAGCAATGTCATTCCCATTTTGCGAGCTAATGAAGCAGGAATCTCTTCGGAGAAGAAAATCCATACGTGTGCACCATTCCCAGATCTTGATCGTTCAATGCTATACGGTACGGAAAACTCTTTACATACACAAACAAACGCCAACACATCTTCTTGCCAATTCTTTTTGTCAAAATCAATCGCCAAAAAGAAACACGTTTCATCTTTTTGCATCGGATAAATTCCAACCGTATGCTTTCCGCTTAAATGATCGTACAGTACTTGATCATTTAGCGGTAGCAATGTTCGATGCGGACACTCACTGCATTTGATCTCCGGTTTTCGACAAAGAGGTGGTTGCCACTCATAGGCACAGGCAGGTGTATATCCCGCACGGCCGTTTTTTGACTCCCAGCGAACCGCATATACATCAGTCCGTCCTCGAAAAAGCCGCTTGAATAATCGTATCTTTTCTTCAGGGGACGATTGGTTGTTGACTATAGAACTAGCCGTAGTTACAGAATTACTTTTTTCTTTCTTTTGCATCATCGTTGAAAGGATGTGTTTTAAATATTCGTTTTCTTTTCTTAAACGTTTGCATTCTGCAAGTGCTTGTTGCAACTGAATCCGGATATCCATGACTTTACCTCTAAAACATTTATTTAACTGTAATGATATTGTAAAGTATTGAGTTAGATGTGTAAATTAAGCAACTCTTCATGCTAGTATTTAATTAAACTACTTAATTCATTTAAACCACTGTAAGGAAGAAAGACTTATCATTGGAAGCGAAGGAATTTAGCAGTTTTTGTCGAATTTAATCTCTAATGAACGTTTTTAAATTAAATTTAAGCTAAATGCAGAAAGGAATCTTTGTTAAGAACATCAACCATCCTGCGAATAAAAGAAAAAAGGTTAAGACAACAATGTTCTATTAATCAAATAGATTCACGGGAGGTTGTTTAAAAAGTAAGGTGGTTTTGTAATATGGATAGAACTACTATTTTTATAAGTTCTGTTGCACAAGATGCTCTTTCCTCTATACGAAACGCTGTATTTGAGGAATTAAAAAATATGGGGCATGAACCTATTCGTTTTGAAGATAGTATGCGATATATTCACCAAGATGCCATCCGAACTTGTTTGGAATACGTATCAAGAAGTGATATCTTTCTACTATTTATCGCGGATAAAGCAGGAACATTCTTAGAGGATGAAGGGAAAACTGTTACTCACCTTGAATTTTTACGTGCATATCACGAAAATAAACGTCTTATCGTGTATGTTCACGATATAGTTCTTGATACCTATTTTCAGACGATCAGACCTCAAATAAAACAATCATTAGTACAGTATTTAAGCGAATACGGTAAAGAACCGGATTCAATGTTGAAATTTATAAGCGAAAACATTAAAGAGCAGCCTCATGTTGCCGAAAATTACGTATGGTACTTTCTTTATGATGCAGAACAAAAAGGCATATATTTCGAAAAATGTTCATTAGGTGTTGAAATTTTTTCAAACATAAAAAGCTATCTTTCAGCTCTTTTCAAAGAAAGCCTTCAATACTTAAATATTCGTTCAGAAATCGAGAAGAGCTTAGAACATGTAGAATTATACGGGGATTTTTATGAACTATCACTTGAATTCATAAGTTTATTGCAGAATGGACAAATTACAAATTGGAGAAGGCTATTGGCACTTTTACGATCTAAGATGGTCGGCTGCAATATTTACTCTACAAATACAAAGTACCAACAAGAAGCTATAGGAGCATTAATGGACTGTAAAGCCGTAACTCTTTACGAAAAAAGAGATAACCAGATGATTTGCAAAGAATTTGATGGATTAACAACTCCTGAGAACTTTTCATTAGATGATACCTCTTCTTATGTTGTGCAAACATATAATGATCATAATCATGATGAAAAGCTATACTATTCACTGGAAAAAAGAATATGTTATTTCTTGTTTAAGGTAAAGACTTACGTATTTTGCTTTCATCTGCCGCTGCTAGGAGAGTGGGATTATTATAAACTGAAGGCTTACCAAGAGAATATATTTAATGCTATACTTGAATCAAAAGGATATTCTTATTGTTACTTTATCAAAATGCTGTTAGGAGGTCTCTCAAATGAACAATTATAAAGAAAATGTAATATTAATCGCCTCCGCACCACATGGATATGGAAAAAAAGTTGTAACGAATCGTCTTAGTCAAATGAAACGTGATCACGCAAACTTACAAAATAAACTTTCCCAAATAAAAAGTTCATTTCGTCATTCAAAATAAACGCTCATGATGTAAAAAATGCTCTACTGATAGAAGGAGTAAAATCCATTTCTTCGAATGTTTCAAGTTTGCACGTTCTACAATTTCAATATTTTCAAGATAGCAGTAGAAGCCCATCTATCACCAAAGTATTCAAGAAGAAGGTCAGAAGAACTTTATGAAAAGAATGTCCAAACGGATGCAGAAAGGAATCTTTGTTAAGAACCTCAAATATCCTGCGAATCCCTGCGAATAAAATAAAAAAAGGGTAAGACAACAATATTCCATTAATCAAATAGATTCTAACTTCATAAATTCATGACACAAATGAACCCGCCCTAAAGAAATTCTCGAATTTGAAGGAGTAACCATTTAGGATACACACCATGAAAGCTTTGCAACAGCAGTAAAAAGTAAGAATTTTCTTAGACATGAAAAAAGTACGTGTAAGCATTGCGCTTATATGAAGAACTGTATCAAAAAGAACCAGGAAATTTAAATTATCGTTATAAATAAATTAGCTGTAAGTACTCCTCATGATTACGATGATTTAGAATAATAATTCATCTAATCGGATTTTCTTACAGGAAAACGCGGTGTTATAATTTGCGGGTTGAATATTAATGCATGAAATCTAAGAAAATCAAGACGATCGGTTTGTTAAATTAACTGCTTTTTAACGATGTTCACTTTCTTAACCAGATAATTAAATGAGCATTTTGCAAAATTAGATTTTTTGGATAAAAGTATAAAAAATAAAGCACTCGGCAAATAGCTACCAGCATGTTATTTTACAAAATATTACAATAATCTTGTTTTCGGGCATACCTACAGAATTTTTCACATTGAATTTTTTTAAGCGGCTTTCTTCCCTTTATTTTCCTTTGCCATCGCTAGCGCTGAAACAAGTAATACAATAGCGTTCAGGTAAATATGGGTCTTTACTTTTTCAATTCCCCATACATGTAGGGAGTTCGCCGTAAGGTAGCTTTTCATTCTTGAATTACAGCGTTCTACACTTGTCCTCTCGTTGTAAAGCTCTTTCCAACGTTTTGTATCACGGTGCGGATTGGAATATCGGCGCACATCCTTTTTGATGTCGACTTTTACCACCATTCCATAGTTGGAAGATGAACAGGCTGCCATTCCTAATGGGCAATCCACTTTGCCGGTTGCGTGAGGACATCTGAACTTGAGCTGGTCCTTATCAGCTCCCCAATAAGTCATTTCATAACCCATGGAACAACGCGGAGTTCCATTGGAAGAAATCCCTTCAGGAGGCTCTTTTTCGTTGCGCAAATTGAGCGGGATAATGGCTTGCGCTCCAATGTTTTTGGCTGATTCATAGTTTTTTAGTTGGTCATATCCGCCATCCATGATCAGAAATTCAATTTTGGATTTGGTACGCTCTGCCACTTGCTCTATTAATTCTGGTGCGACTTCTCCATCGTTCACATGGGCAGGGGTTACTTTTATGGCTATTGGCAGTTCGCTTGCGGTATCGACTGAAAGATGCATCTTATAGCCAAACCAGGTAATTTTATTGCCGAAGGAATCATATTTTGCGCCCCAATTGGCATTACCCGTTTGTTCACTACGCTTTTTGGGCTGTTTCTTTTCATAGGCATCAATGGCGGCACTGTCGATGGCCTGGTGGCTGCCGTCAATTATTCCTTCCTCCTGAGCTAACTGTACCAAGTCAAGGAAGATCTTTTCAGCCAGCTTTTTTTTGGTAAGTGCCGCAAAAACCCGGCTGAGAGTGGAGATAGACGGTGCGGGGCGATCAATCGATAAACCGCATTGATAACGGAAACGAAGGTCTTTATCCAATCGATGATGAAGGGCGGTAAAGGTGTCGATGCCTTCGAGTGGGGCAGCGATGAGAGCCCTTAGAATCCCTTCTCTGGAATGACCGTCAGCCCCTCGGGGTGAAGAACTTCTCAACTGTTTAGCATAAGGGCGTAAATCAAGCGAGCTAAAAAAGATAGGTAATTTCTCTTTTGACTCTAATTTTTGCAGTTCTTCAAAGGAAAATAGGCTTTCTTGTAGAATATACAAAGTGACTTCCTCCCTTTTGAATTTTTGTGGTTTCGTCACTTCAAAAATTCTACATTTTAGGGGTGAAGTCCTTTTTTATGTCTTTGAAATCCTTATGGCTCTTGGGTCAAAAAATATGCAAAATGCTCAAATAAATATTGTGAATACATCAACAATAATAACTTAAATTAATTTTTTTCTAGTTCAGAATTGGAGAATCATTTATAAGCCTGTGGATTTGAAGTAAACTTAACTAAAAAAGAAAATCATATTCGTTTATATATGAGCAGCGGAAAAACCATTAAGGAATTTTACGACTGGATTTATCATGACAAAGGATTGTACTTAAAACGCAAATTTGAAGTGTTCCCGGATCAAAATTTGGATACAGAAACATTGCAAAAAGCAAAATTAAAGACAAAACATGCTGTTGCAGAAAGTAAAAAGCTTTTATCGATGAATATCGAAAAAAAATTATTGCATTCATCGAGCATGTGGAACTGCTTGAATTACATTAGGAACGTATTATACATGGTTGTTAAAACATGACAAATCATTTAACGAAGAATTTTATAAAATTAACGAAAGGGCAGTTAAGTAGTCAATAGCTGCTTTATATTTTTCAAATTTTAGTTTACATAATATATATTATAGGAAGTTATAAATGGATCTTGTTTCAATAAAGAGATTACTTGTTGTGATGAGACAAAATAAAAAAATGAAACAAATTGTATTTTAATTGCATTTAATGAATTTCTTTTTAAATTGTAAATTTACATTGCAATTTAATTAATTGATCTTTAAAAATTGATCTTAAAAAATCGTTATGATTTGCTGCGTGTTTAAATTCATTCCATGATTAATATTTTGATTATGATTTATTTATTTTTATTAACGCTTCATTTTTGTTTGTTCTATATCCCGAAGTCCGTTCATTCATCTCCTTCTAAGTTTACATAATATATTTATGTTTTAAAAAAACTTCACTCATACCCTCATCCTCATGATTTGAGCGACAAAATCAATGAATTATTGCCGCTCTTTGCCGTTCTTTTACTTCTCTTTTCCATTTTGTGGTATAAATTGGAAGCGATCATTAAAAAATGTTTTGTAGCCGAATTGCAGTGATAAAAAAGATGAAATCCCTACACTTCCGGCAATGCCGATCAAAATCACAATTTGATATTCGATTGCAACTAAAGGGCTTGTACCTGCGAGGATTTGACCTGTCATCATTCCCGGCAAAAACACTATCCCCATACCGACCATGTTATTGATAGTCGGCAAAATAGCTGAATCAAATGCAGAGTTTACGATTGGTTTTGTTGCTGCATCGGGTTTAGCACCTAACATGAGCGCCCCTTCAATCAGATTCTTTTGGGTAGCAAAATTTTCGATCATTTCTTTCATGCCTAGCGTTATACCGATCATTGAATTTCCAATAAACATTCCGGCAATCGGGATAAAGTATTGAGGTTCATACCAAGGCTTAAAATGAATGACGATTAGATTAAAATACAACAGGCTGACGAGAGAGCCGATAACCATTGACAGCACAATGACCAGCTTCAATTTTTTCGATAAAGGCTTATGAAGCTGTTTAAATATATTATAAACGGCAAACGATTCCATGAAACAAAGCACCAATAAGACAATCCAAGGTGAAGGATTTTTAAAAATATACATCAATATGTATCCGACTAGCACAAGTTGAATCGTCATCCTGGCAGTTGAAAGGACAATTAATTTTTCACGTTTAATTTCTCGTTTTTTTACAAGCAATATTAAAATAAGAACAAATAAATATGCTGCCGAGAGCCTCCAAAATTCGATGTTGATAACTTCTTGCTTCATTGATTATCACCTGTTGGTTTATTTATCGTAATAACTTTATCTGCATATGTTTTTGGTATTGTATCTGAGTGTGTTACCATAATAACCGTTTTTTCTTTTTCCTTTGAATAACGAATGAATGCATCCATGATTTTCTCTTCAGTTCCTTTATCTAGCGCAGAGGTTGGCTCGTCTAATAAAAAAACTTCTGGATCCATTAGAAAAATTCTGGCTAGTGCAAGTCTTTGTTTTTCTCCGCCGGACAATTGTTCCACGTCATCCTCTAATTTTTTTTGCAAGCACACAAATTTTAGTGCTTCTTTCAACTTTTCATCGTCAAGAGGCTCTTTTTCAGATAAAATTCTGCCGAAATTCAAATTCTCTCGAATATTTCCTTCAAACATTACTGGCTGCTGTGAAAGCATCACAACTTCCCGTCTTAAAGAGATTGGATTCCATTCAAACAATGACCGGCCTTTATAAACAATTTCTCCTTGATCTGGCGACAGCATGTGATTGAGCATTTTTAAAAGTGTTGTCTTTCCTCCCCCGCTTTGGCCAATGATGCACGTTACTTGTTTTTCTTCAATTTTCAACTCGTCAATGTATAGAATATCTTTGTATCGTAAATTTTTGATGTGAAACATGTAAAACAGCCCTTTCTTCATAAAAAGCGAAATCCCCTGTTTTGATTATGAATAAAGTTGCAAATGATTCAAACCATTATACTTATTAAACACTTCCCTCTTTATAAAAAGCTTGGCACTCTTATTTATTTTATTTCGTGCAGCAAACCACTGAAAATTTTTTATTTCATTTAATGTCGGAACAAAGGAATGGAAAAAAGATAAAAAATTTGAATTTTATACCTCTTGTTTTAAATAAAAAAAGCTTTTTGAATGAAATTTTAACGTATTTGGAGCATTTTGTAAAATTTTTTACGAAGCGGAAAATCAATGTTATTGAAAGGAAAACGCCTTTTAATCATGAGGGCTTAATGAAGATCGACATTTTGCGTCTTGAAGCAGTTTTCTTCCCTGCTTTGGAGAAATGATCAGAGGAGCTTAAAAAAAATTTGTCCTTAACCTTTCGGTTTATCCATCTGCCTCAGCAATCCAACAATTTTGGGGCACTAGACACTTCATAAGCCCCTGGCCTTTTTTGCAAAACGGGATGCAAAAGCATTCAACTCGATATGATAAAATTTTTTCCTTAAAACAATAGAATAACTTGTGAAATAGAGCTGATTGAATCGTTCAGAAAGAATGACATAAATCAAAACAGACGGCAACGAGGCGGTTATAGGACGGTACGAGAACACCCCGACAAGCTCGTTGTCCACAACGCTTAAGCAGCCCTTCATCGATAATGAAGAAGCTCTTATATGCCGAATGAAAAATATGTACAGGGCTCCTTAGAAATTTTTCCAGTTCCAAGAGCCCGGATTGCGAAACATTTGATATGATCATGCTTTTTTCAAAAGTGTCTCTTTCCTTGTAGTTTTCAGCTTGGCGTCCTTTTATTTAAAGACAGAGTAAGTTGATTGGTTTCATGGTAACTAGTTTCTTTCTGCAGCTAAAAATTCTTTTCTATAATGATCAATTACCTATAAAAGTTATAGTTCACGGCGGAAGTCACCGCTTTTGCCGCCTGTTTTCTCCATTAAATATGTTTGGCCGATGACCATTCCTTTATCGATTGCTTTGCACATATCATACACGGTTAAGGCGCAGACGCTCGCAGCAGTTAATGCTTCCATTTCAACCCCTGTGCTTCCTTTTGTTTTCACAAATGAATGGATCATTAATTCATATTTGTTTTCGTCGCATTTCCATTCAAATTGAATATCCACCGCTTTTAAAGCAATCGGATGGCACATTGGAATGATGTCAGCCGTGCGTTTGGCGGCCATAATTCCAGCTACTTGCGCTACTGACAGAACATCTCCTTTTTTGACCTGTGAGCTTGTGATTTTCTCATACACTTCTTTTGAAACAAGAATACTTGAGATGGCATGTGCAGTACGGACTGTTTCCTGTTTCTCTGAAATATCTACCATTTTTGCCCTTCCTTGCTCATTTAAGTGAGTCAGCTTCTTCATGTTTTTAACCTCCACTCATCGGCGGAATAAGGGCGACAACATCCCCATCCCGAATGATGTCATCTTCTGCAGCAAATTCTTCATTGATGGCAAAAAGGACGGAGGATAGGGCGGGCAGTGAATATTCTTTTTCCAACCGTTCGCGGAGTTGTTTAACAGTTATTTCTTGATATGGCAATGTCATCTCCTTTTTATTCAGCTGCTCTTTTAGTTGGGCGAAAAATAAAATTCGGATCATGACTTCATCTCCTTTGGAATGCCTTTTTCATAAGAAATCGTTTCTTGCTGATTGCCGATCCACAATGAGCCATCCTCCCAATGCTCTTTCTTCCATATCGGTACCATTTCTTTAATCCGCTCGATTGCATAACGGTTTGCTTCATAAGCATCAGCGCGGTGAGGAGTAGATACGGCGATGACGACCGCGGCATCCGTAATTTCTAATCGTCCGATACGATGGACAATGGCAACCTTAGCATTCGGAAACTGCTGTTTAATTTCAGCTCCGATTTGTTCCAGTTTTTTTTGAGCCATCGATTCATATGCTTCATATTCTAAATACAATGTTTTTTTTCCTTTTGTCAATTCCCTTACAGTTCCGATAAATGTAACGATAGCTCCGGCATTTCGATCCACAACAGCTTCGATGACACGTGAAACATCTATCGGTTCTTTCACAATTTGAAACATAATTATCCCTCCAAATATAATATAAAATGGCATTATTGTCTCATTTCCAACAGCTTCTCCTTTACATAGTTCACGATCCAGCTGATATACAAATCTTCATCTTTAATAAAAAATGAATGTTTTTCTTTCAAAGGGATCGAGCTAATCGATGCGATCACATTTGATAAATCAAGCAGATGAAGATCTTTCTCATCACGGATACAGACAATTTTCGGGTATGGAGCTTTTTTCAATCCTTCGATAATCAATACATCAATTGAAAAATGCCGGTAAAGTTCCATAATGTTCGAAAAATGTTCATTCGCTTTTATTTCAGCTTGCAACAGCAAAGTTTCTTCCCCTAGAACCGCTGAAACAACAGCACCAGCTTCCCAATGCCGATACGTATCTTTTTTTGGAATATCCGGTTTTCCACCATGACCGTGATGTTTAAAAGTACCGACTTTTATCCCATGATTGGTCAGCTCTTTGATGCATTTTTCAATTAGCGTAGTTTTTCCGCTGTTTTGATGCCCTACCACTTGTAAAATCATCATAGCCAACTGGAGGCTCCTTCTTCATCTTCGATTAACAGCACGTTAACTTCACTGCCTGCTTGAAATCCTCTGCTTCCGCCAGGCAAAACAATTAAACTATTAGTATGAATTAAGGATGAAACAATATTTGATTTGTCCCTTCCAATCGGATCAGCTACTAGCTTTCCATCATGATAGGACAGTTTTGCTCTCACAAAGCGCGTGAACGGATTCGGCTTTAAAAAATCTTTCGTTAAAATCGCCCGGGCTCGTTTTAAATAACAATTTTTTTGTCCGAGCATCGCCCTTATATACGGACGGACAAACAGCTCAAAACCGACATAACAAGCGGAAGGGTTGCCTGAGAGGCCGAACAAAATTTTGTTGCCGACAACAGCTGCAGAGGTAACACTCCCTGGACGCATGCCAATTTTATTGAATAAAACTTGGGCTTGAAGATGCTCGTACACCTTTGGGATATAATCAAAATCGCCCACTGACACTCCGCCTGTTGTGATGATAATGTCGGCCATTTGCATTGCTTTTGTAACAGCTTGAAATACATTTTGAAATGTGTCTTTCACAATTCCGTATAAAATCGGTTCACCGTGAGCTCTGAAAATTTGTGCCTGCAGCATATAAGTATTGCTATTGTGAATTTTTCCTTTTTCCAGCGGTTTATACACTTCAAGCAATTCGCTCCCGGTTGCTATGACGACAACCTTTGGGCTCTTCATAACCGGAACGTAATGATACCCGAACGTTGCCAGAACAGCGGATATTCCCGGAGTGATCACGGTTCCTTTTTCGATAAGCAAACTGCCCTTTTTCATATCTTCTCCGATGCGGGAGATGTTTTCTCCTGCCTCAACTTTTCTTTTTATTTGCACGTATGTTTTTCCGTCTTTTCTGAATTCCTGTGTTAATTCCTTCATGATGACGGCATTTGCACCTTCTGGAATGGCAGCGCCAGTCATAATTTTAACGGCTTGAAAAGGTTTTAAAGATCCTTTCCAAACAGAATCTGCTCCTTGAGTCCCGACGACTTCCAAAACTGCTGGATTGGAAGCTGAAGCGGCCTCGGTCGATGCTGCCCAAACAGCATAGCCGTCATAAGGGGATCGATCAAATCCAGGTACATCCGTTGTAGCAGTTATATCTTGACCAAGCACACGATGAAAGCTGTTTTCGATTGATACATACTCTATTTCACCTTCATAGCTTTTTTCCAACACCCGGTCGATTGCTTCCTCTACTTGAATTGGCTTTCGCAACGATCCCATTCCTTTCCACCCTTCTTGCCCCCACCCGATACTACCAAGGAACATTTATTTTGTTTTGGAAAAGGAGGCTTGAGGAAAAAGGTTATTATGAACAATATACTGGTCATATTCATCCTTTGTATTAATATTGATGAAAGCATCATCATCATTGATCTCAACATATCTAGTATGAATACTTGGAAGAAAATGCTTCATGCTTAACTTATTTTGTTCAAGGTGCCATCGTATTTTTTCCTTCACTCGATGATGGTACATGGCGATCAATGGCTGAATATTTCCGTGAACACTAGGAACAATCGCTTCACAACCGTCATTTCTGTATAATTGTAATTTTTTCAACAAATGCGCATTGATAAAAGGAGTATCACAAGGTAAAACGATATACCATTCGGATTTGAATTGGGACATAACGGAATAAATGCCGGCAAGAGGTCCTTTTCCTTGATACAATTCGAGATCTTGAATATATGTCAGCTGGTTCCTTTGCAGCCATTTCGTATCTATTTCAGGATGTATGACAACAACCACGTCTTTTGTGATACATTGCAGCGCTTCGATACTATATAAAATAAATTCCTTTCCATTTCTTTTCGCAAATGCTTTCGGTTGCCCAAACCGTTTCGACTGTCCTCCTGCCAGCACAATCCCGATCATCTTGTTCACTGACGATTCATCTCCCAAACAAGATGGCGAAGTTCCGGCAAAATCAGCTTTTCCATGGCAAGACGAACCGCATTTGTCGATCCCGGCATGCAAAAAATGACTTTTTGTCCAATTGAACCGGCAAGCGCTCGACTAAGCATGGATGCGCTTCCAATTTCTTTATAGCTTAAATAACGAAACAATTCCCCAAAACCAACCATTTCTTTGTCAAGCAATTCTTTTACCGCTTCAACCGTCACATCCCGTTTTGTAAAACCAGTCCCGCCGTTCAATAAAAAAACATCAATTTCGTCAGAAGCCTCTTTCACAGCAGATTGAATGGCTTCCCGTTCATCTTTCACAATCTCGTAATCTATTATTTCCATTTGTTCTCTCGTTAATAATTCGATGATTAATGCACCGCTTTTATCCGTATCCTTCGTTCTCGTATCAGAAACGGTGATCACTTTGCAGCGAACAGGGTCATTTGCCTTGCTGCGATGTTCAGATACACTCATCAATCACACCTCACCCGCCAATATAAGACATTTCCACACGTCTGTTTGCAGAAAGAGCATTGATCCTTCCTCTTTCTTCGGAATAACGATCGTCCCGAGCCTGCCAAACACGGGTGATCTCATCCAATATTTCTTCACCGCTTGCTCCCTTTCGCATTTTAACTAATAAATCAACGCCGTTTGAGGCAAATAGCATGTATACTTTTTACCGTCAGCTGATAGGCGCATTCGCGTCAATCATAACAAAAAGCTCCTGATAAGGAAGAAATAAAACCGCCTTCCACATCCGTACCTCGGTATCGATACCTTTTAGGAACCTCGCCAAAAACGTTGACTGAACTGGTTTAAGAGGTATTTCTTGGTGAATCATATCATGAACTTCTTTGCTCGTCAAAACTTCGTCCATTTTCCAACCGTTTAAGGTTTCGACATCCATATATTCGATGAAGCGGATCGTCATTCCTTTTTCTTCAAAAAAACGAGCCATCGGTAAAATTTCGCTCTCATTTATTCCTTTTACAACCATGTTCACCTTTACGGCCAGACCTTGTGCAACCGCTTCTTCAATTCCTCTAACAATTTCCTCAGACTTTGCATTACCTCCGTTCATTTTAGAAAAAATTTCGTTATTTAAAGCATCTAAACTGACATTGATCCGGTTCATGCCCGCTTTTTTAAACGCTTGGCATATGATATTAAAAATATCCGTTAATGGTCAATGAAACGTCTTGAAGATCTTGAATATTTTTTAACATCGATATTAGTACATCAATGTCCTTTCGTCCCTCCGGTCAGACGAATTTTTCGAATGCCTAAACGTAAAGAGGCTGGCCAAACGATATATTTCTTGAAACGTCATTAGTTATTCCCGTTTTATAAAAGAATACTGTCTTCCTTCCATTTCAGCATACAGTATACACAACGAAAATTACATCGGTCTGTCACCGAAATGCGCAAATTCAATAAAGGGCGGTTAATTGATCTCGCAACATCTTCCTCTCCTTATACATTCATTCTTCATATGTTACAGACAAGATAAACAATAGAATGAGATCTCTGTCACATAAATTCGAATGATCATAAAAGGTTAAATTAATTGTAAAAAAAATTTTCTGAAAAAGAAACCTATTTGGAATACATTTTGCCAATTTATCATTTTTTTATGGCTAACATGATGGGGCTCTATATAATGAATTGAGAAAGCAAAATAGATACACAAAAAATATTTTACGATTTCGGCAAACGGAGGCTTTCATAATAGAATCAGCAGTTTTCATTATGGACAATGTACCAATGCTTGGCGACTTGATGGAAAGAATGGTTATTATATTAGAAAACCGTTCATCCATCAACAGGATCTTCTTAGCTTTTTCCATTTCGGGTCACCTGTCGAGAATCCGTCCAGACTCGAAAAAACTCAAAGTTGATTGAAAAAAAGATACTATCGAAAAACAACTGATAGAAAAATCATTAAAGAAAACCGCCGGCAACAAATCCAAAGCTTCCTGAGAATTAGGGATTTCACAAGTTACACTTTACAATAAGATGAAAAAATACCAGCTACCTAAATAGATGAACAACTTCTCAATCGTTTTCGAGAATGGCATTAACTTGGTTTACGCCCCGCTTTTTTCTTCTAGCACACTTTTCAGGCAACCATCTTTTTGATGTCAATGACATACTTTCAATGTTAGAATGATCTTTTTGCAATAGCGCTTTGCGGGTTAGACGTATTTTTCGCACAATGGCCGCTGACCATATTAGCAAAGAAATAAATTTCCCTACATGCCATCAGCTGTTTCCGCTTTAAAAACACACACTCTCCTTTCTATTTCAAGCAAAACAATATCCTTAGCGAAATGGTACCGATCTTTCATTGAAAACTGAAACATTTTCTAATGATGTTGTAACATCTTCCCTTCCCTCAATTGGAAGGATATATGCCAATACGGCATCACGAATCAATTATTCATAAACTTTTCAAAAGTGATGCCGATGAAGTGAAGCAAATCACAAATTGCGGGAATTGTTTTTACTATGATGAACATTGATAAAAAAGATGGAAAGGAGAATATGGATGGGAAAAACTGTTGAATTAGATGTTCGCGAAGATTTAAAGAAGAAATTAGAGCCGTTTCAAAAAATCATGGCGGCCATTCAGCCTCTTGCACAAGGAGATGTATTTATTTTACACGCTCCGTTTAAACCTGTTCCGCTTTTTCCTATCATGAAGAAAAAAGGGTTTTCTTATCAAGCGGAAAAAATAGAGGATAAACATTGGAAAATTACCTTTGTTAAAACGGAGGAATGAAAAAATGATACTGGATAATCGCGGCTTAGAGCCCCCACAACCGATGATGCGGACTTTAACGGCATTAGCAAAATTAAAAAAAGGAGAAGCGTTGAAAATTATTAATGACCGCCGCCCGATGTTTTTATTTGAACAGCTTGACGATCTCGGTTATACCTATCAAACGCAAAAGCGCAGTGATGGAAGCTATGAAATAACGATTGAAAAGAAGGATGACGATGATGACGGCTAATCATACTTATGAAACGAATATTCGAATCCCTTTTTCGTTTATTATTTTTGGCTTGCTGGCGTTTTTCCTTTCTCAAATTCTTTTATTTCTGTCAACTCGTCAGCTTTCAACCGGAGAAATGCGCCTTCCTGTCGTATTGTCAGCTGTCCATTTATTAGTGATTGGCTTTGCTTTAATGACAGCCATGGGGGCCATGTATCAGCTTGTTCCAGTCGTGTTTTTAACCCCGATATGGAATGAATCATTTGCTTTTATCCAAATGGTCGTCACGTCATTAGGAATACTATCTTTTAGCATCAGCCTGGCCTTTAATATTCAAATGGCTATATTTTCAGGCTTGCTTCTTACTTGCGGGATTGTAATGTTTTTATGGCAGATGTTCATGACATTAAAAAAACAGAAGAAAAGAACGGTCATCACTTTATTTGTTGGTACTGCCCTCATTTGTTTGCTCTTAACGATCGGGCTCGGATTGACGCTTGCCTATCATTTTTGGAGCGGCAGACAATTAATCGATCATGATTTGATTTTCAAAGCACATATATTGCTGGGATTTTCCGGCTGGTTTACACTTCTTATCTTCGGATTTTCTTACAAAATGGTTCCGATGTTTTCATTGGCGCATCATTTTTCAATGAACACGGCCCGATATGTCTACATTTTTTATATAAGCGGTCTTGTGTTAACTTTCATCAGTTTTATAACGGCAAATGACCGGTTGTTATCAGCAGGGCTTCAATTGATGGCTGTCGGATATGGGTTGTTTGCATACCATATGTTTGCCATTTTAAAGAAAAGGATGAAGAAAAAACTGGATAAACCTTTTCTGTTTGCTCTTTTGGCCATTGTTTTTGGAGTCATCCTGCATATAGCGGCGGCCGGTTTTTCTTTTCAAAGTGAAATCCATTCCCGCATCTTTTCCATCATCATCTACTGTTATCTGTTCGGCTGGATTGTATTAAGCATCATTGGCTACTTATATAAAATTGTTCCTTTTCTATGGTGGACACACCGGTATAGCAAAAAAATCGGCAAAGAAGCGGTGCCGACTTTGAAACAAATGATAAATGAAAAATGGATTGTGATGGAATGCTGTTTATTTGTTGCGAGTCTTATCGGCATGATCGCTGCTCTTGCCTCTTCAAGTACTGGTCTATTTTATCTTGCTCAAGGAGGAATGGTGCTGTTTTCTGGATTATTTGCCTGTACGATTGGCTCCGTATTGCTGAAATAAAAAAATGAGGGAACGATTTACTGAAATATAAAGGGTGATGTTACAATGGAAATAAAAGCAAAGATCTTGGAAAAACTGCAAAACGTTTTAGATCCTGAATTGGGAATTAATGTTGTTGATTTAGGACTGATCTATAAGATTGAAGTAAAAGACGGAACTGCATTCATTTTAATGACATTGACTACACCCGGCTGTCCGTTGCACGACTCAATAGCAGGCGGTGTGAAACGCGCGTTGCGTGATATTGAAGGCATTCAAGACGTAAATGTCCAAATCACTTGGAATCCGCCTTGGTCCCCTGATAGAATGAGCGAAAAAGCATTAAGGCAGCTAGGGTTCCTTTCCTAAACGTTTTTCAAAGACTGTTCCTTTCCTGAAAGGGACAGCTTTTTTTATGAAAGAAGTCCCAATTATTTTGGTGTTTTTGGCTCTTCTTCCAGCTCCCAAACAAACGGCATCACATTTAAAATTTTCGTTTAATCGTTTCCCAGCCAAAAAAATCCCCTTCCAGGAAAATCTTTTTACAAATGCTGTCTTCCTGCAGGGGATAATCGCTGTTCCTTGTTTTTCCAGAGGTGTCAACCAAAAAAAATGTAACTGAAATTGCAAATGACGTTCGTCCATTCCAATGAAAAAGCTCAAAATATCGTCATTCCGTAAGAATTGGCAAAACTGACGCCAACTATGGGACAATTAAAAATAATAAAAGCAAAGAATACATTTACCGTCGGCCATACCGGTCAGTAAATTCCGAGTGGAATTCGCATGACAGAACCTTGCAAGACGGGTTGGCAACTTAGATGCTTTTTTATGTTGCTGTCAGGTTATAAATATCTTGGAACGTACTTGCTAACGGAGATAAAATTCGCCATACGGCAAATGCAAATGTCATGGCTAAAGTGGTGACTGGCAGTAATGCTTTTTGTTTCACCAAAATCCCCCTCCTAAACAGATGAATGGTGCCATCATCTGTACCATAAAAATAGGCGGGGAATGTTTGTGAACTTTATCATATAATTATTGATTGCCAAATAATTGTTAAAATTTCACCTCAACAAAAATGTTTTTCCGATTTTTGCCCATTCAATCAAATTGAAAAACCGCTTGCGTTTCCAACGGTTTAAACTTCCCGTTTTTGGCGAAGCGCTTTAGGAATGTATACACAATAAGGCTCACTTTCCAAATAGTCGCCTGTCACAGCATACGCTCTTGAGCGTGAGCCTCCGCAAACAAAACGAAATTCGCAAACACCGCATTTTCCTTTATAAAGATTTGGATTGCGCAATTTTTGAAATATTGGTGAAGTTCTGTAAATATCGGCCAGTGGTGTTTGTCTTACATTTCCCGCTTTGATTGGAAGCAATCCGCTCGGATAAACATCGCCAATATGGGAAATAAACACAAAACCGTTGCCATCATTTACTCCCTTCGGAGCACGGCCGAGTCCGTCCACTTCCCCTGTAGCCCCTTTAAACAAAATATCTTCATAATGGATTTCTTTTCCATCTATTTGCTGTTCACGCATTTTGGCTTGCAAGACGACACGACGGTAATGTTGTCCGGCAGTCGTTTTAATATCAAATGGTACACGTTTGCTCTTTTCATATAACCAACGAAAAACTTGTTCATGTTGGGCGGGAGAAATCATATCCGATTGTTTTCCTCTTCCAGTTGGTACGAGGAAAAAAACGCTCCAAAGAACGCAATCAAGTTTTTCAACAAAATCCGCCATTTCTTCAAGAACATGAACATTGTAGCGTGATACAACCGTATTAATTTGAACAGGAATCTTAAATTCATGCAAATATTTGATTCCTTGCATCGTTAAATCGAAAGAACCTTTTGTGCCGCGAAAATGATCATGAATTTCCGCATTCGGGCCGTCCAAACTAAATGCCCAACGGGAAAGCCCGATATCTTTTGCCCTCTGCATCACTTCTTTTGTTACATTTGGAGTTGCACTCGGCGTGATTGAAACACGCAATCCCTTTTCAATAGCATATTCGGCAAGAGCGAATAAATCCGGCCGCATTAATGGATCACCGCCGGTAAATACTAATAGCGGCTGGTTCATCGCAAAAATATCATCAATTAATTTTTTTCCTTCCTGAAAAGTCAACTCATGGGGATCACGATGATATTGCGCCTCGGCTCGGCAATGCAAACAATTTAATTGACATGCTCTCGTCAACTCCCAAATGACAATAAAAGGGTTTTGGTCATAATCCATCATCACATACAAACTCCTTTCTTTAAAATGAAAAATATCTCTGCTTCTTCTCATCATATAAAAAGGTGAAATTTTCGAAGTGAAAGCCATCACACTTT
The DNA here is from genome assembly GCF_037963755.1 of Aeribacillus sp. FSL W8-0870. Taxonomy (NCBI): domain Bacteria; kingdom Bacillati; phylum Bacillota; class Bacilli; order Caryophanales; family Bacillaceae; genus Aeribacillus; species Aeribacillus sp. FSL W8-0870. The sequence continues at coordinate 2,182,853 of NZ_CP150165.1, forward strand.
TCGGTAAAAGGGAAGAAATGATTTTTACGATAAAGTCATTCTTTTGACAAATGTTCAGCTGCTGCGGATCTTCCCCGTGATTGCTTCGGTAATTCGCAAATGGATGAGGTGGTCTGCCCCAAACCTTAAGTATGTTAGACACCTAATTTTTATTGGTAACTATGATTTACATCACACGACTCATTTGTAAAGAAACGCTATAATATGAAACGAAAATCAAAGTTGAAAAAAAGGTGTGATACCATGACAAATAGCTGGGTGTTTGAAAGATTAAGAAGCGTTCCCCTTTTCCGTGAACTGTCTGATGAAGAATTGACTTCCATAGTTGCTATCTCTCAAGTACGTACCTATCAACCAAAATCGTATGTATTCATGCAAGGCGACATGCTGGAAAACGTATATTTCATCCATTCAGGAACGATTAAAATATATAAAACGGACAGAAATGGAAAAGAACAAATTGTTTCCATCTTGCAGAATGGAGAAATGTTTCCCCATACCGGATTTTTTTGCAAAGGATCTTACCCTGCTCATGCAGAAGTTATGGAAGAATCTACATTAATTGTCATTCCCATCAAAGATTTTGAGGAAACGCTTATGCTCTTTCCGGTATTGTCCATCAAATTGTTTCGTGTGATGAGTGAAAAAATCATAGATTTGCAAAATCGGTTAGAAGAGCAAATTCTTCATAATACATATGAACAAATCGTATTGTTGCTGTTGCGGCTTACAAAAACGAATGCACTGCCGCAAGGAAAACTTTATCGTTTGACAACCCATTTAACGAATCGGGAATTGGCAAATATGATCGGAACTTCCCGTGAAACCGTTAGCAGAACGCTTAACCAGATGAAGCGGAAGGGTCTTATTCTTGTTGATGACGACGGATATTATTTGGTTGATGCTGAACAATTGGAGAAAGAAATCTTTATGTAGCGGCCGCCAAAAAGAAAACTGTTTTTTGATGAATGTTTGAAGCGATTAAGAATCATAATAAAGGAAAACGAATTTTCATGGAGGAAACGAAATGTCCACAAAACGTCAAGACAAGAAAATGAAAAATAACCCAACCTTCGGAGCATATGATGAACCTGTAAAGAGCGGCAGCGAATCCGACCTAAAACAAGGTTTGGCCATAACGCAGGAACAAATAAGAGATACATATACGGAGGGCACAATTGATGGAATGATAGAGGATGTTGACGGCAACAACATCCCGTTGAAGACTGAAAAAGAATGATAATGCCTTTTTTTCCTGATATTAAAAATTTAAGTGAAAATGCCTGTACCCCCTGCAATCATCATGATGAATGCGGGGGAATTTCATGGCCAATTTTGTCTTGACAGCGTTTAAAAAAATATATCGGCATTACTTCCCCAAAAAAATCGAATGATCATTGGGCAATCAACCTTCTGCAAAGGGAAAATGCGCTTACGGCAGCATGAACAGATTGATGATCATAAACATTGCAAAACAAAAATATACGGCATTGCCCACTTCAATTAAACCGATTTTTAAAATCGGCATTTTTTTTCCGTAAAAATAAACAGCTCGAATAACACTCGGAATATAAGCTATTATAAAAACGGCATACTCGGTAGCGACCAAGCCGATCATTAAGAAAACATGAAAACCCCATGACAACCATTTATAGTTCGGATTGTTTTTTTCCCGAATCATTGTTTTGACATAAAAAGTGCTGCCCACAAAAAATAAAAAACAAAGCATTATGGTGATGAAAGCTTCTTTTGTTATTTCTCCGCTTACAATAAAAGAACTGGCAAGACCTCCAATGCAAAAAACAGCGATTGCTGCTAGATCATTGAAAAAAGCACGATCTTTTTTCTTTTTCCCATAATAAATATTTATTAAAAAAAACGGTGTCATCGCCATTCCGAAATATATTATTTCCCATCTATAAATTAATGGAAAGAGCAGTATAACGGCAGCAGCGGCAAAATAAAGAGCAAACCACTTTATATAAAATGGCTTGCGCTTATTTTTCATAGCCATCAGTAACGGATATGTTGCTAAATATAAACATAACCAGCCGATAAATAATGGAATATGAATCCAAGAGAACCCTCCTATATAAGCCCCCAATAGAAATGGTATAACAAGCATTGCCCAGGCTCCATGCTGTTTTGGAATCACTAATTTCTTGACGGTTGCCATCATGTATCCACCTTTCATCAACAATTTCTTCTAAATTCCATTATAGTGAAAAAAACTAGCTACGTTGTGATTTGTTGCATACCTCTTTGTTTTGTCACAAAATAGCCACAACACTAAACGGGAAAGTGACACCTGTCACTATTGAAAAGAACGAGTTGCGATATTATCTTTTTAACAATGAAATTGGGAGGGCAAAATAATGAAAACAATATTTACGGAAAATACGACAGTTGGAGAAATTGTCGCAATGCTTCCGAAAGCGAGCGATGTTTTTAAAAAAAATAAAATTGATTTTTGTTGCGGCGGTGATCGCTCTTTAAAAGAAGCAGCCGATAAACGGGGAGTGGCGATTGAGGAATTAATGAGTCAATTGCAGGATCTGTATGCTGCAATTGATGAAAAAACAGAGAAAAATTGGTTGACAGCAACATACTCAGAACTTATTGACCATATCATAAATAAACATCATCGTTATTTGTTGGAAGAACTGCCAAACCTTAGTCCCTATGTGACAAAAGTTATGCGAGTCCACGGCGGAAATCATCCACATCTAATAAAGGTTCATAAATTGTTTAATGAATTAAAAACGGAACTAGAACAACATTTATGGAAAGAAGAGTCTGAAGTATTTCCGCTTATTAGCCAGTTCGAGAAGCAGCCGACAAGCGAAAACGAACAAAAAATGAAAAAAATGATTGCCGATCTTACGAATGAACATGATAAAACAGGGGATATCATAAAAGAAATTAGACGGATCACAAATGACTATACCCTTCCGAACGGGGCTTGCCGAACATATCAACTCGTTTACAATCGTTTAGAAGCTTTGGAATCAGACTTATTTGAACATATTCATTTGGAAAATAACGTATTATTTCCACGCATTCTTCAATAATTTCGGGTGGAAGAGGCGGCGATCCCCCGCCTCTTTCTTCACCATCTACTTTCCATCTTCGTTGAGTCTAAGATCCATTTCAACATCACGGAAACGGACTGTTTAGACCTTGATTCAACCATTAAGACTTAAAACGTTTTATCAAGGACGAAGCTAAAGGCTATTGACAAGCAAAGTTTCATGGCATGCTGTCGTAATTGAGTTTTTCAGGGAATAGAAAGCTAAAAACGAAAAGCGCCTCGGTGTGTGACGTCATTTTCGCTGATGTTGCTGAATAAGCGGCTTTCGATATGGTTTCTTTCTTTTTGGGAGCGCTCTTTTTCTTGTTTTGATATTCTGCTTGTTTGGCACAAAAGAAGAATAACTTAAACATCTTTCTTCTGATATAATAAGTATAATAAGTTATATCCAACTTTTTTCAACTACACCACTACGATCACAAAGGAAGTGAAGGGAAATTGGAGGAATTTGTAGGATTTTGTATAAGGTGCAGCAAACCTATTCATTGTCTAAACGGTTTTTTGAATGGGGCTATTGACGAAAAAAATGGGTCGTTGTTTTGTTTTTCATGCTTAGAAGAGAATGAAAATTCGGATTTTTCTCATCCATCCCATTGAAAGCGCAAATAAATGGCATTTAGATTGCAAAGCCTAGAGTGTACCAACAAGTCTGTTTTCTTTTATTTTCTTCATAAAGCCTTTTTTGACATTGGGGAAATGGCCAAAGCATCTCATTCGCTTTCAAATCATAGTGTGCCAGTTCTCCTTGATCCTCTAACGATCCGCCATCTAGATTCTGTACAAAGATGAGAGAGCTCTGGCAATCGTTTTTAAAAAACAAAATGATATGCAATTTCAAACAACGTTTAGAAATGTGTCCGAATAATATGTCTGATCGAGACCAAGCGGTTTTCTTTCAGAACCCGCTCCTAAACCGCCAATGAAGCAAAATATCACTGTATTAGAGTGAAAAACCCCTATCCTCACTAAATCCGGATAGGGGTGATCATTTTTTATGCTTCCGTTTCCAGCCAGCTATCAGTGACTTCTCCTGCCTCCTCTTTATCTATGTAAAAGGAACCGTTGCTGTATCGATCAGTCACCTTCACATTGGAAAGAGTCACTATTTCCCTGATGCCTTTCTCCGTTTCCAATACCAAATTCTCATTACCGTTGACGAGTAAGATGGCCGCTGTCCGATGCGGGTTTGTTTTCAGCTCTCTGTACAGCATTGATCCTCTTCTGGCTCGTTGTGTTCGTTCGATTTCCCCGATATTGATCATTTTCACAGCGCCTCTGTGCGTGACAATGGCGAGCTTTTGATCGTTAACATGTTTCTGAGCAAACACAAGTCCAGAAACGACTGCATCTCCTTCCTTTAATTGGATGCCTTTGACTCCTGCGGCACGGGAGCCGACAATATTCACTTCTTCTTCGTGAAATAAAAGACCGTATCCAAAACGGGTGGATAACAAAATCAATCCTGTTCCATCAGTTATATGAACCGCAACCACTTCATCGTCGTTTTTTAAATTGATCGCAACAAGCGGCTTGGAGTATCGCTGAGCTTTATATTGGCGAATTTCCGTTTTCTTCACCATGCCTTTTTTCGTAACAAACAAGAAAAATTTCTCGTCGTCAAAACTTTTTAAAGGAATGCCTTGTACAATCCGTTCATCTTGATCAATCGGAATGGTCCTTGAAATATGCTGTCCAATATCCTTCCAGCGAATATCCGGAAGCTCGTGAACAGGACAATATAAATAATTTCCTTTGTTTGTGAATAAGAGAAGAACATCTGTTGTGTTCATTTCATACTGGCATAACAGTCGATCCGAATCCTTCATGCCGAAATCTTTTCCGTTTGATGCTGTATACGACCGCAAGCTCGTACGTTTCACATAGCCGTCTTTTGTCACAGTAACAATTGTATCCTCGCTTGCGATGAGGGATTCCATATTGATAGTAATGGATTCAATTTCCGCCTCAATCTTCGTCCGCCGCTCATCGGCAAATGTTTTTTTCAATTGTTTTAATTCGGATTGAATGACTTTGGAAAGCTTTTTTTCATCCTCCAAAATGCTTGTTAACCCCTTGATTTTTTTCTCAAGCTCTTCTTCTTCCGCTTTCAACGCTGTAATATCAGTGTTTGTCAGACGGTACAGCTGCAACGAGACAATCGCCTCTGCCTGCGGCTCAGTAAATGCAAATTCACTAATTAAATTATCTTTCGCATCCCGTTTATCTTTTGAAGCACGAATAACAGCGATCACTTCATCCAAGATGGATAGAGCTTTGATTAATCCCTTTACGACATGCTCCCTTTCTTGAGCTTTTTGGAGCTCAAAAGTCGATCGGTTAATCACGACTTCCTTTCGGTGTTCGATGTAAGCATCCAACAATTCAGGCAGGCTTAATAATTTCGGATGCCGACGGTGAATTGCAACCATATTAAAGTTATATGGAACTTGCAAATCTGTGTTTTTATATAAGTAATTTAAAACTCCTTCAGCATCGGCATCTTTTTTCAGTTCGATGACGATGCGAAGACCTGTCCGGTCCGTTTCATCGCGCACCTCGGCGATTCCGTCCACTTTTCTTTCGTACTTAAGGTCATCTATTTTTTTTACTAAATTTGCTTTATTGACCTCATACGGAATTTCTGTAATGACAATTTGCTCTTTTCCGCCTCGGATTTTTTCAATTTCCGCTTTGCCGCGAACAACAATTTTTCCTTTTCCTGTTTTATATGCTTTTTTAATCTCGTCGATTCCTTGAATGATTCCTCCAGTCGGGAAATCAGGGCCTTTTAACACTTCCATTAATTCCTCAACTGTGCAATCCGGATGATTCATTCGCATAATCACAGCATCAATGACTTCGCCGAGATTATGCGGAGGAATATCAGTTGCATAGCCGGCCGAAATCCCTGTTGAACCATTGACAAGCAAGTTTGGGAACATCGCGGGGAGAACGACGGGTTCTTTCGTTGTATCATCAAAATTCGGTACAAACTCGACTGTATTTTTCTCAATATCTTTTAAAAGCTCGGAAGCAAGTTTGGACAGCCGTGCTTCCGTATAACGCATGGCGGCAGGAGGATCGCCGTCAAGGCTTCCGTTGTTTCCGTGCATTTCCACTAAAACATTGCGAACCTTCCACTCCTGGCTCATCCGAACCATCGCTTCATATACAGAAGAATCTCCATGCGGATGGAAGTTCCCGATAACATTCCCGACTGTTTTGGCCGCTTTTCGAAATCCTTTATCATGCGTATTTCCGTCCATCAGCATCGCGTATAAAATTCTCCGCTGCACCGGCTTCAGCCCGTCGCGAACATCCGGAAGCGCGCGGTCTTGAATAATGTATTTGCTGTACCGTCCAAAACGGTCGCCCAGCACATCTTCAAGGGGTAAATCGACATAACGTTGTTGAGCTTCCATGCTGCTCCTCCTCTAGCACATTGTTTTAAATTTCGAACATGTTGTCATTTTCGTCAATACCAAAAGACACATTTTTTTCGATCCATTGTCGACGCGGTTCAACCTTGTCACCCATTAAGGTTGTCACTCTTCTTTCCGCTCTTGCTGCATCATCAATCCGGACGCGGATGAGAGTGCGTGTTTCAGGATTCATCGTCGTCTCCCATAGCTGCGGCGCATTCATTTCTCCAAGCCCTTTGTATCGTTGGATTGTGTAGCCTTTGCCGACCTTCTTAATGGCAGCGGACAGCTCCTTCTCATTCCATGCGTATTCGATGACTTCGGATTTGCCGCTGCCTTTGCTTACTTTATATAAAGGCGGAAGCGCAATATAGACTTTCCCTGCCTGAATGAGCGGCTTCATATATCGATAGAAGAAAGTCAATAAAAGCACTTGGATGTGGGCGCCATCCGTATCAGCATCCGTCATAATGATCACTTTGTCGTAGTTGCAATCTTCAATGTTAAAATCAGCACCGACGCCAGCTCCGATTGCATGAATAATTGTATTGATTTCTTCGTTTTTAAAAATATCCTGCAGCTTCGCCTTCTCCGTATTGATCACTTTTCCGCGCAGAGGCAGAACAGCCTGAAATCTTCTATCCCGACCTTGTTTCGCTGATCCTCCCGCAGAATCCCCCTCCACAAGAAACAATTCATTTTTCTTTGGATTCCGTGATTGAGCAGGCGTAAGCTTTCCGCTTAAAGACATTTCAGATTTTTTTCGTTTTTTTCCTGATCTTGCTTCTTCGCGCGCTTTTCTTGCCGCCTCTCTTGCTTCTTGCGCTTTTATCGCCTTTTTAATCAGGAGGGTGCTGATCTCCGCATTCTCTTCTAAAAAATAAGATAATTTTTCCGAAATGACTGTGTCAACAGCAGATCTCGCCTCTGTTGTACCGAGTTTTCCTTTCGTTTGTCCTTCAAACTGCAAAAGTCCTTCAGGGATTCGGACGGAGATAATTGCCGATAGCCCTTCACGAATATCTGTACCTTCCAAGTTTTTGTCTTTCTCTTTTAATAAACCGGTCTTTCGTGCGTATTCATTAAACACTCTTGTCATGGCAGTTTTGGCGCCTGCTTCATGTGTGCCGCCGTCTTTTGTTCTCACATGGTTGACAAACGACAAAATGTTTTCGCTGTAGCCGTCATTAAATTGGAAAGAAAATTCGACTTCAATTCCTTGCTGCTCACCTTCGAAAAAGACAACAGGATGAAGAGTTTCTTTTCCTTCATTTAAATATGCGACAAATGATTCGATCCCATTTTCATAACAATAAGATTCTTGAACATTGTTCCGTTCATCAATCAAATCAATTGTTAATCCTTTTAGGAGGAATGCAGACTCCCGCAATCGTTCACTCAATATGTCAAATTGAAAAGTCGTAGTGCTGAAGATGAGAGGATCTGGTTTAAAATGGACTGTCGTACCGGTTTCTTTTGTTTCTCCTATCTTTTCTAATGTCGTAACGGGTTTCCCGCCCTTTTCGAACCTTTGCTTGTAAATAAATCCGTCCCGTTTAATCGTCACTTCAAGCCACTCAGATAAAGCATTGACGACTGAAGCGCCTACTCCGTGCAAGCCGCCGCTTGTTTTGTAACCGCCTTGCCCGAATTTTCCTCCTGCATGAAGCACGGTTAAAATTACTTCCGGAGTCGGCTTACCAAGCTTATGCATGCCAGTCGGCATTCCTCTTCCTTTATCAGCAACAGAAATGCTTTCATCTTTATGTATTTTGACAATGATATGGTCTCCGAAGCCTGCTAATGCTTCATCTACAGAATTGTCAACAATTTCATATACAAGATGATGCAATCCTCTAGCATCCGTGCTGCCGATATACATCCCCGGCCGTTTCCTTACTGCTTCCAATCCTTCCAATACTTGAATCGCATCGTCATTGTATTCCATTATCTTTGCTTTTCCCACAAACAAATAACTCCTTTCAAAAAACAAGAACAGATGTTTGTAAACTGTATTTTACATGGTTTCCCTGCGTTTGGCAATCTTACACGGCAACGTATATTATTGTATTACTCAAATGTTGTATGTTTCAAACCTTTCTTCAAAAAAAGAACCCATCAAGATGATGGGGGAAACATTTGTTATTTTGTTAACGCATACGCTACTTTTATACACATATCCATGATAACGGGATAACCTTTTTCTTTTAATAATTGATATGCTTCCTCGTTAACGCAGCCTAATTGAGCCCAAAAAACATCGGCATCAATTTCTAAAAATTCTTTCGCAACATCTAATAAATGCTCGGAACGTCTAAAAACGTTTACAATATCCACATGGCCTTCAATTTCTTTTAAGGATGAGACCGCTTTGACACCCAAGGCTTCATCGATCATCGGATTGACAGGAATAATCTCATACCCCGCATTTTGCATCGCTTGTGAAACTTGGTAAGATTCTCTTTCAGGATTGTTTGACAAGCCGACAACAGCGATTCGTTTGCTTTTTTTTAAAATATCACGGATTTCGTCCAGACTTGGATTTTGCATGAAAATTTGTTCACTCCTTCCAATGTTTCTTTTATTATAACTGTAAAAGCGTCGAACACCAAAGTTTTAAAACGGCTTTTATCAACAAAATATAGTCCTGATTGAATCAATTGTGTACAATAATAATAGAATCATGAATATAAAGGAGTTTCATTATGTCTTTTCTATTAATCTTAGTCCTTATCTTAGCTTATTTAATTGGTTCCATCCCCTTTGGACTTATCGTTGGCAAAATTGGATACGGCATTGATATTCGCGAACATGGAAGCGGAAATTTAGGTGCAACCAACACTTTTCGAGTGCTTGGAAAAAAAGCCGGGCTGTTTGTTACGGTTGCAGACATTTTAAAAGGAACTCTCGCAGCAAGCCTCCCCGTATTGCTTAGTGGTGACCTACACCAAGCATGGACGCTCATTGCAGGAATGGTGGCTGCTGTAGGACATATGTATCCAATTTTCGCAGGCTTTCGGGGCGGAAAAGCCGTGGCGACAAGCGGAGGGGTGCTGCTTTTTTATAGCCCATTACTCTTTTTATCCATGCTTGCTGTATTTTTTCTTGTTTTATATGTATCAAAATATGTTTCTTTATCCTCTATGGTTACAGCACTGTATACGTTAGTTTATACTATTTTTACCGGTGATGCGGCTTTAATGATCATTGTCGCGATCCTCGCAACCTTTGTTTTCTATCGGCACAGAGCCAATATTAAAAGGATCTTAAATAAAACAGAGCCAAAAGTGAAATGGCTGTAAAATAGAAAGGAGCGGGAACTCATCTTCTCGCTCCTTGTTTTAATTGTGATAGTTTGATAAACACATCCATCAACGTTTTATAGCCTGATTCAACAAACATTTTTACATATTCACACCAGATCGCGGCTGTCATTTTTGCATCTTCTAAGGCGTGATGACGCTTTTGGACCGGGATGGAAAAAAACCGGCAGCATTCATCTAAACTTACGGCAATTTGTTCTCGCTGAACGAGCTGGAACAGCATGGCTGTATCCACAATCCGATGTTTAAATGGAATGCGGAAATGCTCCTTATTAGCTTCTGTAAGAAAATTTTTTTCATGATTGGCATGATGGGCGACAAGCGTCCGATTTTCTGCAAATTGATAAAAACGAATCAATACTTCCGATATAGGGGGAGCAGCTCTTACGTCTTCTTCAACAATTCCTGTCAATTTTTTTACATCAACGGGAATTTCCCCTTCATACTGAACAAAAGAGTAAAATGTATGCTTTTCTTCAATCTGCATGCCGTGAACTTTAACTGCTCCAATCGAAAGAATTTGATCCCCTTTTTCCGGAAAAAAACCTGTTGTTTCCAAATCAAGCACAACAACGTCCAGCTCCTTAAGAGGAGTTGACAAGCTTTCCTCCCGCTTTAAGTCTTGTTCCATTTTCCGCAAAAACGCTGCATGCTGAAGATTTGTTTCAAGACCTGTAAATGCTGAAGATTGCATTTTCCCCTGAAATTGCTTCATCAAGTGAAAAAAAGATGGAAGTTTCATGGATTAACGCCCTTTTCAATGATGGATTTCGTTTCATTCATCAATTTTTTTCCGCCTAAAATGATTTTTTTTAGCCTTCCTTTTTCTTCTTTTGATAAATCCTTTAAAGAGAGGTAATGAACTTCATCATATGTGTTCGCTTTTAATGAATTTTTAAAATGAATCGTTACTAATTCTTGAAAATATGTGTGATATGGAGATAATACATGACGAAAATACTCCTGCTTCATCAGAAGCTGAAACCTCGACAGCGTAGACGTATCCAACAATCGTTCTTTGATCGCCAATAAGCGGACAGAATTAATGTAAGGCAATAACCCGGCCTGTTTTAAATCAATAGCGCCTGAATGAGGGCCGTATGTTTCAGGAAGCAGCTGATGAAAAATACCCACCCCTTTTTTGACATGCATTGTGTTGTTTAACAATCGACCGAGAAAATCAGGATTATATTGAATATATTGGAAAATTTGGTTTTTCAGTCGATGAATCGATTCGGATTGTCCGATGATCATACGCGCATCAAAAAAGATTAATAAATAGCGGATAGAATCAAATGTTTCATCCTGCAGCCATTTATTGATCTGCTTGCTCCAGCTTTGTTCCGATCGGCACCATAAAGAAGTTGAACACATGACATTTCCTTCGCAGTAAGGATAACCGATGACGTTCAAGCCGAATGAAACTTCTTTTCCAAGCAGCAAAAAGTAGTCGAGAGCTTCTTTCTCATTGGAATGAAAAATGAGTCCGTGGTCTTGATCGCTTATTTTCGCCTGCTCGCCTCTTCCGCCGCTTCCGACTAAAAACCAAGTAAATTCACAAGGCGCAGGGCCGTATTTCTTTTTTACAATCTCGAAAGAAAGATGGAAGGATTGTTTCATAACCTGATCGTGTATACTGTTTAATTCCGTCACTGTTTTCGCTTTTTGCAAATGACTGTTGCGCCATTCCTTCAATTGTTTGTAAGGATTCCCCATGTGTATAAAAATCCCCTTTTTTATAAATAAGCGTACAGATGATACATCATCCATACGCTCTTGCGGTTAGCTTCCAAGCTTTTGTTCATTGGATTCAAATGCTTCCGGATACCCATAAACTCCGTGCTCGCTTAAGTCCAAACCGATCATTTCTTCTTCTTCTGTCACCCGCAAGCCATTGAGCAATTTTTTCATCACAGCTAAGATGACGAATGAAACAACAAAGGCGTATAAACCTGAAGTAAACACTCCCAATGCTTGAATGCCGAGCTGAGTAAGGCCTCCGCCGTAAAACAATCCAGGGTTACCAATAGTTGCTAATTCAGGGGTTGCAAAAAATCCAGTTGATAAAGTGCCCCAAACACCAGCTACTCCGTGAACAGACAAACAATAAATCGGATCATCAATTTTAACTTTATCAAAAAACTTCATACTAAAATATACGAGAATTCCAGCTATTAGCCCGATTACGACAGCAGCCCATGTGTCGACAAATGCACAAGATGCGGTAATGGCGACCAATCCTGCAAGCGCTCCGTTTAACATTGTCGGTATATCAGCTTTTCCGCCAGCGATCCATGAAATGATCAAGGCGCTTACGGCTCCTGCTCCGGCAGCTAAATTCGTGTTCAAAGCAACAAATCCAAAAAATCCATCCTCAACTGTAATCGTGCTTCCTGCATTGAAACCGAACCAACCAACCCATAAAATAAGTACGCCTAGAGCTGTATAAACTTGGTTATGTCCATAAATATTATTAACAGAACCATCTTTGTTATATTTACCGATCCGAGGTTTCAACAAGATCGTTGCAGCCAAAGCTGCCATTGCACCTGTCAAATGAACAACGGTAGAACCTGCAAAATCTTGTTTTCCATGTTCTGACAGCCATCCTCCGCCCCAAATCCAATGAGCAACAACTGGATAAACAAGTGCGGTAAACAATACAGAAAAAATTAAATAAACTGAAAGTTTCGCCCGTTCCGCAAATCCAGCAAAGGCAATGGCTAGAGAAACTCCGGCAAAGGCTAACTGGAATACAAAAAAGACGGATGTTGAAAGAGATAATCCATCTATTTCATATCCTGAATAAAAAAAGTCAGACATTCCTACAAAAAAGTTGCCGTTCTTCCCAAAAATAAATCCATAGCCGACTGCCCAGAAAACAATGGAGGCAATTCCGAATGTAAAAACAGTTTTTCCGGCAATATGTCCGGCATTTTTCATTCGTGTAGAACCCGCTTCGAGCAATATAAATCCTGCTTGCATAAAGATGACCAAAATAGCTCCCAGCATCACCCATAAACTGTTCATTAACGTTAATGAGTCCATAGCACAACCTCCCATGTAATTATTTCTTCTTAATCATGTTATAAAAAATAACATAAGAAGTATATCTCTATTTTTACACCTGTTTTATTTTAATGTCAATTCATTTTCCATAATTTTTCGAAAAAGTATGTTAGAAAATCTAACATAAAAACAAAATTAGACAATAGTTTATTTTTTCCGACAAAACGTTTATGATAATAAAAACAGTATTTAAGGAGGGTTTTATGAGAAAGGTTTTCTTAATATTCGCAATTATTTGTTTGATGCTTTTTTCAGGATGCGACAGCAAAGGTCAGGCAAATGAGCAAAACACGGTCAAAAAAGAAAATGTGGATGATTCGCCACAATCTATACAAGCTGCTCCCAAAAAAGTGGAGCCGACCGAATCGCTCGTCACTGTTTCTGCAATAGGTGATGTTCTCATACATAGCCAGCTTTTTAAAGATGCGAGGACCGGGAGCGAATCATACAATTTTAAGCCAATGTTTGCAACAGTAAAACCTTTGCTCTCAAAAAGCGACTTAGCCATCGCCAACCAAGAATCGATCATTGGGGGAACAGAACTTGGAATCTCCAGTTATCCGTTGTTTAATAGCCCATTCGAAGTGGCAGATGCGCTAAAAGATGCTGGCATTGATATCGTCTCAACGGCAAACAATCATAGTTTAGATAAAGGAGAAAAAGGTATTTTAAATGCGATTCAGCATTATGAACAAATCGGGCTACCGTATGTAGGGAGCTTTAAAAACGAAGCGGACGCCAATACATGGAGAATTCAACAGGTCAACGGGGTGAAAATCGGCTTTCTTTCGTATACATATGGGACAAACGGTATTCCAGTTCCGAAAAATAAACCCTATTTAGTAAACCTTATTGATGAAGAAAAAATGAAAAGGGATTTAGACACACTAAATGGACAAGTTGATGTAACTATTGTTAACATGCACTGGGGAGAAGAATATCAATCCTTTCCAAGCGACGCTCAAAAACAGTGGGCGCAGCTGCTAGTCGATCATGGTGCAGACATTATCATCGGTCACCATCCTCATGTATTGCAGCCGATCGAATGGCTGGAAGGAAAAAATGGAAACAAGAGTATCGTTGTGTATTCGTTAGGCAACTTCTTGTCTGGCCAAAAGGGAGATGGAAAAGACATCGGAGGGATTTTTTCGATTGATGTAATTAAGCGGACTGATGCTAACGGTACGACACTGACTTTGAAAAATCCGCGTTTACTCCCTACCTACGTTACCAAAAATAAAAATCATCATTACTATGTTGAATTGCTGGACCGCATCGACAAAAACGCCTATGAAAAAGTGATGAAGCATATGCATCAATGGTTGGAAACGAAAGAAGTGACGAACTCTATCCAGTAGAGTTTATTCATGGAAAGAAAGCTTTTCATGTAATATAATGTAAACAGGAAGCTGATATTAGGAGTGACAAAAATGAAACTGAATATTACCGATGATGCAGCAAAATGGTACAAGGAAGAATTGGAGTTAAACGAGGGAGATGCAGTCCGCTTCTTTGTCCGATATGGCGGATGCGGTCATGTGCAAAGCGGATTTTCCCTTGGAATTGCAAAAGAAGCACCAAATCAAATCGGAATAAAAGCCGAAAAACTAGGGGTCACATTTTATGTTGAACATGATGATTTATGGTATTTCGACAATCATGACGTGACCATTCAATTGGATGAAAAAATTCATGAACCTGTTGTTCGTCTTATAAATTAGCAAATCGATTGAAAGTATGCTATAGGTCGAAAAACAAGTCTTTGTCAAAGAGCTGTTCTAGTAGACGAAGCATGCTATAGTCAGTAAAGAAACCCAACCGCAAATTTAATTTGCCGATTGGGTTTCTTGTTTCATCTCATCATTTTTTACTCAAATCTGACTTCCACAAAATGCCCGTCAAATCTTTTATTTTTTCAGCAATTTAAATCTTCTTAAATGATCGGTTAGCTGATATTTTTGCAGGATTTCTACTTGTTTTTCCCCCAGCAGGTCAAAATGCGGAAAATCTTTATGATGATGAATCCACTCCATTTTCAAACCGTTTTCATTTCCCCATTCTATTAAATGCTTTATATTGCTGCATCCAACCTTTGTTACAGAATGATAATCCGGAAACCGTTCATCATACCAATAATGCGTTAAAAAGGCGATTTCCCCTTTCCGCACTTTTTTCTTCCACTCAGCAAGCTCCTCTTTCTTGATTCCAAAGGCCAATCTTTATCTCTCCTCTTTCATCGCTTTTACATATGCTTCGTGCCATTCAGGATATAATTTCTTAAATACAACTGGGCGAAACGTTTCTTTTTTTACGCAAACATGGCTGGAAAAACCTTTTGCTGCCAATTCGCCATGAGAATTGAAAATTTCGTATCCATATACTGTTTTAATTCCGTTATATTTCTCAATCCACGTATGTATTATTGCCTTTTCACCGTATGTAATCGGTTTTTTATATTCGATTTGAATATCCACGACAGGGGAAATTATTCCGTCTTTCTCCATCGCTGCATACGAAAAGCCAAGATCTTGGATCAGCTTCGTCCGTCCAACTTCCATCCATATAATATAATTGGCATGGTACACGACACCCATTTGATCGGTTTCCGCATAACGAACTTCTATTTCTTTTGATGAAACAAACATAAGCTTCTCTCCCTTGCAAAAAATGAAATCGATCGAAAAAGCCTGCATCAGCGTCTGTGATACAGGCTTTCTATTTTAGGCCTTTTCAACTTTCTTACTTAAATTTTTTTGCGGAGTCTGTTTTTTATTCAAGCCGGTCCAACAAAGTTTGTCCCATTGTTGGCCGTTCATCAAATGAATTTAGAAGGCAAAAATTTTCAATGAACAATTTTATTATAACATTTCTATTTGCAATCGAAAACTAAAATGGAATTATCAACCTAAATTGAAAGCTAGGAGTTTCGTTCACGGGCTTCATCTTTAATTTCTTGTCGCATCGCCTCAATGCTTTCTTCTCTGCGGCGATTTTTTGCCTCAATCTGTTCACGCTCTCTGTCGTTGGCAAACTCTAATGTTTCTTCTGCTCTTTCGATGTTTTCAATCGTATTTTGTACCATTTCCTGCAATTTTTCAACATTGTCGGAACGGTCATCACGATTTGTTCGATTTTGCATCAAATATTCTCCTTTCTGGGAAAAATTGTTTTATCGCCATTTCAAATATAGTTTGTGCATTTGATGTTAAATTATGAAACGAACCTGTTTCCTCAATGAAAAGGAGAAAAATGATGGAACCATAATTATATTATGTAAATTAAAAGGCGGTGGACATATGTCCTACTCGCCTTTTGTCTGAATCACTTGAGGATGCTCATTCGTCTTATTTTGCATTTTTTTCCCTTTGTTTCCACCGAATCCTCTCGGTTTTGTTCCGATATGATTCGGATTAAAATGAGACTGGATATCATTTGAATTTGTCATCAAATAATCGCCTCCTGCTTTTATTGTTTACCAATAAAGCAGAAAACATGCTGTCAAACACGACTGTTTGCTATCAGCTCGATTTCTCCAATTGCCGTTTTTCCAGCCTTTTTTCAAGTCTTTCTTCAATTTCATTCAATGCTTCACGGTCTTTTAGCAAGTTTTGCTTATTTTCCAACACAAGCTGTTTAAACGAAATTTTCGTTTTTTTCATTTTTTATCCCTCACTTCTTTTCTCTGTTACTTTTATTGTACAAAATATTCCGACACTTTCCCGTTGAAAATTTGAATGTTTAATGACAATATAACCAATAATGCAAAATTTCATACGTTTCAAAAAAACTCTTCTTTTGCAAAAAGAAAAAATCGGCAAAGTCAGCCGATTCTTTTTGATTCCCGAAAGGAAATCAGCGTCTTTTTATTTCAGGTTTAGTTTTTCTTTTATCGTTTTTTCATTTAATTCTCCCACTACTTTATCTTGTATGACTCCATTTTCATCAAGAAAAAATGACGTCGGATATGTAAGAATTTTATATCCACTGTTCATTTTATTTTTTGGATCAAGTAATATCGGAAACGTAAATCCAGCCTGTTGAACAAAATTTTCAACATCTTTTGCACTTTTCTCACTGGCAGTAAAGTTAACCGCGACAATCGTTACTTCATCTTGATGCTTTTCATATATTTGTTGCATGATCGGCATTTCTTTTTTACATGGTGGACACCAAGTGGCCCAAAAGTTTAAAAGTACTTTTTTTCCATAAAAATCGGAAAGCGATTTCTTTTCTCCATCCAAAGTCGTCACTTCAAAATTCGGAGCTTTGTTTCCTATTTCTAAACCGACTGTTTCCTTCTGGGAATTGATCCATTGCCATACTGCAATCGCTGCTAATACGATTAATAAAAAAACAGCAAGCTTTTGTTTCATAAACCATAACACCTCTGATTCAATACGATAGCATTTCGAAATGATGCCCAATTTCATCATATATTATTTTTGTGAAAAAAACAGTATTTCATATCAATTGTCTAATTTTAGCCAAAAAATAACGGGAACTATGAACAGTTCCCGCTTTTTTTCAATTATTATCCTTTTAATCTTTCTCTTAATACCATTTGTAAAATTCCGCCATGTCGGTAGTAATCAATTTCAACTTCACTGTCAAAGCGAACTAATACTTCAAACTCTTTTTTGTTTCCGTTCTCATCAGTTGCCGTTACTTTGATGTAATCGCGCGGTTTTACCGATTCATCAATGTGAACATCCAATACTTCTTTACCGGTTAAACCAAGTGTTTCCGCATTTTCGCCTTCTTTAAACTGAAGCGGAAGAACACCCATAAGAACAAGATTAGAACGGTGAATACGTTCGAAGCTTTCAGCGATGACCGTTTTGATTCCCAATAAGTTCGTTCCTTTAGCAGCCCAGTCGCGAGAGCTTCCCATTCCGTAATCTTTTCCTGCCAGTACAACAAGTCCTGTTCCGTCCTGTTTATATTTCATGCAAGCGTCATAAATAGACATTACTTCGCCTGTCGGCCAGTACGTTGTATATCCGCCTTCAGTTCCCGGTGCAATTTGGTTGCGAATGCGGATGTTTGCAAACGTACCTCTCATCATTACTTCGTGGTTTCCGCGTCTTGAACCGTAAGAGTTGAAATCTCTTGGCGATACACCTTTAGACAGCAAGTATTGGCCTGCAGGAGTATCTTTGCCAATCGCACCTGCTGGAGAAATGTGGTCTGTTGTGACAGAATCACCGAATTTTCCAACAACGCGAAGCCCTTTCAACGGTTCTACTTTACCAGGCTCAGGAGACAATCCTTCAAAGAATGGCGGATTTTGGATATAAGTAGACTCTTCGTCCCATTGATATAATGGCTCATCTGTTGTTTCAATGGCATTCCAGCGTTCGTTATCATCAAATACACGTTCATATTCTTTACGGAATAATTCTGGTGTAACAGTTTGTTTCACAACTTCATTAATTTCTTCCATTGAAGGCCAAATATCTTTAAAGTAAACATCGCTTCCGTTTTGATCCTTTCCGATTGGATCATTCAGTAAATCAATGTCAACAGTCCCTGCTAATGCATAAGCAACAACTAGAGGCGGTGAAGCTAAATAGTTACCTTTCACGAGCGGATGAATACGGCCTTCAAAGTTCCGGTTTCCGGAAAGAACAGATGTGACGAGCAAATCATTTTCAGCGATCGCTTTTTCAATTTCATCTGCAAGCGGTCCAGAGTTCCCGATACAAGTTGTACATCCGTAACCGACGAGGTTAAACCCTAATTTTTCAAGATAAGGCATTAAGCCAGAATTTTGAAGATAACCGGTTACAACTTTTGAACCAGGTGCCAATGATGTTTTTACATATTTCGGAACAGTCAATCCTTTTTCAACAGCTTTTTTTGCAACGAGACCAGCGCCTACTAAAACATATGGGTTTGACGTATTCGTACAGCTTGTAATCGCCGCAATAACGACTGCACCCGTTTTCATTGTTGTTTTTTCACCATTCGCAAATTCAACCGTTACTTCCTTATTAAGTTCTTCCGGCTGCAAGCCAAATCCTTGGTTTCCTTGCGGAGCTGTAAGAGCTCTATGAAATTCTTCTTTCATTTTTGAAAGAGGAATTAAATCTTGAGGACGCTTCGGACCGGAAAGATTTGCTTCAATTTGAGAAAGATCGATTTCAACTACATCCGTAAAAATAGGATCCTCTGCTTCAGGCGTGAAGAATAAACCGTTTTCTTTACAATATGTTTCCACTACTTTTACATGCTCTTCATCGCGACCAGTTAAACGCAAATATTCAAGCGATTCATTATCAACAGGGAAAAATCCGCATGTTGCTCCGTATTCAGGCGCCATATTCGCAATAGTAGCACGGTCAGCAAGCGGAAGCTTTGCAACACCAGGGCCGAAAAACTCCACAAATTTTCCTACCACGCCTTTTTGACGCAGTACTTGAGTTACTTTAAGGGCTAAATCTGTTGCTGTTGTTCCGTTAGGCAGCTCGCCAACAAGTCTTACTCCGATGACTTCAGGTACAGGGAAATAGGAAGGCTGTCCAAGCATTCCAGCTTCAGCTTCGATTCCGCCGACACCCCAACCTAAAACACCGAGTCCGTTAATCATGGTTGTATGGGAGTCTGTTCCAACTAACGTATCAGGATATGTTTCGTATTCTCCATTTTCACCTTCAACCGCATGGACAACGCTTGCTAAATATTCCAAGTTTACTTGGTGGACAATACCTGTTGCTGGCGGAACAGCACGGTAGTTGTCAAATGCTTTTTGAGCCCAATTTAAAAATTTATATCTTTCAGCATTTCGTTCGAATTCAAGATTCATGTTATATTGCAGCGCATCATCTGTTCCGGCACGATCCACTTGAACAGAATGGTCGATAACAAGATCAACAGGCTTTTCCGGATTGATTTTTTGTGGATCTCCGCCCATGTCAGCCATCGCTTTTCTTAATGAAGCTAAATCAACGACAGCAGGAACGCCGGTGAAGTCTTGCAAAATGACACGAGATGGTTTAAATGGAACATCCAAATTTTTAATTTCATCTGTTCCCCATTTCGCAAGGTTTTCAACATGTTCTTTTGTAATAACTCGTCCATCCACTTGGCGCAGGACTGATTCCAAAAGAACTTTGATTGAATAAGGCAAACGGGAAACTTGACCAATTCCTGCATCTTCTAGCGCTTTTAATGAATAGTAGTTGTACGTTTTTCCGTTAATTGAAAAGCTTTTTCTTGCACGGAAAACGTCATTTTTCTCTAACTGTTGCTGTGACATGTCATTTTATCCCCCTTTAAACGTAATTTCGACAAAAATGCCGAATATCTCCCCACTTTAAACATCACACATTTAAATCTTAATATACTTTTTATGATAAGTAAATATCAATGATGTTATCAATTATTATAAGAAATGCTTATTTCACTAAAAAATTTAATATATTCAGTATAATTTTTCTTGCTAATGAAAACGTTCATATAAGAGAAAAAATAGTGAAAAACGACGGAACCTCCGCCGCTTTCAAATGTCATCCAAATTCACTTCCTGCACAATTCGATCTAAATCGCGCTTGTACTGTTCTAAATGCTTTCTCTGCGTTTCCGATGCAACTTCCAATGCATTTTGAATTTGTTCATACGCCTCATTAATTTCCTGGCGAAGATGCTTTAGCTGATGTCCATAATCAGAACTGTTTTTCGTTAGATTGACATGTACTTTATGAACTTCCACCATTCCTTGTTGCACTGCATCAAATGCTTGTTTTTTATTTTTATGGTACGGCAAATATAGCACTCCTTTCGTTTTTTTATCTTCTATAGTGTTTTTTTCAAGAAATCAATTTATTCTAAAATGAATGAATGATTTCAAAATCATTCAAACTAAACGACGAAAGATAACAATGCTATTCTTTACTATTAAATATTAAGGAGCGATGTATATGGCAAAAGATCAAGTACAAAATGATCAAAAACAAAACGTTCAAAATCGGAAGGGACAGCCAGAGCCGTTATCTGGATCGAAAAAAATAAAAAATCGAAATCATAGCCGCCAAAAACATAACTCGGAGCATGATTTATAAAAAAATGGGGATGTTTAATTGAAATGTCCCCAAGTAGACAGCGGAAATAATAAAAATGCTTTAAGCGGCTTGAGCTCTACATTCTAATGGGCTTAAGCCGTTTAATTTTTTTGATAACGTTCGTTATTATAAAACTGAATATTCCTTAATGGTCTGTTGTAACGCTTCAAACGTTTCATATCCCTCTTTCACATTATAAGGTTCCCCAAAAAGATTCCATTGGGCCGTTATCAATGCAACGTCCAACTCTTGTCATACTATGGCTTTTAAGCATATCATAAGTCTTTCTTCAGCTTATAGACGTCCCCTTTCATCTTATAGAAATGTTGAAATGATGTTTATGTTTTCAATGAGAATTTGACTTTCTGGACAGCCGCAGTTTTGAATTTATACACGTCTTTTCTACATATTATGTCTTGCGGAAATCCTTCGTTTATGGTTTTTCTTTAACGACGAATTTTTAAGTTATATCTATTTTTCATTTAGAACAATGTTTTTGTTAATAATAAAAAGTTGATGACAAATGATTGAAATGAAAGTGGAATCTATCATAAAATATAGTAAGGTGAAAATGGAAGCTTTTTTTCAGCAAATGACAGATATTGATAATATAAAATTTTTAAGTCTGGAGGCTGTCATGAACGGGCGTTTATATGAAATGTTAATTTATCCTTCCAAATCAGGCGATATTAAAATCAGTATTTACCGTGATGCAGTTGAATACCAAGTTTTCGCGGAAATTAATGACTGCTTTTCTGTCGGCCGTCATAAAAAGAAATTAGAAGCTGTGAGACGTGCTGTAAAAGAATTGATAGATGCATATGAGTCGATTAATCCTTAACGGTTTTCATCAACTTCGCCGAAGTGCACGAATTAATGGAAATGTTAAGGCGATGGGGGTGATTTCATGCTTGAAGGCTGGTTTTTATGGTTTATTCTCATATGGGTTGTGTTTCTTATAACTATGTTATCGATTGGCGGCTTCTTCATGTTTCGCAAATTTTTGAAACGGCTGCCGAAAGAAGACGGAAAATCTGAACTTGATTGGGAAGAGTATTATATTCAACAGACTCGGCATTTATGGTCAGAGGAACAAAAGGCGTTGTTAGAAGAATTGGTTGCACCGGTTCCAGAGCTTTTCCGCGATGTTGCCAGACAAAAAATCGCAGCAAAAATCGGTCAACTGGCATTAGAAGAAAAAGCTCCATCTATTACGCAAGATTTAGTCATTCGAGGCTATATTATCGCAACTCCAAAACGGGACCATAAATTTTTAATTAAAAGACTAAAAGAAAAAAATATCGACTATTCCAAATATGAAGCACTCTTTTAAACAAAAACATAAGCCTTTCGGGGATTTGTCCCGAAAGGCTTATTTATATAGAATAAACGGTAACCTGCTTTAAACAGCCGGCAGCTATATGTATTTTTTACGTTCCGTTCAGTTGATTTTTCAGTTTTTTATACGAAATGAACATCGCAATTCTCCAAGGCACAATCATTCCAAAAGCCAGCAGCCAGAACATACCGCTTAATTCGCCAACATCGATAGACGCGCTTAAATAAGATTTTAGCAGAATTCGTACAACTAACAGACCAATCAAAATGTAAACAAAAGCTTTTGACCTTTTTAAATAGATTTCTTCTCCCCGAACTTCAAAAGTAGAGGTTTTTATTAAAAAAATCGAAAAAATCAGCCCGACTGTCAACGCCTCTAAAATTTCCATCGGCGTTATGCGGAATTGCGGAAATAAATACATAAGGGCTCCAGTGCTCATAAAGATCGGAGGCAAAATAATTTTTTTCGCTGTCGCCGGCTTTTTAGCAGCCTTTGTTCTGATCATAATTACGACAATGCCCATTAATACAGCCGTAATAGAAGACCAAATGACCATGCAGAACCATCCTTTTATTTTCAGCTTCTTTCTTTAATAATATTATAGAAAAAAAAGCAAAATGAAAAGGCTAATTCATAACTCTTTTGATGGCTTCCATCACACGATCTTCATCAAAAGGCTTTGTAATAAAATCGAGTGCTCCTGCTTCTATCGCTTCGATAACCATTTTTTGCTGTCCCATTGCCGAACATATAATGATTTTCGCATCAGGAAATTCCTGTTTAATTTTTGTAATAGCCTCAATGCCGTTCATTTTCGGCATTGTGATATCTGTGATTAATACATCTGGTTGTAATTGTTTGTATAATTGTACCGCTTCGATGCCGTTTTCCCCTTCTGCAACAACCTCAATACTATGCTTTTTCAAAATGTCCTTTAATGTTTCCCTTAAAAATTTCGCATCGTCAACGATCAATGCTTTCAAATTAATTCCACCTCAATTATCCTCGCAAACTAAATCCTTTGATATTATACTACTTTCTGTCACAAAAAAGTACCGAGAGGTTTAAAATATTGTCAAAAATCTCGTTTTTCTCTTAAATGACTAAAAATTAAAACCCGGTTGGTAAAAATATAAGAATTTTGTTCATCCAATTAATAATTTTAGTCATCCAATCAAAAAACAGCAGAATTCCCATGAAAATCATGAATATGCCTCCAATTTTCATGATTTTCACATTATGTTTTTTGATCCAATTCATCCGCCCGATGAAGAATGATAAAATAAAGAACGGTACTGCAAAGCCTAGCACATATGCTGTCATATACAGAACTCCAGAACTAGGATTGGTTGCCGCTAAACCAATTACGACCATAAGAATTGGGCCCGTACATGGAGTCCATCCAGCTGCAAACGCCATACCAATCAGAACAGATCCAAGAAATCCGGCTGGACGATTTTTGAATTCAATCCTTCTTTCCTTCATTAAAACATCAGGTTGAAAAACACCGAGAATAACGAGTCCAAAAAAGATAATGAGGATCGCTCCTATTTGTCTTATCAGATCTTGATAGTTCAAGAAAAAGTTTCCAATCAAGGATGTGCCGAATCCCATTGCGATAAAAATGGCAGAAAAACCAACTAAAAAAAAGAAAGTATGTAATAAGCTTCTTTTTTGCAGCATAGCGTTTTCAGTTTTCAACTCATTAACCGATACCCCAGTTATATACGATAAAAAAGCAGGATATAAAGGCAAGCTGCACGGAGAAATAAACGATAAAAAACCTGCTCCAAATGCTAAAAACACATTAATTTCCGACATTTTGCTGCTCCTTCCAAAAGATTTACCTCCATCCATTCTAACAGATCATTGAATAAATGTTTAAAAGAACGTTTGACATTTTCCGCACATTATTACAATGAACCTTCTCCCGCCATGAATAACATATTCTCACAACTTCTTACAACGAAAAAAGAATTAATCTTACCTTGAGAAAGGAAAGACTAATTCTTACTTCACAATTCCGTTATAAAACAACGCATATATTAAGTAGTATAGATAAAAATTACATGATGTCAAAAAATATGATTGGTCATCATGAACTAATTTAATGAAAAATCATTCAATAATGCCTGAAACGAAATTATTTTAATTGATTCTGCATCGCCTTCATCATTTGATTGATTTTCTTCTGGGACGGTTTCATTCCCATTTGCATCATCATCATTTTCAACATTTGTTCGTTAATAGGTGGATTTTTCTTCAAATAATTCATCATATACTTTCGAGCGATAAAAAAGCCTAGCGCTACGCCGGCAAGTAATGCCAGAACAGCGATTAATATCGCCAGCCAAAGTTCCATCTTATTTCCTCCTTCATGTTGTCTATCATACAGTGTACTAAACCATATGACATTATACAATATTTCATTAGCAAATTTCCTCAACTTTAGACAAATTTTCTTTCTTTAATTGGACTCAGCCACCCGTATCGTTCATTTGTAAAATCCATGGCAAAAAAATAAGGATCAAATTTTCCCAATATATCAAAAAACAATAACTCACCGTCAAAGCTGCCGGTACAAATCATTTCAATATACCGTTCCTTTAAAACCATAGTAGCTTGTCCTTTTTGATTTTCCATTTGGATGGCGTGAATCGATGATACCTTTTGATAATGGTTTCGGTGAGACAAGAATGACTGAAGCAGCAAATCTATTTCTGAAATGGGAATGGCTCTTGAAATATAATTGACTTGCCTTTCCAATTGTTCAAAAATAGGATGCGTTTTCCTTGTCCAAAAAAATTCTTGATATAACTGAAAAATTTTCGATTCCCTATGATAAAAATGCTCAGCAAATTCCTTTTTTATCAAATACAAATAAAAGTGCCTCATGCGCTCACCTCATTGTTACATTCCTTTTTTGCTATTATAAAGCAAGGAATGTAAAAGGTTTGTCTTATGGTGGCGGATAGAGGCACTAATTTTGGCGATTATTTCCGAACTAATTCTTTTACTTTTTCGACAACATTTTCAACAGTAAAACCGTACTCGCTTATAATTTTTTCCCCAGGTGCAGATGCTCCAAACTTGTCGATAGCTAAGATTTCACCTTCAGATCCGACATAGCGCTCCCAGCCAAGCGAAGATGCCATTTCGATCGCAAGACGCTTCGTTACGCTGCTAGGAAGAACTGATTCTTTATAATCTTTTGATTGCTTTTCAAAACGGTCCCATGACGGCATGCTGACGACTTGCACATCAATTCCATCGGATGCAAGAATTTGTTGAGCTTTAATAGCTAATGCTACTTCTGAACCTGATGCAAGTAGAAGAGCATCCGGTTGATCCGATTTCGCCGGTGAAATGACATAAGCGCCTTTTGCAACACCTTCTTCAGCATTTTCTTTCGTACCTTTAATAGTTTCTAAATTTTGGCGCGTTAATACTAATGCAGTCGGTGTTGATTTAGATTCCAGCGCAGCCTTCCACGCAGCTCTTGTTTCATTTCCATCAGCTGGACGAATGACAGAAAGATTCGGCATTGCTCTCAAAGAAGCTAATTGTTCAATCGGCTCATGTGTTGGTCCGTCTTCTCCAACCGCTATGCTGTCATGAGTGAACACGTAAGTTACAGGGAGATTCATTAATGCTGCTAAACGAATCGCTGGGCGCAAATAATCAGAGAAAACAAAGAACGTTCCGCCAAAAACACGTAAACCTCCATGCAGAGCCATACCGTTCAATGCTGCTCCCATGGCAAACTCTCTGACACCAAACCAAATGTTTCGTCCGCTGTAATCTTCCGCAGAAAAGTCTCCTGAACCTTTTATTGTCGTTTTGTTTGATCCAGCTAAGTCTGCAGATCCCCCAAAGAAATAAGGAACTTTTTCAGCTATTGCATTTAATACTTCTCCAGAAGAAGAACGGGTTGCAACGCTTTTTCCTTCTTCATAAAAAGGTAAAGATTGATCCCAATTTTCTGGCAATTCACCATTGATTGCTGCCTTTAACTCTTTTGCAAGTTCAGGATATTCTTTCTCATACTTTTCAAACAAATTATTCCATTCAATTTCTTTCTGCTTTCCACGTTCTTTTACATTTTTCTCAAAATGCTCATAAACTTCTGCTGGAACATAGAAATCTTCTTCAAATGTCCATGCATAGGCTTCTTTTGTCAATTTTGTCTCTTCTGGGCCTAACGGCGAACCATGAACGGAAGAAGTGCCTGCTTTATTCGGCGAACCATATCCGATTGTTGTTTTTACTTCAATTAATGTCGGTCGTTGTTCATCCAATTTGGCTTCTTCAATGGCTTTCGAAATCTCTTCAATGTTGTTGCCGTCCTCAACGCGCAGCACTTGCCAGCCCATAGATTTAAAGCGCTCTTCTACATTTTCTGAGAATGATTTATTTAAATCCCCATCTAGGGAAATATCATTCGAATCATAAAGAACAATTAATCGTCCAAGCTTCAAGTGACCAGCTAAGGAAGCTGCTTCAGAGGAAATCCCTTCCATTAAGTCACCGTCACCGCAAATGACGTATGTGTAATGATCAACAATATTGTATCCTTCTTTATTGTATGTAGCTGCTAAATGACGTTCTGCCATCGCCATTCCAACGGCCATTGCTATTCCTTGGCCTAATGGTCCAGTTGTTGCGTCAACGCCAGGTGTATGTCCGTATTCAGGATGTCCAGGTGTTTTGCTTCCCCATTGACGAAACGACTTAATATCATCCATGGAAAGATCATAACCCGATAAATGAAGCAAGCTGTAAAGCAGCATCGACCCATGTCCGGCAGATAAAACAAAGCGATCTCGATTAAACCAATTAGGGTTTTCAGGGTTAATGTTCATAAATTTCGTCCACAGCGCATAAGCCATTGGTGCGGCGCCCATTGGCATTCCAGGATGTCCGGAATTCGCCTTTTCAATCGCGTCAATGGATAATGTTCGAATCGTCATGATGGATAAATCTTGAATGGAATGAGTCACCATTATCATCCTCTCATCTGTATTTTCAGTTTATAATCTTATCTTTATTGTTGCAATAAGGCAACACCCATCCGTTAATGCAGCCTTTTATTTTTAAATTTTTTCAATTTTTCCGGTGTAACATCATTACCTTTCGGATCAATCACTGTAACATTTTTTAAGGTGTTTTGAAAATCCCGACGAAACGACTCTAAATATTCCTGCCTTAATTGCTGCTGCTCAAGCTTTTCCTCTTGCGTCAATCCTTCTGACTTAGACTTTTTAGATAGTTCATTAATACGGTTAAGTTTTTCTTTTGAAATCATAAGCTGAACCCCTTGTATATTTTTGCCGCGCTCTTTTATCATACTAAATGCGACCACTAATGACAACAATTATTGCTATGATTCTCCTTTTTCTGACAAAAATTGTTGATATCTGCGATGGACAGTAGCTTTTGAAACGTCATAGCCGAATCCTCTTAATGTTGCCGCTATTTCTGAAAATGTCAGGCCGTTTTTCCGCAATCGGTCAATCTCCTCGATCGGAACTTCTTTTCGCTCTCTTTTATAGGAAGAATTTCTATTCTTTAAATTTTTTTCAGGCCTGTACCCATTTTGTATAGCTCTCAACATTCCCCGCTTTATTTTCAAATTATGAATTTTTCGTTGATATTCTTCGACAATTCCTATGATTTCAAGCACCATCGTGTCTGATTCAGACAGTTCCATCTCCCCGCGATGGGCAGCGGTGAAAATTTTCACACCTTGTTTCAAAATGGAATGGACAATGGCGATTTTGGCATTCCCTCTGCCAATTCTTGTTTCATCCTGTATTAATACCGCTTCAATTTCTTTCTCCTCAATCAATTCCAGCAGTTGAAAAACCCCTTCACGATCAACATCATACCCGCTCGCTTTTTCTTCTATCACTTCAACAACTTCCATACCGTTTTCAGCTGCGAGCTTTAACAGCTCGTCCTTCTGTCTTTTCAAAGATGTTTCCTGCTCATCTTTTTCAGTGCTGACTCTTGCATAAACGACTGCTCTCATGTTAAATGCTCCTTGCGGTTATTCTTTGTTTGCCAAATATTCAGCATTGTAGTATTTATTTTTTTCAATCGGAATGACGATTGTTTCCCCCGGTTTTACAACAAGGCTTTGGAGATTGTTTCGCTCCTGAACCCATTTAACAAACTCTGAATGAGACATATTGTCATATTCTTTATATTCATCAGCGATTTTCCACAAACTGTCCCCTTCCTTCACTTGAACCTCCAAATAATGATCGAGCTCTTCCCTTTCTCCAGTATACGAAATCGCCAAAACTGCCGCCATGATGACAAGGAAAAAAGAAACGATGTAAGACCATGATAATTTATCCATTTAGAACCGCCCCTGAAACAGAATATTTGTTCGGTTTTTTGTTTTTAAGTATAAAAGGGAACACATGTTTCTGTCAAGCAAATATTCGAACTTACGTTTGCTTTTTTGGAAAAATCATGCTATAATCGACACAAATTGATATGACTGAGGTGCTTGACATGTCAACAAAATTATCTAAGAGACAACAAGATATTTTGAACTTCATTAAGGAGGAAGTAAAAAAGAAAGGATACCCTCCCTCTGTAAGAGAAATCGGCGAAGCGGTCGGTCTTGCCTCCAGTTCAACTGTTCACGGGCATTTAGCAAAGCTTGAGAGCAAAGGACTGATTAGAAGAGACCCCACAAAGCCGAGAGCCATTGAAATTTTGGACGATGATGGCAGCCACCTTCTAACAAACAATGTGATCAACGTGCCGGTCATAGGAAAAGTGACGGCTGGTATTCCGATCACTGCCGTTGAAAACATCGAAGAATATTTTCCGCTTCCGAATCATATTGCATCAGGTGATGATCAACTTTTCATGCTTGAAGTAGTCGGAGAAAGCATGATCGAAGCAGGCATTCTGGACGGAGATTTAGTTATTGTCAGACAGCAGCAAACAGCCAATAACGGCGACATCGTTGTCGCGCTCACAGACGACAATGAAGCGACCGTAAAAAGGTTTTTCAAAGAAAAAGACTTTATACGGCTTCAGCCGGAAAACCCAACAATGGAACCGATTATTTTAAAAAATGTGACAATACTCGGAAAAGTGATCGGGCTATACCGCTCCATACACTGAATATTCGATGTCTCAAAACAGGTGAGGCATCCTTTTTCTTTTTATAAAATTTTCAAAATTCCCTCTCTTAGCGATGTTAAATTTTTAAAAATGTTTTCTAATCAATATGTATGCAGACAAGCTAGATTCAATGAAACAAATTTCAGGCGCCTTCTCCGCGCCTGCATGCAAAGCTATTATGCAACAATTCTCAACAGTCATTGTTTTTTGATTTATTTTGTTGTAGAATTTTTTATTGTAGATTTCGCTTCCTTAGCCAGTGCCGGGATGATTTACTGAATTGTTTGAATTCTTCTAACTGCTTAAATTTTAGGTATAGGAGAGGTGCTATGAATCAATTACTTATGAAACAAAGTGAATTGGAAAATGCAAAGCAATATGTCAATGAAGTATTTCAATCCGTGCAAGAAAAAAATCCGAATGAGCCTGAGTTTCTTCAAGCTGTAAAAGAAATATTTGACTCGCTTGTGCCTGTATTTGCTCAACATCCTACATATATAAAACACGGAATACTTGAAAGAATTGTTGAGCCGGAAAGATTGATCATTTTTCGCGTTCCATGGGTGGATGACGAAGGAAAAGTGCGTGTAAACCGCGGATTTAGAGTGCAATATAATAGTGCAATTGGGCCATATAAAGGAGGCTTGCGCTTTCACCCGACCGTCAACGCCAGCATTATTAAATTTTTAGGATTTGAACAAATCTTCAAAAATTCATTGACTGGGCAGCCGATCGGCGGAGGAAAAGGCGGATCTGATTTTGATCCGAAAGGTAAATCAGATGGGGAAATTATGAGATTTACACAAAGCTTTATGACAGAGCTTTACAAACATATTGGACCAGATATTGACGTTCCTGCCGGTGATATTGGAGTTGGCGCAAGAGAGATCGGATACTTGTTTGGCCAATATAAAAGAATACGCGGCGGATTTGAAGCTGGGGTGTTAACCGGAAAAGGCATTGGTTACGGCGGAAGCCTAGCGAGAACCGAAGCGACAGGGTATGGAACTGTTTATTTTGTTGAAGAAATGCTTAAAGACCATGGATTAAGCTTCAAAGGAAGCACAGTTGTTGTCTCTGGTTCTGGGAACGTTGCCATATATGCGATTGAAAAAGCAACACAATTAGGTGCAAAAGTTGTCGCATGCAGCGACTCTGATGGCTACATTTTTGATAAAAATGGAATTAATCTTGAAACGGTTAGAAGGTTAAAAGAAGTTGAAAGAAAAAGAATTAAAGAATATGTAAATGAACATCCTCATGCAGAATATTATGAAGGCTGTTCCGGAATTTGGTCCATTCCGTGCGATATTGCCCTCCCATGCGCTACTCAAAATGAAATCGATAAAAAAGCAGCTGAACTCCTTGTTTCCAACGGACTCAAAGCTGTTGGAGAAGGCGCCAACATGCCGTCTACATTAGAAGCGATCGACGTGTTTTTATCAAACAATATTCTTTTTGGACCTGCAAAAGCTGCTAACGCAGGCGGAGTTGCTGTTTCAGCATTAGAAATGGCTCAAAACAGCGCAAGATTATCTTGGAGCTTTGAAGATGTCGACGCAAAATTACGTGATATCATGAAGAACATTTACCGAAATTGCGTCAACGCTGCAAATGAATACGGCTGCTCCGGAAATCTTGTCGTCGGCGCTAACATTGCAGGATTTAAAAAAGTCGCTGATGCAATGGTAGAACAAGGAGTCATTTAAAAGATAGAAAAATGGTCATTTCCATCATTTATTCTTTATAGTGAGTAAACATATATGATAATCGCTAAAGCTTTACCTACCCTGCTTTGGCGATTCATCATGCTCACTATAATACCCCATCTTAACTTGAGTGAATAGAAATTGACATCACACCGATCCAAATTCACTCTTCTTTATTTCCACGATTGGATCAAATTTTTCCCTATCAGTGTATCCCATTCAATGAGAGAATTGAAGTTTTATGTCAGATTATCTTACATATTTTTTTACGCTGATGCCTGGATTGATTATCTCTCTTGCTTTTTAAATAAAAAAGACAGATTGCACTGATGTTTGTTTTTCTGCTTCTTCTCTTCTTTACTCTCAATATTTTGTATCATCAAGTATAAAATTTATAGAAACAAAGTAACTGCTATTAAAATTGATTTTTCCAATTAAAGCATTTTATTATTGATATGGTTGCTCCTTCTATCCAGTGCCAATAACCTTCAGCACAAATACTTGTTCATCTAAAAAACACCGAATACGGCTGCCCATCCTCCAATGAAACGGCGGTATTTTCACTGACTGACTTTGGATAAGACGATTCGTTGACGATGTACTACCGACTTTACATGCATCACGTAAAAATGCTAAACTGAACGCAGACAAAATCGACATGCGCCCTAACCGAAAATACAGATCTTTTGCAACGCAAACATATTTCTGGAAGTCATTCGGGGGGGGAACAAAATGATTTATCATTTAGCAGGAAAACTTGCAATATTGATCATTAAAATTTTTAGTTTGCTAGAAGTCAAAGGCAAGCAGCATATTCCGGCAGACCATCGTTTTATTGTTACATGCTCTCATCGCAGCTGGGTAGATGTAGTCTTGCTCGCCGCAGCACTTTTTCCAATTCATGTCCATTATATGGCCAAAAAAGAATTGTTTCAGAACACGCTCATAGGTTGGTTTTTGAAAAAGATGCATGCTTTTCCAGTTAATCGTGAAAATCCTGGACCGAGCGCACTAAAAATTCCTTTGAAACTGTTAAAAGAAAATAAAGTTGTTGGAATTTTCCCGAGCGGCACAAGAACAGACGAGGAAGTTCCTTTAAAAAGAGGCGCGGTTACAATTGCGATGAAAGCCGGCGTTCCCATATTGCCTGCAACCTATCATGGTCCAAAAAGTTTAAAAGATTTTTTTGCCGGGAAAAAAGCTGTCGTTGCATTTGGCGAACCAATCTATTTAGAGAAAAATGCAAATCAAATTGATGATGCGCTTCAACAGCTTGAACATAAGCTGAAAGCTCTTGAAAAAAGCATAAACGACTAAACATTGACGTTTCTGATCAGCTTGTCATTTTTAGACAAACTGATCAGAAAGCTAAAGGCGAAGTAAAGTTCTGATATTTTCATTTATCGATCTAGTTCGATCCACTTATTTGTCTTCAAAGGCGGTTTGTACGCACGAAGTTTATCTATTAATATAGAGGGATTGTCTGCAAAAATCATAAACTGTTTATGCGTTTCAGGCATGAAGCCTCCCTCTACCGCATTCTCAATCATCTGTTTTACCGGCGTGTAATAGTCATCGATATTTAACAACGCCACAGGCTTTTCATGAATCCCAAGCTGCCCCCAGCTAACCGCTTCAAATATTTCCTCAAAAGTACCATAGCCTCCGGGAAGAGCAATGAACGCATCTGAAAGCTCTCCCATTTTTGCTTTCCGCTCATGCATATCATTGACTTCATAAAGCTGAGTGAGATGCTTGTGGACAACCTCTCCTTGAAATAAATTCGTCGGCATAACGCCCAATACGGTGCCTCCTAACTCTAATACGGTGTTTGCAATCACTCCCATCAGACCAATGCTGGAGCCTCCATATACGAGCTCAAGCCTGTTTTTTACCAATTCTTCTCCCAGTTTGATAGCTGCTTCTTTATACTTAGGATTTGTTCCCGGATTCGATCCTGCAAAAACACAAACACGTCTCATATTACCACTCCTGCTTCTTCTCTAAACGTTCTGACGAATGAGAAAGTCCTATTAAAAGCTGTGAATGGGATATTTCCATCACAGCTTTTTTACAAAATTATTGAAAAATCTGACTGATTTTCTCTATTTCTTCCTTTGTTAACTGGACATCTAACGTTTTTAAATTGTCAAGTACCTGTTCCGGCTTCTTCGCACCAGGGATGATCGCATCGATGGAATCGACCGTTAAATACCATGCTAGCACAACGTGAGCAATTTCAGCATTTTTCGCTTCTGCGATTGGACGCAATTGCTCGACTTTTTCGAGATTACGCGCAAATGCTTCCCCTTGAAACAAAGGATTTTGTGCACGTGAATCATTGAACTTCTCATCTTTCGAATATTTTCCGCTTAATAGACCTGAGGCAAGTGGAAAATATGGTATAAACGATATTCCATTTTCCGCCGTGTAAGGAAGCAAATCTTTTTCTGCTTGTCGTTTAAATAAGTTATATTCGGACTGAATTACATCGACATACCCATCTTTGTTCGCTTCTTTTAATTGTTCGAGCGAGAAATTCGATACACCGATCGCACGAATTTTCCCTTCATCCTTAAGCTTCTTCAATTCACCGACAGCTTCATCCTTCGGTGTCGTTTCGTCCGGAAAATGAATGTAATATAAATCTATGTAATCCGTTTTTAAGCGTTTCAGGCTGCCCTCGACCGACTCGCGAAGGAAATCGGGAGAGTTATCAAGAACAACTTTTCCGTCTACAAATTTGTGAGCACCTTTAGTAGCAATGACTACTTCATCACGACGGCCAAACTCCTTGACGACTTCACCGATAATTTCTTCCGAACGCTCAGGACCGTAATAAAATGCCGTATCCAAAAAATTTATTCCATGATCCAAAGCTGTACGAACGATTTCTTTCCCAGTTTCATCGTCAAGGTTTGGAAAAATGTTGTGCCCGCCAACAGCATTTGTTCCAAGCCCGATTGGGTTCACATATATATCGGTCTTGCCTAATCTAGTCTTTTTTGTCACAATATTTCAACTCCTTTCATTAACATTATAACAAATTCTATCAGAAAAATCAGTTTTTTAACTAATAAGCTATTAAATATTATTATGGCTTTATAAATGAAATTATGAAAGGATTCTTTTATTCATTTTCAAGCAGCAGTTGCTCGACTGTTTATTGTTTGTTCCATTATGTTCAAATTCTTGAAGTTGTCTAAAGCACCATAAAAATATCTTAAGAGATTGCTGCCTGCTGCAATAACAAAATAAAGAGGCTCCCAAAAGTAGGGTTAACTGACTTTTGGGAGCATTATTTTTTAGACTTATCGGACATACAATTTTTTCAATCTTTTTTATATCCTTCAGAAGTCTTATGAAGGACTTTTCTTTTGCTCTCTTTCTTCATTAGGTGCTTCAAAAGTTTTATGACGGACATTCAGCACATACAATCGCTTCTTGTTGGACTTCATTGCCTCTATAAAGAACATTTATAAATTTTATTTCATTATTTTTGTCCTTCGCAGTTGTATTTCTCAAAATCTTTCATTTTAGCAACTCATCGGACAGCCCCACTGTTTGCTTGAAAGCAATTCCGTCCTTTACTTTCAATCTTTTTATTTAGAAGGATATTCTTTTTTTCGGCAATTATATCAATTAATTAAAACAGAATAAAGCATTACTGAAAAATTGCAAATTAATGCCTCTGTCAAAACATTTATTTTGCGAATACTTATCTTGATTTCATAAAATCCACCGAACGCTCACGATTTTCTATTGTAAATCTTGTGGAATTCGGCAGCTCTGTTAATATATTTGATGCACAAGGTTCAAAGTTGATAAACATTTTTTCAAATATAAGAACTCCCGCACTTTGACGAAACTTTTTGCATTACGGATCATTTTTGATCCGCTTTGCGTGGAATTAAGCAGCTCTTTTGATATATGATGTACGAGCCTTGAGAATGACAAACATTTACAAATGGAAGAGCACGCCCAATTTCCTTCCGCATTTTGTTATAAACATTTTGGAATGACGGCCAATTGATTGCTGGCAACATTTTGATCCAATTTACTTGCTTTTATTGGTATCTTTCACAGCTTATTTTTGATAAAGCTGCCGGTACCAATTGGATGCTGCCTGAACTTCTGATAAAGTCAGCTCATGTCCTCCGTTTTCCCAATGCAAGTGCACATTTGCGTTGTTATTTTCTAAAAATGTTTTAAGCTCTATTGATTCTTCAGGAGAGCAAATTTGATCACGCTTTCCAGCTGCAATAAAAACGTTTTTTCCTGAAAGATCCGGCAGATCCATCCCTCTTCTCGGCACCATCGGGTGATGCAAGATGGCTCCATTTAGCGCATCCCGAAAATGGAATAAAAGGCTGGCTGCTATATTTGCTCCGTTGGAATAACCGATTGCGATTACAGAATTTCGATCAAATCGATATGTTTGTGCTGCTTCATCTAAAAAAGAGTTTAATTCCTTTGTACGGAAAACAAGATCTTCTTCATCAAAAACTCCTTCGGCAAGTCTTTTAAAAAAACGCGGCATTCCATTTTCAATTACATTTCCGCGCACAGCTAAAATCGATGCTTCTGGATCAATAATTTCTGCAATGGGAAGAAGATCAAATTCATTTCCGCCGGTTCCATGCAGCAATAGGAGAGTCGGTTTTGCCGGATTGCTTCCTTTTTGAAAAATATGTTTCATCGTTTTTTCTCCTTCTCAGCGTTTATTAAGCATTACTTTTCTTATTCGTCAAGGTTACGGACTTCCACTGGCATCAACTTATTTTCCAACCGTTCCCGATACTTTTCGTAACGCTCCGGAAGCTTTAATTCTTTTCCAAGTGCATCTAAAGATTCATCAATTGCAAAACCCGGAGGATCTGTTGCAATTTCGAACAAAATTTCACCATGCTCTCTAAAATAAATAGAATGAAAATACTTTCGATCCTGAACTGGCGTTACCCTGTATCCATTTGATTCTAAAGATGTTTTCCATTCTAGTTGATCGTTGTCGTCTTTTGCCCGAAGCGCGATATGATGGACTGTTCCAACCCCCATGATGCCGCGTCCGGAAGAAGTAATTTTTACATCAACGACATTGCCGATTTCACTTGGAGACTGAAAACGAATAAAATCTCCTTCCCTTCCAATTCGTTGAAGTCCAAAAATATTCTCCAACAACTCTGACGTTTTTTCAGGAAATGATGAATATAATACGGCGCCGCCAAATCCTTTAATGGCAACATCAGAGGTGACATGGCCAAATTCCCATTGATTTAATTCTCCTTCTTTTCGTTCCACTAGCTCAATGTTCAAACCGTGCGGGTCTTGAAATACAAGCAGTGACTCACCAAACCGTTCTGTCATTGTAAACGGAATTCTAAATTTATCTAGTCTTTCTTGCCAAAAGCTCATGGAACCTTCTGGTATCACATAAGAAGTTACACCCACCTGACCATTGCCGATTTTTCCTTGATACGCATCAGGCCAAGGAAAGAAAGTAATCAGTGTCCCTGGCTTTCCTTCTTTATCCCCGAAATAAAAATGGTACGTGCCGGGATCATCGAAATTCACAGTTTTTTTAACTAACCTCAGCCCTAAAACTCCGGCATAAAAATCAATATTTTCCTGCGGATGGCCGACAATAGCAGTAATATGATGAATTCCAGCTGTTTTCTTTTTCATCTTTGATTCTCCTCGTATACTAAGTTTCAGAAAGTTTTTTTATCGAATTTCCAGTCCGATACGCTCCTTGACAATCGCATATCTTGGGTGGTTGCCTTTGTGGGAGGGGCGCGCCCCTCCCACAAAGGGTTCAGCGTACCGGGGTTGGACTTTTCGCAATGTTCCTGGATAATGGTCTTAGGATCATCGGGGATACTCTTCTCACTCCTGTAGCTTTGACTACTTGTAAAGTCTGTCTCCTCGGCCCCTGTTTGGACGTCTAACCCGCAGGCTGTTCCCGTTGGTTTTCCCCATGCTGGAAGGAGCAGCTTCCAGGGCAGCCCATGGTCCAACGTGAGTTCTCATATGCGAGGGTGACTGGTCAACAGGCGCGATCCGGGGGCATCCCGAAGAGTCCTACCCCTCGATCCTACAACAATAGGAGGTGATCTCATGAAACTCTACGTCGGGATCGACGTGAGCTCACGCGACTTAGCCACCTGCATTATGGATCATGAAGGAAATACGTGCGCACGCTTCAAAGTGGATAATCATCTTCTGGGCGCCACCTTCCTTCGGGATCAAATCCTCCTGTGGGCTAACAAGCGAAAGCCAACCGAAATTCTGATCGGGATGGAAGCCACCTCGGTCTACAGTTGGCATCCAGCTATGTTTTTCCACCAGCAGGAGGCCTTGCAGGCTTGGAACGTCAAGGTGTTTACGATCAATCCAAAGCTCATTCGCAAGTTTAAAGAAGCCTATGTCGACTTGGAGAAAACGGATGACATCGATGCTTGGATCATTGCGGATCGGCTTCGCTTCGGCCGTCTGAAGATGACGGCTGTCCTCAAGGAGCAGTTTCTCGCGCTTCAGCGACTGACACGCATGCGATATCATCTCGTCCACCAGTTAACCCGTGAGAAACAGTATTTTCTCCAGCACTTGTTTTACAAATGCAGTTCCTTTACCCAAGAGGTGGACAGTTCGATCTTCGGACATGCCATTCTCGAACTGCTGCTTGAGTCGTGGAGCCTCGATGACATCTGCCAAATGGATGTCAAGCAGTTGGCCGACTTCCTGCGCCAAAAAGGGCGCAATCGCTTTGCCGATCCGGAATGCATCGCCAAGTCGATTCAAAAGGCGGCCCGTTCGTCGTATCGGTTGTCCAAGTGTGTCGAGGATTCCATCGACTTGCTGTTAGGGCTGTCGATTCAATCAATCCGCAGCCTGCAATCGCAGCTCAAAGAGCTCGATAAAGCCATTACCCGCCATCTTGAAGGCATTCCGAACACACTGCAAACCATCCCAGGCATCGGACCGGTTTATACCGCAGGCATCCTGGCCGAAATCGGGCAAATCGAGCGGTTTCACAACCAGGCCGCCTTGGCAAAATATGCCGGCTTGACATGGTCCAAGCACCAATCGGGCCGTTTTCAAGCCGAGGACACCTCCCTCATTCGTTCCGGCAATCGCTATCTCCGTTACTACCTAGTGGAGGCTGCCAACTCGGTGCAACGGCATGATGCGACGTTTCGTGCGTACTACCGGAAGAAGTATGAGGAAGTGCCCAAACACCAACATAAACGAGCCCTCGTCCTCACCGCTAGAAAACTCGTGCGTGTGATCGATGCGCTGCTACGCAACGGTCAAATCTACACGCCAAGAAAGGGGGAAGATCGATAAGAGGATCGATCTGGTATACCAATATCAACCTTTAGACCCAGTTTATTACATGTACCAATACTGGGTTTCTTCAGTATTGCCTTTTTTCGGATCATCGGACAAGGGAATTTCCAATTTCTATGATTTTTCACCTTGACATATTACCGCAGGACTTTATTATTTTCTTTACGCGATTCATTTTTGTAAATCAATTATTTTAACGGGTCATTATTTCGAATTAAAATATCTCGAATTAAATTATTTTTAATTCGAAATAATTTTATCAAATCTTTCATTTATTGTCAAAAAGCTGATCTGTTGAATTTTTCATCTCTTTTCGTTCCGTATTCACTAAAATACCATCCTTACCAAAATGAAAGCAATCGCAAGAGCAGCGTTTGAATGCGAAGAGAAACCTCCCTCTCCTCTTGCGCGCAAAATCGTTACAGAAATTGTTGTTCTTGCCGTAGCAAGGGCTATCGGCCGTTCCATAAATTTTTTTTGTGATGGCTCGGCAAACACAGTCGAATTTAAGATTGGTGATGAACACGCAACATCCTGAAAGTAGCCGGCATCCGCCAGCTGCTTTCAGATAAACCGAAAACATGCAAAAGCAAATTGCTTTTTGCAGACTGATCGGAATGACCGTTGCAATTTAATATTAGTAAATCCGTATGGCTTTAGCAAATGTAGACAAATGAAGTTGAATACCGTAACCGGACAGGTATCATTTCTGATCTTCTTTTTTATCATCTAATTCAAAGAACTCAGCAAAATCCATCAGCGAAGCATCTTTGTCTTTTAACGCCAATTTTGCTAAGATGATTTCGAGAAGACATAAGCCAATTAAAATAAGTAATCCTTTCATCATATTCCTCCCCCCCTCAAACTCATCTCTTTGTCAACATCAACATAATGTATGAAACGCGTTTCAGGTCAAGGATTTTTAAAAGAAAGGGATATTTCATGGCAACGATTCGTGATATTGCAAAGCTTGCAGGTGTTTCTGTTACAACGGTTTCGAGAGTTTTAAATAATCATCCATATGTCAGTGACGAAAAAAAAGAAGCGGTTTTAAAAGTGATAGAAGAAATCAACTATAAACGGAACATTCATGCAGTCCACTTGTCTAGAGGCTTTTCAAATTTGATCGGCGTCGTCCTGCCTAAAATCGATCATCCTTATTTTAGCAGCATTGTGGAAGGGATTTCGGAGGAAGCGATCAAGCATCATTTGCAGCTTGTTCTCTTTCAAACGAATTATGAACCAGCAAAAGAGCTTGAAGCATTGGAATTGTTGCGGGGAACCTTATTGGATGGTGTCATTTTTTGTTCAAGAGCCATTTCCTTTGATGTATTGAAAGAATATAAAAATGCTGGACCGATCGTTCTTTGCGAAGATTCAGACCAAAGCCATTTCCCTTCTTTGAGCATTCCGCATGAACAGGCATTTCAGTTTGGTTTGGACTATTTAATTTCGAAAGGTCATACGAAAATTGCATTTACTTTAGGACGAATGGAAGGGCCAAACAGTAAAAAAAGAAGAAAAGCCTATAAAACAAAAATGAAGGAATTAGGCGAACCGATTCGAAGCGAGTGGATCTTCGACAAATGCCTATCGATCACTGACGGCAAACAGCTTATGGAAAAGCTTCAGCATTTAGAGAAAAAACCGACTGCCTTTTTTGTTACAAACGATCAAGTGGCAGCAGGTATCTTATTAAGTGCTGAACAATATAAAATAAAGATTCCTCAAGACATTGCCATCTTAAGCTTTGATAATCAGCCTATTGCCGACATCATGGGAATCACTACTATTGAAATCCCAATAAGAAAAATGGGGA
Source organism: Aeribacillus sp. FSL W8-0870 (assembly GCF_037963755.1). Taxonomy (NCBI): domain Bacteria; kingdom Bacillati; phylum Bacillota; class Bacilli; order Caryophanales; family Bacillaceae; genus Aeribacillus; species Aeribacillus sp. FSL W8-0870. The sequence goes on from NZ_CP150165.1 coordinate 2,223,178, forward strand.
AGCTTGCGGTGCAATCGATTATTCATTGTAAAGAAAAACGGGAGCAAACAAATAAGAAGATGACTCTCCCCTTTCGGTTAATTGAGCGGAAAACTGTGTAACCCATGAAGAAGGATGCCCCCTCTTTAGAGTTCAAATCATTCCTGCCAAACGATCATCTGCAAAAACCGAAGCAGCTTGGCAGGATTTTTCATTTGATTTTGTAATCATTTTGACGATTTGCATGCGTCTTTTTCCATATTCCGTTTTCTTTTGACGTTCAGTGTGAAATTCATCGATTACTACTCAAAGCTGGTTAACAACTTGTCTGCATACTTACTCCCCTTTTTGGCCGACAGCAAAGTGTACGTCAATCACAAATGGCCTTACAGATGTTTTCAATTGCATAGCAATGAAAATCCTTAAAATTGGAGCGTTATTTCCCCAAACCGCTTTTTAAAACAATTTTCCTACTCCGTTAATTTTCTTCTTATCAGCAAGCTTGCGATCACGATGCTCAAAATATTTGCTGCATAAACAAACGCTTTATTTCCGTCAACCATCGAGTTGAATTTGTAAAAAAAGTGCGGCCATGGTATAAGTTCGCCGTTTGTCACGTATTCGACAACCGTATAAATGGCAATGAATCCGAACGCCATTTCAACATTTTTGACCAATAAAATCAATAACGCACCAATCAGCAAAAAATTCAACCCGAGCAGCAAGGCGAATAAAATTAAATGCCAAGGCACATCCGCTAGATTAAGGAAGAAAAGCAACAAGATCATTAACAAATTCATCACGGTGTAATATCGCATTAAATCAATAATGGCGTGCTTTTTATACAGATTGATCAATGTATCCCATGCCCCGTCCTCCCTTCTAACCATGATCCTAAGCAGAACATAATCATTGAAAGGAAATCGAAATACGCCTCAAGTCGTAGTTCAAAATATGCCTCAGGTTCGTTATGAGCAGCGACGACAAAAGGTAAGATGAAAATTGAAAGGAGGTCATTCAAATTATGAAAAAAATCGGTTTGTTCATCGCAGGTGCAATAGCCGCAATAGTTTTAATCGCCAATCTCGGCTCAATCGTCGGACTTCTTATCAGTTTGCTTGTTCTATACTTTTCGTTTAAACAATTTGTGAAATCCGACAAAAAATCAAAAAAATGGTTTTGGGGGATTGTCGGGCTGATTGCACTATCTGTTTCAGCTGCAAATGTCCCAGCTATTCTCGGTTTAATCGCCGCATATGTGCTTTATCTCATTTTTAATAATTGGAAAAAATCGAATGATCCGTATGTGTCAGACGATCCATTCACCAATTTTGAAAACCAATGGGAATCACTAAAACGACAATAAATGGAGGAGAAAAAATGAGCATATTTACGAGATTAAAAAATGTGATTATGGCCGATTTACATGATTTATTGAATGAACAGGAACAAAGGAATCCAATTGCGCTATTAAATGAATATTTGCGCCAATGTGAAAAGGAAGTTGAAAAGGTTCAAAAACTAATCGAACGCCAACGATTATTAAAACAAGAGCTGTTAAGAGAATACAACCATGCTGAACACTTAAAAGAAAAAAGAAAATATCAAGCCGAAATTGCGTTGAAAGCGCAAGAAGAAGAATTGCATCAATTTGCCATCAACGAGCAGCAGCAGTATGAGGAGCGTGCATCAAAATTAAAACAAGCGCTTGAACAAGCAACGAAACAGCTCATTGACTTAGAACATAAATATGAAGAAATGAAACATAAATTAAAAGATATGCATATAAAGCGCATGGAGCTGATGGGACGAGAAAATATTGCACGCGCCTACTCCCGGATCAACCAAGTTCTTGAGCAGCATAATTCCGAAAAGAACCATTTTGTTCGCTTTGCTGAAATAGAGAATTACCTTGATGAACTGGAAAATCGAATCAACAACAGATACGATACATTAACATTTGATGCAAGAATCGCAAAGCTTGAAAAAGAATTAAAAAATCAAGAAACGGATTCAAATTCTTAACGTAAATTGTTATGCTATAAGGGCGTAGTTCTCTACGCCTTTCCATATTTATGTTCACACTAATAGGAAGGAGAGGAGCCTCGTGTTTCATCAATCGAAAATAGATTTTACAAAATGGATTTTCGTCATTGGCATCATCTTATTCATCGCAGAGCTTTTATTTTTCAATGGTGAGGCCCTTTTCTTCCTAATGATGATGATTTTTTGCGTATATATTGGAAGAAAAAGAATGCCGAAAAAATCAGGATTATTGTTATTTTGGATCGGAATAATTGGCGGCGTTCTATCTTTTTTCAATATGTTTACATTCCGACTGCTTCTATTTGCTGTTTTCATTTACTTTATTTTTCACTATGTTCAAAACAAGCAGGTAGCTGCTAAAAAGTCTCCTAAAATTGAAGAAGCAGATCCAATCCTCTCGCAAGAAGAGACATTTTCCAAAACGCCTCTTTTTCAAAACAGATTGTTCGGAACGCAGCGAACCGAAGAACAAATATACAAATGGAACGATGTCAACATTCAAACAGGCATCGGCGATACAGTAATAGATTTAAACTATACGATTCTTCCGAAAGGTGAAGCGGTGATTGTCATCCGAAAGCTTATCGGCAATATCGAAATAATTGTTCCTTACGAGCTGGAAGTGTCCGTCCACCATTCCGGTTTCATCGGCTCCTACTCCATTTTTGATTATAGTGAACCGAATGTATGGAACGAAACAATTCGATATGAGTCCAAAAACTATCATGAATCTGCCCAAAAAGTGAAAATTATCACCTCTATAACCTTTGGCAGAATAGAGGTGAAAAGAACATGAATGTATTGCAAAGACAAATTATTATCTGCTTAGTAACATCAGTAGTCACTTTTTTATTTTTCACTGTTTCGCTTTTGCTTACGTTCCTGTTTCCTAATTGGACATTATTATGGAAACAAAAAATTCTTGATATTCCGTTTATCCTCTTCACGTTCGTAATCAGCAGCGCCATCGGCTTGCTTTTCGGCATTCTATTCGGACTTCCTTTTAAAGATAAACTACACAAGATTGAAGACAAACTAAAAAAAATAACAAAAGGAGAAACGGTTGAACAAAATGAACATATAAACATTAAAGAATTAGATGAAATCAACCTTCGAATTGACCAAGTGCAGCATCATCTCATTGAACAGACGAAATTAACGCAAAAACTTGCAGGTGAAAACGCAAAAGAACAAGAAAAAAGATTGGAAGAAATCATTTCACAAGAAAGGCAAAGGCTGGCACGCGAGCTGCATGACTCTGTCAGTCAAAACTTGTTTGCAGCCTCGATGCTCATTTCTGCTGTTAAAGGAAACAAGGAAAAAATCGATGAAGGAACGAGCAAACAAATCCATTTAGTTGAAGAAATTATTCAGCAGTCCCAGCTTGAAATGCGCGCTCTTCTTTTGCATTTGCGGCCTGTCCCTTTAAAAGGTAAATCTTTGCAAACTGGAATTGAAGAACTGCTCACAGAGCTGCGGCAAAAGGTGCCGATGAACATCCAATGGAAGACAGAGCAATTTCCTCTAGATAAAGGGATTGAAGACCATTTATTCCGCATTTTGCAAGAATCGGTGTCAAACACTCTTCGCCACGCCAAAGCGAATACACTTGAAGTATTGCTGATCAAACGGAAAAATATGGCCATTTTACGGATTGTCGACGATGGTGTAGGATTTGACGTTCAATCGGCAAAATCAGGAGCATATGGTTTGCAAAACATGTATGAACGTGCAGCCGAAATCGGCGGAACATTGCAAATTGTCAGTGTCCCTCATGAAGGAACTAGATTGGAAATAAAAGTACCGTTGTTAACAGATGAAGGTGATAAAAATGATTAAAGTATTACTAGTTGATGATCATGAAATGGTAAGAATCGGCGTTTCGGCTTTTTTATCGTCCCAGCCTGACATAGAAATCGTCGGCGAGGCTGATAATGGCAAAAAATGCATTGAACTAGCTTTACAATTAAAGCCTGATATTATTTTAATGGACCTCGTCATGCCGGAAATGGACGGGATTGAAGCGACAAAAGAAATACTTCATCAATGGCCAGAGGCAAAAATCATTATTGTCACAAGCTTTCTCGATGATGAAAAAGTCTACCCTGCCCTTGAAGCCGGTGCTGTCAGCTATATGTTAAAAACTTCAAAAGCAGACGAAATCGCCGATGCGATCCGTTCAACATATCAGGGACAATCTGTCTTAGAGCCTGAAGTGACAACGAAAATGATGGCAAGAATGAATAAAAAACAAAACCGCCATCCTCATGAAGAATTAACAAACCGAGAAATGGAAGTGCTGCTTTTAATGGCTCAAGGGAAATCAAATCAAGAAATTGCAGATGAGTTGTTCATTTCATTAAAAACCGTCAAAGTTCACGTCAGCAACATTTTAAGCAAACTGGGCGTTCAAGACCGCACCCAAGCCGTCATTTATGCGTTCAAGCATTCGCTAATCAAGTAAAATTGACAATAAGCGAAGAAAAGAGAAAGTGGAATTGGTTTTTCACCGAAGCACAAATACAGGAAGATTCATTCGAAATTTATTTATCATTTTACATATAATCAAAACAAAAAAATTGCTAGTTTTCCCAACCTAATAGAAAGCGATGTTATTCATCTACCAAATGAATGCATATTCGTCGACAAAAGCAAATATAAACATGTTAACGCTTGATAAAATCGGCTAAAAATAACTCAAAAATCTCAAGCGAAACGATGGCGGAAATCGAAATAATCGGTAAAAGAAATCAGAAATCCTCCTATTCGTTTTCCGCCAAAAACTAGTTTTCTCTTAAAAAAACAATAGATGAACAAAAGTCCTAGCATGACTATCTAGGCTGCCGAAAAATAGCAGCCTTTCCTTGCAGATAGCACATCTAATAAGCCTTTTGTTTCTAGCTTTAGGAACAGTGTAAAATGAAATTCATAATAAGGTTCTTCTGCTCGAAACTTGAAAAAGACGTAATTTTTCCCCCAACAGTATTCCGGCTTTTATCGTATATATGGAGCATGCTCTTTTTCCAATGCATCCTGCAGCCATCTCGGATGCATCGTTAAAAGGTTTTCCGGCAGATCGTTTGGAGCGAAAAATCGTGCATCAAGCGTTTCATCTGTTTTTTGACGCAGCGTCCCTCCAATGATTTTGCACTCAAAGCAGGTTGTAATAAAGTGGCTGATTTCGCCATTTGGGTATAAAAAAATTTGTGAATCCGGATCTGAGTAAATGCCGATCAACCGGGTTACCTCCACTTCAAGACCTGTTTCTTCATAAATTTCTCTTATAATTGCTTCTTCCACCTTTTCTCCCGGCTCTACATGCCCTGATGGAATGCCCCATAGTCCGTTATCCGACCGTTTTAATAGGAGAACTTGCTGCTGTTCGTTAAAAATAATTCCCGCCACTCCTGCTTCGATCCGCTCCGGCCATGCAAAATCACGCGTATTCCATTGTTTAATTTTGACACGATCATCAAATAAAGACTGCAAATTTCCGATCACCGCATCCGGATTGCGGTAATCCCCGGGAGATGGAAACGGTGCATTCTTCCCGTTGGAAATTAAAATCGCTTGAATCCCTGCTTGATGAGCACCTAATATATCAGTTAACGGGTTATCGCCGATCATAACCACTTTTGCTTTAGACGAAATCGATTCAATCGCTTTCTGGAACATAAATGGATTCGGTTTGCCGACAATGTACGGTTTTTTCCCGGTTGATGCTCGTATCATTTCAGCAACAGCTCCTGTTGCAGGCAAAGGACCTTTCGAAGTAGGGAAACTCATATCGGCATTCGTTGCAATAAACTTCGCACCATTATGTATTTGTTTTACCGCTTCCTGAATATCGTACAAAGATACATTTCCGCTCCAGCCGACAACAACGGCTTCTGCCTCCTCTTCACCCTTTACAACCATTACTCCTGCTTGACTGCACTCGTGCTGTAAATGATCGTCCCCCAGCACGTAGGCACTGCGAATATTTTGTTTTCGCAAATATTGAGCTGTCAACCAAGCGGATGTAATGATTTCCTCTGGACTTGCTGTAATCTCCATTCGCTTGAGCCGTCCGGCAATTTTTTCTCTCGTAGTACAAGGATCATTTGTAAGAAACCGAATCATTTTCTTTTCTTGACGCAAGCGCCGCAAAGATTCAACTGCCCCAGGAAGCGGATTTTCTCCTATGTAAATCACTCCGTCTAGGTCAAATAAAAACACGTCAAAATCATCTATGATCATGAAATCATCCTTCCTTAGTGAACCATTTTCGCATGAAACAAGCTGATTGAAAAAACCTCCTCATCAGCAAGCTAATTCAAGTTAAAGTGATCGTTTTCTCGAAAAGATTTGAACTTATTTAAAATACCTCAAAACTAACTCGTGTTAAAACAATCGTTCTCTCAATGAACCATTTCTTAAACTGGCGCAAAACTTTTAGAAGTTTTTTTGCTGTCAAACCAAAAGATGTTTCAATAAAACGATTTGCCTTGCTTGAAAGTTTGCATGAGCTTGTATGAGGAGAATCTTCTCTCTTTATTTCCACTTCTACATATGATTATAATAGATTTATCGTTCACGCAGCAAAAAGGCGGTTTAAATGGAGAAAATGTGATGTGGAATATTGGGAATTTGAGCAATAAGACAAAAGTTTTTTCAAAAAGACTGTGCAATTCGTGCACACTAAGAACTAATCTCTAATCAAATGTATGCTTTTACGACTGATCTCCTTTCTAATAAAGAAAGGTCTGTATTTGATCTGACATTTATGCAAGTTGTCTTCCCCCTCTAAATGCCAGCAATACTGAACATTTATCCCCCTTTTTGCAGGGAGCTGGTCTATGTATCGCTCAAAAGTTTAAGGTGAGGACATTTATCCCCACCCAAATACATCTTCTGATATCAAAAAAATCAAACACATTCTTCTATTTTCTAAAGCTTAAATTGCCGTACAAATTCATTCAGCTCTTCGGCTAGCTTCGCTAGTTGTTCGGAGCTGTTCGCCACTTCTTCCATAGAACTGCTTGTTTGTTCGGCTGCCGCAGAGGTTTGCTCAATACCTGCTGCTGATTGCTCGGAGATCGAGGCTATTTCCTCGATGGAACGGTTCATTTCCCGGCTGTTGGAAGCGATTTCCGTCAAGTTGTTCGCAATTGTTTGAATATGATGAACCATGTCCGTAACAGCTTTGTTGATCGTTTGAAATGTTGCGCCTGTATTTTTAATTTGCTCTGTTCCTTGTTCAACCTCCTGATAGCCGCTCTTTAAAGCATCAACTACATTCTTTGATTCATTTTGGATATTGTCGACAATGCTTGTTATGTCTGAGATTGAGACGGAAACTTGTTCAGCGAGCTTTCTTACTTCATCTGCAACTACTGCAAAGCCTTTTCCGTTTTCGCCTGCTCTTGCCGCTTCAATCGCTGCGTTTAATGCTAGAAGATTCGTTTGGTCCGCAATTCCTTGTATGACTGATACGAGTTTTGTAATTTTTTGCAAATGTCCGTTTAAACCGAGCACTTTATCAACAGATTGTTGAAAAATTTCGTCAATTTTCGACATTTGTTCGGTAGAAGACATCATTAGTTTATTTCCTTTGCCGGCAATTTCAAGCACCTCTCTGGAGACTGATTCAATATGCTCCCCTTTTTCGCTGGCATCTTGAACTTTTTCGACAAATACCTCCATCTTTGCTGCCATGTCGCTCGCGCTGCTTGCTTGCGTTTCAGCGCCTGATGCCAATTCCTGCATGGTTGTTGAAACCTGCTCTGATCCGGCCTTCACTTCATTTGCAGAGTGGGTCATCTCCTCGCTGTGGCTTGTCAGTACTTCAGAAGCATTCGAAATGTTTGTAATCATTTCTTTCAGTTTATTTTGCAGCTGATTTATGGCATGTGCCAGATTTTGTGTTTCATCTTTCGAACGGATTTTTATTTCACCTTGTGTTAAATCTCCATTAGCCAGCAAATGCATGCGCTCAGATACGGCGTGTATTGGTTTGGAAATGCTGTTTGAAAACAGCCATACGATGAAAAATCCAATCACAATCGTTGCGCCAATGACAATCATTAAAAAAACGAGAAGATCATTAGCCGGCTGATTGAAATCCATTAAATACGTGCCCGCACATACAACCCATCCCCAATGAGGATCAGTTTTTGAATAGGCGACTTTTTTTTCAATTCGATTTTCGTTGTCAGGCAAAGCCCATTCGTAATAAGTTAAACCGCCACCTTCATTTCCGGTTTTAATCATTTTTTGATTGAATTTTACGCCTTTGGAATCTTCGTCATTCCAGCCTTGTCTGCCTTCTATAACTGGATGTGCAATAAGAGTTCCTTTTTGATCGATAATATACATGTATCCGTTTTCGCCTAAATCAAAATTTTTATTAATTGACCGTTTGCCGTCAGCATTCTTTTCCCCCAATATCGCAACTTTTACCTGTTCCTGCGCTTCTTCTAAAGACAATGTTCCCTTTTCAACCTCTTTATTTAACGCATCGATTAACTCAATGGTCATTTCGACGCTATTTTTTAAGTTCTTTTCCCCCAGCTTGTTTATACTGGAAGTTGTTTTCTGATAGCTTAACAAGCCTAAAATGACTAACGGAATCGTTAATAATAGAAATGAAATGGTCATTAGCTTCATACGTATCGTGAATTGAAATTTCTTTTTCATGAAAATCATTACCCCTTTGTTATGCCATAATTTTTTTAAAGACTTAGTTCTTTCCTCTTAGAAAAGCGTTACGAACTCATTTCCATCCATTTTCACTCCCCAAATCCGAAATTGGTTGCTTGACATTTTAATTATCGGCCTCTAAACATACTTTTTTTAGTTAATTAATCACTCAACTTTCGCACACAGAAATATTTAAGCATTGCTTGATATAATTAGGTATAGTGGCCAACCATTTATTCATTTGATTTTTAAAGATGTCCATGTTCAAAGAAACCTCGGCTTCCGCCAAAGTTTGGAAAAGGTCAATAAGTGATTGAAGGGCAGTAATAAAATCTATGTCTTTTACATCTTCGCAAAGGATGTAAAAAAGGTTGCCAATCGTCTTAGGATCCTCCTCTTTTCGCATTTGCCAAGCAATGAGAATATATCGTGTAAAAACAATGGTTGTATGGCTAATTAACATGTCGTAGGAACGTCCCTGGAATTCTTTCTCTAAATTTAAAAGGGATTTATTGCATTTGAAGAAGACTTCAATGTCCCAACGCATGCCGTAAATACGAATGATCTCTTCATTTTCTAATGTTGTATCTGTGCTGAGAATGGCAAGCCATTCGCTCCGTTTATTACGGTTTCGTACAAATAGAATTTTTACTGGAATTCCATTGTCTAAAGTAGCATAAACGGATCCGAGAATGTCTTTTTTACCCATGTGAGGTTTTGCCAATTTGTAAAGTTGATTCAGTGTGAAACGTTCACCATTGTAAACGTATCGCTGCTTTAATTGCTTCACCATGCCAATGACAAATAACCCTTTGTTCGTAATCTTCTCAATTAAAGGCGCTTGTGTAAACCAGGAATCCATGAGAACATAGTCAGCTACAATCCCTTTTTCAAGCGCGTGATCAAGTAAAGCTGAAGCCACGTCCGGTTTTGATTTCAGAGCTTCCTGGCGACGCTTATAGCCAGATGTTCGTTTATCAATATTGGTATTGATTTCTTGCAGGCGATTTTCCTTTTTCGGTGAACTTAGAAGAGCAAAATCAACGGGAATAAAAGTAAAACTATCGGTCCAGCCAAGGGTAAGCATTTGAAACCCTTTCAAGTACTGATGGGTAGAGTGATCAAAAACCTTAGCCAACAGTTCAACCGACTTACTACGGTTTCTTGAAAAGACAGAATCATCAATCACAAAAGCTGTGACACGATCTTTTGAAGTTAATGGTTGAAGCAGACGGATCATTTCACTGCTTAATGAAAGCAGAAACTTTCTCCAATGATAGGTTGGTGTATTTAAAAAGCGATAGACTGTATCCTTTCCGGGCAGATCCTGAGATCGTTTACTCATAAAAGCACGAAACCAGTTCTTATATTGGAAGACTAAAAGAAAAATCAGTTTGAAAACAGTAAGACAAGAATACCCGGAAAGTTTCGTAATATTCGCTTTTCTTAAATGATATCCAATATTTAATTCGGAAAATCCTTGTTTAATTTCTTTTGGTAATTGCGCAAAGTAGTCTTTATTCGTTATCATAGTGGTGACACCTTTCTTTTGGATTTGGTTTCGTCACCAATATTTTACCAAAAGAATAGGTGTCTTTCTTTATGTTTTAAAAAATGTCAAATGATAATTTTGTACTTCCCAAAACCATTTACATCAAGCATTTAAACAAGATTTTGGACTGCGAAAGCTGAGTTAATCATTTATTGGCTCTTCACCACAAAATGTACTTGACAATCAGGTTGTTTTCTGATCAAGGGTACAAAAAATGCGAAATTTCCTGTATGGTAAAGGTGACCAAACCATCAACCATGGAGGAAATTTCGCATGCAATCTCAGTTTATCAAAGATTTGATCACTTTACCAGGCTTTCTTATTCATGGAGAACGAAAAGAGGGAGAACGATGGATTTTTGAACTTTCCCTCCCTCCTCATTGTCCGATCTGCCCGACTTGCTTCGGACGGACAACCAAAATATCATCGAAACGAAAACAATGGATTCATGGCTATACAAATACGGTCGGTTTATTTTGGATTGAACTTCCCATAGAAAGACGGCGTTGCCAAGCCTGTTTTCTGACGTTCACCGTTTCTTATCCGGGACTTCCGTCTCACAGTATCGCGACGGAATCGTTTCAACATTGGGTCGCCCAGTTATGCATCGGAAAAACGATTCAAGAAGTCGCTCGCTTGTTACAACTCGCCTATACGACAGTAGAACGCTGGTTTTATCAATATGCCCCGGCTCTTTTACCAACATCGAATCCTACAGTAGTATGTGTGGATGAATTCGCTTTCCGAAAGGGACATGATTACGGAGTAGCGGTGATGGACACACAGACTCGGAATGTCCTTTCCATTGCTTCTGGAAAAAATGAAGAAGCCATTGTGGAGGCGCTTCAACCCGTCGCCTCCAAAGTGAAGTATGTTGTCAGCGACTTGGCTCCTGCCATGAGAAAAGCCATTGAAAAGGTATGTCCAAAAGCCATCCATGTTCTTGACCACTTCCATGTGATTCAGTTATTCACCGATGCACTGGAACGTTGTCGCAAATACCTTGCCAAAGGCGGAACCAAACATGGAAGCGTTCGCCGCGTGTGCCGATTGTTAAGCCAACGTCCAGAAAAATTAACAGAAGAAGAGAGACAGGAAGTTCGACAATGGTGCCAAGAAAGTGCTTATTTACGTGATGTCTATCAAGCACTTCAACATTTCCGTTACGTATCCAAAAGCCAAACAAGAAAGCAAGCCGAAACTCGTTTGACCCAATGGTTTGACCGGTACCTTTTTAGCGACTGTGCCGCCGTACGCAGTATTGCCAAGGCACTCATCACCCGAAGAGACGCAGTGCTTTCTTGCATCGTTTTTTCTTACTCAAATGGTCCAATGGAAGGAATCAACAACAAAATAAAATTGATCAAAAGGCGAGGATATGGGTATCGAAATATCCAGCGTTTTACTTTGCGTGTCCGTCTAGAGACCTCTATCACATTTTAACGTAAAAATCAAGTACATCTTTTGGTGATGAACCCATTTATTGTCAAATATGTATTTTTTTAGCTAACATCGAACGTATATGGTCAAAAATATAATGAACCGATAATCCTTTATTTAAGCGTTTTCATTAATTTTATCGTTCATTTAGTGCGGTTCTTTTACGTCAATGAAGCAAAAATAATCTGAAAATAGTCTATATGTTCGATCCGATAAAATTTATTTTTCTAATTCATTTACTATGAATAAGCAGCAATTATTTTTTTGTATTTTCCCTCATCGGCTTCGGCTCGCCTAACAAGTATCCTTGAGCGTAATGAACCCCCAATGCTTTAGCCGTGTCTAAATCTTCTTTTTTCTCAATTCCTTCTAAAACTAGCTTCATATTGGTACGTTCGCAAAGAAATAAAAGCTTTTTAATAACATCTTGATTTTTGCCCGAATTATATAAATTTTGGCCTAAAGAACGATCGACTTTAATATAATGCGGGTTTAAATCGACAATGGTTTCTAAAGATATTTCACCTTTTCCGAAATCATCAACGGCAACTTTATACCCTTCATCTTTTAAAAATTGAATATTTTTTTTCAGCAATTCAATATTTTCGATTTTTTCACTTTCATTTATTTCAAAAACTACTTTTTCGGTCGACTGAAAAAAAAGGTTTATTTTTTTTATAAATTGGGTAAAAGAATGATGAACAATCGTCGATGGAAATACGTTAATAAACAGCTTTTGCTGCAGGTCTCCCATCGATGTTATTGCATTGTGAATGGAGCAAGTATCCAGTTCATATAAAAAACCGCATTCACGGGCGATTTGAAACAAAATTTCCGGATCGGAAAAATATTTGCAGCGAAGCAAAGCTTCGTATCCATATATTTTTGATTCTTTTAATTCATAAATAGGTTGAAAAAAATGACAAAATGACTTGTTATCTATAATTTCTTTTATCCTTCTAATTTCCCATTTAACCAATGGAAGAACCTCCTAGACGTCTATCTATAGACCTATTCCGGATAATGTCATATGTTATATTTCATATTTTTAGTATATATTTTAATACTTTTAATATCAATAGTCTCTTGGGGGCTTAACTCTCATAGTAGATTGTAAAAAGGAATCACTATTATCCCCAAGGAGTGACGGTTCATGACTAAAATACAGCAAATAATCGGAGAAAGAATCCGAAATTTTCGCAAGCAGAAAGGGTGGAGTCAAGAAGAATTAGCAGATATAGCAAATCTACATGCTACTTATATTGGACAATTAGAAAGAGGTGAAAAAAACGCAACATTGGAAAGTATTAACAAAATCGCAACGGCGCTTGAGGTTTCTTTAGAGGAATTATTTAAATCTATTCAACCAAATTCAAAAAAACCAGATTATACTTTGTCGCAAATTATTACAAAACTTCAGGCAAGGCCGGTTGAAGATCAAAAATTCATACTAAACATGCTGGATCTCCTATTGAACTGGAAAGATAAGTAGCAGTATTCCAAAAAGGGGGGGACAATCCCCCTCTTTTGGAACTTATTTATCATTTTACAGCATGTTAGCAACATGCTTTTCAGCATCTAATACATCCATCTCCCCTGATAAAAGCCGGGGCAGCAAAGCGTTTTGCAATTTTTTGAGCCGGTCATTTTCATTGGCATTATGTATCATCATCGCATAATAATTGCTGGTGAAACGTATAAATTTTTTTAAAATATCATCCGGCGGAAGCACAATTTTCATTTTTTTTATCTCATCCGCGCTGACATTCGGCTGTGCAGATCCAGTAGACCGATCTAAAATTTTTTGGCGGAAATCCGGCAATTTAGTTATGGCATAGACAAATGGCAATGTGTTCATTTCGTGCACGCTAGAATAAAATTTGCCGACACGTTGATTTAATAATGCGGGTTCTTCAAAATAGTAAATGCCGCATTTCCCGATTTCAGCGCCTGTTAGCCCAATGAGAAGATCTCCTTGTGTAATTTTGAAACGATCTAATCGATGGAATAAAGATGGATCTACATATGCTGCATCTTCTTTGTTGATGAAAGGCGGGACAATATTTTTTATTTTTATTACTGGTATGCCTTCACATTTCCATTCCTTGCTTTTAAAAGCATATCCATTTTGTAATTCTATAACTTCACCTAATGTTCCTGCCTTCCATCCTTTCGGAATCATTCCCAATTCAGAAATTTCGAACCCTCTATCTTTAAAAGGCCCAAACTCTATGAACCAGTATTTGTAAAGTGTCATGATCGTTTCATCGATCGTTTTATTTATCTTGATATTCAGTTCAATTTTATCATCAATTGTTCCTAATATGTCCGCAATCTTCTCTTGCGTCCGCATGTCCGGCAGCAATACGAGCGCATTTTTAATAGAATCCATGCTGACAGCCGGATACGCAGCTCCCTGTTCCTGAGAAACTAAATAATCTGTAAAAGATTGATTGGAAATAAGGTAATACACATACCTCGGATGAATATGCTCCGTAGGCCGAAGAACCGCAAAACCGGTCGATACAACTTGATTTTCTTTCGGATTTTTTAAAAACAAAAAGGATCTTCGATTCGGACGGACGGTCGAAAGAATTGTATCGCCTGCTCGAACCAGCCTTTTTGCTCTGCTGGGCGCTTCATGAATCAAATATTGCGATGTCTCCCTCAGTTCGCCTGTTCCAACAGACGAAATATCGATGTAATCGATCATTTGAAAGGGAAATTGTTTCGTTAATGATTCAGGATTTATTTGAACAATATCACCAAGCCGAACTTTCTTCCAGCTCGCCACATAAATTCCTCCACATGCATTAATTTTGAAACTTTATGGGGCAGTCTAATAAGTCGATTTTCCGGCTTATAGACGCTCCTTTAATGTTTTGAAACGTTGATCCGTTGATATATCAATGCTTATGATGTTTCGTTTTCAGTGGATTTTGACTTTCTGGACAGCCCCATGACAATTCCGAAGCAACAATCAGATCGCTTCCCCAATTTTTCTAGTTATAGCTCGTTCAGAACATAATCCTCCTGTTTTGATCCATATTGATTAGCTTTTCATTTTCAATCAAAGCGGATAAAAAAGACTGCACTATTTTAATTTTTCTTCTGCTTCCGGCATGATGATAGATGTAAAAATTCTTTTTTTTCGGTTAGGAGCAGGCTGGTTTTCCATTAGCTTTTTCATCGCCCGGTTGACAGTTTGAGCAAATTGAAAAAACTCTTCGTCGCTTGCATAAAAGCGAACCTGCCGAAATCCCACCCCATCTTTTAGGAGATCGATTTGTTCTTGTCGTAAATATCTCTCATAATCCGCTAAAATATTGGCGATAAATCTCATAAATATGTTCAAATGTTCATCTCTGCTTATATGCTGCAAATCGCTGTCTTCGAGCCCAATCGTTTCATCCGGCAAGGCATAAACTTTTTCTATTGTTCCCCTTATCTTTCTTTTCTCAACGATTTCAATCAGCTTTGCTTCTTCAAGTTTTTTTAAATGTCTGTACAAGGATGCTTGCGGAACTTCCGGCAGAAACTCCATTATTTCCTGCACAGTCAAGCGTTTTCCGATCAATGTTTGAATGATCCGAATCCGTACCGGATGCAAGATTAAAGCAGCTTTTGATTCAATCATGAAAACACCTCATTGTACCGTTTGTTCAACCATTTTTGCAAATGGTCGCAAAGCTCTTCGTGAAGCGGTTGATCCGCATTTTTGATATAATTATTTTTCATTTTCAACATATTAATCTCATCTTCTTGTTTTTTCAATAAATGATCCATATTTTGAATCATATAATATTCCAACTCCCCTTTCACTATAGCGGGAAGGCGGTTGAGCTTTTCCGGATCAGCTTGAACGTCCTTGTCACCGGTAATGGCCAAAACAGGGCATTCTATTTTTTTTAAATCTTCGAGCACATCGTATTGCAAATGCTCCCGAAACCATTTAGCATTTATTTTTTGAAAACCAACTTTGATCACATCTTGATCAGATTGCATGATTTTTTCAAAAAGGGCATTCGCCTTTTTTTCGTTTTTTTGCTCGATGTTAAACATGCGGATCATTTTTCCTTTTAAACCTGTTACATTGCTTAAAGCTTCATACACAAGCTTTCTCTGTCTTGTTAAAGCTTCTTCCAGCCTCTCCCCTGCCCCTGAGAGAAGAATGAGCCCATCCATTTTCTCCAAGGTGTTTAAAGCAACTGCCAATGTTGTTCCTTCACTGTGCCCCAAGGCAATGATCCGATTTTCATCAACAAGCGGATGTTGTTTTAAAAATTGTACAGCGCTAGCTGCATCCCGGACGAAATCCCACATTCCTGCAGATAAATAATCACCGCCGCTTTCACCAACTCCCCTTTTATCATATCGCAACACGATAAATCCTAAAGAAGTAAGAAATGATGCCAATTGCTTATATATATTCAACTGGAATTTTCCTTTTGCATCATTGCCGTCGCGATTCAACGGACCAGAACCGGAAAGAATGAGAATAGCCGGCTTTTTTTGGCTGTTCTGTAACACGGATAACGTTCCTTTTAACTCATATCCGCAGCTTTGAAAGCTGATAAATTGTTCAATCATGTTAATTTCTCCTTTATTTATGTTATTATTATCATTATCGATAATAATAACAAATAAGTCAAGAAAATTCTGATGATTGTTTTTTGCATATAAATGTTATCAGAATTGTGCCTTCAGCCCACAGCATATTGAAAGCAGCCGGCATCTGCGAACTGTTTTTTTGAGAAAAATCGTAAACATACAAAAGCCCTTAGAGAAAAACAGCTCTTTTTCTCTAAGGGATTTATTTTAGAGACTAACGGACAGCACCGATGCAAATGTTCTATCATTCTACAACGGCTTTCCTATCAAAATCTTAATTTGGGAGCACTGCGTCGCTGACCATTTCCCATTCGTGAATCTCATACCCTCTAGCGCCAGTCACAACATATGGATCTTCTTTCGCAAGCTTTTCGGCCTCTTCAAAAGAGCCGGCGCGATAAATCACCATACCGCCTGTGCCGTCGGTAAATCTGCCTTTTGCAAATATTTTTCCTTCTTTTCCTTTCTGCTCTAAATAATTCAAGTGATCATTCCGAAACGCTTTGCTTTTTTCTTCATCTTTCATCGGCAATAATACGACAAAATATTTCATCTCAACCACTCTTTCTATTAGATTCATCGCTTACCATTTTACTTGAAGCTGTCAGTCTTGAAAAGCTTCATGTCTTAAGTTCCTAATGTCAATCAAATATTTCTTGCTGCATGCGAATGTGCTCTATTGCGCAATCTTCTTTGATGGAGCAGTTTGATCAATGGAGGTACTGCGATGCATACTAACACAATGCGCAGTACTTGAACGACCACAACAAATGTTGAATCTTCATGAAGTACAGCGGCTGTTGTAGCCATCTCCGTAATACCGCCCGGCGCAAATGCAAGAACTGCTGTGACAAAGGTTATTCCAGTCAGCTTTGAAACAATAAAAGCGCAAATAAACAAGGAAAGAATTAAACCAATCGTGCTGAATAAAGCAACCGCCATTGTTTTCCCTAGCCCTGTAAACATCTTTTTATGAAATTTCGAGCCGATGCTTGCAGCGATGAAAACTTGCGCCGCTATGATCAAAATGTTCGGCCACCATGGAGTCAAGTTGTGGCCTGCAAATGATGAGCCGGCTGCTTGAATACTAGCAGCACCAAGCATTCCGCCAACGAGCCAAGGTGCAGGGAACTTCAGCCGCTTTCCAATGTAATACCCTGCCAATGCCCCTAGTGCCAATACTGCCGTCCAAATCATTTCGTCCATTTCCAAGCTAGGAAAAATGAACGCTGATTGGTTGTTCGAAACTTCAAGCTTCTCAGAATGGACCGCAAATGAAGAAACAAGAAACGGGATCACAAGCACTACTAAAAATACCCGCATCGTTTGTATAATGCTGACGACACCAATGTTGCCCCCGACTTCTTCTGCTATGCCTGGTATAACAGACAAGCCCCCGGGCACCGTTCCGAACAAACTAGTCAATAAATCTGTATGACTGAACTTCCACAAAACGAGTCCAGACAGCAGCGAGAAAACAATGGACAAGAGAAGCATTGTCATGATGGACATCCAATGATCTCTAAAAATATCTATAACCGTTAAATTGATTTTTTGCCCTAATTCAATCGCCAAAATAAATTGCCCAGCATTCATCCAAAATCGGGGCAAAACATACTTGTCATCGGACGATGTTGAATTGGTATGGCTCCAAAATGAAAAAGCCCCTGCCATCACCAATGTTCCGAGCATCCAGCCAATGGAAAGGCCTGTTAGAGATAAAAGCAATCCTCCAATACTGCTGAATAAAATAAACGAAACATTGCGCAAGAAACCTTTCGTTCGTATCATTTCAATCCTTCTTTCTAAACAAAATATCTTGCGGCATTCGAACTTGCTACAAACATATTGTATACTTTTTTTAGATATAAATAAAATATCAATAATCTATGCATGATTATAAAAATTATTGATGGAAAAAGAGAGGTGATGACGATGGATGATCGAGACTGGCTTATTTTGAAAGTTCTCTACAACGAAAAAAACATTACAAAAGCTGCAAAAAATTTATATATTTCTCAACCAGCTTTAACAAACCGGCTTCAGCAAATTGAAAAGGAATTCGGTGTACAGATTGTTCATCGAGGAAGGCGGGGAGTTGAATTTACCCCGCAAGGAGAATATTTAGCGAAATGTGCGAATCAAATGCTGCTGAAAATACAAAAAATAAAAGAAAATGTTGTGAACATGGAGAACCGAGTAACCGGCACATTAAGATTAGGGGTTTCCAATTACTTTACAGATTATAAACTCCCCGGTCTTTTAAAGCTTTTTAAAAACGAGTATCCCGACATTGAATTTAAGGTCCTGACAGGCTCGAGCAGCGAGATAGCCCATTTGATCCACAGCCACGAAGTCCATGTCGCTTTCGTAAAAGGAGCTTACAGCTGGAACGATCAAAAACGATTACTATTTGAGGAATCCATTTGTATTGCTTCTAAAGACAAAATAGATCTCCGGGAGCTTCCAAATTTGCCGAGAATTGATTACCGGATGGATCCCTTGCTAAAAACGGCAGTGGACAATTGGTGGTTTGAGAATTACTCCCAACCACCATTGATCAGCATCGAAGTCGATAAAGCAGATACGTGCAAAAAAATGGTGTTGAACGGATTAGGTTACGCTATTTTGCCAAGCTTGATTTTAGATGATGCCGACGATATTTATAAAATCGATCTGAAATCGAAAAATGGGAAGCCCATTTTAAGAAAAACTTGGATGTTTTATCACAAGGAATCGATCCAACTGAAATTTGTGAAAGCGTTTGTCGAGTTTATGGAAAAGCTCGATTTTCAAAAAATTCCATAAAATGCTATGACACTCGTATAACCTTTTTCCTTACATATGTTGCTTGGAAAAAGGTTTTTCAAAATTTCCGCAAACGTAATTACGTTTGAAACCGTTCATAATGAATAATAGATTCCTTCCGAACCATTTCTTTTGCGGGCGGTTCCTTTTCAGGATAACCTAAACCTAATATTGCAACTACGCGGCGGTCTGATGGAATGTTTAAGGCTGTCCGGACAAAGTCTTCCCGTTTTTTTGATTCTGCTTGATCCTGTGAGTGATATATCGCACCAAAAGCAGCCCCTAAACCTAATTCAGTTGCAGTCAGCCATATAAAACCGCATGCGATCGAGGCGTCCTGCAGCCAATATTTGCTCACTTCCGGGCAGCCTGTAACGGCTATGGCCGCTTTCGCCTCTTTCAACCAAGAAACAAAAGGCGTGGCGTTTGCCAATTCATCAAGCTTTTCACGATTTGTTATAAGTATAAACTCCCTGGAAGGCAGATTGTTCCCAGAAGGGGCTAAATAAGCTGCTTCTAAAATTTGCTCCAACCGTTCATTTGGTATAGGCTGATCTAGAAACTTTGTCATTTCACGTCTTTTCTGTATAGCTTCAAAAACGTTCATGCACCTTCATCCTTCTTTCTATTTTTTCGCCTATTTTGCTTTCGTATGAATGTACCTTTTCATAAACGATTTTTTCCCTCTCCTGTTCAATACATGATATGGAATCATTATATCGATTCATATGGATTAACAAAAGAATCATTTAACCAAAACGTAGCTGATGATTGCATTGGCACTTTAGCGCATCTTTATGCCCCTACACATGAGATCATCATTTTTACAGGTTGACCAAGATCTTTTGCAGCTCGTTGATGATGGAATCCGGGTGGCAATTTTAAAAAAGGGATCAAATATTTGATCACAATAATTTTTATGGAAAAAACGGTTCCACCGATTAAATTTTGCAAAATATCGACCAATTGACAAAAGGAATTCAAACGAAAATTCAACAAAATGTAAACATGTTGCATTTATCGAAAAGCTTAGCTGCAAATAAATGCAATTTGACGATCAGCTGCAGTTTAGAAGAGGCTAGATGGCAATATGACCCAAAAAAAGTTGCAGCCAAATGTGATGAGCTGGAATTCAAACATTTTTCCCAGTTCTTTTCAAATTCAAGGTTTTAAAACTACTTTAATGCAATCATCTTGTTTGTTATGAAATATTTTATAACCGTGAGCTGCTTCCTCTAATGGGAGGGTATGTGTAATAATGTCGGTCGGATCAAACTCTTCATTTTTAATTTTTTCAAAAAGCTCCTGCATATAACCCCGCGCAGGGGCTTGGCCCATTTTCAAAGTAATGTTCCTGCTGAAAAATGGTCCTAATGGAAACAAATTATACAGACCGCCATAAACACCCGTTATTTGTACGGTCCCTCCTTTTTTGACCGCTTTCGTAGCAATTTGTATTGGGCCTATAGTACCTCCTTGCAATTTCAATTTCTGTTCAATGTACTCTAGAGGCGACTTTTTTCCATCCATTCCAACGCAGTCTATCACAACATCTGCTCCTCCATTCGTTGTTTCTTTCAGTATCTCGCCCATGTCATCGTAAGCTGTAAAATCAAACACCTCTGTTTTGTTTATTTTTTTTGCATGATTCAGCCTGTAGCCGATATAATCAACCGCAATCACCCTTTCTGCACCTTTCATCCAAGCAA
This sequence comes from Aeribacillus sp. FSL W8-0870, assembly GCF_037963755.1. Lineage (NCBI taxonomy): Bacteria > Bacillati > Bacillota > Bacilli > Caryophanales > Bacillaceae > Aeribacillus > Aeribacillus sp. FSL W8-0870. Next base: position 2,244,004 of record NZ_CP150165.1, read on the forward strand.
ATTTTTGCGCCATAAGGCCAACTGGTCCACATCCTAATACAATGACTGTGTCTCCTTTTTTTACTCCGGCATTTTCGACGCTCCAATAGGCTGTAGGCAATACATCGGACAAAAACAGCAATTTTTCATCTTCTAAATCACAATCCTCCGGGATGACAAATGGTGTATAATTTCCAAAAGGAACACGAAGGAAATCTGCTTGTCCTCCAGGGTAGTTGCCGAATTTTTCTGAATATCCGAAATAACCTCCCGAATCATAGTGAGGGTTCGAATTGTCACATTGGCTTTCTAAATGATGTTTGCAATAATAACAAGTACCGCAAGCTACGGTAAAAGGAATTACAACTCGATCCCCTTTTTTGACTTTCGTTACTTCACGTCCGACTTCTTCCACAATGCCGATCGGTTCATGGCCAATTACATACCCGATGGGTAGTGGAAAATTTCCTTCGTATAAATGCAAATCAGAGCCACAAATGGCTGTGGATGTGATCTTGACAATAACGTCCTCGGGATCTTAGATGATGGGATCGTCAACGTTTTTTACTGCAACCATTTGTTTTCCCTGATATGTAACTGCTTTCATATTTTATTTCCTCCATCTTCATTTCATGATTATTATTTCGTCATTATAATTTGCCCAGCTAAAAAATGATATACGTATGAATTGTTTTGTCTATCCATTAATTTACATTTCTCATCTGCACTAACTTTTAAAGTCAACGCTGCTTGGTGGATCCGGCATGTTGTTAAAAAGGATATTTTCGATATTCTTTTTGAATCGAAATCCATTTTGTCATCGTAAATTCTTCTACTACCCAAGGATTTCCGAATCTACCCATTCCGCTCGACTTTGTTCCGCCAAACGGAATTGTCGGGCTGTCGTTGACTGTTTGATCATTAATATGAGTCATTCCGCTTTCAATTTGAAGTCCTAATTGTTCCCCTTCACTTAAATCCTCTGTAAAAATAGCAGAGCTTAAACCATATTCTGTATTATTCGCCATTTCAATGGCATGATCGTCTGATTCCGCTTTAATGATCGTAGCAATTGGTGAAAATAACTCAGTTTGGGCCAGTTTACTGTTGTTATCAACATCCACAAATACAGTCGGAGTTAAAATATTTCCGATTCGCTGCCCTTCCAATGCAATTTTCGCTCCTTCTTTTTTTGCTTCATCTATAATATTTAAAGCTTTTTCAATTTGTGTTTCGTTTATAAGCGGTCCAATAATTATTTTCGGGTCAGCCGGATCTCCGTATGGCAACGATTTGGCTTTTTCCACAAATTTTTGTACAAACTCATCATATTTATTTTTATGAACAATAATTCTGTTCACAATCATACAAATTTGACCTTGATGTATAAACTTTCCAAAAATAGCTGCATCAACAGCACGGTCTACATTTGCATCTGCCAAAACAATGAACGGGTTATTTCCGCCTAGTTCAAGGGCAACCCTTTTCAGCATGCTGCCGGCAATTTTTCCAATATGCTTGCCAACCGGCGTTGAACCAGTAAAGCTGATAAGCTGTGAATGCGGCGAAGTGAGCATGTCATCGCCAATTTCATCAATATCCGTTAAAATACATTGAAAAACACCTTTTGGCAGTCCTGCATATTCAAATGCCCTCGCAATGATTGATCCTCCTGTCAAGGCTGTTTGAATATCCGGTTTATGAACGACACTGTTTCCAAGTGCAATAGCAGGAGCAATTGTCCGAATGGATAAATTCATCGGAAAATTAAAAGGCGAGATGGATGTTATAACTCCTAAAGGAAGACGATAAACACGATTCACTTTCCCCTTTACATCAGCTTCAATTTCCCTTACTTCGTCTAGTTTTTTGGCCATTTTCACAGCTTCTTCCACAAGCCCTACCGTCAAGTCAAGTTCAACGTTAGCCTTTATGAAGCTTCCGCCTGTTTCACGGGAGATCACTTTTACAATTTCGTCACGATTTTTTTTAAAAAATTCCGCGGTTTTCCGCAGTACTTCTTCTCGTTCTTCTGACGATGTTTTTCCCCATTCTTTTTGAGCTTCCTTTGCGTTTAAAAATGCCTGTTCAAGTTGTTGTGAAGTCGCCAGTTGAATCGTTTGAATGACAGTTCCATCATATGGATTCAAATTTTCATATTTTCTTTCACTTAATCCTTCGACCCATTCACCATTTATATAATTTTTGTTCAATTCCTCAAAGCGCTCCATATAACTTACCCCTTTTTTAATTCATTTATTTGTGGGTAGTTTTTTACAGTTCGAACAAAATTATTCTTGCTAAAGGTCGGAAAGCAAATGACAGATGATCTGTAAATTGGTTCCAAAACATAAAAAAGAGCCAGACATAAGCTGGCTCTCATCTGCCTATTAACAAATATAAAAGATGTATGCACTCTTGCCGTATCAGCATTAAAAAAAGCTAATCCGGCAATACAGCTATTTTCCCCATCTATACCCTACTCCCCAAACAGTGCGAAGGAATTGATCGATCGGAAAACCGGCTTGTCTCAGTTTTTCGCGGATATTTTTTACATGAGAGTCGATGGTTCGCTCTTCGGTCTCGGCATCGTATCCCCATAAGGACACAATGATTTCTTCCCTGCTGAACGCTCTGTTCGGGTGCTTTAAAAGCAGCCCTAAAATATCGAATTCTTTCGGCGTTAATAATATGTCTTCGTTTTGAAAATGGACTTTATGTTCTTCTTGATCCCACACCAATCCTTGAACATCAATAATTGAACGCTTTCCTGCGGAACGACGCAGCACCGCTTCGATGCGAGCAAGCAGTTCAGCTTCGTCAAACGGTTTTGTTATATAGTCGTCCGCACCGAGTTTGAGGCCTTTAACAATGTCGAATGTTTGGTCTCTTGCTGTTACCATTATAATAGGAACGTTTGAAAATTCTCTTATTTTCCGGCAGGTTTCCCAGCCATCCATTTCCGCCATCATAATATCGAGCAGGACAAGTTCAGCTTTGTTGTTTTCTAAATATCGGATGGCTGATAGTCCTGATTCGCACTTGACGCAATGATATCCTTGAGGGGAAAGATAAAGCTCCAGCAAGTCCAACATTTTTCTTTCATCATCAACGAGCAAAATCGTGTACATCCTTATACCTCCGGCAGCGTGATAACAACGTTTGTTCCTTTTCCGTATTCACTGGCGGCGTAAACCGTTCCTCCGTGCGCTTCGACGATCTCCTTAACAATGGCCAATCCGAGACCAGTACCGCCGCTTGTTCTTGATCTTGATTTATCCACTCGGTAAAATCGTTCAAAAATATGATGCAAATCTTCCTCTGGAATTCCGATTCCATCGTCTGAAACAATGATCACTATGCTGTTTTTCTCCGCTCTTGCTTCAATCGATACAACTGAGCCTTCATCGGAATATTTTAAAGCATTGTCCAACAAATTGATCATCACCTGCTCAAATCGCTTTTGGTCAATTTGGACGGTAATGTTTTTTTCACATTTATAGATAAGTGACATGTTTTTCTCATGAAACGCAGGTAGCATTTTGTCATGTAATTTCTTTAAGAAATCACACAAGTTGGCCGGTTCCTTATGGATTTGAAATGAATGTTGATCCATCTTTGCTAATTCAAACAGTTCCTTTACAAGCTTTTGCATATTCTCCGCTTCTTCATAAATAATGGCCAAATAGCGGTTCCTCTCCTCTTCTTTTAGATTCGGCCTTCTTGCGATATCTGCATACCCTTTTACATATGTAAGAGGGGTTCGGAGCTCATGAGAAATGCTGGCAAGAAATTCTTTTCTTTCTTTTTTTAAATATTCCAAATCTCTCGCCAATGTTTGAATCGCTTCCCCCAGCTCCGCCAATTCGTCCTCCCCTTTCACTTGCAAGCGAACAGAAAAATCGCCTTTGCTCAATTTTTCGGTTGCCTGTTTCATACGAATAAGGGGATTTGTTATCACTTTTGATAAAAAAGCGATCGTCAAAATGGTTAAAAATACCGAAAGAAATCCAACCAAAACGAAATGATGCTTTAACTTATAGATCATTTTTTGAATAGCATCGGTATTTTGAAACATATAGACATACCCTTTGATCTTGCCGTCAATACGTATCGGGCTTACTGTCGCTATATGCGACTCTTTTTGCCAATTTCTTTGCACGATTATTCCGTCATGCGGAATCGTTCTGTCCATTGTATTTACAATTTTTTTGGCAAAAGGCAATATGTCATCGGAATAATACAATATATTGCCTTTCTCATTTGTAATCACTACATCCGTCACCGCTTCCGATTCCATCATCGTCACATGCTCCAGCGTGGAATGGTCAAAGTTTTTTTCCAGCACATCGCGATGGTTATTCCCTCTCGCCAATAGATGCTCAAACTCCTCCTCAATTCTTGAATTGACCAAAGTTATGTACAATGAGACAAATAAAATGATTTCGACTCCCAAAACAAATACGAAAAATAGCAGCCCTAATTTAAACGAAATTTTTTTCACTTTTTGTCCCTTCCTTATCAGCCAACTAGCTTTCTCTTCAAAAAGGAAAGCTCTTCGCCGCCTTTAACCGAACGTTCTGTTCTCATTTTTTCATTATATCATTTTCATCCAACGCTTATCTGTCCTCCCCCGTCCGAACTTTAAAACAGTGAGCGGATGCCAAATGCGGGCACACCTTTTGGCGAGTAAATAATTTTCGCATAAAAAAATTTACAGGATCAAAAAGGGACCGTCTCCATCATTTTTGCACATTTTTTTGTTAAAACAGATGCAAAGAAAATGTTAGGAGGAGGAATTAGAATGAAAAAAAATAGTAAGCTGCTGATTTTTCTTACCGTTTTAACAGCTTTCATGCTCTTTTCTGCATCATGTTCCAACGGAAGCAGCAACGGCCATACAGGAGAACATACGGAAGACATGAATCATGAAAAAATGGACCACGAAAATATGAATGATCATGCCAATCATAACGGAAAAGACACTCAGAGCACAAAAAATCAAGACTTTTCCAAAGCGCCCGCACAATTTAATCCTAATGCTGAAGAAAGCTTAATTGTTCAAAACACGAAAAATATAACGAGAATTCCTGTTGCCGATCCAATTCGTGCATCCATTTACGTATCCCAAACCATTTGGCCTGCCACACATAAAGAAAATCAACCCGGAGCCGTTATTCTGTCGCCTGTTGGTCAATGGCAAACAACATTAGCCGGAGCTGACTTAATCCATCATCCAAATAACGGCCCGATCTTACTGATTCATCAAGATAACATTCCCGATAAAGTGTTGAGTGAAATCAAACGGTTAAATCCGACTGGGAACCGGAACGGCACTCAAATTGTTGTGTTAGGAGATGTTTCAAACAATGTCATCAACCAGTTGTCAGGTTATAAAATAGAACAGATCAAAGGAAAAAATCCCGCAGAATTCGCAAGAAATGTCGATCAAGCTTATGCAGAAGTATCCGAAGGCTATCCAGAAAGCGTGATCATCGTTTCTTCAGAGGATCAACATAAACTATATTCCATACCAGCCGTTAATTGGATTTCCCATATGCCTGAGCCTATACTGTTTGCTGCTGAACACGAGCTTCCTAAAGAAACGAAAGATGCGCTTAAGAAACGGAACAAGAAAGCAAACATTTATATTTTAGGACCAGAGAAGGTTATTTCTAAAGATGTAGAAAATCAATTGAAAGAATACGGGACTGTTCATCGAATAGCTGGAAATGACCCTGTAACCACTTCGATTGAATTTGCCAAATTTAAAGATAAAGACACTCAATTCGGATGGGGTATAACGGAACCGGGCCATGGTGTTTCTTTTATTTCAACAGATTCACCAGAGCTTGCTTTAGCTGCCGCGCCGTTTTCACATCTCGGCAAACATGCACCGATGATTTGGTTAAACAAAGGACAGCTTCAACAAGAAACATATGATTTCTTGGCAAGCATCAAGCCAACCTTTCAAGATGACCCGACAACAGGTCCTTACAATCATGGTTTTATCATCGGAGATCAAAAACAAATTTCCTTTCAAACACAAGGAATTCTAGATGACAAGCTTGAAATTGCTCAGGAAGACGGACACGGGCATGGAGGGCATTAAGGAAAACCGGGCGTGAAAATTGAACGCCCGGTTTTACTAATCTTTTTAAAGTAAATAAACAGCTACATATGATAAGTGTGAAAGGTCGCTTCCATTTAGCTTCCTGCTGTTTGAGGAGTTTATATTCTTTCTGTCCCGAAGATACTCAAAGATTTATTTGTGCCCACGAATTAGTTTGAGGCGTTTTATATTCTTTCTGTCCCTGAGGACAAAGTCAATTTTTTTCATTTTCCAAAATAACAAAAAGTGCAAAACCAAGAATCGTACAAGACACATCATCTGTTTTAAATTGTATATTTCCCTATTTATTGAAAACTTTGAGTATTCTTCACGATGAATAAACTGGCGTTTTCAATCAGCTAAAAATGTTTGAAAATGGCGGATTAACAAGAGATAAATTTGTGTAAATAATGATTGGAAAAAGAGAACAATAAATCCAACAACACTCATCGCTGTTGGGCCGAAAAGGAAGCTCCCAATCATTTCTATTCGTTTTTATCCCGGAACAGGCCATCGCCATGCATATTATGGAAGGTTTTCTGCCGATTGAATGGGCTTTATTTTGGTGGGGGGTTACTTTACCTTCTTTAATTATAGGCTTACTCTCTATTAAAAAGAAGCTTCAGGAGCATCCTGAATTCAAAATGATGCTAGGTTTATCTGGAGCATTTGCATTTGTGCTGTCAGCATTAAAAATATAATACTTGCTCTATATGAATTTATTTTTTCAATATGCCTTTTACTGTATAATCCGTTCTTTTACATTTGCCATTTTTATAATAATGACTGACTTTTTGATCATATGGCACCCCTTTGCTCAGCTACGATTACCTAATTTTGCATAACTTATCAGCCCAAAAATCATAACGCGCAGTCCGGATCATCGATGCAGAATAAGAGTGTTCCATCGACAATTTACTGATATGAATAGTAATGCTATTTAACTCTATATTTAAAAACTTTAAAAAATCTTCAGCAACTTTTTGTTGAATCTTTTCTGCGATGACTGGTAACGCTTCATCCAATGGATAAAATATGGTGAGGGTGATTTTTATATTCGGCAGCTCGTTTAATGCAATATCTATCCGATGGCATTTTTTTACTGCTTCTACCGAAGTGCAGGCATGGGAAATGATTTGTTTTAAAACGTGTTCAGAAATGTGGATGGTTCCTTGATGAAACCGTGGTCTTATAATCGTTGTTTCGCCAATCTCTTCTTTTTGGGTAGAAAAAATTTTCTTTCCCTTCATAATGATCTTCTTTAAAATATTTTGTTCGACTTGTACATATGGAATCGGAATAATATGTTTCCCCTCTGTTTTTCTCACATATAATGCCATGTTGATTTCCTTTGACGATCTAATTTCTTCAATTTTGTAATATTTGGTGATTTTTCCTAATTGCAATGTTTCCGCAATTTGATCAACCATTTTTGTAGACGTACCAATAATAAGAATCGAATGAATATCAAGTGCTTTAATAGCATTTTGGACTTCTTTTCGGTGATCCTCATAAAAAAAGACAGCCCGTTTAATAGCGGTTATATAGTTCTTTTCATATTTCGCTGAACTCCCTGCAGCTTTTCTCCCTTTATAAATTAACAATCCATCATCAATCATTGCCGGTATGTTTTTACTATGTGCGAAAGAAAGTGCGCTGGTGCTTTTTCCCGTGCCGCTGCGGCCAACAAGAGCGAATACGCGCATTGGGTGAATACCCCTTTCTTAAAAATCTTTCAACCTGAAGGAAAATGCCCGTAACACTTAAAGGCGGACCGGATCCGGCAAACCGGAAACTCTATTCTGTCTATTTACAGGAAAATTCAGTTCGTATGACAGCAAATGTTTGTTTCGGGACTCCGATTGTTATGTGGGTTATTAATATTCATGAATTTCAAAAAAATAGGCCTTGGATCGAGCATCATACACAATGAAACAGAGGAAGTTTTTTTACTTGAAAAAACTAGCAAATTATTAAAATATTTTTAGTCGATTGTCGACTAAATTTTATCGAATTACACACATTTTTGTTGAGGGATAATAATCCCCTCTTTTATAAATGTTTCTATCTCTTCTTCACTGTAGCCCATTTGCTTTAGAACGGTTTCACTATGCTCCCCCTGAGCTGGAGGGACCGTTTTGATCCTGCCCGGTGTGCGCGATAATTTTACAGGTACACCAAGCATTTTTAAGATGCCGAGGGAAGGATGCTCCATTTCAACGACCATTTCCCTTTCCTTGATATGGGCATCATTTAAAATGTCCGAAAGCTTATTAACAGGTCCGCATGGAATTTTCGCTGATTCCAATATGTCAACCCATTCGTCTCTCGCTTTTCTTTTAAATATTTCTTCAAGTATGGAAATCAGTTCATCTCTATTTTGAACCCGGTCCGGATTCGTTTTAAATTTCTGGTCTCTAAGAGCTTCCACATCCAATACGTCAACCAACGAATTCCAAAGGCTGTCATTTCCTACTGCAAGAATAAAGTGGCCGTCCGAAGCTTCAAAAACCTGGTAAGGCACAATATTCGGATGAGCTCCTCCCAGCGGCTTTGGATCATTGTTTGTCGCAAAATAATTGCCGGCAAGGTACGTTTGCCAAGAAACCATCGTGTCGAGCAAGGAGACATCGATCCATTGTCCTTGACCTGAACGCTCTCTTTCCCAAAGTGCTGACAGTATGCCGATTGTGGCCCACATGCCTGCGCCGATGTCTGCCAAAGAATATCCAGCTTTAACTGGTGTACCGCCTGGTTCGCCTGTAACGGACATTAACCCGCCCATTCCTTGAGCCAGGACATCATAACCAGGCTTTTTTGAATACGGTCCTGTTTGACCGAAGCCGGAAATCGAAGCAAGAATAACTCTGCGGTTATGCTGCTTTAAGATGTCATAATCAATTCCGAGCTTTTTTAATGTGCCGGGTCGAAAGTTTTCAACAACAACATCCGCTTCTTCTACCATTTTCAGTAAAATTTCTTTTCCTTTTGGATCTTTTAAATTTAAAACAACACTTTTCTTATTGCGGTTGACACTGAGAAAGTACGCGCTTTCATTTTTAATGAACGGAGGACCCCATTGCCTTGTATCATCCCCTTGCGGACTTTCTATTTTTATCACCTCGGCACCTAAATCAGCTAATGTCATTGTGCAAAAAGGGCCGCTCAATATTCTTGTTAAGTCAATAATTTTAATTCCTGCAAGTGGCAGCATGTCAACCTCTCCCTTTAAAATTCGGTTTTCTTTTTTCTACAAAGGAACGAACACCTTCAGGAAAATCATTTGCGTCAATACTGGACGCCGTACCTGTATCCCACGGAAATGAAAGTGCCGGTTTATTGTAGGCGACAGATCTTTTAACAGCAAGAAGAGACGCCGGTGACTGCTCCATAACTTTTTTCGCCAAACGTAATGTAAAATGATCCACATCCTCATCATCCGGAACCATGTAATTAACTAATCCCAATTGACAGCATTCTGAAGCATCAAGCAGTCGACCTGTATAAACTAAATCCATCGTCCGGCTCCCTCCGATCAGATCTGCAATCCGTTTTACAAACATTTGGTTTAACGTTATTCCCAGCCGTCCGACTGGGATTCCCATTTTAGCTTTAGAGGTCCCAACCCGAAGATCACACGCTAAAGATAGAACAAATCCTGCACCTAATGCCGGACCATTTATAGCGGCAATGGTTGGCAACGGAAGTTTTTCAAACGCCGAAATGGCTTGTTCCATTAAGCGGAAAGCTTCGTGCGCTTCGTTAATCGACATTTGGTTAAATTCTTTCAAATCAGAACCTGAACAAAATTGATCCTTGCTTCCGCGCAGGATCACCACTCGTGTTTTCGGGTTTTCAGGAATCAGCCTTCCGATTTCCGCCAGCTCCCTCCACATCCCCGATGTTATAGCATTTTTTAGGTGTGGACGTTGGATCGTTACAATGGCAAGCCCGGCACTTTCCTGAAGTATAATTTTCCCATCCGCCTCGACCTGACTAATCGTTACCCTCATTAAAAATCACCTATCTCTTGTCTTCATATTTTTTAACAACACCATCAGAATTCAAAAAAAGCTCTTCCTAGAAAATGGACGACTGTCGACAATCATCTTGTTACAACCATGATATCCCCTCATGTTATAAAAGTCAATGAAAATTCTAAAAATTTCAAATTTTTATTTTGCGTTTGCTGAGAAAACCATGTTTTGATTATGACCCAGTCAATAAGCTGAAAAATAAAAAAAGGAGCTTATATGAAAAGGGCTTCACTCCTTCATATGAACTCCCGAAAATCATGTATATGCTGTTCGTTTCAAGACATTTACAGCGCTCGTTGTTTTCCCTTTTTTGCTGCTAGTACGATTGTTTATTTTTCGTTTTGTTTTCGACCCTTTTAATTACGCTATGATTATGATTTTCAAGCAAAACAAGCGCTTCATCGATCAGGTTTTCCTTTAACAAATCTAAAATAATGCGGTGTTCCTTCAAAGACTTTTTTATATGCTCCTCTTCAAGAAACGATATTCTTTGAAGTACGAGCAAAGGACGTCCTAATCTCCAATACATTTCTTTAATAATTTCGCTTTTGCTCATTTCAATGATGAGCATATGAAACTCTTGGTTCAGATTGGCATACTGTTTTTCGTCATCAACCTCTGACATCTTTTGTACCAATTGCCCCATTTTCTTAAGAATTTCTTCATTTACCCCGCGGACTTTAATTCTTTTCATCGCAAGGCTTTCCAATACGATTCTCATTTCAAGAAGATCATAAACTTCATCTTCCGTATAGCCTTTCACTACAGCGCCTTTTCTAGGAATTCGCTCTATTAACCCTTCATTTTCCAGCAAATAGAGCGACTCTCGAATAGGCGCCCTGCTCGTTCCAAACTCTTCTGCGTAAGTGGATTCAATAATTTTTTCTCCGGGCTTCAGCTCCCCCGCCATAATTTGGTTTGTTATTTTTTCCGCTATTTTGTGGGACAACGAATGATTGTAAAATAATTGATTATTTTTCATTCCCGCTCTTCCTCTCTATAATGTCGACTGTCTATTTTTTATAATCCTATTATAACTTGTTTATAAATACAAATCGAAAAATTCTGTAAAGTCGGCATTGTATTGGAAGATTTTCCGCAAATCTTTCGTTTGCTGCACTGCTCTAATTTATTCGAAATTTATAGAAGTTCTCCTTCCTCCATATATAAAAATTAATGTGATCCCTTTCATTATAAATGACTTCATAAATAAGAATATTCAAATTTTTATTACGAATATTTCATCGCTTCGTACATCCTGTCGACAATTGACAAAGATGCATATTTTTCATTTTGCTTTCGTAAACATTTTTGTAAATGAATGAATAGCTGCAAATAATCTGTGATGAATGAAAAACGGAGAAAAGGAGGGAATGTGCGAAAAACACTTTATCTTATGAATGCTGTTCTCTCTTTATTTTGCCCTTGGACCGCCTTCTAACAAATAGGATAAGCAGCCGATTTCCTTGTGAAGTCGCCGAAATGTTCAGTATGTCATTCAAAATAAAAAGCATACATTTCAATTATTTTTTCGAGAGGTGCGATTTATGATTTGAAATTATATTTTTCAGAATATTCAAATAAAAAGTCACCTTTATTCTAGCCATTCATATTCTTATAATGCATTGTCGATCGTCGATTTAGTAAGCTGGGGTTTTTAGAAAGCGGTTTCAAATTTTTAGGATTTTCTATTTTCATTCCAAAGCTTAGGAGGAAAAATCAATATGAGTATTGAGCTCATTGGAATTATTGTGCTTCTGTTGATGTTTATTGTAGGTTCAGTTTTGCCAATTAACCTCGGTGTTTTAGGGTTCGTAGCTGCTTTTATCGTCGGAGTTGTAATCAGCGGATTAAATATTGACGACATTTACAGCGGTTTTCCGGCTGAATTGTTCGTCACTCTTGCTGGAGTGACTTATCTGTTTTCAATTGTTGAGAAAAACGGGACAGTTGATTTGATTACCGGATGGGGTCTTCGCCTAGTCAGAGGTAATCTAGGTCTCGTGCCATGGATTATGTTTTTGCTTTGCGCTATTTTAACCAGCGTCGGCACTTTGGGACCTGCTGCTATTGCGATCCTAGCGCCGATTGCGCTGCGTTTTGCCGCACGATACAACATTAATCCTCTCTTGATGGGGTTATTGTTAGTGATTGGTTCCACAGCGGGATCCTTCTCACTGCTTAATCCTTATGGAGTGATTGTTAACGGCGTTATGCAGGCAAGAGATCTTCCTCATTCGCCGGGGTTGCTTTTCATAAACGCTTTTATCTTCAGTGTATTTGCTTCTGTGATTGTGTTCATCGTTTTGGGAGGACTTCGGCTGCTAAAAAAGCGAACTGCTGCCGAAGAAGATGCAGCGTCTAGAGCTGAAGGGTCCTCCGCAAATGAGAACAATAAATCACAAGAAAATGGATTAACTTTTTACAAAGGCATCACACTTTTAGGGATCATCACACTCGTCGTCCTCGCTCTTATGTTCGATATCGATATCGGCTTTGCAGCGCTTGGAGTAGGATTAGTGCTAGCATTAATTGCTCCAAAGCAGCAAAAGGGCGTTCTATCACGGATGCCTTGGTCTGTGATTCTCTTAATAACTGGTATTGTCACATACGTAGGCGTTTTAGAAACAATTGGAACGATTGATTACATGACTGACTTAATCGCAAAAGTAGGAAATCCGGTAATCGCAGCCCTTGCATCGTCATACGTAGGAGGCATCGTTTCAGCTTTTGCCTCGACAACAGGGTTTCTGGCAGCTATCATCCCGCTGGCAGCACCCATTTTACAGGACCCGACCATTTCTTCCATCGGTGTCGTTTCAGCCATTGCCATTTCTTCAAGCATCGTCGATATAAGCCCCTTCTCCACTAACGGTGCATTGCTGCTCGCAAACGTACAAGGGGTAAAAGAGAATGTATTTTTTAAACAGCTTTTACTTTCTGCTGTTGTAGTCGTAGCGCTTGGACCTGGGCTCGCCTGGCTTGCTTTTGTATTAATTGCGGGATAGCATGGCAAACGATCATCCTTTCGCCGGCAGAAAACAGTTTTTTATAACGAACAAGCGCAGCTTCAAGCTGCAATAATGAAAAAAACGTTGACCGCTCGATCTTTTGGATAAAACAAACACCTCCATTCATCGAATTTATTTGATGCATTCGACACTGGAGGTGTTTGTCCCTTCCCTCATTTAACCGGGCCGCTTTTAGCCAAATTCGTATAGTTTTTTGAGACGAAGCGGTGCAATGAAATCTTGTTGTATATAGCGTCAAATTGATTTTATTAGCAAATATATAAAATAAGGCGCCCCCAAAATGGAAACAACGATCCCGACAGGCAGCTCTGAAGGAGCCATGATAACCCGTCCTAATGTATCTGCAGCCAAAAGAATGAAGCTTCCTAAAGCGGCAGTAAGGGGCAAGCATTTCGAATGCTTTGGCCCGACTAGTTGTCTTGTAATATGAGGGGCAAGCAAGCCAAGGAACGTAATCCCTCCGCCAACCGCTACACAAACTCCTGCCAGTGTAACGGCAATGATTAATAAAATCTTGCGTTCTCTTGCAACGTTTATTCCTACCCCTGTTGCTGTTGAATCACCTAAAAGCAATATATCGAGAACCTTTGATTTATAAATCGCGATCGGAATAAGGATCAATAACCATGGTAACAGCGCCCACACATAGTTCCAGTTCGCACCCCAGATGGCTCCCGACAGCCAAGTAAGTGCTCTTGTAAAATCATTCGGTTCCATTTTCATTTGGAAGATGAGGATGCCGGCATTGAATGCCGCATTCATCCCTATTCCCATTAATAAAAGTCTTATCGGTGTAATATGTCCATATTTTCGAGATAAAAAATAGATTAAGACGGCGGTAAGAAAAGCGCCTGCTAAAGCCGTTATGGGCAATACATACACGGAAGCCCAGCCGTTCAAAAAGGAAGCTCCTTGGAAAAAGAACATATATAATACAACGGCAAACCCTGCTCCTGAATTAATCCCCAATATTCCCGGATCCGCTAACGGATTTTGCGTAACCCCTTGGAGGATAGCCCCTGAAAGGGAGATTCCCATCCCTACGAGCAATGCCATGAATATTCTAGGCAAACGGAATTGGAATATGGTCAATTCATTTTGATCCGTTCCATTTCCTAATAAGGCGGCAATGACCTCATGAAAAGGTATTTGTATATAGCCGGCATTAATGCTTATGATTGCGGTTATAATGATGAAAAAAATAGTTGAAAAAAACAATGTTTTGAAGTTTATTAATCTTTTTGACATGCTACACCCTCCCCTCTTTACGGGCTAAATAGAGGAAGAAGGGAACCCCTACAACGGCAGTTATCGCTCCAACAGGAGTTTCAAACGGAGCATTCACCATGCGTCCGACAATATCAGCCGCAATTAATAAAATCCCGCCTAAAACGGCAGAACAAGGAATAATCCAACGGTAATCCGTTCCGACTAAAAACCGTGCAATATGAGGAACGATGAGTCCGACAAAGCCAATCACTCCAGCAATTGAAACAGCTGCCCCTGTTAAAAGCAGCACCGTGACCGCTCCTAAAAATTTTACCACATTTGTATTTTGCCCGAGACTTTTGGCAGCTTCTTCGCCCAAGTTAAGGACGGTAATAGAGCGCGACAGTAAGATGGCCAGCAAAAGTCCGGAAATGACGAACGGCAAAAGAAAATGGACTTGGGTTGGTTGGACAGCAGAAACTCCTCCCGCAAAAAAATAGCTGATATCCTTTGCAATATTAAATTTAATTCCTATCGCAGTCGATAAGGAGGTTAGGAGCGATGTAATCGCTGACCCGGCCAAAGCCAGCTTCACAGGCGTCATTCCTCCGCGGGAAAGGGAGCTAATGCCGAACACAAGGCAAGCGCCAAGACCTGAACCTATAAAAGAAAAGATTGATAGACCGAAATAAGAGATTCCCGGTAAAAATGCCAGCGCAATGGCAATGAGAAAGGACGATCCTGCCGTTACACCCATAATAGAAGGAGAGGCTAATGGATTCCTAGTCATTCCTTGCATAATAGCACCGGAAACAGCCAAGGCAGAACCGACGAGAATGGCTGCGACTGCACGGGGCAAACGCAATTCCCTGACAATGACATGAGCTTGATTGTCCTCTTCAAAGGCAAAAAACGCACCAAGAACATCCCGATAACTCAAATCCGCGGCACCAAAACGAATCGAAATGACAACTGACAGAAATAGGCCAATGATGCCTATGAAAAGAACGATAAGAGCAATCCATCTATTTTTGCTTTTATGTAAAGATTCTGAAGCAGTTTTCGTATGTATCGTTGAATCCATAAACCATTTTTCCTCCAAATGATAAAAATTAAGATTGACAAAGTGGCAGAGATATATTTTAATTGAAAATGGTTATCATTATTGCTTCCCAAAAATTTATTTTATCATATGAGTTGGAGGTTTAGAAATGGTATTTCAGAAAAAGTTATTTTCTCTAATAGGAGCTGCGCTATTAGCTCTATCACTAACCGCTTGCGGCGGACAAGGAACCGACTCCTCTTCCGGATCGGATCAAGCTTCAAATGAGAATGAAAAGTCAGCAGAAACAAGAACATTAACAGATGGAATGGGAAATAAAGTGGAAGTTCCTGCTAATCCAAAAAGAATTATTGCCAGCTATCTTGAAGATCATCTTGTTGCCCTTGGCGTAAAACCTGTCGCACAATGGAGTGTAAACGACGGGAAAACCGTACAAGATTATCTGCAAGATGAGCTGAAAGGAATTCCAACCATTCCTCATGATCTTCCGTTTGAAGCAGTTCAAAAAATGAATCCGGACTTAATTATAATGGACTCTGCTAGTATGGTAGAAGGCGGAAAATATGAACAATATAATCAAATCGCCCCTACTTTTGTTATTGGTGAAGAAGATAACAGCGATTGGCGCAAAGAATTGAAGCTTATTGGCGAAGTATTAGGAAAGGAAAAAGAAGCGGAAAAAGCTCTAGAAGAATATGACGCCAAAGTAGCCGAAGCGAAAGAGACAATTAAAGAAAAAGTAGGAAATCCTTCTGTCGCAGCAGTCTGGTTAGTAGGCGGACAATTCTTTATCGTAAATGAAAAACTTTCAAGCGGTGCCGTCATGTACGGAGACTTAGGATTAAAAGTGCCAAAAGTTGTAAAAGAAATTTCAGCAAACTCAGCAGATAACTGGAGCTCTATCTCTTTAGAGAAATTAGTAGAATTGGATGCTGACTATTTGTTCTTAATTAATAGTGACGGTTCCAATGCAGCACCTTTAAGTGATGCTCTATGGAAAAGCATTCCGGCTGTAAAAGCAGGCAACGTTTTTGAATTTTCTCCTGAAAAAAGCTGGTTGTACACAGGCTCTATTGCCAATTCGCAAATCATCGATGATATTCTAGATTCCTTAGTACAAAAATAATGAAAAAGGGTATCCATCACGGATGCCTTTTTTTGTTGGAAATTTCAACTGAGCGTTTTTTCCGTTACGCCTTTCCGTAATGGCGAGCTGTCACAAACTTCAATGTTGTCAGAATTTAAACGTCTAATTCATATAAACAGCAGGCCATACAGCTGCCAGAAGATCAAATGAACTTTGTTTTTTGTTTTGCTATTTTCGGTCAAAACCGGAGTAGATAGATCACATCTCAATGTGCTGATCTGAAAACAGAGCAAAAACCGAACTTGATTGATCACAAGTTTATCCTTTTCTCAATGTCTGGCCAATGAAGCCAAAACTGTAAGGTTGAAATTCATGGTTTTTGCCGGAAAATTCCCCTATTTTTCATGTAATGGTTGACACTTCATTACATTAGTCGTTGAAAGTTCTTGTTTGCTATTTTCTATGTAATAACGCTCGTTTGCGATTTTTTATTGTTCATTTTCAAACTCAAGCTGATCTGCATTTGATTCAGGCTGCCGATGATGAAAACGGCTTCCCCTCTCAGTTGTACAAAATCTTTAAACCGTTTGAGGACGCTATTTTGTGCTTTGCAATAGCCTTTGAAGCCTTATTCCCCCCTTCTGCGTAACCGAGCTCCATATGTACATTTTTTCTATTGTTCCTATGGCACAATCGGCATCTATATATGTTAAAAATTTAAAGGCGGATTTAGCGAAAATGAAGAACGCTGTTTCAATCGGCATCTATAATCCTTACACTAAAATGAAAAGCTAAGAGGCTCTTAAATCAAGATTTCCTCCTATCTCGAATCAAGAGCCTCAAATAATTCAGCTGGTAGTTTATTAAATCATACTAATACTATCTATATAGTAGTATTTAAAGGTACAAAAGCAGATAGAAATTTTTACTAAAAGCTATTGCGTAAAATTTCGTTTTCGATAAATCCTCATTCAAAATTTTTGGAATTTTCCATAGCGTTTTGATTTGCAAATCACTAGCAGAATAATTGAGAAGGGTTGAAGACCTTTTGGAAAATTCAGTTCACTTACCCATGCTTTGAGGAGAATTCACTGTCCTTCCTTTTCCAATGTACGGGTTTAAAAGAATCATGCGTATTTTTTGATGAAAATTATAACTTTTTGCTCGTCCAACGAATCAACCCTGTTTCACTATGCGGATGGGAATCCCTTTGGGTTTTTTTATATTCATATTCTAATTCTGATAACGTTAATTTGCAAAGCATCTCCTCATTCTTAAATGCATTTAAGACAATCAGTTTGTTGATCAATTTTTTTCTTCTGATTTCTACAGCCTGACGAAGAAGGTTACTCATGTGATCCTCTCCTTATCATAAAATTTTTACGTTTTTTTTAATGGTTATCCGATTTCGCTGCACCAGCTTTCTTAGTGCAAGTCTGATCTTGTTAAGACTATTTCATCCTCTGTGCCTTATACGGATCATTTATATTCCTGCTGCGAATTTAAAAACTAAGAGGCTCCCAAATCAAGAAAATCCATCTTGAATGGAGCCTCTAGTGAACCAGTCGGCGTTTTTAATTTTCCAGTAAATTTAACATTATATTAAAACATATTAATCCTACCTGTCAAGTAGAAATTTATGTTTTTATGAATTTAGGCAAAAAAATTCTGCCTCACCGGTCGTTGATTTGTTAATGCCAAAGTATAGATTGATTTCAATTATACAGTCCCGATCCACCCCGGGAAACAGTCCCTTTTGAATGTGCAGTAACATGTTAAAATGTGAAAACCCGGACGGCCATCCTGACGAATGTACGGTAACATGTTAAAACCCTATTTCACAACTTGTATAGGTTGTTTCGGCAGGCTAAAAATAAAGCAGCTTACCGTTTTTCTTAACAGAAGAAATGCCGTTTTAGACGATAGCTTTTCTCTCTAAGCAATTATTTGAAAGAAGTGGAATTCCAATGCTGCTGTTAAAAAGTTGGGAAGTCTCCATAGCAATTTTTTGCATAATATGGCATAAAAGCGTTGGATCTGTGTTTTTGTAGAACAAAGAAATGAGCCGTTCACATTTAGCAATTTGCCGTTTAAATCATAATACTCCGCTCTGATGGAGCTGATAAATCGGTTACACGAAAACTTATAGCCCCTCACTTAATGAGTTTCTCCTGTCCTTAGTAAACATAATAACAGTTTATTTTCTCTTCTGTTGCTGAACTCTTTTTTGTTATAGCAGCTGGCAAATGGATTTGATCCCGATCATTCCAAATTTAGCTTTCTACATAAAGCGGGATATCTGGACGTCTTTTAACGTCAACACATCGAACAAAAATTTTTCTTCAAAATGTGTAGATTGAATGCCCCTCATATACCAAATATACCCAATCTTTTACAACTAGATGAATTTTTTATATAACTTGTGATATTTGTCCGTTTCAAAAAGCCCTGCTAATACATTTAATGTATATAGATATTCTAGGAGGTGAGTTTCCAATGTTTGGTCATACTAGACCCATTATCTGTCCGCCTAAACATGTGGTTCGCGACCGTTTCATTCCACGTGTAGTTCCTTATATTCATCCAATTGTAAGGATTAATCGTTTCAATATTGTCAATGTTCCTAGACATATTTATAGACCAATTACAAGAAACGTAATTGTTGATCCAGGATACCCTTCTAAGTGCTGCTAAATGACATTACAATGCGCCCTCTTTTATTAAGGGGGGCGTTGTTTTGTTTAAATTCCCTTAATGCCATAACCTCAAGAGGTTCCATCATTATTTCGCATTTCAAAAGTACACTAATGTTCAGATTTTCATTGGAGACACCATAAATTAAGCCGATACAGACCAAGCAACTATTCCCTTGCAAAATGCCGATGCGTTTATTGTGAACAAAGGATTTTTGTGCCCTCTGGATGTTTCAATGTATACAAAAGGAATTTTTCGTCTTCTGATTCGCCATCCTCTGGGATGTTGTCTGCGGCCATCCTCCAAGATCAGAAAGCTTTCTTTTTATCAACCCATTCCAACCTGTTTCCTCAACAATATCCATACTTTGAGTTAATCCCCACCAGTTGCAATACATCCATTTATATCCATATGATGAATGAGTCGACTCTTTTTTATATTAGTTTACATAATTATTTTATGGGTTACTAAACTTAATCTTGGCTAATTTATCAGCTGCTGTTCGCTTCAACATTGATTCTGCAGCGGTTTCCAATCGATTTTAGCAGCGCTTTTGGCTCTTGTCCTTACCCGTTGCTTGTGCAGTATTTAACAAAGAGCTCCCTCCTTTGAAGTTGAGTTTTGAAGGAAAAGAAAAAGCACCTTCCAAAAGGTGCCTACACTTTTTTTCTAAATGCCCTTCTTTCCGCATATACTGCACATTCCGGACAAACTTTCATACTATTTCCGTTATGGTCTACATAATGATAGGAAGTTTTTGTTTTTCGCTTACACAAAAAGCACCGCTTATGAAATAGACGAAACATAATTCAACTCTCCATACTGTAATGTTTGAAATGCACCTCACAGGGTGCATCTTTTAGATGTTCCATTTTAATACTCTCCACAAAAAAACGTTCGATTCCGAACGCTTTTAAAATGTTCTACCTGTCTTTTTCCATATATTTTTTTATCTTTTTTTCTTCCCATTCTTCCCCGAATATGCCAAATGCAAACGTTGAGGCGCCGTGTACTAAAAGTCCAATCCCCCAGCCAAAAAGCGGATATTGAAACCACCAATTACCGGGATCCGAAATTAAGTTAAAAAGAAAAAGCATAGAATTCACTAAAACATAAGAAATGAAATGCATATAAAAGGCTTTCAAATTTTCCACTCTTTTTTTCGCCCTTAAATATTTTTCATCTTTTTCGACTTTCAACACCCCCCTATATAGCTTAGTTTTTGAACAGCCTTGTTGCCACTCATAATGCTGAAAATATTTTCCTTCACCGTTTACATTTGGGAATGAGGCACGACAATTTCTAACCTGCTGTTGATTCGGTTTTTCATAAGTCTTGAACCGTAAACGCAACGAATTTGCTTAAGTTTCGACGTTTACCTCTCTTCTCCTACTCCATTCGACAAAGGGGTAATTTTTCCTTCTTTAAACAATAAGGATTAACAAATTTTTTGCAGGAAAAAGGCGAATAAAAGCTTCAAAAAAATATGGGCCACCATTCAATGAAATCGTTTCACAAATGAATTGCACACCATAAAGCTCTCAGCAGGATGGATGAAATGAGCTTTTTCATCTAGAGAGGCCAGAACAAGAAGGTTGGAGCTGAATCGCCATTGGCTAACAAGTACATCCAGTAGCATTCTTTTGAACAATCTTTTTCTGTCAAAGCGGCAACCGTACCGGCATCCTCTTTCACCGGAACAGGGTGTGGCGCCTTAAACAGCTTCTTCATCATTGGAATGGGGGTCATCCGTCTAATCATGAAGGAAATGTCCAATTTTCAAACTTCCCAGCAGGATTTACATCTACAATTATGGGGATCGTGATGCCATGCCTGTATCTAGAAGACAAGGAAACACCTTGATCATATTTCATAAGCAAACACCTGCATCAATTTTACTGTTTTGAACATCATATCGGCACAATATTTTTATATCTCAAATGTATCATATGACCGCCGCAAAGTTTTTTATTCCTTATTTTTTAACAGCGGGGTCTATAAAGGGAGCAATTGGTAGGCATCAAACGTAAAGGCCTTTAGTTTGGTGTTGCAATTCCTTGTAGGTAAGATAAAAACACAAGGTGGCTTGTGTCAAGTGTTTCCTTCCAGACTGTTTCAATTCCTTATAGTTAAGATAAAAACGATGATTACCTTACGCAAACTGATTTTGCAAGATTTTTAGTTTCAATTCCTTATAGTTAAGATAAAAACCGTAATGACGCTTGCTTGGGAGATTGCTCGGAAAGGAGTTTCAATTCCTTATAGTTAAGATAAAAACCATTAAACGACCGTCATCATATCGAACCCCATATAGTTTCAATTCCTTATAGTTAAGATAAAAACGGATTTCAGAATTGAGAAATACACTTGTTAGTGACATGTTTCAATTCCTTATAGTTAAGATAAAAACGGGTTTTTTGGTTTTAAAAGTGTCTCACTGGTGGGTGTTTCAATTCCTTATAGTTAAGATAAAAACGAAAAGCTGAAAATGAAGCGGGAAGAAATGGAACGGTTTCAATTCCTTATAGTTAAGATAAAAACAGCAATATATTTTTGTTGCTTGTTCCAGTGCTTTTTGTTTCAATTCCTTATAGTTAAGATAAAAACCATAAGTACGCTTTACAAAATTTTGTAGTTGATTAGTTTCAATTCCTTATAGTTAAGATAAAAACACCTACCGTTGGGTTTGCCGGCGCTGTGTTGGATTTTGGTTTCAATTCCTTATAGTTAAGATAAAAACAGAATTTGCACTTTCTTTAAAATCAGCGAATGATTGTTTCAATTCCTTATAGTTAAGATAAAAACCTCTATAACAGATTGCAAAGGGAATATGGTTTTGAGTTTCAATTCCTTATAGTTAAGATAAAAACCCAAAAAATTGTTGTTAGAAAAGTATTTCGTTTAAAATGGTTAATTGGTTATTTTCATTTTAACGAAGGAGTCAAATTTTATCAATCCTTTGATTTGCGTGGGCTCAATTGAATTTTAAAAGAGTCGTCGATCCCCTAGGATTTTTGCACGATTGGAGGTCGACGACAAATTTTCATTATTTTTATAAAGAAGAATGTCAATGATTCCAGTATTCTTACTGATCAAAGGCTTGTTTTTAGGACTTTTTATTCGGACAGAAATCGAGAAGAGTTGTAAAGAATTAAAGATCCTGAATTAGAAAATAGATAAGTGGATTATTTGACACTACATCATTTGCGGTAAAGCCATTGTTGCATTCCTCCTTATTTTTGGTCCATTGTAAATTCTACAAAGGAAGGGGAAGCAATGTGGCTCTTTTCTATTTCCCTTTTGACACAATCATATGGACTAATTGGTGACGCAATTTTCTAGTCTGCAACGATCCAGTTACACACGATTTTCTGTTTCAGATAAATGAAAATTTGCAGCATGTGCTATCAGAAAAAGTGAAATTATTGGATTTAAAAAAATGACAACGGTTAGTCGTCCCCGTTGTCATTCTAAATGTTAATTAATTAAAGACTAGTTACGCAGCTGAGAAACAATATTCTCATTTGATAGTTCCTTCGCTAATATGCTGGAAATAACATACTTTACAAACAATTTATTTAGCAAAATGAATAAACTTAATAGTATTAATAAACCAACGGTAATTATCATTAATATTTCATTATTTAGCGCCTTAGAAAGAAGAATAGCAAATAAAATAACCGTTCCATAAGAGAAAATATAAACTTTTTTGTTTCCTGATTCGATTGTTTTATAAAACTGGGATGTGATTTCTTTGCTAGACATTCCGTTTAAATAGAGAGACAGTAAATCACGATTTATTAACTTGATGAGAGAATTTAAGCTGTTTTTATATACAATGACAATTACAATAAGTAAGCTTAGCTGGAAAAACAAAAGCAAATGGAAAGAGACTTTCGAATTTTGTACTAAGTTCTCCAAACCTTCAGATTGATAATATACATAAACTTCATCTTCATTAAACATTTCATGAAAGGATTTGACAAAATCATATATATATTCTGTTTTTTCTAAGTTCACAATAAGTGATTTAACATCTGAATAGTTACTGCTATTAATTGTTGCCAACATTTTATTATATAAAGGTTGAGCGAGATAACATTGATCCTTTAGAAAATATGTGCCTGATCCTTCATAATAATAATTTGTAGTTTTAACGGGCTTGTGATTCATATCAGAAAAAATTAATTTTTGATTTTTAAAATGTTCTGGTAGCACTAAAGCATTGTCATCAACTTGTACGTCAAAACTAATTGCTTCTCTAGTAGTTTCATTAAGAGGCAAACAATATATAGAGTCTACCTCCTCTTTTTCCGAAGTATAAATAAGAGGAATTTCATAATCATAGGTAAGATTTTTAACATGAGGCAATTTTAAAATTAAGTTAGTATCGTACTCAAATTCTCCTGTTTCTGTATATCCATTGATCAGTACCATTGATAATTTATCATTATTTAATATATTATTATGGATGTTCTCAGCAGAAATAAATACTGTAAAGATCGAAAATATAATCAATATTAGTAATAAAAAGTTTAGTATCGCAAGCTTTCTTAAACTTTTTAAATATTTTTGCTTTATATAATAAAAAACCGAATCATGTTTTAACATAGTTCTTTCAATCCTTTATTTAATTGAATAAAATCAAATGATTTGTCTGAATTTTCCACAACAAATTTTGAATGGGTTACTACTAAAATGACCCTATCTTTTTTTATACTAGATAAAATATCCATTATGATTTGAATATTCTCTTCATCTAAATTATTCGTTGGCTCATCCAATAAAATAAGCGGATATTCAAATACCAATACTTTTAAAAAAGCTGCTCGTTGTCTTTCACCACCAGAGAGATTATTTACTGGAATATCTAACTTGTTTTCCATTTGTATTTGCCTGCTGTATTTATTTAGTTTTTCGTTATCTAAAGGTTGGCTGTTTATAAGTGAGATAATTTGAAGGTTTTCTCTAATTGTTAAAGTCTCTATTAAATTTAAATCTTGGAAGAAATACGCTATTTTTTTCCGCAAGTCATCAACTAATTCAACATCCTCAAAATTAATTTGTTTATGGAATAAATTAATGGTTCCTGAGTGAGGTTTTTGTATTAAAGATAAAATATTGATAAAAGTGGTTTTCCCACACCCGCTTTTTCCATAAATAGCATATAAACCAGGTTCATTTATCTCAAGAGAGAGATTTCTCAAGATTATTTTTTCGCCATATTGAAAGTTAATGTTGTTAACACTAACATGAATATCCTCATAGTTGTCAACGGAATTTTTGTGCAAATTCATCACCCTCTAATATATTAAGGATATTATTCAAATACACACTTAACTCAAAAACATAGTTACCTCTTGGTTCACAATATCCTAAATAACATTCATACTGCTCTACCTTTTTTCTAATTAATTCCTTATCTATATCAAGGTTATGCTTTTGAACTAGACTAGTATAAATATTTAATATAATATAGAAGTCTTTACTTTCATTATTTAAAATTTCAGGATATAATTTTTTCATTTCTTCGATATCTTTGGGAGTAGGGTCAATGATATCGTACTTTAGTACCTTTGTAAGTAAGTCATCTGACTCTTCTATACCAACAGCTTCAGAAGTAGCCATCTCACCAGTTGCCTTATAACAGTAATACATTTCATTAAATAATTTTATGTCTCGGCAGTTTGTATTTTCAGCAGCTTCTTGATTACGAGAGGATTTTCCAATCACTTCTTCTGCATAGTTTAAATAATATGAATATTGATAATAACTTTGATCTCTATTGTTTTTCAATTCCTGACTAAAACTATCTATGTGATGGCTTAGTACATTTAAATATTTATCAACATCAGAAATTTCTTTACTAGCAAATACATTCGACATTAAATATAGATTTCTTATACTCTCCAATGAATAAAAGTACGTATGAAAAGGTCTTGTTTCTGATAATATATTAGTCATAAACTTTTTGTTCTCAAAGTGTTGCTCTAGTTCTTTTGCGATCATTAAATGAACCCAATAAGTAATTTCATCTCTGAATAATATTGTTATTTGGTTTTCTTTCTTTTCATATATGTCTTTTAAATGGTCCAAATTTACTTCAAGATCATATAGATTGCTTAAAATAATAGAGGCATGAAGAAGAATTGGTTTATTATAGTCTAAGTCTAAAAGGTCTTGTTCAGTAAAACTTGAAATGTTATTTTCAATTTTATCTTTCATATCTGCAACCGTGTTATTTATCTTATAATCCAATATTAGAAAATAATAATACTCCACTTGATCAGCCTTGCCTGGATTCTCCAGCTTCATAAATACTTTTTTTATTTTTTCTAACCCCTCTGAATCACCAATATATTCCATCATATTATAAAGAAAATATAAATCAAAAAATGAACGAACCTTATTAATTTCTTCTATTGAGAATAAACTATCTTTTTTTAACATTGATAATAAAATCTTACAATAAAAATTATTTTGTTCTTGCTTACATTCACTAGGCTGTAATTTATCATTTATTTTGCCAAGATATAATATCGAGCTATTATTTTTCAAATCAGATATTTCCTCAGACTGACTGGTTACTTCAAAAACACTTCCATCATTACTTTCTTTCATATAAGAATTGATTGTATTAATAAAATTATTACTATGAATAGGCCGATTTTTAAAATAAGGTTCACTGCAAGCTGTAAGCAGGAAAAAACATACTATAAGCAAATAGATATTTTGTTTCATATAAACATATCTCCTAACCTATTAGCCTTTATATTGGAAATGAGGTAAAAAGTGTAGATATTCTGCTCTTAATATTAGATTTTTGCAGTAGCTGTGTATGTTCTATTACTATAATCAACTATAGTAGTAGTGTACATGCCAAGATATATTGTTAAACCGCTTCCACAAACATTTCCAGAGCTGCTATAAGATTTTGTAGTTGTGCTTCTTGAATAACCAGGACTAGATCCACTACCACTTGCTCCGGCTCCGCTAAAGGAAACACTTCCTCCAACTGTATAAAACGAAACTTGATGAGTTAACTTCTTAAACCCGGTTCTAGTAGTAGAACTATATGCTTTATAATTTCCGCAACCTTTCCAGTCAGACAAATAAGGCAAATCGGCTTTCGCTGTAACATTGTTATCGGGATTAACGCTTTGGTTAGAAAAGAACAGGGCGGCGATTTACAGTTTTGGTGGCTCGATAAGCATCAGCAGATGGTGAAAATGTAAAAATAAAACATAGTAATATAGCAAAAGATAAAGCAAGCATTTTTCACCTAAATAATTGAATATTATACACTTTTTACCTTAATTATCATTTTATCACATTCATAGGTAATTTGGAGTATTTTTTACATTATTTGTTTGTAATGATTATTTTTTCTTTTTAGTATTTTTTGTGGTTTGGACACAATTAATTTTGGAAATAAAATGAATTTCCTGATCTGATCGCTTATCAGTAAATAAAATGAGCGCCTAGTAAGCGCTCATGTAGACAATATATATTAACCAGAAAGTTAATAACCTTCTTCTTGGGTGAACATTGTTCTTATAAAACTTGTTGATACCGCTTCATCAGATAATGCCACCGTGATCGGAATGAAGAATGGGCTTCTTCGTTTCTTTCTATCGTTTGCAAGCAAAAAATACAGAGACGTGCAAGCTGTTTCATCGCACATAAATAAGGAGCAGTCATTACAAATGTTTCAACAAAGGCATCGCTGGCTCATGGATGTTTCAGCGCTACATCCGTTTCCTTGACCATAAAAATTGATTAAGCACGACCGCATAGGCCGTGCTTTTTGGTTTAAAATTTTTCTTCATCGTTAAGATAAAAACGCACCTAGCTGAAACAGGGAACGCCAATCTAAGAGGTTTTCAATTCTTAATAGTTAAGATAAAAACGGCGGCGATCAGATTCCGAAGATTCGGGGGTGTTTTAATTCCTTGTAGTTAAGATAAAAACGGAATGCAAAGGACACTGGGTATTTACAGCGACATCGTTTCAATTCCTCATAGTTAAGATAAAAACGCTGTGGGTGTAGAAGTGGAGGTGGCGGAATGAACGAGTTTCAATTCCTCATAGTTAAGATAAAAACTTTGCTGCGATACGCTGAGCACGTGTAAGTTTTTTATGTTTCAATTCCTTCTAGTTAAGATAAAAACAGTACTTCATAAGCGACTATGAAGCGCCGTTTGAAATGTTTCAATTCCTTCTAGTTAAGATAAAAACCGGTGAAAAAATTGACGGTTCCGAAATCAATTTTGGGTTTCAATTCCTTCTAGTTAAGATAAAAACAAATGGACTGGCTGATAGGCAGTGTGATCTCTACCCAGTTTCAATTCCTTCTAGTTAAGATAAAAACCCCACAAATTGTTGTTAGATAAGTATTTGGCTTAAAATAGTTTATTGGTTATTTTCATTTTAGCGAAGGTGTTACATTTAATCAATCCTTTGATTTGTGTAGGCTCAATGGAATTTTATAAGAGTCGTCGATCCCCTAGGATTTTTGCACGATTGGAGGTCGACGACAAATTTCATTATTTTTAGAAGAAAACGTAAATGATCCTAGTAGTTTTATTGATCAAAGACCTGTTGCAGGACTTTTTGTTCTAAAACAAGACAGGAATCCGGAAGAGACGTTGTTAAAAATTGAAGATCCTTGATTAAAAATAAATTTAGAAAAAGACTATTTTAATAGGAGACTTTTTGCTACTTGAGTATTCGAATTAATACAAAGATTTATTTAATACCATAAGATCTTTTACTTGCTTTTCTTGTTCGAGAATCGCGAACATAAGAGGTCATAAACCCGCAATAGGTCCACCGTTCTTCATAACAGACATTTTTAACATTAATGAAATAATTTCATAAATCTCTTGTTTAGTAACCTAAAAT
Organism: Aeribacillus sp. FSL W8-0870; assembly: GCF_037963755.1. Taxonomy (NCBI): domain Bacteria; kingdom Bacillati; phylum Bacillota; class Bacilli; order Caryophanales; family Bacillaceae; genus Aeribacillus; species Aeribacillus sp. FSL W8-0870. Next base: position 2,272,121 of record NZ_CP150165.1, read on the forward strand.
GTTTGGCACTGAAAACACCGAACCTCCTGTAATGTTTTGTATAACAGCTAACATTTTACCAGGATTTCGTAAGTGTTTTCTACTTTTTTGACTGAATCTCAAAATATGGTAATGAATCACAAAAATAAACAACTTATTGGTACCCTGATATAAACGATGAATCTCAGTGTTTGAATGATTTTGACGATCACATTGGGTGAAAAACTCTAATTTATCGCTTCAAAGAAGGAAAGGATCTCTTCCTTAGAAGTAGCTTTAACCATTTTAAGAACGTTTTCTTCTTCCGAACAATAAATAGCGATTTTAGATAAAATATCCAAGTGTTCATTGTTTACTGCTGCAATACCTATCAAAATATGAACGATATTTCCATTTCCAAAATCAACTCCCTCGGGGAACTGTATCACGCAAATTCCTGAAGATTTTACAGATGTTTTTGCTTCTTCCGTTCCATGCGGAACTGCAACATAGTTGCCCATATATGTAGAGCTCAATTCTTCTCTTTCTAGCATTTTACTAATGTACTCTTCTTCTACATAACCGTTATCAACTAGGATTTTCCCTGCCATTTTAATTGCGTCAATTTTATCTTTTGCTTTTTGGTTAAGAACGATATTATTAGTTGCTAAAATTTCTTTTTTCATGTCAAATTCACCTCTTATTTTTTTATAGTTATACAGTAGCATTGCATTAAGTTAATTTTAATTTGTCAAGCCCAATTTTATGTTAAATTTCATCTTTTTGGATATAAAAAAACTCCTTATAATTAGGATTGGCAGTCCTATCCAAATCCTAAGAATAAGGAGAAACCATTATGGATAAGAATACCACAGAATCCACAATAAATGAACTATTTAAAGAGATCGATCCAATAACTTTTTCAAAACTAATTAATGTGATTGACGTTGACAAATACATTAAAAAATTAACGGCGTATAAGTTTTTACAACTTTGTATCATCGCTCAGTTAAACGAATTGGAAAGCTTAACAAAATTGGCCAAACATTTGAAAGACAAGGAAGAGTTGCAGACATATCTGGAATTTGATGCAATTAGTACTTCGCAACTTTCTCGCAAATTAGGCCAATTATCCCCTCAACTGTTTGAAAAAGTATTTAAATATCTGGTCTTAAAGATCCAAGGGCAAATGAAAAATGCCCCGATCATCCGAAACATTGGTCGTCTTCTGGTCATTGATTCTACCACGATGAGCATGAGTTTGAGCCAATATCCATGGGCAACTTTTCGTAAGACAAAGGCTGGTGTTCGACTCCATTTAAAGGTTGTTGTAACGAAGGATATCACTGTTCCGGATCAAGGGATTATCTTACCCGCGAAACATGCCGATCGCACACAGATGGACGAACTCATTGAAATCGATCCAAATGCGATTTACTTGTTTGATCGAGGGTATGTCGATTACAAACAGTTCGACCGCTTATGCCGAGAAGGGGTGCGATTCATTACCCGGCTTAAAAAGAACGCAGAGATTGAAGTTTTATCGGAACGGATTCCCAATCCAGAACGTTTGATTTATAGGGATCAGATTGTCATTTTAGGAAATGACCGTAATCATACCAAAATGACTCATCCTCTCCGATTGATCGAAACGGTCGACAGCGAAGGGAATCCCGTGATCATCATAACCAATTGCTTTGATCTTTCTGCGGAAGAGATTGCAGATTTATACCGATATCGCTGGAAGATAGAGACCTTCTTTAAATGGATGAAACAGCACCTTAAGATAAAAAGATTTTATGGAAAAAGTCAAAATGCCGTTTACAATCAAATTTGGATCGCCCTAATCACCTATTGCTTACAGGCCATGCTCCAATTAAAAGTGAATCACGATGGTCCTTTATTAGAGATCAAGCGAACTTTACAGAATCTGCTTTTTAAAGGTTTTGACTGTTTTGTTCGCTCCCTTTTTAAAAAGCCAATTCGAACGTCCAACGGTCGGAAAAAATACCATTGGGAAAAAGATTTTGAAACCATCGTGTACCAATTTGAAGAAGGGGAGGTGGAACACCTAGACGATTTAGTTTATGATCCAATGTTTCTGTAATATATTACCAAATTGTGGAAATGGACTGCCGATTAAGACGTCATTGTCCTTTTAAGCTTGCTTAGAAAGATTGTATGTCTGAATATTCAGTTACATGAAATAACTGGAATTTTTATTGAGCTTGACAAACATTAAATTTTTTTATGCAACGCTACTGATAGTTATATGAAATATTTGGGGCTGGGATAGGTTTAGGCTTTGTCATGTATTTTTTTATTATTGGATATTCGAATTGCTTTGAATATTTTCACTTTCTCTTGAAATTCTATCGTTTCTTAGATTTATAATGACAAGAATCGACATCATAAGCATTATAGTAGCAAAAGCCCAGAAGGAAATCCGCGCTGGATAATAATCCATACACCAACCAATAATAATGGGTATTAATGAAGCGCCAAGTGCATTAGAAGCTAATAATATGCTAGTTACCCTTTTTGTGTGTTCAGGAAAATGTTGATTAGTAATAATTAAAGCGATTGCAAACATTCCTGACATAAATAGACATAGTAAGATACTGAGGAGTTTGTTGGCGAGAACTTTATAATCTAGGAAAATTATTTCTCAAAAAAGAATATAACTCAACCTATTTTTAGGATATTTAACAAAAATTTTACAATTTTGTCTCATCACCATATTCTGTGATGTTCACACAATTCCGGCAATAAGTTAGCGAGATTGATACTCAATCTAGAGTACAAACTGGATTTTCTCTTATTATACAAGAAAACAAGAGAAGGAGGATATGAATGATTGTTCCCAAACTTGAGGGGGATTGTAAAACGAGGGAAGATGATGAAACACTGGCTAAGGGGCTTTCACTTTTAAGCCAGAAACTTGAGGAGTATTTTTCGTTAAACTGTAGTTTTACGCAAAGTTTGAGGCAGGAAATAAAAAGTAATATAATGAAAGAAAATGGCCCGGATTGCGGCGAAGAAAAGGAGGGGCAGTGTTGACTGAACAGATCGAGCCAATCATTATTGAAGTGTTGACCGAAACGGTGTCCCCATATTTGATTTATTTGTTTGGATCAACGGTTGCAGGACATGTTCATCAAGACAGCGACATTGATATCGCTTTTCTCAGCGACCAAAAACAATTGGATCATTATGAACGATTTATGGTTGCGCAAGAATTGGCATCCAGGCTGCACCGGGACGTCGATCTTGTGGACCTAAAACAAGCAAGCACCGTGTTTCAGGCGCAAGTGGTCAGTAACGGCAAAGTCATCTATTGTACAAATGAACAGAAAAAAGCCGAATATGAATGGAGAGCCTTGAAGATGTATGCAAAATTGAATGAAGAACGCACGGAAATCTTGCGAAACATTAATGAAAGCGGGTCGGTTTATGAAAAATGATGTCATTTTAAATAAAATTAGCGTGATCGAGCGGTGCATAAAGCGCATTCACGAAGAATATGAGAACAACCCGAAAAATTTAGAAAACTACACGAAGCAAGACTCCATTATCTTAAATCTCCAACGAGCATGTGAAGCAAGCATCGACTTGGCGATGCACATGGTCGCACAGAAAAAGCTAGGCCTCCCCCAAAACAGTCGAGATGCTTTTTCTCTTTTAGAACAGCACGGCATCATCACTCCTTTTCTTTCACAAAAAATGAAAGCGATGGTCGGATTTAGAAACATCGCCGTTCACGACTACCAGGAAATTAATTTGACCATTTTGCAAAAAATACTTGATCACCATCTAACCGACTTTACCGAGTTCACGAAAGCGATTCTTTTTTATGAGCAGTAAAGCGGGCGGTGCAGATGCGCACCGTCCGAGCATGTTATTTAAGCAAAGACATAATTCAAGATAGAGACTTCTCATAAATCATTATTCCATCGCGCTCAATTTGCCGTTAGATTTCCTCATTCAGCGAATCGAAAGACAGCACATCACACGAATAAATGCCGACAATGTTGTCAATCTTATTCATGATTTTCCCTTTTTGTTTCCCTTATAATTAATGTACAAATCAATACCGTCTCTTTTGGAAGCTCGGTGTTTTCATATTGCACATCGACAATCCGATCGCGGCCCGTGCGATTTAAAATCCCGTTCAAAAATGCGATCGTAAATTCGCTTTTGGTTTGGGTGGCCGAACAGCTGCTTGAACATAAAATCCATTTTCAAATCGAGGTATTCTTCTGTCATTGGAGACCATCCTTTCGGGGAAACAATTCCGGAAAATACCGATCGAGCCAGCGAATCATCTGATTTCGAACTGCTCCCTGTTCTTCCACGAGTTTTGATAGAAACGTCGCCCCTGCGCGCAGTTGCCTCCATCCCTTTCAGAATGCGCGGATAGCTGAATCGGCCGTCTTTCACTAACCGGGCAATGACGAGCGCGTCTTTCGCATCATGCTTGGTTGGAAGATTGTCGTTCAGTTCTTTGGAGCGCTTCACGTGCATCGGGTTTGTCATGACGAGAGGGATGCCCTTCTCGTCAAGAAAGTAAGCGAGATTGAGCCAATAATGTCCCGTTGGCTCGATGCCAACGATCACTTCCGTTTTTTCAAATTCCTCCATCGCTTTCACGATACACTGGTACAACCATTCCAACCCTTCTCTGGATTGCGGAACGGGAAACGATTTTTTCAGCACCCTCCCTCGCTCATCCACAAAGCAGGCATAATGCTTCTTTTTCACGATATCCATGCCAACGACGAGCGTTTGATGTGTGAGTAAAATGTTTGTGGGAGAAATTCTTAGAATTCCCGATGAGGGGGTTGGGAACGTAGGTTCGCAATCCCCTCATCGGGGCCACCAAGCAAAGCGCGGTAGGATCCCAAGCAGGAAACATGAAAAAAGGACTCTCTCCCTGGTAAGATGATTATTGGCACACCATCAAACAGGAGGAGAGAGTCCCATGAATATTCAACAACATCTTACCACAAATTCGTTGACATGGAAAGAGATCGAACTTGATTTGTTTCGAGCCTTGCAAAACGCCTTCACCGAGCTGTTTACGGCTTTGTTGGAGGACATCGACCGACAATTGGCGGAAACCCGGGACAAGCGCCGGTACCACTTGAAAGACAAACGACGCACCACGATTCAAACCTTGTTTGGCGAAGTTACCTTTGAGCGAAACTACTATTTAGACCGAGAACAAAACCGTTACACGTTTTTGCTTGATTCCTTTTTAGCGTTTGATGGATCGCAGTCAATCAGCCCTTGTCTAGAAGAAACGGCGGTGGGATTGGCTGTGGAGTGCTCTTCCTATCGCAAAGCGGCTTGTACGCTTGCCCAGATGGTCGGGTATCCGGTGATGAGCCATGAGGCGATCCGCCAGTTGGTGCTCGAGGCTGAAGTTCCGCTGCACTGCCCGGTTGACCAGCGATATGGACGGGTGCTGTTTGTGGAGGCCGATGGACTGTTTGTCTCTCGCCAAGGGAAGGGAAAACGGGCCAAGGAAGACAAAATCCTGACCGTTCACGAAGGGTGGAAGCGCAACGGCTCACGGATCGAATTCGTGAATCAGCGCCATTACGTCCATGAGGGCAAGGGGGAGGTGTGGGAAGGCTTCGAGGAATTTTTGATGAACGAATATGCCTATGATCCGTGTCGGGATCTTCTTGTCATCAACGGGGACGGCGCTCCATGGATTACCGCGTGCCGGGAGTATTTCAAGGGACGGGTCTGCTTCCAATTGGATCGATTCCACGTGGCACGTGAGTTGCGCCAATGCCTCTCGGGCCATCCACGGTGGCAGGCGATTCGGCAAAAGCTGGCGAAGCAGGATGAAGAGAAGCTGCTTGTGGAACTGAACAGCGCCCTCGGCACGCTGGGGGACGAAGCGAAAGAACAACAGCTGGCTGCCTTGATCCACCGGATCGAATCGATGCCGGGATGTATCCGTGATTACCGGGAATGGCTGAAGGAGCAAGGAGTGGACACAACGGGCATGTATCCGATGGGGAGGGCTGAAAGCGTGATGAGCCAGCTGGCGTATCGGGTGAAATACCGCCGCAGTTGGACAGACAAGGGACTCAGGGCGTTTTTCAAGGCAATGATTGCCCGGATGGATGGGATTCGTCTTTTCGGACGTCGTTTAGGAGAAGAATCGTCGCATCCGGCGGAGGAAACGGCATCTACCAAACAGACGATCGTGAACAAGGCGAAACAACGCGTCCGCCGTCTTCTTCCGGAGGTAACGCGGAAACAAGCCATATTTACAGCAATCGTCCGGGACTCCGATCTATCATGCCCTGTCTGAACTCAAGGGATGGTAAAAAAAGGTATACATATCGGTCTGTCATGGCAAGGGATGAGAGTCCGAAAGCGCTTACGGATGAAATTCAAAAAAATGGTTCGCTAACCTATGACTTACATCTATTTTCAGCGAACCAAAAAAATTCCCACAAAGTCTTGACTGACTCCCAATAATTCTCACCCTTGACAATTCATATTACTATGTAATATTCTTTAATTACATTAAATTACTCGTTCCACGGAACGACTAATTTAATATAGAATAGAAAGTAACTCGTCCCTAAGGGCGACTGAAATCTATTTGTCTTATTATATAAAGCATGACTAAGATTAGTTGGTCTTAGTCTTTTTATTTTTAAATGGACATGGCATTGGATGAACAGAATGGCGATAGTACTAAAAATACCATCACCATTTGTGTTTAGATGAATTTCTTTTACAATATATAGGATATAGGATAGGAATCTCTTTGCTTCTTCACTGTCAAGACGCATACTATGAGTTTTATTTATACGTACAGTTCCTTTTCTTTCAATTGTACTTTCTCTTTCACGCTAGGGTTCACTAAATATTTAGGATAATATCCCGATAACACATCTGCAACATTTTGGGCAGTTTTTCGTTTTAATTCAATTTCAGATTGTTCAGAGTACCAAGCAACATGTGGCGTTATAATAACATTCTCCATTTTAAGAAGTGGATTATCCGGTTGAATCGGCTCATATTCTGTAACATCTAGACCTGCACCAGCAATCTTGCCAGCCTGCAAAGCACGGATTAAAGCAGACTCATCAATAACTGGACCGCGAGCTGTATTTATAATAAAAAGATCTTTTTTCGCCAAATTAAATTGTTCATCGCTTATCAGACCTCTAGTATCTTTGGTCAGTGGCGCATGAACAGAAATGTAGTCAGATTCTTTAAATAAATCGTTTAGTTCTACTAATTTAATATTTAATTGATTCGCTACTTCCTGCGGAATATATGGATCATAAGCAATGATGCTTAAACCAAAAGATTGTGCTTTTTTAGCTAATGCCTGTGGAATTCTTCCTAGCCCTACCAGTCCTAGTATTCTGCCACGTAATCTAAAAATCGGCTTTCCGAGATTAAAATTCCAAACTCCATTTTTTACTTCACTATTTAACTTCACCACCTTCCGTGCTAATGCAAGCAATAATGCAAAAGCATGGTCAGATACTTCATCGACTGAATAATCTGTTACGTTTCCGACAACAATACCTTTTTGAGTAGCCGCATCAACATCGATGGTATTAACTCCTACCCCATATCGTGAGATAACCTTGCAATTTTCTAAGCTTTCAATTACTTTTGTTGAGATAGGAGCGTATTGATTAATAATTGCATCGGCATCTTTGCACACAGCAATTACCTCTTCCTCCGTATGACACTGTGCAGCTACGAACTCTACATCTAATAAAGAAAGTACTTCTTTTTCAGGAGCTAGCGTTTGAAATTCATAATCAGTAACTACCACTTTAAATTTTTTCATTTTTTCTCCTCCTAAATCTATGTATTTTTCAATCATTTTGCTTATTTATTACACCAAATAAATCAGACAAGTAATATATACTATTTCATATTCAGATTTAAGCATAATCAATGCATAATAAGTCGAAATTTTACAATGTTTCCTTCTTTTAAAATACTCCTCTACCTAAAAGGCTAAAATTTATATTTACCATTCAGCAACGGAACCATCTCTATGGCGCCAAACAGGATTTTTCCAATCGTGTCCTATTTCTGACATTTTTCCTACATACTCTTCGTTAATTTCTATACCTAGCCCCGGTCCCTGTGGAATTTTGACATATCCATTTTTGTATTCAAACACAGAAGAATCGACTAAATAATCTAAGAGATCATTTCCTTGATTATAATGAATGCCAAGGCTTTGTTCTTGAATAAAAGCATTATAGGATACTGCATCGATTTGCAAAGAAGCGGCCAAGGATATCGGACCTAACGGACAATGAGGAGCTAGTGCAACATCATAGGCTTCAGCCATCACAGCTATTTTTCGCACTTCAGTAATTCCACCTGCATGAGAAAGATCAGGCTGAATAATATCTACATATCCCTCAGATAAAATCGTTTTAAAGTTCCAGCGGGAAAACATTCTTTCCCCTGTTGCAATAGGAATGTTAGAATGCATAGCAACTTCACGTAATGCTTCATTATTCTCAGGTAATACAGGTTCCTCGATAAACATAGGGTGGTATGGTTCCAGTTCTTTGGCTAAAATCTTTGCCATTGGTTTATGGACACGCCCATGGAAATCAATACCTATATCGAAATCATCACCAACAACTTGTCTGATGGTTGCAACCCTTTCAATCGTTTCATCAATCTTTTTATGAGAATCAATAAACTGAAGCTCTTCGGTAGCATTCATTTTTACAGCTGTAAAACCTGCATTTTTCGCATTTTTTGCTGCTTCAGCAACATCGCTAGGACGGTCTCCTCCAATCCAACGGTAGACACGAATCGAATTACGAACCGGGCCACCTAGCAATTGATGAACGGGGGCATTAAAATATTTTCCTTTTATATCCCAAAGCGCTTGATCAATTCCCGATATAGCACTCATTAAAATCGGACCTCCGCGATAAAATCCACCTCGATAAAGAACGGTCCAGTGATCTTCAATCTTCAAAGGATCTTTTCCTATCAAATATTCGCTTAATTCTTCTACCGCTGTTTTTACCGTATTTGCCTTTCCCTCTATAATCGGCTCACCCCAACCGACAATTCCTTCATCAGTACTAATTTTCAGGAATAACCATCTAGGTGGAACGATAAAAGTTTCAAATTTTGTAATCTTCATTTTGCACTTTTTCCTCCAAAACAACAGCTTTTCGAATTTCCTCGATAAACTTTTGTGCCGTTTCTTTCAAAAGATCAAAGCGTCCCTCCTCAATTGCTTGTTTATTAAGCAATGTACTTCCTACTCCTACCGCTACGGCACCATTTCGTATAAACTCTGCCACATTTCCTAAAGATACTCCACCAGTCGGCATCATAGGAATATGTCCTAAAGGCCCTCTTAGTTCCTTAAAGTATTTCGGTCCCAAAATACTAGCTGGAAATACCTTTAAAAGATCGGCACCAGCTTGATATGCTCTTACAATTTCTGTTGGTGTCATGACACCGGGAATGGAAATTTTACCATATCGATTAGCTAAACAAATCGCTTCCTCATTAAATATAGGTGAAAAGATAAAATCTGAACCTGCCTCAATCGCCCTTTTAGCCGTTTCTGCATCAAGTACTGTTCCAGCACCAACTATTGCTCGTGTTCCAAACTTTTCTTTAAGGCAAGCGATTATTTCAAAACTGCCGGGAGTATCTACTGTAATTTCTAGCGCCTCTACCCCTCCTGCTATCAATGCTTCTGCAATATGGAAAATTTGTTCTTGCTTTGGTTTTCTAATGACTGCCACCAACTTAGATTTCTTTAAGCGATTTAAATTTGTAATCTTTTCCACAACATCCTCCCCCTTATCGTTTTACATCTTGTAAGCTAATAACACCTTTTATAAATTCTTCCAATTCCTCGCTTCTAGGCAGTCCTTCAACATCTCCACTCATCCCAACAGCCATAGCCCCGACTGCATTTCCACGTTTCACCGCCGAATAAATAGATTCATTCCTTAAAATTCCACTTATTACCCCCGCTGCAAATCCATCACCAGCTCCAACCGGATCTACTATTTGAGAGACAGGGAATCCTTCCACATAACCACTTTCATTTTTCGATTGATAATATGCACCCTTTTCACCTATTTTGATGATGACAGTTTTTTCTTTTCCAAAAAAATCCGCAATTTCCTCAGGTGTTTTTCGCCCCGATAACATCTCCCCTTCATCCAATCCTGGTAAAATAATATCGGCTTCTTTTGCAATTTCTAATAAAACCGATTTCGCTTTTTCCTTATCCCAAAGCTTTAATCGGATATTCGGGTCAAAAACAATTTTTACTTCATTCTTCTTAGCAATTTCGATAGCTTTAAAAACTGTCTCCCTGCAAGTTGGACTAAGTGCAGGGGTAATTCCCGTTAGATGAAGGATCTTTGCGCTAGCAATATAATCTTCATCAAGGTCATCAGGAGTTAATAAACTAGCAGCAGAGTTCTTGCGATAATAATATACTTTTAAATTTGTAGCTGAGTATTTTTCCTTAAAAAAAATACCTGTAGGAGCCTCATCAGTATAAATACATCTAGAGGTGTCTACCCCTTCACCTCTAATAAATTTATGAATATATCTTCCAAAAGGATCATTACCTAATTTGCTAAACCAGCCGACCGAGTGTCCTAGTCTTCGCAATCCAATAGCTACATTAGATTCTGCCCCTCCTATTTGTTTATAAAATCGATCATTATACTCAATCGGGAGCATAAGTTCAGAGGTAAATAAGACCATTGTTTCCCCGAATGTTACAACATCAAGTTCTTTCACGTTAAGCCTCCCCTTATTACATCCTATTTACTGTTAATTCAAAAAGTTTTACTAAATAATTTCTGAAATACATAGAAGCAAAGGTAGTGTAATTTGATGTTCCGAGGTATGAATGTTTGGCTCTTTTGACTTTCAAAAACAACTCAAAATCTTGCTTTAACAGCCGAAAAATAAAAACAGCAGTTCGAACCATTCCAAGAAAAACTTAATGAATGAAAGGTCCTTAATAAATTTAAGTTAATTTTAAATAGTATTACTATTAATAATATTCTTATAATTTTGTTGCTAAAATGTTGGACCAATTCTCCAAATACCGAAATCATACTGTTTTAAAATTTCTGCTTTCGTAAGCTTTCCGGAAGCTGTTAATAAAAGTTCATGGAAAACCCTTTCGCCTACCGATTCGAGAGACTCTGTTCCTTCAATAATTGTTCCTGCATTGATGTCCATGTTTTCCCTCATTTTTTCAAACAGCGGAGTATTGGTAGCAATTTTAATGACTGGTGCGATTGGAGAGCCTGTCGGTGTTCCTCGGCCACTTGTAAATAAGACGACCTGTGCCCCACCGGCAACCATTCCTGTCAGTTGTTCAATATCATGCCCAGGAGTATCCATCCATACTAACCCTTTTTTAGTTGGCTGCTGGGCATAATCTATTAACTCTTGCAAAGGTCTAGTGCCAGCCTTGGCAGCTGCTCCGAGTGATTTTTCTTCTAGTGTAGTGAGTCCTCCCTTTCGATTCCCTGGACTTGGATTCCCTGTACGGATATCCACTCCCATCATAATGGCCCGTTTCTCCATCGCCTCGATGACTTGATACACTTTTTTAGCTACTCGGTCATCAACAGCACGATTCGCTAAAAGATGTTCGGCACCAATTAGTTCAGTTGTTTCTGCTAAAATAACCGTACCTCCTCTGTCAACAATCATATCGCTTACATAACCAACTGCCGGGTTTGCAGAAAGACCGGAACAGGCATCTGAGCCTCCACATTCTGTTCCTACAATCAATTCACTAATATCAAACGGCTCCCGAACCAAAGCAGAAGCATCTTGTACCATTTTCGTTGCTATTCTCGCTGCCTCTGCAATTGCTCCAATCGTTCCCCCATGATCTTGAATAGATACAAGTTCAACCGGCTTGCCGCTTTTGGCAATTTCCTGTGCAATACTTCTTCCTTGGTGTGTTTCACAACCAAGCCCCATCACAATTACTCCGTATACATTAGGATTTGTCCCCATTCCAACATATGTTCGGAATGTTTGCTCATAATCAACACCTACTTGAGCGCAACCATGCTGATGAATAAAAGATACCGTACCATGAACAAGTTCTGTCACCTGCTTTGCTGCCTGTGTAGCACAAACAATTGTAGGCAATATAAGCACATGATTGCGAACTCCCACTCGGCCGTCAGAACGTCTATACCCCCATAGCTGTTCTGTTTTCATTTATCTTATCTCCCCTTCCCCTCTTCCCTTCTACATTATGGATATGAACATGCTCGCCTATAGCAATATCCTTAGAGGCAACTCCAATAACTTCGCCATATTTGGAGATATCTTCACCTTTTTTAATCGGAATAACAGCAAATTTATGCCCGAATTCAATGATTTCTTTAATTTCAATCTCATACTCTTTGCCTTGACATGTTACTGTTACTACACTCCCAGCAGGGATATTGTCTAAAGCAGTCGCGACGTTATCTTTGGAGTTCATCATAATAGTACGGTAGAAAGATGCCATATAATCTTTCTCCTTTCTTTAAACTGAAGTTTTTTTCAACGAACCGATTACCGGAACACCTAATCCTTCTGCTCCAAGCTCAGACATGATTGCTTCCGGATAGTATTGTTCAATAATACGCATTCCTAATGCTGCCCGTCGCACTCTTTCCCGACATAAATCAATATTAACTGATTCTAGATGTTTCCCTGATGGATATACATCAGGATGATTGCGTAATCCAAATTTAATATAAACAGGGGACAGAATACGAATAATTTCTGGAATTTCGTAATGTCTAATAAAGCCGCCAAAGCCGTCCGGCACCTCCACATATATGTCAATAGGAATATCGATTACTTGACGAATAGCTGCCAGTTTAGGCAAAGTTAAAGCAGTAGGAACGTTATACGTATCTGCGCCTAATTCCGCCATTAGCTTAATAGACACCGGATTGGATGCCATCATTTGCACGGATACTTTAATTACAAAATCTTCTGGTAGTATTCCTTGTTTTTTCATTTCCTTCGTTAAAAGCAATAGACCTTCATCAGCAACTAAGGCACCGCGTAATCCCAAGCTTGCTCCTCTTTTTAAATCCTCAATCGCATAAACGAGCTGATCAACTCCTTCGTGTCTAAACCCAACAACTTTCCCTGCACTTGTAAATGGTTGAGCACTAATATCCCATGTACCTCTAGGACCGACAAAAAGGCTTAATTCCATTCCTCGAGCCGCACAAATCTGGCACATTTCCCTAATCTCATCATCCGTTAACAACATAATGCCACTTCCTTGCGATACACGGTGAATAGTTACTCCCAACCGCTCTGCTTCCTCAATTACCGTTTGTAAAGCACGCGGACCTTCTACACTTGGAATCTCAATCCTGTATTGCGCTCCATCAGGGAACCGCTTGGTAGACGTAGGCAGATTATAGAGATCATTGCTTGGGTAACCTAATGATTTAAGAAATTCTCTCGTTTCCTCCATAAATACATGCATCCTTTCTATTATTTACTTTAAAATTGATGGAGTGTGGTGATAGAATTGATAATGTTTTTCGTGAATAATCCAATTTATGATACTATGTTGAATGTTTATTTGCTGTAGGAAAATAAATGATTTTGTTTTAGAAATAACTGAACATCCTTTTTTAAAGAATCACATTCTGTAATAGGTAACTGATGACTCGTTTGATAGCCTAAAATCAGTTGATGCACTGCCTCCTTAACTGCAATAAATAACGGCTGTGAAAGCTCATAAATGGACATAAGCTTGAGAATGAATTCATTTAGAGCTAGTGCTTCTTGGTATTGGCCGGCTTTAAAATTCTCAAATAATCGGACAGATAGTTCTGGAAAGAATGTAGCAGTACCATTAATTGCGCCAGCTGCCCCCATTTGCAGTGCAGGAAGAAGGAGATCGTCAAAAGCGGCAAAAACAGCGAAATCGCTTCTTTGGTATGTAATACTAATTAATTGTCGAATATGACTTAATCTTTCTGTCGTATCTTTAATCCCAACTATATTCTCATGGTCCATGGCTAGCCTTAATATAAGGTCAGGTGATAAATCTTGACCGGTGAGTGAAGGAATATTGTATATCACCAAAGGAATTTTGAGACTTTTAGCTACGTTCATATAATAGTCATATAATTGCTGTTCCGTAAATTTCCAATAAAATGGATTTACTATTAGTACACCGTCAGCTCCAATACTTTCAGCGTGTTGTGATAAATAAATGGTATCCTTTAATGAGGTAGTTCCTGTACCAATTAAAACTGGAACACGTCCATCTACATATCGAACCATTTTCTCTACAAAAAGTTTTCTTTCTTGAAGAGGCAAAGATGAGAACTCTCCCATACTCCCCATATACAGCAATCCATGAACTCCTTTTTTAATTAAATGATCCGCGAGTATATAATTCGCTTCCCAATCAAATTCCCCATCCTTATTGAACAACGTAACGACAGGTGGAATGATTCCTTTAAATTTAAAATCCATGGCTTTCATCCTTCCGAAATATATTTAAAATATTGTCGCGATATGGTATAAATAGTACATTCCAAAACATACACTCACTATCGCTGCTGTAAATTCTAAAGTCCTTTTTGCATTAAATCGTTTCACACTTAACACAAGGGAAATAGTTAAAGCAGCAGTAAAACAGAACATACCAATAATCGTCCCAGCCCCAAAAAACAAAATATATAATGTTGCATCCAACAAACTGTTTACAGTTGATAAGACTAAAACAGTTAAGGCCGCACTCCCTGCCAAACCATGTATACTTCCAATAGCAAAAGATTTCATATAAATAGCACTCGCATCATTTAAATCTCCTTTATCGCCATTTCTCTTTGTATTCCCTAAAATTGACGTAATTCCTAAATAAACAAGCATAATTCCTACAATGATTTCAAAATATGCTTCTACTTTTGGCGGCACTTGGAGCTTGAGTACAATAATGAATAATCCTACTATAAATAAAACAGCACTATGTCCAATCCCCCAAAATACACCTGCTAGCAGAGATCGAAACCAATTCTTACTTTTACTCGCAATCGTTGATACAGCTATTACATGATCAGGCTCTAAAGAGTGTTTAATTCCTAAAAAAAGTCCGACTATTAAAGCTGAAAGTAGACCGAATTCCATTATGATTCTTCTCCCTTTGACCTTTCCCGAGCAATTTCCATCGCTGCCACATATGCCTCTAAAAATGGAACTTTATAATCAGTAGCAGCTTTTTTTACATCCTCGTATTCTGGCACTTGTCTTATTATTTTTCCATTCTGTATAGCTTGTTTTAGACGAATATTTCCATACGGTGTAGAAACACTGACACTCTTTCTTCCTAAAATACTTCTTGTGCATACATTTTTTCTGACACCAAGTGTTGTTGTTTCCATAAGAATAAATTGTTCACACTCTTCTACACTATTCGCCGAAGCCAAAACAGTAAGAAGAACCCCAGGGCGGTTTTTCTTCATAAAGATTGGTGTATAAAACACATCAACTGCCCCCATTTGAAAAAGCCCCTCCATTACATATCCCAGTACTTCACCCGACATGTCATCGACATGACACTCTAAAATGTAAATGACTTCTTGTTGTTGCAAAGGTAATAAAGGCTCACATTCTAATAAATGATTAACCATTTCACCTACTACAACACGTAAAACATTCGGCTGATTGGGTAAATCGCGTGTACCCGCACCATACCCAACTGACGATATTGTCATTGCTGGAATAGGTCCAAATGAAGCCACTTGGCTTTTCACTATCCCAGCTCCAGTTGGGGTTGTTAACTCAAACGGCAAATTGCTGGTCTTTATTGGCACATTTCGAAGTATCTCCAACGTTGCAGGAGATGGAACAGGATAAGTACCATGTGCACAATGGATATATCCGCTCCCCACTGGTACAGGAGAAGAAATGATTCGATCAATTTTAAGTTCTTCTAACGCAACAGCCGTGGCGACAATATCAACAATGGAGTCAATGGCGCCAACCTCGTGAAAATGAACCTTCTCCACAGGAATATGATGGATTTTTGACTCTGCCGCAGCAATTGAATGAAAAATTTGTTGACTACGTTTCTTTACTTCCGGATGCAATTCGGACTGATTGATCATCTCAACTATGTGAGCATAATGCCTATGTGAATGTGTGGTTGAACTATTTAGCGAATCGTGATGATGGGAATGAACTTCATGTTCGTGTTCGAAGTTATCATCTAGGATGACATCCATCTTCGTCGCATAAATCCCCTTTTTTACGACCTTGCTCCATTGTAATTTATACCCTGAAAATGGAAGTTTTTTTAATTCTGTTTCAATTCGTTCTATCGATACTCCTGCGTCTACTAAAGCACCTACCATCATATCGCCACTAATTCCGGAAAAACAATCAAGATAGAGAACTTTCATTCCTTCCCTCCTCTCGTTTCATCGCCTTTTCAATAGACTGTTCAATGACAGATAAGATAGTAGCAGCATAATATCCCGCACCAAAACCATTATCAATATTGACAACAGAGACCCCGCTGGCACATGAATTTAACATCGTAAGCAACGCGGATAAACCTTGGAAATTTGCCCCGTATCCCACACTTGTAGGTACAGCAATAACTGGTTTTGATACTAGCCCGCCTACCACACTCGCAAGTGCTCCTTCCATACCTGCAACTACTACTGCAACATGTGCCTGTTCAATAACAGATATTTTATCTAATAAACGGTGAATACCAGCTACCCCCACATCATATATTCGTTTGACCTCACAACCTAAAAACTCAGCTGTCACAGCTGCTTCTTCAGCAACAGCAAAATCCGATGTTCCCGCACTGACAACGGCTATATATCCTTGTTTTTTTATTTCCACATACTCTTTAGCAATCCAATAAAACGTCCTTGCATTGTTATGATAATGAAAATATTCTAAAGGATACCGATTTTGTAAATTCCTCATCAGGTAATCTGCTTTTTCCTTATTGATGCGTGTGGCGAGTACTTTTTTATGGAATTTCATTAATCTTTCGAAAATACCAAGTATATGTTCTTTAGTTTTTCCTTCACCAAAAATGATTTCGGGAAAGCCCTTCCTTTTTTCACGATGAATGTCCAATGTCGCATACCCAATACAATCATATGTGCGCAATGTTTCATATGCTTCTTCTACAGAAATATTTCCGTTTTTTAACTGCTCAAGGATTTGTTTCAGTGAATCATTCATTTTACCATTCCTTTTTCAGAACTTCATTCATACTTCCTGATCTATACCCTCCTAAATCAAGAGTCACATATAAAAAACCGAGTTCTTTTAGTCTACGATGGATTTCCCGATGGTATTCAATGATACGCGGCATTTCTTCCGGCAAAACCTCGATTCTAGCTATTTCTCCATGATGCCGAACACGAACTTGGTAAAAACCAAGCTCCAAGAGAAATTCTTCGGATTTATCAAGTTGGTCAATTTTCTCTTTCGTTATTTTCGTGCCGTAAGGAATTCGCGATGATAAGCATGCAAAGGAAGGTTTATTCCATGTTTCTAGTCCCATTTCCTTTGATAATATTCTGATTTCGTCTTTATAAAATCCCACTTCTTGAAGAGGACTCCGCACACCAAGTTGTCTTGCTGCTTTTAATCCGGGACGATATTCTCCTAAATCATCCACATTAGAACCGTCAACAACCGTGTACAAATCTCCATATTTCTTAACTAACTCTTGTAACTGTGTATACAAATTATTTTTACAATGAAAACAGCGGCTAAAGTCATTTTGGACAAAATCAACATTTTCTAGCTCATTAATTTGAATTTTCAAATGTTTAACACCTATTTGTTTGGCAAGCTTGGATGTCAACTGTACTTCCCGAGTAGGAAAGGTTTCAGAAACAGCTGTAACCGCCAGCACCTGCTCTCCAACTGCTTCCTTTGCAACCGCCAGCAAAAATGTACTATCCACTCCACCTGAAAAAGCAACTAACACATTCCCCATATCCTTTAATAGATTAATAAGGCGTTCTTTTTTTTTCTCTAGCAGCATTTCTCCCACTTTCTATTCCTCCTAACATGGCATGGCGGAGTAATTTCCTTCATTTAAACCGATTTGTATAATCGAGGCTGTCTCATAAGGATCTGACCTCACGTTCGTTTCATCATCTATCATTCATTGATCCAATGTCCCTTATAATTATTGTGTGGCGCCGGTCTGACCCTTTGGCATTTAAGACAGCCTCTGTATTATTTATGCTTTAATGGATACTGTTTTTATAGATGTAAAAAACTCTATTGCTGCTTGCCCTTGTTCTCTAGAATGAGAACTTGATTGTTTCATTCCGCCAAAAGGCGCTTGAAGCTCTACTCCAGCTGTTTCAGCATTAACTTTTACTAGCCCAGCTTCGATCTCATTAATAAACGAGAGAATATTGCTAATGTCTTTAGTATAAATGGATGCGCTTAATCCATACTCCGTATCATTAGCAAGCTCTAATGCTTCCTGAATGCTATGAACTTTAATTAAAGCGAGCACAGGTCCGAATATTTCCTCACGTGCAATGGTCATATTGATGTCTACATTTTCAAAGACAGTTGGTTCTACATAAAAGCCGTTAGCTAATTCACCTTCTACACATCTTTTTCCGCCGTAAATTAAATCAGCTCCTTCTGCTTTTCCTTTCTCAACATAGGAAAGAACTGTGTTTAATTGTGACTCACTCACACATGGACCCATCCATGTTTCACTTTCCATCCCGTTTCCTACTTTTATTTGTTTTACCTTAGCAAGCAATTTTTCTTTAAATATTTCATATACTTCGCTTTCTACAAAGACGCGACTTGTGGCAGTACATTTTTGACCTGTTGAACGTAATCCTCCGCTTATCGTTCCTTCAACCGCAAGATCGATATCCGCATCTTTAGCAACAATGACAGGGTTTTTTCCTCCCATTTCAAGCTGATATTTCGCCCCTCGTTCATAAGCTGCCCTTCCTACCTGTTTACCCACATTATTGGAACCTGTAAATGTAACACCATTAATATCCGGATGCTCCGCAATTCCTTGACCAATTACAGAACCCGGACCGCATACCATATTTACAACTCCCTTTGGAAAACCGGCTTCATGGAAGCACTCAATCACTTTGGCAGCCGTAACAGCAGCTTCGCTGGCAGGCTTCAAAATAACGGTATTTCCATAAATCAGTGCAGGTGCCATCTTCCAGATAGGAATAGCTACAGGGAAATTCCATGGCGAAATGACACCGACTACCCCAAGGGGAACACGAGTCGTGAACATTAGAGTTCCATTATCACTTGACGGAATAACATCGCCAATTTTTCTAGCACCTTCTCCAGCATAATACCGTAATATATTAACTCCCCTGAGCGTTTCTGCTTTTGCCTCGACAAACGTTTTTCCCATTTCCTTCGTCATGGTTTCAGCAATTTCTTCCAGACGTTTTTCAAGAATATCCGCTGCCTTGTATAAATATTCCCCCCTCGTTAGACCCGAGAGTTTTCTCCATGATTTTTGTGCTCGTTTTGCGGCGGCAACTGCTTTATTTAAATCTTCGATGGATGAACGTTGAATATACCCAACAATTTCATTTTTATTAGCTGGATTTATGCTCGCCTCCACCTCATTCGTTTCCGAGCTTACCCATTCTCCATCAATATAGTTGAAGTATGTTTTGACTTCCATTTGTAAAGCCATAAAAATCTCACTCCTATTCCTTCTATGAATATAGAATTCTCACTAACTTTGTGATCTTTAACTATCAAAGAAAGATGTTTAAATTTAATTTACGACTGTTTTTTGTACTAATGACTTCACAGGATTAGATAGTACACCTATCTCCGGAATTTCAATTTCAATACGATCTTTATCTTGAAGAGTGAAATTGTTTGGTGGAACAATCGATGTTCCCGTTAACAATACCGTTCCATCAAATACTTTGTTATCACGAATTAAGAAAGAAACTAATTCATCATATTTTCTTTTTAGTTGTCTTGTATTAGCGCTCTCTTCTACTACAAGTTGATCATTTCGATATATTCTGCACGTTATCTGGAAGTTGTAAGGATTTGCTACAGTTTCAGAAAGTCGAATTGCAGGACCAATAGAACACGAATTTTTCCATATTTTTGCTTGCGGTAAATAAAGCGGATTTTCTCCTTCAATATCTCTGCAGCTCATATCGTTGCCAATCGTGTATCCAACAATTTGTCCTTCTTTTGTGATCACTAACCCTAATTCAGGTTCGGGAATTTGCCAGTTCGAATCACTACGTAAATAAACCGGCTCGTTAGGTCCTACCGTACGAGTAGAAGTAGATTTTAAAAATATCTCTGGCCTTTCTGCGTTATATACCTTGTCGTAACATGTTTCACCATCGTTTTTTTTATCTGTAGTCTCGTAATTTCTTGCTTCACGGCTTTTTTCATACGTCACACCGGATGCCCAAACTTCAGGTGCAACAATCGGCACAAGCAAGTTTAATTCTGACAAATCTTTTTGCAAACTCTCTTTTCCAGTAATTAATTCGTTAATGTAATTTACAGGGGTCAATCCTGCATGTTTCGCTTCGTAAATAATATCCATAAAATCGTTCATTGGAAGCGGATATATTTTGTTATCATCTGTAACAGCAGCTACCACAGGATTCGAATAATCGTTTAAATATCGAATGATTCTCATAATTGCGTCTCCTTCTTGTTTTATATTAATAAACTCTGTTTTGTTATTTAGACAAAACTTTATTTATGAACGGAAACTTCCTTATTTCACATAACCCATTTCTTTAGAAATGAGATCGGCAGCATTTTTTAATATCTGTACTTCATCTTTCAGTACCGAATCGTTAACTTTTGCAGTCGGTTGCGATATACTAATGGCTGCTATGACATTTCCAGAATGATCCCAAATAGGAACAGCCACACATGTAATGCCTGGTTCATTTTCTTCATTATCTAACGCGTATCCGTTTATTCTAACTTTTTCTAGTTCCGCAAGAAATTGTTCTTCACTAGTAATAGTATTGGCAGTATGACGCTTATAAACATATCCTTTTAAAAATTCTTTAAGCCCTTTATCGTCTTTGAAAGCAATCAATGCTTTTCCTACCGCACTGCTATGAACAGGGACTCTTCGCCCAATCCTCGAATATAAGACGGTTCCCGAAGTTCCTTCTACTTTGTCAATATAAATTCCTTCCTTGCCGTCAAGTATCACAAGATGAACTGTGTTACCCGTTTTTATCGATATATCAATTAAATACTTCTTAGAAATGGCCCGAATATCAAGATGACGAATGACTAAGTTTCCTCTCTCAAACAATTTCATACCAAGTCTGTATTTGCCGTTTTCCGGATTCTGTTCTATATAATGATGATGCTGAAGTGTTTTCAATAGTGAATGCACGGTGCTTTTATGAAGTTGCATTTTTTCACTAATATCTGTAATTTTTAATTCGGTTTCATACTCATCAAATAAATCTAATATTCGTAGAGCGCGGTCAACTGATTGAATCAACGGCATATTCTTCACCCTCTTTAACAGTTTATATTTGCAACTATACTCTTTATTCTTAATTTTATAATTAAATTATAATATAGAGAGAGTGAAGCGTAAGACCCAAAAAAAATATTTAATTTATCGTATTCCCTACCATTTTATTAGTTATAACTCGCCATAAACTGGGAAGATCGCATCTTTTTTATAATCGTATACTGCTTCTTCTGCAACATAGGTAGGGACTACACCAGTTGCAGCATCTGTATGTCCTATTAAACGATTGCTCGCTGCAATACGTCGTTGACGTTCGCGCATATTTTTTAGTCTACTTTTTGCCATTTCTTTTCTTTGCTGTTTTATCAATTCAAATTCAAATACAAGTTGATTGTTTTGAAAAGCACTTTCATTCAAAAGCTGAATTTTTCGTTCCCGGAGACCAATATAGAGGAGATCCCCTGTTTGCAAATAGAGTATACCTCCACCATTGATTGCTTCCGGAGTCATATGACCTATAGCCGCACCATATGTTACACCTGAATAACGGCCGTCACTGATAAGAGTAGCAATGCGTTTTAAACGTCGATTCGCATTAATGTGTTGCATCGGTGTAAACATTTCTGGCATACCAAATGCTTCTGGTCCTTGACCAGATATGACAACAGCTATCTTTAGAACTCCCTCTTTCACCATTGTATCGAATAATTCATCATATTCCTTATCCTTTAATAAATCATATAAATGTGAAGAGTTATGTTTTAATGCAGCAACTAAACTTTTGTGACTAAAACTGCGATTTATTTTAAGTTTTTCTAACAGATTAACATCTAAAAGCCCTTCATTCGCAGCATCCTCATTCTCATAATATAGGACAAACGCGACTTTCTGATCGAACTCATCGATTTGCGTTGTTGCCATCCCACTAATTTTTACTACTGCACTTTCAAAGAAATTACCTGATAAAACATCTACACCACTAAATGGACGTCTTGGTTTAGAAAGGATTATGGGGTTATCTTTCATATTTTCTGCTGGTAATCGATCTTTCTTTATTGAAAGCCTTTCGCGCCAAGTAGTTCCCGTAACAGTTGGTGCATCAATATCCATCGGAACCCCGTTATTCATTAATTCATAAAATACGGTTTCCATTCCTCTTATTTGTCCACTGCAACACTGAATAGCTAATGCGTAGATATCTCTTCCTTGTGTCAGACTATAATCAAACAAATCAGGAACGGGATGCTCATGATGAATTTTATCGTACTCCCATAAATTAAACTTATACCCTCCATAAATCATTGCAGCGACAATATGCATCATTATATTTGTCGATCCGCCAGTAGAACTGTGAATTCTAATAGCATTTTTAATATTCGTAGCCATAATATTAGTAACTCCGTATATCGGGTTGTTCATCAAAAATACTAAGCTATCGAGTGCTGCATTTATTTGCTCCTGTGTAGGAGGAACAGTTAAGAGCTCTAGTGCAGGATGAATCAGTCCTAAGCCCGCGATGACATGCCTTGAACTATTACCAGTCCCATTGAATGCGCACACTCCACCTTGACTGTCGCATGTGGCTACCGCTAAACGTTTTTCATAATCCTCATGTTGTTCTTTTGTAATAATTCCTTTTTCCCTGGCTCTTTCGAGTACGCCTTGAAAGGCAGTGTTGGATGAACATTGCAAAATATATGAGAGAGCATCACGCAAGTCGTATGCAATATCTTCTTCTCCTATTGATTCAGCATGCCGTGCAATTTCTTCTAATTCGGCATATAACTTTGTAGGAATCGTTCCCCCTTTTAAAACATGTGCAGGAGCAAAAGTAGCAAAGAAGGGCGCTTCTCCTCTTCTCTGACGCAAACGGTCAAGATGGGCTAAAGCACTAACCACTCCAAGAGGTTGTTTATCACATCCTTGAATGACAAAAGCTCCATGATAGCTATGTGCTTCCAGCTGATTCACAATCATTTGCGCAACAGCATTTCGACTTTGCAAGGAATAGCTCATCCCTTGATTGCTTTGTGCAGTCCCATCGCACATTACCGGCGTCGAAAATTGAAACGGAACTCCTCCGTTTTGCCAAATGCGAATGGCAGCTCGAGCAATTGTTTGAAAATCCATAATATGAGCAGGATGATCAGCTGAGCCTCCTATAATCGCAATTCTAGGAGCGTTGTTATGCAATCTATCGTAAATTTCTTCCAACGTCCAGTCTGGCTGCATTCCTTTGAATTCGGAACCAAGGATTTGTTTTGAACGATCGAGAAGACCCGCGACACAAATAGGTTCATTTGCTTTTCCTTGCACATTATCACGATATGGATTGACTTTGTTTTCAATATATGGATACGTCACCGCTGACATACAATTCCCCCTTTCCCAATAACATATTTTTTGTTTATGGCAATGAAAAATCCATTTCAAAAGGTTCCGATAAAATCTCTATCTCTGTCATTTGTCTCGCTTCATGTAGAAGACTCTCCGAAATCCAGATATCCCTAAGCGCTAATGTATTTTTTATTCTGACTACTCTAACCCTGTTAATGTCAAAGACGTTGCATGTTTTAATCGCTGCTTTCACTGCTAATTCTTCTGTTTCTAAAAACATTGGTAGTTTTACTACAGAGACCACTGTGCTTGTTAAAGCATTAGCGTATCCTTTTTCCCATACGATTTGTTCCTTAACTTTATTTGTTGTGATATCAGCAAGGCCAATACCATTGGCATTGCCCTGTGTTTTTTCAGACAAACTTAATACCACTATACGTGTCACTTCCGGGCCGCCAGTTGCATAGGGAGTAGCGTACCTGCCTGTAATATTTGGATCCATTCCATCTCCCGAAATATCCTTCCCTATTTCATCTACTACAAGCACATCAATCGGGCTAAACATAATTCTTGGCATCAATGCTTTTGCCTCTAGCAATAGTTCAGGTTCCACTGTTTCGAAATGCTCCGCTGGGACCGTAACAACTTTTGCAGGGCGATCATATGCATTTTCCAAAACAGCTACACCAAAAATAACTGGCGCCTTACTAATAACTATTTTTGCCATTTCAATAACATGTTTACTCATATACTTAAAGCTATATTTATGGGCAGCTTCGGCACCTTTTTGCTTACCGAGACCAATTGTTATCATTTTCATCAATCCGCTTTCAACCGGCCCCCGAAAAGCTGTATGTGGTTTAACCCTATTTATAACAATTATTTTGTCTGCCTCATATGCAAGTTTATCTGTGTAAACTGGAAGACCATTATCTAATCTTCCTACTTCTACTACCTCCATACTAGAACAAATAGGTGCACCTACAAATTCTTCAGTAACTCCCAAATGTATTAATACATCTTTCTGACCTTCAGCAGTTGCCCCTCCGTGACTACCCATTGCAGGTACGATGAAAGGATTTCCACCTACCTGTTTAACAGCGTTCACGACTTCCCGAGTAATAATTGGTATATCTGCCACGCCGCGGCTTCCTACAGCAATTGCCACTCGATCGCCAGGGGAAATTCTATGGAGAACATTGGCCTGCTGAATACTCCCATGGACTGCTTTAGGAACATCTGCAATTTCAGGGGCGTGAAAATTTTGCCTAATCTTTATCATTTTCGGAATTGGCACGTCTTTGAGTAGATCATTAATTATTCCCATTTTTCCTCCCTCTATTAATTTAATCTGATTGATTTTTTATTACATAAACAAACCATAGAATTATCTATCAGCGTATCTTTGGAGGAAATAAGGAAGAAACGTAAATACTAATATGCCTTCTGTAGAAATACTCTCTTCCCTATCTATAAAATCCTTACATTTCATCTTAAAATAAATACCAACCATATTTCGTAATTATTTACTAATTTTTTTCAATTCGCTATACATTTCATTTACGAGATCTTCTCCAAATTCTTTGGCATATTTATCGATAACAGGTTTAATGGCTTCTGCCATCTTTTTCCATTCTTCATCACTCACTTCATTAATTTTAATACCGGTTTTCTTTAGCTCTTCTAATGCCTTTTTATCTTCTTGACGACTAATCTCTCGTTGATACTTGCCAGCTTCCACAGCTGCATCCTGTAGAATCTTCTGTTCTTCTGGTGATAAGCTATCCCAGAATTTTTTGCTGACTAAGAAAACAAATGGTGTGTAAGCATGCTTAGTAAGGCTTAAATAGTCTTGTACCTCATAATATTTATTAGATTTAATTGTCGCTAATGGATTTTCTTGACCATCAACTGTTTTGCTTTCAAGAGCTGTGAAAACTTCTGAAAAAGCCATTGGCGTTGGATTAGCACCAAGTTTTTTAAATGCATCAATGTGCACCTGATTTTGCATTGTCCGCAGTTTTAAGCCTTTAAAATCGTCTATCGTATTAATTGAATGTTTGCTATTAGTTACATTCCGGAACCCGTTCTCCCAATAAGCAAGACCAATCAACCTATGTTCAGGAAGTTTTTCTAACAATTTTTTACCTATAGGTCCGTCTAGAATCGCATCCGCTTCTTCTGCAGTATTAAAAAGGAATGGAAAATCGAATATACCAAATTCTTTGATCATTCCAACTAACGGAGAAGTTGATGGGATAGTAATTTCTTGTGTGCCACTTTGCAGCGCCTCAGTCATTTTTAAATCATCGCCTAAAGTTGCGCTAAAATACGTTTGAACTTTCAATTTTCCCCCGCTTTTTTTCTCCACTATTTCCTTGAATTTGAGAAGTCCTTGCCCTTCCGGATGATCTTCATTTAGCCCGATCCCTGCTTTAATAATCCTTTCTTGGATTCCATGATTATTAGACTTTGTTCCTCCTTGAGCACCATTAGAACCACAAGCGCTTAGAAAAAGTAATCCTATTGATAGAAAAACAATGATAACCTTCCTAACCGCAGCTGTTTTTCTCATGCTTTATCCTCCTAGCTTTTCGTTCATTTTTCTTTCCTTTTGTACAATTAATTATCTATTCCCTTTTTATGACCAGTTGAGCACTTCTGCAATGCTTATTGAAGATGCCGTTATGCCGTTTTTAAAATAAACGTCCTTTTTAGTTCAATGCGTACAGGTGGGAAATAATGCATCTGCTTTATACAAAAATTACATGCCCGTAAACCATTGAAGTGGAACGGTAACAATAGACGGAAACAGAATAAGCAATATAAGAACAAGGGTTTCCGCCAGTAAGAAAGGCCATATCCCTTTCATAATGTCCTCCATCCCTATTTTTCCTACCCCACAAGCTACATTTAATACTGTGCCAACTGGAGGAGTCAGTAATCCAATGCAGTTATTGAGTACAAAAAGTACCCCGAAGTACACCGGATCAATTCCAGCTTTTTCGATAATAGGCATTAAAACAGGAGTAAGAATGAGAATAGTAGGTGTCAAATCCATTGCAGTACCAACTAATAGAACTAATGCATTAATCACCAGCAGAAGCAGCAGCTTATTCTCGACGAACGGTCCGAGCATATCCGTTACGATTGACGGGATATTGGCAACCGTGATCAACCATGCTGATACCATGGCTGCTGCAACAAGGAACATTACCATACTTGTTGCCTTTGCAGAGGCTACTAGTACCTTAAACAAATCTTGTATTTTCAATTCACGATAAATGAACATACCGACAAATAACGCATAGAACGCGGCCACGACAGCTGCTTCTGTAGGAGTAAAAACCCCCCCACGAAGCCCACCAACGATAAAAGCAGGTAGTAGAAGCGCCCAAATTGCTTGACGGGTAGCTGATAGTATTTCTTTTACAGATTTGCGAGGAAAAACTTCTACCTCATCTTTTCTTACCATAAACCACCAACATACTACCAAACATAAGCCGATGAGAAGACCCGGGACGATCCCTGCCATAAATAATTTAGTAATCGATACACCGCTCGTTACTCCAAAAATAATCATCGGTATGCTTGGAGGAATGATCGGCGCAATAATACCGCCAGCCGCAATGAGACCGGTAGATTGGTTTCGGTCATATCCGGCTTTAACCATCATTGGAATGAGAATCGCACCAAGAGCTGCTGTATCTGCTACTGCTGAACCGGATAAACCGGCAAAAAGGACGCTGGCAATGATCGCTACATACCCCAATCCTCCACGAATATGACCAACGAGAGACAGGGCAAAGTTAATAATTCGATTGGAAATCCCACCGGCATTCATCAATTCTCCCGCAAGGATGAAAAAAGGGATCGCCAGCATTGAAAAATTGTCAGCTCCGTCAATGAGGTTTTGCGCGATAATCTGGGTATCGAAAATATCAAGATAAAACATCAGGGCAACACCACTTACTAAAAGTGCAAAAGCAATAGGCATTCCTAACGCCATGACGCCGATTAACGAACCAACAAAAACAGCAAATGCCATCTACCTCTCACCTCCAGCTGCACCCTGTTTTTGACCGTAGTGCGATTCCATGATTTCTTCATGAACTGCTTGTATGATTTCATCTTCCGACTCTTTCATTCGGGTAAGCTCTTCTAGCGTATTTATTTGAAATAAGGCTCGATAAATATTAAACAATACAATTATTCCCATTCCGATACTCACGATGATACCAATTCCGTAAACATAAGCTAATGGCAAGCCCGTTGCAGGTGCCGTACTATGCAAGTTACTTATAGTTATCTTCCAGCTTCCATCAAGAAGTAACCATAGCACATAAAGAACGATTAAATTACTGAAAATAAAGACAACTCGCTTGACACCCAATGGCAACTTCTTAAGAAGTGTATCCACCCCTAAGTGGTCGTTATCTCTCAAAGCACCAATTGCTCCTAAAAATATCATCCAAATAAATAGGAAACGGGACATTTCTTCGGACCAAGTTATACCTGAGTTAAATACATAACGTAAGACAACATTACCGAATACCAAAATACACATCATGGCAAGAGTCAATACGATCAATACATTTAAAATACCATTTACTAGTTTGCTAAGTTTCTTCAATAGATTCACCATCCTTTTTCCATTTTTATCCTTTTTACTTAGCTTCTGCTTTTATCCTTTCATATAAGTCTTTTGCCCAATCATATTTTTTAAAAAGTTCATCATATAACGGTTGTACTGCTTCTTGCATTTGTTTAGTAAATTCTGGGCTTGGTGTTGTAAACTTAATTCCATGTTGTTCTAAAAATTTTTTATCTTCTTCATAACTCTTTTCCATAAGTTCAAATTCGTAATTGGCTGATTCTTTTGCAGCTTCTTCAATAATTTTTTGTTGCTCCGGGGTCAAACTATGCCAAAATTTACTGTTAATAATATAGATATTGGGACTAAACATATGCTTGGACTCTAGTACATTACTTTGGACCTCATACCATCCCGAAGCACGTAATGTAGCAATAGGATTATCCTGTCCATCAACCACTTTTTGTTCCAATGCCGTAAAAACCTCTGATATTGGCATTGGCGTAACATTTGCCCCAAGCAATTTTCCTATTGTAATATAGTTGGGAATATTCGGCATTCTAATGCGTAGCCCCTTAAAGTCATCCATAGAGTCTATTGTTTTGTTAGCTGAAAACATTCTAAATCCATTTGCACTCCATGCTAACGGATGAACACCATGCTTTTTTTCGAGATCTGCCGCAATTTCCTTTCCAATCGGTCCATTTAATACTTTTTTTACATGTTCGAAATCTTTAAATAAAAACGGCCACTCTGGTACTCCCATTTTTGGAATATCATTTTGCATAATCAAGCCGGGAATCCCCATTTCAATAGTGCCATTACGCACACCGTCATAAAATTCCTTTTCAGCCCCTAGAGTACTATTGGCATAAATCTGTACTTTAAGAGTCCCACCTGACTTTTCTTCAACAATTTTTTTAAATTTTTCCCTCAATGCAACGTTTTGTGGATGATCCTCTGCAAAATAGTTTGCTACTTTTATTACTTTAGATTCCCTACTCTTCTCATTTTCTTGTCCAGACTGTTTTTCAGCACCACATCCTGACAAGAAAGCAAAAAGTAAAACAGAAAACAGCAATATGAATGAGATACTTTTTTTCATCACCTTGTAACAACCCCCCTCTTTTCATTGCATATATAGAAAATTTATGTTTTAACGTAAACCAAAAAATGGAAAATAACAACTCTAATTATTAAAAGCATTCAAAAATAAGTTTCATCTATTTTGTTTTATATTATAAAACTAAGTTTTGTAATATAAACAAAAATAAATATAATTATGAGCTTCGTTTTATAATATACAAATTTTCTAATAATAACAAATAGTTCCTTTCTCATTAGATTTATAAAAAATTTGGGTCCTCCCCCTACAAAAATAGAAAATAATAAACCCTTGTTAAATGCTTTCAAAAATAAACTTTATACACTTTTGTTTTATAATATAAAACTAAGTTTTATATTGTAAGTAAAAATAAATATAATCATGAGTTTGTTTTTATAATATTATAAATTTTCATAATAATCAAGTATATTTTTGATAAATTTTCTAACTTCCTTTCCCAATGCAAAATAAAACTTTAGCAAAATGCAAGATAAAAATTAAGCAACTTTGCGACGTCAGCCATCGTAACTTTCTTCAAAGGGATCCCTCTTTCATTACTAAATCGATTTAGTATTTATAAGCGTTTTCATAAACCGGTTTAGTAAAATTATAAAACAAAATGAAATCGTTTTACAATTATTTTGTTAAAATTTTTTCTTTAAAAATCAACATATCTGGCTGCCAAACGTTGTAAATAAATTGATATTTTTGTGAACCAGTTAAATGCGGACAAATCCAATTTAAAAAAAACTGCCCGTTTATATGGATAGATTCATTAATCGCCGATAAGAAAAAATCTTCGCAAAACATTGACGGAATTACCGGCTGTGCGCAACAGCGATCATAAAGATGTAATTTTCGACATCTATGACCCGGCACAGAAAATCTGCGATACTAGTTGACCCTTAACGATGAGCCGAAAACAACATGAGTACCAGTAAAAATCCATCCCCTCCCCCGTTTCAAATCCAGAAACCGGATAGTGAGAAATGGCTGGATAGCAAAAGATTGTAATTGCTGGACAAAAACAAATCGCGTTCAACAAAGCTGAACATTTCTGACCATTGAAAGTCGTGTAACTTAACATTCTCTTGACCATTCTTGTCAAACCGTGATACGCTCGACTTACAAATTATTTTAAAAATTCTAAAAATAATGTTACAAAGGGGTGAACATGATGCACATGGCGGATGCCTTGATTTCACCAGCTGTTGGTGGAACCATGCTGGCAACTACTGCTGGAGTTGCAGCTTATTCAATCAAAAAACTCCAGAATGAGCTGGATGAAAAGAAAATTCCTTTAATGGGAGTGATGGGAGCATTTGTTTTTGCAGCACAAATGATTAATTTTTCAATACCAGGCACTGGTTCAAGCGGACACCTCGGAGGAGGAATGCTGCTGGCAATATTATTAGGTCCTTATGCGGGATTTTTAACAATGGCTTCGATTTTGTTGATACAGGCATTGTTCTTTGGTGACGGCGGATTGCTTGCTTTTGGCTGCAACGTATTTAACCTTGGTTTTTATACGTGCTTTATAGCATATCCATTCATATATAAATGGTTTACACGTAAAGGGATTACTTCCAATAGGATTTTTGCTGGTTCGATGGCTTCAGCACTGGTTGCTCTCCAATTGGGTGCTTTTAGCGTTGTCCTTGAGACTCTTTTATCAGGAAAAACCGAATTACCCTTTGAGAAATTCGTATTGTTAATGCAGCCGATTCACCTTGCGATCGGAATAGTTGAAGGGCTGGTGACCGCAGCAATCATTACCTTCGTATGGAGGGCTAGACCTGACATTTTGGAAAAAGCAGCAAACGAGGAAGCCTTTGGCAATATATCTATGAAGAAAGTATTGACAGCCCTTTCAATCGCTGTAGTTGTGGTTGGCGGTTTGTTTTCTTGGTTTGCATCCGCTAATCCTGACGGACTGGAATGGTCTATCGAAAAAACAGCAGGTACGGCAGAATTGGAAGCTCCTGACGGCATTCATGAAACACTCTCTGAAATTCAAAGCAAAACAGCATTATTGCCTGATTATGATTTTAAAGCAAGTGAAAATGAAAAAACAGCTGGACAAGCTGAAAATGCGTGGCCTGCTGTTAATGCTGGGACAAGCGTTTCGGGTATAGTAGGAGGAGCATTGACTCTTGCATTAGCCGTATTTACAGGGTGGGTCATCATGTTGATTAAAAGGAGAAAAATAAAAACGACCGCTTGATCATTTTTATGGTGGGGTCCTCCCTTTAGTTTATTAAAAATATATAATAGGAATGGATGTAAATGTCGAACATGATAAATTCGCTGTCTAATATGAGGCTTCTGGATGATCTGGCGCGAAAAGAGACCTTTATACACAGAATTCATCCACTAATAAAGCTGTTAACCACAGTCGTCTATTTGACTGTGGTTGTATCATTTGAAAGGTATGAAATAATTGGTCTTTTGCCTTTTATTTTTTATCCTATACTAATTTTTGCTTTTGCAGAGCTACCAGTTGCGCCAATTTTAAAAATGATATTGCTTATTGAACCTTTCATTATCGGAATCGGAATATTAAATCCATTGTTTGATCATTCTAAAGTGCTGTTTGGTGGAATTGCCATTTCAAAAGGTTGGGTTACTTTTTTATCAATTTTAATAAAATGCAGTTTAACAGTGACAGCCAGCATTTTACTCATTGCAACCACAGGGATGGATCGGTTTGCCGCAGCTTTGCGGATGGTCAAAATCCCTAAGATTTTTGTCTTACAGCTTCTATTAACATATCGATATATATCGGTGCTGATCGAAGAGATTTCCAGGATGATAAGGGCGTATTCACTTAGGGCGCCAGGACAAAAGGGATTAAAGTGGAGCGCTTGGGGCTCTTTTGCCGGACAAATATTGCTCAGGACTTTTGAAAGAGCAGAGCGGGTATATCAAGCAATGAATTTAAGAGGCTTTACAGGAGAGTATTATACAGGAGATATTGCAAAACTAAGCTTTAAAGACCTTGCCTATTTTGCCGGATGGAGTCTATTTTTTATTATTGCAAGAATTTACAACATACCTGTATTGATAGGGTCATTGTTTACAGGAGTGATTTGATAGGATGAGTCATCATAAAATTGAAGTGAGGAATCTGCATTTTTCGTATCCGGATGGACATGAAGCAATTAAAAATATGTCTTTTTCCATTTATCATGGTGAATCAGTCGGAATCATTGGTGCAAATGGTGCTGGGAAGTCTACGCTGCTAATGCTGTTGATGGGAGTTTATTTTCCGGATGGCGGAGAAGTGCTGGTAGGAGATGTGCGTGTAACCAAAAAGACATTACCGATGATTCGCCAAAGATTGGGAATGGTTTTTCAGGACCCTGACGACCAATTGTTCATGACTACTGTTTATGAAGACGTTGCCTTTGGACCACGAAATTATAAGCTGGAAGAGGAAGACGTGGAGAGACGGGTGATGCAGGCACTGGAGAAGGTTGGAATACCTCATTTGAGAGACCGAGCCCCCTATAAACTATCAGGAGGAGAAAAGCGCTCTGCCGCAATTGCATCCGTTTTATCCATGCAACCTGATGTATTGATCATGGATGAGCCAACTTCTGGCCTGGATCCAAAATCAAGACGGAGAGTAATTGATTTGTTAAAAAGCTTTGAACATACAAAAATAATTACCAGCCACGATTTGGACATGGTACTTGAAACCTGTAAAAGGATTATTGTGATAAAAAAAGGAGAAATAGCTGCAGATGGAACCGCAGTGGACATTTTATCCAATGAAGATCTGCTGAATAGCTGTGGCTTGGAATTACCTCTTTCACTTCAAAATTGTCCTGTTTGCGGAACTTCAAAAGGCAAATTCGGATATATCCATGAGAAAATTGTAGTCGACAAAGAAGCCAAAAAAGAATTGCGATTGACCAGAGAATGAGATTGCTTTTGAATTTTGAAGAAGCTCAAATAAATTCAACTATTTCGAAGCAGTTGACCTTATGAAATAAGCACTGCCTAATCTGACGAGAACCATAAAATATTCTCTCGTTTATTTTGATGTTCCATGCCCCCCGCTCCGGCATCACTTTCACAAAAAACATCGGCTGGCTCATTGATGTTCCGAACTTAACTTATATCCGTTTCCCCGAGTCTCCTAGTGGGAACAGATAAATGAATTTATTATCGAATAAAGCATAATCTGAGGATACTCTATAGAACCTTACACAAAATTCTTGACGGTACCTTTAAAAGGAAGAGTTTCTATTTCTATATAATTATTCTTACAACCTTTTTATTTTAGAATGAGTGTATTGAACAATTCTATTTGATATGCAACATACACTTTACTGAGGGATAAATCCTATTAAGTTAAAAATGCCTTGTGGCTCTATGGTTGTGGAAATATATGCTTTACGTCATACGAAATGTGACAGGAACCATAAAATTTCCGTTTGGAAGTTTTATGGTTCTTTTTATTTTAATGGAATTTTATATACTTGTCGAAGCAAAAAATAAAGTGTGATGTCCCCTTTATGCGATCCTATTGTAGTAAAAACAAAGACATGTTTGGATTATCCAATCCTTCATAAATTTTACTCCACCATTTTTACCTATATATTTTCGTGCAAAAATACTAAACCTTAATTGATGCTAGTAATATTGTTTCATTTTGTCAAAATAGAGAGGAATTTATTGTTAATTGTTGAAAAGATTACTGTGAAAAACTTGGAAAGGGGGGATAAAAAATGAATAGTAGTCTTGGAGTTTCTCGCTATGTGCGAAATGTATTTGTCTTAATCATTGCGGGGCTTTTAATTACCTTATGTCTCTCTTTTACTCAAACACAAGCAGCCGGTCAGAACTATGCTAAAGCATGGGAAACACTAATGGGGGCAAAATGGAATGGCTATGTCCAAATCAAAGCCTCGTATAATGATAATGGCAAACACGCGAAACAGGGATATCACCGGTTTACTCGTCAGGCGGGACCTTCTCTTGATACAGGACGTCTTTACACTTCAAAAGCAAGTTCGAAAAGTGATACAAGAGTTCATTCCCGCCAAGACTCTGTTTGGGACTCACCACTTTGGGGTGACAAATATGTAACTCGCTATAACTATAACTTTATTTACTTCTAAAATTATAACCTAATTAAGTTTTACTTTCTAGAATTTGGATCAAAGCACGTAAATTGAGGAGGGCGTTGACATGAATACAAATAAATGGTTTCTATTAAATTTAAGACTTGCACTTAGTTGCGTCCTTCTCAGCATGCTAACATCTTTCATGGTGCAAGCATTTCAATGGACGCTTGAAAGCCGCCAAGAAATCACATTCGGCTTAACAGGAGAAATAACTGTCTTGACCATGATTAATGGTCCACAAGAGGTTACAAAAACTGAAGCATCTTCTGCACAAAGTATGTTAATTGACTATATTGATAAACAGTCACTATCTCTTGTTTATTCTTCGTTAGGCGATGGTCGACCTGAAATCATTGTTTACGACCCACATGGATCCCTGCCTTGGTTTCCAAAAGATTCAGATGAAAGTACGGACTTAACAACTTCTCATGCCTATCTTTTCCGAGGTACATACACTGAAAAACAGTGGTCGAATTCTGGTACAGCATCTCTTTTACCAAAGGAAGTTGAAATTTCCGGAGTGATTGATTCGCCATCTGCAACAGATGATTATCAATATGCACGTACGATTAATCTAGATCCACTACCTCCTGGAAATTACACGATAAATACTTCGGATCCGGATCAAGTAAAACATATATTAAACTTGTTCTATCAGATGGGGTTTGTCCCTCAGGTAAGTAAGGAAATCCCATTATTTACATATTTCATTAATAATCCATTTGTTGTAATCACTGTCATTTTTCTAGTTATGGGTCTTTTATGTGTTGTTTTGGACTGGTTTTTATACAATCAAGAACGTGCTCGAGAGTTTGGCATTCGAAGACGTTATGGAGCCTTGCCCACTACCCTCGTGCGAGAAAATCTATTATTTGGGATAGCTGGTCTTCTAATAGGGAGTGCTATAGGTGGAATTATGTCAAAACTTCTAATAGCAGAAGTTAGCCATACTGATATCCCATTATTCAATTTACAAACATTCGCTAGTATTGCTATCTCATTCATTATTGTCATCTTGACATGGTCTTTGATACTTTATGTGGTTATAAAGACAAACAAGGAGGTAAATGTTGATGCGTGAGTTGTGGGCAGGGGTTATTATGGCTTGCCGACGTTGGCAGGCCATGTTAGGAATTTCATTGATGATTACCGCAGCCTGCGTTGTTTTTGCACTGGCCTTAGAGGATGTTGTATCCCAGGTTGCTGTATTAAAAGGAGGCCAGCAATTACGGGAACAGCACGCTGTCACTTTTACCCCTTACTATCCATCCGATGGTGAACCGAGTCAAGTAGGGACGGATACTATACAATTTGTGATAGACCAAATCAACGATCAAAAGGGCTATACTGCAATCATTAATAACATGGGACTTGATGATCCTGAATTTGCAGATGGACATCTTACACTAATACTGTTCGGTGATGTTATTTCAGATTTATTTCCTGAGCTTCAGCTGTGCGAATCCGTACCATGTGCTATGCAAGGGTCAAAACTTGCTGGTGAAAATATGGACTCTGTAAATATAGCAGGAGAAAACATACCAGTAGTCGGCACACTTCCTGCAGGAGCTACTTTTTTTGATCCTTCGGCGGCAGGTTTACCCTTAGACAACCGCATCGTGATTAGAGCACCAACTAACCTTCTTCCACTACTCAGTCCTATTGAGCAAGAAGAAGCTATAGCTCGAACGGTCTTGCTTGATCCGGAAGCTAAAGCGGTAGGTACGTTTGTTAAGATGAGTGCAAATAGTGACTTGTTTCTTATTCCCCATGACATAGCTGTGGATCAACCTCAACGATTTCGTGAAATAATGGGACGTTCCGCTATATATATTGTAGGTATGTTAAGTTTTCTGTTACTAGTTTTTATTGCTTTCGTGTCCTCTGCACGTTTGACGATTCGTCAAGAGCATCGGGCTTTTAAAATCAGGGTTATGTATGGAGCAACGCCTTTTCATATTAGTCTTCGCATTGGGGGATTTTTGGCAGCGGTGGTGCTGATCCCACCGATTACGATACTTACACTGCTCTTATGTTACTTACATCTTGCGGGTGCACCATCACCAAATGTACCGTTATGGGTTATGTTAGGAATCTTAGTGACATTTTTTATATTATGGTTATGGTCCATGCGCAGCACAAAAAAGATAGGAGGCTGAAAATGAAACCAATCCTTGAAGCTCGAAACATTTCGAAGGTTTATGGTAGGGATCGCACACAAGTAACGGCTCTTGAAAAAGTTTCTTTACGACTGAATGCTGGTGAATGTGTTATTTTGATGGGGGCGTCAGGTAGCGGTAAATCTACATTATTAAATATATTAGGATTAATTAGTAAGCCAACGCGGGGCCATATCCTCATTCAAGGAAGAGAAGTATCAGAACGCGATCGTAATAGGGCTCGTCTACGAAATGAGTATTTTGGATATATCCATCAGGATTACGCAATAATTGAGAATGAAACTGTTGAAAGTAATGTCATGATACCATTGCAATATGCAAGACCCTTACCAGGACGTAAGGAGAGAAAAAATAGAGTATTAGAGGCATTAGAGAAAGTCGGTCTGGATTGGGCATTAAAGAAGAAACCATCAGAACTTTCTGGAGGTGAACGACAGCGAGTTGCTATTGCTCGTGCTCTGGTGAACAATCCTGATGTGATACTCGCCGATGAGCCGACAGCAGCCCTTGATAGCGAGACAGCGCAAACAGTAATGTCTCATATTCTTTCTTTCAAAGAAAAAGGTGCTGCAGTGCTTGTTGCGACCCATGATGATAAGGTGGCTAAGCTAGGGGATCGAATTCTACGAATTAATGACGGTCAACTCATAACAAGTAAGGGGCTGTCCAAAAAGTGACTAATTTTCACTTTTTGGCAGCCTCTTTCTGTTAATTCATGCTTAAAAATACAAAAAAATCACCCTTTCTAGTAAAAGGTAAGTGACCAAACAAACATTTTAGAAAGAGGGCGATTTTTTATGAGTAATCAAAAGACTACTATAATGAATGATACCATGCAATTGTCATTTTTTCCAGAAATACATGATAAAGAACCTTCAAAACAGCAAAGAGACATTACTCCTACATTTAAAGAATACAACAATAAGCAAGTTATGGTTATTTATGATATTGAGGGGTTATTCCCATACCGACATCAAAAGCAATGACGCTTTGCATATACATTCCTCCTGATTTTTATGTAGAAGTCTTCACTTCACCTTATCGATTCCCTTTTCTTATACACGATCTCAAGGATCCAACATACTGAAACTGATTCTTATAAGGGCAGTGAAGTAGGCCAGTTTTTTCATTACGAACTCAAGGTTCTGGGGCTGTCACGACCTATTCTCCACTTCTACTATAAAAATCGAGTAGGAGGGAGCGATTAACTCCCGTCCTCTCACACCACCGTACGTACGGTTCCGTATACGGCGGTTCAATTAAGATAATTGACGCAAGTCTTTATAACTTCCGTGAATAGCTGTTCTCTTTATGCCAGTGGTCACTCCACCCTCCAAGAGATCTCCCACGGGATTCACCGCTTCCTCCCTCAAGTGAGGTACTACGTTTTCTGTGTTCATCATGACTCACTGAATGCCAAGGGCTATTCTCTCTTAATTGTTCGGTCCTTCTTAGTTGTTCTAGACCAACTAATACTATGACCTCTGCTGACTTCTGACTGTTCAGCTATCTATCACTAGATAGGTTACCAAGGTTACTTGGCGTGCCAGCCAGACCTCCCCGGGTAAGAGTGTAATCTTTCCTTCCATCCATCTGCTTCATTTACTCTGTATCACCTTCGGCAGAAAGGGCTTTGTTTTGTCTTGCAAACTCACCCAGTGATACCTAGCCTCATATGAAGTTCGTGTTCCTCAGACCGGAAGTTTGCCGCTCGCTTCCTTCAGATTCCGCGTCACCACGGACACCCTTGCGTTAAGCTAACTGCTACTTCTGCCTTCGCAGCTCGGGACTTTCACCCTATAGATTACACCCATGCCGGGCGCACAAATCGAGTAGGAGGGGGTGACTAACCCCCGACCTCTCACACCACCGTACGTACCGTTCGGTATACGGCGGTTCAATTAAGTATGACGTAGTGCTTGATATCTTTCGAATAGACTTCTTAACCCTCGACGCTTCCAATAGGAGTTGTCGAGGGTTTTGTGTAGAATGGGACTGCAGGCAATCCGCCAATATTTCTTGCGTGTATTGCCCCATTCGAATGCTTTATGGCTTGGAACTTCTAATCCTCTGAGTTTCCGAATTCTTGTTTTCGGGGTTTTCCATTCTTTCCACAAACACATCCGAAGCCTTCGTCTAATCCATTCATCAAATTCTTTGAACTTACTTGGTGTTTCTGCCAAGGCAAAATATCCGCACCATCCCATTAAATACTTATTCAGTTTCTCAATCCTTTTCTCCATTGGATACGGTTTCGACCTTGATGTAATTTCACGGATCTTGTTCTTCAAACGTTTCACACTTTCGTTCGCCATCCGTACCTTTGGAGTCTTATTGAGTGTGAAGCTGAAACCGAGAAACTTCCGTTTCCAAGGACGGTCTACCGCCGATTTCTCTTTATTTACCTTGAGCTTTAACTCCTTCTCTATAAAGTTCGTAATGGAGTTCATGACACGAATTCCTGCTTTCTTTGTTTTCACATAGATGTTACAGTCATCCGCATACCGAACAAACTTATGTCCACGTTTCTCAAGCTCTTTATCCAATTCATGAAGCATGATGTTTGATAAAAGTGGACTAAGCGGGCCGCCTTGAGGCGTTCCCATGTCCGTTTCCATTACCACTCCATTGATCATCACGCCTGATTGAAGATACCGGCGAATTACCTTCAGTAGAATTCGATCTTTGATCGTTTTCGCCAAGATCCCCATCAGTTTGTCGTGATTCACCTTGTCAAAGAATTTCTCTAGGTCTATATCGACTACCCAACGATATCCTTCTTTGATATAACCCTTTGCTTCCCTAACCGCATCATGTCCCCTTCTACCTGGTCGGAAACCATAGCTATGGTTCGAGAAGGTCGGATCAAAGATTTTCGTCAACACTTGGGCAATCGCTTGTTGGATGAAACGATCCGTCACGGTAGGGATCCCTAGAAGTCTTACTCCACCGTTCGGTTTCGGGATTTCGACTCGACGGACGGGTAAGGGCTTGTAGGTTCCTTCTCTCAACGACTGTCGAATGGAGTCCCAATTTTCGTAGAGGTGTCTTCGTAGGTCTTTTACGGACATGCCATCTACTCCGTGACCTCCTTTATTCTGTTCGACTCGTTTCAGTGCCGCCAGGAGATTTTCCCGTGACAAAATCATTTCCATCAACATTGATATCCTCTCCACGTGAACGAATTCTTCTATTTGTGCCATCTTCTGCTCCACCCTCTTGAAGTCCCCCGTGGGATTCACCACTTCCTCCTTCAAGTAAGTCCTATCGGATTGTCTGCTTCCACACAGAAGGTGAACGCCTAGCGATTCGTTCTCCTTAATTGTTCAGTCCTTCCTCTTTCGTCTCGAGCTCGAAAAGAGTACTATGACTTCTGCTGACTTCTGACTGTTCAGTTATCTATCACTAGATAGGTTACCAAGGTTACTTGGCGTGCCAGCCAGACCTCCCCGGGTAAGTACATGCACTTTCACACCATCTATCCGCCTCATTTACTCGATATGACCTTCGACAGAAAGAGCTTTGTTTTGTTTCGCAAACTCACTCAATCATACCTAGCCTTATATGAGGTTCGTGTTCCTCGGACCGGTGTTTTGCCTCCAGCTTCCTTCAGATTCCGCGTCACCACGGACACCCTTGCTCTTGGCTAACCTCTACTTCTGTCTTCGGGGTTCGGGACTTACACCCTATAGTTCATGTACATGCCGGGCGCACGAAAAAGGCTGCAAGAACGTACCTTTCTTGCAGCTCACAACCTTTTTTCTGGACGCGATTTATGGCTGAAGTTACTCAAAGATAGTCCCGTTTTTCTTTTTTCACCTTTGGCCATTTGCATCTTGGAACATGCTGTACCATCGTTTCAAAGATGATTCCCCATTGCAACTCTGATAAACACGCAACGGGAACGTCTTGTTTCATCCCAAGCTTTCTTTTTAAATATGCGATTTGCGGTGGCGTGAAGACACCGCGTAGCGCCCAATCGACAGAAGCGTGCGGTTCCTTCAGCACATAATCCGCCAGTCCCCGAAACGTGACATAATCTTTTATGGGAATAATCGGGGTCGCTTTTCTCTTTATCGTGATGATTGCCGAGTCCACTTTCGGCGGGGGAGAGAAGTGGTATCGGGAAATTTCCTTCACGAAGTTTATGTCAAAATACATCCTCCAAGCCGCAACATAACTGTCTTTCACAAACTTCGCTGTAAAGCGTTTAGCCGCTCCTTTTTCTATCACAAGAACCCCTCTTTGAAAGCCGGTTGAAGGTTTGTTCAGGAGCATTTTCATGATCGGCGTTGTAATGGAATACGGAATACTGGATACCACAATAAATTTTCCCTTGGGCAGACGCATTTGCAAAATGTCTTGTTGAATAATGGTGAGGTTGGGATATGGCATCGCTTTTTGTCTGAGAAATGCAACCCATTTGGCGTCATACTCTACAGCCAGCACTTTTCCCGCTCGTTCGGACAAAGGGAATGTTAACGCGCCTTTTCCAGCTCCTAATTCTACAACCGTCTCGTGCTCTTCAATGTTTGCTTTGTCGATAATTTCACGGATTACCTTTTTTTCATACATGAAATGCTGCCCCAAAAAATTGGGCGGTTCTCCACTGGTGAATCTTTTCTTATGCTGCTTTTGAATTTTACGAGGCATGGGATCTCTTCCTTTCCCAAAAAAATCACAAGCTCCTGCTTGTGAATCGGAGCAAAGGAAGATATAGCCTTACACGAGTAGATCTCATGCCACGAAAAGAATCGATCAACCAGTCAGGTATACTGGTATCAAGCCATGCAGAAAAATAGGACAAAAAAAGCAGCCCAAGCTGCTTTTTTTCATATTGCATCAATATCGATTCGCTTGAGAAATTATGAAAAAAGGGCAGACTTCTCCCGTTTGCTCCGCCTACACAAGCAGAGCCTTTGAACGTATGAAATTACTCGTTCAAAGCTGGGTAACGAAGTCTGGCAGAATACACGTTTCATAAGCCTCCTTTGCGGAATGCATGGATTCGCCGTGATTATAGCATCACGGATCACCCACTTCAGAATAACACAAAATCAACAGCAGTCCAAGCCACCCGGCGGCTTCAGATGCATGACACGATTTGTCACAATCGTAATCCGATCATCCTCCGCAGCACCATTCCTCGGTTTTTTTGAATGTATTTGGCTCACTCGTCTGTTCCAAGTTATCGGAGGACAAGCGAAGCAGCAGCAAACGCTTTGCCTCACGAATGTTCAACGTACTCCACAATCGTTCCGTCCGGATGTTGCACCGTCATGTTCCGCCCGGTCGGAACTTGCGCCGGTTCCTTTAAAATAACCGCGCCGCTGTTTTCCAAAAACGTTTTGAACTCATCCAGCGAGTCAACCAAAAACGTCGTGGACGTTTGTCGAAAGGGAGCCAAATCCTCTTCTTTGCCGCTGATGAGCAAGATGTCGCCAATGGAGGCCAATTCCAAACCAACTTCCGGCATGGCAAAGCGCCTGTTCAGAGGCTCGCCGGTCAATTTTTGATAATAGTCAATCGCAGCGGAAAGGTCATGTACGTAAATTCTGACCATCTTTTTCAGTATACGCATCTTCGCTCTCCTCTCCTTAAAACTTCCGCATAATACATATTTCGACAAAAGGAGTGGTAAATCCTTCATTTCCCATCGGAGTGAGAGCGTTACGGTGTGTACGCGAAGATGTCGCGCTTTAGCCGGCACCCGGACACGCTAACTGTCACCGATAAGCGGCCATTGCTTCCGCTTTTGTGCGGTGGATTGTGCCAAACGGATGTTCAGGCGGAGCATAAATGGCGTACAGTTTCAACGGAACATTACCGGTATTGCGCACATTATGCCACGTCCCCGCGGGGATCATGATCGCATCATCGTCAGACACCCTACGTGTAAACGTGAGCCGATCTCTCTGCGGCCCCATTTGCACCAGTCCCTGTCCTTCTTCAATACGGATAAACTGATCGACATTGGGATGCACTTCCAGACCGATATCGCCCCCCACCTCGATGCTCATCAACGTCACCTGCAGATGATTTCCGGTCCATAAGGCGGTTCGATAATTTCGATTTTGCTCGGCGGCTCGCTCAATATTGACGACAAACGGTTGCCCGCCGTAATCTCTCAGTTCGATTTGCGGGTATTGGACAGGCCGCAAATTGCCAGGATAAGCGCCGCCATACAGGTTCTCGTCTCCCCAGTCCGAAGGCGGAGCCCAGTAACAGGGGGTGGGATAGTACCACTGCAAACCGTAATACGGATACACGTAATACGGGTTCATGTTCGTGTTCACCTCTGCCATTGAAGTGTTGGAATCTGCAGGCATTGTATGTGTTTGCCCAGCTATGCGTGACAAGGAAAAGCCAAGAACAACCCACTGCCTTTTGGTTTCAAGGAAAAATGCGATTTCATAATAGTCTAAGTAAACTATTCTAATCAGACTAAGGTCGGATGGCTTTCCCCGTCTTCGTGCCGTTTTTGCATCATGCCTTTCCCTCTAAAATGAAGAGGAGCAATGCGACAATCCAAAAATTGGCTGAAAAACGAAAGACATTGATGCAAGGAAAGGGGGAACGTGACGGAATGAAAGGAATGAGCGTTTTGAGAAAAGCTAAGCGCGCCGTGATCATCGGCTGCGGAATTGCCGGACCCGCTACTGCGCTCTTCTTGCAACGGGCGGGGATTGAAGCGGAGATTTACGAAGCGTCCGAACTGGGCGAAGCGGAAACCGGACTGTTTTTAAACGTAGCCCGCAACGGCATGCGCATCTTGCAAGAA
This sequence comes from Aeribacillus sp. FSL W8-0870, assembly GCF_037963755.1. Taxonomy (NCBI): domain Bacteria; kingdom Bacillati; phylum Bacillota; class Bacilli; order Caryophanales; family Bacillaceae; genus Aeribacillus; species Aeribacillus sp. FSL W8-0870. Next base: position 2,315,764 of record NZ_CP150165.1, read on the forward strand.
CTGGGACTGGACGATGAGGTGCGCAGGTTGGGAATCGAAATGTATACACTGCGCATGATGAACAGCAATGGAAAACTGCTCGGCACGGTGGGACCGAAAACGGGCGAGCCACAAGGCTACACGCTCAAACGACAGGAGCTGCACCATGTGCTTCGCGAGGCAGCGCAGCGCAACGGAATTCCCATCACGTTTGGAAAACGATTGCAGTCGCTGGAAACCAACGCGACGGAGGGAGCCGTCACCGCGCATTTTACAGACAGCAGCACAGCGACCGGTGATTTTATCGTCGGCTGCGACGGGATCCATTCGCGAACACGGAAATGCATCCTGCCCGATGCACCCCCGCCGACGTATACCGGTCTGATCAGCTTCGGCGGTTACCTGCACAAGGATCAGGTGCCGCATGTTCCCGGCGCACAGCATCTCATCTTTGGCAAAAAAGCGTTTTTCGGCTACCTCGTCCATCGGTCTGGCGAGGTATACTGGTTCGGCAACCTCGATTATCCGGGGCTCCCGACGCGCCGAGAGCTGATGTCCATTCCGCAAAACGTGTGGCGAGAAAAAATAGAAGCGTTGTACAAAGACGATGTGTCCCCCGTTCCGGACATTGTGCGTGAAACTCCCGGCGACATTTTGTTTTACCCAATCTACGACATGCCGCCGCTCCCCCGTTGGCACGTCAACCGTATCGTACTGGTGGGAGACGCCGTGCATGCGACGTCCCCCAATGCCGGGCAAGGCGCGTCGCTCGCCTTGGAGGATGCGATGGTACTGGCCAAGTGTGTCCGGGACATCCCCGATCTCGACGAAGCGTTTCACCGCTACCGGGAACTGCGCAAAGAACGGGTGGAGCGGATTGTGCGGTATTCGCGGCAGCTCGGCAGCCGGAAGCATGCGACCCATCCTGTGCAAGTGTTTTTCCGCGATTTGCTGCTGCCGTTCTTTTTGCGGCAAGCGAGCAAGCAGTCGTTCGCGTGGCTGTACGATTACCACATCGATTGGAAGCAGACGGTGTCCAACTGACGCTACCGTTCGCTTCCCACCGCACACGATCTAGATCGGCGATTCCGTCGCGTATATGATAAAGACAGAGGAGGAATCGCACGTGGCTCAACGAAAACCGACGAATCTGCTGGCGCTCGCCGTACTATCCCTGCTGAACGAAAAGCCGATGCACCCGTACGAAATCGGGGCGACGATGCGCCAGCGCAAGCTATCCGATGTGATTAAACTGAATACCGGCTCCCTCTATGCGGTAGTGGAGTCCCTGTTGCGCGGCGGTTGGATTGAGCCGATTGCCACGGAGCGGGAAGGGCGCCATCCGGAACGGACGATATATGCGCCTACGGAAGCGGGAAAAGAGCTGTTCTTCACCTGGCTTCGCTCGCTGATCCGCACCCCGGCGAAAGAATACCCGCAGTTTGCTGCCGGACTAGCCTTTCTCGGACACCTCGCGCCGGATGAGGTGATACAGCTGCTGGAGGAACGCCGCAGACAGCTTGCCAATCAAATCAGCGAAACGCGCGCTGCCCAAAACGCCGCTGCGGAAGCTGGCGTGGACCGGCTGTTCCTGATCGAAACGGAATACACGCTGGCCATGCTGGAAGCCGAACACAACTGGGTAGCAGCGATTATCGAGGAAATCCGCGCCGGAACCCTGACCAAACATTGGAGGACGTGAGCAGGACCGCGTCGTTCGCCGTCCGCTCACGTCCTCTCCTGTTCTGGTGTTTCGCGAACCTCTGGTGCGCGTTTATCCTTTGACAAACCCCAGCTCGTTGCCATCCAAATCACGGATGGTAAACTTTTTGGACCCCCAAGGCGTGTCGAACAGTTCTTCCACTACGTCCACGTTATCCTTCAACCGCTCCCACAAGCCTTCCACATCCTCGACGTTAAAATTAAACCGCCCGTGGGAAGGTACGTTGGGATCTTCCATGATCGAAAAGATCGCACCTTCTCCTAATTCAAACTGCGCGTAATTCGGTTTCTCGGGAGGCCATGTGTCCGTAACCTTGAACCCCAGCACATCCTCATACCATTTGACTGCGCGCTGCAAATCGGAAACGTTGATTCTGACATGGGTTAACCGTGTTTTCATCCAACTTCCTCCCTCAATTAAAACAAATGGATTTATAAAAAATTTTTCTACAAAAACGATAATAATCCTCCCCCATCGTTTCAACTCAGGGCGTCACAACGGCTGCACGAAGCCATGAATCCACGAAGGTCGTGAAGGTCGGATCCACACGGTCAGACGAGCGGTAGACCAGCCACAAATCGTTTTCCACCGGCTCTGGAGATCTCCACAGTTCGTACAACTCCCCCTTTTTCAACTCGTCCGCTACGAGGTATTCCGGCAAGACACTGATCCCGTGCCCTTGGAGCACCAAGGATTTGATCACACGCAAATCGGGAACGATGAATCTTGGCTTTAGCGTACATCGCTCTCCAAACGCGGCAAACCAAAATCTGCGAATAATAGGGAGTTCCGGAGCGTAACTAATCCAGTCCAGCCGCTCCAACCGCTGCCGTATATCATCACGGTCATACCCGTCGCTCGGCATCGGCCGGTTCCCCACGAGTTTAAACGTCTCCGTCATCAATCTGGTAAAAGTCAGTCCGGAAGTGGCAACGTGCTGGGTGGCGATCAGCAGGTCGATATCATTGTTTTTTAGCGCTTGAATCAGCGGCTTTGTCTCCCCAAAGGTAAACGAGAGCGTATACGGACTTTCCGGCAATCTGGCGATCAAGTATTCATGGATCCATTCCGCCGGCCCCCCGATCCGCAGCGTCGGGGGAGTGGAAGGATGACGGAAATCGCCGCTGATCTTTTCCAGGCGGTCGACGGCTTGCACGATTTGCCCGTAAAGCATGTGCCCTCGTTCCGTCGGCACCATCTGTCTGGGCGTCCTGCGGAAAAGCGGCTCGCCGATCTCCGCTTCCAGGGCGGCCAGGTGTTGGCTCAACGCAGGCTGGGTCATGAACCGGGCCTGCGCCGCTCTCGAGATGGAACCGTGGCGGTATATCGCGACAAACGATCTGTACCATTCAAAATTAGTCATAATTTTTTTTATACCCCATCCCCTTTTGTATTATTTGAATTATAGCAATGGAAAAAGTATACTGCAATTAGCACAACCGGTTGTGTCGTTGAAAGGAACATAGGAGGGTGAACGAATGGCGCAGAAACGTGTTTTGATGGTCGTCACAAGCCATGCCCAGATCACGGAAGGTCATCCTACGGGACTGTGGCTGTCCGAATTCGCGGAACCCTACGAAATTTTTAAGGAAAGAGGGTTTGCAATAACGGTCGCCAGTATCAAAGGCGGCTACGTCCCGATCGACCCGCGCAGTCTCAACGAGGAAAGTAAGGCAAAATGGCCGGACGCGATTCGCGAATTGGAGGCGACGCCCCCGCTCAGCGAGATTTCTGCGGAAGGATTCGATGCGTTGTTCCTGCCAGGCGGACATGGAACCATGTTTGATTTTCCCGATGATGCTGTGCTCCAGACCAGAGTCCGAGAGTTTGTCGAGTCCGATCGCGTCGTCGCGGCTGTATGTCATGGCCCGGCCGGGTTGGTTCATGTGAAACTCTCCTCCGGCGAATACCTGGTTAAGGGCAAAAAGGTGACGTCGTTCACCAACGAGGAAGAACGCGCTGTCCAGCTAGACCCTTATATGCCTTTTCTCTTGGAAGATCGCTTGCGAGAGAACGGCGCAATATTCGTAGCCGCTCCAATGTGGTCCAATCACGTAGAGGTGGACGGCAAGCTGGTCACCGGACAGAATCCCCAATCGGGAGAGGCAACGGCGAAAAAAGTGAGCGAACTGCTGGAAGCCGGCTCCTGAAGACCGCGCCGGCTTCTTGTCTTTTCACCTGAATAGGAGCCAGTTCCCTTTCGCTTTTGCACGATTTTCTTTATCATATATGGTAGAAAAGCATTGGTTCTCATGTAAATGTATCTGTCTTTGTGCAGAAAAAAAGTATGAGGGGATGAGTTTTCCATGAAAAGATTGGTCGCATGTACAAAAGAGCATTCCTTCTGGGTTTACCTTGGCGCAGCCGCTACCGCGTTGATCCTGTTCTTGAAATAATCCCATTCATCGCTTGGATGCAATTGTTGGAGGACAATACGAACGTTTCGTTCTCAAATCCGCGGTGCCCACAACATGATGAAAACGCCCACCAAGCAAACCAATGCCCCGATCCAGTCATAGAGATCGGGCGTTTTCTTGTCTACTAACCATCCCCAAAACCCCGCAAGAACAATAAACACTCCCCCGTAAGCGGCGTAGACGCGGCCAAAGTTGGGAAAGCTTTGCAGTGTGGGAATGATCCCGTACAGGACGAGGATCATCCCTCCCAGCGCGCCGACCCACAGCGGCTTGGCTTCCCGTAACCAGAGCCAGACAAGATACCCGCCTCCGATTTCCGCCAGACCCGCTGCTAGAAACAATGCGATTGCCTTTGCCATTTTGTCTCTCCCTTTTTCAGTTCCGTCCGAGATGCTTGCTCACCGTCTGACTTTAGACGCCATAATGAATCATGTGTTTGTTTTGTTCTTTTGCCTGCAGAATTTTTGCGGCAAGTTCGCGCAGCTCTGATGATTGGTGGTAATCCTTTGCAGCTGTGACGACATCATAAAATAACGGCAATGATTCAGGCGGAATAATCGTAACTCCCCAATAAGCCAAACCATGTGCAGGGCGGGTGAATGAATGGAAGTACGTCTTCATCTTTAATAGATGCGGATGCAAGTCATTGATCACATCATCGTCAACCGAAATGCACTGGTACTTGTGCGGCTCGTAATCGTTGTATTCTCTTGTTTTGTCCAATTCGTCCAGAATTCCAAATTCATGCGTACAAGGCATTGGCGATCCCCTCCCTTTGCTATTCATTTCCATTATGCCAAAAAATCGTCGGGAGTCTGGTCGACTTTGTATACAGCATCGATTGACTCCCAGTCCCGCGTCGGGCGGAGAGTTTTTGGCGCACAAAAAACCTAAGCCCGCAAACCGGACTCAGGTTGCGCATCGGTTCCGCATACCTTTTTCGTCCTCCGCTGGAATTTCGCACACTTCACTGCGATAATACGGGTAATCCATTTGTTTTTGAATTTTCGCAACAACCTCTTTACCAGCAAGCAGTTCACAGACGTATAAACCCAAGTCTACGGAGGTGGCGACGCCTCCGCCTGTGATGGTATTGCCATCTCGGACAATCCGCTTTGTTTCCACTTGCTCCGTGTATGCGGCAAGCAGCTCCAGCGCATTCGGATGCGTCGTCGCCTTTTTTCCCTTCAAGAAACCCGCGGCTCCCAAAAGCAAGGAACCGGTGCAGACGGCAACTTTATACGGCACATCTTTCGCTGTTTGTAACCAGGCGATAAACGCCGTGTCGTGGATCAGCGTTCGGGTGCCCATCCCGCCTGGCACATAGATAAGATCATAGCCCGCCAGATTGGGACGAACGCAAGGGATCTTGTACGTCACTCCCCGGTCATCGCTCACCTGCTCGTCGTACGCACAGATGTCCCAGCTGAGATTGTCGATAAACCCCATGCTTTTCAGCCGGGTCACTCCGTCGTAAAACCCGATGAAATCCAGCGAGGTCATCGTTTCAAACAGAATAATGGCCAGTTTCATGTTGAATATCACCTTTTTTCTTTTGTCAAAACGAAGCAAAGCCGAGCCAATCGTAGGCATGAGGCCTGACTTCTTGCTCGGCTGTGGGAGGTGTTGTGATTCGGTTACGGTATTTTTTTCCCTAAGATCAGCAAATCCCGTTTCACGCCGTCCAATGTAGCGACTTCCGGCAAATGCGCCCACTTCACAAACCCCAAACTGGTAAACAAACGCAAGCTCGGTTCATTGTGAGCAAAGATAAAACCAAGCAGCGTGTCAATTCCCAACTTCGGACATTCCGCGAAGACCCTCGTTAAAATCTGTTTTCCCAGTCCTTTCCCGCGGAAATCTTCATGAAGGTAAATGCTGACTTCAGCCGTTGCACGATAAGCCGGCCGGCCGTAGAACGATTGCAGACTGACCCAGCCGCAAATGCTGCCCTCGTGCTCGACAACCCACAATGGTCGTCTTTCGGGGTGATGTTCATAAAACCACGTTAATCGATCCTCGACAGATACCGGCTCCGTATCAGCCGTGACCATTCTGCTGGGGATGGTCGCATTGTAGATCTCCACAATCATGGGCAAATCGTCAATACTGGCATGCCTGAATGTAAGATTATCGATCAAGAAAATCACCTGCGCGTAGATTGTTTATATCATATATAGTACATGTCTTTGTTTCCTTCAACTTAAAAGAAAAAGAGGACTCGTCCAGTATTCCGCCCGACCCGAAAACCGCTCAACAAGCGATCCGTGACGCACCCCAACATGCCGCGGCTGGTATCGTCATTGTCCACTTCTGTCACTAATTCGCGGCAACCGGACATGAATCTACTTTTTCACCAGCGTATACGTGTTTTCTTCACCTTCTGCTACGGCGTTGAAATACGTCGTTCCGTTGAATTCGAAATGGATCGCGTAGGTGATTCCGCCTCCCCCGTCTCTCACGCCGCGTATCTGTATGAGGCCTTCTGCAGGTATAGTGAACCTTTGGGGATCGTGCTTGATCATAAACGCATCGGTCAAAGGGGTACCGTTATGGAGAATTTGCACGTAATCGCCGTCCTCGGCAGCATAGTCCCATACCCAGATCGCCGTTTCTCCCCCTTCCTGTTGAATTTCAAGTGTATAATTCTGTGGTTCAAAGTATTCATCATTGGTCAACAGAACGGCACCCAGAGGCAAGGAGGTGGATACCCTATTAGCCAAAGCCTTTATCGCCGCATCACCGGTAACCATCGTCGATCCGGAACTTGCGTTGAATATGCCAAATCCGATAATGGACACCACAAAAATTGCGATGCCCATGCCTCCGAACCAGATTAACGACCTGTCCGCCCGCTTCTTTTGCTTTCTTCGCTGCCATCCCTGCTTCGCTTCCGTGCTCCACACCCATTCGCTTCGTACCGTTTTCCAGCCTTCTGACCACTCTCTTGGGACGTCTGCATTTTTCTTTGAACTCGAATCCGATTGCGACGGGCCGAAAAACGAAGAGGCATCTTTTTGATTCCTTTCGCTTTTTGTTCGTTTCCAATCTTTATCGTTACTCATGACTTCCTCCCACAAATTTTACCGGACGTTTGTAAAAATAAAAGCACATCGCCAAACGACACACAATCATTTGCGCGATCATCAAGATGAAGAATTGTGTGTGTCTGACGCTGTTTTGCACCTCATAACCGTAATTTAGAATCAAAATCGCTACGGTGAAAATGAGGCCGTTGATATACATGATCGTTAAATAGGGACTTACCTCCTTAAAAATGAATTTACGATTTCCCTACTTTCTACTTACTACTTATCACTTACTACTTACTATATGCGATTACAAAAAAATGCAACCCCATATTTATGATCCAGGAAGACAACCTCAACCAAAAATACTGAAGGATGATCAAATGCTTATGTAAATCGATTAGAATAATCCGGTTCAGTTATGTAAAAGTTTCAGCCATCGACGTACCATGGAATGACTTATTCCCAATTCTTTTGCCACCGCTTTGTATCCCATACCCTCTTTCAAATATAAATCCACAGCTTTCTTTTTAAACTTTGCATCATATGTTTTTCGTATTTTCCACATAGAAAAATCCCCTCCATAGTAGACAGATTAATGGGCTTTCTTTTTCTGTCTACTATAAGGGGATCATATCAAAAGGCCGTGCTTTTTGTTAAAAGCTTTTCTTCATAATTTATGATGAAAACTATTCCTCATAGTTTAGATAAAAACTCGGATGAAGAATTTTCACATCGAATGAGGGAAACGTTTCAATTCCTCATAGTTAAGATAAAAACTTGTCTCAACCTGCTCAAGCATATCATCAATCCAATCGTTTCAATTCCTCATAGTTAAGATAAAAACTTTTACTTTCATTTTCATTTCCTCCTCGTATACTAAGTTTCAGAAAGTTTTTTTATCGAATTTCCAGTCCGATACGCTCCTTGACAATCGCATATCTTGGGTGGTTGCCTTTGTGGGAGGGGCGCGCCCCTCCCACAAAGGGTTCAGCGTACCGGGGTTGGACTTTTCGCAATGTTCCTGGATAATGGTCTTAGGATCATCGGGGATACTCTTCTCACTCCTGTAGCTTTGACTACTTGTAAAGTCTGTCTCCTCGGCCCCTGTTTGGACGTCTAACCCGCAGGCTGTTCCCGTTGGTTTTCCCCATGCTGGAAGGAGCAGCTTCCAGGGCAGCCCATGGTCCAACGTGAGTTCTCATATGCGAGGGTGACTGGTCAACAGGCGCGATCCGGGGGCATCCCGAAGAGTCCTACCCCTCGATCCTACAACAATAGGAGGTGATCTCATGAAACTCTACGTCGGGATCGACGTGAGCTCACGCGACTTAGCCACCTGCATTATGGATCATGAAGGAAATACGTGCGCACGCTTCAAAGTGGATAATCATCTTCTGGGCGCCACCTTCCTTCGGGATCAAATCCTCCTGTGGGCTAACAAGCGAAAGCCAACCGAAATTCTGATCGGGATGGAAGCCACCTCGGTCTACAGTTGGCATCCAGCTATGTTTTTCCACCAGCAGGAGGCCTTGCAGGCTTGGAACGTCAAGGTGTTTACGATCAATCCAAAGCTCATTCGCAAGTTTAAAGAAGCCTATGTCGACTTGGAGAAAACGGATGACATCGATGCTTGGATCATTGCGGATCGGCTTCGCTTCGGCCGTCTGAAGATGACGGCTGTCCTCAAGGAGCAGTTTCTCGCGCTTCAGCGACTGACACGCATGCGATATCATCTCGTCCACCAGTTAACCCGTGAGAAACAGTATTTTCTCCAGCACTTGTTTTACAAATGCAGTTCCTTTACCCAAGAGGTGGACAGTTCGATCTTCGGACATGCCATTCTCGAACTGCTGCTTGAGTCGTGGAGCCTCGATGACATCTGCCAAATGGATGTCAAGCAGTTGGCCGACTTCCTGCGCCAAAAAGGGCGCAATCGCTTTGCCGATCCGGAATGCATCGCCAAGTCGATTCAAAAGGCGGCCCGTTCGTCGTATCGGTTGTCCAAGTGTGTCGAGGATTCCATCGACTTGCTGTTAGGGCTGTCGATTCAATCAATCCGCAGCCTGCAATCGCAGCTCAAAGAGCTCGATAAAGCCATTACCCGCCATCTTGAAGGCATTCCGAACACACTGCAAACCATCCCAGGCATCGGACCGGTTTATACCGCAGGCATCCTGGCCGAAATCGGGCAAATCGAGCGGTTTCACAACCAGGCCGCCTTGGCAAAATATGCCGGCTTGACATGGTCCAAGCACCAACATAAACGAGCCCTCGTCCTCAGCGCTAGAAAACTCGTGCGTGTGATCGATGCGCTGCTACGCAACGGTCAAATCTACACGCCAAGAAAGGGGGAAGATCGATAAGAGGATCGATCTGGTATACCAATATCAACCTTTAGACCCAGTTTATTACATGTACCAATACTGGGTTTCTTCAGTATTGCCTTTTTTCGGATCATCGGACAAGGGAATTTCCAATTTCTATGATTTTTCACCTTGACATATTACCGCAGGACTTTTCTTATTTGTTTCAATTCCTCATAGTTAAGATAAAAACGGAGCTGGAAGAGCTTTTGTGCCTCTGACAAAAAATTGTTTCAATTCCTCATAGTTAAGATAAAAACGAATTTGAAGTATTGTATCCACATGTGGATGTGGAGTTTCAATTCCTCATAGTTAAGATAAAAACTCTATCAATCTCCTTTATTTATCGTTTTGTTTTCCTGTTTCAATTCCTCATAGTTAAGATAAAAACCCCAAAAAAACGTTGTTAAATAAGCATTTCATTTTTAATGCTTGACTGGTTATTTTTATTTTAACGAAAAGGGGAATTTTTATCAAATCTTTGATTTGCGTAGGCTCAATGAAGATTTGAAAGAGTCGTCGATCCCCGGGGATTTTTGCCCGATTGGGGGTCGACGACTCTTTTTTATTTCCGTTTAAAACAGATTTCAAAGTTTGACTGCCGACAATGAAATCCATGTTGTATCAACCATTTTACCTGACCCATCTGTTTTAATAAAGTAAACATCCGGCTCATTCCCTTCTCATCCAATTGAAGGAAGAGTGAGACCATATTTAACATTTCATTCAGGAAAATTGGTTTAGGTCTATTCGATCGGTTCCTATGACCTAAAATAAGAACATGATCTGAAAAATGATTGGTGATTTTTTCTGTTTGAGGTGTTTCTCTTTGTACTCCAGCGGGCTTAAATACCCAAGTGTTCCATGGATTCTAATATATTAAACCAATGAACATAATCATCTCATTTCAGTTTCAATTGGTCTAAATTTCCGAAATATCTACCCTTAACAAATTCTGTTTTGACAATTTTAAAGGTTGCTTCAGCTACTGCGTTGTCATAGGGACAACCCTTCATGCTTAACGACCGATTAATCTAAAAAGTATCTAGAGCTTCATCAATTGTCTTTTTCTTGAATTCATTGCCTCTGTCTATGTGGAATAATTGAATTTGCCGTAAATCTGCTTTCACGGGTGATCAAGATTCGATGCGTAAATATGAAGAATACACCTCATCAATTATGGAGTAATTTTTTTCAATTTTTGTGGGTGCTTTTTATTGAAAGTTAGATTTATTGTTTTCACCCACAAATATAAAACCCCTCCAACGCTTGAGCGTCAAGGGGTTTCGGGATTAATATTGAGTGATGTATTGTTCGCGCTCCCATGGGTGCACTTGAGTGCGGAACATATCCCATTCGATCTCTTTTGCTTCGACGAAATGTTCGAATAAATGGGATCCTAAAGCACTGACAATGACTTCGTTTTGTTTTAAGTTTTCAAGTGCCTCATATAATGTTGCTGGAAGGTCGACAATACCGTTTTCGATGCGTTCTTCTTTTGTCATCACATAAATGTTGCGATCTACTGGTTTTGGCGGAGTTAATTTGTTTTTAATGCCATCGAGACCAGCTTTCAAGAGTACAGCCATGGCAAGGTATGGGTTTGCAGATGGGTCAACGCTGCGCACTTCAATACGAGTGCTCATGCCGCGAGATGCAGGAATCCGGATTAACGGGCTTCTGTTGCGGCCGGACCATGCAACATAGCAAGGAGCTTCGTAGCCAGGCACTAAACGTTTGTAAGAGTTGACAGTTGGGTTTGTCACAGCTGTAAAGCTTGTTGCATGTTTGATGACACCTGCAATGAATTGTAAAGCTGTTTCGCTTAATCCATCTTCTGTATTTGGATCGTAGAATGCATTTTCACCATTGCGGAATAAAGAAAGGTTGCAGTGCATACCTGAACCGTTGACGCCGAACAATGGTTTTGGCATGAATGTTGCGTGCAAGCCGTGTTTACGGGCAATGGTTTTCACAACAAGCTTAAATGTTTGAATGTCATCACAAGCTTTGATGGCATCTGCATATTTAAAGTCAATTTCATGCTGACCAGGTGCTACTTCGTGGTGGGAAGCTTCGATTTCAAATCCCATTTCCTCAAGCTCCAACACAATGTCGCGGCGGCAGTTCTCGCCTAAATCAGTCGGCGCAAGGTCAAAATATCCGCCATTATCATTCAATTCTAATGTTGGTTCACCCTTTTCATCCAGTTTGAATAAGAAAAATTCCGGCTCAGCACCTAAATTAAATGCTGTAAATCCGAGCTCTTCCATTTCCTTCAGCACTCGTTTTAAGTTGTTGCGCGGATCTCCTTCAAAAGGCGTTCCATCAGGATTATAAATATCGCAAATTAAGCGGGCAACTTTCCCTTTTTCCGCTGTCCATGGGAAAATGACAAACGTATCTAAATCAGGATACAGATACATATCAGATTCCTCAATGCGGACAAATCCTTCAATAGATGATCCGTCAAACATCATTTTGTTATCCAACGCTTTTTCTAATTGGGAAACAGGGATTTCAACGTTTTTAATCGTTCCCAAAATGTCAGTGAACTGCAGGCGGATAAATTTTACGTTTTCTTCTTGGACTAAACGAATAATATCTTCTTTTGTGTACTTTGGCATATTATTTCTCCTCTCATATATAAAAAATAAATTTATATAGCGATATTATCAATGAAAGAACCGTGAAAGGTCTCCTTGTCTTAATGTTGCACGGTTCATTCTTCCAGCATGGAGAAGTTCTTCCTTTAATAGTTTGCGAAGTTCGGCATCAGATAAATCTGATTTTTCTTTTGCCAATGAAGATCTTTCGAAAGTTTGTCTTTCTTGTTCGTTTTCTTTATACGCAAATATTTGCTTAATACCTGCCATATTGACACCCTGCTCAATCAACGATTTAATTTCAAGCAATCTATCGACATCATTGAAGGAAAATAACCGGCGATTGCCTTCCGTTCTCGCAGGGGAAATAAGACCATGTTCTTCATAATATCTTATTTGTCTGGCAGATAGTTCCGTCAGCTGTTTTACGATGCTGATTGGAAACAACGGCATGGAACGGCGGTCTTGATCATTCATGCTCTTTTAGCCCCTCCTTCCTTTTGCTTATCTACATTATAGATGAATGTAAGATATCATGTCAATATAATGTCATAAAATTTAACATGGTTTTTTATACAAGGAAAACTTTATCGTTTGACAGTCCATTTAACGAATCGAGAATTGGCAAATATGATCGGAACGTCCCTAGAAACCGTAAGCAGAACGCTGAACCAGATGAAATGTTTTTTTATAGTTCGACTAATCGTTTTTCTATTAATTCATTGACGGCATGGAAAATAGCGATTTTGACATGTTCAAACGTCAAGCCTCCCTGCACATATGCCACATATGGAGGACGAATCGGTCCATCCGCTGAAAGCTCGATGCTGGAGCCTTGGACAAAAGTCCCGGCCGCCATGATGACTTGATCGCTATAACCCGGCATTTCATTTGGAACCGGTGTTACATGCGAGTTTATGGGCGATGCAGATTGAATCGCTTGGCAAAACGCAATCATCATATCTGCATTATCAAACTGAACGGACTGAACTAGATCTGATCTTTTCTCATTCCAGCTAGGATTGACTCGCAACCCGATTTCTTCCAGCATTGCAGCGGTAAAAATCGCTCCTTTTAGCGCTTGTCCAACAACATGCGGAGCGAGAAAAATACCTTGAAACATCTCATGAAGACTGTAAAGCATTGCACCGGCTTCCCTTCCGATACCTGGCGAAGTGAGCCGGTACGCGCAAGCTTCCACGAGCTCTTCTTTTCCAACGATGTATCCTCCCGTTTTCACAAGCCCTCCTCCAGGATTTTTTATAAGAGAGCCTGCAATAAGATCAGCACCTGCATGTCCCGGCTCCTGATCTTCGGTAAACTCACCGTAGCAATTATCGACAAAAACAACAATTTTTTCATTGATTGATTTGATGAAAGAAACCATTTCCTTAATTTCCTGAATGGAAAATGACGGTCTGACATCATATCCTCTAGAACGCTGAATTCCGATCATTTTTGTTTTATCACTGATTGCCGCTTTTACTCGGTCAAAATCAACTCGTCCTTCAGGAGTCAGATCAATTGTTTGATAAGAAATGCCAAATTCTTTTAAAGAGCCTGTCCCCTTTCCGCGGATACCGACAATTTCTTCAAGCGTATCATACGGCTTTCCGGTAATATAGATAAGTTCATCGCCGGGCCTTAATACGCCGAAGAGAGCCGTTGAAATGGCGTGTGTACCAGAAATGATTTGCGGCCGGACAAGTCCTTTTTCACATCCAAAAATATCAGCATAAACATCTTCCAATGTATCCCTGCCGATATCATCATATCCGTATCCTGTTGAGGGAATAAAGTGGGAATCGCTCACCCGATGCTTTTGAAAGCTTCTGAGCACACGAAGCTGATTTACTTCCACTACTTTGTCAATTTCTTCGTGAAATGGTTTTATTTTTTTTTCTACTTTTTGAGCTATGTCCATAATTTTTTTTCCATGTGTAAAATATTGAAACATCTGTAAAACCCTTTCTACTTATTCTTCATAATTTGATCATATACTGGATGGTCGCGAAACACTAGACCAGAAACGATATAGTGCTGATTTTGTTCGTCAAATTGCAAGGTTGAAACGAGCGTATTTGCTTTTAACAACGATAGACGTTTCCCATCACCTGTTGGAACGGAGACAACGTAAGGATGCATTTTTTTCTTTAATTTTTCTTCAATAGCTGTTTTTAACCGTTCTATATCTTCGTCGCAAAAAGCAGAAATGACAATATAGTCTTCCTTTAAAGAAGGAAAGAAATGCTCTAGTTGTTGATCTTTTTTATTGTACACTGTTAAAACAGGCAATCCGTCCGTTCCTAATTCTTTTAATAATTCATTCACAGTGTTTTCATGCTGAATATAGTCAGGATGAGAGCTGTCGACGATATGTAAAAGCAAATCTGCTTCCTTTATTTCTTCTAACGTAGAGCGAAAAGCAGCGATAAGGCTTGTTGGCAGCTGCTGGATAAAGCCGACAGTATCAGTCATGAGCACCTTCATGCCGGATGGGAGAAACATTTTCCTTGTCATAGGATCCAATGTGGCAAACACCATATCCTCCTGAAATGAATCAGCAGCTGTCAGCTTATTGAACAGCGTTGACTTTCCTGCGTTGGTATAGCCAACAAGAGCGATTTGAGTTTGATGATTTCTCTTTCTTTGCGAACGATAACGCTCGCGATGGGAAACAATATGGGACAGCTGTTGTTTTATATCGTGAATGCGATTTCGGATGTGCCTTTGATCCGTTTCAAGCTTCGTTTCTCCCGGACCTCTTGTCCCGATTCCTCCTCCTTGCCGAGATAGATTCAATCCATGTCCCGAAAGTCTCGGCAGCAAATATTCAAGCTGTGCCAGCTCAACTTGAAGTTTCCCTTCTCTTGACTTCGCCCTTTTTGAAAAAATATCCAAAATTAGCTGAGTCCGATCGATCACTTTTACCTCTAACAGACGAGCTAAATTTCGCAGCTGGCTGGGCGACAGCTCATTATTGAAAATAACGGTATTTGCCTCTGTCGTTTCGATAAGCTGTTTAATCTCATCAACTTTTCCTTTTCCAATATATGTAGATGGTTCGGCCCTCAGTCGATTTTGTGTGCAAACAGCTGCGACTTGGCCGCCCGCAGCAGCCGTGAGCGATTTCAGCTCTTCCATTAAATAAAAAAACTGTTCTTCATCGGTTTCCATGAACTTGACGCCAACGAGAATCACCTGTTCTTTCTCTTCCACTCGTCTTCTTCCTCCAATTATGCTGCAAATTTATAAGCTATGCGTTATGAATTAAACCTTCGATAAACGGTTCAATGGTAAGGTTATCAAAATTAAATCATCTTTAGTGCACTTTAAGACAAAAGAAACGTATTGAATTCAAAAGTAAGATGATCAAACTCAATTCATCTTCAGCACATTTCAAAACAAAACGTACAGAGTTCAAATTCAAATCATCTTCAGCACACTTCAACACTAGAAACGTTTCTAAGTTCAAAATTAGGATACAAACTCCAATCATTCTTTAGCGCACTTCAAGACAATAACGTACTCTGTTCAAAGGTAGGATCATTTAGCACATTTCAACTTTAGAAACATTATTAAGTTCAAAGGTAGGATGATCAAACTCAATTCATCTTCAGCACATTTCAAAACAAAACGTACTGAGTTCAAATTCAAATCAGCTTCAGCACACTTCAACACTAGAAACGTTTCTAAGTTCAAAATTAGGATACAAACTCCAATCATCCTTAGCGCACTTCAAGACTAGAAACGTTGCTAAGTTCAATGTTAGGACACAACTAAATCATCTTCAGTATGCTTTAAAAACAGAAACGTATGAGTCAAAATAAAGATTATCAAACTTAAATCATCAACGCACTTCAACACTAGAAAAACTTATTGAGTCAACGTTAAGAGTATCAAATTCTAATCGTTTCAGCCAATTAAAATGGCTGCCGTCATTCTTTTCTAAACTATGTGAGAAAAATAAACGAATTTGTGTAAATTATGTGCAGCAATGAAACAGGAGCTTTCTTCAAAGCCCATTTAAATAAAGATTTATCAATCAATTTTTTTCAATAATCAAGTAAAGCAGCCTAGGGGCTGCTTATACGTTTAATATTAAATCTTCTTCTTTTACAAGAAGCAAATCTTCCTTGCCAAACTTATCAGAAAGCAGGAGCCTCATTGCCTGTGCCCGTATAGATTTTTCGATAATGTTGCGAACATATCTTCCATTTGAAAAGTTCGTTGGGTGAGTCGCATATTTCACTTTTAGCAAATGCTCTTTCAATTTGCATTCAGCTTCATGGCTAAATCGATACTCTTTGTCCTTCATCATTAATTTTGCTATTTCCATCAGCTCATCGACTGAATAGTCCGGGAAATCAACTACGATCGGAAAACGGGATTCGAGTCCGGGATTTAAAGATAAAAAACGATCCATTTCCCTTGGATATCCGGCTAAAATTAACACAAAATCATGCTGTCTGTCTTCCATATGTTTGACAAGGGTGTCAATTGCTTCTTTTCCGAAATCTTTTTCTCCTCCGCGGGCTAAACTGTATGCTTCATCAATAAAAAGAATTCCACCAAGTGATTTTTTGATCAAATCGCGCGTTTTTTGTGCTGTATGGCCGATATATTCACCTACTAAATCAGCCCGCTCCGCTTCAATTAAGTGCCCTTTCGATAAAACATTCATTTGGAAAAAAAGCTTTCCAATCAATCGCGCGATCGTTGTTTTTCCCGTTCCGGGATTCCCTTTAAACAGCATATGAAGCGCTTGCCTTCCGGTTTTTAACCCCTGTTCTTCTCTTTTTTTATTCACAAAAATCCATGCATATATTTCCTTTAATAATCTTTTCACTTCTTCCATTCCAACTAATGCGCCCATCTCCTGTTCAATCTCTTTTAATACACTGTGTTCGACAGCCGCTTTGGAAATGGAAAGATCATATGTCGCGATTTTTTCCTTTTTACCTTCAAGTTCAGTTTTGCTTTGTCCTAAGACAATATTCATTTGGCCGTTATTTTTGAAGGTGACCGCTCGCTCCACAGGCTTCACCTCATTTTTATATTTATCTTCTAAATTACATCTACTTTGTTTAAAGGAACATGTCATGGAAAAAGGTTGTTATTATTAACCCATGGTGCTAGTTGAGCGTCAACGCTCAACTAGCCCAAGAACAACGAGCGAATAGGCCAATAAAATGGCATCAAGCGCCGTTTCAAATCCAGAGATCGAATTGGCGCGAATTTTCGTGATCCGAAATGAATCCACTAAAACCGAGAACGCGGTTTCGACGATTTTGCGTTTTCGTTTCATCCATTGTTTCCATTCTTTTGATTGCACCACACGTTGATTTTTTCGGGCAGGCGTCCAAAAAGCGATCTTGTATTCATCGTACAGCTTCTTTTGCAGGGCTTGGCTCACATATCCTTTGTCGCCAAGTGTATACGGATGAGGAAGTTGAGTCATCACTGTTTCCGCAGCTGTCCGATCGTGGCAGGATGCCTCGGTCAGGACATATCCCATCGGAAGCGCTTGGTCGGTAATCTGAAGATGAAGCTTAAACCCATAGTAAACCATCTTTTTGGATGCACAATACCCAATATCTGCGATTCCTTGAAATCGTTTGACGCGATACATTCGTGCGTGGTGGCAGAGTTCAATGGGTAAGCTGTCCACTACCGCATAAGCGTGATGTTGTCCACGTTTGGCGAGTTGGTGACGAATCCATTTGATCGCCCAACGCAAAGAACGGCATCGACGGTTGTATCGAGAGCGCTCTAGGAACTTTTCCTTGGTGAACAGGTTTCCAATGACAAATCGATGCCAAGCCCGTTCCGAAGTAAAACCCAGCAATTTTCCAAGAACGTGAATGGCGATGATAACCTCATCCTCTTGCTTCAACAAATGACGATTTCGACGTTGCAAATACATCTGAATACAAGACAGTTGTGCTGATACAACGAATAAGATCGCGGTATATTGCTTTTGAATTTTTGCTTGGTTTATTGTAAAATGAAAGTGCTCTTGCATGGAACTTCTCCTTTTGAATGTTTGTTCGCACTTTCATTTTAAAGGAGATCCTCATGCAAGGGCTGTTTTTATGTCTCGAGATTTTATCTAGCACCACGGGTTATTATTAATATTTATGCTGAAAGCCAAGTAGTACAAACCTTCTTTTCATCTATGTCTTAATAAAAACTAAGCAGTATTTTTCTGAAGCCTGGGTGGCTTGCGGCCTGGACAAGTACAGATTCTAGGACAGGTCAGTTAAATATTAGCGAAGGGCAAAAATAACGACCATTCAAATTATCTGCGTTTAGCCGATAATTAGGAAAACATGGATTGAAGATAGAAAAATACCTGACATATCGGAACCGCTGCCACGAAACCCTTCCTTCTCATGAAAAAACCGGAGATCATCTCCGGTTTTTTCGTCATGCTTCAATGTCAATTTGTACATTTCTTTGCGGTGCAAATGTTGAGATCGCATGCTTGTAAATGAGCTGCTGTTTGCCCTCTGATTCGATGAGGACCGTAAAATTATCAAATGCTTTTACTTGTCCTCTAATTTGGAAACCGTTTAATAAAAACACGGTCACGTAAGTGCCATCTTTTCGTAACTGATTTAACACTTGATCTTGAATGTTTATCGGTTGCTTCATCATTCGTCCTCCTCATATCCTCTATATTTATTATTTCTTCTCAGAAAGAAGCTTTCCTGCTATATAATGAAAAATTTCACTAACTTTTTCTTCCATCGAGACAGGCGGAGTCATATCAAACCATTTGACATTCATTTTGTTTCGAAACCATGTTAGTTGCCTTTTCGCATATCTTCTTGTGTTTTTTTTCAACGTTTCAATTGCTTCTGCAAGAGAAGCCTTGCCATCAAAAAAATCGTATAATTCTTTATATCCAATCGCCTGCGCAGATTGTACACCGCGAACTCCAGAATCATACAGCGATTTTGCTTCTTCAATCAAACCTTCCTCAATCATTTCGTCAACTCTTTTATCAATGCGTTGATACAATACATCGCGGTCCATCGTAAGGCCGATAATGGCGGTATGATAGCGCTCATTTGCTTCATGCGTCTTTATATGCTCGCTCATTTTTTTTCCTGTTTTATAGAAAATTTCTAAAGCACGGATGACTCTCCTAGCATTGTTTGGATGAATTCGTTCCGCACTGTCAGGGTCGATTTCCTGTAAACGCTCGTGTAATGCTAAATTCCCATGCTCATGCAAAAAATTTTCCAGTTCTTTTCTTATTTCAGGGTCAGATTGAATATCGGAAAATTGGTAATCATCATATAGAACCGCTTGAATGTACAAGCCTGTTCCCCCAACAATCATCGGCATTTTTCCGCGCTTTGTTATCGAGGCAATTGCTTTTCTCGCAAGCTCTTGAAACTCGGCAACGGAGAATTCTTCCGAGGGATTCTTTAAATCAATTAAATGATGGGGGATTCCTTCCATTTCATGCTCTTTTATCTTTGCTGTTCCGATATCCATTCCTTTATAAATCTGCATGGAATCGCCGCTGATAATTTCGCCGTTTAATTTTTTGGCTAATTCAATGCTTAGTTTCGTCTTTCCGACAGCAGTTGGGCCAATTAAAACAACAAGTCTATCCTTTTCTTCTTCCATATTGACCACACTTTCAAAAAATACTCACTGTTTCATCGTATCATGATTTTTAAGAAAACACCAATGTATTATACCCTTTTTCATCATAGAGTATACTCTTTTCAATTGATTTCATATTCTCTTTATACTGCTCTAATCCGAAAAAAACAACTTTTGTCCAATCATTGCCCTTATCTCCATTTACCTCATAACTTGACAACGATCTTTTACATGCAGCAGAAAACTATTACATAACCCTCTTAAACATTTTTTCGAGCTCATAGGTGGAAAAATGAATGATGATCGGCCGGCCATGAGGGCAAGTAAATGGATCTGACGCTTTTCTTAGCGATTCTATCAACGCGAATATTTCTTCATTGTTTAAATATTGATTCGCTTTAATTGATCCTTTGCAGCTCATCATGATGGCTGCATCTTCTCTAAGCTTGTGGATATCCGTCTTTTTTTCATTAAGCACCTGCTGGATCAGCTCTTCAATAATTTCTTTTTCTTCACCTTGCGGGAACCATGTTGGATGAGATCGAATGATATAGGTGTTCGGTCCAAAATTCTCCAAAAACACTCCGACCTCAGCCAGCTCTTCTTTATGCTCTTCGATCACCATGACTTCATCAGAGGAAAAGCTCAGTGTAAGGGGAACAAGCATTTCCTGCACTTCGCTCGCCACTTCCCCAACTTTTTCGCGAAAATATTCATATTTGATTCTTTCTTGGGCAGCATGCTGATCGATTATATATAATCCTTTTTCATTTTGCGCCAAAATGTAAGTGCCGTGCATCTGTCCAATTGGATACATTGGAGGAACTCGGCTTTCATCCAACGTACTATTGTCCGAAACCTTCTCTTCATGTTCTTCGTTGTTATTTGGCAAATACTCTTGTACTTCAGCTTCTCCATCGACAACTGGAGGTTCAGCTATTTTTTCAGAGGAAAAGGATTGTTGCTGTTCTTCATCCGCTCCTCTATGATCAATCGCATACAAATCATCTTCGTTCCATTGATTGTCAGCCGTTTTTGGTTGAAACGTCCATTCTGGATCCTGTTTTTCCTCTTTGATCAGATGTTCAAATTGGATCTCCTGCTGCACGTTTACCGGGTGCTCTTTTTTCTTTTTGACTGTATCAGAGGTTGGGATAAGCTCTTTTTTCTTAAATGCATCCTGGATGCCTTTTGCGATGACTTCAAATAATTCCGCTTCTTTGCTGATTCTGACCTCCAGTTTGGCAGGATGAACATTTACGTCCACTAAGATCGGATCCATTTCAATATGAAGATAGACGACCGGAAAACGCCCTATAGGCAGGAGCGTATGGTACCCTTCTTCCACCGCCTTCGTAATGGAATGATTTTTAATAAATCTCCCGTTGATCATCGTAGAAATATAGTTTTTGGATGCTCTTGTCACTTCCGGCAACGATAAATAGCCGCGTATGTCAAAATCAAGCGAACGGAAATGGACTGGAAACATTTTTTTCGCAATGGGAACCCCGTAAATCGCTGCAAGAACTTGCCGTACATCTCCTTTGCCGTTCGTATATAGAAGCCGTCGGCCGTTATGCGTAAATTTAAACGATATGTTTGGATAGCTCAGCGCAAGACGATTGACTATGTCGGTTATTCTCCCAAGCTCCGTATTCAAGCTTTTCATATACTTCAATCGCGCCGGCGTATTGAAAAACAGGTTCGTGACCGTAATGTCCGTTCCTTTTCGACTTGATGCTGTCTCTTTTGCTGTTACCTTCCCGCCGATTAAAGTAATTTTCGTCCCGGGTTTATCCCCAGTGCTAGTTTTCATTTCCAGATGAGAAACGGCGGCAATCGAAGGCAGCGCTTCGCCCCGGAAGCCGAGAGTTCGGATGCGGAATAAATCCGCTTCATCTTTAATTTTGCTTGTTGCATGCCGCTTAAACGCCTTTTCGCAATCATCTGGCTCCATTCCGTCCCCATTGTCCACGACGCGAATTTTGCTCAAACCGCCTTCTTCCGCCTCAATTTCTATCACTGTGCTGTTTGCATCAATCGCATTTTCGACTAGTTCTTTCACAACAGAAGCCGGCCGCTCCACGACTTCCCCAGCGGCAATTTTGTTGGATAAACTAGCATCCATAAGGATGATTTTTCCCATCATCATCACCTATTTCAATTTCTTTTGGATGTCATACAGTGTGTTTAATGCTTCAAGAGGCGTCATATCCAATAGATCTAAGGAAGAAATGATGGAGAGCACCTCTTTTTCCTTTGATGAAAGCTTTTTCCCTGCCGGCTCTTTTTTCTTCTCTGCTATTTCATCGCCGAATAAAGAAAGCTGGCTTGGCTCCGCAGAATACTCGATGCTCGGTTCCACCGAATGCTCGATGACGGATGGTGTATGTTTCTCTTTCTGATTGTCTCCTTCCAGTTTGCTCAATATTTCTTTTGCCCTTTGGATAAGAATTTCAGGAAGTTCCGCAAGCTCAGCAACATGAATTCCGTAGCTTTGATCAGCCGCCCCTTCATCCACTTTATGGAGAAAAACAACCTTTCCGTTTTCCTCTATTGCCTTAACATGGACGTTCTGCACATTTTGCAATTCATCTCCGAGCACAGTTAATTCGTGATAATGGGTCGAGAACAATGTTTTGGCTCCGATGTGGTCGTGAATGTATTCGATTATCGCTTGAGCAAGCGCCATGCCGTCATATGTCGATGTCCCGCGCCCGATTTCGTCAAATAAGATCAAGCTTTGATTCGTGGCATGTACAATCGCATTTTTGGCTTCCAGCATTTCCACCATAAACGTACTTTGCCCTGATACTAAATCGTCAGCCGCTCCAATTCTAGTAAAAATTTGGTCAAAGATCGGCAGAACCGCTTCGCTGGCAGGGACAAAGCAGCCGATTTGCGCCAAAACAGCCGTTAAAGCAATTTGCCGCATGTACGTACTTTTTCCTGACATGTTTGGACCGGTGATTAAAAGAATGTTCCTTCCTTCTTTCATCCAGCAATCATTCGGAACATAGTTTTCGGATTCCATCACTTTTTCTACGACTGGATGACGACCGTCTTTTATGTAAAGCTCGGAGTCGGAAAAGGACGGTTTCGTATAATGTCGTTCTTCGCTGATTACAGCAAAGCATTGCAGGCAGTCAAGCTCGGCAATCTTTTTAGCCAAGAGCTGCAATCTAGGAATATATTGCTTTACTTCGTCGCGAATTTGCACGAACAATTCATACTCAAGATCAACGATTTTTTCTTCCGCTTCTAAAATCAACGCTTCTTTCTCTTTCAGCTCTGGTGTCACATAACGTTCGGCATTGGCCAGCGTCTGTTTCCGTTCATATCTTCCTTCATCCAAAAGATGAAGATTCGCTTTCGTTACTTCAATATAATATCCAAACACTTTGTTGTAGCCGATTTTAAGCGATTTAATTCCTGTCAGCTCTCTTTCTCTCTTTTCCAGCTCTGCTATCCACGTTTTTCCGTTTCTCGCTGCATCTCTGTAGCGATCCAATTCTTCGTTAAATCCGTCCTTAATGATGTTCCCCTCTTTGACTGAAATCGGCGGGTTTTCGATGATCGCTTTTTGAAGCAACTCCTTCAAGCTTTCACAAGGATCAATTTCTTTTTTTATTTGCTCCGAATCAGCAATTCCTAACGAAGCAACGATTGAGCGGATCTCAGGAATTTTTTCAAGCGACTTTTTCAATTGAATCAGATCTCTTGCATTTGCATTTCCGAACGCAATTTTTCCCGACAGTCTTTCTAAGTCGTATACTTCCTTCAGCAATTCCCTTAGTTCTTCTCTTTCGATATAGCGGTCGATCAACATTCCAACGATATTTTGCCGCTTTTCAATTTCTTTTTTGTCAATAAGCGGACGGTCAATCCATTGCTTCAGCAGACGCGCACCCATAGCTGTTTTCGTCTCATCTAACAGCCAAAGAAGGGAGCCTTTTTTTCCTTTCGACCGAATCGTCTCGGTCAGCTCCAAATTTCTTTTCGAGTACATATCAATTTTTAAATATTGATTTAATTGATAAAACTCCACCTTTTGCAAATGCTCAAGCGTCCGTTTTTGCGTCCGTTCTAAATAGTTGTATAGCCTTGCAAACGTTATTTTCAGCCGCTGATCTTGCAAATGTCCTGCAATGCTGTCTAATTTTTCAAGATAAGCTGCGTCTTTTTCAATCGAAAATGTCACAGGCTGTCTTTCTAATATCATTTTTTTCAGTTTCTCAGGAAAATCATCTGCCACTACAATCTCTTTCACTTGGCGGGAATAAAGCTCGCCCAAGCAGTCCTCCATTGTGGAGAGAAGGGTGACATATGATTCCCCTGTCGTAATATCTGTCAAAGCTAGGCCGAAAAGCGCTTCAAAGACCGTAACGGAAGCAATATATTGGTTGTCTTTCTCGCCTAGCCCTTTTCCTTCCATTAATGTCCCTGGTGTAATGAGCTGAACGACTTCCCGCTTCACAACACCTTTTGCTTGTTTCGCATCTTCTGTTTGTTCACAAATCGCCACCTTATAGCCCTTTTCAATGAGCTGTTCGATGTAGCTTGAGGCTGAGTGATACGGCACCCCGCACATCGGGATTCTTTCCTCGCCCCCGCCATCACGGCTTGTTAACGTAATTTCCAATTCTTGAGAAGCCTTGATGGCATCCTCAAAAAACATTTCATAAAAATCGCCTAAACGAAAAAATAAAAAGGCATCCTGATAGTCTGCCTTGATGTTTAAATATTGCTGTATCATTGGCGTGTATTGTGCCATGTTCATCCCCCGACTGTATGTAAAAGTTAACATCTTTTATTATAGCACAAACTCTTTATTCCGAAAAAAACTTATTCGCTCAAATAACCTATGACAAAACAATAAAACTAAAAAGCACGAACATGATTATTCGCTAATTTGTTTATTGCGTCAACCTTTGACATAAATGTTCATGATTAATGGCGGATTTGTTTATTCCTTTAAACTTTTGACATAAAAAATTAAGAAGCAGGTGCGCGGTTATCGCAAATTAGTTTTTTCCGTTAAACCTTTGACATAAAAAACTAGGAAGCAAGGGCACGATTATTCGTAGATTGTTTATTCCGTCAAACATTTGCCGAAAAAACAAGGAACCCAGCGAGCGATTATCGCAAAATTAGTTTTTCCCGTCAAATCTTTGACATAAAAAACAGGAAGCAAGGGCACGATTATTCGCAGATTATTTATTCCGTCAAACATTTGACTAAAAAACAAGGAAACCAGTGCGCGATTATCGCAAATTAGTTTTTTCCATCAAATCTTTGACATAAAAAACTAGGAAGCAGCCCTCCTAGTTTTTCATTATTCTTCTGGTTCACCTTCTAAAAGCTCTGGCGTCAAATCTTCTATTTCATCCTCTAAATCCTCTTCCCAATCATCCCATTCCTCATCGGATTCAGACAAGTTGTTAGGATGGACGGAGACGACCACTTTCGTTTCTCCGATGACCTCTGCTAAAAATTCTCTTTCTACTTGAACCACAATGTTTTCGCCGTTTGGAGAAATGGTGACTTCCAGACAATTCGGCTGCTGCAAAACACGGGCAACCACTTCGTTCTCGTCATCTAAATAGTTGTCATCTTTATATCGTAATTTTAACACATCTGTATACTTGACACGCTCTGTAACTACTTCTGTTTTCGTATTTTCATCAAATGAATACCAAACGTTAATATCATATGTTCCCTCGATTTCAACTGTTTTCCCCCGTTTTTGCGCATCATATTTATGGTTAATAATCCAACCACCCAAAATACTTGCTGGTTTCTTCTCAGGACTAATCGTATGTGTTGCTTGAGTAAACTTTCGACCTTTTGCTACTACCGCTTTCGTTATGATTTCCCTATATTCTGCCATTTGCCAAACCCTCCTCAAAACGATCGTAAAAAGATTTTCGCTAGGACAAGCTCGATATTTTCATAAATCCTTCTAGTTCATTCTATGCATGAGCCAGAAAATATGTACCAAAAATTAAAAAAGACGCTGACGCGTCTTTAAACAAAATGAGGGAGGGTTGGCCGAAATCATAGAAATACCGATTGTTCATAAGCTCAAACGGTTTTTATTTTTTCAAAAATAGCCTAAAAAACCTTAATACGATTAATGGCAAGATCCATGTTTATTCCGAATTTGGGCGCCTGTTTCACCCGTTAAAAGATTGCCTCCAGTTGAGCGAATAATTTCATTTGTCACATGGTTTGAAATTGTATTCGCTACTAATTGAAGAAGATCGTTAACTTCAATTTGCGATTCTTTAAATTGCTGGACGATCGGAATTTGATCTAATTCTTCATACAGGCTGTCAATTTTCTCCTCCACTTGTTTGAGAGCTTCATGCTTTCCGAAATGCTGAAAATTGACGGCTTGTTTTTGCAGGCTTTTAATGCTGGCAATCATTTCCCGAACTTTTTGATTTTCGTTAATTTGTTCTTCCGCTTTTTTAAAGAAGTCAACTTGCTCTGTTTCGGCTATCATTTGCGCCAGTTCTTTTGCCTTTTCTAAAATATCGTCTTTCGTATACGCCATTACAATGTCACCCCAATTTGCTCTTCCACCATTTCTCCATCAAGAGTCCAGGTTTTGGCTTTTGTAATTTTTACTTTTACAAGCTGACCAATCGCCGATTTCGGACCTTTAAAGTTAACTAGTTTATTTTTTCTCGTATACCCTGCCAAAATGTCAGGATTGTTTTTGCTCTCGCCTTCAACTAATACCTCAACGACTTTGCCTTCATATTCTTTCATTTTTTGGGCGGAAATTTCGTTGACTAATGCATTTAATCGCTGCAGCCGTTCTTTTTTCACTTCCATCGGGACATTATCTTTCATTTTAGCAGCAGGCGTTCCTTCCCGAGGCGAATAAATGAACGTATAGGCACTGTCAAAGCCGACTTCGCGATAGAGGGAGAGTGTTTCTTCAAACTGCTCATCCGTCTCATTTGGAAAGCCGACAATGATATCAGTCGTTAACGAAACGTTTGGAATCGCCTTTTTAATTTTTTGCACTAATTCTAAATACTGTTCGCGCGTATATTTGCGTGCCATCAATTTCAATATTTCCGAGCTGCCTGACTGCACCGGAAGATGGATATGATCGACAAGGTTGCCGCCTTTGGCCAAAACTTCAATTAAACGGTCGTCAAAATCTTTCGGGTGACTTGTGGTAAAACGAATTCTGGCGATATCGATTTTTCGAAGCTCGTCCATTAAATCGCCTAGGCCGTATTTGATATCGTCAAAATCTTTCCCGTAGGCATTTACGTTTTGACCAAGTAACGTGATTTCTTTATACCCTTGCGCTGCAAGGTGGCGAACTTCTTGAATAATATCCTCCGGTCTGCGGCTCCGTTCTTTGCCTCGAGTGTACGGAACAATGCAATATGTGCAAAATTTGTCGCAGCCGTACATAATATTGACCCAAGCTTTAATATTTCCTTTCCGGACTTTCGGAAGGTTTTCAATCACATCGCCTTCTTTTGACCAAACCTCCACGACCATTTCCTTCGACATGTACGCTTCATTCAACAAATGCGGAAGGCGGTGAATGTTGTGTGTTCCAAAAATTAAATCAACATATTGGTACTGCTTTAAAATTTTGTTGACAACAGATTCTTCTTGGGACATGCAGCCGCAAACACCTAAGATAAGATCCGGCTTTTCCATTTTGAGCGGCTTCAAATGCCCAATTTCCCCAAATACTTTGTTTTCAGCGTTTTCCCTGATCGCACATGTGTTTAACAAAATAACATCAGCATCTTCTGTGCTGTCAGTCGGCTTATATCCGAGCTGCATAAAAATACCGGCCATCACTTCCGTATCATGTTCATTCATTTGACATCCGTATGTGCGAATATAAAACTTTCTGCCTTCTCCCATTCCTTTTAAATGTTCAGGAATGACAAAATCTTTATGGTATTTCACTTCTTCTTTTCCGCGCTTTTTCGCATCTTTTAAAGAAGGCGGAATGTAAACACGCTCGAAATACTTACTGTAATCCTTCTCGGATTTTTTGTCCGAAGGATTCACAAACGTGGTTGCTAATCGTTGTTTTTCATTCATGGCGCATTACTCCTTCATGTTTAAAAGTGTACACTGTTTTATAGTATATCGTGTTAAGTGGCAGAACACAATATTGCACCATTATTTTATAATAAAGACACTTTTTTTAAAAATTTTCGATACAAGATTTCTAGAAATAAGCAAAAAGTAGATTTCTTCCTTTAACAATTGAAATCAAAAAAAGAGAGAGGGGAACCCCTCTCCTACATAAACTCTGCTACTAATTCGTCAAATTTCTCTTTGCTAAGTTTCAGTTCAGCTTTTGCAAGCGGCACTTCGCCGAATCCTGGAACAAGCTCTTCATATGGTTTTTGTTCTTTATTTTGATAAATAAGACCTGTTACAAGACCGTTATATTCCATTAACGTTTGCATCGCAAGTTTTTTGTCAGAAGGATCATATCCTTCAATATCTTTCAGCTTTGTTAAATTCTCTTTAAACCAGTCGTATGTGTTCACTTTGTTATAAGTAACGCAAGGACTGAACACGTTGATAAAGGAAAAGCCTTTATGCTGAATTGCTTGTTCGATCAAGGAAGTTAAATCTTTTAAATCTGTCGAAAAGCTTTGCGCAACAAACGTAGCACCTGCTGTTAACGCCAATTCCATTACGGACAGCGGAGATTCAATTGAACCTTGCGGGGTGCTTTTTGTTTTAAAACCGACATCACTTCTTGGGGACGTTTGTCCTTTTGTTAACCCGTAAATTTGGTTGTCCATCACAATATACGTAATGTCGATATTTCTTCTCATCGAATGAATGGTATGCGCCGTACCAATAGCAAACCCATCGCCGTCACCGCCAGCTGCTATGACCGTTAAATCTTGGTTCGCCATTTTTACACCTTGTGCGATCGGAAGCGCACGACCGTGAATTCCATGGAAGCCGTAAGAATATATATAACCTGAAATCCTTCCTGAGCATCCAATTCCGGAAATGACTGCAAGCTGATGCGGTTCCAAACCGACATTAGCCGCTGCCCTCTGTATAGCTGCTTGAACCGAGAAATCGCCGCAACCCGGACACCAATTCGGTTTGACATTGTTGCGAAAATCTTTAAAAGTGGCCATTTAGAACAACACTCCTTGTTTTGTGAACTCCTTGCTTTGCGTATAAATTTCATTCGGCAGGAACGGGTTTCCGTCATATTTTAATAGAGATTGAATTTTGTCAGCAAATCCGACATTCATTTTTATAAGATTTGCTAATTGTCCTGTTGCATTATGCTCCACAACGATGACTTGTTTAGCCTTTTCAATGAGCGGGCGAATTTCCTCTTTCGGGAATGGATGAATGAGACGGATGTGCGCATGGTTCACTTTCACTCCGTCTTCTTCTAGACGTTCCATCGCTTCCTCAATGGCCCCTCTTGTCGAAATGTAGCCGATGAACAAAATATCCGGCTCTTCATGCTTGTCATTTTTATGAACTTTATTGTTGAACTCTATTTGTTCTAATTTGCGAAGCCGTTTTTCCATTTGCGCCTTTCTGTTTGCGGCAGCTTCCGAAGGTTTTCCGGTTTCATCGTGCTCAACACCTGTCACATGGTGGATGCCGTTTTTCATTCCAGGAATCACTCGCGGCGATATACCGTCTTCTGTTATTTCATAGCGTTTGAAATACCCTTGATTGCCTGCTTCCGGAACTAATTCTTCATTTAATAGTTTTCCGCGCCGAATTTGGATAGATTCATAGGAAAGAGGTTCAACCGTTTGCTTACCAAGAGAAAGCTGCAAATCAGAAAGTACAATCACAGGGCATTGGTACTCTTCCGCTAAGTTAAACGCCTCAACCGTATCATAAAATGCTTCTTCCACCGTACTCGGTGCAATAACAATTTTTGGTATCTCTCCATGTGTTCCGTAAATCATAGCCATTAAATCCGATTGCTCCTGCTTAGTTGGAAGTCCAGTGCTCGGACCACCGCGCTGTGTATCAACTATGACTAGCGGAGTTTCCGTCATGCCTGACAGACCGATCGATTCCATCATTAATGATAAACCAGGACCAGCAGAGGAAGTAAATGCCCTAGCGCCAGCATAGTTGGCTCCAATCGCCATTGTGGCTGCAGCGATTTCGTCTTCCGTCTGAATGACAGCTCCTCCTAAATCTGGAAGCTTTTTAATCAAATATTCCATAATTTCCGAAGCGGGAGTAATCGGATAGGCAGCCATAAAGCGTGCACCAGCGGCAATCGCACCTAGAGCGATGGCGTCGTTTCCAATCATGAACATCCGCTTTTGACCATCAGCTTTTTCCAAATAAAGATCTGAACGGTCAAACCCTAATTCTTCTTTTAAATATTGGGCGCCTTTTCTAATCGCCTCCATGTTGTTTAAGACGACTTGTTCGCCTTTTCTTCCGTAAGTGTCTTGTACAACTTCCTGAAATAATGACGGGTCAAGATTCAAAATTGCGCTTGTTGCACCGATTGCAACCATGTTCTTCATTAAAGATGTTCCCAGCTCTGAAGCGATTTCCGTAAAAGGTACTGAATATAAGGAAACATTGCTTCCTTCAGGGATTTTCGGTCCAAACTTTGCATCGGCAAGAATAACTCCGCCGTCCCGCAATTCGTGAAAATTAAAATCGATCGTTTCTTGGTCAAAAGCAACAAGAATATCTAAATCATCGCTTATCGTTCGAACTTTCTTCGTGCTGACACGAATTTTATTGTTTGTATGTCCCCCTTTAATTCGTGAAGAAAAGTGGCGGTATCCATATAGGTAATAACCAAGCCGGTTGAGCGTAATTGCAAAGACTTCTCCTGTACTTTCGATTCCTTCTCCTTGCTGCCCACCGACTTTCCATGAGAGTTGGTTTACCATTTCTATGTTACACTCCTTTGGATCTAAAATATCTTTATCATTTCCGGTATTTTAGAGGCCCACTGCCCTGCCGAAAAGTCTATGATGATGAATTATGCTATTTTTAGCAATAATAACCTTGTTCTGGCAGCAAAACCACCATACCTTAAAATTTTTGGGATAATCCTAAACGATTTCAATTTTATCCCTAAATAATCAAAATTACAAGTTTAAATGCTTGTAATGACAAAAAATTTTAAATATTCACCATTCTCTACTTCTGTATAATGAAATTATAATAAAACCGATAAATATTATCAACATTTTATCGAGTAGGAGGGAGCGATTAACTCCCGTCCTCTCACACCACCGTACGTACGGTTCCGTATACGGCGGTTCAATTAAGATAATTGACGCAAGTCTTTATAACTTCCGTGAATAGCTGTTCTCTTTATGCCAGTGGTCACTCCACCCTCCAAGAGATCTCCCACGGGATTCACCGCTTCCTCCCTCAAGTGAGGTACTACGTTTTCTGTGTTCATCATGACTCACTGAATGCCAAGGGCTATTCTCTCTTAATTGTTCGGTCCTTCTTAGTTGTTCTAGACCAACTAATACTATGACCTCTGCTGACTTCTGACTGTTCAGCTATCTATCACTAGATAGGTTACCAAGGTTACTTGGCGTGCCAGCCAGACCTCCCCGGGTAAGAGTGTAATCTTTCCTTCCATCCATCTGCTTCATTTACTCTGTATCACCTTCGGCAGAAAGGGCTTTGTTTTGTCTTGCAAACTCACCCAGTGATACCTAGCCTCATATGAAGTTCGTGTTCCTCAGACCGGAAGTTTGCCGCTCGCTTCCTTCAGATTCCGCGTCACCACGGACACCCTTGCGTTAAGCTAACTGCTACTTCTGCCTTCGCAGCTCGGGACTTTCACCCTATAGATTACACCCATGCCGGGCGCACAAGCAAAAAACAGTCTGCAACCGAAAAGGAGTGCAGACTGTTTAGCTAATTTATTTAAACATGTTATCTCGGCTCAACAATCAATTTAATGGCTGTTCGTTCTTCACCGTCTATTTGAATATCTGTAAATGCCGGAATACAAATTAAGTCAACACCGCTCGGAGCTACAAATCCTCTTGCTATCGCTACCGCTTTTACAGCTTGATTCAATGCTCCAGCTCCAATCGCTTGAATTTCGGCGGCTCCACGCTCCCTCAGCACCCCTGCTAGCGCTCCGGCGACAGAATTCGGATTAGATTTTGCTGAAACTTTTAATATTTCCATTTCCTAGTTCCCCCTTCATTTTTTACAATGGTTCGTGAAAATTTATTGGAACAAATGCTGTTAGATGCATTGTTCAAAAGACCCATCACCTCTTGAACAATTGGTTCCATCCCATAGTTACTATATTCCCTAAAGTTTAGCAGTATTCCTGCTTATTTTTAATTTTTTTTATTTAATTTCAGTAGCGTTGCATAAAAAATAAAAACATTTTATGCAGAATTTTCTGAATAAAATATTTTATGATAAACGAAAAACAAGGCAGTAACCAACTAAAGGTGATCACTATCCATTTGGTAATAAATGTATTTGTTTTATTGTTACATGGCTACTGCGCTTCGCCGACTTTTTTCAACTCATTCCCGTTGAATTCGTTCCACCCACACGGTACTTGGTTTCCAAAGAAAAACGCGAAGCCAACGATAAATCTGGGTGAGAGAATGTTTCGATTTCATTTCAAGTTGAATAAGAATGAGTAAACAGTAAGAAATCAGAGCTAAGTAAACCTGATTTTCTACAGCTTCTGGACTCGTTCCATAAAGATGTTTGAGTGTTAAACGTTGCTTAATCCACTTAAAAAATAGTTCAATGGCCCATCGAGAACGATAGATATCACCAAGTTCTTCTGGATCTAGGTCGAATCGGTTCGTAATGATTCGAATTCGATTCCCGTCCGAATCGAATGTTTCGATTAATCGAAAGACATTTTCCGTTCGTTTTTGTGGTGTCCCAATGACCACCATCGAATCAGATAAAATAGAGGAATTGGATGGGACAGAGAACGATTCAAGAAATCGAACATAGGCATTCTTTTTCAGACGGGAGGCGAAAAAGAGGCCTTTATCACAGTAATAATCGAACTTTTCGTAGTCTACATAACCACGATCAAACACGTACATGGCATCTGTTTCGTCGATCAGTTGTTCCATTTGTGTTCGATCATTGTTCCCTGCTGGGGTCATGACCATTTTTTCCGGATAAACCGTATCTTCATTGACAAACACCAGTCGTAAATGAACCTTAATTCCCGACTTCGTTTTGCGAAACGTAGCCCATTGATATTTTTTCAGATTCAGTGAAATGGTCGTAGAATCCACGATTTTTAAGCCACTCACCTGACTGGAGGAATTCGTGGACATCTGGCGGATTTGATTCACTAAATCCAGAAAGATTTCTGCGAGCAATTCGGGTTTTACTTTGCGATGTTTTCGAGAAAGTTGTGAAGCACTAATAGATGTCAATCCTAATTCTCGCTGAAAATCATCCAGTAACGCATCATCGGCGATGGCGCGCAGTCCTTCTCGTTGTTGAAGTTGAGCATGCAAAAACAAAAGTAAATACGCTTTTGTGGTTAATTTTTTCGTATATTTATCTTGTTTCATCTCTTCAATTCTTTGTGTAAATTTAACAGAATTGAGAGGAGTGACCCATTTACCAAATGAAGAAAATAGTGTATCCTTGTCCATAGGCTTCATCCTTTATATTGGATTTGGACAGGGACCACCTGTACCATCCATTATAAAGGATTTTTTTATGGACTTTTTTCAATTCGGAATTTTCGAATTAAATTAATGCAACGCTAGTGATTTAATTTATTCAAAATAAACGTGATCATCATTGATTAATATTCGTTTGATCGATTTCGCTTTGCCGGTTCCTTCCTCAATTTCCACTAATACGGCATTCAATTGTCCTCTGCCTTCATTGATTTCAAACCGAACAGGGAGATTCGTTAAAAATTTTTTTAATACTGCTTCCCTGTCAACTCCTAAAATACCGTCATATGGTCCTGTCATCCCGACATCGGTAATAAATGCCGTTCCTTTATCTAAAATTCTTTCATCGGCAGTTTGAACGTGTGTATGAGTGCCAACCACTGCAGAAACTTTCCCATCCAAATACCAGCCCATCGCTTGTTTTTCGCTCGTTGCTTCCGCATGAAAATCAACAAAAATATATGGAGTTCTTTTCTTCGCTTCTTGAATCAATTCATCCGCTTTCCGAAAAGGGCAATCGATTGCCGGCAAAAATGTTCTTCCCTGGAGGTTTATGACCGCAAGCTCTTTTCCATCCGCTTCCACGTACACGATTCCTTTTCCTGGTGTGCCTTCAGGAAAGTTAGCCGGTCGAACCAACGCTTTTGCTTCATCGATAAATTCAAAAATTTCTTTTTTATCCCAAGTATGGTTGCCCATTGTCACTGCCTGAACTCCCAATGAAAGAAGCTTCTGGTAAATTTTCATAGTTATTCCTTTGCCATGTGCAGAATTTTCACCATTGACAATTGTTACTTCAGGATTATATTTTTTCTTCAGCTTCGGCAAATATTGTTCAACCATTTCTCTCCCTTTTGCTCCTACCACATCGCCTACAAATAAAACTTTCATGATGAATTCCTTTCTAAATGTTTATTATATAGTTTTGCATAAATTGAAAAAAAAATAAAGCGGCACATTTTCATGTACCACTTTATTTGGCATATTCAACCGCACGAGTTTCCCTAATGACGGTCACTTTAATATGTCCAGGGTAGTCAAGCTCTTCTTCGATCCGCTTGCGAATATCTCTTGCTAATCGATGAGCTTCTAAATCATCTATTGCATCCGGTTTTACCATGATGCGAACTTCGCGGCCTGCTTGAATGGCGTACGATTTTTCCACACCTTCAAACGACTCGGAAATTTCCTCCAATTTTTCAAGCCTGCGAATATAATTTTCAAGCGTTTCACTGCGGGCACCCGGCCGTGCTGCCGATAAAGCATCAGCCGCTGCAACTAAAACCGCAATTACCGATGTCGGTTCTTCATCCCCATGATGGGAAGCAATGCTGTTGATGACAACCGGGTGTTCTTTATACTTCGTTGCCAGCTCCACGCCGATTTCAACATGGCTTCCTTCTACTTCGTGGTCAATGGCTTTTCCGATGTCGTGCAGAAGCCCTGCACGTCTTGCAAGGATTTGATCCTCACCTAATTCGGCAGCCATCAATCCGGTTAAAAAGGCAACCTCTATTGAATGCTTCAGCACGTTCTGGCCATAGCTCGTTCGAAATTTCAATCTGCCTAAAATTTTGATCAAATCCGGATGAAGACCGTGAACGCCAACTTCAAATGTCGTTTGTTCTCCGATTTCCCTAATATGCTCGTCCACTTCCCGCCGCGATTTTTCCACCATTTCTTCAATTCGCGCTGGATGAATGCGCCCGTCTTGAACAAGCTTGTCAAGCGCAATTCTTGCTGTTTCACGGCGAATCGGATCAAATCCTGATAAAATAACCGCTTCCGGTGTATCGTCGATGATGAGGTCGATCCCTGTCAACGTTTCAAGAGTGCGGATATTTCTTCCTTCTCTGCCGATAATTCTCCCTTTCATTTCGTCATTTGGCAAATTCACAACAGAAACGGTCGTTTCAGCCACATGATCTGCTGCACAGCGCTGTATAGCAAGGGAAAGAATTGCCTTTGCTTTTTTGTCTGCTTCTTCTTTCGCCTTTGTTTCTGCTTCTTTCACCATTACAGCAATATCATGAGAAAGTTCCTTTTCCACTCGTTCAAGGATGATTTGTTTCGCCTCTTCACGCGATAAACCCGAAATGCGTTCAAGCTCTATTTGTCCTTCTTGCACCATCTTTTCCACTTTGCTTTCCATCTCTTCAATATGCTGTTGTCTTTCATTTAGAGAATCTTCTTTTTTATCTAGCATCGCCTCACGCTTATCTAATGATTCATCTTTTCGATCGAGATTCTCCTCTTTTTGCATTAAACGGTTTTCTTGTTTTTGAAGTTCATTTCTTCTTTCGCGAATTTCTTTTTCTACTTCCAAACGAAGCTTATGAATTTCATCCTTTGCTTCCAGAAGCGCTTCTTTTTTCGTTGCTTCAGCTTCACGCTTAGCATCTTCAAGAATTTGTTCCGCGGCGTTTTTTGCACCCGCTATTTTCGCTTCAGCAATGGATTTTCGAACAAAATAACCAACAACTGCACCGACGATTAGGCCAAGCAAAATGGAGATGATTTCAATGAGTTCCATTCTTTCACCTCCTCTTGCTATGAACTTGTCACAAAGAAAGTGTCGGCATTACACATTTACTCTCCCAATAACATTTTCCAAAAAAATATGTTAAATATATTGCAAAAATGAAAAAATATACATATCCATTTTAAATGTGGGAATAACCCTTGTCAAGTTTTCATCTTGTCGAACAAAGGATGGGGCTTTTTTTGATCAAAAAAATAAGACCGGCTACTCCGCC
The DNA here is from genome assembly GCF_037963755.1 of Aeribacillus sp. FSL W8-0870. Lineage (NCBI taxonomy): Bacteria > Bacillati > Bacillota > Bacilli > Caryophanales > Bacillaceae > Aeribacillus > Aeribacillus sp. FSL W8-0870. Next base: position 2,351,945 of record NZ_CP150165.1, read on the forward strand.
AGCCTTACGCTAAGATGTGCGTACATTATTCATCCAAAAGCTCGAACGTTTCCTGCCCCTCTTGCACAGGTTCATTCGTTTCAAGGCCATATGCCTTGCGAATTTCTTGCTGAATGGCATCGCGAATATCCGGATTTTCGCGCAAAAATTGCTTTGCATTTTCTCTTCCCTGTCCTAAACGCTCCTCTTGGTAAGAATACCACGAACCGCTTTTTTGTATAATATCCAATTCCGTTCCCAGGTCGATGATTTCTCCTTCTTTTGAAATCCCTTCCCCGTACATGATATCAACTTCTGCCGTTCTAAAAGGAGGCGCTACTTTGTTTTTGACAACTTTAATTTTCGTTTTGTTTCCTACCATATCATTTCCTTGTTTCAGCTGTTCAGCTCTGCGCACTTCAAGGCGGACAGATGAGTAAAATTTCAGCGCGCGTCCCCCTGGAGTTGTCTCGGGATTTCCGAACATGACGCCCACTTTTTCCCTTATTTGATTAATAAAAATCGCAATGGTTTTCGACTTGCTAATGGCTCCTGAAAGCTTCCGAAGCGCTTGTGACATAAGACGCGCCTGCAATCCGACATGCGCATCGCCCATTTCGCCTTCAATTTCCGCTTTTGGGACGAGTGCTGCGACCGAGTCAATGACAATGATGTCGACTGCACCGCTGCGAACGAGAGCTTCTGCAATCTCAAGAGCCTGCTCGCCGGTATCGGGCTGCGACAAAAGCAGTTCATCAATATTAACACCTAAATTTTGCGCATAGACAGGGTCGAGCGCATGTTCCGCATCGATGAACGCTGCTTGCCCGCCTAGAGCTTGAACTTCAGCAATGGCATGAAGGGCCACTGTCGTTTTACCGGAGCTTTCCGGTCCATATATTTCAATAATCCGACCTCGAGGATATCCGCCGACGCCAAGAGCTGCATCCAATGCCAGCGATCCGCTTGGAACTGTTGAAACTTTTCGCTCAGCCTGTTCTCCAAGCTTCATTATCGAACCTTTTCCGAATTGTTTTTCAATCTGTTTTAACGCCATTTCCAAGGCAGCTTGACGATCATGATTCAATACAATTTCCTCCTTAAAAAATTGATAGCTTCAAAATAAATATACCGTGTTTTTTCCTGTTTGCCAAGAAAAAAGGGAACATTTATTCGTTTTTTAATTTTCATTATATAAAAATTAAAAAACCGGATGAAGACACTCATAACCGGTTTTCCATTTCCTTTATTACATTCATTACATAGTAGCAGCCATAATTTGCCGTTCTGTGCCTGATCCCTTCCCGAGTACCGGAAAGATGAAGCTCAAAGACTGCCGTCGGCCGATCGTCGATTTGAATACCGATATAGACAGTCCCAACTTCTTTTCCTTCAGAAGGATCAGGTCCTGCCACTCCCGTAAAGCTGATGCCGATATTGCTGCCGGTCAATTTTTTTATATTTTCCGCCATTTCTTTCGCACATTCAGAGCTAACGGCTCCTTTTGTTTTCAACGTTTCTTCCGACACGCCAAGAACATGCTGCTTCACTTCGTTTGTATAGCAGACAATTCCTCCAAGCACAATATTCGAAGCGCCTGGAAAATGGGTCAGCTGTTCGGAAAAAAGACCGCCCGTCAAACTTTCTGCAGCCGAAATAGTATATTGCTTTTCTTTTAGAAGCTTCATAAGCTGCTCTTGGATCGAAGTTTCACCGTGTCCATAAAAATATCGGCCAACACGGCTTAAAATCTTTTTTTCTGTTTCGTCAATCAGCTTCAGCGCAGTCGACTCATCTTCATGTTTTGCTGTCAGGCGCAATGTTACTTCGCCGTCTTTTGCCAGCGGCGCGATGGTCGGATTTGTTTGCTGATCAATCAGATCCTCTATATCTGTTTCAAGCTGAGATTCGCCGATGCCAAAGAAACGAAGCACACGCGAGATGATTTTTTCTTTTAACCCGTAATGATATTGCAAAAACGGCACACCGTAGTTGATAAACATCGGCTTCATTTCTTTCGGAACACCCGGCATGAGCAAATATATAATTCCGTTCGCCTCTAACGCCATTCCTGGCGCCATTCCGTAATGATTTGGCAAAACAGTAGAACCTTCCAAAACTAATGCTTGTTTCCGATTGTTTTCCGACATTGTCCGTTTCGTCCGTTTAAAAAAATCCTCAATGTTTTTCATCGCCGCCTCGTCGATCACGAGACGTTTATTCAAAATACGTGCAATCGTTTCTTTCGTCAAATCATCTTTTGTCGGGCCGAGCCCGCCGGTAAAAATGATGCAATTCGACCGTTTTTTTGCCGTTTCGATCGCATGCTCTAGCCTCTCAGCATTGTCTCCAACGACCGTATGATAAAAAACATTAACACCTATTTCGGCAAGCTTTCTTGATATAAATTGGGCGTTTGTGTTGGCGATCTGTCCAAGCAACAGTTCTGAACCGACAGCAATAATTTCAGCATTTACATTCATACATTTTCCTCCACATGGTTATTTCGAATTGACAAACGCGTGTTTATTTTTCATGAAATAGTCCCATCCAGATAAAATGGTAAAAAAGAGCGCAACCCACAAAGCAATGTCTGCAAATGGAAACGAAATCCATTCAAAAGGTATATTATGTAAAAGCAAAGCGGAAATAGCCACAATCTGCGTCCATGTTTTTATTTTGCCGAGCATGTTAGCTGCTACGACTTCTCCTTCCCCAGCCAGAACTAAACGCAATCCGGTTACGGCAAATTCACGGCTGATGATCAGAATGACAATCCAAGACGGAGCAGCACCTATTTCCACCAATATGATGAGAGCAGAAGAAACGAGCAATTTATCGGCAAGAGGATCTAAAAACTTTCCTAAATTTGTCACAAGTCCAAGCTTGCGTGCATAATATCCATCAATCCAATCGGTCGTCGAAGCTAAAATAAAAATGAGGGCGCCAACGACATGATTGACAGGAATAACTACTTCACCGACCGACCAATTTCCCCAGTTAAAATCGCCAAGCATCACAATCATAAATATTGGAATTAGCATAATTCTTGATACAGTAATTCGATTTGGCAAATTCATTTTGTACCTCCACTAGCATAAAGTAAGAAAGAATAAGCCATCTCATACGATGACTTATTCATTCTTGTTATTTAAAATGATAATATCCTGCCGAACCATTTTATTCGGGTCCGTTTCATAAGAAACGGCTTCTCCATTCACTTGAATGGTCGTAAATCGAGCATCGCCTACAACGATTTTTGCTTCTTCTTCCGCTGTTACATCAACCGTTTTCTGCTCATTTTGTCGCATCATTCCTGCAAAAAACGATTTTCCTTTTCCGTTCTTCACTTCTATCCACGAATTCCCATTGGTTGAAATATCGATCACCAATTTGTCCGCATTGGACAATTCATATACGGTTTCTTTCCCTCTTACTTCTTTTACCGTCAATGTTTGCTTCGTTTCATTTTCGGCGTTCTCATCTTTTTTCTCCTCTTGTTCTGTTTCTTCAACCGAACGGTCTTTTTCATCGACAATATTATTTTGCTCTTTTTTCTCAGGCTCCACGCCAGAGGTTTCTATTTTGACGGATTTTGTATCGTCCTCCGTCTGAACGCCTTCATCTGTGCTTCCACGCTGGGAAAGCACCCAAACGATAATCGCCACCAAAATAATAACAGCGATGACGGCAAGCTTCGGCAACAGCTCTAAAAATTTGGAAGCCGGCTTTGGAAGCTCTTTATGCGTTTGAACGCGGGACAATTTCTCAGGTATCTCATCATATGTACTTGGTATTTCATTTTTATACTGTTCAAATAAAACATCCGGATCAAGGTCAACCGCTTCCGCGTATTGTTTAATAAACGCACGCACATAAAAATTCCCCGGCATGATCGAGTAGTTTCCTTCCTCAATGCCGATTAAATAGCGCTTTTGAATTTTAGTTATTTCCTGCAAGTCATCGAGTGAAATGTTTTTTTCCAGCCTAGCTTGTCTCAGATGGTTACCTAACTCGCTCAAAACGTACCCACCTTTCTAAAAATCAAATCCATTATAAATTGAGTGGCCAAACGGCTGATGATTATTTTCTACAACGTCATACGTAATTTCTTCATCAGGGTGATGTCTAAGTTCAATAATGTAGTCGAAATCATCCAAAGTATATTCGGAGCTCTGAACGAAAATATCTGGATGCTCCACGACTTTCGTTGCCGGAAGCTGCATCACTTCCCGAACTAATTGCAAATGCTGTTCAGAGCCTCTTTTCATCGTGACGATTCCATCTAAAATAAACACGTTATCTGTCCGGTATTCATCAGCAATCAGCCTTTCCCGGACAGTTTGCTTCAGCATGGTTGAAGAGAGAAAAAGCCATCTTTTATTCGCACAGACGCTCGCCGCTACGATCGATTCTGTTTTTCCGACACGCGGCATTCCGCGTATGCCGATTAATTTATGACCGTCTTGTTTAAAGAGCTCGGCCATAAAATCCACAAGAATACCAAGTTCATCGCGAACAAAACGGAACGTCTTTTTATCATCTGCATCCCGTTGAATATAAAATCCATGACGGACAGCAAGACGATCTCTCAGTTTAGGCTGCCGCAATTTTGTCACTGTTATGTTGTCCATCGTATTCAGAATAGATTCAAGCCTTTTAATTTGTTCAATCGTTTCGCAGCGCAGAAGCATCCCGCGGCGCATATCATCAACGCCGTTAATCGTAACGATATTAATGTTCAGCATACCGAGCAAAGACGAAACATCTCCCAGCAGCCCCGGCCGGTTTTTTTGAATTTTATATTCTAAATACCATTCAGTTTTTTCCACCTTCAAAGACCCCCAAATAACACACCTATAAATTTATAATAAATCATTTTAGATAAAGAAGAAAGGATAATTGCAAGGAAAAAATAAAGGGCATCTTGGTCATTTCACCAAGTGCCCTAACTTGACAGTAATAAATGAACAACATCCTAATGAACGCTGTCATTTTGAACCAGTTTCACCATCATGTTGGCGATTGCATGTTGCTCCTCTTTTGAAGCGACACTCCACAGATCGTGAAGAATTTTTTCTTCAGGGTTTTTCGGCTCCACTTGCTTTGCTAAATAATCACCGATTTCATACGCTAAATTGGAAATAACCTCTTGGGACAATCCGCCGCTTTCTGCTTGCTGGAGGCGATCCGCCAAAAAATCTTTCCATTGATTCCAATTTTCCAATACTGACATATGTTCCCCTCCTTTATCGTTTAATCAATTTTTATTTTCCCTTGATCATGCAGTTTTTATACGGGAGAGGGAATCAGCAGTACCATCCTCCATTGACAGCAATCACCTGACCTGTAATGTAGGAAGCTTGCTCGCTAATAAGGAATAAAACAACATTCGCGACTTCTTCAGGCTTTCCATTTCTTTCAAGGGGGATGCTGTTTTTAATATCTTCCAATTCTTCAGGAGAGAATCGATCATTCATACTTGTATCGATCATGCCTGGCGCAACGGCGTTGACGCGAATATTGGAAGGCGCTAATTCCTTCGCTAGTGCTTTCACAAAGGAAATTTGCCCCCCTTTTGCCATGGAATATAAAGCTTCACAGCTGGCTCCTGTCTGCCCCCATATAGAGGAGATGAAAAGAATGCTTCCTTTTTGTTTTCTTATCATTCCACTGACTACTTTTTGAGTAATAAAAAAAGGCGACGTGAGATGAAGCTGTATAATTTTTTGATAATCTTCCATCAAAACATCTTGAATCAGTCCGTAGTGGGAAATACCGTTAGCAAAAATAAGAGCATCTATAGAAGTTGGAATGTTTTCAAGTAATTGTTCCGTCCCGCTTTCCGATGACAAATCCGCATAAACTGGAATGATCTGATCATATAACTCCATTGCTTCTTTTAACGGTTCAATGTTTCGAAAGTATTGAGCATAAATTTGATATCCTTCCTGAGCCAATTTTTCTACAACCGCTTTTCCGATTCCTCCGCTGGCTCCAGTTACTAACGCTGTTTTCAAGATTTCCCCTCCGCAATATTATGATTTCGGCAAAACTTGGAAAACTGTTAAATAATCTTCATCAATCGCTTCTTTTAAAACTGCTTCAATCGTGTCCATGTTTACATTTTCTAAAGCTTGCACAACATCGAACAGATTCATTTCGTTAAATTGATACCGGGTAAATTGATTGGCGATAAATTCAGGAGAATTAAAAGCCCTTAAAAAAGAGCCGATTTTTTTCTTTTTGGCGGCCTCCAGCTGCTCATCGGTAAATAACGATTGCTTGCTTTTCATAAGAGCTCCTTTTATATATTCACTCAGCTCATCCGGCCGGTCGGTATCGCCGCCGACCATAGCAAAACCGAAGCTGTACTCCTCTGTATAATCGAAGCTGAACGTATCATCAATGAGCCCTTTTTCATACAATTCCAAATAAAGCTTTGAGCTTTTGCCAAAAAGCATTTCTAAAATTAAATTCATGGAAAGCTCATGCGTAAGCAGCTCTTCCCCTTTTCGGAAAGGATGTTTTGCCTTTAAGCCAACTAAGCATTTCGACGACTTGACATTCATATAAATTTTTTCACTCGTTTTAAACACTTCATCTCTTTCATGTACTTGTTCACGAACAATATTGGTTGGCTTTTTAAAATCTTTTTTTGCCTGATTCTCTTCCACTTGCTTGATAATTTTTTCCGGTTGAACAGGCCCGATCACAAACAGGAGCATGTTGCTGGGATGGTAAAACGTTTCGTAGCATTCATAAAGCTGCTCTTTTGTAATTTGATTTATCGAATCAATTGTGCCGGCAATGTCAATCCGTACTGGATGGCTTTCATACATGTTTTGGATGAGGCCAAAATAAAGCCGCCAATCAGGATTGTCTTGGTACATGTTGATTTCTTGACCAATAATGCCTTTTTCTTTTTCAACGGATTGGTCAGTAAAATAAGGACTTTGGACAAAATCTACTAACGTTTCTAAATTTTTTTCAACATTTGCCGTGCTGGAAAAAAGATATGCCGTTCTCGTGAAGGATGTAAATGCATTGGCCGATGCCCCTTGTTCACTAAACTGTTGAAATACGTCCCCATCCTTTTTTTCAAAAAGCTTATGTTCCAAAAAGTGAGCAATGCCGTCCGGGACGTGAACGATTTCCTCTTTTCCAATTGGAACGAATTTATTGTCAATAGAACCGTATTTAGTGGTGAATGTCGCATACGTTTTATGAATCCCTTGTTTTGGAAGGACATAAACATCTAATCCATTTTCCATTTTCTTATAATAATACGTTTCTTTCAGTTGATCGAATGTAATTTCTTTTATCATAAAGATCCGCCCCCTTTCAAAAAATAAACCGTATCCAGTTGAATTTTTTCAGCAAGCTGGACGATTTCGTCTTTTTGGACCTTTTCTACCCCTTCGATCCATTCTTCAATAGTTCGGTTTGTTTTCGCAACAACATTGTGGTACAGCACTTCCGTCATTCCGTAAGGGGTATCGATTGTTTCCAGCAACTGATTTTTGATCACCGCTTTCGTTTGTTCCAATTCTTTATCTGTAAAATCTCCTTTTTTCATCGCTTCCATTTGTTCATGAATAATCGTAAGAGCACGTTCGTAGTTCTTCATTTCAATTCCTGACATCACCATTAACAAGCCTTTATGGCTTTCAACTCTCGAGGAAGCATAATAAGCAAGACTGTTCCTTTCGCGAACGTTTAGAAACAGCTTCGAATGCGGAAATCCCCCAAAAATGCCGTTAAACACTTGCAATGCGTAATAATCATGATCACTATATGTTGTGTGCGTGCGGTACCCGATGTTCAATTTCCCTTGGGTAATGTCTTGTTCTTCGATAACTTCGTTAACCTTCTCAATTTTTTTTTCAACACTTTCAGCCCTAGCTTGTTGATTGGATTTTGTTAAACGGAAATATTTCCTGACAATATCAGCCACTTGTTCGTTTTCAATATCCCCGATCACAAATAAATCGACTTCATCATGCTGCAGCATGTTTGTATAATAATCTGTCAGCTGTTGAGGAGAAATTTGATCGATATGCTCTTTCTCTCCGTTGACATGCAGACGGTACGGCTCAGTTTTGCACATTTCTTGGATTAAACGTAAATTCGCATAACGCATTTTATCGTCATAAACCGCTTGAATGCGCTGTTTTAATGTCCGCTTTTCTTGTTCGATAATGCTTTGATTGAACACCCCTTCTTGCAGAGGAGGCGAAAGAAGTACTTCGGACAACAATTCGATCCCTTTTTCCAGTAAAGGTGTCTTATCTTTTAAAAATTTTTCATTCGGGATTTCCATCCGGAACGTAATGATATGGTTTTCTCCCTTTTTGGCTAAATCGACTTGCAGTGTTGCACCGTACAAATCATCCAAATATTTCCTTAATTCAGTTGTGGATGGGTAGGATGCTGTACCTCTTTGCAAAACATGGGGAAGCAAAGCTCGAATGGTTACATCCTTTTCCGATAGCGGCGCCTTTAACCTTAAAATGAGTGAATTTGTTTTAAAAGCATTTGATGAAACGGTATGCAGCTGAATCCCGTTTATTTCGCTTACTTGCTCTTGTAAAAAACCCATTCTATCCCTCCTAAGCCTGAAAGCTTTCTATATGTTATTGTTTCCAATCATGAAAAAACACGTTATTAGTAATTATATCAATCATAGGATATTGAAGGAAATCACACCGTAATGAATTATTATTTAAAGTTTACATAATTATATTACTGTTAATTATTTAACAAAAAGCAAGGATGTCTCTAGCCAGATCAGCTAACTTATGACATCTATAAATAGGGGTATACTATACGATAAGATGCAGGAATTAAAAAGTCTTTAGCAGATTCTCGGAGAAAACACACTATTGATCGTTGCCCAATACTTTTTTGTGTGTTGCAGTTTATTGTTCAATTTTAAGCAAAAAAATACCATATACTTAAAAAGACAACAGAAAATGAATTCTGTTGTCTTTCATCATTATTTTTCAGGCACAGCTTTTGAAACAACCTTTATGTTCTTTTCTGTTGCCTTTTGTCCGCTGCAGCAGAGCGAGCCAATGCTTGAAGATCGTCCTTGTCGGCAAGCTCTCTTGAAAATTCAATACTTTTGCCGTCTGACTTCAAATTTTTTGGCACTTGCGGCAGCTTAGCTTTGTTTTTATCACGCGCTTTTTGCTTATGTGCTCTTCCCATTTTGCGCACCTCCGCAAAGAGGGTGTAGACAGTTGCTTTCACAACATGTCCTATCCATTAGGGTGACATGTTCGGAGCATTTTATAATTGGCATTTTTATGCTTTAATGGCTTTCATGTTTTTCTGAAAAGCCTCCCGCTCTGTCAGCCATTTTAAACGCTCTCGAATAAGTGACTTCTTGGGCGCTGCTCAAACTGCTTTTTGCTTTTTTACGTTTCGCATCTTTTGCCATCCATCGATCTCTCACTTTCTAGTAAATGTAGTTTTAGTATGCCCGTTATTAAAATATTTTTGCATGAAAAACACGAAAATTTTTATGACAAACGTTCCTCCAGCTCTTCTTTAGAAATCAACACTTGGCGCGGCTTGCTTCCCTCATAAGGTCCGACTACCCCTCTCTCTTCCATGGCGTCAATTAATCTCGCAGCTCTTGAGTAGCCAATTCTAAATCTTCTTTGCAGCATGGATACACTTGCACTTTGCATGTCCACAACTAGTTGAACCGCTTCATTATATAATTCATCATCAACATCTCCATGATCCTCGGAATCTTCGTTCGGAATCATTTCTTCTTGATATTGCGCCTTTTGTTGTGAAATGACGTAATTCACGACTTTTTCCACTTCTTCATCTGATAAAAACGCTCCTTGAACACGAATCGGCTTTGATGATCCGACTGGCAAAAACAGCATATCTCCTCTTCCGAGCAGCTTCTCAGCTCCCCCCATATCCAAAATAGTGCGTGAATCGGTTTGGGAGGACACACTAAAGGCAATTCTCGATGGAATATTGGCTTTTATGACTCCTGTAATTACATCAACAGACGGACGTTGAGTCGCAATAATTAAATGAATGCCAGCAGCACGGGCCATTTGTGACAAGCGTGTAATCGAATCTTCTACATCAGAAGAAGCCACCATCATTAAATCAGCGAGCTCATCCACGATGACGACAATAAAAGGAAGCTCAGGCTGCTTCTCTTTTGAAAGCGAATTTTGCCTTCTGATCATTTCATTATATCCTTCAATATTGCGCGTTCCAGTATGTGAAAAAAGCTCGTATCTTCTTTCCATTTCATTTACTACTTTTTGCAATGCGAGCGACGCTTTTTTCGGATTTGTCACAACAGGAGCCAATAGATGCGGAATCCCATTGTAAACACTTAATTCGACCATTTTTGGATCGATCATCATCATTTTCACTTCATGAGGCTTCGCCCTCATCAAAATGCTTGTAATAATCCCGTTAATGCAGACGCTTTTTCCGCTGCCTGTTGCACCTGCGACAAGCAGATGCGGCATTTTGTTCAGTTCAGCCAGCACCGCTTCTCCAGTTATATCACGTCCTAAACCGATCAGCAGCTTGGAATCAGGGCGATCGTTCATTTTGGATTCCAGCACCTCGCGCAATGACACCATCGCAATTTCTGAATTCGGCACCTCAATTCCAATTGCAGACTTTCCCGGAATCGGCGCTTCAATCCGAATATCTTTTGCTGCTAAAGCCAGCGCCAGGTCATCGCTTAAACTGACAATTTTGCTTACCTTCACCCCGACATCCGGGTACACTTCATATTTTGTTACAGCAGGCCCTAAATGTACTTGGGTAACCTTTGCCTTCACTCCAAAGCTTTGGAAAGTGCGCTCTAGTTTTCTCGCATTATCGTAAATATTCCGCTTATCGGCATGCTGACCGCTGTATTTTGGAAGAGACAGCAAATCAATCGGAGGCAATTTATAATCTTTGTTTTCTATCTCCTGAAAGGCGATCGGCTCATCCTTTTCTTCAAGCGTAATTTGTTCCTGCTTTAAATTATTTTCGGGCTCTTTTTTATCATTTGTCACGATTTCTGGATGGTCTGTAAAACTGGAAATAATCGGTTCAGATGTATTTTCTTCTAAATGTTCATCTTCTTGTTCTTGATCGTCTTCAGCCTGAACCTTATTGGAGCGATGCTTCTTTTGCTTTTTCTTTTGTTTTTTTACTAAGGAAAATAAGTTCTTCATATCATCCACAAAGGCAAAAAATTGTTTTTTGAAAATCCGGCCGATGGACTCAACAATTTTGGAGAGGCTGTTTCCGAGTGATTTTCCGGAAATTAAGATGCAACCAATTATGATCAAGACAATGGAAATAATTCGGGTGCCCCCTGAAGAAAATAAATAGTATGATGCAGCAAAAAAAACGGCGCCGATCATTCCTCCTCCAAGATCTTGAGCGCTTGCCTCCCCGTTTAATTCCTTTAAATACATCTCCCAAGTATTCAATATAACGCTTGGAGAAGCAAAAACTCCTCCCTTTGACAAATTTTCAAACAGCTTCATATGGCTGAGAATTAAAATTGAGCCAACTATAAGATAGATCCCGAGCCATCTTCTCGTTAAAAAATGAGGGAATGTCTTTTTCCAAAATATATATATGGAAAACCATAATAATCCTAGCAAAAAGATAATAAACCATTCTCCAGCGAAGAACCGAAAAAAGGCGACAAGCGCTTTGCCAGCAAATCCAAATTCGCTTAAAGCGATTATCGACAATGATAATAGCAGAAGTCCCGCTATTTCAAATTTTAGTTTATTTTGCCAATCCGTTTTTCTCTTTTTTCGTTTCCTTTTCACTTTTGCCACTTTAATCCCACCTATGTATTATGTAAAACAAGAACGCAGCCACTATTTGGCTGCGAACGACTGTTTGTGTCCATATTATATCATACAAACTTGAATTTAGGTATGCTAGCAACGATGTTGTCTTTAAAAGGAATGTTAGCTTCGAAAAAAAGGTACTTTTTGACCGGGGAAAACAGATTCCAATAAATAATGGTTTGGATTGGTTGAAAGCACTCTGACGATTTGGCATTGATTTTCTCCCGTTTCTTCTATTAATAATGAAATGCCGTTCATCTCAACAATGTGCCTTTTTTGAAAAGCTTCTTGATCTGATGGAAAAATGAGCTCTTCAGGAACAGTCGTGTATAAAATCATTGAAGGATGTCCCCTCCTTTTCCATTCTTTCTTTCCAAAATAAGCTCGTTCAATTTTTTCATCGCGCTTCCTACACCGCCTATTTCATCGATCAAACCGTACTTAACCGCATCTTGACCGATAACATTTGTTCCAATATCCCTTGTTAAATTTCCTTTTGAAAACATCAGCTCTTTAAATTTATCTTCTGTAATATTGGAATGCTTTGTTACAAAACTAATAACCCGCTCCTGCATTTTATCAAGATATTCAAACGTTTGCGGAACACCAATGACCAAACCGGTTAACCTTATCGGGTGAATCGTCATCGTAGCCGTTTCCGCAATAAATGAATAATCGCATGACACAGCGATGGGCACACCGATAGAATGTCCGCCGCCAAGAACGATGGATACAGTCGGTTTCGTAAGCGAAGCAAGCATTTCAGCGATCGCAAGTCCTGCTTCAACATCGCCGCCGACAGTATTTAAAATGACGAGCAGCCCTTCTATTTTCATATTTTGTTCGATCGCCACAATTTGCGGAATGATATGTTCATATTTCGTTGTTTTATTTTGAGCAGGGAGCTGTATATGTCCTTCAATTTGACCGATAATGGTCAAACAATGAATGTTTGTTTCCTGATCCATTTGCGGAATGTTTGTTTGTCCTAACTGCTGAATTTTGTCAACTACATTTTCGCTTCCCTTTTCCACTGGCTGAACAGTCGGTTGATCAGCATTTCCGTTCATCCCAATCATCCTTTCTTCTTACCGTTATGATGTTAGTATGAACGGAATCCATTTTTTCATGCGGCCAGGAAACCGTTTTAAAAATGTGAAAAAAGCAGGCTTCGTCGGCCTGCTTTTTGTCTAAACCTCCATAATAATTGGCAAAATCATCGGGCGGCGCTTCGTTTGCTCATATAAAAATTGATTCAAGACGTCGCGAATGTTTTGTTTCATTGTTGACCAATCCATTGAAACATCTTCCATACAAGACGACAGTGTGTCATGCACCATTTTCGTAGCTTTGGAAATTAAACTTTCAGACTCACGAACATACACAAACCCTCTTGATATAATTTCAGGACCAGCGACAATTTTTTTCATCTCTTTGTTTAACGTAACAACAACAATTAAAATGCCGTCCTGAGATAACAAACGCCGGTCTCTTAGCACGATATTTCCAACATCTCCTACACCAAGCCCGTCAATTAGTACATTTCCAGAAGGTACTTTTGTAACCGTTTTGGCAGATTTAGGGGTGAATTCAACCACATCTCCTTGATCGAGCAAAAAAATGTTTTCTTCGCGTATTCCGATCGATTGCGCAATTTTAGCATGCGCTATTTGCATTTTAAATTCACCATGAACGGGAATAAAGTATTTTGGTTTCATTAAATGTAGCATAAGCTTCAGCTCTTCTTGGCAGCCATGACCAGAAAAAAACGCTTTTTTATCAATCGAAACAACATTGGCTCCTGCTCGAAACAGCAAATCAATCGTTTTCGAATAAATAAGTTCTTGTCCGGGTGTTGGGGTCTGAGCAATTAAAACCGTATCATCGGAAGTTATATGATGTTGCTTGTGAATGCCTTTTGCCATTTTTGAAATTTCCGCAAGCGGATCGAATGAATCGCTTGCACATAGTAGAACAGAGTTTTGTTTTTCAAGCTTTTTTAAATGCGACACCGGAATAAACAAATCATCGTCAGCCTTTAAATACCGTAATTGTCTTGCAAGCTCAATAATTTTGGCAAACGATTTCCCTATAATTGCTATTTTTCTTCCAGTCTCAACTGCGGCATTGAAAATTTGCTGAATTCGGTAAATATTCGTCTCTGCTACAGATACAACAACTCTTCCAGGCGAATTATACATAACATCGTTGATCATTTCTCCGGCAAGAGCTTCGGAACCAGAAAAGCCGGGTCTTTCTGCATTGATACTGTCGGAAAGCAAACAAAGAACTCCGCTATTACCGATTTCCGCCATTTTACCAAAATCAAGAAAATGACTTCCGATCGAGGATTGCTCTAATTTAAAATCGCCTGTATGCACGATCGCTCCCATTGACGTATGGAAACAAACTCCCATAGAATCAGGAATATTTGAGAATGTGCGAAAAAAAGAAACCGTCACTTGAGGAAAATGTACAGGCTTGCGCATATTCACTTCGCGAAAATCAGCGGTAACAGAATATTGCTTCATTCTTTCTTTTGTCAAGGCAATTGTCCATTTCGTTCCGTAAACTGGCGCATTGATATGTTTTAAAATGTAGAAAATCGCACCGATCCGATCCAATCTGCCATTTGTTAAGAAGATGGCCCGAACCCTATCTTTACGTTCAAGCAAATATGTAATATCCGGTATCACCACATCAATTCCGAGCATCTCGTTTTCAGGATATTTCAAGCCGGCATCCACAATAAAAATATCCGAGTCGATTTCGACGATGTACAGGTTTTTTCCGACTTCCCCAACCCCTCCTAAAGCAATAAGTTGAATTTTTTCAGCTTTTTTCATAAGTGTTAGTGATCCTCCCTAAATATCCCCGTCCAAAGCACTTAGCAATATTATACCTGATGAAAGAAATGGAATACAAGTTAATTTATATCAGACACACTTATCCGAAAAATTAAGCCGCTAGACTCAGCTGTTTTGAATGGGGCAGAGTGGAATTTTTAAAATAAAAAAAGGCTAATCACGATGATCAGCCTAATTCATGGATCACAGCGGCTAATGATGTTCGCTCATCTGTTGTTAACGGAACTAACGGCAAGCGCACCGGACCAACATCCAGACCTTTTATTTGCAGCGCTGCTTTCACTGGAACAGGGTTTGGCGCCTTAAACAGTTCTTTCATTAATGGGAGAAGTCTTCGATGAAGGCTTCCGGCTTTTTTCACATCACCTGACAAAAAGGCTTGAATCATTTCTTGCATTTCATCTCCTACAACATGGGAGGCTACAGATATAACGCCATCACCGCCTATTGAT
Organism: Aeribacillus sp. FSL W8-0870; assembly: GCF_037963755.1. Taxonomy (NCBI): domain Bacteria; kingdom Bacillati; phylum Bacillota; class Bacilli; order Caryophanales; family Bacillaceae; genus Aeribacillus; species Aeribacillus sp. FSL W8-0870. The sequence goes on from NZ_CP150165.1 coordinate 2,367,098, forward strand.
AATGTCGGCAGCGTTAAGCTGTCGTCCCCAGTGTATAAAGCAAAATTATCTGGCGTTTTCTCGATAATTTTGGCCATATTATCAAGATCTCCGCTAGCTTCTTTAATCGCAACGATATTGTCAATTTCCGATAGACGAATAACCGTTTCAGGCGCGATCGAGGACGATGTTCTGCCAGGCACATTGTAAAGCATCACAGGAAGGTGCGTGCTTTCTGCTATCGCTTTAAAGTGCTGATAAATCCCTTCCTGATTCGGTTTGTTGTAGTATGGAGTGACAAGCATAATCGCATCGACGCCGGTTTGTTCCGCCTTTTTTGTCAGTTCTATGGAAGCTCTTGTATTGTTTGTACCTGTCCCTGCAATCACTGGAACTCTTTTATTGACAACAGAAACGACATGTTTAAATAAAGCGAGCTTTTCTTCCGTTGTTAAAGTTGGAGATTCACCCGTTGTTCCAGCCACAACAATTGAATCTGTTCCATGATGGATTAAATATTCTACTAATTTTTCCGTTTTTTGAAAATCAATATTCCCGTTATTGTCAAACGGGGTAACCATTGCAGTTGAAATTCTTCCAAACATACCCACTTGTTCCTCACACCTTTATCGATTATTTTCCAAGATCAAACGCTTTATGAAGTGCATTAACTGCTTGAATCATTTCACTTTCCTTCACAAGCACCCAAATTGTTGTATGGCTGTCTGCCGATTGCAAAATTTGTATCCCTTCCTCCGATAAAGCAGCAACGATTTTGGAAGCGACTCCAGGAACTCCTTGAATGCCTGCTCCTACAATTGAGACTTTTGCACAATGCCGCGTGATCATCGGATCATATCCGATCTCTTTCAAAATTCCAACAGCAAGATCCGTTACATCCCCATGAACAGTATATATGACACTCTTAGGAGTAATATTAAAGAAATCGACGCTAATTCCGCTTGTAGCCATCGCTTTAAAAATTTCTTGATGAAAACGGAAATTCCCTTCTTTTGCATCTACTTTAATTTGCGTGACATCGGAAACATGAGCAATTCCAGTAATTAAACGTTCTTTTATGTCCGCACCTAGTTTGTCCTGATGGTGAGAAGTGATGATCGTTCCTTTCGATTTAGAATAAGTGGAACGAATGCGAATCGGGATTTTGGCTTGCATAGCGATTTCAACCGCACGCGGATGAATCACCTTTGCTCCTTGATAGGCCAAATTGCAAATTTCCGTATACGTCACAAATGAAAGGGGCTTTGCATCCTTAACAATACGAGGATCCGCTGTCATAACTCCTTCCACATCTGTAAAAATGTCTACATATTCTGCTTTTAAAACTGCTCCAAGTGCTGTTGCTGAAGTGTCACTGCCGCCGCGCCCAATTGTCGTCACATCTCCATTTGCTTGTGCTCCTTGAAAGCCTGCGACAACAACGACATCATTTGTTTCTAGAAGCCCGAGCAGGCGATCACATTTCAATTCTAATATTTTAGCATTTGTATGTTCATTTGTCGTCAAAAAACCTGCCTGCGCTCCGCTTAAAGCTGCCGCTTTTATTCCTTTCCCTTTTAGCATGCTAGTAAATACGACAGAAGAGATGATTTCTCCGCAGGACAGCAACATATCCTGTTCACGTTTGGAAATGGTGTCGATCCCGCCTTCCACAAGGCTGATCAGCGTATCTGTTGCGTACGGATCTCCTTTTCTCCCCATCGCTGATACGACGACGACCACTTTTTTTTTCTCAGACAAGGCTTCCTTTATATGTTCGTACGCATGTCTTCTGCCTTGTTCATCACGGACAGACGTTCCTCCAAACTTTTGAACAACAATGCTCATGATGTTCACCTCTATAAAATAACTAAACAGAAGAGAGCTGATGGCTTCAACTCTCTTCTTTTCACCTTATACTAGTTTCAGTTTAATTAAACTTTCGGCAATTTGTACAGAGTTTAATGCTGCCCCTTTTAATAAATTGTCGGATACAACCCAAAGGTGGAAGCCGTTTGGCCGATCTAAGTCTTTGCGAATTCGGCCTACAAATGTATCGTATTTGCCTTCTGCAAAAGCAGGCATTGGATAAATTTGATTTGCCGGATCATCTTCAAGCGTAACGCCAGGCGCATCTCTTAATACATTGCGAATATCATTTACAGTAACATCGTCCCTGTCGATTTCAATGTAGACTGATTCTGAATGCCCGATGACGACCGGCAAGCGGACGCAGGTCGCTGCAACTTCCAGATCCTTCATATGCATAATTTTTTTTGTTTCATTGATCATTTTCATTTCTTCAAATGTAAATCCATTTTCCTGGAACTTATCAATTTGCGGAATTGCATTAAACGCAATTTGATAATGTTTTTCGTCACTTTTAACAGGTAAAATTTCAGGTACAAACGGCTTTCCTTCTAAAATCGCTTTAGACTGTTCTTTCAATTCCTGAATCGCTTGTGCCCCCGCACCTGATACTGCTTGATAAGTGGAAACAATGACTTTTTTCAGCCCGAACGCCTTACGGATCGGCTGCAATGCAACAACCATTTGGATCGTCGAACAATTCGGATTGGCAATAATACCGTTATGCCATTTTATATCCTCTTCGTTCACTTCCGGTACTACGAGAGGAACGTTTTCATCCATTCTAAATGCGCTCGTATTGTCGATCACGACCGCGCCTCTTTTGGCTGCTTCCGGTGCAAGCTGCTTCGACACGCTTCCTCCAGCGCTGAAAAGAGCGATATCAACCCCTTCAAAGCTCTCCGGTTCCGCTTTTTGTACTGTGATTGGTTTTCCTTTAAATGTAGCTGTCTTTCCTGCAGATCGTTCGGATGATAACAACGTTAAAGTTTCCACAGGAAAATTTCTTTTTTCCAATGTTTCGATCATTCGTGTTCCTACTGCTCCAGTTGCTCCGACAACTGCTACATGAAAACCTTTTTGAGCCATTTTCTATCTATCTCCTTCCAAAATGCATCAGAGTCGAATAATCATGTATTCGTATTACGTTTAATTGTATCACAGTAGCCAAAAAAAGTGATGAGCGATTTTTCATGAAAGCGTTTTATTTGTTTGATTATTTTTTATGTTCAATAATAACCGGCTGAAGCTGTCTATGTTCAAGCGCATGTTCAACTGTTTCCACTAACCGATCCATATTCGCCACCATTGAATTCGGTTTTTGATGGGGTGCATCTTGGCCGAACGGAACAAAGAAAATATTTTTTGCCGCCATTAGCTTCATTAAATTTACGCCATTTAACCCGAGAGCATCGTTTGTAGAAATGGCTAGTACAACGGGGCGATGGTTTCTCATAGTCGCTTTTGCAGCCATCAATACAGGAGAGTCCGTCAAGGCATTCGCCAGTTTGCTCATCGAATTGCCGGTCATCGGCGCAATGACCATGCAATCAAGAGGAATTTTCGGACCTAAAGGCTCGGCATCCACGATCGAATCAATTACTTGATTTCCAGTCGCTTCTTCAATTCTTTTGACCCATTCTTCTCCTTCCCCGAATCTAGTTGTTGTCGTCTTTACGGTCGAGGTGACAATTGGCAAAACGTTTGCTCCTTTTTCAACGAGCTTTTGAATTTGCGGAAATACCGCATCATAAGTACAATGAGAGCCTGTTAAACCAAATCCGATCCGCTTACCTTTCACTTCCATTATCCATACTCCTTTCAAGCTGATGCTGTTCAGTTAAAAGGATTGTCAACGCATTCGCCAAAATTTGGCCTGCTGTCCTCGGTGCGACAATTCCTGGAAGACCAGGTGCTAAAATGGCTTTCATACCTCTTTTTTCAGCATAGTGGAAATCGGTTCCTCCCGGCTTTGATGCTAAATCGATAATAAGAGCGTGGATAGGCATAGCTGCCAAAACATCAGAAGACAATACCAACGCTGGAACTGTATTAATGCAAATATCGATCGACGACAATTCGTCCTTCAGTTCACTCAAATGAAACGGCTTCATTCCCATTTCCGTGATCCTGGCCAAATCTTTCTGTTTGCGAGCGCCTACCTTCACATTAGCTCCTAATGCTGCAAAAGTGCGGGCAACGCTCATTCCTGTCCGTCCAAATCCGATAACGGCAATGTTGGAACCATGAATGGTAAAATCAGTATGTTGAATAACGAGCATTATGGTCCCTTCTACTGTCGGAATGGAATTATATATCGCTACATCATCACGGTCCAGTATCGGTACAAGCTTTCGTTTTTCTTTTTCCATTAACTCTTCTAAATATTTTGTGCGTATCCCAGAATAAAAGATGCAATGCTCAGGAGTGGAGGCCACCATTTCTCTTGTCAGTACGACTTCTTCAGCGGAAAAAACTGCTTCGACCTGTCCTTCGCTTCCGGTTCCTGAAACAGGCAATATTACTGCATCCATTCCTTCCAGACTAATATTATGGCTGTTTATTTTCACTGATCCTGTATACCCATGTTCAAGCTGATCAAATCCGATTAAAAATAGATTGGCATCGTGCTCTGATAGACTTCGGATCACCTCTAGCTGCCGGGCGTCACCGCCAATTACAGCAACGTTTAAGCCAGTTAACATCCTTTTTTTCACCTTCTTTATGGCAATTCAGTTCAGTTTCGAAAACCATAATTAGCTCCCTGTTTTAAGCATATTATGTAGGCGGCAGCCGATAGGTGAATCGCATCGAAAAATTGCCAAAAAATAATAAAAGCCGGCTTCTTTAGCCGGCGGATCTTCATTAGTCATCAATTTTATTTAAGGAATTTTCCGGTACGTCAATAATGATCATATCTTGACCAATTTTTTTGATATGCTCCCACGGTACTCGAATATCATGCCCTTGTTTCCTTAAACCGAACCACTTTAAAGAAGGAATAATAAGCGCCGTGATTTGTCCGGTTTCCGCATTGATTTCAAAGTCTGTTTGACCGAGCACGCCTAGACGTTCCGCTCGTTTTACATCGACGATTTCTTTTCCGCTTAACTCGGATAAACGCATAGTATTGGCTCCCCTCTTTCATTATAAATATACGAACATATTCACAGGCAGAGATTGATTCGAAACTGATGAACATAGCTTTCCATACATGTATACGTTTTTGGCAAATAAAAAATGCCCGCCAATCCATCATAGCAGGCATTTTAATTCTGGAATTGCAGAAGAAAGATTCTCTTCCGGACTAATTAAAGATACAGCATATTCATCTGTAAAAATATGTTGAATAAGTTCATTGACGCTCATGATATCAACACGGTTAACCGTTTCGATAATTTCATCCAAAGATCGATGTTTGCCTAAGAGCAGCTCATTTTTGCCGTTTCTGCTCATTCTTGCATTTGTACTTTCAAGACTAAGCATTAGATTCCCTTTAATTTGTTCTTTTGAATGCATTAATTCTTTTTCAGTAATACCGCTTTTTTTCAATTTTTCAATTGTTTGAAAAATCGTTTCAAATAAAATATTCAGCTGGTTTCTTCCAGTCCCACCGTAAATTGTGAGCACTCCGCTGTCTTCATATGAAGTGTGGTAAGAGAAAATAGAATAAGCAAGCCCTTTTTCTTCCCTCACCTCTTGGAACAAGCGGCTTGACATGCTCCCGCCCAAAATATTGTTTAACACAATTAAGCTGTAAATGTCGTCATGACCGACTCTCAACCCTTTAAACCCAATGCAGAGATGCGCTTGCTCCGTCTCTTTTTTCTTGGCGATTTTTTGGTCCAAAAAAACCGGTTCCTTATATTTTTCTTTTTTATGAGACGACTTAAAATTGCCGAACCATTTCTCAACCTCTTGAATAAAGCTTTCTTGAACGTTTCCAGCTACTGAAATGACGATATTGTCAGGAGTATAGTATTTTTCCATATAGCTTTTCAACGCATCGCCGGTAAAACTAGATAAAGTTTTTTCTGTGCCTAAAATCGGATAGCCAAGCGGATGATCGCCAAACGCAGCCTGGCTTAACAAATCGTGCACAATATCGTCTGGAGTATCTTCATACATTTTGATCTCTTCTAAAACAACATTTCGTTCTTTGTTTAATTCTTCTTCTTCAAATACTGAGTTGAAAAACATATCAGCCAGCACTTCAAGTGCATAATTTGCATGCTCATCGAGCACTTTTGCATAATAGCAGGTGTATTCTTTTGAGGTGAAGGCATTCACCTGACCGCCAATTTTGTCAAAAGCTTCTGCAATTTCTCTAGCTGTTCTTTTTTCTGTTCCTTTAAAAAACATATGCTCTAAAAAATGAGAAATGCCGTTTGTTTCTTTCGTCTCGTTTCTAGAACCTGTGCCAATCCAAACTCCGATAGCAACGGAGCGAACAGTCGGAATGGATTCTAAAATGATTCTAACACCATTTTGGCATGTATATTTCTTGATCAAATTGTAACCCCCTGTTCTTCCAATCAGTCAAGACGTTTTTCATCCAGCAGACTAGAAAGTGAACCGATGGAAAGATTTTTTTCTTTAATCTTTTTAATTAATGAATCTAGACTCTCTGCGGTCGATGACGTCGGATGCATTAAGATCATGGCGCCGTTATGAATTTTTGACATCACTCGATTGATTAACGTTTCAGGCCGCGGCTTTTGCCAATCAATCGTGTCAACAGACCACATGATTGTTTCCATGTTCATATCTGCCGCTATATCTACAACCTCCTTGCGAAAGCTGCCGCTTGGAGGCGCAAACCATTTCACGTTTTTTCCTGTCGTCGCTTTGATGATTTTGTTCGTCTCTTCCATCTCTTGTCTAATTCTTGCAGACGGCAGGCGGGCCATATCTGGATGCGAGTATGAATGATTTCCAATTTCATGGCCGCTTTCTACAATCATTTTAGCCAGTTCAGGATTTTCTTTTACCCATCTTCCTTCTAAAAAAAACGTCGCTTTGACATGGTGCTTTTTTAGCACGGCCAACATTTTAGGAAGATACTCATTTCCCCATGCAACATTTATTAAAAAGGATACCATTGGCTTATCCGGGTGTCCACGGTAGATCGCTTCGTTCGGCAAATCGCTTAAATGAACAGAAGGTGGAATTTGCTTGAATACAAGAAGCTTCGGATCAAAAGAACCCTTTTTCTTCATTCTTTTATACGATGCGTCAATGTCGACTGATCGCCCATTATAACCGGGCGTTTTTTTCCAAACTCTATGTATTTCAGCATTTTCCGGAGGAATTTCATACTCTTTTGCTTTGGCAACGATTTCTTGATACAACGAATTTTCGCCAGATACAGCCAATTCATGCTTTGCTTTTAATTGCTGAAGAAAGATCAATGTATAACGATTATCCAATATGACATAAGAAAAAAGTATGATCAATATAAAAATGGCTATTTTCCCTTTTTTTCGCTTCATCGCAACATCCCCTTTTTCACTTATAAAACTATGAAAAAAGGGGACAAGATAGAACTGCCAACCGCAAAAATGGAAAAGAAGCCGGGTTTTCCCTGGCTCCGGTCAAGACTTTTGCTGCTCTTTTTGGTCCCTTAAAACGGCCTTTCTTGATAAATTGACACGACCTTGTTTATCGATTTCCATCACTTTGACTAAAATTTCATCACCGACTGACACAACATCCTCCACTTTTCCTACCCGCTCTTCTGCAAGCTCAGAAATGTGGACAAGACCATCTTTTCCGTTAAACAGTTCCACGAATGCGCCGAATTTCTCGATCCGTTTAACTTTTCCTAAATACATTTGTCCGACTTCAATTTCTCTTACAATATCTTCAATAATTTTCTTCGCTTTTTTATTCATTCCTTCGTCTACGGAAGAAATGTAGATTGTGCCATCTTGTTCAATATCGATTTTTACTCCTGTTTCTTCAATGATTTTGTTAATTTGTTTTCCGCTAGGTCCAATCACGTCACGAATTTTATCCGGATTGATGACCATGGTTAAAATTTTTGGAGCATATGGCGATAATTGCTTTCTCGGTTCAGAGATTGTCGCCAGCATCGATTTCAAAATTTCAAGGCGGCCTTTGCGAGCTTGTTTTAACGCTTCTTCTAAAATTTCACGGGACAAGCCTTTAATTTTAATGTCCATTTGCAGCGCGGTGACGCCTTTTTCTGTACCAGCGACTTTAAAGTCCATATCACCAAGCGCATCTTCCATACCTTGAATATCTGTTAAAACCGTATAGTTGTCACCAGATTTTACAAGTCCCATTGCAATTCCAGCAACAGGCGACTTAATCGGCACGCCGGCATCCATCATCGCTAAGGTGCTTGCACAAATGCTCGCTTGTGAAGTTGAACCGTTTGATTCAAGCACTTCTGAAACGAGACGAATTGTGTACGGAAAATCGCGCTCGGAAGGTATGACTGGCTCAAGCGCTCTTTCTCCCAACGCTCCATGACCAATTTCCCGTCTGCCAGGACCCCTCATCGGACCGGTTTCCCCGACACTAAATGGCGGGAAGTTGTAGTGATGCATGAACCGCTTTGATTCTTCCACGCCGAGTCCGTCAAGTATTTGTACGTCTCCTAAAGCTCCGAGCGTACAAATAGACAGGGCTTGTGTTTGGCCGCGGGTGAAAAGACCTGAACCGTGCGTGCGCGGCAAAATTCCGACGGAAGACGATAATGGACGGATTTCGTCAATTTTTCGTCCGTCAGGTCTCACTTTTTCTTCTGTAATGAGACGGCGCACTTCCTCTTTCACGAGCTTGTGCAAAATTTCTTTTACTTGCTTAATCGTTTCTTCATCTGCTTCTTCTTCCTCAAATATTGCGACAGTTTTCTCTTTCACTTCATTAATAGCATCTTCGCGGGCGTGTTTTTCAGGCACTTGGATAGCTTGCAATAAGTCGGCAAGAGCCATTTCACGAACTCTTTTTTCAAGCTCCTCATCGATTTTATATAATTCGACTTCCATTTTTTCTTTTCCGATTTTTTCTACAATCTCTTCTTGGAATGCAATCAAACGTTTGATTTCTTCATGGCCAAACATGATTGCTTCTAAAATCGTTTCTTCAGGCACTTCATTGGCTCCTGCTTCCACCATATTGATGGCATCTTTCGTGCCGGCTACGATTAAATGGATATCGCTTTTCTCAAGCTGTTCGACAGTTGGATTAATGATAAACTGGTCATCAAGGCGGCCGACCGTGACACCGGCAATCGGACCTTCAAACGGAATGTCCGATATTGACAGCGCGAGCGAAGATCCAAACATAGCCGCCATTTCGGAAGAACAATCTTGGTCGACGCTCATCACCATGCTGACTACTTGAACCTCATTGCGAAACCCTTCTGGAAACAGCGGGCGAATCGGTCTATCGATTAAACGGCTCGCTAAAATAGCTTTTTCACTCGGTCTACCCTCTCGTTTAATAAACCCTCCCGGGATTTTACCGACAGCATAAAGCCTTTCTTCATAATTGACTGTTAGGGGAAAGAAATCCACTCCTTTTGCTTCCTTCGAAGCGGTTGCCGTACATAAAACGACCGTATCTCCATAGCGGACTAAAACGGCGCCGTTCGCTTGCTTCGCCAGCTGGCCGATTTCAACAGTCAGCTTCCGTCCGGACCAATCTATGGAAAAAACATGTTTCTCTTGATCCATACTTGTTTTGAACCCCTCTTTCATTGACAAAGTCTATCTTCGCACATAAGATTGTACAAAAATGTTATTTTTAAACTTTTCAATCTATATCGTTTTTATGTAATCTGTCATAAACTTTTTTGAATACAGTAAAAAAGCGGGAAATCTCCCGCTTCCATACAACTTAACGACGCAAACCGAGTTTATTGATGAGTTGACGGTACCGTGCAACATCTTTATTGCGCAAATACGTCAACAAATTACGGCGTTTCCCAACCATTTTCAAAAGACCTCTGCGTGAATGGTGGTCTTTTTTGTGAACGCGCAAATGCTCATTTAAAATGTTGATTTTTTCAGTTAGGATAGCAATTTGCACTTCAGGAGAACCAGTATCTGATTCATGTGTTTTAAATTGCTCAATCACTTCATTTTTCCGTTCTTGCGTTAAAGCCATCCTTGTCCACCTCCTAAATATAATCCCCGGCTACCTAGCAAGCGTCGGTGACTCGCGTTGCCACGCAGCGGTTAAAAGTTACAAGAATAAGAATACTATTTTTCCCAAGAAAAAGCAAGGAGGTTCCATTAAAAATTTTTTTCAGCCGTGATTTTATCCGATTCTGTCAGCCGCTGAAAAAAATCTTTAGCTTCCTTGATGTCCCGTTTGATTTGGGCAATTAATTCTTCCACACCAGAAAACTTTTGTTCACTTCGTATTCGTTTGAACCATTTTACGGTCACATCTATATCATAAATTTCTTCATGAAAATCAAAAATATGAACTTCTATGCTCGGCTTGTCCGGTCTTTTTTCATGAAATGTCGGCTTATAACCGATATTGCATATGCCCGCATATTCCTTCCCATTCATGCTGATTTTGACCGCATATACCCCTGTCGGAGGAGTAATGTAGGATTCGCTTAGTTCAATATTTGCGGTTGGAAAGCCGATAGTCCGCCCTCGCTTTTCTCCATGGATTACCTTTCCGGATACTTGATGAGGCCGCCCTAGAAGAGAGCATGCATAAGAAACATCACCATTTTTAATCGCGTTTCGAACGAGGGAAGAGCTGATTTTTCTTTCACCGTCTGTCAGCTTTTCAACCGTCGTATGCGTAAAGGCTCCTCTTGAATAGAAAGGCAAAGTTTCCATTGTCCCTTTTCCAAACCGACCGAATGTAAAATCAAAACCGGCCACAACGTGAATAGCATTTAATCCGATAATATATTGATCGACAAATTGTTGAGGCTGAAGCAAGCTAAAGCTTTCTGTAAATTCGACTAAATACAATCGATCAATTCCAAGATCTTCAATAAACTTCAGTTTCTCTTGTAAAGGAGTAATATATTCTATTTGTTGAATATTTTTTTTTAAGACGATGGATGGGTGCGGATCAAATGTCATCACCGCACATTCAACATTTAATTCTTCAGCCTTCTGTTTAGCTGTTTGAATGACTTTTTGATGCCCTTTATGGACTCCATCAAAAAATCCGAGCGCCATTACCGATTTCGGCACATTTTGTTTTGCCAAATGGTGTGGATGTGTTATTTTTATCATTTTCACCGAAAGTTCCCCTTTTCTTACCTATTCATTCGTTTTTAACACCTTGACGGGTTTAAGCACATTGTTTTTTTCTGAATGCTTTTTATATATGGCAATAATTTCTCGATTATTCCATATTGCTACAACATCATTTTGTCCAATATGCTGGAAATCCTCGTTCATTTCCAACATCGCTCCGTTTTTTACTTTCTTTGCTAATGTATCATTTATTTTAATTTTCGGCAATTGATTTAATGCTTCCTCTATGGTAAGAAAACCGTTTGGCAAATCTCCCGTTTTTAAACATTGCTCGATCGCTGAAAACGTGACGCAGTCATGTAAATGAAAACGGCCGGATCTTATTCGCACCAATTCAGACATGTGAGCAGGATACCCTAATTTTTCTCCGATCATGACCGCGAGAGTTCGAATATATGTCCCTTTTGAGCAAGAGACTTGAATGGAAAAGGAAGCCGTTTTGTCATGTTGTTTTATATCGCTTAAAAGGTGCATGGCATGAATGACAACCCTTCTTTTCGGCCTTTCGACTACTTTCCCTTCACGCGCGTATTCGTATAATTTTTTTCCATTCACTTTTACAGCAGAATACATTGGCGGAATTTGTTCAATTTCTCCGCGAAAGCTTTCCAGCACTCGTTCAATTTCCTCTTTTGATGGCGGGAGCTTTACTTCTTTTTCAGCAATAATGCTTCCAGAAGCATCCTCTGTTTCAGTGGCAGCTCCTAATGTTACTTCAGCAATGTATTCCTTATTCTCAGCCATTAAATATGACGAAATTTTTGTTGCCTTGCCGATGCAAATAGGGAGCACGCCTGAGACATCCGGATCTAATGTACCAGTATGCCCCGCTTTTTTCGTTCGAAACAATTTGCGCACTTTTTGGACACAATCATTTGAAGTCATTCCTCTAGGTTTATGTAAGAGAAGAACGCCGTCCACAGTCACACCTTCCTTTTGCCAGCTGCAATCATGAAAAAAGAACCCGTTACACAATTGTGAAACGGGATGCCTCAGCTTTCATGATCTCTTTCTTCTTTTTTCAATTCATGGATTAATGATTCGATTCGATTGCCATAATCAATTGTCTCGTCAAATTCAAAATGAATTTCCGGAGTTTTCCGCAGCCGAATCCGCGACCCGATTTCAGAGCGGATAAATCCTTTGGCTTTCGCCAGCGCTTTCATCGTGTTTTCCTTCTGTTCCTCATTTCCCAATACAGAAATATATACTTTAGCGATTTGCAAATCCCCTGTTAAGCGAACGTCCGTTACAGTTACAAATCCAATTCTCGGGTCTTTAATTTTTCTGCCAATAATATCGCTTAGCTCTTTTTTCATCTGTTCAGCTACTCTGTTTGCTCTTAGGCTCATTTCATCACCTCATTTGCTAAAACCAGTCAAATGTTGTAATGGTTCGTTCAATTTCAGGAAAAGAATCGATCAACTTCAATGCCTGGTTCAGTTCTTTTTCCGCGATGGCGCGGCTCGATGCAAGGCAGGCAATGCCGATTTCGGTCCGCTGCCATGCATCCTGAAAGCCGATTTCTGCAACACTGACATTAAATTTGTTTTGCAGTCTTTTTATAATTCGTTGCACTACTGCACGTTTTTCTTTTAAAGAAGAAGCTTCAAAAATCATGCATTCACATGATACCATTCCGAGCATTATTTTTTAACTTCCTCCATGATGAACGCTTCAATCGTGTCGCCTTCTTTAATATCGTTAAAGTTTTTAATCGTAAGTCCGCACTCATATCCTTGAGCAACTTCTTTTACATCATCTTTAAAACGTTTTAAAGTGTCAATTTCTCCTTCAAAAATCACGACTCCGTCCCGAATTAAGCGAACGCCGCTGTCGCGTGTAACAGAACCATCTGTGACGTAGCAGCCGGCAATTGTACCGATTTTAGAAACTTTGAATGTTTGCCGCACTTCAAGGGTACCGATCACTTTTTCTTCGTATTCAGGATCAAGCATACCTTTCATAGCCGCTTCGATTTCTTCGATCACTTTATAAATGATGCGGTGAAGGCGAATGTCGACGTTTTCCGCTTCCGCTGTTCTCTTCGCATTCACATCCGGGCGAACATTAAAGCCGATCACAATAGCGTTGGAAGCAGAGGCAAGCATGATGTCATATTCCGTAATGGCACCGACACCGGTGTGAATAATTTTTACTTTTACTCCTTCAACATCGATTTTTTGAAGAGCTGATGAAAGAGCTTCAACGGAACCTTGCACATCTGCTTTGACGATTAAATTAATTTCTTTCATGTCATTTTGCTTAATTTGTTCAAATAAATCATCAAGGCTTAGCTTTGTCTTTTCGCTGCGCTGCTCTTCCAGCTGTTTTTTCGCACGGGCTTCACCGATTTGACGCGCTTTTTTCTCATCTTCAAATACCATAAATCTGTCGCCGGCTAATGGAACTTCATGAAGGCCGGTGATTTCAACCGGAGTGGACGGTAAAGCTTCTTTTACACGTTTTCCGACATCATTCACCATCGCACGCACCCGTCCATATGTGTTTCCGACAACAATTGGATCACCGACACGAAGCGTTCCGTTTTGAACAAGCAATGTTGCAACTGAACCTCTGCCTTTATCAAGCTTTGCTTCAACAACCGTACCGGTTGCAAGACGATTCGGATTCGCTTTTAACTCTTCCATTTCCGCAACGAGCAAGATCATTTCCAATAGTTCAGGAATTCCGTCACCTTTTAATGCCGAAATTGGCACAAATATCGTGTCGCCGCCCCAATCTTCCGGTACAAGGCCATGTTCCGTTAATTCCTGCATCACACGGTCAGGATTTGCCGTCGGCTTATCCATTTTGTTGACCGCTACAATAATCGGCACATTCGCAGCTTTTGCATGGTTAATTGCCTCAACTGTCTGCGGCATAACACCATCATCTGCAGCAACGACTAAAACAGTAATATCTGTTAATTGAGCACCGCGGGCTCTCATTGTTGTAAACGCTGCATGGCCAGGTGTATCTAAAAATGTGATCTTTTTCCCTTCCACTTCAACCTGGTAAGCGCCGATATGCTGCGTAATGCCTCCAGCTTCGCCTTCAGCCACTTTTGTTTTTCGAATGGAATCTAAAAGAGTCGTTTTCCCATGGTCAACGTGCCCCATAATTGTCACAACAGGAGGACGGCTGACAAGATCTTCTTCCTTGTCTTCGATTTCATACTTTTCAAATTCTGTTTCATCGAAAACAATTTCTTCTTCCACTTCAACGCCGTATTCAGAAGCGATCAGTTCGATAATGTCCTTCTCCAGCTCTTGGTTGATTGTTGCCATGACGCCGAGCATCATGAGCTTCTTAATGATCTCTGACGGTTCTTTATGGAGTTTGTTGGCAAGCTCAGCGACTGTTAAAGAGCCTTGATACGTAATTTTGGACGGCAATTCTTTTTTGCTTGGAGCTTCATTTTGAACCGCTTTTTTGTTTTTCTTTCCATTTTTTTTGTTTTTATGTTTCGTTTGTTGAATCGGAACGTTTTGTTTACGTTCCTCGCGTTTTGGAGAAGGTTTTTTGCCTGATTTTTTCTTGTTCAATACGATATCCTCATCGTCATCAAATGGAATGTCATCATATGCTGCATGCTTTTCTGCCTTTTGTTTTGGTTGATGATCTTTTTGAACGTTTTTCTTAGGTTGTTCCTTTTGATATCGTCCATTGAGTTTTTCAATTGTATTGCTGTCGATCATTGACATGTGGTTTGCAACATTTATATTCATTTCTTTTAATGTATGGATTACTTCTTTGCTCGTTATATTTTGTTGTTTTGCATATTCATATACTCGCATTTTACCCATACGTTCACCCCCAAAGTAGTTATTCAAGTAGAAGCTTCAACTTCTTGGCAAAACCTTCTTCCGTCACGGCAACAACTACTCTTTCTTCCTTTCCGATCGATTGCCCAAGTTCGTATCGGTTTGGGGCAATCACGAGTGGAACTTTATAAAACGAACATTTATCCGTAATTTTTTTCTTCGTGTTAGAAGAAGCATCGTCTGCCAATAAAACGAGTTTTGCACGCTTATTTCGAACCTCTTTCAAAACAAGTTCTTCTCCTGAAATCACTTTTCTTGCCCGATAGGCAAGGCCTAATAAAGATTTCCATTGTCCATTCATGGCAATGAAGGTTTCTCCTTCTCAGCTAGCTGAATTAATTCATCATATATAGATTCCGGAACAGGCGCATCTAAATGGACGGATAGCACATTTTTCTTTTTCGCCTTTAAAATGCAGTCTTTATCAAGAGTGATATAAGCACCGCGTCCATTTTTCTTTCCTGTTAAATCAACCGAAACTTCTCCTTCTTTCGAACGAACGATTCGAACAAGCTCCTTTTTGGGTCTCATTTCGCCAGTCGCCACACATTTTCTCATCGGAATTTTCTTTTGCTTTGCCACTGGTAACCACCTCTATTCGTCTTGTTCTTCTCCGTGTTCATCATCCGTATTGTCAAATTGGAATAAACTATCATGCTCTTCGCGAGGATAGATGTTCAGCTCTCTCGCTTCCGATTCGCTTTTAATATCAATTTTCCATCCGGTTAATTTGGCAGCGAGGCGAGCGTTTTGCCCTCTTTTGCCAATCGCAAGGGATAATTGATAATCAGGAACGATGACGGTTGTAGCTTTTTCCTCTTCATCGACAATAACGTCCAAAACTTTTGAAGGACTTAAAGCATTTGCAACAAATTCAACAGGATTTTTAGACCAGCGAACGATATCAATTTTTTCGCCATTCAACTCGTTTACAATTGCTTGAACACGCTGGCCTTTTGGTCCAACGCATGATCCGACCGGGTCAACTTCCGGATTGTCGGAATGAACCGAAATCTTTGATCTGTCACCTGCCTCCCGGGCGACTGATTTAATTTCCACTGTCCCGTCATATATTTCCGGAACCTCCAATTCGAATAAACGCTTCAACAGCCCCGGGTGTGTTCTGGAAACAAAAATTTGTGGTCCTTTTGTTGTTTTTTCTACTTTTGTAATGAATACTTTAATTCGGTCATGAGGTTCGTATTTTTCATTCGGCATCTGTTCCGATTGTGGGAGGAGAGCCTCTATTTTCCCTAGACTTACGTATATATATTTGGGATCAGTTCTTTGGACGATTCCGGTCATGATATCTTCTTCACGATCAATAAATTCCGAATAAATGACTCCTCTTTCGGCTTCACGAACTCGCTGCGTAACGACTTGTTTCGCAGTTTGTGCAGCTATTCGTCCAAATTCTTTCGGTGTCACTTCAATTTCAACGACATCGCCGATTTCATATTGGGGATTGATGTTCATCGCATCATGGATGGAAATTTCCAAACGGGGATCCATTACTTCTTCCACCACTTCTTTTCTCGCAAACACCTGCATCGTACCTGTTTCGCGATTAATATCGACACGCACGTTTTGCGCTTGGTTAAAGTTGCGTTTGTATGCAGAAATGAGGGCAGCTTCAATCGCATCTATAATAACATCTTTACTAATGCCTTTTTCTTTTTCTAATACTGTCAAGGCATCTAAAAGTTGGCTGTTCATAAAATGATGTTCCTCCTCATCACTTAAATATTAAATGAAACGGCAAGTCTAGCTTTTGCAATTTTTCCCCAAGGAATTTCCACTTGTTTAGTTTTTGTTTTCACTCTTATTTCGAGTGTGGCAATCTCGCCGTCAAAATCCGTTAAAACCCCTTCAAAATGTTTTTCCCCGTTGATCGGCTCGTAAGTTTTAAGTGCGACATTTTTCCCGACAGCCTTTTCAAAATCGGCCTTTGTTTTTAAAGGGCGTTCAGCGCCTGGAGAAGATACCTCCAAGAAATAGTTGTGAGGAATCGGATCGATTTCATCCAGCTTTTCGCTCAGACGTTCGCTTACCATACCGCACTCTTCAATATCGACACCATCTTCAGAATCAATAAAAAGCCGTAAATACCAATTTTTTCCCTCTTTTACATATTCAATATCTACTAGTTCCAGTTGTAAATTTTCAAGAATTGGCGATGCTAGTTCTTTGACGAGATCTGTTATAGATTGGCTCATATTTTCCTCCTTAATTTCAGCGTTTCAGAAAGGGACATCTATTTAATCGTCATAAAAAACTAGTTCCAATAGGAAAGAGTGGGTTTTTTCCCCACTCTTTCGTTAGGCTTTTTTTAGCATTTCCATAAATGAATATAACATAACCTAATCAGGTTTGCAAATTGAATCGCAAATCAGAAAAGGGAGAGCTGATTTTGCTCAGGCAGCGATGCCAAACAGCCATGATTTTCAAGATATTCCATAATCGTTTTTGAAATTTTTGTCCGCTCCTGCAGATCCTCTTTGGATAAAAATTCTCCTTCTTCTCTCGCTTTGACAATATTGATGGCCGCGTTCGTACCAAGCCCTGGTATCGAATTAAACGGTGGTATCAGGCTGTCGCCGTCAATAATGAATTCTTTGGCTTGAGAGCGGTATAAATCTACTTTTTGGAATGAAAATCCACGCTCCGTCATTTCAAGTGCCATCTCCAATACGGTCAGCAAGCTCTTCTCTTTTGGAGAAGCATCGAGCCCTTTTGCACTGATCTCTTCAATTTTCGCTCTGATTGCGGTGCTTCCTTTGATCATCGTTTCGATGTCAAAATCGTCCGCTCTGACTGTAAAATAAGTTGCATAGAATAGCAGAGGAAAATGCACTTTAAAATATGCAATCCGCACAGCCATTAATACATAAGCTGTCGCGTGAGCTTTTGGAAACATATATTTGATTTTTTTGCAAGATTCAATATACCAGTCTGGAACGTCGTTCTTTTTCATCTCTTCTTCCCATTCGGGAATCAAGCCTTTTCCTTTCCGAACCGACTCCATAATTTTAAAGGCTAACGACGGCTCCAATCCTTGATAGATTAAATAAACCATAATATCGTCGCGGCAGCCAATGACCTCACTTAATGTACATGTGCCGCTTTGAATCAGTTCTTGTGCGTTTCCTAGCCAAACATCTGTCCCATGGGACAATCCTGATATTTGGACAAGCTCTGAAAATGTCGTCGGTCTTGTTTCCTCCAACATTTGGCGGACAAATCGCGTGCCGAACTCTGGAATCCCTAGAGTGCCCGTTTTACAGCCAATCTGCTCCTCTGTCACGCCAAGTGATTCGGTTGAGGAAAAGATTTTCATTACTTCCGGATCATCTGTTGGAATGGTCTTCGGATCGATTCCGCTTAAATCTTGAAGCATTCTGATGACCGTCGGATCATCGTGCCCTAGTATATCAAGCTTTAATAAGTTATCGTGAATGGAGTGGAAATCAAAATGTGTCGTTTTCCAATCAGCGCTTGTATCATCTGCCGGATATTGAATTGGAGTAAAATCATATATATCCATATAATCGGGAACAACGATGATTCCTCCGGGATGCTGTCCTGTCGTCCGCTTGACCCCCGTACATCCTTTCACAAGCCGATCGACTTCTGCACTGCGGAAATGCAGATTATGATCGTTCATGTAGCCGCGGACAAATCCGAAAGCTGTCTTTTCGGCAACGGTGCCAATTGTTCCTGCACGGTACACTTTATCTTCACCAAACAGCACTTTCGTATAATTGTGTGCTCTCGGCTGATATTCACCTGAAAAATTCAAATCAATATCAGGCACCTTGTCTCCTTTAAATCCTAGAAACGTTTCAAACGGTATGTCATGCCCGTCCTTTTTATATGGTGCTCCGCATTGAGGACAATTTTTATCAGGAAGATCGTATCCGGATCCTACAGAGCCGTCATTGAAAAATTCGGAATGCTTGCATTTTGGACAAACGTAATGAGGCGGAAGAGGGTTCACCTCAGTAATTTCCGTCATCGTGGCAACAAAGGATGAGCCGACTGATCCCCTTGAACCGACCAAGTACCCGTCATCCAAAGATTTTTTTACTAGTTTGTGAGATATCAAATAAATGACGGCAAATCCGTGGCCGATAATGCTTTTCAACTCTTTTTCAAGCCTTGCTTGAACGATTTCCGGCAATGGGTCTCCGTAAATTTCTTTGGCACGATTGTAGCTCATTTCCCGAATTTCTTCTTCGGCACCGTCTATTTTCGGTGTATACAGATCATCTTTAATCGGTTTTACATCACCTATGAGAGAGGCGATGTACTGGCTGTTTGTCACAACAATTTCTTTCGCTTTTTCATCGCCTAAAAAACGAAAAGCATCCAGCATTTCATTTGTTGTACGGAAATGCACATCAGGCAATGTATGGCGGTTTAAAGGATTCGCTCCCCCTTGCGAAGAAATTAAGATTTTCCGGTAAATTTTATCTTCCTTGTTTAAATAATGGACATTGCCTGTTGCCACAACCGGAATCGACAGCTTTTCCCCTAGTTTGACTATGTTTGCAATGATTTCTTTGATCGCTTGTTCATGTCGAACCTGCTCCGTCTCAATTAGAGGGTAATATACTTCCGGCGGATGCACTTCGAGAAAATCATAAAATGAAGCCATCTCTTCAACTTCTTCCGGACCTTTTTGCATCATTGCTTCGAAAATTTCTCCCTTGTCGCAGCCTGAACCAATTAAAATGCCTTCCCTATGCTTTAACAATACAGAACGGGGAATGCGCGGAACGCGATAAAAATATTGAACATGGGAAAGAGATACAAGCTTAAATAAATTTTTCAGCCCTGTTTCATTTTGCACAAGAAGCGTCGCATGAAACGGTCTTGCCCGCTCATACGCTTTTGAATCCCCAGTCCGCTCATTCAGCTCATCATGATAAAGAATTCCTCGTTCATTTACCTCTTGCAGCAATTTTACAAGCAAATAGCCGGTTGCTTCCGCATCATAAATGGCTCTATGATGCTGTACAAGCTCTATATCAAACTTTTTGCACAATGTATTCAGGCGGTGGTTTTTTAAATTAGGATATAAATATCTTGCAAGTTCAAGAGTATCAATGACAGGGTTGTCCGCCTTTTTAACCTGCAAATATTTTTTGTAGCCTGCATTAATAAAGCCCATGTCAAAGCTTGCATTGTGGGCAACTAAAATGCTGTCGGCAGCCCATTCTTTAAATTTGTACAATACTTCATCGACGTCGGGAGCATTTTGAACCATATCATCGGTAATTCCCGTCAGTTCTATCGTTGTTGCTGAAAGCGGATGGTGAGGGTTAGCAAACGATTCAAATCGGTCGATAATTTCCCCGTTTTTTATTTTCACCGCTGCAAGTTCAATGATCGTGTCGTATACAGCCGAAAGCCCTGTTGTTTCAACGTCAAACACAACAAAGGTATCTTCGCTTAAAAGTCTGTGCGATTCGTTATAAGCAATCGGTACACCGTCATCAACAATATTGGCTTCAAGACCGTAAATCATTTTAACGCCAAACTTTTTGCTTGCAGCATATGCCTCTGGAAAAGATTGGACAACTGCGTGATCTGTCAATGCAATCGCTTCATGGCCCCACATTTTAGCTTGTTCAACAAGATCTGTGATCGATGTGACGGCATCCATTTGGCTCATCTGCGAATGAAGGTGCAATTCCACCCTTTTCTCTCCTTCAGGTGCGGTATCGAGCCGTTTTTTCGGGTTGATTTCATTAATGTCATTGGCAATCATGACAAGATCACGAACAAATGTATCGTTTTGAATGCTTCCGCGAACTTTCAACCACATTCCTTTTTTGATCGATGCAAGCAATGCATTATCTTCTTTATCGCGGCCGAACATTTTGACTAAAATGGAATTGGTATAATCGGTAATTTTAAACGTGCATAACGTTCTTCCGCTTTTTAATTCCTTTGTTTCCGCCTCAAAAACATATCCTTGAATGACGACTCTCCGCTCTTCATCAAAAATGTTATCAAGAGTGCGAATTTCTTCGTCATCTTTTATTTTGTATCCGATAATAAGAGGACCTTCCTGCTTTTTAGGCTCCTGTGTTTGATTTTCCTTTCCATTTTGCTTCATTTCCATCATTGCTTGTAAAATCCGCTCTTCGTCTTCTTTTTGCTTCTGCTCCAAAAATTTTTCCCATTCTTCGTTAGATGCATCGATCACCGTGTCGATAGTCAGCTTTGGAAAGCCGTACTTCTCGTACGCCTGCTGGATGATGGGGCCGTATTTTTTCTTGATCGTTTCATTTTCCGTCTCATTTCTCGTGCGAATCATTAATTTTTGCTTTTCCAGCTTCGGCATTTGTTCTTTTAACAGTGATAATATCGGCGGAGAAACCCCCTCCATTTCTTGGAGGCAAAACTCCCAGTAGTCTTGAACGAGCTGTTCATCATATTCTTGTTTCACAGTTGTAATGTGAAACGCAACATTGGCTAAATGAGAAAATGTTTTGTTCAATCTTCTATCAAACAATTGCAGGATACGAAATGGAAGAATGTTTTCAAGCCGAAAAGAGAAATCCCATAATTTAGATTTTTTATGAACTGTTAATTTTAAGATCGCTCCGTTTTGGAAATAAGGGTAGATTTGATCATCCGTCATTTCAAGCTGTTTCAGCAAAATCTGAAACCGTTCTTTTTGCTGCTGCAAGTCTTTATCATCCATTGGTTTCCCCTCTTTCCCAAAAAGTTAATAGGGGGCTTGACCCGTTTGACAAATTATCATAAAGGCAAGACCCCCTACTCTTTACCTATGCCAGCTTCATCTGCGGCATCCAGCTTCATTAGCGGAGAAGTTTGGCAAGCTGCTCTTTTAGCTGATCAACAGAAACTTCTATACTATTTCCGCTTTTTCTTTCTTTCACTTCTACAATCCCTTCACCAGCTCTTTTTCCGACCGTTATTCTGACAGGAATGCCAATTAAATCACTGTCAGCAAATTTCACACCCGCCCGTTCAGCACGATCATCATAAAGGACTTCGTATCCTTTCGCCTGCAAATCGTGATAAATTTCCTCTGCAACCTTGACTTGTTCTTCGTTTTTCATATTAACCGGAATAAGGTGGACTTCAAACGGAGCTAATTTATTAGGCCAAATAATTCCATTTTCATCATGAAATTGCTCGACCACCGCAGACAGTAAGCGTGAAACACCGATACCATAGCATCCCATGATGATAGGGTTTGTTTTTCCCTTTTCATCTAAAAATTCTGCCTTCATCGCTTCACTGTATCTTGTGCCAAGCTTAAAGACGTGGCCGACTTCAATGCCTTTCGCGAACTTGATCCGTCCCTTTCCGTCCGGCGAAGGGTCCCCTTCCTGAATAAATCTTATATCTTCATACTTGGTAACGGTAAAATCCCGATCAGGGTTTACTCCGATATAGTGCAAATCGTTTTCATTTGCCCCGCATATTCCATTTACGACTGCTTGAACTGCATAATCTGCGACAATTTCCACTTTGTCGGATGCGCCGATCGGTCCTAAAAATCCGGGTGAAACTCCCATTACCTGCTCTGTTTCTTCAGCTGAAGCAAGTTCAACAACTGATGCCTGATAAAGGTTTTTCAGTTTCACGTCATTGACCTCATGATCACCGCGGACAAGAACAAGAACGAACTTTTCATCTACTTTAAATAAAACGGATTTTATTAATTTTTCCTTCGGAACTTGGAAAAACTGCGCCACTTCTTCAATGGATTTTTTGTTTGGCGTTTCTTTTTTTTCAAGCTCTATGAGCGGTTCGTCAACCTTTTCATAAGATGCAACTACCGGAGCCATTTCAATATTTGCTGCATAATCGGACGAATCAGAATATGCGATCGTATCTTCTCCGATTTCCGAAAGCACCATAAATTCATGAGTATCTTTACCGCCCATTGCTCCCGAATCAGCGATGACTGCGCGAAAGTTCAACCCACATCGAGTAAAGATGCGGCTGTATGCTTCTCGTACCTGTTCGTACACTTCATCTAAGCTTTCCTGTGTAGCATGAAAAGAGTAAGCATCTTTCATAATGAACTCTCGTCCCCGCAAAAGACCGAACCGCGGACGCTTTTCATCCCGGAACTTCGTTTGAATTTGATAAAGGGTGAGCGGCAGACGTTTATAAGATTTGATCTCATCTTTTACCAAACTTGTTATAACTTCTTCATGAGTCGGACCTAAAGCAAAATCACGCTCATGACGGTCTTTCAATCTCATTAATTCTGATCCGTATGAATACCAGCGGCCAGACTCCTGCCAAAGTTCTGCTTGCTGCAAAGCCGGCATTAGCAGCTCCACCGCTCCGATCCGGTTCATTTCCTCTCTGATAATATTTTCAATTTTGGTTAACACTCTATGAGCAAGAGGCAGATACGAATAAACACCGCTAGCTGTCTGCCGAATGTATCCGGCACGCAACAGCAGCTGGTGGCTTTTAACTTCCGCATCTGCTGGATTTTCTCTCATTGTGGGTATAAATGACTGACTCTGTTTCATTTAAAGCACCTCGAATTTGATTTCTATATTATTTTTTAAAGGAAAAACTTTTGGATGTCATTCCATGTCACAACGAGCATTAACAGCATTAGAAGTGCAAATCCGATAAAGTGGACGATCCCTTCTTTTTGTCGATCAATCGGTTTTCCCCGGACCGCTTCAATGGCAAAAAACAATAAGCGTCCTCCATCTAGAGCTGGAATTGGAAGCAAGTTCATAATGCCAAGGTTAATGCTTAAGAGAGCCGTCCAGCTCAATAGGCTTGTCAAGCCTGTTTCTGCAACTTTTCCTGTCATATCATATATGCCGACAGGTCCAGAGAGCATATCAATTGAAAATTGTCCGGTTATCAGCTTCCCAACCGCAAATATTATTTCTTTCGACCATGTATAGGTCTCAACTAAGCCATATTTCAAAGAACCGAAAAATGTTTTTTCAACCGGGGAATAAACTCCTATTTGGCCGATCGTTTTGTTTTCGGATTTCACAGAATCCGGCGTTACCGTCATTTCCAATTCTTCTCCGGAACGTTCAATTGAAAAAAGAAGCTCATTCTCCGGATTTGCTCTGATCATTTCAACGACATCTTTCCACGAATTCATCGGCGTTCCTTCTATTTCTTTTACAACATCGCCTTCCCGTAATCCTGCTTGTTCAGCCGCGCTGTCAGGGACGATTTCTCCTAAAACCGGTTCATTCACGGGCACTCCTTGGCTTAAGCCGAGGTAAAACAAAACTAAAAACCCTAATAGAAAATTCATAAAAGGTCCGGCAGCAATGGCGAGCGTTCTTTGAACGAGCGTTTTTGAAGCAAATTGCCTGTTATAAGGTGCAATTTGAATTTCTTCACCGTCAACTACATAAAAGGATGTTTCGCTTACTTCAAACCTTTTTAGACCGCTGTCTTCTCCATCTTCATAGCCTGTGATAAACATTCCATGTTCCAAATCTGCTTGTTCAACTTCAATCACTTTTGCATTAGGATACTTTTCTTTTCTGTTTAAAATAATTTTTTCAACTTGTCCTTTCTGATTAAACAATAGTCCAACCTGATAGCCAGGTTTGACCTCAATCATCTCCGGGTCTTCCCCCGCCATGCGCACGAAGCCGCCGATAGGCAAAAGCCTGATCGTATAGACCGTTTCTTTTCGTTTAAACGACAAAATTTTCGGCCCGAAGCCGATTGCAAATTCACGGCATAAAATGCCTGCCCTTTTCGCCATAACTAAGTGCCCTAATTCGTGGAAAAACACCAATACGCCAAAAATAACGACAAATGCGATCACCGTGTTCACTTATTTTACCACCTCTAATTAATTAAAGATTGAACAAACTGTCTTGTCCTTCCATCCGCTTCTTGTATATCCTCCAAGGTCGGATTGAAAAGCGGAGCATGTTCTTCTAATGCCCTTTCCACAAGTTCTTCTATCTTTAAAAACGGAATTTTATCTTCCAAAAAAGCATTGACTGCCACTTCGTTCGCTGCGTTTAAAACAGCAGGCATTGTACCTCCTATTTTACCCGAATCAAAAGCAAATTTTAAGCAACGGTATCGATCAAAATCAATTTTTTCAAAATGAAGCTGTCCATATTTTGTTAAATCCAATCTTTCGCTTTCATAAGAAGGAATTCTATTTGGATATGTAAGCGCATATTGAATCGGTATTTTCATATCAGGAGTTCCAAGCTGCGCTATGATGCTGCCATCATGAAATTCGACCATCGAGTGAATGACGCTTTCTTTATGCAGCAGCACATCAATTTGGTCGTATGAAACAGAAAACAGCCAATGTGCTTCAATGACTTCAAGCCCTTTGTTCATCATCGTCGCAGAATCGATCGTTATTTTTGCGCCCATTGACCAGTTCGGATGGTTTAACGCTTCCTTAACTGTAACATGCTTTAATTCATTTCGCGATTTATCCCGAAAGCTTCCTCCTGAAGCCGTTAAAATAAGCCGTTCGACGCTTTCCTTTTTTTCCCCGTTCAAGCATTGAAAAATTGCGGAATGTTCACTGTCCACAGGAAGAATTTGCACATTGTGTTTTCGAGCATAGTCGGTCACAATTTGTCCAGCTGTAACAAGTGTTTCCTTATTCGCTAAAGCGACCGTTTTTTTCGCTTCGATCGCTTTTAATGTTGGAATAAGCCCGACGCTCCCAATGACCGCATTCACTACTATCTCGCCTTTATGATAAGCAGCCGTTTCACACAGCCCGTCATGTCCGTATGTAAGCTGACAGTTAGAAGGGATGTTCAAACGAATTTGATCATAAATTTCACGATTTTTGACAGCAACAAGCTCTGGTTTAAATTCATGAACAGCCTTCAATCCAAGTTCGATATTTTCTCCAAATGACATCGCAACTAGCCTGAATGAATCCGGATTTGCTCGAATCACATCGAGAGTTTGCTGCCCAATAGATCCTGTCGCACCCAGCAAAATAATTTTTTTCACATTGTCACCCCTTGTCTACTGATCAATTGGATGAAGAAATATAAAATCGGCATAATAAAAATCAAGCTGTCAAAACGGTCAAGAACTCCCCCGTGGCCTGGAAAAATCGTTCCGGAATCCTTTGTGCCGTAATGGCGTTTAAAAGCGGACTGTACTAAATCCCCCATTTGTCCAACAATAGAAACAATGACGGACACAAAAACGGTTTGAACATATGTCGGTAAAAAATTTGCAAAATAGTGGAAAATTAATCCAACCAAAATTGCCGAGAAAATCCCTCCGAAAAATCCTTCGACTGTTTTATTAGGGCTGATTTCAGCTGATAGTTTTTTCTTTCCGAAGGCTCGGCCGATAAAGTAAGCGCCTGAATCAGTCGCCCAAATCGTTAGCAGAGCAAACAAAAGCTTGTCTAGACCTAACACTCTCATTTCAATAAAAAAATAAAATCCGACTCCCACATATATGATCGCAATGAGCGCAAATCCAACGTCATCAAAAGAAAATTGGTTTTTTGAAAACACTGTATAGATCAATAACAGGATCGCGCCAAAAAAAAGAAAGCCAGTTTTACTTATATGTATTTGATGAAGCAAATCAATATAACGGTTTGGGAAAATTAAAATCCATAAAAGGATAAAGCTGAACAAAACTGGAAATGAAAATAAATGAAATCGTTTCATTCTAAATAATTCAAACAATCCAACTGATGCGAGCACATAAATAGCTATTGTCAGCGGAAGTCCGCCAATAATGACAATTGGTACAAATAAGGCTAAAGCACAAATTGCTGTAATGATTCGTGTTTTCATTTTTTTTAGCTCCTTCTATACGCCGCCGAATCTGCGGATTCTCTGCTGATATTCGCGGATTGCCTCCAAAAAATGGTGTTCATTAAAATCCGGCCAGAGCACATCCGTAAACCAAAATTCAGTATAAGCCAGCTGCCAGAGCATAAAGTTGCTTAGCCGAATTTCTCCGCTTGTCCGAATTAACAGGTCAGGATCTTTGAGCTTTTTCGTCATTAAATAGTTGGAAAACAATTGTTCATCTATGTCATCTATATGTAGTTTTCCATCTTCGCGGTCTCTTAATATTTTTTTTACTGCTTCAACAATTTCTGTTCTGCTGCCATAGTTCAACGCAAAATTTAAAATCAGCCCGGTGTTTTGCTTCGTTTCATTCACAGCTTTCTTCACAGCATTTACCGTATAATCGGGGAGCATAGATTGATCGCCGATAACCCGAACTTGCACGTTTTCCTGTATTAATTCCGGCAAAAAAGTCGATAAAAATTCGACCGGAAGGCGCATTAAATAATTAACCTCATCTTTTGGCCTTTTCCAATTTTCTGTTGAAAACGCATATAAGGTCAAAACTTTGATGCCGATATCGCTCGCTAATTTCGTAATTTTTTTAACTACTTTCATTCCTTCCCGATGGCCGGCCATCCTAGGCAGCGATCTTTTTTTCGCCCATCTTCCGTTTCCGTCCATGATGATGGCCACGTGTTCCGGTATTTCATTTACTAAAATGCTTTCTTTCGCCACCAAATTTTTGGAACCTTTGCTGCTCTTTTTTTTATAAGGAAAATTAAACATAAGAATCCTCCACCGAGAATAATATGACATTAACAAATGTAGCAAATCCTCTTGAACAAAAAAACCCCCTGTGAGAAAAGAGGGTTTTTAGCACATTTCTATTGTACATTCATTTTATTTAAACTTCCATGATTTCTTTTTCTTTTTCTTTTGTTGCGGAATCAATTTTTTTGATGTATTCGTCCGTCAGTTTTTGTACATCATCTTGAAAACCGCGCAGTTCATCTTCTGTAATGTCGCCCGCTTTTTCTAATTTTTTTAATTCATCATTTGCATCTCTGCGAATGTTTCGAACAGCGACTTTTGCATCCTCTGAATATTTACGAACTACTTTTGTCAGTTCTTTTCTTCGCTCTTCCGTCAATGGAGGAATGGCAATGCGGATGACGGATCCGTCCGATGTCGGCGTTAATCCAAGATCAGATTTTAAAATCGCTTTTTCAACCTCACCGATTGTCGATTTGTCATAAGGCTGAACAACAAGCAAACGTGCTTCTGGCGTGGAAATCGATGCCAATTGATTTACAGGAGTTGGAACTCCGTAATAGTCGACCTGAATTTTATCAAGCAAAGACGCGTTTGCCCGGCCTGCACGAACACCTGCTAATTCACGTTTGAAAGCTGATAAAGCTTTTTCCATTTTTTCTTTCGCTTGTGAAAGAACTTGTTTAGACATGTTTATTTCCCCCTTACAATTGTTCCAATATTTTCTCCTAAAACAGCACGTTTAATGTTGCCTTCTTCCATAATCGAGAAAACAATTAAAGGAATATTATTGTCCATGCATAATGAAGAAGCTGTTGAATCCATGACAGCCAACCCGTCTTTTAATAAATCTAAATAAGATAACTCATCATATTTTACCGCTGAGGCGTCTTTTTTTGGATCTGCGCTATATACACCATCTACATTATTTTTCGCCATTAAAATGACATCTGCTTCGATTTCAGCGGCTCTTAACGCAGCCGTTGTGTCTGTTGAGAAATAAGGATTTCCTGTTCCTGCTGCGAAAATGACTACTCTTTTCTTCTCCAAATGGCGAATGGCTTTTCTTCTTATGTACGGTTCTGCGACTTGTCGCATTTCAATTGAAGTTTGCACTCGGGTAGGAATGCCGAGTCCTTCCAAACTATCTTGTAAAGCTAAAGAATTCATAACAGTCGCCAGCATTCCCATATAGTCTGCTGTTGCCCGATCCATCCCCATCTCGCTGCCGATTTTGCCTCTCCAAATGTTTCCGCCGCCAACAACTACTGCGACTTCTACACCCATTTCAGCAATTTCCTTTACTTGTCTGGCAATTGACTGTATGACGGAAGGATTAATTCCAAAGCCTTGAGCTCCAGCAAGCGCCTCTCCACTTAATTTCAGCACGATACGATGATATTTTGGCGTACTCATATTAACCTCCAAGCTATTTCTTGACGCTATATATAGAAAAGTTGAAACAAAGGGTTTTCAAAAAGAGGGAACACTCGCTTGTGTTCCCTTCTTAACATTTTCATGACTTTTATTTCTTAATTTGATTCATAACTTCTTCAGCAAAATTTTCTTGACGCTTTTCAATTCCTTCTCCAACTTCATAGCGAACAAACGCTTTTACGTTTGCGTTTTGTGCTTTGACGAAATCGCGTACTTTTTGATCAGGATTTTTTACAAAATTTTGCTCTAAAAGGCAAATTTCCTCAAAAAATTTGCCGAGGCGGCCTTCAACCATTTTTTCTACAATGTTTGCAGGTTTTCCTTCTTGAAGAGCTTGTTTTTTAAGAACTTCGCGTTCGTGCTCCACTTCAGCCTGAGGAACATCTTCACGAGAAATATAACGCGGATTAACCGCTGCGATATGCATTGCTACATCTTTTGCAGCAGATTCATCATTTGTGCCTTCAAGCACCGTTAATACTGCAATGCGTCCGCCCATGTGCAAGTAAGCGCCGAAGACATCTTGATCATTTTTCTCGACAACTTCAAAACGGCGTAATGTAATGTTTTCGCCAATTTTAGCAATAGCAGCATGGATGTATTCTTCCACTGTTGAACCGTTTTCCATTTTGGAAGCCAATGCGTCTTTTAAATCAGCTGGTTTGCTTGCCAGCAAGTGTTTAGCCAAATCTTCAATTAATTGTTTAAAAGAATCATTTTTTGCAACGAAGTCTGTTTCGGAATTCACTTCCAAAATAACAGCTGTATTGCCGTCAGTTTTGATTAATGTCAAGCCTTCTGCAGCGATTCGGTCAGCTTTTTTCGCAGCTTTCGCTATGCCTTTTTCACGAAGATAATCTATTGCTTTGTCCATATCACCATTTGTTTCAGTCAATGCCTTTTTGCAGTCCATCATGCCTGCACCGGTTTTTTCCCGAAGCTCTTTTACCATTTGAGCAGTAATTGCCATAAAAGTTCCTCCTTCAATTCGTATGCTTAAAAAAGGTGATAAAAGGCTAAAATCCCCTCTTATCACCTTTTGTCATTTAGGCAGTTGTAGTTTCTTCGCCTTGTTTGCCTTCTAAAACAGCATCTGCTATTTTGGAAGTTAACAATTTGACGGCGCGGATTGCATCATCATTTGCAGGGATTACATAATCGATCTCATCCGGATCGCAGTTTGTGTCAACGATGCCGATAATCGGAATATTTAATTTGCGAGCTTCCGATACAGCGATGCGCTCTTTGCGAGGATCGATAATATAAACAGCATCAGGCAGCTGTTTCATTTCCTTAATGCCGCCTAAAAATTTCTCAAGGCGTTCCAATTCTTTTTTCAAACGAACTACTTCTTTTTTCGGCAATACATCAAATGTGCCGTCTTCTTGCATTTTTTCAATTTCTTTTAAACGAGCAATTCGTTTTTGAATTGTAGCAAAGTTCGTTAATGTTCCTCCCAGCCAGCGCTGATTGACGTAAAACATTCCTGCGCGTTCTGCTTCTTCTTTAACAGATTCCTGCGCCTGCTTCTTCGTACCAACGAATAAAATGTTGCCTCCATTTGCAGCTAACTCTCTTGCAAATTGATACGCTTCCTCAACTTTTTTTACTGTTTTTTGAAGGTCAATGATGTAAATTCCGTTCCGTTCAGTGAAAATATAGCGTTTCATTTTCGGATTCCAACGGCGTGTTTGATGACCGAAATGAACACCAGCTTCTAATAATTGTTTCATTGAAATAACTGACATTTTCATTCCTCCTAATGGTTTTTCATCCTCCGCCCGCTTCATTTTTAAGCATGACTGCACAAAACAGCACCGATGCTTAAATCAACAGACGTGTGTATTAGCACCAAAAACAAATATAACATATGGAAGTTTGGCAATCAAGAAAGAATTCAATCGTTTTGTTGAAATTTCATGACGAGTTCAATTTCTGTTTTGCCGACATGTAATGTTTGTGCGATTTCGTCTATAGTATATCCTTTCTCTAATAATTGGAATACTTGTTTATGCAAATTTTTTCTTTTATCTTTAGGCTCTTCTATAAGCTCTGCATCCTTGTCGATAGGCTCTGCATCCGCGCTCGTGTCTTTCTGGATTGTGCTCACTTCCACCTTGTCTTCCAGCTGCGTAACTAATTTTTCGAGATCAAAAGAACCGGGCTTGGCGCTGTTTTGCTCGAGCTGTTCAAGAAATTGTTTGTTTTCTTCTTTTAATTCCAATAAAAACATTGCGAGCGAATCTTCTGCTTCTTTTAATAATTGTTCCTGCTTTTCTTCTATTTTTTTTACATTTTGATAGCGTGTATAAAGGAGAATGATAAAGTAAAACGAAACGATGTGCAAAACAAAGCTCAGTAAAAGAAATACCGCCATGTTTCAACCTCATTTAATTGTATTCTTTTTAAGATAAAAGCTTAACGAGCGTTCCTTTTAATTTATATAATGCTTTCGAATGAATTTGCGAAATTCTCGAAGTGGACAAATTCAGCACGTTTCCTATCTCTGTTAATGTCAGCTCTTCTTTATAAAACAAGCTTAATACGAGCTGCTCCTTATCGTTTAATTGTGAGATCAATTTTGTTAAATGCTCAAATAATTCCTCTTTTAACAGATGCTCTTCCGGAGTTAATGTTTTATCATCCTTAAGGACAATGTTCATCTGTTCCCCTTCTTCTTGGTCATGCAATTGTTCATCAATTGACAAGACATTGGCAAAAAAGTTTTCATTGACGACATGAACGACTTCTTCGGGTGTCATACCCAACTCTTCTGCAACTTCATTAGGCGTCACATTGCGATGATATTTTTGCTCCAACCGCTCAATGGCTGCTTCCACTTTTTTTGCTTTTTCCCGAAAACTTCTTGGAAGCCAATCTTCTTTCCTTAGCCCGTCAAGAATGGCTCCGCGTATGCGGAAGGATGCATACGTATCGAATTTTAAATCCCGTGTAGGGTCAAATTTTTCCAGTGCATCATATAATCCCATCAATCCAAAACTTATTAAATCATCTTTATCGACATTTTTTGGAAGACCCACTGAAATACGACTGACATGATAGCGGACAAGCGGCATATATTTTTTGACGAGCATGTTGCCCGCATCTTGATCACGGTGACGAAACCACTTGTCCCAGTACACCCTTTCATCATTCAGTGTCATCGATTGGACCATTGCCTTTTTCCTCCTTCTAAAATGTCAATCTCCGGCTATATTTGCTTCACTCCAAGATTGACGGTGCGAATCGTCAAAATGAATGAATTCGTATCAAATTCAATGGTTCTTCCATTTTTACCGCCAACATCTTCGCTAACGATAGGGATATTACTGCTCAACAAATGCTGTTTGACCGCTTCAACATTTCTCGGACCTATTCGCATGATTTTGGAAGATGGCCGATGCGGAAACATTTCAGCTCCTCCAGCTATTTTCGCTTTAAAAAACATGATGTTTCCTCCATAGTTTTTTAAAAGACGAATTAATTCTGTTACAGCCGTATCCGCATATTTTGCACAATTTAAAGGCTCCTTGTTTGAAAGCGAAGAATCAGGCAGCATTATATGAGCAAGTCCTGCCAATTTATTTACATCATCATAGATGACGAGTCCGACGCAAGATCCTAATCCAGTTGTTCGAATTTTCCACGGAGCTTTCACAACATTCATTTCCGAAATACCGACTTTTACAACATTTTCAAAATGCCCCATTTCACTAAACCTCTAATATGTCAAAAATTTTTTTATATGACTGTGAGTCGGGCAGAAAGAAAATATGCCCTCTTATTAATTCGGAATCTTGATGCCCTTCTTCTTTTATAACAGCATCGATGACAAGTGCTTCATCACTTTCAAGCGAAAGCTCGATCAGAGCATGACTGATAATCGCGCCGAACATATCACATTGGATGGCAGGAACGGACGGATTAACCATCAAATTGGTCATGTTCGATAAAACAGATAAATAGGATCCAATCAGGATGTTGCCGAGCTCCTGCAAAACAGAGCATTCCATTTCTTTCATAGTTGAAGCATCCTGAAGAACATAATCATTCATTAATGCTTTTGCATATTTTTTAGCCTGCGGGATCGGCAAAATGAAAAACATCGATCCAGTTATATCCTCTTGAATGCGGATGTATACAGCCGTAACCTCTGTTTCCGCACCGCCTGCTAAATCCATCACATCGTTAAAAGAGGCGACATAAACGTTCGGAACTTTCATTTCAATTTTTTTATTAAGAAGCTGGGACAGACTCGTTGCGGCATTTCCCGCTCCGATATTGGCAATTTCCTTTAATATATCGATCCTTTTGTTTGATAAATCAAACAACTTGCTCATGCTCTATTACCCTCTGATTTTCTTTGCTCAGCACTTTTTCAAGGTCAAGGAGCATAATCAGCCGTTTATCCAATTTTGTAATTCCTTTTATAAACTCGGTTTCTACTTGTTCGATGACGCTTGGAGCAGGTTCAATACTGTCTTCAGATATATCGACGACATCATTGGCAGAATCAACAATCAATCCAACTTCCATTTCATTTTGAACAGCTATAATCACTCTCGTCTGATCCGTTATTTCTTTTTCCGGCATATTCAATCTTTTTCTTAAATCTATGATCGGAGTGACAACACCGCGCAAATTGATGACTCCTTTTATATAGTCAGCTGTTTTCGGAACGCGGGTGATATGGTCAACTTTTTCAATCGATTTCACATTTTGTACAAAAACCCCGTATTCTTTGTCTTGCAGCTGAAAAACTATGACCTTCTGTTCATTAAATACACTATTTGCCATTCTCATCTTCCCCTTCCATCAAGCATTACTGGATTAATGCATTACAATCAACGATCAATGCAACTTGACCGTCTCCTAAAATTGTGGCACCTGAGATGGCGAATACATTTGTCAAATATTGTCCTAACGATTTCAAAACAATCTCTTGCTGACCGATGAAGGAATCGACAACTAAACCAGCCATTTTATCTCCTTTTTTGACAACGACGATTGAAACATAATCTTGGTCATCCTCGGCGTCCACTTCAAAAATTTCTTTTAAAAACACTAGAGGTACAATTTTTCCGCGATAATCAATCACCTTGTTTTGATGTGTCTGTAAAATATCTTCTTTTTTAATAACAAGGGATTCAATGATAGACGAAATCGGAATACCGTATTTTTCATTTCCAACTTCAATGAGCATGGCGGAAATAATCGTTAATGTCAGCGGGAGCTGGATCGAGAATAAAGATCCTTTTCCTTCTTCCGACTCGATGGTGATGCTTCCTCCGAGCGATTCGATTGTATTTTTCACTACATCAAGCCCTACACCCCGTCCAGAGACATCTGAAATTTTTTCAGCCGTTGAAAAGCCTGATGCGAAAATGAGTTCATGAATTTGTTTTTCCGTTAATGTTTCGCTTGCCTCTTTTGTAACGATTCCCCGCTCAATAGCTTTTTGCAATACCTTTTTCTGATTGATTCCTGCACCGTCGTCTTCGATTTCGATAAAGACATGATTTCCGCTGTGATATGCGCTGAGCCGCAGCGTTCCTTCTTCTTTTTTGCCATATTTCAGACGGGTTTCAGGCGTTTCAATCCCATGGTCGATCGCATTTCGGATTAGATGCACAAGCGGATCGCCAATTTCATCAATGACGGTCCGATCCAATTCGGTTTCAGCGCCAGTGACAACTAAATTGATTTTTTTATTTAAATCGCGGGCGAGATTTCTCACCATTCTCGGGAAGCGGTTAAAAACGGTTTCGATTGGAATCATGCGCATATTTAAAATAATGTTTTGCAAATCAGCTGAAACTCTGGACATTTTCTCAACCGTTTCTTTCAGCTCCGAGTGATTTAATTCTTTTGATATTTGCTCTAAACGCCCTTTGTCGATGACTAATTCTTCAAACAAGTTCATTAAAATATCGAGGCGCTCAATGTTGACGCGGATCGTCTTTTGCTGGTTTTTCTTCTGTTTTTGGCTAGTGTCTTTCGAGCTGTCCTTCTGCTGACGGCTTTGCTTGCTGGAAACAGTAGTTTGTTTGCTAGCAGCAGTTTGTTGGCTGGCATTAGATTGTATGCTGGAAACAGACTGCTGTACTCTTTCAGTACTTGGCTTTTCTACATTCACTTTTTCAACTAGTACTTCTTCAACCTCTGAAATTTTCAATAGGCTGTTCCGGATAAAGTCCTTATCTTCCTTCGTAATGTAGGCAACCGAAAAATTGTTGTCAAACTTTTCTTCTTCGAGTAAATCAACAGAAGGCGATGATTTGACCACTTCCCCGTGCTTCTCAAGCAATTCAAAAACCATAAATGCTCTCGCTGCTTTTAAGATGCAGTCTTCTCGAAGCCGAATGTTGATTTCGTATACTTGAAATCCTTGTTCAATTGATTGAAGAATGACCGTCCTGTCATATTCATCAAACTTCAGTTTTTTCACATCCTGCACTTGTTCTCTTGATGTTTCATTTTCATCTGTCTCATCTTCAATTTGTTCTCCGCTTTCAATCGCTTGCAGTTTTTTCACAATGGCCGAAACATCTTTTTTGCCGTCTCCTCCATCCGCAATCGATAAAACAATTTCCTCCAAATTCTCTAATGCTTCAAAAAGGACATCCATAATTTCAGGCGTTACTTCTAATTTTTGATTGCGAATGGCGTCAAACACATTTTCTATTTTATGTGTTAAATCGGCTAAATCTTCAAACCCCATCGTTGCGCCCATTCCTTTTAATGTATGGGCGGAGCGAAAAATTTCGTTCACAATTCCTAAATCATCCGGATTTTGTTCAAGCTCCAAAAGCTTTTCGTTGCACGACTGCAAATGTTCTTTACTTTCTTCAATAAAAATGTCCAAATATTGATTCATTTCCATGGCAGCACACTCCTTGGATTTAGATCAGCTTTTGAATTAAATACGGAATTTCCATTAAATCTTCCACGTAATCAACCACATTCGCTTGGATGGCGGATTTTGGCATCCCAAATATAATGGAGGTTTTTTCGGACTGTGCGATCCCTGTCGCATCTGTCCTTTCTTTTAATGCTTTCAAGCCTTTTGTCCCGTCAGAACCCATTCCCGTTAAAATACAAGCAATCGTTTGATAATATTTTAAATTCGATAAAGATTCAAACAGTACATCTACTGAAGGTCTGTGCCCTCTCTTTTTTTCCGATTGATCCAGTTCAATGAATAAATTCCCTTGTTTTTCTATTACTTTCATATGGCTGCCTCCAGGCGCTATGTATGCTACCCCATTTCTGACGATTTCTTGATGCTCGCCTTCTTTTACTTCGATGTTTGACATTTCATTTAATCGTTCAGCCAACGATTTTGTAAATCCTGGCGGCATATGCTGTACGATGAAAATCGGCGAATTCAGGTTTTTCGGGAAGCATGGAACGATTTTTTGAAGGGTGCTCGGTCCGCCAGTAGAAGTTCCAATGGCAATTAAAGATTTTTTTCGCTGTCGATGGCTCTTTTCTTTCATCATCTCCTTTCGAGGAAATGTGTCGATCTCTTTTTTTAACATCTGAACTTTTTCTTTTGCCCGTTTTGCTGCTAGAACTTTTGCAATTAATTCTTCTTTCACTTTAAATATGTCAAGAGATATGGAGCCGGAAGGTTTCGGGATAAAATCAAACGCCCCGAAAGCTAAAGATTTTATCGTGTTTTCGGCTCCTTCTTTCGTCGAACTTGAAAGCATAATGACTGGCCTTGGAAACTTGTCCATGATAATCTGCAAAGTATCAAGCCCGTTTAAAACCGGCATTTCAATATCTAACGTCACAACATCAGGATCAAGCTCTGCGATCTTTTCAATTCCTTCTTTTCCATTTTTAGCTGTGCCAATCACATCAATGGAAGGACTCTCTAAAAGCAAATCGGAAATCAACTTTCTCATAAATGCCGAATCATCAATAACCAAAACCTTTACACGACTCAAAAACATCACCTACTTGAAAACAAAGATCTAAGAGAATGAATAAATCCTTTTCTTTTTATTTTACCATTTAAGTACATCTCTGTTATATTTTCTAGTGCTTTCGATATAGGAGCATTCGGAAAACGCAAAATAAACGGAATTTGTTCCATGACTGATTTCTGCACATGATCATCCTCCGGCAAACTGCCGAGCAAATCAATTGTTTTATGTAAAAAACGCTCTGCAGTGGTTCTAATTTTTTCCCATGTTTCTTTCGCTTCAATGTTTTTCTTGAATCGATTGACAACTACTTTCATCACCTTTTCTTGATCGAACTGGTGAATGAGCTTTATCGCACTGTAGGCGTCCATAATCGATGTCGGTTCAGGCGTCGTAATGACGATAATTTCGTCCACTGCAAGCAAAAATTTCAAGCTGTCTTTCGAAATTCCTGCCCCCATATCAAATAAGATGGTGTCGTATTTCTCTATTATTCTTTCAAGCTCGTAAAGAAAAAATTGAAACTCTGCTTCATCGATTGTGACAATATTGGAAAGGCTCATTCCTCCTGACAAATACTGCAAATTTAAAGGACCTTTTTTGATAATTTGTTCAATTCCAATGCGGTTTTTCAGCAAATCGACAATTGATCTTTCTTGATACTGCTGTCCAAGCAAAAGATCGATGTTTGCCATCCCAATATCGCAATCTACCAGCAGTACACGGTCGTTTCGTTTTTTGATCAAGTTTAAAGCGAAATTTAAAACGAAATTCGATTTGCCGACTCCCCCTTTTCCGCTAATCACAGCCACTGTTTTTGCATGACGGTTAGGCGGAGAGTCTTTTATCACCGCATATTTGTTTTGCTGAATAATCCTTCTGAGTTGTTCTGCTTGATCCATATCCTGCTACCCCATTAAATATTGAATAAAAGTTTCATGATCCAGCTTATGAATGTCGTCTGGAACATCTTGACCGTCAGTCATATATCCGGCACCAATCTTTGTTTTGTAGACGATGTTATACATAGCTCCATAAGAGGAGGTTTCGTCATGTTTAGTAAAAATAAATTGATGAATCGGCAAATGAGAAAATTGGTTATAAACTTTTTCCATATCTTCAAATTTTGAAGTTAAAGAAAATACTAAAAATGTTTCCATTTCATCCTGAAAGTCAATGGTTTCGCTTAAATCTTGCACATATTGCTGTTCAAGGAAGTTCCGGCCCGCCGTGTCAATAAAAACGATGTCGCAGTCATTCAGCTTCTTTTTCCCCTCCTGAAAATCAAATGAGTTATAACAAACTTCAAGCGGGGCATTTAAAATTTCGGCATATGTTTTTAATTGATCGATCGCAGCAATTCGATAAGTGTCCGTCGTAAGAAATCCGATTTTTTTCTTGTAATTTATTTTGCAGATTGCGGCAAGCTTTGCCAATGTCGTCGTTTTTCCAACACCGGTTGGTCCTACAACATTCACAAATTTTTTTGAAAAAGTAATGCCGTGAAAAGGAATGTCCGAAATCCTCTTTTTTAACTCTTTCTTCAATTGAAATTCCAGCTGTTCGTTTGTCAGCTTTTTTTGATGGATCAAATACGTTTCCAGTATAGATGCGATCACATCTTGTTTAATCGGCTGCAGCAAACCTAACGAATCAATTTTTTGTTCGATCTCTTTTAGGTCAGGATGAATAACAGTACTGTTTACGGACATGGATTGAACGAGATCCTTCAGTTTTTTTATTTCATTCAGTACAGGAGCCATCTCTAATTGCTGGCCCGTTTGATGTTCTATTTTTTCTTTTTGGAACCCGCTGATCATTTCATCTTCTTCGTCAATGCCCGCCACCACTTCAATCATTTTTTTCTTAAACATTCCTAGAAATCCACCAGTATAGACGACTTTCGAATTGAGGATGACAGCATTTTGACCGAGTTGGCTGCGAATCGTCTTCATCGCCTCTTGCATAGTATGGGCTTTGAATTTTTTAATCTTCATTAAATATTCACCACTCCGACACTTTGTACTTCAATGTTTGATTCAAGTTCGTTGTATGACAATACGGGTACATCAGGCAAATATCGCTCGATCAGCTGCCGTGCATACATTCTAACAGAAGGCGAGCAGAGCAAGATTGGCGTTTGCTCTTCCATTGCCAGCTGTTCCACATTTTTTGCAATGGCTTCGACAATCCTTTGTGATACATGCGGCTCCAATGACAAAAAGGTTCCTCGTTCCGTTTGCTGCACGCCATCGGCAATGGCTTTTTCTACTTGAGCTGAGAGAGTAATGACTTTCAATGTCTCCCCTTCTTTTGCATACTGGCTTGTAATTTGTTTTGCCAGCGACTGTCTTACATATTCAGCTAAAATTTCCGGATCTGTTGTAAATTTGGCATAGTCAGCTAATGTTTCAAAAATAACCGGCAAATTTCGAATAGAAATTTTTTCTTTAAGCAGTTTCGCCAAAACTTTTTGAATATCTCCTATAGAAAGTGGATTCGGCGTAACTTCTTCCACTAATATCGGGTATGTTTCTTTTAAATGATCGACAAGCTGTTTTGTTTCGTGTCGTCCAAGCAATTCATGAGCATGCCTCCGGATCGTTTCCGTAATGTGAGTAGAAACAACGCTAGGAGGATCGACGACCGTATATCCTGCTAATTCAGCTTGTTCTTTTAAATGTTCGCTGATCCATTTTGCAGGAAGTCCAAACGAAGGCTCAATTGTGTCAATCCCTTCAATCGAATCATTATCCATTCCTGGCGCCATCGCCAAATAATGATCGAGCATAATTTCACCTTTCGCCGCTTCGTTTCCTTTAATTTTTAATCTGTATTCATTCGGCTTTAATTGGATATTATCCCGTATTCGGACGACAGGAATGACAAGGCCCAATTCTACGGCAAGCTGCCTTCTGATCATTACGATCCGATCCAACAGGTCTCCCCCTTGTCCGCTATCAGCAAGAGGAATTAAACCATATCCGAATTCAAATTCAATTGGATCCATCGATAAAAGATTCATCACTTGCTCCGGACTTTTCGCTTCGTTCATTTCCACTTCTTCTTCAACAATCTCTTCGTCTTTTTCAATTTGTTTCTTCGTACGATTCATCGCAAATGCTAAGAAAGCAAACATGAGAGCGATCGGAGTTGTTATGATCGGACCAATCGGAGTAACAATACCTAAAATAAAGATGATTCCTGCGGTAACATACAGCAGCTTTGGAAATGCTAAAAGCTGGTTCGTAATGTCTTGTCCTAAATTTCCGTCAGAAGCAGCTCTCGTGACAACAATCCCTGTTGCCGTTGAGATTAATAAAGCTGGAATTTGGCTGACTAATCCATCTCCAACTGTAAGAAGCGTGAATTTTGAAACAGCTTCTTGAAAAGAAAGCCCCTGCTGGATCATGCCGATGATAATTCCGAAAATAATATTGATCAGCACAATTATGACACCAGCAATCGCATCTCCTTTGACAAATTTGCTTGCTCCGTCCATTGCGCCATAAAAATCTGCTTCTCTTGCAATCGTTTCTCTCCGTTTTTTTGCCTCGTCTTCCGAGATGATTCCCGCATTCAAGTCTGCATCAATACTCATCTGCTTACCGGGCATGGCATCAAGCGTAAAGCGGGCTGCCACTTCTGCTACCCGTTCAGATCCTTTTGTAATGACAACAAATTGAATAATAACTAAAATGATAAATACGACAAAACCAACAAGGATATTTCCACCGACAACAAAAGTTCCAAACGTTTCCACGACTGTTCCCGCTTCTCCATTAGCTAAAATCGAACGCGTTGTGGAAACGTTTAAGCCGAGTCGATATAACGTTAACAAAAGCAAAAGAGAAGGAAAGATTGAAAATTGTAAAGGCTTTTCAATGTTCATGGATGTAAGGAGGACGAGCAAGGCAAGAGATATATTAATGATAATCAATATGCTCAGCAGCCATGAAGGCAGCGGGATGATAAGCATGGCAACAATTAAAATGACAGCTACTATAACCGATAAATCTCTTGCTGACATGATACTTCCTCCTAGCAAAATTGTTACACTTTTTGTTTTTGACGATAAACATAAGCTAAAATTTCAGCCACAGCCTTAAAAAATTGTTCAGGAATCATCTCGCCAATTTCCACTTGGTCATACAAGGAACGAGCGAGCTGCCTGTTTTCGACTGTTATGATTTCATGGGCTTTGGCAATTTGCTTGATCTTTTGCGCGACAAAATCTGTTCCTTTTGCAACTACGACAGGTGCATCGTGTTCCTTTTCATCATACTTTAAGGCAACTGCATAATGAGTAGGGTTCGTAATGACGACATCAGCTTTCGGAATTTCCTGCATCATCCTTCTCATCGCCATTTCCCTTTGTTTCTGTTTAATTCTCGATCTAATTAACGGGTCGCCTTCCATTTTTTTGTACTCATCTTTTACTTCCTGCTTAGACATGCGAATGTTTTTTTCGAAATCCCATCTTTGATACAAGTAATCTAGCAATGCGATGAACAAAAGCGCACCTGAAGCATATAGTCCTATCTGCACCGCCAGCTTTGAAATTGAAGCAAAAGCTCGTTCAAGCGGCATTTGCGGAAGTCGCAAAATCTCCTGCCAATTGAAATAAATATACGCAAAGGTTACCCCGCCGATAAAGAAAACTTTTAAGATCGATTTCAAAAGCTCGACAATTGCCCGAATGGAATATATGCGTTTAAATCCTTCAATCGGATTCAGTTTATTTAATTTCATTTTCAACGGTTCAGTTGTAAAAAGAAATCCAACTTGAATATAATTACTGAAAACTCCAGCAACGAAGGCTGCTATCATGAATGGAGCGGTAATTTGAGCGCCTTCCAATACATATTTATTAAAGATTGAATGCACATTTTCTTCTGTGATATCCGTCAACAAATAATCTTCAAAAGTAGAATGGAACATGTTTAAAATATTATCAATCACCGTTTTCCCGAAAAACAGCAATGACAGAAAAACTAAAAACATGGTGATGGCTGTGTTCAAATCGGGACTCTTGGCAACCTGCCCTTTTTTCCTGACATCCTGCCGCTTTCTCGGAGTCGCTTTTTCCGTTTTTTCTCCGGCAAAATATTGCAAATCTAACGGTAAATAATTCATGCGCCATCACCTAATAAATTCATTAAGGTTCTCATCACATCGAACATGTATTGGAAAAGCCCCTGAATCAGCATAAATATAATGCCTAAAACGAGCACCATCATCAGAAAGCTGACGCCAATTTTAATGGCAAACCCAATGACAAATACATTCATTTGCGGAACTGTCCGGGCAACAATCCCTAGAGCAAGGTCAACTAAAAAGAGCGAAGCGACTATCGGAAGCGCCATTTGAAATGCTACGAGAAACATTTTGCTGAACGCCTTCAAAACTTGTTCGGCAACAGCTCCATCAGAAATCGGAATAAAATATTGATCCGGAGGGATTACTTGAAAACTGTATACAATCCCGTTAATCAGCATATGGTGCCCGTTTAGGCTCAGCATGAGCAATAGGGCAAAAGAATAAAGAAATTGTCCAATTAACGGCGTTTGAACTCCTGTCTGCGGATCAATAATATTCGCGATGATAAACCCCATTTGAAAATCGATTAAGCTTCCTGCAATGTGGACAGCTGACATGATGATATATGCGATCAGACCAATGAATAGTCCGATTAAAACTTCTTTTATTATCAGCGGGTAGAAATTCGCATCTAAGTCAACCTTTCCCTCATCGATCGTCATGACGATGATAAGGGAAAGGAAAAAAGACATGCCAATTTTAAACCGCATCGGAATATTCCGATATGAAAATAATGGAAGTGTTGCAATAAAAGCTGTTATTCTTGTAAACACAAGCAAAAAAAGCGGATAATACTCCAGCATCATCATTCAACTCATCCAACAAATTGATTGAGATTGCTGAAAATATTATGTGTATACGACAAAATGACAGATAGCATCCATGGGCCAAAAATAATCAATCCGACCAAAACAGCCACAATTTTTGGTATGAACGCCAATGTCTGTTCCTGTATTTGTGTCGTTGCTTGAAAGATGCTGACAATTAAGCCGACAACAAGCGATATTAAAAGAAGTGGCCCACTGATCATTAAAGTTGTATAAACCGCTTTTTCTGCTATGGAAAGGATCATTTCGGTACTCATTGGCTCACCTACTTATTTTAAAAACTTTGCAGCAATGATTTGACAACTAAGTACCAGCCGTCCACGAGCACAAACAGCAATATTTTAAAAGGCAATGATATCATGACAGGAGGAAGCATCATCATTCCCATTGACATGAGGACACTAGATACAACCATGTCAATGATTAAAAAAGGAATAAAGATCATAAAACCTATTTGAAACGCTGTTTTTAATTCGCTGATGGCAAATGCAGGCACTAAAGCCACGAGCGGAATATCGTCAATCGTCTCAGGATTTTCAATATTGGCGTAATTCAAAAACAAAGCTAAATCTTTTTGTCTCGTATGTTTGCTCATAAATTCCTTTATCGGCTTTTCCGCCTGTTCATACGCTTCCTCAATGGTTATTTCATTGTTGAACAAAGGATTCAAAGCTTTTTCATGTATTTCTTGAAAAGTCGGTCCCATTATAAAAAAGGTTAAAAAAAGTGCAAGGCCGATGAGCACTTGGTTGGGCGGCATTTGCTGGGTAGCAAGCGAAGTTCGCACAAACGATAACACGATGACGATGCGCGTAAAGCAAGTCATTAAAATCAATATCCCTGGTGCAATTGACAAAACGGTGAGCAGAAGCAAAAGCTTCACAGTCGTCGCAACATTTTCCGGATCATTTTGATTAAAATAGCTAAAGAACTCACTCATTTTTTTGATCCTTTCTGCCGAAGACGCTGCATCTGTTCACGTCTTTCTTTTAATAGTGATTCCAGCTCTTTTTTGAAGGAAGTCTTCTCGCTACCCTTTTGTTTATGATTATTTAGAATGAAGCGCATCATATTTTGTTCAAAAGCATTGTTGCCGGGCTCTTTCTGCATGTCGATAATTTTCTTATATTCCTCTTCATCATTAATTTCTTGTAATAGTTCAATCGTATCCCCGACGCCAACGATTAGAATGCGATTCCCCACTTTCACCAGCTGGATGGACTTGTTTTGTCCTAAGGAAATGCCGCCGAGATTTTGTAAGTATTTAGTTTCTTGCGGAAGCTTTATTTTTTTGTTTAAAAATTTTAATAAAAAGATTAAGAGACCTAAAACAAAAATAAGTGTAAAAATCATTTTCAAAACATCGAAAACTGATAAGGAGGTGCTGTTGCCACCATCTTCAACCAATTCGTTCGTCGCTTTCTCTTCTTTTTTTTCATCCTGTTGATCGGATGTCTGCTGTTTTAAATATTCCTCAACGGTGGGATTTTTCGCGGCTGCATGCACGAAATCGGCGTTTGTTGGAACATAAAAAAACAACAGCCATAAACAGCACAAATATGTAATACGTCGTTTCAATGCAAATGCTCCTTATCCCAATGTCTTTTGAATAGCTTCCAGTACACGATCGGCCTGAAAAGGTTTCACAATAAAATCTTTGGCACCAGCTTGAATAGCATCGATTACCATTGCCTGCTGTCCCATCGCTGAACACATGACAACTTTTGCATTTGGATTGATTTTGCGGATTTCCTTTAAAGCAGTGATGCCATCCATTTCAGGCATTGTAATATCCATCGTGACTAAATCAGGCTGCAATTCTTTAAATTTTTCGACTGCCTGCGCACCATCTGCAGCCTCTCCTACTACTTCATATCCATTTTTTGTCAATATATCTTTGATCATCATTCTCATAAATGCTGCATCATCAACGACTAAAATCCTTTTTGACATTTTGCTCCTCACTCCTATCAACTATTTTAGATTCATTATCCGATCTGCTTGACTCATGATATCCGTTACGCGAACACCGAAATTTTCGTCGATGACAACTACTTCACCTTTTGCTACCTTTTTGCTGTTTATGAATATGTCGACTGGCTCCCCGGCCAGCTTATCAAGCTCGATAATGGATCCTTTAGACAATTCCAAAATTTGTTTGATGGATCTTTTTGTTCTTCCA
Organism: Aeribacillus sp. FSL W8-0870; assembly: GCF_037963755.1. NCBI lineage: Bacteria > Bacillati > Bacillota > Bacilli > Caryophanales > Bacillaceae > Aeribacillus > Aeribacillus sp. FSL W8-0870. The sequence goes on from NZ_CP150165.1 coordinate 2,412,094, forward strand.
AGCTCAACCGTTACATTTAAAGGAATGTCGAGCAGCAGCTCCAAATTGTGCGTGTCTACAGATTGATTCGTTTGTTCATCAAACGTCGCAAATTCAACAGGTTTAACTTCAACAGGCTGAGCTTTTTCCTTCTCGCTTTTTTCTATATGCAGCTGTTGATTTTCTCGCACTTCTTCAGGTTCTGTTTGCACGTTATTTGATGCCTCTTTGCCCGCTTTATTCATTAATTCAACAACGAGCTGTTTAGCAAAATCAAGGGGTAAGAGCTGCATAATATTCGAATCAATTAAATTGCCGACAGTTAATCGGAAGGATACCTTCACAAGCAGTTCGTCATCAGGAATAGCATCGGTTCCTTCCCCTTCTTTAACATTCAATAATTCGAGGCGAGGCGGTGAAATATCTATTTTTTTATTTAAAACGGTTGACATTGATGTGGAAGCAGATCCCATCATTTGATTCATCGCTTCCTGGACAGCACTTAATTGAATTTCCCCCAATTCATCCGGGTTGGAACCATCCCCGCCAATCATTAAATCAGCAATGACAGCAGCATCGCTTTGTTTAATTACAAGCAGATTGCTGCCGGACAGCCCTTCTGTAAAAACTACTTCTATTGCTACGTATGGATGTGGAAACTCCTTTGCCAGTTCTTGCTTATTAATAATTGACACGCTCGGAGTAGTGATTTCTACTTTTTGATTAAGCAAGGATGATAAAGCGGTAGCAGAACTGCCAAAAGAAATATTTCCTATCTCCCCAATCGTATCTTTTTCAATATCATTCAATAGATTGTCAGTTTCAGTTGATTCTTGATTTCCCCCTTTTAATAGAGAATCGATTTCCTCTTGTGACAACATGTTATCAGTCATCAGCTTCGTCACCTCTCTCTATGTGGCCTAATATTTGAACGGCCAGCTTCTTGTTCTTTTTGCCAGGCTGTCCAAAAAATTTAGGGACGTCACCTACTTTAATCACCAACGGGTCGCTGGTCGATTGATCAAGACGGATCATATCCCCCACTCGCATTTCAAGAAACTCTTGAACTGTCACAACGGACGTCCCTAATTCCGCAACCACCGGAACTTCTGCAAGCTTTATCCGGTTTTTGATTACTTCCGTTTCCACAGAGTTTTGGGCTTTCCTTTCTGATTGCATCCAATAATGGACGGAAAGCTTTGGAATAATTGGTTCCAACACAACATGGGGAATACAAAGGTTTATCATTCCGCTCGCTTCTCCCACTTGTGTATTAAGGGAAATAACAACAACTGTGTCATTTGGAGATACCATTTGCAAAAATTGCGGATTTACCTCAAATTCCTGCATGCAAGGCTCAATGTCCAAAATGGTACTCCAAGCTTCACGGTAGTGCTCCAAAGTTTTTTCGAAAATGGATGCAATAATTTTCATTTCAATTTCTGTTAATTGTTCAATCTTATTCATGGAAGCCCCGAAACCGCCCATTAACCGATCCATCATTGCGTACGCAATATTTGGGTTCACTTCCATAATAATTCTTCCATCAAGTGTCCCAAGTTCAAAAACATTTAAAACCGTCATTTTCGGAATGGAACGGACAAACTCTTCATAGGGCAGCTGGTCTACAGACGTGACGGTTATTTGGACATATGTCCGCAATTGCGCAGCAAAATACGTCGTTAAAAGCCTTGCGAAATTTTCATGCACTCGAGTAATGCTGCGAATTTGATCTTTTGAAAAACGAAGAGCACGTTTAAAATCGTAAACTTTTATTTTCTTTGCTTCTTCTTCTTTCTTTAATTCATCAACATTCATTTCACCGGTCGTTAATGCAGATAATAGCGCATCAATTTCACTTTGCGATAAAATTTCATTTGACATAATGAGAACATCACCTCCTTATCCCTTTTTTGTCTATTGAAGGATAAAGGAAGTCGTGTACACTTGTTTCACTTCTCCTTCTTGTAAAAGCGCATCGACCTTCTTTTTAATCGTATCTTTAAAGCGGTCCATTCCAGCTTGCCCTTCCAAATCTTTTGCTTCCATATTTGCCAGTTCGGTTATAATAATATCTTTTATTTGAAATTCTCTCTTTTCTAATTCTTCTCTCGCTTTTTTGTCAGATGCTTCAATTTTGAAAGAAAGTCTTACAATATTTTTACTTTTTAAGTTTGTCGTAATTTCAGGAACATCAAATGACGATTCCACCACCTCGTCGATGGAGCGGTTTTTCGCTTCTACCGGATCCTTCGTAAAAAATTCCATGACGACAAACGTAGTCAGTGCAGCAATTCCAACGGTTGAAATGACGATTAATAATGCAGTTATAAATTTTTTACTCATTTTCTTGTCCCCCGAAATAGAAAGCTTTCCCAAAACCAAATTGTTTATAAAGCTCATTGATTTTTGTTACTACTTCCGTCTGTGAATCTTTTACTATATATTTTTTGCCGGATATTAACGTAATAGTCGTATCAGGAAACGATTCAATCCGTTCGATTAACAACACATTCAGATAAAAAGCTTCGCCATTCAGTTTTGTTAATTTGATCACGTTTCAAGCTCCCCCGTTCTTCCTATTAACGTTTTAAGCCAAGGAGCTCCTGCAAAATTTCGTCAGAAGTTGTGATGATTTTCGTATTTGATTGAAAACCTCTTTGTGCCACAATCATTTCCGTAAATTCTTCCGCCAAGTCCACATTGGACATTTCTAGTGAACTATTAATCAATGAGCCTGCTCCATCCTCTCCTGGAACGGAAAGTTCGTTAAGCTGCAGCCCATTGCCATTTTTGTCGATAGAACCAGAGTTAGGCGTTTCTCTAAAAAGATTGCTTCCGATTTTTTCTAATCCTTCTGGATTTGGAAAGTTCGCAAGCCGGATTTGTCCAGCGACTTTTAACTGACCGTTTCGATCAATAAACGTAACCTTTCCATCAGGCCCGATGCTAAAGCTTTTAGCCGAAAGCGGAATTTGGATGAGACCGGCTTCTCCGCTCAACGAATCCGTCCATTGCGCCTCTTTTAAACTTTCGGCAATATCTTCGTATTTAATGACTGCTTGCCCAACATTGTTAAGGGCAACTTTATAATTCTCAATTGTCCCGATCAACTTCGTCATTAAATCAAGCGTATTCGTGTCAGCACTTGAACCTAACGGGATAGCTGTTGACGGATTTTGCGGATAATCCCCCGCTGTAATCGGCAGAATCGGATTCGTGATTGTTGTAATGACGTCAGTATATGGCGGTGTATTGTTAAAATTATTAATAGAATTATTTAATTGTCCGATTGCCGTTTCAAACTGGTTTCGAATATTCCCAAACCCTGACGTTGGGTTTGTAATGGCTGCATTAAACTCTGTCCATATATCAATTAAAGCATTACGTGCATTTTGCATAGAGGTGTATAAAGGTGATGGGTTTTGTCGTCCGTCTTTTTCCCATATTTCCACCGCATCATTATATGCTTCATAAGCTTCCATCAATGCATTCGCTCTTTTTGAAATGTCTCTCAACGATTCATACATATTTTTATAAGGTGTATTGAAAGACGTGATTTGCTGAAGCGCTGCATTTGCTTTTTGAATTCCTTGATCTGTCGGAGGAATTTTTTCACCTGTTTCGCCAATTAAGTAAAGCCCTTCGCCAGTTACTAAATATCCGTTTGCATCCAAATAAAAGTTTCCAGCGCGGGTGTATGCTAAATCAATTGCTCTATCAATGGCACCCAAAATTTTATTGTCTCCAAATTGCCCTGCGTAATCAATGTTGACTCTCGTTAAATCGGTAATCACTCCGACAGGAAAAAAACCGTCTCCGCTGATCGCTACATCAAGAAGTCTTCCCGTTGATTGAGTTGGTCCAGATGTATGAACAGTGTCGATTGTTCCGATTGCCGCACCCAATCCTACCTGTGCTGGATTTATACCTCCTCGTCCATTTACAGCGGCGCTAGCGCCTGAAATTTGCTGGTTGACTAATTCTTTAAAAGTGACACGTCCTTTTTTGAAGCCGTACGTGTTGACATTCGCGATATTGTTGCCAATGACATCCAATTTTAATTGGAAATTTTTCATTCCGCTAATACCAGAATACATGGAACGCAACATATGAACCTCTCCCTTTCTTTAAAATGTTAATATTATTATCCTTCCTGATCAGATGAATCGTTTTCTCCAGCTTCGGATACTTTCGTAATACTTGAGCTTTCCACTTCATCGCCGTTGGCAAGCGCAATGATGACTGTATCTCCATTCATCCGCACGCTTTTGACAATGCTCTGCTTTTGCTCACCTTCTTTTGAGTATTCTACCGATTTGCCGATGAGCTGCGAATATTTGATGAGTGCATCCGATTTTAAAAAGGCTTCAAGCGATTTATTCATGTTTGTTATTTGTTCCAATGTTGAGAAATTCGCCATTTGGGCAATAAACTCTTTATCTTCCATTGGATTTAGCGGATCCTGATATTGCAATTGGGTAATCAATAACTTCAAAAAATCATCTTTTCCAAGAGTTGACTTAGCTTCCCTTGCTTTGTTTTCTGTATAGGTCGATAACAAATAGCTGTCGATGGAAATTCCGCTCATAAGAACCTCCTATATAATGGCATTTACATACTCTTTTAATTTTTCCATAAAAGTTTGGTCGTTCTGCTGTTCATTTTGATGCTTTTCTTGATCTTCCCCGTTATGTTGCTGCGAATTGCCACGTCCTCTTTTTTCTTGAAAGAAATAATGCTCTTCGTCAAAAATATCAAAGCGGTCAATTTGCAATGTTACATTCGGCAGCGAATGCTTTAACTGCTGAATACTATGCTCTAACAATTCTTTCGCTGATTGAGTCGATGTCTTAATTTTGGCGCTCATTTGGTCGCCATCTTTTATTAATTGAATGGTAATGGTCCCTAAATGCTCCGGAGTGAGTCGTATCGTCAATTTTTGTGCGCCATTGGGAAGCTGGCCAAATCGACTTGTTTTTATTACGTCTTTTAACTTTTGAAAAAATTCCTCTTGGACGTCTATACTCAGTTCAGAATCAATTTGCGAAGCCGGATTTTCTGAGCCAAATTTGTTTATGTATGATGTAAGAGTCAACTCAAACGTATCCTTCGTTTGGCCCGTTAGGAAATTTCCAACACTTTTTTGTTCAGCACGGCTCTCTTGTTGAACAAACTCCATTAGAGGATGTGTTCTTGCCAATATTTCCTCACGCTGCACAAATGGTTTCTTATTCGTGTCCATTTGTTGTATAAAATGAAGCGGCTCTGATGTTTCTAGATCATTAGGCAATATGTCAGCTATGGTAGCACTGTGATTCTCATATTGTCCAATCCGAACAGCTGTTAAAATATTTTGAAGCATCGTGCTGCCTAGATCGCCATACTTTCTAGTAATGGTTTCAAAAACTTCGAGCATTCGAATAAACTCGCTCGGCTCATTTCGTTGTAAATAAGCTAAAATAGCAGTGATTTGCTGAAAAAGTACAGTTTTTTCCGGACTTTGCTCCGTATGATCAACATTCAGTTCCATATTGCTCGCAAATGTCAATTCCAACTTTTCAGAAGAAGGTTGGCTGACAGAAGATAAACTGCTGTCTTCTCTCTCCTGTTTGTCTTGAGCGTCTGTTTCCTGATCGTACAAAATGTCAAGAGAGAGCCAATTTTTGATCGCATTTTTCAACTCTTCTAAGATAGTTGTTTCGATTTCAAATTTTTGCGGTTCATTTCCTTTCACCTGATCGGCTGGCTTCATGTTCACAAGCTGATCAAAAAACGTTTGAAAAGTTGACTCTTCCTTTTTTTCTTCTCCGTTTGTTGATTGTATGTTTCGCGTGTTCAATTGGAAAAACTGCAATTTAATGGCATCCATTTGTTCACCTCCTGTAATATGATCAGAATGTCATGTAAGTTATTTATTGAGCAGCTGCCTCTTCAGTTGCTGATGGTACAGATTCGGCTGCTGGTTGTTCAGATTGAGCTGCTGATTGCTCGGATAACAACTTCGTATATTTGGCAGCGTCTTGGGGAGTCATTTTTTCTAAAATTCTAGCAAGCACGGCTTTTTTTAAAGATGATAGTATGCTGATTGCTTCATCATCAGAAAGCTCTGTAATGATGGCAGCTGCTTTTTTACTTGACATTTCTCCATATACTTTCGCAATATCAACGGCTTGTTGTTGATTTTTTTGCGGATTGGTTTGAGCTGCGTTTTCCAATGAGTTGATTTGCTGTGTCAGCTCTTGTATTTCTTCATCCTTGCTTTTCAGCTGTTCTTGCAGCTGATTGATTGTGCTTTCCTGCTCTTCAATCTTTTGCTTGAGCTCTTCTTGCTCTTTTTCCAGCTGCTCGTTCAGCCTTTCAAGATTTTCTTGCTTCTGACCTCCTTGCGCTAAGTCCGAAATAATCGGAATATTTTGGGCCGGCAGAATGCCGAGAAAAAACATGACGATTACGGCGACAAGCCCAAGACTAAAAAGTGATAAAAATATGGTCAAGAAAGTTTTTAAACCGCCTCGTTTCTTTTCTTTTTTCGCCATCATTTCCACCTAATTTCTATGAAACGAATATGTAATGATTGATATTTCATCCATCATTTTTCCTTCTTCTCGTTTCCTTAGCTCCATAAATTTCTTGTAATCTTTTTCTTTTATTTTTTCATATTGCTTTACTTCTATATGTTTTTGCATCAAAATCGACTGTTTTTCATTCATCGCATTACGAGAATAAATGACAAGCTGCTGGTAATGCTCAATTGTTTTTTCCAAATTTTGAACAAACTGTTGATACTGCTTAATTTCTTGAACGGACATCCCTTTGTTCAATTTTTCTTCTTGAAGCTTTACGAACTCCTCTTTTTGCTTTAAAAATGTGTACAGCTTTGTTGCAACTTTTTTAAAATTTTCAACGGAATCTTCATATTCTTTTGATGATTTTCGTTTCTCATTTTCCTTTACATCCAATATTTTTTGATAGCGGAAATGGTATGTCATGTCTTGTCACCTTCTTCAAGTAGCGAAATTAATTGCTGTACGCTTTCCTCAAATGTTATTTTTTCATTCATATGCTGCTGAAGAAATCCGTTTATTTTCGGATAATAATCCATTGCTTGATCCATTTCTTTTGAAGAGCCTCTTTTATATGCGCCGATCTTAATTAAATCTTCTGACTCGGTATATGTAGAGTACAATGCTTTCAGTTTGTTCGCAGCTTCCAGATGCGCCGGTTCGACAATATGGTTCATAAGGCGGCTGACGCTTTTTAAAATATTAATTGCAGGAAAATGTCCTCTATTCGCCAACTCGCGATCGAGCACAATGTGCCCGTCCAAAATTCCTCTCACAGTATCCGCTATCGGTTCGTTCATATCATCGCCATCAACTAAGACAGTATAAATGGCTGTGATCGAACCCTTTTCATTATTTCCTGTTCTTTCTAAAAGTCGAGGAAGCATGGCGAACACTGAAGGGGTGTATCCTTTTGTCGTCGGCGGTTCCCCAACAGCCAGTCCAATTTCCCTTTGCGCAATCGCTACTCTCGTGACTGAATCCATCATAAACATGACATTATATCCTTTATCTCGAAAATATTCTGCAATCGCCGTTGCAGAATAGGCAGCTTTAATTCTCATTAAAGCCGGCTGATCGGAGGTTGCCGCCACAATAATCGTCCGCTTTAGCCCTTCTTCGCCTAAATCTCTCTCAATAAATTCTCGAACTTCTCTTCCCCTTTCACCTATTAAGGCAATCACATTTATATCTGCTCCTGAGCTTCTTGCGATCATTCCGAGCAAAGTACTTTTTCCAACGCCGCTTCCTGCAAAAATACCTACCCGCTGACCTTTCCCAATCGTTAAAAAACCGTCAATTGCTTTCACACCCACTTCAATTTTTTGGATGATCGGCGGCCGGGTTAACGGGTTCGGCGGCTCATTTTCAGACAGAATAGTCGTTAAACCTTTTGGAAGATTGGATCCATCCATAGGATGGCCAAATGCATCTAATACTTTTCCGATCAGGCTGATTCCCGACTTTATTTTCAGGGGCGAGCCTGTTGCTTCCACGACACAGCCAGGTGCAATTTGGTTGACCTTTGTAAACGGCATTAATAGAATATTTTCTTCTTTGAATCCGACAACTTCTGCCAGCGTTTTTTCATTTTTCCCTACATGTACATAGCAAACATCACCGATGGAGCATTCAGGTCCGCGTGATTCAATCATGAGTCCGACTACTTTTTTCACTTTTCCATATCTCTTATAAGAGTCCAGCCGATCTATATGGTCGATCAATTGAGCTAGTTTCAATCGCTTCAATCCTCCCTGACAAGATTTAACAGCTTGCTTTTTAATTGCTCCAGCTGTGTATCAATGCTCGCATCAATTTTTCCAAATGGCGATTCCACACAAATTCCGTTTTCGGGCAAATTTACATCTGGAAAAATATAGAGCTCTGTTTTGGTTGTAAATAGTTCCATTAATTCTTCTTTTTGTTCAAGCATAAATTCATATTTGTCAGGGTGAACGTATATTTTGACTTCTGGATATTCCTTTACTTCACAAATCACTTCGCGAACCAATCCAGTAAACAGTTCAGGCTCTCGCTTTAGGTTGGCTGCAATAATTTTTTCCGCTACTTTTACAGCAATTTCAATAATGGTTTCCTCGGAAGCTTCTATTTTTTTCTCATAATCTTTTTTGGAAAGCTGGACTACCTGTCTGGCAGATTCAATCACATTTTCATACTCTTGAAGTCCATCTTTTTTCCCTTTTTCAAAACCGTCTTGATACCCTTCTTTTCTTGCTTCTTCTATTAGGCGCGCCTTTTCTTCCTGCCAAGCTTCCCTTTCTTTTTCGATCTCCTTAAGCAATCGCGTTTTTTCTTCTTCAGCTTTTTCTAAAATTTTCTCTGCTTCCAAATGGGCTGCCTCAAGGAACTGTGAGCGCTGTGTGTTCTCTTTTTGATCGGAAGCGGCGAACTCTTCCTGAATTTGGATCGTTCTGATCGTCAATTTGTGCGGCTTGTGCAATGACCAAGCATGGCCGGATTTTATGACTCTAGACAATGATTTCATCTCCTTGTCCTCGAGCGATCACAATTTCGCCAGCATCCTCTAATCTTCTTATCACTTCAACAATTCTTGATTGCGCTTCTTCTACATCACGAAGCCGAACAGGACCCATGTAATTCATTTCCTCCTTGAATGTTTCCGCCATTCTAGTTGACATATTTTTAAAGACAATTTCTTTCACTTCATCCGACGCAACCTTTAACGCCAACATGAGATCATTATTATCCACTTCGCGAATGACGCGCTGAATGGCGCGGTTATCCAAGGTAACAATATCTTCAAATACAAACATCCGCTTTTTGATTTCTTCGGCAAGCTCGGGGTCCTGCACTTCTAGTGCTTCCAGTATCGTTCGTTCTGTCGAGCGGTCGACACCGTTTAACACTTCCACTACTGTTTCGATTCCACCCGTTTCTGTGAAATCTTCCGTTACAGTAGAAGAAAGTTTCTTCTCTAAAACTTGTTCAACTTCATTAATTACTTCAGGGGATGTGCGGTCCATAATGGCGATTCTTCTTGCAATATCCGCTTGAACTTCCTGAGGCAAGCTCGATAAAATTTGTCCCGACTGCTTGGCATCCAGATAAGACAAAACTAAAGCGATCGTTTGCGGATGCTCGTTTTGTATAAAGTTTAAAATTTGAGCCGGATCTGCTTTTCTAACAAAATCAAACGGCCGTACTTGAAGAGAAGATGTCAGCCTTCTGATTATTTCACTTGCCTTTTCCCCTCCTAATGCTTTCTCAAGCACCTCTTTCGCATATTGGATCCCCCCTTGGGCAATATAATCTTGCGCAAGGGCGATTTGATGAAACTCTTCGATCACTTCTTCTTTTTTTTGCGAATCCACTTTCCGTACACTCGATATTTCTAATGTAAGCTTTTCAATTTCTTCTTCCGTGAGGTGTTTATAAACGGAAGCAGAAGCTTCCGGACCTAAGGAGATCAATAAAATAGCAGCCTTTTGCCTACCGTTTAACTTTTTCATATGTCATTTCCCCCTAGTCTTCATAGAGCCAAGTGCGCAATAGTTTAGCGAATTCGTCAGGCTTCTCTTTGGCAAGCTCCTCAAGCTTCCTACGCTGCTCATTTGCTTTCGTTTGCTCGACAGATTCTTCTTCTTGCACAGGCTGCGGTACCACTTCTTCTATTTCGTCAAATTCATCATCTTCATATTCATCTTCTTCGTCTCTCCGTCTTTTCCACCACCATAGGAATAACAATCCAAGAAGCAGAATGCCTGCTCCAATTAACACATAGCCCCAAATTGGGAATGATGATGGCTCCTCCAAATCATCCGCATTTATTTTGCCTGAAAACGGCTGAACAGAAACTACAATTTTATCTTCAATGTCTTGATCCGTTAACGGCTCGGCCTCCGGATCTTCATAGATGCTTGTCCGAACAATTGTTGATAAAATTTGTTCAATATCATCTACACTCTGCTGCGGCAACGAATTTGGATTTTCCGGATTCGGGGGCTCAACCATGACTTGAATGCCCAGATCTCTAATTTTATATGGACTTTCAACAATTTCCCGTTTGATCCGGTTTACCTCATAATTGATTCGGTCTTCAATTTTTTCATATTCTCCTTCTCCGTTTGCACCGGCAGCCTGTTGATATGTATTCGGGACATCTGTTTGACCTGTTCCAGCAACGCCGGCAGCTTGCGCCCCAGTACCTGTGTATGTTTCCGTAATCCGTTCTGCACTGATGGCAATTCCTTCATTGTTCTCTTCATCAACTGGCTCCACTAAGTTTTCTTCCCGCTTTTCCTGGGTAAAATCAATATCAGCTGATACGTTGACAACCACTTTGTCTTGGCCCATCATCGTACCCAGCATTCTTTGAACTTGCCGTTGAATATTTTTTTCAATTTCCGATTTGATTTCAAGCTGGGAAGCAAAATTAGTGCCAGGTGTATCCTCTTGTTTCAAATCATAATAATCAAAATTTTGGTCCATTATAACAATGTTTTCAACCGGTAAATTCGGCACGCTCTTGGAAACAAGGTGATAGAGTGCGTTCACTTGCGATTGATCAAGCTTGTAACCCGGCTCCAAATTTAAAACAATGGAAGCTGATGCTTCTCCTGCGTCCTCGCCGACGAATACCGTTTCTTTAGGTAAATTGACCATCACTTTAGCGTTTTTTACGCCTTCGATTTCTTTAATTAAATTGGCCAGTTCTGTTTGTGTAGCTTTTAATTTTAATACATCAAATTCATTATCTGTCATGCCAAAACCGATATTTTGTCCAAAATACGAATAATCGATATTTCCGCTTTCAGGAATACCTTCAGCAGCAAGTTCCACTTTCAGTGCATTTGCTTCGCTTTCTGGCACTTTAATAGTTGTTCCGTTATCGGCTATTTCCGATTGAATCCCTTTGTTATCGAGGGTTTCTTTGATTCGGCCAGCTTCTTCCAATGATAAATTCGTATATAGCGGTATCATTTTCGGTTTTGACAAAACTATTGACGAAACGATAATGGCAATGATGATGAGCGATGCGCCTCCGATGATGAGGGCTTTTTGCCATTTTGTCCTTTGCCTCCAAAATGACAAAATTGTATCCTTTATTTGCAGTAGTTTTTGATTCATTCTTTCTGATCCCCCGATAATGACATTCCATTTCTAAATAGACTAATTATATTTGCATTCTCATCACTTCTTGATAAGCTTCAATGACTTTATTCCTGAATTCAACAGTTGCTTCAAGTAAAATGCTCGCTTTTTGTGCTGCGATCATGACATCATGAAGCTCTACATTTTGTCCTGCTGCAAGAGCATTTGTCAGCCGATCGGAATTTAATTGAGCTTCATTGACAGCTTCCAGCGATTTTTTCAACATATCTGAAAAGGATGATTTCCCAGAATTTTCCGTACTTTGTGCTCGGTTTTCAAGCTGAATCGATTGAGTCGGAAAAGAAATTTGCTCAATCATTTACATCACTCCTATTCTATTTCCCTATTTCCAATGCTTTCAGCAGCATGTTTTTCGATGCATTAAAGCTTGTAACATTTGCTTCATATGAGCGCGTGCTGCTGATCAAGTCGACCATTTCTTTTAAAGGATCTACATTTGGCAAAGAAACATAGCCATTTTCGTCTGCATCAGGATGGTCGGGATCATAAACGATTTTAAAAGGCGTCTCGTCCTCAACAATGGCTTGAACTCTCACGCCGTTTCCAACGCCGTTCAGCTCTTGATTCAGAAAAGCTGAGAAAGGTTTTGTATCCTCTGCTGTTACAACCATTTTCCGGCGGTAAGGCTGCCATTGCCCGTCCACATATTCAGCTCTAGTCGTCTCCATGTTTGCCATATTCGATGAAATGACATCCATTCTCAGCCGCTGAGCTGTTAAAGCTGATGCGGAAATGTTTAAAGACTGAAAAATCCCCATTATGTACGACCACCTTTTATTACTGTTTTTAATGAATTAAATTTGCCATTCAATCTGTCAATCAATGCATTGTAGAAAATTTGATTTTCCGCAAGCTTTGCCATTTCTTGATCAATGTCGACATTATTCCCATTATGCTGATAAGCACTGTTTGTCCTCGTTTCCACAATCGATGTGCTTTCGCTGCCCACAAATGGAAGATGACGCGGATTGGTCCGATATGCATCCAGTTTTATTTGTTGATCCAAAACGTTTTTAAAATTAACTGTTTTCGCTTTATACCCTGGAGTGTCCACATTTGCAATATTATTGGCTATAACTTTTCCGTTTAAGGAAGAAATTCGAATTGCCTGCTCCAAATTGGCTATTGAATTAGAAAATATTTTCATTGCTCCCTCCAAAAGTATGATGATCTTGTATTGCAAAAGAAATAAGAAGTAAAAATGTCGAATTTTGCTAATTTATAAATATTATTTTAAAAAAGAAACAGCTTAAAGTCTATGTATAATTTGTAAAAAATCGTCGTACATTGCGATTATTTTTTTTCTAGTTCTAAATGACTATCACTTTTTTAACATTGGAATTTGATTCTGCAGCTTTTTCAGAGGGATGAGTAGGAGGTTAGAACTTTTTGAAATTAGACAAATCAGCCGATTTTCAAGAAGAAATTTGTAGAAAACATTTATAAAAAGCTGCTTCAAAAGGTTTGATAAACAAACCTTTAGAGCAGCTTTCTTTTAATGGTTTTTTAATTTTTCTAGTTCAACTAAAAATTTGTTGTTTAACACTTTAATATATGTGCCTTTCATACCAAGAGAACGAGATTCAATGACTCCAGCGCTTTCTAACTTGCGAAGCGCATTGACGATCACAGATCTGGTAATGCCGACGCGGTCAGCAATTTTGCTTGCAACTAGCAATCCCTCTGTGCCGCTTAATTCTTCAAAAATGTGTTCGATCGCTTCGAGTTCGCTGTATGATAAAGAGCTGATTGCCATTTGGACAACCGCTTTGCTTCTCGCTTCCTCTTCAATTTCCTCGGCTTTTTCTCTTAAAATCTCCATTCCAACAACAGTTGCCCCGTATTCAGCCAATATTAGGTCATCATCATTAAATTGGGTTCCCAGTCTAGATAATATAAGGGTTCCTAAGCGGTCTCCGCCTCCGATGATCGGTACAATGGTCGTATATCCGTTTTTAAAGAGCTCGCGGTTCTCAACAGGAAATGCAGTATATTCGCTATATACATCTAAATTTGGTGACGTTTCGGTAATATTAAATAAACTTTTCGTATACTCTTCAGGAAATTTTCTTTCCTCCAGCATTTTTTTCATGCGGTCATTATCTATTTGCTTGTTCAAGCCGAAGCCTAATACTTTTCCTCGGCGGCTGAGCACAAAAATATTTGCCTCAATGACTTCACTTAATGTTTCCGCCATTTCTTTAAAATTAACAGGTTTTCCTGCCGCCTTTTGCAGCATCGCATTAATTTTTCTTGTTTTTTCTAATAACTCCATGATCTCAAATCCTCCTAAAAAATTTCATCTTTTTATAAAATAAATTGACTTAAATCTTTGTTTTGAACAATTTTATTTAATTTTTCTTCCACATAGTTCGGTGTAATCACAACCTTTTCTAAATTTATATCCGGCGCTTCAAACAACAAGTCTTCCAGCAGTTTTTCTAAAATGGTATGAAGCCTTCTTGCCCCAATATTATCTGTATCTTGGTTCACTTGGTAAGCAATTTCAGCAATTTTACGAATAGCTTCGTCAGAAAATTCTAATTTTATACCTTCCGTCTCCAATAATGCTTCATATTGTTTTAATAAAGCATTATCCGGTTCAATTAAAATTCGGACAAAATCATCTGCCGTTAGCTTTTTCAATTCCACGCGAATCGGAAAACGCCCTTGCAATTCAGGGATTAAATCCGATGGCTTCGCCATGTGAAAAGCACCAGCTGCAATAAAGAGTATATGGTCGGTTTTTACGGTGCCATATTTTGTTACAACTGCAGATCCTTCCACGATTGGAAGTATATCTCTTTGCACACCTTCGCGGGAAACATCAGCACCAGAACTGTTGTGGCCGTTTTTGGCGATTTTGTCGATTTCATCGATAAAAATGATGCCTGATTGTTCCGCGCGTTCAATGGCAAGCTGTGTCACTTCGTCCATATCAATCAGTTTTGCTGCTTCTTCATTCGTCAAAACCTTTCGGGCGTTTTTCACAGTAAGCTTTCTTTTTTTCTTCCTTTTTGGAAGAAGACTGTTCAAAGCATCCTGCATATTAAAGCCCATCTGCTCCATCCCTGTCCCTTGCAGGAGATCGAACATAGAGGGCTGCTGTTCCTCAATTTCAACCGTAACAAAATGGTCTTCCAGTTCGCCTGCTGCTAATTTGCGGGCGATTTCTCTCCGCTTCTCCTTTAGATCCTGTTCATTTTCTCCCTGCGTTTCGAACGAATTTGTTTGTTGATTTCCTCCGAAAAGCATTTCTAAAGGATTTTTGTAAGCAGCCTGTTTTTTCTTACTCGGAACGAGGAGCTCGATCAGCCTGCGATTGGCGTTTTCTTCCGCTTGTGCTCTTACTTCCTGCATTTTTTCTTCCTTCACAAGCCGGACGGAAGTTTCCACTAAATCGCGGACCATCGATTCCACATCTCGCCCGACATACCCTACTTCTGTAAATTTTGTTGCCTCAACCTTTACAAAGGGCGCGCCGACGAGCTTTGCAATTCTCCTAGCAATTTCAGTTTTTCCAACCCCAGTCGGACCAATCATTAAAATGTTTTTCGGAACCACTTCATCGCGAATTTTTTCATCCAATAAGCTTCTCCGGTATCGATTTCTTAACGCAACAGCAACCGCTTTTTTCGCTTCTTCCTGACCGACTATGTATTGGTCTAATCGTTCAACAATTTGTTTCGGAGATAATTGCATTTTTTTCATTCGCCTCCCTCCTTTCTAAAGTTCCTCAACGATAATGTTATTGTTCGTAAAAACGCAAATATTTGCTGCTATTTCTAGAGCGGATTTAGCGATTTCTTTGGCAGACATTTGTTCACCGGCATATTGTTTCAATGCACGTCCTGCAGCAAGGGCATAATTTCCCCCTGAGCCGATAGCTAAAATGCCATCATCCGGTTCGATTACTTCACCCGTCCCAGAAAGGAGCAGAAGCTTTTGGGCATCCATCACAATTAACATTGCTTCTAATTGTCTTAATACTTTGTCGCTTCGCCACTCTTTTGCCATTTCCACAGCCGCTCTTGCCAAATTGCCGTTATACTCTTCCAGGCTGCCTTCAAACTTTTCAAACAGCGTAAACGCATCAGCAACAGATCCCGCAAATCCAGCAAGCACTTTTCCATTATAAATTTTTCGGACCTTTCGTGCTGTATGCTTCATCACAACTTGATTGCCAAGTGTTACTTGTCCATCACCTGCCATCGCGCATTGTCCTTTATGGCGAATGGCAAAAATCGTTGTCGCATGAAATGTTGACAATTGCAAGCCTCCCTTTAAGAATCTTTTGCCCGTGGATGGTAGGCCATATAAACATTTTTCAAATGGTCTTTTGACACATGGGTATAAATTTGCGTTGATGATAAATGAACATGGCCCAAAAGTTCTTGAACACTTCTTAAGTCAGCTCCAGCATTTAAGAGGTGAGTCGCAAAAGTATGCCTAAACATATGCGGATGAAGATGCAGATTTTTTGCTGAAGCATCTATCAGCTGTTTTAATATATACCGAACTCCCCTTGCTGTTAAAGGCTTTCCCCGATGGTTTACAAACAAAAAGCGATGATCCTGTCCGGACTGATTTTTCATCAGCTTGCTTCTGCCATCATGGATATATCGTTCCGCTGCCTGACGTGCATAGCTTCCGAAAGGCACATAGCGCTGTTTGTTTCCTTTTCCATTTACTAAAATGGTCTCAATGGAAAAATCCAGGTCTTCAAGGCGAATTTGGCATAATTCGCTTACACGGATTCCTGTTCCATATAAAAATTCCAAAATCAATTGATTCCGCTGCCCGAGCGGATCATTCAGGTCGGAAATGGAAAACAGCATTTCCAGCTCCTCATCAAATAAAAATCTAGGGATCGCTTTTTTTTGCTTCGGAAGTGACACTAAAGAAAAAGGATTGTCCGTTACATATTTTTCCCGCAAAAGAAAATGATAAAAAGTTCTAATGCTTGAAATTTTACGGGAAATGGATGTTTTGGAATACTTTTTGCTTAAATCCGTCAAAAAAATACGTATATCTGAATATTGAACGTCATCCAACCTTTCTAACCCTTCTTTTTCCATAAAAGAAAAAAAATCATTCAAGTCATGCAGATAATTCACAATTGTATATTGTGAATAATTTTTTTCAATTTGTAAATATTCAATGAATAAATTTAAATAATTCTTAACATTTTCCACTCTTAGCACCTCACAAAGGGCTACTAAATCGTATCACATTTGCAGTAGCCCTTTCAATCCATTTTATAATTTTTTCGAAATTTTTTGAATAGTTTGAAGTGCTCTTTTTGCCAATTGTTCATTTCTTTCTTTTTTCACTTTAATGTGGGTGTCAAGCGGTTTAAAAAGACCAAAATTCGCATTCATCGGCTGAAAATTATTCGGATCTGCCGTTGTAATATACTTTGCCATGCTTCCCATTGCTGTTTCATCAGGAAATTCAATCAATTCCTTTCCCAAAACGAGGCATGCCGCATTAATGCCTGCTATTAATCCGGAAGCAGCTGACTCAACATAGCCTTCTACGCCAGTCATTTGTCCGGCGAAAAACAAATCCTCGCGCCCTTTATATTGATAAGTTGGTCTAAGCAGTTTCGGGGAATTGATAAACGTATTTCGATGCATCACTCCATATCTGACAATTTCCGCCTTTTCAAGCCCCGGAATCATCTGAATGATTTCCTTTTGCGGACCCCATTTTAGATGAGTTTGGAAGCCGACGATATTATACAAAGTCCCTGCCGCATTATCCTGCCGCAGCTGGACGACGGCAAAAGGACGCTTTCCTGTTTCGGGATGCTCCAAGCCGACAGGCTTCATCGGTCCGAAAAGAAGCGTTTTCTTTCCTCTCTTTGCCATGACTTCAATCGGCATGCATCCTTCAAAAAAGATTTCTTTCTCAAATTCTTTTAGAGGAACAGTTTCCGCGCTGATTAATGCCTCATAAAAGCGCTCGAACTCTTCCTCTGTCATCGGACAGTTTAAATATGCAGCCTCCCCTTTGTCGTATCTTGATTTCAAATATACTTTTTCCATATCAATGCTGTCTTTTTCAATTATCGGTGCGGCTGCGTCGTAAAAATATAAATATTCCTCGCCAGTAAGCTTTTTTAATGCTTCCGATAATGCTTCTGAAGTTAAAGGTCCTGTCGCTATTACCGTCGGCCCTTCTGGAATGTCCGTCACTTCTTCGTGAAAGACGGTAATATTGGGATGTTCTTTCACCCGTTTAGTGACGATATCCGCAAATTCGTGGCGATCAACGGCAAGTGCACCCCCAGCCGGAACGGAACATTGATCAGCAGCCGAAATAATTACGGAGTCACACATTCTCATTTCTTCTTTCAATACTCCGACTGCATTTGTCAAAGAATTGGCTCTCAACGAATTAGAGCAGACCAGTTCAGCAAATTTATCCGTATGATGGGCTGGAGTTTGCTTTTTTGGACGCATTTCGTACAAGCGAACTTGAATTCCTCTTTTGGCAATTTGCCATGCCGCTTCGCTTCCAGCTAGCCCAGCACCGATAACGTTGACAACTTGATTGTTCATTTTAGCACTCCTCCGTCTTTATAAAAGCTCTCTTCTTGTTGTGTTTTCGTGAAAAAGCTGCCGAAATATCTCCATGAAGAAGGTGAGCTTTACATTGCTCACCAAAGAGAAGATATTTGTTAACGCTGCGGTTCTTCTTTATAGTCGCAAGAAGAACATTGCACTTGAACACCTTTTTTCAAACGTTTTTCTACCAAAATTTCTCCACATTTCGGACATTTTCTTTCAACCGGCTTTTCCCAAGAAATAAAATCGCACTCTGGGTAACGGTCACATCCATAAAATACGCGGCGTCTCTTCGACTTTCTCTCCACAATATTTCCCTCATGGCATTTCGGACATTTCAAACCGATTTCTTTTAAAATCGGTTTTGTATTGCGGCAGTCTGGAAAATTGGAGCAAGCCAAAAATTTTCCGTACCTTCCCATTTTGTAAACCATTTCGCTTCCGCATTTTTCACACTTTACACCGGCATATTCATCTTTTATTTCTACCTTTTCCATTTCATTTTCGGCTTTTTTAACATTCTTTGAAAAATCATGATAAAATTCATCAATAATTTTTACCCAATTTACTTTTCCTTCTTCAATATCATCTAAATCATGCTCCATTTTCGCAGTAAATTCCACATCCAAAATTTCAGGGAAAAATTCCATCATCAGCTCGTGGACAATTTGGCCAAGTTCTGTTGGGACAAATCGTTTGTTTTCAAGCGCAACATACCCTCTTCTTTGAATGGTATCGAGCGTCGGTGCATATGTAGAAGGACGTCCTATGCCTAATTCCTCCAGCGTTTTGACAAGCCTCGCTTCCGTATACCTTGGAGGCGGCTGTGTAAAGTGCTGCTCCGGTTTTAAATCTTTTGAAAAGATTTTATCCCCTTCCTGAAGATCAGGCAAAAGACGATTGCTTTTATCTTCTTCTTGATCGTCCGTCCCTTCTACATATACTTTCATAAAACCATGGAATTTGATTTTTGAACCGTTTGCACGGAACATAACACCATTGTTCTCCAAATCAACGCTCATCGTATCCATGACAGCCGGCGACATTTGGCTCGCGATAAATCGTTCCCAAATCAGTTTGTATAATTTATATTGGTCTTTTGTTAAAAAGTCTTTTATTCCATCCGGATTTCGAAAAGCGCTGGTCGGCCGTATCGCTTCGTGAGCATCCTGAACATTGCCTGATTTCTGACTTCCTCTCGTTTTGGCTTGCGCATATTCACTGCCAAACATCTTTTCAATATAACTGATTGCCTCCGATTTCGCTGTGTCTGAAATTCGCGTGGAATCGGTACGCATATAAGTAATCAATCCGACAGTGCCTTCCTTGCCGAGGTCTATTCCTTCATACAGCTGTTGTGCTACCATCATCGTTTTCTTCGCACGGAAATTGAGTTTCCTTGCAGCTTCCTGCTGTAAAGAGGAAGTAGTAAATGGAGGTGCAGGATTTCTTCTCCGTTCTTTTTTTGTTACTTTCGTTACAGTAAACTCATTTCCAATAACTTTTTGGAGCACCTGTTTTACATCTTCTTCTGTTTTCAAATCCTTTTTTTTGCCTTCAACACCCCAAAAAGCAGCTTCAAACGACTCCGTTCCTTTAAGAAAGTCTCCGTTAATCGTCCAATATTCCTCAGGCTTGAAATGTTTAATTTCATTTTCACGATCGATAATTAGACGGACTGCAACAGATTGAACTCTCCCGGCACTTAAACCCTTCTTTACCTTTTTCCAAAGGATCGGGCTGATATTGTAGCCGACCAGCCTGTCTAATACCCTTCTTGCCTGCTGGGCATCAACTAAATCCATGTTAATAGCTCTTGGCGATTTAAAAGAATCTTTGATCGCATCTTTTGTAATTTCATTGAACACAACGCGGCAATCGGATTGGATATCAATATCTAAGCTTTGCGCTAAATGCCACGCAATCGCCTCTCCCTCTCTGTCCGGGTCGGCTGCAAGAAAAACTTTTTTCGCCTTTTTAGCAGCGTTCTTGAGCTCTTTCAGAACCGGCCCTTTCCCTCTTATCGTGATGTATTTTGGTTGAAAATTGTGCTCTATGTCAACTCCCATTTGACTTTTAGGCAAGTCCCGAACATGGCCCATTGAAGCCTTCACGGTATATTTTTTTCCTAAATACTTTTCAATTGTTTTCGCCTTTGCTGGCGACTCCACAATGACTAAGTAGTCCGACATTCATTTTTCCTCCTTAAGAGGTTTTCTCTCTTTTTATGCATCAGTTTATGAAAATGATTGTTGATCATTCAACTGTTAAAATAATCTTCACTATTATTAAATATTCCAATGCATTTTGTCAAACAGTATTCATCAGCTTCCGCCTTTAGACGCAAAAAAATTATTTTTCTTCATACATCGGCTTTAATTCTTCTATAATCTCATCAGGTGACAGGGCAAGCGCTGCCCCTTCCTTTAACAATTGTATATTCCCTTGAAATAATGGATCAAATAATGGCACCGGGGGTGAAAAAACGATTCTCCCTTGTTCCAAAGCATGCTGGGCAGTGATAAGAGAACCGCTTCGTTTGGAAGCTTGAGCAACAAAGGTTCCTAAGCTTAATCCGCTAATAATTCTATTTCGCATTGGAAACATCCATTTTTCCGGTCTTTTATATGGAGGATGCTCAGAGAGGAGAAGATGCTCCTTTTGGATGATTTTAGCCAGCTCCATGTTTTCCTTCGGATAAATATGATCAAATCCACCAGCGATTACGGCAATTGTTTTCGAATTCTCCTCAATGGCCGTCCAATGGGCTTTCGCATCAATACCGAGGGCAAGCCCGCTGATTATCGTAAATTTTTGCTTCGCCAAATGCGTAACAAAATATTGAACAAGGTCGCAGCCATATTTCGTTGCATGACGGGTTCCGACAACGCTTAAATTTCGGATATTTTTTAATAGACTAATATCCCCTTGGCAAAATAAAACGGGAGGCGGATCAAAAATATGCTTTAAATACGTTGGATAATGGGAATCAATGATTGTAATCAGGTGGATATTCCTGTTTTTATAATAGTTTAGCAGGCTCTCCGTTGAAATGGATTGGTAATCTTCTATAAACGTTGAATAGTTTTTAGGAGGAATAAACAGACGGGTGGCTAATGTTTGAGGCGTTAGATGCAGAGCTTCTTCATACATGCCTTCCTGTTCAAAAAGCTGAACGATTCTTCTCTTTGCCGCACCTTTGCAATGAGCGAGTTTTATTAATAAATTTCTAGGATTAATAGCCCTCACCTCAATTCTATAAAGAAGGAATAGCCTTGAGGCTACTCCTTTTGTTTTAATGAGTTTTACATTTTTCATATAAACCTTTTTCTTTTAAAACTGAGATTAACGTCTCACCAATGACGGAAGGAGTATCTGCGACTTTAATACCACATTCATTCATTTTCTTAATTTTTTCCGCTGCTGTTCCTTTACCTCCGGAAATAATTGCGCCCGCATGTCCCATGCGTTTTCCTGGAGGTGCTGTTTGTCCGCCGATAAATCCTACGACTGGTTTTGTCATGTTTGCTTTAATCCATTCAGCTGCTTCTTCTTCCGCTGTACCCCCTATTTCACCAATCATAATGACGGCATATGTTTCCGGATCTTCGTTAAATGCTTTTAGCACATCAATGAAGTTTGTGCCGTTTACAGGGTCCCCGCCAATTCCAACAGCCGTTGACTGACCAATGCCTGCTTGCGAAAGCTGATGAACCGCTTCATATGTCAAAGTACCTGAACGGGAAACGACTCCGACATGTCCCTTAGTGTGGATATATCCTGGCATAATGCCGATTTTACATTCGCCAGGTGTGATGACTCCCGGGCAGTTCGGTCCGATTAATCGAGTTTTCTTTCCTTCCATGTATCTTTTTACTTTGACCATGTCTAAAACCGGGATATGTTCTGTAATACAGATGACTAGGTCAAGCTCCGCATCAACCGCTTCCATAATGGCATCCGCTGCAAAAGGAGCTGGGACATAAATAACGGAAGCATTGGCACCGGTTTGTTTCACCGCTTCTTCAACCGTGTTGAAAACCGGAACTCCTTCGACTTCCTGACCGCCTTTGCCTGGGGATGTCCCGCCGACAATCTTCGTTCCGTATTCAAGCATTTGTTTCGTATGGAATAATGCAGTAGATCCAGTAATCCCCTGAACGATTACTTTTGTATCTTTATTAATAAATACGCTCATTCTTCTCCCTCGCTTTCCTATTTCACTAATGAAACGATTTTTTGCGCCCCGTCTGCCATAGACTCTGCAGATGTAATATTTAGGCCTGACTCTTCTAGTATTTTTTTACCAAGCTCAACATTCGTTCCCTCAAGACGAACGACTAGCGGGATCGTCAAGCCAACTTGTTTTGTCGCCTCAACGACACCTTGTGCGATGACATCGCATTTCATAATGCCTCCAAAGATATTGACGAAAATCCCTTTTACGTTTTCATCCGACAAAATAATTTTAAACGCTTCCGTAACCTTTTCTGCCGTTGCGCCGCCGCCGACATCTAGGAAGTTTGCTGGTTCACCGCCGTAATATTTAATAATATCCATCGTTGCCATGGCAAGACCTGCTCCGTTTACCATGCACCCGATATTGCCATCAAGAGCTATGTAGCTTAAATCATATTTTGAAGCTTCAATTTCTTTCGGATTTTCCTCATCTAAATCACGATATTCCAACACATCTTTTTGACGGTATAATGCATTGGAGTCAAAGTTTAGTTTGGCATCCAAAGCCATAACCTTTCCGTCGCCTGTAACGACAAGCGGGTTAATTTCCGCAATGGAGCAATCCTTTTCGACAAATACTTGATAAAGTCCCAACATAAATTTAACAGCTTGTCCGACTAATTCTTTCGGAATGTTAATGTTAAATGCGATTCGGCGAGCTTGGAAAGGTTGAAGTCCTACTGCCGGATCAATATATTCTTTGAAGATTTTTTCCGGTGTTTTCGCTGCCACTTCTTCAATTTCGGTGCCGCCTTCTTCAGACGCCATCAAAACAACGCGGGAGGTTGCGCGATCAACAACAAAACCAACATAATATTCTTTTTTAATGTCACAGCCTTCTTCAATTAAAAGACGTTTGACTTCTTTTCCTTCTGGTCCTGTTTGATGTGTAACGAGCGTTTTTCCTAACAATTCACTAGCATACTCGCGAACCTCTTCTAAACTTTTCGCTACTTTTACTCCGCCAGCTTTCCCGCGGCCGCCAGCATGAATTTGCGCTTTGACTACCACTACGTCAGTACCCAGCTCTTTTGCCGCTTCAACCGCTTCCTCAACGGAAAACGCAACTTTGCCGTTCGGTACCGTGACGCCGTATTTTCTGAGGATTTCTTTCCCCTGGTACTCATGGATATTCATATCCCATCCTCCTAACTTATGTATCTTAGCCTTTTCGAGGCAATTTTAGACTGCGCTTTCATTGTATAAAAATGTTTCATCATTGTCTACCATTCTTTATAAAAAGACGTCGTTTATTTCATCTTTGCTGGTCTAAGCGGTATATAAAGCTTAAAAGCTCAGCTACCACTTCATAAAGCTCCTCGGGAATTTGCTCATTTATTTCCACTTCTGACAAAAGTTCAATAAGCGAGGGATCTTCTTGAATCGGAACATTGTTTTCTCTAGCTTTTTCAATGATTTTTTCAGCGACATACCCTTTACCTTTTGCCGATACTTTTGGCGCGGCGTCCTTTTCATCGTTATAGCTGAGGGCAACAGCTTTTAAATCTTTTGTTTCTTTTTTCATATTTTGATGTCCACCTTCTGGTAAGGTTGTCCGGAAATGACCTTTTGAGTTTGTTCATCCGTTTTTCCCTTTTGGATAGAAACTCCTGTTAAAACATAATTGATTTGTTTTAAATTTTCCTGAAGGCTTCCCAAATGCTGAACAATATCGCTTTCTTCAAGAATGTCGTTGTAAATCGTAACTTTTACAGCGCGATTTTGAATGAATACGTCCACTACTGTTTCTTTTATTTCTTTTAAATACAATGAAAAAACGATTCGGCAAAAATTAGGATTTATTTTTTCTGTTTCGTCTTTTTTTCCGTTGATTTGGATTGTAATATCCGTCCATTGCTCTCCTAACTGAATGGGGACATGAATAAAAAATTGTTCAACAGGTCCTTTTTGTTCCCGCATAAAATGCTGTCCGTTTATGTAATCTAAAGCGCGCTCCATCGCCCCTCTTAAACTTGAATGTTCCATATTTTGCAAATATTTTATAAGCAGCGTCTTTAATGGCCATTCACTCTGACCGCTACTGCTTTCAGCATGTTCAAATAAGCCGATTTTGGCTATCGCTGTTTTTAACAATTGTTTCACTTCTTGAGCGGAAACGTTGTGGATGCTTTGCTGAAACATTGCTTTCAGCGTATTTTTTTCTTCCGCGTTCAGCATTTGTCCAATTCTACTTCCGTCCGCCTTGTCTTTTGTGAATGGTTGAAGCGATGCTTGCTCACTGTTTTCATTCAGTATAAGCTGCTTAATGGCTAGCGGATTTTCTTTCATCCAAAATTCAAGCTTATTCAACAATTGCTTGGAAAAGGTGTCATTTCTTTCTCGCAATATTTGGTTCACTTCTTCGGCTTTATATAGAAAACGAAGGTTTGTAAGCTGAAACAGGTTTCGGTTTAGATCTTTCATGTCCTCGGCTCTTCCGCTATTGTTTAACATTTCGTCTAATTGAAAAAGGAGCTGAGACAGCTTCTTCTCATCTTGAACAGCCAGCAAAGGACGGATGACATGCTCCGCAATTGGCAGTTTTTTTTCAAAAGCGATGAGAAGCGCCTGAAATAAACTTTCACGAGGAGCTTTTCCCTTAAAGGACTGCAAAATGTTGATGGCAAGAGCCAAGTCTTTTTTGGAAAAAGGAATTTCATTTTCCAGCAGCAAATCAATAAGCTGCGAGGCCATATTGTCAGCAGGCAGGCGGAAATGTTCAAGAATAGCTCGGCCTGTATGACCTTCATCTTTTTCCGGAAACAAAAGCTTCAGTCTGATTCCGCTTTCCGTTACTTCAGTCTGAAACCAATAAGTTTTCATTGCTTGAATATCCGCCTCAACAGCAGCGGTTAATTTCATTTTTCCA
This sequence comes from Aeribacillus sp. FSL W8-0870, assembly GCF_037963755.1. Lineage (NCBI taxonomy): Bacteria > Bacillati > Bacillota > Bacilli > Caryophanales > Bacillaceae > Aeribacillus > Aeribacillus sp. FSL W8-0870. Next base: position 2,437,473 of record NZ_CP150165.1, read on the forward strand.
ATTGCAAGCAATGCATGAGAATTAGGATAAATTTTCAACACTTTTCCTTTCACAATCTCTTGATCTTGAAATGTTTTGGCCGCGGGATCAAAAAGAGATTGAAGACTTATCTTCCTAAGAAGAGCAGATATTTCATTCATTCTTATCACCCGTTAAAAAAGTTTAACGCATCTTGTACCGGAGCAAAGCTTTTCCGATGATGCTCCGTCACACCGTGCTTCTCGATCGCTTCCAAATGCTGCTTTGTACCGTAGCCCACATGACGTTCAAAGCCGTATTCCGGAAATTGCTTTCCCAGCTCTTCCATGTACCTGTCTCTCACAACTTTTGCGACGCAGGAGCTTGCTGCAATCGTAATGCTTTTTTCATCACCCTTAATGATGGAAAGCTGCGGAATATTAATTGGTAATTCAAGAGCATCAATCAATAAATGATCCGGCTTTCCCTGCTTTAATTGATCAATGGCTAAAAGCATTGCTTTTTTTGTCGCATTGTAAATGTTTAGTTCATCAATTTCTTTTGCCGACACAAACCCAATCCCGACATCTACTGCCAGATCCATTATGTATTGAAAAAACTCTTCCCGTTTTTGCTTCGAAATTTTTTTCGAGTCCGTCAGCCCCGGCAAATAAAATTCATCAGGCAAAATCACGCAAGCAGCAACGACCGGACCTGCAAGACACCCTCTTCCCACTTCATCAATGCCTGCCAGCATTCGAAATCCCTTTTCTTTCAATTCTCTTTCGTATTTGCACATGTTTTGAAACTGCTGTCTCAATTGCTGCTCTTTTTCATATTGCTTCAGCCATTTTTTTACTAATTTTTGGACGGTTTTCCGCTCATCTTTTTGGCAGGCAAGAAAAAAAGGGTCGTTTATATCATGGATGGCACTGAGCTTTTCTTCAATTTCCTTCGCCGTTAAATTCAACTTTCTTCAACCTCTCCCTTAATATTTGCATTTGTAAATTTCGTTCGAATAGTTTGTACATGAACGGCTTCCTCGGCTGCAATTTGATTAAGCGTCTATTTTTCACATGCTCAAATGACTTTCAAGACTTTTTTACTATTTCTCGAAAGCTTCTTTGGAAGCTCTTTACCCGTCAAGAAAGGAAAACCGATTAACCGGTTAAGCGCCGATTGCACCGCTTCTCTCAAGTGAACGAGTTTTGTTAAAAATAAAATATAGACACGCGGAATGCGTGCCTTTATTCATTTGGCCGGTCAAAACTTATTTTCCCCAGCTTCAATGTCCGAACATCCCTTATGAACACTTCCGCCGTCTTGTCATAGTCTATCAGGCCGCCAGCTGATAAACAGCCTCTTTTTTTTCCAATATGATCAAATAAGTCGACGATTTCATTTTCATTTGATAGATTGTCGATTTGATAGCGATCCATTAAACGATCTGGATAATGCTTGATCAAGTATCGCATCGCATAAGCTGCTACATCCTGCAAATTTAAAATCTCATCCTTAATGGCGCCTGTCGCAGCCAGCTTCAGCCCGACTTCTTCATCTTCAAATTTCGGCCAAAGAATGCCTGGGGTATCGAGCAGCTCCAATTCTTTTCCTGTCTTGATCCAGCTTTGCTGTTTCGTTATGCCTGGACGATCGCCGGTTTTGGCAATGTTTCTTCCTGCAAGGCGATTGATCAGCGTTGATTTGCCGACATTCGGAATTCCAACAATTAATGCGCGGATCGCCCTTGGTTTTACCCCTTTTGCTTTCATTTTTTCACGTTCTTTTTCGAGCAGTTCTTTTGAAAGCTGCACGATTTGTTTTAGTCCTGATCCTGTTTGCGAGTCGATGGCTATTGATGCAATGCCCTGTTCTTTGTAGTACTGAATCCATTCTTTCGTAATGCTTTCGTCTGCCATATCCTTTTTATTTAAAATTAAAATTCTTTTTTTATTGGCAATAATGTCATCAATCATCGGATTTCTCGATGACTGAGGGATTCGGGCATCGACAAGCTCATAGACAATATCTATCAGTTTCAATTTTTCAACAACTTGCCGTCTCGCTTTTGCCATATGCCCTGGAAACCATTGAATCGTCATCTACTTCACCTACTTTACAACTCCAAATTCAGAAAGCGGCCAATAAACAAAATTAGTTTTCCCCATAACTGATTCAATCGGAATGGTCCCTATATGCCGCGAGTCTTTGCTGTATCTTCTATTATCACCCATAACAAACAATTCGCCTTCAGGCACAGTTGATCTTCCAATAATGTCTTCAAGTTTAAATGGTTCTGTTAAAGGGCCATCCACGCCGTTTTGTTTATATTTTTCCAAGTATGGCTCTTCATACTTCTTGCCGTTAATGTAGAGGGTGTCATCTTTATATTCTATATGATCGCCAGGCAAACCGATGACACGCTTAATGTAGTCTTTCTCTTCCGTTGCATGAAAGACGACAATGTCAAAGCGTTTTATTTCACCAAGCTTCGTTCCGATTTTATTCACGATCATTCGGTCCTGGTCTTGTAATGTCGGCCTCATGGAAACTCCATCAACGACAATCGGAGCAAAGAAAAACGTCCGAATGACGACCGCCAACAAGACGGCGACACCTAGAGCTTTCATCCACTCAAAAAATTCATTTTTTTTACGTGACATTTCTTTCACACCTTTATGTTTTTAAAATGGTTTTTTATTTATTTTAATACAATTATTGGCTTAACAAAAGAACATGTCCACCTATTTTTAAACAGATTATGCTTTCGCTAAATAATTTTTTCCAAAAATATTAAATGAATTCATAAGTGAATGACTGCTCACATGACAAAAGGGCCTGTATTGAATACAAGCCCTTTTTATGTTCGAATGTTTATCTTTCTTTAATGCGAGCTGCTTTACCATGTAGATTGCGCAAATAGTAAAGTTTTGCACGACGCACTTTGCCTCGGCGAACAACTTCGATTTTCGCAATTCTTGGAGTGTGCAGCGGGAATGTACGTTCAACACCTACGCCGTAAGAAACTTTACGAACAGTAAATGTTTCGCTAATACCGCCGCCGCGGCGTTTAATTACAACTCCTTCAAAAACCTGAATCCGTTCACGGGAGCCTTCAACAACCTTCACGTGAACACGGACGGTATCCCCAGGTCTAAATTCAGGCAAATCTGTGCGAAGTTGTTCTTTCGTAATTTCTTCAATTAATTTTTGCATCGCAATCATCTCCTTCCAACAGATGCTCATACAAGATGCTTGCAGCGGAACATCGTTTTAAAAAGACAAGACCGGCTGTCTATGTCACAAAACGTATCTTATCATAGGAAACAAACCATTTGCAAGCATTCATTTCGCCTTTTTTATTTCTTCCAGCCATTTTTTTTGCTTTTCCGTTAAAGAATAGCCGTCCAATAAGTCAGGTCTGCGCTCCCACGTTCTTCGGAGCGATTCTTTTTCCCGCCATTCGGCTATTTTTTCGTGATGGCCTGACAATAACACATCAGGCACCTTCATCCCCCTGAATTCAGCAGGGCGGGTGTAATGCGGATGTTCAAGCAGTCCCGTTGAAAAAGAATCATTTTGGTGCGATTCTTCATTTCCGAGAACACCTGGTAGAAGACGCACAACACAGTCAATGATGACCATCGCGGCAAGCTCGCCGCCTGTCAGGACAAAGTCTCCAATTGAAATTTCGTCTGTCACAAGAAAACGGATTCTTTCGTCGTAGCCTTCATAATGGCCGCAAATAAATATTAGATGATCTGCTTGAGCCAGCTGCTCTGCTTTTTTTTGGGTAAAGCGTTCTCCTTGCGGACAAACAAGTATGACTTTCGAATGCTGTGCGTTTCTCTTTTCTTTTACAGCCTCAACAGAATGAAAGATCGGCTCCGGCTTTAATACCATGCCGGCACCGCCACCGTACGGATAATCATCGACCGACTGATGCTTGTCTGTTGAATAGTCTCGAAAATTAATAACGTTAATCGAAACAGCATCCTTCTCCTGAGCTTTTTTTAAAATCGATTGGTTAAAAACTCCAGCGAACATATCAGGAAATAAAGTCAGTACATCGATAATCATTTGTCCAATAACCCTTCCATAGGAAAAATGATGACTCGCTTCTCTTTCACATCAATATGTTTCACAACATCCTCGATATATGGAATCAACAAATCTTTTTTGCCTTTTCGTTTGACAACCCACACATCGTTGGCACCGGGCGTTAAAATTTCATTTATGATCCCCAGTTCATCGCCGTCTTCGGTATACACGGAGCATCCGATGATTTCATGAAAATAATATTCTCCTTCATCCAGGCTGCCAAGCTGGCTTTCTGGAACCTTTATGTCTGAGCCTTTAAACGGCTCAACCTCATTGATCGAATCATACCCTTCAAAAGACAATAAATCAAAATTCTTATGAATTCGATGAGATTTGACAATAACTTCAACAGGCTCTTTGTCTTTTTGAAAAATGTATAAACGGTTTCCGCGTTTATATCGCTCATCAGGAAAATCAGTTACGGAAACGACGCGCACTTCGCCGCGAATTCCGTGCGTATTGACAATTTTTCCGACTTGAAACCATTTTTCGGCCATATGATCACCTCTAGCGAATCTCTTTTACTACTCCATCTTCGATCACAATCGTTTTTTCATTCAGCAATTGATCCCAGTTGTCGCCTTCTTTTACTTCGATTACTGCGTTCACTTCCCGTTCTTTTAATTCGCTGCCTAGAGGGAGCATATCGATTTGCTGAAGCTTAAATTCCATCAACTTCATTTTTTCCTTTCTTTTGTTGATTTCCTGATGGTACTGGGAAATGATGGACTGGTTTTTTGTTGTTTTTTCAGCTTTTTTCAGCTGAAAATATAATTGATCGCATTCCCGTTTCATTTCTTCTTTTTTTGCCTGCCATTTATGAATCAGTTTTTCCTTGCTGTTTTCCGTCAATATTTGCTTTACTGTGATCGGATAAATGATTTTCATTCCTCTCTCCTCCAGTCATAAAATTGCTCCGAGGAGTATATTCATGGAAGATCCCTCCCGGCTTTTCCCTTCTGGCCAGAAGAGGGAGGTCTGGAATCGTCGCAATTTCAAATGTGATTTTTTGATCCTGCGAAATCAGCTTTTCTTCTTTTGTAAAAAAGGCGAGGAGCAATCCCCTCACCTTTTAATCATTAATTTTAAGCGTTACTCTCATTGATTTGCCGCTAGCCGCTGCATAAACGACCGTCCTGATCGCTTTTGCAATACGGCCTTGTTTTCCAATCACTTTGCCAATATCGTCTTGGTGAACAGAAAGAGTATATACAATTTCACCTTTTTTCTCCTCTCTGTTCACCTTGACTTCATCCGGATGATCAACAATAGCTTTGGCAATTGTTGTTATTAACTGTTCCATAATAATCACACATTATTTACTATATTTCGCATTGTGGAATTTTTCCATAATCCCTTGTTTCGAAAACAGGTTACGAACAGTGTCAGACGGTTTTGCACCGTTTTGAAGCCACTTAAGAGCCAATTCTTCGTCAATTTTCACTTCAGCAGGATCCTTTACTGGATTGTACGTACCGATCGTTTCAATGAAACGTCCATCTCTAGGAGAACGGGAATCAGCTACAACAATGCGATAAAATGGAGATTTTTTTGCACCCATGCGTTTTAAACGAATTTTAACTGCCATATTTTTTTACACCTCCGAAATATTTTCAACAAAATAGAATATTATCAATGATCAAAAAGTTTGTAAAGTGTTTTTTCTTAACAGAATAAATTTTTATTACATAAAAGGAAATTTAAATCCTTTTCGCTTGCCTTTTGTCATTGAAGTCATTTGCTTCATCATTTTTTTCATTTCTTCAAACTGCTTTAAAAGCCTGTTTACTTCCTGGACAGAAGTACCGCTCCCTTTAGCAATCCGTTTTCTTCTGCTTGCATTAATAATTTCCGGCTTCTCTTTTTCTTCTTTTGTCATGGAGCGGATGATCGCTTCAACGTGGCTTAGCTGCTTTTCATCAACTTGAATGTTTTTCAAGCCTTTCATTTTCCCTGCACCAGGCAGCATGGAAATCAACTCATCAAGAGGACCCATGTTTCTTACTTGTTCAAGCTGCTCTAAAAAATCATCGAAAGTAAAAGACATCGTCCTCATTTTTTCTTCCAGCTGCTTCGCTTTCTCCTGATCGACGTTCTCTTGAGCCTTTTCGATCAGGGTCAAGACATCTCCCATTCCTAATATACGCGATGCCATTCGTTCGGGATGAAACGGTTCGAGCGCATCCAGCTTTTCGCCCATCCCGGCAAATTTAATCGGAGCACCTGTTGCCGCACGAATGGAAAGCGCAGCACCGCCACGTGTATCCCCATCAAGCTTTGTCAAAATAACACCGGTAATGCCAAGCTCATCATGAAAGCTTTTTGCCACATTGACGGCATCTTGTCCAGTCATGGCATCGACAACGAGAAAAATCTCATCAGGATTTGCAGCTTCCTTCACCTGCTTTAATTCATCCATCAGATTTTCATCGATATGCAAGCGTCCGGCTGTATCAATGAGAACATAATCATGATGCTCATTTTTGGCATATTCCAGCGCCTGTTTGGCTATTTCAACAGGGCTTACCTTGTCGCCGAGTGAAAATACAGGCATGCCAAGCTGCTTTCCTAATGTTTCTAATTGTTTAATGGCTGCAGGACGATAAATATCAGCTGCAACAAGAAGCGGGTTTCGGTTATGTTTTTTTCGCAAGTAGTTGGCAAGCTTTCCAGTCGTAGTCGTTTTCCCTGCACCTTGAAGGCCCGCCATCAAAATCACCGTCGGCGGCCGTTTGCTTACGGCAATTTTGCTCTGCTCGCCGCCCATCAGCTCGGTCAGCTCTTCTTTCACTACTTTGATAACTTGCTGGCCTGGTGTCAAGCTTTTCATGACTTCCTGGCCAACAGCCCTTTCGCTGACTTTCTTAATAAAGTCTTTGACGACTTTATAGTTGACGTCCGCTTCCAAAAGAGCAAGACGAACTTCCCTCATCATTTCTTTGACATCCGCTTCAGAAACCTTTCCTTTGCCGCGGATTTTAGCCATCGTGTTTTGCAGTCGGTTGGCTAATCCCTCAAAAGCCATGGCGGCTCCTCCTAATCCAGTTTTTCCAAAAGATGAAGTAGTCGGTCAAATTCTTCCTTCATTTCCGATTGGAAAGGCAGACCTTTCAGCTTTTCAATTATTTTTTTACGCTCTTGAAATTTCTTGAACAGCTGAAGCTTCTGCTCGTATTCCTCCAGCATCATTTCCGTCCGTTTTATGTTGTCGTACACTGCCTGGCGGCTGACGTTGTATTCTTCAGCAATTTCACCTAGGGAGTAATCATCCAAGTAGTACAGAGACATGTAGCTTTTTTGCTTTGGCGTCAACAACGACTGATAAAAATCAAATAAATAATTCATCCTCGTTGTTTTTTCAAGCAACATCAACACCCCCTGTTGTTAAGTGAATTGCCTTTACATGTTTTTAGTGTATCGATTCTAACTGTAGATGTCAAGTTTTTTTCTTAACACAATTACGTTACGCTTCATCTACTAAATCGGCAAACAGCCCATAAACATATTTCTCTGCATCAAATTTCTCAAGATCGTCCATTTTTTCGCCAAGCCCCACCAGTTTTACAGGAATGTTCAGCTCATTTCGAATGGCTAGAACAATTCCTCCCTTCGCAGTGCCATCCAATTTTGTCAAGGCAATTCCAGTGACATTTGTCGCCTCCGAAAACTGTCTTGCCTGGCTCATTGCATTTTGTCCGGTTGTCGCATCAAGGACAAGCAGCACTTCATGCGGAGCACCTGGAATTTCCCGTTCGATAACCCGCTTTACTTTCTCAAGCTCTTTCATTAAATTCATCTTATTTTGAAGCCGTCCAGCAGTATCACATAATAAGACGTCTACTTTTCGAGAGCGAGCGGCCTGAATGGCGTCATACACGACGGCAGCAGGATCAGAGCCTGCCGATTGTTTAATCACATCTACGCCAACCCGATCCCCCCAAACTTCCAGCTGTTCGATGGCGCCTGCTCGGAACGTGTCGCCGGCAGCAAGAAGGACAGATTTTCCTTCTTCTTTTAATCGATGTGCAAGCTTTCCGATCGTCGTCGTTTTTCCAACACCATTGACGCCAACAAACAATACGATGTTTAACCGGCCGTCTTCAATGTTTAAATCGGTAGGAGCGCCGTCTTCTCCTTGGTAAAATTCAACAAGCTTTTCGGAAATGGCAGCGCGCACTTCCTTCGGTTCTTGAATGTTTCGCCTTTTCACTTCCATTTTCAATTCATCGATCAAGTCCATGACCGTTTGAACGCCGACATCGGCAGTAATCAAAATTTCCTCTAATTCCTCGAAAAATTCTTCATCAACCTTTCGATAGCGCGAAACAAGTTCATTTAAGCTTTCTGTAAAAGAGCTTCTCGTTTTTTCAAGCCCTTCTTTAAATTTTGCCGTTACTGAATCCTTCTGCTTTGAAATTTTTTCTTTTAATTTCTTAAAAAAACTCATTTATTTTTCTTCCTTTCACGACGATTTCACATATCTAACTGTATCTTCCAAGCGGACGGATACAACTTTTGACACTCCCGATTCTTGCATTGTCACACCATATAAAGCATCCGCTTCTTCCATCGTCCCTTTCCGGTGGGTGATGACAATAAATTGAGTATTCTCACTGAAACGCTTCAAAAATTTAGAAAATCTTTGAACGTTTGCTTCATCCAATGCCGCCTCTACTTCATCGAGAACACAAAACGGAACAGGACGTACCTTTAATATGGAAAATAGAAGGGCAATTGCAGTCAAAGCGCGTTCGCCTCCGGACAGCAGGCTTAAATATTGCAGTTTTTTCCCTGGAGGCTGAGCAATAATGTCCACTCCGGTGTTTAACAGATCGTCGGGATTTGTCAAAATTAAATCCGCTTTTCCGCCTCCGAACAGTTCTTTAAAAACGATATCGAATTGAGAACGTATTTTGGCAAACATTTGGGAAAACTGCTTTTTCATTTCTTCATCCATTTCGGCGATGACTTTAAAAAGAGTTTCTTTTGCATTCAATAAATCGTCCCTCTGTTCTGTTAAAAACTCATGCCGTTCACGCACCCGCTCGTACTCATCAATTGCCCCTAAGTTTACGGTTCCAAGCTCTTCTAATGCCAGTTTAATCAGCTTTACTTTTTTCTTCGCCTCTTCTTTCTCCATCTGTAAAGGAAAGCGGGCCTTTGCTGCTTCAAAAGTTAGCTTATACTCATTTTGCAAATAATTCAAGAGCTGATCAAGCTCCACATCCAGCCTGTTTAATTTCACTTCTTCATCTTTTAGAACGTCCGTCAGTTGTTTATGAGCGCGCTTCAGCTCTTTCCATTCTTTTTCTTCTCGTTCCAGCTCTTCTTGCATGCTCATTCGCTGGCGTCTGCGGGATGCGATCAATTCAATTGTTTTATTTTTGTCCTCAAGCTTCTCCTTTTTTATTTCTTCCAATTGGATTTCACCGGAGTGATCGCGGTCGATTTCATCCAATAATAGTTGTAAATCTTTTTCCGCCTCTTTCTTTTTTTGAATCGCCAGATGATATTCTTTTTCAAGGCGTGCTAATTGTTCCTTACTATTTTTAAAGGATTCCTCTTTTCCTGCAAGAATAATTTTGAGCTCTGTTATTTCCTGCATCCATTCTTCCTTTGATTTTTGCTGTTTCTCCTTCTTCTCGGCCAGCTGACGAATCTCTGAATCTAGCTGTTGTATTTGTCCTTCCATTTGTTCGATGGAGGACAGCAATTTTGTTTTTCTTTCATCTAACTTCTCCTGTTCTTCTACATAGGCGATTTTTTCAGCATCGTAAAGCTTCAAATGATCATTAATATTTCGCTCTTTTAATTCAATTTCCCTCAAGCTGCCCTTCAAAGCTTGCTCTTCCATTCGCAAAGAAGATCCTTCTTCCCGCAGATCATCAAGCTCTTTCTCTTTTTTGGCAATCGATTGCTTCAGATTTTTTACTTCTTTTTCGAGCGAAGCTGTCTTTTCTTCCATTTCCGCAATTTTGTCGCGAATCGACTCAAGCTCTCGGTTTTTGGTAAGGAAAGAAGGTGATTTCTGCTTCACCGCTCCTCCTGTCATCGATCCGCCTGGATTGACTACATCGCCTTCAAGCGTAACAATTCGGTGCGAGTACTGAATTTGTTTGGCAATCGCATTTGCCCCTTCCAACGTTTTTGCAATAATAACGTTTCCTAACAGATTTTCTATGATCGGCTTATATGCTGATTCATATTCCACGAGTTGAGACGCTATCCCGATAAAATCAGGATGGCTTTCTGCAATCGAAAGCTGATATTTCGGGATTGAGCGGCCTTTGATGACAGATAAAGGAAGGAACGTCGCTCTGCCGAATGCATTTTTCTTCAAAAACGCAATCGCCTGTCTTGCCGATTCTTCATCGTCAACGACTATATGCTGGCTTGCCGCGCCAAGAGCAATTTCAATGGCTGTTTCATATTCATGTTTCGTTGTCAACAGCTCGATAGCAGCACCATGTATGCCTTTTAGCTTGTTTTTTGCTTTTAAAACTTCGCGGACACCCTGGAAGAAACCGGTATAATCCTCCTGCATCGCCTCTAGCATTTCTTTTTTTGATTTTGCTTTTTGTAAATATTGATATGCTTGATAAAGCAGCGATTCCTTCTTTTCATATTGTTGTTTTAGGCTTTCCAACGTTTTTAAGCCTGTATGATAAGAGGAAAGCTGATTTTGCAATGTTTTTCCGATTTTAGAAAGCTGTGCTTCTATTTTCCCTTTCTCTTTTTTCAGCTCTTTTCTTTCGGAAATATATTTTTCGTTTGCCTCGTCTAAGCGGTCTGCTTTGACTTTTCGCAAGCTTAGCTGCTCCTCAATATAATTGATTTCATTTCGAGCGCTTGCCAGTTCATTTAATTTTTCAAAATAGTCACTTTTTAGCTGCTCAAGCTTTTCCTCGATGTTTCCATCCAGGCTTAGCAGCTCGTTTTCTTTTTTTTGCAGGAAGGATTTTAGTTCTTTTACTTCTTTTTCGCATGTTTCATAGACGCTTTTTTGCTCTTCTTTTTCTTTTAATAATTGATTTATTTGTTCAGTCAGCTCAGCGATTTGCTCTTTCAACTGCTGTTCGTTTTGCGCCGCATGTTTTTTTCTTTCTTTTAAAACTTCTTTTTTCCCTTCAAGCTTCTCCAGTTCTTCGCTTGCCAAAAGAAGAACTTGCTGCAAATCATTGATTGATTCATCTAATGCACTGATTTGATCCCGCATTTCTTCCAGATTCGCTTCTTTTTTTTGTATTTGCGATGTCAGCTCTAGTTCGCGATCGCGATTTTCTTCGACCGAACGTTTCAATGCTTCCCATCTATCATGAAGCTCTTCGATTTCATGCGCGAGAAGAGCGACCTCATGCTGCTTCAGTTCTTCCTTTTTATCCAAATAATCCTTTGCAATTGATGCCTGCATTTTAAGGGGCTCAATTTGCGCATTCAGTTCATATAAAATGTCTTGAACTCTATTTAAATTTTCTTCAGTTTCAGCAAGTTTTATTTCAGCTTTCTTTTTTCGGGTTTTATATTTTAGCACACCAGCCGCTTCTTCAAAAATTGTCCGCCGATCTTCCGGTTTCGCGCTTAAAATTTCTTCAACCTTTCCTTGGCTGATAATTGAAAACGCTTCTTTTCCGAGCCCGGAATCCATGAATAGGTCGATAATATCTTTCAAGCGGCAAGATTGCTTGTTTATAAAAAATTCACTTTCTCCAGAGCGGTAAACTCTTCTTGTCACACTTACCTCATGATAATCGATCGGCAAAAACTGATCGCCGTTATCAAGAGTTAAAGTGACTTCCGCCATATTTAAACGTTTGCGAGTATCGCTTCCAGCAAAAATAATATCCTCCATTTTGGATCCTCTTAATGATTTTGCTGATTGCTCCCCAAGAACCCATCGAATAGCTTCTGTTATATTCGATTTTCCGCTCCCATTTGGGCCGACAACAGCGGTAACACCGCCAGCAAAATCAACGCTGATCCGATCTGCAAAAGATTTAAATCCTACGATATCTAAACGTTTGAGGAACATGGTGATCCCCTTTCATTCCAAATAAGTCTTTCCTATTTTACCATAACAAAAAATGATCGGAGCAATATCAATAAAAAATCCCCCGTTTATTTTTGGGGGAATTCGCCTAATTTTTGCAATCCTTGTTCAGCTGCATGCTGTTCTGCTTCTTTTTTGGAACGGCCCACTCCTGAACCGATCACCTCTCCGTTTAAAGATACGGTTGCAACAAATTCTTTATTATGAGCGGGGCCTTTTTCTTCCAAAATTTTATAATCCAAAACACCTTTTCCGTCACGTTGAATAAGCTCTTGCAATCTGCTTTTAAAATCCATCACATGAGAAAAAGCACCTTCGTCGATTTTCGGGAAAACGACCTTATTTAAAAAAGAAGTGACTGACTCAAGACCTTGATCCAAATACAAAGCGCCGATAAATGCCTCAAAGACATCAGCTAAAAGAGCTGGACGACCGCGCCCCCCAGTCATTTCCTCTCCTTTTCCGAGCAAAACGAGTTCGCCAAAAGAAAGCTCGTTGGCAAAAGTAACAAGCGATGGCTCGCAAACAATGGCAGCTCTCAGCTTTGTTAAATTGCCTTCAGACATTGTCGGATATTTTTTATACAAGTACTCCGAAACCGTCAGCTCCAATACTGCATCACCTAAATATTCCAGCCGTTCATTGTCTTCATACGGTTTTTTGCGATGCTCATTCACATAGGATGAATGTGTAAAAGCCTGAAATAAGAGCTTTTCATTCGTGAACGTAATGCCGATTTTTGCTTGGAAATCACGAAACTTTTCTATTTTTTTAAAAAAATTTTTTTTTAAATTTGTTTTGTTAGGCATACGTTACCTCCATTTTCTAAACAAATGAAACAACCTCTACTTTATGTTAACAAAAAAAGGGATGAAAAGGGAGAAAGCCCCGCAAAGATACGGGACTTTTTAAAAACATGCAATTATAGTTTGCTCTGTATGTAATTAACTGCATCCCCTACAGTCACAATTTGTTCCGCTTCTTCGTCGGAAATTTCCATGCCGAACTCATCTTCTAATTCCATAACAAGTTCAACAACGTCTAGGGAATCAGCGCCGAGATCGTCTTTAAAAGAGGATTCAAGCTTTACTTCAGATTCATCAACTCCGAGACGGTCGACGATGATCTTCGTAACACGCTCCAATACATCTGCCATACTTTCACCTCCCTCCAGTATTATAGAAGATTTGTCTTCATATTACTACAACGAATTCAAAATTAATACATGACCATTCCGCCGTCGAGACAAAGTGTTTGCCCTGTCATATAGGAGCTTTTATCAGAAGCAATGAATGTTACCATATTGGCAATATCATTCGGCTCGCCGAAACGTCCGAGCGGAATTTGTTTGAGCATTTCATTTCTTATTTGTTCAGGGAGCTGATCCGTCATATCGGTTGAAATAAAACCTGGCGCTACAGCATTTACTGTAATATTTCGGCCCGCCAGCTCCTTCGCAGTCGTCTTCGTCAGTCCGATAATCCCGGCTTTAGCCGCTACATAGTTTGCCTGGCCAGCATTACCAGCTATACCGACGATCGATGCGATGTTGATGATCCTGCCGGAACGCTGCTTCATCATTTGTCTTGTGACCGCTTTTGTACAATTGAAAACGCCTTTTAAATTTATGTTGATCACGTCGTCCCATTCTGATTCTTTCATTCGCATAAGCAAATTATCTTTCGTGATTCCGGCATTATTTACAAGAATGTCGAGACGGCCGAATCGTTCGATTACTTCATTGACCATGCTGTTTACTTCATCAGCATTTGCAACATTAGCGCGAATGGCAAAAGCTTTCCGTCCTAAGGATTCAATTTCTTTAACCACTTCATTGGCTTTTTCCTCATTACCAGAATAATTTACAGCAACATCCGCGCCATTTTTGGCAAGATCAATAGCAATCGCTCGGCCGATTCCGCGGCTTCCTCCCGTTACAAGAGCCGTTTTCCCTGAAAGCATAATCATACCTCCTCGTATACTAAGTTTCAGAAAGTTTTTTTATCGAATTTCCAGTCCGATACGCTCCTTGACAATCGCATATCTTGGGTGGTTGCCTTTGTGGGAGGGGCGCGCCCCTCCCACAAAGGGTTCAGCGTACCGGGGTTGGACTTTTCGCAATGTTCCTGGATAATGGTCTTAGGATCATCGGGGATACTCTTCTCACTCCTGTAGCTTTGACTACTTGTAAAGTCTGTCTCCTCGGCCCCTGTTTGGACGTCTAACCCGCAGGCTGTTCCCGTTGGTTTTCCCCATGCTGGAAGGAGCAGCTTCCAGGGCAGCCCATGGTCCAACGTGAGTTCTCATATGCGAGGGTGACTGGTCAACAGGCGCGATCCGGGGGCATCCCGAAGAGTCCTACCCCTCGATCCTACAACAATAGGAGGTGATCTCATGAAACTCTACGTCGGGATCGACGTGAGCTCACGCGACTTAGCCACCTGCATTATGGATCATGAAGGAAATACGTGCGCACGCTTCAAAGTGGATAATCATCTTCTGGGCGCCACCTTCCTTCGGGATCAAATCCTCCTGTGGGCTAACAAGCGAAAGCCAACCGAAATTCTGATCGGGATGGAAGCCACCTCGGTCTACAGTTGGCATCCAGCTATGTTTTTCCACCAGCAGGAGGCCTTGCAGGCTTGGAACGTCAAGGTGTTTACGATCAATCCAAAGCTCATTCGCAAGTTTAAAGAAGCCTATGTCGACTTGGAGAAAACGGATGACATCGATGCTTGGATCATTGCGGATCGGCTTCGCTTCGGCCGTCTGAAGATGACGGCTGTCCTCAAGGAGCAGTTTCTCGCGCTTCAGCGACTGACACGCATGCGATATCATCTCGTCCACCAGTTAACCCGTGAGAAACAGTATTTTCTCCAGCACTTGTTTTACAAATGCAGTTCCTTTACCCAAGAGGTGGACAGTTCGATCTTCGGACATGCCATTCTCGAACTGCTGCTTGAGTCGTGGAGCCTCGATGACATCTGCCAAATGGATGTCAAGCAGTTGGCCGACTTCCTGCGCCAAAAAGGGCGCAATCGCTTTGCCGATCCGGAATGCATCGCCAAGTCGATTCAAAAGGCGGCCCGTTCGTCGTATCGGTTGTCCAAGTGTGTCGAGGATTCCATCGACTTGCTGTTAGGGCTGTCGATTCAATCAATCCGCAGCCTGCAATCGCAGCTCAAAGAGCTCGATAAAGCCATTACCCGCCATCTTGAAGGCATTCCGAACACACTGCAAACCATCCCAGGCATCGGACCGGTTTATACCGCAGGCATCCTGGCCGAAATCGGGCAAATCGAGCGGTTTCACAACCAGGCCGCCTTGGCAAAATATGCCGGCTTGACATGGTCCAAGCACCAATCGGGCCGTTTTCAAGCCGAGGACACCTCCCTCATTCGTTCCGGCAATCGCTATCTCCGTTACTACCTAGTGGAGGCTGCCAACTCGGTGCAACGGCATGATGCGACGTTTCGTGCGTACTACCGGAAGAAGTATGAGGAAGTGCCCAAACACCAACATAAACGAGCCCTCGTCCTCACCGCTAGAAAACTCGTGCGTGTGATCGATGCGCTGCTACGCAACGGTCAAATCTACACGCCAAGAAAGGGGGAAGATCGATAAGAGGATCGATCTGGTATACCAATATCAACCTTTAGACCCAGTTTATTACATGTACCAATACTGGGTTTCTTCAGTATTGCCTTTTTTCGGATCATCGGACAAGGGAATTTCCAATTTCTATGATTTTTCACCTTGACATATTACCGCAGGACTTTATGTCATGAACAACTGCTTCTAATGATGACAAATCAAAAATATTGTATGTTTTAACGCTGCGATCCACCTTTTTGACAAGACCTGTCAGAACTTTTCCAGCACCGATTTCAATAAACGTTGTCACCCCTGCTTGAATCATCGACCGTACACTTTCTTCCCATCGAACAGGAGAATAAAGCTGTTCAATCAAAAGGCTCTTGATTTCATCTTTATTTTGAACAGGAGCAGCAGTCACGTTTGCGATGACAGGAACGGATGCATCTTGAATGGTCACTTCATCAAGCACTTTGGACAGCTCGCTGGCAGCCGGCTTCATCAATTCAGAATGAAATGGACCGCTTACTTCCAGCGGGATTACCCGCTTGGCGCCCTTTTCTTTAGCAAGCTCCCCAGCTCTTTGTATTCCTTCTTTTGTTCCAGAAATAACGATTTGCCCGGGACAATTTAAATTTGCCAGTTGTACTAGTGTGCCTTCATTCGAGATTTGTTTTGTTATGTTTTCAAGTTCTTCCTGCACCATACCTAAAACGGCAGCCATGGATCCTTCTCCTGCAGGAACCGCTTTTTCCATCAGTTCACCGCGCTTTCTTACAACATAGACAGCATCTTCAACTGTCATGACGTTTGCCGCCACTAATGCTGTATATTCACCCAGGCTGTGTCCGGCAACATAATCAAAAACGACTTCATACTGTTTCAATGCTTCAAAAATCGCAGCGCTTGTCGTCAGCAGTGCAGGCTGTGCATTGTATGTTAACGTCAATTCTTCTTGCGGACCGTTGAAAATAATAGAAGTTAAATCAAAGTCTAAACGTTCATTTGCTTTTTGAAAAATTTCCTTGGAAATGGGAACTTGATCAAAAAAATCTTTTCCCATACCGACTTGCTGAGAGCCTTGTCCCGGAAACAGAAGAGCAGTTTTCCCCATTGTCAATCCCCTTTCAATTGCATGTTCTGAATCGTTTCTTCTATCGTTGAAGATACGGAGTTCGCCACTATTTCCCGAGCCTGGCGAATAGCATGAAAAATAGCCAGCTCATCGGATGAACCGTGGGCTTTGATCACCGGTGCTTTCAGCCCGAATAAGCAAGCCCCGCCATGCTCTGAATAATCCATTTTTTTCTTTAGTCCTTTTAATTTCGGCTTCAAAACAGCTGCAGCAATTTTCGCTGTAAAAGAGCTTGTCAACGCCTCTTTCATCATGGCAAATACCGAAAGTGCTGTGCCTTCAATGGCTTTCAAAGCAATGTTTCCTGAAAAACCGTCCGTTACTACAACATCAGCCGCTCCTTTCAGCAGGTCGCGCGCTTCTACATTGCCGACAAAGTTGATCGGCGATTGAGACAGAAGTTGAAAAGCCTGTTTAGCTAATTCGTTCCCCTTTTTTTCCTCCGTTCCAATGTTGAGCAAGCCAACTCTCGGAGATTTGATCCCTCTCACCTTTTCTGCATAAACGGAGCCCATGATTGCATACTGCTGCAGATGTTCCATTTTCGCATCTGCATTAGCGCCGACATCGAGCATCACAAAGCCTTTTCCATCAAGGGTCGGCAGTGTTGGTGCCAGCGCCGGCCGGTCGATGCCGTTTATACGGCCGATAATAAACAGACCGGCAGTCATAAGCGCGCCTGTATTCCCAGCTGAAATGCAGGCATCCGCCTTTTTGTCGCGAACTCTTTCAGCCATAATGACCATCGACGCATTTTTTTTTCTGCGCACAGCCCGAACAGGTTCGTCGTCATTTTCAATTTTTTCTTCTGTATGAAAAATAGAAATGTTTGTATGTCTACCTTCTAACAATGGAGTGATCAGCGACTCATTTCCGATTAATTCAATTTCCAAATCAGAAAATTCATCAAGCGCTCTTAATGCTCCTTTTACAACCGCTTGAGGCGCGTTGTCTCCCCCCATTGCATCAATGGCTATCTTCATGTTTTGCCCCTTCCTTTTTAGATTGATTCGCAGATCTGAACATTTCAAATTCACCTGAAAAAACGAGTTCGTTGCCGACATAGCTGTTTACTTCAACAAACGTGCGGCCTTTATCTCGGTCAATGCGAGTGACTTTTGCTTTTGCGACAACGCGCTCATTTTCTTTTACTTGCCGTGTGAAACGGATTGTCGCTTTAGCCGTTAATGCCAATTCATCATCAATGCAAGCGACGGCAAGAGAGTTCGCTTGTGCAAATAGATGATGGCCGCGTGCAATTTGATTTCGGCTAAAAACATGCTCTTTTTTAACATCAAAAATCGAAATAGCTGATTTATCGAGCTCAAGATCAATAATTTCACCGATCACTTCATCAATCGGAAGGGATTTGACTTCATCTTCAAGTTTTCGTTCAGCGACATGCTTGATTCGTTCTCTTAATTCCGGGATCGACAGTTCTAGTCTGTCCAAACGGATGGTTTGGACGCTGACACCAAATTTTTCAGCTAATTCTTCATCTGTAATAAAAGGCGTTTCTTGAATTGTTTCCAACAATAAACGCTGTCTTTCCTTTTTACTGCGTCTCATTTTTTACACCGTCCGACTAGTATTAAGACTAGGTACTAATAACAAGTATATAATCAAAGAAATAAGTTTGCAACAATGAATTCTTTTTTTTGGCTAATCCAGCTTCCCTCCGCTCAACACTCCGGAAGCCTCTAAATCATCGCGGAGCGGCGCAAATTGTTCATCCTTCCAAAAAGCATCAGACTGAATCAGTTGGGCAGCGTCAGATCTCGCAGTTTCAAGCGCTCTGTAATCATGGACCATGTCGGCGATTTTAAACTCTGGTATGCCGCTTTGTTTTTTGCCGAAAAAATCTCCTGGACCTCTAAGCTCCAAATCTTTTTCAGCTAAACGGAAGCCGTCATCTGTTTCCGTCATAATTCTCATTCTTTCTTTTCCTATTTCTGATTTCGGATCTGAAAGCAGTATGCAATAGGATTGCAAGTTTCCCCGGCCAACTCTTCCTCTCAGCTGATGGAGCTGGGCAAGACCAAACCGCTCCGCATCGTAAACTAACATGACCGTGGCATTCGGTACGTTTACGCCCACTTCCACTACTGTCGTGGAGACAAGAACTTGCACTTTATTTTCGCTAAAATCCATCATCACCTGATTTTTCTCTTCTTGTGACATGCGCCCATGCAAAAGGCCGATTTGAATTCTGCCCTGATAAAATTGAGTTAATTGACTGTGCACTGTCACAGCATTTTCAACATCCAAATTTTCCGATTCTTCAATTAACGGACAAATCACATACGCTTGATGGCCCTTTTTCACTTCTTTTTCAATAAATATTAGAATTCGGGTTAACATTTCCGGCCGAACCCAATATGTTTTTACCTTCTTTCTTCCGGAAGGCATTTCATCAATGATGGAAACATCCATTTCGCCAAATGCAGTTATAGCAAGAGTTCTTGGAATAGGAGTTGCCGTCATAAATAACACATCTGGGAATTCTCCTTTTTCCCGCAATATTCTTCGCTGATTGACGCCGAACCGATGCTGTTCATCCGTAATCACAAGCCCTAAACGGCAAAAATTCACTTCCTCCTGAATAAGGGAATGCGTCCCTATGATCATGTTAATGTCCCCAGATTTCAACTGAAGAAGCAGTTCTTTTCGTTTTTTCCCTTTGATTGAGCTTGTTAATAAAGCGATGCGGACAGACGTATGCGAAAAAAGATTTGACAATGATTTCGCATGCTGCTCAGCTAAAATTTCCGTTGGAACCATCAATGCCGCTTGATAGCCGCTTAACACAGCGGCATACATCACAATGGCAGCAACTGCGGTTTTCCCTGATCCAACATCTCCTTGAAGAAGGCGGTTCATCCTGTAGGGTGAAGACATATCGGATAAAATTTCCGAAACGACACGCTTTTGTGCGTTTGTTAATGAAAAAGGAAGCGTGTCGATAAAGGATTGCAATTCTTTTCGATCAAAATGATGAGAAATTCCTCTTGAGGAAGACCTGCGAAAATGTTTAATCGCCTGCATTTTCAATTGAAATAATAAAAATTCTTCATAAACAAATCTTCTTCTTGCTTGTTTCAGTTCATCAGCATTTTTGGGAAGGTGCATGGCTCTTACCGCTTCTTCTTTCATCGGCAATTTATATCGCTTCCTGAGCATTTCCGGCAAATTTTCTGGAATAAAACTGGAATACGACTGGATGGCGGTCCTGATAATCCGTTTTAGCTCTGAAACAGTCAGCTTTCCGCGGACTGAATAAACGGGTTCTACTTCTTGATTTTGCTTATGAGGCCCAAAATGAATCTGTTGAACATTGACAGTTTGCCGATTGCGGTCCCAAATGCCAGAGACGGTAACAACCTGATTGATGGCAAGCTTCTGTTTGTAATATGGTCTATTAAAACATACTGCAGTGACAACATAACGGCCGACAAGCATGCGAAAGGAAAGACGTGACCGCTTCTTTCCGTAATAGGTCAGCAATGGCTCGCTGTAAACCTTTCCTTCGACTGTCACTCTTTCTTTATGCTTCACTTCAGCAAGATCCTTTAAACGGTTGTCTTCATAGCGATTAGGAAAATAATAAAGCAAATCAGAAACAGTATGTATTCCCATATCATGCAGCAAACGTTCTGTTTGTTCTCCTACCCCTTTAACCGCTGTGACCGGTTGTAGCAATTGGTTCATGTTCTGTTTGCAGCTTTGAACTTAGCCGCGGGAAACCTCCTTTAAAACCGTTTGAAATATCGATATTTAGTTTACCAAAAATACTTAAACCGTGAAATAAAAAGAGGAAGGCCGAAGCCCTCCTGCTCTACTCAACTGAAAAAATATAAGAATATAATGGCTGATTTCCATTATGAACCTCAATTTCGATATGTTTATAATGATTTTCAACATGTTGGACTAATTGGTCTACTTCGTTTTCGGATGCATCTTCTCCTTGGAGAATCGTCAATATTTCATCCTCTTCATCGATCATTTGATCCAACAACTTTTTGGCAGCTTCAAGCTTGCTTTTATCTTTTGCGACGATGGTTTTCTCGTAAATCCCCATGAAGTCTCCTTTTTCTATCGCAAGTCCTTCAATACTTGTATCCCTTACAGCATATGTGACTTGTCCTGTTTTCACATTCCTGCTTGCTTCCTCCATCGCCTTTACGTTTTCCTCTAAACCGAGTTCAGGATTGAAAGCCAGCAGGGCGGATAATCCTTGAGGAACGCTTTTCGTTTCAATGACTCTTATATTTTTATCAGTTATTTGTGCTGCTTGATTGGCTGCCATAATGATATTGGAATTGTTCGGCAAAATAATAATATTCTCTGCGTTCAACTGTTCGACAGCCTTTACAAAATCTTCAGTACTTGGATTCATCGTCTGGCCGCCTTCAATAATTTTTGTTGCACCAATTGATGTAAAAAGATCGGAAATTCCCGAGCCCATGGCAACCGCGATAATTCCGTACTTTTCATTTTTGGGTGCCGCCGGTTCAGTAGATAATACATTTTCCGTTTGATTATTGACAATTGTACTATGCTGCTCGCGCATGTTTTCAATTTTCATATTCAATAAGCTGCCGTAGCGCTGCCCGTATGTCAATACCTCGCCAGGTTGTTCAGAATGGATATGTACTTTGACAAGTTCATCATCGGCAATTACTAAAAGCGAATCTCCGAACCGGGATAAATCTTCGCGAAATTTCTTTTCAGAAAACGGCTCTTTTTCTTTTTCAAACCGAACCATAAATTCTGTACAATATCCATATTTAATATCTTCTGTATTAATATGACTTTGTGCATTTTTATGATGCTCTGCACTTACCAGTTTGTCCATCGAAGGAAGCTTAGGGGATTCGGAAATTTTCTCTCCCTTTAATTCTGCCAAAAATCCCTCGTAAATAAATACAAGTCCTTGTCCACCGCTGTCCACAACGCCCACTTCTTTTAGGACAGGCAGAAGCTCAGGCGTTCTCTTTAATGACTCCTTTGCTTCTTTTACCACTTCTTCCATAACAATTGTCAGATCATCGGTTGATTTAGCTGTTTTAACAGCTTTTTTCGCAGCATCTTTTGCAACCGTTAAAATGGTCCCTTCAACAGGCTTCATAACAGCTTTATAGGCAGTATCAACACCTGCTTGAAAAGCTTTAGCAAATTCATCCGCATTGATCGATTCTTTTCCTTCAACCGCTTTTGCAAACCCACGAAAAAGCTGGGATAAAATAACCCCAGAATTTCCACGCGCGCCCATTAACAGACCTTTTGCAAATGCTCCAGCTACAGAACCGATATTTGATGAAACATGTTTTTGTACTTCTTTCGCTCCAGCTGTGATGGATAAATTCATGTTTGTTCCCGTATCCCCATCCGGAACAGGAAAAACGTTTAACGCATCCACCACTTTCGCATTATTAGATAGATGATTCGCTCCTTGAATCACCATTTCCGCAAAGCGCTTCCCATCAAGCAAAGTATTGGCCACAAATGTTTCCTCCTTCTCTACGGATTCGTAACACGAACCCCTTGCACATATATGTTAATGGAATCGACAGATAATCCAAGAATTTGATTTAATGTATATTTCACTTTTGTTTGAACATTATGAGCAACTTCTGATATTTTTGTTCCATAGCTGACAATAATATACATATCAATATGAACGCTCTCTTGTTCTTGGCGGACGATCACTCCACGGCTGAAATTTTCTCGCCGTAAAATTTCTGAGAGTCCGTCTTTAATTTGATTTTTGGAAGCCATTCCGACAATTCCGTAACAATCAACAGCTGCACCGCCGGCAACTTGTGCGACTACATCATTCGAAATTTCGATCTGGCCATATTTCGTTTTTAATTCGATGGACATTCGAGTTCCTCCTTTAGCATACGTTCATTACAAACATTTTACTATATGATGATTTGGATTTAAAGAAATGTCATGGCTCCCTACATAATAAGAGCATTAATACATGATGATGTCAAGCGTAAATTCTTGAAAGTGAGGTGAATTTATATTGCAATGATCAAGGGTGTATGTTACATTATTATAGTATCTTGAAACATTGTCAAAATAGCAATTTCCTTGCAAGTTAGGAGGTATAGAAATGGCTCGTAAATGTGTGATTACTGGCAAAAAAACAAGCTTTGGCAATACGCGCTCTCACGCTATGAACGCTTCAAGACGCAAATGGGGAGCGAACCTTCAAAAAGTGCGAATTCTTGTGAATGGAAAGCCAAAACGTGTATACGTTTCTGCACGTGCTCTTAAATCTGGAAAAGTTGAGCGTGTATAAAACAAAAGTTAGACGACAAGAGGTTGGATTATGATCAGAAGAAATCGGCGAATCCCGATATCTTCTGATCAAAAGTATTTCGAAAATAAGCGTTTAAAAAATCGGCGCTTTAACAAACTTCTGCCCGTTTTGTTTCAATACTCTTTATTCACCTTTTGAAGCACTCCCAATGTCACATTTCTTCAAGCACATTCTTCTTTTTAGGCGAATCCTGCAACTTTAAAATCCACTTTAACATGAAATTTTTTCAAACTGCTAAAAAAACTACATAGGTATTTACTACATATTAACGATCGGAATACATTCCACTTTCTTAAACAGTTTGCCTTTCTTCAGCGCGATCCGTGTTCCTTTCGGCATACACAAAATCAACCGCATAAAGTCTACTTTAAATTTAAAAAAATTCTTTTTTACACAAAAAAGATGGAAGAAAAATGAGGCAGCTTTTTAATATTGAAGACAAAAATCCCTGCCATTTACTGTATTTGTTGACAGTTTGCTAAAAACGAAGGCAACATGCACTTAATCGGGGTCCTCTATTATTTTTTCCAGTTGAAGCCGAACATTCTAACAGATGGTAAATCCCCACAATATAATTTGGTATAAAAAAAGCTTGTAGAGTTCACACCATTCGGCTTTGTCTACAAGCAGAAAGCACCTTGATAGGTGCTTCTTTAATCTTTCTTAAATGAACCGAGCATTGCCCGTATAATTCCTCCTAAAAACCTCGGAAGCTTAATTGTATAAAATCTCATTTATATTTACCCTCCCCATGAGAAATCTAAAAAACGTCTATAAGTAGCATATTCATCATCCGTATTTTAGATACTAATTAGAACGTCTTCATCAACTTTTCTTACAATATCTTTATGCATGAAAAAAATAAAAAAGTACATGACATCTATTGATGAATCAACATAAAAATGAAAAATTTTTTCCTTTAAATGTGAAAAGAACCGCATATAAACGGTTCTTTCACATTCCTCTTATAGATTTGATCGCTTGTTTGCGATCTTTTTCATTATAAATGGCTGATCCTGCCACAAGCACATTTGCTCCAGCTTCCACACACAATTTGGCTGTTTCAGCGTTGATGCCGCCGTCCACTTCGATCTCAACTTGCAAATTTCTTTCTTTCAAGATGCTGGAAACTTGCTGAATTTTTTTGATGACTGATGGAATAAACGCTTGTCCGCCAAATCCAGGGTTAACCGTCATCAAAAGCACGAGATCAACATCTTCTATTACATGCTCGATCATCGATACAGGAGTATGTGGATTTAAAACAACACCTGCTTTCACTCCATTCGATTTGATTAAATGGATCGTTCGATGAAGATGCGGGCAGGCTTCCGCATGAACGGACAACAAGTCGGCTCCTGCTTCAACAAAAGCAGGAATATAACGATCAGGCTGTTCAATCATTAAATGAACATCAAGCGGCAGCTTGGTCACTGGGCGGATCGCTTGCACAATGAGTGGACCAATCGTAATATTCGGCACAAAGTGGCCGTCCATCACGTCAACATGAATGTAATCCGCTCCTCCTTTTTCCACATCAATAATTTCTTCTGCCAACCTAGAAAAATCTGCGGATAAAATCGAAGGTGCAATTTTAACCATGTTCAATACCTCGGCTTTCTTTCTTTTATCTCTTCTAAAAACTGAAGATAATGTTCGTACCTGTAGGAGGAAATATCGCCATTTTCAACCGCTTCTTTAACGGCGCATTTTGGCTCCTTCTGATGAAGACAGCCTCGAAATTTACATTGAATGCTAAATTCTTTTATCTCTGGAAAGCAATTCGGCAAGTCATCAGCTTCTATACCCGTAAACTCCAGCGAACTAAATCCGGGCGTATCGGCGACTAGTCCCCCTCCCAATGAAATGAGCTCTACATGTCTCGTTGTATGCTTTCCTCTCCCCAAATGATCGGAAATTTCTCCTGTCTTCAATTGCAAACGGTGATCCAGGCAGTTCAACATGGAGGATTTGCCAACTCCAGATTGCCCGGCAATCACTGAAATGCTGTCTTTTAAATAAGGAATGACCTGTTTAACTGTTTCAGGCTCTTTTGTAGTCATCAAAAAGACAGGATAGACAATTTTTTCATAATCTTTGGCAAACTGACGAATCTTTTCATCTATTACATGATCTGCAATTAAGTCCATTTTTGTAATACAAATGATCGGGCGAATGTTTTTGGCTTCCATTAACACCAAAAAGCGATCCAGCAGCTTGGCACTAAAATCTGGACTTACAGCGGAAAAAACTAAGATCCCTTGATCAATGTTTGAAATGGGCGGACGGATCAATTCATTCTTTCTATGCAAAATTTCTAGAATGTAGCCTTCTTTTTCATTTTCCGCCTGAAAAATAACTTCATCTCCTACTAGAGGGGAAATTTTATTTTTTCGAAACACCCCTCTTCCCCTGCATTGATAAAGCTTATTTTCAGCCAATACGTAATAAAATCCGCTTAACGCTTTAACAATTTTGCCTTTTGGCATACATGACCTCCTTTTTCATTAATTTTCAGGATAAGGAACTGTTTCAGTTTTCACCACTTCATTATTCAGCAAAACTTGATAATAAGCGGATTGACCAGGTTGAATCGTCAGCTCAATTTTCTTTTTGGTAGGCTTTGATATTTTAAATGTTTCATAAGGTTCACCGATAGAATGCTCAGCATCATTGATATAAATACCCACTTCCGCTTCTTCGCCGTGAATTTCGGGATCAAACGGGATCTCTACTTCACGGACGACTTTTTTGTCCGGCTTTTCTTCCGGACCTAAGGAAATAACCACTTCTATTTTTTCACCCGGAAGCACTTTTTTTCCTACGCTCGGTGATTGGGAAATCACTTGACCGGCAGGAACTTCATCGGAATGTTCTTCTTTCTTTGAAAAAGATAAACCTTCTTTTTCCACATAGTCCTTAACAGCTTCTTCTGTGTATCCCGTTAAATCTGCAAGCGTGATTTTTCTCGGTCCTTTGCTCACGGTTAATGTAATTTCATCTTCATCAGGAATGAGCTCTGCTCCCTCACTCGGAGATTGGTCAATGACAGTTCCTTCCTCTTCACCGCTATATTCTTCCAATACTGTAATGTTGGAAAATCCTTTTACTTCAAGGAGCTGCCTTACCCTCTCGATATCCTTCCCGATATAATTATCAAGCGTTACCTTTTTCTTGCCTGCACTTTCATAAATGATAATAGAAGAACCTTCTTCTACCATTTCTCCTGCTTCTGGTTCTGTCCTTATGACATATCCTTCTTCAATTTCATCGTTTTCCAACAAAATCGTGTCTTTGACATCAAATCCTTCCTTCAGCAATTGGTTGACAGCTTCCTCATATGTTTTCCCTCTCACATCAGGCACTTCTACATCTTTTGGAAGGATTAGTTTAGGAAGAACGAGAAGTGCTAAAATGATGGCTATGATGACTACAGCTGTCGCCATCCATAACATTTTCAGCCATTTTCTTTTTTTCTTAGGGCTTACAATATTTTCATGCTTTTGTTCCTTTTCTAATCCCGACGGCTGCCGATCCTTTGCATGATGAATGATTGTTTGTTCCCCAGTTTCAGGTATATCATGTAAAACAATCGGATGGGTGATCGTTTTTTCGTCGTTATCAGGTATTTCAAATTTCTTTTCATCTAATCTGTCTGTATTAAAGGCAGTGCGAATATCTTCTCCCATTTCTTCCGCAGAGGAATAACGGTGAAGAGGGTCTTTCGCCATCGCCTTTAAAATAATATTTTCGACGCTTTGGGGGATCTCAGGGTTCCATCTCTTTGGAGACGGAGCTTCTGATTGCAAATGCTTTAAAGCGATTGATACGGCCGATTCCCCGTCAAAAGGGAGCCTGCCTGTCAGCATTTCATACAGGACGATGCCGAGCGAATAAATGTCAGATTTTTTTGTTGCAATCTGACCTCTCGCTTGTTCAGGCGACAAATAATGTACAGAGCCCAGCACGGAATTAGTGTGGGTAATGGTTGTTGATGTCAGAGCCATAGCAATCCCAAAATCGGTCACTTTAATGTTCCCGAGGTTGTCAATAAGTATATTGTGCGGCTTTATATCTCTATGGACAATTTGATTTTCGTGTGCGTGAGCAATGGCTGATACGATTTGCTCCATTAAATTTAATGCTTCTCTAGGATGCAAAGGTGCATTTTGCTGGATGTACTGCTTTAACGTCTTGCCTTCCACATACTCCATCACGATGTAGTAAATGTTATCTTCTTCGCCGACATCGTAAATGCTGACGATATTCGGATGGGCAAGGCTTGTTGCCGATTGTGCCTCTCTCCTAAATCTTCGTATAAACTCATCATCATCTGAAAAATCTAATCGTAAAATTTTAATGGCAACGTCGCGTTCTAAAATAATGTCTCTTGCTAAATAAACGTTTGCCATTCCTCCTCCGCCAATCACTTTCAAAATTTTGTAACGGCCGCTAATCCGCTTGCCGATCAGCATGTTCCATCACTCTCGTGGCCGATGACATGTTTATAAATAATGACAGAAATATTGTCATCGCCGCCGTTTTCATTTGCTAGCCGTATTAATTCCTTCGCTTTTTCTTCCAGTGATTGGTCGGATGATAAAATTGATTCCATTTCATGTTCCTGCACTTTATTCGATAAACCGTCAGAACAAAGAAGCAAATAATCGTTTACTTCTAGGCCGACTGTTTTAATATCTGCATCGACAGATTGTTCTGTGCCGAGAGCCTTCAATAAAATGTTTTTTCGCGGATGCTCTTTCGCATCCTCTTTTGAAATTTGTCCCGATTTCACAAGCTCATTCACTAATGAATGATCATCGGTAATTTGAGCAAAACCGGCTTTATTTAACAAATAGCATCGGCTGTCGCCAATGTGGGCGATTGTAGCAAAGCTTTCAGTACAGATGGCGCCGACAAACGTCGTGCCCATTCCTTTACATTCCTTATGTTCATTCGCATATGTCAAAAGTTCTTCGTTGACTTCGGCAATATGATCGTTTATCCAGCGCTCCGCCTGCTCGGGATGTTCCATTTTTTCCGCTTCGTTCCAGCTTTTTTCAAAATGCTCGATCGTCATTCTGCTTGCGACATCGCCTGCGAGGTGGCCACCCATTCCGTCAGCTACGACAGCTAAAATTTGCCCGTGTCGGTTAAGAATGGCACTTGCGGCGTCTTCATTATGGGTTCTGACCTTCCCTTTGTCAGTAAAAACAGCGGTTTTCATTTATTCACCTCGTCTCTATTTTTCGCTCTTTTGCCCTTAACTGTCCGCAAGCTGCATCAATATCGTGTCCATGTTCTCTTCGGATCGTGACATTAATCCCTTGTTCCTTTAATGTCCGTTCAAATCGAAAAATTTGATTTTTGCTCGTGCGAACATAATTCCGCTCCGGAACATAGTTGACTGGAATTAAATTCACGTGGCATTTTAAATCTTTTATTAGCTCAGCAAGCTCGAGTGCGTGCTCCACTTGATCATTTACGCCTCCAAACAGTCCGTATTCAAATGAAATTCGCCGCCCTGTTTTGTCAATATAGTATTTGACTGCCTTCATTAAATCAGGAAGCTTAAAAGCTTTATTGATCGGCATTAGCTTTGTGCGCAGTTCTGTATTCGGTGCATGGAGGGAAATAGCTAAATTGATTTGTAAATTTTCGTCAGCAAATTGATAAATTTTAGGGGTAATTCCGCTAGTTGAAACAGTAATGTGGCGGGCGCCAATGTTCAATCCTTTTTCGTCGTTGATGATTTTTAAAAATGACATCATTTCTTCATAGTTGTCAAAAGGCTCTCCAATCCCCATTATGACGACATGGCTGACTCGTTCGCCGATTTCATCTAAAATTTGCTGCACTTTTATGACTTGAGCTACAATTTCCCCCGCAGATAAATTTCGTTTTAATCCACCTAATGTGGAAGCGCAAAAGGTGCACCCGATTCGGCAGCCAACTTGTGTTGTCACACATACTGAGTTTCCGTAATTATGCCTCATTAACACCGTTTCAATGGAATAGCCGTCATGGAGCTCAAACAAAAATTTCATCGTGCCGTCTTTTGACGTTTGCTTAACAATTGTTTTCAATGTTGTCAAATCGAAATGCTCCGCCAATGCTTCCTTCAATGACTTTGGCAAATTGGTCATTTTATCGAAAGAGGCAGCGCGTTTTTTATACAGCCAATCAAAAATTTGTGCTGCTCGAAAGCCTTTTTCTCCTTGTTGTTCAAGCCATTCTTTTAAATCGGAATATTTTAACGAATAAATAGATGGTTTTACTTGCATCTTGTCCATCATTGTACCTTCCTTCTCAAAGCCGCGATAAAAAATCCGTCGGTATTGAAATATTGCGGCAAAATTTGCACAAAGCCGTTTTCGACGTATTGTCGAACTTTTTCCGGCATTCGATCTTTTAACGTCTTATCCAATTGAAAGTCATCATGCTCCTTTAAAAAATATTTTATCATCTCCTCATTTTCTTGTTTATCTATTGTGCAAGTGCTATAAACAAGCAAACCTCCAGGCTTCACCAAATCAGCTACGGAAGCTAATATCTTTTTTTGCACTGATGTTAAAGAAAGAATATCTTCTTCTGTTTTCGTATATTTTATTTCCGGTTTTTTTCTTATGACACCGAATCCGCTGCACGGTGCATCCACTAAAATTTTGTCGAAGCTGTTTGGCGGAAAATGCTCCGAGGCGTTGCGGCTGTCCAGCACTTTTGCGTTTACATTCAAGAGCCCAAGCCTTGATGCTTGTTTTTCGATGAGCTGGATTTTATGCTCGTGCAAATCTAGGGAGACGACTTTACCCGTATTATTCAAAAGCTCTGCAATATGAGTTGACTTCCCTCCCGGAGCTGCACATGCATCCAAAATTTGCTCTCCTTCTTTTACATGTAAAGCTAGCGAGACGAGCATCGAGCTTTCATCTTGAATGGTGAACCAACCTTTTTGATAGAGGCTCGTATTCGCTAAATTTCCTTTTACAGCTTCGATGGCCTCATCAACCAGCTTTCCCTTCACCGCCTTTATTCCTTCTTTTTCCAAAGCAGCGATCGCCTGAGGAACTGTCGTTTTCAGCTTGTTCACTCTAGCTGTCTGTTTAGCATGCAAAAGCTGCGATGATAATATATTTTCCGCAGTCTCAAACCCGTATTGACTCGCAAGCCGTTCGACAAGCCATTTCGGAGCGCTTGTCTTTACCGCTGTACGCTCAATCGGATCTTGTATGTCTTTAATGGTAGGGAGGCCTTTTCGTTGTATATTTCGCAAAACACCGTTTACTAGAGCCGCAATCCCTTTATGTCCTCTCTTTTTGGCGATTTCCACTGCCTCATAAAGAACCGCGCGGTCAGGAATCCGATCTAAATACACCATTTGATAAAGCGATATTCTTAAAAGCTGGATCACCCAATTGCTAATTTTTTTCTTTTTCTCTAGAAAATGCGATAAATAGTAATCAAGAGTCAGCTTCCGCTGGATGGTTCCGTAGACAAGCTCTGTCAATAAAGCAGCATCTTTTTGCTCCAATTTATATTTATCAATCCATGTATTTAGCAGCAGGTTGCTGTATGCTTGTTTTTCTTCGATGGCCACTAGTAAATCCATTGCTAGTTCTCTTGCATTTCGTTTTTTCATTCGAATGTCATCCCTATTTCAATTTGCGTTCCTCTTAAAAATTGCTCGCAGCTCATTTTTTTCTTTCCGGACGGCTGAAGCTCAATAATTTTAATGGAAACGTCATTTCCTGTTGCAACAACGAAACCGTCCTTGTCGACGGAAACAATTGTTCCAGGCTCTGCTTGGTGTTCTTTCTTCACTTTTTCTCCCCACCAAATTTTAATCGTCTTTCCGTTCAAAACCGTGTAGGCAACTGGCCAAGGATTTAACCCGCGAATGTGGTTGTACACCTCTTCACCGCTTTTCGTCCAATCGATTTTTTCCTGTTCCCTTTGAATATTCCAGGCAAATGTGGCTTTCGTTTCATCTTGCGGAATTGGAGTTATACTGTTTTCTAAAATTTTCGGTATCGTTTGTGACAAAAGATTGGCGCCTGCTTCGCTCAATTTGTCGTGCAATGTAGCAACCGTATCCCTTTCATCAATTGGAACTTCGACTTGTGTTAAAATATCTCCGGCATCCAGTTTTTCCACCATATACATGATCGTAACTCCCGTCTTCTTTTTGCCTTGCATGATGGCATAATGAATGGGTGCTCCGCCTCGCAGCTCAGGCAAAAGAGAAGCATGTACATTTATACAGCCATATTTCGGTGCGTCCAAAATCTCTTTTGGCAAAATTTGACCAAAAGCAGCCGTTACAATTAAGTCGGGTTTTAACGCCAAAATTTTTTCTATTTCTTCTTTGTGACGGATTTTTTCAGGTTGAAACACTGGAATGTTATGTTGTTCTGCAGCCACTTTTACAGGCGGAGGCGTCAATTGTTTTTTTCTTCCTTTCGGGCGGTCTGGCTGTGTGACAACTGCACAAACGTCATGACCGTCTTTTACGATTCGATTTAGCACTGGTACAGCAAAGTCAGGCGTGCCCATAAATATAATTTTCGCCATACATATCTCCCTTCTATTGTTTCCAACTCATCGACATCTAAAAACTAGATATGATGCTAACAATTTACATAACCAATTTATAGAATGGTATACGGATTTAGATCAATCATCAATTTTAAATCCGTTTGCGACATGTCCTCTTCATAATGCTCGAACAATAATTTCAGTGTTTTATACAAGTTTTTTTCCCGTTTGTATTTTATCATGCATTGAAATCGATATCTATCTTTCATCTTCGGTATTGGCGAACTGACAGGACCGAGGATCTGCGCCTCATTTGATAAATGAAGCTTTAAATATTGTCCAATTTTCTCCGTTACTTCAGCTGCTTTTATCGCATTTGGATGGGAAACGGTAATGAGAATGAGAAAATAATAGGGCGGATAGGCAAAAGATTTTCTCATTTTCATTTCCTGTCGATAAAATGTTTCAAAATCATGCAAGCTTGCCAATTGAATGGAGTAATGCTCAGGCGTATAAGTTTGAATCACCACTTCCCCCGGAAGCTCATGCCGGCCTGCTCTTCCGCTTACTTGCGTTAATAATTGAAACGTTTTTTCTCCAGACCGGAAATCAGGAAGATGGAGCATCGTGTCAGCCGAAAGCACTCCGACCAATGTGACATCAGGGAAGTCCAATCCTTTTGCAATCATTTGTGTTCCAAGCAGGATGTCTGCTTTTTTTTCGCCGAATGCGTTTAAAAGCTTTTCATGCATTCCTTTACGGCTGGTCGTGTCGACATCCATCCGTATGACACGCGCTTCCGGGATAAGCCTGTTGAGCTCTTCCTCGATACGCTGAGTTCCTGTTCCGAAAAAGCGAATATGCTCGCTTCCACATTCTGGGCATCGAGACGGCATGGCTGTTTCGAATTGGCAATAGTGGCATTTTAGCTTTTCCCCATGCCGATGATAAGTAAGGGAAATATCGCAATGAGGACATCCTATGACATGTCCGCAATTTCTGCACATGACGAAGGAAGAATAGCCGCGCTTGTTTAATAAAAGTACAGATTGCTCTCCTTTCTTCAAGCGATCTGTCAGCTTTTCAAACAACGTTCTTGAAAACATCGATCGGTTGCCGTTTCTCAGCTCCTCCCGCATGTCGACAATATGGACTTCCGGCAGAGGACGGCGGTTGACGCGTTCTTTTAAAGTTAACAACGTATAAACGCCTTTTTGTGCTCTCGCAAATGATTCAAGCGTCGGAGTGGCGCTTCCTAAAATGACTGGACATTGATGATATTTCCCTCTGTAAATGGCAACGTCCCTTGCATGATACCGAGGACTTTCCTCCTGTTTATAGCTAGTTTCATGCTCTTCATCAATAATAATGATGCCGATATTTTGAAACGGGGCAAAAATTGCTGATCTCGCCCCGACGACAAGCTTCGCTTCTTTCCGGTAAATTTTCCGCCATTCATCGAACTTTTCCCCGCTGGACAACCCGCTATGAAGAACAGCAACCTGGCTGCCAAATCTGCTTTTAAACCGCTGAACCATTTGAGGAGTCAACGATATTTCAGGTACTAGCACGATCGCTTCTTTTCCTTCATTCAATACCTTCTCGATCGCTTGCAAATAAATTTCCGTTTTGCCGCTTCCCGTGACCCCATACATTAAAAATACTTCGTGCTCGTGTCGATTCAGCTTGTCTAAAATCGGCTCCATTGCACGTTTTTGTTCGTCAGTTAACGGTAAAGGCTTCGTTCTCGGAAACTGTTTATGCTCATAAGGATCTCTGTAAATTTCTACTTGCTCCTCTGTCAAAATACCTTTTTTAATTAACGCTTTGACGGCAATTGAAGCTCCTTGTATGCTGTTCGTCAACTCCGTTAATAAAATCGGATTAGGATGATCAATAAAAAATTGAATAACCTCTTTCTGTTTATGGGCGCGAGCTGGCAAATGCTGAAGCTGTTCTTCAAGCTCACGAACCGGCAAAAGAGGCTTTACATATTTCACAAGCCGTTTTTTTTGCTTTTGTTCGACACGATAATCGATTTGCAAATTCCCATTACGAATTTCCTTTTGAACGACGGCGACAAGCGATGAAGGTAAATCCTCCCATGAAAGCGGCCCTCCTTTTTCGAAAGCAGTCCTGATCTCTTCAGGCAAATCCTCCAATTGAGCGGAGCTCGATGGCTTGATTTCTTTTATGTACCTCGTTTTCATCGCAGCCGGAAGCATTGCCTGAAAAGCGGTGATTTTATAGCAAAGAGTCGTTTCACTAAGCCATGCGCCAAGCTCTAACAGTTCATGATTTAATACCGGTTCCGGATCAAAAAGCGAATGGATCAGTTTCACACTGTCAATATCTGTTTCATTTTTTAACTGAACGACAAATCCAGTAAGCTTGCGGGAGCCGAAAGGAACGATGACCCTCATGCCAGGCTGGATTACGCCAGCGAATTTATTTGGAATTTCGTAGTCAAATAGCTTGTCCGTGCCTTTTGCCGGGACATCCACAACAACGCTTGCATACCGCATTATCTATTCACCTTTCAAAAGCTTTTCAATTTCTCTTAAAATTGCATTTGCCACTTCTTTTTTAGACATAAGCGGATACGCCTTCTTTTCTCCGTTTCTATGAAAAATCGTCACTATATTTGTATCCTTTTGAAATCCTGCTCCTGGTTCATTTACATTGTTGGCGACAATTAAATCCAAGTTCTTTTCATTCAGCTTATGCAGCGCATATTGTTCAACATTTTCCGTTTCCGCCGCAAATCCTACCAGCAATTTTGTTCCTTTCTTCTCGCCGAGTCTTTTTAAAATGTCTTCCGTACGTTCCAATTCAATGACTAATGAGCCGTCCTTTTTTTTCATTTTTTGATCAAATGTTTGTTTCGGCCGATAATCAGAAACTGCGGCAGATTTAATCACAATGTCGGCTTTGTCAAAATGGTTCATCACTTCATGATACATCTCTTCAGCACTTTCAACTGGCACAAATGTCACCCCGGCCGGCGGCGCAAGAGAAGTCGGACCGGAAATTAAAATTACGCTCGCTCCAAGCTCCTTCGCCTGCTCGGCGATCGCATAGCCCATTTTTCCGCTTGAATGGTTGGAGAAAAACCGGACAGGATCTATTTTTTCCCTTGTCGGCCCCGCAGTAATGATAATTGTTTTCTGATTCAAGACGGAAGGTACCTTCGTTTGATCGGAAAAATGATTTTGAATGAGTTCAACGATTTTGTCCGGCTCTTCCAGGCGGCCTTTGCCAACGTAACCGCATGCAAGATGTCCTTCTTGCGGTTCAATAAACTGATAGCCGTCCCGATAAAGCGTTTCAATGTTGCGTTTTACAGCCGGATGGTCATACATATGTACATTCATTGCAGGAGCAATCCAAACCGGTGCAGTTGTCGCCAGCAGTGTCGTTGTCACCATATCATCGGCAATCCCTGAGGCAAGTTTCCCAATGATATTGGCAGTTGCTGGAGCTACGAGCACTAAATCAGCCCAGTCGGCTAAATCGATATGTGCAATCACTTTCGCATCTTTTTCATCAAAAGTATCTAAAAACACTTCATTTCTTGATAGTACTTGAAACGTCAAAGGGGTGACGAATTTCGTAGCAGATTCTGTCATGATCACTTTCACATCAAAACCCGCCTGTGTCAGCTTGCTCGTCAAAGCTGCAGCCTTGAAAACCGCTATTCCTCCCGTTACACACAATAAAATACGTCTCGGACGTGCCACTTTGTTCTCCTCCTATTTCTCAGCTTTTTAAAAAAATAACAACCTATCAAGTAGGTTGTTATGACAGCAGCTATTATTTCTCAATCTTTTCATAATTAAGCAGCCCTGCATCAATTTCTTCCAGCGCTTTTCCGACATATTTTACAGATACCGTGTTTTCCAATTGCTGGTCATTGTTTTGCTGCATTTGCCGCGCTCTTTTTGCTGCTACAGTTACTAGTGTATATTTTGAATTGATACGGTTTAATAGGGAATCAATTGATGGATAAAGCATCAAGACTCAACCTCCAAAAATTTTTTGTACATTTGTGCAACTCTTTCCCTTCTGCAATGTTCAGCAGTCACAATCGCTTTAATTTTTTCACAGGCAAGATTCACTTCATCATTAACAACAACATAGTCATAATAATCCATCATGTCAATTTCTTCTTTTGCTTTTTTCATCCGATTATTGATCAAGTCAGCTGACTCTGTTCCTCTCGTGACAATTCGATTTTTCAGTTCTTCCAGGCTAGGCGGGAGTAAAAATATAAACAACCCGTCAGGAAATGCCTTTTTAACTTGAAGAGCCCCTTGAACTTCAATTTCTAGAAAAACATCTTTTCCTTCTGCAAGTGTTTTCTCTACATATTCAACGGGTGTACCGTAATAATTCCCAACATATTCTGCCCATTCAAGCAGTTTGTTTTCCTTAATCATCTGTTCAAATTGTTCGCGTGTTTTAAAAAAATAATCTACACCGTCCTTCTCACCCTCCCGTGGGGTTCTCGTCGTCACTGAGATCGAATATTGAAAATTGACGTCTTTTTGTGCAAACAACGCTTTGCGAACAGTGCCTTTTCCCACTCCGGACGGTCCAGACAAAACAATTAACAAACCTTTTTTCTTTAATTGCATTTCAATTTTACCCTACCCTTCATCAGACAGCTCATCTTTAT
The DNA here is from genome assembly GCF_037963755.1 of Aeribacillus sp. FSL W8-0870. Taxonomy (NCBI): domain Bacteria; kingdom Bacillati; phylum Bacillota; class Bacilli; order Caryophanales; family Bacillaceae; genus Aeribacillus; species Aeribacillus sp. FSL W8-0870. The sequence continues at coordinate 2,473,852 of NZ_CP150165.1, forward strand.
TGGAAAGCCTTTGAGCAACTGTTTCCGGTTGGACGGCAGACAATATAATATGGTCAGAATCCATTATAACAACTGCTCTCGTCCTTCTTCCATATGTCGCATCAATAAGCATTCCTCGTTCTCTTGCATCTTGAATCATCCGCTTTATCGGAGCCGATTCGGGGCTTACAATGGAAATGATGCGGCTTGCTGAAACGATGTTGCCAAAGCCAATATTAATTAATTTAATTCCCATGATTTTTCCCCCTAAAAAGCCTTTATTCAATATTTTGAACTTGCTCTTTTAATTTTTCAATAACAGTTTTCAATTCCACAACGAAAGCAGAAATGGCCGAATCATTCCCTTTAGCTCCGATCGTATTGGCTTCCCGGCTCATCTCTTGTACGATAAAATCAAGCTTCCGCCCTATCGGTTCATCTTTTTCGATCGTTTTTCGAAACTGGCTCAAATGGCTTTCTAATCTTGTCAATTCTTCCGTAATATCCGATTTGTCAGCGAAAATTGCCACTTCCAACAATATTCTATTCTCATCAATATTCCCTGTTATAAACTCGGATAAACGCTTTTGCAATTTATCTCTGTAGTTGCTTGCGACAATACTGGCTCTTGATTGAATATGTTCTATGATTTGCTCTAACGCTTCCAAATGCTCAAGCAAGTCTTCTTTTAGCTTGCTTCCTTCTGCAGCCCGCATTTCCAGAAGTTGATTGGCCGCTTCATGAACAGCTTCTAACATCATACATTCAAGCTCTTCATTTTCATTCGCAACCTCTTGAATTTCAAAAATATGTTCATCATGCAAAAGGTGCATGAAACGAATGGAATCATCTATATGAAAACGGCGTTTCATTTCGTTCAAAGCGTCTATGTATTGAGCGGCAAGGGACCAGTCAACGTTTAGGGTTCTGGAAAAAAGACCCTCTCCGCTGACCGTGATGTACAATTCCACACGTCCTCGATTTATATAAGATTGTACGGCTTTCTTTATTTTTTCTTCAAGCGAAAAAAAATTTTTAGGCATCCGCACGCTGATTTCACAAAACCGGTGATTGACCGATCTCATCTCAACTGTTATTTGCATCTGCTGCACCGTTTTTACCGAGCGGCCAAATCCCGTCATGCTTAATACCATTGTACCACATCCGTTCTTTCGTCGCCTTCAAAACAAAAGAAAAAAAGAAAGGTCATAGAATAGCATCTATCACCTGAAAAAATTATAACATAACTTATCGTTTTTTTCTTGTTAAAATTGATCCTGCCAGCAAAAATGTCGGCAGAGCGGACATGACGAAAATAAACAGCCAATCTCGAGCCATGATAGGCGTTGTATGGAAAATCGGTTGAAGCGGCTCATAATAAATGACAACAAGCATTAAGATTATGGATGAAAAGACTGCCAGCAGCAAATAAATGTTGTTAAAAGGATTCCGGTCAAAAATCGTTCTTTCCGTTCTTGAATCAAACACTAAAATCAATTGCGACAAAACAAGTGTTGCAAAAGCAGCTGTTTGCGCGTAGGCAAGCTGTTCTGTATTCCGTTCATAAATGAAGTAAAAGACAAGTAGTGTGGACAGCCCGATTAAAAAACCGCGAGATAAAATTTTCCAGCCAAGCCCTCTCGAAAAAATCCCTTCTTTCGGATCGCGAGGCTTTCTTTTTAACACATCTTCTTCTGCGGGATCAAGGCCAAGCGCCATAGCCGGCAGGCCATCTGTTACAAGGTTCACCCACAAAATTTGAATCGGAACAAGCGGCAGTGGCAATGCTAAAATCATGGCAAATAACATAACTAGTATCTCTCCTACATTTGATGCTAATAAATAGCGAATAAATTTCCTGATATTGTCATAAATATTGCGCCCTTCTTGAATCGCTGCTTTAATGGTGGCAAAGTTATCATCAACGAGAATAAGAGAGGAAGCTTCTTTTGCCACATCGGTGCCGCTCATTCCCATCGAAATGCCTATGTCTGCCGCTTTGATTGCCGGGGCATCATTTACGCCGTCTCCAGTCATTGCAACGATATGTCCTTTGTTTTGCAATGCTTTCACAATTTTCAATTTATGCTCCGGAGAAACTCTGGCAAATACGTAAATATCATCAACTACTTCTTCCAATTCTTCAATCGTGAGCTTGGACAAAGATGATCCGTCCATTACTTTACCGTTAGGCGGCAATATTTCTAGTTCTTTTGCGATAGCTTGTGCGGTAATAACATGATCGCCTGTTATCATGACAGTTTTAATGCCTGCTTCACCGCATTCCTTCACCGCTTGTTTCACTTCTGGTCTTGGCGGGTCAATCATTCCTTGTATGCCAATGAAAATAAGAGAAGATTCCGCTTCAGCTTGGGGTAGAGATCCTGTATGAAGCGGTTTGTATGCAACTGCTATCGTTCTTAATGCTTCGTTTGCCTGATGAAAAATCGCCTTTTGAATGTCATTTTTTCGCTGCTCCGTTAAACGTTCTTTTCTATCGTGCCAAAGAACATGTGTCGAACGTTCTAATATAACATCTGGAGCTCCTTTTGCAACTGCAAAGCATTTTCCGTCTTTGTCTTGAACAATGACGGACATCATTTTTCGGTCGGAGTCAAAAGGAAATTCTCGCATAATATGAAATTGCTTCAATAATTTTGATTTTGATAGCCCCGCTTTCATGCCAGCCACGATCAACGCGCCTTCCGTCGGGTCGCCATCAAGGGAATATTCTCCATTTGTTTCAATAATATCAGATGTTGAAGCAAGCATTCCAAACATTAACATTTGCTTCAACGGTTTATGAGCAGCCGGATCAATTTTTTTTCCGTTTTCAAAAAACTCCCCAGCAGGCTGATAGCCTGCACCTGTTACCTTCCATGATTTATTGCTTATCCAAATGTCTGTCACAGTCATTTGGTTTTGAGTCATTGTTCCTGTTTTATCTGAACAAATGACGGTTGCACATCCGAGTGTTTCAACAGCTGGAAGCTTTCGGACAATTGAATTTTTCTTGATCATCCGCTGGACGCCCAATGCCAATGCAACCGTAACAATCGCCGGCAAGCCTTCAGGAATCGCCGCCACTGCCAGCGAGACCCCCGCCAAAAACATTTCATAAACAGCATGTCCTTGCATGACTCCGATTCCTGCTACTAATACCGTCAAGAGAAGAGCTACAACAATTAAAACTTTGCCCAGCTCTTCTAATTTTCTCTGCATCGGTGTCAATTGCTGCTCCTGGGTTTGCAGCAAATCTGCAATTTGCCCCATTGCCGTTTTCATGCCTGTAGCCACGACAACGCCGACTCCACTTCCTCTTGTTACAAGCGTGCCCATAAAGGCCATATTTTGCATATCGCCAACGGATCCTTGATTCCCTTTTAATGGGCGTGTATGTTTTCCAACAGGGACGGATTCGCCAGTTAGTGCCGACTCCTCGACTTCAAGGCTTGATACCTGAATGAGACGCACATCAGCTCCGATTCGATCGCCGCTTTTAAATTTAATGCAGTCCCCTACGACAATTTCTCTCGAAGGGATCTTCGCCCACTTCCCGCTGCGCAATACAGTAGTCTGCGGGCTTGACAGTTCTTTTAATGCAGCAAGAGACTTCTCTGCCTTTTTCTCTTGAATAAATCCAAGAACTCCGTTCAAAATCACAATCGCAATAATGGCAACTGCATCAATATACTCTCCTAAAAGGCCGGAAATGACGGTTGCCGCAATTAAAACAAGAACCATGAAATCTTTAAACTGGCCGAAAAATAACAAAAGATTTGATTGCCGTTTTCCTTCTGCAAGCTCATTGTATCCTAATTTTTTTCTGCGGTTTTCTGCTTCTTTTGCTGATAATCCTTTTTTTATATCGACATTCAATGATTGAATTACTTCTTGTTCTGTCAATTCATGCCATTTCATGAATTTCTGTTTCACCCCTTTTCACCTTTTGATACACGCTCTAAGAACAACATATTCAGCCTTGTCCTAAAACATGTTATAATTTAGTAAGTTTTTTCTTGGACTTCATGGAAAAAGGGTGAGCAAATATGTCTTTTGACGGCATTTTTACATATTGTGTTCAAAGAGAATTGAAACAAGAGCTTGAAGGCGGAAAAATCACAAAAATTCATCAGCCTTCTAAGCACGATCTTATCTTGCAAATTCGTCAGAAAGGTAAAAATTATCGTCTGCTTATATCCAATCATCCCAATTTTGCGCGCATTCATCTTACAGCCTCTCACTATGATAATCCGCAAGAACCGCCGATGTTCTGTATGGTTTTAAGAAAGCATTTGGAAGGAAGCATCATTGAGGAAATCAGCCAGGTCGGACTTGATCGAATCGTCATGCTGCAAATGAGATCCCGCAATGAATTAGGGGATATCACCAGGAAACAATTATTTGTCGAGATCATGGGAAAACATAGCAACATCATCTTAGTCGATCAAGAAAAGAAGATGATCATTGACAGCATCAAACATGTATCAGCTGCAGTCAATCGCCATCGCTCTGTTTTGCCCGGACACGCATATGTTTTTCCTCCAGACCAAGGCAAATTGAATCCTTTTCATGCTTCAGAAGAAACGGTTTTGAAAAAAATTGATCTGTTTTCAGGAAAATTTGAAAAACAAATTGTCGACCAATTTGCTGGCATCTCGCCTCTGTTGGCAAAAGAAATCGTCTACCGCTCTGGAATCGCCAATAAGGAATCTGTTGCCAGAACGCTTATGTCCGTTTTAAATCAAATAAAAAGTGGAAGCATTGTTCCGCAAATGACAAAAACTTTAAATAAAGAATATTTTTATATTTTGCCTTTAGAGCACGTAAAAGGAGAAAGGAAAACATTTTCTACCATAAGCGAATTGCTAGACCGATATTTTTACTCAAAAGCGGAACGCGATCGAGTGAAGCAGCAAGGGCAGGATTTAGAACGCTTCATCATCAACGAACGAAAAAAGAATGAAACGAAAATCCAAAAGCTAAAACACACGCTCAAAGAGGCTGAAAAAGCAAATACGCTACAGCTTTACGGCGAACTATTGACAGCGAACATGCATGCAGTGAAAAAAGGGGATAAAGAAGTCGAAGTTATCAACTATTATGACGAGGATGGGCAAAAGATCAAAATTCCGCTTGATCCTTTGAAAACTCCTTCTGAAAACGCCCAAAGTTATTTTCAAAAATATCAAAAAGCCAAAAATTCCGTTTTAGTTGTCAAATCGCAAATCGAAAAAGCAGAACAAGAAATCGAATATTTTGACCGGCTTCTCCAGCAGCTTGAAACAGCTTCTCCTAAAGACTTAGAGGAAATTCGAGAAGAATTGATTGAAGGGGGATATTTGAAAAAAAGAGCGAACATCCAGAAGAAAAAAAATGCTAAACCTGTTTTAGAAGCTTATCTGTCCAGCGACGGAGCTGAAATATTAGTCGGCAAAAACAACAAGCAAAACGAATACTTGACGAACCGGGTTGCTGCTAGAGACGATATTTGGCTTCATACAAAGGACATACCGGGCTCCCATGTTGTCATCCGGAAAAAAGATCCGTCTGAACAGACCATTTTAGAGGCAGCGAATCTGGCAGCTTATTTCAGCAAAGCGCGCCAATCAAGCTCCGTACCTGTCGATTATACAAAAGTGCGCTATGTAAAAAAACCGAATGGCGCCAAGCCTGGGTTTGTCATATATGAAAATCAGCAAACGGTCTATGTGACGCCTGATGAAGAGCTCGTGCTGAAGTTGAAAAAACAATAGACGTTTTTTCTTCTTCTCCTTCTGCTTTTATAAGCTTCTTTTATGAAACTCTTACTCCATTAACAACGTTGATCATCTGGAATGTCGCCTTCACTAGCTCTAATCATGAAAAATTATGTACGCCTCATTTCAGTACAGAGAAAAAGGAAACCATTCATAACACGGTTTCCTTTTTCAAATATTTATCCTCTGCTCTTGCTGCAAAGCCTCTTCAACTCTGACGCGAAGCAGCTCTTTAACAGCTGAATGGTTTCCGATATGATCAGTTAACATAATCTTTTTATTTGTTACTCTTTGCAATTGCTCGATTTCCTTTTGAACTCCTTTTAACAATAGACCTGTAAACAATAAATAAGGCACAAAAATTATTTCTTCTTCCGTCATTTTTGGAACGGATTGAACAACATCTTGAAAAAGAGGAGAAGCTGCGGTTAAATAGCAGCACGTCACCGGTACTTCCAATCGCTCTTCAAGCATGCGGCCAATCGTTAAAAAATCTTGCTGCATTTCTACATCCCGGCTTCCTCGACCGATCAAAATCATTCTAGACTTTTTCGGTCTATTCAAAACGCGTTTAATTCTGTCTTCCACTGCCTCTAGCATCAATTCATCAACGCCAAAAGGCATGCCATAGGAGATCATTGCTTCCGGATAATTTGTCTGCAATGTCGAAAGAATAGCTGGTATATCTTGTTTGGCATGACCGGCAGCTAATAACAGCACTGGAATTACCGCAATATGAGCAGCTCCTTTTGCGAAACAGGATGCAAATCCTTCCTCAATGGTAGGCTTTGCAAGCTCAAGGAAAGAGATTTCTTGAATCTCGTATGGCAGGCTCGCCTTCACTTCATTGAAAAAATGAATCGCCTCTTCTCTAGAATCTCGCAACCGACTGCCGTGAAAGATATACAGAACCCCTTTTTTCATAACGAAACCCCTGTTGTAAAATCGATGTTGCTCATCTGCTTCTCAAACCAGTTCAACTGGTCATGAAAACGAACGACTTCGCCGATAATAATCATGCATGGATTGGAAATACAATTTTCTTCTGCCGATTTCGCCATTTCCTTCACGGTTGTCGTTACTGTGCGTTGTTCTTCCGTAGTCGCCCATTCAATAAAGGCAACAGGCGTATTTTGATCCTTCCCGCTTCGTATAATCATATCTTGGATTTCCGCAATATTTTTCACACCCATATAGACGGCAACGGTGTCCGCTGCTTTCATTAAACGAATCGTTTCCTCTTTAATTGTCAAATCCCCTGCTCTTTGTCCGGTAATAAATGCACACGAAGCGCTGATGTTGCGATGCGTAAGCGGGATGCCAGCATAGGCGGAAGCGGCGGAAGCAGCCGTAACCCCGGGGATCACTTCAAAAGGAATTCGTTTTTGCACCAATACTTCCGCTTCCTCCCCCCCTCTGCCAAACAGATAGGGGTCGCCTCCTTTTAACCGCGTTACGATTTTGCCTGCCTGGGCATACTTCACTAAAAACTTATTGATCGTCTCTTGGCGCATCGTATGGTAATTTGGCAATTTGCCGCAATAAATGAGATCCGCTTCTTTTTTTGCATAAGCAAGGAGCTCTTTGTTGACAAGCCTGTCATATAAAATCACATCCGCCTTCTGAATCGCCTTCATCGCTTTTATTGTGATTAATTCTGGATCTCCTGGGCCTGCTCCGACAATATACACTTTTCCCACGCTGATCTCCCCCACTACGTACAGAGCGTCACGTCGCTTTCATCAATCACAAACCCTGCACTTTTTCGTATTTTTTTCTTTTCGTACAACGTAACATCTTCAATATCAAGAACCTTTAAATAAAATTTTTCAAGCTCAACATCTACTTGCTCGAATGCTTTCAAATCATTTTCGGCCGCGATGATTACTGGAATTTCCTTCTCCTTCGTTTTTACAAGAAAGCGATACAAATACATGCTGACACCCCATTTAAGCTCCGAGAGGTTCCAAAATCTCATCGAGCTTCGCCTGCAAAGGTTCAATGCCGACGCGATCATAATATTCTAAAAAGGTTTCGCCGGCCAGCTTCGTTTCTTTGAAATATTGCAGAAAATCTTTCAACACTAAATGAAGCTTCTCTGCCTCAATTTTTCCTTTCAATTTTTCATTAAATCGACCGCCATCAAGAAGCGTTCCGCCAACATGAATTTCGTAGGCATCGACCATTTTTTTATCTTTTGTTCTCATCAAAACGCCTTGCAGACCGATGTCCGCGATTTGCCGCTGACCGCATGAATTCGGGCAGCCTGTGATGTGCATCCGAACAGGTACATCCAATTCTAATTGTTGATCCAAATATTCGACAATTGTTTTCATCCGCTGTTTCGTTTCAACAAGCGCAAGGTTGCAAAATTCCGTTCCAGTGCAGGAAACGGCATAACCAATGAATGATTTCGGCTTGATGGTAATTCTGCCCTTTTGAAAAATTTCTTCTGCCAGCAAAGCTTCAACTTGATCATCCGGAACGTTTGGAATCACAATATTTTGTGTATTGCAAGTTCGGATTTGTCCATTTCCGTATTTTTTGGAAATTCTGGCGATCTCCAGCACTTCCTCGGAATAAAGTCTTCCGAGCGGAACATTAAAGCCGATGTAATTCAAGCCTTTTTGCTTTTGCGGATGAACGCCGTAAAAATATCCTGCATTCCAGCCTTTTGTTTCATCGTTTCCTCTCTCCGGAAGCGGACCTGTCAGTTCAAGCAGTTTTTCTTGGAATTTTTCTACACCCCAATCAGCAACTAAAAATTTTAGACGGGCGCGGTGTCTTTTCTCACGATAGCCGTAATCACGGAAGATGGTTGTGACCGCAATGGCAACATCCTTCACTTTATCCGGGGTTACGAAAATGTTCAATGGTTGGGCCAAATGCGGTTTTGATGATAGTCCGCCACCGACCTTTACATGAAAGCCTTTCACAAGCTTTCCGTCAATCTCTTTTGTAGCTGGTATGAAAGCTAAATCATTGATTTCGGCATGTCCGGAATTGTAGTAGCTTGCACTAATCGAAATTTTATATTTTCTTGGCAAATTGGAAAAATCTCTATTTTTATGGAAAAATTGATGAATTTCTCGCACAATCGGCTCTGTGTCCAAAAGCTCCTCCGGGTCAATGCCCGCAAGAGGATTTCCAATCACGTTGCGGGCGATGTCGCCACAGGCGCCTACCGTTGTTAAACCGACTTCATCCAAGCGTCTAAATATTTCCGGAATGTTCTCGATTTCCAGCCAATGGAATTGGATGGCTTGACGAGTTGTAATATCAAATAGATCCCGGCCAAAATCTCTGCAGATCCCTGCGAGTGCAACGACTTGTTCATAGTTTAATATTCCCGTCGGTACTTTGATCCGCATCATAAAATAACCGTCTTTTTTGGGCCGTTGAAGATACAGCCCCGCCCATTTGAGCAAATCCCAATCTTCTTCCGGAATGGAAGCAAAGCCGTTTTTCGCAAAGGTGTCGATTTCTTCCAAAATATCCAATCCGTCTTTTTCAAGCTTTTTTAATTCAAACTTATTTAAATTTTCATTGTTAGCCCATACTTTTTCATGTGCCATTGCAACTCCCCCAATGTTTAAAATTATAGGAACTTTCGATTTTTTAAATATTGAAAAATATGTTCAACACTTTCTTCTACTGACCATTCCTCAGAATGAACAATGATTTCAGGATTTTCAGGCTCTTCATATGGATCGTCGATACCTGTAAAATGTTTTATTTCACCGTTTCTCGCTTTTTTGTACAGCCCTTTCGGATCTCGTTTTTCACATTCTGATAATGAGCATTTAACATATATTTCAATGAACTCATCATGATCGAGCAAATTTCTTACTAACTCCCGATCTTCTTTATATGGAGAAATAAAGGCTGTCAAAACAACTTGACCGCTGTCTACAAATAATTTTGCAACTTCTCCAATGCGCCGAATGTTTTCTTTTCGGTCCTGTTCCGAAAATCCTAAATCTTTGTTCAACCCATGGCGAACGTTGTCTCCATCTAGTACGTAAGACGAAATATTTTCATTGAACAGCTTTTGGTTTAATGCATTGGCTAACGTTGATTTGCCGGAACCGGACAATCCGGTAAACCATAGAACAAAGCTGTGATGCCCCGACTTTTTCCTCCGCTCTTCTTTTGTGACGGAATGATGATGCCATACAATATTTTTGCTTGTCACGTTAATTCCACCTCATTTTTGCAATGCTTCTTGGCGCAGACCTTTTACAAGCACTTCCACAACTTCCGGACGGCTGAAAGTGTTTGGCAGCGGCTCACCGTTTCGAAGTTTTTCCCTTACTTTTGTACCTGATAAAATGACACGGTCGTCATCAGAATGCGGGCATGTTTTATGGGAAGCCATGCCGTCGCATTTTTTACAATAAAAGCTGTGTTCAAAAAACAGCGGCGTAATGTCTAATTCCTCTTTTGTAAAGTTGAAAAAGATTTTCTGCGCATCATATGTTCCATAATAATTTCCAACCCCTGCATGGTCTCTTCCAACGATGAAATGCGTACACCCATAATTTTTTCGAACGATAGCATGGAATATCGCTTCCCTTGGTCCGGCATAGCGCATGGCGGCTGGAAAAATTCCTAACAGAACACGATCTTTTGGATAGTAATTTTCCAACAGAACTCGATAGCTTTCCATGCGAATATCCGCAGGAATATCATCCTTTTTTGTTTCGCCGACAAGCGGCTGCAGAAATAATCCGTCTACGGTTTCAAGAGCTGTTTTTTGAATGTATTCATGCGCCCGGTGAACAGGATTTCTCGTTTGAAACCCTACGACTGTATTCCAGCCGAAACGTTCAAAAGCGGCTCGAGATTCCGCTGGTTCAAATGTTTCGTTTGGAAACGGCTTTTCCGTTTTCTTTACTAACACGACATCCCCGCCAAGATAGACAGGTGGACGCTCATACAATTTAGCAACTCCTGGGTGCTCTTCATCTTTTGTCCGATAAACATATTCCGCTTCTTTTTGTTTATCCGGCTTATATTTATCTTCCACTTTGATCACACCGTATACTTCTCCGTTAAATGTCAGCTTAACTTCATCTCCAATGTCGATGCGATCAGCTTGTTCTTCTTCAACAGGAAGTGTAATTGGAATGCTCCAAACTATACCATTGGCAAGACGCATGTTTTCGACAACACTATCATAATCTTTTTTAGTTAAAAAACCCGTTAATGGACTAAATGCTCCAATACCGATTAACTCTAAGTCAGAGAGCCCGATATTATCCAATTCAATTGCTTCTTGAATATGAGAATAATTGTATTCTGGATTATAGCGATTGATTAATGTTCCTCCGTGCGGTGCAATCCCCATTTGATCTCCTCCTTGCTACGCCATATATTCCTATATTCATATTTATTTACTAGGCTTTTATTGAAAAAATTTTTAGCCTTAGCCGCTAAATAAATCTAAATCGTTGCGATACGCCATCATCAAAAACGAGTAAAAAGAATCATTTCATGAAACGAGTCTTCAAAACTTTATTTTTTTATGACGAGTTTTTATAAAGCATTATCTGCGGAAAAAGGCCTGCTGTAGATCAAACTGTCACTTCACTTGTAAGTGATATTCATATTTTGATTGAACAAACACCAAAGATAAAATGATTGAATCAACTATCGATGAAGCCGAAGCAGACGGTTTAGGCACCTTCACCTCCACCGACCATTGAACAGAGAACATTTCCAGCAGTCCGAATGGAGGAAAAAGCGATATGTTTTTACCGCTCCTGTACGACAGGCAGCACCCGCTGCCGCCGCACCGCTTCCTCTAATGGTTATAGGCTTCCATTATTTTGTCACACTTGTACTCTCATGTAATCCGCATTCAAGCTTTTGATGGCCGACCCATCTTCCAGAACGCAGATCATCCATGTTAATGGCTGGCTGAGTACAAGGCTGGCAGCCAATGGAAGGATAACCTTGATCATGTAAGACGATATAAGGCAAATCATGTTTATAAACATATCGCCAAACTTCCTTCCAGGTCCAGTGGATGAGAGGGCAAATTTTCACCTTTTGGAATTTCTCATCTTTATTAATATAGTTTACATGTTTTCTTGTCGGCGATTGTTCTCTTCTTAATCCTGAAATCCATGCTTTTACTGGTTCAAGCGTCTCCCTTAATGGAACCACTTTCCGGATGTGACAGCAAAGATTCGGATCTTTCTCCCAAAGCTTATCTCCATATTGCTCTTTTTGCTCTTCTAATGTGATCTCTGGTTTTTTTAATTCTATATTTAAATCTGGATATCGATTTTTTACTTTTTCTATGCAATCATAGGTTTCTTTAAAATGCAGCCCTGTGTCCAAAAAGACAATCCGTGCGGTCGGATTGACCTTCGATATTAAATCAATGAGTACAATCCCTTCAATTCCAAAGCTGCACGAATACACAATATCATCTTTATATGTTGAATATGCCCATTCCAACACCTCTAGGGCACCTTTTGTGTCCGATGTCTCATCAAACACGAGATCAGGTTCCGCCCAGGTTTCGTACGTAAGCATTCGCCTTTCCCCCTTATTAGAAAAGGAATAGAGCGCGTTCAATAAAAGGATTGAAAACCGCCTCTAGTCGTCTAGTCAGCGGTTTATTGAGACAGCTTTTTATATAATCCTTCTTTTCTTTCATTTGTACAAATGACATTTTGTACTTAAAAATTAGGTTAGAAGATTCACAGTGTTCCTTTCAAGAACGTGCTATATGCTATCAAATTTTATCATAATTTTCCTAAAAGTCAACCCGAGTTTTTTGATTGGAATTAAATATTATATGAAAAGGCGGTTAAACTTTTTCGAGCCAACTGTCGTTTTCAGGATTTTTTCGCCATAATGACAAGCGGTCGAGATCCTCTTTTGAAATCATTTGCACTTCCAAAGCCACTTGGATTAAAGTGTCATAATCGCTTAATGCGATCGCAGGAATGCCAGCATTGGCAAAATTTTGCTTTCCTTGAGGAAGACCGTAGGTGAAAATGGCGGCGACACCTAGTACTTGACAGCCAGCATTTCTTAGTGCTTCAACAGCTTTTAAGGAGCTTGCCCCTGTTGAAATCAAGTCTTCGATTACAACCGCTTTTTGTCCTTCCCTCACTTTTCCTTCTATTTGGTTTCCCTTCCCATGCTTTTTCGGTGTGCTGCGCACATAACACATCGGCAATCCCAACTCTTCAGCAACTAATGCCGCATGGGGAATACCGGCTGTCGCAGTTCCAGCAATTAATTCAGCATCGGAAAAATGCTCACTGATTAGTTGAACTAGTCCTTTGTAAATGATTTTGCGGAGCTTCGGATACGATAGAGTCAAACGATTGTCGCAATAAATGGGCGATTTTATTCCGCTTGCCCACGTAAACGGTTCATTTGGTCTGAGAGTAACTGCTTCAATTTCTAGCAAATGTTTGGCGATTTCCTTTTTCATTCCACCTTACCCTCCCATTCTTTTTTTACTTCATTGTAGGCTGCAACAGGATCCTCTGCCTTTGTAATTGTCCTGCCGACAACAATGGCTGATGCGCCTTGTTCCTTTGCAAATTTTGGCGTCGCAATGCGGACTTGATCCTGTGCTCTATCTTTTGCTAAACGAATTCCAGGCGTAACAGTCAGAAAAGATGGACCGCACGTTTTTCTTATTTCGCTTACTTCATGGACAGAACAAACAACACCGCTCATCCCGCTTTTTTTTGCATTTTCCGCATAATGTAAAACCGTCTCAAGCAACGGCTTTTCAATGAGAAGTTCATGTTTTAGCATCTCGCTGGAAGTGCTTGTCAGCTGGGTGACAGCGACAACATCTGGACGCTTATTTCCGCTCTGAGCTCCCGCCTCCAGCCCTTCTATCGCTGCTTCCATCATGTCTCTACCTCCCGCAGCGTGAATAGTGATCAAATCGACTCCGAGCTTGGCAAGTCCTTTCATCGTTTGTTTCACGGTATTTGGTATATCATGCAGCTTCAAATCAAGAAATATTTGATGACCGCTTCGCTGTAATTCTTCGATGATAGAAGGGCCTTCTTGATAAAAAAGTTCCATCCCCACTTTAACAAATAAAGGCTGCTCAAATATTTGCACAAACTGCAATGCTTTTTCTCTCGTATCAAAATCAAGGGCAAGAATTAGAGGACGATTTTTCATCTTTCCAGCTCCTTCCGACACATTCATTCACATGATCAAAGCCTAATTCTTTCAGCCGATTCGGCAACGCATCAATAAGTTCAACACAGACGTAAGGATTGACAAAATTCGCTGTACCAATTGCGACTGCCTTTGCACCTGCCTGCAAAAATTCTATGCAATCATCGACATTCATAATTCCTCCCATGCCGATGACCGGGATTTCTACACTTTGGGAAACCTGATAGATCATACGAACGGCAATCGGCTTGACAGCAGGTCCAGAAAGCCCGCCTGTTCCATTAGCAATAATCGACCGGCCTGTTTTCACATCGATCCGCATGCCGAGGAGCGTGTTGATCATCGTAATTCCGTCTGCTCCCGCTTTTTCCACCGCTTTTGCCATGGCGACAATGTCAGTTACATTTGGAGAAAGCTTGACATAAACCGGTACTGAAGAAACGTTTTTCACAGCTTCTGTTAAATGTCCGGCTACTTCAGGAACTGTTCCGAACATGATCCCCCCTTGTTTAACATTCGGACAAGAAATGTTCAGTTCAAGTGCTTTTACGTTAGGCGCTTTACTGATTTCTTTTGCCACTTCCACATATTCTTCAACAGTCGAGCCGGCAATGTTCGCAATGATCGGAACATCAAATTGAGAAAGCCAAGGAAGCTCTTCCTCCATCACTTTTTTTAATCCGGGATTTTGCAACCCGATGGCATTGAGCATTCCCGACGGCGTTTCCGCCACCCTTGGTGTTGGATTTCCGAATCTAGGCTCAAGCGTTGTTGCTTTGATCATGATCGCTCCAAGCTTGGATAAATCGTACAGCTTGGCAAATTCGCGGCCAAAGCCGAAGCATCCTGATGCGGGCATGATCGGATTTTTTAACTCAAGACCAGGAAGCTTAACAGTTAACATTCCAACATCACCTCCCCGATTCGAAAAACAGGCCCGTCGGTACAGATTTTCTTATAGCCCGAATCATTTGCATCGGTTTTCGTACGGCGGACACAGGCAAAGCAAGCGCCGATTCCGCAGCCCATTCTTTCTTCCAGGGACAAAAACACTTTTTTATGCGGAAATGCTTCTTCTATCGCTTTTAACATTGGAGTTGGTCCGCATGTATAGAGCGTTTCAAATGTGAAGCGTTGTTCATTGATGATATCCATAACGGTTCCTTTTGCGCCGAATGTGCCGTCAACTGTCGCCACAAACGTTTCGCCCAGCTCTTTAAACTCATGTTCGTAAAACACCGCCGCTTTTGTTGAAAATCCTAATACATGGACAACTTCCACTCCATTTTGAACAAGCTGCTTCGACAATTCATAAAGAGGGGGAACGCCAATGCCGCCACCGACAAGCAATGCTTTTTCCTTCGTTTCTTCAACCGGAAAACCGTTTCCGAGCGGTCCGAAAACATCGACAAGCTCACTTGCTTTTTTTCTGGACAATCTTTTCGTTCCGGCGCCTTCTGCCCGATAAATTAATGTCATCGTGTTTTTTTCGGCATTGTATTCGGCAATGCTGATCGGTCTTCTTAATAACAGATCAAAACTGTCATCCACTTTTATTTGAACAAATTGTCCCGGACGAGTAATGCGTTGAACGAGCTCTCCTTTTAATTCCATTTTATAAATGTTTTTCGCAATTGGCCTGTTGCTGATGATTTCCATCCAAGCTTTGATCATTGGATCACCTTCTTTACCTATTATGTTCGGAGAGATTTTCAACCGTAAAAGCCATCGATTCAAGCACGCGTAAAATTGCCCTTGCAGTGTCTAAAGAAGTGAGGCACGGCACACCGTTTTCAACCGATTCCCTTCTGATTCTGAAGCCGTCGCGCTCAGGCTGCTTTCCTTTCGTCAGCGTGTTGATGACAAATTGCGCTTTTCCATTGCGTATCACATCCAAAATGTTGTCGCCGCGTGATCCGATTTTGCTGACAACCTTTGCTTTTATGCCGTTCTCTTCTAGAAACTTTGCGGTTCCTTCCGTCGCCAGCAGTTGATAGCCGATATTGCGAAATCTGCCCGCAATTTCTAAAGCCTCGTTTTTGTCCTTATCAGCAATCGTAAGCAGCACTGATCCGTGCTCGTAAATATTCGTACCGGCTGCAACAAAGCCTTTATAAAGAGCCTTTTCAAAGGTGGCATCCTTTCCGATTACTTCCCCAGTTGATTTCATTTCTGGTCCAAGCGTAATGTCTACACGGCGCAACTTCGCAAATGAAAATACCGGCACCTTCACAAATACACCTTTCGGCTCTTTTGCAAGCCCTGTTTTCACACCGAGTTCCGGCAAGCTAGCACCGAGTATCACCTTTGTCGCAAGCTTAGCCATCGGAATTCCGGTAATTTTACTTAGAAACGGAACTGTTCTGCTTGATCTTGGGTTCACTTCCAATACGTATACCCGCCCGTCAGCAATTACAAATTGAATGTTTAGCAGTCCGACAATATTCAGCCCTTTTGCCAAACGAATCGTATAATCAACAAGTTCTGTTTTCAACTGATCAGATAACGTTTGCGGCGGGTAAACCGCTATCGAGTCCCCTGAGTGCACGCCTGCCCGCTCAATATGCTCCATAATGCCCGGAATGAGCACATGTTTACCGTCTGAAATCGCATCAACTTCCACTTCTATTCCGGTTAAATATTGATCAATTAAAACGGGATGTTCCGGATTAATTTTTACTGCATGTTCCATATAATGGAGCAATTCTTCTTTATGGTAGACAATTTCCATCGCCCGGCCGCCAAGCACATAGGAAGGACGGACAAGCACCGGATAGCCGATTTCTTCCGCAATTTCCACCGCTTCAGCGACGGATAGAGCCGTTTTCCCTACAGGCTGTGGTATTTCCAAAGCTTCAAGCACTTGTTCGAACTTGTCGCGGTCTTCCGCCCGATCTAAATTTTCCAGGCTTGTTCCTAATATTTTGACACCTCGTTTTGCCAGCTTGCCTGCCAAATTGATTGCCGTTTGCCCGCCGAATTGGACGACAACGCCAATCGGTTTCTCCAAGTCGATAATATGCATGACATCTTCGATCGTCAGCGGTTCAAAATACAGCTTGTCGGAAATGCTGAAATCCGTTGACACCGTTTCTGGATTGTTATTGATAATGATTGCTTCATATCCTGCTTCGCGAATCGCCCAAACAGAGTGAACTGTTGCATAATCGAACTCAATACCCTGCCCGATTCGAATCGGCCCTGAACCTAACACGACAACACTTTTTCGTTCAGTCACAATCGATTCATTTTCTTCTTCATATGTGCCGTAAAAGTAAGGCGTCTCGGATTCAAACTCGCTTGCGCACGTATCAACCATTTTGTAAACTGGAACAATTCCTTGTTTTTTCCGAAACTCATAAACTTCCGATTCATCTGTATTCCATAACGAAGCGATAAAGTGATCAGAAAATCCGAGTTGCTTTGCTTTTCTCAACACATTTACATCAAATGGAGATTTTTTCAGTTCTCGTTCATATTCGATAATGTTGTTTATCTTATTCAAGAAAAAGCGGTCGATTTTGCTCCATTGATGAATTTGCTCAACGGAAAAACCCCTTCTCAGCGCTTCGCCGATGTAAAAGATTCGTTCATCCCCTGCTTTCTTGATTCGCTTTTCAATCATTTCATCTGAGACATCGTTTTCTTTCAATGTTAAATGGTAGACGCTTGCTTCGAGAGAACGAACAGCTTTTAACAACGATTCTTCAAACGTGCGGCCGATCGCCATGACTTCACCGGTTGCTTTCATTTGAGTGCCAAGCACACGGTTGGCTGATTCAAATTTATCAAACGGCCATCGCGGTATTTTCGTGACAACATAATCAAGCGCCGGTTCAAAGCAAGCAAATGTTTTCCCTGTCACTGGATTGATGATTTCATCTAACGTCAAACCGACGGCAATTTTCGCTGCGAGTTTCGCAATCGGATATCCTGTCGCTTTTGATGCAAGGGCGGATGAGCGGCTAACCCGCGGGTTCACTTCGATAACGTAATATTGAAAACTATCCGGATCAAGAGCAAGCTGAACATTGCATCCGCCTTCAATGCCAAGAGCTCCGATAATTTTTAATGACACGTTTCTGAGCAGCTGGTATTCTCTGTCTGAAATCGTTTGGCTGGGCGCCACAACGATCGAATCGCCTGTATGAATGCCGACGGGGTCAATATTTTCCATGTTGCAGACAACGATTTTATTGTCTTTTGAGTCCCGCATCACTTCATATTCGATTTCTTTGTAGCCGGCAATGCTTTTTTCGAGCAGACATTGATGAACAGGGCTGAGCTTTAAACCGTTTGTGACAATTTCAATCAGTTCTTCCTCATCGTGACAAATGCCGCCTCCGGTCCCGCCAAGTGTATATGCAGGCCGGACGATCACCGGATAGCCGACTTGCTCCACAAAATGAAACGCTTCTTCAAGCTCATGAATTATGGCGCTTTCCGGCACCGGTTCATTCAGCTCCTTCATAAGCTCGCGGAACAGTTCACGGTCTTCAGCTTTTTGAATGGCTGAAAGCTTAGTTCCTAAAATTTCAACGCCGCACTCTTCTAAAACACCCATTTTATGAAGCTCGACCGCCAAGTTTAGTCCAGTCTGTCCGCCGAGAGTCGGCAGGATCGCATCCGGCCTTTCCTTGCGGATGATTTTGGCAACAAAGCTCGGAGTGAGCGGCTCCATATACACTTTGTCGGCAATTTCCGTATCCGTCATAATTGTCGCTGGGTTCGAGTTGACAAGAACAACCTCATATCCTTCCTCTTTCAATGCTAAGCACGCCTGTGTTCCCGAATAGTCAAACTCCGCCGCTTGTCCGATAATAATCGGTCCTGATCCGATAACTAAAATTTTCTGAATATCTTTCCGCTTAGGCATTGAGATTCCCCCTTTGAGCAGTCTTTTCCATCAGCTCGATAAATTGATTAAACAATGGATTGGCATCCTCAGGTCCCGGCGATGCTTCCGGATGGTATTGAACAGCGAAAGCAGGATGCACGCGATGTCTCAATCCTTCAACTGTTCCGTCGTTCAGTGCAACATGTGTTACTTCAAGCTCTGTATTCCTAATGGATTCGATGCTTACAGCATAGCCGTGATTTTGGGAAGTCATATACACTTTCCCAGTTTTTAAATCCTTCACTGGATGGTTTGAGCCGCGGTGGCCGAATTTTAATTTTTCTGTTTTCGCACCGCATGCTAAAGCGAGCAGCTGATGCCCTAAACATATTCCAAAGATAGGGGTTTTCCCGATAAGATCGCGCAGCATTTCAATTGCTTCTGGAACGTTTTGCGGATCTCCAGGTCCGTTTGTAAGCAAAACGCCGTCAGGCTTCAATCGCAATATTTCCTCCGCAGATGTATCATATGGAACGACGATCGAGTCGCAATTTCGGCTGTTTAATTCTCTTAAGATTCCATGCTTCATGCCAAAATCTACAACAACCACTCTTTTTCCTCTTCCTGGACTTTGATATGGTCTTTTCGTCGATACAATTTCCACCTGATTGCGCGGCAGCTCCGTTTCTCTTAATTTCTCAGCCACTTGCTTTGGATCCGCCTCAGCTGAACAGATTGCACCTTTTAACGTTCCGTAGTTGCGGATAATTCTAGTCAGCCTTCTTGTATCGATTCCACTGATGCCAGGAATATCGTTTTCTATGAGAAAATCATTGATTGAATATAAACTTCTCCAGTTGGAGGGTGCTTCACAGGCTTCCTTCACAATCATCCCGTTCACGAACGGGCGGATCGTCTCAAAATCGTCGAGGTTGATGCCGTAATTGCCGATCAATGGATAAGTAAACGTTACGATTTGTCCGCAATATGAAGGATCTGAAAGTGTTTCTTGATAGCCTGTCATTCCGGTTGTGAACACAACCTCTCCGATGATGTCACGATCGCTTCCAAAGCCATCGCCGATGAAAACATCGCCGTTTTCAAGCACTAATTGCCGTTTCATATTACTCTCCCCTTTTCCAAACGATTTTGCCGTCCACCATTGTTAAAACAGGCCAGCCTTTTGCAAGCCAGCCGTTAAACGGCGTATTTTTTCCTTTTGATGCAAATGTTGAGGCATCTATCCTTTTTTCTTCCTGTAAATCAATGAGCGTCAAATCTGCAGAAATGCCTTCTTTTAATTCCCCCATATCCAAGTTAAAAGCTCTAGCAGGCTTTACCGTCAACCAATCAACAAGCTGTTTCAATGTAAAAATGCCCCGTTCGACAAAATATGTGTACAAAAGAGGAAAGGCAGTTTCCAACCCGACAATCCCAAACGGCGCCTTATCGACCTCTAAAGATTTCTCCTCCATCGTATGAGGCGCATGATCCGTAGCAATAAAATCGATTGTTCCATCCAACAGCCCTTCGATTAATGCTTTCTTGTCTTCTCTGCCTCTAAGCGGCGGATTCATTTTAAAGTTCGGATTAAGCTCCGGAATATCTTCATCACATAAAAGAAGATGATGCGGGGTCACTTCGCATGTCACGCGGATGCCTGCTTTTTTGGCGTCTCTGACGGCTCTGACGGATTCTTTTGAACTAATATGGCACACGTGGTAATGGCAGCCGCTAGCTTCTGCCAGCAGAACATCTCTTGCAATTTGAACGGATTCACATACAGATGGAATGCCGGATATACCGTGATTTTTTGCAAAAACTCCATCATGGAAGGATCCGCCGTTGATAAGGGTATTGTCTTCACAATGCGCGACAATTGAATATCCTTTCTCCGCCGCTTTTTTCATTGCCTGAAACATCATGCCGGCCGACTGGACACCTACGCCATCGTCCGTAAAGGCAAAAGCACCTTCCTCTTTTAATGCATCAAAATCCGTTAATTCGCTTCCGCTTTGCCCAAGTGTGATCGCTGCATAAGGAAGAACGCGAACCTTTGCTGTTTCTTTAATTCGCTTTTGTAAATTGATCATTTTTTCTTTCGTATCAATAGGCGGCTTCGTATTAGGCATGGAGGCAACGGTTGTAAAGCCGCCCTTCGCTGCAGCCAGCGTGCCGGTGGCAATCGTCTCTTTCGCTTCTCCACCCGGTTCACGCAGATGAACGTGAAGATCGATGAATCCATGGGAAAGAAGCTTTCCGTTGCAATCGATCACGTCTCCCGCTCCATCAGCTATCTCTTCCGATATTTGTTTGACTATTCCGTTTTCCACAAGAACATCCCGTTTTGTCAATTCGCCTTCCTCTGTTAACAATTGCGCATTTTTAAATAGAATGGACATGTTTCTTCTCTCCCCCTTGTGCTTTACTTTCAATCGCCTGTTTTATAACTGCCATGCGGACAAATACACCGTTTTCCATCTGTTTAAAAATTCGCGATCGGCTGCACTCTACTAAATCTCCGTCGATTTCAACTCCTCTGTTGACCGGTGCAGGGTGCATAATAATCGCATGGTCCTTCATCATTTTTTCCCGTTCCTTTGTCAATCCGTACTGCTCCAAATATTGATCAGCTGTCCATTTTTCGCTGTGGCGTTCATGCTGGATTCTTAAGAGCATCACAACATCTGACATTTCGATTGCTTCATTGATCGATACGTATGTACCGTATGGATTGGTGTCGTCCCGAAATTTTTCAGGTCCAGAGAACAATACGGTTGCCCCGAGCCTTGTCAGCACTTCTGCATCAGATCTTGCTACACGGCTGTGGCGAATGTCACCGATGATGGAAACCGTCAATCCGTTAAAACGCCCAAACTCTTCACGAATTGTCATCAAATCGAGCAAACATTGCGTTGGATGGTGTCCGCACCCATCGCCAGCATTTAATATGGATACTTGGACACGGCCGATAAGCTCGTCAAAATACCGGTCCTCGGGATGTCGGATGACGACCGCCTCGACACCGATCGATTCTAAAGTTTTTACAGTATCGTACAACGATTCTCCTTTTTGAATGCTTGAAGAAGCTCCATCCACATTTAAAATGTCAAGTCCAAGTTTTTTTTCAGCAGCTTCAAAACTAAACCTCGTCCTCGTACTCGGCTCAAAAAACAAGTTGGCGATAAATGTTTGTTCTCTGACTTTCCATCGTTTTCCCATTTTAAAGCGTTCCGCTTCATCCAAAATGGCAATAATCTCTTCAGTTGACAGCGTGCTCATTGTCACTAAATGTTTCATCGCTTTCTTCCCCTTTCCTTTAAATAAAAGCGATTGACGTTTGAATTTTAAAAAAACACCCTGCCAAGGCATGACAGGGTGTAAGCAAATGACGAAGCATGATTTGTCCCACACACCCTTGAAAGCCTCTCTGGACTTTTTTAAAAGGTGATTGCTACGCTACTGAATCTTCTTCATTTGTGTCAAAAATATGTTCTTCTTTTTTACCTGGGAGCACAAAGTTTAAAATGACGCCAATGATTGCAGCTAATGCCATTCCGTGTAACTCAAAGCTTTCCCCGAACTTAATCATCGCTTCGCCAATTCCTATTACTAAAATGACGGAAGTGATGATTAAGTTTCTTTTTTCGTTCAGATCAACTTTATGCTCAATCATCATTCTTAATCCTGAAGATGCGATGATCCCGAAGAGCAGTATTGAAACGCCTCCCATTACTGGAGTTGGAATCGAACTGATCAAGGCGGAAATTTTTCCAATAAAGCCAAACAAGATTGCAAATAGAGCTGCACCGGCAATGACATAAACGCTGTAAATCCTTGTAATCGCCAATACGCCGATATTTTCGCCATATGTCGTGTTCGGCGGTCCACCGATAAAAGATGCAATCATGGTTGCCGCTCCATCGCCGAGAATGGAACGGGCAAGTCCAGGGTCTTTGATTAAATCTTTTCCGATTACTTGGCTTAGCAGCATTTGGTGACCGATATGCTCGGATAATGTCACCACTGCGACTGGAACCATCAGCAGAATGATTTCAGATGTAATGTGAGGTGTATAATCAACAAATGGAATGATAAAGTTCGGGAGCTGAAACCATTTGGCTTCCGCCACTTTTTGAAAGTCGACAATACCGATTATAAGCGAGTATACATATCCGCCGAAAATTCCGATTAATACAGGGATTAGGTTAAAAAATCCTTTAAAAAATGCCATTGTTATAATAGTGATCAGAAGCGTAACAAGGCCTGCTGAAAAGTGAAGCAAGCTGTAATGTCCTTTAGGATCGTTCATGGCCATACTCACAGCTGTTGATGCAAGGCCAAGTCCGATTACCATAATTACTGGACCGACGACAACAGTTGGAAGTAATTTCATAATCCATTTATATCCTGTCTGTTTGATGATAAGCGCGACAACCCCGTAAACTAGGCCTGCCAAAAAGCTGCCGATCATCGCCGCTCCTACACCGCCGGCAGCTTTAGCCGCAATTAACGGTGTGATGAAGGCAAAGGAGGAGCCGACATATGCCGGCACTTTTCCTTTTGTTATCAAAATAAATGCGAGTGTGCCGAGACCGCTGGAAATCAAAGCAACAGAAGGATCAATTTTGACTAAAAACGGTACGAGAATCGTTGCTCCAAACATGGCAAATAAATGTTGGAAGCTTAAGGCGAGCCATGTGATAAAATCAGGTTTATCATGAACATCTAGTATAATATTTCTTTTCATGTTTTTTCCTCCTTATGGAATTTGCACAAAAAAACCTCTTTGGCCGATGAGGCACAAAGAGGTTTTTGCCAAAGTGCATACAAATAGCGTATACACCTTTCGAACCCCTTTGCAGCCTCACGGGACTGCTATTAAAAGGGACATCTATTCATTTTCATAAATGGATACTTTTTCTTTTTCATCTACTTCCAAAAGCTGTACAACAATTTTTTCTGATTTTGAAGTAGGTATGTTTTTCCCGACATAATCCGCTCGGATCGGCAGTTCGCGATGGCCGCGGTCAACAAGTACAGCTAGCTGGATTTGCGCTGGCCTGCCGTAGTCAACAATGGCATCCATCGCTGCCCGTACCGTTCTTCCCGTGTAAAGGACATCGTCTACTAAAATGACTTTTCGATTGTTAATATCGATCGGGATATCTGAACCTTTAACGAGCGGTTCGCCGCTTTCTGTTTTTTGTGTTAAATCATCCCGGTAAAAAGTAATGTCAAGGTTGCCGACAGGTATCTCTTTTCCTTCAATGTCCTCTATTCTTTTTGCAAGACGTTTGGCAAGATAAATTCCCCTTGTCTTGATTCCGACCAAAACACAATTGTCTATACCTTTATTGTGTTCGATAATTTCGTGGGCTATTCTAGTTAGCGCCCTTCTGATCGCCTGCTCATCTAAAACAACCGCTTTTTCCGGCATGCTCATCACCTCAAATTTCGGTTAAAAAAACCTCTCATCCTGAG
Source organism: Aeribacillus sp. FSL W8-0870 (assembly GCF_037963755.1). Classification (NCBI taxonomy): domain Bacteria; kingdom Bacillati; phylum Bacillota; class Bacilli; order Caryophanales; family Bacillaceae; genus Aeribacillus; species Aeribacillus sp. FSL W8-0870. The sequence goes on from NZ_CP150165.1 coordinate 2,498,083, forward strand.
GATGAGAGGTTTTGTGCATAGCTCACCTATTGCCATACGATTCCTTCTCAGCCTCACGGGACTGCAGTTAAAGGATGCTGTATTGTCTAAACGTATTATGACAGAGCAGCTCGTAAATGTCAACGATCATTTCTTAACATTTGCAAAATCTTTTCGAATTCTTCCGGGAGCGATGCTTCAAACTTCAAAAACTCTTTTGTTCTTGGATGCTCAAAACCAAGTACGCCTGCATGAAGAGCCTGTCCATGAATCGGAAGTGTTTTTTTCGGTCCATATTTTGGATCGCCGGCTAGCGGAAAACCGATATATTTCATATGCACGCGGATTTGATGCGTTCTTCCGGTTTCCAGCCGACATTCAATATATGTATAATCCGAAAATCGTTCCAGCACATGAAAATGGGTGACAGCTTCTTTACTGTTTATTTTTGTTACCGTCATTTTTTGCCGATCCTTTGGATCCCTGCCGATCGGAGCATCAATTGTGGCATGATCGTGCGGAATTACCCCGTGTACAATCGCCTTATATCTCCTTTCAACCCTCTTTTCCATTAATTGATTTGCTAATGATTCATGAGCGTAATCATTTTTGGCAACCATTAATAAACCTGAAGTATCTTTATCAATCCGGTGAACAATTCCCGGACGAAGGACTCCGTTAATTCCGGACAAATCTTTACAATGATATAAAAGACCGTTCACAAGTGTTCCTGAAGTGTGTCCCGGCGCTGGATGGACGACCATCCCACGCGGTTTATTGACAACGATGACATCTTCATCCTCATAGTATATATCAAGCTCCATCGGCTCAGGCTTGACATCCAGCTCTTCCGGTTCTGGAACAGATACAGTGATGACATCACCAATTTGGCACTTGTAATTGGCCTTCACCGATTTTTCATTTACTGAAACAACCCCGTCCTTGATCCAATTTTGGACCAACGTTCTTGACCAATTCTCATCTTTATTGGCCAAAAATTTATCTATTCGTTCATGTTCCTCTTTTTCCGTCACAACAAAAGTAAATTGCTCCATTTTCTACTCCTTTTGCTTCTTTTCTTCAAAAAACAGAAAATATATGAAAAGTAAAATAACACCGATTGTTAAAGATGAATCGGCAATATTAAAAATTGGAAAATTATAACCGAAAATATATGTATGGATAAAGTCCACCACCTCTTTGCGGAAAAGGCGGTCAATAAAATTCCCAATCGCTCCGCCGAGCATTAAGCTGAGAGCAACCCCCAGCATTGCATTTTGTTTCGCATATTTTTGCATATAATAAATAATCGCTACGACAACAATAATGGTAATCACATAAAAGAACACCATCTGGTTTTGCAATATTCCCCAAGCCGCTCCTTTATTGCGGTGAGACGTTATGTATAAAAATCCGTTGATAATTTCAATGCTTTCGCCAATTTCCATATTTTTTACGATCAGCCATTTTGTCCATTGGTCGAGAGCGATGACAAATAATGCAATCAAATATTTAAGCACACTGCGTTCCTCCACTCACTGGCAAGTTTCCATCAAATTTTAGCACATTTTTTGACAAACAGTAAAGAAGGGGAACAAGCAAAAAAGTGAAGCTTGTTCACTTCACTTCTTAATGATATTCTAGTGTTTTTTTTAAATATGATTTCATATTGAGAAAATCATGAATCGTTCTGGCTGTCGGAATTTGTGCCAATTGTTCGAGCGGCAATTTTTGCAATGTTTCTTCACATATGCCATAAAGTCCATATTCCATTTTTTCCAATGCAAGCTCAACATCGTTGAGCTCATTTTTTACATCCCGGATAAAAATCGGGTCATCCAATTGACTTTTGGCGAGCCGCGCATTAAGTTCGTTCTTCATTAACGTTAATTCGTCTTTGATTTGATCGAGCGGATTCATTATTAAAACCCCCTCGTCTGTTTTGTATTTATATTGTAACCGCCGTACTGCCTCCTATCACATTCAAGTTTTTCCACACACGTAAATAGCGGCTTGGAAATGATTCACACTTTAAAAGCTAAAAAGCTGAATTCTTCTTTCAATTTTGAGCAAAGTATTCATTTTTGAAAAAGCATCCGAGAAAACTTTTCCAATTGACTATGACGGATTTCAATGAAAGATCGTTCTTTTTATGACACTTCTTTATGAGGAAGCATTGCTAAATGAAAAAACTCCCTGTTTGCACAGGGAGCTGATAAAACTATGCTAGATGGCTGTAGTGATCTTTCACAATGCTTGCACATCTTTTGCACAATGTCGGATGGTCTTGATCAGTGCCTATATCTGTTGAAACAACCCAACATCTTTCACAAGTCTCACCATCCGCTTGCTTCACAATTATTTTGATGCTATCAAATGTTTGCGCTTCTTCTGGAGCATCTTTGTAATCACCGGCAATTTCTAACTGGGAAACAATAAACAGCTGTTTTAAGTCCTCTTGTATTGAATTGAACAATTCTTTTATTTCTTCGTTCGGATAAAGGATGAGAGCAGCATTTAACGATTTGCCGATCACTTTTTCATTTCGGGCAATTTCCAGGGCCTTTAATACATCATCGCGAACTGACATAAACTGATCCCATTTCGCTTCAATCTCTTTGCTGCCTTCAATCTCTACAGCTTCCGGCATATCGACAAGCTGTACGCTCTTTTCTTCGACTGATTCAATATGTCCCCATACTTCTTCTGTTGTATGCGGCAAAATCGGTGTCATCAGCTTTACAAGAGCAAGAAGCGCTTCATATAAAACCGTTTGGATAGAACGTCGATTATGGCTGTCAGCAGCCTCAATATACAGAATGTCTTTTGCAAAATCAAGATAAAATGAGCTTAGCTCAATCGTACAGAAATTGTGAACGTCATGATAGATGGATGCAAAATCATATTCTTCATATGCTTTTCGCACTTTGGCAATTAGTTTATTCAGTTTAATGAGAATATAGCGATCCACTTCTCTTAATTTTTCTACAGAAACACGATGCTGATTTGGATCAAAATCAAACAAATTTCCTAACAAGAAACGGTACGTGTTGCGAATTTTCCGATATACTTCAGATACTTGTTTTAAGATTGCATCAGAGACGCGAACGTCCGATTGATAATCAACTGATGCTACCCATAGACGAAGAATATCTGCTCCAAACTGTTCCGTCACTTTGGCAGGAACAACAACATTTCCTAACGATTTGCTCATTTTCCGTCCTTCGCCGTCCAGCGCAAATCCATGGCTTAAAACGCCTTTATATGGAGCTTTTCCGGTGACAGCAACTGCTGTAGACAGCGATGAATTAAACCAGCCGCGATATTGGTCAGAGCCTTCTAAATAAAGATCAGCAGGACGCTGCAAATCTTCCCGTTCAACTAAAACTGCTTGATGAGAAGAGCCTGAATCGAACCAAACGTCCATAATGTCTGTTTCTTTTGTAAAAATGCCGTTCGGGCTTGAAGGGTGTGTAAATCCTTCTGGAAGCAGGTCTTTTGCTTCGCGTTCAAACCAAACGTTCGAGCCGTGCTCGCGGAACAGTTTTGCCACATGTTCAATCGTTTCATCTGTTATGATCGGCTCCCCATTTTCACCATAAAACACTGGAATTGGCACGCCCCATGCCCGCTGACGGGAAATACACCAATCGCTTCGATCGCGGATCATGTTATGAATGCGAATTTCTCCCCAATTAGGGATCCATTTCGTTTCTTTAATTGCTTGCAGCAATTCATCTCGAAAATCTTTAATGGACGCAAACCATTGCGCTGTTGCTCTGAAAATCGTTGGTTTCTTTGTCCGCCAGTCATGTGGATAGGAGTGCGTAATAAATGAAAGCTTTAGCAATGCCCCTACTTCTTCTAATTTTTCCGTTATTTTTTTATTTGCGTCATCATAAAACAATCCTTCGAACCCTGGAGCTTCTTCTGTCATGTACCCTCTTTCGTCGACAGGACATAATACGCCTAGGTTATATTTTTGTCCGACGACAAAATCGTCTTCCCCATGGCCTGGCGCTGTATGGACGCATCCTGTACCAGCGTCGGTCGTTACATGTTCGCCAAGGATCACTAATGAATCGCGGTCATAGAACGGGTGTTTCGCAACCACATATTCCAGCTCTTTGCCTTTAAACGATTTCACTACTTCATATTCTGTCCAGTCCAGCTCTTTTGCCACTTCTTCGAGCAGGGCAGATGCGATCACAAACTTGTCAGCTCCAACCTTCACTACAGAATATTCCAAATCAGGATGAACAGCAATTCCTAAGTTTGCAGGGATAGTCCACGGAGTAGTCGTCCAAATGACGATTTTTTCTCCATCTGTTAATACATTTTTTCCGTCCTTTATTTCAAATGCAACATAAATAGAAGGCGAGCGTTTGTCATAATATTCAATTTCCGCCTCTGCCAAGGCAGATTCGCTCGATGGAGACCAATAAACCGGCTTCAAGCCTTTATAAATATATCCCTTTTTCGCCATTTCTCCAAAGACGCGAATTTGCTGAGCTTCATATTCTGGTTTCAAGGTGACATATGGATTTTTCCAGTCGCCTCGAATTCCAAGGCGTTTAAATTGCACGCGCTGCCGCTCAATTTGCTCCCATGCATATTGCTCGCAATGTTTTCGAAACTGCGCGACATCCATCTCTTTTCGATTGATTTTTTGTTTCTTCAAAAGTGCTGTTTCAATTGGCAGACCGTGTGTATCCCATCCTGGAACATACGGTGCGCAATATCCGCTCATGGATTTATAACGGACAATAATGTCTTTTAAAATTTTGTTTAAGGCATGCCCCATATGAATATCCCCGTTTGCGAACGGCGGACCATCATGTAATATGAAAAGAGGCCGTCCTTTCGTGCGCTCCTGCACTTTTTCATAAATATCCATCTCTTCCCATTTTTTCTGGATCTCAGGTTCTTTTTTCGGAAGGTTTCCTCTCATTGGAAAGTCTGTTTTCGGCATTCGTAACGTCTCTTTATAATCCATTCCCATTCCTCCACATAATATTTGTTCACTAAAATAAAAAAACTCCTCATCCCTAAGGGACGAGGAGGAATCTCGCGGTACCACCCTTTTAGATGCGCACAAATCATGCACATCCACTCATAAACATAACGGACTTGGCCGCCACAGCCTACTAGCATGTTTCAGCTATGGACTCAAGGGTGATGTTCATCCTTTCGCCTTTACCCGGGCTTCCACCGTCCCCGGTTCGCTGTCATAAAGGGCTTGAAAGGACTACTGTCCCTCTCATTGTTTTGTCATATTCCGTTTTATTTTCGTATTATATGAAATCACGAACAAAAAAGTCAAGTTATACTTTCGGTTCTTCCGCTTCTTCTCCTAAGATTGGCTCGACATTGTATTCCATTAAGTGATCCCAATCATCATTTTTTAGCAGATCAAGCTGTGCTTCGATGAGCATTTGAAAACGGGTGCGGAATACTTTTGACTGCTTTTTCATCTCTTCGATTTCCATTGCAATTTTATGCGATTTAGCAAGTGCTTCATTGATGATTCTGTCAGCATTTTTTTCCGCTTCTTTAATGATCAGCTTCGCTTCCTTTTGAGCGTTTCTTTTCACATCTTCCGCAGCTTCCTGCGCAACTAAAATCGATTTATTTAACGTTTCTTCTATATTTGTAAAGTGATTCAGCTTCTCGGTTAATTCCTTCACCTTTAATTCCAATTCTTTCTTTTCGCGGATGACCATTTCATAATCTTTAATCACTTGATCTAAAAACTCATTTACTTCATCTTCATCATAGCCGCGAAAGCCTTTTGTAAATTCCTTGTTATGAATATCCAGCGGGGTTAAAGGCACAAATTCCACCTCCATATGTATGTTTTTCGCAAAACACTAATCCAATTATAAACGATTTTTCGACAGAATGGGCAAAAATCTTTCCATTTGTAATATTATTTTTGTATTCCGATCTTAATGCGCCACTTATCTTTTCTTGTTTTCCCTTCAATTGCCAAAACTTTGCTTCTTCCGAATCCTCGGACAGATAACACATCATCTTCCGCAATTTCAAAATGAGCATCCTCAACAATTTTCCAATTGACTTTGACAAGACTATTTTCAATAAGCGATTTTATTTTTTGCCGAGATTGGTGATAAACATTTGCTAGAACAGCATCGAGCCGAAGCGAAGAAACGGTGATCAAAGAAATATCCATTTCTTCTTCATGAGAAAACACATCTTCGAATGGAATCTGTTTCAAACGAACGGAAATCTTTCCAATTTTATTCCAGTTCAGCTGCAGAAAATTGGCAATTTCTTGCGCAACCATGACTTGCACCGTTTCATCATGAATGATAATGTCGCCGAACTTGCTCCGTTTTAAGCCGAGCGACATAAGCGATCCAAGCACTTCGCGATGTGATAATGTTACGAATTTTTTCGGGAACATGATTTCAAATGCGAACATTGAAAAATCATCTAATGTCGGTTGAATATAGTCAGGGTAAAAAAAAGCACGCTTTCTTTCAGCATTTTTATAGCCTCCGAAAAATTGCACGTGAACATCCGGATTTTCACCGATCAATGTCTTAATGATTTTCTGTTCCCGCGGATCTAAAAAATCGGTCAATTTTGGCCGATATTGCTCAGTCACAATTTGTTTCCATCCAAAGACTTTGTCAATGAACTCCCTTTCTTCTTTGCGAAAATGCTGATAAACACTCTCCATAAGAGACAACTCCAATTATGATATGAAAAGAGCCGATTGGCATACAAAACAATTCGAATGTCAATCGGCGAATGAATTTTATGAAATCATACTAAAAAGAGCATACAGCCCATAATCTGCAAAATGCAGGGCAATCAATGCAACAATAGGAGATACATCAATCATCCCTAATGGAGGAATGATTCTTCTAAACGGTTCTAAATAAGGCTCACATATAGCCGCTAAAAATTGTCCAATGGACGTTTCCCTTGCATTCGGAAACCAAGACATCAAAATATAAATGATAATCGCATAGGAATAAATATCGAGCAAAAAACTTAATATGTTATATATTGTCCCCATCAATCATTTCTACCACCTTTTATTTTCATCATCTGCCATGAAATCGGAAATGGAGCCGGCGACATCTACGTTATCTGGGGTACATAAAAATATGTTTGTTCCAACACGCTGGATGTCTCCGCCAATCGCATAAACAGTGCCGCTTAAAAAATCAACAATTCTTTTTGCCTGATCATGCCCGATCCGCTGCAAATTGACAATGCATGAACGGCGGTTTTTCAGATGATCAGCAATTTCTTGCGCCTCTGAATACGTTCTTGGCTCACATAATATTACTTTAGTGGATTTTTGGGCGCTTTGCAAACTTACAACATTTTGTTTTCCGAAAGCGGCATTTTTTTCAACGCTGCTGTTGTGATTGAACATAATCGGTTCATGTTGGTGTTTCTCTTCCGGAGCTTCCATATCTTCAATCTCATAATCTTCATCATCGAGAGCAAAAAAGCTTTTAAATTTATTCTTTAAGCTCATCTGATTTACCTCCAGTTTCGTTTTATGTACCTACTAGCGAGGAGCCGATGCGAAGATAAGTAGCCCCTTCTTCAACCGCGATTTTGTAGTCGTTGGACATCCCCATTGATAGCTCTGTACATGGTGCATTCGCTATATTTAGTGCTTTCACTTGTTCCTGCAGTTGCTTTAAACTTCGGAAGCATCTTCTGATTTCATCTTCATCTTCTGTAAATGGAGCCATTGTCATTAATCCGACAACTTCGATATGGCGATACTCCTTCAACTGTTGAATAAAATCAATGCATTGTTCAGGAGCCACGCCATGCTTTGACTGTTCGCCAGATGTATTTACTTGCACAAAGCATTTGATCGTTCGATCTGCTCTTTTTTCAATTTCGTTTGCTAGCGATATTCTATCCAACGAATGAATATAATCGACCTTGTCTATAATATTTTTCACTTTTCGAGTTTGAAGTGTGCCGATGAAATGCCAGACAGCTTTTGACCCAATGCTGTTATATTTCGATAAAAAACCGTCATCCCTGTTTTCGCCTAAGTGTAAAATGCCTGAATTTATCGCCTCTATAGCCCGTTCTACCGTTACATATTTCGTCACTGCAATAATTTGGATATCATCTATTTTTCGATTTGATTTTTTGCATGCTTGTTCGATTTCCTGTTGGATTCGTGCTAAATTTTCTTTCACTGACAAGGCTTAGTATCCCTCCTTCAAACCGATAAATCCCATCATTCGTCCTGTTTTCCCTTGATCTCTTCGATGGGAAAAAAACAAATCTTGATCGCAGCTTGTACAATATGAGGTCAATAGGATTTGATGTTCCGGCACTCCTTTTTTCATTAACAATCTTTTGTTGATTTCTGCAAGATGAATAGAATAAAGGCCGTTCTCAAGCTGTTTATAAAATGTCGTCTCATTGTCAAAAAGAGGTTTGATCGCATCGATCACATCGTCATTGACGACATAACAGCATTCGCCGATTGAAGGACCTATGGCTGCAAATATATTTTGAGCTTGCACACCTTCGTGCAAAACCCAACTGTCGATCATTTCACCTGCTATATTTTTCGCAGTCCCTCTCCAGCCCGCATGTGCGATGCCAATCAGTGAGTCTTTTGGAGAAAAAAAGAAAATCGGAACACAATCAGCAAAAAAAAGGGAAAGTAATATATTTTTTTCCGATGTGTATAGGCCGTCCGTTTGAGTGATGCATTGACGATATGTAAAAACCCCTGATCCTTTATGTTTATTTACTACCTTGACAATTTGTTTGTCATGGACTTGATCGGCACATACCCAGTTTGGTAGATCAAAACGAATTTTGTCCCCAATGATTTTTCGATTTTTGATCACCGTTTCCTTTTCATCATTCACATGAAGACCTAAATTTAATGAAGCAAAACCATTCTTGGAAAATCCTCCTTTTCTCGTCGTAAAACCTGCTGTAATCTGAGAATGAAGCTTCGCCCAAGCAGGTATGGAGAAAAAAGATTCATCTGTTAATTGAAACGGTTCATGTTTCATTGTACCATTCCTCTTCGACAATTCTCTTATTTTTATTTTAACATATCTTTAAGCCAACATTTAACCAAAATTCGTGCGATTCTTATTCTGTTTCAACATTTTTCGAAACTCTTACTAAAATAACATCTTTTCCGATTTTTACGATGTTCCTCCAAGGAATGACAATTTCTTCCCCTTTTCCAAAAAAACCTAAAACCTTCCCTTGACTAGTGATCATGATCGCTTGAATTTTACCAGTTTTTAAGTCGATGTCAACGTCTTCAATGCTTCCTAATTTTTTTCCGTCATGGACATTCACAACATCTTTTATTTGCAAATCGGAAATATGGATCATGCCGGCTTCTCCCCTCAAGTATTTTTACAATCAGTATATGAGTTTTTTTTTGAATGATGATAAAGGGCCACATTCAAAAGAATGTGGCCCAATGATTATTGAATATTTTTGGTCATTTGTTTAATGGCAGCTTTTTCAAGCCGAGAAACTTGAGCTTGGGAAATGCCGATTTCTTCTGCTACCTCCATTTGTGTTTTGCCTTGAAAAAACCTTTTTTTCAATATCAGCTTCTCCCGATCATTCAATCGTCTGATCCCCTCTTTTAGAACAATTTCTTCAATCCACTTGGAATCGCGGTTTCGCTCGTCGCTTAACTGATCCATGACAAAGATCGGATCACCGCCGTCGTTATAAATCGGTTCAAATAATGAAACTGGATCTTGAATGGCGTCTAAAGCAAAAACGATTTCTTCATGCGGCACATTCAGCTCTTTAGCAATTTCTTCTGCCTTCGGCTCACGTGACGTTTCGCTCATGAGTTTTTCACGCACCTGCAAAGCTTTATAGGCAATATCACGCAATGATCTTGAAACACGTATCGGATTGTTGTCTCGCAAATATCGACGAATTTCACCGATGATCATCGGTACAGCATAAGTAGAAAATTTTACGTTTTGGCTCAGATCAAAATTATCTATAGATTTCATCAACCCAATACATCCTACTTGAAAAAGATCATCGACAAACTCGCCTCTGTTATTAAATCTTTGGATGACGCTTAAAACGAGTCGCAAATTTCCGTTGACAAGCTTTTCTCTGGCTGATAAATCACCGCTTTGCATTTGTTTAAATAATTCTCGCATTTCTTCATTTTTTAAAACAGGAAGCTTCGAAGTATCAACACCGCAAATTTCAACTTTATTTCTTGTCATTTCGTTTCCCCCTTACAGGAGTTCTTGCTGTCTTAAGTTAAGTATCTCCCTGAAGGGGAAAAATATGCACAAGCTTTTCAGAGTGGACACGCTGTTGATTTTTCGCTATACATGCGACTAGCAAGCAAAAATTACACCATTTTATTAAATTCTTTTCGAAGACGCTTAAGAATTCTTTTTTCCAATCTTGATATGTAAGATTGAGAAATCCCGAGCATGTCAGCCACATCTTTTTGCGTTTTTTCTTCTCCGCCATGCAATCCAAACCTAAGCTCCATTATTTGTTTTTCTCGTTCATTTAATTGCTGCAGCGCCCGCATTAATAGCTTTCGATCAACATTAGCCTCCAAATCCTTTGTAATAATATCGTCTTCTGTTCCGAGAACATCCGAAAGAAGCAGTTCGTTTCCATCCCAATCAATGTTCAACGGTTCATCAAAAGAAACTTCAGATCTTGTTTTATTATTTCTGCGCAAATACATTAATATTTCATTTTCTATACATCTAGATGCATATGTCGCAAGCTTGATCTTTTTTTCGGGATTAAAGGTGTTGACTGCTTTAATTAGCCCGATCGTCCCAATGCTGATCAAATCTTCAATATTGATGCCGGTGTTTTCAAATTTTCGGGCAATATACACGACAAGGCGCAAATTTCGTTCAATCAAAATCGAACGGGCAGCCTTATCGCCGCTCGGAAGTTTTTTTAACAGTATTTCTTCCTCTTCCTTCGAAAGCGGAGGCGGCAGCGCTTCGCTTCCGCCGATATAATAAATTTCATCTGTTTTGATCCCTAATTTTGTTAAAAACTTGTACCATATATACGTGAGATAAAGCTTAATTTTTTTCATGTTGTTCCCCCTTCTAAACAAATTGGTTTATGAGTATGCTATGAATAAAGGCTAAGAAGCATCTTTTTGTTTACCCGTCTGGATCATTTTTGGATGAATAATGCATTGATAATCGTCTTCGCTTGAAAGCCGCGAATGATTTAGTCCAATAAGCGGGCGGGACAGCATTAATGATTCTTCTTTTGTATGAATCACCACTTCGTCTGCTATTACGGCTAATAACAACTGAAGATCCTGGCCAACTGAGCGGTACGGAATAATTTTCAGCCTGCCGATCCATTCTTTCTGTTCTATTGCTGTCACAGCCTCCATAGGATTTCGATTTGAAATGACTTGGTGCATACTTTCAGGAAACACGGTCATTAATTTTTCCGCTTCGGCAATCATGACTGGCTTCTTAGTGATGGGATCATACAATTGATTGCCGCTGTCAATCAATCCTTTTACTATTACTTTTTTCTCCATCATCGTGATCGAAACATCGACAATTTGATCATAGTGGATTTTTTTTGCTTCAACCTGTTCAAGCCGCAAGCGGGAAAAATACCAAATAATCGGAAAGCCGACCACGATAAATAACCAGCTGACAGGATTTCCGAAGCCATTTCCATTTGTTAAAATCATGTTATTTTGAAATGAAAAGCCTACTTGAAAAAAATAATAAGTGCCAAGCATACCTCCCCCAACTGCAAAAGTGACAAAATAGAAAGTCAATAAATTTTCTATAAAGTAGCGAAACTTCTTAAAGCCAAAAGCATAAAGAACCATCACACATGAGAGGATTAGTTTTGATTCCGGACGGCTCGCCAGCTGTGCGAAAGGCGAAAAAAGCAATATCACAATAGCGGAGCCGATGAGCGAAGCAATCATTATTTTTTTCCATACAATGTTTCTCTTTAAGATGATTGCTGTAAGAAAAAGGAGCATGATATCAAAGCAAAAATTCATCAGCCAAATAGCATCCAAATAAATGGTCAACCGCCTCTTCCTCTCCCACCATTCAATTTTCTAGGCTTCTGACTTGCTATTAATAGGTAGTATAAACGCTATTCATTCCAAATTGTGTCAAATAGTGGCGAGTACAGCATACAATTTTTGACGGATTCCTAATGTTTTCGTCGAATGGAAAAATGGTTAAAGAAAAAAAAAACGGTACAAGCCTTTTAGAGGAAGAAAGCTAAATTGCTGAAGTTGTAAACACTTTCGTTAAGCGACGATGGGGAAATTACAGGAGATCTTTTCTTAAAAAAGCTGTGTAAATGTTTATACTTTTTCAGAACGAGGAAAAAGCCTGGCTAAAAAGCCAGGTCCTTTCGCGTATATATCTGCAATTTATATTCCACAAAAAATATTAGAACTTACCATATACATGGCATTAAATTTTCAGCAAGGATCCGCATTTTTTTCAAAAGGCATGTCGTATTTTTTCATAAAGTTTTGATTCATTCGTTTTGCTATTTTCGGGAACGCGTTCAAATCTGTTTATCTATTTTTACATAATTTTTTGATTCTTTCCGCCGTAATGCGATTTTTGAACAAATCATGCCTAAAAGGAATCTCTGAATCCTGCAAATATTTATGTTCCAGTCCAATATTTAAACTGTTTTACGCATGCAAATATTAAAAACCTTCCATTTTGCCCGCTTGATGAGCTTTAAGAAAAAAGCATGGATGACGTCTATTGTCACCCATGCTTTTTTTAGCGGCGCTTTCTGTTTCTTAAAAATGTCGGGATGTCAAGCGTATCTTCTGCCTGCTGCAATGCACGGCTCGTAATGTCGTGAGTCGGCTCTTCCTTTTTCACTTCACGCTTAGTTGCAACATTTGGCTTCTTATTAGGAGCAAATGGTCTCGCTTCTTGCTTGCTAGGATTTATTTCAGTTTCTCTAAATCCAGTTGCAATCACTGTTACAACAATTTCATCCTTCAAATCTTCATTAATAACAGATCCAAAGATCATGTTGACATCTTGGTCCGAGGCTGATGCAACAATATCGGCTGCTTCTTGAACCTCATATAGGCTTAAATTTGTTCCGCCGGTAATGTTCATCAATACTCCTTGCGCCCCATCGATTGAAGTTTCAAGAAGCGGACTTGAGATTGCTTTTTTGGCAGCTTCAGCCGCTCTGTTCTCTCCCGTTGCTACTCCGATTCCCATCAATGCAGAACCTTTGTTCGACATAATCGTTTTCACGTCCGCAAAGTCTAGATTGATGAGTCCCGGCACAGCAATTAAATCAGAAATACCTTGCACTCCTTGACGAAGAACGTTATCCGCTTCACGGAAAGCTTCAAGCATCGGCGTATTTTTATCAACAATTTCAAGAAGTCTGTCATTCGGAATCACAATAAGAGTGTCAACGGCTTCTTTCATGGCTGCAATTCCACCAGCCGCCTGCATAGCGCGTTTTCTTCCTTCAAACGTGAACGGCCTTGTGACAACGCCGACCGTCAGTGCTCCTAAATCTTTGGCAATTTGCGCAATGACAGGTGCTGCACCAGTTCCGGTGCCTCCTCCCATTCCAGCCGTTACAAACACCATGTCTGCACCTTTTACAGCTTCTTCAATTTGTTCCTTGTTTTCTTCAGCAGCTTTTTTTCCGACCTCTGGATTTGCTCCTGCACCAAGGCCCCTTGTCAATTTTGCGCCAATTTGCATTTTTGTTTCTGCTTTTGAAAGGTTTAATGCTTGTGCATCAGTGTTGACAGCAATGAACTCTACACCTTGCACACCATGTTCAATCATCCGGTTGACGGCATTATTTCCGCCGCCTCCTACTCCAATAACTTTAATTGTTGCAAAGCCGTCAATATTCGTATCGAACTCCAACATGCAAAATCCTCCCTAATCCATCAATGCTCTATTGACGAAATTTATTCGAAAAAGTACCCAAAAAATTTCTTCACTCTGCTCATTTTTTCTTCATTTTGACGCTTCGTTTTTTGCTTTAAAGTCACTTCATTCGCTTCACTCGGAACAGTTTGCTTAATCTGTTCCATCTCCACCTTCGATCCAATCCGTCTCCCTTGAATTTTTGCATTTTTGTAGGCAAACTGGATGAGACCGACACCTGTCATGTATTGAGGATTTCTAACACCTATGTAGTCGGGGCTAGCAATCCGAACATTGTGGGCGAGTACAGTTTGAGCAAGTTCAAGCACACCAGGAATGTTTGCACTTCCGCCAGTTAACACGAAACCTCCGGGCAATTCCCTGAAGCCCAGTTTTGCAATTTCTTGAGCTACAAGAAGAAAAATTTCCTCCATTCTAGCCTCAATAATATCAGCTATTTGAAGCTGATTGAATTTTTGCATTTTATCGCTGCCTATAATCGGAACATCAAACACCTCGTCTTCAGATGCATGATCATAAAAGGCATGTCCATGTTTAATTTTAATTTTTTCAGCATTTTCTGTGGAAGTTCTAAGACCAATTGATAAATCGTTGGTAATGTGTTCTCCCCCAACCGGTAGAACGGAAGTTGTTTTTAACTCTCCGTTTTCAAAAACTGCAATGGTAGTGGATCCCCCGCCAATATCGATAAGAGCTACGCCTAAATTTTTTTCGTCTTTGGATAAAGCAACTGAACCACATGCGAGAGGCTGAAGTGCAATATCCGTAATTTCAAGGCCTGCACGTTCAACGCAGCGCAGTAAATTATGTAGAATAGTTTTTGATCCGGTGATGAGCAGTCCTTCCATTTCCAGCCTAACTCCCAACATTCCCCTTGGATCATGTATCCCGTCAAGACCGTCTACAATAAACTGCTTCGGAATGCAATCTATAATTTCCCGATCTGGGGGAATGGATAAAACTTGTGCAGCTTCAATGACACGCCTTACATCTTCATTTTGAATTTCTCGGTTTTCACTTGAAACTGCCACTACTCCTTGACAATCTTGAAGTTTTACATGAGAGCCGCTCACACCGACAACAACTTTATGGAGGGGCATGCCGATCATTCTTTCCGCTTGTTCCACAGCCTTTTTAATAGAATGAACGGTTTCATCTATATCAACAATTGATCCTTTTTTTAAGCCTTTTGATTTCACATTACCAACACCAATAACGTTTAACGATTCATCCATCATTTCGCCAATGATTACTTTTACATTGGATGTACCGATGTCAAGACTGACAAATATTTCATTGCTGTTCAATGCTTTTGGCACCTCCTTATCCAATACTACTATTCTATTACGTCCAATAGAACAATACAATGAAACGAACGTTACATATTTGTTTCAATTTGTATATGTGTAAATTCAACACTTGATCTATTTTCCCTTTTAAAAGTTGGATTTTTTTTTGTTCGTATTTCTGCCGCTGTTCCATTTTGCGATTAAAATTCTGCGAATAACCGCTATATTTTGGAAAAGCCGAACTCCAAAAGCAAACATTGCTACTAAATACAAGTCTACACCAAGATGAACGCCGAGAAAAGCTAAACTTGCAGCTAAAAGTATATTAAAAAAGAATCCGGAAACAAACACAAGCTCATCATAAGAGTTTTGCAAGTATGCCCGGAATCCCCCGAACAGAGTATCAAGCGCAGCAAGTATGGCTATTGATAAATAGTTGGAATATTCATCTGGAATTTGAATGTTGCTGTACAGACCTAAGACGATACCTAAAAGAATTCCGATAACCGGGAGCCACATAACTAATTCCCTTCCTTTTCATCTTTAAGAGGCGCCATATTTTGAATGCGGATCGATTTTTCATAAGGCGGTATAATTAGCTGTTTCTGCGGTGCAGATACGGTCAATTTCAAATTATCAATCGCAAAATCGTCTTTCAATGCAGATCCATTTATTTTACTGTAAAGTTTTTCAGCGTCGTTTGATAAAATTTTGATTTCAATCGGGTAAGTGTTCAGACTGTTTCCGTCAATTTTCGTTATTCCGTTAATATCGCGGATAACGGTTGTGTTGACAACTCTGTATCCGTTTATTGAAATTTCTTTTGCTTCATAAGAGTTCACTTCATTGATCAGACGCTTTAAAAGCTCTGGCGAAATCGGCTGAATAGGTTTTCCGAGCAGGTTGCTGTCAAACAAAGGCTCAACTGTGAGAACGACACCCTCACCTTTTACTTCGGTTAAACCCGCTTTCGCCTTCAGCTCTTCTAAAGTATCTTTCAACGCTTTTTCAGGACTTTCGTTTTTTTCCATTTCCCTTTGCATTTGGTCATATTTGCGGATTTCTTCTAACAATTCCACTTGAAGCTTCTGTTCTCTTTTTAAATCTTCACGGAGCTCCCACATATCCCTCGTATCACGCTCGTCCGGTTCTTCTATGGATCGATATTGCACGCCAAGCATAAACCCAAAAATTGTTGTAATGATGGAAAATGTAAAGGCAAATTTCCATTTTGGTTTAATCAATCGTCCATCACCTTTCTTTTTTCTAGAGCTAGGTTAGCTAGGGTTTCCGCTAATCATCCAGTTCATTTGACAAATAGGGCCCCATTTTAATTTCTTTTTTCTTTTCCACCTTTACAACAATATTTTCATAGGCAAGCTGATCCAAAACGCCTCCTGCAATGTTTAGCGCCTGCGTCAATACCTCAGCATCTCCGATGGCAGAAATAACAAATGGAGCGGGAAATTGGTTTCCATCTACCGTTACGACGGGGCCGTTACAGATGATATAAGAATGATGGAATATTCTTTGTCCGTTGATCGCTACAGCGGTCGCACCTGAAATGAGCAATTCATTCACAACTTTAAAGATGTGGCTTTCATGAACAATATAATTGTTCACATTTTCCCCTTCTGGAACATAAGAAGAGTCTTCGAGCGTCACTTCAATCCCTTCGCCGACAACCCCTACCTCTCCTACAAACATCCTCAATTTTTCAACATCTTCAACTAAGTTATAATAAAGCTCTTTCTCTTTTTTCAATTGCTCTTCAATTTCTGTAACTTTTTTTTGTTTTTGAAAAAGCTCCTCCTGGAGCTTCCGGTTTGTTTCTTCTTGATTGATCAGCAGCTTTCTTGTTTCATATTCTTTTTCCCACTGTTCTGGTGATACATTCAAATCTTTTCTTTCTTTTGTCCATTGAAAAGAATATGAAATTAAGAAACCGACGACGAGCATAATAAAAAATAACATGACATGGCTGGCATTAGCTTTCCTCATCGGCTTTGTCCCCTTTATTCTTCTGTGATCCTTTCTTGCTGTAAGGCTCAAAATAAGAACCGACTTCTAAGTGGATAATCCCTTTTACTTTCGGGTTGAGTTCTTTTACAATCATTGGATATGAACGCATTTTTTCAGCAAAAGTTTTCATAGAAGCTCTCACTTCATAGCCGTTGTTCATAAATAATGTAATTATGTACGGATCCATTTTTTCCGGCGTATAGTGAACCTCAGAAATGGAATTGGAAATGGAATGCGGAAGGTTTGTCAATTGTTCAGTCATGAGATGAGCAAATTCAGCATCGTCAAAACCGAATAAGATCGGAGCATCAGGCACTTTTACGCTTTTTTGTCCATCTAAAGTTTCCCCGTTTTCCAAAACCGGGTAAAAGGATGATCCATTGGACACGTAGGCTACTCGTTTCATTTCTTCAATTTCAATCCGAATGGTGTGAGGGAAAATTTTGACTATGTTCGCACCTTTCACTTCTTTATGTTTTTTCAAGGCTTTGATCGTTTTTTCTTTATTAACACTCCAAAAATTCGTCTGTTGATCGATACCGGAAAGCGAAATGATTTCATCGCTGGGAACATTGACATTTCCGCTCACTTCTACGTTTTTCACTTTGCTTAACGGCGTTTCTAAATAAATAATTAATAAAATAAGCAAGGAGAAGGTGAGAATAAATAGTATAAATCTCCTATTTGCCTTTTGTTTGCGCTGCTGCTTGAGCTTCGGTATCCGATCCTCGATTGAAACGATTTTTTCTTTTTCCAAGTCTATGTTCACCCCATCCTAGATTCATTGAATCCAGGTTTAATATATAAGCTTGTCCAAAAGGAGCAAAAAATGTTTAAAGGTGAAAAAACGGCAATAGTATGCCGTTTTAAAAAAATCTTGTTGAAATATTATAACACAATGTACAAGCTGAAAGGGAGAAAGATTTTTTCCTATTTATTCCTTCCAACAATTTCAACTTCCGTTTCCATTTTGATTTGGAATTGCTCGTAAATCGTATTTTTTACAAAATCGATGAGGGCCAGAACATCTGAAGCTGTTGCATTGTCTTCATTGACAATAAAATTCCCGTGCATCTCTGATATTTTTGCGCCTCCGATTTTGTAGCCTTTTAAGCCGGCTTTTTCAATGAGCTGACCAGCATAATGAGGAAGGGGGTTTCGGAAAATGCTTCCTGCGCAAGGGTGGTTCCAAGGTTGTGTTTCACGGCGATATTCTTTATTTTTTTGCATCGTCGATACGATGCTGTCTCTATCTCCTTTTTTTAATTGAAATACCGCTTCTAAACATATTCCCGGGCGCTTTTTTTGCAAGATGGAGCTGCGGTATGAAAATTCCATTTCTTCATTGGAAAGCCATTCTAATGTCCCATCTGCAAACAAAATATGCGCCTTTTTGAGAACATTTGAAATATCCGAGCCGTGCGCACCCGCATTCATATAGACCGCACCGCCTACAGATCCGGGAATGCCGCTGGCAAATTCTAAACCAGACAATCCTTTTCGGCTGATCAATGTTGACAGGCTGACTAATGAATAGCCTCCCCCCACTGTGATCTCCTCATCTTGAATGGTTAAATGGCTGATGCCGTTCCCTAATTTAATTACGACCCCGGCAATTCCTTCATCTAAAACAAGTAAATTGGATCCTCTCCCTATTACGCGCCAATCTGCATGATGCTTTTTGATGATTTCCATTGTTTTCATTAAGCCTTCAATGCTTTTTGGCTCGACAAACACATCTGCCGGTCCGCCGACTTTCATCGTTGTATGTTTTTTTAACGGCTCATTCTCAAGCACTTTTCCTATATCAGCTCGAATTAACTCTTCCAACAGCTGCTTCACATGTATCCCCCCATTTTCAAATCTTGTTATTAGCAGCGGCAAGTTCGTTCATGACTTGATAAAGCCTTTTGGCTGCATCACGAACTCCCAGTTCAAAAGAAGCTTCGCTCATGCTCTTCAACGTTTCCGGATTCAGTAAAATTTGATCGATCAACGTTAACAAACGATGCCCTGTTAAATTTTGTTCAAGCAATAAAACGGCAGCGTTTCTTTCACTGAGTGTTCGGGCATTTGCTTCTTGATGATTGGCTGTAACATACGGGCTTGGAATTAATATGCTTGGAAGACCAAGCGCTGTTATTTCCGCTAAAGTCGTAGCACCTGCTCTTGATACGATTAAATCAACTGCTGCCAGCACATCCGGCATTTGGTGGATAAACGGTTTGATAATAATATTTTTCAGCCGGCCGCAATCACCTATTTGTTCCATTATTTGCTTGTAATGAACCTCACCGGTGACATAAACAATTTGATACGGCTTTTTCGATAATTCGTCAAGGATGCTGAGGACAGATTCATTAATCGGTCTTGCCCCGCGGCTTCCTCCAAAGATGAGCACGGATTTTACATTCTCTGTTAAATTTAAAGATGATTTACCTTTTGCCCGATCGCCGCCAATCACTTCCTGCGCGCGAGGATTTCCTGTTAGAACAACTTTTTCTTCCGGAAAAAATTTTTTGGAGCTTTCAAAAGAAATGGCGACTTTATCAACATATTTTGCTAAAAATTTATTAGTCAAACCAGGCACGCTGTTTTGTTCGTGGATGATTGTCGGTATTCCGAGTCTGTTGGCCGCATAAACGACTGGTCCCGAAACATATCCTCCAGTCCCAATTACAACATCCGCCTGAAACTCTTTTAGCAGCTTTTTGCAGATGGCGAAGCTGTTGAAAAATCGATAAACTGTTTTAACATTATCAAACGACAGCTTTCGTTTAAAACCGCTAATTTTAATCGCTTTAAACGGGATCCCTTCCCGTGCCACAATCTCTTTTTCCAGTCCATTTTCCGTCCCAATATATAAAAAATTGGCATGAGGGTCATATTTTTTCACTTCTTTTATGAAAGCAAGCGCAGGATAAATATGACCGCCGGTTCCTCCTCCACTTACGACAATGTTCATTCAAAAAGCCCCCCTGAAATGTTAGAAACTTTTTATAAAACAGTTAAAAGAGGCTGAGCAAACAAGCCGAAAAGCCCCTTTTTTTCCATATTTATCCGGATTGGAAAGCTTAATATTTTGCATATCGGCTAATATTTAAAAGCACCCCGATTGCCATCAGCATTAACGTCAGTGACGATCCTCCATAGCTTAAAAACGGAAGGGTGATGCCCGTTACAGGCATTAATCCTGTGACAACCCCGATATTGATCATCACTTGAATCGCAACCATTGCAACAATGCCGACAGCTAGCAAGCTGCCGAATAAATCAGGCGCGTTCAACGCGATTAAAATTCCCCGCCAAAGCAAAAGAGAGAATAATAAAAGCACAAGAGAACCGCCTATAAACCCCAATTCTTCCGCAACGATCGCAAAAATAAAATCTGTTTGTGGCTCGGGCAAATAAAAAAACTTTTGTCTGCTTTGACCCAATCCTAATCCGAAAAGGCCTCCAGGGCCAATTGCATAAAGCGATTGAATAATTTGAAACCCGCTCCCAAGCGGATCCTCCCATGGATTGAGGAACGAAGTGATCCTTTTCATACGATAAGGAGCTGATAACACAAGAGCGGTAAAACCGAGTGCACCTATCAATCCCAGTCCGATAAAATGGCTAATTTTCGCTCCTGCTGCAAAGATCATGACGACACATGCTCCCATCATCACCGTTGCTGTTCCTAAATCCGGCTGAAGCATAATGATCCCAAATGCTAAAAAGACTAATCCTAAGGACGGGAAAAGCCCTTTTTTAATGGTTGTTACAAATTTTTGATTTTCGGACAAAAATTTAGCCAGAAAGGCGATCATCGCTAGCTTCATAAACTCAGAAGGCTGAATGGAAAATGCCCCGACACCGATCCAGCTTCTGGAGCCATTTCGTACAACGCCAATTCCAGGAATCAACACGGCAATCAGCAAAACGAAGCATACGATTAAAAGCACCTTTGCCCACGTTCTCCATGTCCAATAGTCTATATTCATAAAAAAGAACATGGCAACAATGCCCAAGGCGGCAAACAGCAGCTGCCGCTTTGCAAAAAAGAATGCATCGTCAAATTTATACGTTGCCCATATGGCGCTTGCGCTATATACCATGATTAACCCGATCGAAAGCAGCAAAATAGTGATCAAAATTAAAACGAAATCTGGAGATTTGCTTTTTGTCGACACGCCGAACACCCCATCTTTTTTAAGCTTAAGGGTACGAGCCCTTATTTTAGCTTATGCACGGCGTTTATGAAAATGTCTCCTCTCTCTTCGAATGTTTTATATTGATCCCAGCTAGCACAGGCCGGAGAGAGCAAAATGACATCACCTATGTCCGATATGCGAAACGCCGCAAAGACTGCTTGTTCCACATTATCGACATGTTCTATCAGTTCTATTCCAGCCTTCTTTGCAGCCTTCTTTATTTTTGGGGCAGTTTGTCCAAAGGTGATGACTGCTTTCACATGTTTGAAATACGGGATTAATTCATAAAATTCATTTCCCCGGTCAAGACCTCCGGCCAACAGAACAACAGGGGATGAAAAAGCTTCCAGCGCTTTTGTTGTTGCCAAAATATTCGTGGCTTTCGAATCGTTATAAAATTTTCTTCCTGAAACTTCGCCGACATATTGCAGGCGATGCTTTACACCTGAAAACGATGCCAGCACCTTTTGAATCGCTTTGTTTCCAACATTTTTCGCCTTTACTGCACAAATAGCGGCCAAAATATTTTCTAAGTTATGCTTGCCGACAAGAGCGATATCTTTTATATCAATAATTTTTTCACCATCATACCAAATGGATTCATTTTGGATATAAGCACCATTTGATACTTCCTTATTGGTTGAAAAATAAATTTTCTTTCCGTTTGACAGTTCAGACAGACGCACAACATCTTGATCATCCGAATTGATAACCGCAACCGATTGGTCATCTTGGTTTGAAAAAATTTTCCCTTTCGCTTGCATGTAGTTTTCGCGAGTTCCATGATAGTCTAGATGGGCATCAAAAATATTTAACAAGACTGCGACTGAAGGTTTAAAATGAATGGTCCCTAAAAGCTGAAACGAGGATACCTCCATAACTACAATATGTTCCTTTGTCGCTTCCTGCACAACTTCACAGGCTACATTTCCGATATTTCCTGCCAGCAGCGGCTGTTTTCCATCCGCCTTCAGCATTTCGTATATTAAAGTTGTCGTCGTCGTTTTTCCATTCGATCCAGTTATCGCAATAATTTCCGCTTCAGAAATTTGATACGCAAGCTCGACTTCGGTTATAACGGGAATATTTTGGCTCGCTGCTTTTTGTACGATTGGGTTTGTGTATGGAATGCCTGGATTTTTTACAACAATATCAATATTATGCTCCTCGAGCAATTGTTCCGGATGTTCTCCTAAAATAAGTTTGATCCCTAAACTTTCAAGTTCTTTTACATCATCATTTGCTTCGTATGGTTTCATGTCGTTTACGGTAACACGAGCACCTAGTTTATGCAATAATTTAGCGGCTCTCAAGCCGCTTTTCGCCAAACCTAATACGAGAACGTTTTGATCGACATACATTTGTACATTTTTCAATTATAACCACACCTCGATGATAATTCCTAGTATTGCAAAAAGCAAACCCATCGCCCAGAATGTCACGACGACTTTCCATTCCGACCATCCGTTTAATTCATAGTGATGATGGAGCGGGCTCATTTTAAACACTCTTTTTCCAGTCATTTTAAAGGAAATTACTTGAATAATGACTGATAATGTTTCAATAACAAACACGCCGCCAATCACTATAAGCAAAATTTCTAATTTTGTCAAAATGGCTACAGCGACAATCGCTCCTCCTAAAGCCAATGAGCCAGTATCTCCCATGAACACTTTTGCAGGGTGAGCGTTGAACACTAAAAAGCCTAATACGGAACCGACCACTGCAACACTAAAGATGGCGATATCATATTGACTATTGTTCCATGCCAATACAGCAAATGCTCCGAAAGCAATTGCAGCGCAGCCGGACAACAATCCATCGAGACCGTCGGTCAAATTGACGGCATTTGAGCCGCCTACAAGCATAAACAAAATAAGAACGGGGTAGAGCCAGCCAAGATCAAAAGAAAGTTCCGTCCCCGGCAATCGAATTTCTGTAGAGAACTCAAATTGATTTAAAACAAAATAAAAAATAACCGCAACAATGATTTGACCGATTAATTTTTGTTTTGAAGTCAGCCCGAGATTTCTTTTTAACACCACTTTAATCATATCGTCTAAAAATCCGAGGAGTCCGTAACCGATCGTTACAAACAACAGCAAAAACGTTTCGATCCCCGGTTCCGAAAATTTATTGGTCATGACAATAGTGGTGATGATGATGGATAAAATAATCATGACTCCGCCCATCGTCGGAGTTCCGGATTTTTTTTGGTGGGATTTTGGTCCTTCATCCCGAATACTTTGGCCAAATTTCAGCCTTCTTAAAAATGGAATAAAAATGGGAGAAAGTAATACACTGATTAAAAAGCCCATTAAGATGGTAAAAAGCACGACTTGTTCTAGCATTGATACTTCCTCCTCCCACCAAAACCAACATTTGCCTTTATATCCATATGATTATTGATGTTAAACCATTCCAATTTCATAACAAATCCTCTTCCTGCTTGATTATTTATTCTCTTTCAATTGAATAGCGCGAATAGCCACTTTTCGATCATCGAAGTCAAATTTTTTGTCCCCGATTTGTTGGTATGTTTCATGGCCTTTTCCTGCAATGACGACGACATCTCCTTCTTCTGCATTGCTGATTGCAAATTGGATGGCTTCCTCTCGATCGACAATTGAATGAAAAGGTTCCCCGTCGACACCAGCTGTCATATCTTTTAATATTTGATGCGGATCTTCATTTCTAGGGTTGTCGGAAGTAAAAATTGGAATGTCCGCCCACTGAACAGCAATTTTCGCCATAAGCGGACGCTTCGTTCGATCGCGGTCTCCTCCGCAGCCAACGACTAAAATGACTCTCTTTTTGGCAAACTCCTTCACCGTTTTCAATAAATTGTCCAAGCTGTCTGGTGTGTGAGCATAGTCAATAATGACGGAAAAATTTTGTCCGCAATCTACTAACTCAAATCGGCCGCGCACACCTTCCATCGATTCGACCGCTTCGATGATCTTTTCGATCTCAACACCTGAAACTAAAGAGGCCGCAATAGCAGCAAGAACATTATAAACGCTGAATTTCCCGACTAATTTCATTTGTACAGGAAATGTACCTTCAGGAGTAACGAGGAGAAAAGAAGTCCCGCTTGCATTCATTTTCAAATCTTTCGCCATAATCTCACATTCGTTTTCAATTCCATATGTAACGATATGGGAAGAAGTCATATGTCTGTAATAGTCAGAGGCTGGATCATCACCATTTAAAATAGAAAATTTTGGATGTTCATGGTCGTATTTATTTCCGAGCTGAGCAAACAATAATCCTTTTGCATTTCGATATTCTTCCATTGTTTGGTGATAGTCTAAATGGTCTTGGGTGAGATTCGTAAATACCGCAACATCAAAATCACAGCCGTGGACTCGTCCCATATGGAGCGCATGTGAGGAAACCTCCATACTGGCGTGGGTCACGTTCTCCTCGATCATCTTTTTAAATGTTTTTTGCAGGGTTAAGCTGTCAGGCGTTGTATTTTTTACTTCGTATTGTTGATCATTTATTTTTGTATACATTGTTCCGATTAAACCGGTTTTATAGCCGGCATTGCGAAAAATATGATCAATTAGATGGGTCGTAGTCGTTTTTCCGTTCGTGCCCGTAACACCGATGAGGTGAAGCTTATGTGTTGGCTGGTCATAAAAATAATCAGCCAGAACAGCCATTGCCCGTTTCGTGTCCTTTACGACAATTACCGGGATATTATCCGGCAGATGGTTTAGCGGTTTTTCTGATAACAGAGCGGCTGCGCCTTTTTTTACTGCTTCTAAAGCAAACTCATGACCGTCTACCGTAAAGCCTTTGATGCAAATAAATAAGCTGCCTTCCTTCACAGCGCGCGAATCCATTTCCAATGAAGTAATCTCAGGATTTCCATTCCCATACCGTTTATAATGTTGTAGAGCGGTGAGAATTGCATCTAATTTCATAACGATAATCCTTTCTCAAAAAAACATTCTCCATTATTTTATCTTAGCTTAAAATGTGCGACAAGGGCTTTTCAAAAGCAGTTGTTTCAAAAAGCCCTTTTTTAGAAAATTATTCGTCTGTTGCCGCCTCGTCCCCTAATAAAATTCGTACAGTAGATCCTTCTTTTACCTTTACGCCTGCTTTTGGCGATTGTTCAACGACTACCTTGCCGTCGCCGTTTACATCAAGTTTTAAATTTATAAGCTGCTGGGCCAGCTCCTGTTTTGAGAGTCCTAAAACGTCCGGCACTGTAACGAACTTTTCATCCAGCCAAGTTTCCTTTTTTTCCATTTGCTTCGTTCTAGGCTTCACACCGAGCTCTCGGAGACTGTCTTTTATGACTGTTCCTACAATGGGTGCGGCGACAACACCGCCAAATTGCACCGTTCCCTTCGGATTGTCAACTGCGACATAAACAACTATATGAGGGTTGTCTGCAGGTGCAAATCCAATAAACGATACAATATGATTGTTTGTCAAATATCCTCCGCCGGGTGCAGCTTTTTGCGCAGTCCCCGTTTTTCCTCCGACCCGGTACCCCTCAACAAACGCTCCTCTTCCAGTTCCTTTTGCAACGACACTTTCAAGAGCAGCACGAATTTGTTTGGATGTTTCCTCGGAAATAACGCGTCTTTTTGCCTCAGGAGTCTTTCTTGATACAACATCTCCTGTATCCGGGTCGATCCATTCTTTTGCGATATTCGGCGTATATAAAATACCGCCGTTGATTGCGGCTGAAACAGCGGCCACTTGCTGGATCGGCGTTACAGAGACCCCTTGGCCGAACGCTGTGGTTGCAAGCTCAACAGGTCCAACTTGACTTTGACGAAACAGGATGCCGCTTCCTTCACCCGATAAATCAATCCCCGTTTTTTCACCGAAGCCAAATTTTTTAATATATTCAAACAAAGTCGATGTTCCCAGCCTTTGTCCAAGTTCAACAAATCCCGGGTTGCATGAATTTTGAACAACTTCAAGAAACGTTTGATCTCCGTGGCCGCCTTTTTTCCAACATCTTAATGTCGCACCGGCAACTTTTACATAACCTGGGTCGTGAAAATGCTCTCTATAAAGATCAACTTTATTTTCTTCAAGAGCGGCAGCTAACGTGATAATTTTAAATGTCGATCCAGGTTCATACGTGCTCCAGATCGGCAAATTTCGGTTATATACTTTCGGATCGACATGTTGATATTTTGTCGGATCAAATGTCGGTCTTGATGCCATGCCTAAAATTTCCCCGTTGTTCGGATTCATAGCAATGGCAATCATTCCGTCCGGATTGTATTTCAATTCGGCAATGTCCAATTCCCTTTCAATGATCGATTGAATTTTTGCATCAATCGTCAGCTTTAAATTCAAGCCGTCCACAGGAGGCATATATTCCTCCACTTCATTTGGCATTCTTTTTCCTTTGGCATCAGAATAAAATTTAACATATCCTTTTTGCCCTTTCAATTGCCGATCATAATATAATTCAAGCCCGCTTAGCCCTTGGTTGTCGATCCCTGTAAAGCCTAAAACGTGCGCTAAAAGTCTTTTATACGGATAATACCTTTTGGAATCCTCCGCAATGTAAACGCCTTTTAAATTTAAACTGCGTATTTCTTGCGCTTTTTCGTCAGATATTTTCCGTCCTTCTGGATGAACACGGACAATCATTTCTTTTTTCGTTACATATTGATAAGCTTTTTCCGTCGGCATATTTAAGACAGAAGCAAGCTTTTGTGCCGTTTCTGCTGGATTTTCGACCTGCCGGGGAATGATAAAAACGCTCGGAGCACTGACATTTGTCGCAAGCTTCTCCCCATTCCTGTCCACGATTTCTCCCCGCTTTGGTTCAAAAGGGATATTTCGGCTCCATAAATCTTTGGCAAGAGAGGTTAATTGCCCTCCTAACACAAATTGTACATATCCTAGTCTTACTTCAATCACGGCAAAAATTAAAAAACCTGCCAATAGGACGAAAACGAGCCGTTTTCTGACTGTTACATTTGAAACGCGCATATATCTGATAACTCCCCTCATGTAGGTTCGCTATCAAAATATATGCCTCGTCCATTTAATATAGAACAAGCTTCAAGCGGAAGCAGGCGCCCGCTTGCCGAAAAGCTCGCAGATCTTTTTTTTTCAAAAGCGGGTGTTCCTCTACTTAGGTTTTTTCAGCTTAATAATCAATTGATCTCCTTTTCGAATTTCAGTGCCTGGTTTAATATTTTGTGCGTTAACATATCCGCTTCCTTCATATTTCAGCTCAAGATCCATGATGGAACACAGCTTCATCACATCTCGCAAAGACCATCCAGTAATGTTCGGCATTTTCACAGTACCATCTGTTAAAAGAAAAACTTTTTCTCTATCGATCACCTGTGAGGTCGAGCTTGGATATTGGGAGGTGACTGTGCCCCCGCCGCCTAGTACGATTGGTTGAATTTGCTGTTTTTCGAGCTGTTGAACGGCTTGTTGAACCGGCTGGCCTTTATATTCAGGCAGTAAAACTCCGACTTCTTTTTCATTTTTAACATTTTTTTCTTCCTTCGCAGCAGCAGTCGTCGGTTCAATTTTTAAATATTCAAGACTATTTTTCATCACTGATTTAAAAATCATGGAAACAGGAGCTGCACCTGTTTCTGTCGGCTTCAACTTCGGCTGCTGAACAGCAATGTAAACAATGAGCTCTGGATTTTCTTTTGGAGCCATCCCTAAAAAGGAAAATACATAATTTTCCCGGCCCGTTAAATAACGCCCTCCTTCTCCGGCTATTTGAGCTGTCCCAGTCTTCCCGGCGATGTGATACCCCGGTATTTGAAAAGGTTTCCCTGTTCCATGTTCAGATGTCACAACAGTTTCTAAAATATCAAGCGTTTTCGCAGCAGTTTCTTTTGTGATTGGTTCGCCTTCTACCGATGGTTCCGTCTTCTTTAGCACTCGATTTGTGTCAGGGTCTACAATTTTATCGATGACATAAGGCTTCATCATCTTCCCATCGTTGGCAATAGCTGTTGCAGCTTGTACGAGCTGGATTGGTGTGAAAGCTGACGCTTGTCCAAATGCAGTCGAAATTTTATCTCTCTCCCATTTATAGTTCAACTTGCTGTTCTCTTCGTTCGGCAAATCAATACCCGTTTTCTCTAAAAACCCAAAACGATTTAAATATTGATAAAACCGCTCAAGCCCAATCTTTTTATGCGC
Source organism: Aeribacillus sp. FSL W8-0870 (assembly GCF_037963755.1). Lineage (NCBI taxonomy): Bacteria > Bacillati > Bacillota > Bacilli > Caryophanales > Bacillaceae > Aeribacillus > Aeribacillus sp. FSL W8-0870. The sequence continues at coordinate 2,526,688 of NZ_CP150165.1, forward strand.
TAATATGGCGAAACCGACATTGGATGACCGCTGAACAGCTTCATCAAACGTAATGGTGCCCCATCCGACATTGTTATGATCGTATATAGGACTTGCGCCTTTTACTTTATACATCCCGGACTTATATTTTTCGTTGCCGTTATAAACCCCTTCATTGACCGCAGCAGCTAATGTAAAAATTTTCATTGTCGAACCAGGCTCAAAACGGTAAGAAACAGCGTCATTGTAAAAATTTTGAATATCACGCTCGTTTGGATCAAAGCTTGGCCGCTGAGACATCGCTAAAATTTTCCCCGTTTTTGGGTCTGCGACAATTCCGATCATTTTCGTCGGCTGATATTGTTTTTCAGCTTCATTTAACGCATCTTCCAAAAACGTTTGAATTTTTTGGTCAATTGTTAAATAAACGTCGGCTCCGTTATTCGGCGTAACAATTTTGTCTTTGCTGCCCGGCAGCTTGTAGCCGCTTCGGTCGCTTTCATATATCACATATCCGTCTGTTTCCTGCAAATATTTATCTAAGCTTTTTTCTATCCCCAGCTGCCCGGTTGTTTTTCCTGTCTTTTCATCTTGCTTGGCGTAGCCAATCACATATGATGCAAATTTTCCGTTTGGATAAAAACGTTTTGTATCGCGAATAAAACCGATGCCGGGCAATTTAAGCTTTTCAATTTGCTGTTTTTTCGCAAAGCTGATGTTCCTTCCTTTTTCTCCGAATTCGACCTGAAATTTGTCTTTTTTCAAAATAGCTTCTATTTCTTTCTGTTTCATTCCAAGAATGGGAGCTAATTTTTCTGCCGTTTCTTCAGGATCGACAACATGATTCGGATGGTCGGGATCCGTTGTCATTTTTTCATCCAATACAGCTACTAATGTATAGGTAACAGTATCTTCAGCGAGCACGTTTCCTTTTTGATCCAATATTTGGCCGCGGCGGGCTTCAAGCATGCGCTTTTTTTCATATTTTTCTTTTGCCTTAACAGCTAGCACTTGACCATCGACAGTTCCTGTCGCTTGAATGTAGAAAAACCTCCCAAATAAGATAAAAAAGAGCAGAACAAATATTACGGATAATATTGCTGCTCCCCGATTCATATTTTTGCTTTTCTTCATCCCAATCAGTCCTGTATGCCTTTTACTTTGCTTGGATCTAATGTGAAGCCTAAGTCTTTAGCAATTTTATAAATTCTTTCAGGTCTTTTCAATTCATCGACCTGAAGGTTTAAATCACTGTTGATTTTTTCCTGATTTTCAATTTTAGCTTCGATTTTCTGCATTTCTATATTTGCTTGATACAATTTCACACTATTTGAGATAATCCAAATGGAGCATACCAGCATCAAAAATAAAAAAACAACAAATAACAGTTTCTCGCCTAATGTAATGGAGGATCTTTTTCGTTTAACAACGAGGGGTTGTTTTGCATGCTTCTTTTCTTCTTGTCGCCTTTCTTGAATTTTGACAGCTAAATTGCTCATAGAAAACCTCCTATTTTTTAATCTTTTCTGCTATACGAAGTTTAGCGGATCTCGCCCTTCGATTTTCTTCAATTTCTTTTTCCGACGGCACGATCGGTTTTTTTGTTATAATTTTGATTTCTGGCAGCATTTCGTTGGGAATTATCGGTATGTTGCGCGGAATTTCTGCTTGGCTGGCAGCTTTTCTAAACGCCAGTTTGCAAATTCGATCTTCTAAAGAATGGAACGTAATGACACATATCCGCCCTTCTGGAGCTAACAGTTCAATTGCCTGACTAACCGCGCTTTCAAAAGCGGAAAGCTCGTCATTGACGGCAATTCTAATTGCTTGAAAGATGCGTTTGGCAGGATGCCCGCCTTTTCTTCTAGCGGCGGAAGGAATGGCCTCTTTTATAATTTCCGTCAGCTCGCCAGTTGTTTGAATGGTCTTTTTTTTGCGGGCAAGTTCAATTTTTCGAGCAATTTGCTTTGAAAATTTTTCTTCTCCGTATTGAAAAAAAATTTTTACAAGCTTTTCATAGGGCCAGGTGTTGACAATGGTAAAAGCGGAAAGCTCTTGGTTTTGATCCATTCTCATATCAAGAGGAGCGTCATATTGATAGCTGAAGCCTCGTTCCGGTGTGTCCAGCTGAGGCGAAGATACTCCCAAATCAAACAAAATCCCGTCTACTTTATGAATATCCCTAGAGAAAAGCTCTTCTTTTAAATGTTTAAAATTGCTTTTGATGATGGTTACTTTATCTTGGAAGGGCTTGAGTTTTTCCTTCGCAAAAGCAATTGCAGCTTCATCTTGGTCAAAGGCGTATAAATGTCCAGTTGTCAGCCTTTTAGCAATTTGTTCGCTATGGCCTGCCCCTCCTAATGTGCAATCAACATAAATTCCGTCCTCTTTTATTCGTAAACCTTCAATCGCTTCATCCAGCAAAACTGTCTTATGTACAAACAATATCCAGCACCTCGTTTCCAACGGAAGAAGTTTTGATCATGGATAGGATGAACATCAAATATCAAAATCAATCATGTTTTCTGCAATTTCTTCAAATGATTCTTCTTGTTCAGCCACGTATTGCTCCCAATTTTGTTTGCTCCAAATTTCTATCCGACTGGAAACGCCGATGACGACGCATTCTTTTTCCAATTTCGCGTAAGCAAGAAGTGGAGCCGCAATGTTAATCCGTCCTTGCTTGTCCATTTCACATTCAATAGCGCCGGAAAAGAAAAATCGTGTAAAAGCTCGGGCATCTTTTTTTGTTAATGGGAGAGCTTTCAGTTTCTCTTCAATCACTTTCCATTCGCTGAGGGGATATCCAAACAAGCATTGATCAAGACCTCTCGTGAGAACAAACTTCTCGCCAAGGCCTTCCCTGAATTTTGCGGGTACGATCAATCTTCCTTTTGAATCGATCGTATGTTGGTATTCTCCCATAAACATCACGTTGGCCCCACTTTCATTTCTTTTCCACCACTTCCCCCCACTTTTCACCACAAATTTATTGTACTATTAATGGACATAAAAAAAAACCCTGTATGACACAGGATTTTTCAAAAAATAGTTTTATAATTTGACAATTTTATGTTTTCCATTGAAAGTATATGTCAACTGCTGCAAATCTTTTACAAAATTCGGCCCATATTTGTTTAAATAGTAATAAATATTCCATACTCTTTCTTGCCATTGATTATTCGGTTTCAGTGAATACTCAATACGCCTGAACTTTTGCAGCTCTGCTTCATATTTTGCATGTATCTTTTTTTGAACGATCCTTTCCACAAAATCTATCTGCTGTTCGATAAATTGTGCGTTTTTCCGCAATACGGGCGCTAAGCTTTGGTCGAAATCCTCTATTTTTTCTCGCAATGACCGATGAATGTCCTCAATCTCTACTTTTGCTTTCGACACATATGTGCTGACATCAAACGGCTCCTTTTGTTTAAACCACCTATGTTTTAACGGTTCAACCCCCTGCGTAAGAACCTCTTCCAACGGCAGGTCCAATTCTAGCAAGTCCGACTCTATGTTTCTTTCTAAAATCGTCAAATGAATTCTCGGAATAACTGGCGGCACATTCATCGAGAATAAATGAAATACCCCTTTTAATTCTGCCCAATACGCAATTTCTCCTGGTCCGGCGATAAAAGCCAAAGTCGGAAGCAAATATTCCTGCATGACCGGTCTTGTCACTACATTATTGCTGAACTTCCATGGATTTATTCTGACTTCTTCTAAAAGATCAGACAACGAAGACGTCCAATTGATTTCAGGGATCGAAAACAGATTCTTCTCTTTTTCTATGAGCAAATAGCGCTCATCTTCTATTTGATAAAACAGATTGGCGCAGTTTTCTCTCATTGTAATTGCTTGATATGGATATCCTTCTTCTTTTAAAATTTGCTGCTGCTTGACGACTTGATGATAAATGCTGTCAGTTGCCATGAGCATTTGTTCGAAATAAGATTTTTCCAATTCCCGCAATTCTTTTGATCCAGAGTTGATGAGTACAATTCCTTCATCTCCGAACATGGAGATGAGTAATCGTTCAAAAAATTCAACATAAGTGGCAGATTGGTCAAGCTCATGATACAAAGAAGCAAGCAAATGTTTCGTATATTTCGTTTCGCCAAATGCCGCAAAAACTTCTTCCAGCCAAATGCGACAAGCGTTTTTATCAATTGATAACTCCGATATCATTGTTTTTTTTCGCTGTGTTTGCATGATCGTTTTCTTTTTCAAACGCCCTCTGTCTGCCACATAGAGATGATTAATTTCGTCAAAGTCATGATCCTCCCCCGCGATCCAAAAAACGGGAACAACAGGTATGTTCAGCTTTTTCTCTTGCTCTTTCGCCAATGCCAATATGGAAATGATTTTATGTATTGTATATAAAGGTCCTGTTAAGAGTCCAGCTTGCTGACCGCCCACAACGACGACACTATTCGGATTTTTTAATTTTAAAATATTCTCCATTATCTGTTCTGTTGCGTTCAGCCGCTTATGATATTGGATTAAAACATCCGCCAGCTCATCCCTCTTATAAGTCCTTGATAAAATATCGTCATATCTTTTTTGAAATACATCTTCTTGAAATGGATCATAATCAAAATATTTTTCAACCTCTAATCGCCGATTTATATAATTGTTCACAAAAGGATTGGATTGAGGAAGGAAGAGTTCAAACGCCTCCATATCTATTAACTTCCTTTCTTCGTTCATTATCATTACCCCGACAAGAGTATAGCATGTAATATTTTCAAACAAAAAAAATTTGCTTTTTTTTATTCACATTTGATTCATTATGTACACAAACACCCCGATGATCGCCATGCTCTCAGACAGCAGAAAAAATATTAAAAAAGAGCTTCTCCACATCATTTTCAATGCTTTCATCCATTTGATCTCGTCAGTGAATACGAATTGAAGTCCAGCTGTCGCCAAAAAAAGCAGCAAATATAAACAAAGCAGCCATAAAAACGATTGATGATGCCAAATAACAGAAAGCTTGATCCAAAATGAAACGGCAAAAAATACAGTAGCCACATCAACGCTCAAAAGGAAAGATTTTTTCTTACTCTTTAATAAAACACGAAAAAGAACCAAAAACAGCAGCCACGCGGCCAATGGAAACGTCACAAAAAAAGCGATGATTCCTATAACAATTCCCATCAACGTTCCTCCCGGTTTTCCAACCCTTTAATCGCATTGTACAAAAATTCCATTGTACAAGTATGAGCACCCTTTTCTTCCCCTTTTTGAATGAGATCCCCTAATATTGAATCAATTTCTGTTTTTTTATGATGTTCAATATCCGACAGCATTGATGAACGATTGTTTTTTGTCTTTATTGCAATACTTTCAATATATTCCCATAAATCATCCTTATCATTTATTTCAAGAACATCACATACTTCGTGAAATAGCTTTTTGGCAAGCTTTGCAACATAAGGATTGCTGACGATGTGGCCATTCGGCATTCGGAATAAGGCAGTTAATGGATTAATAACTGCATTGGCGGCCAATTTTTTCAATACAACCGGCTCCCAATCCTCTTCATATTGTATCAAAAATAAAGGATCAGACGTATTTAACTGATCAATAAATTCCCGAGCCCCACCGCCGTCATACGGGCTGATGCGAATTTTCCCAATACCAGTATGGTGAACGGTATTGGGGGATTTTTTTAAGGCGCCGTGCTCTACAACACCTATATACAATTCATGTTGGGCAAGCTCTTTCATTCTGCCGATATGAGTTATGCCGTTTTGAACAAATACAATCTTTTTCGGCGGCAATTGCTTTAGATTTCCAAATAATGACGGCAGACTATATTGCTTGACAGCAATAATTAATAATTCTTCATTATATAATACATCTGCACGTGATTTTACATATGCAGTCCAAGGGCTCGGGCCTATGACATGTATCCCTTCTGTCCTTACCGAAATTGCCTGCTCTTCCGCCTTTGTATAAAGGGTAATGTCATGTTTTCGGCTAAGGTATGCCGATATTAACAAGCCTACAGCTCCTCCGCCAATTACACCGATCTTCAAGTTCTCCACCTCTCTCATATGTATCATAACAAACAAAAACTAAAAATTCTTCTTTTTCCTGAATATAATTAAAAATTTGATTATATTTGCTTTTTTATTATTTTTTCAATGTTATTTTCTCTTTATGTTTAGTATAATGTGAGTGAAAAGGCGTCTATCATTATAGCGGCAATTGGGGGAGATTCGCCATGGTAAAAGTGGAAAAATTATTAGTCAATTATAAAACTTTAGAGGAATTTAAAAAATTTAAAGAATACGGTTTACAAGAATTATCCATGCTGGAGGATTTAGAAGCAAATATTATCGAAAATAACAGCGATTCGCCCTTTTACGGGATTTACTACGGAGACAAATTAATTGCCCGGATGAGTTTATATCGGGTGGATAAAAAATATGATCAATATTTTGAGCCAAAACAGGACTATCTTGAGTTATGGAAATTGGAAGTGCTTCCTGAATACCAAAGAAAAGGGTATGGAAAAGCGCTAGTTGATTTTGCCAAATCGTTCGGCTTGCCTATAAAAACAAATCCGCGTATGAAATCGGCTGGCTTTTGGGAAAAGATGGGCTTTGTCCCTGTAAAGTATGATATGAAACGAGATCGTGGAGAAAATCCTCTCGTTTGGTATCCTAACGGTGTCACTGTCAAAGAAAAGGGCGCTCATTAAAAAAGGGGCTGTCCGATAAGTCCCTAAAATGAAGCAAGTGGAGAAAAACAATTCGTTTCTCTCCACTTGCTTTTATATTTTTTCGATTTTTATCTGAAAGTAGCTGGCGGATACCGGCTACTTTCAGTATGTTGTGGGCTAATGCCACAATCCCAAACTCAACATGTACCTTGTCGAGGCCCCGCAAAGAAAATCTGCGGAACGACCGATTGCCCTTGATGTGACCGAACACACTTTCTGCCTCGACTTTGCGTCGAGCGTAGATGGCGGCTTTCTCTTCACATTCAAGGGCTGTTTTGGCCTTTGCTTTCATTTCTTCGAAGATGGGATTCCAGTGAACTTGACGATTTCCCTTCGCTTTTGTGCATTTCGCTTTCAATGGGCAATCGGTACAATCTTCACATTCGTATATTTTGAAGCTTTGTTCATAGCCAGATGGATTCTTTTTGTTTTGGTATTTTTTAAACGTTACTCTCCTTCCATTCGGGCAAATAAAACAATCATCCTCTTCACAATAGGTCCAGTTTTTGGCATTTTTAATGTCTTTTTTGTATGTACGTGTTTGTTCTTTTACATAGCTCCCATAAGGAATTAGAAACTCAAAACGGGGCTCTTTCTCATCACCAACTGCATATACATAGTTTTCTTCACTACCATAGCCTGCATCCGCAATGACCGTTTTGGGCATCGGTAATGAACTGGAGGCTAGCTTCTCCATATGTGGGATAAAGCAACGTGTATCGGTCGGTCGTTGATGAATGGTATAAAACAAGATAAACTGATTCTCTGTCCCCATTTGCACGTTGTATCCGGGCTTGAGCTGACCGTTTTTCATATGGTCTTCTTTCATGCGCATGAAGGTTGCGTCTTTGTCTGTTTTCGAGTAGCTGTTACGGTCACCGAACATTTCCTTTTGTTCCTTGTATCTTGCCATTCGGGGCAGGAAATCTTCCCGAATTTGTTTCACCGATTTCTTTAATTGACTGCGTTTTTTTCGCTTCTCTTTCCGAATGGATGTATCGGTCTCCTTTTCGATTTCTTCCGTTAGCGTTTCAACTTTTTCTTCTATTTCTTTTGCGGTTTCCTCCAGGTTTTGTTCGGTGATCTCTGTATGTTGATCGCTTTCCTTTTGCCCTGTTCCGGCTTCTAATTGGGTTAATTCATGAATGTGCTTTAGTGTTTCTTGGATTTTTTCTTTTAATTTCTCTTCGAATTTCAAAGTGGATTTTTTCCACACAAAAGAATACTTATTGGCATTGGCTTCGATCTTAGTGCCATCCAAAAAGTAGTTTTCCATCGTGATGTAATGTTCTTTTATCAATTTGAGAATCATGACTTCAAAGAGCTCATCCATGAAAGCTTTCATCCGTTCCCCTCGGAACTCATTAATGGTGCGAAAATCTGGTTGTTGCATCGCTGAAAGCCACATGGCAGGAATATTTTCTTTAACGAGTTTTTCGATTCCTCGGCAGGAATAAACCTTTTGAGAATAAGCATACAGAATGATTTTCAGCATCATTTTGGGATGATAGGAACTTCTGCCGCCGCCTTTATAATGAGAAAACAATTGTTTATCTGGTATCGCCTCCACCATTTCGTCCACGACACGTGCCACGTGATGTTCGGGTATAAGAGATTCAATATCATAAATCATTTGAACTTGACGGTTGTCATATGGTTTGAAAGTAGGGGCTAAATTTCTTTTGGCAGGAGTTTTTTCTTCTTTTCCATCTAGAGGAAGTGTCATTTGTGTGTTATAATTTTCACGAGTAATCATTTGATTGCTCATAAAAAATCGTCCTTTCTGTAATGTTGTGTGGTAACTTCATTTTACTAGAAAGGACGATTTTTTTGTGCATTTTTTTAAAAGTGAAAAATGAGGGGCTCCAAAAAGTCAGTTACCCTGACTTTTTGGACAGCCCCTTTTCAAAGTCAGAAGTCGATAGTTGATGAAACCGACACGCTTTGTCGGTTTCATCTATTTTTAGAATCTCCCTTTTTTCATTCCTGACCGAACTGAAACGGTCTTTTTTTATGTTTCATTTTTTCTTCCTCCGCCTCTTCTTTCAATCCTGCTCGTTCCCTCACTTTTTCCATCATTTTAATAAAAGCGTAAAATTCATTTTCAATCTTCTTCAATTGTTCATGTAATTGTTCATTTTCGTTTTTAAATTCTTCTACTTTTTGTTCTAGAAAAGAGATTTTTTCACGCAAGCTTTTATTTTCTTCTTCCAACCGATTGTTCACCGGTTGGTGCTGTGTAGACTTTAAAAAAGCAATCACATCATCGATAGTGATTTCCGATCTTCCACCTGCTTCCTCATAATGAAGCAGCTTTTTTTCGGAAATTTTCTTTTCTTTTTGCTGTCTAAATTTTTTACGTTCCTGTTTCGCAAGTTCAATGTCTGTTTCATATTTTTTTCGCAAATATGAATTCCAGCGAAAACCGCATGCAGCAGCCGTTCTTGAAAGTTTCTCCGCAACGATCTCAAAAGCCTTTAGTTGTGTTCCGCCTTCGCGAATATGCTGCAAAACAATTTCTTTCAAGAGCAGATCTTCATCCTCTGTCCATGCATCTTGCCGTGTCACCGCCATTTGTTCATCCCTCCGTTTTGATTTGACTTTTTTTAAAAAATGATTTTTTAAAAATAGAATGAGATGTAACAAATCAATTGTTGCTTCCATTCTCTTTTCTAAATTTTGTGATGCGAGCTTTTTGCCTCATCTCAACTATTTCATGCAATTTTTAATAATATATATGCCTGTAATAGAAACGATAGAAGCACAGTTTTAGTTGAAAGGAAAAAGAATGTGCTTCTTTCATTGACATTTCTTCTGCTTCCTAAAAAGTTTTTTTTTGAAAATCGAGGGAGAATTGAGAGATGCATTAGTAAATTTGGAAGAAGCGGTTGTTCTAATTCGGCATTCGACATTTTCTTCACATCTTTTCCCATTCCGCCAGCAGGCAGGCTGTCAAAAAAGAGGATATTTTTTAGAGTCTAGCTTGGAGGAGATTTATGCTAAAAGGACAAATCTTCTACTCATATTCGTGAAGTCGTTCGCTTAACATTAGAGGAAGGATCGTTTTCTCGGCAGCTTCATGGGGCCTTAGGAATAAAGAGATGCACAGATTGCAGAATGGATTAAGAAATTTTCAAAGATTCAAGGAAGCCTTTGTGCCAGGAGAAAAAATATGTATGTATTGAAAAGCTTTTTCTCGCGCTTTAATACAGAAAGCTCCAAAAACGATCAAGCCGTTCAAGCAGATCTTAAGCCGCATTTGCTTTCACAAAATGTAACGGCCTTTCCCCGACTGAATATCGAGAAAAGGCCGCAGCTAAATTGTCTACTTGACACGGGAATGGTCACTTTTCATTATTTGTTTACTACTTCTCTGCCTTTGTATGTTCCGCAAGATTTGCATACGCGGTGCGCCAGCTTCATTTCTCCGCAGTTTGGACATTCTACCATACCTGGAACTTGTAATTTAAAATGTGTACGGCGCAATCTTTTTTTCGTTTTGGATGTTCTTCTAAAAGGTACTGCCATTTTTCCCACCTCCTTACAGAGCAATGCTTTAAGAATCATTTTCTTTCTTATCCAATAACTTAGCTAAGCTAGCTAATCTTGGGTCAATTTTGTTTTGTTGTTCTTCCTCATTTATTAACTTCCAAAACTTTCCTTCTTGAGGTGCTGCTTCCTGCTTGTTTTCCTCTTCATCACTAAACACTTGAAGCGGAATTTCTAAAAGGACAAGCTCATGAATGATTGGCATTAAATCAATGACTTCTCCTTGAACAACATGTGTTTGCTCACTCGTTTCATACTCGTCGGAGCTAAACAAAAACGTTTCCGATGTGCGGATTTCAAATGGATATTTAACATCAACAAGTGTTCTTGCGCAAGGAAGCGTCATTTCGCCAGTAATTGTTAAATGAAAGATGACTTTCATAGAGCTTATATCTGCATGTCCTTGAACATGAACAGGAGTTATCTCCCGCAAATCAGGATGATTTTGGACAAGATCATATAGATCGACATCTTCATTGATTTGTAAGCCTTTTTTCTGCAGTTTATATAATTGATGAACAGACCATTTCAACATATATCACCTCAAGACAACAAAGGTTATTATAGCTTTCAAATAAGTATTTGTCAATATTTTTCCTTTACACTATAATATAGGCATTATTGCACAAATATATTGATGAATTGAAAAAGAAGGTGATGGAGTTGAAGGCGGTCGGAATTGTAGTAGAATATAACCCATTTCATAATGGTCACTTACACCATCTAGCCGAATCAAAGAAGAAAGCAAATGCTGATATTGTCATTGCAGTGATGAGCGGTCATTTCTTGCAAAGGGGAGAGCCGGCACTCGTCTCAAAATGGGCGAGAACAGAAATGGCTCTAGCAGGCGGCGCAGATTTAGTTTTTGAACTTCCGTTTGCCTTTTCAACGCAAAGCGCAGAAATTTTCGCCAGCGGCGCCGTGTCGATTTTAGATGCACTTGGCTGTGATTCACTATGTTTCGGAAGCGAGGTCGGAAAAATTGACGCTTTTCTTGAAACATATGAACTGCTGGAAAAAAGAAGCGATGATTTCGTTCATCTTTTGAAAACAGCGCTTTCGAAAGGCAACAGTTATCCAAAGGCCGTTTCCATTGCTTTTCAAAAAATTGCTTCCGGAGAAAAAACGCTATTAGATTTAAGCAAACCGAACAATATATTAGGATTTCAATATGTCAAAGCCATTGTTCAACAAAAAAGCTCGATGAAGCCTCTTACAATCGAGAGAATTGGCGCCGGCTACCATGATGAATCATACCATCACCCTAGCATTGCCAGCGCAACAAGCATCCGAAAAAACATTGTTCATGAACAAAACTTGTCTTCCATGAAACATTATGTTCCGGAAAGTTCGTTTCGCATTTTACTGAATTATAAACAAACTTATTCAGCCTTTCACGATTGGGAGCTTTACTTTCCATTTTTAAAATATTCTATATTGTCCAAAACTTTAACAGAATTAAAAGAAATATATGAAATGGACGAAGGCTTGGAACACCGCGTTGTTCACCATATTAAAAGGGCCGCATCATTCCACCAGTTTCTATCTCTCTTGAAAACGAAGAGATACACATGGACAAGATTGCAAAGATTATGCACCTATCTTTTGACCAATACGAAAAAAGAAGAAATGGCGAGCATATTAAAAACGAAAAAAGCCCCGTATATTCGTTTGCTCGGAATGTCAGGGCGGGGGCAAAGCTATTTGCAAGCTGTTAAAAAACAGTTGGAGCTGCCGCTTATTTCTAAAGTTTCGTCCTATTCTTCAGATGTATTGGAAATGGATCTCAGAGCGACAAATGTTTATGCGCTCATCCTCAACGAACCTGCCGCAACCGAGTTTATGAAGCTCGAGTATACAATGCCTCCTATACGTTACGGGCTTCCTTAACCGGAAGTCCTTCTTGTTTCTAAATAATGGACGGCATCATCAAATGTATCCACCGGTATGATTTTCATATCAGAATGAATGGAGTCTCGTGTCTTCAGCGCTTCTTCATAATCGGAGCCTCTCTTGCCGTTTTCGTTAGGGGCAAAAAATATATCAATCCCAGCACGGTCTGCTGCTATCACTTTTTGTGAAATGCCGCCGATCGGACCTATCTCCCCTTTTTCATTAATCGTTCCTGTTCCAGCAATTTCTAATCCTTTTGTTAAATCCGTTTCCGTCAGCTGATCGTAAATTTCAAGAGCCATCATCAGACCTGCTGAAGGACCGCCGATATCTTTTGTATTGATAGTAATACCTGGTGAAGTCGTCAATTTTTTATCCGTCACGACGCCAACACCGAGACCCGTTTTATTAGGATAACCAGGAATTTGGACAAGTTCTACTGATGTTTCAATTATTTTTCCATCTCTGTTTATTTTTAGTGATATATGATCGCCTTTTTTCTTCCCTTTTAAATAATCAGTGAATTGCTCTGAAGTTTTTATATTCATTCCATCGGCTTCGACGATTCGGTCGCCAACTTTTAATTTTTCCCTTGCCGGTACTTCTTTCATAACCTCCAATACTGTAACGCCATTATTTTGAATAGTAATTTTTTTGCCGGCTTCTTTATAGGCGATGGTAATCGCAGCTTTTTGTGAAGCTTCCATTATATGTATTTGACGTTTTATATATTCCTCATCAGATTCATCTTCTTGGCGGACATGTTGAATCGGCATAATCTCATAATCATTCTGCATTTTCGCCCATAAATACGTAAATAATGTTGCTCTCCCGAAACGGACTGTTGTTAACGAAAAGCTGCCCTCTTCCTTATATCCGTTTTCAACATGAATCATATTGGATAAATCATTGACCAATCCCGGTTTTGTAATATAATAAGGGAGCTTGATGAAGGAACCGGAGAGTGCGACAATGATGCTGATGATAAGAGAAATAATAATGCGTTTACTTTTCATGATTGGTCTCCTTCCATTGGTTGATCTTATTCTTGATCTCATCAATATGTTTCGTTGCTTCCTCTTCACCGAGTTTAATAATTTCATCAATTTTCGTAAACGCTCCGCTGTGAAAATGTTCAACACGCGGGCAGATCACTACATCTGATGTTATTCGATGCTGCGCTAACTCATTTTGCATAATGTCTAAACTCCGCATAATGACATCAAAAATGGACTGAATGCGAGCTTCTTTTTTGACATGTGATACATCGACCGCTATTACGATATCAGCCCCCATTTCTTTCACCGCTGAAACGGGAACCCGTTCAATCACTCCTCCGTCAACTAATAACGAGCCGTTATAAGAAAAAGGAACAAAAATTCCCGGAATCGAAATGCTTGCCCGAACGGCATCCGCAACAGGACCTTTTCGAAAAACAACTTTTTTCCCTTCATTTAAATCGGTTGCAACGACCGCTAAAGGAATCGGCAAATCTTCTATATTTTGATTTCGGGTAAAAATTCGAATTAACTGTTTAATGCGGTCTCCTTGAATAAACCCCATTTTTGGAACGGTCACATCGATAAAATATTTTCGTTTAAATGCTGCCGCCAATTTATACATTTGTTCAACAGTTAAGCCTGAGGCATAAAAGCTTCCTACAAGGGCCCCCATGCTCGAACCGGAAATCATATCAATCGGTATTTCATGCTGCTTCAACACTTTCAAAACACCCAGATGAGCAAACCCTCTAGCTCCCCCGGAACCTAACGCCACACCAATTGTTGGATGTTTCGGCATAAACGGAGCCCCCTTTCATGAATTTGTTATTCATCATATGGTCTAAAATGCCACCCTATTCACGTATATTGAATTATAGGTTGTACGAAAACCTCTTATTCATTCTATCATGTCAGCTTATACGTGTGCAGTTTTCAATAGGGGGCATAACAATTGAAAGAGGCAAAAATTAAAACTGCTTTATACGCAACCGTTATTTTCTTTATCACCTGCGCGATTATTTTTTTTCCTGACGCCTCACTTGAGGCATCAAAGCGGGGATTACATATGTGGTGGAACATTGTTTTTCCTTCCTTGCTGCCTTTTTTTATTGTCTCGGAAATTCTTATATCAATCGGTGTGGTCCGTTTTATCGGCGTGTTTTTAGAACCGCTTATGCGGCCCGTTTTTAAAGTTCCAGGAGCAGGGGGATTCGTTTGGGCAATGGGGATGGCTTCCGGATTCCCCGCCGGGGCAAAATTAACTGCAAGATTAAGACAAGAAAACCAGATCTCAAGACATGAAGCGGAAAGGCTTGTGTCTTTTTCCAACTCTTCAAATCCGCTATTTATTTTCGGAGCTGTGTCAATAGGTTTTTTTCAAGATAAAAATCTCGGATTGCTGCTGGCCGTTTCGCATTATTTAGGAAATGTTTTCGTCGGGCTAACGATGAGATTTTGGGGAAAAGATGAAAAAAAGCCGCAAAAGGAAACAGTACATTCGAAGCCATCATTTAAAAAAGCGTTTCAGCTTATGCACGAAATGAGAATGCAAAATGAAAAACCTCTTGGAAAAATGCTCGGGGATGCCGTTCTCAATTCTGTCCAAACGCTGCTCGTCATCGGGGGCTTTATCATTTTGTTTTCGGTATTAAATCAAATTTTAAGCATCGTTCATGTGGCGGACATAGCAGCAACTTTCATATCGTCTTTGTTTATTCTTGTTCATATACCGACTGAGCTTTCCGTTCCGTTTTTTTCCGGACTGTTTGAAATAACATTAGGCAGCCAGCTTACAAGCCAGGCACAAGCCGCCATGCTGGATAAGGTGATCATCACAAGCTTTATATTGGCATTCAGCGGCTTCTCCGTTCAAGCACAAGTGGCAAGCATTTTAGCAGAAACAGACATCCGCTTTAAGCCTTTTTTCTTCGCCCGCATTATGCAAGGGATTTTTTCAAGCCTCTCTGCTTTGATCTTATTCAAGCCTTTATATATCGATCTATTGTCAAAGAATGAAGGTTATGCACCGGCATTTATATTTGAAAAAACTCCAAGCTTTCTCACGGAGTATTGGCTGCTCCTTTCCAAAGTCGGCCCCGTTATCACGATTTGCACGCTCATTGTGTATATTTTGATTTACTACTTTCGTTTAAGAAATAAAAGTGGAACATAAGAAAAGGTTCGGAAACCAAAATTTTCCGAACCTCAAAAAATTATTTTTTATACATATGCTCATATTTTTTCTTTAATGCTTCTTCCACTTCATACGGTACAAGCTCAGAAACTTTTCCGCCGTATTTAGCGACTTCTTTAACAATACTTGAACTTAAAAACGAATACTGATTGTTTGTCATCATAAAAAAAGTTTCTATATTTTCATCCAGCACTCTGTTCACTGAAGTGATTTGCATTTCATATTCAAAATCAGAAACAGCCCGAAGGCCTCTCAATATAGCGTTCGCATTTTTGCTTCTCGCATAATCAACGAGCAGCCCTTGAAAGGATTCAATGTATACGTTTGGTAAGTTGCCCGTTACCTTTCTCAGCAGCTCACATCTTTCTTCTACAGTAAATAGCGGCTTTTTTGAAGAATTGTTTAAAACGCAAACATACACTTTTTCAAATACATTTGCCCCCCGCTTTATGATGTCTAAATGTCCATATGTAACGGGATCAAAGCTTCCCGGACAGACTGCAATGCTTGCCAAAATAAATACCCCCATCCGACTTCAAACATTTTGATACAAAGATACACTTGTTATACCATATCTCTCAGACTTCGTTTTTGCAAGTGATAAAACTTGGTCTGGCAATGTTACTTCATAGCTATGCTCGCACACAACGACACCATCCGTTGACAATAAAGACTGCTCATGAATTACCTTTAGAATAGATTCTAATTTTTGTTTTTTATAAGGCGGATCCAGAAATATGATCCGAAACTTCAGCCCGCGTTTGCTGACAGCTTTTAACGCTTGATCAGCGCTGGTGCGATATACTTCAGAACAGTCGTTTAACTTTAAATTTTCTAAATTCTCTCGAATCGTTTGAATCGCTTTCATATCTTTATCAATAAAAATAGAGCATTCTATCCCTCTTGATAAAGCTTCTATTCCAAGACTGCCGCTGCCGGCAAACAAATCTAAAGCAAGTCCCCCTTCAAAATATGGTCCGATCATGTTAAATATTGCTTCTTTTACTTTATCTGTCGTCGGTCTTGTCGTCTTTCCAGGAACCGATTTTAATGCTCGTCCTTTTAATGCACCGGAAACCACTCTCATATCATTCACCACAACTTGACAAAATTCCTTTTGGCTCGGAATAATATTAACATAGAAAATGTAAGATCATCAATTAAATTTGACAGCTGTTTTTTTGCAGAAGCGAGTATAATTTTTTGCCAATTGACCATAATGAAAGTGACAACATCAGTTGTGATGGTGTTGTTGCCAACCGCGGAGAAGACTTACGTTTCCCCATAAGTTCTTCCTCCGGTTTCTCCTCTCCCTTTCCCTTCTGCTTTGAAGATTTGGCTTCAAAGCTAGGAAGGATCCTGCAGATCCAATCTGCAGGCTTTTTTTTATTCTTTCAATTCTTCCATTTTCATGATACATTTATTTACGGACGAAAGCGCAATACATTTAGCTTATGAATTTAGCAACCAAATACCCATTGGAGGAAGGATAAAAATGATCCAGCGATTTATTGAACTAGGAGAAGGATATTCAGATATATACGAATTATTGGAAATCGCAAAAAGAAATCAAGACCGGATTTCGCACTTTCTAGTCCTTTATACAGTAAAAAATGGAAAAGAGGTTTGTTCGTTCGTCATTGTGTTAAAACCGACGGAGATAGGTGATTTCCAGCCTCTTTATATTTGCCGGGAAGGGATCCCAAATCCGCAGAAAAAAACGAACAAACGATTTGAACTTTTTCAACAGGCTGCCGAAACATATGGTCATGAGCTGATCGAGCTTGTTGTAAAGCCTTCAGACCAATTTTCTGATGTTGAATTGTATTACCAGCATTTAATCGGCATATTGCGGATGAACCGATACATACCTTCTTTACAATAGTAGGACAGCCTAAATTCTCGGCTGTCCTATTTATAATCCAATTTTATAATCATATTCTTTCGCTTTATCCACTTTTGATTCAAATTCAATTTTTAAAAGCGGCCTGTAAGAAGGTTCGACCCTTTTTACGAAAGAAAATGATGCAATGGTGTCCATTATTTCGTCTATTTGTTCTCTATCACAATAAAGAACTACATATTTCATTTTTTTTGAAACATAATGAATGTTTCCAAATTTCCGCAAACTTTTTACATATTTTAAAGAATGCAGCCAAACAATAATTCCCTGTCTTTTTTCAAACATCCCGATTCTCCTTTTCCTTTGCTTCTAAACCCGTTTAAGCTGAACAGCCGCATGCTCCGCCTGATGCGCATCCACAGCTAGGCATCATTTCAAAATAAGGGTTTCCAGTCGGAACTTTAATGGCTGTTGAAACAGCTCGTCCGATATACACGCTGATTTCATCGAGAAGTTTTTGAATTTCTTTTTCCGCTTTTTTAAATGCAGCGACTTTATCATTTAAATCAAGTTCTCTTTTAATTTCCCTCATTTCGCTTTTAATTCGATTATAATCAGGATGATATTTGCCAAATCTCATGACATCCTCGTATTGCTCTTTTATTTTGACAAATTTTTGAATGATTGTTTGAGCTTCTTGATCATTTTGCAAATTATATAATGAACGCCGATATTCGATCGCAAGTTCTGATTCTGTTATCATTTTTGCTAAAGCTTCCGCTTCATCTAAAAGCAGAACGCTTTCCATTGACGTAACCATTAAGATCACACCTCCAATATTGATTGTAGCACGAACATCATCTTATTTACAACGCCTGCGTTTCTCATATATTTACAATCCATTCTTTTTTCAATTGATAGCTGGTTGAATCATTATATACTAATTCCAGGTTGATTGTGTGCCGCCCTTTAGACAATCCTTTTATAATAAATGCAGCAGAATAAATATCACTTTTTTTCTTTCCATCAATATATAATACGATATGACCTTCTCCTTCTTTTTTCGTGTTCCGTTCACCGTTAAATGTAAAATCAGGTACATAGCATTCTACATAAACGTTGTTTCCTTCTACATGATGACGAACTTGAAATTTTCTTATTTGGCTGTTCATCGTTTCAATGGCATTTCTGTCGGATTCATGAATTTCTGTCGGAACGATGCTGTCTTTTTTATTTCCTTCCGGTACCGGTTTTTCTGGGGAACAAGCCGCCATAATCGTGAGAAGCGTCAGCATTGCGAGCCATTTCATTTGCATAATCATTGATGCCTCCTTTTTCATATATTTTCAACACTTTATGTAAAAACATGTGCTTAAAAATAAAAAAGACGCTGACGCGTCATTCACAAATTCGGAAGCTGCTGAGTGTGGAATACAAACAAAAACCCGTTTTTTTCATTCCATTAGGAAAAATGATTATTTTCTTACAAACACATTTGAACCGTTAATTTTCGCGAAATGCTTGCAGCATCGCCAGCATCATCGACATCATTTGAATAGAATTCGAAAATTTTTCTATTTTATGCGGCAGAGTTAGATAATAGTCATTTGCCATGCTAATTTCCATTTTCTCAAGAAATTCAGGATGTCTAGTCAAGGTGCGGTACCAATATGGCTTTTCGCGAATGTATTGCTTTAAAAGGGGATTTTGTTGAATATATAAATACAAGTCCTTTCTCATCGTTATTAATCCTTTCTAAACGATAAAGGATGCGAATGATTCGGATCTGATTTGCGGCTGCTCTCGATCTCTTTTAAAAGATTTTGAATAGTTGAAATCGCATCATTCATTTTATATAAATGTTCGTTTACCGTCTCCACATCTAAATGCTGAAAAGTTTGTAAAATATTTTTCAGAAAATCACCTTGTTGATGTTTACGGCTTTTCATACTGTTTGATCGGTATTTATTCCACAAAGGATCTTCCTCACCTAAAAGCTGCCAATCTTCATAAATCTCCTTCCATGTTTTCTTTTCTTTGCGGACTTCTTCTATTAATTTTGGATGTTTTTTAATAAATTGTTTAAACAGTTCGAGTTTTGATAACGATTTTGTTTTCATACGATCACCTCATAAACGTTTTTCTTATATTTAATATATCGATAACGGAAAAATTGGTGATAAAATGAAAAAGCGAGCCTCTTCATTTGGCCCGCTTTGCAATAAAATTTTGCGTATAAAATTTTTCATACACTCCTACCCCTATATGTGTGAACCGTTCATCAAGAAGCGTTTTTCGGTGTCCTTCACTATTCAGCCAGCCTTCGACCACGTCAATTCCATCCATATATCCATGCGCAATATTTTCACCAGCCATTTCAAAATGAACCCCAGCCGATGTCAAACGATCGGAAAGAGAGCCTCTCTCAGGCGACACATGAGAAAAATATCCTTTTTCACTCATTTCCTTGCTGTGAGAATAAGCGACTTTCGCTGTGCTTTCTTCCTGCTTAAGAGGACTTAAACCATTTATTGTTCGAATTACATTTGTTATGTCAACAATTTGTTGTTCTTCCCCGTATTCAATTTTCCGCTGCTCTTCCTCTGTTATAGGCTCTGCCTCTAAAAGCTCGCCTCTATATACTACTTCATATGGACGCTGTTTTACTAATGTTTGAACATCAAAAGCTCTAATGCTCGATAACGTTCCAGTGAATTTATCCATATACAACTGAACATAAAGATCATCATTCAAACGGACTGTCGGCCTGACATTCAGATCATCCTCCGACAGCTCGAACCGGTATGAGTTTAAACCAATATCTGCTGTGACAAATGAATTGGGAGCGACAATATGAAATACTTGGGTAGACGGCTGGCCAATTTG
Organism: Aeribacillus sp. FSL W8-0870; assembly: GCF_037963755.1. Classification (NCBI taxonomy): domain Bacteria; kingdom Bacillati; phylum Bacillota; class Bacilli; order Caryophanales; family Bacillaceae; genus Aeribacillus; species Aeribacillus sp. FSL W8-0870. The sequence continues at coordinate 2,546,766 of NZ_CP150165.1, forward strand.
AAACGGATCTACATTTACTTCTTTTCCAATAGCAAAAACTGTAACGACCTTTCCGTTTAAAACACCGAATTGCTTGTATTGCTGCAAATCATCTCGGTATATCCACCATTCATAATCATATCTTGATGGATCAATCCGATCAGGTTTGCCAAAAGTTTTTAGTACTTCTTTGGAAGATCTTCCGACAAATGAGATAACTCCTTCCCCCACTTTTATTTCTTTGTCCGTTTTCTCTTGAAAATTTTGCTGTTCCGGAGGCAGTACTGGTTCCTTTTGAAAGGTGACATATACGATATATGTTAATGTAATAATTACAAATATCAATATAATTCTTGTAACTCTTTTCAGTTCAATTCCCCTCTTCTTTCTTTGTTTCTTATATATTCTGTTTTAAGTCATTTTAATCAAAAATGGGGAAATTTTGCAAACATTTCATGAAAAATTCACTTCTCTCATTTTTAATGGTGTAGTTTTTGTCTTCTCATCATGTAAAACAACGTTCTGTTATAATGCCAACAACCTTTCCATCCTCAACAACCGGCAAATGATGAATATGATGAGCTGCAAGCATCTCAGCTGCGTCTTCTGCTGATGCATCAGGAGTGATCGTAACAACATCGTCGTTCATTACATCCGTAATTTTCGTAGAACCAGGACGTTTTTCTGCAATTCCTTTTGTCACAAGATCACGATCGGTTATGATTCCTGCTAATTGATCATTTTCAACGATTAAAACGACATCAGCATTTGACTCTTTCATTTTCACAGCCGCTTCAAACACATTATCTAACGGTGTGCAAAAAATACAATTTGTTGACATAATTTCCTTTACCTTTTTCAATGAGGACACCTCTTATGCTTTTTGATCTATTATGGGAAATTTCGATTTTCTTTATTCGCTCTCCATTTGAATACCGAATTTTATTTGAACATTGTGTAAATGCTATATATATAACATTGCATGTTTTAATTATTCATACTATTATTAAACAGTAGAGAGAAATCAATTTTTTGTTCGAAGCGCTTAGGAGGGAAATACATATGAAATTTGAACAAATCGGCCTGGAAGGGCTGACGGTGGAATTGTCTCACCTTAAGGATGCGTTGTCAGAATTAGGTTTTATCCTTGCCGGCCAATGGGATTATGACCGTGTGACGTTTGACAAGAAATTTGAGCATAAAGGCGATGTTTTTTATTTAAGAGTACAAGGATATTGTATTGAAGGCGATGTGGGAGGCCGCTACGCACTTATTAAATTGCTAACTCCAATATTAGGGAAACATTATTATCCTCATGGTGTCGAATATGGAGAGGATGAACATTTTCCAGCCGTCATCGTTGAGTCAAGCGAAAAACTGTTAAAGCGGGCAAAAGAAGCGATTGAAAGCTTAACTGTTTGAAAAACTGCAGGCAAATAACCTGCAGTTTTTTTTATTTATTTGGTTCAGGAGACAAATTTTGCACATCGATGTCGTCTTTTTCTCTTTCTTTTTTCGCCCATTCAAAAAATACATGAGCTAAAAATGTTCCGTACACAAGCTCTTGGATCACTTTCATAATAATGCCGCCAAGCTGCTGATCCTCAAGCAGCGGCATTCCGCTAAACATTTGCGGGCCTGACAAAGACAACCCAGCCAACGTATCAGAAGGAACACATAAGCTTAAAGTCTTTACCCACGCCTCCGGATTCGAATATGTTTCAAACAGCGGCGCACCTGCAAAAATGATTAAACCGCAGGCTGGTGTGATTAAAACGCTGTTCCCTAAAATGTAGGCAATTTTTTTCAGACCCCCAATTGGATGCCAATTTGGACTTTTTCCAATCAATGGCCAATACATAAAAAAGGCAAAAACGAAAATAAAAGTAGTAGCAGCCTCATGATAAATATAATTTGATTTTAATGTATCGAAAATAAACGGCACGTGATACAAGGAAAAAAATAAATTAAACAAAATCATAGCCAATATCGGTTTAGTGAAAAATTTTACAACAGGTTTTATGACCGGCTTTTCCATAACAGCCTTCCATAACCATTCAGGAACTCCGATAATCAAAAGCGGTGCTACAATTAAAAACAAAATCGCCATTGAAGCCATATGCCCTGTAAATGTAATGTGCCCGAGCAAATCAAGCGGGCTTCCTTTGCTGACATAAAGGAGAACGATTGCCAATATAAACACTAATTTTTGCTTTAAGCTGACCGGTTCAGAATTTTTAAAATAGTGACGAAGCGAATCGGTTAATAATAAGTAAAGTACAATTAAAATAACACAAAATATAAAAAACAGCGGACTCCACATAGCGCGAAAGCCAAATATATCTAAACTCAACTGAATCAATCCTTTCAATCATCGATCTAGTCGATTCCATTTCATTATACATGCTTTCCTTTTCTTTTTCCAATGAACGTTCTATGAATTTGCATTTCTTTCAGCAAGCAGATTTATATTGCCTTAAAAAAAGAAGCAACCAGTTAAAACTGATTGCTTCCATAAAGAGTATTTTACCACCAGACAATTGTCATAAAGGCAAGAACCGTCAAAAATGTGACAAAAATACCTGACCATATGAAAAATTGTGGTCCTTCATGTCCTTTATGATTCATATGCATGAAATAATACAGCTGGAAAATGACTTGAATGCATGCAAGCAGTACAATAAATGGAACTTTCAACCATTCGTCGATTCCATCATATCCTACTGTAATAAAAGCTACAATCGTTAAAAAGATCATTAACGCAAATGAAACGACTTGGTGCTTCATTTCTTCCGCATTTTTTTTGCGGCGAAACGCTAAATCAACTTTTGGGTTACGAGAATTTTCACTCACCATCGTTATCCCACCATTCCCATTAAGTATACAACTGTGAATATAAATACCCAAACAACGTCGATAAAGTGCCAATAAAGGCTTGCGACGTAATATTTAGAAGCGTTGTATAAGTTTAATCCGCGTTTTGCATTTCGAATCATCAGCGTTGTGATCCAGAGAAGCCCGAAGGCAACGTGCGCACCGTGCGTTCCTACCAATGTGTAAAAGGCTGAACCAAGCGCACTGCTTGTCAACTTAAATTCATATTCATGCATATAATGGTTAAATTCATAAATTTCCAAAATTAAGAATGCAAGACCTAATAAAACGGTGACACCAAACCAGAACTGCATTTTACCAAATTGAAAGTTTTTCATATGATAAATTGCATAGACACTTGTCAAACTGCTTGTTAATAAGAGCATTGTCGCTACAAATACTAATTTGATATCAAAGAGCTCCTGCGTTGAGGCTCCACCAGCGGTGGAATTTCTCAACGCAAGAAACGTAGCAAACAACGTGGCAAACAACACAGTTTCGCCGCCTAAGAAAACCCAAAAACCTATAAACTTATTTTTCCCTTCGAGGGTGGCCTTTTCTGGCTGCTCAGGAAACGTTTCAGCCGTTAATTTTTCTTCTACTTGCATTATGCCCGAACCCCCCCATTATCATCTTTTAAAAGATCCTCTTTATGAATATGGTATCCGTGGTCATCAATAACCGAGCGTAAAAACATCGTACCGAACGTAATGATAAAGCCGATAATCGCAACCGGCACACCCCACGAATAGTCATTGTGGTACATGAGGCCGAAAGCGGCAATGAATAAGCCTAATGAAATAAAAAACGGCAAGATTGAAGAGTTCGGCATATGAATATCACTTAGCGGTTCAGCAGGTGTTAAGCCTTTTTTGCCCTCCATTTTTTCAATCCATAAAGGATCTAATCCGCGAACAAGCGGAGTTTGTTTAAAGTTGTATTCAGGTGGAGGTGATGCAACTGCCCACTCTAGTGAACGTCCATCTTCCCAAGGATCTGCACCTACTTTTTCTCCCTTCACAGAAGTAACCACAACATTGATCAAGAGAACGACTACTGCTACCCCCATCAGAACCGCACCTATTGTACTGATCAAGTTTCCAGTGTCAAAGCCTTGGCCTGATAAGAATGTGAACACACGGCGCGGCATTCCCATTAAACCAAGGAAATGCTGGATAAAGAACGTTAAATGGAAACCGATGAAAAATAATACAAATGTTATTTTACCAAGCGTCTCATTTAACATTTTTCCAAACATTTTTGGCCACCAATAATGGGCAGCAGCCAAAATAGCAAATACGATACCACCAACGATTACGTAGTGGAAGTGTGCAACAACAAAGTAAGTATCATGGTATTGATAATCGGCTGGAGCAGCAGCGAGCATGACTCCAGTCACACCACCCATAACAAACGAAGGAATAAAGCCGACTGCATAAAGCATTGGTGTCGTAAAGCGGATGCTTCCGCCCCACATCGTAAAGAGCCAGTTAAACACTTTAATTCCTGTCGGCACACCAATTGTCATAGTTGCAACCGCAAAAATCGCATTGGCAATCGGACCAAGACCTGTTGTAAACATGTGGTGCGCCCACACCATGAATCCTAAAAATCCGATCAATACTGTTGCAAACACCATTGATGTATACCCAAACAATCTTTTCCGAGCAAAAGTTGGAATAATTTCCGAAAAAATTCCGAATGCCGGCAAAACTAAAATGTAAACTTCAGGGTGCCCAAAAATCCAGAAAATATGTTCATAAATGATCGTATTCCCGCCTAAAGCCGGATTGAAAAAGTTCCCGCCAAATAAACGGTCAAACATTAAAAGCGCAATTCCAACAGTTAGCGGAGGAAACGCAAACAAAATGAGCGATGACGACACAAATGTAGTCCATGTAAACAATGGCATCCGCATGTATGTCATTCCGGGAGCACGCATATTAATAATCGTAACAATAAAGTTGATCCCGGCGATCAATGTTCCTATACCGGAAATTTGCAAGCCCAGTATATAAAAGTCTACTCCATGTCCAGGAGAATTCAAGGCCACTGATGCGTATGCCGTCCAGCCAGCATCAGGTGCCCCGCCTAAAAACCAGCTTAAATTTAAGAAAACACCGCCAAAGAAAAACAACCAAAAGCCTAAAGAATTCAAAAACGGAAACGCAACGTCACGAGCCCCAATTTGGAGTGGAACAACTGCGTTCATATATGCAAACAATAACGGCGTAGCTGCTAAAAATATCATTGTTGTACCGTGCATTGTCATCAATTCGTTAAACGTACCTGCACTGACAAAGTCATTTTCTGGAATGGCCAATTGAATACGCATTAAAAGCGCTTCAATTCCACCAATTACAAAAAAGAGTCCTCCAGCGATTAAATAAAGGATGGCAATCTTTTTATGGTCAACAGTTGTCAAATAGTCCCAAACCGTTGGCCAGAACCCTTTTTTCCGAGCTAACGTACTCACGATGTAACCTCCCTTTTATAATTAGTGAGCATTACTTTTCAACTGATAGGCTTTGTAAATAATCTGTTAATGCTTGAAGTTCCTCTTCAGTCAACTTACCGTATGTGCCTGTCATTGTGTTGCCAGGTTTATATTTTTCAGGATCTTTCAACCAGTTTTTAATATTTTCTTCATTGTGCTCCAAGATGCCGGCTACTCGTTCACGATCAGCAAAGTTAGCTAAGTTAGGTGCCGTGCGTGCTTGTTCAGGTCGGTTATCAGCTGGTGATACTGCATGGCAGCCGATACAGCCTTTATCTTTGAACACTTGTTCTCCCTGTTTTGCAGACGCTGTTTGAGCAACAGTTTCAGCTTTGAAATTTTTCATTTTATTAATCCAAGAATTAAATTCATCTCGGGAAACCGCCTTCACTTTAAAGTCCATCAACGCGTGAGATGGTCCGCATAGTTCAGCACATTTCCCGTAAAAAATGTCTCCAGCTTCCTTCGCACGTTTTGAATCAATTTTTAACCAGAACTGGTTCTCATTATCTGTGTTTGTATCGATTTTACCACCAACTGGAGGAATCCAGAATGAGTGCTTCACATCTGATGCTTTTAAGTTAAAATAAACTTTTTCATCAGTCGGCAAGACTAAATCTTGGCTTGTAATGACTCCATAGCCAGGATATTCAAATTCCCACCAATACAAACTTGCTCTTACATTGACAACAAGAGGATCTTTTCCTCCATTTTTATCGTCTGCCAACGCTTTTTTCATTGGGTCGGTATCCGCCAAATGAAAGGTGGAAGCAACTACCGGAACTGCCAATACAATCAGCAATAATATAGGAATAACAGTCCAAATGATTTCAAGCTTATGGCTTCCTTCCACTTGTACCGGAATTTTATCGCTTCCTTTCCGGCGGAATTTCATTAAGACATAAATAAAAATAATCGTTACGACTGCAACAACAATCACCATGATTGCCGTACTCAACATCATGAGCGAAAATTGTTCATCGGCAACTTCTCCAGCTGGAATCAGCGTGGAAATAAACGGTTCGCCGCAGCCTGACAATACGAGCGTCATGACTGAAAGTAGTAACAAAAGACGCCATTTCAGCTTTTTCATCGCTAAATCAAACCCCTCTTTCTTTGTTAAATCCTGTTCATAAGGAAAAAAATGAAGAATTCCTTCTATGAATAAATTCTTATCTAGAAAGAATTACTACCGAACGTTAAATTATTGAAAAGGCAACCATAGCCACAAACAAAATGGTTAAATAGTTAATTGAATAGATAAACATCCACTTAGACCATTTTAAATCATTTTTCATTTTCAGTCCAATTAATGACAAAATCAACCAAATAATGTTCAATACAGTAGCCAAAACGATGAAGCCAATACCTAGGCTAAACAAATAAAAAGGAAGGGGCAGCAAGCAGGCAACCCAAACAATGATTTGTCTTTTCGTCACCTCAAAGCCATGAACAACTGGAAGCATCGGAATTCCAGCTTTACGGTATTCTTCCGAACGCTTCATCGCAAGTGCCAAGAAATGAGGCGGCTGCCAAATAAACATGATTAGAAATAAAATCCATGCAATGATATTTAAATCATCAACTGCAGCCCATCCAATCAGCGGCGGAACAGCTCCAGCGATGCTGCCGACTACCGTATTGATCGTATATTGGCGTTTTGTCCACATCGTGTATAGCACTATGTAGGAAAACACGCCTAACAAACCAATGACGGCTGCGGAAACAGAAACCATTAGAAGCAAAATCGTTCCAATGGAAATGAAGCCGGTCCCCAGCAGCAATACTTGAAACGAGCTTATACGGCCCGTTACGGTTGGGCGTAATCTTGTTCTTTCCATTACATGGTCAATATCTCTGTCATAAAAATTGTTGATTGCGCAAGATCCAGCAATAATAGCTGCTGTTCCAAGCAATGTAAACACAACAATATCTATATTTTCAAGAAAACTTTTACCGCTGAAATATAATGCCAACCATATTCCGGTAAAAGTGGTGATTAAATTGGAGTTGACGATTCCGATTTTAATTAATGATAAAAAATCTTTCCAAGCGGAAGTTGCCACTTCTATTTCTTGCCGATCGTTTAAAACAACTTCGCCCCTTGTATTACCCAATTGAATGACCTCCTCTGGGACGGCCTCCTATCTGAGACCATTTAGCGTTTGCCTCTATCATATAAAAAAAACACGAGACAAAAAAGCATTCATATAGTATTAAACCATAATTCGTCAATTTTTTGTGTACATTTCGCGAATAAAGTTTGTCGAAATTGTGAAGCGGTTAAAAATAAAATATTTTCCGATTATAATAATAGTTGGTCGAACGTTTCGGCAAAATGCCTTCCCCATAATATTTCTAGCAAACTCCTTTTGAATATTCAAGCTTTTTCTGATTCTACAAGAAACTATTTGTTTCGAAGTTTGATGTTTCTATACCCATTATGGAGTTTCTTTCGGCTTTTTAAACTTATTAAAGATATTAGAAGGTGAATGAGACATGCACTATTTATTAAAGTGGCTTGGCGTCGTGACAACAATCGTCATGCTATTCGTTTTAATTGGTGGAGCACTCGTAACAAAAACAGGATCATCTCAAGGATGCGGCCGGTCTTGGCCGCTTTGCCACGGAAAAGTTCTTCCAGACCCTTTGACATTAGAAACAATCATTGAACTTTCACACCGACTTGTGAGCGGAATTGCAGGAATCCTTGTTTTATGTCTTGTTATTTGGGCTTGGAAAGCGATCGGGCATAAAAAAGAAACAAAGCTGCTTTGTTTTCTGGCCATCTTTTTTATTGTTTTGCAGGCGCTAATCGGTGCTGCAGCTGTCGTATGGGGGCAATCCGATGCCGTTCTTGCACTTCATTTTGGAATTTCCCTCATTTCATTTGCAGCTGTTTTGCTGCTTACTCTGCTGATTTTTGAAGTTGATAAAAAATTTGACGCAGATAATGCTGTCATTGGGAAAAAAATGCGATTTCATATTTATGGCATTATTACTTACAGTTATATTGTCATTTACACAGGTGCATATGTTCGGCATAAAGGCGCAAGTCTAGCTTGTCCAAGCATTCCTTTTTGCAGCGAAAATCGCTTGTTCCCGCAAACCGTCCATGAATGGGTGCAAATGGGCCACCGCTTTGCAGCAGGCTTGCTGTTTATTTGGATTGCGGTTGCCACTATTCATGCGATAAAACATTATAAAGATCAAAAAGTGATGTATTGGGGTTGGATTATAGCTTTCATTCTCATTCTTCTCCAAGCATTATCCGGCATATCCGTGATCTTGTCTGATTTAAATCTTTATCTTGCCTTGGCACATGCTTTATTTATTTCCTGCTTGTTCGGGCTGTTGTGCTATTTTGTTCTTCTTGCAGGCCGGGCAAAAGCTTCGAATGATTAAAAGGCTCTGTCTAAAGCCTTTAGAATTGATGATGGCGGAAATCGGCGAAAGAGCTGATATCCGCCATCTTTTATTTTTTTTTAAGAATGTGGGATGTCATTTTAAAAATCGAAACAATTTTTCCCTGATTGACGATGGAAAGTTTTCCAAACGAATCTTTTAATCAAGACTGTAAATGTCTTTATATTTCTTTTCTAAATACTGAATAAAATATGCCGGATTCAACGATTCGCCAGTCGCATCCTTTAATATTTCCAGCGGTTTTTTCATTTTGCCATATAGATGAACATGTTTTGTCAGCCAGCTTTGAATTTGCTGAAATTCTCCGTTTTCAATAAGTTCTTCAACATTCGAAAGATCCTGCTCCATTTTTTGCATCAATTGCGTTGCATACATATATCCTAAAGCATATGAAGGGAAATAGCCAAAGCTTCCTCCCGCCCAATGAACATCTTGAAGCACCCCGTTTCCATCATGATCTGGAGCAATACCTAAATATTCGCTATATTTATCATTCCAAACTTTTGGAAGATCAGACACATCCAAATTTCCTTCAAACAGCAATTTTTCTATTTCATAGCGTACAATGATATGAAGACAATATGTCAATTCATCTGCTTCAATACGGATCAGCGATGGTTTAACTTCATTGATCGCTCTGTAAAAATCATTTAAAGAAACCCCAGTAAATTGGTTTGGAGCATACGTTTTAAGTTGGTTGTAATATCGCTTCCAGAAATGATAGTTTCGCCCAATTAAATTTTCATAAAATAATGATTGAGATTCATGAATCCCCATTGAAGCGCCGTCAGCAAGAGGAGTTCCTTCCAGTTCTTCATTTATGTTTTGCTCATAAATCGCATGTCCGGCTTCATGAATGGTTCCGAAAACGGCCGTTCGAAAATCTGTTTCATCATACTTTGTTGTAATTCGAACATCGCCCCGGTTCATTCGAATTTCAAAAGGATGGACGGTTTCATCAAGGCGGCCGGCATCAAAATTGTAGCCTATTTCCTTTAAAATATATTCGGAAAACTTTCGCTGTTTTTCTTTCGGAAACGGTTTGTGCAAAAACGAAACGTCGATTTTTTTTGATGATTGTTCAATTTGTTGTACTAATGGGACGATATGTTTTTTAAGCTCTGCAAAAACCTTGTCAAGCGTCTCCACAGTTATTCCTGGTTCATACAAATGAAGGAGCGTATTATATTTATGTCCCTTATAGCCCCAATAGGAAATAAACTTTTTATTGAATTCTATTAATTTTTCTAAATAAGGAGCAAACTGATTGAAATCTGCATTTGCTTTCGCTTCTTCCCAAACTGATTCGCTTTTTGATTGGAGAATGACATATTCTTTATATTCCTCTTTCGGAATCTTAATGTTTTTTTCATACTCCTCTCTGCATTCCTGAAGAGCTTTCTTTGTCACCGAAGAGAGATTGTCATAAACATGTTTTTCTGTTAATTCATCAAGAAACTCTTTCATAGTATCTGAAACGGACATCTGGAACCACTCTTCAGAAAGAATGCCGATTGTTTCAGCTCGCCGCTCCAATCCATTTTTCGGCGCACCCGTCCGTAAATCCCAATACATTAAATTTAATGCTTCTTCATAGCTTTCCATTTTCTTTAAGTAATCGAAAAATTTTTGTTCTTTTTCTTTTAAGCCCATTTTGATCATCCCCTTCTTCCAATTGAAAATATATTTCAGCTCGGTTTGACAGGCAACGCTTTTACGACCTCCGAAACAATATTTTCTCCCTCATCTTTGCTGATAAAAATCGTTACAGTACCATGGTCATCTTTCGTGCGAAGGAGGCGTCCAACCCCTTGCTTCAGCCGCAGTATCATATACGGAAGATCCACTTCATAAAAAGGATCTGTTGCGGATTTTCGTTTCGCATCAAATACAGGATCATCCGGCGGGAATGGCAGCGACCAAATGATCACATGTTCAAGCGACGGTCCTGGAACGTCAAGCCCCTCCCATAAATGCACAGCGCACAAAACGGTTTCCGGATCTCTTTCAAAACATGCCACTAATTCGCTGATTTCATAATCTCCTTCAAATAAACATGAATGCCAAAAGCTTGGTAAATGTTTTTTTAAGAAAAGCAGCTCCTCTTTCGTTCTGCATAAAATTAACGTGCGCCCTTTGTTTGATTTTATGACAGATTCCGTCCAGTTCAATTTTTCCTCGCTCGTACCTTTTTTTACAAACACTTTCATATTTTTTTCATAGTCAAAAGGAGAGGAAACGGAGAATGATAGATAATCTTTTATACCAAGGCTATTCGCTAAATAAGCAAACGATCCGTTTTGATCCGATAAAGTGGCTGATGAAAAGATATAAGGTATTTTATGAGAAAACACTTTTTCTTTTAAAATATCTTCTATCCTTTGCGGCATGATCACAAAAGAAGATGACGCGCCGTTTTGTTCAAGCCAGGTAATTGTGTTGTCAAATTGTAAAAACAAGCGAAAAGAAAATTCCATTTGATCAAGGTATTCTTCCACAATCTTTAAGCTATATTCATCAATGGTATATAGTTCACTTTCAAAAACTAAAGCTTCAGACAGCTGATTCAATCGTTCATACAAATTTCCGGCCGCTTCTAACAAATCGTCTGTTCTCGTGATTGTCAACCGATTGGAGCCTTCCTTTTGATGTGCACTTTTAAACAGCATATGAAAAAAATGATCGTTCGCTAAAAGCGCTTCTTCGACCATTTCTGCAAGTTGTTCACGAATGTTGTTCTTTAAAATTTTTTCTAAATATGCTGCTAGTGTTTCTTTTTTCACTTGATACGTAAGTGCCTTTTGAGCCGCAAATTCTAATAAATGGCCTTCATCAAACACGACGCAACTGTGCTCTGGGAGAAGCGGGAGCTGTCCTTCACGTTTCCGGGATTCTTTCGTCCAAATATGCTCCATATAAAAATCATGGGAGCAAACGATTAAATCCTTCGCCTTCCGATAATAATCGCGGGAAAGAATTAAGCCGCACCGATGTCTTTTGCTGCATGACAAACAGTTTTTAAAAGGATCCCAGCTGATTTTTTCCCATTTTTCATCGAAAAAAAACGGGTATTGCTTCCGGTCTCCATAATGATAGTAAGATTGCAATCCGCTCTGATCATGCACGAATTCAGGGAGAGATTCATAAAGATCAAAAAAGTCCTCATCATCGTCCATTCCAAGCAAATCCTCAAGCTTGTCCAAACATAAATATTGGTTCATCGATTTTGCCAATCGCACATCCACTTTTAGACCTAGAGCTTCTTCAAGCTTTTTTATATCCCCTTGTTTTTTGACAAGCTGTTCAATTAGAGCTTCGTCCGCACAGGCAATGACGGCAGGTCTTCCGGTATATCGCGCATATGCAATCGCATAAAGCAAATAAACAATCGTTTTTCCTGTCCCTACTCCCGCTTCCGCAAACATCACTTTCTTTTCTTTAAAAGCTCTGTCAAGCTGGAAAGCCATAAAAATTTGTTCGTCGCGCAATTCAAAGCCTTTTTCAGGCAAAATATCATACAGAACATCACCGATCCATTTGTTTAACGCTTCATAAAAACTTTCATTTTTTGTCAGCGGGAAAGGTAAACCTTGAAACATCATGACTCCAACCTCCGTGATTATTCATAGAGTAAAATTATTTCACTTATTACGCATAACGTCAATATCTTTTCTGGCAGCGCGCGATTCAATTAGAATCATGTCAACCTCGCTTTTGCAGGAAGCGAGCGGTAAGGTTTGAAGCATAAGCGATTGACTCGGTTGAAACGAAATCATTTAAAAACAGAAAAAACTTCCCATTTTCAGGGAAGCCGTTTCTCTCGAACGGAAAGAGATCCGTGAAAAATAGCCTTTTTCAATTGCCCTTCCGCTTCAAAGATTTGACTGAGCGCTTTTTCTGTTGAACCTCTTTCTACCAATGCAGTATACGTATTTTTTAATGCGCGAGAAATAATCGCATATTCTTCCTTTGTCATAAATCAACCAACCCCGTATAAATTTTATCCATTTTAATTTATGCAGAGCTGGTATTATTTATGCTTTTTTGGGCGGTTTAGGTCCCCAATACTGATAATAGTGCGTTTCGATAAACCCGTTAAAAAGTTTCCGTTTTTTTGTCGCCTTTTTTCCGTAAAACTGTTCAAAGCTTTTATTGCTTGTCAAAATGTAAATCGACCAAGTATCTAACAGCGAGAATGTTTTCCCCATTTCCTTATATAATTGCTCCACTTCTTCTCGTTCTCCGAGTCGCTCACCATACGGTGGATTCCCGACTATTACCCCAAATTCCTTCACTGTACGTAAATCTTTAACTTGCATTTGTTTAAAAGTAATGACATCCGAAAGCCCGGCCTCCATGGCATTTTCTTTTGAAATCTCAATCATTTTATGATCAATGTCCGTCCCGATGCAGTCGAGGCGAATATCATATTTAGCTAAATCCTCTGCTTCTTCTCTTGCCCTTCTCCATACATCCTTGCCGATCCAGTCCCATTGCTCTGAAATAAAATCTCTATTGAAGCCGGGCGCGATATTTTGCCCAATTAACGCCGCTTCAATCGGAATCGTACCTGAACCACAAAATGGATCAAAGAAAGGTCTGTCAGGAGTCCAATTCGTTAGCAAAATAAGTGCAGCAGCGAGCGTTTCTTTTAAAGGGGCATTTCCTTTTCGAGCGCGATATCCTCGTTTATGGAGGCCGTCTCCGCTCGTATCAATGGTCAGTGTAGCAATGTCTTTATGTAAAGAGATCTCAATCTTGTAAACCGCCCCTGTCTCTTCTAACCAATCGGTCGTTTTTCGGTACTGCTGCTTCAATTTTTCAACTATTGCTTTTTTTACAATTTTCTGGCAGTCAGAAACACTTGCCAGTTTTGATTTCACCGATTTTCCGATGACAGGAAATTGAGCGTTTTCAGGCAAAAAATCCGCCCAATCAATGGCTTTCGTTTTTTCAAACAGTTCTTCAAATGTCGTCGCCGAAAATTCAGCCACTTTTAATTTCACTCGATCAGCCGTTCTAAGCCATAAATTCGCTCGGCAAATCGCCAGTTCATCGCCTTCAAACGTTACTTTTCCGTTTTCCACTTTGCATGTATATCCTAGATTGCGCACTTCTGATGCAACAATCGCTTCAATTCCCATTGCAGCTGTTGCAATCAATGTAAACCGTTTGCTCATTTTTTCACCTGTCTTTTTCAGAAAATAAAAGGGGCTGTCCAAAAAGTCAGGGTAACTGACTTTTTGGAGCCCCTCATTTTTTCACTTTTTAAAAAAAATGCACAAAAAAATCGTCCTTTCTAGTAAAATGAAGTTACCACACAACATTACAGAAAGGACGATTTTTTATGAGCAATCAAATGATTACTCGTGAAAATTATAACACACAAATGACACTTCCTCTAGATGGAAAAGAAGAAAAAACTCCTGCCAAAAGAAATTTAGCCCCTACTTTCAAACCATATGACAACCGTCAAGTTCAAATGATTTATGATATTGAATCTCTTATACCCGAACATCACGTGGCACGTGTCGTGGACGAAATGGTGGAGGCGATACCAGATAAACAATTGTTTTCTCATTATAAAGGCGGCGGCAGAAGTTCCTATCATCCCAAAATGATGCTGAAAATCATTCTGTATGCTTATTCTCAAAAGGTTTATTCCTGCCGAGGAATCGAAAAACTCGTTAAAGAAAATATTCCTGCCATGTGGCTTTCAGCGATGCAACAACCAGATTTTCGCACCATTAATGAGTTCCGAGGGGAACGGATGAAAGCTTTCATGGATGAGCTCTTTGAAGTCATGATTCTCAAATTGATAAAAGAACATTACATCACAATGGAAAACTACTTTTTGGATGGCACTAAGATCGAAGCCAATGCCAATAAGTATTCTTTTGTGTGGAAAAAATCCACTTTGAAATTCGAAGAGAAATTAAAAGAAAAAATCCAAGAAACACTAAAGCACATTCATGAATTAACCCAATTAGAAGCCGGAACAGGGCAAAAGGAAAGCGATCAACATACAGAGATCACCGAACAAAACATGGAGGAAATCGCAAAAGAAATAGAAGAAAAAGTTGAAACGCTAACGGAAGAAATCGAAAAGGAGACCGATACATCCATTCGGAAAGAGAAGCGAAAAAAACGCAGTCAATTAAAGAAATCGGTGAAACAAATTCGGGAAGATTTCCTGCCCCGAATGGCAAGATACAAGGAACAAAAGGAAATGTTCGGTGACCGTAACAGCTACTCGAAAACAGACAAAGACGCAACCTTCATGCGCATGAAAGAAGACCATATGAAAAACGGTCAGCTCAAGCCCGGATACAACGTGCAAATGGGGACAGAGAATCAGTTTATCTTGTTTTATACCATTCATCAACGACCGACCGATACACGTTGCTTTATCCCACATATGGAGAAGCTAGCCTCCAGTTCATTACCGATGCCCAAAACGGTCATTGCGGATGCAGGCTATGGTAGTGAAGAAAACTATGTATATGCAGTTGGTGATGAGAAAGAGCCCCGTTTTGAGTTTCTAATTCCTTATGGGAGCTATGTAAAAGAACAAACACGTACATACAAAAAAGACATTAAAAATGCCAAAAACTGGACCTATTGTGAAGAGGATGATTGTTTTATTTGCCCGAATGGAAGGAGAGTAACGTTTAAAAAATACCAAAACAAAAAGAATCCATCTGGCTATGAACAAAGCTTCAAAATATACGAATGTGAAGATTGTACCGATTGCCCATTGAAAGCGAAATGCACAAAAGCGAAGGGAAATCGTCAAGTTCACTGGAATCCCATCTTCGAAGAAATGAAAGCAAAGGCCAAAACAGCCCTTGAATGTGAAGAGAAAGCCGCCATCTACGCTCGACGCAAAGTCGAGGCAGAAAGTGTGTTCGGTCACATCAAGGGCAATCGGTCGTTCCGCAGATTTTCTTTGCGGGGCCTCGACAAGGTACATGTTGAGTTTGGGATTGTGGCATTAGCCCACAACATACTGAAAGTAGCCGGTATCCGCCAGCTACTTTCAGATAAAAATCGAAAAAATATAAAAGCAAGTGGAGAGAAACGAATTGTTTTTCTCCACTTGCTTCATTTTAGGGACTTATCGGACAGCCCCACGAAAAATTGCGGTTTATTCCATAACGTTCTGTAAGCCATGTTTTGTCCCCATGCAGCTTGTACATGGGTGGTAATCATCTATCTACAGAAGGGTTTTAGCCCTTCTGTCCTTCTCCTCGTTCATTTCCTCAGAGAAGGTGCCCCTACCATCATTTGGGTTTCTCGCTCGTGGGGTTTACCGCGTTCCACTCTTGCGATTTCTCGCAAGACTACGTCACTGTGGCACTTTCAGGGTAATAGTGCCATACTAATCAATAGCTTAGGCACGTTCCCCGCCGTCAGCCGAAAAGGCTGCCCTAGCTTATGGTTTCGCTAGGCACGAACACTACGGGCATCTCAGCACCGTGCGAGCATGGACTTTCCTCTACAACGGATGATCCGTTGCAGCGATTACCCGAACGTTATGCTAAACCGCATTATGTAGTATAGTGAAAATGAATAAAAAATTCAAGTGGCATCCATGAACATTACTCATATAATTTGCTTCCAAATACATGTTTTTCTAAATTCGATAAACGCTTCAAAATGTCAAAGTTCGTTGTATTCGCCTGCATCGTCGGTTGTTTTTTCGATGCTTCTTCGAGCTGCTTTTTCAGCCGCATATTTTCCTGCCGCAACTGTTCAATCTCCTGGTAAAACGTTTCGTAATCTTTAATGATAATATCTAAAAATTTATCAACTTCTTCTTGTTTATAACCGCGCATCGAAGTCTTAAACTCTTTTTCCAAAATTTCTTTCGCCGTTAATCTAATTTTATCTGAAATCAACTCGGTTCACCTCAATCGTCAGAAGTCCTCCTAGGCTATATTTTTTCAAACTTCCTGATTAATGTCAATTTATTCTTTATGGTAATAACATGTCTCCATCCTATTATAGGAAAAAATGAAGCCTTCAGAGGTTTAAAAATAATGATTATAAACGGAAGGAGCTGGTTACTCAGCCCCTTCTCAAAGATTATCTCGGAAACGGACCAGGTCCCATGCACTGAAAATGTTGATGTGACACATTATTTACCGCAGATTGAGTATGCGGGAAATAATGCAAATGTTGATACATTTGATGATTAACATTTGTTGTATGAATTGGATGGATATGAGGAACGATTGTTGTTGAATGTGTATGATTGACGCAGCATTTCGTCGGATGAACAATCGGCTGAAGAACGTTCGGTCTGCATTTCATATTATATAACTCCTTCCTATTTATTATTTTTACAATACTAGCCTATGAATATAAAAGTGTACATGTACTAATTCAAATACCTATTTTCAAAAAAAAGCAGGCGCGATATTTATCATGTATAGGCATTTCCTTCATAACCGATTGATTAAGGCACTATATTAAAATTTTGAAAGAGAAAGACCTTCTTGTTCGATGGAAGGTCTTGCTAGTCAATCTTTTTCTTTTTCTTTTTTTATATTTGACAGAAAAAGCATCTAATAGGCGATACCGTTTTTTCTCGTATATAATACCAAAATATGTTGCCGCCGGCATCTATTCCTTTTAACAAATCCTTATATTAGACGGTTGTGATCGAGTAATTGTTTCATCTTTCCAAATCTTCCAACTTATTTTTTTTCTTTTCCAGCCTCCATTTTCTTTTCAGCAGCTCTTCTTTTTGTGTTGAATGTTTGGATACTCCCATTCTTTCCAGCTGTTTCAAAATTTGAATCGCTTCGTTTGTGTCCATATATGCAGCATCAATATTTTTTTCATAATGCTCATAAAATTTGGCCAGTTCGACTAAAGCTTTTATTTTCAAAAAGCCTTGTCCATGTTTTTTAATTTCGCTCCATAGTTTCACTGCCTCATCCAAACGTCCGTTTCGTTTTGCCAGCATTGCCATTTCAAATTTCGCCTTGAGGTGAAGGCTGTTTGACTGCTCGTTTATTTTCGCATATGAAAAATAAGCAAGCTTTTCATTTCCTTGAGCTTGAAACCATCTTGCCATTTCAAACAGTTCTTTATCATCATGGTTGTCATCGGGAAACAAAAGCTTTTTTGACAAATGAATATAAAGTGAAATTAAGGAGAGAATATCCATCTCATTATGCTGAAAAATTCCGATCACACTATCAGGATTTGGGTCTTTCAAAAAATGATGGTAAAGGATCGGCGCTAAATAGCCGGGAGTATCTTCCTTTCGGTTCACTTGCAAAATATCTTTTTCAACATTTGATAATTTTACCGACTCCAATCTATTTTTCCAGAGACGTCTAGCTGCATGATATAAATCAAAATGGCCGTACTCAGGCAATTGCGGCACCATATTGCGAATGAGAGTATGTCTCGTTTTCACTTGAGGCCAATCAAATGCTTTTCCATTGTATGTGACTAATGTTTTTATATTTACTTCACTTAAAAACCGTTGATATAAAGCAACCTCATGGCCAGGAGCAGGCAAAAAAAGCTGTTTGATCACCACTTTATCGAATAATATCCGCGCAAATCCAAGTAAAAAGATCATATTGCCTGCTCCGCCCTTTAAACCAGTCGTTTCCGTATCGAAAAAGAAAAGTTCATAAGGTTTATGCCCTTTTGCTGACAGCGGATGCTCCATTTCATTGTCATTCCAGTAATCTACAACATCAATTACTTCGCTCAATTCATACAATCCATGGCGATAATTGAGCGGATATTCTACTTCACGGATGAGAATATATTGGCCATCAAAGAAAAACGGCTTGACTCCAACGCTTTCCCAGCGTTTTAAATATGGAATCTCTATATCCTGTTCCTTTTTCAATACGTCTTCATGAACAATATGATTTTTTAATCTGTTTAATTTTTGTTTTATGGACATAAAATCTGTCCTTTCTTTATATATTGAAGCAGCAGAAGCGCCGCTTCCTTTCTTCCGCTCGATTCTCCATCAAGACCGATGCAGGAAGGGCAGCCATCATCGCATTTACAGTTTGTTACCATTTCTTCCGTTCTTTCAAGCAAGCATTCAAACTCATCAAATACTTTCTTCGCCAGCCCAACTCCGCCTGGATATCGGTCATACAAATAGATGGTTGGTTTTCCGTTGTGAATGGATTTCACTTGAAATACAACGTCAAGATCGTTTGGATCGCACATTGCTGCAAGAGCACTCACATATTTTAAAGCATGGCTGATACCGACTAAAGCTTTTTCCATTTGTTCTTCCGATAAAACAGAAAAAACGTCATTTTTAAAGCTAATCCAAGCACCTGTTGTATGAAGCTCTTCCTCCGGCAGATGAATAGGACCAGAACCAATGTTCTCATGTGTGCCAAATTTGATTTTTTTAAATATCGTCGGTTGGGCAAGCACCATGACATCTCCAAATCCAATCTCCATGCTCTTGCTTTCCTTTTCCTGATCCACCTCAAGCACCTTCAATTGAACAGCTAGGTTCGCATCCGTAAAATAGTCAACATTGACTTCAGAAACATATGCTTTTTTTTCTTCCCAATCGAGCTTTTCAACCTGAAATTGCCTTCCTTCATGCAAATAGATCGCTTCTTCATGAAGCATCGTCATGGCGCTGAATCGGTCCATTTCCCCGATGACATTTGCGCCATTTGTAGTGTCAATAATTACGACATTTTCTTGAGAAGCAGAACGCAAGCTGATCCCATGTGCAGGAAACGAATCGCTCATCCAATACCATCTGCCTCCGTTTTCGTAAAGAACGCCTTCCTCTTTCAGAAAATCAAGTATATCGTCAACCTCCACCCCATCTAACGTTTCACCTGACTGAAATGGAAGCTCAAACGCCGCACATTTTATATGATCTACGAGAATGATTAAGTTATCTGGATGAATGATCGCACTTTCCGGATTTTTTTCAAACAAATATTCTGGATGCTTTAAAATATATTGATCTAATGGACTCGATCCTCCGACGAGAATAATTGCTGCTTCCTCTTCCCTTCTGCCCGCCCGGCCTGATTGCTGCCACGCGCTGGCAATCGATCCGGGGTATCCTGTCATAATGCAAACCTGCAGCTGACCGATATCAACCCCTAGCTCCAAAGCATTGGTGCTGACGACACCTTTAATTTTTCCCTCTCTAAGGCCTTTTTCAATTTCCCTTCGCTGCTTCGGCAAATAACCTCCGCGATATCCGCGTATCGTTTTCGATCCCAATTCCTTTTTCGTCATCTCTTGCAGATACGTTAAAATAATTTCAACCCTTGTCCGGCTTCTAGCAAACACAATCGTTTGAATGTCGTTTTTTAAAAATTCTTTCGCAATCTCTTTTACATCAAGCATGGCGCTTCTGCGGATATTGAGAGGCTTGTTAACAACAGGCGGATTGTAAAAGATGAAATGTTTTTTGCTTCTTGGGGCTCCGTTTCGATCAATAAGAACCGCTTTCTCTCCAATCAATGTTTCAGCAAATTCCAACGGATTTGCAATCGTTGCCGATGTACATATAAATTGAACGTCGCTTCCGTAAAATCGGCAAATTCTCTTCAGCCTTCTGATTACATTCGCAACATGGCTTCCAAATACTCCGCGATATGTATGCAATTCATCGATGACGACATATTTTAAGTTTTCAAAAAGCGACACCCATTTCGTATGATGCGGTAAAATGCCTGAATGCAGCATATCAGGATTTGTCATAACAATATGACCAGCTTTTCGAATCTTTTGACGGATCGTTGGAGAAGTATCTCCATCGTATGTATAGCAATTTATCTCCGTTTTTATTCCTTCAATCCATTCATTCAGTTCGCTTTTTTGATCCTGAGCTAGCGCCTTTGTCGGAAAAAGATATAATGCTCTCGTGTTATTGTTTTTTAATATTGCGTTTAAAACAGGCAAATTGTAGCACAACGTTTTTCCCGACGCTGTCGGGGTTACAGCGACAATGTTGTGATGATTTAACGCTAATTCAAACGCTTCTTTTTGATGACTGTATAATTGTTCAATTCCTTTTTTCTTCAACATTTCCTTCAATCGGTTATCCATATCTTCTGGAAAAGGAACTGTGATTGCTTCTTTTTCAGGTATTGTGTGCCAATATACAATCTGATCCCGAAAACGCTCGTCATGTCTAAAATCATGGATGACTTTTTCAAAAGGTTTCCGCCCAAGCATGACCCATTCCTCCTCGAATTCACTACATCTATTCTAACGAATAAACGTTCGTAAATAAAGCATGTTTTCATTGGAACTTTCGTATAAACTTTTCGAAACTCTTTTGCATATAAATGTGAAAAAAAGAAAGGGAGTGAGAGAGCAAGATGAAAAAAGACAAAAAGGAACATGATGAATTTTTGCCCGTGTTTTCCCAACTAGATCCGCTTCCAGGCAGGTTTTCACAATTTTTCGATCCTGCCTACATTCAATCGCTATTAAAACCGTTTCATGATTTGTTTGATACCGCAATGTCCCTTCCTTTTTTTCATTTTGACACTCATGAAACTGATCAAGAATGGGTGTTAGAGGGAAAGCTTCCAGGAGTGAAAAAAGAGCAAATACGCATCGAATCGTATGATCATGTATTAACGATTTCCATTCATCAAGATCAACATATTGAACAAACAAATGATGAAAAACAGATGACGCAAATGTTCAAGTCTCATGGCAAATTTGCGAAATCCTTTTATTTGCCAGCTTACTTAGATGTGCAACGTATTAAAGCATCGTTTCAAAATGAAAAGCTGAAAATTGTGATCCCTTCCAAAAAAACAAAAATAAATATTGACTAATATGCTTCTAAGCAAAGAGGTTGTCCAAAAAGTCAGGGTAGCTGACTTTTGGAGCCCCTCATTTTTCCACTTTTAAAAAAAAGCACAAAAAAATCGTCCTTTCTAAATAAAATGTAGTTGAGACACAACATCACTGAAAGGACGATTTTTTATGAACCAATCAAATGATTACTACGGAAACAACACTTTCAGTAGATGTAAAAGAAGAAAATACTCCTGACAAAAGAAATTAACATTCCCTCCTACTTTCAAACGATATGACAACCGTCAAGTTCAAGTAATTTTGGATATTGAATTGCTCATACCAGAACATCACGTGGCACGTGCCGTAGACGAAATGGTGGAGACGATGCAAGATAAGGTATTGTTTTCTCATTAGCTCACACTTCCTGAAATAGCCGGCATCCGCCAGCTACTTTCAGATAAAAATCGAAAAATATAAAAGCAAGTGGAGAGAAACGCGTTGTTTTTCTCTACTTGCTTCCTTTTAGGGACTTATCGGGCAGTCCCATTTTTCCTATTGCATCCTGTAATTGTTTGTTTTGTGATCGGTACTCATCATTCCCCGGGCAATCATGTCATCAGCCTGTTGTTCCGATTGGAAATATTCTTTTTCCAAAAATAGGTTTTTGGTATAAAAAGGATTTTTTCGTATATCCAACAAAGCATAAACAGCCTTGACTTGCGGCGAACGGCATCCCTAGCCCCTTACATCGTTTCAAAGCTCATTATTCAGCATCAAGCTTTAAAAATTTGCGTGACTCCTTTTAAAAGGGAGCTCATTTGATTCATCGTTTGAACAACTTGTCCTGCTGTATCGATCATTTTGTTAAAATCCATCTGTCCGTCCGCTTTTTTAAATGAAGAAAGCAATGAAGGATTTGACCCTTTTGGCATCATCATAGGCAGCGTGCTTGGATAAGGCTGAGGATACGGATTCATAAAAGGCTGATAATATGGAGATTGGAAATAAGGAACAACATGTTGATTCATCATGAAATATTGATCGTAAGAAACAGGTCTTAACCAATCATAAACATGATCATGATACATTTTGATCCCTCCAATAAAAACTTAACTAATCATAAAATATGTTTTTGCCTTTTAAAGGGTGAGATGTCAAATAGTGTCGGAAGTTTTTATTTTTTTTAAAATTGATAATTACAAAAGAGATGGTAACATATTAATATAAGTGTTAGGGGGGGATGTTTTATGACGGTTCAAACATTGAGGGAAAGATTTAAAATGGAGAAGCAATACGAAGCAGAATGTGCAAATGAATTGCTGGACTTTGCTCGCAGATTGTATCTTTATGAAAACATCAGCATCAAAGACTTTCGAAATATTGTCAAAACGCTAGAACAGCAAGGAGCCGTTACACCTGAATACATCCTTTAAATCAAGCAGAGGCGGGAGAATTTTCTCCGGCCTCTTTTTGCCGCTTACGAATAGTCCCGTTTACGGCAGTTCAATAGCATAGATTGACAAAAAAGAACGGATATTTTTTAGATAGAATCTTTTAACCCCAAGATTTCTTCAAACGAAGTAAGGTTTTGCGTAAATCGAAAGCCCAATAGATTGTGTCTATATATTTCACACATAATAAAGCGGAGAAACTGCTCGCTTCTCCGCTTCCCCTTTTTCATTCATTTTTTTCCATTTCACGGATCATGCTTCTTAATGTGTATTCAGCAGATTCTTTTATATTTTTAAATCTCACCTTGCTTGTATCTTGAAAAAAAGATTGGATCACAATGTTTTCAATATGCTCTTTCGCCGTATCAATTTGTTGCGAATGCAGGTATCTAGGATGGTACTTATTGATCCATTTTTTCGCAACAATTTCCCATTCATCCAATATTGGCAAAATCTTGTCAACACTCGGTTTAATTTCGGCAAAAAAATCGTATTCCAGTCCTTCCTTCTTGGTTCTCTCGAAGCGTTGAGCACTTTTTTGGATCACTTGAAGCAATTGCTCCGTGATTTTCCGGACTTGTTCTTCATCCAAGGTTCTCACCTCAGATTCATCATAGCAAATTTTTTTTGTTTTACCAAATTTTATACTACCTTTTTTCTCAAGCTCCGCACGAATTTCCTTTCTGCACACATTTTCTCAAATTTATTCATCTTTTCTTCTCCATTTTCTATAAAGTTTGAAACGGCTTGTTTTGTCCGATGAATTTCTTTATCTATATTTTGCGTCAATTGCTGCTCTAAAAGATCAATTTGTTTTTCAATTTCCTGCAATTTTTTTAATGCCTCTTGCTTTTCTATAAACGAACTCATCAGCATCCCTCTTTTCTTATTTTTGCTAAAAAATTCTTCTTCCTAAATATGAGTCCTGCCTGTTTGACAAAACTAGTTGTGATTCGGCAAAAAAAGTGTAAATTCCCTGCATTCAAAAATCCGCTTCATTGTGCGCATGTATTTTTTCAGGTTAGAAAAAATAAACATGGGAGGTGTTATGATGAAAAACGATAAAAAAACCATTCAAAATGATAGTCAAAAAGAAAAAAAGCGAGGAGTTGGAGACAAAAAGCTTGAAGGTCCAAACAGACCCTCTACTTAAAAATGGTCAGGCTCATTGCCTGACCATTATTGTAAGTATTGCTTCATCATGCATAATAAATGTAGCTGGGACTGTTTTTTCTCATACCAGTTAGTTAATTCAATTCGTTTCGGAATCTCTGGATCTTTATAATACTTTCCGAGCCTCTGCCCATGAAACCATTCTCTTTCTTTTTCGTCTATTTCGTGTGAGATTATCGGAAAAGCCGTCCTTAAATATGGGGATTTTCTTTTTGTTGTTTTTTTCATATATTTTTCATAATCATACCGTGATCCTGTATGTATTACACGATTTGAAAATTTTAGAAACTGTCCATGGTAAAGAGGATGAAATAAAAGCCATGCCAGCCTTTTTCCCAATTCAATCCGTTTTTTGACATGGCTGAATTGATGGGTGGAAAATCCGTACAATTTTCCTGTTAACGTCGGAAACAGTATAACGCGAAAATGAAATAGATCTTGAAAATTAAACGGCAAGCTGTGAAAGACAAATTTTTTAAATAATGGATGATCAATAACCGGTTTTTGAATAACATGCTGCTCATTAATAATAAGGGAGGTTAAAAGCCTTTTCTCATCTTTTGTGCGGAAAAAGCGTTCCCACTCCTCCATCATAAAGGCGGATACATGAAAAGCTTCGAGCAAATAAAACATCGGTTTGTTGTGACGCTTGGAATATTCATATAGTAAAAGCTGTGGATAAGCATCAGCAAAAATGAGCCAGTTTGCGGTTTCAACTGATAAAAAGAGCCATTGCCGTTTTTCATAAGGCAAAGCCTGTTTGAGGGGAATACCTTCTAAATCTGTCATAAACCAGCCGGCGTTTCTGGAGACCATGCTTGCCAGCAACGCCCATTTTACTTCCGGATGTTTTTTATAAAACTTTGCATATCGTTCCGTCCGTGAAATATTATCAACATTTCCGTCATCTGTTTTTAATTTTGTTTGTAATATTATATCATGTAGTGACATAGTATTCCCTCTTTCAACTTAAATCATGTATAATGAAGTCATTTCATCGAAAAAAGGTTAACATTTTTTGTTAAGATATAAATAGCCGGAAAAAGGAGGAGATCGCTTGGCTATTCGTTATCCTAACGGAAAGTTGTGGAAAGCTAAACAAAATGTAGCGAATCCAGTCCCAGTTGAAATACAATATTCAAATAGAGGGATGACCCTCGAGGACGACTTAAATGAGACAAATCTTTATTACAGGGAAAATGGAATAGCTGTCATCCATAAAAAACCGACTCCGATCCAAATCGTTTCGGTTGATTATCCGAAACGGAGCGCAGCAGTCATTAAAGAAGCTTATTTTAAACAGGCTTCAACAACCGACTACAACGGAGTTTATAAAGGCAAATATATTGACTTTGAAGCAAAAGAGACAAAAAACAGCTCTTTTCCACTAAAAAATATTCATGATCATCAAATCGAGCATATGAAAGCTGTGCTCGAACAAAACGGAATATGTTTTCTAATTATACGATTCACTAAACTAAATCAAATATACTTCTTAGAGGCTGAAAAATTGATGCATTTTTGGAAAAGACAGAAAAACGGGGGAAGAAAATCGATTTCGCATCAAGAAATTGTAGAATGTGGTCACCATATCCCCCTTGGCTATTGCCCAAGAGTTGATTATATTAGTATAATAGACAAGTTATATTTTTAGCTACTGCCCTTTTCATTCTAAATGAAAGGTTGGATTTATAATGAGTCAACAATATAAATCGAGGGAAGAAAGACGAAAAGCTTTAGCAAGTAAGAAAAAAAAGCCGAAGAAAAAAGGAATCGCAAGAAAAATTGTGTTTTTCATTCTTTTGTTAGGGCTCGTAGGCATCATTGGAGGAACATCGACATTTGCTTATTTTGCAGCAACAGCACCTCCTCTAAATGATGATCTTTTAAAAGGAAATATGTCATCAAAAGTATATGACAAGGACGGAAATGAAATAGGTGAAGTCGGTTCGGAAAAACGGACATATGTGAAAATCGATGAAATTCCGCAAGTTGTAAAAGATGCGTTTATTGCTACGGAAGATGTTCGATTTTATAAACATAACGGAATCGATCCAATTCGTATTGGAGGCGCTGTAATTGCCAACTTTAAAGAAGGATTCGGTTCTGAAGGTGCAAGTACAATTACGCAGCAGCTTGTCAAGCTTTCCTTTTTATCTCTTGACAAAACAGTAAAAAGAAAAGCTCAAGAAGCATGGCTTGCCTTGCAAGTGGAGCAAAAATATTCAAAAGATGAAATACTTGAAATGTATTTAAACAGAATTTATTATCCCGGCAACTATTACGGCGTCGCAAGAGCTACGGAAGCTTTCTTCGGGAAGGATCTTAAAGACATCACGCTGTCTGAAGCGGCAATGCTGGCTGGGATGATTAAAAATCCTGATCTATACAACCCTAGAAAAAATCCCGATCTGGCGGAAAAGCGCCGCAATGTTGTCTTAAATTTAATGGTTAAAAACGGATTTATCAGTGAAGAGGAAGCGGCAAAAGCTAAACAAACATCCATCACAGAATCATTAGTTGAACCAAAACAGCAGCAAAACAAATATCATGCCTTTATTGAACATGCGATTGAAGAAGTAAGAAAAAAGCTTGGCGTTGATCCAAGCTCAGCAGGATTAAAAATCTATACAACAATCGATACAGATGCTCAAGAATATGTTGAACAATTATTGAACGGCGATGAAATCAGTTATCCGAGCAAATATTTTCAGGCTGGAATTGCTCTAATCGACACGACAACAGGTGAAATACGCGCTATCGGCGGCGGGAGAAACCAACCGATTGGCGGATTTAACTATGCTGTTGATTTAAAACGGCAGCCTGGTTCAACCATTAAGCCTATTTTAGATTACGGCCCTGCCATTGAGCATTTAAAATGGTCAACGTATCACCAAATCGTTGATGAGCCGTACACGTATTCAAACGGAAAACCAATAAACAACTATGACCGCAGCTATAAAGGGCAGATGTCAATCAGAGAAGCATTGGCTGATTCAAGAAACATCCCAGCATTAAAGGCGTTTCAAGAGGTTGGTGAATCGAGGGCAAAAGCATTTGCCGAGAAATTGGGAATTAAAATCGATAAAATTACAGAAGCATATGCAATCGGCGGATTTGAACACGGCATATCCCCTCTTCAATTGGCGGGGGCTTACAGCGCCTTTGGCAACAACGGTATATACAATGAACCATATTCCGTAACAAAGGTTGTTTTTGTTGATGGAACAAAAGCTGATTTAACACCAGATCCGGTCGAAGCAATGAGCGATTACACAGCATTTATGATCACCGATATGTTAAAAACCGTTGTAGAACGAGGAACCGGTACAAGAGCTCGGGTGCCTGGCTTGAATATTGCCGGCAAAACGGGTTCAACGAACTTTACAGAGCAAGAAAAAGCAAAATATCATCCGGAGCGCGGTGCAGCAAAAGACAATTGGTTTGTCGGCTATACACCAAAATACACAGCTGCTGTTTGGACTGGATATGAGAAAAATGAAGAGAAAATGTATATAACAAAAAGGGAACAACAAATTGCCAGAGACATCTTTAGAAAGCTAATGCGGCATGTATCTGACGGGGATTCATCCGATTTCAAACAGCCGAAAAGCGTGGTGAAAAAGGCAATCGAAAAAGGATCTAATCCGGCGAAGCTTGCAAGCAAATATACGCCAAAAAATATGATTACGTACGAATATTTTGTAAGAGGCGAAGAGCCGACAAAAGTTTCAACGAAATATGAAAAGCTGGACAAACCGTCAGGCCTATCCATCAATTATGATCAAAAAACGAATGCAGTGAAGCTTAGCTGGAATCACAGTGAATCGGACGTTTCATTTGAAGTGAGCGCCTCGATCGATAACGCTGCTTCCAAAGTATTAACGACTACAAAAGACAAATCGTATGTCTTGTCAAATGTGAAACCTGGTTCTGTATATAAATTCAGCGTTACAGCTGTAAGGGACAGCATGCGAAGCGATCCTGCAAGCGCAATGATCGAAATACCTTCTGTGGAGGAAGAGGAGCAAGAAGAATTACCAGATGAATTAACGCCGCCGCCTGAACAGGAACAAAATGAAGGACAAGATGAAGAGGATCAATTGGAGAACGAAAATGACAATGAACAAAATAACGGGCAAAATGAAGAGGAAAATCAAAACGAGAATCCTGAACAGCCGCAGACGCCAAATGACAGTACACAAAACGGCAATCAAGGCGGCGGACCTACTCCTCCTCAAGATCCAGGCAATAACTTCAATCGTTCACAAACGGGTGGAAACGGAAATTCACAAACCGAAACGCCTGCTGTTCAGCAATGAAAATAAGGGACTGTCCGATAAGTTCCTAAATGGAGCCAGTGAAGAAAAACAGCTCGTTTTTCTCCACTGGCTTTTGTTATAAAAAAAATGAGAGGGCTCGAAAAATTCAGTTACCCTGAATTTTTCGAAGCCCCCTTTTGTTTTGCTTTTTTGATCGCCTGATGTTTATAAAACAATTTTTCCGTTTCTGTAAATAGTTCATTTAATTGAATATATGCATGATATTGAGTAGGCTTTTTTAAAATAAACGTTAGACGATCTTCAATATTGACGGGAGCTATATCCAGCTTCTTTATTTCGTCTAATTGCAGTGAATGAACCGGCTTTTCATTGAGCCAATAAAGAAGTTGGATATAGAGGCAGATCCCTGTCATCATTTTTTGTCGATCCATTTTAAACGGTTTTGTTATCGTGCGTTGAATCTCGGTTTGAATTTCCTTCCACTGCTTAAAAAGCTTGGGCAAAAATTGCTCGCTCGCCTCCCATGGTCTCGTATCATCCATTCCAGCCAAATATTGAAGATCATAATAAAAAAAATCAGTTGGATGCAAATATACAGATTCCTCGTCAAAAAATGCAGTATTTTGAAATTGCTCAGGGAGATGAAACATCTTCCTATCGTGCATTTTTTATGCCTTTCCTTTCATTCTTTTTTCCCCTTCTCTGCACAAATAAAGAAGAGGACATTCATGACACTTTGGTGATTGGGCTTTGCAATGATACCTTCCAAAAAAAATAAGCCGATGGTGGGTGATTCCCCATTCGTCCTCAGGAACTTTT
Source organism: Aeribacillus sp. FSL W8-0870 (assembly GCF_037963755.1). NCBI lineage: Bacteria > Bacillati > Bacillota > Bacilli > Caryophanales > Bacillaceae > Aeribacillus > Aeribacillus sp. FSL W8-0870. The sequence goes on from NZ_CP150165.1 coordinate 2,576,057, forward strand.
TCCATCAATGTTTTTTCCACTTCCAATACAGAATCCTTCCAACGGCAAATTCCGAGCCGCTTCGACACCCGTTCAACGTGTGTATCGACGGCGATGGCAGGTTTTCCAAACGCAACAGATAAAACAACGTTTGCCGTTTTCCTTCCTACTCCAGGAAGGCTCATTAATTCCTCTCTAGTTTCCGGCACTTTTCGGTCAAATTCTTCAATTAACATTTTGCATAATTTTTGAATATTTTTCGCTTTGTTACGATAAAGACCGATGGAGCGAATATCTTGTTCTAATTCCTCCAACGGGACAGACAAATAATCATCAGGTGTTTTATATTTTTGAAACAAATTTTTTGTTACTTTATTGACTAACGCATCCGTGCATTGAGCAGACAAAACGACAGCAATGACCAGTTCAAAAGGATTGCTGTGTACAAGCTCGCAATGAGCATCAGGAAACATTTTCCCGATAACCTCTAAGCATTCTTTTACTTTCTTTTTTGATAGCATGTACCATCACCTTTCAATCAGCTTGAACGAGGAAAAAAATTTTAGTTTTCCAGCCAGTTGTAGAAAGGCACCTTCCTTTTATATTCTTGCTCCCCTTGAGTAGACTGCTTTTGTTTTTGATTGAATTCATGAAATTTTTGTGAATGCTTCTTAGCTTGTTCAATTGTTTTGATTCCATTCTTCTTCCATTCAAATAAAATCCGGTCAATATATCGAAAATTTAATTTTCCGGAGATCACCGCTTCCCTTAATGCAGAAATGATAATATCGGGATCATGATGATCTTGGTCGATCCAAAAAGCTAACGTTTCGCACTCAATCGGGGAAAGAGGTCGTCCAAATTCTTGTTCAAAGATGGTGTATAATTGATTTTCCTTTTCTACTTTTTCTTGATCTTGGTCCATGACGACTACATCATACAACTTTTCCCATAGCTGTTTTAAAGAATATTTCTCATAAATCATCCCGTTTTGCTCAAATTCCTCTATCGTTAAAAAACCTCTCTGAACTAAACTCCGAAGCAATTTGACACATTCCGCCGTTGTGATTGTCATATGGTCGGAAAGTTCTGTAGGAGTTGGAAAAGCATTTCCTTTTTGAATGTGGGAATGTACGTGCAAAAGGAGAACAAATTCTTTTTCTGACAAACCTAAATCGGCATAATTCCGCAGCAGTATATTGGGAACGGTCAGTGATCCATCTTCCACTAATTCGGTGAACTGTTTTTTCTTCATATTTCGACACCTCAAAATAAGTATACCATGATTGCGGCCATTCATGGCTTCAGAATGCATGGTTGAAAAACGAAACCTCCTGAAGATAGGAGGCTTCATGCAGTTTACGGATATAAACGATTTAATAAACGCGGAAATGGAATCGTTTCACGAACATGTTCGATACCGCATATCCAAGCAACAGTTCGTTCAAGTCCAAGGCCGAAGCCGGAATGAGGTACGGATCCGTATTGCCGCAGCTCAAGATACCATTTATAAGCTGCTTCGTCCAGATGATGCTCTTCAAGACGTTTTTTTAATAAATGATAATCATGGATGCGTTCAGATCCGCCGATGATTTCTCCGTACCCTTCAGGAGCGATTAAATCCGCGCACAGAACAACCTCTGGTCGATTTGGATCAGGCTGCATATAAAAAGGTTTTAAGCTTGTCGGATAATGTGTAATGAAAACTGGTTTATCAAAGCTTTCCGCGATCGCTGTTTCATGCGGCGAACCAAAATCGTCCCCCCATGCGATGTCGTTGAATCCTTTCTTATGCAGCAGCGCGATAGCGTCGTCGTATGTTATTTTCGGGAACGGAGGAACAACCTGCTCCAGCTTGGAAATGTCACGTTCTAATGTTTTCAATTCAAGTGAACAATTTTTTAATACCGATTGCACAATATGGGAAACGTACTGCTCCTGCAGCTGCAAATTGTCTTCAAATTGATAAAACGCCATTTCCGGTTCAATCATCCAAAATTCAATTAAATGACGGCGCGTTTTCGATTTTTCAGCCCGGAATGTCGGCCCGAATGAAAATACTTTGCCTAAGGCCATAGCAGCTGCTTCCATATACAGCTGACCACTCTGCGAAAGGTAAGCATCTTCATCAAAATATTTCGTATGAAACAATTCCGTCGTTCCTTCAGGCGCACTTCCGGTCAAAATAGGGGGATCCACTTTGACAAACCCTTGATCATTAAAAAATTCATAAGTGGCACGGATGAGTTCGTTGCGCACTTTCATAATGGCGTGCTGGCGCTTTGATCGAAGCCAAAGGTGGCGATTGTCCATTAAAAATTCAGTACCGTGTTCTTTCGGCGTAATCGGATAATCGCTTGCTTCATGAATAATTTCTATATTTTCAACGCCAAGCTCATATCCAAAAGGTGAACGTTCATCCACTCTCACAACTCCTGTGACATACAAAGAGCTTTCTTGTGTGAGTTGTTTTGCTTTTTTAAATATTTCTTCATCCACCTTCGATTTTTCAACAACCCCTTGAATAAAGCCTGTTCCATCCCGAAGCTGCAAAAAAGCAATTTTTCCGCTTGATCGCTTATTCGCCAACCAGCAGCCGATTGTTACTTGTTCTCCGACATGGTTTTTAACATTTGAAATTGTTGTTTTCACAGCTTTACCCTCCATATGAAACCGCCTTTTTATTCGATGCTTTCTATTATACATATGTTATTCCTTTTTTTTTAATAAAGGAAACCAGCGAAAAAGCCGGCTGAACCACCGGCTATTGACAATCTTTACTGTTTATGATTGTTGACAAAGCGATCAATACGTTCAATCGCTTTATTTAAAAGTTCTAGCGATGTCGCATACGATAATCTTACATTATCTGGAGCACCGAAGCCGCTTCCTGGTACTAGCGCTACCTTTTCCTCTTCCAAGAGCGCCTCGACAAATTCGTCAACATTACGAAAACCTGTTATCTCTGCTGCTTCTTTTGCATTTGGAAATAAATAAAATGCTCCTTGCGGTTTAATGCACGAGAAACCAGGTATTTGCACAAGTTTTTCGTAAATGATATTTAAACGGTCTTCAAAAGCTCTTCTCATTATTTCGACCGGTTCTTGAGGTCCCTCATACGCCGCGATCGCAGCATATTGAGCAATTGAAGTCGGATTTGAAGTGCTGTGGCTCGCTAGGTTCGTCATAGCTTGAATAATGCGCTCATTGCCCGCCGCATAACCAATTCTCCATCCTGTCATTGAATGGGATTTCGATACACCATTAATAATAATTGTTTTTTCTTTTACTTCAGGAGAAATTTGAGCGATGGACACATGTTCATTTTCTCCGTATACTAATTTTTCATAAATTTCATCGGAAACGATAATAAGATCATGGCTAAGGCAAACCTCCGCCAATTCTTTCAACTCATCCCGCGTATAGATCATGCCGGTCGGGTTGCTCGGAGAATTGATAATCACCGCTTTTGTTTTGTTTGTGATCGCTTGCTGCAGCTGATCAGGCGTAATTTTAAATCGATTTTCTTCCCTTCCCTCTACAAATACTGGAGCTCCGCCTGCAAGCTTCACTTGTTCCGGATAGCTTACCCAGTATGGAGAAGGAATGATCACTTCATCACCATCGTCAAGAATAGCTTGGAACAATGTATATAAAGCGTGTTTAGCGCCTGTTGAAACAATAATTTCAGACGGTTTATATTCTAAATGCTGGTCTTTTTTAAATTTTTCTATAATTGCCTCTTTCAATGATATAAGTCCTCCAGAAGGCGTATACTTCGTATGTCCTTCTTTCATCGCTTTTTCTGCAGCGTCTAAAATATGATCAGGAGTGTTAAAATCCGGCTCGCCTGCCCCAAGGCCAATCACATCATGCCCGGCTGCTTTCAATTCTTTTGCTTTTGCAGTGATCGCCAGTGTAGATGAAGGTGTTAAAGTTGATACGCGTTTAGATAAATTCACTTTTACAATGCTCCCTTCTTATTGCTTAATGCTGTACATTTTATAAACTCTGTCATCCGTAAAGCTAACAATAAAATATGTATAACGGTTTTGTTGGTCAATATATTGGACCTCCCAAACCGGTATATCCCATTTTTTCGAATCTGTATCATCATACCCAAGCATGATTTTCTTTATTTTCTTCGGCTTGCTGTTGTCAATGTTTTGAATCAATTGAAGTACGTCGTCTTTGCTCAAGCCTTCCTTCGCTTTTTTAATTAAAATTTTATCCGTGTTCCCCTTTTTCATCCAGCCGATAATTTTTTCGCCTTTTTTATTTTTCCCTTGAATGATATAGTAAACATTTCGATTATAAAATGTGTTGACTTCATCGATCGATGCAAAGCCATGCTCCTTCGCAGCTTGTATAGCTGTTTCGTGTCCTTTTGTTTTATCTTCTTTTGCACTATTATAAAGAAAAGCAAACGTCACCACTAAAAAGATAAGAGCGCATATAAAAGAAATAAAAATTTTTCCTTTCATTATGATCACCGATTATGTTCTATAAATAGTAAAAACCGCTTTATTTGGATCTTTGCTGTCAAGGGCTAATCCGAATAATAAATGTTCTCTTTTTAATGTCCGATTTAGCAAATCAACTATTTTATACAAATCGTCGGAATGCTCAACCGTAACGGAAGATATAATTTCGATTTTGCTTTCCATGTCAGCTTCCTCCTTTACAAAAACAAAATTTGTAATTCATACTTACAAAGCATCCAGGAAACAATACAGATACAACAGCAATATGTTGTTATCTGTACCCATTATAACAGCTTTACGGCTCACACTAAATAAAATTTCTCCTAGTCCACACCTAATTTTTTGAGGAGCCATCGCTGCTCCTCTTTTTTCTATATGTACAGAAAAGTTATGGCCAATTACGTCCGCAACAGAAAATAGGTCAAGCCCTATCGAAAGCTTAAGAGCCTGACCCTTGTTTATCACATAATCGTGTTCGCCGGTTCCTCTTTAATTAACTCGATGATTTCATTGTTTTCATTCATGATGGCTATCGTTGGACGGTGGTTTTTTAATTGATCTTCATGCACAAGCTTATAGGAAATGATAATGACCACATCACCGACCTGAACAAGCCGGGCAGCCGCACCGTTTAAACAAATGACACCGCTTCCTCTTTTTCCAGGAATCACATACGTTTCAAAGCGTTCGCCATTATTATTATTCACGATTTGCACTTTTTCATTCGGGACAATCCCAACGGCATCTAAAATATCCTGGTCGATCGTAACGGAACCGACATAGTTCAAATTTGCTTCCGTCACCCTTGCACGATGAATTTTTCCGTTCATCATCATACGAAACATGTATGAACCCCCCTTTAGGTCAAATCGATAATAATATTATCGATCAGCCTAGCATGCTTAAATTTTACAGCAATCGCAACGATAATTTTTCCCGTAAGTGCGTTTGGTTTTTTCAAGTCAGGATAAGTCAAAATATCTATATAATCAATTTCTCCGCTCGTCTTTTCCGTTATATACGCTCTCATTTTTTCGATGATGGCTTCTTGATCATGCACTTTGTTCTCAACCATTTCTTTTGCCATTAATAACGATTGATATAAATGAACGGCTTCTTTTCGTTCCTGTTCGTCTAACCGTACGTTTCGAGAGCTTTTGGCCAATCCGTCCTCTTCACGAACCGTTTCCACCGGAACAATTTCAATTGGGAAATTAAGATCTTTTATAAGTGCTGTAACAACGGCAACTTGCTGGGCATCCTTCAAGCCGAAATAGGCTCTGTCTGGAGTTATGATGTGAAACAGCTTTGTTAAAACCGTTGCCACTCCGTCAAAATGTCCCGGTCTTGATTTTCCGCACAAAACGTCAACGCGCTTCGTCACTTTTACTGTGACGGCAGGTTCTTCCGGATACATTTCTTCTTTTGTCGGCGCGAAAAAAAGGTCAACCCCTTTTTGTCTTGCCAGCTCTTCGTCGCGTTTGATATCGCGAGGGTATGTTTGATAGTCTTCATTCGGTCCAAATTGAAGCGGATTCACAAAAACGCTCATCACCGTTACGTCGTTTTCCTGTTTGGCCCGTTCAACCAATGATAAATGACCTTCATGCAAATATCCCATCGTTGGCACAAACCCTATCGTTTTTCCTTCTTTTTTCTTGAGATCGATTTCTTTTTTTATTTCCTCTATCGTAGTGACGATTTTCATTTTCCTTTTCCTCCATATAAGCTTGCAAGTTCCTCTTCATTCATGCGGAACGAATGATCCAACGATGGAAAGTCCCGATTTTTCACTTCATCTTTATAAGCTTCAATCGCTTTTACAATGCTTTCATTTACATTTGCATATTGTTTAACAAACTTCGGCACTCTTTCCACTCCAAATCCAATCAAATCATGAAACACTAACACTTGTCCATCTGTATATTTTCCTGCGCCGATGCCGATGGTTGGAATGGACAGCTCTTTTGTTATTTTTTCCGCCAGCTGAAACGGGATGCATTCCAATACAATGGCAATCGCGCCAGCCTGTTCGCATTTTTTCGCATCTAGCAGCAGCTTTTCTGCACTTTTCGCTTCTTTTCCTTGTACTTTATATCCGCCTAATACACCTACTGACTGAGGAGTCAGTCCGAGGTGGGCAACAACAGGAATGCCGGCATTTGTTAACAGAGATATGACGTCAAAAACAGGCCCTTCCACCTTTAAGGCATCTGCCCCGCTTTGCTGCACCATTTTCTTTGCATTTTGCAGCGTGTCTTCTGTCGAAATATGATACGACATAAAGGGCATATCCGTCACAACAAATGTATTTTTTGCTCCGCGTTTTACAGCCTTCGTATGATGAATCATATCTTCCACCGTTACAGGTACGGTTGAATCATACCCTAAAACGACCATTCCAAGCGAATCGCCGACAAGGATCATATCAACATTTGCCTGTTCAGCAAGCTTAGCGGACGGATAATCGTATGCCGTCATCATCACGATTGGCTCTTGCTTTTGTTTCATTTGAATAAAATCCAGCTTTGTTTTCATAAAAACTCCCCCTCTTTTGTAGTTGCAGAGGGTAAGAACGAACCGATTAAAAAAACCTTCTTTCACTGAGAAAGAAGGATTTTTACCATTTCCTTATTATCGGCTTCTTCATCCCTCTGTCCCAGTCCTTTTGGATCAAGGCAGAATCAATCTTTTAATAATGACAACATGAAACTTTTTTGGTGCAGTTCCAAACAGGATACTGCCCTTTCGTTAAGTATAACAAAATTTCATTGTAAAATATATTTATTTGATATCAATATCTGCTGAATACACTTTTTCTATTTTTCCTTCAGAAGTTTCAATGAGAAGCGCCCCTTCTTCATTAATGCCAAGAGCCTTGCCGACAACTGTTCCGGATAATGTCCGGGCATGGATCGTTTTGTTTAAACTAATGGAATAGCTTTCCCATAAAAGTTTAATCGGTTTAAATCCATGCTCTAAATATGTAGTATACCATTTTTCAAAACGTTCGAGAAACTTTTGAATGATAAGGGCGCGATGAATTTTCTCTCCCTTTTCAATCGCTATGGAGGTGGCGGTATTGCGAATCGCTTCAGGAAATTCATCAATTTGCTGATTTACATTAATACCGATGCCGATGATCACCGAATGCACTTGATCAGCTTCCGCCTCAAGCTCTGTTAAAATTCCGACTGCTTTTTTTCCATTAATCAAAATGTCATTGGGCCATTTAATGGTCGGAGAAAGCCCTGTTGCCTCTTCAATCCCTTCTACGAGAGCAACGGCTGTCAATAAAGTAAGCTGAGGAGTTTTCTGTAAAGGTATGTTCGGCCGCAAAATGATGCTCATCCAAATCCCTGTACCTTTTGGCGAATACCATACTCTAGCCATTCTCCCTCTTCCGCCTGTCTGTTCATCCGCAACTACGAGCGTTCCCTCCTCAACACCTTTCTGCGACAATTCATGGGCAATTTTTTGAGTAGAATCAACCGTATCGTAATATACAATGTTTTGTCCTATAAAATCCGTTTGCAGACCTAATTGTATTTCGTTGGCTGTAATTTTTTCCGGCGTCTTGACTATTCTGTACCCCTTTCTTCGCACCGCCTCGAGGACAAATCCTTCCTTCCTCAATTCCTCAATATGCTTCCATACTGCCGTTCTTGAACAACCGAGCAATTCGCTGATTTTTTGGCCTGAAACATAACCTCCATCAGCTTCAGAAAAAGCTGCTAACAGCTTTCGCCTAATTTCTGATTGCAATTTTTTAACCACTCCTTTATTTCGCCGCTATTATTTTCAATCAATCCATTGACAACCTGTTGTTCAACCAGCGTTAAATATTCCTCCACCCATTTGCCCGGCTTTTTCGGCACGATGTTTAAAATGTCATTCCCCGTTACGGCCAATTCTTTTCTAGAATGGATTGGAAGCTGTTCGTAAGACTTTTGCAGTTTCTGAATGGCTTCTTCGTTTTTTTCTTTTTGCAGCACCTGCCTTATTCTTTCCAGCTGAAGAGCATCCTCAAGCCCTGTCTTATATAAAAGAAAGGCTGTCCAGTCTTTCTCGAAGAGACAATTGAGCAACTCAAGATGTCTGCATACTTTTTTGATCACCCTTCTAGGAAGCTTCCAATTCCGCATAAATGATTCACCATCATCCGTTTCTAAAACGAATAACAAAACAGTCCAGTATTCTTCCCGCTTACACAAATTATGCATTGGATATCTGAGCAGCTTGTTCAACTGTTCTTTCTTTTGTTTTAATCCAGGCATATGTTGATAAACATTCGTAAGAGTTAATAGTTGTATCGCATCATTTGCGGAAGCTCCAGCCAGAAGCTTTTCAAATTCAGCAGTTATTCGCTCGATCGATATGTTCTGAAGAAGCTTATGCCAAACGGTTATGGCTTGCAAAGTTTTTTCTTCAAGCCGAAAGGACAATTGGCTGACAAATCTTAAAGCGCGCAGCATTCTTAACGCATCTTCGGAAAAGCGTTCATACGGATCTCCCACTGTACGAATCATGCGGTTTTCTAAATCTTCCATGCCATTGACATAATCTAAAATGCGCCCGTTTTTGTCCATCGCCAAAGCATTAATTGTAAAATCGCGCCGCTTTAAATCTTCTTGCAGCGAGCTGACAAAACGGACATATTTAGGTCTTCGATACTCTTCGTATTCCCCTTCCGTCCGAAAAGTCGTCACTTCATACGGCTTTCCATTATGAAGAACGATGACTGTACCATGCTGCACCCCAACATCAATTGTTTTCGGAAAAATTTTTTGAATCTCATCAGGCTTTGCTGATGTGGCAATGTCGATATCCCCGATCTTCCGATTCAGCAATAAATCACGAACAGAACCGCCGACAAAATACGCTTCATGGCCATGCTCATTTAATTGTTCTATAATCGGTATTGCCTCCACAAATTCTGCTTTCATGTTGGAACTCCTTCAGATAGTAATTCAAAATAAATTTGCTCATATGTTGACACAATTTTTTCAGAATGAAATTTTTCTCTGACAAGCAGTATCGCATTTTCTGACATTTTTTGATGAAGTGTTTGATCTTCCAATAAGCGAATCGATTTTTCGGCGGTATCCTCAATATCGCCAAGCTCAACAATATAGCCTGTTTTATGATCTTCAATTACTTCCGGTATGCCGCCGATCCTCGTTCCAATACAGGGAACTCCGCAAGCCATCGCTTCCAATAAAACTAATCCAAAGCTTTCTTTTTCTGACAGCAGCAATTTTAAATCACTGATGGAATACAATTGATCTAAGTTTTCTTGCTTCCCCAAAAACAGCACATGATCTTCCAATTGCAGCTGTTTCACTAATTTCATGACAATCGACACTTCCGGTCCGTCGCCGACCAGCAACAGCTTCGATGGGACTTCCTGTCGGATGAGGGCAAATGCTTTGACGACATCAGGAACTCGCTTCACTTGCCGAAAATTTGATACGTGTATAAGCACTTTTTCATCATCTTGAATCCCGTACTCTCTTTTTAATGAAGGCAAATGTTTTTTATGATAAATTCGTTCATCAATAAAATTGTAAACCGTTTCAATCTCTTTTTTAGGCTCCAATAAATCATATGTTTGTTCAACGAGCGCCTTTGATACGGCTGTAACGCGGTCCGAAGCTTCAATCCCAAATTTGATCGCTATGGAGAGCGTCGGATCATATCCTAGCACAGTAATATCAGTACCATGAAGAGTTGTGACGATTTTTATTTTTCCCCCAACCATTTGTTTAGCCAAAAAAGCGCAAATCGCATGAGGCACAGCATAATGAACGTGCAAAATATCTAAATTTTCCCTCTCAATGACTTCGGCAATTTTGCTGGATAAAGCGAGATCATATGGAGGATATTTAAAAACAGAGTATTGATTAACTTCCACTTCATGAAAATAAATGTTGTGATAAACCTTATTCAGCCTGAATGGCATGCTGGAGGAAATAAAGTGAATTTCATGCCCTCTTTCTGCAAGCAATTTTCCAAGCTCTGTCGCCACCACGCCTGATCCTCCAACAGACGGGTAGCAAGTAATGCCAATTTTCAATTTTTTCATTCATTATCACCAGGAAAGGATATTTTCAAAACTATGATTTCTGCTCAATTTTTCTCGTGGATGATGTTTCTCCATGTAAAATCTCCCCGTTCAAGCCCCTTTACTAATATTTCCGCAGTGCCCATATTGGTTGCCAGGGGGATTGCATACACATCGCATAGACGGATAAGGGCAGAAACGTCCGGTTCATGAGGCTGGGCAGTCAGCGGGTCGCGAAAAAAGAAGACGGCATCCATTTCGTTTTTCGCGACTAATGCACCAATTTCTTGGTCGCCTCCAAGCGGACCGGATTGGAAGCGGTGAATTTTCAGTCCAGTTGCTTCCTGTATTCTTAAGCCTGTTGTGCCTGTTGCAAATAAATCATGCTTTTCTAATATATGTTTATAAGCAATGGTAAATTGAACCATATCGTCCTTTTTCTTATCGTGAGCAATGAGTGCAATCTTCATATATTTCCCCCTCATTCAATAATGTTTTCCAACCCGTAAACGAGCGTATCGATCTTCATCACGGTTTCAACGGAAAGCTTTACTCCTGACATAAAAGACGCACGATTATAGGAATCATGGCGAATTTTCAGCGTTTGACCGTCACCGCCAAACAAAACCTCTTGATGAGCCACTAACCCTGGAAGACGAACGCTGTGGATATGAATGCCATTCCATTCGCCGCCTCTTGCTCCTTTGATCGTTTCCTTTTCCTCCGGATGTCCTTGCTTTTTATTTCCGCGAACTTCATAAATCATTTCAGCCGTTTTGATTCCAGTTCCAGAAGGTGCATCAAGCTTTTTATCATGATGCATTTCGATGATTTCAACATCAGGGAAGTATCTGGCCGCCATTTTTGCAAATTTCATCATCAGTACAGCTCCAATCGCAAAATTTGGCGCGATAATTGCCCCGATTCCTTTTTCTTCCGCTAATTTTCTCAATTCCTGCAAGTCTTCTTCCTGAAAGCCGGTAGTTCCTACTACAGGGCGTACGCCGTGCTCCAGCGCAAGCTTTGTATGTATTTTTCCAACCTCTGGTGTTGTCAAATCAATCAACACGTCTGGCGATGTTTCTGCAAAGCATTGTTCAGGGTTTGTATAGGTGCGGACTTGATCTTGAAACCATTCGCCATCATTTATTTTGTCTAGTACAGCTGAAAGTGTAAAATGCTCTGTTTCATTTACCAGTTTTACTGCCTCTTGCCCCATGCGTCCTCTTGGGCCGGCAATGACGATCTTAATTTGTTCCATTATTCCATCACCTTTCTATTTTTTTGTCCATCTGTTTCGATCTCTAGTTTGAAATTTATGCATGACGCGATCGTGCGCCTTTTCAAGATCAATGTTTAAAGAATTGGCCAAGCAAATGATGACAAACAATAAATCGCCAATTTCCTCTTCAATTTCTTTCTCTTTCTCCGTTTCTTTTTTTGGCTTTTCCCCATAGTAATGATTAATTTCTCTTGCAAGCTCACCAAGCTCTTCTGTTAATCGCGCAAGCATCGCCAGCGGGCTGAAATAGCCTTCCTTAAATTGGGATATGTAATCATCTACTTCTTTTTGCAGGTCTTTAATTGTTTTACGTTCCATTAGGCAACCACCTCATTTGTCTTCTCTTTCATGTTAGCTAATTCCTTGCCATTTGACAATGAAAAGAAATGTCGATTGAATTGTAACATACAAACTGATCCATTATAATTAAAAACATCGAAAAAAATAGGAGGTGGGAGTTTGTTGCCATTTAAATTGAAAAACCTCTTTTTTATATTGCTCGGATCCGCTATTTTCTCGTTTGGACTCGTTCATTTTAATATGCAAAACAATTTAGCTGAAGGCGGTTTTACTGGTATTACGCTCCTTTTATTTTTTTTGTTTCAAATCAACCCCTCTATTTCCAATCTTGTATTGAATGTACCCATTTTTTTTATTGGATGGAAGCTTTTAGGGAAGACGACTTTTTTGTATACATTAATTGGAACGATTTCGGTTTCGTTCTTTTTATGGATTTTTCAGCTGCATCCATTTCATATTCCTCTACATGAAGATTTAACATTGGCGGCTCTGTTTGCAGGAGTTTTCATCGGCGTTGGACTAGGGATTATTTTTCGCTATGGCGGAACAACAGGTGGAGTTGATATCATTGCTCGTCTTGTTTATAAATTTTTCGGCATCAGCATGGGAAAAACAATGTTTTTATTTGACGCGTGCGTGATCACTTTATCGTCCATTTTTTATTTATCCTATCGCGAAGCCATGTACACATTAGTGGCTGTTTTTATCGGAACAAGAGTCATTGATTTTATTCAGGAAGGTGCCTATAGAGCAAAAGCAGCGACCATCATATCGGAGAAACATGAGGAAATTGCCGAAAAAATCATGAAGGATATGGATCGCGGAGTGACCATTTTAAAAGGACAAGGTTCGTTTACAAAACAGAATCGGAATATTTTATATTGCGTCGTTGCCAAAAATGAATTTGTCAAGCTGAAACAAGTTATTACAGCTGTCGACCCTCATGCGTTTGTTGTCGTCAGCGACGTTCATGATGTACTCGGTGAGGGCTTTACCCTTGATGAAAATAAAAATCCGATTGAGCACTAACGCGTTTCTTGTCGTCAACGATGTTTATGATGCTCAAGAAGGATTTACCCTTCATGAAAACAAAAACTTGTTTAAGCACTGACAGGGGCTGTCCAGAAAGTCAAATCCCTTTTGAAAACAAAAAATCATAAACATCGATATATCAACGTTTCTAAAACATAAAAGGGGGCTGTCAATAAGCCAAAAAACGACTTATTAGACAGCCACGCACTCTAGTTCTCTTTTCTTTTATCTGTTTTTTCTCCTTTGTATTTTTTCCATCCTGTATAAGCTAGTGCAATAAAAATGACGCTGCCCGTTGAAAACATCACCCATAACAGCGATGGATCTGCTTCGTCGTTTTTGACGCGATCAAAAATGTTTTTTAAGTCTTTTTCGATTTCCATCATATGCTTCTGTCTTGTCTTTTTCGAAATTTCAAAAAACATTTTGTCGTTTACTGCTGAAATATGTGTTTCAATCTTATCAATGTTTTTGCTGTCAACATCAACGGTAAGGCTTGGATAAATAACGGAGTACAGTGACAAAAAACGATTCCACTCATGCTGAAAAGCCGCCCAATCCTCTTTTTCCATTTCCGTTTTTAATTCTGCAAATGTCGTCATGATCGGTTCTTCCATTGTGCTCCAGAGCGGCTGGTGTTCAGACAAAATTGCATCAACAACAAGCCGGAATTGAGTGACTTTGTCGATCCGATCTTCATAGCTCATTCCATCGTTCTCAACGGCATCCAACGCTTTTTCGTAAGAAGCAGAAATGACCCGAAGCTCATTTATTGATAAGCGGTTTTCAACATTATTTTCTTTAAATTCGTTTTCAAGAAATAATAACAGCTGCTTCGCTTCATCAAACTTTTTTTGCTTTGAAAGCTGCCACGCATAATTCGTCATGACATCCAATGTTTCCCAATTGTTTTTTTCTTTTGCATTGATCGGTATTTGAAGCAGGAAAAAAAGCAAGAGAACAATCAACGTACTGATCCATTTTTTCATTCTTGTCCCCCCTATAACTACTAGTAATAGTTATTCAAGAGTGGACAAGAGTAGACCATGTTTCTTACAATTCTTTCAATTCAAATTTGTATGTTTGATTTTTTATAACAAAAAAATAAGCGATCGCAATGGAAATAATACTCAGCCAAAACGTAAAGTAACCGATTAGCGCAGAATATTGATTTAAAACGCTATATTGAGGCATCATATCAAAAACGTAATCAATAATTTCATTGTGAAGCGTCCATATGGAGGCCAGCATCAAGTGCTTCATTTCAAACCGATAATACGGTGCATACAACAGCCCTTCTATTGCCATTCCTAAATGGGACAAAATGAGCATCATTCCGTAAATGGATAAAACACCCGTTTCCAAATATACAAACAGGTTCATGGCAACCGCCCAAATTCCATATTTAAATAGCGTAATCATCGCTAGTGCTTCAAACAATTTAAAATGCTTTCCAACAAGAAACCCAATCAAAACGAAAACAAAGAACAAACTAGCGGTTGGACTGTCAGGAACAAACGCAATAAACTGTGGAGGTGTTTCGGAAAGCTGCTGTTTATACCAAATATAACCATAAATTGTTCCTGCTGTATTGATTATAAGTATCAAATATAAAAATGATCGCTGCCTTAATAAAAAAAATAACCAACCCATCCAAGTTCACTCCTTGGTTTTATTGAATTCGGGGTCATGGATCATGAGACACCCTGTACTATGTATGCCAAGAAAACACTCTTTTTTCATTGCAGGAATGTTCCTTATATTTTAAAGAACTAAATGGTAGGAAGGCATTTTTAAAATAAGTTTATCGTCTTCCATAGCAACAATATTCATCCTGATTATCAAGAGTAACATTCTCTGTAAATAAGGAAAGCGCTCCTCATCTTTGGTAGAATTTTGTTTGATAAGAACATGACCTACCAAAAAAGGAGCACCTTTAAGGTGAAGTCTACCACACCTATCCACAAAATCAAGACCGAATGTACATCGCAAAATGCAACCAACTTCGGCAGATTCAAATATTACTGGAGCACCTCGAAAAATCAAGCCTGAGAAAGCGCTACAGGACTTGCCTGCATCAACGAAACGTCACGCTGCGGAAGATGCCGCCTGTCGTTACTGGAAATGGTACGTCGATGATGAAGAAGGCATGACGGTCACCTACCAAGCGATCTTCTGGAAGAACCCTCATCGTGTTGAGATCATAATGCCAAACACAGGTGGTGGATGACGGCCAGATGCTCTAAATCTAATCTTTGATACGGATTTCGATACAAACCAATCGCCACCAACCTCGAGTAGGAAGCGCTCAATTTGTGGCGTTTTTACAACAAACGATGTTCCATGGGAAATTACATCAAAGAAGCTAAGTGCATGTTTGCCATGGACTGGATTGCGACTTTCGATTTTGAAGCCAATGAACTTGACTTTCTCATCAAACTGTTTTCCAACAACCGCTATGAGCGGTTTAAACAAGATTACTGTGAACCCGTTCATCGAGCATACAGCACTGCTCGGTTTCACTTAGAATTCTTCCGTTGTACAGCAATGTACGGTACAGCTGTCGAGGAATTCTCAGGTTGATAAAAGATTTTGCTAATCAACAGACCTGGAGGAGAAGCGAAACAAAGATCGTCCGGCTAGAATGAGTTTACCACAATTTCGCATAGGAATACCGAAGCTCTTAACAGTCGGGAGGGAAGACTAAAGAGTCATGTGATATGATTCAGCGATGCTAACAAATGTACTGTTTGCATACTCTGATATTTCGTCATCTATCATTGTCTACGATGCTGAAAAACACTGAATGATTATTACTATCTAATCCCAATGTTATATTAAGATCATTTCCTTTGATAAACTGATCATAACACAAGTGAAAAGAAAGGGCGATTCATCACACAGCCTATAAAGGTGAGCGACTTCTCGCCAATTTACGTTAAAAAAGGGGCTTATTGTTGGTACGCAATCTTTAGGATCTTTCTTCATTTTCATGTTTATACCCGTCTGCCCAAAATTCGGCATTTTTTACACCCTGTTTTGTAGAATCATAAGTCGGATCAACACCTTGTTTTTTCTGATTTTCATAGTCTTTTAACGCCCTGATGGCCGGTTTATATAATAATACGAGACCGATTAAGTTCACCCATACCATCAATCCTAGTCCGACATCTCCCAAAGTCCATGCGATATCAGATGTCCGAACCGTTCCGTAAAAGACGGCAGCCAAAAAAATTAACTTTAAGACAAGAATCGGTATATTCTTACTTTTTTTCTTAAACAAATATATAATATTTACCTCGGCAATATAATAGTATGCCATTATTGTTGTAAATGCAAAGAAGAATAATGCCACTGCTACAAAGGGGGATCCAAATCCAGGTAGTTGGGAATCGACTGCAATTTGAGTATAAGCAGTACCCACTTCAACAGTTTCTCCAATATTGTTTACAAGCAATGATTTTTGATCAGGCTCATACACATTGTAGGAATTTGTAAACAAAATCATAAAAGCTGTTGCTGAACAGACAAGCAATGTATCAATGTAAATAGAAAATGACTGTACGAGCCCCTGTTTGGCCGGGTGGGAAACTTCGGCAGCACTAGCAGCATGCGGCCCCGTTCCTTGACCAGCTTCATTTGAATAAATCCCACGCTTTACACCCCAAGAAATCGCACTTCCTAAAATCCCTCCGAATAATTGATTAGCTCCAAACGCACTAGAGAAAATTAGTTTAAATACACCAGGAACTGCTTCAATATTCATGATAATAATGATAAGTGAAATAAGTATATATCCGATTGCCATAAAAGGCACTACTAATTGAGCGACGTTGGCGATTCTTTTTACTCCGCCAAGAATAATCACTCCCAATAGTACAACTAAGATGATTCCTGTTACGGTCGGATCAACGGAGAATGCTTTTTTAAATCCAGAAGAAATGGCATTTGATTGAACACCCGGCATTAAAACACTCATTGCTACAATCGCAGCCACAGCAAAAACCATTCCGGCCCAACGTCGATTTAACCCTTTTTCAATATAATAAGCCGGTCCTCCGCAGTATATCCCATCCACTTTTTCTTTATAAATTTGGCCAAGTGTCGATTCCACATATGCCGTAGCAGCACCAAAAAAAGCAATTAGCCACATCCAAAATACTGAACCGGGACCACCGTATGCGATCGCAGTAGCAACACCAGCAATATTCCCGGTTCCGACCCGTCCCGATAATGCGATCGACAATGCTTGAAAAGAAGAAATTCCTGACTTGGAACTTTTTCCTTTAAACATTTGCTGAACCATATCTTTGATCAATCGTATTTGAGCAAATTTTGTCATAAATGAAAAAAACACTCCGATTCCAATACAAAATACGATCATCGGCGTACTCCAAAGCCACCCACTCAATGTTTCAATAAAACCATCCAAAAAAAAATTCCCCCTTATTTTAATGTTATGAGTAATTATAGCTCAGCATTTATATTTATAATAGATTCTTCATTAATTTTTGTGAAATAACACAAAAAAGAAAATATTTTTGAATTATTTGAAATGAATGTTAGTGCTATGCAACCAATTATCAGGAGGTTGAACATATTTTCTGTGCGACTAGAATTTCCAGAATTTTAAGTCGTTACTTAACATATGTTTGAAACACATTATAATGTTTAAATAGAGAAAAGGTTTTAGCAAGAACACTGTCCTTTTACGGCTTTTTTCACCACAAATGTTCAGAACAGGTGGACGAGAAAAATCTGTGAATTACCCTTATGAAATAAACCGTTGTTTTGAATTGTTTATGTGAAACGATATCGTTGTGTCGATGATCGTGAAATATATAATTGGAGCAGCTCAAAATTCAATTATCAAATACCCCAATCATGGAATACTTTCAGACACTCCATACCTACACATGAGCAGAGGGCACAAATCATAAAATCAAAACAGTAAACGCCTTTGCATACTGGCTATAGAAACCGATGCCGATTTAGAACACGTGGCTTGTTTAGAGTGTACAGGAGAAACGTATAATAAGCAGGTGTCCTAGCCCTCCTTCTTTATCATTTTGTCAAAAAATAGTAAATGGATAGAAAGACGTCAACGAAGGCGATTGACCTCCTCTACTTTTCATTTACCAGTCTACAAAAGAAAAATACAATCGCATCAATCTTGCTGACTTAATTGTTAGAGTTGTTTCACAGTCAATGGAGATAAGACAATAAAAAAGCTTGTAGAGAAAAAATCTTCCTTTCTCTACAAGCTATACAGACAAACACGATGTCAGCTCTTTTTATTTCGATGTAACACTAGAAACAAACTCCGCTAATACTTTCAACTCTTCATCCGTACCTTTAAAGATTCCAGGAGGCATGCTTCCTACGCCTTCTTTAGCAATTTTCGCAACTTCTTCTGGAGACAATCCGTTATCAACTAAAGAAGGTCCAGCCGCTCCGCCTTGCAGGTTATCACCGTGGCAGGAGACGCAGCCTTGTTCCTGAAATATTTTGTATCCTTCCGAATTTGTATCAATTTTAGCTTCCGCTTTAATTTTCCCTTGTTCCTCTTTTAATTCCCAGTCCGTATGCTCAACCGACTCCCATGTTAAATAAACGATGGAAGCTACAGCTAGCAGCATCATTCCTACAGCAACCGGACGCTTATGCGGACGACGTTCTGGCCCGCGATCCAAAAATGGAGCAAGAAGTAGCGCAGAAAATGCCAGTCCTGGTATTACGATTGCACCGATAACGGTATAAGGACCTGATGCATAAGAATATTTTAAAAGCTGGTATAAAAATAAGAAGTACCAGTCAGGAAGCGGTATGTAACCAGTATCCGTAGGATCTGCAACCCGCTCAAGCGGTGACGGATGGGCAACGGTTAAACATAAAAAGCCAATTAAAAAGACCGCGCCAACTAACCATTCTTTTAAAAGAAAGTTGGGCCAAAAAGCTTCAGTTTTTCCTGGGTATTCGGAGTAGTCTTTCGGTATGTTCGGCTTTCTTTCAGCCGACACACGAGAGTCTCCAACGAACTTCATACCTTTTCCGCGATGCATTGTTTCCCCTCCTTTGTTAAGCGGTTCGCCACGAACAACTTACTAAAAAAGAATAAGCCGGATTTTATAGCGGACCTGAAATCCCTTGTTTGCGAATCATTAAGAAGTGCGCTGCCATTAATCCGAATAATGCAGCAGGCAAGAAAAATACATGAATCGCAAAGAAGCGAGTCAATGTTTGCGCACCGACAATTTCGGAATGCCCTGCAAGCAAAATTTTGACGTACTCTCCAATAAGCGGTGTCGATTCAGCAATCTGCAAGGTAACTTTTGTCGCAAACAACGCTTTCATGTCCCAAGGCAATAAATAGCCTGTCAAACCTAAACCTAGCATAACGAAGAAAATGAGTACACCGACAATCCAGTTAAGCTCGCGTGGCTTTTTGTATGCTCCTTGGAAAAATACACGTAAAGTATGTAAAAACATCATGACGATGACTAAGCTTGCTCCCCAATGGTGCATACCGCGAACAATTTGTCCGAACGCCACTTCATTTTGCAAATAATAGACAGACTCCCATGCATTTTTAATATCCGGCACGTAATACATCGTTAAAAACATGCCAGACAGCACTTGAATCACTGTAACAAAAAACGTCAAACCCCCAAAGCAGTATACAAATGCTGAGAAGTGATGGGCTGGGTTAACATGTTCGGGAACTTCATGGTCTGCGATATCGCGCCATAAAGGGGTGATATCTAACCGTTCATCAACCCAATCATACAATTTGTTGAGCACTTATTACGCCCCCCCTCTTGGTTTAGCTTTTCCTAAATATAAAAATCCATCTTGAATTTTGTACTCATATTCATCCAGCGGAGCAGAAGGCGGTGTTCCAGGGACATTGTCGCCGTTTTTCTCATACAATCCTCCGTGGCAAGGACAGAAGAACATGTTAGGGTTTGATTTATCCCCGTTCCAGTTTACTGTGCAGCCAAGGTGTTTACAAATTGGAGAAAGTGCAACAATTTCTCCTTTTTCATTTTTATAAACCCACGCGGATTTTGGCTCTTCAGCTTCATGCCACGCGTCCTTCTGTTTAATGGTAAAGTCAACGCGTGTCGGTTCTTCTTTAATGTCTGATTCCTTTACATTTGTATTAACAAATTCTCCAGCTGCTTTCGGCTGCAATACAGGATCTACAGCGAAACGAACCATCGGCATGAGCATGCCCGCAGCCATAAAGCCGCCTACACCCGTTAGCGTATAGTTTAAAAATTGACGTCTTGAAACACGGTGTTTATTCTCGCTCATCTTTTTCCCCCCTCTATCTCAAGCTAGTCCATAATGGACATATACAGAAACATATAAAACTAGGACATACTCATGATATATCAATCTTTGTAGAAGGTCAATATAATCATATCGTTAGAAACAAGGGATTGAAAGGGTTTTTAGGTTCGATTCCAATATTGTAATAAAATGTTCATAATTTGTTCGATTTGGTCCTGAACAACCTTTCGCTTTACATCCTGATCCATATGTTCTATTGGGATTGACGGAATCCATATAAATTCATCACCTTCTTTGCGCCATCTTTCTTCACATGTTAAAAAAATGACATGCTGAAAATGCTGTTTAATCGTATCTTTCCACTTTTTTAACAGTTTATCCAAATCAATGTCGTCATTTTTTAAAGAAACAAACGGAGGTAACAGCATGATCCGCCCCTTTAACTGCCGTTCAAGCTCCTGTGAAACAATCTTAATAAAATCTGCTTTTGACGCACTTCTTTTCAGTTCCTCATCAAAAGATACCGATAGGAGAGGAACAACTGCAGTATCAACGTACTCCCTTGATTGAAGAAAAGAATCGATATCAACCATTTGCCATTTCACTGATTTCAGCCCCTATTTTTTATTTTTCCTTACTCATTATAAAACTGATAAGCAAAATAAAAAAGCAATGCTGTGCACATTGCCTAACATCCTAAATTGTTCAATTGTTTTACAAGCTTTCGAAACGCCTCTTCATCGTGAGCATCCAACGCTTCATCAATTAAGCGGAGGAGTTTTTCTTTTTGAAATTTTTTAATTGACTCCTCCAAAATTTTTTCCGCAAGCAATCGGTCTTTCTCATTTCTTTGCATATCTTTAGGCAAATATGGATTTTCAACTAAAACGGCAGCATATTCCGGGGAACGGTATTGAGCGCGAAAGTTTAACTGGATATACAAGTCTTCATCTTTATTCAAGCGAATATCGTGAAAAGACTTTTCTGCATCTGTTGTCATCACATTTTCTTTATAAAATCTAAACGGAACATCATCCACACAGTGGGTGGACATGACCATTCCCCTCGGACAAAATTTGGCATGCTCTACAAAGTGGACGTTTTCCATTAATGAATCATGGCTCATTAAATAATTTAATATCCATACGCATTCCCGTCTTTTCAACTGATAATGATTTAAAAACCAGCGAATAAATTCTTTCTTCTCGTTAACAGAAACAGGGGCTTTCATCTTTAACCCTCCTCTGCTTTCCATCTAATTCAAAAATTCAACATAGTTGCGTTGAATTCCTTCCAATTCCGCCTAAAAATTGTCCTCCAATTCGAGCAGCATATTTTCATATTCAATGTTGCCTGGATCAAGCTCCAGCGCTTTTTCAAAAAGCTTCCTAGCCTTTGCCCGCTCCCCTTCTTCAAGCAGAAAATAAGCGTAATTCTCCAAAAATTCCGGGTCTGTTTTAAAATTATTATATGCACTTTCATAATGCTTTAATGCCTTTTCGTACTGTTCGGTGCGATGATAAGCGATCGCTAAATTGAAGTCAAAATGAGGATCATATTCTTCATGTCTTTCTACGATTTCCGTCAACATCTCGATCGTTTCCATATATTTGCCTTGGTTTAACAACACTCCTGAAAGTGTTATGATTGCTTCTATATAACCCGGATCAAGCTCCAGCGCTTTTTTTAACAATTTTACTGCATTGTCTACATCTTTGAGCTTTAAGGCAATTTTCCCGCCGAATAAATAAAGCTCTTTATTAAATGGATCCTCCTGCAAACCTTCTTGAACAATTTGAAAACTTTTTTCCACCATCCCTTCCTGTTCATAGCTTTTGGCCAAATATAAATATAGTGAGTGGTAGGTAGGGTCCAATTCCTTTATTCGTTCAAATTGTGCAATCGCTGTTTTTGTCTGGCCTGCATTTAAAGCTGTCATCCCATAAGCGAAATATGTGTCCAAATCCTCTTCTTCCACCGCTTTCTCAAAATAAGCAAGGGCTTCTTCAAAATCACCGCAAGCAGATAAAGACTCGCCTATTCGTTTATGAATATTTACATTCATTATATTTTCAAATTCCTCTAGGACTACTCTATAAAAGTCGATTGCTTGACGATATTTTCCGAGATGAAAATAATGCTCGGCTAATGCGAAATCAATTACTTTCTCTTCAGGCAATCTTCTCTTGGCTTCCTTCAACTTTTGTTCACTGACTTCATATAAGCCTTGCAATTGATACAAATCAGCCATAAGAAGAAGGGCTTGCGGATATGATTCATCTTCTTGATCAATTTCATTCAGCAGATCAATCGCTTTTTCTTCATCGTCAAGCTCAATGTATATTTCCGCCAAAAAAAGAGTGATAGCAGATTCATCAGGGTATAGCTGCGACAGCTCCTCAGCTATTTTTAACGCTTCATCTGTCCTGCCCCATTGAAAATATTTTTCCGCAAGCTCAAACTTTTCTTCATCATTTAACTCTTTTTCAATGGATGAAAGTTTTTTCAATCCTTTTTCCACTTGGCCGCTTTCAACTAATTGAACGGCTTCGCTCATTTTTTTATTCAACCTAAAACTCCCCTTCTAAATTCAGTACTTGTTTATTGGCTGCGAATAAATATTGAAGCGTCCTGGTGCATTCAGCTGCACTTCTTTTCCGAACCCTGGTTTATAAAATATTTGTTCTCCTGCTTTCAAAACGCTTCCGTTGTGAACGATCACTTCTGGGTTATGATTATAATAATCTAGATAATTATTTTCTTCAACTAAATCGATCATCCGAAATAAATTATAATCAACATTGCTTCCGCTTAAAATTTCGCCGCGAATCGGATAAAGACCGATTTTCATTAATGCTTCTTTCGTAAGTGGGACACCGTTTTCAGGACATTCTTCCAATGATGGCAATTTATATTTTTTTACAATTTGCCGCCATTTGCTTTTCAACTGATGGAAGATGGATTGATCTTCTGAAGAAAAATGGGGAAAAATTGGAGTTTGCTTTGGAAATAAAGTCTCACGAATCCATTCCCATGGAACATCATCAAGCTCAGCAATCTGTTTAATTTCCACGATAATCACAGTAATTTTTTCTCTTTTTAGCATTCTGATGATTGAAGGAGTCAGCCGGTCGATTGGGATTTTTGCAGCGATCGCATAATCGATCGGCGAATTCATCATCACTTTGCGAATATGTTTTTTCTTTTCATCCCATTGTCTTTCAAACGGCAAATCAACAGCAGCTATTAAAAAGGTGCAGCCTTTTTGGATCAAATTTTTCACATATAATTTGAACGAATGGCTTTGTTCTAAATGCTGAATGTTTTGGTCAAGCATGACAAAGCCAGGTGTCATGAAATAGGGCGATCCGTCCATTTTCATAAATCGAAACTGATCTAATTGCTTTTCTTTAAAACGAAACTGATTTCCGTCAACGAGTATTGAGCGCGTCACAATTTGATTGTTTTCCATTAAACGAATTTGATCAATAATATATGCCATTTTCCCACCTCAATAGCTTTTTTAGACAAGCTATGAAAAGGTTGATAAAAATATGACAAAAACCATCTGACAAACTCAGATGGTTTTGGAAAGCAAATTCAAATGGTCAAAAAAAGCAGGATAGGATACACTGACTGCCTCGTGCTGCATTAATTCCACAGGTTCTTCACAAATAGTGCTGGCAATCGCGAGCATCATGCCGATGCGGTGATCTCCATGGCTGGAAACATTCGTTCCTCCTTTCAGCTTTGTTTTTCCGCGAATGATCATTCCATCGTTTGTAGCTTCAATATCCGCTCCAAGCTTTTTCAGCTCGCCGACAACTGTATCAATTCTATTTGTTTCTTTTACCTTTAATTCTTCGGCGTCTTTAATAACTGTCGTTCCTTCAGCCTGTGTCGCAAGAAGGGCAATGATCGGAATTTCATCAATCAGTCTCGGAATCAGCTCTCCTGAAATTTCGGTTCCTTTTAACTCAGATGTCCTGATCGATATATCAGCCATCGGTTCGGCAGAATCTAATGTAGGTATAATCTCGATCTCTGCACCCATATTTTCTAAAACATCTAAAATCCCTGTTCTTGTTGGGTTAATGCCGACATTTTTCAGCTTGATTGAACTGTCCGGAACAATGGCTCCCGCAACAAGGAAAAAAGCAGCGGAAGAAATGTCACCAGGCACATAAATATTGGCGCCTTTTAATGTTTGTCCTCCCTCTACCGAAACGGTCAAATTTTGTTTTTTCACATGGACGCCAAAGGCTGACAAAAGACGTTCCGTATGATCTCTTGATTGATACGGCTCCTCAACTGTTGTGGTTCCATCTGCTTGAAGACCTGCAAGCAAAATCGATGACTTCACTTGAGCACTCGCTACTGGGGATTTGTAATAAATGCTTTTTAAATTCCCGCCGCGCAAAGACAGCGGGGTAAAAGATCCGTTATTCCGTCCATCAATATGAGCTCCCATTTGTCTTAAAGGAGCTGTTACACGATCCATCGGTCTTTTCGCAATTGACTCATCCCCAATAATGCATGCATGAAAAGGACGTCCCGCTAAAATGCCCAGCATTAATCTTGTCGTGGTGCCTGAGTTCCCAACATTTAAAATGTTGACAGGTTCTTTCAGTCCGGAAAATCCTTTCCCTTCAATTGTTACATTCGTTCCTTCCTGTTTGATCGAAACCCCCATCTCTTTAAAGCATGAAATGGTGCTTAAACAATCCTCTCCAGTTAAAAAGTTTTGAATAGTTGTTTTTCCTTCCGCAATTGCCCCAAACATAACCGCCCTATGGGAGATCGATTTGTCGCCGGGAACTTCAATAGTTCCATTCAGCGAATGTTTTTTTGTCAAAACAAGCCCTTGATTCATATCTGTATCACCCCAACTACAGTATATATGTTTCATAATTCGTGTAGCGATCAATGCATTGTTTCGCCTTCATCCGGTCTTCATCCGACTGAAAGCTGATGCGCAAAACACCAAAAATTTCTTCACGCGTTTCTAAAATTCGAATATTTGTTATGCTAATTTCCTCTTTTGCTAAATAACCGGTAATTTCAGAAATAACCCCCGGATAATCCGGAACATCGACATAAAGGTCATAAAAGGACGGAATAGCTCCTTTTTGCCTTTCAGGCAATCCGTCTCGATATGTCTTCGCTTTTTCAAAATATGTATAAAGCTGTTCTTTATCGAGCTTCTCAATGAATTGTTTAATTTGCTTCATTTCTTGAATCCATTCATCAAACAACTCGATTAATACATCATGGTTGTGAACAATAATATCGCGCCACATAACCGGGTTGCTTGACGCAATTCGGGTAATGTCGCGAAATCCTCCGGCCGCAAGCCGTTTAATAATTGGAAACATTTCTTCTTTCTTTTCTGCCTGATGGACGAGGCTTGCCGCGATTAAATGCGGAAAATGGCTAATGACCCCGGTAATGGAATCGTGTTCTTCAGGTGTCATGACAATAAATTGCGCTTTTGTTCCCTTTAAAAGCTTTTTTAATTGTTCTATTTTTTCCGGACGTTCGTTGCTGCCAGGCGTTAAAATATAAAACGCATTTTCAAATAAATGAGTTTTCGCTGCCGCAACGCCTGATTTATGTGAGCCCGCCATTGGGTGACCGCCAATAAATGTTACTGTTTTCGGCAAAGAAAAGCTCGCATGATCGACAATTTTTTTCTTTGTGCTGCCGACATCAGTGATAATGACTCCTTCTTTCAAGCTTAGCTCTCCCAAAAACGTTAAAACGTTCAATGTTTGTTCAACGGGAGTTGAAATAATAATAACGTCCGCTGATTCAGCGCCTTCCTTAATAGATTCTGCTGATTGATCAATGATTCCCAATTTTTTTGCCATTTGCACTTGATCATTTTTTATATCATATCCGACCAATTGAACCGATGGATGTTCTTTCTTAATTGCACGTGAAATCGATCCGCCGATTAAGCCAAGACCAATGATAAAAACTTTTTCCACAAAAAACCACCTGTTTCTGCTTTTTGGTAAAAAAAGAGGTGAGCGTTCACCTCTTTTAGGAAAGTAGTTCCTTTAAAGTTTGAATCAGTGCTTCATTTTCCTCTTCTGTTCCGACAGTAATTCTCAGCGATGTCGGAAATCCGAGAGCTTTTCCTGACCGGACGATGAATCCTTTTTCAAGCAGCTGTTGAAAAAGCTCATCCGCATCCCTTTGAAAATCTATTAAAATAAAGTTCGTTTGCGAAGGGAAGTACTCAAGACCAAATTGTTCACAAAAATCATAGTATTGTTTGAGCCCTTCCCGGTTCAATTTTTTGCAGGTTTCGATAAAAGTTTGATCGTTTAGCGCTGCAATAGCAGCCTTTTGTCCAAGACGATTTGTATTAAAAGGTTCCCTTGCAGGCTCAATTAAGCGGATGAGTTCTTCATTTCCAATTCCATATCCTACTCGGAGTGCAGCTAGACCGTATGCTTTTGAGAACGTCCGTAAAATTAATAGATTTGGAAATTGATCCAATAAGGCGACTGAATTCGGATAATCTTCCGCCGTCACATATTCGTAATACGCTTCATCAGATACGACAAGGACATCCTTCGGCACTTTGTTTAAAAAATTAATAAGCTCTTCTTCACTTATGTAAACTCCTGTAGGGTTATTCGGATTGCATAACCATACAATTTTTGTTTTGGAATCAATAGAGTCTGCCATTTTATCCAAATTGTGCCGCCCATCTACAAGTTCAATTTCGCGAATTTCGGCATTTTCGATCACCGCATTATGCCGGTATTGGGAAAATGACGGTGACGCCATTACGGTATTGAAGCCTTCGCTCAAAAGTGAACGTGACAGAATTTGTATAATATTATCTGATCCGTTTCCGAAAATGAGCTGATTTTCTTTTACGCCTACATGCTTTGCCACCTGTTTTCGCAGCTCTGCACTATAGCCGTCAGGATAGATCGCAAGAGATTCAAGCTCTTCTTGTATCGCTTGTTTCACTTTATCAGAACAACCGTACGGGTTTTCGTTTGATGCAAGCTTGATCACCTTTGTTAGACCAAACTGTTCTTTTACTTGTTCAATTGGTTTTCCAGGTTCGTATGGTTTCAGCGACTTTAACTGTTCTTTTACCTCCAACCTTAACACCTCTTTCATCCCCTAATGGAGCAAACCGTTAATAAACCTTTCAAATTCCTGTAACCCGCTCTGTTTTGTATTCGCATTTGTGAGAAGCGGAATAAGCTTTTCAATTTGTTTAACAATCGCACTGCCCACAACGACGCCGTCACTTATTTTGAAAAATTTTTTTACATGCTCATTCGACGAAATGCCGAACCCGACAGCCACCGGAACTTCCGCATACTTCTTTACATGAGAGATAAAATCAGAAACGCGCTCATCAAATGATTGGCGCTCACCCGTCACCCCGAGAGATGAAACACAATATAAAAATCCTGCGGCGTTCTCAGCAATTTTTTTTATTCGATTGTAGGAAGTGGGAGCAACCATAGAGATAAAATAAATCCCATGCTCGTCACATTTTTTTCGCATCCATCCGCTTTCTTCGAACGGGAGATCAGGAATGAGAAGTCCTTCTAATCGATTTTTCTCCATTAAAGTAAAAAAGTATTTTTCTCCTAATTGTAGCACAGGATTGAAATAAGTAAAGAGAATGATCGGAATTTTTAAACCTCTTTCTTTCATTTTATATGCTAATTCCATCGCCTTTTCAATATTCATTCCATTTCTTCTTGCCCGGATGGATGCCTGTTGAATAACGGGGCCGTCAGCAAGCGGGTCCGAATAGGGAACGCCAAGCTCAATGGCTGACGCCCCGCATTTTTCTAAAATAAGGGCGAGATCAATGGTCAACTCTTCATTCGGATCTCCAGCTGTAATAAAAGGAATAAAAAGCTTGTCAAACTGTTGAAACATGCTTTTGTTAGAAACCATTTTCAACTCCCCCTTTCGTTTTCATCAAAGTGTGAACATCTTTATCGCCCCGTCCGGACAAACAAATTAAAATTGACTGTTCATTTGATAAAGTTTTTGCTATTTCAATTCCTTTTGCAACGGCATGAGCAGATTCAATTGCGGCTAATATTCCTTCTGTTTTCGCCAATGTTTCGAGTGCTAGAATCGCCTCTTCATCTGTAACAGATTCATAAACGACACGCCCTATTTTTGCTAAATAAGCATGCTCCGGACCGACACCCGGATAATCGAGGCCGGCAGAAATCGAATAAGGCTCAATAATTTCACCGTATTGATTTTGCAATAAGTACGTCATCGAACCGTGAATAACGCCTTTCGTCCCCTTTGTAATTGTTGCCGCATGTTCACCCGTTTCCACTCCTTTTCCTCCTGCTTCCACTCCAATAAGCTTTACATCTTCTTCTAAAAACGGTGTAAACATCCCGATCGCATTGCTTCCTCCGCCCACACAAGCTATGACAACATCCGGCAGTTTGCCAAACTCGTTGAAAAACTGCTCTTTCGCTTCATCTCCAATGATCCGCTGGAATTCTCTTACCATCATCGGATATGGATGCGGACCGACAGCTGAGCCCATTAAATAAAAATGGTCTTCACAATGCTGAACCCAATATCGGATCGCCTCATTCACAGCGTCTTTTAATGTTTTATTTCCGCTTGTAACAGGCACTACTTCAGCACCTAGCAGCTGCATCCGAAAAACGTTGAGGCGCTGTCTATCGATGTCTTCTTCTCCCATAAATACTTTGCAGTCCATGCCAAATTTCGCAGCGACAGTTGCTGATGCCACACCGTGCTGTCCGGCACCTGTTTCAGCAATAAGCTTCTTTTTTCCCATTCTTTTCGAAAGAAGCGCTTGACCAATGGCATTATTGATCTTATGGGCACCAGTATGGTTGAGATCCTCCCGTTTTAAAAAAATGTTTGCTCCCCCGACATGTTTTGTTAATTGGTCTGCAAATGTTAAAGCGGTCGGTCTGCCGGAATATTTTTGCAGCATTTGATGATATTGCTGTTGAAAAGAAGAATCACTTAATGCATCCTTTAATGCTTCTTCTAATTCATACAACGGCTTCATTAACGTTTCTGGTACATATTTTCCTCCAAATTCTCCAAACCTGCCATATTCATCAGGGTATTTCATCAGCCTTTCACCTTCTCTATTAATTTTGCTATTTTTTCGACATCTTTTTTTTCATTTGTTTCAACACCGCTTGCAACATCAATGTTTTCAGCGCCTTTTTCAAGCAGCTCTGTTATGTTTTCAGGTGTAATGCCGCCCGCAATAAAACAAAGCTTCCGGTGATTTTTCGCCCATATTGTATAATCAGACACATTTGACCAGTCAAATGCAACGCCTGTTCCGCCCCACATTCCTTTCACACGGCTGTCAATCACATATCCATCCACCCAACGCGAAAATTTTTCCATTTCCTCTATCACATGTTCATGATGAGGAAGAGCTTTCCAAACAGAAAGACCGAACTTTTCCTTTACCTGTTTTACAAATTCTTCATCTTCATCGCCATGCAGCTGTATGCAGTCTAATTCGACCGCTGCTAGCACATCCTCTAAAAATTGAATCGTCGGATGAACAAATACGCCTACTAGTTTTGGACGCATTTCTTTTGGAAAAGCTTCCATCCACCTGCCGACATCATTTGCCTTCACCTGCCGCCTGCTTTCAGAGGAAAAGATAAAGCCGATATAATCGGCTCCTTGATTGATGGAAACAGCTGTATCTTCAAATGTGCGGTTGCCGCAAATTTTGACGAGTCTCACTTTACACTCTCCTTAAACAGCTCATAAATTCCTTGTTCCGGATCTTTTTTCCGCATGAGCGACTCCCCGACAAGCACGCCTTTTGCTCCATATTCATACACCGTTTGCAAATCTTCCATCGTGCTTATGCCGCTTTCACTGATCAATAAAATATCTTTCGGCACATATTTTTGAATCGTTTCCAGATGATGAATATCCGTATGAAAAGTTGTTAAATCCCTGTTGTTCACCCCCAGTATATTCGGCACAAATATATCTAGTATTCTTTCAAGAGTCTCGACAGAATGGACCTCCACCAGCACATCCAGCTCTAAGCTGACCGCTTCATCCCAAAGCTCCTTTAATTTTTTTGGCGGAAGAGCCTCCCCGATTAACAAAATGGCATCCGCTCCGATCCATTTCGATTCATACACTTGCTTTTTATCGATAATAAAATCTTTGCGCAAAACAGGAAGTTTCACCTTTTCTTTAATTTCAGACAAAAATGCGGTTGACCCTTGAAAAAACTTTTGATCGGTTAAAACGGATAAGCAGTCGGCCTTCCCTCTCTCATATTTTTTTGCAATATCGACAGGATCGAAATCTTCACGAATGACACCTTTGGACGGCGATGCCTTCTTCACTTCCGCAATGAGCCCAAGAAAACGGTTCGGGTTTTGAAGAGCATCGAAAAATGATCTTTTTTCGAATGTTTTTTTGTCTAATTGCGTCAAATCAAGTTCTTTCACTTCTTGTTCTTTAACTCTTATGATCGTATCAAGCATAGCTCTCTTCCTTTCGGATGGCCAATCTCTTTAATTGCTGATAGGCGGTCCCGTCTTTTATGGCTGTTAAAGCCATCTGTACCCCATCAGAAATGTTTTTTGCTTTTCCTGCTACGTAAAGAGCTGCAGCCGAATTTAATGCTACAATGTTCTTCACGCTTTCATTTCCTTTATTTTTCAGTACTTCCTCTATCATTTTAGCACTTTCTTTCGCATCTGAGACTTGTATTTCTTCAAGCTTCCCTCGATTCATTCCAAATTGTTCCGGAGAAATCGTATATTTTGTTATGTTCCCATCTTTTAGTTCTACGACATCCGTTTCATCACTGATCGAAATTTCATCCAATCCGTCCCTTCCTGATACTAACAGCACATGCTCTGAACGGAAATGTTTTAATGTTTCAGCCATTTTCTCCGCATGCTCCAATGATGAAACGCCAAGCACTTGTCGTTTTGTATTGGCCGGATTAGCCAGCGGCCCGAGCAAATTAAAAATCGTTCGGAATCCCACTTCTTTTCTTGCTTTGGCAACATGCTTCATCGATGAATGATAGAGAGGAGCAAACAAGAAGCTCATATTCGTTTCTTCCAGGCTTCTTCTAGCTTCTTCAGGCGTTGTTTGGATTGGGATGTTTAAACATTCGAGCACATCAGCGCTGCCGCTTCTTGAAGAAACAGCGCGGTTTCCGTGTTTTGCGACTTTCACTCCCAACGATGAAGCAACAATGGCAGATGCGGTTGAAATGTTAAATGTTGATGCTCCATCTCCGCCCGTTCCGCAAGTATCAACTGCATTTTCAAATCCTTCAAGCTGAGTCATATTTTCCTTCATCGCTTTCACAAATCCCGTCATCTCTTCGACCGTTTCGCCGCGAAATCGTAAAATAGTGATGAGACTGGCAATTTGACTGTCCGGAACCTTTCCTTCCATGATTTTTTTCATAATATCTTCTGCTTCAGATGCTGAAAGAGTCTCACCATTAATGCACTTCTCCAATATATTCTTCATGCCCTCTTCCTCCCTTTTTCTAAAAACAATTGTTCTGCTAATTCGATCGTTTGAATGAGCGCACTCGCTTTGTTTCTTGTTTCTTCCCATTCTTTTTCAGGAACAGAATCGGCAACGATCCCAGCCCCCGCCTGGACATATGCCTTCTGATTGCTCAGCGTGATCGTCCGAATTGTGATGCATGAATCAATGCTTCCATCGAAGCTGATGTATGCAACAGTCCCCGCATAGCTCCCCCTGGCAGTCGGCTCCAGCTCATGAATAATTTCCATCGCGCGTATTTTTGGGGCGCCTGAAACGGTTCCGGCTGGAAAAGCCGAAATTAATGCATCAATCGGATGAATGCTTTTTCTCAATTTTCCTCTCACTTTTGAAATGAGATGGATAACATGTGAAAAATAAGCTGCATCCAGAAGTACAGGTGTTTTGACCGTCCCGTATTCAGCAACTCGGCCGATATCATTTCTTGCTAAATCAACAAGCATATAATGCTCCGCTAGTTCTTTTTCATCCTGCAGCAATTGACGAACGAGTTTTCTATCTTCTTCCTTTGTTTTGCCTCGCTTTCTCGTGCCGGCAATAGGATGAATTTCAACATAATCGTCGCGAACATGAATCAATCTTTCCGGTGAACTGCCGATAAGCTCTTGGTTTGATAGTTTTATATAAAATAAATAAGGGGAAGGATTGATAATTCTTAAAATTCGATATAATTGCAGACCGGTTACCGATACTTGTTTTTCAAAGCGCTGCGAAAGAACTCCTTGAAATATATCGCCAGAACGAATATATTCCTTCATTTTTTCAACATGATGCAAAAATTGTTCTTTTGTATAATTCGATTCAAATCCGGCGAAAGAAACCGGTTCTTTGTTTGACGGGATGAAAATATTTCCTTCCGGCTTGACGTTTTTTAATTCATTGCGATATTGAAAAATGCGTTCCTTTCCCGCCTCAAATATTTGCTTCAGCTCTTGTTCGCTTTCGTTTCCTTCTAGCTCTCTGTAATGAATAAATGTCAGCAGTTTTTCCTTGTGGCTATATGCAATGACCGTTTGGCAAATGACCAGTTCACATACAGAATGGGTTCTGTCAGCATGACGATGAGCTGGAATTTTTTCAAATAGGCTGACCGCATCATAATCGATTTTTCCGACAGCTCCGCCTGAAAACGGCACATCGATCGCCACTTTTTTTACATTGAAGCTTACCGTCATTCTATGAAACAATGCTGATAACGAAACATCTTTGTCCATGACCATCTGTTTTCGATTTTGCAGCTGGAACGTTCCATTTTCTTCCTTGATAAAATACATCGGCTCAAGACCGATAAACGAGTAGTTGGACCAGTTCGACTCGCTGTCATTGCTTTCTAAAATATAACAAGCATCGGTTTGCAGCGTTTGAAATATTTGGATAGGTGTCAGCATATCGACATGATATTGCTCGATAATGGGAACCGTCTTATATTTGCGGCAATCCTGCAAAAAATCTTGAAAGGTTGTTGC
Organism: Aeribacillus sp. FSL W8-0870; assembly: GCF_037963755.1. Taxonomy (NCBI): domain Bacteria; kingdom Bacillati; phylum Bacillota; class Bacilli; order Caryophanales; family Bacillaceae; genus Aeribacillus; species Aeribacillus sp. FSL W8-0870. The sequence goes on from NZ_CP150165.1 coordinate 2,609,543, forward strand.
CATTGAAGTACTCACTCCTCCAAAGTATTTGGAGAATGAGTCATAGAGGATCGTTTTTGAGGGATGAAATTGATAATAAAAATGCCCAAAAACATTACGTTTTTGGGCAGTCGATCAATCTATCTTCCTAAACCACTCATCTATTACTTCCTCGACTCATTCTCAACTACCCTTAACTAAACTCAGCTCATTTCAGGTCATATAAAAACTTTCTTATTCGCCATATTATCGGATACAGCATTATTTGTCAACAAGATCCGGTCGTAAAATTTTTGCCTTCTCTAAATAAACATGGCAAATATCGTTTTGGGCGGCTTCTGTATTAATATGCATCATCACCCTTACGCATTTCTCAAGGGCGCCTTCAACGGCTATTTCCTGCATGCATGTCACAGGAACATATTTCCAGCCTTCAATATTTCTTAATGCTTTTGCAGGGAAGCAGGCATTTAAATCATTTGTCGCCGAAATAAACACGGAAGCTACTTGTTCAGGGGCAATGTTGTTTAATCGAATCATCTCCCTTAAGAGCCTCTCCGTGCTTTCAACAATCTGTTCTTCATTATTTTCCGAAACGGTGATGGCCCCTCTAACACCTCTTATCAAACGCATCCCTCCGTTCTCCACTCATTAAGAAATGAATATAATGTATGCGTGTCAAACGTCTTAAGTACCGGATTGCCGATATCCTCGAGAAGTACAAAACGAATCTGGCTATGTACCGTTTTTTTGTCTTTTTTCATTCGTTCGAGAAGCGATTCGGTTTGAATGGTTTCATCGATTTTGACGGGAAAGCCGATTTCGTTAAACCAATTTTTGATCGATTTATATTGAAAATCTTTGCGGAATATCTTTTCACTCAGCCATAGAGCAAACAGCATGCCGCATGCAACGGCATCTCCGTGGGAAATCTTCCCGTAACCTAACTCCGCTTCGAGCGCATGGCCGAGAGTATGACCGAAGTTTAAAAACGCCCTTTTTCCCGTTTCTCTTTCATCTTCAGCGACAATTTCTGCTTTCACTTCAATTCCCTTTCGTATAAACCATTGCAGTTGTTCGCTTGTTACATGATTCAACGAATGGATCGTTTTCATTAAATTTTCAACAAATGAACGATCATTGATGAAGCCGTGCTTCACCACTTCCGCAAATCCTGAGCGGATTTCTAGAAGAGGCAGTGTTTTTAAAAACTGTGTATCATAAATAATGGCATGAGGCTGATGAAAAGCCCCGATCATATTTTTTCCGAGCGGATGGTTAATGGCCACCTTTCCCCCGACAGCACTGTCATGAGCCAAAAGGGTCGTCGGCACTTGAATGAACGGAATTCCTCTCATAAATGTTGCAGCTACAAAGCCAGCTAAATCACCCACTACGCCGCCGCCAAAAGCAATGATCACGGATTCTCTGTCCAGATTGTTTTCTAAAGCAAAGGTCAAGCATTTATAGTACGTTTCAAATGATTTAGACTTTTCGCCGCTCGGAACAACACATGTCAATACGTCCAAATCGAATGCTTTTAATACCGACTCTAATTTTCCGCCATACAGATCCTTGATTGTTTGGTCAGTAATGATCAAAATTTTCGAAGGATTATTGCAAACAGACAGAAGATATTCTCCGACATTATCGATAATTCCGTCTCCTAAAAAAACTGGATACGGGCGACTTTTCGTTTGAATCATCATCTGTTCCATTAAAATTCCCTCGCATATTGTTTCATACGTTCGATATTTTCCCGAATAAGGTCAATGCGATCAAGACCAAACTGTTCAACGATCGCTTTGGCTAGTTCCCATGCAACAACTGCCTCCGCCACAACACTTGCAGCCGGGACTGCGCAGCTATCCGATCGTTCAATGCTCGCCAAAAAAGGCTCTTTCGTATCAATGTCAACGCTTTGCAAAGGCTTGTACAGTGTTGGAATTGGCTTCATGACTCCTCTGACGACGATGGGCATTCCGGTCGTCATGCCGCCCTCAAAGCCTCCCAGATTGTTTGTTTTGCGATAGTATCCTTTCTCTTCGCTCCAAAGGATTTCATCATGAACTTCGCTGCCAAAACTCCGTCCCGCTTCAAATCCCAAGCCGAATTCAACCCCTTTAAACGCGTTGATGCTTACGATCGCTTGCGCTATTTTGGCATCCAGCTTTTTGTCCCAATGAACATAGCTGCCGACACCAGGCGGCATTCCTTCAACAATCACCTCAACGATGCCGCCGATGGAATCACCCTTTTCTTTTGCTTCGTCGATCGCCTTCATCATTTGCTGAGCCGCATTTTCATCTAAACAACGCACAGGTGAGTTCTCTGTCTTTTCCTTCAACTCAGCAAGCGTCGAATAGTCCAATTTTTGCGCACGGACACCGCCAATTTCAATGACATGTCCTGCCACTTGAATGCCGAGTTCAGACAAAATTTTCTTCGCAACAGCTCCTGCTGCCACCCTGACAGTTGTTTCCCGGGCAGAAGAGCGTTCAAGCACGTTGCGCATATCACGATGTCCGTATTTGATCGCCCCGACTAAGTCGGCATGGCCTGGGCGAGGTCTCGTAATTTTTCGTTTCATTTCCGCTTTCTCCGATTCGGAAATCGGCTCTGCCCCCATAATTTTCGTCCAATGGGCAAAGTCTTTATTTTCTACAACTAGCGCTATTGGTGATCCTAGCGTTTCGCCATGGCGCACTCCGCCTAGAATTTGCACCTGGTCTTTTTCGATTTGCATTCTTCGACCGCGGCCATAGCCTTTCTGTCTTCTTGCAAGCTCAATATTGATGTCTTCTTTCGTTAGAGGAAGCCCTGCCGGAACTCCTTCTATAATCGTCGTTAATTGCGGGCCGTGAGATTCCCCTGCTGTCAAATATCTCATACTAGCAAACTCCTTCCCATAACACTTTAACGCTTTTATGCTTTTATGCTTTTACGTAACTATACCATAAGATTTTTTGTTTGAATAGAAAGATCTTTGCTATTGCTACAATCGTGTATAAAAAAACGTTTCGATCGTTTTTAATCCATATTTTTCCGGAGTGAAAATTTGCTCTGTGCTGCCAACAAATAAAATCCCGTTTCGTCTAAGCGACTTGCTGAATTTTTCATAAAGTTCTTTTTTCGCAGACTCAGTAAAATAAATGAGGACGTTTCGGCATACGATCAAATCAAAATCTGTTTCAAAACGATCTGACAGCAAATTATGTTTTCGAAAAGTAACCGAGCGTTTAATGTCTTCTTTTACATGATAGAAAGAGCCTTCTTGCTGAAAATAATTAGTTTTATATTCAAGAGGTACTTCTTTTAGCGCTCTTTCCGGATAAATTCCAATTTGTGCTGTTTTAATCGCTTGTTCATCTATATCTGTTGCTAAAATATATGAGGCTTCCAATAGCGAATTCTGTGCTAAAATCATCGCAATTGTGTAAGGTTCTTCTCCCGTTGAGCACGCAGCGCTCCAAACTTTTATATGTTTTTTACCATTCAGCAAACGCGGAAGCAATTTTTTTTCAAGGATGTTCCAGCGCTGATAGTTGCGAAAAAATTCAGAAACATTAATCGTCATTCGATCTAAAAACAGATTGTATAAACATTTGTCCTTTTCCATAGCTAAAAAAAACTCTTGAAAGGATTGAAATCCTTTTTTTTCATACAATGATTTTAATCTTCTTTTCATTTGAGTCTCTTTATATAACGACAGGTCAATCCCGCTTTTTCTTTTTATCTTTTCGATAAATGCAACATAGTCCTTATCTGTCACTTTCCGATCTTCCCCCGAATGTAATGTAGAAAACCCTAATCAAACCATTGTTTGATTAGGGTCAGATGTTAATAGATCCATGCATCAATTTCACGGTCATATTCTACAAGCTCTTCAGCTTTAAAAAACAATTGAATTTCCCGCTCAGCGCTTTCAGGTGAATCTGAACCGTGAATTACATTCTTCCCTACTGTTAAACCAAAATCGCCGCGAATTGTTCCAGAAAGGGCATCCTTTGGATTGGTTTTTCCCATCATTTGACGGGCAATTTCGATTGCATTTTCGCCTTCCCAAACCATTGCAAAAACCGGTCCTGATGTGATGAATTGAACGAGCTCATTGAAAAAAGGCTTTTCTTTATGTTCTCCATAATGCTGCTGGGCCAATTCTTCAGAGATTTTCATTAATTTTGCACCGATAAGCTTCAGCCCTTTTTGCTCAAATCTTGAAACGATTTGTCCAATTAGCTGTCGTTGTACACCATCAGGCTTTACCATTAAAAACGTCTTTTCCATCAACACATCCACCTCGAAAATTTCATTATGTATAAGTACAAAATCCACAAGAAAATAGTATCATTATTAAAGCGGTTACGCAAACTAAAATTTCCTTTTTCCAATATATTTGGCAATATTGTATAGCGAAGTTCGCGCTTTCCCGTGCTTGAGGCCTTCCAATTGATGAAAGCTCTTCTGCAAATAGCGGTCACTAATATTCATCGACTGTTCGATTGCTCTTGATTTTTTAATTTCATAAATAATCGGTTTGATTTCTTCAGCAGTTGTTTGATTATTGATTTTGACAATTTTTTTTCTTAATTCCTCATTTTGCATGGCAAACAAAACAGGAAGGGTAATGTTTCCTTGAAGTAAATCGCTCCCAACTGGTTTTCCAAGCTCTTCTTCCGTAGAGATAAAATCTAAAAGATCGTCAATAATTTGATACGAAATTCCAACATAATAACCGTACAAATAAAGCTTTTTACAAACGGATTCTGGAGCGCCGGAGGCAAGAGCGCCCAATTGGCAGCTGACAGCAATTAATAAAGCTGTTTTTCTTTTAATTCGTTTGACATACGTCCGATAAGACTGATCAAAATTGTATTTATCGTTGATTTGTTCGATTTCTCCTAAACAGAGTTCAACAAGAGCTTTCGAAAGAACTCGGTGAATAAGCGGCTCGTCCAGCTCTGTTATGATTTCAAGAGCCCGTGCGAATAAGTAATCTCCAACATACATGGCAATGCGATTGTCCCATTTTGCATTAACTGTTGGTTTTCCTCTTCGCAGCTCAGCATTGTCGATGACGTCATCGTGTACCAATGAGGCGCTGTGAATCAGCTCTAAAGCGACGGCAACCGGTTTCATACGGTCAATGTTATAATCTCCGAACATTCCTGACAACAATACAAAAACAGGGCGAATCCGTTTTCCCCCTGCTTGAAGAAGATGAATCCCGGCTTCACGTATTAACGGATCTTTTGTTTGTACGGAAGACAGCAATTCATTTTCAATCACTTCAAGGTCTTTTGTTAAAAAGGAATAGAATGATTTTAACTTCATTTATTTCACCTTTGTTTCCAATTTCGGTTTATAACCTAAGTGCATTGCTGCAACACCGCCTGTAAATGGCTTCACTTCTACATTTATAAAACCAGTTTGCTCGAACATTTTTTTCAGCTCTTTCATGCCAGGAAATTGACGCGCGGACTCCTGCAGCCAAGAATATTCTTCATAGCTTTTAGCAAATATCTTGCCGAATAAAGGCATGATAAAGCGAAAATAAAAATAGTAAAGCTGTTTGAAGCCAATCAAGGTCGGCTGTGATGTCTCCAAACAAACTACCATTCCTCCGGGTTTCAATACGCGGTACATTTCCGATAGAACCTGCATATAATCAGGAACATTTCTGAGGCCAAACCCGATGGTCACATAATCAAACTCGTTTTCAGGAAACGGCAAATCCATCGCATTGCCGTGAATAAATGAAATATTGGAAAATTGTCTTTCCTTTGCCTTTTCCTCACCGATGCTTAACATATTTTGGCTAAAATCAAGTCCTATGACCTTTCCGTTTTGCCCGACTGCTTCCCCGAGCGCAAGCGTCCAGTCCCCCGTTCCGCAGCAAACATCGAGTGCGTAGGAACCTTTTTTCACATTCATTCTCCGCATCGTTTCTTTTCGCCATGCAATATGACGATTAAAGCTGATCACAGAATTCATCCGGTCATAATTTTTATAAATTTTTTCAAATACGCGGTGCACACGTTCTTCTTTCGATTGCTGCATTTTTTAACCTTCCTCCACTATCATATGCGAAAACCGTAATACATGAATTCGGTTCATAATAAATTGTTTTACGGCAGGCGAATATTTCAGACTTTTTTCCAACAGTTTATTAATTTCCCAGAAATAATGATTGCAGCATTCTATGAAAGTTCCAACTAAATCAATCGGGCTTTTAGATTTCTTTTGAAATTGTGTTAAAACGGACTGGCTATTTTTATCGTATTTATGTTTTTCTTCACATAAACGTTTATATGTTAAATATGTTTTGGAAATTTCCGGCCACGTCTCAATTTGAAAATGCTCTCCGATCCGTTGAAATAACGCGGTTTCCACAATGACGATGCTTTCGACTATTGCTTCAATCGACTGGCAGCTTCGGTCGTAAAGACGAATTTTATGCTCATTAATTTCTTTAATCGCGGTTGCAAGCGCACGAACCATTTTCAAGTCTTGAATTTCAGAAAGAATAAAATAATATAGTCCGCTGAAATAATCACCTGCAATAACATTTAATTGTCTTTCAACAAAAAGCTTCTTATTTTCACATTCCGTTGTCGTTACTAAATCATGGGTATCAAGGGCTGATTGAACAAGCATGGCGGTCACAACATATTTTTCCTTCTTTTCATCTGCTATTTCCGCTTCTTCAAAAAGCGCGTAAAACAATAGCAGCTTGTCTTCATCAATTACAGGCTTTTGAATATATTGTTTAAGCACAGGATGTGAAAAATATTGGTCTAGCGAACGTTTTATTTGCTCCAGCTTTTGATAGATTTCCATCATTATCACCCTTGTCCCCCATATATCTCTATACTAACATTTACAAATTTTATTATATCATAACCACATTTTTTCATTAGGCTTTGTCGAAAAAGTAAAAGCAGAAATCCTGCTTATTTTCTCTCGCCGCTCTCAATCTCTCCATAGCTTGTTTGAATAAGCGCCTTGCCGCGAATTTTAATGGCAGAAGTGTGTTCCGTAAATTGAGCAATCATTACTTCTCCTTTATCAAGCTTTTCGGAATGGTGGAACCTAGTATCGGAACCTCTTGTCAAACCAATCACATTGACGCCATCTTCAATTGCTTTAATAACCACATAATCATTTTGATTCGGATTCATCTATCAACACCTACCGTTTATTTTTTTATTAATGACAACACTTCGCTTCTTGCCGCAGCATCATTCAAAAAACATCCTCTGACTGCTGACGTTACAGTGATTGATCCAGGCTTTTTCACTCCGCGCATTGTCATGCACATATGCTCCGCTTCAACAACAACCATCACACCGTGAGGATCCAATGATTCGACTATGCTGTCGGCAATCGTTGATGTAATCCGTTCTTGCAGCTGTGGTTTTTTTACAACCGCTTCAACAGCGCGGGCTAGTTTGCTTAGTCCAGTCACTTTGCCGCCTTTTGGTATGTATGCAATATGTACTTTACCGAAAAAAGGAACTAGATGGTGTTCGCACATTGAAAAAAATTGAATATCCTTTACTAAAACAAGCTCTTCATGATCCTCTTCAAATACGGTTTGAAAATATTCTTTAGGATCCTGATTTATACCTGAAAAAATTTCCTCATACATATTGGCAACCCGCTTAGGTGTATCAGCCAATCCTTCCCTATTAGGATCCTCCCCTATAGCTTCTATAATTAAACGTACTGCCTGTTCTATTTGCTCTTTATTAATTTTTGGCATACTCGGCTCCTCCTATTGTCATTCATTCATACCGATTCTAGCACAATTAATGAAAAAAAAGCAAAATGAAGCTTCCTTTCCCGCAAATAGAACAGAAATCTTTTCAATAAAACCTTTGAACAATCTCGCCTAAATAGGAAAAGCCCCAAAAAGGGGCTTATTCTGTGAAGAAATGCAGCGAGCATATGTAGTCGCTACTCATTTCTTAATTGTGTGCGTTCATTTCATTACTTGCCAGCAACTGCATCTTTAAGAGCTTTGCCTGGTTTAAACGCAGGCACTTTGCTTGCCGGAATTTCAATTTCTTCACCAGTTTGAGGATTGCGACCTTTGCGCGCTGAACGCTCACGCACTTCAAAGTTTCCAAAACCGATGAGTTGAACTTTGTCACCTTTTTTCAAAGATTCTAAAATTGTATCGAAAACAGCATCTACAGCTTTCGTTGCATCCTTTTTGGATAATTCGCTAGCTTCTGCTACAGCGTTGATTAATTCTGTTTTGTTCATTTAATGTTTCACCTCCTCCCAAAAAAGTTTCATGAAAATCCAGCTATTATACATTTCTTCACAGCTTTTAAGAATTCTATACATGCAACAACAAGAAGTTGGTGACTAGCTTATCATAAATGAAACAATATTTCATTTCAACAGTTTTTCATTTTCAAATTGGTTGCAAAGGATGATTCATCCTTATGAGAGAAGAATTTCTGTAAAAAGATTATCATAACAATAATGGCAGAATCAAGCACAATTCTATTAATTTCAGTCATTTTTCAATCGATTTGGCAAAAAGTTCGCCAAAACAATATAGGGAGACTGCATGAGCAGTCAACCCTTCCATCATTTGAAAACGCAGCTCCCACATATTTCCGTTTTCAAAGCGCCGAATTCTTTTTCTTTTCGTATGTTTAAAATCCCGGCTGCCGCTTGTTTTATCCGATCTTCTTCTTCCTTCAGGTTCTTGGAAATAAAAATGTTTCAACCCTTTTCTTCCCCGCTATGAAATGCTTCTTTAATCACTTTTTCGGAAATCACTATTCTGCCCTCCCCTTTTATTTTGTATAGCATCTGTGTCTTTACATTAATTCGTTTGGACTTTTAAATCGTAAAAAAAATGTGCGTTTACCAACAGTGGCATGTTTTATCCACATTCATACTATTTAAATGAAAAACAGTGAAAAGAGGGATCAAATGGAAAAAGACTTGGAGAAAATTTCCTTATACATTCATCCGAAAGATTTTCTTTTTTTATGAAAAAATAAATGGGATGAAGACGGAGTTCCCGTCATGGTTTATTTAGGGAAGAAGAAGATCGATGGGGATATAATGTATCGTGGCTCTCATACTAGGAAAGCGAAAAAAATCTTTTTTTATAAAATATTACCGTCCTTCAAAATACAATAACGAAAAGGAATTTCATTTAAATGCGGAATATTTTGATCCTTCACTGATTCGCAATAAGCTTTCTTTTTATTTTTTTGACCGCATAGGAGTATACGTCCCCGAAACAAAATTCACCCTTTTATCGATCAATGGAATCCATCAAGGCATTTATTTACGCCAAGAATCCGTCAATGAAGATTTTTTAGCAAAAAGAAAACTGCCTAAAGGCCCAATTTTTTATGCAATAGATGGTGATGCTAGTTTTTCGTTATACAGCGATTTAGACCAAAAGGTAAAAAAAGCTTATCACAAGGATATGAGCTAAAATACGGGGAAAATGACGATTTTAGTAAGTTCGAACAATTTATTTATTTTGTTAATACAAGCATTTCGTCCCAATTTTCTGAAGAAATTGAACAATATTTAGACGTGGAGCAATATTTAAAATGGCTGACAGGTGTTATTTGCACACAAAATTACGATGGTTTTGTTCACAATTACGCACTTTACTTACATGGAGAAACAAGCCGTTTTCATATTATTAAGGTGAATAGAGGCGGCCCTGAAAGCAAAAGCGGTTTGCTGCTTGAAGTAAAAACTGATTATTTGGCCCTCTATTTATTCGAATCAAACAATGTTGTTTACTACCAATTGAAACACATTAAAAGCATTACGGAAAATTCTAAGACAAATTTCAAACCTTTTCGACTGGAAGATATTGAACAAAACGCATCGAAAAGCGACAGCTTCCGCCGCCTAATAAAATTATTTCAGTACGAATACCTTCAAATTCGGTTTTTTCGCTAAGTTGTTTAACCTTTTAAAAAAAATGATGTGTCTTTTCAAAGGCCGGAAAACGCAGGGCAGAACTTCTTGTCAAAAAAACAGGGCTCACTCGTTTGCCCCCTTGTTAAAAAAACAACGGCCAAAAACCGTTGTTTTTGACCTTTTGATCTTTTATAATATGATTGCTATGAGCCCGCCTGACCCCTCGTTGATGATTCTTTCCAATGTTTCTTTTAATTTGTAGCGGGCATTTTCAGGCATCAACGACAATTTTGCCTGTATTCCTTCTCTGACGATCGAGCTTAAGCTTCTTCCGAATATATCGGAATTCCATATGGACAAAGGATTTTCTTCAAAATCTTGCATTAAATAACGAACAAGCTCTTCACTTTGTTTTTCTGTGCCAATGATCGGCGCAAATTCAGATTCAACATCTACTTTAATCATATGAATGGAAGGTGCGACTGCTTTGAGCCGGACGCCGAATCTCGATCCTTGGCGGATAATTTCCGGTTCATCCAGACTCATATCTGATAAAGCCGGTGCTGCTATGCCGTAACCTGTCTGTTTTACCATTTTTAAAGCATCAGCTACTTGATCGTATTCCGCCTTAGCGTGTGCAAAATTTTGCATGAGCTCAAGCAGATGATCCTTCCCGCGTATTTCAACACCGACAACTTCTTTTAAAATTTGATCGTACAGCTCATCCGGCGCAAACAAATCGATCTCCGCAATCCCTTGGCCCATTTGAATACCAGCTAGTCCAGCCCGCTCAATAAAATCATACTCACTGAACTGCTGGACAACTTGATTGACATCACGCAGACGTTTGATATCTTTTACTGTTTCCTTCACCGTTTCTTGATAGCTCGTGCGAAGCCAATGATCTTCTCTCAGCACCATCACCCAGCTGGGCAAATTCACATTGACTTCCAAGACTGGAAATTCGAAAAGCGCTTCTCTCAATACATTCGTTACATCAATTTCCCTCATGCTTTCCACGCTCATAGCAAGAACTGGAATATCATATTTTTCATTTAATTCTTTTCTTAAAGCCTCCGTATCCGGATGATGAGGATGCACAGAATTAATAATCATAATAAATGGTTTTCCGACTTCTTTTAACTCTTCAATTACTCGTTCTTCCGCTTCTACGTAATCTTTTCTAGGAATTTCGCCGATTGAACCGTCTGTTGTGACGACTACACCGATTGTTGAGTGGTCTTGAATAACCTTGCGGGTGCCAATTTCCGCTGCTTCATGAAACGGGATCGGCTCCTCATACCATGGAGTGTTGATCATTCTCGGCCCATTTTCATCTTCGTATCCCTTTGCACCAGGCACTGTATATCCTACGCAATCTACTAATCTTATATTGACATCAAGGCCTTCATCAACATGGACGGTGACCGCTTGATTCGGGACAAACTTTGGCTCCGTTGTCATAATGGTTTTGCCTGCTGCGCTCTGAGGGAGCTCATCTTGAGCACGTGCTTTATCCGCTTCATTTTCAATATTGGGAAGAACAACTAATTCCATAAACTTTTTTATGAATGTTGATTTACCGGTTCTAACTGCACCAACGACCCCTAGATAAATATCGCCGCCAGTTCGCTCTGCAATGTCTTTGAAAATATCTACCTTTTCCAAGTGATTCCCTCCCGACTTTCAAGTCTTATAACATCCATACATTTACAATTCTTTAGTCATTACATATTTATGATGTTGTCCTATCTAGTTATGACTGTAAAAAAAGAATTTCTTCCAAAAAGAAAAGAACCTTTCTCTTAAATTGTATTCTTAAGAAAAAGGTTCATGACTTATTTTATTAAAAATACCGGTTCATTTTTTTCATTCACAGTATATGGAAGGGAAAATGCAGGGACGAACGGGGAGTTTTCTACTAGCAAATGACGGATATCTTCCCCCTCTTTGAATGATCTTTTTGATTCCTTTATGGCACGGTATAAATCTAAGCTGTAATCAACATAAACTTCTCGATTGTTGTCGATCACAAGCGGAAGATTTTCCCCTGAGTACGGACTCTTCACATGAGGAGGCTCTTTTAATCCTAGCTTTTTATAGTTCAGTGTAAATACATTTTTCGCTATTTGCTTTTCATAAGGAGGATATTCATGAGCATTGATCCTCATCTTTAGTTCACGGATCGCCTCTGCTATTCGTAAATCGATCAGCTTTACGGTTGGATTTTTTTCCACATCGACTAAAACATATAAGTAAATGCCTCCATTTTCAAACGCGGCGCCAGGGGGCTCAGGCAAATATTCAGGAATCAACAGATTGAAATCAATAGGGTATTTTTCATAAATAGGCGTTGATTTGTCTCTCGTTTTAATCGGCAAAAGCCCTTCCGTATCAGCCTTATATTGTTCTACTGCTTTTTGCACGGATTGTATTTGCGCTTCATAAGGTATTTCATTTTTATGTAATCGTTCTTCTGGGTATAAACATCCAGATAAAAGCAAAACAAACATGATAGAGATGAAAGATTTCATTATGCTTTTCTTGTTCATCCTCGTCTTCCTCACTTTGCCTACTCGCTTGTCGGTCCGGAAAAGACTACGAAAAAAATGATAATTCCTGCTAAAATCATAAAAAAATAAGCAATCACTGCTGTGATAGATTTCAAAAATCCTTTTAGTTTAAAACGGCTCAAGTATATGGAAAAGACCGCGATAAACATAAAGGCCATCGCTGTGAGGGCAATCCACATTTTCATTAGACCTTCTGACATTGTGATCCACTCCTTCTATTCCTACCAATCATTTTAACATATGCTCTTTTTCACGCAATTGTTTTCCATATAAGAATCGAATTCAAAAAAAAACTGAAGCAGCTGGGAAATGTGCTACAGTTCTTCATTTCGATTTTCTAATATGTTCACAAGATCTTCCATTTCATGCGTTTTAACTCTCGCCATAAGCGCTTCGACTGCTTCTTTCGGATCTTTTTCGTGAAACAGCACTTCATAAAGGACATTGGCAATCGGCATTTTTACTGAATATTTTTCAGAAAGCTGTTTAGCTGCTTTTGTTGTTCTTACTCCTTCGACAACCATTCCCATGCTTTCTAAAACTTCATCTAGTTTTTTGCCCTTTCCTAGCAAATGGCCGGCACGCCAATTGCGGGAATGCACACTTGTGCAAGTGACAATTAAGTCGCCGATTCCGGCAAGACCAGAAAACGTTAATGGATTGGCACCCATTTTACAGCCTAATCTTGAAATTTCCGCCAATCCTCTAGTTATTAAAGCAGCCTTCGCATTGTCCCCGTATCCAAGGCCGTCGCTGATTCCGGCAGCTAAAGCAATAATGTTTTTCAGCGCTCCTCCAATTTCAACCCCGATTATATCCGGATTCGTATACACACGAAAATAGCGGTTAATAAATAAATCTTGAACAAATTTTGCTGCTTGAATATTTTTGCTCGCAGAAGTCACTGTTGTCGGCTGTCTCAAAGACACTTCTTCCGCATGGCTTGGACCTGATAATACAACTACGTCCTTCAAAAGGTGAGGAGGCATTTCTTCTTCAATAATTTCGGAAATTCTTTTTAATGAACCCGGCTCAATCCCTTTTGAAACATGGACAATTAAAACCGGCCGATCAATGGCTTCTCTTAATTGACTCAGCACTTCTCTTATCGCTTTTGTCGGGACTGCCAAGACAATCGTTTCCACATTTTCAACCGCATCCTTTAAGGAATAAAATCCGGTTAAATTGTCCGGCAATGGGACATTTGGCAAATATTTCTCATTTTTTTTTGTACGATTGATCGCTTCTATATGTTCTTTCCGATGTCCCCAAAGATGCACTTCATGACCATTGTCGCAAAGAACAATTGCAAGCGCTGTTCCCCAGCTTCCAGCTCCCAATATTGCCACCTTCGCCAAATTACTCACTTCCTTTTATTTATCTTCTTTTTCTCGCAATGATTTTAATAGGGGTTCCTTCAAACCCGAATGCATCGCGAATACGATTTTCCAAAAAACGTTCATATGAAAAATGAAGAAGCTCCGGATCATTTACAAATATGACAAATGTAGGCGGTTTAACAGAAACTTGTGTTGCATAATAGATTTTTAATCTCGTACCGTGGTCCGTTGGAGTCGGATTCATAGCAACGGCATCCATGATCACATCATTCAATACGTTTGTTTGGACACGCATCGCATGATTCTCGCTGGCAAGAATAATTTGAGGCATTAATGTGTGCAATCTTTTCTTCGTTTTTGCAGACAAAAAGACGATTGGCGCATAGTCTAAAAATAAAAATTGATCGCGAATATCTTTTTCAAACTCTCTCATCGTTCTTTCATCTTTTTCCACTGCATCCCATTTGTTTACTACAATGACAACGGCTTTCCCGGCTTCATGGGCGTAGCCAGCAATTCGCTTGTCTTGTTCAATAATTCCTTCCTCTGCATTTAAAACAACTAACACTACGTCAGAGCGTTCAATCGCTTTAAGCGCCCGCAAAACACTGTATTTTTCTGTTGTCTCATAAATTTTTCCTTTTTTTCTCATGCCAGCTGTATCAATGATGACAAACTCCTGCTTGTTATACGTAAACTTAGTGTCAATAGCGTCTCGTGTTGTTCCAGCAATTTCGCTGACAATCACTCTTTCTTCTCCTAAAATAGCATTTACTAAGGAAGATTTGCCGACATTTGGTCGGCCAATCAAAGAAAATTTAATGATGCCTTCATCATCATTTTCTGATTGGAGTTTTGGAAAATGTTTGCATACTGCATCCAAAAGATCTCCCAGTCCGAGCCCATGCGCTCCTGATATCGGGTACGGTTCTCCAAAGCCAAGAGAATAAAATTCATATATATTTTCCCTCATATCCGGGTTGTCCATTTTATTGACGGCAAGGACAACGGGTTTGTTTGAGCGGTACAATATTTTTGCAACTTCTTCATCAGCGGGAGTTACGCCTTCTCGACCGTTAGTAATGAAAATAATTACATCCGCTTCTTCAATCGCAATCTCCGCCTGATGGCGAATTTGTGCTAGAAACGGTTCATCCCCAATTTCAATTCCACCTGTATCGATCAAGTTAAATTGGAAATTCAGCCATTCACAAGGTGCATAAATACGGTCACGGGTAACACCAGGTATATCTTCTACAATTGAAATACGTTCACCGACAATTCGATTAAAAATCGTCGATTTGCCGACATTTGGTCGACCGACAATAGCCACAACAGGTTTCGGCATACTAAAACTTCCTTCCTAATTTAAAACTCATCACATTTTTCACTATGTATAATGTTAAAGGGGCTACGCCTTCAAGAAATCGCAGCATGTTTTCGCGCCTAACTCCTTTTTCGGCATGCCCCGGAAGTTTTTTACCAAGCTTTTTTCCAACTACCCTATTATATAGCAGTTTATGAAATTGAACAACTGCCTTAAAAATGTTTCACAATGATATATATTTCCTCGCTTATGGCATGAGCAATTCCATCTAGAATCGCTTCTAAATTTTTTGCAATCGAATCCATTTCGTTTTGGTTATCACAAATAAAAACAGGTGCACCGCCTTTTATTTTTTTCTCATTTGTCGTAACGACCGCTAAAACCGCTTTCTCTAAAACCATCGTTTTTTCTCACCTTTCCTATTTGCCTTCGACTCCGTCGGCATGCGAATGGCATTTTCAAGCGTTGGCACGTTGCTGATCACTCGAATGGCGATATCCAAATCATGTTTTTGAGGAAGCACAAACACGCCGACTCTTCCATCCTCAAGATCTCGTTTTGCCAATGGGACTAAAGATGGTTCACCCGCATCGCGGTTTACGCCCAGCGCAGTTGAGACATCATGGAGAATCGCCTGACGTTGTCCGATGTTGGCAATCGTTGTTCTCGCATCAAATGATTTTGGTGTCAAAATAAACCCCATGCCATATTTTAAAACTAGTTCACGTTTTTCCGGGATGCCGATATTCATAATATAAATGTCATCGACATACAAGCCTGCACCGTCAAAATGCGGCTTTACATATTGAATGTCAACAATATCTTTCAATGTGCCTCCAGACATTAACACTTTAGAAATGATAAAGCAAACGACCGTCATCACAAGAGCCATCCAAAAGCCAAAGATTAAATAAGCAAGCGTAACAAATAAAGATGTGAAAATCACTAAATAATTTCTGCTTTCAAAGGCGATTGCAATTCCTTCAATATATGTACTTCCCCGAGGAACAAGCTCATATTGATCGAGCTCTGACAGTGTATTTCTTTCCATGTTGCGGACTTCGCGAAACTGCGATGCAGCCAACGTTAAAAAAGTAATGGCAGTAAACTCCTTTTCCATTATGGCCGGAACAGCAATCGTGCCGAGTCCCGCCGCTATAAATCCAAGTGCGATATGAATAATTTTTCCGTGCAAATATGTTGGATATTGGCGATAATCGGTTTTTAGCATAAAAAGACGGGCTAACACACCTACGAAGACACCATAAAAAATAGGAAGCGTGTATTCATTCATGACCCTTGCCTCTCCCTTGCATGTTTTTTGAATATATGTTCTAAAGAAGCAGCGAATGTTTTGAATGACGCCCATATGAGCAATGAAAAGATTCCGATTGACAGCATATCAAGAAAAGGAAAGTCGCCTATTACAATCGGCCGATAATAAGAATAAACTGCAGACGAAAAAAGAGCTTCTCCGTAACAAGATCCCAATATAAAAAATGCCATTCCTTCAAAAAAATCTTTGCTCAGCATATTGGATAAAATGACTCCTAATATAGATAAATACATCTGAACGTCAAGTAAAAACCAGACAGGATCAAATAAATAAAACAGCTTGACTCCTGCATAGGCAACCGTAATGATCAAAACGGAAAATAATGAATAAAATAAACGCTTAGTTCTATACAAGATGAAAAAACTAAGCAAAGCAAATAAGATATACGAAAAACCAACATGTATTTGTGTAAAGTGTATAAACGTTGCACTTCCTAAAATATTTAACAATATAAAAAAGGAGAGCCAAAAACGAGCATCCGTTTTTGGAAGCCAAAATGTTACAATTACCCAAATTATCCACATGAACCAATAATAATATATTCCTTCCATCTCCAACCTCCTACTATTTCCATTATGTGAAAAATTTATGGATGCTAACCGTACAAATTTTAAAATCAAAGCTAAAAGCGTATAAAAAGCAGTTAAAAGGCTGTGGGAGAATTGATTGCTGATGGATTGCTGTGAGAGGAAAATGTAAACATTTCACTGCCCGTCAAGAAAGGAATTTTCGCTATTTTTTTAGAACTCATAAGCCGATCTGTTTAATGGCAGAATGTCCGTATAATTTCTTTTCATAAAAAAAGGCTTCTAAATCATTATTTGTTTTTTAGGAGGGAGTTTTTCTGCAAAAAAATTGTGGGCTAATGAATTCAGGCTGGATGTATCACTTGTTTATCTGCACAAGTTTTGATTTTTAATGGAGATACGAACGCAAAACGGACGTATCGCTTGCTTATTAAAAGCAGCGAAGAATTTTGTTCGCACATATAATCACGATATAGAGCAGCTTAGCAAAAATAGAACCGATACTGCAGAACTCAAAATACAGCTTATTGAAGTGATATGGAAGCTATATACTAGGCGAGGCTTCGAACAATAACAGCTTATTACAGCGAGGATGGATCGTATCATTCTCAAGGATTTATGAAAAGAACAGCAGTGGAGAAGATGATAAAACAGCTCGTTATATGCTGGGCGGTGCTTATGGAGTCTTTATGGAGAACGCTCAAATGCGAAACGTAGATTTCGTTTGAGGACTGGCAATCGATACAAATTACCCTCATAAAACGACTAAACGGCCTCAGCCCTATGGAATATAGAGATAAAGCCGCTTAGATCATTTTTTATTCCGCCGTCACCTTGACAAGGGGCAGCTCGTGATAATCGCCTTTGTCTTTATTTTAATTTATTTAATTGCTCTCCGATCATTTCGCTTAGTTGAAATCCTGTCGATTCCTCTTTCGGACGATATTTGCGAAAATCTTCTTCACTACCGGATCCATCATCTTCCAATTCCTTTATGCTTAAGGAAATCCGTTTCTCTTCTTCGTTTACATCAAGCACTTTTACTTTTACCTTTTGTCCTTCTTCTAATACTTCTTGAGGAGTGCCTATATGTTTTTTAGAAATTTGCGATATATGGACAAGACCTTCTACTCCAGGTAAAACTTCTACAAAAGCTCCGAATGAGACGAGGCGTTGTACAGTTCCTTCGACAACATCACCGGATTTGATTTTTTCAGAAATGTTTTCCCATGGACCAGGCAATGTTTCTTTAATCGATAGTGAAACCCGTCCATTATCCCGATCGACAGACAAAACTTTCACTTTTACCTTTTCGCCTTCTTGAAGCACATCTGACGGTTTATCTACATGAGCATGAGAGATCTGAGAAATATGTACAAGACCGTCAATCCCGCCGATGTCAACAAAGGCTCCGAAATCGGCTAAACGTTGGACTGTTCCTTCCAATACATCACCAGGCTGAATCGACTGAAGCACTTGCTGTTTTTTCTCTTCCTGCTCCTTTTCCACTACAGCACGATGAGACAAAATCACTCGATTTTTTTCACGGTTTAGCTCCACAACCATCAATGTCAATGTTTTTCCTTTATAATCTGAAAAATCCTCAACATAGTGAGGTTCAACCAATGAAGCAGGAATAAATCCGCGGACGCCCAGGTCTACCACTAAACCGCCTTTTACGACATCCTTCACTTCTGCCTCAAATACTTCTTTATTTTCAAATTTTCTCTCTAATTCCACCCAAGCTTTATCCGCAGCCACTTTGCTTTTCGATAAAATGACGGCTTCTTCCTCAACTTTAATGACCGCTAGTTCAAGCTTGTCATTTTCCTTTACAACATCTGAAGCTTTTTCAATATGCAAACTAGACAGTTCACTAATCGGAATGATGCCCATTTGTTTGCAATTTTTAATATCAACAATCACCTGCTTATCTTCCACTTTTGTTACAGTTCCCTCTACAACGTCTCCCACTTCAGGCACAAAAACTTCACCTTGATTGATGTCCTCTACCATACCATTTACCTCCTTGGTCAAGCCATAGCAACTCAACAAAATATGTACCATTCTATTTAGTATGTCACAAGCTACTCTAAATAGAATGAAAAATACCTCTTTTCTATAAGTTCTAACAAAAAATTCCGTTTGTCAAGTTAAATCCATTGATTACCTATATTTTTCGAGCAAATTTCTAATTTCTGTCATGATTTTATCGGTCGCTTCTTCAGCTGAAATTTTTTTGTTTCGATAAGATGTAAAATCAATGGCTGGGCCGAAAATGACTTTCGTTTTCCGAAACGGTTTGTAAGAACTGACGACGGCGCATGGCAAGACGACACAATCTGATCTTAAGGCAAAAAAACCTGCACCAGCCAAACCTTTTCCGAGTTCACCTGTTTTGCTTCTCGTTCCTTCCGGAAAAATGGCTAAAACTTCTCTTTCTTTTAATATTTTCAAGCCTGTTCTTAACGCCTCTCGATCGGAAAAGCCCCTTTTCACCGGAAACGCCCCCAATGCCCGGACGATCAGGCTGAAAACCGGAATTTTAAACAGCTCCTCTTTTGCCATAAAACGGAGCTGCCTTGGTGAAACGATACCAATCGTCGGAGGGTCCAAATTATTAATATGATTGGAACAAAGCAGCACGGCACCATCCACTGGAAAATGTTCCTTTCCGATCACTTCGACCCGAAAGAGCGGTTTAATAAAGCAGTAAACAATTGCCTTTGCAAATTGATAAAATTTACCCATTTCTTACAGCCTTTCTTTTACCAATTCTTTAATTAATTCCGCCACCTCTTCAATCGTCAATGAAGTTGTATCGATTTCGACGGCATCCGGCGCTTTTTTTAATGGGGCAGTTGCCCTCGTGGAATCAAGCTTATCTCTTTCTTCAATTTCTTTCTTTAATTGTGTTAAATCGGATGTAAAACCTTTTCTTAAATTTTCCTCATACCTTCTTTTTGCTCTTTCCTCTACAGAAGCTTTTAAAAATATTTTCAACTCCGCATTCGGCAGCACATGAGTGCCGATATCCCTGCCATCCATGACAACGCCGCCGTTTCCTGCAAGCTGTTTTTGCCTTTTCACCATTTCCTCCCGCACATTAGGATGTTTGGAAACAGTGGAAACATGCTTTGTTACTTCATTGGAACGGATAATCGCCGTTACGTCTTCACCGTTTACTAGCACTTGCTGACCTTCTTTTATCGGCTTCAGTTCAATCGTCATTTCATTCAAAAGCTTGGTTAGCGCTTTTTCATCCTCCAAAGAAATGCCATTCTGTAAAGCTTTCAAAGTGAGAGCTCTGTACATCGCACCCGTATCAATGTATGTATAGCCTAAATCTTTTGCGATTTTTTTGGCAACTGTGCTTTTCCCGGCAGCTGCCGGACCGTCGATTGCAATGGAAATTTTTTTACTCATAATACCTCCTAGCTAGTTTCAAAAAATATGTATCTATTTTTTTGGAATACAGAAAGAAAAGCAGGGGTTTCCTGCTCTTTTAGCGGCTGATAGTTTCCACCCATTCGGAGATGGACATGTTTCCAACACCTTCATATTGCACGGCTTTTGATAAATATGGCTTCAATTCAGAATGGCGCAAAAAAAGCTGAGCGGCAATTAACATAATGAATTGTATAATGATCAATTTGATCAATATTTGTTCAAAGCGCTTCACAAAAAACATCCTTTTGCCATTTTTTATAAATAGTATGGACAGCCTTGCCGGTATTATTCATTCAAAATTCCTTTCTTTTTCATTTGCAGCTGCTGTTCAAAGCAAAAGCGAATCAATTTTTGCTGTGTCTTTTCATCAATATTGATAAATGCTATGGAAGCGAGCTTATGATGTTCCGCTTCCACAACTCTGAGCGCCTTCCCTGTTACCTTATAATATTCAATCGTTCCGTCCATAAACGTGAGCACCATATAAATATGTATATTTTCATTTAGCGGTACGTCCACACCGTTTGGAATAATGATTGAAATGCCGCCAGCACTTATGTCGTTTGTAACTGTTGTAAATGGGGCGAATTCCTGATTAATGGCGTGTATGGCTACATCAACGGCTGTCTCGATTCTGACAAATTGCCGCCTTTGGATCTCCTCCATATACTCAGGTGCCTGAAGCATGATCATCGGGAGGTTATCTTTTTTCTTGCCAAGAACTTTAGTACGAAATTTATACGGTTTTTTTTCGCTGTTCACAAATGTTGCAACGAGCTCGGTGCCGTCTGTTAAGAAAACAGTTTTTCCTGTCTTGCTATTTATAGGAAAATCAATATAAAGAATGTTTTCTTCTTGGTCCACAAGTTTGCATTTTAGTATTTGATCTTGGCCAGAAAGTTCCAATGTGATCATCGTACCAATTTTTATCAACGTTACCACTCTTTCAATGTAATAAGCGCTCTACATTTATTAAAGCATGAAATGAAAAAAAGGGAAAGCCTAAAAATCGACTCCCCTTTTTGTGATTAAATTTCTCTGAATAACGGTTCAGCACTTTGCAATTTTTCCACTTTTTCTTCCGTTCCGTCCATTGCGTTGATGAAAATGCGGTACGTGTCTTGGTCAATCGTTCCTAAAAATTCATAGCACAGCACTTCTTCGCCGGCATCATTTGTCACAACAGCTAATCGATCCTCCTGAATTTCAACGTTAGAATGGACTGATTTTTTCGCTTCTTCTTTTGTAATAGCAGGTTTCGGCAAATTTCTTTTTTTGTGCGCTGCTAAATAATCACGTCCAGAATAACCTATAATTTCTCCGTTGTCCAACGCTACCTTTAAACGAACTGCATCAGGATATAGACGTACACCTTTGTAATTAGAAACAAATGTGAAAACACCAATGTTGTCATATTGTGCACTCTCATAAAGCTCTAAATCCTTAAATTTTAGCTTTTTCAAAAATTCCGTTGCTCGGTTGGATGCTTCATTTAAGCTGATTTTTTGTTGTTTAATATCTCTGTTGTGCAATAAATAAATTAAATGACCGCCTTTTTTCGTGATATCCATATAAACATCATGTTTATTTCCTTTATCATGCATAGTAATGCTGTAAAACTGAATATTTGATCCTTTACCATTTGTTGTTACATCTACTCGTTCTACATTTTTAGGGGCAAATCGTTTTGCGATTTGTTTTGCTTCTTGCTCTGATATTTCCTTTCCAGTTAATTGTTCAAATCCTTTTTTAGGCTTTTGCAGCGCTGTTGCCGTTGGACCGAAATTAGTTTCGGAATAGCCTTCAACATTTTTTTCTACCGTTTTAAATCCATCAATGATCGTATTGTCCATTTGTTTTTGCCCTGATGCTAGTGCGAGTTCAACATCCATCCAGCGCAGATTGTTTTTTAAGATTAAATGCTGGACGTTTCTCAATTCGTCTTGTATGTCTTTTGCATTTTTATACAATTTTTTTAACGTTTCATATTCTTGATCCGTTAACGGATCTTTGTTTAAATCTCTCACTGCTGTTTGATAACTAAATTTACCAATATTTGATAAGAATTCCTCTGTTTTATTGAAAGGTAAAAGAGTTAACGGAAGCTGGCCGACATCATTGTGCGCTTCCGATGTAATTCTCCAAACTTCCGCCAGCGCCGGTGACAATGATTTTCTTGAATTCATGGCGAGTGTCTCGCCAATTTTGTCATGAAGCTGATCCACTTGATAGGTTAGATCGTGAAAAGCCCGCTGGTAATTGTTTTCTGCATGAATTAATACGGCGTTTTTTTCCTGATGCTCTTTATATCCCCAGTAGCCTGTTCCGATTAAGGCCACTGTAAGCAGCCCGATTAATAATCCTCGAAGCATATTGAATCACCTCACTATTCACAGAATATGTGTTTTCCGATTTTCTTGATTTGCGGCCGCGTCCATATCCATGGGCTTGTTGCTGTATCAGGATTGAAATAATAGAGAGCTTCTTCTGTCGGATCCCACCCGTTAATGGCGTCCATCACCGCTTTTCTCGCTGTTTCATTTGGTGTCAAATATATTTGTCCATCGCTGACAGCTGTAAAAGCACCCGGTTCAAAAATAACACCAGCAACCGTATTTGGAAATGTCGGGCTGTTCAGTCGGTTTAAAATAACTGCCGCAATTGCTACTTGACCAATATAAGGCTCGCCGCGGGCTTCTCCGTAAACGGCATTGGCTAAAAGATTTAAGTCATTTTGTGAAAAGCCTCCAGGCATATTCACCGCCATCGGCTGTACCGATTTCCCTGTTTGTTGTTTATTTTGGGCTGCTTGCTGTTTAGGAGCAGCCTGCTTTTGCCCTTGTCCAGCCTGACCAGCTTGTTGTTTTTTTGGCGGTACATTTTTTGCGAGATTTTTTTCGGTTTGCTTCCGCCATTTTGCGCGCAGCTCCTCAGAAGGCGCTGTTTGGATTTTTAGCGGCACTCCGCCATAATGGGTAAAGTCTCTGCCTTTTCGAATTTGTTCGTGGACAAAAGACTTATAATATTTTGTCGTATTGATAAGCTTTTGTTTTGTTTCAGGACCAACTAAACCATCTACTTCTTTAAGTCCGAAATTATTTTGAAATTTTCTAACTGCCCAATAAGTATTCCATCCATATACCCCATCAATTTTCCCATGATAATATCCGTTATATTGAAGTCTTGCCTGCAGTTCAATGACATCATCACCTGTCGCACCTCTCTGAATCACTTGTTCGCTAAAAGCATGAACATGCAGCTGATTGTTAGAAAGAATAAGAAAAACGATTAAAACAAAAGCGTTTGCGAGCAGATATTTCATGTTTTTTCCCATCATCATGCCTCCTCACTTTATATCGTTACATGTATTTTCTGTAGTAGATGTCATTTTATACAACAAAAAAACCGGCTCATGCCGGTTCAAAAATTTTTTTATCCTGATATTGTTTCGATATTTTGCTTGTATACCATGCGCGCTTTTTTTGCTTTATGAAGCCCAAACCACCATAAAAACACCATAAACGGAGTGACCCAAAACTTCCAGTCTTCATTGGAAAGCAAGATATAATTGTACGTTCCGTGCAAAAGAAACGGAATAACTAGAGAATAAAAGAGCCATCTTTTTTTAAGCCTATCATTCGAAAATTTGCTTTTTCCTAAATAATACCCCATGATGACACCGAACAATGCATGGCTTGGGACTGGAAAAATTGCGCGCCCGAATGCAAACTCCACACCGTTCGCAATTAAATATAAAATATTTTCCAATGTCGCAAAGCCGAGAGAGATGGACACACCATAAACGATTCCATCGTAATGTTCATCAAAATGAAAATGGGAGTAAATTGTAAAATAAAAAATAAACCATTTAAAAAACTCTTCCAATAAACTCGAAGCAAAGAAAGCTTGTAAAAAAGAAGAGGGAAATACATTTTCTGTTTCCAGAACGTATTCAATAAACATAATTGGAAAAACAAGCAGCGCACCGAAAATAAACGTCCGAACAACCATGTAAAGGGGTTCCATTTCATATTGATCCTTCAAATAAAAATATGAAAGTATTGCCAGCCCTGGTGCAATGCCTGCTGTAATAATCGCAATCATAATGACAGCCTCTTTTCTTCTAGTATCTCCTTATTTATGTATAGATTTATTAGAATGTTCCTTTTAAAATAAAACAAAATAAAAGAATGAGAAATGATGATTCATGTAGAGCAGCAGTAAGTTGTTAAAAACATCCTTTTGATAAAATGGTAACATGTATATGACAAAATGAAAATCAAAAATAAGCATGAAAAAATGAAACTTTAATGAAAGGGATAAAAAGATGAAGAAAGTATTGATTTTACATACAGGCGGTACAATTTCAATGCTGGAAGATGAGCAAAGCGGTGCAGTGAGACCAGAAGGGTCCAATCCTCTAACAAATTTTTCATTGAATGCAAACAATGTACAAACAATCGTAAAAGAGCTTTTTAACTTGCCTTCCCCGCATATAACTCCTAAGGAAATGCTGGAAATTAAAAAAGAAATCGAACATCATGCCAAAAATGGAAGCATCGACGGTGTCGTCGTCACTCATGGAACGGATACTTTAGAAGAAACAGCTTATTTTTTAGATTTGACTCTTGACCTTCCCATCCCGGTTGTTGTAACAGGTGCGATGAGGTCAAATAATGAACTCGGATCAGACGGATTATATAATTTATTGATGTCCATAAAAGTTGCTGCTTCCGACGAAGCGAAAAACCTTGGTGTGTTAGTTGTCATGAATGACGAGATTCATACAGCAAAAAACGTCACAAAAACGCATACAAGCAATATCGCTACATTCCAAAGTCCGCAATACGGACCGATCGGTATTGTGAACAAAAAAATTCTGGCATTTCATCACTATCCGTTAAGAAAAGAAACATATAGTATAACGAAAATCACTAAACATGTGCTCCTTTTAAAGGCGTATGCAGGCATGGATGAAAAAATAATGGAAGCAGTTGAAGGACTGAATCCGGATGGAATCGTCATTGAAGCTTTAGGGCAAGGAAATTTGCCGCCGGCTTTAGTCCCCGGCATGAAACGGCTTATTGAGAAGAAAGTGCCGATCGTCATTGTCTCACGATGTTTTAACGGCATTGTGCAGGATGTCTATGATTATCAGGGCGGAGGAAAACATTTAAAACAGCTTGGCGTTATATTTTCGAACGGATTAAACGGGCAAAAAGCTAGAATAAAGCTTTTAGTGGCTTTAGAAAAAACGAGCGATTTAACTGAAATAGAAGAAATGTTTTCGAAATAATAAGCTGTTGTGATGATCAACACAAATTTTACTAAAAAATGTTACAAGTAAAGGGGGTGTCTAATAAGCCGTTTTACGGCTTATTGACGGCCCCATTAATGTGTTAGAAACGTTGATATATCGGTGTTTATAATTTTTTGTTTTCAATGGCGATTTGATTTCTGGACGGCCCCACAACTTATGAAAGCAACAAAATCAAGTAGAGAAAAACGGATTGTTTTTCTCTACTTGATTATTTTCGGGATATCCCTATTTTTACACTCTTTTGATAATTTCTTCTGCGATCAATTCCCCGTGAAATCTGCCGTTTTCGATAAAAATTTCATTCGCATCATTTCCAGCTGCGATGACACCGGCTATAAAAATCCCGTTTACATTCGTTTCCATTGTATCGGGATTGTAGTAAGGTCTGCCTGTCTGCTCATCAATAAGTACACCCATTTTTTTCAAAAAGTTATGATCTGGATGGTAGCCAGTCATGGCAAAGACAAAATCACAAGGAATAGTTTTTTCTTCTATTCCGTTCACAATATAACTAATAGAGTCATTTTTAATTTCTTTTACATCTGCCCGAAATTCCATTTTTATATAGCCTTTTTTGATAAGAGAATCAAATTCCGGCAATATCCAAGGCTTAATGCTTGAAGAATACCCGCTTCCTCGGTACAATACAGTTACTCTAGCCCCGGCTTTATAAAGCTCAAGCGCGGCATCAACACTTGAGTTTTTCCCGCCGATCACAACGACATCTTTATCAAAATATGGATGAGCTTCTTTAAAATAATGGAAAACGTGGGGCAGATTTTCGCCTGGAACATTCATGTAATTTGGATTATCATAATAACCTGTAGCAATCACAACAAATGACGCACGATATTTTCCTTTTTCCGTCGTTACCATGAACGTTCCGTCCTGCTGCTTTTCTACCTTCTCTACTTTTTCATATGTATGAATGCGCAAATTTTTTCGCTTCACAACTTCCCGGTAGTAAGCAAGCGCTTGATTGCGGACAGGCTTTCGGTTTTCTGTGATAAATGGGACTCCGCCAATTTCAAGCCTGTCTGCTGTGCTGAAAAAGGTTTGATGTGTTGGAAAGCGATAAATGGAATCAACAATATTTCCTTTTTCAATAACTAAAGGATTTATTCCTTTTTCCTTCAATTCGATCGCAGCCGATAGTCCACATGGACCTCCGCCGACAATGATCACTTTTTCTTCTTGCATCATGATCACTCCTATAGCATTAAGCGGCTGGTGACAAAAGAAAAATTTCCCCTACATTATCATAGGGGAAACTGCAAAACGATGCAAATATTATACCCATCCGCGATATCTGCATGCTTCTGCCATTTTTCTTACGCCTACCATATATGCAGCAAGCCGCATATCTACTCTTCTGTTTTGCGCCGTTTCATATACAGTGTTAAATGCTTTCACCATCATTTTTTCCAATTTTTCTTCCACTTCTTCTTCAGACCAATAGTAGCCCTGATTATTTTGAACCCATTCGAAATAAGAAACCGTTACTCCTCCCGCGCTTGCCAATACGTCAGGCACGAGTAAAATTCCCCGGTCCGTTAAGATTTGAGTGGCTTCAACAGTTGTCGGACCGTTGGCTGCTTCTACGACAATTTGAGCCCGAATATTATGGGCATTTTCTTCTGTAATTTGGTTTTCAATCGCCGCAGGAACTAAAATTTCGCAATCAAGTTCTAACAATTCTTTATTAGTGATCGTATCATTAAACAATTTCGTAACAGTTCCGAAGCTGTCGCGCCGGTCTAATAAATAATCGATGTCTAGTCCGTCTGGATCGTACAGACCGCCGTATGCATCGGAAATACCTACAACTTTTGCTCCGGCATCATGCATAAATTTTGCTAAATAACCGCCTGCATTTCCAAATCCTTGGACAACGACCCTAGCCCCTTGTAAAGAAATTCCACGCTTCTTCGCTGCTTCGCGAATGCAAATGGTCACGCCTTTTGCCGTTGCCGATTCACGGCCATGTGAACCGCCGAGAACGAGAGGCTTGCCGGTAATAAATCCTGGCGAATTAAATTCATCAATCCGGCTGTATTCATCCATCATCCAAGCCATGATTTGCGAGTTCGTAAATACATCAGGTGCAGGTATATCTTTTGTAGGGCCCACAATTTGACTAATTGCCCGAACGTATCCTCTGCTTAATCTTTCTAATTCCCTGAACGACATATCTCTTGGATCACAAACAATTCCACCTTTTCCACCACCGTAAGGCAAATCAATAATTCCGCATTTTAGACTCATCCAAATTGAAAGCGCTTTTACCTCGTTTTCAGTTACATTTGGATGGAAGCGAACGCCTCCTTTTGTAGGTCCTACAGAATCATTATGCTGCGCCCGGTAGCCAGTAAATATTTTAACAGAACCGTCATCCATGCGAACAGGTATTTTCACTGTCAGCATGCGAATCGGCTCTTTTAATAATTCATACACCTCTTCTGGATAACCTAGTTTTCCTAACGCTTTATGTATTACCTTTTGCGTAGCTTTTAGCACATCATGCTTGTCATTGCCTTCGGCTACCATAATAAGTAAACCTCCTATATGTTCTTTAATAATGAAAAGGAAAAGTCCACCTTTCATGACTTAGTATACACCTTCTATAAATTAATTCAATCATTAATTCATAGAAAATAAAGGGATACTGAATTTCTTGTTAAAAAAAGAAAGCGGCAAACCGCTTTGTTTTTTATCAAATAAAATACTAAATCTACGCAAAAAAAGCTGATAAAACATCGCTGAAAGGCGATGTTTTGTCAGCCTCAGGAAAAATAGTCATTCAAAAGACGAACAGCGTGATCCTTTATCAATAATTTTCCATATTCATGCAGTCTATGAGTTGTCATATGTGTCGGCGTTCCATATTCCGCTAAAATTGCAACAAGATGCTCCGTTTCAATCTTAGAGATGTCATCAAACAGCAGGTAGTATCGTCCCTGATATGAATATAGCGCGCCTTCTGTTATTTCGAAACGTTGAAGAACTTTTGCAAGATCGAGGACATCTTCGAAATTCAAAAACTCATACAATATATCTTGATGTTCATCCACTTTTACTTGCATTTCAATATAATCATCTAAAAATTCATCTTCAAGTTCTTCATCATTATTTTTGGAAACAATGATCACCATTCCCTGTGCTTTTAGTGAATAAACCTCGACCGCAATCGAACCGTTTGCATGAAAATCGAGTTCTTCACTTGCCTCATTGATCATTTCCCGGAAAAGCTGATGAACTTTTAAAGAGTTGTTCCATAGATCTTCTTTTGTTAAGCCGCGATCCGACAAATCATCTAGAGTCAGGAAAATTTTAATTTTATTATGATTAAGACGCTCGAGCCGCATCTTCTTCCCTCCTGCCGTCAATACATCATACGATATTGTATGTTGATTCTAAAAGATGGTTCTTTAGTTAGTAAACAGTTTACAATTACGAGGGGGTGAAGACAAGCATTTTTACTCACAAATCACATTTTTATTTCGTTTTATAATAGAGATTAATATCGAATTCTTTTTTCATAACAGAAAAAACCTTGTCGCGATTCATCCACTCTTCTTCGCTTTTCCAAAAATCAGTGCTTTTATCAATAATTTCCCATCTAAGCTCATGATATTCTTTTTCCGCTTTTTCTTCTTTCTTTTTAAAATAAACGGCTGTTGAATAGCTGAATGCAATCAGCAAAACGGCGAATAAGTGTGATGATTGAAAAAAATAGAATAAAACAAACAAAAGATCTGTTTCCAATCGTTGATATACGTTGAAATAAATAAACACTATAAAAACAATCACTTCCACAAATGTAATTATTTGCCAAACCAAACATTTCTGTTTATATGTTTCGAATTCTCTTTTACGCTCAATGAGCCCTTGCAGCATATGCTTGGTAGGTTGATCTGTATAGGGCAGATCTTTAATTTGCCTTTCCATTCGTTTAAAATCCCCCAAAGTTTTTTGTACAAGTTATGCATGATCTTTTTCAAATATGAAAATTTTTTAGTTATTGGGGATTATCTAAAGGGATTTTTAAAACTTGTCCGACATAAATGTTGGAATCTTGAAGATGATTCCATTCTCGAATAAGCTCTTCGCCATTTCGGCTTTTATAATACTTCATCGAGATTTTATACAGCGTTTCGTTCGGCTGGACAACATGAGTAATGATGCGTCTGTTCTCTTCCATGTTTCCATCGCTTTCATTTCCAGAAATTTCTTTTCGGGTTTCGTCTCTTGTGCTGTTGGAAGAGGATTGTTCTTCAGTCGTTGGAGAAGCTTCCTGTTCATTCTGATTTCCTTCTTCTTTGTCTGAGTTAGAGGAATTATTTTCTTCCACTCTCTCTTCTTGAACAGACTTCCCGCTATTATTTTTAATAATTACAGAGTCAAAATCTGAAAGATTTTCCCCGCTGCGGTTTGATTGATTTCGTTCCAAATAAGAAGTTAAAAATAAAACAACGACTGGCACTAATATAAAAAGAAAGACGAGAATACGCAAAAGCGGATAGTTCATTTTCTTTTTTTTCTTCCGCCTTTTTTTATGCACTTCACTCCGAGACGGATATGTCCCCGTTCTCTCTTTTATTTCATCAATCATTTTTTCCCTTAAACGCTCAGCTTGGTCATGTTCATACGGACTTGTCATCTTCTTCATCGTCCCTCCCATCGCCTTTACTATTTTTCAAATATTGAAAGCGAATTTGCACTGCCGATACAAAGTCGATAAGAAAATGAGCGAAAATTGTTGTTAAAATATTCTCAGTCAGTTCAAATATCACTCCGAGAAAAAAACTGACGAACAAAACCGTTGCAAATAACAGCCATTTTGAAAGATAACGAAAATGCATGAAGGCAAAGATCAAACTGGCGATAAACAGTCCGAAATGGGTTTGCAGAACCCCGCGAAACAATATTTCTTCCGCAAAAGCAACGATAAGGGTCATCCAAAAAATTTCCGGCAAGCTTCTGTTTTGAAACAGTTTTTCATTGATTCCTCCATCATCGTACCAGCTTTTTGGCGCCCATTTCATAATTACCAAATCAATGAGCAGAACGATAACTGTTGCAAGCAAGCCAACAGCTATCGTTTCCCAACTCAATTCCCATAATTGAAAAAAATCCTCCGCACGGTCAAAAAAAATGAACCCTAAAATAATCGATATAAGAAGAAATAGCGACTGAGTGACCATGAGATGAAATAAAAGCTCTCGATCGGTCATGTTCTTTATCAATTCTTCTTGTCTTTTAATCACGCCTTCACCCACTTTGACGAAACAGCCTTTTTAATTCTTGCTTCCAATCCCACTTTATCATTGGCTGGGATGAATGAATTTTTTTTCGGATAAAAAAACGATCGTTTATTCCGCAATTGTCGCAGCAAATCGAAACCTTTGTTGAAGGTTTTTCCTGAAAATAGCTTAAAATCATGTTCCGCCTGCATGCTTTTGCTCGTAAAAATGCTTCCATGTCGGCTAATTTTTTAAATTTCATTTTCATTCGATCTTCAATCTTGCTCCATACATAATTTACGATCTGATCAGTCGTCCAATGATACATGTTTTCATCCAACATTTGGAAATTATATTGTAAAAATCTCCTCTGTACATCAGACAAGCCGAAGCTGCTCCACTCTTCTTCTGTTAAATCAAAGCTTCCCTTTAACCGAATCGTTTTTACAATCAACTCAATCTCTTTTTTTTCAGGAAATTCAGAACGTATTATCGACCGGGGAAACTCCTCGTCACCCTTTGCTACAAGTGCAATTGCAATGCTTTGGTTTCCATCTCTTCCTGCCCGGCCTATTTCTTGTACGTATGATTCCATGTCAGCAGGATAATGGAAATGGATGACAAATCGAACGTCTTTTTTGTTTATTCCCATTCCAAAAGCATTTGTCGCCGTTATAACCGAAAGTTCGTCATTTAAAAATTGCTGTTGAATCAACATTCTATCTTCATATTCCATTCCGCCATGATAATAAGCCGCATTTGTCATTCCCTTTTGTTCAATCCATCTGGCAAGCTCTTCCGCCCACTTTCTTGTGGAGCAATAAATGATACCCGGCCCTTCTAACATTTTCAGCCATTCGGCTAATCGCTCCAATTTTTCCTCTTGGCTGCTTACGGCTTCAACATTAATGGCAACGTTTTGCCTGTCAATAGAATGAATATGAAATGTTGCATCGGTTAAATGCAAGCATTTCGCGATATCGTTCAGCACTTCTTTAGTGGCTGTGGCGGTCATCGCCAAACAAGGGGGAGAACCGATCATCTCCCTTACCTTTCCGAGCTTTAAATAGTCAGGCCGAAAATCATGTCCCCACTGTGAAATGCAATGCGCTTCATCGACGACAAATAAAGATATTTGGATTTGCGCCAATGCATCCAATAGCCTTTTTGATTTAAACATTTCAGGCGATAAAAATATAAATTTGTAACGGTGCAATTGCCGGAAAGCTTTTTCTTTTTCATATCGGGTTAAAAAGCTGTTTAATGCAATGACTCTTTTTTCTCCAAACATTTTCATCTGCTGTTCCTGGTCTTGCATGAGCGACAATAGCGGAGACACTATTAATACAGCACCTTGTAAACAATAGCCAGAAAGCTGATAGCACAATGATTTTCCACCGCCTGTCTGAAGCATGGCAACTACGTCATGTCCGCTAATAACATCTTCAATTATTTCCTTTTGGCCTGTTTTAAAGCTTGAATAACCGAATTTTTCCTTCAGCAAAGTAAAAAGATCTTTCGTCATTGCCATCTCCTTATTGCAGCCATTGCCAGCCGAATTTGAAAATAGCTGTATTGATCTTGAAGATATTCTTTAACTGTTTTCAGCTTGTTTGTTTGCAGCTTTTCAATCGCTTGCCCGATTTTGACCACATCTTCTTTGCTTACATAAGGTTCGAAGGCAAAATCGTGCATGTTTAAAGCAATCTCAACAATATGGTCCTCAATCGTATTTCTTTTAAGCTTTCGGACTGCTGCAATTTCATCAATGCCCAACCCCTCCGCCAACAAGCGGTACGTTTTTTCCGCCGATGCGGTTAGCGGGTGTTTTTTTATCAAATCTCTTAAAAGACCGAATAATATCGGATATTGATCAGAACGTTTTTGCAATTCGTTCACCATTTGAATGACGGCAGCTTGAAACATAAGCTTCAAATAAAAAGGATCTTCATTCGCAGCTGCTGCAAGCTGTTCAAAGGTGATTCCATTTTTTTTAAAGCCGGACAAACGATTGACAACTAAGATAGCTCCCTTTTCATCTAAACATTCAAGCAAACGGTTCATTTCCAAAAACGTTCGATTTCCGATATTTTTCTTTGTCTCTTTCATCTGTAATATGTATGTTTTGACAAAATGCAACAGCTGACCATTATTTGTTATAGGTAAAAATTTCGAATGGTTATAAACTAGATGGGAAACCGTTTGAACAAATAAAGATAAACGCTGCCAAAAAATTTTTCCTATATCATTGTAGGTGGCCCCATCCAGCTTATCAGGAAACGGTTTTTCTGACAAAAATTCTTGCAGCACCCGTTCGCCGTTCATTGTGACCATATAAAACTCGCCTTTTACTTGTTTGACATATGACAGCTGAACCAATCTGTTTAACAAGTGATTATATTCTTCAAGCTCGAGCTCACGGCAAATGCCAAATAAGTTCGATAAATGAAAAATAATGCTATCTTGAATCGTTTGAGAAGATTTTTTTCCTTTTAATAAATGAAAAACAGCTGCTTTCGATCGCTCGCATTTGAGCTGTTGAAAACAATAAAGGATGATTCCTTCCAAATAAGAGAGAGGCATTTGATCACCTTAAAAATTGAAACCTTCTGTTCAATCCTTATTTTATCAAAATTTATCCAATAATTGTCGAAAAATATATAATGAATGATTTGATTTAAGTAAGTTTATCGAAATACTATGACATTTCATCTTTTTTTATTGAAATGTTTAATATTCCATCTTACAATAATTATGTGGTATTCTGATTATTATATAAAACATTCTGAAGTGGAAGATAAATGTTTCTTTCTCTTTTATGACTTCTACTCATTTCATTTATACAGGAGGTTAGACAATGCCAAAATATACAATCGTTGACAAAGAAACATGCATTGCATGTGGTGCATGTGGGGCAGCAGCGCCAGATATTTATGATTATGACGACGAAGGAATCGCATACGTTATTCTAGATGATAACCAAGGGACGGTTGAAGTTCCAGAAGTTTTAGAAGATGATTTAATGGATGCTTTTGAAGGTTGCCCAACAGATTCCATTAAAATTGCCGATGAACCCTTTGACGGCGATCCTTTAAAATTTGAATAGCTGTTTCATCAGCTTTAAAAGAACAACCCCCACGGAAAAACGAATTTCTGTGGGGGTTTTGTGTATCATAATTCGGAACACCGTGATGATGCGAAAACATCATAACGGCTGATCTCCGCTTTTTTGCTCGCATATAAATTTATGCATTTTGCACGTTAAATTTATGTTGAAGCCATTCTTTGATTCTGCCGTAAATCATTAAAAAGACAATGGCAATAATTGTTCCTTTAATGAGGTTAAAAGGCAAAATCCCGGCAATAATGACTTGCTTCACTTCTGCAATCGACATTTGCGGCATATTTAAAAACAGTGTATATGCCGGCAAAATGAAATAATAGTTCAATAAGCTCATGGCTACTGACATCGAAATGGTCCCGGCAGCTAAACCGAAAAGAACCCCTTTCATCGAACGAATTTTTTGAAATACGAATGCAAACGGCAAAAGGAAAAACAATCCGGCCAAGAAATTTGCCAACTGATCAATCGGAACTCCTGTCGCGCTTCCTTGAATGATGTAATGAAGCGTATTTT
This sequence comes from Aeribacillus sp. FSL W8-0870, assembly GCF_037963755.1. Lineage (NCBI taxonomy): Bacteria > Bacillati > Bacillota > Bacilli > Caryophanales > Bacillaceae > Aeribacillus > Aeribacillus sp. FSL W8-0870. The sequence continues at coordinate 2,644,190 of NZ_CP150165.1, forward strand.
TAATCGCTTCTACAGCCAATCCTGCAATCGGCCCTAATAAAATCGTCGCCAGCATAGCAGGAATTTCGCTGAAATCAATTTTTAAAAATGCCGGAAGTCCCGGAAGCGGAAAGTTAAGAGCCATAAGCAAATAGGAAATCCCGCTCAACATTCCTACAAAAACAAGTTTAAATGCCTTTGTTTTTAACACAGTCCTTCTCTCCTTTTCTTTCTGTGATCCATCTTGAAAAGAAGGAAGGGTCCATCTCCTGCATCAATAAAAAAACCCTCTACATTGACGCAGAGGGAGAATTGTAAGCAGGTTAAAATAAACGTTTCAATGATCATATTTTTTGAAACGCCTGAACCCTCATCTTCTCCCATCCAGACTATACTGTCGGCTCTGGATTCTCACCAGATCCACCGTAAAGGAAAAACACCTTTACGGGTCACGGGCTAAAAAAGCTTAAAAGCTTTTATCACCGCCGGTCGGGAATTTCACCCTGCCCCGAAGATGAATCCATATTTTTTTATCTTCATTATATACAATAATGAAAAAAAAAGAAACTTATTTTATTTCATTGTCTTTTTTCTACAATTGCCAATATTTTTTACATCCTCTATAATAAAAAGGCATACATAATAAAGGAGGATTTTGTCGATGGCAAACAATAAAGTTGTCGAAGCTTTTATTGAAATTCCGACAGGAAGCCAAAACAAATATGAATATGACAAGGAAAAAGGCGTTTTTAAACTAGACCGGGTTCTTTATTCGCCTATGTTTTACCCTGCAGAGTACGGTTATTTAGAAAATACTTTAGCACTTGACGGCGATCCTCTTGACATTCTCGTAATCGTCACCAATCCGACTTTCCCTGGATGCGTCATAGAATCGCGTGTCATTGGCTATTTAAACATGATCGACAGCGGTGAAGAAGATGCAAAATTAATCGGCGTTCCTGTAGATGATCCTCGTTTTGATCATGTTCAATCGATTGAAGATCTGCCGGAGCACAAATTAAAAGAAATTGCCCATTTCTTTGAACGTTACAAAGATTTGGAAGGAAAACGAACAGAGATCGGCAGCTGGGAAGGACCTGAAGCAGCGGCAAAACTAATTGACGAATGTATCGCACGATACAATGAATCTAACAATTAAACAAAAAAGAGAGCTGTTTCTTCAGAAGCAACTCTCTTTTTCCCTTTTTACACACAGTAAACGTTTTCAAACTGTAAAGTTTTGAACCTTGACAACATAGATCAGTTAAGATAAAATAATCAGAAATTTTGTTTTCATTTTTAATTCGTTCACTAGGGGGATCTTAGAAAATGTTTCATGTTCTTGTTTCTGACTCAATATCAAGCGATGGATTAGCACCATTATTGAACGATGAAAACATCAATGTCGTTCAGAAAAAAGTAAGTGAAGTTGACGACCTGGAAAAATATGATGCTCTGCTCGTCCGCAGTGCAACGAAAGTAACAGAAGAACTGCTTCAAAAAATGACAAATTTAAAAATTGTTGCAAGAGCAGGCGTCGGAGTCGATAATATCGATGTTGAAGCAGCGACAAAATACGGAGTTGTCGTAATTAATGCACCTGACGGAAATACGATTTCAACTGCCGAGCATACATTTGCCATGATGGCATCGCTTGTTCGTCATATTCCACAAGCAAATGTTTCCGTTAAATCAGGTGAATGGAACCGCTCCGCCTTTCTCGGTACTGAGCTATACGGCAAAAGCTTAGGAATTATCGGTTTAGGACGAATCGGCAGCGAAATTGCCAAAAGAGCAAAAGCTTTTGGAATGAACGTCTTAGTGTTTGATCCATTTTTAACAAAAGACCGGGCGCAAAAATTGGGAGTAAACAGTTGCAAGCTCGATGAAGTTTTAGCGCAAGCTGATATCATTACTGTTCATACACCATTGACAAAAGAAACAAGAGGTTTATTAGGAAAGGAAAATATCGGAAAAACGAAAAAAGGAGTTTATTTATTAAACTGCGCCCGGGGCGGCATCATCGATGAAGAAGCATTAATTCATTATTTAGAAATTGGACATGTGAAAGGCGTTGCTCTTGATGTATTTGAAGTCGAGCCTCCAGTAAATCGGAAGCTGCTTGATTTTGAACAGGTCATTGCTACACCGCATCTTGGAGCATCAACGAAAGAGGCCCAATTAAACGTTGCCTCTCAAGTTGCTGAAGAAGTATTAAAATTTTTAAATGGAAAACCTGTTACAAATTCTATTAATCTACCAACATTAACAAAAGATATATTTGACAAAATACAGCCGTTTTATAAATTGGCCAAAAAATTGGGTCAGCTTGCTTCTCAATACATGAAAGAACCTGTTCAACATATCGGAATCGTTTACGAAGGAACGGTTGCTGAACTCGAAACATCTTTTATTACGAAAGCATTTCTTGCTGGATTTTTAGGAGAACGGGTTGATTCAACTGTTAACGAAGTGAATGCTGGCCTCATCGCCAAAGAACGCGGCATCAGCTTCAGCGAAAAAATTGCTTCAAACGGTTCTGGATATGCAAATTGCATCGCTGTTCAAGTAGATGGAGATCATCGGACTTTTTCCGTAAAAGCAACGTATATTCCAAACTACGGTGAACGAATTGTTGATTTAAACGGTTTCGATATCGATTTTTACCCGGCAGGGGAAGTATTATATGTAGAACACATCGATAAACCAGGTGTTATTGGACGCGTCGGAAAAGTACTGGGCGACCATGGCGTAAACATCGCAACAATGCAGGTTGGACGTAAAAACATCGGCGGCGAAGCAATCATGGTTTTAACTTGTGATAAACTGATTGATGATCAGCTTATTGAAGCGTTAGTCCAGTTCGATGACATCGTTTCAGCCAAAACTATTCATTTATAATATTTAAAGGTGCTGGGAGGGCTTATCTCTCCTGGCTCCTCTGTTTTTAATCCTCCCAAAAACAAAAGACCGATGAAAAGCCCCATGATTAGGGCAATACCCAGCCTCCGCATTAAATCCAGCATCCGTTCATCCTCCTTTCCTCCTTTCGTACATTCTCAATATTTATGATGGTGTCTTTATGTTTAGACCTATTTCCGTTCCTTTTGCTATGCATCAACTTTCAGGTCAATAAAATTAGGCGAAAAAGGCACTTCCACCGGTTTTGAAATATCAATATTTCCGATTTTTTTCGCATCAAAGCCTTCGAACTTCACTTTCTTAAAGCCGAATTCTTTCGCTGTCATTAAAATCGCTTCCAGCATAACTTCAGTATGCTCTGTGTTTTTCATTTTTGAAGCATTGTCAAAAGTGACCGTAAGCAGCTCATCATCCTTTTTCAATTGCTTAATTTTAACGGAATTATTAATGGAAGGTTCAAGCCCGTCTTCCTTCCCTTTTTGCATGGCATTCATTGCCTCTTCAATTGTTTCATATTCATTTTTTGATGGAACGAGCAAAGGATTGCTGCTATTTTTAGGAAAAAACAAGAAATAGGCTTTTTTCAGCAGCTTCTTTATTTGAAATTCGGAAACAAAACGCTCAGAAGGAACATGCTGCTTTTCATTTGTAAATAAGCGCACCTTTTTATAATTTTGCCACCGAAATGTTTCTTTTAATACTTCTTTAAAATTTTGTTCATTATGGAAACGGTCTTTTATATTCAATTTTTCAAAATTTATGATCACCTCGTCACTTCGGCTTTTGCTTTCATAAATGTCTGCATCTTGAAAGGCAAAAGCTGAAAGATTGAAACGTTTCACATCGATCTTGTTTAAGACGTCATTTATTTGCTTGACGGCAGGCTCGAATTGATTTCCTTTAAAGCTTAGAGGAACGACATGCTGTTTGCTTTCATCTAAAAGCCCTACTGTGATAATTTGTTCAGTTGAAGAATTTGGAACTATGGAACGATACTTCGGCGAAGCCTCCATCGTTTGACTTTCGGTTAAATGACTGTTTCCTGCGTTTTCGGCCTTTTTGTTGTATGAATATTGGGTTTGTTCATTTTTGCTGTTGCTTAGCGGAAAAACTACAAAAGTGACGGCTGCTGTCAAAGCAACAATCGAAGCTGATGGAACAATGAATTTCAATATTGTTCTTTTTCTTTTTTTCTCGGTAATATTGTTCCAAATCTCGAATGAACTGCGGGAATCTTCTACTTTTGGAAACTCGCTTATCCATTTTTTGATTTGTTCATCGCTCCACCGAGAGTTTTTCACTTGAAACTACCTCCTGTTCTGTCATAGCTCCCTGATCTTTCGTGGCACCTTGTTCTTTCATAGCTTTATCTATATAATTTTTTAACACTTTTAAAGCCCGATGCTGGGTTGTTTTGACTTTGCTTTCCGTCCACCCCAACACCTCGGCTGTTTCTGCAACAGATAATTCTTTTATAAACCGTAAAATTAAAACGGTTCTTTGATTCACATTACAGTCATTCATTGCTTTGTATAGCATCTGTATTTCTTCTCGTTGTAAAGCTATTTCTTCCGGGAGGGGCTCTTGATCCGCAATTTGTGCTTGATCTAAATCAAATTTTTCCATTATTCGCTGACGGAGAGTTTTTTGCTTTCGAAAAAAATCAATCGCTACATGCCGAGCAATGGAAAATAACCATGTTTTTTCACTGCTTCGTCCTTCAAAGCTCGAGTATGATTTTAAAACTTTTATATACACTTCATGCACCAAATCTTCCGCTTGTTCCCGATCCTTCACCAAATAATATAAAAACTGAAAAATATCTTGATGATACTTTTCGTATAATCTTTGAAACGATTCATCCATGCACATACCCTCCGTTTAAAATATTTGTCGAAAGAGACGCATGACATGTTACAAACAAAAAAGAAAGGGTCTTATAAAAGAGACCCTCGGTGTCAATTTTTTTTGCTATTATTTGTCCGGAACACCTTCCCGCTTCGTTCGTATTCGACATCCTTCACGTTTAGGCGGTAATTTACAACCCGAGCAGCAGCAAATAAATAATCAGACAGACGGTTCATGTAAATGAGGACCGGATGATGAATTTTAACCTCTTTCATTAAAGAAACGATTAAACGCTCTGCTCTTCTGGCAACTGTTCTCGCAATATGTAAAACGCTGGCCGCCTCCGTTCCTCCGGGCAAAATAAATTTTTCTAATGCAGGAGCTTCTTCCACATAATGATCGATTCGTTCCTCTAAAAAACGGATCATATCCTCCGTCGTTTTAAACGGATGTTTTTGCTTTTCGTACACAACCGCTATGTCAGATCCGCAATCAAACAAATGATGCTGAATTTTTTCAAGCTCTTCGTAAATATCTTGAAACGCTTTATCTGTTAAAAACGTCCTTGCATAGCCTATGTAAGCGTTCAATTCATCAATCGTTCCGTAAGCTTCCACCCTTGGATCATCTTTATCGACGCGCGCACCAATAACGTTCGTCTGTCCTTGATCCCCTGTACGCGTATATAAATTCATTGCCAAACCTCCCTTCTGTTACGTGTGAAACAATAAAGATCGGCAAATTTTTACGATGTTTGCGGCAATAATACGGTAAATGTCGTTCCAACATTTAATTTGCTGTGAACTTGTATTACCCCTTTATGGGCATCAACAATATTTTTCGCAATGGCAAGCCCCAGACCCGTACCTGCTCTTCCACGCGTTCTCGCTTTGTCAGCTTTATAAAAGCGTTCAAACACAAACGGCAGATCTTCTTCACTGATTCCGCTTCCTGAGTCCTGAACATCTATTTTTAAACCATTGCTTTCTGAAATAATTACTTTTACAAATCCTTGTGCACTCGTATGGCGGATAGCATTGTCAATTAAATTGGTCAGTACTTGCTCAATGCGGTCCGGATCAAACGAAAAGGAATCCGTTTGAACATTCAGCAAATATTCGAGGTGAATCTGTTTTTCTTTTGCAATGCCTTGAAATTTGCGAATAATTTTTTCAATAAAAGGCTTCAATTTGACATCTTGTATATTTAAGGAAATATGTCCTGCCTCCATTCTGGCCAAATCCAATAAATCATTCACCAATCGGCCCATTCGCAATGATTCGTCATAAATAACCTGAACAATCTCCTTCCGCTCCTTTTCGCTTCCTGCAATGTCATCGCGAAGAGCTTCGCTGTATCCTTGCAGCATGGCAATAGGCGTCCGCAGCTCGTGGGACACATTGGCAATAAAATCAATTCTTAATTTGTCGAGACGTCTTTCCTCCGTTATATCGCGCAAAACAACGACCGCTCCTCGAACACGATTTTGATTATAAAGAGAGCTCATGATCACTCCCCATGTTCTGCCTTGCAAAGTAATCTCAGTAACCTGCTCGCGGTGAGTCGTCGTCACTCGTTTAAATAGCTCTTCAATAGCCGGCGGAAGCTCATGTTCCTTTTTCGGATGCATTCCGTTTTCATAATACCATGCCTGCAAAAAACGTTCAGCAGGAGGATTTGTGACTAAAATCGTTCCATCGATATTTAACGTAATGACACCGTCGGCCATGCTGCTTAAAATGTTTGAAAGCTGTTCTTTTTCTTGCCGCAAAGCGTTAATATGGAATTTCACCTGCCGGCCCATTTGGTTAAAGGCAACAGCTAATTCACCAATTTCATCGCTTGTCAGCTTCGGAACTTTCGTATCAAATTTTCCATTCGCCACTTCAATTGCGACTTCTCTCATTTTTCGGAGCGGATAGGTAATGCGGGTTGATAAAAAAAAGGCAAAAACGGTAGTTAATATAATAGCTATAAATGCTGCCATAAAAATATATTTAGTTGTTTGTTTTGTTGTTTCATTAATGGCAGACAAAGATTGTACGACAAATATCGCTCCAGATTGATAAGGCACTCCGACGATCATCATTTCATTGTTGAATTTATTGTGATCATTCGTTTGCGGAAAGCTTTTTACAAGGCTGATTTTTTCTTGATCTTCCAATACTTTTGACAGTTCTTTCTCACTGATGATTTCATTTAATGAATATTGAGCGACACCCGCCCCGTCATTTTGCTTTTGCCAATATGTTTTTCCACCATCAACGATATACACACTTGTTAGTTTATCAGAAAGTTCAGTTGCGATGGAGCCGGCTAATGGTGTATTTTGATGATTTTCCATAATAATGGCTGCTTTATTGGCAAGCTGGGTCAATTTTTGCTCGGCATCTTTTATATGATAATTTTCCATAAACTCGAGCAGCAAAATGGTTAAAATCGACAGAACCACTATCACAAGAAATAAAATGGTCATCCAAAGCTTGCCAACAACGCTTCTCCAAAATTTCATTCTTCAACGACCTCGAATTTATAGCCGACACCCCAAACAGTCACGATCATTTTGGCGGCTTCAGGCGAAACTTTGTTTAATTTTTCCCTAAGTCTTTTCACATGAGTGTCAACTGTTCGTAAATCTCCAAAAAATTCGTAATGCCATACTTCCTTCAGCAGCTTTTCCCGGTCGTATACTTTATCAGGAGTTTTTGCCAAAAAATAAAGCAGCTCGTACTCTTTCGGGGTTAAGTTGACTTCCTTGCCGTCGGCCGTCACGCGATGAGCATCATGATCGATTGTTAAGTGCGGGAAAACGATCACATTTTTCGCCGATGAATCGGTTTTTAAATAGCTTGTTTGTGACGCCCTTCTTAAAATCGCTTTCACACGCAAAACAACCTCTCTCGGGCTGAACGGTTTTACAATATAATCGTCCGCACCGACCTCAAACCCTTGAACACGGTTTACCTCCTCTCCTTTTGCTGTCAGCATAATGACAGGAGTGGCTTTCTTTTCTCTCAGCTGCTTGCACACTTCGATTCCGTCAATTCCGGGCATCATAATATCCAGAATAATCAAATCATAATCGGCACAAAGAGCCTTTTCAAGCGCTTCATCACCATTTTCCGCCTCATCTATTTGATAATTTTCCCTTTCTAAGTACATTTTCAAAAGCCTGCGAATTCTTTCTTCATCATCTACCACTAAAATCGTTACATCCTGGTTCTCTGACATATTTTATTCCTCCCTTGATCAGGTTAAAAAAGAGCTGACTCAAATGATAATGATCCAAATTCCAGCATGTATCATGAGTCAGCCAATCCGTTTATGCATATGAATGTAAACCAGCTATCACAAGGTTTACAAAAATTAAATTAAACATGATGATCGCAAATCCAATAACCGCAAGCCATGCTGATTTTTCTCCATGCCATCCTCTCGAAAGCCGTAAGTGAAGATATGCCGCGTAAAACAGCCAAGTGATCAATGCCCAAACCTCTTTCGGATCCCAGCCCCAAAATCGGGTCCAAGCGATCTGCGCCCAAATCATGGCAAATATTAAAGCACCTAGTGTAAATACTGGGAATCCAATCGCTACTGAACGGTAGCCAATTTCATCCACCACATCCAAATTTAAATTTTTCACTAAAGGCTGCAACGCTGCAGAAATACGCTTTCTCAATATTAGGCGGATCACTCCGTATAAAATCAGTCCTACAAATGTGGACCATAAAACAGTGTTCACCTTTCTGGCCGATAAAATCGCCGGCAATTCCACAAATCCTGCAAGCCGATCTTTTGTCAGCAATTCTCCTTCGTGCGGCGCTACGAGAGCAGGCAAATGAAATTCCATTTCCGCCTCTTGTCCATTTTTATCGATCCATTTAAACACTGATTCATAATCCATTGCTCGGAACACGGTTGTGACAATGACAAATGCAAGTGTTGTGACTAATACAAACATGACAAATTCAAGCCAAAACGTCTTTTTTGTTGCTTTTGATTGGTCCACAACCTTTGTTAAATACAGGACTCCGGCTACAAAGCTGATCGCCAAAATAGCTTGTCCGGCAGCAGCTGTTGTTACATGGATTTTCAGCCAATCGCTTTGAAGAGCTGGTATTAAAGGGCTGATTTCTGTCGGAAACATGCTGGCATATGCAATCAATAAAAGTGCAACTGGCAATGTAAATAAGCCAAGTGCAGACAGCTTATAAATAAAATAAATAATGATAAATGCTCCTACTAGCATCATACCAAAGAATGTCGTGAATTCAAATAAGTTCGAAACCGGGGCATGTCCAGCAGCGATCCATCTCGTAACGAAGTATCCCAGTTGAGACAAAAAACCGAGGATCGCCGCCGCAATGCCTAATCGCGCCCATCTATTCGGTTTTTCATCCTTTCCTCTTTTGTCACGGATAGAACCGCCAAAAAAGAATGTTCCTATTAAATACAAAATAAACGCAATGTATAATAAAGTGCTGCTAAGTTCAGCCACAAACTTCCCCTCCTTCATGAGGTTCTATTCTTTTAATTGTTTTTGGTCAACAGGCTTTTGAATTTCAGTATCGCGCAAAATGATGTCCAATTCATTTTTTAATCCAAACCAGTTTTTGTTTGTATGCCCCGCCAGCATGATTTTGTCGTTATCCGCTTTCAGCCATATGCGGCGATGCTGCCAGTACAATCCTTGAATTAAGCCTATCATAAAAATGGCTCCGCCGACACCGAGCACCCATAAAGTTAAATCTTTTCTTACAACTAGACCCGTTAAGTTTTTCGTTTCAATTCCTGAAAATTTCATTTTGTATTTGTTATTCTCGTTAGGTTCAATCGTTTGCTGGATGGCAACGAAACTCGTTTCTCCCTTCGGTCTGTCAGGTGCAATCATTTTAAAAACAAATGCCGGGTTGTTTGGCACTCTCGACCGCGTGGCTGGATTGCCTTCGTCATCAAAATAAAAATCTGGAAGATAGCTGGCAATTTCAACAGCATAGCCGTTTCCTAAATCATATTTCTTTTCTGGGTTTAAGAGGTCAATGACAACTTTCCCGAAGCTTTTCCCCGATTTTTTATCGATAAGATCAAACGTCATTTTATTTAATTCATTCAGCTTGTAATTCACTTGATAGACAGCATAAGAATCAAATTTCAACGGTTCGTTGACGCGAATGCTGAAGTCTTTTACCTCTTTTAATTTTGGTTCTTCACCCGGCAGGCTGTCTCCCTGCTTTTTATAAAGCGTCACATTTGATTGGAAGTTTTTAGCTACGCTTCCATCGCCGACACGGTCAATCGCTTCCTGAAACACATCTTTTTCTTTTTCCTTTTGATAAGTTTCCAAAATGAATTGATGATGTTTCAAATAATACTCGCCATTTGTCCCGGGTATTTCTTTCGTTTCCCCTTCTCTTAACCAGAGAACCTCATCCACATACATCCCCGGGAAAAAGCGGAGCATGGCTCCAATTAAAAAAATAATCAATCCGATATGATTGACATACGGACCCCATCTGGAAAATCGATTTTTCTCTGCCAAAATGTTTCCATTTTCTTCTCGAATGCGATAACGGCGCGCTGTTAAATTTTTTTTAACTTGTTCTACATTTTTTTCAATATTGTCCACATATGATTCGCTAAAAAGGCGCTGTCTTTTCAAAAAAGACTCGTGCCGAGACACACCTTGATTTTTCAAGGCACGATAAAGTGGAATAACCCGGTCGAGCGAGCAAATCACAAGCGATATTCCAATCGATGCGATCAAGGTCATATACCACCAAGAACCGTATAGGCGGTGGAAGCCTAATTGATAATAAAGCTGGCCTAAAATTCCATATTCATCTTTATAAAATTGCTCTGGCGTTACGTTGGAAGGTATGTACAATTCTTGCGGAAAAATCGTTCCGATTGCTGATGCGATCAGCGTTATCACAATCAGCCAGACTCCAACTTTAACAGAAGAGAAAAAATTCCATACTTTATCGACGATCGTTTTATTATATGTTTGAGAACGTCTGGCACTTCCGTCATAACGCATATCATGAAGTTTTTCCGAATTGCCTTCGCCCTCTGCTGCCAAGGCCCGTCCGCAATTTTCACACAGCACAGTACCGAACGGATTTACATGACCGCATTCACATTTCACATGATTCATGTTGAAAACTCCCTAACTATGGTTTTATCATTTCCATGTAATCTCGAACTTCCCGTTCCGTCATTGGTGCAGTAATGATTTTGACAACCTTCCCGTTCTTATCGATGAGAAACGTAGTAGGCAGCGGATCTACATCATATGCATGAAGCACCTGCTGATTTTTGTCAATGACAATCGGGAAATTGAGCCCGTATTTTTCCGCAAATTTTTCCACTACTAATTTTGATTCGCCAACGTTGACAGCTAAAACTTCCACGCCTAAATTTTTATAGTGCTGATATTGTCTTTCAATGTAAGGCATTTCACGTTCACAAGGTTTGCACCACGTTCCCCAGAAATTGAGAAATACCCCTTTTCCTCTATAATCGGAAAATTGATGCTTTTTTCCTTCTAAATCAGTAAGAACAAAATCAGGCGCAGCTGATCCGACTTTCACTTTTTCTTTGCTCATAAAAAAATTTGAATAGAGTGTATATCCAAGAGCACCTAATAAAATAACAAGAATAATCGAGCGAGTAATGAGTCGCCTTTTTTTCATCGTGTGTACTCCCTTTGTTTTTCATTCGCTTGTTATTATATCATTGAATTTCCGTTCATTCAGAAAAATAATTTTGACGTTTATGTGACATAAAAACGTGTAAGCCCCTAAAGCAGTACATTGTTTGCAACGTTTTGTCGGTATAAATGCGAAAGCTTAACCGATTTTAGGCTAAACTCTCGCATGCTTGCCGTGCTGGGCCAGCGCCCGCAATCTCTTCACCTCGTGGGGAGTAATTTCGCGGAACGTACCCGGATGGAGCCCTTTTAAATCTAAAAATGCGTACCGTTCTCTTTTCAGCTTCAGCACAGGAAAGCCGATTTTATCAAACATTCTTCTAATTTGCCGGTTTCTTCCTTCATGAATGGTAATTTCGATTATACACGTTTTTTTTCTTTTATCTAAAGAAAGCATTTTGACTTTTGCTGGTTTTGTCATTCCATCTTCCAGCATGATCCCTTGCTCCAGTTGTTTTAATTCTTTCCTTTCTGGAATTCCTTTAACTTTCGCTACATACACTTTATCAATTTCATATCGTGGATGCATTAACAAATTAGCAAAATCGCCATCGTTTGTCAGGATTAGAAGGCCTGAAGTATCATAATCAAGTCTGCCGACCGGAAAGATGCGCTGCTCAAAATCTCGAAAGTAATCGGTGACGACTTTTCTCCCTTTTTCATCTTTCACGCTCGAAATAACTCCCCTAGGCTTATAAAACAAAATATAAATCGGTTCTTCCCTTTCTACCGGAATCCCGTTTACCTCCACCTTGTCCTCGTCAGATACTTTTGTTCCGAGCTCTGTTACAACTTGTCCATTTACAGTAACTTTTCCGTCCAAAATTAATTGCTCCGCTTTTCTTCTTGAAGCAATTCCCGAACGCGCTATCACCTTTTGCAATCGTTCCATTGATCTCACCTCTCTAAAAATATTACCTTCTTTCGGTCTCGTTACACAAGATGAACGCATTTATTTTTTTGCAAATAAAAAAGCTAAGCTCATTAAAGCTTAACCGAAAAGGAGCGTAACAATTATTATGGAAGAAAGGATGGCTGCAAAATCCGCCAACAGCCCAACCTTTATCGCATCACCCATTCGCTTGATCCCAACAGCACCGAAATATACTGTAATGATATACAAAGTCGTGTCTGTGCTCCCTTGCATGGTGGCTGCCAGTCGGCCGATCAACGAATCCGCTCCATGCATTGAAATTAAATCGCTCATAATTCCTAACGAAGCTGTTCCAGAGATGGGCCGAATTAACGCCAGCGGAACAATTTCCGCCGGGACGTGGATAGCTTGAAACATCGGTTTTAACAGGTCCATAAAAAAATCGAGAGCCCCTGAAGCGCGAAAAACAGACACTGCCACGAGCATGCCGACAAGATACGGAATAATGGAAAAAGAAATTTCGATTCCTTCTTTTCCACCTTCAACAAACGCTTCATAAGTTGGAATGCGTTTAAAAGTCCCGTACAACAAAATAAAACCGATGATCAATGGGATCAGCCATATCGAAACAGCACTAATGAACACCATCGTTATTCTCCTTTTCTTTTTCGTAAATAGTAAAAATAGCGGTCAATCATAATAGCGGCTATGGTAGCAAAGAAAGTCGACAGAAGCGTTGGCACGACAATATCAGTCGGATTATGCGAACCGTATGTCATTCGTATAGAAATTACAGTTGTTGGAACAAGAGTCAATCCAGTTGTATTTAATGCTAGAAAGGTGATCATGCTTCTGGACGCCTGGTCTTTATTTTTGTTCAATTTTTTCAGCTGCTCCATCGCCTTAATTCCCAACGGTGTAGCTGCGTTTCCTAGCCCAAACATATTGGCGAGCAAGTTTGACAGCATGTAGCCCATCGCAGGATGCTCAGGGGGAACATCAGGAAAAATTCTCCTCATCAGCGGTTTGAACAGATTCCCTAGCTTTTCTAACAGACCGCTTTTCTCCGCAATATTCATTAAGCCTAACCAAAATACAAGCACGCTGATGAAGCCAAAGGCAATGGTGACACCCTCTTTTGCACCTGAAAAGACGGCTTTATTCACTTCCTCCATTGTTCCGTTGAACATTGCAAATACGACGCCGATCAAAGTTAAGGCAACCCAAATAATATGAATCATGCGGAAACACCCAGCATATCAAAAAATAGATCGATCATCTTTCCAAACCAGCCATGCGGAGGCTCTACATCACCGTTTTCAAAATAGATCGGCACTTCTTCAATCGTTTCGCCATCGAGCAACACTCTCAATGTTCCTACTTTTTCTGGAACCTTTTCAGGATGGTTCTTCCACGAAGCCTTCGGTTTTGTTAGGAATAAACGGATGTTTATTTTGTTTTTTTCTTCCTCCATCAGCGGATAAACAATGTCGCGATTAATGAAGATGCGGTCTTTGTAAAACTTGTTGTCAATGGCAAGGTATCCTTCTTTTTTGATCGTCACTTGATCATATTCGCTGAACGCGCTGTTAAACATCGACATATGGTCGTTCCAATCATCGGGAGCATTTAGCGTAACAGCAATTAAATGTAAATCATCTTTTTCCGCAGTGGAGACTAATGTTCTATTTGCCCTCTTTGTGTACCCGGTTTTACCGCCTGTACAATATTCATATAAATTTAAAAGTTTGTTTTTATTTTTCCACTGAAATCCGTCTTTTTTATAAACTTTTGTTCCAAATATTTTGCGGAACGTTTCATTCTCCATGGCGTATTTCGTTAAAAGAGCCATATCATATGCGGTAGAATAGTGGTTTTCGTGATCATCCAAACCGTGCGGGTTGGCAAATTCAGTATTTGTCATGCCGATTTCCTTCGCTTTTTCGTTCATCATAAATACGAAACCATCTAAACTGCCTCCGACAAATTCAGCAATCGCCACCGCAGCGTCATTTCCGGACCTTAGCATAAGACCATAAACCAAATCTTCCAGCTTCACCTTTTGCTTTTGCTTAAGATATATGGAAGACCCTTCAGTTCGGACAGCGCGGTCACTGACAGTCACATTTTGATCCATTTTTCCTGATTCAATTGCTAAAATCGCCGTCATGATTTTCGTAATGCTTGCAATGCGCATTTTTTTATGTGGGTTTTTTTCAAAAAGGATCCGGCCGCTCTCCTGATCCATTAATATGGCGCTTTCTGCACTAACTTCAATCGTATGAGTTGCATGAGCTGTCGGGATAAAAAAATGGCCTATCAATATAAAAAGAATGAATACATTAATACGTGATGTCCATTTGTTCATTAATGCTTTCACGTCCCTTTATTCGATTCGTTTTGTACAAGTTTATGCAAAGAAGACAACCGTATGAACGGAATTTGAAAGAATGTGAAATAAAAATAAGTCTCAGACTGCCGCCTGAGACGACTTACAAGTTATTTAATTTTTCAAAGAATAAATCTGCCTCTTCTTGAATAAAATGCTCTTCATTCTCGATCTCTGTCAATGAAGGCAATTCTTCGATCGTTTTTAATCCGAAATATTCAAGAAACTCTTTTGTCGTTCCGTATAAAATAGCTCTTCCCACTCCCTCTTCTCTGCCGACTTCTTGAATAAGCCCTTTCGCTAAAAGGGTCCGGATCGGCCTTTCTGACTTTACCCCTCTAATTTCTTCTATTTCAATCCGGGTAATCGGCTGTTTATAAGCGATAATGGCCAATGTTTCAAGCGCAGCCTGAGAGAGTGATTGGTTCATAGGAGTTTCCATCAGCCGCTTTAAATATGGTGCATGCTCCTTTTTGGTTGTGAGCTGGTAAACCCCTGCTACTTCTACAAGGTCGATCCCCCGTTCTTTTTTTTGGTATTCCTCTTTTAAATCTTCAATAATACTTAAAACCGTTGCTTCGTCAATTTCAAGAACGGAAGTTAATTGCTTGATGGAAAGGCCTTCGTCTCCAGCCGCAAATAAGAGCCCTTCCAAAATGGATTTCCATTCAATAATCCCTAAACTCATGCAGCTTTTCACTCCCGTAAATATAAATTTCTGAAAAATTATGTTCTTGTTCTACATGAACGTATTCATTTTTCATCAGCTGAAGCAAAGCTAAAAAAGTCACGACCATATAATCCTTCCTGTCAGCTGGAAAGAAATCGTGAAACTCCTTTTTCTTTTTCGATGCCTTCAGCTCCATGATCATTTCCTTCATTCGTTTTTCGATCGGGATTTCTTCTTTTGCTACGGTTCGTTCGATTGGCTTTTCAATTTTTTTTCGTTTTAGCATTTTTTGAAAGGCAGCGATCATATCATAAACCGTTACGTTTCCTTTTTGCAAAATCGGCTCTTTTTCCTCCAAATATTCGCTCAAGTCGCTTGGAGGCTTCGTATAGACAAGCGCCCGTTCACTTTCCAGTTCTTTCAGCTTTACTGCCGCTTCTTTATATTTCTTGTATTCAATTAAACGGGTAACAAGCTCATCTCTCGGATCGGACTGCTCTTCTTCGATGATTTCCTCGTCTGACCACTCTTCCTCCTGTCTTGGAAGGAGCATTTTGCTTTTAATCGACAATAATGTGGCTGCCATCACTAAATATTCACTGGCAACATCCAGCTCAAGCTCCTGCATCGTGTGAATATATTCCATATACTGTTCTGTTATTTCGCTGACAGGGATATCATATATATCAATTTCTAAACGATGAATTAAATGCAAAAGCAAATCTAACGGACCTTCAAAAGCTTCTAACTTTACTAGATACATTACCTGATCATCACCCTCGATAAATGGCTAATTTTTAGTATAGACCAATAGAAAAATACATCCAATACTCTTTTTCAACAAAGCTCATTTTTGTTTATTTTTAAATCAGGCATGAATACTTTCTTTTTTGCAGCCATTTTCATAAACTATAACATATATAGTAGAAAAAAGGAGTTTTCTCAACATGTACCCACCTGAATATATTGAGTTTTTATATCATTTTCATTGTGACCGGGATTATTTTGAATGTCATGAAATTTTAGAAGAATTGTGGAAAAAAGATCCTAAAGAAGAGAGAAAACAAATCTGGGTCGGGCTCATACAAATTGCCGTTAGCTTTTATCATTACAGGAGAAAAAATTTCAATGGTGCTGAACGGATGATGAAAAATGCTATTCGCATTTTAAAAAATGAAACGGCGTCTCTTAACAAACTCGGTTTGGATGATGAACAGCTCTTACATATTTTACAAGACACTTTTGGTCGAATTCAAAAAAGAGAACCATATAAAAGCATTCAGCTGCCGATTTTTGATCAAAACCTTTACGAAATTTGCTTAACAACGGCAAAGGAACGAGGAAAAACGTTCGGTGAGCCTAGCGATATTTCAAACGTTTTTTTAATACATAAACATAAAACAAGGGATCGAACGGACATCATTGAGGAGAGATTGAAAAATTGGCATAAAAAAAGAAAAAGAAGAGAGTGATCAGCTCTCTTCTTTTTCCAATTGTTCATGGTCGCATTTTTCAAAAAAGGATTGAATTTGTTCGCTAGGAATAACATGTTTATCTTTATATAGCTCTTTTACGGCATTGATCATTTTTTTGCCGATTCCTTCATGACGATGGGACGGGTTTACGCAAATATGCTGAATTTCCACTATTCCTTTATCTTTCAATTCAACGCCGATCACTCCGATAACATCTTCTTCCTTCCATAAGAAAAGCTGCCAATTTTCGTCATTTTCATACGTTTTCATCGTTTGCTGGAGCTGCTTTAAATCCTTTTCACTCGGCATAAAGGAAAGAAGCCCCATCGCAATTTTTTCAAAAGCTTTCTTATATCGAACTAACATGCTGGATCCCTCGTTAATATATAACATTCTTTCAAGAAAGATTTTATGGGCAACTGGTGTTGAATCCCATTTATCATATTGCTCTTAACATTATATACATTTTCTTATGAATTTTAAACTGTTTTCTTTAAAGTTGGGCGAGGGATTTGATTAAATTTGCCATTTCAATTGCCGATAGTGCTGCGTCCCAGCCTTTATTGCCCGCTTTCGTTCCTGCTCGTTCAATCGCTTGCTCGATATTTTCCGTCGTGACGACGCCAAATATTACCGGCACTCCTGTTTGCAGAGAAGCGTTCGCAATCCCTTTTGCCGCTTCATTGCATACGTAATCGTAATGCGTAGTGGATCCACGGATAACTGTTCCTAAGGCAATGACCGCATCGTATTTTTTGGACTCAGCCAGTTTTTTGGATACAAGCGGGATTTCAAAAGCCCCCGGAACCCATGCAACATCAATGTCGCTTTCCGAAACGCCGTGGCGGATGAGAGCATCGATTGCTCCGCTTAACAGCTTGCTTGTAATAAATTCATTAAATCTTGATACGACAATTCCGATTTTCAAATCTTTTCCGACTAAATGTCCTTCAATTTTGTTTATGCTCATTAGTATAACCTCCCGCTAAATATGAAGTAGATGTCCTAGTTTCGATTTTTTTGTTTTCAAATATTTTTCATTATCCTTGTTTGCCGGTATTTCAATTGGAACCCGCTCCAATATTTCAAGTCCGTATTCTTGCATTTCTTTCATTTTTCTCGGATTGTTTGTCATTAAACGAATAGACTTGGCTCCAATATCCTTCAGCATCTGTGCTGCAACAGCATATTCTCTTTGATCCGGCTGAAAGCCGAGTTCCTCATTTGCTTCGACCGTATCATAACCTTTTTCTTGAAGCTTATATGCTTTCAATTTATTTATTAGCCCGATCCCCCTGCCTTCTTGGCGCAAATAGAGCAAAATTCCGCTTCCTTCTTTTTCAATTTCACTCAATGCAGAATGAAGCTGCGGGCCGCAGTCGCATCTGTGAGAATGAAAGACGTCTCCTGTCAGGCATTCTGAATGGATTCTAACTAAAACGGGATGCTCCGGCTTAATTTCACCCTTCACCAGCGCAATATGCTCTTTTCCATCATACAAGCTGGTATAACCGATGGCTTTAAAACGGCCAAAACCTGTCGGAAGCTCGATTTCCACTTCTTTTTTGATTAATTCCTCCCGTTTTCTGCGGTATTGAATTAAATCTTGAATCGTGATCATTTTTAAATTGTATTGTTCCGCTATTTCTTTTAATTGAGGAACCCGAGCCATTGTTCCGTCTTCATTAATAATTTCACAAATGACGCCAGCTGGAAAGCATCCTGCCAGCTTTGCCAAATCAACGGCTGCTTCCGTGTGGCCGGCTCTTTTTAATACTCCTTCGTTCTTTGCAATCAACGGGAAAACATGTCCGGGTCTTTTAAAATCCTCCGCCCTTGCATCCGGCTGAATGAGCGACTGAATCGTTTTAGCTCGCTCATATGCGCTGATTCCCGTCGTTGTTGTTTGATGATCGATGCTGACAGTAAACGCGGTTTGGTGCAAATCTGTATTTTCCGCTACCATAGGGTGAAGCTGCAAACGGTGCGCTAACGATTCCGTGATCGGCACACAGACGAGACCTTTTCCTTTTGAAATCATAAAATTGATCATTTCAGGGGTGGAAAACTCAGCTAGACCGACAAAATCTCCTTCGTTTTCCCGATTCTCATCATCCACGACAATGATCACTTTCCCCTGTTTTAAATCTGCGATGGCATCCTCAATGGAATGAAACATTATTCTATCACCTCTATTCACTGTAAAAACCGTGCTTTTGCAAAAAATCAACGGTAATTCCGGTTGGCGCCTCTTTGCGAGCAAACTTTTCTAAATATTTCCCGATCAAATCACATTCAATATTGACCTTATCGCCTATCTCCTTTTCCCCAATAATTGTTTCTGAATATGTGTGAGGAATAATCGAAATCGTAAAGGTTTGTTCTGTTAAGCCAAAAATGGTTAAACTCGTTCCGTCAACTGCAACTGAACCTTTTAATATCATGTAATAAAGCAAATCTTTAGGAGCTTTAATTTGATAATAAACAGCATTTTCCTTTCTTTCTTTTTTGACGATCGTGCCAACGCCATCAACATGTCCTGAAACGATGTGGCCGCCAAATCGGTCGCCAACAGCCATTGCCCTTTCCAAATTCACCTTTGATCCGGTTTTTAATGTACCTAATGTCGTTGCCGCCATCGTCTCAGGCATGACATCCACAGAAAAATAATTCGATTCAAAGTCGGTGACCGTTAAACAGACTCCGTTGACGGCAATGCTGTCGCCTATTTTTACATCTTGCAAAATGTTTTTTGCATAAATTTCTAAAATTACTGCTTGATTCGTTCCTTTTACTGATTTGATTTCCCCTATTTCTTCAATGATTCCAGTAAACAATCTTGTCCACCTCTTTTCGGAACGGAGACAATTTTCACATCTTCTCCTATTTTCGTAACGGACTGAATTTCAAATGAATGTGCCATGCTCATCTTTAATGCTTCATCGCCCATCACGGCTGATATTCCTTCAGGGTCTCCCAATATTTTGGGTGCAAAATACACGATTAATTCATTCACTGCTTCCGCTTTTAAAAATGAAGCATGGACTCTTGCTCCTCCTTCAACGAACAGGGAGGTGATGCCTCGCTCGCCTAATATTTTTAAAATATTTGGGATATTCCATTGATCATGTAAAGTCAACACTTCTATTCCTAATTTTTTCAGTTCCGCTTTTTTATTGAGATCCCCGTCTTGGCAAATGACCCAAGTTTCTGCTTCCTTGTCAGTTATCACATTGGCATCCAGCGGAATTCGCAGATGGGTATCTAAAATAATCCGTATCGGTGTTCGTTTGCGATCCGGCAGCCGACAAGTCAGACTTGGATTGTCTTTTATAATTGTATTAACACCCACTAAAATGCCGTCGTGTATTTCTCTGTAACGGTGCACATCCTGTCTTGCTTCCTCTCCGGTAATCCACTTGCTGTCACCTATTTTTGTAGCAATTTTCCCATCGAATGTTGCGGCATATTTTAATGTGACAAACGGAGTGTTTGTTTGAATGTAATGAAAGAAAACTTTGTTAAGTTCATGTCCATTTTTTTGCAATATCCCGGCTTCCACATCGATTCCAGCATCTTGCAAAGCTTTCACACCGCGTCCACTTACGAGAGGATTCGGATCCAAAGCAGCTACAACGACCCGTTTAATCCCTCTTTTGATAATAAGCTCAGAGCAGGGAGGAGTTTTGCCAAAATGACTGCAAGGTTCAAGCGTGACGTACAGCGTTGCACCTCTTGCCTTTTCCCCAGCCATATTTAAAGCATGAACTTCCGCATGGGGTTCCCCAGCCTTTAAATGCGCTCCAAACCCGATCAGTTCCCCATCCTTCACAACGACCGCTCCCACCAACGGGTTAGGGCTCGTTTGTCCGATTGCTTGTTTCGCTAGCTGAAAGGCAAATTCCATCCATTTTTCGTCATTCATAAAGGACACACCTCCCTTTTGTTGATTTCAAAACAAAAGCCCCGGGTTTGTTCCCCCAGGGCTTGATGATCACTTTAACGAAAAGAAGGTATACTCAAATAAGAGTATAAAATCTGTTCTTTTTGAACAGTTTATACTCCTCACCTTCAAAAGTGATCCTTCTCCCATCCAGACTATACTGTCGGCTCTGGATTTTCACCAGATCCACCGCAAAGGCGTTCCGCCAATGCGGGTCACGGGCTAAAAAAGCTTAAAAGCTTTTATCACCGCCGGTCGGGAATTTCACCCTGCCCCGAAGGATGCATCATTCATTTTATGTTATTTTCAATGGGAAAAACGGCTGCTTCCTCTTGCTTCCCACCTTCCATTTTGAAGCATTCACGAGTTTTTGAAAAAGAAACAAAGCTGAAGAAAACAGCCAATTATTTTACTATTATCTCCCTTCAAACGGTCTTCTGTCAAGAAAGCAATCTTTGAACAATATGAAAAAGTGCCTTTTTATCGATTATTTCTCTCCTACACTTGACCGCATCTACAAAAATTATATTATCAACTAAAGCTGAGCGGTATTCAGCTAGTCAGCAATGAACATCCAATAGACGAGTCCCCAAATAATGCTCAATACAACAAGAACAATAAATAATATCCAGTTTTTCATTCTCATTTTGTACATCCCTTTCTATTTGAAAGAGGAATTTAATTTTCATACACTTCTACTTTTTTCATTACATCTCCGTTTTTCATGCTCAACACAGTTTCCATGCCTGAAGTTACTTGGCCAAAAACAGTATGAACTCCATCCAAGTGAGGCTGAGGTTCATGAACGATAAAAAATTGACAAGAGCCTGTATCCCTGCCTGCGTGAGCCATAGAAATGGCGCCGGTTACATGTTTATGTGGATTGCCATCTGTTTCGCATTTGATCGTATATCCTGCATTACCAGTGCCGTTGCCATTCGGACATCCGCCTTGGCTTACAAACCCTGGAATAACACGATGAAAAGTCAAACCGTCATAAAAGCCTGAATTCGCAAGTTTTTCAAAGTTCTTCACTGTATTTGGAGCTTCATTCGGAAAAAGCTCAAATTCAATTTTTTCTCCGTTTTCCATTAAAATGTAGCCTTTTTTGCTCATAAAACAGCTCCCTTTCATGAAAAAATTTTCTCTTTATTTTATCATAGAGTAAAACATAAAATACAGATGAAACGTTTTAGTATATATATACGTCTTAAATGGATGAAAGTTTTTGCACTCTATATCATATATTCGAAGTCATGTTCGCTTAGGAGGTTAAGTGATGAAAAAAATCGTTTTATCCATATTACTTGCTATTGGATTGGCAACACCAACTACTAGTTTTGCTGATTCTGTTGTTGGAGATGTTATTGTCACGTTAGGCAGCGATTTAACGGAGCAGCAAAAGCAGGATCTCTTAAAGGAAATGGACGTACCAGATAACGTGCAAACGGTCACCGTGACAAACGAAGAGGAGCACAAATATTTAGGGGATTATATTCCGAAAGCGCAAATCGGTTCAAAAGCGATTTCTTCTTCCAAAATACAAATTGAGAAAAAGGGATCTGGTTTAGAAGTCCAAACAAACAACATAAACTGGGTCACGGATGAAATGTACTTAAATGCGCTCATGACAGCTGGTGTCAAAGATGCAAATGTTTATGTCACCGCGCCTTTTGAAGTTTCCGGAACAGCCGCTTTAACAGGGTTGATAAAAGCTTATGAAGTTTCGACTGATAAAGCGATCCCTGAAGACGTGAAACAGGTCGCCAACCAAGAGCTGGTGGAAACAGCAAAGCTTGGAGATAAGATTGGTGACGAAAATGCTTCGGCATTAATTGCAAAAGTAAAAGAACAGATGTCCGAAAACGGCGTTCCGAAAAATGACCAAGAGCTAAGAGAAATGATTGAACAAGCAGCAAAAGATTTGCAAATAAATCTTTCCGAAGATGATATAAACAATTTAATCCTCTTATTTAACAATATGATTAACGTCAATATCAATTGGGATGAAGTCGGAAACCAGCTTGACAAAGCAAAAGACAAAATTTCTAAATTTCTCGAATCCGAAGAAGGACAAAGCTTTTTGCAAAAATTGAAAGAATTCTTTTCTTCGATCATTGATGCCATCGCATCGTTTTTCCAATAATGAAAAAGGCGTCTTCAACTAATGTTGAGACGCCGTTTTTCGTTTACGGTTGACCGACTTCCGCTTTTAAAGGCAAATCGAGACTGACTAAATCCTCGTATGTTTCCCTTTTGACGACAAGTCTCGCTTCGCCGTTTTCAACAAATACAACAGCAGGCCGAGCGATCCGGTTATAATTATTTGCCATAGAATATCCGTAAGCTCCCGTGCAAAAAACAGCTAATATATCGCCTGCTTTTACGGTAGGAAGGGATAAATCCCAAATGAGCATGTCCCCGCTTTCGCAGCATTTTCCTGCAATCGATACAGTCTCAGAACATTCGTCATTCATCCGGTTGGCAAGAGCCCCCTCGTATTTTGCCTGGTACAAAGCAGGCCGGATGTTGTCGCTCATGCCTCCGTCCACCGCAACATATTTGCGTATGTTAGGGACGACCTTTTGAGATCCTATCGAGTACAAGGTTGTTCCTGCATCCCCGACGAGAGAGCGTCCTGGCTCAATCCATATTTCAGGGAGAGGAATTTGAAGCTTCTCAGAGTGTCCTTTCACAACTTCCACCATTTTTTCAACATATACATTCATTGGCAGAGGATCATCCTCTTTCGTATATCGAATTCCGAATCCTCCCCCTAAGTTTACAACTTTCGGAACAAACTGAAACTTCTCTTTCCAAATAGAAATTTTCCCAAAAATCTTTCCTGCTGCTAAAACAAATCCTTCAGTGCCAAAAATTTGCGAACCGATATGGCAATGGATTCCTAATAGCTGTAAATGCGATTGATTTTTTACAAGCTCAATCGCTTTTTCGATTTGACCATTATGAAGGTCGAATCCAAATTTCGAATCTTCCTGCCCGGTTGTAATGTAATCATGTGTATGTGCCTCGACGCCTGGTGTAACGCGAAGCAACACCGCAACTTTTTTATTCATTTGCTGGCAAAGAGAAGATAAAACATCAATTTCATAAAAATTATCAATCACAATGCAACCGATATTTGCCTCCAGAGCCATTGCAAGCTCGTCGATGCTTTTATTGTTTCCATGAAAATGAATTTTTTCCGGAGGAAATCCTGCTTTTAATGCCGTATACAGTTCACCGCCTGAAACGACATCAAGAGAAAGCCCTTCCTCATTTGCAAGCTGCACCATTGCAATGGAAGAAAAGGCTTTGCTTGCATAAGCAACTTGATATGGAACTCCTAATGATTCAAATGTATTTTTAAAAGAACGGGCTCGTTCGCGAATGAGTGCGACATCGTATACATATAACGGTGTCCCATACTGTTTGGCAAGTTCAACTGTATCGACACCGCCGATTTCTAAATGCCCTAACTGGTTGATTTTACTTGTTCCCTGTAAATACAAAGACTAGCCCCCGCTTTCGTGAACGTAAAAGTTAAAAATACATTACCATAAAACATTTTCTCTTTCAAATTTTTTTAAGGCTGCTTTTTTACGTTCTGCGGATGAACAATGCTTGGCCTTACTTTTATATGAGGCACCGACGACCTGACGATGATCTGCCAAAAGGCTTGAGGATTAAAAGGGATAAACGGCCATAAATAAGGCGTATTTAACGATCGAATGCTGGCAAGGAAAAGGATGAACAGTGTGCAGCCGATCACTAATCCGGGCACTTTAAAGATCACTACTAATAGCAGCAATACAAAACGAACGATTTTATTGGCTACGCTCAATTCATAGCTCGGGGTTGCAAAAGTACCGACCGCCGCAATGGAAACGTACAAAATAACTTCCGGCGAAAACAAACCGACATCGATGGCAATTTGTCCTATGAGAACTGCTGCAATTAAACCCATCGCCACTGAAAGAGCTGTCGGTGTATGAATGGCTGCCATTCTTAAAAGCTCAATCCCTATGTCAGCAAGAAAAATTTGAACAACAATCGGAATATTTTTTTCTTTGTTTGGTCCGATGTAAGATATAGCCTCCGGCAGTAAAGACGGCTGCACTACATACAGCATCCAAAGAGGAAGCAAATAAATAGAAGCTAGCATGCCAAAAAAGCGCACCCATCTGACAAACGTTCCGGCCGCTGGCGCCTGACGGTATTCTTCGGCGTGCTGAACATGGTGAAAAAAAGTAGTTGGCGTAATAATGACACTCGGGGACGTGTCAACAAGAATAATGACATGTCCTTCCAGCAAATGAACTGCAGCGACATCCGCTCTTTCCGTATAGCGGACAAGCGGAAACGGATTAAAGCCTTGCTTTACTAAAAATTCTTCAATTGTTTTATCTGCCATTGGAAGCCCGTCAATCTTTATCGTTTTTAACTCCTTTTTGATCACTTCAATTAATCCTGGATCCGCCACATCTTCCAAATACGCGATCGCAATGTCGGTTTTTGATCGCTCGCCGATTTTCATGATTTCATATCTCAGACGTTCGTCCCTTATTCTTCTCCGAATCAGTCCCGTGTTGACAACGATATTTTCCACAAAACCGTCACGTGCGCCGCGGATCACTTTTTCCGTATCCGGCTCTTCCGGCTGTCTTCCAGGATAGTTGCGGACATCGACAACAAAAGCAAAATCGCTGTCTTCGACAAAAAAAACGACTAAGCCTGACAACACTTGATCGACTGCTTCATCAAGCGTTTGAACCAATGTTACTTGCTGATGAACGAGACGGTTTTTGACAATTTCCTTTAAACGATTGGCTTCCGTTTCATGATCATTGATTTTCAAAAGCTCCTTGATCAGTTCGATGACATAAAGTGAATCGCAAAGTCCTGTCACATAATATAAATGCACTTGTTTTCCGAGAAGCATAAATTTGCGCACGCCTAAATCAAAGCTTGTTCCTAAGCCAATATGATCTCGAAAAAATTTTTCGGTATCTTGCAGCTTGGGAGAGATTTGACTTTTTTCTTGATCGGTTAATTTCGTCATGCTATCGAATCCTTTCTCTTCATCATTCATGTTCAGCTCACCTTTTCCCGCCTTTCTATCTCTGTCTTTCAAAAACTACTCCGTGAGCTATGGCCGGGATCGATTCGTTCAGCTTGATCATCGTTTTACTTAACAGAGCCCCGGTTGCCACCATCAATACTCGTTTTAAATTCCCTTTTTTCATTTCTTGGAATATGTGGCCGTAAGTTACAACTGCTGAACAAGCACATCCGCTCCCGCCGGCAAATGCTCTTTGTGCTGGATGAAAAATTAACAGCCCGCAATCTGAATGGTTGCCTCGGATGTCGTACCCATCCTCAAGCAATAATTCCTTCAGCTTCGGACTGCCGACTCCCGAAAGATCGCCGGTAAGAATTAAATCGTAGTCAGAAGGAGTCCGATTTAAATCACGAAAGTGCTGCTTAATTGTATCTGCAGCTGCCGGCGCCATTGCGGACCCCATATCATAAGGGTTTTTCCTGCCAACATCGATCACCTTGCCGATCGTTGCAGCCGTTATGGCAATCTCACTTTCGTCTTTGCTGATTAATACAGCACCTGCCCCTGTTACGGTTGTCGTCGCTGTTTCTGGTTTTTGTCCGCCGAAATTCGTTGGATGCCGAAACTGCTTTTCAGCTGCGCCATAATGGCTGCTTGTGGCAGCGATAATTTTGTTCGCGAACCCCCCATCGATCAGCGCGCATGCCGCAGCGACTGTTTCCATTGAAGTCGAACAGGCCCCGTACATACATAACAGCGGAATATTGAGCATTCTAGCTGTATAGTTCGATGTAGCATTTTGGTTCAATAAATCCCCCGCCAAAAACAAATCAATATCCTCTTCCTTTAATTCAGCTTTTTTTAAACAGCGGCTGATCGCCTGCTCCATTAAATTCCGCTCGGCCAATTCCCAAGACGGCGCACCGCAGTACATATCATCAAAATGAGCATCAAATGTTTCCTTAAGCGGTCCTTTCGCTTCCTTCGGCCCAACGACAGTTGCCGTTTTATTGACAAACAATTTATGCTGAAACACCCATGTTTGCTTTCCCGTTAACCGCATCATGCTATGTTTCCTCCGATCATATGACAAATTGCCTTTACAGACCAGCAAAATAAAGCCAATGAAACAAAGAGCCGCAAATTTTTCCTAAAACGATCGCCATCATCAACATAACGATTTTGTCATCAATGCCGATCCTTTTCGCTAATATCGGAAATACATTCAGCACTTCTGTTAATGCTGCTGCAAGCATTCCGACAAATATTCCGTAAAGGAGACCGATCGGGATAAACCAATAATGCGAAGCATGCAAATAGACGGGAGAGAGGCTGAACCAACCGCCGGACACGGCGCCAAGAATAACAGCCCATTCATACAAACGAATCCATTTTATTGTCTTCGTCAGCTGCATGAGTCTTGGAATGATTCCGAGAACAGATAAAAACGCAACAAATCCACACCCGACAGCCAAGCCCCCTGCAAACCCCGTAAACAAAAGCATGAACCATTTAATCATCATCATTTTTCACGCTTTCTTTGTTTTCGTTTATGGCGATGTATTGGTCGAGATCCATTTGATAATTAAAAATCTCGACTTCCAACGGACTCGGCTCTTCATTAAATTTCTTTTTAAAAACGTGATTAAAAAACAGAACCATTCCCAGCCCCAAACCGATGGAGTAGGGGATTTGCAAAATTAACGGCTTATCGATCTTATTGCCAGTGAAAAACTGATACAAATTGCGATGCATCCGCTGCATGCTGACATCTTCATGAAAGTTCATAATCGTTAAAGCCGATCCGACAAATAATAACAGCCATACAAGAAAAAAAAGGACAGGAGCAAATTTTTTTCGATGATTTTGAATTTCAACAATTGTTTGCGTCGGCCCAACAGGTTGGACATCAAGGGAAGGATCAATGGATTGGATTTTTTCTATGACGTTGATGACATCAATGACAACATATGTTTTATCTTTTGATTGAATTTGATGAATGATTTGATCCCCCATTTTGCTGATTAACGCTTCGTCTGCAATTATTTTCGCGATTTTGTTAAGCGTGATCCTTTCGTTCGGTTTTGCCTGAATACGATGCTTTAGACGCACATAAACCGTTTTATTCACGCCCTGTCACATCCTACTTTTTTCTAATAGTATGAAACGTTCGCCACTCCCTCATGCAAAATGATCAAGACCATTTATTTCCACAAAAAAAGACCAAAGAGCTATCCGCTCATTCGGTCTTTCATTTGCTTTAATATTTTCTTTTCCAGTCTGGACACCTGAACTTGTGAGATTCCTAACCGTTTTGCGACTTCCGACTGTGTTTGATCTTTATAATACCGCAAATAAACGATCAGCCGCTCCCGCTCGCCTAAATCGTTCATAGCATCTTTTAATGCTATTTGATCAAACCATTTTTGCTCATTTTGATCTGCAATTTGATCCAGCAATGTAATCGGATCGCCATCATTTTCATAAACCGTTTCATGGATGGAGGAAGGTGCACGTACAGCTTCTTGTGCAAGAACGATATCTTCAGGTGAAATATCTAAGTAGTCAGCGATCTCCCCTACTGTTGGCACCTTGCCAAGTGTTTTGGACAGTTCCTCTCTAGCCCGTCTAATTTTATTTCCGAGCTCTTTTAATGAACGGCTCACTTTTACTGTTCCGTCATCCCGGATGAATCGTTGAATTTCTCCTATAATCATCGGAACAGCATAAGTGGAAAATTTAACATCATACGACAAATCAAACTTATCGACCGATTTCACTAAGCCAATGCAGCCGATTTGAAATAGATCATCCGCCTCATAGCCTCGGTTTAAAAATCGCTGCACAACTGACCAAACGAGCCGCATGTTTTTTTGGATAAGCAAATCGCGGGCTACCTGATCGCCTTGCTGGCTTCTTTTAATCAAATCCCTGACTTCCTGATCCTTCAATTGTCCATTCGAATGTTCGTTCTTGACCTCCACATCCATAAGCTAATCTCCTTAATTACATAAAGCTTTGCTTTTTGTAAGATGTTTTGTTAATCGAATGATTGTGCCTTTATTTTTTTCCGATTCTATTTTCACTTCATCCATAAAATTTTCCATGATGGTAAATCCCATTCCTGAACGCTCCAGCTCAGGCTTTGTTGTAAAAAGCGGCTGTCTAGCTTCTTCAATGTTGTCAATTCCTACCCCTTCATCTCGAATCGTCAAATGAACGATATGGTCCTCTAGCGTGCAGGAAATATACACAATACCGTCAGGATTATTTTCATAACCGTGAATGATCGCATTTGTCACAGCTTCGGAAACTACTGTTTTGATTTCGGTTAGTTCATCGATCGTCGGATCCAGCTGTGCGATAAAGGAAGCTACAGCTACTCTTGCAAATGATTCATTTTGACTTACAGCGGAAAATTGAAGCTTCATTTCGTTTTTCATGACGCCACCCCCAACGTTTGCAAAGCCGCTTTCTCTGTCTCGGCCAGATGAATAATTTTAAATAAACCTGACATGTCAAAAAGACGCTTTACACTCGGGGAGATGGCGCAAACAATCATTTCACCGCCGAGATGTTTTATTTGCTTATAACGCCCGAGAATCACTCCAAGTCCAGAGCTATCCATAAAAGTTAATTGTTCTAAATTTAATAAAATATGTTGAATAGAGTTATTTTCGATGGCATCATTGACTTTTTGCCGAAGTTCCTCTGCTGTATGGTGGTCGAGCTCCCCTGACAGACGTATCAATAACACGTTTTCTTTTACTTCAAGGTCAACCGCTAGACTCAAGATCATATTCCTCCTTCAACTATGATATTGAATCTTTCGAGTTGACCTTTCATATTTCCTGCCTGAAGACAAAACTAGTGGAATTTCGCCAAAAATATCATTTTTCGGCCTTCGTCCATTCGCCTAGAACCCTTTTGAACAGCTTCCACCAGCTCGCAACGCGAACATCTTGTTTAGCCACAAGCTTGCTTTCAGCAAAAACCTTTCCATTCTTTTTCAGCACGAGGGTTCCAAGCTCATCTCCTTTTTTCACTGGCGCTACCAGGTGGTTTTTAAACATAATTTCTTGTTTAATATCATCAATGCTTTCGCCCTTTTTGGTTATAATGGAAACAGGCTCCGAAGTAATCAGCTGTACATCTTTATCGCTTCCTTTGCTCAGTTTTGCTTTTGTCACCACTTCGTTTCGTTTAAACAGAGGATGGGTTTCATACTGGGAAAAGGCATAATCTAACAGCTTCGTGATTTGAGCATTTCGATCTTTTGGCGTTTTAGCTCCAAATACAACAGCAATAACCCGCATATTCCCTTTTTTGGCTGTTGCCGTTAAACAGTATTTCGCTTCGTTTGTATAACCTGTTTTTACACCGTCAACTCCGTCGTAAAATTTCACAAGCCGATTTGTATTGACCAACCAAAATTTTTTGTCTGTTCCTTCTCGTAAATAATCCTCATATGTTCCCGTAAATTTCGTAATTTCTTCATATTTTAATAGCTCTTTGGCAATAACCGCCATGTCCTTTGCCGACGAATAATGTCCTTTTGCAGGTAATCCGGTCGAATTTTTAAAATGCGTATTTTTCAGTCCGAGCTCTTTCGCTTTTTGATTCATCATGGATACAAACTGTTCTTCTGATCCTGCAATTCTCTCCGCCATCGCGACAGACGCATCATTGCCGGAAGCAATCGCAATTCCTTTTAATAAATCTTCCACTGTCATTTCTTCCCCAGGCTCCAAAAAGATTTGCGATCCCCCCATGGATGCTGCATATTCGCTCGCTCTTACTTTTTCATCCATTTGAATCTTTCCTTTATCAAGAGCTTCCATAATAAGAAGAAGCGTCATGATTTTCGTCATACTGGCGGGCGGCAGCGGTGTATCTGAATTTTCTTCATATAGTACTTGACCTGTATCCCGCTCAATCAATATAGCCGATTTCACTCCATCTACTAGTTTGACATTTTTTTCTTCTGCCCACGCAGCCGTTGAAACCCCAAAAAAAAGAACAAATGTTGCCATGACAGACAGTAGTAATTGTTTCATCTCCACATCCTCCATTCCTCATATGTAACTGCAATCTAATCTAATGAAATGTAAAAGACTCTAAAAATGAAATGAGAATGAATTTTTACTGGTAAAATTATCTGTATAAAACCCATTTTTTCCAATTATTAAAAAGTTATACAAAAAAAGAATCGGGATTACCCGATTCTTTTTTTCTTTCCTAATTTGTTATTGTTTCATAAATAAGGACAGGCTTTTTTGTTTTGTTTTTCGAAATTTTAATGCTGTAGTATAAAGTTTGTTTCACCTTTTCAATATCTTGTTGATTGCTGTAAATTGTAACGAATGTTTCTCCCTTTTTTACGTAATCGCCTATTTTTTTATGGAGGATGAGGCCGACTGCCAAATCAATTGCAGCATCTTTCGTCGCTCTTCCGGCACCAAGCCACATGGCGGCAGTCCCGACTGCATCAGCTGCAATTTCGTTTACATAGCCTTCTTCTTTCGCCTTTAATTCGAATGTATACGAAGAATGCGGCAATTTTGATGGATCGTCCACAATTGAGGCATCTCCCCCTTGGGCAGAGACAAATGTTTTAAAAGTCTCTAAAGCTTTTCCGGAAGCAATGGATTGCTCGAGCAGTTTACGCGCTTTTTCTAAACTGTCTGCTTTTTCCGCCATATACACCATATAGCTGCCAAGCGTTAAACATAGTTCAGTTAAATCTTCAGGACCTTCACCTTTTAATGTATCAATCGCTTCTTGGACTTCAAGAGCGTTTCCGATGGCAAACCCTAACGGCTGACTCATATCGGAGATCACGGCAATCGTTTTTTTGCCGACGTTTTCCCCTATTTTCACCATCGCTTTTGCCAGTTTTTTTGATTCTTCTATATTTTTCATAAAAGCGCCCGATCCGGTTTTAACATCTAAAACAATGGCATCCGCTCCGGCAGCGATTTTTTTGCTCATGATGGAGCTGGCAATAAGAGGAATACTGTTAACCGTCGCTGTCACATCTCTTAATGCGTACAGTTTTTTATCAGCGGGAGTTAAATTCCCCGTTTGTCCAACGACTGCAATTTTATTTTGATTGACTAAACGGACAAACTGTTGATTGTCTATTTCAACATGAAACCCCGGGATCGATTCTAGTTTATCAATCGTTCCGCCGGTATGGCCAAGACCTCTTCCGCTCATCTTGGCAACAGGAACACCAGCTGAAGCCACAAGCGGCGCAAGCACCAACGTAGTTTTATCGCCAACTCCTCCGGTCGAATGCTTATCCACTTTTATTCCTTTAATTTCACTAAGATCGATCTTTTCTCCAGAATCAACCATCGCCATTGTGAGCTCCGCCATTTCCTCTTCCGTCATCCCTCTAAAAAAAACGGCCATGGCGAAAGCGCTCATTTGATAGTCCGGAATCTCCCCGGCCGTATATCCTTCAATGATATAACGGATTTCTTTTTTTGTGAGCGCTTTCCCATCCCGCTTCTTCTCTATTAAATCG
Organism: Aeribacillus sp. FSL W8-0870; assembly: GCF_037963755.1. Taxonomy (NCBI): domain Bacteria; kingdom Bacillati; phylum Bacillota; class Bacilli; order Caryophanales; family Bacillaceae; genus Aeribacillus; species Aeribacillus sp. FSL W8-0870. The sequence goes on from NZ_CP150165.1 coordinate 2,676,593, forward strand.
ACCATTCGCATGCAAATCACCTTTTTCTACATTTTGGCTACGATGGATTTTACTAGCGCTATAAAATCAGCCCGAACCATTTCCGCCGTTTTCATGACTTCTTCATGCGTCAAAGGCTGTTTTAAAATACCAGCCGCCATGTTCGTAATACATGAAATGCCAAGCACTTTCATTTTGACTTGATTCGCCACAATTACTTCTGGAACTGTTGACATGCCAACTGCGTCTCCCCCGATCGCTCTTAACATCCGTATTTCAGCCGGCGTTTCATAGGACGGTCCAGTATTGGCAACATAAACCCCCTCTTTTATTTCGATGCCAAGCTCTTTCGCTGCTTCTTTTGCCAGCTGGATTAGTCTGCTATCGTACGCTTCCGACATATCGGGAAAACGGTCGCCAAGCTCAGGGCTATGTTCGCCAATTAAAGGGTTTTGTCCCATGTTGTTAATATGATCGGTAATCAGCATTAAATCACCTGGTTGATATGACTGATTGATCCCTCCGGCTGCATTTGTCACAATTAAGGAATGAATACCCAGCGCCTTCATGACTCGCACAGGAAATGTCACTTGCTTTACACTATACCCTTCGTAAAAATGGAATCTGCCTTGCATGATCGCTACTGTTTTGCCATTTAGCTCCCCAATTACGAATTGGCCTTTATGCCCTTCAACAGTGGAAACCGGAAAATAAGGAATGTCGCTGTATGGAATGGTTACAGCATCCTCCACTTCTTCAGCGAGAACTCCTAAACCTGATCCTAGAACGAGACCGATCTCTGGAGTTTGTTTGCATTTATCTTTTAAAAATTGAGAGGCCTTTTCAACTTCTTCCACAATTGACATTGATCAATCCCCCTGCTTCAATTCTGTTAAAAAGCTTGTTCCGTAATTTGGCATTTGCACGCCGAAATTTTCTGCAATGGTTGCTCCTACATCTGCAAATGTTTCTCTGATTGGCAGTTCTTTTCCTTTTGTATAGGTTGAATTATAAACTAACAGCGGAACATATTCTCTAGTATGATCCGTACCGTGGTGAAGAGGGTCGTTTCCATGGTCTGCTGTGATGATGAGCAGGTCTTCTTCCTTCATTTTTTCGAACACTTCAGGAAGACGAGCATCGAATTCCTCAAGCGCTTGTCCATACCCTTCAGGATCTCTTCTATGGCCGAATTTTGCATCAAAATCGACAAGGTTCAAAAAGGAAAGACCTGTAAAATCCCGGTCGAATGTTTGGATCAATTTGTCCATTCCATCCATATTCGACTTTGTCCGGATTGCATCTGTAATGCCTTCGCCGTCATAAATATCGGAAATTTTCCCAAGGGCAATTACATCAAATCCTCCGTCCTTCAACTCGTTCATAACTGTTCGGCCGAAAGGCTTTAAAGCATAGTCATGCCGGTTGGCAGTCCGTTCAAAATTCCCCGGCTCCCCGACAAACGGACGAGCTATAACGCGCCCAACCATGTACTTTTCATCCAAAGTCAGTTCGCGGGCAATTTGACAAATTTGATATAATTCGTTCAGAGGAATGACTTTTTCATGTGCAGCAATCTGTAAAACAGAGTCTGCCGACGTATAGACAATGATGGCTCCTGTTTTCATATGTTCTTTTCCAAGCTCTTCTATAATTGCCGTACCGCTTGCCGGCTTATTGCCAAGCACTTTTCGCCCGGTTCTTTTTTCAAGCTCCTCTATCAGTTCTTCTGGGAAGCCGTCTGGAAATACTTGAAAAGGAGAATCGATTTTTAACCCCATCAGCTCCCAATGACCAGTCATCGTATCTTTTCCTGCTGAAGCTTCTTTCATTTTTGTATAGAAGGCGAGCGGCTTGTCTGTCTTTGGAACACCTTCTATTTCACGTATATTCCCCAATCCGAGCTTCGCTAAATTCGGCAAATGCAAACCGCCGAGATGTTCAGCGATATGGCCAAGCGTGTCAGCACCTTTGTCGTTATAAAGCTCTGCATCCGGTGCTTCGCCGATTCCAACTGAATCCATTACAATTAAAAAGACGCGTTTATATGTATGCTGCATGTTAAATTCCTCCTGCCATTTGAAAGCGGTGATGATTATATTTTTTCCTAATGCTTGCCGAAACAGACGAGCAACTTGATTTTTAGCATGACGATGGCATTAAGCACGGGGGTGGTACATTTTATATACATCTTTTAAACGTGTTTTTGTCACATGAGTATAAATTTGCGTGGTTGAAATATCAGCATGACCTAGCATTTCTTGCACCGCTCTTAGATCAGCGCCGTTTTCAAGCAGATGGGTGGCAAAGGAATGTCGCAATGTATGAGGAGTCAATTCTTTTTGTATTCCTGCTTTAACCGCAATCGATTTTAAATTTTTCCAAAATCCTTGGCGGGAAATTCTTTTTCCATGATGGTTTAAAAATAAGGCATCCGTTTTATGCTTCTGTCTTACAAGCTTTGGCCGGCCCTTTTCCAAATATTCCTCCAGCGCTTTTGTTGCTTTTTCTCCAATCGGAACGAGCCGTTCTTTTTTCCCTTTTCCGTAGCAGCGGATAAATCCCATGATCAAATGGACGTCTGAAAGATTCAAATGAACCATTTCACTCACCCGAATACCTGTCGCATATAAAAGTTCAAGCATTGCTTTATCTCTATATCCAATCGGTGAGGTCAGCTCAGGCGTTTCAAGAAGCCGCTCCACTTCCTCAAGAGACAGCACTTTCGGAAGCTTCCGTTCAATCTGCGGTGTTTCAATATGGACGGACGGGTCTTCATCCGCAGCTTTTTCCCTTAACAAAAATTGATGGAAAGCGCGGATTGAGGCGATATGCCGGGCGATTGTCTTGCTGGATTTCCCTTGATCTTTCAAAAAATGCAAATATTGCAAAATATGATAGCGTTGAATATTTTGCACTTCTTGAATATTCAGTTTTTCGTTCAAAAATTGCTTGTACGATTTCAAGTCTCGCTCATATGAAACGATCGTATTGTTCGCAAGTCCTCTCTCAACGGTCAAATAATGAATAAAATCTTGGATATGATCGTTCAATCTTCTCTACTCCCCGTTTAAATAAAAGAATATTAAGCGATTCAGCCAATTATCGTTCTGTTCTTCCACAACGCTTGTCACCTTTACGGCAGATCCTTCAGGCTCGTCATAGCGATGGTAATCTTGATATTCCAAGTTAACCCATATAATAGCATAGTAGAACAAAATCGTAAATCCTGTAAACAAGATAAAAATTTTAAGCATATTCTTTACGGTTTTCGTCCATTTTTCCATGTTCGTCCTCCACAAGGCCATATTTTCTTATATTTAAAGATATGACCGTCTGGACAATCTTTATACGTATATAATATAAAAAAACCTTTCCCCTCGCGGAAAAGGCTTTATTCTTTCTTGTTATCTTCTTTTTCTTTTTCCTGACAGCGGTGGCATATGCCGTGAAAAGTTAGACGATGATCTTTAATTTTAAACTTCCAATCTCGTTCGACAATTTTTTCAACATCTTCTAATAAATCTTCCTGAATCTCATCAACGGAACCGCATTCCATACATACGAGATGATGGTGAAAATGAGCGGCTCCTTCCCTGCGCAAATCATATCTGGAAACCCCGTCTCCAAAGTTTATTTTATCAACAATTTTCAGCTCAGTTAACAATTCCAGCGTTCTGTACACTGTTGCGAGCCCGATCTCAGGCGATTTTTCCTTAACGAGGAGGTAAACATCTTCGGCACTTAAATGATCCTCTTCATGTTCAAGCAAAACACGAACGGTTGCTTCCCTTTGCGGGGTTAATTTATAGCTTGAAGAATGCAACTGCTTTTTTATACGCTCTATGCGGTTTTCCATGACACTTTCCCTCCCTCGCCGCATTCCTCATATATTATAACAAAATAAAAGAAAGTGTCCAACTGAAATAATTTTAAATTAAAAAATAAAATTTATATTAAATAATAATTATTATTTATAAATAAAATCGATCGTCCCTCTCATCAGGATCGGGGAAACATATGCTTCTAACATTGCAGCGAGCAATATAACGGCGATCAAGCAAGAAAATGTGACTGCATAGCCTGCAAACATTCTAAACGGCTGATCGTGGAACTTTTTTACAAAAAGCTGTCTAATGAGCTTGAAGGAAAAAGAAATTGCCGATGCGCTCATAATAAGAAACACAGGTATCAGCAGCAAATTTTGCGGCAAAACGGAAACGAATGACAGCAAAAATCCGCCCCATTTCATTTGATTTACTAAAAATCCGACTGTAAATCCAACGACCATTCCTTTTAAAAATAACATGATAAAAATAATCGGCAGACCAATGATCGAAATGCCTAGAAGCCACATAAGCCCTACATATTTTGTATTGTGGAAAAAACTTTGCTTGAACATTTCAAACGAGCTGGCAAGTTTTCCGTCCGATACTTGTCCAAAAAACAGGTTTAAATAATAATACAGATCTTCTTTTTGCGTAATGCTCATGCTGTTTACGATGATTGCGCCAAAAATTACTCCCATTATGAACAATATAAGCACAAATAAATAGACGGTTGATTGATCTTTCAATTGTTTTAGTAAAAAACGCTGAATATTCTGCATATCCTATCCTCTCCTGTCTTTCTTTACTAGATTGTATGAGAGAACGGATGGTACATATTCGTATTTTTACTAGAAAAAAAGAAAAGGCGCGAAAATTTACGCACCTTCCACTTTTCCGTATTTTCCTCCTCCCCCTGATTGCACATAAAGGGTGCCTTCTCTTGCCGAGATGATGGAAGCGGCGATTTTTTCCGGAACCACTTCGACAAGATCGGCGTACGGAACTTTGTGTAAAATATTCATTTCCGTTCCAAAATAATGCTTTAATTTTTTTAATGTTTTAGGGCCAATGCCAGGCAGAAAAGCTAGCGGGACTTGATGAATATAAGGGGGCCTTTTCGGCGCATGATTTGTTTTATCCCCCAGTTCTTCAACCCGCTGTTTTACACCTTTTGTAATTTTTACTCCTCCGCATATTTGACAGCATCCCTCATCTGTCAAGCCTACTGTTTTTTGGCACGCTTCACAAAACGTTTCGTAATACTTTCCAAGTTTCGGGTTTAATCCGTAATTCGCCTCAATTTTTCTGTCGTTTTCTTTTTTGATCGCCATCACCAATTCCTGAAACGTCGGCGCTTTTAACAACAACTTCTGATATTCCCGCCCGATTTTTGGCAATGAATGGGCGTCTGAGTTCGTTAAAAATGGATAGGAAGCTAGTTCACGAATACGGCTTGCCATGTTAGTATCGCTGCTCAAACCGAGCTCGACCGCATCGATGAGTGTTTGATCAAAAACTTCTGTCAAGCTTCGCTGAACCCCTTTTCCGTACAAGCTTTTAAAAGGAGTAAAAATATGCGCCGGAATGAACAATCCGCCCAAGCTCTTCACTTTATGCTGAAGTCTTTTCCCTTCAACATATACCCGTTGAGAGCTTAAATGAATATTTTTTAAATGGGAGCTGAGCCAATGGGAAAATTCCTTCATCTTTTCTAAAGTCGGCATAAAGCATAGAACATGAATCGGCCCATTGCAATGTTCATCAAATATTTCAAGCTCCGTACCTAAAATAAGTGTCGAATTTTGATAGCGGACTCCCCCTTCCATTAATTCCTCATACTTTCCTCTTCTGATGCCATCTTCAATTTCCTTGATTACTTCGGGAACATGGCAATCAATGATGCCAATTATATCCATACCTTTGCTCTCAACTGCTTCAATAAAAATATTTTCAAGCGTCAGCGACTTGGCCCCCGTAATCTTTACCGGTTTTCCTGTATTTGTTCTGCCGATATGAATGTGCAAATCTGCGAAAAAAGCGTTCATATCTCCTCACTCAATTGTTTTAATGTTAAATATTGAACTGCATAAGCTGTTTTTGCATCGTAAATTTCTTTTTCTTCTATCAATTTTCTCGCTTCCTCAAGGGTTACTTCCAGCACCTCGACAAACTCGTCTTCATCCAAACTCGCTTTATTTTCCAGCTTTATCAATCCTTCAGCTAAATAAAGATGAACGAGTTCATCAGCAAAGCCCGGTGAAGTATAAAACGAAATGACATGTTTTAATGATTCACATCCATAGCCCGTTTCTTCTTCCAACTCTCTTCTTGCTGTGATTTCAGGTGACTCCCCTTTTTCAAGCTTGCCGGCAGGAATTTCCACAAGCTGGCGTTCTAAAGCTTTGCGATATTGTCTCACCATGACAATTTTCCCTTCATTTGTAATAGGGATCACGGCAACTGCACCAGGATGCTTCACGACTTCACGTTTCGCATTTTCCCCGTTTGGGAGACGGACATCTTCCACATATACATCAATAATCTTCCCTGAAAAAATTTTTTCCTTCGCAATCGTTTCCTCGTTTAAACGGTTCATATATTCAACTCCTGTTCTATTATCCAATCATTCTTCATACATTCTACCATAATTAAAAAGGAGGCGGAGCGATTGCTCATGTATCGGAATTATAACCGGGTCGTGATGATTGGAAAGCCGAAGGAAATTGCTTACAGCTTAAAGGAAGCCGCAAAACGATATAAAACAGTCTATGAATGGCTTCATCATGAATATGAAACATTTGCTTTTTCAAAAAGTTTATACTACTTTCAAATTAGAAGAGAAAAAGAGAGGTGATCTTTTTGAAAAAGCGCAGATTAGGAACATCCGAGCTGTATGTGAGCGAAATCGGTCTTGGATGCATGTCGCTTGGCCGCGACGAAAAGCATGCGCGTTCGCTGATTGACCAAGCGCTTGAATTGGGGATTAATTTTTTTGATACAGCAGATCTTTATGATCAAGGCCTGAATGAAGAATTTGTCGGAAGGGCTCTTAAATCGCGTCGAAACGATATCATTTTAGCAACAAAAGTAGGAAACCGGTTTGAAGTTGGCAAAGACGGATGGTGGTGGGATCCATCCAAGAAATACATAAAGGAAGAAGTGAAAGAAAGCCTCAGACGGCTGGGTACAGATTATATCGACTTATATCAGCTTCACGGAGGAACAATCGACGACCCGATCGATGAAACGATTGAAGCGTTCGAAGAGTTAAAGCAGGAAGGCGTCATCCGCTACTACGGCATTTCTTCGATTCGGCCGAACGTTATGAAAGAATGGTTGAAACGCTCCAATATCGTTTCAATCATGATGCAATACAGCCTTCTTGACCGGCGCCCAGAAGAATGGTTTCCTTTGATTCAGGAGCATAACGTTTCTGTTATTGCCAGAGGGCCGTTGGCTCAAGGCCTCTTGACAGAGCGCCCGCTCGAAAAAGCCTCTGAGCGCGTCAAGAACAATGGATATTTAGACTACACGTTCGATGAATTAAAAGAAGCTTTGCACAGCATCGATTCAGCATGCCCGGATCGCACTCGGACGGAAACAGCCGTAAAATATGTTCTTCATCAGCGTGTTGTAGCCTCCTGCATTGCCGGAGCGAGCAAGCAAGAGCAGCTGCTTGAAAATGTCCAAGCAGCGAAAGCAAAAGATCTGCTGGAAGAAGAGTACGAAGCGCTTATAAACGCAACAAAACAGTCTCTTTATACAATCCATCGCGATTAAAACAGGCGGGGACGATCCCCGCTTATTTATTTTCGGAATTCACATGACTGTTGAAAATTCAATTTAGCTATCCAGTTGATGTTCCTGCCGAAACGGATGGGATTCGCATGATCATGTTGCAATCTCAATGGCTAAACGATTGTTCATAGCACATAAACCGGATTTACAACTATATGTATCGGTTCATTGAACAGCGCCGTCCATTCCTATCTTGAAAAATTTTGGACTAATATATTTTGAAATCCGTTTAAGCTTGAATATTTTCTAATGAGGGGATCGAAGCAAATTTTGCAGTGCTTTTCCATATAAATGAAGAGGCACACGGTCTTCGCTAATATAATAAAATATCGCTAAACCGTTTTCTAACGAAAGAATAGTCCATGCTATTTCATCCGCAGATAGAGCAGAATCGTTATTCTCTTTCGACTTCAATTTTTCAATCGCCTTGGAAATTTGTTGTACCGCTTCCGTTATCATGTCAGACCATTTTCGGCGTACCGATTCTTCACGCATCGCATAAAGAAAAAATTCCATGTTAAGCATGCTCCACGTTCGATTTTTCTGCCTAACTGACAGGAAATATTCATCCATCGTTTCGATAAAATGTGAAAGCGAATGCTGTCCGTCTATGACTTGAAGAATGTTGTCCACATGCAATTGCATTTGTTGCTCCAAAATAGCTAAAAAGAGCTCTTCTTTGGAACGAAAATGGGCATATACCGCCCCTTTGCTAAATCCGGCATGTTCTGCAATTTTATCAACAGAAGCGCCGTGAAAGCCGAATCGAGCAAAGATTTCAACAGCTGACTCTAAAAGTAATTGCCGCGTTTCTTTTTTTCGCTCCTCTTGGGTTAATCTTCGTCTGACCAATTTGCTATCCTCCCTCTCTCTTGACAATCATACCATATAGCATTAACATACCAGATAGTATATAAATTCTAATCAGTATACAAATTATAATTTCTCATTATGCTGGACGCAACTATCAACAATGTCCTCCTAGATTTATAGATCATGAGTGAAAAAGGAAGAGGGGAAGAATGCGAAAAGAAGAAAGCCTTACTACACAGAAACCAACTTTGCCCCAAATTTTGGCTGAAACTTGTAAAATTGGAATTATTCAATCAAATCTCGTTCCGATGTTGGCTGGATTGACATTGGCATTGTATACGTATCAGATCAGCCTGTTTGAGAAATTGCCGGAAATGTTATTTGCTTTGATTGGATCGATTTTCGTAATGGGTGCAGCTGGAGCTTTTAACAACTTATATGACCGAGATATAGATTCTATCATGGAAAGGACGAAAAACAGACCGACTGTGACAGGAGCAATAAAGCCTAAAACAGTATTATGGCTTGGAATCTGTATGTCTATTTTAGGAATTGCAGCTCTTGCATTAACAACTCCTCTAGCAGCATTCCTAGGGTTTCTAGGTTTGTTTTTTTATGTTGTCCCATATACGATGTGGAGCAAGAGAAGAACAATTTATAATACGGAAATTGGCAGTATTTCTGGAGCAATGCCCCCTCTCATCGGATGGGCTGCTGTTCATCCGGACGTGACACATCCAGCCATTCTTGGTTTGTTTGTGATTTCAATTATTTGGCAAATGCCTCATTTTTATGCTATAGCTATTCGCAAGCACGATGAGTATAAGGCTGCGAAGGTTCCTATGCTCCCAGTTGTCAAAGGTGTTAAAAGAGCATATATACAAACGAATATTTATTTAATTATTTTAATTGCAGCAAGCTTTCTTTTTGGGCCTTTAAGCCTCGGTCTTATGCTAGTAGCCCTTCTTTTAAGCGTTCTGTGGCTTATGTTAAGCATTTTCGGCTATAAAAAAATGGATTCAGAGAAATGGGCAAAATCAATGTTTCTTTATTCTCTGTTTCATATGACAATCTTATTTTCAACTGTCATTATCTATTCTCTTGTGGGAATTCTTTTTCATTTATAAAAGAAAGTGTTTCTAAACAAATTCATGGCGGCATAATAAATGTTGGGAATTAAGGGGCTGTCCGATGAGTTCCTAAAATGAAGGATCGGGGAAAAATACTACTGTGAAGGACAAAAATAATCGAATAAAATTTGTAAATGTCCTTCATAGAGGCAATGAAGTCCAACAAGAAGCAATTGTATATGCTGAATGTCCGTCATACAACTTTTGAAGAACCTAATGAAGAAAAGTCCTTCATAAGACTTCTGGAGGATATAAACAAGACAGGAAAAATGGTCTATCCGATAAGTCCCTAAAATGAAGGGGCTCCAAAAAGTCAGTGAACCCTGACTTTTTGGACAGCCTCCTTTCCAGCTTTTTATTTAAAATCTTCCCATTTCAAGTCGCTTTCTGCGAGCAATTCAGCAAAGCTTTTCTGTTTTTCCCGCTTTTGTTCCTCTTTTCTTTTACGCTCCAATTCCAGTTTTTTTAATTTCTCCTTTTCTTCTTCAATTTGCTTCTTCATATCTATAAGCTTTTTCGCTTTTTCTTCGCCGATCTGATCTTTGAGATTCCATGCATCTTTCATGTTTTTCCCTTCCTTTGACCAATGCATGCTCTTTTTTATCCTAATACATCGTGAATATTCTGCATGTTTTTTTCCATCCATGCAATTGCTTCATCGATCGTGGCAAACTCTTCCGCTTCAAACGTCATTTCATCTTGAATCAGCCACACATCCTTTTTTTCATATCCCATTCCTCCTACAGACCAATGCAGAAGGGTGTACGGATGATTGTCATGGAGAAAGGACACCCATGTTTTATTTAAAGCAATGTTCTTTAAAGAAGCTAGACGTTCCTTCAATTTTGTTCCCTCATTTCACAATGCAGCTCATTCTTGGATTGTAAATTTGCATTGGACTTTTGAGCATGAATATTTGTTTTTGCCCGTGATAATCGATTTGCAATTCATCATCTAAAAAAACAAGCTTTGATCGCTCCACGTACACCGGGACAAAATTTGTATCAATTTTCATATCATCCTCATCAAGATCTTTCACAAGCCAAAGAACAGTAACACCGCTCATGACACAGCCGCAGCCATCTGTATCATATTTCAGCTTTATATAGCGGTTTTCGTTCATTTCCAATATCTCTTTAAGTTTTGCTTTCGCTGCGTTTGTAAACGAAATGTTCATAGGCTAAAATCATCCTTTTTTAATTTTGCCTCCATTCTATCATATTTTAGCTCTCTCCGCTTATTGAAGCAGAATGAACATAACCGATTAACGTTTTTTAAACATTTATAGAGAAATATTGACAAACTATTAGCCGGGTTAGTTGAATAAAGCTGTTGTTTTTATTTGTGAGAAATCAGTGTTATTTTCACAAGCAAATGATGACACGTCTATTTTCTTCTAATCAATATCATTGCATTCCCTAATACTTTTTTGTTCAATAAAAGCTTTGGCAGTTTCATTACTTTAGCGAGTTTGTAGCTTTTCAATTCAGATACACCATGTTTCTTTAAGGAATTTAAGAGCTCTTTTTCATCCCCAAATATTTTTTCATCCATAAACAAATCTAAAAAGACAAATCCACCACCAGGTTTTAACACTCTTAATGCCTCTTTCATTACTTTTATTTTATTTCTTTCATCTTTAACTTCATGAAATGTTAGACAACTTACAATTATATCGAATTCATCATTTTTAAAAGGCAGTTTTGTGGCACTTGCTTTCAGAAAATTTATTCGATCAGAAACCCCTTCAATTTCAGCGTTTCGTTGGCATTGATCTTTCGAATATTCCCAATCGTCGCCCCAATAATCAATTCCAGTTAATAGGGACTCAGGAAAAGCCTTTGCAAGTTTTATAATCAGTGAACCGCTGCCTTCCTATATCCAGTATTTTTCCTTGCCCATCCCAATTCACCTTGGCAACAATTAAGTCATGTATTTTTGACTGATAATTTCCCCCAAATGCTGCGAATTGGTAATAAGAATAAGAAAGGATAAATGTAATATAAATTAATGGTAACGCTATAATACCTGACAAAACTCGCAGATATAAATTAATAGGTAAGAATGTCAACAAAATGAATAAAAGTGAAAAAAGCAAAAAAATTAGTAGTTTATTCATTCGAATCCAAGTTTGATACCTAGCATTTGTTTTCAAGTTATCAGCCATCCTTAAATCATTAAACTGATTACCGTAGCAATTCGGTCATTGAATTGCTACGGCTCGTGTAGTTGACTAGCGAAAAGATACAGCATAAATTAAACTAATATTCATTTAATTTGGTGCTGTATCCTTTCCTTCAGTTTAAGTAAATTGTTTCACAATATCATGGTTTTATCAATCTTTATTATAAATAATCAAGTTTTGCTTTAAATGGTCGAACCTTTTTTTAACTCTACATTCGGATGGAAAATTTCAAAACTAATTTGCATTTTAAGCCATTTTGACTATTCAGGTTGTAAAATATATAGTGGAAATAGGTGTCGTGTTCTGAGCGGTTCTGTGAGGAGTTTTAACGACGAATGGGTTTGAGGAACTTCTCTGAACGATTTTTATTTTAGGAGGAAATAACATGGAAGTTTTTGCAAAATATTTAGCAGGTATCGATAACCCCGACCACCGCGACCGAACAGAGGAAATTTTGGCGTGGGTTGCTAATAAATTTCCAAATTTGAAACCGCAAATCAAGTGGAATACGCCAATGTTTACCGATCACGGCACATTTATCATCGGCTTTTCCACAGCGAAGCATCATTTGAGCGTTTCACCTGAAGAAAAGACAATGATGCATTTTGCCGATGAAATCGCCCAAGCTGGCTACAGCGCTACCAAAGGCTTGTTTCGAATTCCGTGGAATGAGCCGGTAAATTACGAGTTGCTGGAGAAAATGATTGAATTTAATATTCAGGATAAAGCAGACTGTTCAACTTTTTGGCGGAAATAGAATAGGATAGCCCTTAGAAAGCCTGTGAGGGCTTCTGAGAGGCTTTAAGAAGTTGATAGCTACAAAAACGCTTTTTCTTCATGCCCCAACACTCTTGTTGTGGACGCCCTGACACAGCTAATGTCAAAGTTTGGGGTGCGTCCTTTTTTAATAAGTGTAAATTATTACAGGAGCTAAGAAAATAATTCTCTTACTTATTCCAGAAAATGACCCTATAGTGGCAGAGTGAAACTTAATTGTTTTTAGTTAACCGTGAATGTCACTTATTCACTAACGGGTGCTTTTTTAGTGAAAGAAAAATTAATTGATTTTAAGATTGAGATCATGTTTTAGTTATTCCATTATAGGACGCCGATGGTAGAGTAGCAAAAAGCCCAATTTCTCAAATTTTTAGAAATTGGGCTGTTAATTATCGTCATTTTCTAAGCGTTGTAAATCTGCATTTTCCTGACCTTACGCTACCCCTATTAAATTTGTATTTCTAATGCTGTTTTCTTAGTATTGCTCAATTTCAATAATATCTCCTAATTTTAAAACATGTTTTTTAGTCAAGTAATCAACAATTCGTAATTCTCTTTTTAGCTGATCGATATAATGAATATTGCCGACAAGCTTCTTTATTTCACCTTTTTGATAATAGGTGAATTGTAGAGTAATGTCCTCTTCCATAGCCTCACAGATAACTTCATTAAATTCTTCATATTTTTGTTCATCTAAAACCGGTTTTTCGACTTTATCTAAACTTTCATTGTATTCCCTTAGTAATTTCACATGCTCGGGCAGCATCATAGCTGTCCATTTTATGCTTCCACGATCCTGAATCATTGTTTATCCCATCCTTTGCTTTCTTTTCTTCATATTCGTTACGCATAATGCCCGCCGATCAGCTTGTTGCGGTGAAGACTCGTTCCTGCCTTCGTATACGAAACAGCGCGCAGCAGTGCATTGGAGCCGTGCTTGTTCCGAATCGCATCCATTACATATCCTAAACGATGCTCTTTTATGCGGTTCGGCCTAAACAAATCAAGCTGCATGCCGCTGTCTTTTTCCACGTTGGAAAGAGAGATGGAAATTTTTCTGACTGTCTTCCCCTCATAAAAACGATCAAACAGCAAAAGGCAGGCTCGATAAAGATCCATCGTAATATTTGTTGAGACATCCATCGTTTTTGAACGGTAAAATCCTCCTCCGCCTTCCTTTTGGCTGTAGCCGATTCCAAGGCTGATTGTTCTCCCCGCCATCCGGTGTTCCCTCGCTCTTTTTGCCACTTCCTCGCACATTTCTAAGATGACGCATTTCACCTCTTCGGGGTCCGGATAGTCGCGAAGCAATATTTGATTTTTTCCAAAACTGATTTGCCCCAGCATAATCGGAGAGCCTATGTCGGAAAGATCTATTCCCCATGCGTGGTAATAAAGCTGATTCCCCATGACGCCGAACTTCTTTTCAAGGAGCTCTAACGGATAATTTGCGAGCTGACCGACTGTAAAAATTCCCATTCGATTTAACGTTTTTTCAAGTCTTGCCCCAATCCCCCACATCTTACGCAACGGCTTGATGCTCCACAGCTTCGTTTTGACATCATCATACGTCCATTCCGCTATACCTTTCTTTTTCGCCTCCAAATCTAGACAAAGCTTCGCCATCAATATGTTTGGACCGATCCCAACCGCGCATGGGAGAGAAAATTCATTTCGTAAATCTTCCACAATTTTTTCGGCCAGACTATGCGCATCCCCCCAAAGTCTTTCTGTTCCATCCGCAGTAATAAAACATTCATCTACGCTGTAAACATGGATGTTTTCTTTCGGAACATAGCGGTTCAGCAGCCGAGTAATTTCAGCAGAAATCCGTAAATACGTCGCCATTTTCGGAGTGATGAGGCGGATGCGGGGGTCGTTTGGAATTTGAAATAAGCGGGATCCGGTTTGAATTCCGAAATCTTCCTTCAGTTTTGGTGAAGCGGCCAATACAATGCTTCCTGTCCGCTCTTTGTCCCCAACGATAGCAATGTGGGCTGTTAAAGGATCAAGCCCAAGTATGACCGCCGCACAGCTCGCATAAAAGCTTTTCATATCGATGCATAATATATGCCGGTTTGGAAACGATTCATAATTCATTCCATCATCCCCTCATGAGAATGTATGTTCGGTTTTATTTTATTTTTATTGTATGGGAATATACGTTCGATTTCAATGGGAATTTGCGCCATTTTTCGCGGTACAAAAGAAGCATAACAACGAAGTACGGCATCGAAAAACAGATATTAAGCTTGGAAAGCTTATTCAAAATACAGCCGCGTTTTTTAGAAGATTTAAGTTGGAGACAAATCGGTGAAAGAGCTGAATTTTTTGTCAAAATAAAAAGACGCTTGACGCGCCTTTTCAGAAGTGAGAGCGGAGATTTTAGCGAAAAGTCCGCCTTCAGCTTTCTGTTCATTTCCTGCATCATGCTCCCGGTCATTTTTGCCGAAACAAATTTCCGGCAACTTTTTCAAATAGGGAGGGCATAAGACGATAAACAAGCCCGCCAAGCTCCATCCAAACAGGCATATTAATTTCCCGTTTATTTGTCAGCATCACGCTCACGATTTTTTGTGCAACAGCTTCCGGATTAAGCATCCAGCGTTGGACGTTTTTCACATAATCCCCTGACGTATCGGCAAGATTGAAAAAATCCGTTTCAATTGGACCCGGATTGACAGATGTTACAAAAATCCCGCGGTCCGCCACTTCCATCCGCAAGCTGTTCGTAAAGCCTAAAACAGCATGTTTTGTAGCAGAATAGATGCTTGATTTCGGAGTAGCTATTTTGCCAGCCTGAGAGGCGACATTAATAATATGCCCTTCCCGTTGGGCCAGCATCTTCGGAAGAACCAGCTTTGTCGCAGCAATTAATCCGAACACATTTACTTTAAACATTTGCTGCATCTCTTCGAATGTTGCTTCCTCTGCATTTCGAAAAATACCAAAACCAGCATTATTGACTAAAACATCCACTCGGTCAAAATTCTCTGTGATGTCCGTAAATACTTCGGAAACTGCGTCAAGGTCACTGACATCCAGTTCGTAATATGTACAAGAAATAGAGTGAGAGGCTTGAAGCTCATCCGAAAGTTTCTTGAGACGATCCTTCCTCCTAGCCAGCAAAACTAAATGTCCACCGCTTTCTGCAACGATCCTTGCGATTTTTTCCCCGATCCCGCTCGATGCCCCCGTAATAACTACCAATCGATCTTTAAGCCGCGAATTCATTTATTTGTCACCTCTTCGTTGCGCGGAAAAAAGTAAAACGCCATTTTCTATTCTTTTGTTAATTTTTCCATATTGTTCTAAATAATCAAGCTGAGCAACAGTTTCTGATATAGCAAATAAAAGCTCTTGTTGATAAGCAGACGGAAAAAGAAGCTTGCAAAGAGCAAACACCGTCATTTCCTGTTTTTCTAAATGCTTTAATACGGTGAGCGCGCGTTCATGCTGTTTGTCTAAACGGTTCCGAATCAACAGGTGAGGATCGAAAAATTCATCTTTATGACCCGGAAAGACAACAGAAATCGGAATATGCAAAAGCTTTTTCAAAGATTCATTATATTGCAGCTGAGGTTTTGGACGCTCTTTTCCTTCATACGGCATTTCAAGAACAGGATTGGAGGAAATGGTTTTCAGCAAATGATCGCCGCCGATCATTCGGCAGTCTTCCTCATTGTACAAAACGATATGGCTTTGGGCATGTCCAGGAGTCTCAATGACTGTAAACCCAGGCATCCCGTCTATTTCATCTCCTTCTTGAATGGAGGAGGTCAGCGGATGATTGCGTGGATATAAGGAAAGATCAAGATGATCTAAGTGTGACTTAAACGACTCTGGGACGGCAAACTGCTTCAACAATTCTAAAAAAAATTCCTTTTGCCGATCAAAAAAACGCACATCATGAGAAAGCCAAGGAGCAAGCAAACGATGGCCCAAAACACGAAGATCGCCATCAAAAAAATCGAGCAAACCGATATGGTCAGGATGATGGTGGGTAAGAATGACTTGCTCAATATCCTCAGGCACAAGCCCTATTTCCTTCAGCTTATGTTCAAAAACTCTCCACGCTTCCTCCGTTTTCATCCCTGCATCCACTAATGTCAATGCGTCCCCTTTTACAACATACACGTTCACATCTTTAATCGGATAAGGTATAGGGATCGTTATTTTATAAATTGCATCTTTGCTGAACATTTTTGCAAACCGCCTTTAATTTTTTAATATAACTTATTTTACACATGATAAATCAATTTGTCATTTTATTCAAATAATTCATAAGTATACTTGACAAGCCGTAGGAACTGATAAAAAATTAATTCTACAACGCTTTTAGAATTTAAGGCAGGGAAACATTTCATCATACAAGCCTATCCAAAGCATGCGCTTCTGTTGCTTAACAGATGAATAGTAAAACGTTTTCTCGCTACCTTTCCAACTGAATCTCTTCTCTTTTAAACTAAGTTTATAGGGAAGAAGTTCAAAAGAAACATATAAAACAATCAGGAAGGAGTCTCTTTTTATGTACAAGTTTGGATTTATCGGAGCCGGATCTATGGCGGAAGCTATTATATCCGGATTGATCAACGGGAACAAGTGCCGGAGAGAAGAGATCGTTGTGACAAACCGTTCCAATGAAAAGCGGCTCGAGGAGCTGCAAAAAACATACGGCGTCACGATGACAAAAGATAAAAAGCATTTGTTTGACAACACAAAAACGATTTTTTTCGCGATGAAGCCGAAGGACGTTGACGAGGCAGTAAAAACAGTCCGCGAATACGCAACAGAAAACCATCTTGTTATTTCCATGCTCGCAGGCGTTTCAACGAAAGCAATTGAAACATTATTCAACAAACGTATTCCCGTCATTCGAGCAATGCCGAATACGTCCGCTACCATCAGACAATCAGCAACCGCCTTGGCACAAGGACAATATGCAACGGATGGTGACCTGTCAGCAGCTGTTGAACTGTTTCAATTGATCGGAACAGTTGAAATTGTTGAAGAAGACAAGCTCGATGCCGTCACAGGACTGGCAGGAAGCGGACCAGCCTATATTTATTACATAGTAGAAGCAATGGAAAAAGCAGCAGAAGAAATCGGGTTAGAAAAGTCCATGGCGCGCTCCCTCATTGTTCAAACACTTTATGGGGCAGCATTAATGTTAAAAACGTCTGACAAAGAGCCGTCTACTCTAAGAAAAGAAATAATGAGCCCAGGCGGCACAACTGAAGCCGGCTTAAGCGTCTTAAACGATCATCACGTAGATGAAGCTATTATAAGCTGTGTGAAACGGGCAGTCGAACGGTCAAAAGAATTAAACAGCGCTTTGGAGGAAAAACTGGTGAACGAACAATAATCTGAAATCGGATTCGGGTTCAGCGAGCAATACTGAACCCCTTTTTTATATTTACCAAGCAGATCATATGACAAAAATAATCATAATTGCTAAAATTTCAAAGGAAATATTTAGGGAGGCGAATAAAAGATGAAAGACCGATTATTATTTTCTCCATTTACGATTAAAGATGTCACATTGAAAAATCGAATTGTCATGTCGCCGATGTGCATGTACTCAGCCGCAAATAAAAAAGGATTTCTTGAAGATTTTCATTTCACACATTACATTTCAAGAGCGGTGGGACAGGTGGGCCTCATCATTCTTGAAGCAACAGCTGTTACGCCGGAAGGCAGAATTTCTGAATTGGACCTCGGTATATGGGAAGATGACCATATTATAAAATTGGCTGAACTTGTGCAGCAAATCAAATCATACGGAGCGAAAACAGGTATCCAGCTTGCTCATGCAGGAAGAAAGTCAAATGTGAGCGGAGACATATTCGCCCCATCTTCAATTCCTTTTGATCAAAACAGCCGTACACCGAAAGAACTGACAAAAGAACAAATAAAAGAAACGGTTGAAAAATTTCAATTAGGAGCAAAACGAGCTAAGGACGCAGGCTTTGATATCATCGAAATCCATGCTGCCCACGGTTATCTCATTAACGAATTTTTATCTCCGCTATCAAACAAGCGCAATGATGAGTACGGAGGAAGCTTAGAGAACCGCTACCGGTTTTTAAAAGAGGTTATCCAAGCCGTAAGGAAAGTGTGGGAAGGCCCGTTGTTTGTTCGTGTTTCCGCCAGTGACTATGTTGAAGGCGGATCGACGATAAATGATTACGTACAAATTGCTAAATGGCTGAAAGAGGATGGTGTCGATTTGATTGATGTCAGCTCAGGAGGGCTTGTCCCGGCAAATATAGATGTTTATCCCGGGTACCAAGTGCCATTTAGCGAAAAAATCAGACAGGAAGCAAACATCAAAACAGGGGCAGTCGGCTTAATTACTTCACCTTTGCAGGCGGAAGAGATTTTAAAAAACAACCGGGCGGATCTTATTTTTGTCGCCCGCGAATTATTGAGAAATCCATATTGGCCTTACCATGCAGCTAATGAACTAAACGCAAAAATTGAATCGCCGACACAATATGAACGCGGATGGCGCGTATAAATCGAGTAGGAGGGAGCGATTAACTCCCGTCCTCTCACACCACCGTACGTACGGTTCCGTATACGGCGGTTCAATTAAGATAATTGACGCAAGTCTTTATAACTTCCGTGAATAGCTGTTCTCTTTATGCCAGTGGTCACTCCACCCTCCAAGAGATCTCCCACGGGATTCACCGCTTCCTCCCTCAAGTGAGGTACTACGTTTTCTGTGTTCATCATGACTCACTGAATGCCAAGGGCTATTCTCTCTTAATTGTTCGGTCCTTCTTAGTTGTTCTAGACCAACTAATACTATGACCTCTGCTGACTTCTGACGGTTCAGCTATCTATCACTAGATAGGTTACCAAGGTTACTTGGCGTGCCAGCCAGACCTCCCCGGGTAAGAGTGTAATCTTTCCTTCCATCCATCTGCTTCATTTACTCTGTATCACCTTCGGCAGAAAGGGCTTTGTTTTGTCTTGCAAACTCACCCAGTGATACCTAGCCTCATATGAAGTTCGTGTTCCGAGAGACCCAAAGTTTGCCGCTCGCTTCCTTCAGATTCCGCGTCACCACGGACACCCTTGCGTTAAGCTAACTGCTACTTCTGCCTTCGCAGCTCGGGACTTTCACCCTATAGATTACACCCATGCCGGGCGCACAAGAAGAAGCTGTCTCAAAAAAGCCTTTTGAGGCAGCTTTTGTTTGCATATTGCATTTTCCAAAGCATACTGTGAGTGTTGAATCAACATATAATTCTTTCATTGCCGCAACCGAAAAAATTTTGAAAGTTCAGAGATTCTGCAAGAATCATGTCGACGATTTTTTTGCCCGATTATAGGACTAAATATGCCTGTAGACGATTCTTTTATTCTATGTAAAAAAGGCGGCGAAAGTTTCATTTTTGGCATCCCCATACCATTTTCTACTTTTTAGGAATTGGGACACATAAAAAATCATGGGCAAGGCTTGCTTCTGGAAATACAGCCCTTGCTTCAGCAAGAAGCATTTGACAATCCTCTTCGCCTTGATATCGCGAGCTAATATGCGTCAGCCATAACGTTTTTGCGTTTGCCTCTAAAGCAATTTGCGCTGCTTGAACTGTTGTCGAATGAAAATAATTGTAGGCCAAAAGCTCTTCATCCTTTGCAAATGTCGCCTCATGCACTAAAACATCCGCATCCTTTGATAATTCGACGCTTTGCTTGCAATATCTTGTATCACCCAAAATCGAAACAATCCGTCCTTTTTTGACAGGACCTAAAAAATCTTTTCCATTCAAAACTCTTCCATCAGCAAGTTGGACTGTTTCGCCATTTTTTAATTTTTTGTATATAGGTCCAGGTTTTACTCCAATTTCTTTTAATCGATCCGCTAAAAGTGTTCCGGGCAGATCCTTCTCTATAATCCGATAACCGAATGAAGGGATGCCGTGCTCCAATTTCTTTACCTTAACGATGAATTGATCATCCTCAAAAACGGTTTCATCGTCAAATATTTCTTTTGTAATAAGCGGATATTTAAGATGAGTAAAGCTTAACTTCAAAGTTTGTTCCACAAATTCTTTAATGCCGGGAGGACCGTAAATTACGAGCGGGCTCTCGGCGCCATGAAAGGATCTTGTTCCTAACAAACCGGGAAGTCCGTATATATGATCACCATGCAAATGCGTAATAAAAATTTTTTCAATTTTTGCCGGTTTGATGTTCGTATATAAAATCCGGTGCTGTGTCGCCTCGCCGCAATCAAACAGCCAAATAGAACCGCGTTCTTCAAGCAATTCAAGCGCAATGGAAGACACATTTCGATGTTTGGCCGGCAGACCAGCACCTGTTCCTAAAAAATAAAGATTCAACGTTCGCTCCTCCAAATGTCTTTTTATCTGTTATTATAATACATTCATTCAATATTTAGCAGAAAAATCAGCAAATATTATTTGCGTTACAGTACGTTTACCTTTAAAATTAAATATTTGAACGGGTACATATTTTTAGCAAAATTTATAGCAAAACGATAAAGTGAGGTACGTTCAGTGAATACAATCCAGTTACCAAAAGCAATCATCATTATATTCGGAGCAACAGGAGATTTAGCAAAACGGAAATTATTCCCATCCATTTACCGTTTATATCAAAGCGGTAAGATCAGCGAAGAATTCGCGGTCGTTGGCGTGGCAAGAAGACCATGGACGAACGAAACGTTCAGAGAAAATGTTAAAGATTCCGTTGAAAATGCAGTTTCCGTCAACAGCGATCTAACATCCTTTACTTCGCATTTTTATTATCATCCGTTTGATGTATCGAACCAGTCTTCGTATCACAGCTTAAAAAGCTTACTTTCCGACTTGGATGAAAAATATCAAACGGAAGGGAACCGAGTCTTTTACTTGGCGATGGCGCCTGAATTTTTCGGAATCATCGCTAACAATTTAAAAGAGCACGGTTTAAAAGATACAAACGGATGGACAAGACTTGTCATTGAAAAGCCGTTCGGCCATGACCTAGCTTCCGCCCAAAAATTAAACGATGAAATCCGCACCGCATTCGATGAAGAGCAAATTTACCGAATCGACCACTATTTAGGAAAAGAAATGGTGCAAAATATTGAAGTCATTCGATTTGCCAATGCGCTTTTTGAACATTTATGGAATAACCGTTTTATTTCCAATATTCAAATTACTTCAAGCGAATCACTCGGCGTGGAAGACCGGGGCAACTATTATGAAACATCCGGTGCGCTCAGAGATATGGTGCAAAACCATATGCTGCAGATGGTGGCCTTGCTTGCGATGGAACCGCCAATTAAATTAACGACTGACGAAATTCGTTCCGAAAAAATTAAAGTGCTTCGTGCTTTACGGCCAATTCAGGAAAATGAAGTCGATAGCTATTTTGTAAGAGGCCAATATACAAAGGGAATAATTAATGGAAAAGAGGTTATCGGCTACCGAGAAGAAGCAAATGTAGATCCCGATTCCAATACAGAAACATTTGTGGCCGGAAAGATTTTGATTGACAATTACCGTTGGGCAGGCGTTCCTTTTTACATTCGCACAGGAAAGCGGATGAAAGAAAAATCAACAAAAATTGTTGTCGAATTTAAAGATATTCCAATGAACCTTTACTTTAAAAAGGAAAGCGACCGCGTTCCAAACTTGCTTGTCATCCATATCCAGCCTGATGAAGGGATTACGCTTCATCTCAATGCCAAAAAAGCGGGAGTAAGCTCAGAGGCTACACCAATTAAGCTTTCTTACAACAATAACGGCATCGACGGCATGAACACTCCGGAGGCATATGAAAGATTGCTATATGATTGCATGCAAGGCGATGCCACGAATTTTACCCACTGGGATGAAGTCGCCTTATCATGGGCATATGTTGATCCGATTTCAAATGCATGGTCCCGTAAAAAAGCGGCCTTCCCTAACTATGAGGCAGGCTCGATGGGTCCTAAAGAAGCGGATGAACTTCTTGCCAAAGACGGCTTCCATTGGTGGCCGATCTAATGACATTTTTCAATTTAAAAGTGTTGCCTTATTAAGGGCTTGTCTAAAAAGTCCATAAAAACAGAGCGAATGGAGAAAACAATGAGTTTTTCCATTCGCTCTGTTTCCTTATTTTTGAAATTGGTTTGGGAATTTGCGGCCCATTTCAGTATGTTGTGGGCCATTGCCACAATCCCGAATTCTGTTCGGACTTTATGAAGCCCCCGTAACAGAAATCGAGTGAAACGCAAATTGCCCTTGATGTTACCGAACACACTTTCGACATCCACTTTACGCTTCGCATAAAGAGCTGCCTTTTGTTCGTCACCAAGAGCTGCTTTGGCTTTCGCTTTCATTTCTTCATAAATCGTGTTCCAATATACTCGACGATTTCCTTTGGCTTTCGTACACCCATTCTTCAACGGGCAATCCGTACAATCTTCACACTCGTACACTTTCAAATCTTGTATGTATCCAGATGCATTTTTTCTTTTTTGATAATACTTGAATACGACTTTCCGATTGTTCGGACAGATAAAGCAATCGTCTTCTTCGATGTATTTCCAGTTTTGTACTTTTGATAAATCCTTTTTAAACTTTTTACTTTGTTCCTTCAAATAGGTTTGGTATGGGGCTAATAATTCAAAACGAGGTTCTTTTTCTTCGCCAATCGCATATAAATAGTTTTCTTCACTCGCATATCCTGCATCGGCAATGACATACTTGAGTTTCTTTTCCTTCGGCATCGATTCCAATAACTTTTCCATAAATGGTTGGAAACAGCGAGTATCTCCTGGATTTTGATAAATTTCAAATCCCACGATAAATTGATGTTGTGTGGCGAGTTGAACATTATAACCCGCCTTGAGTTGGCCGTTTTTCATATGGTCCTCTTTCATTCGCATAAAAGTGGCCTCATGGTCGGTTTTCGAGTAGCTATTTCGTTCACCTAGAATCTGTTTTTGTACTTTGTATTTTCGTAATCGTGGAAGATAATCCGTTTGAATCGTTTTCAGTTGTTTGGTGAGTTGGGATTTTTTAGAGCGAAGTTCTTTTTTTCTTTCTTTGTCTTCTTCCTGTTTATAATCTTTTTCCAAAGCTTCTATTCTCTCAGAAAGTTGTGCCGATGATTTTTCTAATTCTTCTTCTAATTGTTCTTCTTTTAATTCCTCCAAGGCGATTTGGTGCGCTTCTTGTAGAAACGATTGAATTTTGGCTCGTAGTTTCTGATCATATTTTTCTACGGATTTTCGCCATACAAACGTATATTTGTTGGCATTCGCTTCTATTTTCGTACCATCCACAAAAATATGGTCGAGGTCGATAAGTCCTTGTTCTACTAGTTGAAGGACAAATTGTTCAAATACAGAATCCATCATGTTTGACATACGAACACTACGAAAATCATTTATTGTGCGATGGTCAGGGGTTTGCAATCCCGCCAACCACATCATCGGAAGATTTTCTTTCACCATTTGCGCTATTTTCCGACTTGAATAAACATTTTGAGTGTACGCATATAAAATCACTTTCAATAACATTTTAGGGTGATAGGGTGCACGACCCCCACCAACATAATGAGTATACAACACTTCATCCGGAATCGATTCCACCATTTCATCCACTAAACGGGCGACATGATTTTCAGGAATATACATTTCGATATCTAAAATGCTCATGACTTGACGATTGCAATAAGGTTGGAAAACTAGTTTTTTGCGTTTCTTATTCTTTTGAACCTCTATTTTTTGAATACCCTCTAGAGTCATTTCTAATTGCGTGTTATAATTTTCTTGAATAGTCATTTGATTATTCATAAGAAATCGTCCTTTCTGTAGAATGTTTTTTGGTCAATTTCATTCTATAAAAAAGGACGATTTTTTTGTACCCTAAAAACAGAAAAAAGGGCTGAGCCCAAGGTCGATTCAATCGACTTTTCGGACAGCCCCTTATCATATTGATGCTTTAATGATTAATAACGAATATCAAACTTTTGAAAGCCTTCCACTTCATCATGTTCCGTTAATTGTATATTTTCAACTTTTGAAAAAGGACTACCTTTTTGAATAGAGGCAAGAAAGTTCTGTAAATTTTGCTCCTCTCCTTCTGCAACGATTTCAACCGTTCCGTCCATCTTGTTTCGAACCCAACCGGAAATTTGGTGCTCGACCGCTTTTGATTGCGTAAAATATCGAAACCCCACTCCTTGCACACGTCCTGAAACAATGATATGGTATTGCTTCATTTTTTCACTCCTTTCATAAATATTCTTCATTTCTATCTTAATTTATTTTTTACCGAATTTAGATATAAACGAAACGGTTTGTGAAAGAATTAATCAAAAAAGTGATAGTTAAAAAATATATCCAATAGAGGCTGTCTAAAAAGTCAAATCCTCATTGAAAAATATCAATCTATCAACATTTCTAAAACATTAAAAGAGCGTCTATAAGCCGAAAAACGACTTATTAAACATCCCCATCCAAATTATAGAAAGTAAAGTTCATAGGGGGGAATTTACACAATAATTTGGACTTGACCAAAGAATTTTGCAAGTTAAAAAGATAGAAAATCAATATAAGATGGAAAAAATCCAATCACAACTAACGCCAACCGAATGAAAAATATTAGAGTTCATAGATAATACGTGAAATTGCAGATGAAATGTTCATTTCCATCCGAACGGTCAAAAACCATGTCAACAACATTTTAAAAAATGGAAGAAAAAAGCAGCAAAAAAAATTAGGCTTATTTAAGAGGTAAGTTTAGTTATCGAACTTCTTAATTGTTTCTGGAGTTACCTATAGGCTTTTTTATTTATGTGATTTTACATTTAATAAATCACATTCCGTCCTTAGTGATTTTCCTTCGTTGAAACACGATGCCTAAATGACCACAAGGATAGGAAATGAAATGAGGTTTATTCCAAGCTTTCCATAGTTTGATATAGTCTTCATAATTATATGGAAATTTTACAGCATACTGGTACATTTTTTTACCAATACAAATAGGGCTGAAACTATGAATGATATCCAAAGTTCAGCCCTTTTGCCGCAGATTTTTAACTACTTATTTTTTTTACGGCTTGCAATATCTATCCAGACTGCTAGTACAAGAATACTTCCTTTCACAATGTACTGCCAATAGGTGTCCAGCCCCATAAGGGACATTCCATTATCGAGCGATGTCATGACCATGGCCCCTATAATCGCACCAATAATCGTTCCAGATCCGCCCATTAAAGAGGTTCCGCCAATGACACATGCAGCGATAGCATCTAATTCATACATCTGACCAGCCGAAATGGTAGCAGAAGAAAGACGAGCTGTTAACACAATTGCTGCAACGGCTGATAACAATCCGCTAAATACAAACAGCAGCATCGTGCGACTTTTAATATTAATTCCTGATAAACGCGCAGCTTCTGAATTTCCGCCAATTGCATAAATATGACGGCCAAATGTTGTGTTATTCGCAATAAATGAAAAAATGACGGCCAAACCGATAACAAATATAATGGGAAACGGAATTCCTTTATAGCTGTTCATCGTGATGACGAATAAAACAATGAGTGAGCTAAGAAAAAGTATTTTCATGATTTCCAATGAAAGCGGCATTACTTCAAATCCATAATTTAAGCGGGTTTTTCGTTTTCTTATTGTTAAAATAACCAAAATGACTACTGCTAGTATGGCCAACACAATCCCAAACATATTTGTAAAATAGGCACTTCCAAGGGCAATAAAATTCGCATCAAAAATAGGAATGGTTGTTGATTTCGTTATTCCCATTAAGATGCCGCGAAATGCCATCATACCGCCTAAAGTGACAATAAATGCAGGAATTGCCTGATAGGCAACTAGCCAACCCTGAAGTAGGCCAACAATTGCACCAGCAACTAACGTGACAACAATGACAACAATCGTTGGCATTCCCATCCAGTTACTAAATATGGCAGCAATACCTCCTGTAAGACCTACAATGGATCCGACAGATAAGTCAATGTGTCCGGCAACAATAACGAGAACCATTCCAATCGCTAAAATAGAAGTAACAGACATTTGAGTGAATAAATTTGAAAGGTTACGCGCTGTTAAGAATGTATCGTTCAAAATTCCAAAGAACAGCCAAATCGCAACTATGGCACCAATCATCGTATAAGCCCGTACGTCAATTTTTCCGATTATATCTTTCAACGACTTTTTTTTGACATTTGTCTTTTGTTGAGCCGTCACTTTTAATTCCATTTATTTCCCTCCTCCCGTTGCTGCTGACATAATTTTTTCTTGTGTGGCTTCTTCTTTCGTCAGCTCTTTCACAAATCTGCCTTCGTTCATGACCAGAATTCGATCGCTCATACCAAGTATTTCAGGCAACTCTGATGAGATCATAATGATTGCGACTCCTTCATTAACCAGCTGATTCATTAATTGATAAATCTCATATTTTGCCCCTACATCAATTCCCCGTGTAGGTTCATCTAAAATTAAAATTTTCGGCTTAGACATCAACCATTTGGCAATAACGACTTTTTGCTGATTCCCTCCCGATAATGCTCCAACTTTCGTTTCAAGAGATGCCGTTTTAGTTTTTAACTTCTGGACAAACTGTTGGCTTGATTTCATTTCTTCATTATGGTTCATAACGCCCCATTTGCTAATTTTTTTCAAACTGGCAAGAGTGGTATTTGTTTTCACATCCATACTTAAAACAAGACCAAAGCGTTTTCGATCCTCTGTCACTAATGCTATCCCTTCATTAATAGCATCTTGAACGTTGCGAATGTGAACCTTTTTACCTTCTATCCATACCTCGCCTTCCCGTTTTCCCTCATATGCTCCAAAAAGACTTGTGGCAAGCTCTGATCTACCAGACCCCATTAATCCAGCTATTCCAAGGATTTCTCCTTTTCTAAGTGAAAAGGAAATATTATCATTTACCTTCATTTTTGGCATGTCTGGATGCCAGACAGAATAGTTTTTCACTTCAAGAATCGTTTCTTTTGGAGTTCGTTTAGCTTGCGGATATCGTTCCGTTAATTCTCTGCCGACCATTAAAGAAATAATTTCATCCTCACTTGTTTCATCTTTGGATAGAGTTGCAATGGATTTTCCATCACGTAAGACGGTTATGGAATCAGCTAAACGAAAAACTTCAGGCATTTTGTGAGAAATGTAAATACATGTTACCCCTTTTTTTCTTAATTCCTCTAAAATTCCCATTAATATTTCGACTTCACTCTCTGTTAAGGCAGCTGTCGGTTCATCTAAAATCAATATCTTCGTATTTTTAGACAAAGCTTTGGCAATTTCCACAAGTTGTTGCTGCCCGATGCCAAGTGAATAGATTTTCGTTTGAGGGGCCACATTTAAACCTACTGCATTTAACCATTCGGATGACTCATAAAACAATTGATCCCATTGGATGACGCCATATTTTTTCGGTTCTGCTCCTAGAAAAATGTTCTCTCCAACTGTCAAATCTTTAACGAGTGCAAGTTCTTGGTGAATAATTGCAATCCCTGCCTTTTCTGCATCTTTAATATT
This sequence comes from Aeribacillus sp. FSL W8-0870, assembly GCF_037963755.1. Classification (NCBI taxonomy): domain Bacteria; kingdom Bacillati; phylum Bacillota; class Bacilli; order Caryophanales; family Bacillaceae; genus Aeribacillus; species Aeribacillus sp. FSL W8-0870. The sequence goes on from NZ_CP150165.1 coordinate 2,704,637, forward strand.
GCGGAAATGTACAGGGGTTCCGTTTATACGAATCTCTCCTGAATATGTTCCAGTTGGATATAATCCACTTAATACTTTCATTAACGTCGATTTACCCGCTCCATTTTCACCACAGAGCGCATGAATTTCACCTTTTTTCACTTTAAATGTTACACGGTCTAATGCTTTCACTCCGGGAAACTCTTTTGTTATTTGATCCATCTCTAACGAATACAACCATCTTCCCTCCCATTCGCAGCATGATAGAATGAGAAAGGTCTGACTCTTTTGTAAGAGTCAGCCTTTATAACATTTAATTCTGTTTTGGCCATTGATCTTTTGGAACATTTTGATAGACATCTTCTAATTTGTGAAATCCATCTTTAATGACAGTATCTAGAACATTTTCTTTCGTTACAGCAATAGGATCGAGAAGGACAGATGGAACATCGATTTTACCGTTCGGTATTTTTTGATCTGTTTCGATTTTTTCTCCTTTTGCAACAGCTACAGCTATTTCAGCCGCTTTCGTGGCAATAGCATGAATTGGTTTATAAACCGTCATTGTTTGCGTTCCTTCCACGATGCGTTGCAGCGCAGCCAGCTCTGCATCTTGACCAGACACAGGGATTTTCCCTGCCAGTCCTTGAGCCGCTAATGCTTGAATGGCGCCGCCAGCTGTGCCATCATTTGCTGCTATAACTGCTTGAATATTATTTTTATTTGCTGTTAAAGCGTTTTCCATATTTTTCAATGCTTCTTCAGGCTTCCAGTCCTTTGAGAACTGATCATAAACAATCTTAATATCCCCTTTTTCTTCAAGCGGTTTTAACACATTCATAGCTCCTTCACGGAATAGGTGAGCATTATTATCTGTATCGGCACCACCGATGTATACATAGTTTCCAGTCGGTGCTTGCTTAACAATCTCTTTCGCCTGCATTTCCCCAACTCGAACATTGTCAAAAGATACATAGTAGTCTACATCTGCATTTTTAATCAGGCGGTCATACGAAATAACCTTAATTCCTTCTTTATGCGCTTTGTCAACAATAGCTGCTGTAGCTTCTGCATTATGTGGTACAACAACTAACACATCTACCCCTTCGGAAATTAATTGTTCTGCTTGATTCAATTGAGCGGCATCATCGCCATTAGCCGCAAGCGTTTTTACTTCTGCTCCTAATTCTTTTACCTTTGCTTCAAACAGGTCTTTATCGCGCTGCCAGCGCTCCTCCTTTAACGTATCCATTGAGAAACCAACCACAATTTTGTCGCCATCTTCTTTTGCTTGACTGCTTTTGTCCTCGCCTCCCGATGAAACAACGCCGCATCCTGTTAAAGCAGAAGCTAAAACAAGTGATGCAGCTGCCATCGATAAAGTTTTCCACCATTTCTTCATTTGAAACCCCCCTCGTAATGTTTACGCTTTCATTTTTAAGCCTATCACGCATATGAAAACGATTTCTTTCTTATTTCCTTCACTTTTTCGACTTATAAAGGGACATTTTTCACCTGTAAAAATTTTACTGACTACCAAAATAGGACTCTTTTAATATTTGTCAAAAAAGTGCTAAAAAAAGATCACCCCTCCTGCACGTATAGGAGAAGTGATCGAATTTATCATTTATTTTTCTGCAGTTGGTTTCGATACTCTTTTGGCGTCATTTTCGTAACTTTTTTAAAAACTCGACTAAAATAGTTAGGATCGTTATAACCAACATAATAAGAGATTTCTTTTACGTTAAGATGGTATTGTTTCATCAGTTCTTTCGCTTTTTCAATACGCATATGTGTTAAAAAATCAGAGAACGTTTGGCCCGTTTCCTGTTTAAATCGTTTACTAAAATAGTGTGGATGAAAATTCATCAATTGAGCGACTTCCTCTAGTGTAATATCTTCGTGAAAATGATCAGAAATAAATTGAAGTGCTATATCTAGTCCCTTCGTATTCTCTGAATTTAGTAAAGCTCGATTCTTTTCTTTCTTGTCTGAATCGTGTGCAGCCTCTACTTCTGAAATATGTTTTACCCGTCCAAAATACGGTTGAGATGTTACAGCCAGAAGAGCTTCTTGATATGACTTTTTAAAGCCTTGAATATCCTTTTGCAAAGTACCAATTCCTATTTTAATTTTTTTGTTTGTTCGTTTTTCGATTTCCTTCAACCATTTCATGGAAAGAGTAATCCATTGATTTCTCGTCATGTCCTGATCGGAAGGAAAAGAAAATATCGTCATACGATGATCGATTAAAGGACTGCATATACACTCTTGTTTATTTTTCATATACCTTTTGACAATTTGGTATAAATCTTGTTTCTCTTCCATCTTTATATCGGAAAATTCAATGACAAAGGCTACGCTAGTTCGGTGAGGGATTTTTAACAGAGAAAGCAATTCATCCACGTCTGTTTCTGATACTGCATCCATCATAATCATTAGGGCACATTCGGATTCACTAATTGAAAAAAGGTGTCCCAGCTTTTCTTTCATTTTCAGTTCCTTCTCACGATTTAACAATTCTTCTTCTAATTCTGATATACATTTTTTCAACACAGAGACAATTTTCTCTTTTTTAGCTGGTTTTAAAATATAATCATTCACACCGAGTTCAATGGCTTCTTTTGCATAGGAAAAATAATCAAATGCAGTTAATATAATGATTTTAATCTTAGGATTTTGTTTTTTTATTTCTTCAATCGCCTCCAGTCCTTGAATACCAGGCATTTTTAAATCCATAAATATAATTTCCGGCTGATGCTTTTCCATCTGTTGTATCGCCAATCGGCCATTTTCAGCATGAAAAATTTGAAATTGATTGGGCAAACATTTTTGAATCATCAATTCTAACCCTTCACGCTCTAGAGGTTCATCATCTGCAATGAGAAGTTTATACATGCATCTTTTCCCCCCTTACTCTTGGTAATGACAACAAAATCGTGGTGCCGCGACCTTGCTTGCTTTTAATATCCACGATATCATGTACTTGGTAAAATAATCGCAAACGTCGAAACACATTTTCCATTCCTAATCCTGTTGAATGTCCTGTTGATTTTTTAATTGAAAAAGATGGTGACTCGAGTATTGTTTTCACAATCTTTTCATCCATCCCTACACCATTATCCGAAATTTTCACCAACACTCTTCCTTCTTTTTCTTTGACGCTTAACTCAATAACAGCTCCTGATTCCATTGATTCGATCCCGTGGACAAAAGCATTTTCAAGCAAAGGCTGAATCGTAAGTGCAGGTATTGATTGGTCTAAACAATGATTATCAATCTCCATTTGAAATGAAATACGGTCACGAAATCGTGCTTTTTGTATGGCAAAATACTCTTTTGCATTTTCAATTTCTTCACGCAGCATGACAGGTTCGTTTAATTTCCGCAAATTATATCGTAATAAATTGGAAGTAGAAATGGTTAGTTCACTCGTTTTTTCAGCTCCTTCAATATATGCAAGCTTTGAGATCACATTTAATGTGTTAAATAAAAAGTGCGGGTTAATTTGACTTTGAAGTGCTTTTAACTCTAATTCTCTCATTAATTTTTCTTTTTCTAGTATTTCCATATTTTTAGAGATTAATTTTCGTAAATTTTCAATCATCTGATTAAACACTTTTCCTAGTACCCCAACCTCATCATTTGGCTGGTATATCGGCACGTTCGTATTTAAGTCTCCCGCAGCGACTTGTTTAGCTGTTTGAACAAGCTGCTGAATGGGAATGACGATACTTCGAGACAGCCAGATAGCAAATACGATACTTAATGCTGTGGTTACAATAAACAAACTTCCTCCCCATTTATTCATATTTTCGTTAATTGCCAACATACTATTATACACAGGCTGGTATTCACTCAATTCCATGTCTACTAGTTGTTGGCTATCCTCCCGAATGAAAGAAGCAACTCTTTCTATTTCTTTGAATTGATCAGCTTGATCCAGAAATTTTTTTTCTTTTAAGTTTGTTAAAATAGCTTCTTCCAGTTGGAGAAAAGTATTGATCATATTTTTGTAATTATCAACTACTAAAGCATTACTGGCCGAATTGTTGCTTAAATTATTTTGCAGAGCTTCTAAATTAGCTTTATGTTTAATTAGCAAGTTAAGATTTTCTTTGTCTTGATATATGAGATAGCTGCTTAAATAGCGAAGATTTTCTTGAGTTTCATTGGAAATTTGTTTGTATAAGTAAATACGATGGACCATGAAGTCATAGCTCTTTTGAACTTTTTTTCCACTATCAAAAATAAAAAATGCTATAGTATTGAGTAAAATGACGAGCAATGGAATAAAGATAAACAATTTTGTCCGTATATTCACGGTGTTACCTCCATTTGTACGTTTGATGCATCTACTTTTTTGCTTGAAGTAAAATATACGTTTGGTATAGGTTGTCCTTGCAAATGCTTGGACATTAATTGAACAGCAATAAAACCCATTTCATATGGTTTTTGAATGATGGTTGCTGTAATCTCTCCTTTTTTTATTGCCAATAATGTTTCTTCGACGTCATCAAATCCAAAAATTTGAATATCGGATCGTTGCAAATTTTTCACAGCCACTGTCATACCAATTGCATCTAAAGCACTTGTCCCAACCATCACTGAAATATCGGGATATTTTCTTAACATAATATCAGCTTGAATGGACGCTTGTATTCTTGAAATATTGGATGCTTGGACTTCCACTACTTCTAACCTTGGATGTTGTTTAATAACTGACAAAAAACCATCTAGCCGCTCCTGTTGATTGTCAGATGATTCACTCCCAATAATAACCCCAATTTTATGCTGCCCTGTTGTCATATCTACCACGGTTTTCCCAAGCAATTGACCAGCTGCAAAATTGTCTGTCCCTACATAGGAAAGACGACGGCTCGCTTTAGCATCTGTATCAATTGTGATAATTGGAATATTTTTGGATATTGCTTTATTAATGATTGGAGTAAATGCTTCTTCATCCAAACTTTGAACAATGATTCCATCTACTTTAGAAGCAATTGCTTTTTCTAATAGCTTAATCTGTTCTTCAATACTTGTTCGTAACGGAGCGACATATTCAACTTCTACTTGAAACTTTTTTGCAGCATCCTGAGCACCTTTTTCTACTTTCCGCCAGTATGGATTATCGAATTCTTGAGCAATAAGAATAAAATGCGGAGGTTCTTCATGTAGGGAAACCCTTTTGTCAAGAGCTTCCACTGTCTCTTCCATCTGCTTTGACGTCCATATAAATTGAATAAAAACATATAGAAACAAAATAATTAAGAATAAAAAAGTTAATGTCCATCTTTTGTTTGACATATATTTCACCTTTAGCTCAAATAAATTGTAACCGTTTACAGTTAATCCGATTAAATATTTTGATAATCTACAAGCCTTATATCTATTAATATTATTATAAACTAGTGCGATTTCCTTTTTATTTTTCATAAATTTCTCATGTATGACTCCTCATAGGGAAATAATTCATAGCTTTTGTCTTACACTGATCGCTTTTTCCCTTTAGGAGTCTCGCGAATTTCACTTTAAATGAGGATAGCTTTCGATTGAAACATCGTTCTACTATTTTTCGGTAGAAAGGTTAAAAATTAATTATCAAAAATGTTGCGGCCGTAGCTTTTTGCATACAAATTTCCATCCTCTAATCACCATTTCTTTACAAAATGAGCCAATGCCAGCAAAGGAAAAATATATTCATAGCTTGGATAATGAATGTAAAATCCGCCAGGTAAGCCTTGACCTTTTGGGTATGTGATTGTCCATGAATTTTCATCTTTTGAATTTAATAAATAGTTCACTGCTTGATTCATTTGTGGTGTAACCGTTTCTTCTGCCGCTGCCAAAGCGTCTAATGCCCACGCGGTATGCACTCTAGTGCTAGCTGGTAAAGGGATAAATTTTTTCTGTATATCACTTTTACAAGACTCTCCCCAGCCCCCATCGTCATTTTGAATGGAGTATAACCATTTCACAGCCTTTCGTACGGCAGGGTGATCTCTTCTCATCTTTACTGCGATTAAGCCTGTTAATGCACACCATGATCCATAAATATAACAAATTCCCCATCGTCCATACCAAGAACCATCGCTTCGTTGATTTTTTAAAAGCCACTTTACCCCTTGCTTTATAAACGTTTGATTGTAGCTTGATCGTGTAAAATTACCTAAAAACTCCAACGTTCTTCCCGTTAAATCAGGCGTTGATGGGTCAAGAAGCATTTTTTCCCCGCCTTCTATCGGAAGCCAAGATAGCGATGACTTATTGACATTTTTTTCGAACGATCCCCAGCCTCCATCATCGTTTTGCATAGACAGGAGCCATTTCATTCCTCGATCCCAAAAGGAGCGATTATTTAATGCTTCTTTTCGCAACGCGCGTAAAGCCGCTGTTGTATCATCAATATCCGGATTCATCGTATTAATATTTGAAAATCCCCATCCCCCCGGTATTTGATACGGATTATGAACAGCCCAATCACCATATAGATAGTGCTGGCGAGAAAGCAAATATTGATTTGCTCTTTGAATAGAAGCTGACGCAGATGGCACACCAGCTTCTTGTAATGAATAGCTTAATAATGCCGTATTCCAAACAGTTGCCGTCGTGTATTGAATATGAGTATGTCCATCTATTGTTGTCTTCATTGACTTTAGCCCTTGAACAGCCCGAACAATAACTGGATGCTTTTTCGAATATCCTAGAGCCATCAGAGCAAAAATCATTAAAAATGTTGAACTAAAGTAGCTATAAAAGGTACCATCTTGTTCAATTCGATTTAACATATATTGTTCTGCTCGATGTAATGCCAATCGATGAAGCTCAAAAGGAATACCTACTAATTGTTTCATGCCGTCATATATAAACGAAAAAAAAGAACGCCATTCAGAAGAGTCCAAGTCCCAAAGGTCTTCAATTCTATGAACATATAAGTCTGATAAGTCAGGAGTATGCTTTGTCTTTATACTAAACTTGCGATCAGCAGCAATCAATATCGGTGTTAAATTGGCTCTTGCATAAACGGAAAAGTCAAAAAAATTTACAGGAAAAGTAGTCGGAAATAAAATGAATTCGATCGGCAGATGAAAGGATTTAGGCCATTTGATTTGGCCCGTTAAAGCAAGCATGACTTTCGTAAACATATTTACTTTTCCAATGCCACCATAGTTTATGATAAACTTCCTAGCTAGTCGCATGTTTGTATTGTTTTGATCGATGAATCCCGAATAAAGTAAAGCATAGTATGCTTCAACTGTTGTGGATAGATTTCCCTTCTCTTCATCGTAAAACAGCTTCCATGCTCCGTTTCTCTCCTGTTTACTTAATATCCTGTCAACGAGTGATTGAATGAATTGTTCATCATGAATTTCCAATGTTCGTAATAAGATAATCATATAACAATCTGTGGCAATACCCGTTTCAAATGGGAAATCCCAAGCTCCGTCAAAATTTTGCCTCTTTAGGATTAATTCCGCCAATCGATTGATTTCAGCTTCAATTCGTTGTTTCATCCTATTCACCACCACTTCATGTAGTAAGTTTTAGCTTATTCCTATACATATTCAGCTTTTATGGAAGCTATTCGATGAGGGAGGAATAGGATGGTCTTTCCATGGTTGAACAACAATAAATTGATCGATCAACAGCTTTTGAAAATTAAGGAAGATCTCGTCGAAAAAATGAAAAGTAACGTAAATCAGCCTATGCCTCCATTACAAACATGGGAACAAAACATCATTGATTCCATTGTGAACGTGACAAATACACTCAACACTAACAACGTAACTAGAACAGCTGCATATTTAAATTTTTATATCAGGCATCCAGACATCCATTGGGCGCTCTTAGGACATATGGTTTCCCGGAATGGAGGATGGCATATGACAGATTTAAAAGGAGACTTGTTAACAAGGCTAATATCAGAAAAGGAGCAAAAAAACTACTTTTTATTTTTAGAACGTGGAAATTGGTTAATCTTTCAAGATGTATTCCCGCAATTTTTACTTTATCACCACAGCTTGCGCATGAAACGAAACTTATTTTACCTCCTCCCCTATTTAAACGTATCAACATTTATGGAAACAATCTGGAATCACTATTGGGAAAACAGAAACTATTATCTACTGGCAATCGCAACGGTCATCAATGAACAAAACTATTTAGAAAAACATGTTATTCAAAATCATCATTTTCAAAAGACCGTATTAAACACGATTGGTTTCAAGCTTTATGATTTTTTGCGATTTAATCACATCATCTTTCCGTATGTCGAAAATGAAACAAAGCCTGCTTTAATCGGAGCGACGCTGCAGCATTTTGCATCGCTTCATGAACGAATTATGTTAGGTAAACGTTTATATTCTTTGCTTTTTCACCAAGAGAACGTTTTACAAGGAGTGCTGCGTTGGGCAAAAAAAAATAAGCATACAGGTTCGAGAGCAGATTACTGGGGGCACCTCTTTCATCATGTGAAAGAATCATTGCCAGGCACAATCTATAAACGAAGGACAAAAAAGTGCGAGTTGAAAAAAGGAGAGCCGCGCATTTACAGCCCTCAATTAAAATTCGCTTGGGGAAATATCAAACACGAAGACGCGGACAGTGGAGATTGGTTCCATGATTGGAAGGTCATCCACTATTTAAAAGAAGAAACATTTTCAGGCGGGGATATTTATGAAGATTATTGTAAAACAATCGAAAAAATTGAACTTACCATCATGGCGAAAAAAGCAATTTTTCTTAGAAAGGAATAACATTGCTTTACTTGCTGCAACACTTTTTGCCTCTTTACTTGGAACATACTTAGATTTGATTTTTGTTGAATGCAGATTTTACGCCTTTCCAAAACGATTGTTCCCGAAAATCTTCTCTATTAACATCTTGTTTACGCTCGTCATTCTACCTATTATCACCGCCTCATTTTTAATCGTCATGCATAAAATCCGTCCTTTTGTTCGCCCAATCCTGCTTTGCTTGATTGGTATTTTAGCCTGCATTTTTGAACAAGCGGCTGAACGAGCGGGCGTGTTTATCCATTCTTCTAATTGGAATCATTTCTATTCTTTTTTTGGATATATCCTTTTCTTTATAATTATATGGAGATTTTACAGCATACTGGTGAATTCTCCCGAAAACAATTAGGGCTGCAACGTTCAGCCCTTTTGAAGCTGTCGATTACGGGAAAAGAGGCTCCCAATAAAAGGATCAATGAGATCTTTCTGGAGAATGATAAATCGGTGATTTTTTCGGTCTTGACAATAATTGCTGTTTTATGCCCGACAGCATAATTAACGGCATCGATTTTGAAATGGCTGAAGCATCCAGCAAAAATATTTTTATATTTGATTTAACACATAATGTTCCAGTTCGCTTTCGCTGTATTGATTGGCAACTTGATGAATTTTCCCGTTTTTCAGCAATAATATTTCATCGGCCAATTTATGGGCGATCGGGATCATATGCGTGGAAAGAAGAACAATATTTCCCCTTCTGGCATAAGAAACGAGCTTCTTATAAGTTTCAGCAATGTTAATCGGGTCTAAAGATACTAGCGGCTCATCCAACAGCAATACCTTCGGTTTTATTAAAAAAGCAACGGCTAAAGCCAGCTGGTGCTTCATTCCATGCGAATAATTGATGACCAGTTCGTGGATAAACGACTGAATTCCTTGTTCTTCACAAAACCTTTCCAATTCATCTTTCGACATATTCAAATGATAGATTTTTTGAATAAAATCTAAGTTGTCAAAGCCAGATAAAAAATCTAGAAAAATTGGCTTCTCTGAAACATAATGAACAAGCTCATTAAGCTTTTTGTTATCTTTTACTATAATCGTGCCGGAATCATAAGCTAGAATGCCGGACAAAATTTTCATCAATGTCGTTTTTCCCGCACCATTCCTCCCTAATAGACAATAGATATTATTTGGTTCTAATGTAAATTGAACTCCTTTTAATATTTCCATTTTCGCCCGATACGACTTTTTTAAATCCGCAACTTGAATCATCTTTTTCAACCCTACTTTATGTTAATTTTTAACATTCCCCTCTATATTTAAAGAGGAGACAACATAATCCCATTGTTGATTCTTAATTGAAGCTGACTGCAAGCCAACGCGACCGCTGTCTTCCCAGCCTATATAAAATGAAGCGAAATGTTGATAAGCTGTCCATGACCGATCGCTGTTGAACAAGCAGCAAAAATTAGCATAGTGAATAATGCGACAAAAATGGTGCGTTCATCAAATAGATTTTCGTAGAAGCAAATTGTTTAGGTAAATTCCAAGCACGCCATCATTCAAAAATCAATGAAATCGCTCATAAAAGAAGACCCTTATTCGATTGATTTTATGAAAAATTAAAAATAAAATTGTACAAACACAAATGAGACTTAGCATTTCTCCTAAAAATAAATTGTTTAAACCTATTAGACGCAGCAAGGATTTTATAGCAGCAACGAAGGCAAAAAAGAGAACGATTAAAATCCCGCCTAATTTTTCAAACGCTTTTTCGTCAATAAAATATTTTTCAAATTGATAAATAAACGTACAATAAATGATTAGACTGGAAAATATAAAGGCAAATCCTAATAAAATAAAGGATAATGCTGCCAGATCAGCAGATATCAACTTCGCAAAAATTAGTAAAATCACCACAATGAAGTATTGAACCCATAAAATATACGAAAACATAACAGACGTTTGAATGATCGAAAGTTTATGTCTTTGACAAAGCAAAATGATATTCGAATGATTATGATTCATGAATAGAGAAATAAATAGAAAAACTGTAAAAAGGGATATATCATTCACCTTTATAGGAAGAGATTCGACAAATAGAAACAGCAGAACAGTTAATGTATACGTCACGAAAAAATGGCTGTTGATGATCCCGTTTGATCTTATATAATTGAAAAAAATATATAATGACTTCTTTTTAGGCAAATGGTATTTAGAAAAAGATCGTATTATTTGCTTTTCAATGAATAAATAATCGCAGGCTTTATGAAAGAAAAACAAGCAAATTCCTATTAAAACAATGCCCAGCCAAAACAGCCATCCATGTATTCTCAACTCATATAAATTGACTTCGGTAGGGACAAATTTTATTACAAAATCCGCAAAATCTCCGTGAATAAAATAACGAACGGCAGAACCAACAAAAAATTCAAGATCGTCTTTTTTTCCATTGATGAATAAACAGAGAAGCAAATAAATGAAAGAAATAATGAACCGATTGCTTCCAAAGGGGTAGCTTCGCTTGAACACAAATAATAAAAATTTTATAAATGCCAGCACAAACCCATAGAAGAACAAAAATGAAAAGATTTGCAGAAGAAAAACAAAGCCTGCATAGGAGTTGTAATATGTCTGTACGATAAAAAAAGGCAATGACATGAGCAAAAGAAACAGCCATATTAAAAAGAAGCCTAAAAATTCATTAGTAATGATCAATTTCTTCTTTATGTCTGCAGAAAATCTGCTTTCAATTGCAAAATTGCGAATTTCATCGCTGACACCGCTTCCAGCCTGAATTATACACAGCTGCAAAATATATAAGATAATCAATAAATTCAATGTTTTTATGGGCAAGGAAATATGGTGAAACAAGATTTGGAATAAGACCGCAAGTACAAACCAGAATATATAAGCAGCCAAACATACAAAAACAGCATATCTTTTCAGTATTTGAAGGATCGGATTAAAAATATTAGACTTCAATCCAATTCCATCGCTTAAATAAAAAAGCCTGTTTATAAATACTTTGATGATTTTATTCGTTAATAAATAGCATAATTTTAAATACATGTCTTATCATACTCGCTTACACAAGTTTAGATCGGTTTTCTCGTGAATAAGGATGAATCATGTGATATTTTAAGAGTACTAAATTTTAAAAGCCGCTTTTAGTGCACCCTTTATAATAAACTGCATAACTTCATCCTGATGCCATATTAGAAAAGATCACGTCACATAATGTATTCTTCATCAAATACGCAACCTCCTAAAAATGTAAAAGCCAAATAGACGAATAAAGAAAAAATGGTGAAAAGGAGCGGCTTTTTCCAGCTTAAATTCGCCATTCTTTTCAATAGAATAAAAAGAGCAAAAAGACCTGAGAGTAAAAACGGATTGGCTACAATGAAAAAAATATTCGAAGTATCTCGGAACATAAACAATTGCCAAATAATCGATAGCGCTAAAAAAGAAGTGAAAATAAGATAAACTCTATAAAATAAAGAAAATTGCAAAGGAATTCTAAATAGAAATTTTACGAAAAAATGAGTAATGGAAGCTCCTACAAATAATTGCGTTATGACTGATAATATAATAAACACGAGGACAATTCCGAAAACTGCATAAGCCGGCGCCCCTTCTTTTTTCAGCATGATTGGAATATTTTCCACCTCTGAGCCCATCGATATATAGATGGACAGAATGATCGAAATGAACGACAATGTAAAAGCAATAAAAAACAATACATAGCTGGAAAATTTATTATCCTTTATCCATTGGATCATTTTTTATCACTCATCTCGCTTTTTAGCAAATGAATTATAAGTCTAGTTTTATATCTTAATGGAATATATAACCTTTATTTGAATTTATAGTAATTTATATTGAAATTTTTATCAAGAAAAATTTTGTATTTTCCTTTTTCAAAATGAAAAATAGCAGAACGGTGCTCACGAGAAAGGAATCATGGCGAAATGAAAAAGCATCGGTTAAAACCGATGCTTTTTATCGTTATTTATTCAGCCAATCTGTATGGAAGATGCCTTCTTTGTCAACGCGCTGATACGTATGAGCGCCGAAATAATCGCGCTGTGCTTGAATTAAGTTTGCCGGCAATGTTTCAGTGCGGTAGCTGTCATAATAAGCAAGAGCGGCAGAGAAGCACGGCACTGGAATTCCTCTTTCGATGGCAATCGCAATAACTTGTCGTAAAGCTCCCTGATAGCTTTCAACAATTTCTTTAAAATAAGGGTCCAACAGTAGGTTTGGAAGATCAGGGTCGCGATCGTAAGCGTCTTTGATTTTTTGCAAAAACGCTGCGCGGATGATGCAGCCGCCGCGGAAGATCATGGCAATATCGCCGTATTTTAAATTCCAATTATATTCTTCGCTTGCTGCTTTCATTTGCGCAAACCCTTGAGCATAAGAACAAATTTTGCTCATGTACAGCGCTTTGCGAACGGCTTCAATGAGTTCTTCCTTGCTTCCTTCATAAGGCCGTACATTCGGTCCGCTCAACAGTTTGCTTGCTTTAACACGCTCTTCCTTCATGGCGGAAATAAAACGGGCAAATACTGATTCAGTAATGATCGGAAGAGGGATTCCTAAATCGAGCGCGTCTTGGCTTGTCCATTTTCCTGTTCCTTTTTGCCCGGCGGTGTCAAGAATGACATCGACAAGCGGTTTTCCTGTTTCTTCATCGATTTTTGTGAAAATATCTGCTGTAATTTCAATTAAATAGCTGTCAAGCTCTCCTTTATTCCATTCAGCAAACACTTCATGAAGCTCTTGAGCATTTAACCCTAGAACATGTTTTAAAATGAAGTAAGCTTCGGAAATTAATTGCATATCTCCGTATTCAATGCCGTTATGCACCATTTTTACGTAATGTCCTGCTCCATCTGGACCAATGTAGGTGGTGCACGGCTCACCATTTACCTTAGCGGCGATCGCTTCAAAAATTGGACGCACAAGCTCATGAGCCTCTTTTTGTCCTCCCGGCATGATGGAAGGGCCTTTTAAAGCTCCTTCTTCCCCGCCGGAAACCCCTGTGCCAATGAAATGGATGCCGCGTTCAGCGAGCTGTTTGCTGCGGCGTTGAGTATCTTTATAATATGTATTTCCGCCGTCAATTAAAATATCTCCTTCATCGAGATATGGAAGAAGCTGTTCAATAGTTGCATCAGTCGCAGCACCCGCTTTAACCATTAGTAAAATTTTTCGAGGCTTTTCAAGAGAATTGACAAATTCCTCTATACTATACGTTCCGACGATTTTTTTTCCTGCTGCTTCTTTTAGCATTTCGTCTGTTTTTTCTGAAGAACGGTTGTAGACAGAAACGCTGTAGCCTCTGCTTTCAATATTCAATGCTAAATTTTTTCCCATTACTGCTAATCCGATAACACCTATTTGCTGTTTTGACATATGAATACGTCCCTTTCTATTTCGAATAACTATTCTACAGAACTGAAAATACCATAATTAATAGATTGTTTTCAAGTCAAAGCCATATACAAAGTACAGGTTTAAAAAACTTATTTAAAGAAAAAATCTTTCCCGAAGCTCGAGCCGAAAGAATCAATCTCTTTATGCATGCTCAGTCCTTTTTTGATAATTCCTTCTCCATATTTTTCAGACAATTTTTCTATCGCCTGATGGAGCGGTTCATTTTTCGCTTCTTCTTCAAAAGTAAATAGATCAAGCTGTTTAAAAGCATTTTTTTTGTGCATCACATCCTGCCCTGTTATGCCGAGCAGGCGCACAGGCTCGTTTTTCCACAGCTTTTGAAAAACAATCAAAGCATGCTGGAAAATTGTTCTTTCATCATCGGTTGGGTTTTCTAATTTCATACTTTTTGTTACAGTCGTCCGGTCTTTATAGCGAAGCATCACTGCAACTTTTGTCGCTACCGCCTCTTTTTTCTTCAATCGGAGACTTACCGATTTCGCCAAACTTTTCAGGGCATTCTTTAACTCTTCTTCATTTGTTGCATCTTCGGGCAGCGTCATCTGATTTCCGACGCTTTTAAAATCATAAACGGACGATGGATCAACCGGGCGATGGTCAATGCCGTTTGCTTTTTCTTTTAACCTTAATCCATTAATGCCAATTATTTTTTCTAGTTGAACGTCGTTTCCTCTTGCAAGGTCACCGATTGTCCGAATTCCGATCTTCTTTAATTTTTCAGCTGTTTTCGCCCCTACGCCATGCATCTCTTCTACATCAAGAGGCCACAATTTCTCTTTAATATCCCTCTTCCTTAAAACCGTTATGCCTAAAGGCTTTTTCATATCAGAAGCTGTTTTAGCCAAAAATTTATTCGGGGCAATTCCGATGCTGGACGGCAGCTCCAACTCATCAAGAAGCCGCTGTTGAATTTCTTTTGCCAGATCGAGCGGATGTCTTGCGACGTCTGTGACATCCATATATCCTTCGTCTATAGAAACCGGCTCTACAATCGGTGTGTATGAACATAAAATCGCAAACATTGCTTTCGATGCTTTTCGATAACGATCAAAACGGGGCTTTTTGACAATTAAATTCGGGCAAAGCTTCTTTGCCTCCCATACTGGCATGGTCGTCTTTACCCCAAACGCTCTAGCTTCATAGCTGCAAGTCACAACAATTCCTTTCCTCTCCTCCGGGTTGCCGGCTATCGCAAGCGGCAGCCCTTTTAACGACGGATCAAAGGCAGCCTCAACAGATGCGTAAAAACTATTCATATCAATATGCAAAATAACGCGGCTCATACACATCACCCAATATCATTGTACCATACATAAATAAAAGAGGCTCCCTTGTTCTTTTGAATGGGCGGACAGAGCTGAATGAAGCTGGCATTTCTTGCTGCCTGCTATGCAAATGCTTTAAAAATAAAGGAAAGGGGGTGTCTAATAAGTCGTTTTTACGGCTTATTGACGCCCCCATTAATGTTTTAGAAACGTTGATATATCGGTGTTTATGATTTTTATTTTCAATGGCGATTGGACTTTCTAGACAGCCCCGGGATTTCAAAATATAATTTTAAGGTAAATTCGTCGCTCCCATTAAGAAGCGATCCACTTCCCTTGCGGCACCTCTTCCCTCATGAATCGCCCAGACAATCAAGCTCTGTCCTCTTCTTGCGTCACCTGCAGCAAATACGCCTTCTACATTTGTTGTAAATTTGCCGTACGGAGCGTTCACTTTCCGGTTTACCGTTTCAACGCCAAATTGCTTCAGAACAGGCTGTTCCGGCCCTTCAAAACCGATTGCGATAAAGACTAAATCGCACGGCCATACTTTTTCTGTGCCGGGTATTTCTTTAAACACCGCATTGCCGTTTTCATCAAATGATTTTTCCATTTGAATCGTATGCAATTCTTTTACATTGCCATTTTCATCGCCGACAATTTTCTTTGTTTGGATGCAAAATTGACGAGGATCCTGTCCGAATTTGCTTTTAGCTTCCTCATATGCATAATCTAACGTAAAGACCAGCGGAGCTTGAGGCCATGGATTGCCTTCCGCCCGCTCCTTCGGCAAGGCTGGATGTTTACCAAATTGCACAACGCTTTTACACTTTTGCCGCAATGCTGTCGCTACACAGTCAGCACCTGTATCACCGCCGCCAATGACGATGACATGCTTATCTTTTGCATCAATAAACTTTTTGTCTGCAAAATTAGAATTGAGCAGGCTTTTCGTCGTTTCTGTTAAATAATCCATCGCAAAGTGCACGCCGTTTAATTCTCTTCCTTCAATCACAAGATCACGCTGCTTTTGCGCTCCTGTGCATAAAACAACAGCATCATATTGGGAGCGAAGCTCATCAGCGGTGATGTCTTTGCCTACTTCCGTATTAGTTATAAACGTAATTCCTTCTTCTTCTAAAAGACGCACTCTTCTTTCAACAATTTCCTTCTCAAGCTTCATATTCGGAATACCGTACATTAATAACCCGCCGATTCGATCAGCCCGCTCATAAACCGTAACGGAATGTCCCGCTTGGTTCAATTGATCCGCACATGCCAGACCGGCAGGACCTGACCCAACAATAGCGACTTTTTTACCTGTGCGCTTTTCAGGAATTCTCGGCTGAACCCATCCTTCGTCAAAGCCTTTATCGATTATTGCGCGCTCGATGCCTTTAATGGCAACAGCAGGATCTGAAATCGCAACCGTACAAGATCCTTCACACGGTGCAGGACAAACCCTTCCGGTAAATTCAGGAAAATTATTTGTTTTTAAAAGACGGTCCAGCGCTTCCTTCCATCTACCTCTATAAACAAGATCATTCCATTCAGGGATTAAATTATGAATCGGACAACCTGATGTTAAGCCGTTGATCTCCATTCCCATATGACAGAAAGGAGTCCCGCAGTCCATGCAGCGGGCACCTTGTCTGGCAAGTGTTTCATTTGAAAACGGGAATGAATATTCCTTCCAATCATCAAGGCGGGAAAGCGGATTACGTTTTTTCTCTTCTTCGCGTACATACTCCATAAAACCTGTTGCTTTTCCCACGAGTCTCCCCCTCCTTTTCATCCATTCACTAGGTGTGCAATGAGGTTAATTTGCAACAGCCTGTAAAGCGAATGGTTCACCGGCGGTTGTTTTCTCATTCGCAACCGCTTCAAATGCTGCAAGTACAGCTTCTTCTTTCGTAAGACCTGAATTTTCCATTTTTTCAATCGTGCTGATCATTAGTTTGTAGTTTCTAGGTATCACTTTAATAAATCTTCCGACATACTCTTCCCAGTGATCTAATATATGCCGGGCCTTTGGACTTTCTGTATATTGGAAATGCTTCGAAATCATGTCATATACAGTGCGGATTTCTTCTTCATCTTCAAGAGATTCAAACAACACTAATTCCTTATTGGCTGTTCGTTTGAATTTCTCCTGATCATCCGCCAATACGTAAGCAATGCCTCCGGACATACCAGCTGCAAAGTTTTTGCCGACAGATCCGAGAATGACAACACGTCCTCCGGTCATATATTCACAACCGTGATCGCCGACACCTTCAACAACAGCATTCACACCGCTGTTTCTTACACAAAATCTTTCGCCGGCTCGCCCTTGAATATATGCTTCACCGCTCGTTGCACCGTAGAACGCCACATTTCCAATAATGACATTGTCACTTGATGCAAAAGATGCTTCTTTCGGGTGACGGACAATTACTTTTCCGCCGGATAAGCCTTTTCCAATGTAATCATTGGCGTCGCCGGTAAGCGTCATCGTCATTCCTTTCGGTACAAACGCTGCAAAGCTTTGACCTGCTGAGCCGTTGAAATGAAGATTGATTGTATCTTCCGGCAGCCCCTCTTCGCCATATCGTTTTGCAATTTCGCTGCCTGTAATGGTTCCAACGACGCGGTTCACATTTTTAATGTTCAAATGAAGTTCAACTTTTTCTTTCCGTTTAATTGCCTCTTCAACTTTCGGCAATACTTCATTCACGTCTAATGACTGGTCGATTTTATGGTTTTGCGGACGTGCAAATGTTCGCGGACCCTCCACTTGATAAAGCAAGCGGGATAGGTCAAGATGCTTTGCTTTCCAATGTTTTTTTGCACGGTCGCTAACCTTCAATACATCTACTCTTCCAACCATTTCATCAATTGTTCGGAATCCGAGGCTTGCCATGATTTCGCGAACTTCCTGCGCG
Organism: Aeribacillus sp. FSL W8-0870; assembly: GCF_037963755.1. Taxonomy (NCBI): domain Bacteria; kingdom Bacillati; phylum Bacillota; class Bacilli; order Caryophanales; family Bacillaceae; genus Aeribacillus; species Aeribacillus sp. FSL W8-0870. Next base: position 2,723,009 of record NZ_CP150165.1, read on the forward strand.
ATGAAATACATGAAATTAACAACATGCTCCGGCTTGCCCATAAATTTTTCACGAAGTTCAGGATTTTGCGTTGCCACTCCGACTGGACATGTATCAAGATGACATACACGCATCATGACACATCCTAGAACAACTAGAGGAGCGGTTGCAAAACCAAATTCTTCTGCCCCGAACAATGCCGCCATCACAACATCACGGCCTGTCATCAGCTTGCCGTCTGTTTCAAGAACGACTCGGTCACGCAATCCGTTGAGCATAAGCGTTTGATGTGTTTCACTAAGGCCGAGCTCCCATGGAAGTCCAGCATGCTTAATGCTCGTCTTTGGAGATGCCCCGGTACCGCCGTCATAGCCGCTGATTGTAATAACGTCCGCTGCACCTTTTGCAACTCCAGCAGCAATCGTTCCTACTCCAGCTTTTGAAACAAGCTTGACGCTGATTCGGGCATCTCTATTCGCGTTTTTCAAATCATGAATAAGCTGCGCCAAGTCTTCAATTGAATAAATGTCATGGTGCGGAGGCGGTGAAATCAATTCCACACCCGGTGTAGAGCCGCGAACTTTTCCGATCCAAGGATACACCTTTTTGCTTGGCAGCTGTCCGCCCTCACCTGGCTTTGCTCCTTGAGCCATTTTAATTTGCAGCTCGTCAGCATTGACTAAATAATGGATTTTCACACCGAAGCGGCCGGAAGCTACTTGTTTTATGGCGCTTCGCTTCAAATCTCCATTTTCATCTGGAACATAGCGGTTCGGATCTTCTCCACCTTCACCGCTGTTGCTTTTTCCACCGATGCGGTTCATCGCAACCGCCAATGCTTCATGCGCTTCCTTGCTTAAGGAACCGAAGGACATTGCTCCTGTTTTAAAGCGGCGTACGATTGATTCCACCGGCTCAACTTCTTCAATAGGAATCGGTTTTCTAGATTCATTGAATTCAAACAAGTTGCGCAAAAACGTCACTTGCTCTTCATTGGCCATCTTCGAGTATTCTTTAAATAACTTATAATCGTTTTTCCGGCATGCCCATTGCAGCGTATGGATCGTTTTTGGATTGAATGCATGGTGTTCTCCGTTTCTTCTCCATTGAAATTCGCTGCCTGGATCGAGCGTTTCATCTCGATAAGTTGTTTTAAATCCTTGAGCATGACGCATTTTCGCTTCTTTTTCAATTTCTTTTAATCCGATTCCTCCAATTTGCGAGGCTGTTCCAGTGAAGTATTCCTCGATAACTTCTTCTCCAATGCCGACCGCTTCAAAAATTTGGGCTCCGCGGTAGCTTTGAATCGTAGAAATTCCCATTTTTGACATGACTTTGACGACCCCGTCTGTCACCGCTTTTTTAAATCTTTTTACTGCTTCTTTATATGAATATGGAATCGTTCCCTTTTGAACAGCATTTCGCACTGTTTCTAAAGCTAAATAAGGATTGACCGCATCTACACCATATCCTATTAGAGCCGCAAAATGGTGCACTTCTCTCACTTCTCCGCATTCAACAATAATGCTTGCTTTCGTGCGGGTTCCTTTTTTCACCATATATTGATGCAGAGCGCTTCCGGCAAGCAGTGTTGGAATTGCTGCATATTCTTCGTTTACTCCGCGATCTGATAAAACTAGAAGTGTAGCGCCGTTTTCCACCGCTTCATCTGCAGCTTGAAAGAGCTGATCCAATGCATTTTTCAAATCATCTTTAAACAAAGCCGGCAAAGTGACGCATTTAAATTCAGGATACGGATTATTTTTCAAAGCAGCGAGTTCTTCATTCGAAAGAATTGGAGATTCTAAGCGAATGCGTCGTGCTGCTGATGGATCAGGATCGAGAATATTTCCTTCTTTTCCTAACAGTGTCATCGTAGAAGTGACGATCGATTCACGAATCGCATCAATCGGAGGATTCGTTACTTGGGCAAACAATTGTTTAAAATAATTAAACAAGCTTTGCGGGCGATCTGACAGCACTGCAAGAGGAGTATCATTTCCCATTGCGCCGATCGGATCTTTTCCATCGATCACCATTGCTGCAATTGTTTTTTCAACATCTTCATACGTATAACCAAACGCTTTTTGGAGTTTGGTTAGATCGTCAACCTTTTCAACATCTTTAGGAACATTGATGTCGAAAATAGAAATCATCTGATCATTGATCCACTGGCGATACGGTTTTTCTTTGGCGATTTCTTCTTTGATTTCCTGATCAGAAATGATTCTTCCTTCTTCCAAGTCAATCAACAGCATTTTTCCTGGACTCAGCCGGTCTTTATAAAGCACATTTTCCGGTTCAACATCAATCACACCGACTTCTGATGAGAAAATAATGTAATCATCTTTCGTCACATAGTAGCGGGCTGGTCTAAGTCCATTGCGGTCCAAAATAGCTCCGATCTGCTTTCCGTCTGTAAACGAGATGGCCGTTGGACCGTCCCACGGCTCCATAAAACAGCTGTGAAATTCATAAAATGCTTTCTTATCATCATCCATTTCATCATCCCAAAACCACGGTTCAGGAATAAGCATCATCGCCGCATGCGCCAGCTTTTTCCCTGCCAGCACAAAAAATTCAAAAGCGTTGTCTAAAATGGATGAATCGCTTCCGTTCATATCTAAAATAGGTGTGATTTTTGTCAAATCATCCCCGAAAACGTCTGAAACAAACAGCTTTTCCCTTGCAGCCATCCAATTCACATTGCCGCGCAATGTGTTGATCTCGCCATTATGGATTAAATATCTGTTTGGATGCGCTCTTTCCCAGCTTGGGAACGTATTGGTGCTGAATCGGGAGTGGACTAGAGCAAAAGCTGATTGAAATCTCTCGTCCTGCAAGTCTACATAAAATTCATCTAATTGTTCAGGCGTCAAGAGACCTTTATAAACAATTGTCCGGCTTGATAAACTTGCAAAATAAAATTCATTATTTTGAACAAGACGTTCTGCTTGTTTCCGAATAACATACAGCTTTCTCTCAAAAGTAAGCTCGTCTTGAATATCATCGCTCGCCCCAATAAATACTTGTCTGATGAAAGGTTTGCTCTCTTTTGCAAGCCAACCGATCTTTTCAGAATTTACCGGCACAGTTCTCCAACCTAATAATATTTGTCCTTCTTTTTCAATGATTTTATTGATTTCTGTTTCATAATGTATCCGATCATGTTCACGACTCGGCAAAAAGACCATTCCGACTCCATATCGTCCTTTTTCTGGAAGGTTCATTCGTCCGCAAGCAACTTTAAAATAATTGTGCGGAATTTGAACCATAATGCCTGCACCGTCTCCAGTTTTCGGATCGCTTCCTTGTCCGCCGCGGTGCTCCAATTGACAAAGCATGTGAAGGCCTTTTTTGACAATATCATGAGAAGGTTTCCCCTTCAGATGAGCATATAAACCGATCCCACATGCATCATGTTCAAATTCAGGACGATAGAGACCTTGTGCCTTTGGTAATCCTATCTGTTTCATCTCTTCTCCCCCATTCTCATGCCGATAAGTCTGTATGTATAATTGTAGTTTTCAAAAATAATATTAACAATATATAATTTAGATAATAATAATCTCATTTTGATATAAATTGCTTGGGGGTGAGTCAAATGGAACTGAGACAGCTTATATATTTTTGGGAGGTTGCAAAGCGGGAGCATGTTTCAGAAGCTGCTGAAGCCCTTCATGTCGCACAGTCGGCTATCAGCAGGCAAATAGCAAATTTAGAGGCGGAGCTCGGAGTGGAGCTTTTTGAAAGGGAAGGAAGGAATGTTAAGCTTACTCCAATTGGACGTCATTTTTTGCCCCATGTCGAGACGGCTTTAAAAGCGATCGAACACGCCAAACAGCAAATTGAAGAATTTTTGGATCCGGAAAGAGGAACAGTTAAAATCGGCTTTCCGACCAGCTTGGCAAGCCATACAATGCCGACTGTTATTTCCGCTTTTAAAGCAAAACACCCGAACGTTTCCTTTCATTTGCGACAAGGTTCTTATAAATATTTAATTGAAGCCGTCAAAAAAAGAGAAATCGATTTAGCTTTTCTCGGTCCTATTCCGACGGATGACAACGATGTGAAAGGGGATATTTTATTTACGGAATCCTTTGCAGCCCTTTTGCCGCACAATCATCCGCTTGCGCACAAAAAAAGCTTAGTGCTGACTGAATTGCGTAATGAACCGTTTGTGACGTTTCCAGAAGGTTATATTCTGCATAAAATCGTGCATGAAGCGTGTCAACAGGCTGGATTTTCCCCAATTATTTCATCGGAAGGGGAAGATTTAGATGCCATCAAAGGGCTCGTATCGGCAGAAATTGGCGTAACATTGCTGCCTGAAAGCACTTTTTATGAAACAATGCCTCGTTTTACGGTAAAAATTCCGATTGAAATGCCTCGTGTAAGCAGAAATGTCGGCATTATTATATCGAAAAATTACGAGCTGGCCCCGTCCGTTAAAGTGTTTTATCAATTTGCTAAAGAGTTTTTCTCAGTACTAGAAAAATATCAATAAAAAAGATGCTCTTCCAACACGACGCTGGAAGAGCGGAACGGCTGTCAATATTATAGAAGCCGGAGGTTGTAAAAACTATCAGAGGTCTTGCAGATGTTTTGGAGCTGTCAATTCTTATTATGAAGCCTAAGGCCTGGCACATCGGATCGTTTGCTGAGTGACGAGCTTCCGGCTTCAAATTTTCAAAGCTCTATTGGTTTGCTACCTCTTTTATAATGGCGACAACTAATTCTGCTGTTTTGACAAGCTCCTCAATCGGCATTTTTTCATTTGTTGTATGAATTTCCTCATAACCAACAGCAAGATTAACAGTCGGAATGCCGAAGCCAGCGATAATATTCGCATCGCTTCCGCCCCCGCTTTTTAACAATCTGCTCTCTCTGCCGATTGTTTTGATAGCTTTTTTAGCAATTTGAACGACCTTATCTTCATCGGTAAACGTAAATCCGGGATACATTACGTTAATATCCACTTCTGCTTTTGCTCCCATTTCGGCAGCTGCTGTTTCAAAAGCTTCCTTCATTTTTTGTACTTGCTGCTCCAATTTTTCAGGTACAAGTGAACGCGCTTCAGCTAAAATATCAACGCGGTCGCATACGATATTTGTTTGCGTTCCCCCTTCAAAACGGCCGATATTTGCCGTTGTTTCTTCATCGATTCGGCCTAAAGGCATATTGGCAACTGCTTTTGCTGCAACCGTAATAGCGGAAATTCCTTTTTCTGGCGCAACCCCGGCATGAGCGGTTTTTCCGTGAATCGTCGCTTTAATTTTTGCATGTGTCGGCGCCGAAACAATAATGTCTCCAACTTTTCCGTCACTGTCCAATGCATACCCGTATTGCGCGGTAATCAGTTTTGAATCAAGCGCTTTTGCCCCAATTAAACCTGATTCTTCTCCAACCGTAATGACAAACTCGATTTTCCCGTGAGGAATGTTATTTTCTTTTAATACACGCACCGCTTCCAGCATTGCGGCAAGGCCCGCTTTATCATCAGCGCCTAAAATCGTTGTTCCGTCCGTCACAATATATCCGTTTTGTATAGAAGGTTTTACCCCTTTTCCAGGTACGACCGTATCCATATGAGAGGTAAAATAAATCGTATCAACGCCTTCTTTCGTCGCCTCTAGCGTACAAATTAAATTTCCTGCTCCATGTCCTGTTTTTTCAATTGATTCGTCTTCTATTACTTGTAGTCCAAGCTCGGTAAATTTTTGCTTTAATACATTTGCTATTTCCCGTTCAAATTTTGTTTCTGAATCAATTTTCACGAGTTCTAAAAATTCATTCACTAGCCGGTTTTCCTGAACCATTTTGTCTTTCCTCCTAATTATGTATTCATGTTTAGTGTAACCGATTTTGATTCCGCTTGTGAAATCAAAAAGAAGCTGTCTATGAAGGTTGTCCCCTCTAAAAAATCGTTGTACAATGTTTTATAAATCATGTATGTGGAGGGAATCATGATGACAAGCAAAAAAATGCAAAAGTGGGTTGTTTATATTATGTTAGGTTCATTGCTGATCACCTCAATTTTAACAGGCATCACTATGTGGCTTTAAAAATTCAACATGCACTTTTTACACCACATAGGCTGTTTGGTAAAAAACAATTTCTTTCAAATCGGTGCTTCCTCCTCTCGATTGCTCGTCCTCATACTACCTTTTGTTACATATTTTCCGATAAAGTCCATGAATTCCGCACATTCATTTTCGCAAAATCAATCTCGTCCGATGCGGACTTTTGGCATCGTTGCCGCGAATTTTTTTACAGATCACGCTGATTTATTCCATAGCTGTTCACGAATATTTTCAGATCATGCGAACCGATATGGTGAACATTCTTAGCCGATTTTTTTCAGCAGACACGGTCCATTCTTCTGTTTGTATTTTGAAAAGTGCAGCTCGTAAAGGCGTTTCTTCTAAACATATGTACGAAAAAAGCATTGACACGATCTCTCGTTTTATTGTGCTCAATGACAAGCGCTTCATCCTTTTCCTTTTTTGGCGTCGGCAAGACCTTTAAACTGGCTTTTAATAATTAAATATTGCTCCATTTCATATAAAAAATGATAAAGCCTTGCTCTCGTTTCAAATTCCTTTCTTGTTTTCGGAAGCGGCGTCCTTTCCATCTCTTTTTTGATGTCATCTAGCTTTTTTAAAAATTTCTTTGCAGTATTTCCGGAATGAATGTTGTCTTTTAACTCTTCAATAAACTGTGCAATAAGGTGCGCTTGTTCTACGTTTGCGGTGATCATCGTGAACGTCGGCAGCACTCGTTCAATGATTTCAAATTGTTTTTCTCTCATTTTAAAATATGCATAATATTGGTCTTCATGTCTTAGCAAACGATTTTCTACATTTCGGAGCGCCAATCCTTTCCCTTTTTCAATGAGATCGGCTGTCTCAGGAATTTCTTTTCCATCCCACGTATAGTCGCCTTCTCTTAAAAAAGCTACAATTTTTTCAAAAATAACCGCAAAGTTTTTTTCTACTTCTTTTCGATAAATATTAAGGTCATTTTCCAGGCTCGGCATATACAGATTCATTAAGAGCGCTACTCCGATCCCTGTCACAATAATCAAAAGTTCGTTTTGAACAATATCCAGCGTTATTTGACCTGCTTCATATAAGTGCAAAATAATAACAGCGCTCGTTACAATGCCTTCTGTCGTTTTAAAAAGCACCATTGTCGGTATGAAAAAAAGCAACAGAAATCCAATGACAATTGGATGGTAACCAAAAATTTCAAAAAAAAGAAAAGAAAACATCATTCCCGTTATACAAGCAAAAAACCTGGACCAAGCGCTTTTCAATGATTTCTTTTTTGTTACTTGAATACAAAGAATCGCGATGATGCCGGTGGAAACAAAATGGTTTAAATCCATCAGCTGTGCTAAAAATATCGCTAGAGGAGCACCTATCGCTGTTTTTAACGTACGATAACCGATTTTAAATTTTCTCATTACTCATCACCATCATTTGCCTATTCTCTTTTCGAAATAAAAAAGGCGCCACATCTAAAAATGGCAGCCTTTTCTTTTTATACTTCGTCACAATATTGCTCGAATGCCTCTTGCAATTTTTGGACAACAGACATCGGCTCATGTCCTTCGATTTCATGGCGTTCAATCATGGTAACGAGCTTTCCATCCTTGAGCAGCGCAAAAGATGGAGAAGACGGCGGATAACCGGTAAAATAAGATCTAGCTCGTTCCGTAGCTTCTTTATCTTGACCTGCAAATACAGTCACTAATTGATCAGGACGTTTATCATAATGAAGCGCATGATATGCAGCCGGTCTTGCGATTCCTCCTGCACAGCCGCAAACAGAATTAATCATTACTAAAGTGGTTCCTTTTTTCGTTAAAGCTTCATCCACTTCTTCCGGTGTTTTCAATTCCGTATAGCCAGCGGCAACGATTTCCTCACGCGCTTGGCGAACTATGTCGTTCATGAAGAAATTAAAATCGATGCTCATTCATTCGCACCCCTTTCCCTTTTTTTCACCATTATATTGTTATCTTACAATAACAGCAATCTTTGAAGCAAATGTTAACCAATTTTGCTTAAGCATTATTTCTAATAACTCAAAGGACTAATATACGGATGTCGTTTCTTTCGAAATACCTTCTAATATTTGTTTTACTCTTTGCAAAAATCTTCCGCATACAACCCCATCTAATACTCTATGATCGAGAGAAAGGCAGAGATTCACCATATCGCGCACGGCGATCATTCCGTTTTTCATGACAACTAATCTTTTCACAATCGTTTCTACTTGCAGCAAAGCCGCTTGTGGATAGTTAATAATTCCCATTGATTGAATAGAGCCGAATGAACCTGTGTTGTTAACGGTAAATGTACCGCCTTCCATTTCCTTCGCTTCAATCGTTCCCGTTCTAACCTTTAAAGCAAGCTCGTTAATTTCTCGAGCAATTCCTTTAATGGATTTTTCATCAGCATGTTTAATAACTGGTACATAAAGCGCATCATCTGTTGCAACAGCGATCGAAATATTAATGTCTTTCTTTTGAATAATTTTATCCCCCGCCCAAGTCGAATTCATTTGCGGATATTCTTTCAACGCTTCTGCAACGCTTTTCACAAAAAACGGGAAAAATGTTAAAGGAAAACCTTCTTTTGCTTTAAATTCTTCCTTGATCGAATTTCTTAATTCAACTAACCCAGTTACATCGACCTCAATCATCATCCAAGCATGGGGAATTTCTGTTTTGCTTCGCGCCATATTTTGAGCAATGGCTTTGCGCACCCCAGAAACAGGAATTTCAGTATCACCGGCTGTTTTAGGTGATTTATAGGATTTCGTTTCTTGGATCAAGGAGCCCTTCTTCGGTATATTACCTGCTTCAATCAGCTTCAACACATCTTTTCGGGTAATTCTTCCGAAAGCTCCCGTTCCGTTGACTTTTTCTAAATCAATATCATGTTCTTGAGCTAGCCGGAGCACTGCCGGAGAATACCTGTTTTTCATAGTCTTCTTTTCCGTTTCTTCTTTTTCAGCCGGCTGATGGTCATTATCATAAAGACTGTCTTTTGGCTGAATGTTTTTTTCTTGTTCAACCGCCACAGCCTCCACTTCAATTCTGCAAATAACTTCGCCAACTTGGAGAGTATCTCCCTCCTCAGCTAAAAGCTCTTTAATTACACCTGTATATGATGAAGGAACTTCTGCATTCACTTTATCCGTCATAACTTCTGCAATGGGATCATATTTGTTGACCTTATCGCCGATGGAGACGAGCCACTTGCTGATTGTTCCTTCTGTCACGCTTTCTCCTAATTGAGGCATTTTCATTTCTTCGATTAGCACGTTGATTCCTCCTTGAGATTAGGGTCAACTTTTAAAACTCTGCCAATTCTCTCATCGCTTTTTCAATTTTTTCTGCATTCATCATAAAAAATTTTTCCATTGTCGGTGCAAATGGCATCGCAGGTACATCCGGGCCTGCAAGCCGTTTAATTGGTGCATCAAGATCAAACAAACAATGCTCTGCAATAATGGCGGATACCTCGCTCATTACACTGCCTTCTTTATTATCCTCAGTCACGAGAAGCACCTTGCCGGTTTTTGAAGCGGCCTCAATAATAGCCTCCTGATCAAGCGGATATACCGTTCTTAAATCTAAAAGGTGGACAGAAATTCCATCTTTTTCTAATCGTTCAGCTGCCTGCAGAGCAAAATGAACGCACAATCCATATGTAATAACGGTAATGTCATCCCCCTCCAGCTTGACATCCGCCTTTCCAATCGGCAAAACATAATCATCTGCCGGAACTTCCCCTTTAATGAGCCTGTATGCCCGCTTATGTTCAAAAAATAAGACAGGATCATCATCGCGTATCGCTGCTTTTAATAATCCTTTTACGTCATACGGCGTAGAAGGTATGACAATTTTCAAACCGGGCTGGTTGGCAAATACCGCTTCAACAGACTGAGAATGGTATAAAGCACCGTGCACTCCTCCGCCAAACGGCGCCCGAATCGTAATCGGACAGTTCCAGTCATTGTTGGAGCGATACCGTATTTTCGCTGCTTCTGAAATAATTTGATTGACAGCCGGCATAATAAAATCAGCAAATTGTATTTCACAAACAGGGCGCATTCCGTACATGGCCGCTCCTATTCCAACGCCAGCGATAGCAGATTCAGCAAGGGGAGCATCGATTACCCTCTCTTCTCCAAACTGTTCATATAACCCTTGAGTCGCTTTAAAAACTCCTCCTTTTTTCCCGACATCTTCTCCTAGTAGAAATACTTTTTCATCTCGCTCCATTTCCTCACGAAGTGCAGCTGTAACTGCTTCGATATATGACATAATTGGCATCTTTTTTCCTCCTTCAGTTTCCATACACATGTTTCAGTGCATGTTCCGGAGCCGCATAAGGCGCATTTTCTGCATAATCAGTTGCTTCATCGATTACGCTTGCAATTTTCGTCTGCATATTTTGTTCCAATTCCTCTGTTAACAATCCAATTTCTTTTAAATAGGATGCAAACGTATAAATCGGATCTTTTTTCTTAGCTTCTTCGATTTCTTCTTTTGTCCGGTAGCTCCGATCATCATCATCGCTCGAATGGGGTGTAAGGCGGTGCACAAGCGTTTCAACCAATGTCGGTCCCTCTCCTCGGACAGCTCTTTCTCTCGCTTCCTTCACCACTTTGTACACCTCAAGAGGATCGTTTCCATCTACAGTCACCCCGTGCATGCCGTACCCTGCTGCTCTGTCTGACACTTTTTCGCAAGCTAATTGCTTTTGAATCGGAACGCTGATGGCGTATTGGTTATTTTCACACATCAAAATGACAGGTAATTTATGTACTCCAGCAAAATTCGCCCCTTCATGAAAATCTCCTTGGTTCGAAGATCCTTCCCCAAAGGAAACAAATGTGACAAAATCCTTTTTATCGATTTTTCCTGCTAAGGCGATTCCAGCTGCATGAGGAACTTGAGTTGTAACAGGGGATGAACCAGTTACAATCCGATTTTTCTTTTGGCCGAAATGTCCTGGCATTTGCCTGCCCCCGGAATTCGGGTCTTCCGCTTTTGCAAATGCTGATAGCATTAATTCTTTCACGGTCATTCCAAAGTGCAGGACAACGCCTACATCACGGTAGTAAGGCAAGATATAATCCTTTGTTTTGTCCAAGGCAAATGCTGCACCAACTTGAGCGCCTTCATGCCCTTGACATGAGATGACAAATGGGATTTTTCCTGCTCGGTTTAAAAGCCACATCCGTTCGTCCACTTTTCTTGCAAGAAGCATCGTTTCATACATGTTTAATACGTCCTGATCCGTTAAACCTAAAGACTGATGACGATTTTTGGGCATGACAAGACCTCCCTAGCTTATATATGTATTGCTTTGCCATTTACCGCAAGAGCCGCTTCCATTATCCCTTCTGACAATGTTGGATGGGCATGAATCGTACGGGAGAGTTCCCAAGAGCTTGCATCGAGAAAGCTTGCTAAACTTCCTTCAGAAATCAGCTCTGTTGCATTTGGTCCGATAATATGAATTCCTAAAAGATCATCGGTCTTTTCATCTGCGACAATTTTGACAAACCCTTGCGGTTCTCCATAAATGAGCGCTTTTCCAACTCCTTGAAAAGGAAATTTTCCGATTTTGATGGTATAGCCTTTTTCCCTCGCTTCTTGTTCTGTTAAACCGATACTTGCAGCTGCAGGATTCGAATAAATACATTTAGGGACTTTTTTGTAGTCAATTGGCAAAACATTCTCTCCTGCAATATGTTCTACGGCGCGTATTCCTTCTTGCGATGCGACATGGGCAAGCTGAAGACCGCCGATGACATCACCGACTGCATAGATGTTTGATTCCTTTGTTTGATAAAACTCGTTTGTCACAATATAGCCATTATGGATTTCAATTTCGGTATTTTCCAATCCAATTCCTTCTGTGTTCCCTTTTCTCCCTATTGACAACAGCAGTTTTTCACTGTGCAAACTGATTTCTTGTCCATCCTGTTCGATGAACACTGTGATTCCGTTTTGTATTTCTGTTTTTTCAGGCAAAATCGATATATTCGTAAAAATGCGGACTCCTTTTTTCCTCATTAGCCGTTCCATTTCTTTACTTATTTCAATATCTTCTGACGGCAAAATTCGATCCGCCATTTCAAGGATCGTGACTTCAACTCCGAAATCAGAGAGCATAGATGCCCATTCCATTCCAATCACTCCGCCGCCCACAATGATCATAGATGAAGGAAGGCGTTGTAATTGCAATGCTTCATCTGACGTCAAAATAGTCTCGCCGTCAATCGTTAATCCAGGCAATTCACGAGGGCGCGATCCAGTTGCAATAATAACGTATTTCGGAAGTAAAATTTGGTTTTCCTCCCCGTTTTCCATCTCTACAGAAACTGTTCCTGGCTGCGGAGAAAAGATGGACGCACCTAAAATTCGTCCGATGCCATGAAACACATCGATCTTTCCCTTTTTGACTAATTGCCTGACCCCTTGATAAAGTTGAGAAACTATCTTTTCCTTCCGCTCCTGCACTTTATCAAAATTGACTTGAACATTGGACAGCTCGATTCCAAAGTCGCTGCTTTTTTTTGATTGAGCAAATATTTCAGCGCTTCGCAATAAAACTTTGCTCGGGATGCAGCCCGAATGCAAACAGGTCCCTCCAAGCTTTGATTTTTCAACAATAGCTGTTTTCATTCCGAGCTGGGATGCCCGGATCGCTGTAACATATCCTGCCGTTCCTCCTCCTAAAATCACTACATCATATTCTTTGGCCATGAAACTCTCCTTCCTTCATCTCTTCTATGTATGCTAAAAAACCGATTTTTAAAAATATTTATATAGAAAAGACGTATGCTCCTTGTCCATTCATCGTTAATAAAATGGCATATCTTCATCATAACATGTTTATTTGTATTGACAAATTGTAATATGATCGTAAAAATGAAATTGATTCGCTCTATTTTAACAGAAAGGGATATAAAGTCAAATGATAAGGCTTATTGCATTGTTGATTATGGTGATTCCAGGGATCCTGGCGGTTTACGGAATTAAATTAATGAGAGACATGCTTTTTGGCATTTTACAGCCCCCGTTTCCTTACTTATGGCTGCAATTTTTAATGGGTTTATTATTTTTCCTAGCAGGATTGTTCTTTATAGGAGGATTTATTTTGCATAGAGATAGAAAACGCAATCGAGTTCAGCCGCGTTTTCAGAAAAAAAGTAACCGCCGTTAGGCTCAGCGGTTACTTTTTTTTTCAGGAGGCCTTATGCTCCAATCTCAATTTATCTGCCACCATTGCAATAAATTCCGAGTTCGTCGGTTTGGCTTTTGACATGCTGACTGTGTAGCCAAACAGCGATGAGATAGATTCAATGTTGCCGCGGCTCCATGCTACTTCAATAGCATGGCGGATAGCACGTTCCACACGGCTTGCCGTTGTGTTAAATTTTTTCGCAATATCTGGATAAAGCACTTTTGTAATCGATCCTAACAGCTCGATATCATTATAAACCATGGAAATCGCTTCTCTTAAATATAAATATCCTTTGATGTGCGCAGGAACCCCGATTTCATGAATAATGCTTGTAATACTAGCGTCTAGATTGTCATTTTTATTTTCAGAAACAGCAGAGCCAGATTTATGTAAAGATATATTTTTCATTAGAGGCGAAGGCTTTCCACTCACTTGACGAATATTTCCAGCCAGCTGTTCCATATCGAACGGTTTTAAAATAAAATAAGCAGCCCCTAGGTCGACCGCTTTTTTCGTTACATCCTCCTGGCCAAAAGCAGTTAACATGATTACGTTCGGCTTTTTCGCTTTGTTTAGCTCCTTGAGCTTTTGCAGTACTGCTAATCCATCTAAATGGGGCATAATGATATCCAAAACAAGGACGTCCGGGCTTTTTTCATTCAAAATATTTAAACATTCCTGACCATTGTAAGCAACGCCGATTACTTCCATATCCTCCTGGCTGGATAAATATTCATCCAAAAGGGCAACAAGCTCTCGGTTATCATCAACGATACATACTTTAATTTTTTCCACACGCACTCCTCCCAATCTTCTTTACAAAATTATACATTGTTTGATCTACAAGATATTTTCGACAACTTTACAAATAATCCTTTTCCTTTTTTAAAAAAAGTGAAAAATTATGTGTTTTTTCAAAGTTCTTCTTATTATGAATAAAGTTTTCGATTTCAAGCAAAATTCTCCTCTAACAAACATAAACAGCGTTTTTGTAATAAATATGTATGTCGAATTAAATAAGTTTATACATAAATTTTCGCTTGATTGAGCCAGTACACTTCCCTTGCTTTTAAAGCAAACAGCCCACTTCACAAAACTCCTTTATGTGAACGTGACGTTTTTCGCAAAAGGATTTATTTAAGAACGCTGCATCATGTAATAAGAAAAAGCGAGTGCGTTAACTCGCTTTTTGCTGTTTTTCGTCCATACTAATCCCTGCGTCTTGCAGCATCCATTCAATGTGAACACCGTAACCAGATGTCGGATCATTGACAAATACATGAGTCACAGCGCCAACCAGCTTTCCATCTTGAATGATTGGACTGCCGCTCATTCCTTGAACAATGCCTCCTGTTTTCTTAAGCAATTCCTTATCTGTCACTTTTATGACCATACCTTTTGTTGCAGGAAACTTTTGATTAACGGTACTGACAATTTCTACATCAAATGCTTCCACTTTATTTTGATCTACCACTGTTAAAATTTGTGCAGGACCTTCTTTCACTTGATGTGAAAAAGCAACTGGTATCGGTTTGTCCATAATTCCGTTTTTCACTTCTTGATTCAGCCTGCCAAATATGCCGAATGGACTGTTTTTTGAAATAGAGCCGATCACTTCATGTTTTTCTGAAAATCTTGCTAATTTTTCACCTGGACTTCCGCCTCTTCCTTTTTCAATCGACGTTACCGTAGACCGGACAATTTTTCCGTTTTCAACCACAATCGGTTTTTTTGTATCCATATCTGATATAACGTGCCCAAGAGCACCGTATTTTTTTGATTTCGGATCATAAAACGTCATCGTTCCAATGCCTGCTGCAGAATCCCGTATATAGAGACCGATACGATACGTTTTGTCGCTTTTGTCTTTGACTGGTGTCAATTTCGTGTTGAGAACTTTGTTGTTGCGTTTTACTTCGATCGCTAAAGGGCGGCCTGTTCTTCCTGCTTCTTGTATAAATGGAATAATATCACTCATTTTTTCTATTTTTGTCCCATTAATTTTTGTTATCATATCGCCGACTTCTACACCTGCCGATTCACCCGGTGATTTTTTTCCGGCTTCAGTTTCAATTTGGTGAAAGCCGACTACTAAAACACCAAGTGTATTTAACTTAACACCGATCGATTGGCCTCCAGGAATTACCTTTAATTCCGGGAGAACTTTGACATTCACGTTTTTAACCGGCATGCCTTTTATTTCATAGAGAATTTGTCCATCTCCAGATTTCGTGCCTTTTAGCTGCAATTCGTCCCCGCTTTCCGACACTTTGAAAGCGTTTTGAACATCCTGAACTTGAGCTTGAGCTGGAATAACATTTTTTTCTATTGTATAAACGTCATTTTCAAAAATGGTGATTGTTTTCGGAATGTGTAAATATTGTCGCACCTCTTTTGAAAAGCCTAAACTGATTAAAGAAACAAGGAGAATCGTACCAATTATTTTTCTGATGTATTCTAAAGTCATTTCTTCACTCTCCTCGCTCCTAACCCACACCATATGACTATTTCACATGGCTACATCTAATAATTTTTCCTTGAGCGAGGTCATTTATAACTTTTTCTTAAAGAAATTATTTCCGCTAGGAGGATTTCACCGATATAGCCAGATCCAACAGCTCTTTTGCATGCTGCTTCGACAATTCCGTCACTTCCGCTCCAGCAATCATCCGGCCGATTTCTGCAATTTTTTCTTTTTCAGAAAGCGGAATAACCTTTGTTTTCGTTCTTCCCTCTTTGCTTACTTCCTTAGCAATTAATAGATGGTTGTCAGCCATCGCTGCAACTTGAGGAAGATGCGTGATGCATAGCACTTGAGAGTTAATCGACACCTGATAAATTTTTTCTCCGATCGCTTGGGCGACACGGCCGCTTACACCAGTATCCACCTCGTCAAATATGATGGAAGTAATTCCTTGATGCTTGGAAAAAATCGTTTTTAAGGCAAGCATGATTCTTGATAATTCCCCGCCGGAAGCAATTTTCGCAAGAGGCTTAAGAGGTTCGCCTGGATTGGTGGAAATGTAAAATTCCACAAAATCCATGCCGTCACTTCCAAATTTCGTTGGAATTCCATCGATCAAAGCGGAATCTTGGGCCTCTTTCTGCGAAAATTGAACCTTAAATGTAGTTTTATCCATGTACAGCTGTTTTAATTCAGATGTGATTTGAGCAGTTAGCTTGTTTGCATATTTTTTTCTTATTGCCGTTAAATGTTGGGATTTTGTCAGCAGTTCTTCGACGACAGATTTAAGCTCATTTCTAAGCGTTTGAATATGGCTATCACGGTTTTCAATCGTATCGATCTCTTTTTCAATTTCATCTCTATATTGCAAAATGTCTTTGATTGTTTGCCCGTACTTTCGTTTTAACCGATGAATGACATGGAGGCGGTCCTCTATCATATTTAACCGATCAGGATTAAATTCCATGCGTTCTAATTCATTTCTAAGCTGAAACGTTAAATCCTCTACAACGTAAAAACTGTTCGACAGCGTTTCGGACATTTCTTTTAACTGTTTATTAAATTCTGCTGCTTCTTCTAAATGATTCATGGCAAGTCGTAAAAAATCAAGCCCGCGCTGCTCTCCTTGCAGCGATTCATAGCTATTTTTCAAGGCTTCATAAATTTTTTCAAAATTTAACATTTCCTGCCGTTCTTCCTGAAGCTTTATATCTTCATCCATTTTTAAATCGGCATCGTCAATTTCCTTTAATTGAAACTTCAATAAATCCAATCGATGCGCCATCTGCTGCTCATTTTCTGAAAGGGCTTTTAACCGCTTTGTTAAGTCCGCGTATTTTTTATAAAGCTTTACGTATGCATCCTTTGCTTTTTTCACTTCTTCGCCGCCATATTCGTCGAGAAGATGAAGATGCTTTTGCTCGTCCATCAGCTCTTGATGATCGTGCTGTCCATGTATATCGACTAATGTGCTCCCAATATCCCGGAGAATTCCGATTGTGACAAGCTTTCCATTAATTCTGCAAATGCTTTTTCCGTTAGCGGAGATATTCCGGTTTAAAACAATCATGCCTTCACTAGCATCTATTCCTAATTCATGGCACTTTTTCAAGCACGGATGGTCCTCTTCTTCCAATATAAACAACCCTTCCAATTCAGCGCGCTTTTCACCGGCTCGGACAAATTCAGAAGAACCGCGTCCTCCTACAAGAAGAGATATAGCATCAATAATGATCGATTTCCCAGCACCTGTTTCTCCCGTCAGCACTGTCAGCCCTTTTTCAAAAGAAAGAGATAGGGATTCAATAATGGCAAAATTTTTAATCGACAATTCCGCTAACATCGCATTTTCACCCCAAACTTGTTAAAGCATGTCCAAAAATTTTTCCGTCAACGTTTTGGTGTCTTCATTCTTCCTGCATATAATTAAAATCGTGTCATCGCCGCAAATTGTCCCTAATATTTCTTCCCAGTCCAAATTATCAATTAATGCACCGATTGCATGAGCATTTCCCGGCATTGTTTTCATCACAAGCAAATGTCCGGCAGAATCGATTTTAACAAATGCATCCATCAATGCTCTTTTCAGCTTTTGATGGGGATTGAAGCGCTGATCTGCGGGCAGGCTGTATTTATAACGTCCATCAGATGTCGGAACCTTCACTAAATGGAGCTCTTTGATGTCGCGGGATACGGTTGCTTGGGTGACATTAAAACCTAAATTTTTCAGCATTTCAACTAGTTCATCCTGCGTTTCGATTTCGTAATTTGTGACAAGCTCTCTAATTTTAATAAGACGCTGTCCTTTTGTCATTAGCGACCACCCCTATTCTCTTTCCTGTTATGATATCTCATAGAAAAACAGGAATAACTTGTATTCGTTATCCCTGTCTCTTTATTTTTAACGTCGAATGAGCGTTTTTCACAATTTCTTCAATTGTTTCCGTAAATTTTATGTCACCTTTTTCTTTTGCCCCTCCCCAATACAAATGGAGCAAAAACTCTATATTCCCGTTGCTGCCAGTGATCGGAGAGTACGATAAATGTAAGCAATCAAATCCTTCATTGATTGCAAAGGCCGTTATGTCATGCAAAACTTCCTCATGAACCCGAGCATCCTTCACAATTCCTTTTTTCCCGACTTTTTCTTTTCCTGCTTCAAATTGCGGCTTAATTAGCGCGACGCATTCACCAGTCGGCACCAAAATGGTTTTTAAAACAGGGAGGATCAATTTTAAAGAGATAAACGATACATCAATGGTAGCAAATTCCGGAAGCCCCTTTTGAAAATCCTCCGGCTTTACATAACGGAAGTTTGTCCGTTCCATCACGATGACACGTTCATCTTGACGCAGCTTCCAATCCAATTGATTATACCCGACATCCACCGCATAACATAATTTTGCGCCGTTCTGCAAGGCGCAGTCGGTAAATCCTCCCGTAGAAGAGCCGACATCTACCATAATTTTTCCTGCCACACTGATTTCAAATTGTTTCAATGCCTTTTCCAGCTTTAAACCGCCTCTTGAAACATAAGGGATCGCATCTCCCTTTACAGTTAACGGGATGTCGCGATCAATTTTTTCGCCAGGCTTATCCAATCGTTTTTCATTTGAATAAACAAGCCCGGCCATAACGGCTCTTTTTGCTTTTTCTCTCGTTTCTGCAAGTCCTCTTTCTACAAGCAATACATCTAAACGTTCCTTTTTACCCATATTTGATTCCTTTTTCTTTTTTTGGTATTACTTCGAGCACATTTTTTATTATTCCTTCTTTTGTTAATCCAATCTCTTCTAATAGTTTTTCCACGCTTCCATGCTCGATAAAGCGATCTGGAATTCCCATTCTTTTCATTGTAAGATTTGTAAAGCCATGCTTTTCAGCAAATTCTAATACCGAGCTGCCAAAACCGCCTTCAAGAACTGCTTCCTCTACTGTTAAAATCGGTATTCCTTCGTTGAAAATCTCAAGAAGCATTTTCTCATCAAGCGGCTTTAAAAAGCGGGCATTGACGACTCGAACGGAAACATTATTTTTGGCAAGTGCTTTCGCTGCATCCAATGCCATTTTAATCGTCGTTCCAAATGTTAAAATGACAGCATCTTTACCTTGTAAAAGAACTTCCCACGTACCGATCGGAATTTCTTTCAGCTCAGGATCAAGAGGCACACCCAATCCTGTTCCTCTCGGATAGCGAAGAGCGATCGGCCCTTCATCGTACTTCAGAGCCGTATAAACCATATGCTGTCCTTCATTTTCGTCTTTCGCCATCATTAATACAATGTTTGGTATATGGCGCAAAAAAGCGATGTCAAATACTCCCTGATGGGTTTCTCCGTCAGCTCCGACGAGTCCTGCGCGGTCAATTCCGAAAAACACATTTAAGTTTTGTCGGCAAATGTCATGAACCATTTGGTCATAACCGCGCTGCAAAAAGGTTGAATAGATTGCCAAAAACGGCTTCATATTGGCAGCAGCAAGTCCTCCTGCAAGCGTCACCGCATGCTGCTCTGCAATACCGACATCAAACATTCTGTCCGGAAATTCTTCTCGGAATTTTTCAAGTTTCGAACCAACCGGCATGGCTGGTGTAATTGCAACAATTCTTTCATCGTTTCTCGCTAATTTTCGAACTGTTTCACTTACTAATTCACTCCAAGACGGAGCCGATATTTTCGGTTTAACAAAATCGCCTGTTTCAATTTTATAAGGGCCTGTTCCATGCCATGTTCCAATCTTGTCTTTTTCGGCAGGCAAATAGCCCTTTCCTTTTTTCGTGATAACATGCAGCAAAACAGGGCCTTTTGTTTTTTTGGCATAACTAATGTTTTCCATCAATGCCTGAAAATCATGTCCGTCAATCGGTCCAAAATAGGTAAAGCCAAGCTCCTCAAAAAACATGCCCGAAACGAATAAATATTTCAGACTGTCTTTAAGCCGTTCTGCTGTTGAGGCAAGCTTTCCTCCGACAGCTGGAATTTTTTTCAACAAGTATTCCAACTCTTCTTTTACCCAGTGATATTTGCCTGTTGTTCTTAATCTTCCAAGTATATGATGAAGAGCACCGACGTTTGGAGCAATAGACATTTCATTATCGTTTAACACAACAATAATATCCTTTTGTTCATGGCCGATGTGATTCAATGCTTCAAGCGCCATGCCTCCGGTTAAAGCACCGTCGCCGATAATCGGCACAATATATTCATCCGTTCCTTTTAAATCGCGGGCAATAACCATTCCCATTGCCGCAGAAAGTGAAGTTGAACTGTGCCCCGTTTCCCAAACATCGTGCTCGCTTTCTGAACGTTTCGGAAAACCGGACAATCCTTTATACTGCCTCAACGTATCAAACTCTTTCGCCCTGCCTGTCAAAATTTTATGAACGTACGCCTGGTGACCTACATCCCAAATAAATTTATCTTTCGGGCTGTCAAACATTTTATGTAAAGATATTGTCAGCTCAACTACTCCTAAATTTGGTCCAATATGTCCGCCGGTCACTGACAGCTTTTCAATTAAAAATTGGCGAATTTCCGCGCTCAATTGCTCCAGTTCTTTTATTGAAAACTTTTTCAGAAATTTTGGATTTTCGATGGACAATAGATCCAAAACGGATCACTCACTTTCGCTTTTTAGATATGCTTACTTTTTTATGATTCTTTCCTTTTTTCTCTTTCATCAAAACAATATTAAATCTTTTTTCAAAAAAATAAAATATCTTTCCGACATAAAAAATAATCGGAGTTGAAAAACGGATTGCAAACGCCTTTCCAAACGCTTTTCCTCCGACAGTAAGAGCAGCTACAATGCTTGTGAATACGATTGAAATCGTAAACTCAAGCGCCGAAGTTTGACGGTCGGCAAACGTCACCGCCAGCTGCACTACGACAACAGCCGAGGCTGTTCCGCTGATTATGCCGGAAATATCGCCAATAACATCGTTGCAAAAGTTCGAAAAGCGATCGGCATTTCGGATAATTTGAATGGCATGCTTGGCACCGCTCACACGCTTTGACGCCATCGCATGAAACGGAACCTCATCTGCTGATGTGGCAGCAATGCCGAGCATATCAAAAAAAATGCCGATTAAAACGATCACAAAAACGATCATCATACCGGCAGCCCATCCGACGCCTTCCAGAAGAACAGTTGATACAATTGAAAAAAGAGCCGCTAACACGAATGTGATAACGGCAATTCCTAAACTCCATCGTATTGAATATCGAATTAGCTCTTTCATCATGAAATGCATAACACCTGATTTCTATGTAAAAACTATATATAACGAAATGGAGTGGTCATATATAGAGTAAACATTACGGCTTAGGTCCAGTAGGTTTTCCCAGTCAAGTACCAGGCGTTGCCGCCCCGGCGGTTTCCCTTTAAACCTGACTTAGCGCTGTCGCCAAACGCTAGACTGGATTGCCACTTAGTCCGTACTACAATCCTCTATATATGTCATGTGAACAGTCTAGGAGTTTTCCTCAAACAGCCTTTAGCCGGTTCCTAGCCTCTTTTGCAGAGCCGATTTCATATGTCACATAAGAAACTCTTTCATTGGCCATATGAAAAAGTTCCTTGTTTCCATAATCCCCTCGGCCTCCACTCAAGGCAGGCTACGCTGTCCGCGCCTCATTGCACTATGAAGCGCGTAGACAGGTTCATACCCATTTTGCACATAAAATGGGCCTCCGCGGAAAGAGGGTCAACGCCCACATGCCATTGTGGATCGCCCTCTAACCTTAACCCCCAGCATCAACCCAAGGCTGGGCGCCTCAAGCCAACACCAGGAACTTCATCGATGTGCCCTTTAGCGGATTTTTAGGCCCGCCTTCAGAACCGGAGGGCTGACTAGAATACTGCACCACTCCATCATGTTTTCTGACAGAATTATATCATATAGGAGTGTTTTCCTCAACTTGTTGGAGAATGCACACATTCAAATGCGAATCCCGTTCCTCACATTTTGTCGACCCGTTGGAGGTGCACCGAATTTTCATCGTTTAATGTTCGCGCTCCCCAATTAAATCACAAAACGATAATAGAAGCTCATTGTTTATGGAACATGTTTGCAAAATAGCCTTTGATGTTTCAATATGCTCCGACAATTTTTCCTTTGCGCCTTCCAAAGACAGTACGGACAAATACGTTGTTTTTTTATTCTCTTCATCGGAACCAACAGGCTTTCCGATCTTTTCTTCGTCTCCTTCAACATCTAATATGTCATCTTTAATTTGGAAGGCAATGCCTATATGGTATGCGAATTCCTTTAATTTATTTATTTCTTCAATCGACGCCTCAGCAATGATGGCACCTGCAATAATACTGAAAGCCAGAAGCTTTGCTGTTTTATGCTCATGAATATATTCAAGCTGTTTTAAAGTTAATTGTTTGTTTTCTCCTTCCATGTCGGCAACTTGTCCGCCAACCATTCCTTCTGCACCAGCCGCCTTTGAAAGCTCTGAAATGAGCGTCAATTTTACGCGATCTGAAAGCTCTTCAGCATCAGCAATCAGCCGAAAGCTTTCAGTCAGTAATCCGTCACCTGCCAGCACGGCTATGGCTTCTCCATATACTTTATGATTGGTCGGCTTTCCTCTTCTAAAATCATCATTGTCCATGCATGGAAGGTCATCATGAATAAGCGAATACGTATGAATCAATTCCACCGCACATGCGACCGGGTAACCAATTTTCTCTTCTTTTCCATACGAATGGAGAACGGCAAGCAAGAGCATAGGGCGCAGACGTTTCCCGCCGGCATTTAAGGAATAAAGCATCGATTCTTTAATAATTTTCGGGGCATTTAATCTTTCAATATATGTGGGAAGAACGGAATCAATGGCAGCTTTGCGCGTTTTTAAGTATTCCGGAAAAGACATCACTTTTGTTCTTCCTCCTGTGCTTGGAAAGGTTTGATCGTTCCATCTTCATCAAGAATAAAATCCAATTGCTTTTCAGCTTGCGTTAATTTTTCATGGCAAAGCTTTGAAAGCTTCATTCCTTCTTGAAAATATTGGATCGCCTGTTCTAATGGAACATCCCCGTCTTCTAATTTTAAAACAATTGCTTCCAGCTCTTTCATCGCTTCTTCAAACGTTAATTCTTTTTGATCATTCATGATCTTCTCTCCTCAATTTCAGATACTTCACAATGGATGGTCCCGTCCTGCAATTTAATTTGAATAAAATCCCCTTCAGCCGTTTGTTTTACGCTCTTTACCAGCTTATCTTGTTTATACACAAGGCTGTATCCACGTTCCATAATCTTTAATGGGCTGAGTGCATCAAGTTTAGAAGCCAATGCTTGAAAGCGATTCAGCTTCTGTTGATATAAAGCTGTCATCTCGCGCAGCATTTTTTTGTCCAGATCCTTCATTCTTGTCTTCGCCCGCTCAATTTGGTCATATGGAAGTTCGTTTTTAAGACGATTCGTCAATAACAAGTATCGGTTCGTTTGATCGTTTAAGTAACGTTTTCCTGCTTTTTTAAACCGTTCGAATAAAATGTCCAGCTCCTGTTCCTTTTGCATATAAAGCTTTTTCGGATATTTGAATGCATATGAGTTGGTTAAGCGGAAAAGCTTGAGCTTTTCCTTTTTGATCCGTTCCTTTAAAGCGTTCGTCATTCTAATGTTCCGTTCCCGGATCTTTTCGATTAAATCCGTTATATTAGGAACAGCCAGCTCTGCTGCTCCGGTTGGAGTCGGCGCCCGAAGATCGGCGACAAAATCTGCGATTGTATAATCTGTTTCATGGCCTACAGCAGATATAACGGGTATTTTTGATTTAAAAATTTCCCTTGCCACCATCTCTTCATTGAAAGCCCACAACTCTTCAATCGATCCGCCTCCTCTTCCAACAATGAGGACATCGAAATAACCGAGGGAGTTGGCAAGCTGTATTTTATTCACAATCGATTTTCCCGCTTGTACACCTTGAACAATTGCGGGAATAACCACCACTTTTGCCACAGGGTATCTTCGTTTGATCGTTGTGATGATATCCCTGACGGCTGCACCTGTCGGCGATGTGATCACACCGATCGTCTTTGGAAAGGCAGGAATCGTTTTTTTATGCTTGACATCGAACAGCCCTTCTTGCTCCAATTTTTTTTTCAGCTGCTCGAATGCAAGATAAAGCCCTCCTACTCCATCAGGCTCCATTTCCTTTGCATAAATTTGGTATATTCCTCCGGGCTGGTAAATGGTAATTTCACCGCGTACCAATACGTTCATCCCGTCCTCTGGGCGAAATGGAAGAGAACGGTTAAAACTCGAAAACATAACCGCCTGTATTCTGGCATGCTCGTCCTTTAACGTAAAATAAATATGTCCGCTGTCATGAATTTTTACGTTTGATAATTCGCCTTTTACCCAAATATCGCGCAAATGTGGATCAACATCAAATTTTCGCTTAAGGTATTTTGTTAACGCCGAAACGGTTACAAATTTTTTGTTACTCATGAACAACTCCTTTAAAGCAAGTTTATGGACGTACCCGCTTCTTTGCGGATTTAACCGTATTATAAACCAGCATCGTAATCGTCATTGGACCTACTCCGCCGGGAACAGGAGTAATGGCGCTTGCTTTTTCTTTTGCCTCATCAAATTTTACATCGCCTACAAGTTTTCCGTTCTCAAGTCTATTGACGCCAACATCTATTACGACTGCACCTTCTTTAATATGATCAGCACCTATGAAATGAGGACGCCCGACAGCAACGATTAAAATATCTCCTTGGATCGTATGCTCCCGCAAATTTTTCGTTTTCGAATGGCAATATGTAACCGTTGCATTTTCGTTTAGAAGCAATTGTCCGACCGGTTTTCCGACAATATTGCTTCTGCCAACAACGACAACATGCTTTCCGGGAATTTCGATATTTGCAGATTTGATCATTTCAACAATTCCGGCCGGTGTGCACGGCAAAAACGCATCCTGTCCCGTCATCATGCGTCCAACATTAATCGGATGAAAGCCATCCACATCTTTTTCTGGAGAAATTTTTTCAATGACTGCTGTTTCATCAATATGGTCAGGTAACGGAAGCTGAACAAGAATTCCGTCATAACGATCGTCCTGATTATATTTTTCTATCACTTCAAGCAGTTCTTCTTGTGAAATCGACTCCTCCAAATGTTCCAGCTTAAAAGAAACGCCGATTTCCTCCGAAGCTTTTTGCTTCCCCTTAATGTAAGAAAGGGAAGCAGGATTGTTCCCAACTAAAATAATGGCAAGGCCGGGTGTTACCCCTTTTTCCTTTAATTGTTCCACTTCTTTTTTTAACTCGCTTCGCATTTCTTTTGCCAATTCTTTTCCGTCAATAATCGTCGCCACCATCTTTTTCCTCCTAAGCTTTTTTTTCTAACTCTTCTTTTATACTTGAGAGGACACCATTTACAAATTTGCTCGACTGAACATCTCCGAACATTTTAGCAAGTTCAATCGCTTCATCAATTGTTACATTGAACGGAATATCCGGTTCATATTTCATCTCATATACAGCTAAACGCAAAATGGCACGGTCAATGTTAGCCAATCTTTCCAATTTCCAATTGGTTAAATTCCTTTTTATCAATTCGTCAATTTCGTTTTGATGTTCAACCGTTCCGAGTACAAGCTTATTTAAAAATGGATCATGTTCATTACCGTCCAAAACATGATTGATGGCTTCCTCAGGAAGCGCTTCAGCCAAGTCAATTTGAAACAGTGCCTGCAATGCCTTTTTCCTAGCTGTTCTCCGTTTCATCTTTTTGCTCCTTTTTTCAAACTATGTCGAAATGTCATATATGAATCATATCATAACTGTCTCTTGTATCACATATGAAAGTTCATCCGAAAAGAAATTTCAGAATCTTTCTTATTATTCTTTATTTTAAACAAAAAAGGGGAGGATATCCTCCGCCTTTACATTTCCTCTTGAATTTCAGGCTCTTCCGTCTTCGTTTCAAACTGAATGCCCACTACATGAATGTTGATTTCGTTGATTTCAAGCGCCGTCATCGTTAAAAGCGTTTGACGAATATTTTCTTGTACTTTCTGTGCAACAGCCGGAATGGAAACCCCGAAATTCATGACACAATATACATCAATGACAATGCCTTCTTCACCTAAGTCTACTTTTACGCCTTTACCATGATTTTTTTTGCCAAAGCGTTCAGCGACTCCTGAAGCGAAATTGCCGCGCATTTGGGCTACCCCTTCTATTTCAGATGCGGCAATTCCGGCGATGACTTCAATGACTTCCGGAGCGATTTCCACTTTTCCAAAGCTTGCTTCATGATTCATTTCCAATCCTGTATCTTTCAAATAGTACACCTCCAAAATTATGACATGATTTTATAATTTTCAAGAAATCTAGTGTTGAACTCCCCGCTGATAAATTTTTCATGATCCATTAATTTCAGGTGGAAAGGTATGGTTGTATGCACTCCTTCTATAACAAATTCACTTAAAGCTCTTTTCATTTTGGCTATCGCTTCTTCCCTTGTCGCTCCGTGTGTAATCAGCTTTGCGACCATTGAATCATAATATGGCGGAATGGAATAGCCAGGGTAGCAGGCAGAATCAATGCGGACACCCGGTCCGCCCGGAGGCAGGTACATTTCGATTTTACCAGCTGAAGGCATAAAATTCTTTTCCGGGTTTTCTGCGTTAATTCTACATTCGATCGCCCAGCCGTTAAATGTAATGTCTTTCTGTTCAAAGCTTAGTGGTTCGTTTGCTGCAATCTTGATCTGCTCTTTGATCAGATCAATGCCTGTGACCATTTCAGTAACAGGATGCTCAACTTGAATGCGGGTATTCATTTCCATGAAATAAAATTGCTCATTTTTATAATCAAAAATGAATTCCACTGTACCTGCACCGGAATAACGCACCGCTTTGGCTGCTTTTACAGCCGCTTCCCCCATTTTATGTCGCATTTTATCAGATAGTGCAGGAGAAGGAGTTTCTTCCACCAGCTTTTGTAAGCGCCTTTGAATGCTGCAGTCCCTTTCACCTAAATGAACGACGTTTCCATGGTGATCGGCAAGAATTTGGATTTCAACATGGCGGAAATCTTCAATACATTTTTCAATGTAAACGCCTGGGTTTCCAAATGCTGTTTGCGCTTCCTGCTGAGTAATTTGGATCCCTTTCCGCAAGCTTTCTTCGTCATTCGCAACGCGTATTCCTTTTCCTCCGCCTCCGGCGGCTGCTTTAATAATGACTGGATAACCGATTTGATTTGCGATCTCAACTGCTTCCTCTTCGCTTTTAATGATCCCTTTTGACCCAGGCACAATCGGAACACCCGCCTGCCGCATTGTTTCCCTAGCAACATCTTTTTTTCCCATTTTTGTGATTGCTTCTGGACTAGGGCCTACAAAAACAATGTTGCAATCATTGCAAAGCTCGGCGAAATCAGCGTTTTCTGCCAAAAATCCGTAGCCTGGATGAATGGCTTCTGATCCAGTCAACGTCGCTACACTCACGATGTTCGTAAAGTTTAAATAGCTGTCTTTAGATGCAGTCGGTCCTATGCAATACGCTTCATCTGCAAGCTGAACATGCAAGGAGTCTTTATCCGCCTCAGAATATATGGCGACTGTTTCGATCCCTAATTCCTTGCAGGCGCGTATGATTCTTACTGCAATTTCTCCTCTGTTTGCTATCAGCAATTTTTTAAACATTTTCTTTCCCTCACTCTGGTTTTACAAGGAATAATGGTTGTCCGTATTCAACAAGCTGACCGTTCTCAACTAAAATGTCGACAATTTCGCCTTTTACTTCCGCTTCAATCTCATTAAATAATTTCATTGCCTCTACAATGCAAACAACGGTATTCTCTTTTACTTTTGATCCTATTGTAACATAAGGATCTGCATCTGGGTTTGGAGCAGCATAAAATGTGCCGACCATCGGCGAAGTAATTTTATGTAAATTTTCTGTTTTCTGCTCGCTTTCTTCTTTCGGCAAATGCACCTCTTTTTTCGGCTGTTCTAAAGATTCAGCAGCTGGTTGCTTTGGCAAAGCTTGAATTTCAGAAGCATTGTTATAGACAACATGCTGATTAGCGCGAGCCGCAGTTTTTTTTAATTGGACCTTTGCCCCTTCGCTTTCATATGTAAATTCATCAATGGATGAATCATCGATCAATTTGATGATTTCCTTTATTTCTTTAAAATTTAACATGAAAAAACACTCCTTAAAATGAATTCCAATTTGCTAGATATTATCATCAAGTATTAAAAGTAACTATCATTTATGATACGATAACTTTTTGCTAAAATTCAATAACTATTAAAAATATGAGCAAACAATTCAAAGCAGCTTTTTCTTCACATGAAAAAATCCCCGATTTTTTTCGGGGAGTCATGTTACTTTGCTATTTCAAATGTTACGGCAACATCTTGCATGGACTGGATTTCATCCTTCACCAATTGAATCAGTTCGTTTGCTTGCTGCGGGGAGTGTTCTTTCGCTTTTACGGTAATTCTCACCTTGTCTCCATCAGCGCGAACTAATGCATCCTCGTAGCCTTTTGTTTTGATAAGTGTTTCTAATACCTTCTCTTTCTCTGACAGCTTGGATAATTCGCGCATCTCCTCATATGCATTGTTTTTTTCCTCAGATGAGACATCATTGGACCCAATAATTGTCTCCAGCTCCTGCTTGCGTTCACTTCTTTCATCTTCCACTTCCATTCTCAGCGCAGTAAATAAATCATCGTCCGTTATTGTGGAGACTACCGATCCATCTTCTGAGCTGGACTGCTTGCTCGATTGTTCTTTTTCTTGCTGCTTCGCATCAGTTTTTTGCTGCTCTGTTTGTTCTTTATTATTGTCATTTCCGCTTTCTTTTTCATTCGAATTCGTCTCTGTATCCGTCAACACCACATCAGGGGAAGATCCTCCTTCAGGAGATGTAATGTAATAAACGGACAGCACAACAACTAAACTTAACATGGTTAATAACCAAACAGTTTGTTTTTTTAACATGTCAAGCATCCTCCTTTACTTTTTTGGCAATACGGCTACTCTATGACTATCGACATCAAGCACCCTTGTAACTGCATCGGTGATCATTTTTTTAATTTGAACGTTTTCAGCACCTTTTGCTACTACTAACACCCCGCGTATTTTCGGCTTTTCGGTTTTTACAACGATGGGCGATTCTTGATCCCCTTTTCGAATGATTACCACTTGTTCGTCAACAGATTTATCTTCCACCTGCCGCTTTCCGCCTTCACGGTCCGTCTCATCTGTCGTTTGGTTTTGAATCGAGCGATTTTTTTCCAACACACTTTCAGATGAAGAGTCAACATTGACAATAACTTCTACCTCACCTACGCCTGAAATGGACTGAAGCGCTCCTTTTAGCTCATTTGCATACTGCTGTTCATAACGTTCAATTGTTCCTTTTTCACTTGTTGTTTGTTTAAATGCGGGCTCAACATCCTCTTCTTCTGCAGCGGTGTTTATCGTTTCTACTGTTTTGCTTTCGCCGGATAAAAAACTGCCGATCAGCATAAAAGCGATTCCAAGCGTCAAAAGTATAAGCATGAATGGATAGGTGGCTGATTTTTTGAGCATATCTCGTCCGGGAAGAAGAGAGGCTAGTCGCTGCAAAAAATTTTTCCTATCATTCACTTAGGCCGCCTCCTTCCATTTCAATCGAAATTTTTTCTTTCGATACTCCCCATGTTTCAGCAAGCTGGGCAATTATTTCGTTTTCATTTGCGAGCATTTTTTTGTCTTCTTCGTTCATGTTGATTTCAACCGGTTTAACCGTTTCAACCGTGTGGGGAAGATCTTTTTCTTCCACGAAAACTGTAACTTGCTTTAAATCGTTTTCTGATTCAATCTTCTCTTTTGTTTCATCAACCGAAAGATGAATTTTTTGAACCTTTAAACCATAGTTTTCTACCAGCTCCTCTTCCGCTAAATTTTTCATTTGGACAGCCATTTGTTCTAAAATATATGCACGGTTGTTAGCTTGTATTTCATTTTTCTTAAATTCTATTGATTTTTTTATTGAATCTTCTTTTGCTTCCGAGTTCAGCAGCTCCTCGGATAACAAGTTCGGAAAATCATAGGAAAATATTTTTAAAATCGGCGTAAGAATGACAGACACTAATAATAAACTAACAACGACTTTTACATATTTTTGCATTGCGGATCTCGGCAGCAGCATATCTAAAATAATGGCAATAAAAATAAATAATATGATATTAGTGACCCATTCGGTGATGAATGACATATACCACCACTCCTATCGAACCATCATGGTGACATTGCTCGCTGCGATAATAACTGTAATGCTTAAAAAAAACATGAACGATACAAGGATCAGTGCCGCTAGTATATAGATGATGCTCTTGGAGATGATGTCTAAACAGGAGATAATCTCTCCCGGCCCTAAAGGCTGCAAAACGGCAGCGGCAAATTTATAGATGAAGGCAATCGCCAGTACTTTCATTGCCGGAAAAATGGTGATCAAAAAGAGAATGGCAACACCAATGACGCCAATTGTGTTTTTTAACAGCATCGATGCGCTAAAGAGCGTATCAGCCGCTTCCGTAAACATTTTTCCAAGCACAGGTATAAAGTTTCCCGTTATAAACTTTGTCGTCCGCAAGGCGATCCCGTCTGTCACAGCTGCCGTCGCCCCCTGGACAGAAATCACTCCTAAAAAAATGGTTAAGAAAATGCCTAAAAGCCAGATGCTAATGCTTCTGAACAGCTGAGCAAGCTGAGTAACTTTATATTGATCCGTCATCGTGCTGATTAAAAATAACAAAGAAGACAAAAACAGCAGAGGGAGAACAATTTTTTCAATCAACAAACCGCTTCCGTTCATCAAGAAAATGGTAATGGGGTGAAAAAATGCAGCCGAAGCAACTCCTCCAGATGACGCCATTAAAGCTATTAACATCGGAATTAAAGCTAGAAGAAAGCTTGTCATCCCGTTAATCGCATTCGTTGCATAGGAAATGGCTACGTGAAAACTGTTTAAAGCTAAAATGACAAGCACCATATAAACAATGGAGTAAGCAACTTTGCTTACATTTTTTTCTTCAAAAGCGTTTTGTAAATGCTGGAGAAGAACGCTAAATATCGTTAAAATGATAATGGTTCCAAGAAGCTTTCCGTTTGCCAAGATTTCATGTAAAAGAAATTTCAAAATGCCAACGGCCCACTCTTTTATAGAAAATTGTTTTTCACCTTTAATAAAATCCATCAAGCTTCCCTTCTGGCTTTCCGGAAGAAGTCCTCCGTATGTCGTCATAATGTCATTCCAAAAATTTTTAATTTCCTCAATCCCAAGCTCGTCCATTTGTTCTGCCATATATTCTTGTTGAATCGCTTCTTCTTTTGGAGGATCTGCCGAGGAATTTTGCTCTTGAGAGGCTTGTACCATGTTTGGCACAGCGAAAGCAAAAAACGCCAAAAAAAGGATGCCGCGAAAAAATGATGACTGAATCCCCATCACCCCCTTAAACTTATATATTTGGGAGAAGCTTAATCATCGTTTGTATAATCACCGTCATGATCGGAATTGCCATAGATAAGATTAAAATTTTCCCTGCCAATTCAATTTTGGATGCAATAGAGCCTTGTCCGGCATCTTTCGTAATTTGCGCACCAAATTCAGCAATATAGGCAATTCCGATGATTTTTAAAATGGTTTCGACATAAATCAAATCAATGCTTGCTTCATTCGCAATTCTTTCGACCATTCGAATCAATTCATAAATTTGATCCACTAAAAAAAGAAAAATGGAGACACCGGTAAAGACGATTAATAGAAAGGCAAAGGTCGGCTTTTGTTCTTTTATGACAAGAGCGAGCAAAGTTGCAATCAATCCTAGCCCGACAATTTGAAAAATTTCAATCTCCAAAACCTCCTATCCTTGAAAAAGAAAAACCGCTTTAATTTTTTGGAACAAATCGTTGACAATGGAAGCAACCATAAAAAGTATGTAAATAAATCCCAACAATGTAACCCATTGGGCGTACTCTTTCTTCCCCATTTGATCTAAAATGGTATGAAGAAACGCAACGATAATTCCGATTCCAGCGATTTGGAAAATTGTGTTGACGTCAACACCCATGTCCCTTTCTCCTCCCAGCTTATATCGCTACATCAAAAGAATGATAATGAGCAATCCCGCTAAAAATCCTAAGCTTTTCGTCATTTTTCCGTAATGCTCTTGATTAAACAGCGCTTCTTTTTCTTCTTTTTCCAAATGAGCCATTGTCAATTTAATATGCTTTTGCTGGCTGATTAAATCATGCTGCCCCAATGTTTCTCCAAATTGCTTTAAAACTTCCAATTCCCCTTCCTTCAGCGATGTATAAGGCCATATTTCAAGCAGACTGCTTTCCCATGCGCTTTTCACATCCATGTCGCCTTGCGATAATTTCTCAGAAAATAATGTAAATAGATTAGAAAGCGGAGGGGCTGCCTGTTTGGCAATATGAAGCGATGCATCCTGCAATGGTGTGTGGCCGTACATGATCTCAGCTTCCAAGCTTTGCAAAGAAACCTTTAATTGCCGCAATTGTCTTGTCCGCTCTGTCAATCGTTTAGCCGAATCAAACCCAATCCATGTTGTTGCTAATAAGATGAATAAAGACCCTAGCAATTTCATCGCTATTTCACACCTGCTTTATACACAATCTCTTTTTCTTTTTTTCCAAATATACGGGAAACCGTCCCTGGAGTACCTTTTTTCTCCAATTCCATGTATCGGTCAAAAATGCCTAATTGAATAAGTTCTCTTAAGGTCGGACGGTGCAGCAAATCTTCAAAGCATTCGCCATGAGCGCTCACAAACAGCTGAACACCGCTGTTCACAGCTTCCATTAATGCATCGGTATCTTCCTTACGCCCTATTTCATCAGCAATAATGATGTCAGGGCTCATCGAACGGATCAACATCATCATCCCTTCTGCTTTCGGGCATCCGTCCAATACATCAATGCGAAGACCAAAAGTAAATTGCGGAATTCCTTTTACACTGCCGGCTATTTCTGATCTTTCATCCACAATGCCGACCTTTTGAGGCGGAATCGTTTTAACCCCAGTACTTATGATCCGGGCAAAATCGCGCAGCAGCGTCGTTTTTCCTGATTGGGGAGGTCCAAAAATAAGCGTATTTAACCATTTTTTTTCATATACATAAGGAATATATTGCTCAGCCAGGCCTATTTTCTCCCTTGCTATCCGGATATTAAAAGATGTAACGTGCCGTATGGCTTTGACATTGCCGTTTTCTGTAATCACTTTTCCAGCAAGGCCGATCCGGTGCCCTCCTCCAATCGTAATAAAACCTCTCTTTAATTCTTCCTCCAGTGTGTAAATCGAATATTGGCTGATCTTGTTTAAAATCATCATCCCGTCTTCTTTTGTCGCCTCGTAGTGAAGAAAGTGCGGTTTGCCGAAAGCGATGATTTCAATCGGCTTGTACAAACGTATGCGAATTTCTTCCATCTGTTCAAAAAAAGAAGAAGGAAGCTGCTTTAATTCATTTGCAATTGTTTCGGGAAAAATTGAGATGATTTCTTTCAATCTTCCTTCCCCCTTTAATACCTTATTTATTTTCAATGTATGCAAGCTTGGCCACTTTATGACTACCGTTTCTCTTATTCCTTTTTTTGCATTTATCATTTCAATAGAATTTGATAGAATTTTCTGATTTTAACAGTTATAATGGAGTTAGGGGGTGGTGAGTGAATGTTGGTTCAAATTTATGATGGACTTGTATGGCTTCTTGCGGCTTTTATTTATATTGTTATACCTTTTGCCGTTTTCAGTGAATTGAGGAAAAAGAAAAAAGCGTGGATAGATCATTAAAGGTGGACAAGCTGTATTTGAATCCTGTTCAAAAAAAGGCCAGGTTGGAAAGCTTGTGTATTCTGATCTTTTATAAACGATTGCGAAAATAGCTATAAAATCTTTCTTTTCAAAAAAATAACCCACAGAAATCAGTTAGAATTCTGCGGGTCTTTTCGTTTTCTCTGTCTTTTTTCATTATTTTTTTTAAGAATAATTACGCACGGGAAACATAAGAACCGTCAGAAGTATTGACGATAATAACGTCCCCTTCATTAACGAAAAACGGCACTTGCACGACAAGCCCTGTTTCAAGCGTAGCCGGTTTAGAGCCGCCTGATGCAGTGTCCCCTTTAATGCCAGGTTCTGTTTCCGTAACAGTTAATTCAACCGTGTTCGGAAGCTCAATTCCGATTGTTTCGCCTTGATACATCATGATGTATACTTCCATATTTTCTTTCAAAAACTTCAACTCATATTCAATTTGTTTTGAAGTAAGCTCAATTTGTTCATACGATTCTGTGTCCATGAAAACGTGCTGATCGCCATTTGCATACAAATATTGCATTTTCCGGGTGTCAATTTGAGCACGTGCTACTTTTTCGCCAGCCCGAAACGTTTTTTCTTGGATGGCACCTGTCCGAAGGTTGCGCAATTTTGAACGAACGAACGCCGCCCCTTTACCAGGCTTTACATGCTGGAATTCAAGAACGCGCCAAATCCCCCCATCGACTTCAATCGTTAAACCTGTACGAAAATCATTTACAGAAATCATATTTGGTCCTCCTATTACATTTTCTTTAACAACATTGATTGGGGCACTCGCTAGAGAATGATGAGCTCTTTCTTCGAATGAGTCAACACTTCATTTCCGTGCTCAGTGATCAAAATATCATCCTCAATTCTTACCCCGCCTTTTCCTGGAAGGTATATACCAGGTTCAACCGTGACCACCATGCCTGGCTGAAGAACGGTATCAGAGCGAGCTGATAGTGTCGGTCCTTCATGGATTTCAAGTCCGATTCCATGTCCAGTTGAATGACCGAAATATTCGCCGTACCCTTTATCCTCAATGTAGGTACGTGTAACAGCATCCGCTTCCCTTCCAGTCATTCCAGACTTGATTTCGCGCACGCCTTTCTTTTGTGCTTCAAGCACGATGTTATAAATTTCTTTCATTTCATCTCCAGGATCTCCAACAGCAATTGTCCGCGTCATATCTGAACAGTATCCTTTATAATAGGCGCCAAAGTCAAACGTTACAAGCTCTCCCTTTTCAATTGGTTTTTCACTTGCTACACCATGGGGAAGGGCTGACCGATAACCTGACGCGACAATCGTATCGAAAGATGAGGAAGCTGCTCCTTTTTTTCGCATAAAAAATTCGAGCTCATTCGCTAGTTCAATCTCTCTCACACCTGGACGGATCATATGTAAAATGTGTGTAAAGGCAGCATCAACGATTTCAGCGGCTTCCTTTAATATCTTAATCTCTTCATCAGTCTTTATCAAGCGCAACTTTTCCACAATATTTGAGACAGGAACGAATTCAATCCCTTTTAAAACATCCTTGTACGATGTGTATGTTGAATAAGAAAGATGATCCTGCTCAAACCCGAGCGTTTTGATCCCCATTTTCTTCGCCTGCGCAGCGACTTCTTCAAAAATCGATCCTGAATGCTGCACGATTCTAAAATGCTTTACTTGTTTTTTTGACTGTTCTACATACCGGAAATCGGTAATAAAGCATGCATCCTCTTTTGCCACCAGTGCGACCCCGGCCGTACCTGTAAATCCCGTCAAATAGCGGCGGTTATATTCGTTTGTAATGAGCATGCCGTCAATATTTAACTGTTCCATTTGTGAACGAACTTTTTCAAGCTTCATGTGTTTCCTCCCTGATCAAACGTAGTAAAGATAAAGCTGCCAATTGATAGCCGTAAAACCCTAAGCCAATTATTTGCCCTTGTGTCACCGGTGCTGTGACAGAATGATGCCGGAACGGTTCCCGTTGATTTGTATTGGAGATATGGACTTCAATTACCGGTTTTGAAATGCTGGCAATTGCATCCCGTATCGCATAGCTGTAATGAGTAAAAGCTCCTGGATTTAAAATCACTCCATCAAATTGTTGATCGGCTTCATAAAGCTTATCGATAATCTCTCCTTCATGATTCGATTGAAAAAAAGAAAATTGAACTTGTTTTTTTTCACCGAGAGATTTCAATTCATTTTCCAAATCTGCCAATGTTTTTTTTCCGTAAATATGCGGCTCCCTCACGCCTAAATAATTTAAATTCGGGCCATTGATCACAAGTATTCTCTCCATCGATTACACCTTTCTATCATGTATTAAAAAAGAATGTCCAGTATTATGAACATTCTACCATAAGATTCTTGATCTCTCATCATTTAGTTTATGATTGGATCTTGTGACCCTGACACAGTTCTATAATCTCATCATTTAGTTTATGATTGACGCTCCCCATATTCGTAGGAAATGGAATACCCGACAAAAACGCCAAACAGCACATACAAGCAGATGGAGGTGACAATGGTATTTGTACCAAGCCGACCGAGCGGATCGATTTTTAGAAATGCCGGTCCCAGCCAGCAAAAAACAACGGCCCACAGCGCGACTCCGAAAACAATGCCTCCCCATATTGACCGAACTTTTTTGAACAGAACATAATATAAAAATGCAGTAAGTATAGAAATGATGCCTATGAAGGCAGCTCCCGCAAAATGCCCAGCGACTCCGTTCTTCCAATTATCAAAGGCAAATAACATGAGAGCTCGATTTGGCCCGATTTTCGTAAAGTTCAACACATACGCTAAATATCCTATCAAACTCCATAATACTCCGCCAGTAAAACCAATGACAACAATTTTCAGAAAAAAGGATCGGAATGGTTCTTTTTTCTTTTCCTTACCAGTAGAATTCTTTTTTTCGCTGTTAAGCATCCGTCCACCTCCCTCTTTTAATATGTCCACTTTTCTTTTCTTGATGAATTTTTCATGAAAAGTTTATTTTTTGTCACTAGCGTTGCATTAATTTAATTCGAAAATTCTGAATTGAAAAAAGTCCATAAAAAAATCCTTTATAATGGATGGTACAGGTGGTCCCTGTCCAAATCCAATATAAAGGATGAAGCCTATGGACAAGGATACACTATTTTCTTCATTTGGTAAATGGGTCACTCCTCTCAATTCTGTTAAATTTACACAAAGAATTGAAGAGATGAAACAAGATAAATATACGAAAAAATTAACCACAAAAGCGTATTTACTTTTGTTTTTGCATGCTCAACTTCAACAACGAGAAGGACTGCGCGCCATCGCCGATGATGCGTTACTGGATGATTTTCAGCGAGAATTAGGATTGACATCTATTAGTGCTTCACAACTTTCTCGAAAACATCGCCAAGTAAAACCCGAATTGCTCGCAGAAATCTTTCTGGATTTAGTGAATCAAATCCGCCAGATGTCCACGAATTCCTCCAGTCAGGTGAGTGGCTTAAAAATCGTGGATTCTACGACCATTTCACTGAATCTGAAAAAATATCAATGGGCTACGTTTCGCAAAACGAAGTCGGGAATTAAGGTTCATTTACGACTGGTGTTTGTCAATGAAGATACGGTTTATCCGGAAAAAATGGTCATGACCCCAGCAGGGAACAATGATCGAACACAAATGGAACAACTGATCGACGAAACAGATGCCATGTACGTGTTTGATCGTGGTTATGTAGACTACGAAAAGTTCGATTATTACTGTGATAAAGGCCTCTTTTTCGCCTCCCGTCTGAAAAAGAATGCCTATGTTCGATTTCTTGAATCGTTCTCTGTCCCATCCAATTCCTCTATTTTATCTGATTCGATGGTGGTCATTGGGACACCACAAAAACGAACGGAAAATGTCTTTCGATTAATCGAAACATTCGATTCGGACGGGAATCGAATTCGAATCATTACGAACCGATTCGACCTAGATCCAGAAGAACTTGGTGATATCTATCGTTCTCGATGGGCCATTGAATTATTTTTTAAGTGGATTAAGCAACGTTTAACACTCAAACATCTTTATGGAACGAGTCCAGAAGCTGTAGAAAATCAGGTTTACTTAGCTCTGATTTCTTACTGTTTACTCATTCTTATTCAACTTGAAATGAAATCGAAACATTCTCTCACCCAGATTTATCGTTGGCTTCGCGTTTTTCTTTGGAAACCAAGTACCGTGTGGGTGGAACGAATTCAACGGGAATGAGTTGAAAAAAGTCGGCGAAGCGCAGTAGCCATGTAACAATAAAACAAATACATTTATTACCAAATGGATAGTGATCACCTTTAGTTGGTTACTGCCTTGTTTTTCGTTTATCATAAAATATTTTATTCAGAAAATTCTGCATAAAATGTTTTTATTTTTTATGCAACGCTACTGATTTTTTGTATAAAAAAATTTATTTCATTCATACTAAATAATGATAAAGTTTTTCACGCCGCCCTATTGGAAAAAAGACACATCCAACCTAGAGGTTTCATCTAATTTTTTGTAGAATAGTAATAAATAAAACTTTTCAATAGCTTTTTTATTATATAGATAGGCAGGTTGGTGCGTCATGAAAAACGAAAAGACTATGTATGGCGGGCAAGCGGTAATTGAAGGAGTTATGTTTGGAGGGAAGCATCATTTCGTCACAGCGATCAGGAGAAAAGACAATTCAATTGATTTTTTTCAATTGCCGCGAAAAAAACATCCTATATTATCCCGCTTCAAAAAAATTCCTTTTATTCGCGGAATTGCCGCCATTATTGAAGCAAGCGCAAACGGCTCCAAGCATTTAAGCTATTCTTCAGATCGATACGATGTTGATCCAGCCGATGATGAAAAATTATTGTCAGAAGAAAAAAAAGAGTCGAAGCTTTCACTCATTTTAGGAGCTGCTGCTGTCGGAGTGCTGTCATTTTTGCTTGGCAAATTTATCTTTACTTTAATTCCAGTGTTTATCGCAGAATGGTTCAGGCCGATCATCTCATCGGATGTGGGGCAAATTTTGCTCGAAGGCTTTTTTAAGCTTTTGCTGTTGCTTGCTTATATTTATTTCATCTCGATGACTCCTTTAGTAAAGCGTGT
This sequence comes from Aeribacillus sp. FSL W8-0870, assembly GCF_037963755.1. Classification (NCBI taxonomy): domain Bacteria; kingdom Bacillati; phylum Bacillota; class Bacilli; order Caryophanales; family Bacillaceae; genus Aeribacillus; species Aeribacillus sp. FSL W8-0870. The sequence goes on from NZ_CP150165.1 coordinate 2,762,188, forward strand.
TTTTCAATACCATGGGGCTGAGCATAAAGTGATTAACGCCTATGAAAACGGGCTCGCTTTAACTGTTGAAAATGTACAAAAACAATCAAGACTTCATTATCGATGCGGTTCCAGTTTCATTTTGTTTACGGTTATTGTTGGAGTATTTGTGTATCTGCTCGTTCCGACAGACCCGCTTTGGCTTCGCGTTGTTGACCGAATCGCTCTTATACCGGTTGTTCTCGGCATTTCATTTGAAGTATTGCAGTTTACAAATAAGCTGCGGCATAAGCCTGTTTTAAAATATCTTGGTTATCCAGGACTATGGCTTCAGCTGCTGACGACAAAAGAACCTACAGACGATCAAGTGGAAGTAGCGATTGCAAGCTTTCAAAAGCTGCTTTTATTGGAAGAAGAGACGGAAAAAATGGAGCGTATTGGTTGATTTGATAAACGAGAGCTTTTCTTTTTCTTGAAAACGACTGATGGAGGTGGCCTTTAGATGAACCGTTTTCCCGTCCATCCCGTATTCGCCGTTATCGCTACTTTAGGAGGTTTAGGGCTTATTTATATGCTCTTTTTCAATCCAAAGACTTTTTTCAAATTGTTTATTTGGGCGGTTGTCATCGGGATCATCATCCTCATTTATCGCTTAGTGATGAAAAAACGTACAAATAATGAGTATTCACAGTTTTTAAAAGCTGCGAAAAGATCGAAAAAAAGATTTAAAGACAAAAAGATACATTATGCTCAAAAGCACGTACTCCACAAAAAAAACAAAACGGCTATCTCTGCTAAAAGGCGGAGAGAAAACAATCATTTGACAGTCATCGAAGGTAAAAAAGGAAAAAAGAAAAATAGAGCTCTTTTCTAATAGGACCACTTTTTTAAAAAGGTTTCCGTTTTTTCTTTGCCGAGCTGAATTAATTCCTGTTTCTTCTCATTCGTAATTTTAAATTCCGTCGTTAAAATATTTTCAACCGGAATAAAAACGATGCTGCGTTCATGCCTTGTAGCAATATGCCTTGCATCGTGCGCTTCTTTCATCGTTTCAAATAACGCATGAAACATTGATAAAGCGTTTTTTATTTCATTTTTTGGCCTTTCCTCTATATGCGCGCTAAGCTGAAAACCGAGGATCGGTCTTTTTTTTATTTTTCCATCAAAAAGCCAAATCGGGAAATTGCTGAGCACTCCTCCATCGACAACAATACTGACGCCATCCTTCGTCCATAGTTTGACAGGTTCAAAAAAATACGGGAGGCATGAGCTCATTCTGACTGCCTTTGCAACAGAAAATCTATTAGCATTGATTCCATATTTGCTTAAATCGTCCGGCAATACAACAATTTTTCCGTTCGTAAGGTCGGAGGCAATCACACGAAGCTTTCCTTTCGGCAAATCTGCAAATGTTGAAACTCCTTTTGCTTTTAATTTTTCTTCCATCCATTCTTCTAAAAATTGTCCTTTATATAGTCCCATCCGCCAATAAACACTGATCCATTTCATGAGCATAAATGACATAATTCCTTTTCTTTTATCTAAAAACTTTCGCAGCTCTAAGCTGTCCATCAAAGAAAGGATTTCATCACTTTTGTAGCCGGCTGCAATGAGAGCGGCAATGATCGAACCGGCGCTCGTGCCAGCAACCCTGGCGAATTCAAATCCTTTTTCCTCCAAGGCCTTGTATGCTCCAATAAAAGCGAAGCCTTTGATCCCTCCACCAGAAAAAACACCGTCAATTTTCAAAGCATTCCCTCCTTACTATTCCGTTACTACATTTTAAGAAGGGAAAACGATGTTTAGAAGTTTGTTTTCAATAAATCGAGTAGGAGGGAGCGATTAACTCCCGTCCTCTCACACCACCGTACGTACGGTTCCGTATACGGCGGTTCAATTAAGATAATTGACGCAAGTCTTTATAACTTCCGTGAATAGCTGTTCTCTTTATGCCAGTGGTCACTCCACCCTCCAAGAGATCTCCCACGGGATTCACCGCTTCCTCCCTCAAGTGAGGTACTACGTTTTCTGTGTTCATCATGACTCACTGAATGCCAAGGGCTATTCTCTCTTAATTGTTCGGTCCTTCTTAGTTGTTCTAGACCAACTAATACTATGACCTCTGCTGACTTCTGACTGTTCAGCTATCTATCACTAGATAGGTTACCAAGGTTACTTGGCGTGCCAGCCAGACCTCCCCGGGTAAGAGTGTAATCTTTCCTTCCATCCATCTGCTTCATTTACTCTGTATCACCTTCGGCAGAAAGGGCTTTGTTTTGTCTTGCAAACTCACCCAGTGATACCTAGCCTCATATGAAGTTCGTGTTCCTCAGACCGGAAGTTTGCCGCTCGCTTCCTTCAGATTCCGCGTCACCACGGACACCCTTGCGTTAAGCTAACTGCTACTTCTGCCTTCGCAGCTCGGGACTTTCACCCTATAGATTACACCCATGCCGGGCGCACAAGAATAAAGCAGCAGAACAAGTCTGCCGCTTTATTATAATCCACATTTCAATTGGGCACCGCATTTTGTACAAGTATTGCAGCCGCCGATTTCTTGAACCTTTCCTTCCCGGCAAACAGGACATGTATTGCCGACTTCGTTGCCATATGTGACATCAGTTGAGCGCAAATCTTGAACAGTGTTCATTAACACAACTTTACCTTCATTTTCTTTCGTCGATTCCGGAATGTCGTCATTCAATACATTTTCTTCCGCTTTTAATGTCAGGACTTGGGTATCACGGCTTCCGTCTACATAAACAGTTCCGCCTTTTGCTCCGCCCTTCCATAGGCGCTCATATACTTTTTGCACTTGATCAACTGTATAGCCTTTCGGCGCATTTACTGTTTTGGAAAGGCTTGAATCGACCCATCGTTGAATGATGCATTGCACATCAGCATGAGCTTCAGGCGACAAGTCCATCGCTGACACAAACCAATGCGGTAAATGATTCGGATCAGCTTCCGGATGTTCGTTTAAATATTCTTGAACGATATCCGCTTTTACTTCAATAAATTTGCCAAGACGCCCGCTTCGGTAGTACGAGAAGGAGAAATATGGCTCAAGACCTGTAGAAACGCCAACCATAGTGCCAGTTGATCCTGTCGGTGCTACCGTCAGCAAATGCGAGTTGCGAATACCATATTTTAAAATGTTTTCGCGAATATCTTCCGGCATTTTTTTCATATATCCTGTATTAATGAAGGCTTGTCTTAATTTTTGCGTCTCTTCCTCCGTTTCGCCGACTAGGAACGGGAAGCTGCCTTTTTCTTTTGCCAGTTCTATTGATGCCCGGTATGCGGTCGTTGCAATTACCTTAAACACTTCATCAACAAGCTTGTTGCCGTCCTCTGCTCCATATTCTTTTTCGCAGTAGATAAGCAAGTCCGCCAAACCCATAACGCCTAAGCCGATGCGCCGTTCACCCAGCGCTTGCTTTTTGTTTTCTTCGAGAAAATAAGGCGTAGCATCAATGACATTATCTTGCATTCTGACGCCGATTTCCACAGTTCGTTTGAGCTTTTCATAGTCAACAGCTTTCTTTTCCTTGTCGACCATCTTCGCCAAGTTTACTGCTGCTAAGTTGCAGACGGAATATGGTGCAAGAGGCTGTTCACCGCACGGATTTGTTGCAACAACCTTTTGACCGTATGCTCTTGCGTTCGTCATATCATTGGCATTGTCAATGAAGAAAATACCTGGCTCCGCTGAATAGGTTGCACAAATGTTAATCAGCTTCCAAAGCTCTCTTGCGCGAATTTTGCGGTACACGCGCACGCGATGCCCCATTTTCTCCCACTCGCGCACATCGCCAACTTTATGCCATTCTTCATTGTAAATCTTCATTTCTTCATCATTGTAGCTTTCCACATCTGGGAAGCGAAGCTCATACTCCCGATCTTCTTCCACTGCTTCCATAAACTCTTTCGTCAAGCAGACAGAAATGTTAGCGCCTGTTAAAAATTCCGGATTATGAACAGTATATGTTCCTCCGACTCGAAGCTTTAATTCCGCCTCTCTAATAACAGCGTCTGAAAAGCCTCCTTTGCCCGGAACATTTTTAAAGTTGACAATTCCTTGATACATGTCGCGCTCTTGCTGTGTAAGAGGAACAAATTTGAGCTTGTCTTCAGCCGCCTTCTTAATTCCTTCATCATTTGTATTTTCAATTAAGTAGCGCAAAATGCGCGGGTTTTGCATTTTGGAAACGATAAATTCAATGATGTCAGGATGCCAGTCGGCCAGCATAATCATTTGGGCTCCTCGCCGTGAGCCACCTTGTTCAACAAGATGGGTTAATTTTGCAATGTCATCCAGCCACGACACAGATCCTGATGATTTGCCGTTTACACCTCGGGCTAATGTGTTTCTTGGTCTCAATGTTGAACCGTTCGTGCCGACACCGCCTCCGCGGCTCATAATTTCCATTACTTGTTTGCGGTGTTCAGAGATCCCTTCACGGGAATCTTTTACAAAGGGCATGACATAGCAGTTAAAATACGTCACTTCGGTTCCTGCTCCTGCGCCGTAAAGAACCCGGCCAGCCGGAATAAAATGCAGATTGACGAGCTCTTGATAAAATTTTTCAAACCATTCTTTTCTTTTTTCTTCTGTTTTTTCAACAGCAGCAAGACCTGTTGCATTTCTTTTGGCAATTTGTTCATAAAAAATTTCAAGCGGTTTTTCGATGACATCTAAAGAGCGAACGATGATTCCCGTCTCCCGTTCTTCAGGCTTTTCAAGAGTATGACGAAACTCTTCTTCGACCTGAACCTTTGCCTTTTTATTTTCCCAATCAATTTCTTTAATGTAACCTAGCCCTCTTGCAGGAAATTTTGGATCTTCCTTGATCGTCAGCACTACAAAATCGCCTTCAGATAGCGTAATTTTTTCAGTGTCTTTAAATGAATACCTGTCCAGCATTACAAGGCGCGAAACACCTTTGTGCGTGATTTTCATATCTTCCGTAATCGGATGCACCTGCGGGAAAAGGCTGATATCTTTATTCAGCTTCTCCACATCAATTTTCATTTTCTCATTCAGCGCCACTGTCATATTCACAACTCCCTTAAAAATATCGTACTTGATATACGTTACCACATTTAGATGATATTATCAACGAAAAAATAACAATATATTGTGCTAAAGAACATTTGTTTGCTCTATATATTGTATGATATACGCTACATTATGAAAATGTCAAATGTAAAACTAACCAAAAAAAGAAGCAAGGAAAAGAAATTTAATGATCTTAGAATCATTCCGGCGGTATTTGAAGAAATTTGTCAGTTGCAGTTTTTGAAAACACATCGGCACCTTGATTTACAAGCAACGATCCATTTCATTTTGATCATACAAAAAACGGCATGTTCGCCGCTTCATCTTCTAAAATTCCATTCTTCTGTTTCATATTTCTCTTTAGCCAGTTTTTTCACATACTCTTCTTGTTCGCTAGACAATTGATACGGTCTCAGCTCAATATCAAGCCCGTATTCAAACCCTTTTTTAAAGGCGCTCCATGCCTCTTCCATTGTGACTGGAGTTTCTCTAAGGTCGTTGATCGCCACCGCTTTATTTTTAAAGTTTTTCTCTAATCTTTCCCTGACTCGCTCATTAGGATATTTAAACAAGTCGAACAGCAGCTTTTCATCTAAATCTAGCAATATCGAGCCGTGCTGCAGGATAACGCCTTTCTGGCGAGTTTGGGCACTCCCGGCAACTTTTCTTCCTTCAACTACCAGCTCATACCAAGACGGTGCATCAAAGCATACAGATGACCGCGGATTTTTCAAATGCTGTTTTTCTTCATCCGTTCTTGGAATTGCAAAATGAGCGTCTAAGCCTAACAAGCGAAATCCATGCAAAATTCCTTCCGAAATTACACGATAAGCCTCTGTCACGGTTTTGGGCATTCGCGGATGATCTTCGGATACGATGACGCTATATGTAAGCTCCTTGTCATGCAGCACGCCCCTTCCGCCTGTTGGTCTTCGTACAAAGCCAAGGCCGTGCCGTCTTACAGCATCCATATCAATTTCTTTTTCAACCTTTTGAAAATAGCCGATGGATAATGTCGGCGGATTCCATCCGTAAAAACGAATCGTCGGAGCGATTTTTCCTTCACTGTGCCAGTCCAATAAAGCTTCATCAAGAGCCATATTGTAAAAAGGGGATGAAAAGCCAGAATCAATATAATTCCATATTTCTTTTCCCATATCGCAACCCTCTTTATTTTATATTTGCTTTTTTAGTCTATCAAATGAAGAGGATATTGTTAAATAAAACGCCCGAAAAGAAATGACATTTCCATTCTTGTTTTATATAATAAATGTTGTCCAACATTCGTATGTATGTTCACATGAACTTCAAACAAATAAATTCAAACAAATAAAAAGGAGTCGAACAAGCGTGGAATGGTCATTGCTCATTCTTGCAGCTATTATCATTTATTTTTTGGCCACATTTTTATATCAAAAAAAGATTATGAAAGGATTAACGGAGGAAGAATTTAAAGCCGGCTATCGGAAAGCGCAGCTCATCGATGTGCGGGAGCCGAATGAATTTGAAGGTGGCCACATTTTAGGAGCAAGAAATATTCCCCTTTCCCAATTGAGACAGCGCTATAAAGAAATCCGCCCAGACAAACCGGTTTATTTATATTGCCAGTCAAGTGCAAGAAGCGGGCGAGCCGCACAAATGCTGAAGAAAAAAGGCTATCAGGAGCTCTATTATTTAAAGGGCGGCTTTAAAAAGTGGACTGGAAAAATTAAAAAAGGGAAATAAAATCAAGTATAAAAGATAAGGATTCGCAAAACGCGAATCCTTACTTTTTTTCATATTTTAATATCGGATTTCTTGCTGCGAGTGTTTCATCGAGCCTTTTGACGACTGTTGTATGAGGAGCTTCTTGAACGATTTCCGGTTCTTCCTCCGCTTCTTTAGCAATTTGAATCATCGCTTCGATAAAGGCATCCAATGTTTCCTTCGATTCCGTTTCAGTCGGTTCAATCATCATGCATTCTTCAACATTGAGCGGAAAATAAATTGTCGGCGGATGATACCCGAAATCGAGAAGCCTTTTTGCAATATCAAGCGCACGGACACCGAGCTTCTTTTGCCGTTTCGCAGATAAGACAAATTCGTGTTTACAAATGCGGTCATACGGCATTTCGTAATAAGGCGCTAATTTTTTCAGCATATAATTCGCATTTAATACCGCATTTTCAGAAACCGCCTTTAAACCGTCCGGACCCATGGAGCGGATGTATGTGTATGCCCGCACATTGATTCCAAAATTTCCATAAAATGATTTTACTCGTCCGATCGATTGCGGCCTGTCTTCGTCGAAACGAAATCCATTTTCATCCTTGACGAGCACAGGCTTCGGCAAAAAAGGAATTAACTCTTTTTTCACACCGACAGGTCCTGAACCGGGACCCCCTCCCCCGTGGGGGCCTGTAAACGTTTTATGAAGATTTAAATGAACGACATCAAAGCCCATATCCCCTGGTCTCGCTTTGCCTAAAATTGCATTTAAATTCGCTCCGTCATAATACAATTTTCCTCCAACTGAATGAACAATCTCCGCCATCTCTACAATATGCTCTTCAAACAAACCGAGCGTATTTGGGTTTGTTAACATAAGAGCAGCTGTATTTTCTCCTACCACTCTCTTTAAGTCGTCTAAGTCGACAAGTCCGTTTTGATCAGATCGCACCGTGACAGTTTCAAAACCGGCAACGGTCGCTGAAGCAGGATTTGTTCCATGGGCTGAATCAGGTACAATCACTTGTGTTCGATGTTTTTCTCCATTTGCCTCATGGTAGGCGCGAATCATCATGAGCCCCGTCCACTCTCCGTGCGCCCCTGCAGACGGCTGCAATGTAACAGCATCCATACCTGTAATTTCTTTTAAATGTTCTGATAAATCATACATTAATTCCATTGCTCCTTGAACCGTCGCTTCATCCTGTAATGGATGAATATAAGAAAAGCCAGTTAATCTTGCCACATTTTCATTTATTTTCGGATTATATTTCATTGTACAGGAACCAAGCGGATAAAAACCGGAATCCACACCGTGGTTCCGCTTCGACAAAGCAGTATAATGGCGCATAATGTCAAGTTCTGATACTTCCGGCAGCTCGGCATCTTCTGTCCGCAAATAGTCACTAGGAATCAGCTGATCAATATTTTCCTCCGGTACGTCTAAATCAGGCAGGCTGTATCCGATCCGTCCCGGTTTTGATATTTCAAAAATTAACGGTTGATCCTTCATTGCCATCCCTCCAACTCGTTCACAAATAAATCGATTTCTTCTTTCGAACGAAGCTCTGTTACCGCTACAAGCATATGTTTTTCAAGTTCCGGATACGTTCTGCCAAGGTCGTAGCCGCCGATGATTCCCTTTTCGAGCAGCTTTTTATTGGCCAAAGAAACTGGTTTGGACAGCTTCACGACAAACTCATTAAATATTGGACCTTGAAACGGAATGGAAAAACCTTTCTTCTCAAACATCTTTTTCGCATAGTTTGCTTTTTGGATATTTTGATAAGCCATTTCTTTTACACCTGTTTTTCCAAGAGCAGTCATGGCAACAGAAGAGGCAAGAGCATTTAACGCTTGGTTGGAGCAAATGTTTGATGTAGCTTTATCCCTTCTGATATGCTGCTCCCTTGCCTGCAGAGTGAGAACAAAGCCTCGTTTCCCCTCTTCATCTACTGTTTGACCGACGAGTCGCCCAGGAATTTTTCTCATCAGCTCTTTTTTTACGGCGAAATATCCACAAGTTGGACCGCCAAAAGACATTGGAATTCCAAACGGTTGAACATCGCCTACTACGATATCCGCACCAAATGAACCAGGCGGTGAAAGCACACCTAAAGCAAGAGGATTGCTTGAAACGATCAATAAGCTTTTCTCGGAATGGGAGATCTCTTCGATTTGGTGAAGCGGTTCAAGTTGGCCGAAAAAATTTGGATGCTGTACAATGACTGATGCTACTTCGGCGTTCATCATTTCTTTTAATGCCTCTACATCGGTCACTCCGTTTCGGTAAGGGATTTCCACTACCTCAACGTTTTGTCCTTTTGCATAAGTTTTTAGCACATCTCTCGTTTCAGGATGCACCGTTTGCGAAACGAGCACCTTTTTCTTTTTTGTTTGACCTGCAGCTAATAATGCAGCTTCTGCTAAAGCTGTCCCTCCGTCGTACATCGACGAGTTGGCGACATCCATTCCTGTCAATTCACAAATCATTGTTTGAAATTCGAATATTGCTTGGAGCTCGCCTTGAGAAATTTCTGGCTGGTATGGCGTATAAGCCGTATAAAACTCTGATCGGGAAATGACATGATCGACAATTGCCGGAATATAATGGTCATACACTCCAGCTCCCAAAAAGGAAACGTTTGTTTTTACATCTTTATTTTTGGCAGCAAGTTGAGATAGCTCGCGAAACAGCTCGGTTTCCGGTTTCTGAGCCTTTATGTTGTATTTTCCTTTATACCGTACACTTTCTGGAATGTCGGCAAACAGGTCATCGATCGATTCGACTCCGATCGCCTCCAACATCTCTTTTCGATCAGTTTCTGTCATCGGTAAATAGCGATGCTTCATCGAAAGCTTCTCCTTTCTTTATTTTCCATTTTTTGTTGGTCGTTTATAAAATGGAGTTGGTACTACTCTTGCTTTTAATCGTTTTGTCCGAACTTCCACCTCGATTTCATTCCCGATCTCCGAAAATTCTTTCTTGACGAGAGCGATTCCAATGCTTTTATTCAAAGTAGGAGAGTGCGTCCCTGATGTAACAACTCCAATTTGTTGATTTCCAGAAAACAATTTATAGCCTGAACGGGGAATGCCTTTTTCGATCATTTCCAAGCCGACCGCCAGCCTCGATACCCCTTGTTCTTTTTGTATTTGCAATACATCTTTTCCGATAAAATTCTCTTTTTTCGTAAGCTTCACTGCAAATCCGACTCCTGCTTCTATCGGAGTAATGTCTTCCGAAAGATCTTGACCGTACAACGGCAAAGCTGCTTCCAGCCGCAAAGTATCACGAGCGCCCAATCCGCATGGAACAACTTTTTCTTTATCTCCTGCTTGCAAAATCTTCTCCCATAAATAAACGGCGTCCTCACTTTGGCAATAGATTTCAAAGCCGTCTTCCCCGGTATAACCAGTTCGGGCAATGAGCGCTTTTTTACCTGCGATCTCAGCACTTTCAATAAATTCAAAAAATTTCAACTCAGATAAGTGTACGTCTGTTAAAGTTTGCAGCACCTTTTCCGCTTTCTGGCCTTGCAATGCAAGGAGAGCACAGCTTTCAGAAATATTTTGCAATTCAACATCTCCGTGTTTTTGAGACATGAGCCATTGAAAATCTTTTTGAATATTCGCTGCATTGACTACTAAAAGATATTTTTCCTCGTTTAGCCGATAAACGATTAAATCGTCTACACAGCCTCCATCTTCATAACACATAATTGTGTATTGAGCCTTTCCATCCCGAAGCTTTGAAACATCATTAGTTAATACCTTTTGCAAAAACTGAAGACTATCTTTCCCTTTTACAATGATTTCTCCCATATGAGAAACATCAAATAGACCTGCATTGGTGCGGACAGCGTAATGCTCCTCTTTAATGGAAGTAAATTGCACAGGTAATTCCCATCCTCCAAAATTGATCGTCTTTGCTCGATATTGTTTATACACTTCAAAAAGAGGAGTGCGTTTTAATTCATTCATCATTTCCCCTCCTGATCTATTTTTTGCATCTAATTTCTCTCAAAATTTTTCAGCTTAAAAAGCAGAAAAAAGGACAGAAAACGGCCTAGTATCGTCTTGTCTATTCCAATCGACAAGATTTTGCTACACCGTCTCTGTCCTTGCACCTGAAAGTTTACCTTAAAAAGGCTTTCCCCTTTGGTGGTTTGCACAATATGCAAACACTCTCCAGAGCTGCGTCAAACAAGAGTCTTTTTGCCTGAGAGATTCACATATGCTTGCTCCTTCGGCGCCTCACAAAGGAGGTCTCTCCCCTTGCTCTCATCCGCACATATTTTCTTGTAAATTGTGAAAAAATAACAAATGACATATTCGACAAAAAGGAAAAAGATGAGTAGAAAACAAAAGAAAAAGACTTCAAACGTATTTTAATGGTATCATCTTTAAACGTTTTCAGCAATACCTTTCCCAAATAATTTTAAAAAATCATTGTTAATTGTTCGTGTTTATAAAAATTTATAATCAAAAAACGGAACGGTTTTTGAATTAGCGATAAAAAAAATGAACATTTCACTTTGAATATAAAAATAAAGGATAGGGTGTGGGCAATGAATATAAACATCCGCTATAAAACAACATGGGAAGAAGAATTTTTGCAAAGATTAAAGGAAGACGGTCCGTGGGCAAACTGGGAATTATACAAATTAGCTTATGAAGTTACGAATTATTTGTCCATTCCATCATTTGAAGGTTTAGTAGCTCCTTTGCATCTTGATCATGTAACCCCTCTTCCCCACCAATTGGAGGTCGCACAAACAGTAGTAGAAAAATTAAACGGAAAAGCAATATTAGCTGATGAAGTCGGTCTCGGCAAAACAATTGAAGCCGGATTAATATTAAAAGAATATATGATTCGCGGACTTGTCAAAAAAGTGCTCATCTTAGTTCCAGCTTCACTCGTCTCCCAATGGGTGAGGGAATTAAATGAAAAATTTTACATTCCTGCCGTTGAGCAAAAGAAAAGCTATGTTTGGGAGCAATGCGATGTTGTCGTATCTTCCCTTGATACAGCAAAAAGAAGCCCCCATAAAGAAATTATTCACGGATTGGATTATGACATGGTCATCATTGATGAAGCGCATAAATTAAAAAATAACAAAACAAAAAACTATAAGTTTGTTCAAAATTTAAAGAAAAAATTTTGTTTATTATTGACGGCAACGCCTATTCAAAATCGCATTGAAGAAATTTTCAACCTTGTTTCTCTTTTAAAACCTGGACATCTCGGCAATGAACAGCTCTTTCACGATATGTTTAAGAAAAAAGGACGGAATATTCGTGACGATGAGCATTTACGAGAACTTGTCAATAAAGTTATGATACGAAACCGCCGCATTGATACAGGAATTGAATGGTCAAAAAGACATGTGGAAACGATTTGGATTCAATTTTCGGAAGCTGAAAAGGCTTTATATGATGCCATCAGCCAAATTCGGTCGTCATTCTCTATTCCGACAAGCAGTTTCTCCATTTTAACGCTTCAGCGTGAAGCATGTTCGAGCAGAGAAGCAGTGTACATAACATTAAAAAAAATGCTTGATAAAAAGGATGAAGCTCCACAATTGCCTGAAAAGATCATTCGCAATCTAATGGGCTATATCGATCAAGTAACAAAAAATTCGAAAGCAGAAAAAACGGTCGAACTCATTCAAAACATTAACGATAAAGTGATTATTTTTACCGAATACCGGGCAACACAATTATATTTACAATGGTTTTTAAAACAGCACGGCATAACATCTGTTCCGTTCCGCGGCGGATTTAAACGCGGCAAAAAGGATTGGATGAAGGATTTATTTAAAAATAGAGCGCAAGTACTGATCGCGACAGAGGCAGGAGGGGAAGGGATAAATTTGCAGTTTTGCAATCATATCATTAATTATGATCTGCCTTGGAACCCGATGCGTTTGGAGCAGCGAATCGGGCGCATCCACCGTCTCGGACAAGAACGAGATGTGTTCATTTATAACATGGCGACAAAAAATACAGTAGAGGAGCATATCTTAAAGCTATTATATGAAAAAATAAATTTGTTTGAACGTGTTATTGGGGAATTGGACAGTATTTTAGCAAAACTTGACCTCCGCAATATTCATGAACATATAGAAGATATTATGATTCAGTCGAGTTCGGAAGGAGAAATGAAAATTAAAATGGAAAATTTAGCGGCTATTCTTAACTTTGGTGAACAATTACAACAGGCCGAGAATAACTGATTTCTTTATTTTCATAGCTGCTTGCAAAATTTTTAAATAGGAGGCGGAATGATGCAGCAGGCTCAAATTTCCACATTTTTAAAACGCTTTTTTCAGGCGACCAATTGTCCAATTATTGAAGAAAAAAACGGATATTTTACCGTTCAATTAACTGTTGAAATGGATAAAGAATTAATGAACCGACCTTTTTACTGGCATTATTTAGAAAAAACCGGCGGAACTCCAAATCCGATGAAACTTACTTTCATCACGGATTCAAAGGAGGCTCCGGAAGATGTAAAAGGTGAATGGATTCATTTCGGATCGCCGAGACTGCACCAAATTTTTGCGGCAACGAAGAAAATGTCTTCTTATATTCGGTTATATGAACAGACAGCAGCTTCCAAAGCAAACGTGCCGCTGCACCCTTGGATTGGGATGAATGTAACGATTTCGTATATTTGTGACAAAAAGAAGGATCAAACTTATTCATTAGGACTGCATTTAATCAATGGAAGGATTGTTGAAAATTTTCAGGAGCAGCTAGAAAAAATTCATTTGACACCGAAAATTCCTGATTTTTGTTTTACCATTACGCCATTAATTACACCAAAAAGCGGATTAACTCGATTGAAGCATTACGTGACAAAAAAAATTGAAGAAGATGACCATCGGTGGGCGGAAGAAGCGAGAGAACGAATGAATGCCGATTTAGCATTGTTGGAGCATTTTTATGAAGATCTAGATGAAAAACCTTCTGTTTATTGGACAGAAAAGAAGGCGATTCAAGAGCTGTATGAACCGCGCATTGAAATAGAAGTCCACAATGGAGGAATTTTTTATTTATCATCGGATTCTATAATTCATTAAAATAAAATCAAGACGCAGAAAATACGCTCGAAATTGAATGATCTCATCACTTTTCAATAAAAAAGGAGCTGATGAACGGCTCCTTTTCCTTTATTTCTTTTTCTTGATCAAAATTAAAAACGCCATCGGCAAAAATCCAAACCATCTCATTGATAATGGAAGACGATCTTTTTTCCGTTCCTCACGCCTTTGTTTCCTTGTTTCTTTTGGGGTGTCGATAAACTTTACAAACTGTTCGGTTACATATTTCACATAATCATTACCAGACATAAGCGGGCACCTCGAAATAAAATTTTTTTATATTATTTCCTAAACTCTGTTCATTTAAACAGACATTCTGGCAAATAAACGATTGGTTGAAGCTTTGATAAGGCGCTGAACGATGAAAGCTATGAATATTCATTCCAGCTCATAATCTGTTGATTGTTCAAATCATAATGAAAGTTTGCCGTATACTCCGTTCCTTTTATCGTCTTGCATGTAATGGAAATATTGACGATTCCTTTTTCTTTTTTCGTTCGTTTATACGAAATGGTTCCATTTGGGAGTTCAAGTATTTCCTGGGTATCAGAATAGTCAGCTTTTTTCAGCGAATATTGAACACCGGCAAGCATTAACGTTTCCTGCAAATAAAACTCTTTCGCATCATGCCGAAATCTTTGCTCTTGAATATATGAGGAAGCATATGCGGTAAGAATCATTATGCAAAGCAGAAATATGCCGATCGTCATTGGGAAAATATGACCATCTTCATTTTTCAATCAGGAATCACTCCTTTCACATCGCGAATGGTTCCTTCAAACCGCTTACCTTCTAAGCTTGTGATTTCAATTTTCACACCATGTGTTATTGGAATAAAATGAGAGGCTTGAACACCGCGCAGCACAATAACATGTCCTTTTCCGTCAACCTGATAGCGCAGCAAATCATTATATTGACTGAGTGTGACTACTTCTCCTTTTTGATTTTTATATTGTAAAACATTTTGCTTCACCATTATTTGTTGAGACGTTTTGATTTCACGATGAAGCTCAATTAGAAATAAATTCCACTCGCTTGGATGTAAATCTTGCTGTCTCGTATTCAATTTGAGAAAAAATGAGAGCATGGGTGCAAAGGAAGAGATGATAATGGTTGTCGCTAGAAAGGCTATCAGCATGTTTGCTGCCGTATATCCTTTATTGTTCATAAATGTAGCCGCAAACCTTTTGTTCTGCATTTTCATCCGAAAGAACACATAATTCAGCAAATTGCCCCTCCTTTCCCCACATCAGTTCGAACATCATCCCTTGCCGCTCAACTTGGCCATTTGTTTTTTTCTTTTCAAATACAAAACGTTCAAGTTCTTCTTTGAGCAGTTGATAAGCCAGCACAGATGCTGCTGCTTCTTTTTGCTGTTTCAATAAGGCTGTTGACACAGGGACCAGCGTCAGCGAAAGCAAACACCATATGGAAAATGCTATTAATATTTCTGTGATCGTATATCCGCTATAATTTTTCCACACGGAACCTTCCTCTCCCTAAATTAAAAATGATTTTGTACGTTTTTTTATCATACGAAATGAAGATTGTTCCAGCTTGATAAAAATAGCCGGAAGGAGAGTACTCGATTGGAAATTTTATGTTTCCTGATTCGACTTTTATGTTTTGATCGTATGCTCTTTCAAACAGTTCCCCTTTAAAGCCGGATCGTTCAGCTTCGTAGTAATGTTTGTCAGGATACCAAAACAAATAAATTTTTTCTTTATTAACGAATGCGTGCTGTTGTACATATAGCAAATCTTTTTCCAGTTGAACGAAAAATTGATCGATGACTTTTTCTCTGTAAATATTTACTGCTCCAATCCATATAAAAGAGCTGATCAATAAAAAGATCGAAAGAACAAGAAGCATCTCCAGAACAGTAAAACCACTTTGCCTAGTTGCTCTTAATGACGTTTCCATTTGCATCAATTTCAATCTCATCACCATTTGGACATTTTCCAGAATTATTCGGCAAGTACCCTTTAGTGATTAAATCATTAATTGTTGGTGTTTGATGAAACTCCATTTCATATGCGACGACTTGACCCTGCACCATATCAATTAAACCTTCGCACCCTTTATTTTGAATATTTTTATTATGAGCCATAACATTCGGAATCGTTATAATAAGCAAAATCGAGATCACTAACAGCACAACCAGCATTTCCACTAATGTAAATCCATGTTCATTTTTCACTATTTTCATCCTCCTATACTTGACCCATCATTTGGTACATTGGAAGCAAAATCGATAAATAAATGATCAATACGAAGACCCCGATCATCAGAAAAACGACCGGCTGAATATAACTAATGATTCTCATTATTTTTTGTTCCATCCGCTCCAATACGAACCGGCTGTACATATACAACTCTTTAGACAATTGACCGACGGCTTGTCCATGTTGAACAACAGAGGAAAGTTCCTGTTCAAAAAATGGACTTTCAGCAAATATTATCTCTAGCGATTCTCCTTTCTTTAATTTCTCGATAAAGAGATTGGCCTCTTCCCTATAAAAATGGAGAAAATGTTGTTCTTGAAACAGAGTAAAGCATTCAAAAACGGACAATCCTCCCTTCAACAAATTGCTCATTTGCAAAGAAAAATAGTAGCTGTGAAATAACCGCAAACCTTTTGACACGATCGGAATTTTCATAAGCAGCTTCTGTTTTTCAAGCGGAGGCTTTTTTCGGAAAGAGACACAATAGTAGAAAAAAAGGAGCAATAAGAAACTAAACAAAATGAAAAAAAACGTTTTGATGCCTTGAATGGTAAACATGACAAATGTCAGAAAGAAGGAGGCGTTCAAATCAACTGCTTCATACATATACGAAAATTGCGGGGTAACAACTGCTTGGATGACAAATAAAATAATTAAAAGAAGAGCAATTAAAAAGAGCGGATAGCGGAGAACTTGAATAAATTTTTCCAAATGGAGGAGTTGTTTTTCCAGCATTACTGAGCTTTCTTTTAAAGCAAAATGTATATCACCATGCTTTTCAGCAAAGAAAAGATAGCTTAGTACATCTCGATGAAATCCAAGCTTCTCAAAAGCCGTGTATAGTGAATTTCCTTTCGTCAACATCTGTATACAAGTCTCAATATCTTGTCGGTATTTTTCTTTTACATGAAAACTCATAAAGCGAATAGCTTCATTTAATGCATATCCTTCTGAAAGCAGCTCACTCACTTTCTTCAAAAATTGTGCCTGCATCTTTTTGTTCCATCGATGCCTATTCATATTCAAACACCCAACGATCATATATGTCCGGATATAAATACCCAAGAGCGATTCCTTTTTTAATTACATCTTTTAACTTCATATAATCTAACTCACTCTGCTCCTCTCCTTTTGCTTCCCGAATAGCGGCGGTTAAATTTTTGCCGTAAAGAAGTTCATAGACCCCAATTCTCCTAATTTCCTTTAATTTTTTGCAATAAGGCGGGCAATTCCCTTTGCAAAACGGGCATATTAAATGAACGAGACGCTGCGCAGCAACAGCGATCAAAGTTTGCTCAATTTCGGAAAAGGTTACACCAAATTCTAATAATCGATAAATAGCTCCCTTTGCATCCCGCGTATGCATGGTGGTCAGTACTAAATGTCCGCTAAGCCCAGCCCGGACCGCAATCCTTGCTGTCTCATGATCTCGAATTTCACCGACCATAATGACATCCGGATCATGTCTTAATATTGCTTTTAACCCATTTGCATACGTAATTCCAGCTTTTTCATTGATCTGCACTTGAAGCATTTCATCGCTTTTCGTTTCCACAGGATCTTCAAGTGTGATGATGTTTCTTTTAAAATGTTTTTTTGCATAATGGAGAAGCGAATAAAGAGTGGTCGTTTTTCCCGAACCGGTCGGACCGGTAAGGATCAGGAGACCGTGAGAATGCTTTAAAAATGAAAGCATTTTTTTGGATTCTGACGGGAACAATGAAAGTTTTTCAGGCGTTTGAATCGATTGCTCTAGCAATATTCGGATGACTAGACTTTCATCGAATACTGTAGGCAATGTCGATAAACGAAGATGCACCTCTCCGTAAATCGTATGGAAGGAGTAAGCACCGTTTTGCGGACGCCTTTTTTCGCCAATATCCATTTGGGCCATAAATTTAAAATGAGAAATTAAGCGTTCACAAATAGCTTTTGGCAGATGAAATATTTCTTTGATGTCATCGTCAATTCGAAATTGAATAACTGCTTTTTTCTTTTTCGGAACAATATGGATGTCTGAGGCACTAAATGAACACGCCAGTTCAATCAGTTTTTCGCTAAGCTTTTCAATTTCAATCATTCCATATCCCCCCTTTCTTTTCTTAGGATTCATCTTAACGAATTGAAGAGAAAAATGCGAACGTAGATAATGGATTTTTCTTTTCCCTTTCCTTTTGCAAAATTTAATTGAACATAACCGAAAAATAACAATTGTTTGCAAAGACTGTTTAGAAAACAATTTTTTGCTATAAACTCATAATTTTTGAACATTTTTTTACAACATGTTTGAAAACAAAGTGGATACAATAACAATTGGAAACGGTATATTTACAATGTATCAAGCTGTACATTATAATATAAAAAGCGACCGATTGAGGGAAAAGGAGGGAAACACAATGGATCGCATGTTCCGTGTACTCGGTTTTTGGACAGGTATTTTTGCTATTATGTTTTATTTAGGCGATATGAAGACGACGTCTTTACTTTTCTTTGGTCAAACTGGATTTTTTGTTTTACTATCTTATTTAAAATTAACTGAACGTATGTATATTTATATTTTCGGAGCATATTTGACCATTTTCTTCGTCGGGTTTACATATTGGACGACGTTTATGATGGTTCCTGGACAAGGCGGCCATTAATAAAAACAGGCAATTCCGCAATGGAATTGCCTGTTTTTTGACCTTCTTCAATTTTTACGAAAGCGAAAATCCATTTAAAAAAGGATTTGTTTCCATTTCTTCTATAATGGTTGTTTCTGAACCGTGGCCAGGCAACACAATGGTTTCTTCCGGCAGCACTAGCAGTTTTTCATGAATGCTTTTCAGCAGTTCTTCATGATTCCCTCCAAGCAAATCCGTACGGCCAATGCTTCCTTTAAATAATACGTCGCCTGAAAAAACAGCATTTGCTTCTTCTAAATAGTAGGAGATGCTTCCAGGAGAATGCCCCGGTGTTTCAAATAAAGAGAACTGGAAAGAACCAATTGTCAAGCTTCCTTCTTCCCGAATGATTTCGTCCGCTTCCTCTACCGTTACATTTTTTCCATTCATAAAATGACCAGATCCATTTAAAGAAGGATCGCCAAGCCATTTTTGTTCTTTTTCGTGGACATATACTGGAATATTCCAAACTTTTCGAACATCATCAATCGCTCCGATGTGATCAAAATGTGCATGTGTCAACAAAATGGCAAGGGGAGTCAACTGATGTTTGCGCAATACTTCAATTAGCTTTTCTCCTTCATCGCCTGGATCAAATAAAATACACTCATTTTTGTCATTTGTTAAAATATACGCATTTGTTTGCAGCAATCCGAGCGGGATTCTCATCCATTTCATGCTCTCACCTCAGGTCATTTTCTTTTCCATTTCCATCATACAAAACATTCTTTTTTGGCGCAAAAGGAATAGTTAGAAAATTTTTGGCCAAACCTAAAATGTGCAGGACATACCGTTCATAAAATTGACATAGTCATTTTATGCAAACGTACCGTTCCTACCTCGACAAATCTAGTAAAAGAGATTAAAATATGAAGGGGAAGATATTTGCCGCACTTCAACGTATAAAAGATTGGGGGCTATACAATGGGTACTGTCATTATCTTTACTTTAGTAACTTTGCTTGGTATCTATGCTATTTTCCGTTCTTTAAAACAAAAAAACATATTGGGAATTTTGTTTGCGCTTGGAACAGTCGCTGTTTTTGGATGGTTTACCTATAAAACGATTGTTCACCACGGTATACCAGTGCCACACTAAAAAAGAAAGAATGGCGGGGCCATTCTTTTTTTTATGAATAAATAAACATTCAGTTGTCACACACCCGTCTTTTAACCTCCGCTTCATATTGCCAAAAAAGATGCTTTCACTCCTGTTTATTTTACAATCTCCTGAATCTTTTCCTTACTTAAATCCATGATTTTTTCCAATCTCGGCCCATACAAAGCATAATGACCGGATGGCGAAATGAGGATAGGATCGTTTGTCACGTTTTTGAAGATGGTTTCTTTTTTCTTAGTGATAAGGTTAAATCTCTGCAGTTCAAAGGAACCGTCCTGGGATTTGGCAACGGGCACAAATGTATAAAACTGCTGATTTTGAGCATTGAAGTCATAGTAGGGAAAAATCCATTGAGAGTAATCGGAAGCCAAAGGGACACGAAATGTAGACAACACTTTTTTTGATGAAGAATTTATAAAAACATATTGACCGAATCCTTTTTCCTGTTGATTTTCCTGCAAATACATGACAATCGATGAAAAATTTCCATTTCCGATGACATGATCAGCGATTTTTTTTTCGTGATGTTTCATTAAGTTCGCTTCATAAAGCGGAGCGCTTAACTCAGGCTCATCGTTATTCCATTTTACATATGTAATGCGATCTTCATCTGTCCATTGAAAAAAAGGTATTTGATAGGGACTATCCACAACTTTTTTCTCTTTCAAATCAAGCAAATAAGTCTTATATGACCAATCTTCAGCAAATGCTGTAACCATCAGCTCGTTTTCATTATAGGGATTCCATGTGTATTGAAGTTCAAACGCATTGATTTCCCAATGAAATAATTCCTCTCCTTCGGTGTTTACAAATGTTAGGATGGCTTGATTGGTTTCAGGGCTTGAATGAATGAGAAAAATTGTTCGGCGATCATTGGGCACTGTTTGAATAATCGGATGCTTTGTCTGAAAAAATAGTTCATCTTTTCCGCTTTGAAGATCGTGACAAATAACTTCCGAACGGTCTTCAAGATTTTTAATGTAAAGCACAGCCGTTTCATGAAACCATCCAGTAATATTTTGAAAGGTATTTTCCTCTGCTTCAATCGGTTGAATGTTCTCTAAAAGATTCTGTTCTGCTTTAAAGTTTTCAAACTCATTTTCCATTTTTTTCTCTTTTGTCACTTGTTTCTTTTCATTCGTAAGCTGATGAAATTCACAAGACGACAAAAGGAGAATCGGAAAGCACATGACGAAAAAAAAGGCTGCCCTCATCACCCTCATCCTTCTCATTCAATTTTCACTTATAATTTACGAATTTTTCAAAAAAATGTTTCAAAAAATTTATTTGCACAGCAAATAAAGCGACGCCCAAAATATTCCCTTTGCTTTCCGATAAATTTCATCAAATTGGTCAAGCGGCAAAGGGTTCCTTCCTCTGCCTAATTCAACGGTAAATCCCGGCTTTCTGTATTCTTTAATAAACCAATCGCGAAAGCCGGCATGACTATCAATCATTCGGATTCCTTTATATCCGCTTAACAACTCATACTCTTTTACGATTTCTTCCGACTCCTCTGGTTCATAGTTTAAATACCCCCAATATATTTCTTCTCCTTGTGTGTGGAAGGCTACGATGAGATCAAATTGAGACTGCTTGACTAGTTCACTCATAGCAATTGCTTCCGGCTCTGAGAGAGGATAATCACCTGGATAATCACGAGGAGCCGGGGATTTTGGGCTTTTTCTTTCTTTTTCAATTTCCCAAAAGGCAGGAAATTGATTGTTCAGATCGACACCGCGAATATTTGCTTTCCAATCGGAAAAATCTTCACAGTTATTATTTAACTTGACGGCCTGTTCTTTCACTTGAGGATCAAACGATTCGGCTGCTAAAACAAGATTCACTCCATCCGGATTTACCATCGGGACAAACGATAAAGTTATCTGCTCATAAAGCTGTCTCACAGAAATTCCATTAATCGATTCGTTTAAAATAAGCTTCCGAACATACTCATTGAGCCATTTCATCATAATGGCTGTCGTAATCCACTCATTTGCATGAAACGAACCGTTCATATGAACTTTTTTCGTTCCGGAACCGATAAGAAGTTCAACTAAAGGATTCCCTAGAACACTGCGACCGATAATCCTCTCTTTAATAAACGGGTAATTTTTTTTTAACACCGCAATATCGCTTGTCAAAGCCAAAAAATGATAGGGCCGTTTTGGATCAATTACAGGCCATGAAATTGGGACAGCATTGTATGTATTTTTAGTCAAGCTTGGTGAAGGATGAAACGGATTATTTTGTACGAAACCCCATCCGGGGATGACGATTTTTTCCCCTTTAAAGATTTTTTCGTTTTCGAAGAAGGGATTTGAATCCAACAACAATCGTTTTGAAAGTTGATATTTTTTTCCCAAGTACTCCAAATCCGCTGTTTCATTCATACAGATTTCCATAAAAAACCCCTCTCCCCTTTTTATTCAGTACATAACATATTATATGAACGACATCATGTTTCATTAATAAAACGTATAAAAAAGCTCTGACCTAATGGCCAGAGCCTTTTACTGTTTTTTTGCATCTTGCTGCTCGGTTGTATTCGGAGATGATTCATCCTCTTTGTCAAAAAACCGCAGCAGGTCACCATAAATAATTTCATCCGAATAATCAAGCTCATTTTTCGCTTTTTCCATATATGGTTCACATGCATTTTTTTCCTCAACAGCTTCACCTGTTGATTTGTCATAGCATATTCCTCTTGTATATACATATTGATCCGTAATAAAGCTGCCGTCCCTTAACACAGCAAACGGAATACGGTCTTTTGAAAAAATATCTGTACCAAATTCGATATCGTTTTTCGTATCAATGCCTAGCAGGTTTAAAATAGTTGGCTTCAAGTCAATTTGCCCGGCGACTTGATGGAACACTTTCGGATTTTTATCGGTAACCCCTGGAATATGGATAATTAACGGAACTTTTTGCAGTTGAATCGTATCAAGCGGCGTAATTTCCTCTTTTCCTAAAAATTGTGCCATCGCTTTGTTATGGTTTTCGGAAATACCGTAATGGTCGCCGTACAATATAATAATTGAATTTTCATATAGTCCAGCTTTTTTTAGATCTTCGATGAACACTTTCAAGGCTTCATCTGTATAACGAACCGTCGTAAAATAGCGATTCACGACTCCATCTTCAGAATCAAATTCATCAATCAATTTATCTTCTTCACCCAACTCAAACGGAAAATGGTTCGTTAATGTAATATATTTCGTATAAAAAGGCTGAGGAACATTTTTCAATAATTGTACCGACTGCTTAAAGAAGTCAATATCCTTCAATCCCCATCCTACCGAATTTTCTTCCGTCACATTATAATCTCTGACATCAAAGAAACGGTCGTATCCGAGAGAATTATACATCACATCGCGATTCCAGAATGTGCGGTTATTTGCATGAAATACAGCTGTGTAATAACCGTAATCCTTTAAAATTTCCGGAGTTGCATTGTACTCATTGTTCGCATTTGTAAAGAAGACTGAGCCTCTTCCCAACGGATACAAAGAATTTTCCAATAAAAATTCTGAATCTGACGTTTTGCCTTGTCCTGTTTGATGGTAAAAATTATCAAAATAGTAGCTTTGTTTAATAAAATCATTTAAAAACGGAGTAATTTCTTGTCCGTTCAATTTCTGATTGATAACAAAGTTTTGGAACGACTCCATAGAGACGATAATGACATTTCTACCTTTTGCAATTCCATTCATTTCTTTACTAGGTTCTTTTTTGTTCGCATTTAAATAATTTTGAATTTCGACCAAGTTATTGCTGTCAGCTAACGCACGTTGTGCAGACGTTTTGGACTGCAGCAAAGAATCGTAAATATGAAAATTGTATACACCGATATTTTTGACGAGCATCTCCCTGTCAAACGTTCTTGTTAAAAGCTGCGGACGCTCTGTTTCAGCCAATCCAAGATTAAAGAAAAACACAGCTGCAACCATTAAATAATATGCTGTTTTTTCTTTGCGCATTAATTTTTCCTGTTTGCGGAAAACAGGTCTCCGTGAAAGCCAAATTAAAATGGCTATATCAACAAACATTAATATATCGACAGGTTGAATCAGCTCGGTTATGCTGCTTCCCAAATCTCCCATATTGCTAGCTTGGAAGAGCACGGGAATAGTCAAAAAGTCGTTATAAAACCGATAAAAAACAACATTAGCTAATAAGAGAAAGGTCATCACAATGCTGGCACCGATCACCCAGCGATTCCGGTTTTTGTCTTTCATAAATAATCCAATACCAAAAACAAACAGCAAAAAGCTCAGCGGATTGATGAATAAAATAATCTCTTGCTTGAAATTTTCTATTTTTATATCAAAGCTAGTTTTGTAGACAATGTACGTTTTAATCCACATAAAAAATGTCGCTAATAACAAAAAAGAAATTTTTGAAAATGTGCTTTTACGCATTTTTTTACCTCCTCAAACGGTGGACCTGCGCATTTCTACACTTAAGTGTTTTTTTCCATTTTTTAGGCATCTTAGTGAATAACTAAAGATTATCTTAATACTTCTTCCAAAAAAAATCAATGTTTTTTTACAATATATTTACAATAAGATGCTAGCTTTTTATATATTATTTTATCTCAGTACCTATTATGTTTAGACGGACAAAAATTAAAAAAGTTTCATATAAACAGAATTTGTTATAATCCAAATTTGGCTGCCAAAAAAATAGCGCCTTTTTTAAAAGCGCTATCAGGTTTTCTTTGCTGGACCTCGACAAGGTACATGTCGAGTTTGGGATTGTGGCTTTAGCGCACACATACTGAAAGTAGCCGGCATCCGCCAGCTACTTTCAGATGAAAATCGAACAAATATAAAAGCAAGTGGAGAGAAACACATTGTTTTTCTCCACTTACTTCATTTTAGGGACTTATCGGACAATTCCTTTTTAGTCTTTCTCAATTTTCAAGTATGTACGTTTTAACCAGCCATGCGCCGCCAATTACACCTGCATCATTGCCAAGCGTTGCAAGAGCAATATCTGCTGCGGAAGCTTCATGAAAAACGAACTGTTGAAAAACATTTTTAACTCTTTTTATTAAAAATTCCCCAGCCTTTGATACTCCACCGCCAATGATAATTTTGGAAGGATTTAAAGCAGTAGCCAAGTTGGCAAGAGCAAGACCAAGATGCATCGTCATGTCGTCGACAACCTGCAATGCCATCTCATCGCCGTTTTTCGCAGCATCAAACACATCTTTTGCAGTGATCGATCCTTTTCTTTCCAATTCTCGATTCAGCGTTGATCTCCCATTAAACTCTTCCATTTTGGCTATAGCCATTCGAACTATTCCAGTTGCAGAGGCGACCGTTTCCAGGCAGCCCGTTTTTCCGCAGTTGCACGGAAAACCTCCATGCAAAACGGAAGTTATATGGCCGATTTCTCCGCCTGCGCTATTTTTCCCATGGATTATTTCTCCATTTGCAATGATTCCTCCGCCGACTCCCGTTCCGAGTGTGACGCATATTAAATCCCTTTCTCCATTCCCCGCTCCTTTCCACATTTCACCAAGAGCTGCAAGGTTGGCATCATTATCAACGATTACTTGCAAACCAGTTTCTTTTTCAAGATTTTTCTTAAGCGGATAATTATTTTCCCATCCAATATTGACAGTTCTAGAAATGATTCCCTCTGTTAAATCGACAGGGCCAGGCGCCCCCATGCCGATTCCAATCAGCTTTTGCTTCGATTCACCAAGTTCTTTCAACTTTTCGTATATAGATTGAGAAATATCACTAACAATATTTTTTCCTGATTTATCGGTAGGGATTTCCCATTTTTCAATAATCTCTCCATTTATATTGATAAATGCAATTTTTATCGTAGTTCCCCCTAAGTCCACACCAACTAGCCAATTATCGATCATATTTTTCATCCTTTACTCTTTTTCTCTTATCTTTTTCTATCATTATTTCTCGTCTTAACAATAGCATGGCCATTTCAAATTCTTTTGCGTCAATCAGCTGCGACTCAAACAGCTGCTTCACCTCCTCCTCCATTAATTCAAGATCAGCCACACGAGCCCCGATGTATATGATAGTACCGAAACGTTTTAAAAGCTGTTGTATGTCGTAAATCGTTTTCAAAAACATCACCTTCTAAATAAAAATGCGGATAAGCTGCACATATTGCTAAAGTTCTTTTTTTGAAAACTTCCGAACAAGTCATCGAGCTATAGATTGTCAAGCTGTTGTTTTAGCTGCTGATATTCCGCTTTTCCCGGATCAAGCTTCAATGCCTTATCAATCGCTTCTTGTGCTTTCACAACATCATTCTGTTCTGCATATATTAGGCTAAGTACATAATAAGCTTGATGAAATGTCGGATCTTTTTCCAATACATTGTTTAAATATTCAATTGAGCTTGCCACATTGTTCAAACGATATTCCGTATAAGCAAGTAAATAGATGATTTCAACTTTTGCATCATCAAGCTCCTTCGCTTCCGAAAGCACTTCGGAAGCCTTTTGGAACTCCTTGTTCTCAATTAGTGCCTGCGCCCTTGCTAAAGCCATTTCCGAATTGCGCTTAGGGGCTATTTCATATCCATAATACCCAAGACCGAAAACGAAGATGATCGATAAAATAAGCCCCACTGCTCTCGTGAAAAATTTGGACATCCTTGGAATCTGCAGAACAAAAGCTGCCAGAAATCCGCCAATTAAACCGCCTATATGACCAGCGTTGTCCACATTCGGAATCGCCCAGCCAAGCATTAAGTTAATTAAAACTACAATCAAGATGTTGGGTCCTATTGTACGGAAAAACAATTTAGGGTTTAACACACCTAAAAACAAGAGCGCACCGAACAAGCCGAATATCGCACCTGATGCACCTGCGGACAAAAAGGGGCTGAAAGCAAAGCTTGCAAGCGAACCAGTAAATCCGGCAAACAAGTATATAAGCAAAAATCGAATCGAACCATACATTTTTTCAACAGTCATTCCAATATAATAAAGGGCTAAAGAGTTCATAATCAAATGCAAAAAACCGATATGCAATAAAATTGGTGAAAAAAATCTCCACCATTCGCCATCGTAAATGGCAGGATTGTATTTCGCTCCAAATTTTATAAGAGTATCAGAATTTGTGCTTCCCCCGTACCATTCAAGAAGAAAAAACATCACAATTTGTGCTGTTAAAAAAACATATGTAAAGAAAGGCCTGCCATTTTCAAAAAAGGAGCGTTCCAGCCTTTCCTGCCTTTTTATATAAGAAAATATTTCTTCTTTTATTCGTTCAACTGATTCAAAATTTGATTCTTCTGCTGCATAATCAAGTTTTTTCAACGAAGCCGAAAGAGCATCTTCCAAATCACCTGTTTTTTCCATTATATGCTCTTGATCCAGCAGCATTGTTTTGACGACTGTTTTCCCATGCGCAAAAGGTTCTTTAATCCGAAATTCCCAATCATCAACAGGAGGAAATGTGGTCACATAAATGTTAAGAATATTTAAGTCCCTTCTCATAGATTGTTTTCGGATCGTTTCAAAAATATGCGCCGTATGTTCAATGTCTTGAGAGATCCAATTTCCCCAGTCAATATCTTTTCTGACAAATCGTACAAGCTGAAAATATTTGTTGCGAAACGGCTCAAGCCAAACCTCCGAATGATCGCCGGATATATTGATTAGCCTGTAATTATGCTCCACCACAAGACTTCGCAAAATTTTCCAAAAAATAAAATCTAGCTGAGTCCCCATTTAAAATCTCTCCGCATGTTTTTCCTTTATTATACCAATGTGGAAGGGCAGTTTGAAGAAAAAAGCTGAATCAAAAACGATTCAGCTTTCCATTTCCACCTATTTAAAAGCACCTTGGAGAAATTTCCTGCCAATTAGCGGTATCTGCATTGTCAGTTGAATAAATTTCTCACGCATCCATTTGCTTTTTAGGCATACGTTCATAATTTTGTATCGATTTGAATATATGAAGAAAATGCCGAATACTAGAAGAATTCTTTTTAATCGCTTCATAATTTAATCCCTCCATTAATTAAAATAAACTTTTTGCTCAATTTTTATCCAAAATAAAATACGCAATTACTGTTGAAATGAAAATTGATAAAAAATTAACTGCGTCATTATTCATCCAGACAAAACCTTTCGTCTTTACCGTATATTCCCCGCAATGTATTCTTTTTTCCGTTTCAGCATGGCAGACGAGACATTTATTTTTTCGTTGAAAAAAGCATCCGAACAGCGTGTCAATCAAAGCTCCAATAAATCCAAATAATATAATGAAAGGTAAAATTTGAGCATCATTTTTTATAAAAAAAGAACTCCCCAGCGCAACAAACGAAGAACCGAGGATGGAAGCAAAAGTTCCGAGAACGGTAACAGCACCTGATGTTCCTTTTTCGACAAATTTTGGAGGAAATAAAAGAATCGGTTTTATTCGGCTTAAGCTGCCAATTTCGGAAGCCCATGTGTCCGCGTTGGCGCAAGCGAATGAAATGGTTAAAAGAATGAACCAAAAATTGCGGTCATCATGATCCACTATATTGAAAATGCTGATCAATACTGGAATCCCGCCATTTGCCAGCACTTGAACATAGTCGCGTCTTTCCCCTTTTTCAAGAATTGATGCCATTTGCGCTTTTCGTTCCTTCTTCCATTTACTGATCATGCTTGATGACGCAAAAAATAATCCAAGGGGGACCAGCCCTGGAAAACCAAAACTAAAATAGATGCTAGCGCCGACAAATACGGAGCTTATTGCTCCAGAAATCGACAAAGCTTTTGACTTATAGGAAATATAAGCGATAGTCGCAATAAAAATAATGAACAATAAAGGAATGATCATTTCCTGCACTCCACCAATTCTTTTTCAGTAATGATGATATCAACCGGAATATCATGGAATTCAATCGGCACTTCCTCAACTATTTGAAAGGAAAAAGCAAGCGCAATAGTTACATTTGCGTATTTATGTAAATAACGATCAAAATAACCCCCGCCATATCCGATCCTGTGCCCACGCCGGTCGAAGCAGATGCCAGGGACGATGAGCAAGTCAATTTCTTTTGGCGTTATGAGTGTTGTTTGCTCAAAGATCGGCTCCTGTAAATCTAAATAAACATTCTCTAATTGATCAAACGATTTTATTTCCCTGAACTCCATTTCTTTTATATTTGGGTCGCATTTAGGCACAGCTGTTTTTTTCTTTTCCTGCCAGCAGCGAAAAAATAAACTTTTTGTATCGACCTCGAAGCCTTTGGATACTGTAAGGCCAATGGTATTCGCCTCCTGCCAATAGTCTGTTTCAAAAAGAGTTTCAGCAATTTTGTTTGACCAGTCCGCATGCAATTCATGCCTCATGTTTTTTAACATCCGTTTCACTTCATTTCTGATTTCAAATTTTTTTTCCAACTTAAAAATTCCTCCCATTTACCTTTTTTATAATAAAAAAACAGCAGGAAATATCTTCCCACTGCTTTTACTTCGTTTCACGATGCAAAGCATGACTTTTGCATCTTGGACAATATTTTTTCAATTCGATGCGTTCTGTGTTTGTACGTTTATTTTTTGTAGAGATATAATTTCTATCGCCGCATTCTGTGCAAGCAAGAGTAATATTTACGCGCATATCTTTCCCTCCAAACTATTTCATGTTCAAATTCAGACTTTTATATAATATCATTTTTGCATTGTAAAATCTACATTATGTTTATTTTTGAACACAAAGTTTCAAGTCGTTTCAAATTACATTTTTTTTAAGTTAACATGAAATTTCGTTAAAAGCCGTTTTGTTCTATTAAAATATATGATATAACAATAAAGGGACAACTAATGGAAGGTGAGATGCATGGAAGTTGTGATTATTATTCTTTTCCTTGTCAGCATTGCTTTATTAGGAATTGCTTATACTCAGCGTGACGATATAAAAGAGTTGGAACAAGAAGTTGAGCATTTATCCGTTTCTGCGATGCAAGAAATATACAAAATGAAAAAGAAAATGAGGGTATTGGAAGAAGAATTGCTGCAAGGAACAAACACAAAACCTGTTTCGCAAGACACACAGTCCGTTATACACTTTGATTATTACACGAAAAACAAAATTCTATCAAAATATCAGCAAGGCATGTCAATTGCTGAAATTGCAAAATCGGAAAATGCCACAACCGATGAAGTAAAGCTAATAATCGAACAAAATAAGAGGGAACTATCATGAATAAACGAATTTTACAAGCATTCTCAGCAGGGATGATCGTTTCCACCTCAATTTTGACCCTCACTTTTTATTTAGGGAACTATGATCAAAAGGTTGTGGCTGAAAAAGAGTTGACGGACAAATCAGTTAACGAGTATTTAGCTCAAAATAATAAAATTGCTGTATCCAATAAAGAATATGAAGAATTTCTTTCTTACAAAGATACAAAAGTAAAAAATCTGAATAAAACACCTCAACAAAATGAACAGCAGCAGAAGCAGCAAAATCAAAATGCACAAAACCAAAATGCACAAAACCAAAATGCACAAAATCAAAACCAAGAACAAAAGAACAATAACCAACAAACTGAGGTAAAACCTGTAAAAGTAAATATTAAAGAAGGCATGACGACAAGCGACGTATCAAAAATACTTGAACAATCGGGCATTATTGATTCCGCCTCCAAATTTAATCAATACTTAATTAAACACGATTATCATAAGCGTGTACAAATTGGAACTTTTGAAGTAAAAAAAGGGATGAGCTACTACGAGATCGCAGAAGCCCTTACAAGATAAAAGGGGCTGCGATCCGTTTTTTTATAAATAAGGTTTGAAACCAGCCGTTTGTAAAAAAAGGAAGTTTTTCAAAACTCAAAATGGTGAAGTTCAGAACCACAAAAAAATTGCCCTTATCATTTTTCTCCCATTCCCGACCGTGTTGATTATTGTCATTCCAAGATCATTGTCCCAGCCTCAATTTTGTGCTTTTCTCGGCTTTTAAATTGTCTTTTTTCAATCAATAGTACTTATAAAAGCCCACCAAAATTCCATGCCTTTTCTTTCACAAAATTGCCCTATGCTCTGCCCGAAATTTTTCCATAACACTTGTCTCTTATATTTCAGACATAGACACGATATAATACTTACAATTCCATTTTATATTCGATAAACTATTTAAATCGAAAGACATAAAAAGTTCCCTTCCTATCTAGATAAATTTGGGCGGCGAACCAAAATTTATTTTAGCACTAGGAGGGGCTTTTTAGTATCGCGGAACCATTTACGAATAACATAGCGATTTTATTTATATAAAAAAGGTTTGCCTGAAAACGGCAAACCTTTAATCATTTAAAGCATAATGGCGGCCTTTAACTAAATATAAAACATTTTCCGCGATATTCGTTGCATGGTCAGCAGTACGTTCAATAAATCTTGCTACAAGAGAGAGCTGGGTAATTTGATTCATATACTCTAAGTTCTCAGGAATAATTTGCAAAAGCTCCTTAATTGCTTCACCATATAAATCATCTACTTCATCGTCTATTTCGGCTATTTTTCTTGCTAATGCAACATCTTCCTCATGGTAAGCTTTCAGCGATAAAGACAGCATTTCTGATGCCAGCTTGTGCATTTTTGTGATTTGTTCAAGCGGTTTTATAAGCGGTTCATTTCCAATTCGAATTGCTGATTTTGCGATGTTGACTGCGTTATCTGCCATTCGTTCGATATCAGCAGCTATTTTAATGGAAACAATGATTCTTCTTAGATCAATCGCAACGGGCTGCTGCTTTGCAATTAAAAGAATTGCAAAGTCATTAATTTCCTCTTCGAGCTGATCGACATTCACATCTTGCTCTAATACTTCAATAGCCAAATCGATATCCTGCTTTTCTAATGCGCGGATTGATTTGCCTAATGCAACTTCCGTCAAACTGCCGATTTCAATTAACTTGGTGTGTAACGTGTTCAAGTCAAGTTCGAATTTTTCTCTCATTTTTTTTCCTCCAACATGAACCGTGTTATTCAAAACAATTATTATCCGAAGCGTCCTGTAATATAATCTTCCGTCCGCTTATCTGACGGATTAGAAAAGATTTGGTCGGTTTCGCCAAATTCGATAACTTCTCCGTTTAAGAAAAAGGCAGTTTTATCAGATATACGTGCAGCTTGCTGCATGTTATGCGTTACAATAATAATGCTGTAATCTTTCTTTAATTCTTGAACCAATTCCTCAATTTTCAACGTAGAAATCGGATCAAGCGCTGACGTTGGTTCGTCCATCAAAATCACATCAGGTTCAATTGCTAAACAACGCGCAATACATAAACGCTGCTGTTGTCCTCCTGACAGGCCATACGCGTTTTCCTTCAACCGATCTTTTACTTCATCCCATATAGCCGCGCCTCTTAAACTTTTTTCGACGATTTCATCCAATATTTTTTTATCACGGATGCCGTGTATTCTCGGTCCATACGCAATATTGTCATAAATAGATTTCGGAAACGGGTTCGGCTTTTGGAAAACCATGCCGACTTGAGTGCGCAGTTCTTCAACACGATAAGATTTATCAAATATATTTTTTCCGCGATATAATATTTCACCGTTGATTCGAACGGATGGAATCAGCTCGACCATTCGATTCAATGTTTTGATATAAGTCGACTTTCCGCACCCAGAAGGACCGATGATTGCAGTTACTTCATTTTCATAAATGTCTAAATCAATGTTTTTTAGAGCTTGATCATCACCGTACCATAAATTTAAGCCGTTCGTTTTATAGACAATTTTCTTTTCATTCTTGTCTTCGCTATTTTGTTCATAAACAATTTCTTGTTCTTTTTTCAGTTCAGTTTTTTTCAATTCAGTAATTGCCAAAATAAAAACCTCCTTCATCCTTTTAGGAAAACCCATTTAATAACGCTTTTGAAATTTGTTTCGAATCAACACCGCAACCGAATTCATTACTATTAAGAAAATAAACAACACAATGATTCCGGCAGCTGCTACATTTTGAAATTCTGCTTGAGGTCGCGACGCCCAATTGTAAATTTGAATCGGCATAACCGTATAGGAGCTTAATAAATTCTCTGGTAAATAGTTAACAAATACAAATGCACCCGCCACAAGAAGAGGGGCTGTTTCTCCAATAGCTCGTGAAAAAGCTAAAATGCTTCCGGTAAGAATTCCAGGAATTGCAGCTGGAAGAACAATTCGATAAATTGTTTGCCATTTTGTTGCTCCCATTCCATAAGAAGCTTCACGTAACTCTTTCGGAACCGAACGGATCGCTTCTTGTGCCGCCACGACAATAACTGGCAATATTAATAAACTCATCGTTAAACCGCCTGCCAAAATGCTTCTGCCTAAATCCATTCCCCGAACAAATACTGTAAGCCCCAACAAACCAAAAACAATAGATGGGACACCCGCCAAATTCGAAATATTCGCCTGAATAAAATTTGTAAGTTTATTTTTTTTCGCATATTCCTCTAAATAGATAGCTGTTCCTACACCAAGCAGGAGGGAAATTGGAATGACCACTCCCATAACCCAAATTGAGCCGACCAGGGCTGCTTTTATTCCTGATGCAGAAGCTCTTCTAGAGGCAAAATTTTGGAAAAACTCCGGTGTTACATAACTAATTCCTTGAGTGAATATTCGGTATAACAGAATAGCAAGGACTACTAAAGCGAAGATGGTAGATACAAAAAACAGTGTTTGAAAAAAACGATTTTTCATGGCCCTTTTGCCCATCATTTTTCGAACAACCGTTTGATCAATGTACTTCATGTTAATATTCCTCCCTGAATCGGCGCGAGATAAATTGAGCTAATAAATTCATCAGCATTGTAAAGACAAAAAGCGTGGCCCCGACAGCATAAATGCTGTAATAGATTGTTGTTCCGTATCCCGCATCGCCCGTGCTGACTTGAACGATATAAGCCGTCATCGTTTGAATAGATTCAGTTGGATCAAACGTTAATTTTGGAGTGGCTCCTCCAGCCAATGTGACAATCATTGTTTCGCCAATCGCACGGGAAATTCCTAGTACGAACGAGGCAACGACTCCCGATGTGGCAGCAGGAAGTACTACTTTTAAAGCCACCTCAAATTTTGTCGCACCTAAAGCAAGTGCGCCTTCTCGAATGGAATTCGGAACAGAGCTCATCGCATCTTCTGAAAGGGAAGCAATCATCGGAATAATCATAATTCCAACAACAATGCCCGGGCTTAATGCATTGAAAAAGCCAATATCAGGGATCAATTTTTGCAAGAGAGGAGTAACAAACGTCAGAGCAAAAAAACCATATACAATAGTTGGAATTCCTGCCAAAACCTCTAAAATCGGTTTGATAATCCTTCTTGTCCGATCTGACGCATACTCACTCAAAAAAATAGCAGATGCAAGACCGACTGGAAGCGCAACAATCATGGCAATAACCGTTACTAAAAGCGTGCCAGAAACAAGAGCCATGATTCCATATGAGGCATCATCTTTTAAAAACGGATACCATTCTTTTTCAGTGATAAATTCAAAAAAAGAAACTCGTGAAAAAAACATGATTGTTTCTGTAGCAAGAGTAGCAATGATTCCGATAGTTGTTAAGATGGAAATAGCTGCTGCAACAAATAAAACGGCTGGGACCATTTTTTCCATAAAATCGCGCGTGGATTTTTTTGTTTTTTTCTCTTTGATCATTTCCCGAACCGATTTTCCTGCAGATAAAGCCATCATGAAAACCCCTTTCATGCCCATAGGAAGATGAGAAGCAAGGATGCTTCTCATCCAACCAGTCTATTTATTTTTATTTTAAACCTTCAAGCGTTTTTAACTGTTCATCATATTGCTCTTGCGGAAGTTTTACATAGCCAACTTCCTCTGCCAATTGCCCAGCGTTTTCCAAGGCAAACTTCACGTATTCATACACTTGCGGCTTTTCTTTTAATGATTTGTTGTTCACATAAAAGAATAGCGGACGGGAAAGCGGTTCATAAGTTCCTTTTTCAATCGTTTCATTTGTCGGCTCGACTGCTTCCCCTTTAGAGTTTACAATCGGTACAACTTTCAACTGGTCTTTATTTTCTAAATAGTATGCATAGCCGAAATAACCTATTGCATTTTTATC
The DNA here is from genome assembly GCF_037963755.1 of Aeribacillus sp. FSL W8-0870. Classification (NCBI taxonomy): domain Bacteria; kingdom Bacillati; phylum Bacillota; class Bacilli; order Caryophanales; family Bacillaceae; genus Aeribacillus; species Aeribacillus sp. FSL W8-0870. Next base: position 2,797,133 of record NZ_CP150165.1, read on the forward strand.
GTTAGCGACTCCTTTTACAAGTACGTTATCGTCTTCGGACAATGTCGCATCTTTTACAATCGGCTCACCGCCTAAAACAACTTCATCAAAATAATCATACGTACCGGAATCTGTACCAGGCGAGAAGTATTTAATTTTTTCATCCGGCCACTCAGGGTTGATGTCAGACCATTTTTTCGGCTCGCCTTTCCAAATTTTTGCTAAATCTTCGATCGTAAGTTTATCGACCCAGTCATTTTCTTTGTTTACAACAACGGATAAACCGTCAAAAGCAATTTTGAATTCTGTATATTCAATACCATTTTCTTCAGCAACTTTTTTCTCTTCGTCTTTAATTGGGCGAGATGCGTTAGAAATATCAGTTTCACCAGCTGTAAATTTTTCAAAGCCTCCGCCTGTTCCTGAAATTCCAATTGGAGCTTTTACATCAGGATGTTCTGCAGCAAATTCTTCAGAAACAGCTTCCATTATCGGACCAACAGTTGATGATCCATCAATAGCGATTTCACCTTCTAATTTTTGCTCGCTTGATCCGCTTTCTGAAGATGATTGCTGTCCGGAGTTTGAACCATTTGTGTTTGCATCATCCGAATTACCGCAGGCTGCTGTAAAAGCTAATACAGAACTGATCATAATGGATGACGCCAAAAATTTAAAATTTTTCATTCGGTTACTTCCCCCTATTATTTCGTGATCTCATCTTACGTATATAAGATTAACTTTCAAGTATTAAACAAGTTTTAATAGAATGTAAAGCTTTTGTAAAGCTTGTTTTTTGTGTGTATAAAGAACAGCTGATGCTGCGTAAACGGCATTCCGCATTTATTTTATCCCTTCTCTCCATCCGCTAGATTTGGCCTGTGTATGCGCTTTTCTTGTTTTAACGGGCGGTTGCTTTCTTTCAGCCTAATTTGTTTAACAAACAGATATATGAACGCATGGCCTGAACCTATTAAGAGCAATAAAAAAGGAATGGTTTTTGTTTCATTTGTCAAAGCAACTGTAAAAATAAAAAAGAGGATCGATAGGATTCTTCCTGCATTTAAAAAAATTTCTCGAACAACAATATATTCGATCCTTGCTTGCGCAATATTCCACCCTTTTCCAATCACATCATACGTGATCGAAGAGTACGGAACAAGCAAAATTGGATAGGCAATTCCGATTGCAATAGCATATATTAACAATCTTTCATAGGAAATTTGAAATAAAATGAGAAACAAGGAAAAGTATAGCATAAGCCCGCCGGCTAGAATAGCTTTTTTCCTCATTTTTTTCGTGATCCACCGAGAAGCCACAATATAAGTGAAAAAGGCTACGAAAGAATTTAGAAAACTAAATGTACCTAAAGCCATCTCACTTTTGGTCACGATGTATACAAACACATTAATGAAAAATGTAAATGTTCCTTCACGCAATCCTTGAAACACATGAGCGTTTGTAATTAATCTCCAATTTTTGTTTCTTTTTCTTTCTTGAATGATTTTCAATAAAATGTAATCTCCGTGAGCTTTTCTAGACGTAAAAAAGAAGCTCAACATGACAGCAACAGTAAATAACATTAACGAAACTGCAAAAATCACTTTATACCCAATAGTATTTGTAAGTCTTGAAATAATCAGACCGGCTAACATCGGTCCAACCATCCCTGAAAGGGAAGTTAATATCCCAAGAAAGCCATTAAAAAAGTCCCGTGTTTCCGGTTCAGTAATTTCAAATGTCAACACATTAAAGGCCAGCCAATAAAAACCGTAGCCGATGCCAATGATTGCACCTAACAAATACATGTAGTTGACAGCTTGATCTTTTAAAACTAAAACGGTTAGAAAAAATGCGGCTAAAAAGGACACTCCTAGGCGAAGTACAACGACTCGATCAATTTTTTTGGATACTTTCCCAGCAATAATGAAAGCAAGCGGCTGAAAAATGACAATAAATAAATTGTATAATCCTAAATCAATCAATTCCCCTGACTGTTTCCATAAATAAACATTTACGAACGTATTCGAAAGTGCAATGCTTAATGAATAAAAACCGCCGATCATCAACAGCAGCATGAAATCATGGTCTGTTTTTCTTGATCCAATCCATTTTTTGACGTTTATCATATAAAACTCCCCTTTACTTGCTACTACTATTTTTCCTAGCTAAAGGGGAGTTATGTATAAAGAAAGGTGTTTTCGTTACCTTTCAGTGATCAACCTCAAAAAAATGCACAGAAACCGCTGAAACGCGAATTATGCCAGTCATTTCCAAAAAATAGTAGAGTAGAAAACTGATTTCAAGGGGCTGTCCAGAAAGTCAAATCCGTTTGTGTCGTCCCATAGGCTGACCAGTTTGGATTTTTCTGTGTTGATTTCAAGGTCTAGTTTCTCCACCAGTTGCCTGTCAGCTACCGAGCGTCCTGGCATTTACTCGAGTTGGACTTGCACCAACTAGCAGATAACAGCTTAGCTGGGCGCGACAAATAAAAAAAGGCTGAGATTCGAATATCTCAGCCTCTTGTAACAGTTTATTTTGCAGCGCTGTAGCGTTTTGCCACTTCATCCCAATTCACAACATTCCAAAACGCTGCAATATATTCAGGACGACGGTTTTGGTATTTTAAGTAATAAGCATGCTCCCAAACATCAAGACCTAAAATTGGAGTTTTCCCTTCCATAAGAGGATTGTCTTGGTTTGGAGTGCTTGTAATTTCAAGCTCGCCGTTGTTTACAACCAACCATGCCCAGCCGGAGCCAAAACGACCAGCAGCAGCTTTAGCAAATTCTTCTTTAAAAGCTTCAAAACTTCCAAATTTTTTGTTAATTGCTTCTGCTAATTCTCCAGTTGGCTCGCCGCCTCCATTCGGTGAGAGGATGGTCCAGAACAAGCTGTGATTTGCATGTCCTCCACCATTATTTCGAACAGCTGTACGAACAGATTCAGGAACAGCGTCTAAATTAGAGATTAAGTCTTCTACACTTTTAGATAAAAGTTCAGTTTGACCTTCCAAAGCAGCGTTCAAGTTCGTCACATATGTGTTATGATGTTTTGTGTGGTGAATCGTCATTGTTTCTTTGTCAATATGAGGTTCCAATGCATCATAGTCGTATGGCAATTTAGGTAATTCATAAGCCATAATGAATCTCCTCCTTAATGATTAATATGTACTAAATGCTTTCTGCCTTGAAGCTTTCATATTCAGATTACCAAACTTATTAAAATGATGCAATTAATGTGCAATTAAAAAAGCGGTTACATTATTCGACTAATTTTATGGACCCTGCAGGATTCGAACCTGCGACCGGACGGTTATGAGCCGTCTGCTCTAACCAGCTGAGCTAAGGGTCCTTTTTCAAACACATAAGTAAATTATCACTAAATAGCTGTTGAAGTCAATGGCTAATTTAGAATATTGTATAAAGAAAATGAATGATCATCAACAGCTGAATCAGCCCTTTTGCTACTGTGCTCGCCAACAACCCCAATAAAGAACCGACTCCAACCTTTACAGCCTCGCTAAATGTTTTGCGGTGTACGAGAAGCTCTGCCGCAACAGCCCCTAAAAAAGGTCCTAAAATAATGCCAACAAACGGGATGATAAATGGCCCGGCAATTAAACCAATCGTACTTCCCCAGCCGGCTGCTTTACTTCCACCAAACCGTTTAACTCCTACCATATTTGCCAAATAATCCGATAGGAATAAAAGAATGATGAACATACTTTCAACAACCCAAAATGAAATGGTTAACTGGCTGAAGCTAAAACAAATCCCATAGATAAAAAAGGCTGCTACAATCAATAACGCTGACGGTAAAATGGGGAAAAGCAGCCCGACAAAAGATAAGATAAAAAGAGCAATGATCAAAATCCAAATGATTACATCCATTTGCTTATCCTCCTATAAATTAGAAATCAATGAACAATTTAATCCACTTGAAACGATTATTGACGGTATCCTAAAACAGCTTCCGCAATATTCACCGAGTGGTCGCCAATTCGTTCTAAGTTGCTGATAATATCTACATATACTATTCCGCCTTGTCCGGTACAAATCCCTTCATTAATGCGGATAATATGTTTTTTGCGTAAAGTGCGTTCCATTCTATCGATTTTTTCTTCAGATTTCAATACTTTTTTTGCTAATACAACATCGTTATCATCTAAAGCGTCGATCGCATCCTTCACATTTTGCAAGGTAATTTCAAACATTTCCAATAAATCTTCCAATGCCTGCTCAGTAATGGTGACTTTATTATTATTTTTATAATCAATAAGCTCCACTATATTTTCAAAATGGTCGCCGATTCGTTCAATATCTCGAACAGTATCCATTAAAATGGAATGTCGGCGTGAATCATTTTGCGACATATCTTTTCCAGAAATCAATACGAGATAATCTGTTATTTTCCTATCTAAATTATTGATCGCCTCTTCAAGCTGCATCGCCATTTGTGCGTGCTTCTGCTGATTTGTCATCAAAAATTGTCTCGTTTCCTCTAGCCCTAATGATGCATATTGACCCATCCGAAGCACTTCTTCCTTCGCTTGCCCTAAAGCAATGGTTGGTGACTGTTCAATAAAAATTGGATCCAAATGCTTCGCTTTATACTCTATCGCTAAATCTTCACCAGGTATAACTTTTGTGACAAGCAGTGCAAGTGCACCGATGAACGGCGCTTGAACGATCGTATTGACAACATTAAATATTCCATGAGCAAAGGCAATGGTCATTTCAGGATTTAAATACAAATGGGCTTGCAATGATTCGATAAAATATTTGAAAATTGGTAAAATAATTAGAAAAATTGCCGTTCCGATTAAATTAAACATTACATGCGTCAAAGCAGCCCGTTTGGCAGCAATCGATGCTCCAATTGATGCCAAAACTGCTGTGATGGTTGTTCCGATATTATCACCGAATAATAAAGGCAGCGCAGCGTTGAGATCAATTAACCCTTGTGAAAACATCATTTGCAAAATCCCAATCGTCGCACTTGAACTTTGAACGATGATTGTAAAAACGGTTCCAATTACAACGCCAAGCAGCGGATTTGCACTTATGCTGACAGTCAAGTCATGAAAAATTTCTAATGATCTTAACGGCTTCATGCCGTCTCCCATCAATTCAAGCCCAAAAAACAAAGCGCCAAATCCAAAGATCACCTGCCCGATGCTGTTTATTTTTTTGTTTTTAGAAAAAAATAAAAGAACAGAACCTATAAATAAAATTGGCAAGGCATAAGCTTCGATATCGAATCCGATAATAAATGCCGTAACAGTCGTTCCGATATTTGCTCCCATGATCACGCCTATTGCTTGCTTTAAGCTCATGAAGCCGGCAGAAACGAGACCAACCGTTAAAACAGTTGTACCGCTGCTTGATTGAATTAACATTGTCACAAACATCCCAGCAAAAATACCCATAATAGGGTTTGTCGTAAACTTATCCAAAATATCTCGTAATTTATCTCCGGAGAATTTTTGCATACCTTCTCCCATACTTTTAATCGCAAATAAAAAAATTCCAATCCCGCCAAGAAATTCAAATAATATTTTTTGAACATCTACATCCACTCGTTTCACCTCCTTATTTTTCCAAATATATTAACGGTTAAATCATTTTTGAAAAAGAAACGTTTACATTTCCCATTACCAAATTCCTTCAAATCCAATTTTTTTATTTTGCAATCGGTGCAGGCTCCTGCAGCTTCTGTCTATAATAATGGACGAAACCGATATGCCCCGCAAATAAAATTAATTTTTAACATGTCCCTCCCACACATGTTACTTTTATATTTTAAATTTAACAAAAAAATTTTACATTTTGTTCACAATTGTTATTCTTATTGCCGAATCGCCTATATAACTTATTTTCATTATTTTTGTTTCATTGGTACAATCAAATAGAAATGTTATAAAAGGAAGTGTTTCGATCAATGAATTTATTTGTCCTCCTTTTTAAAAGCATATACTCTCCAAAAACAATCGCTCTTACTAGATTTCAAAAAATCGGCAAACCCATTCTTTATGGATTTTTATTGGCCTTTCTTGCCGCCCTGCCCAATTGCATATATTTAAACTTAGCTATTGTAAATGCTATAAACGGGCTTGACCAAACGATAAATGAAAAAATCCCTGAATTCACCATTCATAACGGAACTTTAAAATCCGAGGAAAATGCGGTTGTGAAAGCAAAGCATGATCAATATACAATTATTTTTGACCCAAAAGGAACTTTCACAAGGGATGACTTGAAATGGCAGGAAAACGTCATCGGCATCTTATCGAATGAATTTGTTTTCGTTTCCAATGGCACAATGCAGCAGCTCGAGTATAACTTTTTTCAGGAAACAGAGATAACAAAAGAGGATTTGACAGCTGCCATCAAACAGCTGTCTGAAGTTGCTCCGATTATCATTCCCGTGATATCTGTCACACTATTTGCGATGTCAGCCACTTCTAAATTTGTGGAAATTACGTTTTTAGCTATTGTCGGGCTGTTGTTTAAAAAGAGGATGGGAAAAAGATTAAATTTTAAACAGCTTTGGACTATTTCAGCCTACAGCGTCACGCTTGCAACCGTGTTTTTTGCCATTATGAACTTTTTTCTCATCGATATATCCTTTGCTCTTTATATAAACTGGTTTGTACATATAACTGTTTTATATCTTGTATTAAAAGAAATCCCGAGCCCGAAACAACCAATAAAAGCTGCATAAAAAACCCCTTAAGGCAGAATTTCCAACTCTGCCTTAAGGGGTTATTAACACTATGATTTAAACTGAAATTTGTTTGTAGTGGACTTTAGAGATTCGGACAGTTCCATTAAAGTTAGTCCAATAGCATGGGTTTCGCGAATTTGTTCCATCTGTACTTTTGCGACAGATTGCATTTGCTCTGCACTGGCGAACGTTTCTTGAGAGACTGATAAAAAATTTTCAGCAGATTGCTCCATTTTAGGGAGCCAATCATCTAAAGTATGTAAGCTGTGTCTTGTTTCAGACAATATTTCATTCACTTTTCCAATCTCATCTACTAGTTGATCAAATGAAAGCCGCGATTTACCTGCAACTTCTAAATGGTTTTGCACAAGCTCCAAAATTAGCTTAAACTGCTGATAAGCGCTCTGAGAAATATCATGCATCATTTTTACAGACTGTGCTATGTCTTCCGTCGCTTTGGATGACTGTTCAGCCAATTTTCGGACTTCCTCAGCAACGATAGCAAATCCTTTGCCTTCTTCTCCAGCTCTTGCTGCTTCAATTGTTGCATTTAATGACAATAGCTTTGTTTTCTCAGATATTGCATATATCATTTCCACAACCTTTTCAATCGCCGTCGAATGATCTCGAACACTTTGGATCGTTTTAGACATAGTTTTGCACTCTTTTTCAAAGCGATTTAACGATTCGATCATCTGTCTCATATTTTGTTCTCCCGTGTTGGCTGATCGGTTCATGCCTTGTGCGCTTGAGAAAAGGCGCTCTATTCTCTCCAGCACAGTTTGAACTGTATTTTTCATGGAATGAAATACTTTTGCGCTTTCTTCAGAGCTTGAAGCTGTTTGCTGCGCACCGTTTTTCACCATTTCAATCGCTTCAACAAGATTCGTATGTAATGTTAATACGTCATCAGAAGAGTGTTTAAGCTTCCGGCCTGTCGAAAACAAATTTTCTGTTGTGGTATTAATCCTTTGAATCATCATCCCCAAATAGCCTGCCAATTGCTTAAAGCTTTTGATGAGCGAAAGGATTTCTGGAAGATTTGTATTTATGTTTAAATCAAGCTGAATATCTCCTTCACGCATTTTTCTCATTTTTTCCCTCAAAATCGTCAACGGTTTTGTCATACTTCTGACAGCTAAAAACAATATTCCCATCATAAAAAAGACGCTGATTATTCCAATCCAGATTGTATTGTAAGCTAGTTCATGCACAGGCTTAATATAGCTTTCTGTCGGAACGGCAAGCAAAAAAATTCCTTTCAATTCCTGCATTTCTTTAAAGGCCAACGTATAATCTTGTCCATTGAAAGATTTATGAATAATTCCGCTATTTTTTTTCGTTATTTCCTTTACAATTTCAGCTGGGATTTGAGTTTTTGTTTTAACGCTAACCGAAAATGGTGTGGCCTTTTCATTTCGAACGAAAAAAAAGTCAGCATTTAAACCGTCCTGAATCAGCTGGGAGGATTGCCTTTGAACGACTTCTTTATCAAATCTTTCGAAAAAATCATCAGAGCTATTTACATAAGCATACAGAAGATTGCTGGCAGCAATCTCTGTCATATATACTTCCCTTTTTAATCGATCCTCTATCAAATTAAAAGTTGTTTCACTTGCTTTTTGGTAAGCAGTATAACCGACAACAGTTATCGAACTAATAAGAAGTATGAGCGCAAACAAAATCAATCTTACAGATAGAGGTATTCGCTCTCCTATCGACATGTTCTTTCTCTTCTTTTTCACTATTATGATTTCCCCCTTTATAAGCTTAACAGCATTATGACAAAAGATTATTAAGGGAATTTAAAGTTTTTTTATTTTTATTGTAAATTCCTCCACATTTTGCTACATACTATTTTCCAATCATTTTTAAATACGTATAGGAGTAAACATTGAACGAGCGACAACATAAAAAATAAAAGCTTAAACAACAACTGTTCATTGCCAATCCACAAGCTAAAAACAACCGGTCCGAGCGCAACCCCTAAAAAACGCGCCATCCCGTATAAGCTAACTACAATCCCTCTTTCTGCATCATCAACACTTGATATAATCAACGAATTAATAACCGGCAGCACAAAACCTAAGCCGCCAAATGAAATAGTGATAAAAAACAAAAATAGCGAAAACTGTTGAAAAATCAAAAAACTGAAAAATGATAAAAACGTCATGAACATCCCTACCAATAAAAAAAGAAAACGGTTTTTTACATAGTCCAATCGCTTTCCTGTCCAATAAGACGATATAGATAATGCGCCTAACGGAAAAGAGTATACAAATCCTTTAAAGAATCCATCGATATGATATAACTCTTCAATTAAATAGGCTAAGTAATACAGCAGCCCAAAAAGCAAAAACATACTTGTACCGCCATACAGGTAAAGAGATAACAATCGCACTTTTTGCACCTTTAACACATCAGCTATTCTTTGCACATATTCGTGAAGCGATATTTTTTCCTCGCCTGATGGAGAAGTCTTTATAAAAAAAAGAATGAAAAAAAGCAAGAGAGTTCCAATAATAGGGAAAAGAATGAATGGAAAATACCATGCTACAAGGGCTAACAAAGCCCCTAAAATGGGAGCGGCTACTTTTGCAGTTCCGTTGAACACTTCTAAAACGGCAAGAGCTCGATCCCGTTTTTCGTCCGTAAACATGTCTCCTGCTAATGACATGGCTAGAGACGATATTCCTCCTGTGCCAAGCCCTTGCACCAAACGCCCAGCTAACAATGTCCAAAAAGCAATAGATTTGTTGACAAAACCGCTGAAAAAACAGATAGCCCCCCCTATGATCAGCAATAAAAGCGACCATAAAATAAATGTTTTTCGGCCGTAACGGTCGGAAAGGAAACCTACAATTGGGATGATGATCGCTGCAGGTATATTAAATATGCTTAAAATAAAGCTCGTCTGTGCAGCTGTAATTTCAAGCGCTTGTCCAAACTCCGGCAATATCGGGATCAGCATCGAATTGCCTAGCACCATCATAAACGGAAGCATCCCTAATAACATAATGATGATATGCTCTCTCATATTTATCTCCCTTCGTTTACTCGAATTGATGCATGAATTCATTGTTTGACAGCAGGGAATGCGTTAAACCGAAGAATATCTTGGACGTTTTCAAAATGCTCTTCGATCGTAAAGCTGCCTCTTCTATCCTTTAGGTTTAACTGAGCTTCCCTCTCGCATTAATTCAGGCACTGGCTTCAGCTTGAACATATTTTCGGAAAGAATAGCTGGAAAGGATCTGAATTCATAAATTTGAGCCCGCATTGCCTGAAAGTTTTAATCTGTATAAATTTTCCATTTGAGAAGGAAGAAAGATCGAAAAAAGCATCGAACTCGCTTTGCAACAGCTTCAGCAGCTTGTCTCAAGCGAGAAAAGAGATGTTGATTTCTCCCCAGGTCCTCCGAACTTGCTAACTTTTCACTTGTGTATGCCAGCAAAGACATAATTGGTATGTTTGTACATAAAAAAACATATATGTTAATAAAGAACAAAACGGGGGAACATAGAGATGAAACGTTTATTTTCCGCTTTACTAGTTATCTTTTTCAGTTTTGTTATTTATTATGATTTAAAAAACGGTACATTACCTGTATCTTCCATACAAAATGAACAGCATGCTGAAGAACAATTTATGAAGGTAAAAGTGAAGGAAGGAGATACGGTTCTTTCCATTGTTGAAAAAATACACAATAAGCCTGTTCCAGCAAGCATTGAAGAGATTATTAAAGATTTTGGGGAATTAAATTCAAATGAAGATGTGTACAGTATACAGGCAGGAAAAACATACAAATTCCCCTTATATAACAATTAGTTAAAAGTTTTTAATTCTTGTCATTGCTTGGCTATGATTGGTACAATATCATAGGATGGCAAATGTTCCATCAAACGTATTTATATTTAAGGAGCGATAAACGTGGGCGAAATCACACATCGTACGAAAACACGTCCAGTCAAAGTAGGCAACATTCAAATTGGCGGAAATAATGAAGTAGTCATTCAAAGCATGACCACAACGAAAACGCATGATGTTGAAGCCACAGTAAAAGAAATTCACAGACTGGAAGAAGCAGGTTGTCAAATCGTTCGAGTTGCTTGTCCTGATGAACGGGCTGCAAATGCAATTCCAGAAATCAAAAAACGCATTAACATTCCTCTAGTTGTCGATATACATTTTGATTACCGGCTCGCTTTAAAAGCGATTGAAGGCGGAGCAGATAAAATACGGATTAACCCGGGGAACATCGGGCGAAGGGAAAAAGTAGAAGCCGTTGTGAAGGCTGCGAAAGAAAGAAACATTCCAATCAGAATTGGAGTAAACGCCGGTTCACTTGAAAAAAGGATTTTAGAAAAGTACGGCTATCCTACTGCTGACGGAATGGTTGAAAGTGCATTGCATCACATAAAAATTTTAGAGGATCTTGATTTTCACGATATTATCGTTTCTTTAAAAGCGTCTGATGTACGGCTTTCAATCGAAGCATATGAAAAAGCTGCAAAGGCGTTTGATTATCCTCTCCATTTAGGGATTACCGAATCTGGCACTTTGTTTGCGGGGACAATCAAAAGCGCTGCCGGCCTTGGAGCCATTTTAAGCAAAGGCATCGGCAATACTTTGCGTATATCATTAAGCGCTGATCCCGTCGAAGAGGTGAAGGTTGCCCGAGAATTGCTGAAATCATTCGGCCTGGCTGCCAATGCAGCAACACTTATTTCATGCCCTACATGCGGAAGAATTGAAATAGATCTCATTAAAATCGCGAATGAAGTCGAAGAATATATTTCAAAAATTCGTGCGCCAATCAAAGTAGCTGTTTTAGGATGCGCAGTAAACGGTCCAGGCGAAGCGAGAGAAGCCGATATTGGAATTGCTGGTGCACGAGGCGAAGGATTGCTTTTTAGAAAAGGAAAAATTGTTCGGAAAGTTCCGGAAGAAACAATGGTCGAAGAATTAAAAAAAGAAGTGGATTTAATCGCTGAAGAATATTTCAAAAAACAAGAAAAGGAAAAAGTTTAAAGCTTGGAGCGGATGCCCCAAGCTTTTTGTTTTTGTTAAAAAAACGGCAATACGAAAATTCCAAGCAGCAAGGAAACGATACCTATTCCGATCGCCCATGCTCCCAGATTTTCCGCACCGCGCCGACGGGCGATAAACCCAATAATGATACCCGTTGCTCCTAATAAAACGGGCAAAACAAATAAAGAAATAATCGATAGTGCCAGCGCCAGCCATCCTAAATTGCGGCCGCCAGCTTCATCGGCGTCATTATTATAATTATATGTTTCATTTGTATTTCTAGATTCAACTGCTCCAGCTTCTGCCGCAGTTTCTTCTAGATAATCTCGGTTTTCATTATTCCGGTTTTCAAAATTTCGGTTTTCCTGAATGGCATTTATTTCAGTTGATTTGCCGGCATGTGGGAAATTTTTGTTTGCCATTGCCATATCCCTCGCTTTCAAAAGATAGGAGCATTTATAGTATAAGCAAATCAATTCCCATTATTATGGAAATGTTTTCAAATAGGATCTAATGTTGGATCAGAGGACGGGAAGCAATATGTTGATCCTTTATTTTTTTACTATTTGTGAAATTTTATTCTTTTTTTAAGAAATGACAAAACTCGAGTTCATCCCTTCTTATCATGAATTCCCATAAAAAAACAAACCTTGTGATCAAATTTCACAAGGTTTGTTCATGGCAATTCGGGCATAACCCATAAATTTCAAATTTATGTCCATTAATTTTATATCCGTCCAAATACTCCTCTATCGTATTCATTGGGCATGATTCGATCTCTTTCGTTTTTCCGCATTCCATGCAAATAAAATGGTGGTGATGATGTCCTAAGTCACAATGAAAGCGAAAGTGCTTTTCACCTGAAAGCTCTGTCGTTTCCAATATACCCAACTCTGCAAACAATGATAAATTCCGGTAAATCGTATCAAAACTTAAACCGGGATAGCGCTTATTCATTTTTTCCAAAACATCTTTAGCTGTCAAATATTTATCAGAATCGGCAATTAGTTGAAGCATTTCTTTCCTTTTGGATGTATATTTATATCCCTTTTCTTTTAAATATTGTAAAGCTTGTTCGACATTCATATTTTGCCCCTCCTAGCTTTTGACAAAATAATGGAAAAAATCAAAGCCAATACCTCTAAAATGACAATTGTTCCTCCCGGAGCAATATCTAAATAATAAGATAATACTAAACCGATTAAAACGGAAGCTTCTCCTATTATAACGGAAAGAAAAATTGTCTTTTTAAAACCGGTTGCTATTCTAATGCTTGCAGCAACAGGAAGGGTCATAAGCGAGGAAACCAACAAAATTCCAACAACTCTCATGGAAACGCTTATCACTAGGGCAACTGTTAAAATAAACAAAAGATGCAAGCCTTTTGCCGGCAGCCCTAATGCAGATGCATATTCTTCATCAAACGACAGTAAAAACAATTCCTTATAAAACAATACGATCAACAAAATAACCAACGCTGCAACACCAGTAATAATATATAAATCCGTCCTAGAAACCGCACTAACACTTCCAAATAAGTAATTAAAAAGATCTGTATTAAACCCGTCTGCCAAAGAGATAAATACAACGCTAAAACCGATCCCAGCCGACATAATTATCGGAATGGCCAATTCCGCATAAAATTTATAAAAAGCTCGTAGCTTTTCAATCACAAGTGAGCCTAAAACAGAAAAACCCATTCCTACATAAATTGGATTCAATGAAGAAAAGAAGGATATTTTTGAAGATAAAAAAAGACCGCCCGCAATTCCAGCCAAGGTCACATGACTCAGTGCATCTGCAATTAGTGATAATCGTCTGACCACCACAAAAACACCTAAAAGAGGTGCGATAAAACCGATTAAAATACCTGAAAGAAATGCATTTTGCAAAAACTCAAATTGTAAAATACTGCTAAACATCTTCATTTCCTCCATCTACTCATGATCATGCGTTATTAACTGAACTGGATGCCCGTACAATGAGGTCAATTCCGTTTCTTTCAGGCGTTCAAATTCGTCTTTATTTCCATGGAAATAAAGTTGTTTGTTCAAGCAAGCAACATGCGTAACTTTATCTGTAATAGCTCCAATATCATGGGTAACAAGTATTAATGTGATTTCCAATTCTTTATTCAAATGATGCAAAAGCTGATAAAAATGATTGACTGTCTGACTATCTACACCTACAGTTGGTTCATCTAAAATCAATAATTTAGGTTCACTGACAAGTGCGCGAGCAATAAATACCCTTTGCTGCTGTCCTCCTGAAAGCTCACCGATATTTTGGTGAACTGCCTTTTCCATTCCAACTGCCCGGATCGCTTCCATTACCTTTTCCCGATCAGCTTTTTTCATTTTTTTAAACAAACCGAGTTTGGGAGTCAAGCCGCTCGCTACTACTTCAAAAACAGTAGCTGGGAACGAAGAGTTAAAGCTGTTTGCCTTTTGAGAAACGTAGCCAATTTTATGCCAATCGTTAAATTGATGAATATCTTCACCAAATAAATGAATCGTCCCTTTCTGAGGCTTTAAAAGCCCAAGCAGACATTTCAATAATGTCGATTTTCCGGAGCCGTTCGGCCCAACTAAACCTAAAAATGCTCCTTTTTCAATGGAAATATTGATATTTTCGAGCACATATTTTCTCTCATATTGAAAAAAAAGGTTCTTTACTTCTACTATTTTTTCCCCCATGCTTCTCACCTATTTAATTAGGAATCATTACGATTTATTTTTATCATTAAAGTATACAGGAGAAGAGCACATTTGTAAAGAAAAATGTGTTCTCCCTCTACTTCAATGTGTTGATTAATGGATGGCAGATTTAAATTTTCCGCCTTTCGTTTCTTGTGTATTCATAATGGTAATAAACGCGTTCGGGTCAATCTCATGTACAATCGATTTTAATTTTGCCACTTCAAGCCTTGTAACAACTGCATAAATGACGTCTTTTTCCGTATCCGTGTATCCGCCTTTTCCCTTTAATTTTGTCGTTCCGCGTCCTAAGCGTGACAATATAGCATCAGACACTTCATCGTAATGATCAGATATAATGATGGCGGCCTTTGTTTCATCAAGACCTTGAACAACCGCATCAATTGTTTTAAAGGCAATATAATATGTAAAGATGGAATACATGGCTTGCTCAATCCCGAAGACAAACGCTGCGCTTCCAAAAATGAAAATATTCAAAAACATCACGATTTCACCAACGGAAAAGGGAATTTTTTTCGTTAAAAGAATTCCTAAAATTTCTGTCCCGTCCAGAGATCCTCCGTGTCGGATGACAAGTCCCACTCCTGCACCGAGCAAAAAACCACCAAATACAGTGGCTAGCAAAGGCTCTGTAGTAAAGACCTCAAAATCATGGGCCAGCCTTTCCGCAATGGCCAAACAAATGATGCCAAATATGGACGAAAACATAAATGTCTTCCCAATCTGCTTATAACCGGAATACATAAAAGGAAGGTTTAACACAATAACTAATGTTGCGAAATTAATGATTTTAATATGATTCGAAAATATGTGGTCTAAAATAAGCGAAATGCCGATGATACCGCCATCAATCATATGATTTGGGACTAAAAACAGCTCGATGCTTACGGCTGCCAGAACAGCTCCGATCACAATCATTAACAATCGATAAATGATGTGTCTTAAGCTTTCTTTTTTATGATGTTTTTTACTCATCTCGTCCTCCTAGTTTTTTTTTTAATCATATTGTATTATAAAAATTTTGCTGAGACGATATTTATGTCATTTTCTCCACCCATTTTTTTTAAAAAAAGGCAACTATCTTCCCCTCTGTTCATACGAATAAGAGGGGAGGCGAGATCTTTGATTTTATTTGAAAAAATTATTCAACAAAAAATTAACAGTTTAAAACCTGAAGAACTTGTGTCATATGCAAAGCAATATGATATATCCATTTCGATTAACGAAGCAAAACAGCTGCTTCAACTCGTACAGGGAAAAAAAATCAACGTGTTTCATGAAGAAGAAAGAATTGCTTTGTTAAAACAAATTGCCAAAATCACTTCGCCGGAAACAGCCAAAAAAGCAAATCAATTATTTTTGCAATTCTTCAATGGCAATTGGAAATAAAAAAGGCAAGTTCCCTAAAAAAGGGAGCTTGTTCTTTTTTATTGATTCGCTATTTTTTCCAAAACATTTTCATCAAACGTCTTATTCTTCAGCATGTCAATTTCAAATTTATAAGGCGGCTTTTTATTTTTTTTGTCGTCACCGACATACGGAGTTTCTAAAATTTTTGGCAAGTCTTTTAATTGCGGATGGTGGACGATATAATTGATTGCTTTAAATCCTATGTGGCCGAATCCGATATTTTCATGACGGTCTTTTTGGGCCCCGCGCGGATTTTTGCTGTCGTTTATATGAACAACTTTCAAACGGTCGATACCGATGATTTTATCAAATTGATTTAAAACCCCATCAAAATCATTGACAATATCATAACCGGCATCATGAGTATGGCAAGTGTCGAAACAAACGGACAAATGTTCATTGTAGGTAACACCATCAATGATCATCGCAAGCTCCTCAAACGTTCTTCCGCATTCTGAACCTTTGCCGGCCATCGTTTCAAGGGCGATTTGCACTTTTTGCCCCCTCTCCAGCACTTCATTTAAACCTTCAATAATTTTTTTAATTCCGGCTTCTGCACCGGCTCCAACGTGAGCTCCCGGATGGAGCACGATTTGTTTTGCACCGATTGCTTCCGTGCGCTCAATTTCCGATTTTAAAAAATCAACGCCAAGCTGGAAGGTCGCTAAATTTGTTGTATTGCCAATGTTAATAATATATGGTGCGTGAACGACAATTTCTTCGATGCCATGCTCTTTCATATGCGCCAAACCTGCTTCGATATTTAAATCTTCAATTTTTTTTCTTCTCGTGTTTTGCGGGGCTCCTGTATAAATCATAAACGTATTAGCGCCGTATGAAACTGCCTCTTCACTTGCCGCAAGCAACATTTTCTTGCCGCTCATCGATACATGCGAGCCAATTTTTAACATGTTTTTCCTCTCCTTACAACCTTTTATTTATTTTTTCTTGCTTGCTTTTTCTTTAGCTTTTCAATTTGTTCTTTCATCTTTTTTTTGTATCCTGGTTTTACCGATTTTGGCTTTTTGATGATTCCGATAATCGCGTTTGTTTCCATTGGTTGTTTTTTTCTTTTTTGTCTGCGATTTCGGTCATCGAGCGCTTTCCATATTCCGTTTTCAATATCTCGATTTTCAAAGATTATCCCCATTTTTTCAAGCTTTTGCAGCATTTGTTCATCATCGTCTTCATAGATTGTATAGGCAAATCCTGAAAAGCCAGCCCGAGCCGTTCTTCCGGTTCGGTGAATATAAAAATCTAAATCAGTCGGCAGCTCGGCATTGATTACATGGGAAACACCTTCAATATCAATTCCTCTTGCAGCTAAATCAGTTGCTACTACAACTTGATAGGCAAGATCCTTTATTTGACGCATTTCTTTTTTCCGTTCACGCGGGGTAAGACCGCCGTGGATTTGCCCAACCTTTAATCCCTTTTCGGCAAGACCGTATGCCACATCTTGGGCATTCGCTTTTGTATTCACAAAAATTAACGCTAAATAAGGGTTTAAGGAAACTACCATATTGTATAAAAGATCTATTTTGTTTCGATGCCTCAGCGGAACAAGGACATGCGTGATGTTTTTGGCATGTACTTGTTTTGGAGATACATGAACATACTCAGGATTTTCCATATATTTTTTTAAAAAAGGCTTTAATTTTTCAGGAATGGTGGCAGAAAACACAAGCATTTGCAGTTCTTTTTTCATTCGACTAGCTATTTGGTCGACCTCATAAATAAAGCCTAAATCTAGCATTAAATCGGCTTCATCCACAACTATGCTTTTTGTCGAATATAAATCTAGCGCCCCTTCCTTGACAAGATCAAGAATTCTGCCAGGTGTTCCGATCACAAGATGGGGCTGAGTTTTTAGCTTTTCGATCGCCCGCATTTTATCTGTACCGCCAATAAAAAGTTTTGCATGTAATTCTTTTTCTGGCGGGGCAAATTTTATGATTTTTAACGCTTCTTCGTAAATTTGAGTCGCAAGCTCTCTCGTCGGTGCTAAAACAACAACTTGAACACGCTTTTCCTCTCCGCAAATGCTGTTGATTAACGGTAGCAAATAAGCATGTGTTTTGCCTGTACCTGTTTGTGATTGGCCGATGGCACTTGCTCCTCTTAATATGATTGGGATCATTTGTGCTTGAATTTCAGTCGGTTCTTTAAAACCTAACGACTGAACGGCATCTATAATAAAATTTTGAAATGGAAAATCTTTAAAGTCAGCTGCCATTGCAAAACAACTCCTTCATAATCAATCAACCCATTTTTTGATTATAAACAATATAATGGAAAAACTCCAATTTTAATAAAACATTTTCCTAAAAAGCCGCATAGTTTAATGTAGGTAAAACAGGAAAAGAAAGGGGAAAAGTTTATGCATCCTTATCGTGCTTTTCCTCCCTTCCGGCAACAGCCATTGATCCGCCCTTTTTTTGGTGGAGGCTACCATCCTTTTTGGGGGCAGCCCCCTGTTCAGCAATGGCCTGTTCCGCCTAGGGGAGGATTACAATCGCTTTTTTCACGTTTTCTTCCATCGAGCACAATGCATGCAGGAAGTATACCGTCAAGCGGCGCTGTTCAAAGTTTAGCAAACCCTGCCAATCTTTCAAACATGTTGACGAATGTCCAAAAAGTTCTCGGTGTCGCTCAGCAAGTCACACCGATGGTTCAGCAATACGGTCCTCTGATCCGCAATCTCCCGGCAATGTTCAAAATTTATAGAGAATTAAAAAATGCTGATACAGACAGTAGCGAAGAAGATGATATAAAAGAAAATTCGTCATCTAAAAGATTGAAGGAACAGACAGCCGATGACAGCCCTTCAGATGAAAATACGTCGGGCGAATCAAAACCTAAGCTATATATTTAATTGTGTTTTGTTTTCTTCCTCCATGTTAGGTATAATGATGTTAGATAGTCAAGCCGCTTGACGGCTTTTTTATTTTCCTTTACTAAATATCAGGAGGAAAAAACATGGAGGTTATTAAAATTTCCCCTCGAGGATACTGCTATGGTGTTGTTGATGCAATGGTGATAGCCAAAAATGCAGCAATGGATAAATCACTGCCTAGACCGATCTATATTTTAGGAATGATCGTTCATAATAAACATGTAACAGATGCCTTTGAAAAAGAAGGGATTATTACGTTAGACGGAAAAAATCGACTTGAGATTTTGAAAAAAGTCGATAAAGGAACCGTTATTTTCACTGCTCACGGCGTTTCGCCAGAAGTGCGCAAAATAGCGAAGGAAAAAGGGCTTGTCACGATCGATGCTACATGCCCTGACGTCACAAAAACTCATGAACTTATTAAGCAAAAAAAAGAAGAAGGGTATGACGTCATTTATATTGGAAAAAAAGGGCATCCGGAACCGGAAGGAGCAGTAGGTGTAGCGCCGGATATCGTTCATTTAGTCGAGACTGTCAACGATGTTGAAGAGCTCGATATTTCCAACGACAAAATCATTGTTACGAACCAAACAACAATGAGCCAATGGGACGTAGCTGATATAATGGAAAAAGTGAAGGAAAAATATCCGCATGTCGAGTTTCATAAAGAAATTTGCCTCGCAACACAAGTTCGCCAGGAAGCTGTGGCCGAACAGGCAAAAGAAGCTGATTTAACCATTGTCGTCGGCGATCCGCGCAGCAACAATTCAAACCGGCTTGCGCAAGTATCTGAAGAGATTGCGGGCACGAAAGCTTATCGCGTGGCGAATGTAAGTGAAATCAAACTGGAATGGCTTAAAGACGTTAAAAAAGTTGCCGTTACAGCCGGTGCATCAACCCCAACGCCGATTGTCAAAGAGGTCATTCGATTTTTGGAGAATTATGATCCAGAAAATCCAGAAACATGGGATTTAACTTCAAATGTCCCTCTTGAAAAAATATTGCCAAAGGTAAAAGTCAAAAAATCATAGACAAAACCTTTTTAATGCTTAAAGGGGATCGGTCCGCTAAAAAGGACTGATCCCCCATTTAATTATAGAAATTTGAACGGATCTGTATGGACGCGGGAAGGAATAATTTCTACTTCCAGATTTTCTTCAGCACACAGCTTTGTTAGTTTTTCCGCCACTCCCTCTTTCATCACCTTTTCAATGTTGTGGCCTGGATCAACTACATGTAAGCCGAGCATCATAGCATCGTGAGCTGTGTGGTAATATACATCACCAGTTACATAAACATCTGCGCCTCTCATTTTTGCCTGATAAATGTATTTATTTCCGTCTCCACCTAAAACGGCTACTTTTTTTATAGTTGCCTGTAAATCCCCTACTACTCTTACTTTTTCCACTTCTAAAGCTTTCTTAACATGCTCTGCAAATTCCTTCAATGTCATTTCTTTTTCAAGCTCTCCAATTTTCCCTAATCCAAGCTGTTTCCCTTCGTTTTCTAATGGATAGATGTCATAAGCAACTTCTTCATAAGGGTGCGCCTTCAACATCGCTTGAATGACTTTCTTTTGGATTGACTGCGGGAAGATCGTTTCAATTTTGACTTCTTCAACCATTTCAAGCTTTCCAGTATCTCCGATAAAGGGATTTGCATTTTCCAAAGGTAAAAATGTTCCTGTTCCTGCCGAGGAAAAAGTGCAATAACTGTAGTTGCCGATAAATCCAGCACCCGCTTTGCCAAGCGCCTCCCGAACGTCCCCCTCATAGTCTTTTGGTACAAATACAGCAAGCTTTTTTAATGGGTCTTGATAAGTTGGGACAAGTATTTTTTGATTCACCAATTGTAAGCGGTCGGCCAAAAGATCATTCACTCCACCTGGAGCCACATCCAAATTTGTATGGGCCGCATAAACGGCAATTTCATGCTTGATGCATTTTTCTATAATACGTCCTGCCGGATCATCTGTTCTAATATGCTTTAAAGGATGAAAAATGGGAGGATGATGAGCGATAATTAAATCAACCTTTTGATTGATTGCTTCATCAACGACTTCCTCCAAAACATCCAGAGCGACCATAATTTTTCGGACAGGCTTGTTTAATGTGCCGATTTGCAGCCCGATCTTGTCTCCTTCCAATGCATAATGCTTTGGAGAAAACCGTTCAAATAATTGAATAATATGTTGGCCGTTAGCGATTTTCTTCATTTATTTTATGACCTCCTCAATGATCTCGATCACCTTTTTTATTTCTTCTTTTTTTTGCATAAGCTGTTCATTTCCATTGGATTGCTCCAGCTGCCGTAGAATGTCCTTCCGATGAGAAAGCTCGTGTCTCCATTTTTTTAAAAAAACGTTGTTCTTTTCTTTTAACAAAAATGGACCCATTAACAAAGCTGCTTCAAATGGCAAAGCTTCGTACGGTTTCATTGCATTTCCACGCTTAGCGGACAGCACCTCATATATTTTTCCGCTCTCTTCTAGAATTGTTTCTCCTTCGAGCTCCCAACCATTGTCAATCAGCCATTTTCGAACTTCAATTGCATGAATATTCGGCTGAAGTACAAGCCGTTCAACCTTCCCGAGCTTCTCTTTTCCTTCCTCCAAAATCGTTTTAATAAGCGAGCCGCCCATGCCAGCGATCGTGATGCATGTTGCCTCATCCTTTTGTAATACGGACAATCCGTCCCCTTTCCGAACGGAAATTACATGCTGGAGCCCGTTTTTTTCCACTTGCTTTTTTGCCGCTTGATAAGGGCCTTCATTGATTTCACCGGCAATCGCTTTCACTGTTTTTTTGGCAAGCACTAAATAACATGGCAAATATGCATGATCTGATCCAATATCTGCTGTCACCTGATTATTCGGAACAAATTCTGCCACAGCCGACAGTCTTTTTGAAAGTTGGACACTGTTCAATTTATTTCACCCTTTATTCCAATTTGGTAAACATGAAAATACGAAAAAAGTCCCCCAAAAGGAAGACTTTTCAACCAATATGTTTTTTATTATTTAATTTTAGAAACCCATTCGGCCATTTCATCAAGCTTTTCTTCAGGTACTAGCCCGCCAGGCATCGCACCGCGGCCGTTTTTAATTGTTTCTTTAATTTCATCAACAGACAATTTGTCGCCAACACCTTTTAATGAAGGACCTGCTCCGCCTTCAAAGTTTTGACCGTGGCAGCTTGCACAGCTTTGCTTGAATATATCCTCCGGCTTTGCATTAGCGACGTCTTCCGTTTTTTGTCCGCCCCCCTCTTTTTCTTCAGCCATCTCTTTCATATTATCCAGTCCGATGAAAGAAAATGCAACCATTAGTCCAATTCCAAACACAATGATTAATGCAAATGGAATAAGCGGATTACGATTCATTTTGTAACCTCCCTTATGTATAACCGTACATTTGCTTTTTTCGCTCAACATGGACGAGCTGAAACTAACCTAAACAATCTCTATTGTACTTGAATTTTCTTTGAAGGAAAAGTCTTTCTATATAAGTTCCTTGTGATGTTCACGAATTAGACAAAAAAACAATTTAAAAAGATCTTATGTTTTTTCAACAAATGTCATTTGCAAAATGAAAGAAGATTCAGTAAAATATAGTACAAATAGTTATTGTTGTTAGCGTTTACATATATTGAAGGGAAGGCAGACGAATAAGTCTGCCCAAGGAAAGAAAAAGACATTTTTATTTTTATTCCAAAAAGTCTTTCAGCCGCTTGCTTCGGCTTGGATGGCGCAATTTTCGCAGAGCCTTCGCTTCAATTTGCCGAATGCGTTCTCGAGTGACACCGAAAACTTTTCCTACTTCTTCCAGAGTCCGAGTTCTTCCATCGTCCAGTCCAAAACGAAGGCGCAGAACGTTTTCTTCCCTGTCTGTAAGGGTATCGAGAACATCTTCAAGCTGCTCCTTTAATAATTCATATGCAGCATGCTCTGATGGAGAAGTAGCCTCTTGGTCTTCAATAAAATCACCTAAGTGCGAATCGTCTTCTTCGCCAATCGGCGTTTCTAATGATACAGGTTCTTGGGCAATTTTTAAGATTTCTCTAACTTTTTCAGGAGTCAAATCCATATCTTCAGCGATCTCTTCTGGTGTCGGTTCACGACCCAAATCTTGAAGCAATTGGCGTTGGACTCGAATTAACTTATTGATTGTCTCAACCATATGGACAGGGATGCGGATCGTTCTCGCCTGATCTGCAATTGCCCGTGTAATTGCCTGGCGAATCCACCATGTTGCATATGTGCTGAATTTGTATCCTTTTCGATAATCAAATTTTTCAACAGCTTTCATCAACCCCATGTTGCCTTCCTGTATGAGATCGAGGAAGAGCATTCCGCGGCCGACGTAGCGTTTTGCAATGCTGACGACTAGGCGCAGGTTGGCTTCTGCAAGCCTTCTTTTCGCTTCTTCGTCCCCTTGTTCAATACGCTTGGCAAGTTCGATTTCTTCATCAGCCGATAAGAGATCAACCCGGCCGATTTCTTTTAAATACATTCGAACCGGATCATTTATTTTCACACCCGGCGGTACACTAAGATCATTTAGATCAAATTCTTCTTCATCTTCTTTGTCTAAATCCGGCAAATTGGAATCAACATCTTCGTTTTCGCTAATTAATTCGATTCCTTGCTCATTAGCGTATTCATAAAACTCATCCATTTGATCTGAATCAATATCGAAATTTGCCATTTTCTCAGCAATTTCTTCATATGTTAATACTCCGCGTTTCTTTCCTAATTGAATAAGCTGATTTTTCACTTCCTCAACAGTTCCATCAGCTTCTAAATCTTTTGAATGGGCTTGTTTTTCAGCCATTGGATCCCCTCCTTCCAGAGTTATACAAGCTTTCACATTAATCCTTTTTTCAGCTGAATTACTTCCATTGCAATTTCGGCAGCTTTTACATAATCTTTTCGTTTTTCAGCCTCTTTCTTCTCAGCTTCCTTTTCCTTTAGGATGAGCATTTTTTGATGGTTCAAGATATGTTTTACATAGTCTTGAAGCTCTTGCTCAGTCAATTGTTCGCCAATTGTCATCATGGCAATTTCCGATACAATTCGGCTTAATGAAGGATCTTTGAGCTTTGTCAAAAAGTGGCTTATGTCTGGATCGTTCCCTTCCTCATAATAAGCGTATAAATAGGATGAAATAGCCCGATGCTCCTCCACGTTAAAATTTCCACCAATCGCATGAAGAACCTTTTCTGCCACTTCCCTGCTTTTCAACATATGAGCAATTAGAAGGCGTTCTGCCTTTTGATAAGCAGGCATCAGTGCATTCCGTTGTAATGCATCAGTCTTGAGGCTCGTTTTTTCAGGTCTTCTTCTTTTCCGCTTATTTATATTCCGAAGCTCTGCCATTAACGTTTCTTTTGATACGGAAAATTCTTCAGAAAGCTGCGTGATATACAGCTCTTGTTCGATCCCGCTCGGAAGGCCGCTTAATTCGTTAAGCACTTCTTGAATGTATCTCGCTCGGTCCCCTTCATCCTGGAGATTTTTCCCCTTTCGAAAATATTCCATCTTAAATGCCATTAATGAGAGACTTGCCCCTATTACATCGTTTTTGAATTTTTTCTTTCCGTATGTCCGAATGTAGTCATCAGGGTCTAACCCTTCAGGCATTTTAGCAATCCTTACATTACATCCTGCTTCAACAAGCAATTTAGAAGCTCTGAAGGCAGCTTCAATTCCAGCGGAATCGGAATCGTAGCAAATGACAACTGTTCCTCCGCTTCTGGCTAAGAGCTTGACCTGTTCTTCCGTCAGCGCTGTTCCCATTGTTGCTACACTATGCTCGATTCCTGCGTGAACGGACGATATAACATCCGCAAACCCTTCAAACAACACCGCTTCCTGTTTTCGTCTAATGAAAGGTCTTGCTTGGTGGAAATTATAAAGAATCCGTCCTTTGTTAAATATTTTTGTCTCAGGGCTGTTTAAATATTTTGGCTGTTTGTTTCCTAGCGACCTTCCGGAAAAAGCGACTGTACGGCCTTGTGCATCTTTAACCGGAAACATGATCCGATTGCGAAACCGATCAAAAAAAGAACCGTTAGATTCGCTTCGGATAATTAATCCTGTTTTTTCTAACAACGGAAGTTCAAAACCTTTTTTCAGCAAATATTTTAAAGAAAAGTCCCAAGAATCTAAAGCGTAGCCAATCTCAAATTGATCGATTAATTCTTTCGTAAAACCCCGATGAAGCAAATAATTTAACGCGTTTTGCCCTTCTTTTGTATTTAGTAATAAATGATGGTACATTTTTTTCAGCAGTTCATGCACTTTTATCATTTTCTCTGCTTCGCTGTTGTTTGGGTATGTCGACTCTTGAGAAAGTGCCGAGCCCCCTGGAATGTCCAAACCAGCTTTTTTTGCTGTCATTTGTACAGCTTCTGTAAAGCTGCATCCTTCAATTTGCATGAGAAAGGTAAAAACATTTCCGCCAGAACCGCAGCCAAAGCAGTGGAAAATTTGTTTTTCAGGTGAAACAGAAAATGAAGGTGTATTTTCGCCGTGAAAAGGACATAGTCCAAAAAAGTTTCGACCCTGCTTCTTTAATTGAACATATTCACTCACAACATCTACTATATCAACAGCATGTTGCACTTTTTCTATAAATTCCTCGGGAAGCATTTTCCCCATATGAACAACTCCGTGCCTTAAAATTTATTCAATATGAATTTTAAAATTCCCTGCATAATTCGACAATATTTTTTCAAGTGCTGTGATAAAATGATGACGATCTTTATCTTGGAATTTTTTTGGCCCTTTGATATAATTGCCGTTTCTTCTTTCCCTTGCCGAAATATACCGGAGATGGAGAACAGAGTCGATTGTATCTTCTGTAAACAGCATTCCTCTTGGAGAGAGAACATGTGTGCATTTCTTAAGCAGCATACCGGCTAGTCCGATATCTTGTGTAATGATGATGTCATGTTTTTTTGAGTTGTTAAAAATGTATAAGTCGACAGATTCCTTTTCTTGATCGACAAATACCCAGCTATTCCCGTCATCCTTTTTACCTACATGAGCATATGATGCAATGAAACAAACCGGGACTTTATATTTTTTTGCGACTGATGCAATTTCTTCTTTGACGGGGCATGCATCAGCATCGACAAAAATAGTGATATTTTTCCCATCATATTTCTCTATTCTTCATCACCTCAAAGAATCCTGCCAGCAATTTAAACTTTTTACAAAAAGTGATTTGTCGAATTTTCTTTCTCCAACCCCCTTGACATCTTCCTGTAAATAGTTTATTCGTATTTTTTTTAGTCTAAACCTAAAAAGCACAATTTTATCACAATTTTTTATTATAATACAATACACTGCATTATTCCATCATTTTATCTTTCACCATGAAAAAAACCTACTATATTCTTAAGATCGGAATAAGCAGGTTTTATCACATGTTATTTTTTTAAGAATAAATTTTGGATATGATTGGCTGTTTCTTCAACTGCTTTGTTCGATACATCTATAACTGGACAGCCGATTTTTTGAACAATTTTTTCAAAATAAGCTAATTCTTCTTTAATTCTGTCTATATTGGCATATATAGCCTGATCATTAAGCCCGAGCTGCTTTAATCTTTCCTTTCGGATATAATTCAGCTTTTCCGGACTGATTTTTAGACCGACGCATTTCTCTTTGGAAACTTTAAAAAGTTCTTCAGGGGGTTCTACTTCTGGAACAATAGGAACATTAGCTACTTTTAATCGTTTTAGCGCCAAATATTGCGACAAAGGCGTTTTGGAAGTGCGCGATACACCGATCAAAACAATATCGGCTTTCAAAATTCCTCTCGGATCGCGGCCGTCATCATATTTAACAGCAAACTCAATTGCTTCTACTTTTTTGAAATAGTCTTCATCAAGCTTCCGAACTCTTCCGGGCTCATACTTCGCTTTTATTCCATATGACGTTTCCAATTTATCAATTAAAGGACCAATGATATCGTGGTAGATCACACCTTCTTTTTCCGCTTCTTGAATAAGAAGATTCCTAAGTTCGGGGACAACGATTGTGAAGCAAATGATCGCATTATCCATTTTCGCCAATGCGACAACTTCTTTGATTGTATTTGCATCCTCCACATAAGGCACCCTTTTCACATTCGTTTCATATTGAGAGCCGTTAAATTGACTGATAGCTGCTTTTACAACGAGATCTGCCGTTTCCCCGACTGAGTCTGAAACAATATAGATCGTACGATTATTCATTCGGATCCCCCATTCTTACATAATATCGTCATCAACTAATCTTACCAATATTTTTGTAATGTTTGTTTTCGTAATTCTTCCTATCACTTCAAAACCGCCGTCCACTTCTTTTACAACGGGCAGTGCATCGATTTGCTTTTCAATTAAAATCCTTGCTACATCAATAATAAGATCTTCCTTTTTGCATACGGTTATATTTGGCATTCTAGTCATAATAATATTGACGGGGATTTGGGTTAATTCCTGTTTGCCGATACTTGCCCGGAGGAGATCTTTTCTCGACAGCACTCCCACTAGCAACGATTGATTATCTACCACAAATAATGTCCCGACATCTTCCAAAAACATTGTACAAATTGCATCATAAACAGAAACATTATCGTTGACAACGACTGGGATCGACTGAAAATCTTTTACTTGGAGCTTTTTTAATTTCTCTGCAAGCAAATTGGCGCCTGATTTCCCTGTATAAAAATAGCCGACTCGCGGCCTTGCGTCAAGGTATCCAGCCATTGTTAAAATTGCTAAATCAGGTCTTAGCGTAGCTCTTGTCAAGTTTAAACGATCTGCAATATGTTCACCTGTAATTGGTCCATGCTCCTTAACGATTTGCAATATTTGTTCTTGCCGTTTATTAAGCTCTATTGTCCTCACCACCTTGAAAAAGAGGCTGCATTATAAAAATATTATATATGATTTCAATATTTTGAAAAGGTTTTCTATTGCTCATTACGGCGAAAGGAAAGACGATTATCCTCGGGATAATCGTCTATTTGCATTTATTTTACGATAATTTCATTCACTTTGGCAAAAGATGTGATTATCTTTGTTAATTGTACCATTTGGGACAGCCTGTTTTGTTTAACCGATTCATCCTCTGCCATTACCATAATATTATCAAAATAACGATCAATCACCGGCTTTAAAGCTTTCATTTCCAAAAATGCTTCTTTAAAATTACCCTCTTTTTGCAATTTTACAAAATTTTCTTCAAGCCGTAAATACGCTTGATACAATGTTTTTTCTTCTTCCTTCTCGAACAGCTCTTCTTTAATATTGCCCTCTTGGCCCTTAGACGAGATGTTGACAACACGAGACAGCGATTCAATTACTTCTTTAAAGTCACCCTTTTGGCTTTCTTCTGACAGAACGGCAGCCCGCTCAAAATATGCATTAACTTCATGGTAATTGGATTGTAATACCGATTCAATTATATCATGGCGGACATTTTCTTCATGAAGCGCAAATTTGACTCTCATTTGGAAGAACGACAGCAATTCTTTTCTCAAATTGTCTTTATTTTCTAAACCATATACATTTATAGCAAGGTCGAACAATTCCTCCAATTCAAGCCGCCATTGTTTGGCTCGAAGAATTTGAACAATGCCGCTTGCTTGTCTTCTTAATGCATACGGATCTTGTGAGCCAGTTGGAATCAAACCGATCGAAAAAAATCCTGCAATTGTATCCAGCTTGTCCGCAAGCCCTACAATGGCTCCGCTCAACGTTTCAGGCGTCTTGTCGGAAGCATGCCGCGGCATATAATGCTCATTTATTCCTTTTGCAACCTCTTCCTGTTCACCCTTTAAAAGAGCGTATTTTTCTCCCATAATTCCTTGAAGCTCAGGAAATTCATAAACCATTTGCGTAACAATGTCAAATTTGCAAATGGAAGCAGTCCGTTTAATATAAGCTTTCTCCTCATTGGAGCATTCAAGCTTTTCGCTAAGCTTTTCTGATAATTTTACAATTCGGCGAACCTTGTCACCGATGGAGCCCAGTTCTTCATGAAAAACAATTTTTTCAAGCTTCTCCAGTGCGGTATCGATGGCAAGCTTTTTGTCTTCTTCGTAAAAGAAATTTGCATCGGAAAGTCTTGCCCGAAGGACCTTTTCATTCCCCTTGGCAATCGTTTCAATGTTTTGATCATTCCCGTTTTTTACGGTAACAAAAAACGGAAGCAGCTTTCCATCTTTATTTTTGACAGGAAAATATCGCTGATGCTCCTTCATCGTCGTCACTAACACTTCTTCAGGTAATGTTAAAAACTGGTCTTCGAATGAACCGTACAGGGCGGTCGGATATTCCACCAAGTTTGTAACTTCCTCGAGCAAATCTTCATCAACAGGGATGATCCAGTTTTCCTTTCTTTCCAGTTCCTCCAGCTGTTGAATGATCATTTGTTTTCGTTTTTCATAATCGGCGACAACAAACTGGTTCAACAAAGTATTTTCATAATCGCGTGGAGTGGAAATTTCCGCTTTCGTTCCTAAAAAGCGATGGCCATACGTAACATTTCCTGTCGGAACATCGGTAATGGAAAACGGAATGATGTCTTGTCCAAATAAGACAACTAACCATTGGATCGGACGGATATAGCGAAGATTCCAATTTCCCCAACGCATATTTTTCGGAAAATGGATGGTTTGAATAATCTCTTCTAACCCTGGGAGCAGTTCTTTCGTTTCTTTCCCTTTTTGAAATGTTTGAACAAAAGCGTACTCAACACCGTTTACTTCTTTAAAGGATATGTCGTTTGTGGAAGCTCCTTGGCTCCGTGCAAAGCCTAACGCTGCTTTTGTCCAATTTCCATTCTCATCAACCGCAATCTTTTTTGCCGGTCCTTTTGCTTCGCCAAGCAAATCTTCCTGTTTTTCATTTACATCCTCTACAAGGACGGCAAGACGTCTAGGAGTTGAATATTTTTTTATTTTGGCGTAAGAAATGCGATGTTCATCCAGCCAAGCTCCTACTTTGTCAGCCAGCTGATCAATCGAAGACAGGATGACGCCGGCAGGCATTTCTTCAAGCCCGATTTCGATAAGTAAATCCCGTTTATTCATGATTTTCGGCCCCCTTGTTTTTCAGCATTGGAAAACCGAGTTTTTCCCGTTCTTCATAAAACGTTTTGGCAACTTTTCTTGCCAGCTTTCTCACTCTGCCAATATATCCGGTTCGTTCTGTAACAGAAATAGCTCCTTTTGCGTCAAGCAAATTAAATGTGTGCGAGCATTTTAAAACGTAGTCGTACGCTGGATGAACGAGACCTAATTCCATCTGTCTGTGCGCTTCTTTTTCATACGTATTAAACAGTTCAAATAGCATGTTTGTATCGGATGTTTCGAACGTATACTTGGAATGCTCATATTCAGGCTGATAAAAAATGTCCCGGTATGTAAATCCGTTTGTCCATTCAAGGTCAAATACATTTTCTTTTTCTTGAATATAAGACGCCAAACGCTCTATTCCATAAGTAATTTCAACAGAAATCGGTTTGCATTCCAGTCCTCCGACCTGCTGAAAATACGTGAATTGAGTAATTTCCATTCCGTCAAGCCAAACTTCCCAGCCAAGCCCTGCGCAGCCGAGAGAAGGATTTTCCCAGTTATCTTCCACAAAGCGGATGTCATGTTCAAGCGGATCAATTCCAAGAGCCTTTAATGAATCTAAATAAATTTCTTGTATGTTTTTCGGAGACGGCTTCATAATGACTTGGAATTGATGGTGTTGATAAAGGCGGTTCGGATTTTCCCCATACCTTCCGTCAGCAGGTCTTCTTGACGGCTCCACGTAAGCAACATTCCACGGTTCTGGCCCGATGGAGCGAAGAAATGTGTATGGGCTCATGGTTCCGGCACCTTTTTCTACATCATATGCCTGCATCAAAATACATCCATGATCGGCCCAATGCTTTTGCAGCGTCAAAATCATTTCTTGAATGTTCATTCATCATGCACCTCCACAATTAAGTTATGTTCGAACAAAATAAAAACCGTCCCTAATGCAACAAAGTTGCATAGGGACGGGATGACCCGTGGTTCCACCCTATTTGCTGAAAAATGTTTCAGCCTCTCGTAAACCGTTATTGCTCTGGAACGCCGTTCCCTGCATCCTCATACCTTAGCTCGCACCATCCTAAGGTCGCTTTCTATGAAGATTGCAGGTACTCTTTTCCTTCATCGCATTTTATTATTCAATTTGACACGTACATTTCCGCTCATTACATGACATTAAATCGCTTTTTCTAACAGCATGAGGGGGGATAAATCCTTCATTTGAAAGGTTTCACATCCATGTATATGGTTTACAACATTTCTTTTAAACTGTCAAGCTGATTTAAAAATTTTTTCGATTTCAGCGATAAACCTGCATATTCCTGATAATATTGATCAAGAACAAATCTCAGTTCTTTTTTTGTCTCAGCGGAGACGGATATTTGACCAATGCGGTTTAAGTCAATAGAATAAAACAGCCGCAACAGCTTCACTGTCTTCTGAGAAATATTGAGCCTGTAAGGATCTTTTTCAAAACAGCGGCTGCAAATCAATCCGTTTTCTTTTAATGAAAAATGAAACGGTCCGTTTGTTTCGCCGCTTACTGCACATTTGTTTAATTCGGGATATAAACCGAGAACGTTGAGCATCTTTATTTCAAATATATTGGTCAAAATTTCCGCATCCTTTTCTTCATTCAGCAGATGAAGTGTTTGAAATAAGAGCTCAAACAAAAAAGGGTTTCTGTCTTTTTCATCTGTTCCTTTATCAAGGAGCTCTACAATATATGAAGCATATGCAGTCAAAAAAATATTTTCCTTAATCTCTCTAAAAGCGGAAATGATTTCTCCTTGGCTTAAATTACCCAATCCAGAAGATTGATGATACAAAAAATTTCCATACGTAAAAAGTTGGGTAACAGCTGCGAGGCGGCTGTTCGGTTTATTTGCGCCCCGTGCCATTACACCAACTTTCCCCAACTCCCTTGTATATATTGTAACAACTTTATTGGTCTCACCATATTCCGTTGTACGAATGACAATTCCTTCCGTCTTTACAAGCATTTCTCCACCATCCTATTGGATACAGCACTACTAAACAGGGAGATCAACCTCAGTCCGCTCTTCTTCCTTCATTTGACAATCTTTCGTCCGCTCCTTTTCAAGCTCTTTAAAAAGGAGATATGTGTCAATATTACCTGTAAACGTGAATACTTTCCAGGTAAAATCTAACATATTGTCCCCACCTTTCTGTCGTTGTTCCTAAGCTATATCCAATTCATTGTTATCATAGCCTTTTTGAATCATTTTCATGTTTTGAAAATATTTCTAACTTCCTTTAAGTCAATTAATATTCGTCTTCCCTAAATCCAAAATCTCGCAATTGCGACAGGCGATTTCTCCAATCTTTTTGCACTTTGACCCACAGCTCTAAAAAGACTTTTGACCCGAGCAAGTTTTCAATGTCAACCCTTGCCCTTTTCCCAATTTCTTTCAACATTCTTCCTTGCTTCCCAATGATAATACCTTTTTGAGAGTTGCGTTCCACAACAATTGTTGCAGCTATATATACTGCATGGTTTTCTCTTTTTTCAATTGAATCAACAACAACTGCAACAGAATGTGGGATCTCTTCTCTTGTCAAATGCAATACTTTTTCGCGAACTAGTTCAGAAATGATAAAACGTTCCGGGTGATCTGTCACCTGATCACTAGGATAATATTGCGGACCTTCCGGCAAATACGCTTCAATTTGCCCTAGCAACGTTTCAATGTTGTTTCCTTGCAGAGCAGAAATTGGAACAATTTCCTGAAACTCGAACTTTTCCCTGTATTGGTCAATAAGCGGCAATAAATCATCAGGATGAACCCGATCGATTTTATTGACAACTAAAAATACAGGAGTATCGGTTTCCTTCAATCGTTCCATGATATATTCATCACCGCGGCCTAATCCTTCTTCAGCATTAATCATAAACAGAATTAGATCCACTTCTTTGAGCGTATTTTGAGCGACTTTCATCATAAAATCGCCCAATTTATGCTTTGGTTTATGAATACCGGGAGTGTCGATAAAAATAATTTGTGAGTTTTCCGTCGTATAAACCCCTTGTATTTTGTTTCTCGTTGTTTGAGGTTTATCGCTCATAATCGCAATTTTTTGACCGATTACACGGTTAATAAAAGTCGATTTGCCGACATTCGGGCGGCCGATGATTGATACAAATCCTGATTTAAATTCTGCCTTATTCATGTAAATCCTCCGATGAAAATGCTTCTGGTAATAGTTGTTCAACTGTTAGCTCGTTATAGTCTCCGTTAAGATTCGCCAAAATCACCTTCATATTTTTAGGACAGAGCTCTGCTATGACTTGCCTGCAAGCGCCGCACGGCGATACAGGGCGCTTTGTATCCGCAACTATGGCAATAGCTGCGAATTCATTTTCACCTTCTGAAACCGCTTTATATATAGCAGTGCGCTCGGCACAATTGCACATGGAATAAGCTGCGTTTTCAATATTGCATCCTTTGTATACTTTTCCATCCTTTGTCAGAAGTGCTGCACCTACTTTAAATCGAGAGTAAGGTGCATAAGCAAATTCTCTTGCTCTTTTTGCTTCTTCAATCAGTTGATGGGAGTCCATAGCTTCCTTCCTTTCGTTTACGTTGCAGCTTATACTCATTATTTTACATCATTTTTCATTTAATTTCACGTTTATTTTTTCAGAAAATTCTACATTTTTCACGAAAAAACTTCAATTATTTTTGGGGAAAAAATGATGAATCCGATAACAACCGAAACGGCTGCATAAACCAATACTGCTCCTGCAGCTGCATCTTTTGCAGTTTTAAGCAGAGGATGAAATTCTTTCGACACAGCATCAGCGATTCGTTCAATGGCAGTATTGACCAGCTCTAAAGCTAACATTCCGCCAATTAATAGGAGAATGACAATCCATTCAATTAAGCTAATGTTGAAAAATAATCCGGCTGCGATCACGATGATCGCAGCTGTGACATGAATTCTAAAGTTCCGCTCGGATTGGAAGGCTGCAGCTATTCCTTGTACGGCAAAATAAAAGCTTTTCAACAAAATCTTCATGTTTATCCTGTTCTTTTCAATCCAAATTTCTCCAAAATTTCCTTTTGCCTTGAAAACATTTTTTCTTCTTCTTCTTTTGTCATATGATCATAACCTAATAAATGCAAAAAGCCGTGAACAGATAAAAATCCGAGCTCTCTCATAAATGAGTGGCCGTATTCTTCTGCTTGCTCTTTCGCTTTTTCTATTGAGATAATGATATCCCCTAAATGAGGGGGGAGATCAGCACCTTGGATCTCCACTTCATCTTCTCCTGTTTCTTCAAGCGCAAATGAAATCACATCTGTCGGCTGATCTTTTCCCCGGTAATCCCGATTGATCTCTTGAATGTCTTTATTAGTAACAAAGGTTATAGATACTTCCGAATCTTTGGGAACACGTTCTTCTAAAGCAGCAAATTGCAGCAAATTTTCGATCGTTTCTATTTCCTCAGAAGAGAGTGTTTCCGTCTGATCGAAAATGTCAATGGATAATGTCATGTTTTCTTCACCTTCTTTTCATGAAATTCCGGATATTCAATTCTTGAATGAAAAATCCCCTTCAATGTTTCACACAATATTTTTGCCACCGTTTCAAGCTCTTTAAACGTTATATCACATTCGTCGAATTGCCCGTCTTGAAGTTTATCTTTTATGATGGAACGAACAAGCTTTTCAATTTTTTCGGGCATCGGATTTTTCATTGAACGAACAGCTGCTTCTACACTGTCAGCGATACAAATAACGGCAATCTCCCGCGTTTGCGGCTTCGGACCCGGATATCTAAACTCACTTTCCAAAATAGGCTGATCACTATTTTCTTGGGCTTTATGGTAGAAAAATTTTAAAAGCGATGTTCCATGATGCTGCAGAGCAATATCGATAAATTCTTTCGGCATTTTATGCTTCCTTAACATTTCTGCTCCCTCTTCAGCATGAGCAATAATAATGTTTTTGCTTAGCTGAGGGGACAATTTATCATGCGGATTTTCCATGTTCATTTGGTTTTCAATAAAATAGCGCGGCCGTTTCGTCTTGCCGATATCGTGATAGTAGCTTCCAACTCTTGCCAACAACCCATTCGCACCGATCGCTTCGCAAGCAGCCTCGGCTAGATTGGCCACCATTACACTGTGATGATAAGTACCAGGCGCCTCCGTTAATATTTTCCTTAATAAAGGATGATTCGGATTCGACAGTTCAATCAGCTTCATCGTCGATAAAATGCCAAAACCTGATTCAAAAAAAGGCATTAAACCGATTGTCAAGACGGAAGAGATAACACCTGATACAATCGCCATAAGAAAATAAGAACCGATCTCTAGATTCGAATAAATTCCATTTTGAATGAATAAAATAGCAGTGATCACAACAATATTAACAGCCGAAACGAAAAGACCAGCTTGTAAAATTTTCGAACGGACGTTATGTTCCCCTAGAAACAGAATGGCTGCGATGCACCCGCATAAGTAGTAAAGACCAATTGTAAAATTAAATGTGCCAGTGACTCCATCATTAAAAATCAAGCTTCCGCAAAAAGCATATATAATGCTTGTCACGAACGCAAGGCGGTCATTAATCAAAAGCTTTGTCAACATAACTCCCATCAGCACCGGGACAATAAAGCCGATATGAGAATAGTCCATTTTTTGAAATAAGCTGATAATCTTCATGACCGTTAACGTTATCGCTAGGATGATGGTAAAGAGAAGCAATGACTGGTTTTTACTCGTAAAGAACGAGTTCTTTTCTTTTTCAAAAAAATATGCAAGATAGATCATCACTAATAAGACTAAAATGAAAAGACCAATGATCGGCTGAAATGTGTACTTATTATCTAAAAGGCCCAACAATTCCAGCTTTCTATATACTTCCCTGTCAATTAATTGGCCCTCTTCGACTATAATTTGACCTTGCTTAATTTGAACCTCCTGCACTTTTTCTTTTGCTTCTTCCCGCTTTTCATCTGTTGATTTTGGGTCAAATACATAATTGGAAATAATTGCGCTGCGTCCAATCTCTTCAGCTGCTGAGCGTATCTTATCCGGCAAATTCACGTTTTGAAGCCGTTCTTTCACTTTGTTTCTCGCTTCTTCTAATTTTTCAGCCGGAATCGGCTCGCTCATCGTTTCATTGACAGCCGTAACAACCGCATCTTTCGCCAGCGTAAGCTGTCCTTCATTTGCACTTAACAACGATGTATATACGCTTTCAGGATATTTATCATACATATCTCCTAAACTGCTTTTAAGCCTGTCAAGCTTCTCTTTGCTGCTCATTTCGGCATTAGATGAAGCCTCCATGATGGCATCAAATAAAGATTCGACCAAATCCACACTGTTGTCCGCATATTCTTTTTTTAGCACATATTGATCTTCCACGCTTTCAGCAGCTTCTTCTCTTCTCTTTTCCGTCATTTCCTTATCGACAACGGTAACAGGTGCGTAAATCGTTTGGTCGGATACTGAAAATAATTTGGCATCAAACGTGTCCGGTTCTACATTGCTGTATAAAACGGTAAACAAAATTACTCCAATAACGGGATATAAGAAAAAATGAAGGGATTTCATTTTTTTCAAAAAATGGAATATCGGCTGTTTCCTGTCTTTGCGATCCATTTTTCTTTTCATTTGTCACAGCACCTCCGATCAATTCTATGCAAAAATGACCCGGTCATGATGAGCGGGTCTTACTGATCATCTTTTTCATAAGCCTCAATAATTTTTGAAACGAGCGGGTGCCGCACGACATCAGTTTCCTTTAAATATACGAATGAAATGCCTCGAATGCCTGATAATTTTTCATTCGCTTCAAGCAGTCCTGATTTTACTCCTTTGGGCAAATCCACTTGTGTCAGGTCGCCTGTAATGACCATTTTGGATCCAAAGCCTAAACGGGTTAGAAACATTTTCATTTGCTGAGTTGTTGTATTTTGCGCTTCATCTAAAATAACGAACGCATCCTCAAGTGTTCTTCCGCGCATATACGCCAATGGAGCAATTTCAATAACTCCTCTTTCTAATAAGCGCTCTGTATGGTCCACGCCTAAAATATCGTGTAGAGCATCATATAAAGGTCTTAAATAAGGATCTACCTTTTCTTTTAAATCGCCGGGCAAAAAACCTAAATTTTCACCAGCTTCAACGGCCGGCCGCGTTAATATGATTTTATTTACAAGCCCATTTTTCAAGCAATGGACGGCCATGACAACAGCGAGAAACGTTTTTCCTGTTCCTGCTGGACCGATTCCAAATACTAAATCATGCGTTTTAATTGCTTGAAAATACTTTCGTTGACCTAGTGTTTTTACACGAATGGTTTTTCCTTTTGCATTTTTCGCAACTTCTTCATCGTAAAGGGATTCAAATTCATCGATCTTCCCACTTTTCGCCATTTTTGTTGCATAAAGCACGTCTTGTTCGTTAATCGAAATTCCTTTTCGAATAACCGAAAGAAGGGATTTCAAGATGTCTTCAACCAGTTCAGCTTTTTCTTTATCTCCTGAAACATATACCGCTTCACCGCGCGAAATGATCGATACGTTTAACTCTTCTTCAATTCTTTTTAAATGAACATCATGAATCCCAAATAAATTAATGGCTTCATTCGGATTTTCTAAACTCTGGCTGATTGTGACTAAATCTTCTGTCATTCTCTAATCTCCCTGAACCCGTTTTATTTTTACAATGTTTTCAATAACTTGGAAGTGTATTTTCAATCTTACTTTACCATTCTCGACGTCTTCGTGCAAAACTTTTTCGCCAACAATTTTCACATCTTTTCCAAGTTTTCGAAATAAGTCATTTTTCCCGGCAGCAATCGCTTGCCGTTTCGCTTCATCCACAGAATATTTTCTGTGAAAGGTTTCCGTCTCACGAATCGTTTCTTTCTTATAGTTAACTGGAAGATCCCATTTTAAAAATTTTAATGGACGCTCGTCTCGCTCCACCGCATATTGCGGATATTCCGATTCATCATTGCGAAACATCCCCCAAATAGGAAGGGAAAAAGAACGAAAGGAGAGAAAATGCTTCGTGACTGACTTTCCTGAAAATAACTGGAAAGTTGTTTGAAGCGGCACCTCCACTGTTGAAATATACCAAGTTTCGCCTAATATTTCTCCGTCTGCTGCCACTTTTCGTATTTTATCACCTTCTCCAACTACACCGGAAACTAATATTTGTCCTTTTCTAACAAAATCATGAACGTCTACTAAAGGTTGTCCTTTTTCAACATACATTTTTGCTATAACAGCTTCCTTCGCGGCCACTAAATGCCTCGGCCCCTCCACTTTGCTTTTTTGCTCTTTTTTCTTTTCGGCTACTTCCAGAGAATATGTCGTTCCTTTTAATTTGACACCGATCCATGTTATATCATCTATTTGGCTCATCAAACGATTTTGAACTGTTTGATTGCTCGATGTCAAAAACTGAAACGTCCCTCTTTTAATTCCTATTTTGTCCAATTCTTTTTGTATTAAATGCTCTGTTTTCGGACTAGCCCCTTTTATTTCAATATGCCAAATCATGTTGGATAAAAGAAATGTAATGGCAATGAACAGAACAATTCCAATAACAAAACCAAAATTTCTCCATGATTTTTTTAATAAAAATGGAAATCCTATCCTTTGGTGAAAGGTGCACTTACATTCATGTTTACGAACTACTTTTCGTAAAGCCTGTACATCTTTAAGGCGTATAAAAAAAGAAATTGCACCGTTTTCCAGCCGCTTTACATTTATTGTGACAATGCCAAGCCGCGTGCAATCGTTCAACATTCTTTCTGAGCCGGTTCCTTCCGCTATTACCTGAACGAAGCCTGTAAAATATAACAACCAATTGTTCCGCATCCCGATCCCCCTACTGATCAATATATAATACTTGTTCAATTTTCCCTTCTACAAGGAGCTCTTCTGGCAATATCGCTTTCATCACAAAATCGCTTCCTTTAATGAGCATCTGGCCTTGCTGCAGCAGAACTCGAATCTCTTTATCTGTAAAAGAAAGCAGTCCTTTATGATTTTCTATATATATATGCAATGTACCGATCATCGTAACACGGGGAAGATCCATCATGACGTCAGCTGGTATTTGCAATCCTTCTGTCAATATGCTTTTTATTCGCTGATGCCATTTTTTGCCCATAAAAGAACCCCCTTCATCCTCATATTTATGAGAGACAAAAGGGGATTAACACCATTAATTCATTTATTTTATGAAATTCGACCGATGGGGCTTTTTGGATCGGGGTTCATCTAAAATGACGCTCCAAATGACTCCTTTTGCAGCTGAATGCATGTGTAAAGCTGATGGTTTCTGTTTTTTATTTTTATTATGAAAAGATTTCATATTCGATTTGTCTTTTTCAGCTTTTTTTAGTTGGCTGGATAGGCCTGTGTGTACATTTTGAATTTGATTCCATTCATTTGGAGGGCTTGTCGAAACATTTTTTATCCTTTGTTTCGTTTGTTTTGCAACTTGTTTCCTTTTTTTCTGCTGCTCTTGATCTTTTTTATTTCTGCCAAACAAAGAAGAAATAATCCCGATTAAAATAACAATGAACAGTGGATTTTCAAATATTTCCATATGACACCTCCTTTGATGGGCAGAAAGATCATTCTTCTTCATCACCAGCAGAGTTTTTTGTCATTTTTCCGATAGAATCACGCATATTTGTATCAGCGGTAATGTTTTTGATGTTCATATAATCCATAACTCCAATATTTCCTGATTTTAAAGCTTCCGCCATTGCAAGCGGAACTTGCGCTTCCGCCTCAACAACTTTTGCCCGCATTTCTTCAACTTTAGCGCGCATTTCCTGCTCTCTTGCCACCGCCATCGCCCTGCGTTCCTCCGCTTTAGCTTGCGCGATGTTTTTGTCCGCTTCCGCTTGATCTGTCTGCAGGATCGCACCGATGTTTTTGCCGATATCAACGTCCGCGATGTCGATGGATAAAATTTCAAAGGCTGTTCCTGAATCGAGTCCTTTGTTTAAAACTGTTTGCGAAATCATATCAGGGTTTTCCAGCACTTTT
Source organism: Aeribacillus sp. FSL W8-0870 (assembly GCF_037963755.1). Classification (NCBI taxonomy): domain Bacteria; kingdom Bacillati; phylum Bacillota; class Bacilli; order Caryophanales; family Bacillaceae; genus Aeribacillus; species Aeribacillus sp. FSL W8-0870. The sequence continues at coordinate 2,837,025 of NZ_CP150165.1, forward strand.
TTATGATCATCAGAAGAACCAATGGTGCTGACAATTCCTTCACCTACACGTGCGATAATCGTTTCTTCCCCGGCACCACCAACAAGCCGGTCAATATTGGCTCGCACCGTGATGCGGGCTTTTGCTTTCACTTCAATTCCGTCCATGGCAACCCCTGCAATAAACGGGGTTTCGATTACTTTCGGATTTACGCTCATTTGAACGGCCTCAAGCACGTCTCTTCCCGCTAAATCAATCGCAGCACAACGTTCAAAGCTCAATTCAATATTAGCTCTTTCAGCTGCAATTAATGCGTTGACAACTCGATCAACATTCCCTCCTGCCAAATAATGGCTTTCCAATTGATTCGTTGTGACATCAAGGCCTGCTTTATGCGCTTTAATTAACGGATTGATCACTCGACTTGGAATGACTCTGCGCAGCCTCATTCCAATAAGAGTCAAAATACTGATGCGAACGCCAGCTGCCAGAGCTGAAATCCAGAGCATAATCGGCACAAAAGAGAACAAGATGCCAAGCAAAATAAGACCTAATACGATAAGACCTAGTAAAAGAAAAAATGTTACGTCCATGTGATATACCTACCTCCTATTCATTTTCATTAATAGCTCTTACAACAATTCGTGAGCCTTCTACTTTAACAATTTTCACTTTTTTTCCTTTCTCAATATACGTTCCTTCTGTCACAACATCCAATCTTTCCTCTCCATCGGTCATTACTGTTCCTGCCGGTCGTAAAGCAGTCACAGTTACACCCGTTTTCCCAATTAAATCTGTACGATTTTGATTGGATACATAACCTTTCTCCGTGCTGATTGAATCATTTAAAATAATTTTTTTAAACCATTTCATACGCTTACCAATCACCTTTGACATGATGAATATTGTGAATATCGAAATGGAACCGGCAATAAAAAGAGAAACCGCCATATGTCCTATATGATCAGCTGCTAAAAATAAACTTAAAAGGACTGAAAGAAAACCGATTGCTCCAATAATTCCTCCTGGAACAAACAACTCTGCAATTATAAGCAGAACCCCAAGCACGAACAAAACAACCGTTTCCAATCCCGCAAGCCCTGCAATAAAATGACCGAAGAAAAACAAAAACAGTGCCAATAGTCCAATAAAACCAGGAATGCCAAACCCAGGAGTGTACAATTCTAACACAAACCCTAAACCGCTAATCGTTAATAATATCGGAATGGTATACATGTTTGTTACAAAACGGGCTATTTTTTCAGCAAACGTCTCCTCAGTCTCCTGGACTTTTGCACCTTCCATTCCGATCGATTTCAAAAGCTCTGCCCGGCTTTTGGCGATGCCTTCACCATACCCGACTTCCATCGCTTGTTTTGCTGTTAATGTTAGTAATTCTCCTTTTTCTGCACCATATTCGGGCATATCCAAGCTGCTGTCTACCATCGCCTCAGCGAACATAGGGTCTCTGCCATGAACCTCAACAGCATTTCTCATCTCTGCTTTCCAAAACGATTGCACTTTTACTTCTGCAGCATTGCCATTGGAGTCAATGACAGCCGCTGACCCAATGGTACCGCCAGGATGGTAATATATTTGATCAGCCCTTAATGCTATATAAGCCCCTGCAGAAATCGCATGTTTATTTACATAAGCGATTGTTTTGATATCTGTATCCATAATCATTTTGCCTATTTCTATCGCTGCCTCTAAAGCACCGCCAGGAGTGTTCAATTCAAAAACAATGACATCCGCCTTCTCTTTTTCCGCCTCCTGAATGGATCGTTTAATAAAATGCACCAATCCTTTTTCAATTGTATTTTCAATCGGAATAAAATAAACGGTTTTCCCTTCAGCTGATTTGGCATCAAAAGACGCACAAATAATCGACAAGATGAGCAGCAGAGCGCAAATAGCGAAAAACTTATTGTTTGATTTCAGGCCTCTCCCCCCTTATTTTTTGCCTAATATTATTACGGACAATTGCGCAGAAAGTTTCAAAAATCAACAATTCTACAAACATCATGAAACGAAAAAATATTTTCATTATTTTTCATATTATGTTACTATTAAAAAAAATATATAACCATCTACTAGGGGTGTCCAATTAGCTGGACTGAGAGAAGAACGCGCCTGAAGTTCTTCAACCCTTTGAACCTGATCTGGATGATGCCAGCGTAGGGAAGTAGGTAGCGGGAGTATTTGTATTGCCTTCTTTTTCTATATTGAATTGATCGGGTTCGTGCTAAAGCGAACCCGTTTTTATTTTTCACATCCCATCTCCCCTCCTATTTTTCTATGCACATCTTCAGATAAAAAAATGGAGGAGGAGAAAAATGAAACATTATTTCGAAAACATGCAGTTTCCAGCAAGCAAAAAAATTTATGTGACTGGGTCAAGACCCGATATTCGGGTTCCGATGAGGGAAATTCAATTAACTCCCACGAAAACGGAAGCGGGAACGTTTGAAAATGAACCTGTAAAGGTTTATGACACGAGCGGTCCCTATACAGATCCTGATTTTCAGGCAGATATTCATAAAGGTTTGCCGGCTGTACGCAAACAGTGGATTTTAGACCGTCATGATGTTGTAGAATATGACGGGCGCCAGGTAAAGCCTGAAGATAATGGATTTCGCAATTGGGAAGATCACAATATTGCCACACCTTTTCATCGAAAGCCTTTCAAAGCAAAAAAAGGTGCTGTCGTTACACAAATGCACTATGCAAAAAAGGGGATCATCACCCCAGAGATGGAGTTTGTGGCGATTCGTGAAAACATAAATCCTGAATTCGTTCGTCAAGAAGTCGCTGCCGGCAGGGCCATTATTCCGTCCAACATTAATCACCCGGAAAGTGAACCGATGATCATCGGCCGGAACTTTCATGTAAAAATTAATGCCAACATTGGCAATTCAGCTGTAACATCGTCAATCGAAGAAGAAGTTGAGAAGATGCTTTGGGCCATCCGCTGGGGCGCTGACACAATTATGGACCTGTCAACAGGAAAAAATATTCATGCAACAAGAGAATTTATCATCCGCAACTCGCCCGTGCCGGTTGGAACCGTCCCGATTTACCAAGCGCTCGAAAAAGTAAATGGCGTTGCTGAAGAGTTAACATGGGAAATTTACCGTGATACATTAATTGAGCAAGCAGAACAAGGGGTCGATTATTTTACTATACATGCCGGCGTGCTGCTTCGCTATATCCCTTTGACCGTCAAACGGACGACCGGAATCGTATCCCGCGGCGGTTCGATCATGGCGCAGTGGTGTATGGCGCATCATCAAGAAAACTTTTTATACACTCATTTTGAAGAGATTTGCGAAATTTTAAAAACATATGATATTGCCGTTTCATTAGGTGACGGCTTGCGTCCCGGATCTATTCGAGATGCCAATGATGAAGCGCAATTTGCCGAATTGAAAACGCTCGGTGAATTGACGGAAATAGCCTGGAAACATGATGTCCAAGTCATGATCGAAGGCCCTGGGCACATTCCGATGCATAAAATTAAAGAAAATGTTGATTTAGAAAATGAAATTTGCAAAGGGGCTCCTTTTTATACCCTCGGTCCATTAACGACCGATATTGCTCCCGGCTATGATCATATTACGTCAGCCATTGGAGCAGCCATGATCGGCTGGTACGGAACGGCCATGCTATGTTATGTAACTCCGAAAGAGCATTTAGGCCTTCCCAATAAAGAGGATGTGCGCCAAGGTGTTGTTGCTTATAAAATTGCAGCCCATGCCGCAGATTTGGCAAAAGGGCATCCAGGCGCCCAAATAAGGGATGATGCTTTATCAAAAGCCCGTTTTGAATTTCGCTGGAACGACCAATTTAATCTTTCTCTCGATCCTGAACGGGCACGCGAATATCATGACGAAACTTTGCCGGCAGAAGGAGCGAAAATTGCCCATTTTTGTTCTATGTGCGGTCCAAAATTTTGCTCGATGAAAATTTCCCACAATTTAAGAAAAATGGCCGGTTCAAGTGATTCTGATTTCGTTCAGGAAGGTTTGAGGCAAAAAGCAAAAGAATTTATAGAGGGCGGGTCATCCCTTTATCGATAAATAATTTTCAAACTAATGCTCCTAGAAGCTTTAATGGCTTCCAGGAGCTATTCATTCATTAAACGTTTGATCAATCCCGCTGGTTCAATCGGAGCTAAACTTTTATGATATTCATCCACTTTCGATAAAAATTTTGATAGCTGCTTAGATTGCAGCGCTCGAATAATGGAGTCCGAAATATTTGTTTCCTCTTGCCAATTTCGAAAATCAAACACCATCCCGAATTTTGTTAATTTCTCCAAATTTATTTCTTCCTGTCCTGGAAGAGTGTGGTATACAAATATAGGAATTTTTTTGTATAAACATTCGCTGATTGTCACACCACCGGGCTTTGTCATGATAAAATCGACGCGATTGTACAGATCGTTCATTTGTTCTCTTGAAGAGATGTAAGGTAAAGGAGTAATTCGTGGATGGTTTTGTTTTATTAATCGATCATAAAGCTTTCTGTTTTTTCCGCATAACACCATATAATGGATATCATCATCGCGGCTGATTTTTTCCGTTATCTTCTCTATTGAACCGACGCCTGAACTTCCTCCCGAAATTAATCCTCGATAAAAACGCATGCTATGTACATGTTCATCTTTCCTTTTTGTAAAATTTGGGTGAATAGGAATCCCTGTAACAAAAATCTGTTCTTTTTTTATACCTTTTTCGAGCAAATAATCTTTCATATATGAGTGACCGACAAAATGATAGTCAATTTCTCTTTTTCCCCAAAGATGATGAATAAAAAAATCTGTGTATACATTGATAACAGGGATGTTGATTTGAGAAGAGGCTTTCAGCCTGGCAAGCAAGTAGGAAGGAAGAGCATGGGTACAAACAATCATTTTCGGATTCAATTCATCAATGATCTTTTTTAAATGGCGGAGAAAAAGTGCCTCATAATGGAAAAACCTTTTGCCGCTCTTTTGTTCCGCAAGCACTGACCTGTGGTACATATGGCTGTATGATTTAGGAAAACGGCCAATCCATTGCAAATAAAAGGAAGATATCAGCCTTTCTATTTTTCCAAATTTCGATGACAAAAGGTCCATTTTTTCGCAATGAATGTCAGGATCAAGCCGTAACAACCCTTCCATTAGGGCATCAGCTGTTTGATGATGGCCTGAAGGTATGGTCAAAAAAGGAAGATATAAAATTTTTTTCATATCGCTCACCATTGTTATTGATGGAGTTCTTTAAAAGTTTTTTCTTAATTTCTCATGGCTATTCGAAAAAAATTTTTTATAAATAAAAACAATTCGTATGCTAAAAAATAAACTGTAAGAAAAAAAGTGAAAGGTGTTGCAAATGGGAAGGTTGAGATATTGTTTTTTTAAGTTTTGGTGCCTATTGGATCCCATTTATTACCTTTGTTCGCGGCTTGAGTATGTGAGGGACAAGGAGAATAATCGTGACATTTTCCGGGTTCGATTGACAAAATATAAAGGAAGGGAAATAATTCTTTCAGACGGTACAAAAATTAAAAAAAATGATCTTCTGTTAAAAATACATCTTCATAACGTCTATTTAATGAAGGAACTGAATCATTTTAAGAGCGAAATTCAAAAAGGAAGATACATTTACTCTAAAACAGAAAAAGGGCTGCCAAATATCGTTCAATACTTGCGGAATCATTCACAATTTCACAATGTGAAAGGGATTATTGGAATAACTATTTTAAATAAAGGCTCTGAACGGCTGGGCTTTGAAACGTTTTCCATTCAAAATCCATTTTATAAATGGTATAAGCTTTTGACATTTACCCCTATGTATTTCATCATTCAATATCGTTTCGATAGCTTGAAGCGGCCGCCGAAATATTTAATGATGTCAAAAGAAAAACTGCTCAAACTATATGGATAGAACGGTTTTCCCTTCATCAAAAAAGAGCGTATGAACAGCTCAGGCGCCGCTTATACGCTCCGTCATGTTGATCCCGTTGAGGTTTCAATGAAAATATTTGGGTTAACTCCGAAATAAATCCTTTCCCTTTCAGAGCAAATAGTGCTGTCGTTTTTCCCTGTTCTCACAGCTAGATAGACGTGTGCTCTTTTCGATAGGTTTTCCTTTATTGCCGCCGTATTTTCCCGATAATCTTCATTGAGATCAGCGATCTTTCCGAATGTTTTCCTTCATTGTTGCCCTCTGCTCAATTTTTTGCGGACATTTGCATAGCAGCTATATTCTTTCGCCGACAAGCTTGCTATCAACAACTGAACCACTATTGATGAATTGCAAGGCAGCTACATTCATTAATCGACTGCCGCAGTCCATAGGATGAATCCGCTGCAAAAACTTAAAAGCTTGCCGCACATAGAAAGCGGCAAGCTTTTTACTCGAATTATGAAAGCAAATCCTGAACCAATTTATTAACAAGCGAGCCATCTGCTTTTCCTTTTACTTTTGGCATAACGGCTCCCATTACTTTCCCCATATCGGATTTGGACGTTGCGTTCACTTCCGAAATTGTTGTTTTAATAATTTGTATTAATTCCTCTTCAGATAATTGCTCAGGCATATATTCAGTTATTACTGCAATTTCAGCTTTCACTTTTTCAACTAAATCTGAACGACCTGCATTTTCAAATTCTTGGAGGGAGTCTTTACGTTGCTTTAATTCTCGAGAAAGTACCGTTAATTCCTCTTCTTCAGTCAACTCACTTTTTCCGAGTTTAATCGCTTCATTTTGCAAGGATGCTTTTACCATGCGAATGACTGAAAGGCGATCTTTCTCTTTATTTTTCATCGCTTGCTTCATATCTTGATTTAAACGCTCAAGAAGACCCATAATTAATATACACCCTCTTTTAATATTTACGCTTTCTTGCAGCTTCAGATTTTTTCTTGCGTCTTACGCTAGGCTTCTCATAAAATTCGCGCTTTCTATATTCCTGCAAAGTACCAGTTTTTGATACTTGGCGTCTGAAGCGGCGAAGAGCATCCTCAAGCGATTCGTTTTTACGTACGATCGTTTTAGACATCCTTTTTCCCTCCCTCCGAACAAAGCCAGTTCATGTTCCTTATCAAAAAGAACATTTACTAAGTTAGTATAATATAATCGATTTATTTGGTCAATGTTCAAAACATCTTTCCTATTCCTTATGACTTTTTTTTACCGGACAGGTTTACAAGACTGTTTTATATCAGCTTTTGTATGGAAGAATTTCCAAATTCATCATGTATATAAGGAAATGATTCAAGATCGTTTGAAAGCCGCTAAACAGCTGTCTGAAAAAATATAACTAGTTCGATTGAAAAAAATTACTCGTTCATAAGGTCTTATTGTGACACCTTGTCCATAGACTGTTGATGAGGTGGTTTTCATGGGAATGCAATTGCTGTTATTATTTTTTTCTTGTTTCCTTTTATTTTTTTGCGGAATGGCAATGATGAAATACGGATTTCAGCAAATGTCCCATAGGCAGCTGGAGAAATGGCTGTACAACTGCACGAATGCCCCAATCAAATCCTTTCTAACCGGCATGATTGCAACAGCTCTTGTTCATAGCAGTTCTCTAGTGATGGTGATTACAGTTAGTTTTGTTTCCGCTGGTTTGTTAAAGTTTAAAGATGCAATTGGAATTATTTTAGGTTCCAATGTCGGGACGACCTTTACGACCGAATTTCTAGCCGTTGAAATAGATGACTATTTAGGGATGATGTTTGCAATTTCTCTTCTTCTCATGCTTTTTAAAAACAGAATTTTATTTTCATTAGGCTGTTCATGCTTCGGCATATCGTGTATTTTTTTAGCTTTGAACGGGTTTGAAAAAGCTGCTTTTCTTTTGTCTGACCTGCAGGTTATGTCTGATCTACTTGCCAAATCGAGTGACCATTTGCTTTTTTCTGTCGGAATAAGCGCGGTCTTCACCGGAATTATTCAATCATCAACTGCATTAATCGGAATTGTCATGAGCTTTATGAACGAACAGCTGCTGCCATTAGAAACAGGATTAGCTTTTGTTCTCGGCGCAAATATCGGCACCTGCATTACAGCTTTATTGGCCTCGATCGGCTCTAAACAAGAAGCGAAATATACTGCTTTTGCCCATCTTTGGCTGAATGTGTTTGGAGTGATCCTGTTCGTTCCGCTTATTCCTTTTTTCGCAAATAATTTAAAATTGTTAACAAATGAACCAGATTTCCAAATCGCTCACTTTAGTCTGATTTTTAACCTGATAACTTCTTTAATCATTCTCCCGTTTGCGAATCAATATGCAAATTTTGTATTATGGTGGACAAAAACTATTTCAGCATGGATAAAAAAATAATCCCGCAACAAACTGCGGGAAAACTTTTTTAAACTAAATGTAAAAAATCCAGCAATTCTGTGATTATAATAGATTAACGTTCACTTCCTTTTATAATCGCCACTCCAGAACTAGTACCAATTCTTGTCGCACCGGCTTCTATCATCATGATCGCAGTTTTATAATCGCGGATTCCGCCAGATGCTTTCACGCCGAATTTCGGACCTACTACTGCACGCATAAGCTTCACATCGTCAACTGTTGCACCACCGGTAGAAAATCCTGTCGATGTTTTGACAAAATCTGCTCCGGCTTTTACAGCTAGCTCACACGCTTTTCTTTTCTCATCAACATTTAATAGAGATGTTTCAATAATCACCTTTATCAAAGCTTTTCCGTTTGCCGCTTCAACGACAGCACGAATATCTTCTTTAACTGCATGATAACGCTGATCCTTTAATGCGCTGATGTTTATCACCATATCTAATTCCGCTGCACCTTTTTGAACCAACTCTGTCGTTTCATATGCCTTTACTTCAGTAGTTGTTGCTCCAAGCGGAAAACCAATCACTGAGCAAACTTTCACATCTGATTTTTGCAGCAAATTAGCTGCTGTTTCCACCCATACGGGGTTAACACAGACAGATGCAAATCCGTACTCCTTCGCCTCAAAACAAAGCTTTTCAATATCTGCCTGCGTGACATCCGGCTTTAAAACAGTATGGTCAATATACTTCGCAATATCCCTTTTCATGAGAAGGCTCCCTTCATAAAAAGTGGTACAGCTTACATCAAAGTCTGTTTTACGCAAGAAAAAGCTAGATTAAGAAGACTTCTGTAAATAGTCTTCATCGACTATACGGACTACTTGTCCTTCATTATATGGATAGCCCGCCTTAGTTAATTTCACCTTCACAATTTTCCCAACCATCTCTTTCGTCGCCGGAAAAACAACTTTTAAATAATTGTCCGTATATCCTTCATATTTGCCGCTGTCTGGAGCTTCTTTATAAGGTTCTTCTGGAATAACCTCCAGTACTTGTCCCTCAAATTTTGAGGCATATTCTTTTGCTAGTTGATCGCTTAATGCGATCAGCCGGTGCACGCGTTCGTTTTTTATGTCTTCGTCAACTTGATTTTCCATTCGGGCAGCTGGTGTTCCTGTCCGCTTCGAATAAGGGAAAACATGAAGCTCAGAATAACGGTGTTCTTTAACAAAGTTGTATGTTTCCATAAATTCTTCTTCCGTTTCACCCGGGAAACCTACAATCACATCAGAAGTTACCGCAAGCCCAGGCAAAGCTTCCCGCAGCCGTTTCAGACGCTCAGCATAGAATTCCGTCGTATATTTACGGCGCATCCGCTTTAAGACGCTGTTTGATCCTGATTGAAGCGGTATATGCAAATGGCGGACAATTTTATCGGACGTTTTCAGCACTTCAATTACTTCATCAGTTATTTGGCTCGCTTCAATTGAAGAAATTCTAAGCCGCTTTAATCCTTTCACTTCAGAATCAATATCGCGAAGAAGTTGCGCAAAATTATAATCTTTTAAATCTTCCCCATATCCTCCTGTATGGATGCCGGTTAAAACAATTTCTTTATATCCAGCATCCACCAGCTTTTGAGCCTGTTTAATCACTTCTTTTGGATCCCGGCTCCGCATGAGACCGCGTGCCCAAGGAATAATACAAAACGTGCAAAAATTATTGCAGCCTTCTTGTATTTTTAAAGACGCCCGCGTCCGGTCTGTAAAGGAAGGTACGTCCATCTCCTCGAATACCCGAGCTTTCATAATGTTTGTCACACCGTTGATCGGCTGGCGCTCCTTCTTAAACTGCTCAATATAATCGAGCATTTTTTTTCGATCTTGTGTACCGACAACGATATCAACCCCAGGAATAGCCATGACTTCTGCGGGTGCCGTTTGCGCATAACAACCTGTAACGCAAATAACACTGTCAGGGTTTTTGCGGATCGCTCTCCGTATTACTTGGCGGCTTTTTTTATCACCTGTATTCGTCACCGTACAAGTGTTAATGACATATACATCCGCAATCGCTTCAAAATCCCGGCGCTCATATCCCGCTTCTTTAAATAGCTGCCAAATAGCTTCTGTTTCATAATGATTTACCTTACATCCTAATGTATGAAAAGCAACAGTCGGCATGTTTTTCACCTCGACAGTTCAAAATGATAGGATACTGCAGATAATAAATAAAGAGGAGCCGTTTCCGCCCGCAATATTCTCGGACCTAGCCCGCATAAAAGAAAGCCGTTATCGGATAACTGCTTAATCTCCTCGGCTGTAAAACCTCCTTCTGGTCCAAAAACAGCGAATAATGATCCTCCCCGCTGCAAAGAATTTAAAGCACGAAATAAATTGCTCGTTTCACCTTTTTTTGCATGCTCTTCATAAGCGACAATTTTTACATCGGCTGATGCAGCATAAGAAATGACATCCTTTAATGAAGCTGGCTTCGTCACCTCAGGAATTATGGTCCGATGTGACTGTTCCGCAGCTTCTTTCGCAATTTTATTCCACCGCTCTAATTTTTTATTTATTTTACCTTCATTTAATTTTACAATTGAACGAGCAGCATTAAAAGGGATAAACTTGGAAGCACCAAGCTCCGTCCCTTTTTGAATGACGAGCTCCAATTTATCCCCTTTAGGCAGCCCATTCGCTAATATCACTTTTACCGGAAGCTCTGAATTGTTCTCGATCCACTCTAAAATGGAACAGCATACTTTATCGGCAGATATTTGAACAATTTGGCAAAGGGCTGAATATCCATCCTTTGTTACACATATAATTTGATCATTCTGTTTCATCCGCATCACCCGGGAAATGTGGTGGACATCTTCCCCGGTGATGTCAATAATATCAGTTAATTCTTTTTTTGCATAATGAATAAAATAACGCTGCATCTTCAATCCCTCTATTTTTTTGCGATAAAGGCGACCCAATCTTCCATCGTCATCGTCTCTTCAATCGTAAAACCAGCTTCGATTAAAGCTTGCTCCACTTCGTGTTTTTTGTTTTGAATAATTCCGGAAGTAATAAAATAACCGCCGTTTTCTAAACGCTCATGCGCATCACGAACAAATCGCAATATGACTTCAGCTAATATGTTTGCAACAATTACGTTCGCTTTAACATCGATATCGTCCAACAAATTGTTTTGCTTGACTTGAACAAGATGCTGCACTTTATTCAATTTAACATTTAATCGCGCGCTGTCCACTGCAACTGGATCCAAATCAAGTGCGATGACTTTATCGGCCCCCAGCAAAGCACTCGCGATGCTCAATACGCCTGACCCTGTACCGACATCAATTACAATATTTCCCTTTTGCACCTTTTTTTCAAGTGCTTGTATGCAGAGAACTGTTGTTGGATGGGTTCCAGTTCCAAACGCCATACCAGGATCCAATTCAATGATCAGTTCATCGGTGTGAGCAGGTTCATACAGCTCCCATGTGGGGACAATCGTAAATTTTTTTGAAACCTTCACAGGACGGTAATATTTCTTCCAAGCGGTAGCCCATTCTTCCTCATTAACTTCACTAATTGTAATATGGTTCCGCCCCAAATCAATATCATACAACAGCAGGTTATTTATCCGTTCTTTTATCCCTTCCACCGTCTCGCCTAAAAAGCTATTCACAGGAAGGTACGCTTTAATGATGACACCTTCATCAGGATAGTCTTCAGGATCAAGCTGATAAATTTCTCCATATTGATCTTCTCTTTCTTTTATAAGATCATACGGATCTTCAATAACTACTCCACCAGCACCCGCTTCATGTAAAATATTAGAGATAGGTTCAACCGCTTCTTCCGTTGTATGGATGCTAATCTCTGACCACTTCATTTTAGTAACCCCAATCCTTTAATCTCCTTTAAACGCCCGCTTCACTTTATCAAAAAAACTTTCTTCCTGTACATCAGGTTGATTCCCGCTGATAGCCGCAAATTCCCGCAGCAATTCTTTTTGTTTTTCCGTAAGGTTAGTTGGTGTAACGACGCGAACAGTTACATATTGATCTCCTATGCCATGGCCGTGAACATTTTTGATCCCTTTTCCAGACAGTCTGAATTTTCGGCCTGTCTGCGTGCCTGCAGGTATTTTTAATTTCACTTTACCGTATAAAGTAGGAACTTCAATCTCATCTCCAAGCGCAGCTTGTGCGAATGTCAGCGGCATTTCACAATAGATGTCATCACCATCGCGGACGAAAAATTCGTGTTCCTGTACGTGGAAAACAATATATAAATCACCTGATGGACCGCCGTTAATTCCCGGCTCTCCTTTCCCTTGTATGCGGAGCTGCTGACCGTCATCTACACCAGCTGGAATTTTCACTTGGATTTTTCTGCGTTTCTTCACTTTTCCGCTGCCGCCACAAGTTGTACAGCGATGTCTGATAAATTTACCTGTTCCGTTACATTGATAACAAACGCGCCGATTCACAAAAACACCAAAAGCTGTTCGCTGCTCTGAGCTGATTTGACCCGAACCTCCGCAATGCGGACAAGTTTCCGGAGTAGTACCAGGTTTCGCTCCTGAACCGTGGCAAGTATCACATGTTTCTTCGCTAGGAATTTCAATTGTCGTTTCCTTTCCGAACGCAGCTTCTTCAAATGAAATCGTCATCGTATATTGAATATCTGCACCTGCTCGAGGAGCATTCGGATCTCTTCTTCTTCCTCCGCCAAAGATCGAACTGAATAAGTCATCAAATCCAAATCCCCCGAAATCCGCTTCAAATTCTTCACCGTTAAAGCCGCCGAAGCCTTGAGTAGCACCTGCATGACCGTAGCGGTCATATTGGGCTCTTTTTGTGTCGTCGCTTAACACTTCATACGCTTCTTTTACTTCTTTGAATTTTTCGGGCGCGTCTGGGTCTTTGTTAATATCCGGATGATATTTTTTGGACAGCTTGCGATAGGCTTTTTTAATCTCCTCTTTTGTTGCGTTCTTACTAACTCCAAGCACCTCATAGTAATCACGCTTCGCCATATATTCACACTCCCGATTTCTCACATAGAGTAAATTTTAACATTGACAAACGGAAGAAAGCAACTGTTAACCGCCTTTACTGAAAAAAGTCAAAGTCAAGACATGCCTGACTTTGACTTATCCATTTTCAGATTAAAACATTTTATTTGTCATCTACTTCTTTATATTCAGCGTCAATCACATCATCGTCATTTTTATTTTTGTTTTCAGAATTATTTTGTTGATTATTTGTCTGTGCTTGTTTAGCCGCTTCCTCATAAAGTTTTACAGAAAGGTTCTGAACGATTTCTTGAAGTTCTTCTTTTTTCGCTTTTATTTGATCGAAATCATTTTTATCAATCGCTTCTTTTAATGCGTCTTTTATTTCGTTTGCTTTTTTCACTTCTGCTTCATCAACTTTTCCTTGCAGCTCTTTTAATGTTTTCTCTGTCGTAAAGACAAGCTGGTCAGCTTCATTTCTCAATTCTGCCTGTTCTTTTCGTTTTTTGTCAGCTTCAGCGTTTTCTTCCGCTTCCTTAATCATGCGCTCAATTTCTTCTTCGGATAATCCCGTGGATGATTTAATTGTAATTTTTTGTTCTTTTCCAGTTCCTAAATCCTTAGCACTTACGTTTACAATTCCGTTTTTGTCGATATCAAACGTTACCTCGATTTGCGGCACTCCTCGCGGCGCAGGCGGGATATCTGTTAATTGGAAGCGTCCTAATGTTTTATTGTCAGCAGCCATCGGACGTTCCCCTTGCAGAACGTGAATATCGACCGCAGTTTGGTTGTCAGCAGCAGTTGAAAAGATTTGCGACTTGCTCGTTGGGATCGTAGTGTTCCGTTCAATCAGTTTTGTAAACACTCCGCCCATCGTTTCAATTCCAAGCGATAATGGAGTAACGTCTAGGAGCACAACGTCCTTCACATCACCTGTGATGACACCGCCTTGAATTGCAGCACCTAACGCAACGACTTCGTCCGGGTTAACGCCTTTATGAGGCTCTTTGCCAATTTCCTTTTTAATCGCTTCTTGAACAGCAGGAATCCGAGTGGAGCCTCCGACTAAAATTACTTTATCGATATCGTTTTTCGTTAAACCAGCGTCGCTCAATGCTTGGCGAACAGGACCCATAGTTTTTTCTACAAGATGCGCAGACAATTCTTCAAATTTTGCCCGCGTTAATGTCACTTCCAGATGAAGCGGTCCTTGTTCACCTGCAGTAATAAACGGCAAAGAAATTTGTGTTGATGTTACGCCTGATAAGTCTTTTTTCGCCTTTTCCGCAGCATCCTTCAATCTTTGCAGAGCCATTTTGTCTTTGGAAAGATCAATGCCATTTTCTTTTTTAAATTGATCTACTAAATAGTCAATAATGACTTGGTCAAAGTCATCACCGCCGAGATGGTTGTCGCCCGCTGTTGCTCTTACTTCAAAAACACCGTCCCCAAGTTCAAGAATGGACACATCAAATGTACCGCCGCCCAAGTCATAAACTAAAATGGTTTGATCTTCATCCATTTTGTCAAGACCGTAAGCTAAAGCAGCTGCAGTCGGCTCATTGATAATCCGTTCAACTTCAAGACCGGCTATTCTTCCTGCATCTTTTGTTGCTTGGCGCTGAGCATCGTTAAAATAGGCAGGAACAGTAATGACAGCTTTTTCTACTTTTTCCCCTAAATAATCTTCTGCATACGATTTTAAATGCTGCAAAATAATAGCAGAAATTTCCTGCGGCGTATATTTTTTTCCGTCAATCTCCACTTTGTAGTCAGTTCCCATGTGGCGTTTAATAGAAATAATTGTATTTGGATTCGTGATCGCTTGGCGTTTTGCAATTTCACCTACTTGACGCTCGCCGTTTTTAAATGCAACAACCGACGGTGTCGTCCGGTTTCCTTCTGGGTTTGGAATCACCTTCGGTTCGCCGCCCTCTAGAACCGCTACACAAGAGTTCGTTGTTCCTAAGTCAATACCGATGATTTTACCCATATATCACAACCTCCTGCTAATTATCATATGTAATTACTCATTAACCTTTACCATAGACGGTCGAATAACCCGGTCTTTCAGTTTGTAGCCTTTTTGCAGCTCTTCCACAACAACATTGGATTCGAAATTTTCGTCTTTCACTTGCATTACCGCTTGATGAAGGTGCGGATCAAACGGTTTCCCAACCGCTTCGATCACTTCAACTCCTTCATTTTCAAGTGCTTGAAGGATCTGACGGTAAACCATTTCCATGCCCTGCAAAACGGATTTTGTTTTTTCATCCTCTGCCTCAATTTTCAACGCCCGTTCAAAATTATCAATAGCAGGCAAAAGATCTGATATTAAACTTTGCGCACGATATTTTTGCTGTGCTTCCATATCAAGCCTGCTGCGCCGGCGAAAATTTTCAAAATCGGCCTGAGCTCTAAGCATGCGATTTTCCATTTCCTCCAGCTTTGCCTCAAGCTCAGCGATCTTTTCATTCGCTTTCACCAATTCCTCTTCAGCATTTGAAGAAGATTGTTCTTCACCTTTTTCCTCTTGGCTGCCCTCTTGGCGCAATTCTTCTTGATCAGGCATTTCTTCTTTCTCGTTTTCGGCTTTCTCGTTATTGTATTCAACTTCTTCTTGGATTGTTTGTTCTTTTTCAGTCTGATCGTTTGCCATCATTTCACCTCCCTTAAAGTGCAAAGGAAAAGGGATGGAGAATTCCCCCATCCTATCCTTGATATAGCTTTGTTAAAACTTGTGATAAATCTTTCGAGAAAAATTTTAAAAGGCTGATGACCCTTGAATAATCCATTCGTTTCGGGCCAAGCACCGCGACTGTGCCGATTTGCTTCTCGCCAATTGAATAGGTGGCAGTAATTAAGCTGCAGTTTTCCATAGCAGATATTTTATTTTCCGTGCCAATTTTCACCGTAATGCCTGACGGGTTTGTCTTTAGCAAATCATACAGTTCATCTTCTTGTTCTATGAAATCTAAAAATGTTTGAATTTGAGAGACATCGCGGAACTCCGGCTGGCTCAAAATATTCGTTTTTCCTCCGAAATATATTTTTTCGTGACCTACATTCAGCGTGCCAGTAATCAATTTTAATAAAATATCATAATTTCTAATATGCTTCCGTAAAATGTTTGCAATTTCCTTGTATATTTTATCCTTTAATTCGCTTAGAGGCACGCCAGCAAGCTTTTCATTTAAAATATTTACGATTTTTTCCAGTTCACTCATGTCTATTTTTTCTGGAAAAGTAATCATTTTATTCTCAACATGGCCTGTGTTCGTTACAAATATGGCAACCGCCTTATCTTCGTTAATTGGAACGATTTGCAAACGTTTGAGTCGGTTCTCCGAAACTTTCGGACCTAAAACAATCGCTGTATAGCTTGTAAGCTCAGATAAAATTTGAGCTGATTTTTGAACAAGCGTTTCTAATTCATATATTTTCTCGGCGAAAATGGATCTTATCGCCATAATTTCTTTTTTCGTTAATTTTTTTGGTGACAATAAATGGTCGACATAGTATCTATACCCTTTTTCGGACGGCACTCTGCCTGATGACGTATGGGTCTTTTCAATCAATCCTAATTCTTCCAAGTCCGCCATTTCATTTCGGATTGTAGCCGAGCTGAACGTAATCGATTCCTTTTTCGATAAAGAACGGGAGCCAACCGGCTGAGCATATTGAATAAAATCATCAATTATAATTTGCAAAATTAATAATTGACGATCTGTCAGCAAGGAACATCACCTCTGTTAGCACTCATATTACTCGAGTGCTAATTCTATGATAAAGTTATCAAATGAAAGAAGAATTGTCAATTAACTAACTGCGAGAAATGCTTGAAATACTTCATTGCCTAAAAGCATTCCTTTTCTTGTTAAAAAAAGATGTGATGCACTTTCAGATAAAAGACCTTTTCTTAATTGTTCTTCAATTTGCGGGCCAAATACTTCCCCAACATCTAATCCGTATTTATCTCGGAACCGTTTTTTGGAAACCCCTCTGATCGTCCGCAATCCAAGAAACATTTCTTCCTCCATCATTTCTTCTTTTGTTAGCATATTCTCCGAAACAAAAGCCGTTCCATTATTTTTATAAATCATTTCAATATATTTCTTCAGCGGTCGAGCGTTTTCCCGCCGGATCCCGTCCAAATAGCTGTGTGCTCCAGCTCCAAATCCATAGTAATGGTTATTATGCCAATACGTTAAATTATGTTTGCTTTCAAAGCCTTTGCGTGCGAAATTGCTTAATTCATACTGATGGTATCCGTGCCGTTCCATTTCATTCATAACGGTCTCATACATAAACGCCTCTTCCTCTTGAGAAGGAAGCAAAAGCTTTCCTTTTCGCATTAAATTATAAAACACCGTTTTCGGTTCTACGATTAGGGAATAAGCAGACATATGCTGGACCTCTAATGAAAATGCAACGGAAAGAGTTTCTTTCCATTCTTCTATCATTTGGCCGGGTAGACCGTACATAAGATCTATGCTAATATTTTCAAAGCCTAGCGATCTTGCCCGTTCAACTGCTTGAAAAACTGTTTCTTTATTATGAGTCCTTCCAATTTTTTTCAGTAATGAATCTTGAAAGGCTTGCACTCCGATGGATAGGCGATTGACTCCGGCGTTTTTCAATACAGACAGCTTTTCCATCGTTAATTGATCTGGATTGCATTCAACTGTAAATTCAACTACGGATTGCATCGGCAAAGTTTGATGTATGCTCTCCATTAAATGATCGAGCTGTTTGGCTGACAGGGAAGTAGGCGTACCGCCGCCGATAAATATCGTTTTTAATTCTTCATTTAATACTTGATCCTCCATTGCCTTTATCATTTCCAAACGCAGTGCTTGCAAATAGTCATCAACAGGCTGGTTTTGTAAAAAAAATTTATTGAAATCACAGTAGTGGCATATTTGTTCGCAAAACGGGATATGAATATACGCGGCTTCAGCCATTTTTCATTCTCCTGCCTTTCCAAAGCGCTAATGCCGCAGCAATGGCTGCGGCACTCGTCAACATCATTTTTGGTTTTCATCCATTTTCAGCACAGCCATGAAGGCTTCTTGCGGCACTTCGACAGAGCCGACTTGTTTCATTCGTTTTTTTCCTTCTTTTTGTTTTTCAAGAAGCTTCCGTTTACGCGACACATCTCCACCGTAACATTTTGACAACACATTTTTACGTAAAGCTTTAATCGTTGAACGTGCGATGACCTTGTTTCCAATTGCAGCCTGAACAGGAACTTCAAATTGCTGCCTTGGAATAAGCTCTTTTAATTTTTCAACGATAGCTTTGCCGCGTTCATAGGCGCTGTCACGATGAACAATGAAGGATAAAGCATCGATTTTCTCCCCGTTTAAAAGAATATCCATTTTCACAAGTTTTGAAGGTTTGTAGCCAATGAGTTCGTAGTCAAACGATGCATACCCTTTTGTGCTTGATTTCAACTGATCAAAAAAATCATAAACGATTTCCGAAAGGGGGATTTCATAAACAATATTGACTCTCGTTTCATCCAAATATTGCATATCTATGAATTGGCCGCGTTTTCCTTGGCAAAGCTCCATCACCGCACCAACATAGTCGTTTGGAGCCATAATCCCGGCTTTCACATAAGGCTCTTCTATTCGGTCAATTTTTTGCGGATCCGGCATGTTCGAAGGGTTATCAACTTGAACCATGCTGCCGTCTGTTAAATAAACATGATAAATAACGCTAGGAGCCGTCGTAATTAAATCAATATGAAATTCCCTTTCAATTCTCTCTTGGATGATTTCCATATGCAGCAGACCTAAAAAGCCGCAGCGAAATCCAAAGCCCAGCGCTTGCGATGTTTCAGGTTCAAATTGCAATGCGGAGTCATTCAGCTGCAATTTTTCAAGAGCATCACGTAAATCGTTGTATTTTGCCGTATCTATTGGATACATCCCGCAAAAGACCATCGGATTTAATTTTCGGTACCCCGGCAGAGGCTCGGCAGC
Organism: Aeribacillus sp. FSL W8-0870; assembly: GCF_037963755.1. NCBI lineage: Bacteria > Bacillati > Bacillota > Bacilli > Caryophanales > Bacillaceae > Aeribacillus > Aeribacillus sp. FSL W8-0870. The sequence continues at coordinate 2,856,323 of NZ_CP150165.1, forward strand.
CGGATTGACAGCGCTAGTGATCGTATCACCAACTCGTGTGTCACTGACATTTTTAATGGAAGCCGTTAAATAACCGACGTCGCCAACCGTGAGCTCCTGTACAGGATGCGCTTTTGGCTTGAAAACACCGACTTCCGTTACTTCAAATTCTTTCCCCGTCGCCATCATTTTTATACGGTCTCCGACTTTTACCGTACCATCAAAAATGCGTATATAAGCAACAACTCCACGGTATGCATCATACAGAGAATCAAATATAAGCGCTTTGAGCGGTGCGTCTGGGTCACCTTGCGGAGCTGGGACTTTGTGAACAATTTGTTCTAAAATTTCTTCGATGCCGATTCCTGCTTTTGCTGATGCCAACACAGCCTCAGAAGAATCAAGCCCAATCACGTCTTCAATTTCTTGTCGCACTCGTTCAGGCTCAGCGCTCGGCAAGTCAATCTTATTAATAACAGGCAAAATTTCTAAGTCGTTGTCAATCGCTAAATAGACGTTCGCCAGCGTTTGCGCTTCGATCCCTTGCGCCGCATCCACAACTAAAATGGCGCCTTCACAGGCAGCCAAGCTTCTCGAAACCTCATACGTAAAATCAACATGTCCAGGGGTATCAATTAAATGAAAAATATATTCATTCCCGTCTTTCGCTTTATATGATAACTGAACCGCATTCAGTTTAATTGTTATACCTCTTTCGCGTTCAAGATCCATCGAATCGAGCAGCTGCTCTTTCATTTCCCTTTGGGTAACAGCAGCTGTTTTTTCCAGAATCCGGTCAGCTAGTGTTGATTTCCCGTGATCTATATGAGCAATGATGGAAAAATTGCGAATTCTCTTCTGGCGTTCTAATTTTTCTTCCCTTTTCATATTTTTGTCACCACTCCTACTAGCCAACTACACTAGCTTTGATTATATCAGTAGAAAATTGGAGATTCAATGAAAATTTATTCTGTGATTGAATACGCAAAACAGGGATCAGAATGACTGTCTGAACCCTGTTTTGAAATAGACTAGACCTGCGGATTGCTTCAAGTCTTTCTTTTAAATTTGTTTAGGTGTATGCTTCAATCAGCTCCAATATTCCTTCAATGATCGCTGACGTTCCTTTTTGCACTAGATTCGCAAGCGATTTTCCAATTTGAGAGAAGAAATTGAATGCCTCTATTTTTTCAAGCTGCTCCTGCTTTTTTTGTAAATCGTGGCTTGTCACTTGATTTCCCAAAATCGTGGCTTCCAGTTTTCCGTCGTCCTTTTGCTTTAGTTGAACGGCTTCGACTGTCTCTTCCGTCTCATAGCCTCTCATTTGTTGAATGCCATGGCTCGCTTGCTGTATGCCAATTATTACTCCTAAAAACATAATGAAGGTTAGAAGCAGACTTTTGGCCATAAACTTCGCCATCAAACATTCCTCCTTTCAAGCCGTCACTCGTTTTGAACGCTCCCGCTCACCTTTTCTGCCTGCCAATAATATTCGCTAAATATGTTTGCAACCGCTTCGACAGTTCTGCTGAGTTCTTCCATGTTATTATCAACTCCCCCGAATTCAATCAGCAGCGAATTCTCTGATAAGTCTTGATTGTAAACGCCGTTAACTCCTTCGCCTTTTTTGGAAAACACACCACGGCTTAAGCCCGGATATTTCTTTTCAAACAATTTGTGCAAATTTTGTGCAATTTTTTTATTTTTATCAGCATTTGGATTATTCCCGCCAATCACAAATGCAATTTTGGCATAACTCTTTCCATTAATCGTAATGGTTGTTTTATCCCTTTTTTGTGAATCACGGTGGATGTCGAAAATGTATTGAAGATCTCGATTCGTTGCCAATGCTTCTTGAACAACAGGTCTTGATGCATCATATGATTTGTAATATTTCCATTTTTTCTCATTTAATACAGTTTGAAAATTCGTTTTGTCCACAACCGCTCCTATTCCTCTTTCTTCAAGCTCCTGTCCAAACTTTTCTCCGACTAATGTGACATTCGCCTTTGAATGAAAAGGAGATTTTGCCCCATTTAATAAAGGATAATAAGATTCGGTCGTGTGAGTATGATAAATGAATACGACTTTTTTTCCATTTGTTGTTAAGTTAGGAGACTGTTTTGGCTTTTCCTCGCCTTCCACATCTTCAAGCTTGTCAATCGAAGCTTCCCTTTCCTCTAAAAGCACTTCTGTCGGGGGAGCGGATTCAATCGGCATGTTCGTATAATTCGTCCCTTCTCCAGCCACAATGATGTCGCCATCGAACAAAGTAAACCCTGGAAGCTCCCGTCCGAGCAAGCTGCGCGGATCATCAGGATTTATGCTTGTCGTTAATTGAAAAAGGACGGAAGAAACTGAAAAATCCGGTTTACTTTCTTCTAATCCTTGAGAAAAATAATGGTTTTCAAAGTTTAATAAATGAAGAAACATTCTGCCGTTTATATTTCCCGTGATTTCATGAATAGAACTAGAGGCGGGACGATATTCAATCTTAATCGACGTCAAAAGCCCTGTAATGAAAAACATAAAAATGATTAAAAAAAATCCCGCTAAGATGATTTTTTTTAAGCTTGTCCTATCAACTGTTACGACCATTCTGCGATGCTTCATGAAAATCCTCCTCCAAGGCTTGTCTACAAAATATGTATGACAGCACTGGGAGGAATAGAACTTTTACTTTGTTTTTAATGTGTGTAAGCCCCGGTATTTTCTTCATTCACCGCGGAATGGAGCGCCATGTTTAAACCGCTCGCAAGCACATTCGCCATATCTTCAATAAACATATCTACTTCTTTCGGTGTTACCATTAAATTATGTCCAAGTGGACTCAGCACTTCATGAATCAGCATTCTCTTTTCATTTTCTTCCAGGGTACCGATTATCCCTAAAAACTGCTTTCTCTCTTTTTCCTCAGGCAAATCTTCATCCGTCAGCTTCTTTTTTTCAGCAAAGCTAAACCAAGACGGAGCCAACGCATTTTTTGGGCGATTTCCTTCCCGCATTTCTCTGCCGAGATGCTTTAATATAAAATCAATCGTATCACTGGTTATCGTTACAGCATCAACTACTGTCGGAATTCCGATTGATATAACCGGAACGCCTATCGTGTCCACACTCAATTCTTTTCTTTTGTTTCCTACGCCGGATCCAGGATGGATGCCGGAATCGGCAATTTGTATTGTGCTGTTTACACGCTCTATTGATCTTGCAGCTAATGCATCAACGGCAATAATGAAGTCAGGTTTTGATTGTTTTACAACTCCCGTTATAATATCAGATGTTTCAATTCCCGTTAGCCCCATCACTCCTGGTGCAAGGGCGCTGACAGGTCGATAGCCTTCTTTGACGTTTTCTGGTTCAAGTTGAAACAAATGTCTTGTGACCAATAAATTTTCACATGTTAAAGGGCCTAAAGCATCTGGAGTGACATTCCAATTGCCAAGACCGACCACTAAGCAGCTTGCATCTTTAGAAATTTGCAGCTGTTCCAAAAAAGAACTGAAATGCTTTGCAAACATTTTGATTACTTTTTCCTGCAGTTCGGTATCTTTATTGCGGATTCCCTGCACTTCCAGCGTTAAATATTTACCTTTCTTTTTGCCGATTGTCTCAGCACCTTTATCCGTAATGTCCATATGGACAATTTTCATACCGTCTTCCTCTTCTTCTTGAACGATGACCCCTTCCATTTCTTTCTTTTTTTCAAGAGCCAAATCTCTCGCTTCAAGCGCCAAATCGGTTCTGATTGAATATTTGCTTAAATCAAGCGCGTTGTTCATCATTGTCACCCCAAGTTCATTTTTATCTATTTTTTCCAAAGTCATTTTATTTCATCCCATTTCTTAGCTTCAAAGGGGGATTTCATTTACATTAGTATTGCAAAAGAAAAAACCGTTTGATAGAATAACTTTTGTTCTATATCCAAAAAAGAATGCGGCAGCTTTGATTTTATATAGTCAGTAGGAGGTGAAACAATGGCTAACATTAAATCCGCTATTAAACGAATGAAAACAAATGAAACACGCCGTGCCCGCAATACATCAATGAAATCGGCTATGCGTACAGCAATTAAAAAGTTTGAAGCGTACGTTGTAAATAAAGATGTTGAACAAGCAAAAGAAGCGTTTAAAGTAGCTGCGAAAAAAATTGATAAAGCTGCTTCCAAAGGAATCATTCATAAAAATGCAGCCGCTCGTTTCAAATCACGCTTAGCTAAAAAATTAAACAGCTTATCAGCATAAAAATAAAAGCAATCATCAAGCTTTTATCCCGCTTGTTGATTGCTTTTTTTCTTGCTGAAACAGCTTCAGCAGCAAAAACTCTAACGCTAATTGTCTATCTTTTTTTCCTGTTTTTATTTCAAAATCTGTCTCCGCAAGAGCTTTTATGATGCTCTGCAATTCACTGGCAGAAAACTGCTTCTCCTGTTTTAAAGCCAGCTTAATGCGAAACGGATGAACCTTTAAGGATGACGCCATCCGATCCTGTCCGTAACCGGATTTCGAAAGCTGCTTCACTTGATATAATAGACGGAATTGTTGTGTAAGGAGGCTTAAAATTTTAATCGGTTCTTCGTTTATTTTTAACAAATCATAAAAAATTTTAAAGGCTTCTTCTGTTTTCTTTTTGACGACGGCATCAATTAAATCAAAAACATTTTGTTCAAGCGAGCGTGCAACGAGCTGCTTGACCATTTCTGCAGTCAACTTATTTCCGCTTCCAACATATGCACATAATTTTTCCATCTCTTTATCTATGATCATTAAGTTACCAGATGTTTTTTCCATAAGCTCATCGATCGCTTCTTTTTCCATCGCCACATTTTCTGCTTCCGCTTTTTCCTTTATCCATTTGACTGTTTCCTCTTCTGAAAAGGAATTCATTTCAACTACTGTTGCCGCTTTCTTTATTTGTTTTGTCAGCTTTTTTCTTTCATCAATTTTTTCATGTGGAAGCAAAAAGACAAAAACAGTAAACGGGGCAGGATTTTCTACATATTGTTCAAGTTTTTTAAGATTATGCTCCACTTTTTCTTTTTTCTTTTCGCTCGTCAAAAAATAAGGATTTTTCACAACAACCATCCTGCGTTCACCTAAAAACGGCATCGTTTCCCCATCTTCAACAGCCGTTTCTATATTTGTTTCTTCCATATCATAGACGGAATAATTAAATTCCCGTTCGTCTTCACTAATTGCCTCGGTTAACAATTTGCGAATTGTTTCATTTAATAAAAATGATTCTTTTCCATAAAATAAATAAAGAGACTGAAATTGTTTCTTTTTAAATGAATTCCATAAATCGACAATCATCTTAAGATTCCCCTAAAAAATGAAGTGTGCTTCATTCATCATATATGGAAAAAAATTTTTTCGCAACACTTCAACATAATGGAGAATTGGCAGCGAAGCCAATCCTCCGATTTATATGAACGTTTTTTGTAAGCCCCGGGACACTTACAAAAAAACGATTACCCATTCATATATTCTCCCTTTCGAAAAAGAATATAGTTGTTAATCGTTAACATGAATCATTTTTAAGAATGTAGATTTTTTTGCTGAAATCGCTTATACTACTTATGACGATGAGGAGGGGTATAGATGAACGAATTTGAACAAAATGTAAGCAAACGTAATGATGCTGTTGATTCTGCCGTCGGTTTTATTGTTTCTTTTGGCTTTTTTGCCACATTGTTTATCATTGCAACAGCGATTAAATTGATCGGCTCGTAAAGAGAGAGGCTGCAAACGGCAGTCTCTTTCTTTTTGCTCCTTGTACAATCCGGACCCAGCCGTCCAATCATCTCTCCATTTTCAAGCTGTCAAAACTGCCCTATTTTGTTAATGTATCGTATGGCGGGTAGAATAAAAAGGTTCCTTGAGACTTTCGATATTTGTATTGGACAGCACCCATTTGATCTGTACGAAAAATGGATACGTTTTGTTTTTTTAATCGATTCAATACTTCTTGATGAGGATGTCCGAAACGATTGTTTCTTCCTGCTGAAATGACCCCGATCTTCGGATCAATTGTTTGTAAAAATATATCGCTAGTCGAAGTTCTGCTTCCATGATGCCCGATTTTGACCACATCCGCAGTCATTTTTGGATATTGTTTAATCATGTGCCGCTCTCCGCTTTCTTCAAGATCACCGGTAAACAGCCAGCGCAACCCGCCTATTTTTGCCATTAGGACGAGAGAATCATTATTTTTAGAATCCGATTTTGTGAAAGGAGAGAGAACGTGGAAAGCTGTTCTGCCTGTGATCCGATCTCCTGCTTCTAATTCAAATATTTCAATTCCTCGATTTTTCGCTTCTTTTACTATTTGCTTTTCAAGCTCTTCTCTGGAAAAATATTTTGGAATAACCAATTTGTTTACTCGAAATTGTTTGATTAAGGTTAATGACTCGCCGATATGGTCATAGTCTCCATGAGTTAAAAACAAAATTTCAATTTCCTCTACCCCTTTCGACTGAAAATAAGGGATCAGGACGTCCAATGCGATGGAAAACGGTTTTTTTCGCATCTGCCAGCTTTCTTTTTCAAATACAGCCATTCCTCCTGTATCAATTAAATAACTGTTACCTAAGCCGGGCTCTCTAATAAAAATGCTGTCTCCTTGTCCGACATCAAGAACTGTTACTTCTCCCGGCATGGTCATTTTCCCTGCTATCAAAAGCAATGCAGTGAGCAAACCGCTGCATAATATCGGTTTTCCCCATTTTGCCATCGGCTTATGCTCCATTTGAAAGAAAACAGCAATAAAAATGACGCATTGCAGCAAAAATAAATAAACAGTCGGTTTTCCAGTTGTTATCATGAAAAAAGGCAAATTACTGAAAAATAATGCTGTTTTGGACGACAATGTAAAAGAAGTGTGAAGAAGGGAAACAAACATTGAACCGATGGAAGAAGAAATTACGGTTAAAATGAGAGTGATCATGGTAAGCGGCAGCAAAAAGAACGTGTATAGCGGCACAAACATAATATTCATGATAAAGCTCAATAGAGAAAATTGATAAAAATAGTAGCATATAATCGGCAGTGAAGCAGTTTGGGCAACAAATGAAACTGCTGCCAACAATTGCAATGAATTTCTGCATTTTTGAAAGATTTGTCTTGATAAAATTAGCGAAAATGTGACTGCGTAAGAAAGCTGAAATCCAAGATGAAAAACTTCATACGGGTCAAGAAATGTCATGAGAAGAAAGCTGAATGAGATTGAATCAGAAAGGGGCATGTTTTGTTTAAAAAGTGTTCCTCCCATGATCAGCGCTGCCATAAGAGAGGCGCGGACGACAGGCGGAGCTCCTCCTGTTAACAATGCATAAAAGGGGAGGAAGCAAATCAAAATCATAATGGTTTGTTCTTTTGAAATGCCCAGCCGCAAAAGGAAGATGTAAAGTGAGGCGATTAATATGCTTACGTGAAGACCTGAAATCGAAAGAATATGAACAATCCCTAGCTTTCGATAAGCGGCAAGATCTTCTTCTGGAATATTGTTCTGATAGCCTACCGTCAAAGCAAGGACGAAGCCGGCTGTTTTTTCTGGAAATTTATGATGAATCCATTCAATCATTTTTTGCCGGTAATTTTCCAAATGATCTTTCCATGACGGCTTATATGTACAATGCCCGATTTTGTCGAGCTTATACAGCCAGTGGATTTGCTGAAAATACAAATAGCGCTTATAATTAAACGCATTTTCATTTGTGTTATTTTTCGGTTTTTCAAGCTTTCCTGAAAAATTGCATATATCACCTGGCCGTATATTATTTGTACTTTTCATCTCTTGTTCTGTTTTCAATGTATAACGGGCCGTCAGCTTTTCTCCCTGATTCGTCTCGACCGCAAATGTTATCAGATCCCCGTCGATTTCAGGAGAGGAGATTACCTTTCCTTTTGCTGATAACATGCCTTCGTGATAATTTGTTTTATTTTGTTGATCATACCAATGAAAATATGGAAGCATGAACAAAAACGAGCAAGCAACGATGAAAGCTAATTTCCTTTTATGTTGAAGCCATAAGAAAAAAAGAAGTGCAGCAAAAATGAAAAAAGGAAGAAGGGAAGGAAAAGAGGTAGCGGAAACAATCGCCAACAATGCGGAAATCGCGACATATGCCCACTGGCCTCTCAAAAAAATAACCTCCTTTTCGATTAGATCAGCCGAAAAGTTGACGGGCTTGTTCATTCCATTTTTTCAAGTCCGTTTCTGATACGCCGAGATGTTTTAAAGCATTTAAAAGCTGCTCAACATATTCGCGCTTTTCTTCATTTTTTAAATCCAAAGTCGTTTCATCGAATGCGACTTTTTCTATATGAACACCTGCTTGTTCAAATAATTCCATTGCATATGGATGATTTTTGTAATCTTTTGCATAGTATACACTTTGAATACCCGCTTGAATAATCGCTTTTGTGCAAGCTAAGCATGGAAAATGCGTGACGTAAATTTCCGCTCCTGCTGTTGCCACTCCAAATTTGGCGCATTGCAATATCGCATTCATCTCCGCATGGATCGTTCGAACACAATGGTTATCAATCACATAGCAGCCTTCATCAATACAGTGGACTCCTCCTGCGATCGAGCCGTTATATCCCCCCGCAATAATCCGTTTATCGCGGACAATCGTAGCACCGACAGCAAGCCTTGTACATGTGCTTCTCAGCGCAAGCAAATGGCTTTGCGCCATGAAATAATGATTCCAAGAAATTCGATCCACTTTTACCCCTCCGAATTTTGTAAACATTCTTTTTCAGTTTATCGACAAGTCTTCATGTTCGTCAACGCTAATCTCATTTTTGATCTTTTCAAACGTTTTTTCTCCTATACCGGTAACCTCCAATAAATCCTCTTCTTTTTGAAACGGCCCGTTTTCTTCACGGTGTGCGATAATTGCTTCCGCTTTTGCAGGGCCGATTCCCGTTAATTTTTGCAGCTCTTCCTTTGTCGCCGTATTAATATTGATTTTTTCTTTCTCTTGCGGTCTTTGTGAAGCATCAGCATTTGCGCCGCTTTCATCCATAAGAGCATTTTCGTCAATTTTTTCGCCTAGCTTTGGCACATAAACAACCATACCGTCTGTTAGCTTTCTGGCCAGATTCACACGATTTCCGTCTGCCTGGTCATTCATTCCTCCAGCTTTTTCGATTGCTTCAAACACCCTGCTGGATGACGGCAATTCATAAACACCAGGCTTACGAACTGCCCCCTTTACATCAATATAAATCATCGTCGTCTGTTCGTTACGGTGCTCATTCTCTTCTTCGTCATCATCTTCTCTGCTTTTTTGCATCGGCGTTCGTTCATCCGTTTCCAGCAATGGTTCATCGGAAACTTCGATCTCGTTTGAATCACGCCAGTTGTTGATGATAAAAAACAAAATGGCAGCGAAAATGATTAACAAAAAAACCCCATACTTTTTTATAAAAAGGAAATGGTTCATGCACATGAATTCCCCTTTCTAAATATTCATTCATAAAATAAGGCAGCAGAACATATCGTGTAGGAGAACAATGTTAAAAAAAGGAGGGGTGAAAAGTGAAAATAGGGTTTATAGGAACCGGCAATATGGGGCGTATTCTCATTGAAGCTTTTTGCGAGGCAAAAGTATCAACACCCTCATCGTTGTTTATAACGAATAGAACGATTCAAAAGGCATATGCCATCAAACGGAAATATCCTGAAATACATGTTTGTACATCAAGTATAGAGGTCGTTCATCAAAGCGATTTCATATTTCTATGCGTTAAGCCTTTAGATATACACCCCCTTTTAAAGGAACTGAAAACTGGTTTACAAGGACATCAATGTTTAATTTCCATTACGAGCCCGATTTCAGTCGAGCAAATCGAATCGGCTGTTCCATGCCAAGTAGCCCGAGTCATACCAAGCATAACAAACAGGGCTAAAGCGGGAGCTGCTTTGCTGACATTTGGAAATAGATGCAGCGAACATACAAGAAATATCATTCTTTCCATGTTTGAAAAAATATCAAAGCCAATCTTAATAGAAAATAACATTACCCGTGTTGCATCTGATATCGTCAGCTGCGGACCGGCTTTTTTCAGCTTTTTGCTACAAAAATTTATTGAAGCTGCTGCGGCGGAAACAGACATTTCGAAAGAGGATGCGGTTCAATTAGCAAACGAGATGATGATCGGCATAGGCAAGCTGCTTGAAAGCGGGTATTACACGCTTCCGACATTGCAGGAAAAAGTGCACGTAAAAGGGGGAGTTACCGGAGAGGGGATTAAAGTGCTTGAAAATGAACTAGGCGACATGTTTCATCATTTATTTCAAAGCACCCATGCAAAATTTGATGAAGATTTACAAAAAGTGAGGCATCAATTTGACAATGAATAATATTCTGCAGGGCTCATGAAAATTCCTGCTAAAATGAAAAAAACCATCGAAAAAAAATTACATTCGATGGTTTCAACTTTTTTTCGCAATATAAAATATTCGTTCCGCCTGCTCGATGTCCGGGCTTTGAAAAATTCCATCCGTTATGTCAACGATCGTAAAGCCGCACTTTTCCAACATATGTCGGTACTCAGAAATTGAAAAAGTTCTTTGATAATGGTCTTCATCCAACCGTACATAATCCGTTCCATTGTTCACAAAGAAGGTTAATTCATGAATGACACTGTTTGGATATTCACCGTCAAAGCATTTCCAAATATAGCTGACATCCTCATCATTATCAGCGAATACAGCATGTTTAAATATTTTCTCCATTTTATGAACAGAATGGGCATCAAACAGAAATAAGCCGTTTCGGTTCAAGTGGTCGTATACGACTTGAAACGTTTTGACCACATCCTCTTCCTTCAGCAAGTAGTTGATGGAATCGCAATTTAATAACACCGCATCAAAAGGCTTGTAGCCTTTAAGCTCCCTCATATCTTGTTCAATAAAGAGCGCATCAAACCCTTTTTTCATCATCTTTTCCTGGGCAACGGCGAGCATTTCTCCGGAGAGATCGACACCTGTTAGCTCATACCCAAGCTCAGCCATCCTATACGATATTTCTCCTGTTCCACAAGCTAAATCTAGCACCCGGTTCCCGCCGTTTCCATATCGTTGAATCGCTTGATGCAAAAATTGCGCCCATTCATCATAAGGAACATCTTTCATTAATCGGTCGTACACAGATGCAAAATGCTTATAAATCAAGCTAACCACTCGCTCACTTCTTCGCGCGGAGCATCTCCCCATAATTTTTCTAAATTATAATAGCTTCTTTCATCCCTATGGAAAACATGAGCAACGACATCTCCTAAATCAATGAGAACCCATTTTGCCTCGTCAAACCCTTCGAGACGCTTGACGGGAATTCCGTTTTCCTCTGCTTTCTCTTTCATTTCTCTGGCAATTGCTTGCACATTTTTTTCGTTATTCGCATGGCATATCATAAAATAATCAGCTATTAGAGAGATTCCTTGCATGTTTAATACTACGATATCTTCTGCTTTTTTATCGCTGCCTGCTTTAACAGTTAAAGCTAGAATATCACGCGAATTCATCCACTTCACTCCTTCAATTTTTCATTACGAGCGCATTATAAGTTTTAAACGTTTCAGGGTAAATCGGCTGCTTTTTCTTCATTAAAAATGCAATCGTATTGGATATCGACTGAACGAGCGCTTCATTTAAATCTTTTTGTGCCAATTCCCTGACTTCATCGACTCCGGGGAAGCTTCTACCCGGTTCAATATAATCAGCTAAATAAATCACTTTTTCAAGAAGAGTCATGTTTTCTCTTCCGGATGTATGGTAGCGGATCGCATCTAAAATTTCTTTATCAGAAATGCCGACTTCCTTCTCGACTAAATAGGCGCCAACAGGTGCATGCCAAAGTTCTGTATTATATTCCAGCAAGTCCTTCGGCATATTTTGTTCAATAATAATTTTTCTCATTTCATCTTTTGGCCGAAATTTGGCATAATCATGAAAAATAGCTGCTAATTCTGCCTTTTTCACATCGGCGCCGTACCGCTTTGCCAAACTGATGGCTGTCTCCATTACGCCTAAAGTATGTTGATAACGCTGTTTCGTTATCGCCTTTTCCACAACTGCTAACGCTTTTTCACGTTCCATATAATCGATTCTCCCCTATATATTGAATAACTTTTTTGGGCAGAAGATAGTCCACCGCTTGTCCGTTTTTCAATCGCTCTCTGATCATTGTAGAGGAAACATCAAACTGAGGAACTTCCACCTCTTTTACGAAAAATGTGCTCTCATTCGAGTATCCGTTACGTTTCACGCCGACAAATTGCACCATATCCATCAATTCCTCTATTCGATGCCAATGAGGCAAATTTTCAATCATATCTGATCCAATAATAAAATAAAATTCTTCGTTTGGATATCTTTCTTTCAATATTTTCACTGTGTCATACGTAAAAGACGGACCCTCTCTTTCAAGTTCAATTAATTGGACTTGAAAAAATGGATTTCCTTCAATTGCTCTTTTCAGCATATTTACCCGGTGGTGTGTTTCTGTCACCGGCTCCTTTTGTTTATGGGGTGGAATATTGTTCGGCATAAACCATATTTTGTCCAGATTAAGAGAATGAAGAACCTCATTGGCCATTAATAAATGTCCGTTATGGGGCGGGTCAAATGTCCCCCCAAAAATTCCGATTTTACCCAATTTTTCCGCACCATCCGTTCGTTTATTCAGGCAAAATGATTTGTTTTTTTTCTTTTGATTCTTTATATAAAACAATGACATTTCCGATGATTTGGACGAGATGGGCATTTGTCCCATCAACAAGTGCTTGAGCAACTGCTGCTTTGTCTTCATCACAATTTTTCAGCACGTTCACTTTTATGAGCTCTCTTGCTTCTAAACAATCGTTCACCTGCTGAAGCAAATTTGAATTTACTCCGCCCTTTCCAATTTGGAAAATCGGGTTCAGATGATGTGCAAGAGAGCGTAAAAAACGTTTTTGTTTTCCAGTTAAAGTCATGATTTTCCTCCTAATTTTTCATATACGAGCTTTTTCATTCGACTGACATCAGGTTCCACATTCGTCCATATTTGAAATGCACATGCCCCTTGATAAACAAACATTCCTACTCCGTCAACAGTTTTAAGGCCCAGCTTTTCAGCCTCTTTTAATAACATCGTTTTCAGCGGATTATAAATGATATCAGCAACGACAGTTCCGCCGTGAACGCGTCCGGTTAATTCAATCGGCTTTTCTTCGATATTCGGCTTCATCCCGATGGATGTCGTTTGAATGATGACATCATATTCATTGGACGTTTGATCGAGTTGTTGGAATGAATAAACGTTTCCTTTTGTCTCATAGCTGCAGTTTTCCTTTAACAGATGAGCCCGCTCTGCTGTTCTGTTTACAATATCAATGAACGCAAAGCCTTCTTTCGCCAGCGTTGTATAGATCGCCCGAGCGGCTCCGCCCGCCCCGATCAGCAGCACTTTTAAATCTCGGGGATTGGTATTGTCAATATGCTCTTTCAATGACAGGTAAAATCCGTATCCGTCTGTGTTAAAACCGATTAATCTCCCGTCTTCGTTTTTTACTGTATTTACCGCGTGAAGCAATTGAGCTGATTCATCCAACTCATCAAGAAAAGGAATGATTGACACTTTATGCGGAACCGTTACATTAAATCCCTTTATGCCAAGAGCCTTCATCCCTTTTACCGCTTGTTCAAGCTCTTCCCCTTTTACTTGAAATGCGTGATAGCGGGCATTCATATTTAAGTAATCGAAAGCATCGTTATGAATGAGAGGAGAAAGCGAATGACCGATCGGGTCGCCTATTACTCCGTAAACTTGCTCCATTTGAAATCCTCTCCACCTTTTTGTTTTTATATTAATGAATGACGGACGCCCACATGTACATCTTTAGGTGCATAAGCAACAACTCTTTTCGGTCCATCGTGGATCGTTACCCATCCAAGACCTGAAAACACGATATCTTTCTTTTTTCCATTTATAGTGAATTCGTGCGGGACAAGTTCTGGAAAGGATTCGACTGCTTCTTTACTAGGAGGGGTTAAAAGCTCCCCTAAATGTGTTGCATATAAATGATCCGCCTTCTCCAGTTTTGTTCGATGAATGTCAATGCTGTTCGGAATATAGCACACAATGGAGGAACGTCCTCCCTTTATATAATCCAGTCTTGCCAATCCGCCGAAGTATAAAGTTTGCCTTTCATTTAACTGGAACACTCTAGGCTTAATTTCTTTTTTCGGCGATAGAAGCTTTAGGTCGCGCTTATCAATAAAGTGCGCCATCTGATGATCATTGATAATGCCTGGTGTATCGTATAAAACTGCGCCGTCATCTAACGGAATTTCAATTAGATTGAGCGTTGTGCCGGGATAATGGGAAGTTGTAATGATATCCCCTTCTCCCGTAACCTCCTTCAAGATTCGATTAATAAAAGTTGATTTCCCAACATTTGTACATCCAACAACATACACGTTTTCTCCGTTGCGATAATGATCTATTTGCTCTGCCGCTTCTTTAATGCCATGTCCCTTTTCTGAGCTGATTAAAAGCACATCCAATGGCGTTAATCCATACTCTTTTGCTTCTCTCTTCATCCAACGAATAACCTTTTCTTTTTTCACCGATTTTGGAAGGAGATCTGCTTTATTGCCGATTAAAATGACTGGATTGTAGCCGATAAAACGCTGTATGCCGTTGATCCAGCTTCCGTTAAAATCAAAAATGTCGACAACCTTCACAACAAGAGCTTTCGTATTGCCAATGCCGTGCAAAATTTTTAAAAAGTCCTCATTTGTTAACGAGACATCTTGAATTTCGTTATAATGTTTCAGCCGAAAACACCTTTGGCAGATCGGCTGTTCTTTCTCAAGAGCAGCTTTTGGAGCATATCCAATTTCAGATGGATCTTCCGTTTGAATTTTTACTCCGCACCCGACGCAAACCTTCTCATCCAAACTCATCACTCCTCCCAATGCAGCATGCCTTTCTGTTTTAACAATTTTAAAATTTTCCTTTCAATTTTCCTGTTGATCCGGGTCCAAAAGCCGTCAGTAGACGATACAGGCACAACTAAAATCGTATGAAAACCGCAGAGATTCCCTCCGAGAACATCTGTCAGCAGCTGGTCGCCGACCACAACAACTTCTTCTTTTTTCAGCCCCATCTGCTCAGCCGCTTTTTTAAACGCTTTTGCACGGGGTTTTCCCGCTTTCGAAATGAACGGAATATTCAGCGGTTCAGAAAACGAACGGACGCGTTTTTCGTTATTATTTGAAACAATTGTCACTTTAATCCCGTTCTGTTCCATCATTTCAAACCAATTTTTCAATTTCGGAGTTGCGTTCGGCCTGTCCCATTCTACTAAAGTATTATCTAAATCGGTAATAATACCTTTTATACCTTTTTCCTTTAAAAAATGAGGATAAATATGAAAAACGCTTTTCGCATATTCTCCGGGCAAAAACCTTTTCAGCAAATTGAACACCTCTTAATTCAATAAATAGACTACTGTTAAACTATTTTTCATCATACCGAATTTCGAGTTTACTTTCAAAACAATATTGTTTTCACAAAAAAAATTCGACAATTTTTTAACATATTCAACAGCTGTGGATAATTTTATACACAATATCCACCTATTCATATCAATCTTTAGTAAAGTATATAAACAAACTACCCACAGCTTTTCCACCGAAGGCTGTGGATAACAGAACGGTTGTTCTCTATTAAAAAACATGGTAAATTTATGGTAATAAATAAAGGAGGTGCTTTCTCCATAACATGATCGCTTCTATGAAAAATTTATCGGACGAATTTTTAATTGAATCTTACTATAAAGCAACCGAAATGAGGCTTAGCAAAGAATTCATCGAATTAATAGAATTGGAAATAAAGCGCCGCTCGCTCTCTCACTTATTAAAAGCATCGTCTTAGCGGTGTCTTTTTTTTTGCTTAAAAACCTACCCCCGGCGCATGGCTGCATGTTCCACAGCCGCTAAACTCCTTTAACAGATAATCGTTGATGTCAATCCACAATGACTTAATACCTTTCAACTGATGATCTCCGATACCAATCCATTTTTCTTCACTGTCTCATTATAACTAAAACTCAGCTGTTTTCCATACTCTTTCCCCTTTTTCATGAAGGACATACAAGGACAAAGCCGCAATCACATACAATTTAATAATACGTAATGCGGGGGTGAAAAACATGTCTGGAATTTTGACTGCACTAAGCTATTTTATAAAAGAATTGGTTTTTCTCGTTTCATATGTAAAAAACAATGCTTTCCCTCAACCGCTTTCCCCAAATGAAGAAAAAAAATATCTCCGCCTGATGGCCGAAGGAAATGACGAAGCAAGAAATATATTAATTGAACATAATTTGCGCCTTGTCGCTCATATTGTCAAAAAATTTGAAAATACAGGTGAAGACTCGGAAGATCTCATATCCATCGGCACAATTGGTTTAATTAAAGCGATTGAAAGCTATTCCGAAAACAAAGGGACAAAGCTTGCTACATATGCCGCAAGATGCATTGAAAATGAAATTTTAATGCATCTCCGTTCCTTAAAAAAAACAAAAAAAGATGTTTCCCTACACGATCCTATTGGCCAAGATAAAGAAGGAAACGAAATCAGTTTAATAGATGTGCTAAAATCAGAAAATGAAGATATTATCGACACGATTCAATTGAATATGGAGCTGGAAAAAATTAAGAAATATTTATCGATTCTAGACGAAAGAGAAAAAGAAGTCATTATCGGGCGGTTTGGATTGAATACGCAGCAGGAAAAAACGCAGCGTGAAATTGCAAAAGAGCTCGGCATTTCGAGAAGTTATGTTTCCAGAATCGAAAAAAGGGCACTTATGAAAATGTTTCATGAGTTTTACCGAAATGAAAAAGAAAAAAAGATGTCAAAAGAATAAAAGGAAAAGCATTTTCAACGAGATTTTGTGCGAAATTTGCGAGAGTTCCTGAATGATTTACTCGCGTATATCTGCAAAATTCATTTTAAAGTGGCTTTCCGATATGTGACATCCCATAAAACTCAAAATTAACCTTGCTACAGGTTTTCCAGCGCATTGGCGCAAATCGAGATATAAAAACGAATCTCAAAATTGACCGATTAATAAAAATCGCAGAAAGCGAATCCGCTGTTTGACGTAAAATGGTGGTAACATGATTTGACAGGATGCGAACGTTACGGTTGAGAGCCCATTACAACTGCTTTCAATCTGTAAAAAGGCAGCCTTTATTGCAGCGCTAGTTGCTGTTTTCATATGAAACAGAGCAATGCCGCCTTCATTCACCTAATGTTTTATCAAAAAAGAGGGGCTCAAAAGAGTCAGCTATACTGACTTTTTGGAGCCCTTTTTCAAGAAATGATTAAGATTGCAACTTATCAAGCTTTTTTTGATATTTCGATGACAATTTAAAAAATAGAATAGAGCTGGCTAACATCATCGTTGAAGTTCCGATTAGCATTATTTCTTGTATATTGGTCCGAGGTGAATGATTAGGAATCCATATTCCGATGTATAAAAAGGTTCCGACAGCTAGCAGAACGAGAGCAAAATGTTTATAGTCTTCTATTAATTCTTTTAATTTTTTCTCCTCCATGATATCACCTAATCGAATTAGTTATTCTATATTATAAAAGAATAACATATCGATTCGGGCTAATAGGCTTGTAATAGTTTCCATTTACATTCAACTTAGTTCTTCAATCATTTTCAGAACCAATTCCGATGAATTGAAAGCCGCTTTGTCTAAAAATTGTTCAAAGGAAATGTTCGACTCTTTTCCGGCGATATCTGAGAGCGCCCGGATGATGACAAAAGGCGTTTGAAATTTGTAGCACACTTGCGCGACAGCAGCAGCTTCCATCTCAACAGCGTACAAATGGCTGAATTTAGACCGGACAAAAGCTACTTTATCGGGGTCGTTCATAAAAGAATCCCCCGTTGCGATCGCCCCTTTTACCGTCTGAATTCCTGAAATGTCTTTTGCTTTTCTTTCAGCGATTTCAATCAGTTTTTCATCGGCCTTAAAGGATGGAGGAAGCCCGGGAACTTGACCATATTCATACCCAAAAGCCGTCACATCTACATCATGATGGCGAACCTCTGTGGATATGACAACATCCCCTACGTTTAAAGACTCATGAAATCCTCCGGCGGAGCCGGTATTGATCACATAATCCGGCCGATATCGCTCCAGCAGCAAAGTGGTGCTTACGGCTGCATTCACTTTTCCAATTCCTGATTTTAATAAAATCGTATCAGTTTGATTGTATTTTCCAATCATAAAACTGCAGCCTGCAATCTCCTCTTCTTTTGTACAATCCAATTTCTCGCGCAGGATGCGAACTTCTTCTTCCATTGCACCAATGATTGCAATTTTCATATTCCAACATTCCTTTCTATCATGAATAGCTATAAAAATCATAAAAAAAGATCCCTCAAGTGTTTGACAGTCAGCTTTTTACACATGAGGGTCTTTTTTGTTTTTCAGTCTATTTTAATACTTCAACTCTAGTCGGTTTCCAGCCCTCTCCGTCTATCCATGTAATGGATACTCTATATTTTTTTCCGTCTGCTTTGTTTTGAATCGTTCCTTTCGCATCATTCGGGCTTCCGTTATTGCCGATCCAAAGGGTCTGCATATTTTCAAGAGAAACACCTGTTGCATAGCTTAATGCTTTTTCCATTTCCTTCCAATCTACAGATGACTTTTTATAAGTCGTAACGTGCTCACCTGTCTGGACTGTTCCGATCGGCTTCCAATTTGGATTTTCAATGATTTGTTCAACATCGGAACCCGCTTCTCCTTCAGTTACTGTTGCACCTTCAAAAGGATCATCGCTCGATTCCTTTTCTTCATTTGCTGATTGTGTATTTTCGTCCTCTTCCTCCTTAATTTCATTACTTTCATTCCGTTCAGCTGCTTTTTCTTCTTCCTGCTGATCGTTAGATTGTTCAACTGTCTCTTCTTCGATATTTTTAGATGAGCTTGATTGCTCTTTTTGTTGTTCACTGTTGGAATTCGCTTGTTCAGTACCGCCTCCCAAAAAAAGCTGAGAAGCAATAACGAGGATGAGTAAGGCGACAATTCCAATTAAAATATTTAAAATCAAATTCGTTTTTCGTTTTTTATCCCGAATTTCATAACGAGAACCCGCCATTCCCCGTCAACTCCTTTGTTTCTCCAATCTTTGAGTTATTATTTTAACATACTTTATTCTTCATTAACATTATAAATCTGTTCAACCATTTCGTAAAAAACATCATTTGTCTTTGCTCTACCGCTCGTTTTGTTCATATCAACAACAACTAAGGCATATTTCGGATGTTCCGCAGGAAAAAAACCGGCAAACCATTTATGATATAATTTTTTTCCATTGTCGTTCAATGTTCCCGTTTCGGCAGTGCCTGATTTGCCGGCTACTTTAACAGGCAAGCTTTGAAACGCTCTGCCGGTTCCATCAGGATGAGCGACTACTTGAAGCAGGAGATCCGTTAATTTTGATGATGTTGCAGGGGAAATTTTTTCTCCTTTCATCAAATGGTTCTTGAATGTATACATCGTTTCTCCGTTTTTATATAAAATTTTATCCACGACTTTCACTTCTCTTTTTTCTCCTCCGCGAGCAATTGTAGCCATCATATTCGCGACAGCTAGAGGAGTAACCTTTACATTTTTTTGTCCGATGGAGGTTTGTGCGATGGCCTTTGCTGACCTTTTGTCGCTGTCATCTCCCCAAATCGTTCCTCTTTGCTCCCTTGGAAATTGTTTAAATTGATCGTAATGGTATACTTTTCCCGACCAGCCTGAGAAGCTGAGAAGGCCAAGCTTTTCTGCGTATTCTTCAATTATATTGCTCTTTTTTTGTATTAATTCCTGACCGATCGTAGCAAACGCATAATTGCAGCTTTTCGCAAAGCTTTCTTCAAACGTAAGCGTTCCAGCCCGCTTTTCTTCCTCTTTTTCTGTTTGGCCGTAGACATTCCGGTCACAATTAAATGTTCTTTCCGGTTTGATCATGTTTGTGTCGATCGCTGCTGCAGCGATAACGGTTTTAAAAACAGAACCAGGAAACATTGCCGAAAGCATTTTATTTTCATATGTTTTTGGATCATTCCGGTCCAGATCCGGTTTGGAGGCCATTGCAACTACTTCGCTGTTTTCAATGTCTAACAGAACGAGGCCGCCTTCATTTATTTGATGTTTTGTTAAAATTTGTTCAGCTTTTTCTTGCAAATGTTTGTCAATCGTTGTTTGAACGGCAATTGGGTAAAATGGATTGGAATCGGCAATATATTTTACATTGACGCCGAAAAGAGGCCTGCCGAGACCATCAACATGATATAAAAGTCTTGACGCATCTTCCGGCTGCAAAAATTCATCAAACGCCTCCTCCAGTCCAGTCACGCCTACTTCAGGACTTAATGACGTGCTCTCCTTATCAGGGTACCTTTTTTTCCATTCTGTTTCATTTTCGCTTGTCATCCCAATAAGATGGGAAGCAATATTGTCTGATTGCTCTGTTTTCATAAAGATGCCGAATACTCCCGGAATTTTTAACTTATTGATGGCTTTTATATCCTGTTCATCAAGTTGAAATCCTTTTTCTTTATTCAACAAAATAGGTTCATTTTTCGTTCCTTTCAATAATTGTTCGATTTCATCCTTGCGAACAGAAATGGCTGCCGCCAATTGATCGATCGGCCATTGATAATTTTTCAGAAATGGAAATAAAACGAGCGTAGGCAAATATGTTTCGTTCAAAGGTTTATTTTCACGATCAATAAATCGACCCCGCCCATCATCTATAATTACTTCTTGTGTCCTCTGTTTGACGCTTTCTTTCATCAAATTGACATCTTGTTCTGAAAATGACTCGGTTTCAAGCAGTTGAATTTGCGCAAGTCTATATATAAGAACACCCATTAACAAAATGATGAAGACGCCTATATATTTTATTCGCTTATTCATAAAAAAAACACCTCGTCTTATATTTTCGACGAGGTGCGCACATCTTAAACTATATTAAAGGCTATCAACATTAATCAACACGTACAATTTTGACTGTCATATCGCCGCCAGGCGTCTGAACTACAACTTCTTCCCCTACTTGACGGCCGAGCAGGCTTTTAGCCATCGGAGAATCATTGGAAATTTTCCCTTCGAAAGGATCTGCTTCTGCACTTCCGACAATTGTATAAGTTTCTTCTTCTCCATCAGGCAATTCAATAAAGGTAACAGATTTGCCAAGTGAAACAGTTGTTTTATTTTCTGTGTCTTCTTCAATAATTTTCGCATTGCGAATCATATTTTCGAGCGTTGTAATGCGTCCTTCTACAAAAGCTTGCTCTTCTTTTGCTGAATCATATTCAGAGTTTTCTGATAGGTCGCCAAATGATCTTGCCACTTTTATTCGTTCTACAACTTCTTTTCGCTTTACCGTTTTTAAATACTCAAGTTCTTGTTCAAGTTTTTCTTTCCCAGCTTTCGTCATAGGAAATACCTTTTCTTCCGCCATAATAGTCCTCCTTTTCTTTATATCCCCCTAATGGTTCCTAAAAAATGAAAGAACTTTTCTGCCGTTCTTTCGACAGAAAAGAATCTTTTATAACATAGTTATAGAAGGAAATATTTATCTATGATATGTTATTACAAAATAATCGGCAGTTCAAGAAACGTTTTGCTTTTTTATAAAAAAATCCAGATTCTTCCCCTATCTTGTCTCTTTTCTCATCATATTATACGGATATAGCGGATGCTCGCACTTGAAGCGGATTATTTGCAAAGGATGTCTTGCTGCATCCAATTCATTTCCATCTTCATCCCAAATTTTATCGATGACAATGCGAAAATTGTCAATTTGCGGACCGAAAAATTCTACTTCGTCACCGGGTCTGAAATGGTTTCTTTGCTGCAATGTCACCATTTTCGTTTCTGGATTCCAGTCAAGCACAAGCCCGACAAAGTCGTATGCTGTTTTTTTGCTGTGAGTGCCAAATAATTGCTCTTGATAACCAGGCACTCCTTCAAAAAAGGCAGGAGCCGTTTCTCTGTTCGCGCATTTATCCAATTCTTCCAGCCATTCCTGTTTCATGACAAAATGATCGGGATCGGCGCAGTATGCATCAATGACTTTGCGATATACACTGACAACAGTTGCAACATAGTGAATGGATTTCATGCGGCCTTCAATTTTCAAGCTGTCGATCCCCATTTCAATCATTTTCGGAATCGACTCAACCAATTTTAAGTCTTTAGCGCTCATTGCAAATGGCGAGTCTTGCTCATCAAACATAGGCACTTCTTTGCCTTTATAATATTCATATAAATCATAATCCCACCGGCAGGACTGACAGCATCCTCCTCTGTTTGAATCTCGCGCTGTCATATGATTGCTTAATGTGCAGCGGCCTGAATAGGCAATGCACATCGCACCGTGAATAAACGTTTCGATTTCAATATCTACTTTTTCTTTTATTTCTCTAATTTCTTCAGCGCTCGTTTCCCGTGCTAGAACGACCCGCTCCAAACCTTCCTCCTTCCAAAATTGGACAGCTTTCCAATTCGAAAGGGATTGCTGGGTGCTTAAGTGGACTTCCAATTTTGGGGCTACCTTTCTGCACGTTTCAATAATGAGGGGATCTGCGACAATGACCCCTGACACTCCCGCGTCTTCGAGCGCTTTTAAATATTGATCGAGTCCAGGGATGTTTTCATTATGTGCATAAATGTTTGTCGTCACATATATTTTTGCCCCGTACTGATTAGCAAATTGAACTCCTTCTTTAATTTCCTCAATGGAGAAATTATCGGCATTGGAACGCAAGCCGTACTCTTGTCCGCCAATGAAGACGGCGTCAGCACCGTACATGACGGCGATTTTTAATTTCTCCAAATTTCCGGCAGGTGCAAGAAGTTCAGGTTTTTTCGTTATGACCCTTTTGCCGTTGATAATTGTTGAAATTTTATCTTTCACAACCGGCATGCGAACTCCTCCTTTAACGTTTTTTTAATAAACGGTCTCTTTAAAGAAAAATCCTGTATCCAACGGGCGGTTTGGCGGCTGTATTTCCTCAATTTCAGCGTACAGCTTGTCTTTAACATTTTCATATTGCTCTCGATCCTCAGCGCATAAATCGATCGCCTTCCGATACTTTTTCGTCACTTCTACAATATATTCCGGAGTTTTCAGCACGCCATCTATTTTAAAAGAATCAATTCCTGCATCAACCAGTTCCTCCAGCTCGTCAATGATGCAAATATCATTCGGACTCATAATATGGGTTCCATTTTCATCCTCAAAAATTGGATATTTGTTATTTCTCTCTTTATCATGCAAAAACATATTTTTGCCGTATTTATAATTGTGAATTTCCATCGCTTTCCCACGATATTCAAAATAATTGCCGATAAGAGATCTTTTGGACTGAAACATGCACGTCATTCCGTGGACTTGGACTTCTATTTCCACTTCTGCATGCTCTTTCGTTTCAATGACAGCTTCCATGCTTAACTCCCGAGCTAGTACTGCACGCTTGGCGCCTTTCCTTCCCCAATAGTTGCATGCATACCAGTTGGTCGCGGTTGTTTCCGTATTCCAATGGAGCTTCATCTCCGGAGCAACTTCCCTAACAGTCATTAACACAGCTGGATCACCGAATACAATCGCATCTGCCTTCGCATTATGAACAAATTTTACATAATCTGCAAGCTCGTCTACTTTATCATTATGAAAAATTGCATTCATTGCAACGTATACTTTTTTTCCATATTGATGGGCAAGGTCAATCGCATCTAATACATCTTTTCGATGAAATTCCCCTGCAAGCCTTAAGCCATAACGCTGTTCGCCGATGATAAAAGCATCTGCGCCAGCTTTGCAAAGGCTCTCAATATTTTTGACATTTACAGGTGTGACGAGCAGTTCGGGTTTTTTCATTCCCCTTCACCCCTTTTTATACTGAAGGCTAATCCGTCGCCTATCGGAATAATAACGGTATCCCATTCGGACTGATTCATTAGCCATTCATTATATTCTTTAATTTTCTTCGCTAAAGATTTTAACCTTTTTGATTCTATCATTTCTTCAGCGACTAGTCCTTTAAAAAGAACATTATCCGAAAAAACGACCGCTCTTTTTGACAGCAAAGGTTCATATGCTTGAAAAAAACGTTTATATTGCCCTTTGCTCGCATCGATAAAGAGCGCATCAAACGGACCGTCAAGCTTGACTTCCTGTACGATTTCTAGAGCATCACCGTGATAAATGGTAATTTGATTTTCAAGACCGCAAGCTCGAATATTTTGTTCCGCTAGTTCAAATCGATTAGGATCTATTTCAGTCGTTACAATTTTTGTGTTCGGCAACGCTTTTGCCATCCGAATCGCCGAATAGCCGATCGCCGCCCCAATTTCCAATATTTTGTTCGGCTGATGGAGCTTTAAAATATGAAGCATGACAGACAGCGCCCGCTCTTCCATAATCGGCACCTTCTGCTCTTTTGCATATGCTTCTAATTGAACTAATTTTTCATCTTTGTTAGTAGAAAAATTTGCTAAATATTCCTCGATTTTTTTGTTTGGCAAAATGGACACTCCTAAAAAACTCCCTTAATCAAAGAAGAGTTCTGTTCGAACTCTTCAAGTTTGTTTTTTTAGCTCGATATATTTTAACATAAAAGAAAAAGGAATGCGAATCGCAAACCTTTAATCCTTTTCCGTAATATGCTTAGCTTTTTCTTTGTTATGCTCATCCAGCGTCTTCGTAAATATAACTTCCCCTTCTTTCGTTGCGAGAAAATAAAAATAGTTTGTATCGGCAGGATTTGCTACAGCATCTAGTGACTGCTTGCCAGCATTGGCAATCGGCCCCGGCGGAAGTCCTTTATTTTTATATGTGTTATAGGGAGAATTGACTTCTAAATCTTTATAGTATACGCGCTCCTTATGCTTTCCTAATGAATATAAAACGGTTGGATCTGTCTGGAGAGGCATGTTCTTTTCTAAACGATTGTAAAAAACGCTGGCTATTTTTTCCCTGTCGGCTTTTTCCGTCGCTTCCTCCTCCACTAAAGACGCTAATGTTAAAAATTGATGAGTGGAAAGACTCAGCTCTTTCATTTTGTTTCTATAAGGAACAAGCATTTCATCTGTCTTTTTAATCATTGTTTCAATGATTTCCGACAACGGAGGAGATTCCTCATAAAACGAATAAGTAGCCGGATACAAATATCCTTCCAATGCATATTTTATACGTCCGTTGAAAATGTCATCTGTTATTGTATTAGGATACTTTTTTTGCATTTGTTTGATAAACTGTTGGTTTGTTAATTGGTTCATAATTTCTTTTTTTGAATAGGGAGTATGTTTGGCGATGATGTCAGCAATTTCTGATAGTTGCAATCCTTCCGGGATCGTCAATTTAATAGCTGCTTCTCCCATTAATTCGCCTTTTTTTAAGCGTTCAACGATTTCTTGAATCGTCATCGATTGATGAAATTGATAATTTCCTGCTTGAAACCCTGATTCATTTTTAAATTTCACGTAATATTTAAACACGATCGCACTTTTAATGATGTCATTTTTTTCTAAAATAGAAGCAATTTGCGATACGGAAGATCCAATCGGAATTTGTACCTTTACAGGTTCCTTATTATCCGGATCAACAGGCTTTAATGCAGATCGCACATATAAATACCCGCCGCCAATCACTCCAGCAAATATAACAACAAAGGCAATCAGGACAGTTAACACAGTTTTTCGAACAATTTTCGCTATATGCAGTTTTTCTTGGAGTTTCTTATCCAAAAATTCCTTATTCGAATCCGAATCCGCCATCAATTCATCCTCCTTCCGTCCCGATTATTATACTACATACACGCATTTATTCGTCAAAAATCTCCATTTTTTTATAGGAAGAAATTGTTTTTTTCATTTGGATGTAAATCACCTCAACAAAAAAAGCACCGCAAAACGGTGCTTATTCCTCTTCTAAAAATGTATTTAAAACGGCCTCGATCATTTCCCATTCTTCATCGGTTTCCACAGGCTCCAGCTTTCCGCCCTCACCGTCTTCATTGGGAATGTAGCTTGCTGCATGAATTTCTATTCCATCTTCGTCTTCCTCATCATCGATGCCGATCGGATAATAAAGAACGTAAGATTTGTCAAATTCGTCCGAATTAAACGTAAACAAAATTTCGTATAGTTGTTCATTACCGTTTTCATCAATAACGGTAATATGTTTTTCACCTTCCACTTATTTCACCTCAATTTATTGTTGACTGTCCAAATAACTTTGCAAAATAATCACCGCAGCCATTTTATCAATGACTTGCCGTCTTTTTCGCCGGCTTACATCCGCCTCAATGAGAAATCTTTCGGCTTCCATCGTCGAAAGGCGCTCATCCCATAAAATGACCGGAAGCTGAAACTGCTCCTTCAAAAGCGTGGCAAAGCGCTCGCTTGCTTCTCCCCTTGGTCCAACGGTGCCGTTCATATTTTTCGGATACCCGACTACTATTTTTTCTATCTCGTATTTCTTTATCAGTTCAGCGAGTCTTTGAATCCCGAACTCGCCTTCATCTTCATTTATGCTGATCGTTTCCACACCTTGAGCAGTCCATCCCAGCTCATCGCTTACCGCAACTCCTAATGTTTTTGAACCTAAGTCTAACCCAATGATTCGCATTTTATTCCTCACGGTTGTTTTTCAAATAAAATTTTACAAGCTCTTCAATTAATTCATCTCGTTCAATTTTTCTAATCAGATTGCGTGCGCCGTTATGTCTAGGAATGTAAGCAGGATCTCCGGACAACAAATAGCCGACGATTTGATTGATCGGATTATAACCCTTTTCTTCCAGTGCATTGTATACGGCACTTAGAACTTCCTTGACATTTGTCTCAACAGGTTCTTCTGAAAAATTAAACTTCATCGTTTTATCGAAGGAACTCAATTTTTGCACCTCTTTCCTAGACTAAAAAGCGAATCTGCTTGTCTACATCCATTTTACACTATGACTGGAATTTATGAAACGGATTTCACCCAGTCTTCGACAAAACGAAGAGCTTCAGCTAACCGTTCAGGATTTTTTCCTCCCGCTTGAGCCATGTCAGGTCTTCCGCCGCCGCCGCCTCCACAGCGGCTTGCAATTTCCTTAATTAATTTTCCAGCATGGAACCCTTTGTCAACTAAGTCTTTTGTGATGCCGGCTGCTAAATTTACTTTTCCGTCTGATACCGTTGCTAGCACAACAATAGCCGAGCCGAGCTTTTGCTTCAGTTCATCGACCATGCCGCGCAATCTGTTCATATCTTTCACTTGAACTTTTTCCGCAAGAACTGTTACACCGTTGATCGTTACCGCTTTTTCAGCGATGTTCCCCGCTTCCAGATTGCTAAGCTTCATCGTAAGAGATTCGTTTTCCCGCTGTAGTTCTTTTATTTCTTGCTGCAGACTGTCAATTCTCTCCGGCAGATTTTTTACATTAGCTTTCAGTTTTGCCCCAATTTCCTTTAACAATAAATATTGTTCATTCATAAACCGGTACGCTTCTTTTCCTGTCACCGCTTCAATTCGGCGGGTTCCTGCACCAATTCCAGTTTCGGAAACAATCTTAAACAGTCCGATTTCCGCTGTATTTGTTACATGGCATCCGCCGCAAAGCTCAAGCGAATAATCGCCTACTTGAACAACGCGAACAATTTTTCCGTATTTTTCTCCAAATAAAGCCATCGCGCCCATCGCTTTCGCTTCGTCAAGAGGCATGTGCTCGATAGAGACTGGAATGCTTTCCCAAATTTTCTCATTTACAATTCGCTCAATTTCTTCCAGCTCTTCTGTTGAAACTTGTCCAAAATGTGAAAAGTCAAAACGGAGACGGTCGGAAGCAACAAGCGATCCAGCTTGGTTGACATGTACGCCCAGCACGTCCTTCAGCGCTTGGTGCAGCAAATGTGTCGCTGTATGATTTTTCACGATGGATTTTCTAGACTCTGCACAAACGGAAGCGTAAACTGCTGCTCCTTTTGTCAAAACGCCTTTTTCGATGACAGCCCGGTGCAAGTGTTGGCCGTTCGGCGCTTTTTGCACATCTTTTACGTTTAAGACCACATCATCATTTTTGATGATTCCTTTGTCAGCAATTTGACCTCCGCTTTCAGCATAAAAAGGCGTCTCGTCCAATATAATTTGGACCTCTTCCCCGCTCTCGGCTTGATCGACTAATTCCCCATCTTTTATGATCACAAGCACCCGTGCATTTGCTTCCAGGGTATTGTAGCCGACAAATTTGCTTTCCTCTTTTAATTCCACAAGAATTCCGCTTTGCACTTGCATCGAGTCGACATCCTGTCTGGCTTTTCTTGCACGTTCTTTTTGATGCTCCATTTCTCGTTCAAAGCCTTCATAATCCAGCTCCATGCCTTCATCTTGTGCGTATTCCTCCGTCAATTCCACTGGAAAACCGTATGTGTCGTAAAGCCGAAACACATCTTCGCCTGGAATTATTCGGCTACCCTGTCCTTTCTGCTTTTTGATTACATCCGCTAAAATGGCAAGCCCTTCATGGAGAGTCTCATGGAAACGCTCTTCCTCATTTTTAATTACCTTTTGAACAAAGGATGCTTTTTCTTTTACTTCCGGATAGTAATCGTTCATAATTTCCGCTACAACCGGAACTAATTCATACATAAACGGGCGGTCTATGTTGATCGTTTTTGCATACCGAACCGCTCTGCGGATAAGACGGCGAAGTACATACCCTCTGCCTTCATTAGAAGGTAGCGCACCGTCTGCAACAGCAAATGTAACCGTGCGGATATGGTCGGCAATCACTTTAAAAGCGACATCTTTTTCTTTGTCGGTTCGATAAGCTTCCCCCGAAATCTTTTCGGTAGCTTGAATGATCGGTAAAAAGAGATCTGTGTCAAAGTTGGTCGGCGCATTTTGAATGACAGAAACCATTCGCTCTAAGCCCATGCCTGTATCAATATTCTTTTTTGGAAGCGGAGTGTAAGTTCCATCAGGATTATGATTAAATTGAGAAAAAACAAGATTCCAAACTTCCAAATAGCGTTCGTTTTCACCACCGGGATAAAGTTCCGGATCATTTGGATCGTTTCCAAATTCTTCTCCACGATCATAAAATATTTCAGTATTTGGTCCGCTTGGCCCTTCACCAATATCCCAGAAATTCCCTTCCAAACGGATAATTCGTTCTTCCGGCAACCCGATTTTATTTTTCCAAATGTCATACGCCTCTTCATCTTCCGGATGAATAGTAACTGATAATCTATTTGGGTCGAAGCCAATCCATTTTTCGCTTGTTAAAAATTCCCATGCCCATTCAATCGCCTCTTCTTTAAAATAGTCGCCGATTGAGAAATTTCCGAGCATTTCGAAAAATGTATGATGGCGTGCTGTTTTTCCGACATTTTCAATATCGTTTGTTCGGATTGATTTTTGTGCGTTAGTAATTCTCGGATTTTCAGGAACAACCCTTCCGTCAAAATATTTTTTCAATGTTGCGACACCGCTGTTGATCCACAATAGTGACGGATCATCAACCGGAATTAAAGAAGCGCTCGGTTCAACCGAATGTCCTTTTTCCTTAAAAAAATCTAAAAACATTTGACGAACTTGTGCTGAAGTGAGCTTTTTCATGGCATTCCTCCTAAAATGTCTTCATTTTTCTCGCAAAATAAAAACTCTCGCCTATGTAAATGCTCTGATTTACACAGGGACGAGAGTTACTCGCGGTACCACCCTGATTATGAGCCAATTGCTCATCACCTTCATTTGCCGTAACGTGGCATTTTCGTCAGGTTTTGCCTGCACTCAGAATTAGCGTTCTGTTGCCCTTCATCTAGAGCTTCTTTCAGCCTCGGAAGCCCCTCTCTTTTAAGATGGACTGCAACATACTCGATTCGTCATCGCTTTCATGCACTTATTCCATGTCTAACACGAATTATAGACAAGGAAAAATCGCTTGTCAATGCGCTTTCCTCAGACGGATGATATGCAGCAATATCTCTTTCAGAACAGTGATAAAAGGCACAGCTAAAATTAAACCGATCACTCCGCCGATTTCTCCGCCCGCCAAGAGCGCCATAATAATCACCATCGGATGCATATGCAGGCTTTTCCCAACGATGAAAGGGCCAAGAATATTACTTTCAATAAATTGCAGCCCAAAAATGATGAAAAGCACTACAATTATTTTGTTAATGGAGAGCGTCGCAGCGACCATCAAAGCAGGAACCGCACCGATAAATGGACCGAAATAAGGAATAATATTGGTCATTCCGATAATCGTCCCTAAAATTAACGGATATTTAATTTTAAACAGCCAAAACAAAATCGAAGCCGCCAGCCCGATCAGAAAACAAACAAATAGTTGCCCCCGCAAATAACTTCCGAGCGACTCATCGACGTTTTCTAAAAAACGTCTCCCTTCACGTCTCCATTTCTTCGGGGTGAAGTACCAAATGGCCTTTTTCATTTTCTCATAATCTTTCAACATATAAAAAACGAGAAAGGGAATGACACCAATAATAACAGCATAATCAATAATTGACTTCATGCTTGAAAGCATCCGTTCAAGAAAGGCAGCGACGGATGTTTCCATTCCAGCAATAAAAGATTCAATTCGATGATGAATTTCTCCAGGTAAATTGGTTGTTCCGTCATGAATTTTATCCGTCCAGCTTTGGTAATATTTTGTAAACATAGGGATATTTTCGGAAAGGTCTTTCATTTGTTCAACAAAAATTGGGACACCTTTATAAAAGCTAAAACCGACTCCTCCGAAAAAAATAAAATAGATGATGAGAATCGAACATGTTCTTGGAACACCTGAACGGTAAAGTTTTTCCACTACGGGATGAAGCAAGTAGGTAATGAAGCCGGAAAGCATAAAAGGAATTAAAACAGCTTTTAACATTTTGAAAATAGGAAACCAAATGACTTTTAGCTGAAGAACCATATATACAAACAATGATAAAATGAGAAAAAAAATGATTCGGAAAAGCCATTTCCGCTCTCGCTCATTCATCCCGCATCCCTCCTCTTATTATTTTGAGGAATGCTCACGAAAATATGCATGAAGGCGCCCATTTTAGGCGCCTCAAATCGCACGATCTTCTTCAGGAAACAAGTCATCTAAAGAACTTAATGTTCCGTCTTCTTCTACTTGATGTGTGTGAATAATGCCTTTTGTAACGGTAAGCTCAATAAAACAATGCCAACAATAATACTGATTGACTCCGATTTTTCCAATATCTTTGCTTTTACAATTCGGACATGTAAACAAACAGGGACACCTTCTTTATTCATTTATTTAATTATTTATTAATCCGGTATATTCTCGCTATGCACACTACTATTTGTTACCATTTTCAAAAAAATTATACGTCTCTATAAAGCATGCTTTTTATGCTTAAACAATTTGTCCCCTGTTTGTAGCATCATCTGTCAATCGTTATCGATCTTATGGAAAGGAACAAATTTATTATCCTTCGCCCTCTTCCATAAAATCATATGGAGTGATGTTCTCCATCCCAATGTTGGCATCTTCTAGTGGAAAAGGAAGCTCCTCTTTCAGCTCGGCAAGTTCAGACGTTTTCAGCCTCTCTTTTAAGGTTGTCTGCCTCATCGACTCCTGATTGTTGTATACTCCCATTTTTAACGCTTCCCATTCTCCGCACATAATTAAAAATTGCTTGCTCCTTGTAACAGCTGTATAAATCAAATTTCTTCTCAACATCCGAAAGTAGCCTTTTACTACCGGCAAAATGACAATCGGAAATTCGCTTCCCTGCGCTTTATGGATGGAGCAGCAGTAAGCATGAGTAAACTGATTAAAATCTTGCTTCGTATAGGTTACTTCGATACCGTCGTAAGAAATGACCACCATATCTTCTTTTTCGACATTTTCTTTTGCGTAAAAAATAGAAACAATCTCCCCAATATCGCCATTAAACACGTTTTGATCAGGCTGATTGACGAGCTGCAGCACTTTGTCCCCAATTCGGTAAATAACGTTGCCATGCTTGATCTCTCTTTTTTCTTTTGAAGGGGGGTTTAACATTTCCTGAAGCATTTCATTCAACTGATCAATGCCGGCAATCCCTCTGTACATCGGTGCCAACACCTGTATATCCTTCGCAGAATATCCTTTTTTCAAAGCGTTCTCAATTACTCTCGTTATAACTTCTTTTATTTGTGATGTTGTACAAGGAATAAACGATCTGTCTTGTGTCGTTTGCAAAAGGTTCGCTGGAAGAGTTCCTTGGCGGATTGAATGGGCCAAATCAATAATTGTAGATCCTTCTGCTTGTCTATAAATATCTGTCAGCGTAACAACTGGGATTCGTCCGGATTGAATCAAATCGCGAAGCACTTGGCCGGGTCCAACGGACGGAAGTTGGTGTTCGTCTCCAACAAGAACAATTTGTATGTCCGAAGGAAGCGATTTAAACAATTGATGCATGAGCCAAATATCAACCATTGATACTTCATCAACAATCAGAAGCTTTCCAGAAATCGGATGATCCTCATTGTGTTCAAATCCTTCTGAACCATTCCATCCTAAAAGGCGGTGGATTGTGACGGCAGGAAGACCGGTTGCTTCTGCCATTCTTTTTGCAGCTCGTCCAGTAGGTGCCACCAGTACAATGGGAAACGGCTCTTCCTTCTTTTGATATTCTTTTGGGTTCAATGAAAGGCCATGGAGGTTCGCATAAATTTCAACGATGCCTTTGATAACGGTTGTTTTTCCCGTTCCAGGCCCGCCGGTCAGCAAAAGAATCGGCGAATGAATAGCCCGCTGAATGGCTTCTTTTTGAGAGGGGGCATACTGAACATTCATTTTTTCTTCCAGTTTTCCTAACTCCAGCAAAAATTCTGATTCAGGAAACATATCTTGAAATTGGTTTTGGGTTAAAATTTCTTCAATGTTATTGGCAAGTCCCACTTCAGCATAGTAAAGAGAGGGTAAATAAATTCGATCTTCCTCGACGATAATTTTTCGATCTTCTTCCAATTCAAGAATGATTCTTTCAATATCCTGATCAGATATGTCTTCTCCATTTTGGGTGAGCAATTTTTTCGCTTTTTCCATCAGCTGAACTTTTGTAACATATACATGTCCTTCTTTTACAGCATCTTGTTCAATAGTGAACAAACAAGCCGCCTTCAGCCGGTCGGGATGATTGCCGGAGATCCCAAGTTCTCTCCCAATTTCATCCGCTCGAATAAAGCCGATCCCTTCAATATCTTCCACCAATTGATATGGGTTTTTTTGAATGATTTTAAGCGTATCCTCCCGATATAGCTGATAAATTTTCATCCCAAGTGCAGGCCCAATGCCAAGCTGATTTAATCCGATTAAAACCCCTTCTAAACCTTGATGTTCCTTCAGTGTTTCAGCCAGTATTTTGGCTTTTTCCTTTGAAAGCTTCTTCACTCTTTTTAATGAATCGGGATCCTCCAAAATAATCGAAATCGCATGTTCGCCCAGTTCATTCACGATCGCTTCCGCTGTTTTTTTGCCGATTCCTTTAAAAAGCCCGCTTGATAAATATTGAATAACTCCTTCTTTCGTAGTTGGAAGCTCCTTTTGAAAACGCTCAGCTTGAAATTGTACGCCGAATTTTGGGTGGTATTTTTTCGCGCCAAAAAACGTATAGCTGTCATGTAATTGGAGAAGAGGAAAAAAACCCGTCACGGTCACTTGATCTTGCTCAAACTGTTCATTCGTCTCTTCAATTTTCACTTTAATAACAGTATAAAAATTTTGCTCATTCTGGAACACAATATGTTTAATGGCTCCGCGAACAAAAGGAGTACTTTCCTCATGAAACAAACTCTCCTGTTGACCGCCCATCCTCTTTCCTCCTAATTTCGTTTAAATCATTTCTTCTAACAGCCTTTTCCCGTTGCCCGCAAGCAAATGATCCGGTTGAATGGAAAGCGCCATATCAAACATTTTTAAAGCTTCTTCTCTATTTTCTTCAAATGCGTACGCAACACCTAAATTATAATAAGCATCTGCGTGATGTTGATCGAGGTCGATCGTTTTTTCAAACTCTTTTTTTGCTTCTTGAATGTGGCCTGCTTGTGCTAAACATAAACCATATTGAAAGTGAGCGCTGGCGTCTTGTTCATCCAGCTCAACCGCCCGCAAAAAATATGGAAGTGCAAGACGGGGCTGTTCAAGCTGGTAAAGAGACATTCCAAGCATAAAATAGACATCTTTATGAGCAAGCCCATACTTTTCCGCCTGATCAAAAAATGTTTTCGCTTTATGATAATCTCCCGCATTATAATGAACGGTTCCAATGCCGTAATACGCAGTAGCCGTCCCTTTATCAATCTCAATCGCCTTTTCATAAAATTTCAATGCTCTTTCTGCATCACCTGAAGAGGCAAGCAAATTCCCAAAATTTACGTATAACACAGGGTCGTTTGGATTTTCTTCCAATGCTTCTGCAAAATATTTCGCTGCTTCTTCCCATTTCCCTTCTTTTATTGCTTCTAAAGCCAGTTGATTTTTATGCATCCATTTCATCCTTTCACATCCAAAGGCAAAGAGGCTGCGCCAAGTTAACAAATCTCATTCCGATCGGTACAGCTTATCTCTTTAACCGACATACCACAGTTTTTCGCCGTTGCGAAATACTTTATCGATAATGCCGCCTCCCAGACATTCCTCTCCATTATAAAAAACGACAGCTTGTCCTGGTGTAACGGCACGGACCGGCTGTTCAAACGAAATTTGTGCAGTTTGATCACCGATCATTTTCACTTTTACCGGCTGATCAGGCTGGCGGTAGCGAAATTTTGCGGTGCAAACAAGCTCATCTGTTGGTTTTACACCGGTTATCCAGTTTACATTTGTTGCGATAATGGAGTCTGAATATAAATGTTCATTATGAAATCCTTGTTCAACATATAAAATATTATTTTTCAAATTTTTTCCAACCACAAACCAAGGATCGCCATTTCCTCCTATTCCGAGTCCATGGCGTTGACCGATCGTATAATACATAAGCCCGTCATGCTTCCCTTTTACCTCACCAGACAACGTCTCCATTTTGCCGGGTTGAGCAGGTAAATACTGGCTTAAAAATTCTTTAAAGTTCCGCTCGCCAATAAAGCAGATGCCTGTTGAATCTTTTTTCTTTGCTGTTGCCAAGTTTGCTTTTTCCGCAATTTCTCTAACTTCTTTTTTTTCAAGATGCCCGATGGGGAACATGACCTTTGACAGCTGCTTCTGATTCAGCTGATTCAAAAAATACGTTTGATCTTTGTTTGGATCCTTTCCTCTGAGCAATTTGTACACACCATTGCGGTATTTTACCCGTGCATAATGGCCTGTTGCGATATAGTCCGCGCCTAAGTCAGCTGCATGCTCCAAAAATGCTTTAAATTTAATTTCTTTATTGCACATGACATCGGGATTTGGCGTTCTTCCAGCTTTATATTCCTCTAAAAAGTAAGTGAACACTTTATCCCAATACTCTTTTTCGAAATTCACTGCATAATAAGGAATCCCAAGCTGATTGCATACACGGATTACATCATCATAATCTTGCGTTGCCGTACATACGCCGTTTTCATCCGTATCATCCCAATTTTTCATAAAGACCCCGATGACTTCGTACCCTTGTTCTTTTAGGAGCAAAGCAGTTACAGATGAATCTACTCCGCCAGACATCCCGACTACGACTCTTGTTTCATGCGGCGCCTTTTCCATCTCTCTCACCTCTTTCTATTTTGACGTTAACCTTTTAACAATCTCGGCTGTTTTTTTGGCAGCCGA
Source organism: Aeribacillus sp. FSL W8-0870 (assembly GCF_037963755.1). Taxonomy (NCBI): domain Bacteria; kingdom Bacillati; phylum Bacillota; class Bacilli; order Caryophanales; family Bacillaceae; genus Aeribacillus; species Aeribacillus sp. FSL W8-0870. Next base: position 2,892,157 of record NZ_CP150165.1, read on the forward strand.
TTCAATTTGTGCCTCCGTATTTCCTAAGCCGAAGCTGAATCGAACCGATGAAGTTATTTCTTTTGAATTTTTGCCAAACATTGAAACGAGCACATGCGACGGTTCAACTGATCCTGCTGTACAAGCTGATCCGCTTGATGCCGCAATTCCCGCCAAATCGAGGTTGACAAGTAGCGATTCAACGTTTGTTCCCGGAAAAAAAACGTTTAATATATGAGGCAAGCTGTTGTCAATCGAGCCGTTCACAGCGAAGGAAATGCCCTCTTGTTCAAACACATCGATCATGATTTGTTTAAAATGCACATATTGCTCTGTTTTTTCCTTTCTTGTTTGTTCTGCAATTTTTGCGCTTTCCGCAAACCCGATAATCGCTGGAACATTTTCCGTTCCGGCTCTTCTCTTCAATTCCTGCTCACCGCCATGCATGCGCGGAGTGAATTTCACCCCAGCTTTTGCATATAAAAAACCGATCCCTTTCGGCCCATTTATTTTATGACCGGAAACCGACAGCAGATCGACATTCAGCTCGCGAACATCAATTGGAACGAGTCCGTATGCTTGAACTGCATCGGTATGAAAATACGCTTGATGGTTTTGTAATAAGCTTCCTATTTCTGAAATAGGCTGTAAGGCACCTACTTCATTATTTCCATACATGACTGTGACAAGAATCGTTTCATCTTTTAAAGCTTTTTTAAGATCCTCGACAGAAATAACTCCCGATTGATTGACAGGCAAATACGTAACGTGAAATCCGTTTTTTTCTAGATAGCGGCAAGATTGGAGGACAGCCGGATGCTCAATTTCTGTTGTGATAATATGGTTTCCTTTTTCTTTATTAGCAAGCGCTGTTCCAATCACCGCTAAATTATCTGCTTCTGTTCCTCCGCTAGTAAATATGATTTCTTTTGGGTCGGCATGAATACTTTTGGCAAGGAGCTCTCGAGCCTCATCCACTTCTCGTCTGCTTTCTCTGCCAAAAGAATGGATGCTAGACGGATTGCCGAAATAATCCTTCATAAAGGTTGTCATTTTATCCAAAACTGCGGGATGGACTGGCGATGTTGCCGCATGATCCAAATATATCCGTTCCAAATTTAATTCCTCCCGACTTTAAATGTAAAACATGTAAGCGTCCTGCTCATTATCTCCTGTATGGCTTGCTAAATCATCAAGTGTCGTGTTGTCAAGAACGTCCTTCACCGCATCGCGGATTTTTAACCATAGATGCCTTTGAGCAGGCGGTTCATCTTCAATTCCTTCAACAGGGGTGATCGGTCCTTCCAACACACGGATAACGTCACCAGCCGTTATTTTGGACGGATCGTTCGCTAAAATATATCCGCCATAAGCTCCGCGAATGCTTTTGACAAGTCCGGCATTGCGGAGAGGAGCAATTAATTGTTCCAAATAATGCTCTGATAAATCATGAGATTGTGCAATACTTTTCAAAGATGTCGGTCCTTCTCCGTACTTTCGCGCCAATTCAATCATAATCGTTAAACCATAGCGTCCTTTCGTTGAAATTCTCACGTTTCTACACTCCTATTTTTTAGTTTTTTTCAAGATTTTCACCATCTTGGTTCTACTTTAAACTTAAGACATTATAGCATATTATTTTATTAGTGGGTAAATGAGATGATATGATTTTTATTTGGGAGCGATAAAATGGAACCTTTAGCGTATAGAATGCGTCCAACCAAAATAGAAGATATTATTGGACAAGAACATTTAGTTGGAAAAGGAAAGATTATTGAACGAATGGTGCGAGCTAAATATTTAAGCTCGATGATTTTATACGGACCTCCTGGAATCGGAAAAACATCTATTGCAACTGCAATAGCAGGCAGCACTAACACGCCTTTTCGAAAGCTGAATGCGGTTGTCCACAATAAAAAAGATATGGAAATTGTTGTAGAAGAAGCAAAAATGTCAGGGCAAATCATTCTCATTTTAGATGAAGTGCACAGACTTGATAAAGGGAAACAAGATTTTTTGCTTCCATATTTAGAAAACGGCATGATTATTTTAATCGGTGCAACGACAAGCAATCCGTATCATGCCATTAACCCGGCGATTCGGAGCCGCTGTCAAATTTTCGAATTGCACCCTCTTTCTCCAGATGACATTATGATTGCCCTGAAAAGAGCTCTTACAGACCCAAGAGGACTGAGCGACTTTCCTGTTCAAATCAGCGACGAAGCTCTAAGACATTTTGCCGAAAGCTCCGGCGGAGATGTGCGTGCGGCGTTAAATGGATTAGAACTCGCCGTTTTATCAACAAAGGAAGATGAGAATGGGAACATTTGCATTACGGTTGAAATTGCTGAAGAGTGCATGCAAAAAAAGAGCTTTTCCCACGATAAAGACGGAGATCATCATTACGATGTTTTATCTGCTTTTCAAAAGTCTATTCGCGGGTCCGATGTAAACGCAGCGCTTCACTATTTGGCCAGATTAATTGAGGCAGGGGATCTTTCTTCGATTGCAAGGCGTTTAACGGTCATCGCCTATGAAGATATTGGTCTTGCAAATCCGCAAGCGGGACCTAGAACTCTTTCGGCTATAGAAGCAGCTGAGCGCATCGGTTTTCCCGAAGCACGCATCCCTTTGGCCAATGCGGTGATTGAACTATGTTTATCCCCTAAATCAAACTCTGCTTATAAAGCGATTGATGCAGCTTTAGCCGACATTCGCTCAGGAGTGACAGGCGAGGTCCCTTCCCACTTGCGGGATGCTCATTATAAAGGAGCAAAGCAGCTTGGCAGAGGAGTGAACTATTTATATCCGCACGATTATGAATCAGGCTGGGTAAACCAGCAATATTTGCCTGACCCCATCAAGCATAAAAAATATTACAAGCCAAAAAGAACGGGCAAATTCGAGCAGGCTTTAGCGCAAATATATGAAAATATCGAGAAAAAGAAAAAAGAAAAGGACGAATAGGAAGCTGCGGTCATGTCCGCGTCATCTTGGAAATATAAATAGGATTGTCCAAAATGTCAAAACCCCATGGAAAACGTAAATAAAAGGGGGCGTCAATAAGCCGAAAAACGGCTTATTTGACACCCCCATTTTTTAATCGTCGTCGCCGACACGATAAATTTTTATATCCTTCAGCAATTCATTAATCACATGACCAGCCATAATCAATCCGGCTACGGATGGCACAAAGGCATTTGATGACGGGGGCATTTTTGCTTTGCGGATCGTTGATTCGTTATTGCCGACTTCTTTTCTGACATCTTCTCTAATAACAACAGGGCGTTCATCAGAAAATACGACTTGAATTCCCTTTCGGATCCCTTCTTTTCGCAGTTTCGTTCGAATCACTTTGGCAATCGGATCTGTATGTGTTTTTGAAATATCTGCTACTCGGAAACGGGTTGGATCCGTTTTGTTGGCTGCCCCCATGCTTGAAATAATAGGAATATTCCGTTTCAGGCATTCCTTCATTAAATGAATTTTATAGCTGATCGTATCGCTGGCGTCAATCACATAGTCAGGGTTTAGCTTAAAAAAGTCTTCATACGTCTCTTCCGTGTAAAACATTTTTAATGCAATTACTTCACAATCCGGATTAATGTCAGCAATTCTTGCTTTCATTAAATCCACTTTCGGTTTTCCAACTGTCGACAAAAGCGCATGGATTTGCCGGTTAATATTCGTAATATCGACATCATCTTTATCGATCAAAATCAATCGCCCGATGCCTGATCGTGCAAGAGCTTCGACGGCAAAAGATCCAACTCCGCCAACCCCTAAAACGGCTACGGAGCTGTTTTTCAATTTATGTAAACCTTCTTTTCCAATCGCTAGTTCATTTCGGGAAAACTGATGAAGCAAAAAAAATCACTCCAATTTGTCAAAATTCAGTGTACAAACTAAAAAAGTCCCAATTGTGCCGTCGCCGTTTCCTTCGTTTTGAACCCGCTCTCAGCAGGTGGGTGCCCTGTTCTAAAGCTTTGTAAGTCCTCGTGCCATATGCATATGAGGCATTTACTCACTTTAGAAACTCCGGGCTCCCATTTAAATCGTTGTTCGGTCAAAACTAGGTGTACGACGCACACATCAGGACTTAAATTTTGAATAAAGAATATCATAATTAGCATGAGATTTCAAGATAAAAAACAAATAATGGAAATTATTACCTTGAGCTATGTTTCACTTCAAGATGCAGTTCATCCAATTGCTCTTTGCTTACTTGGCTTGGTGCCTCCGTTAACAAACAGCTCGCACTTGCTGTTTTCGGAAAGGCAATCGTATCCCGTAAATTTGTTCTTCCTGCCAAAAGCATTACAATCCGATCCAATCCTAGTGCAATTCCACCATGCGGCGGCGTACCGTATTCGAAGGCTTCCAGCAAAAATCCGAACTGTTCTCTTGCTTGTTCCTCTGTAAAACCAAGAAGTTTGAACATCTTTTCTTGAACGTCTTTTTCAAAAATCCGAATCGACCCTCCGCCAAGTTCATATCCATTTAACACTAAGTCATATGCTTGAGCCCGCATTTTGAGAGGGTCTTTCTCAAAGTACTCCAAGTCCTCACGAAACGGCATAGTAAACGGATGATGCAATGCATAATAGCGGCCGTCTTCTTCATTATATTCAACGAGCGGCCAATCCGTAATCCATAAAAATTCAAGTTTATCTTCTTCGATCAGCCCTAAATCTTTTCCTAGTTTTAATCTGAGAGCCCCCAACGAATCAGCAACAACATTCGGCTTGTCGGCAACAAACAGAAGCAAGTCTCCATTCTGTCCTTCAGCTGCTTGCAAAATACTATTTTGTTCATTTTCTGATAGAAATTTTGCAATTGGGCCTTTTACTTCATTTTCTTCTACTTTAAGCCAAGCCAAACCTTTCGCTCCATAATTGTGAACATACTCTTGGAGAGCATCTAGATCTTTGCGTGAAAATTCGTCTTTTTTTCCTTTTACATTGATTAGCTTTACTTGCCCTCCACCTGCAACTGCTTGACTGAAAACTTTGAAAGCGGAGTTTTTCACAATTTCAGATACATCAACAAGCTCCAGGCCGAATCGAACGTCCGGCTTGTCCGACCCAAAGCGCGCCATCGCCTCATCATATGGCATGCGTTGGAATGGAAGAGTAAGCTCGATTCCTTTCACTTCTTTTAACACATGAGCCATCATCTTTTCGGTTAGATTCATAATATCTTCTTGGCTCATAAAAGAAGTTTCTATATCTATTTGGGTAAATTCCGGCTGTCTGTCTGCGCGCAAATCCTCATCGCGGAAGCATCTTGCAATTTGATAATATTTATCAAATCCTGAAACCATTAGAAGCTGTTTGAATATTTGCGGCGATTGCGGGAGCGCATAAAATTCCCCCTCATGGACGCGAGAAGGGACAAGATAGTCCCGTGCTCCTTCCGGTGTGCTTTTTGTTAAAATGGGGGTTTCCACATCAATAAATCCATTTTCATCCAAAAAGTTGCGAATCGCTCTCGTAATTTGATGCCGCATTTTTAACGTTTCAAACATGACTGGACGGCGCAAATCTAAATAACGGTATTTTAAACGAACCTCTTCCGAAATGTCCGCTTTTTGATCCGCAAGTGAAAAAGGAGGAGTTTTGGCGCTGTTTAAAATGGTTACCGATTGAACAACCACTTCCACTTTTCCTGTTCGAATGTTCGGATTAATCGTCTCTTCCGATCTTTTCACCACTTCGCCTTCAATGTCCAATACATACTCGCTGCGGATTTTCTCAGCTATTTCTAACGCTTCCTTTGAAACTTCAGGATTAAAAACAATTTGGACAACTCCTGTCCGGTCGCGCAAGTCGATAAAAATAAGTCCTCCTAAATCGCGGCGTCTTTGCACCCATCCTTTTAAAACGACCTTTTCGCCGATTGCTTTTTCGGAAATTTCTCCACAATAATACGAACGTCCAAACATCCTACATACTCTCCTTTACTTTCTCTCTTTTATATACTCTGCAAGTCGTTCAAATGCCACCGCATCTTGTTCGCCTGTTGCCATGTTTTTTACGTTCGCCACCCCTTTTTCTAATTCCTCATCACCTATGATGATGACAAATTTGGCTTGAAGCCTGTCCGCTTGCTTCAGTTGTGCTTTCATTTTCTTATTTTCATAATCTTTGTCTGCAGAAATGCCGGCTTTCCGCATTTCCTGCAATAGAGATACCGACCGTTCCTTCGCCCGATCTCCCAGTGCCACAATATAACAATCTAGACCTTTTTCAATCGGAAGAGCGATGTTTTCAGCATCAATTGCTGCTAACAGGCGTTCAATGCTTAAAGCAAAGCCGATCCCCGGCGTGCTTGGCCCTCCGGCTTCTTCGACCAAGCCGTTATATCTTCCGCCGCCGCATAAAGTCGTAATCGCCCCAAACCCTTCCGCATTGCTCATGATTTCAAATGCTGTATGGTTATAATAATCCAATCCGCGGACGAGATTTGGATCGATTTCATACTCAATGCCAAGCTCCGTTAAATATTTTAACACTTGATCAAAATATTGCTTTGATTCATCGTTTAAAAAGTCAATGATGGAAGGGGCGCTTTTCATCAATTCATGCTCGCGGTCTTGTTTACAATCAAGTATTCTTAACGGATTTTGCTCAAGCCGCTTTTGGCAATCAGAGCAAAATTCTCCAATTCTCGGCTTAAAATGGTTGACTAAAGCAGCACGATGTGCAGCTCTGCTCTCTTGATCTCCCAAACTGTTAATGACAAGCTTCAATTTTTTTAAGCCGAGCGATTGATAAAACGCCATCGCCAAAGAAATAACTTCAGCATCCAGCGCAGGGTCGTCCGAGCCGAGAGCCTCCACACCGAATTGAACAAATTGCCGAAAACGCCCTGATTGCGGTCTTTCATACCGAAACATCGGACCGATGTAAAAAAGCTTTACAGGCTGGTTCGGATCTGCGTACATTTTCTTTTCAACAAAAGCGCGAACGACTGCTGCCGTTCCTTCCGGTCTTAATGTTAAACTTCTTCCTTTCCTGTCGGAAAAAGTGTACATTTCTTTTTGGACAATATCGGTTGATTCGCCTACACCCCTTTGAAATAATTCCGTATGTTCAAAAATGGGGGTTCGAATTTCTTGAAAGCGATAAAGACGGCATATTTCCCTAGCTTTTTTCTCAACATATTGCCATCTTGAAGCCTCCGACGGCAAAATATCCTGTGTACCTCGCGGGATTTGAAAAGCCATTGTCGATTCTCCTCCACTTATAAAATAAATTCCATAAAAAAACCCGTCCCCTGACGATTCCCGTAGGGACGGGAGAGTCTCCCGTGGTGCCACCCTAATTGAAGCAATGCTTCCACTTAAAAGTTAACGCCTATTTACGTTTCCTCCTACTTTTACACCTTTCAGAGGAAAACCTCCGGAGTGTTCTTCACTAAGCGATCATGGGGAAAGGCTTTCAGCCTAAGGCCTTTCCTCTCTGTCCATGTGCATCCCAGCTACTTGTCTCCGTCATCGGTTGTTTATGTACGTTATTTTTAAATCTAGAATTTTATATTATCATACGAACAATACTGTGTCATGTCAAGAACGGCTGAGCCGATCACGGAGCTTTTTCGCCTCCTCTTGATTTAAACCATGCTCAAACGAAACCTCTATTAAAATATCCTGCATCGTACGATCACTGAAAGAAATACCAAACTGGTCATGAAAAATTGATGCGGAGAAAGAATGTTTTTCACTGGACCGCATATTTTTCCCCTTTCTTTTTCATCAGAATTTGCGTCTTAGTCTTCCCGCAAAAAAATGAAAAAATACTCAATGTAAAAAAGGAAATGCCGAAATAAAATAGAAATAGTTTTTTGCATGAATGTGAAAGGAGCATGGCCATTGCGAAAAAAATGCTTTTTAATCGTTCTGTTGCTTTCACTGCTTTTTACTTCTACCGCTCCAGTTTTTCATTCAGCCCAAGCGGATACGCAAAATGCAGTCATTAAGCAAGATAAAGTAAATGTCCGGACAGGTCCCGGTTTAAGCTATCCCGTAATGAAAAGCGTTCGGTACGGTGAAAAATACCCGATTGTCGCAAGGAAAGGAGATTGGGTGAAAATTCAATTAAAACAGGGCTCTTCCGGGTGGGTAGCCGATTGGCTTCTTTCAGTAGAAACCGAGCTTCAAAAAAAGGATTATGTCGTTTCTACGACTACCGGGTTAAGAATCCGTTCTGGCCCCGGGACAAACTATAAAGTTGTTGGACAGTTTCCTAAAGGGGAAAAAGCGCATGTGTTGATGAAACAGGGGAAATGGGTGAAAATTTCCTATAATGGCCGGCAAGGATGGGTCTCTTCTGCATATGTAGCTCCAGCAGCAAGCAAAACTCCTTCGAATCAGAAGCATAGCCTCGGTACGGTTACAGCCACTATATTAAATGTTCGTTCAAAACCAAATGCACAATCATCAATTACCGGCAAGCTGACAAAAAACATGAAAGTTGAAATCATTTCGGAACAAGGCAATTGGTATAACATTCGCTACAACAATGTGACGGGGTGGGTGTCGAAGCAATATATTACCAAAGCAGCAGCTAAAAGCAGCAGCACTTCCCCGCAAAAAGGAAGGATTACAGCCAGTTCGTTAAATGTTAGAAGCGGTCCGTCTTTACACTCAAAAATTGTCGGTACCATTAAAAAAGGAACAGAGGTAGAAATCATAGGTGCAAACGGAGATTGGTATCAAATTAGATATGCGAAAAACAAAACAGGCTGGGCATCCAAAAGATATATCGAAGCTGGCTCAAAGAAAACAAACGGCGCTCAATCAGTTGTCCTTTTATACGACGGAACAAATTTGCGCAGTGCACCTTCCACTTCTGCAAAAATTGTTCAAAGAGGAAACAAAGGGCAGACTTTTCCAATTGTAGGGATTTATAATAATTGGTATAAAATTCAGCTCCGAAACGGTCAAACAGCTTATGTAGCAAGCTGGGTCGTCACAACAACAAGCGAAAACAATTCCAATAAAGGGACAAGCATACCGTCAAACGGTAAAAAAGTCATTATCGATCCGGGCCACGGAGGCTATGACAGCGGGACGATCGGTGTCAGAGGGACGCTGGAAAAACATTTAACCTTAAAAACAGCTAAACTTGTGTACAACAAATTAAAAAGAGCAGGTGTAAATGCAGTTTTAACTAGAAGCGACGATACATATATCAGCCTGCAATCCCGTGTAGGAATTTCTGTAAAAAACAACGCAAACGCCTTTGTGAGCATCCATTATAATAGCTCAATCATTCCAAGCGCAAATGGAATCACAACTTTTTATTACAATTCTGCAAAGGATAAAGCATTAGCAAATGTAATTCACAAAGAGATGGTGAGGCATGTCAATTTAAGAAACCGCGGTGTTCAATTTGGAAATTATTTTGTGCTGCGTGAAAATAAACGTCCTGCTGCTTTGCTTGAACTAGGTTTTTTGAGCAATCCTATGGAAGAGTGGACAGTCAGCACAAACGCTTACCAAGAGAAAATCTCACAAGCGATTTATAAAGCGGTCGTCAAATATGTAAACTCCTGTAGATGAGCAATTTTCATAACAATAATTACCATACCAAAAGAGACAAACAGGGTACCCCTTATGCCACATGGAGCTGTTTTTTGACAACATCAATGGGAATATCTTGCTTCGCTGCATGGTAAATGAACTCGACGAGACTATGCCCTTTCTTCGTTCGGAGAAGATCAAGCCCAGTAGAGAAATCCCGGTTGGACTCGACCATACTGTACACATAAGCGAGTTGCACCAAGATCCAATACCGTTTCACCGCCCGACGTTGACGAACGCGGTACCCATCGAGCTTCAGCTGGTCTTTCGCTTGTCGAAAAAAGCATTCGATCGACCAACGTTGGGCATAGTAGCGCAAGATCTCTTCATCGCTTAGCTCCCGGTCGGTGCTCAAGACGCAGTGAAGATGTTCGGGTGTCATCGGCTGATCGGCTTTCCAAGCCAACAACACAACGGCATCATCGAGACCTTTCAGCGATCCCTCGTAGCGATACACGCGATAACGCTCTTCTCCCACCGTGACGAGATGGGTGTCGTTCGGTTCGATATAGCGGGCAAACTGTTTGGCTTGGATGGCGATGCCTTTCGGATAGAGAATCCGGTTCGTTTTGAGCATCGCGATGACGTGAAATCCTTTTTTCAGACAGGCTTCCACGAGCGCTTGCGATGGATACCACGAATCCATCAGCACATAAACGGGACGGCGTACATCCAAAGAAGAAAGCATCTCGATCGCGAGTTCCCCCTTGCTTTTCCCAGCCGCCTTGTCGTAGAGGCGGAACGCAAAGGGAAAAGCCTGGGTCATCGTATGAACCATGAGCCAAACAAGAGAATGTCCCCAGATCGACTTTTTCTCTGTGTGAGAATAGTGCCAATCACACCCTTGAATGGCGTGCGTTGCCCGTGACGAAGGCTTGATTTTTTGGCAAATCGTATCATCGATCGAAACAAAAAGGGGTTGATTTTTCTGTTTGGCGATCCGTTCGACACGATGAAGCATCCATTGCTGGAGTTTGCCAAGCAGCGTCTCTTCATCCCAAGGGCTTTTCGTGAAAAAATGGCTGAGTGTCGTTCGATGATTGGGGTGAAAGCTCCAATGATGAAGATCGGTCAACGTTCCAGAAAAGCCTTTCGTGATCATCGCATCCACGATATGAACGAGATGCTTCATGACAGGTTTTGAAAAATAAAGTGCCAACCCCAACATCGTGAAAAACTTGTGGATTCCTTGATGATGTGCTAATCTATTCATGAGACATGAACCTCCTTGTGTGAATGGTTTGTTGGCACATCTATTCTAACCAAGGAATCGGGTTCATGTCTCCTTTTTTGTTTCGATGTAAATTTATGTTAGTGATTTTGCTCATCTACTGTAAACTCATAAAAAGGGGCTGTCCGAAAAGTCGATTGAATCGACCTTGGGCTCAGCCCTTTTTTCTGTTTTTAGGGTACAAAAAAATCGTCCTTTTTTATAGAATGAAATTGACCAAAAAACATTCTACAGAAAGGACGATTTCTTATGAATAATCAAATGACTATTCAAGAAAATTATAACACGCAATTAGAAATGACTCTAGAGGGTATTCAAAAAATAGAGGTTCAAAAGAATAAGAAACGCAAAAAACTAGTTTTCCAACCTTATTGCAATCGTCAAGTCATGAGCATTTTAGATATCGAAATGTATATTCCTGAAAATCATGTCGCCCGTTTAGTGGATGAAATGGTGGAATCGATTCCGGATGAAGTGTTGTATACTCATTATGTTGGTGGGGGTCGTGCACCCTATCACCCTAAAATGTTATTGAAAGTGATTTTATATGCGTACACTCAAAATGTTTATTCAAGTCGGAAAATAGCGCAAATGGTGAAAGAAAATCTTCCGATGATGTGGTTGGCGGGATTGCAAACCCCTGACCATCGCACAATAAATGATTTTCGTAGTGTTCGTATGTCAAACATGATGGATTCTGTATTTGAACAATTTGTCCTTCAACTAGTAGAACAAGGACTTATCGACCTCGACCATATTTTTGTGGATGGTACGAAAATAGAAGCGAATGCCAACAAATATACGTTTGTATGGCGAAAATCCGTAGAAAAATATGATCAGAAACTACGAGCCAAAATTCAATCGTTTCTACAAGAAGCGCACCAAATCGCCTTGGAGGAATTAAAAGAAGAACAATTAGAAGAAGAATTAGAAAAATCATCGGCACAACTTTCTGAGAGAATAGAAGCTTTGGAAAAAGATTATAAACAGGAAGAAGACAAAGAAAGAAAAAAAGAACTTCGCTCTAAAAAATCCCAACTCACCAAACAACTGAAAACGATTCAAACGGATTATCTTCCACGATTACGAAAATACAAAGTACAAAAACAGATTCTAGGTGAACGAAATAGCTACTCGAAAACCGACCATGAGGCCACTTTTATGCGAATGAAAGAGGACCATATGAAAAACGGCCAACTCAAGGCGGGTTATAATGTTCAACTCGCCACACAACATCAATTTATCGTGGGATTTGAAATTTATCAAAATCCAGGAGATACTCGCTGTTTCCAACCATTTATGGAAAAGTTATTGGAATCGATGCCGAAGGAAAAGAAACTCAAGTATGTCATTGCCGATGCAGGATATGCGAGTGAAGAAAACTATTTATATGCGATTGGCGAAGAAAAAGAACCTCGTTTTGAATTATTAGCCCCATACCAAACCTATTTGAAGGAACAAAGTAAAAAGTTTAAAAAGGATTTATCAAAAGTACAAAACTGGAAATACATCGAAGAAGACGATTGCTTTATCTGTCCGAACAATCGGAAAGTCGTATTCAAGTATTATCAAAAAAGAAAAAATGCATCTGGATACATACAAGATTTGAAAGTGTACGAGTGTGAAGATTGTACGGATTGCCCGTTGAAGAATGGGTGTACGAAAGCCAAAGGAAATCGTCGAGTATATTGGAACACGATTTATGAAGAAATGAAAGCGAAAGCCAAAGCAGCTCTTGGTGACGAACAAAAGGCAGCTCTTTATGCGAAGCGTAAAGTGGATGTCGAAAGTGTGTTCGGTAACATCAAGGGCAATTTGCGTTTCACTCGATTTCTGTTACGGGGGCTTCATAAAGTCCGAACAGAATTCGGGATTGTGGCAATGGCCCACAACATACTGAAATGGGCCGCAAATTCCCAAACCAATTTCAAAAATAAGGAAACAGAGCGAATGGAAAAACTCATTGTTTTCTCCATTCGCTCTGTTTTTATGGACTTTTTAGACAAGCCCTTTTTATTTGCTTTCGATAATCAATGTTACTGGGCCAACGTTTGTAAATTCAACAGCCATCATCGCTCCGAAAGAACCCGTTTCAACACGTACGCCTTTTTCTCTCAGTTTGTCGTTGAAAGATTCATATAGTTTTTCAGCAATATCCGGTTTGGCTGCTTGCATAAAATTTGGCCTTCTTCCTTTCCGACAATCGCCGTACAGAGTAAATTGGGAGACGGATAAAACTTCGCCCCCAACATCTAAAAGAGATAAATTCATTTTCCCTTCTTCATCCTCAAATATGCGCAAATTGGCCACTTTATCCGCTAAAAACTCTGCATCTTTTTCCGTATCCTCGTGTGTAACACCGACTAGCACCATTAAACCGAACTCAATCGAACCAACAACTTGTCCATCTACTTTGACATTTGCATTCCTTGCTCGTTGTACTACAACTTTCATCATGTATTTCCTTTCTTAATTCATAATTCTCCGCACTGAATATACATCCGGTATTTGCTTGATCCGATCCACAACTTTTTGAAGATGGCTGACATTTTGAATCGAAATTCCTAAATGGATGTTCGCTACTTTGTTACGGTCCGTTCTTCCCGAAATTGTCGTAATGTTTGTCTTCGTCTCTGTTACAGACTGGAGCACTTCATTTAATAAGCCGCGCCGGTCAAAACCTAAAATCTCAATTTCCACATTGTATTCCTTCCGGCCGTCCAGCTGATTTTCCCATTCCACTTCAATTAACCTGTCTTTTGCATCCTCTTTATTGACATTTGGACAATCAGACCGGTGAACAGATACCCCTCTTCCTTTTGTAATAAATCCGACAATATCATCGCCAGGGACTGGGTTGCAGCAGCGGGAAAGCCTGATTAACAAATTATCAATACCCTTTACAGACACTCCTGCATCACGGCGCTTCGGCCGCCTTGCACCTTGTTGAACCACCTTTTCCATCAATTTTTCCTGCTCTTCTATATCCCGCTGTTTGCGAATTTTTTCGACTAGGCGGTTTGCAACCTGTAAAGCAGTAATGCCGTTGAAGCCAACTGCCGCATACATATCGTCCTCATTTGAAAAATTAAATTTTTCCGCGACACGTTTTATATTTTCCTGAGTAAGGACTTCTTTCACATCAAAATCCATCGCTTTAATTTCTTTTTCAATTAATTCTTTTCCTTTTTCAACATTCTCCTCTCGGCGCTGCTTTTTGAAAAATTGGCGAATTTTATTTTTCGCTTGAGAGGTCTGCGTCAATTTAAGCCAATCTTGGCTCGGACCGTAAGAATGCTTCGACGTCAATATTTCCACTATATCTCCGGTTTTTAATTTATAATCAAGAGGCACTATTTTTCCGTTTACTTTTGCTCCGATCGTCTTATTGCCTATTTCAGAATGAATTCTGTAGGCGAAATCAATCGGAATCGACCCGGCGGGAAGCTCAATGACATCTCCTTTTGGAGTAAATACAAACACCATGTCAGAGAACAGATCAACTTTCAATGCCTCCATAAATTCTTCGGCGTTGGAAGAATCGTTTTGAAACTCCAATATTTCTCTAAACCAGCTCAGTTTTTTATCAAAAGATGTAATGCTTTTTCCTTCTTTATAAGCCCAATGGGCGGCAATCCCGTATTCAGCGATCGCATGCATTTCGTATGTGCGAATTTGAACCTCAAGGGGATCCCCCTTCGGACCGATGACAGTCGTGTGAATGGATTGATACATGTTTGTTTTCGGCATTGCAATATAATCTTTAAATCTGCCAGGCATCGGCTTCCAGCATGTGTGAATGATGCCAAGCACTGCGTAGCAGTCTTTTATGCTGTTCACAATAATTCGCACAGCCAGCAAATCATAAATTTCGTTAAATTGTTTATTTTGGAGAACCATTTTACGATAAATGGAATAAATATGCTTCGGCCGACCGTACAGCTCTGCCTTTATCTTTACTTCTTCAATTCGCTTCTTTAAATCTTCAATTACCTCTTCAACATACTTTTCCCGTTCTGCACGTTTCTTTTTCATCAAATTGACAATTCGGTAGTATTGCTGCGGATTTAAATACCGCAAGGCTGTATCTTCAAGTTCCCATTTGATTTTTGAGATTCCGAGGCGATGGGCGAGAGGAGCAAATATTTCCAACGTTTCATTGGCGATTCTTCGCTGCTTTTCCTGCGGCAAATGTTTTAACGTACGCATATTGTGAAGACGGTCTGCCAGTTTAATTAAAATGACCCGAATGTCCTTCGCCATAGCGACAAACATTTTCCGGTGATTCTCCGCCTGCTGCTCTTCTTTTGATTTATATTTAATTTTTCCCAGCTTTGTTACTCCATCCACAAGCATAGCGACTTCATCGTTAAATTCTTGTCGAAGCTCGTCTAATGTCACATCCGTATCTTCCACAACATCATGTAAAAAGCCGCCAGCAATCGTTGTAGGATCCAGCTCCAAGTCTACTAGAATCCCGGCAACCTGCACCGGATGCATAATATATGGTTCGCCTGATTTGCGATATTGCCCATGATGGGCGTTTTTTGCAAACTCGTATGCTTTTTTTATAAACTCTATATCGTCAGGCGGAAGATACTTTTCCGCTTTTTCGAAGATCTGTTCAGCTGTCAACATTTGTTCGTTTGCCATGGGATCACCTTTAATTGTATATACGTTATTGTTTTTATTATTAAATAAAATTAACAAACATGTAAAGAGAAGAATACGATCCTTTTGAAAAGGGGTAAAAAAAATAGAGCTGCTGCGGCTATTTTACGAGTGGATGGAAAATATTACAACTTCTAAAGTTTTTCATTTTATTGTTTAAAAAAAAAGCACCCATTAAGAGTGCTTCATTTATAGATTTGCGCCGATTAATATTTAATCAATGCTAATATATCATAGCCTTCAAGCCTTTTTCTGCCCTCAAGATAAGACAATTCAATTAAAAAGGCAATGCCGGCAACCTCTCCGCCAAGCTGTTCCACTAATTTAATGGTAGCTTCAATCGTTCCTCCAGTCGCCAGCAAATCATCGGTTATTAACACTCGCTGGCCAGGCTTAATCGCATCTTTATGAATGGTTAATGCATCTTTTCCGTACTCAAGCCCGTATTCCACCTTGATCGTTTCGCGCGGAAGCTTGCCTTCTTTTCGAACAGGTGCAAAACCAACTCCGAGAGAGTAAGCAACTGGGCAGCCGATGATAAACCCTCTTGCTTCTGGACCGACAACAATATCAATCTTCTTTTCACGCGCATATTGAACAATTTGGTCTGTTGCATATTTAAATGCTTCCCCGTTGTCCATTAATGTTGTGATATCTTTAAAAGAAATGCCCGGTTTTGGAAAATCTTCAACAATTGTCACGTATTTTTTTAAATCCATCACTCGTCCTCCTCGGTTGTTTACCATTCATGAACTTGTAAAAATTTATCGGCATCTCGTTTCAAGACTGCCTTTTCAAACCATTCCTTCAGTTCTTGATAAGAAGAATAGAGAAGCTGCTGTTCCAGTTTCATTTGATCCAGCTTCTGCTGATATGTTCCGGATTCTGATAAATCCCGTTTTTTCACCTTTTTGTTTAATGTAATCACACCATTGTTTATTGTAACAAATTCAAGTTCAAAAAACACCTTTGTCATAAAAAAGATCGTTTCTTTTGTCCAGCCACGGTATTTGGCTAAATCTTCCCCATATTTTTTGTAATCGAAAGAACTTTTTTTCGTTAAGAATGCGTAATACCATTTAAAATGCTCTCTTGTCGGCATTGTTTGAAAAAAGTGGTCTGCGTGCTGATAAAAAATAGCATAAATTCTTTCAGGCATTCCTTGCTCAAATGCTGAAACAAGAAATTCGATTGCCGGGGGCATATCGAGAAATACAACATACTTATTGGAAACATCTATATTTTTGTAATCCTTTATTTCTGATATTATATGAATTTCATGAATGTACGGTTGATCTTTATATAATTTTATAGATTCTTCATGAAAGGCGATCAGCAATCGTTTTTCAGCAGGAAGTTTAGAGAGCAAAGCCTCCGTTCCTCTTGAACCTCGCCAATCAAAAAGCTGCCACGCTGGCACGGCAAGGTCTTGAAGCAATAGCTGCGGCTTTTTTACATAATTCCATTCGTTGATCGCAAGCTCACCGACAATAGAAACGTTTGCGAAAGGAGATATTTCTTCTGCCAATTCTCCCTGTCCAAAGCCGACGACATCTAATTCAAATTCCTTCTCCTCAATCTTCATTTTCAAATGATTTCCGTTTACCCCAATTTTTCTAACATCTGCCGCATTGACATTCTCTAGTAAAAAGAGCGGCTTCGGATTATCGACTCCGAAAGGGGCAAGCTTCTCCAGCTCTTCGACTGCTTTTATTGTGACATGCTCCAATGAACAGGCACATTCAATGTTTTTTACGGGAATAAAATCTTCATCTGAAAGCTGACTATTTGCAAGATCGATCATTTTTTGGCGCAGCTCGTCAATATGCTCTGCTTTCAGCGTCATGCCAGCAGCCATCGTATGGCCTCCAAAATGAGGGAGAAGCTCCCTGCATTCCGATAAGTTTTTAAATAGATCAAACCCTTGAATGCTTCGCGCAGACCCTTTGGCAAGACCTGTCTCACGATCAATGCTCAACACGATGGCAGGACGGTAAAATTTTTCGACCAATCTGGAAGCAACGATTCCGATCACTCCAGAATTCCAGTTTTCTTTTGCGACGACTAAAACAGGATTGTCTTCGATTGGAAAATTTTTCTCAATTTCCTTAATCGCTTCGTCCGTTATCTCTTGTACAAGCTTCTGCCTTTGCTTATTTAATTGATCGATTTCCTTAGCAAGCATATCAGCTTTTTCTTTATCATCTGTCAACAACAATTCAACGGCAGGATCGGCTTCTTGCAGCCTCCCTGCCGCATTAATTCTCGGTCCTAAAACAAATCCTATCGTTTCCTCATTTACGGAAGATTTGTCCACTCCAGCAATGGAAAGAAGCGAATTTATGCCAGGTCTTGTCGTCGTTTTTAATTTTTCAATCCCTTTTTTCGCAAGAAGCCGATTTTCTCCGTATAGAGGTACTAAATCAGCAATTGTTCCAATGGCTGCGATCTCTATCAGAGATTCTGGAACCTTTCCATAAAGGGCATGGACCATTTTAAAAGCAACGCCTACACCTGCCAGCTCCTTAAAAGGATATGTTGAATTTGGCAATTTCGGATGAATGATCGCATACGCATCAGGCAAAACAGGCCCCGGTTCATGATGGTCTGTGATAATGAGGTCGATTCCAAGCCTTTTGGCTAAATCCGCTTCATTGATTGCCGCGATGCCGGTATCAACTGTTATAATCAGCCTGCATCCTTTTTCATGAATCATTCGGAAAGCATGTTCGTTTGGCCCGTATCCTTCTGAAAATCGATTCGGTATGTAAAAATCGACGTTTGCCCCCAATTCCTTTAATGCCGTCAACAGGACGGCAGTGCTGGAAACGCCGTCCGCATCATAATCACCGTATACGACAATCTTTTCACCAGCGCGGATTGCTGCAAAAATACGCTCACATGCCCGCTCCATCCCATCCAACAAAAAAGGATCATGAAATGAAGGTTCCTTTATATGTAAAAACTCTTTTGCTTCTTCAACATTTTGAATGCCGCGATTCACAAGTAATCGAGCAGTCAAATAGGTAATATTCAAAGAGTCGATTAATGCTCGAACAGCCTCTTCGTTGGACTCATCCCTATATAAACGATTCCAACGAAATTTAGATCTCAGCATGATTTCACCCCTCAACTTCTCCTATTATACAGAACGAAATGAAATGTTTTCAAACACTATTTTTAAGGTTATGTTTCTTCATAAGAAAGAGAGGGGCTGTCCGATGAGTTCCTAAAATGAAGGAGTTTGGAGAAATACATTGTGAAGGACAAAAATAATCGAATAAAATTTGTAAATGTCCTTCATAGAAGCAATGAAGTCCAACTGGAATAAATTGTATGCACTGAATGTCCGTCATAAAACTTTTGGAGAACGTAATGAAGAAAGAGAGCATAAGAAACATACTAACATTAGTAGTACAGACCTAGGCCAAGGTTTGTGCTACTATTTTTTTATAGTAGAAGTGAAGGAAGGTCGAACATCCCCTGGGACCAAATAGAGTCCGTATTAAAAACAGACCAACTTCACATCCTTATTTGAATCAGTTTAGTATGTTGGGTCCGAAGAGACCGTGTATAAGAAAATGGAATCAATAAGGCAATGTGAAGAACTTCTATGTTTGGCTAAAAAGGAGAGGCAGAAAATATGAAACACGTAGTGGCATTTGATGTCAGTATGGGGAAAAGTACAATGGTCATTTATGACCGTTATCGTCAATGCGAATATGAGGGTGAAATAACCCATAACCGCTACTCTTTCGAGAAATTAAACGAAACCCTTATATCTTTAACACAAAAAGATGCACAGGCACCTGATATTGTCTTTGAAGCAACAGGCGTATATTCAAAACCACTAGAACGATTCTTAGGTGATCAAGGTTATATGTATTATCGAGTTAACCCACTCGAAGCGAATATTCAAATGGCTTCAATGAGGAGACAAAAAACAGATAAAAGCGACGCTCATGAACTTGCGAAAACTCACTTTAGAGTTGAACGTGAACAAACTTATCAAGAAGGGGAATATTATAAACAAATGCGTGCAATGACGAGATATTATGATGAATTAAGTAGTGAAATGACGCATTTATATAGTCGTTTACATGCGATTCTACAATTGAGTTTTCCCGAGTTAGAAAAGCTATTCAGTAAACGTTCTGCTTTATTTTTGAATGTCGTTCAATTATACCCTCATCCGGATCATGTGTTAGTTTGTTCAAAAACAGTGATTCGTAATCGTTTAAAAGCCAACACAAGAAAAAACTTATCATTGGCACGTGCTGAAGAAAAAGGGATCGCTTTAATCGAAGCAGCAAAAGAAGCGTATCCAGCAATTTCAAAAGATGATATTCGCTGTGAACAAGTGCGGGATTATGCCAAACGGATTGCAGACTTGAAGGAGAAAAGAGATCAACTTGTCCAAAAGATGGTTAAATTATCGAAAGATAAACAAGAGTATCAGATTTTAATTTCATTTCCAGGAATCGGAGAAACGACTGCAGTTCGTTTAATTGGAGAATTAGGAGATATTCGACGATTCAAAAACCATAAACAACTGAATGCTTACGTCGGTATTGATATTATGAGATATCAATCTGGGAATACCTTTTATAAAGACAAGATTAATAAAAGAGGAAATAACAAACTTAGAAAGATTCTATTTTACATGATCCAGACCATGATCCAACTACGGAAAAACACACAAAATCATATTGTAGATTATTATGATAAATTAAAAACGCAACCCCAGAGGAAACCTCATAAAGTTGCGTCCATAGCATGCGTGAATAAGTTCTTGAAATCGGCTTATCACCTTATCACACATAATCTGAAATACGATTACGAAAAGGCAACAATGCATCAGTAATCGTAAGTAAGATTATATCACAAAGACCTGACGAAAAAAATGGAAATCGTGAGGTCTATTTGTCATGCGAAAATTTATTTTGGAAGGAAGGGGTCCCCCTTCCTTCCAAAATAAAATCTATATTAACCAAATTATTTACTAAAAAATACTTGACTAGAGGTAAGAAGGGGGATGTCTAATAAGTCGTTTTTACGGCTTATTGACGCTCCCATTAATGTTTTAGAAATGTTGATATATCGGTGTTTATGATTTTTTGTTTTCAATGGCGATTTGACTTTCAAAGACAGCCCCTAAACACAAGATAGGAAAAATAGTCTGTCCGATAAATCCCTAAAATGAAGGAGCCCCAAAAAGTCAGTTAACCCTGACTTTTTGGACAGCCCCTTCGAACTTTTACAGCGGCTGTTCACTAGTTTTCTTTTACAGAACGTTTTTCAATTTGCTTCCATTTCCAAACGAGCCAAAGCTGGCTGGCGATAAACAAAGAGGAATAAACGCCTGCGATCAATCCAACCAACAAAGCAATCGAGAAATTTAAAATGGACGAGCTTCCGAATAAAATGAGAGCGACAACAGCAAAGATCACGGTTAAAACGGTGTTAATCGATCTTGTAAAGGTTTGCCGCAAGCTTTTGTTGACAATTTCCGCAAGCTGCTCAAATGTTTTTATTTTTTTCGCTTTTCCCATGTTTTCTTTTATACGGTCAAACGTAACAATCGTATCGTTGATCGAGTAACCAATAATCGTCAACACGGCCGCGATAAATGTAATGTCTACTTCAAGACGGGTGATGCTGAAAAAGGAAATGATAAAAAAGGCATCGTGCAATAGGGCAAGCACAGCTGCAAGCGCCATATAAAATTCAAAGCGGATGGATACATATATGATAATCCCAATGGAAGCAATTGCAACACCGATGAGAGCATTTCGCGCCAGCTCTTTTCCGACTGTTGGCGAAACCGTGCTTATATTTGGCTCTATCCCATACAGCTCTGTGAAATGTTCTTTTACATTTGAAATCGTTTCTTTATCAAATGCGCCTACAAATCGTACAACTGCTGTGCTTTTATCATTACCAGATAATACAATTTCATCCGGCTTAAGCCCGATTGATTTGAATTCTTTTTCGATTGTATCAGCCGATAGCGGCTCATTTGTCGCTAGCTCGACCCGCGTTCCACTCGTAAAATCGATGCTTAGATTCAATTTAGCAACAAAGAGGATGATGATGCCTGCGACAATTAATACACTTGATAAAACGAAAAACTTTTTCCGATGTTTAACAAAATCAATATGATCAAAGCGAGTTGGGACATCGGTATCTTTATTCGTTTTCGTAATATCCAAAATATCGCTTTTCCTCACGCCAAACCAATGCGGCTTTTTGTCAAATGCCCGGCTCTCCACGAGCAATCCGAGCAGCAATCTGCTTAAATAAATCGCCGTAAGGAAGGATATAATAATGCTGACAATGAGCATTGTCGCAAATCCTTTTACAGAGCTTGTTCCAAAAATAAACAAAACAACAGCTGCGAGTATTGTCGTAACATTGGCATCAAAAATGGTTAAAAGCGATCTTTTGTTTCCTGCTTTAAAAGCAGATCGGACACTTTTTCCAAGCTTTAATTCATCCTTTATTCGTTCGTCTGTAATAATGTTCGCGTCAACTGCCATCCCAACCCCTAAAATAAGGGCGGCGATCCCCGGCAATGTAAGCACCGCATGCATCCAATTGTACACAACTAAAATGAGGTATATGTATGAAACAAGCGTGATAGATGCGATCAATCCCGGCAAGCGATAGTAAAAGATCATGAACAGCATAATGAGGCCTACGCCGACGTAACCCGCATAAATGGTTGATTGCATCGCTTCTTCCCCATATTTTGCCCCGACAGAAGTTGAATAAATTTCGTGCAGCTTCACTGGCAATGCACCAGCATTCAGCAAACTTGCTAATTGCTGCGCTTCTTCTACCGTAAATTGTCCTTCAATCGTGACCGTAGTCGTATCAAACACTTCATTTACGTACGGATCGGACAAAAATTTCGGATTCGCTTTTGCTGCTTCTTTTTTATACGAGTCGCCTTCTTCCCAATCAAGCCATATGATCAGCTTATTTTCAGGCGCCATTTTTACTATTTTCTCTGTCACTTCTTTAAATTTTTTCGCATCCTTTAGCTCAACGACAACGTTCGGTTTACCGTTTTGGTCAAATGATTGCTTGGCACCGCCTTGCACTAAGTCTGAACCGTTTAGTAATTCTTTGTCATTGACATCACGAAAGGTCAGTTCTGCCTGCGTCGACAAAATTTTCCGAGCTTCAGTCTGATCCGTCACGCCTGCAAGCTGAACGCGAATTCGGTCATTCCCTTCTATTTGGATATTTGGTTCGCTCACTCCAAGTGCATTCGCCCTTTTGTCCAGCGCTTCAACTGCACTTAATAGGGCTTGACGGTCAATTTTATCTCCTTTATTTACCGGCTTCACTTCATATAAAACTTCAAAGCCGCCTTTTAAATCAAGACCAAGCGTAATGCCTTCTACGATTGGTTTTGTCGTTGCGCCAGTCAAACCTAAAAGGGCGAAAACAATGATAAAAAATGATATAATTCGGCCTTTTTTTGCCATGTTGATCCTCCTCAAGCTTATATGCGAAACATCGCCTTATCATCTTTAGGTTAATTCTTTTAATATTTCTTGTCCTTCTTTACTATCTAACCATTTTGCATCTTTCATAAACTCAATGGTCGTATAATTCATGAAATCGGACACTTTCACTGACATAATCCCTTCTACTAACCGATGTACTCTGACACCCTCAATTTTTTTCCATTTTTTTCTTTTCAAAAAAGCCCACAATTCATCCTCTGTCATTTTATCGTATCCATACAGCCGGAATTCTTCGAGCTTGCTTTTCAAAAACGGCCTTAAATACTTGCGATAGGCATCTACCGAATAGTTCTCCACTTTTATGCTCCTTTCTTAAAAGGTTGTCATGCCTGTACTTCGAGTCTGCATATAGTAATTGTATATGATATCAAGTTTTTTGAGAAGGCAGGGAGAAAAATGCCGAAGCAAACCTTTTTAAAAGGAATGCTCATTTTAATGACGGCAGGCCTCATCACAAGAATTCTCGGTTTTATTAATCGAATTGTCATAGCCAGAATGATTGGAGAAGAAGGGGTTGGCCTCTACATGATGGCGATGCCTACGTTTGGCCTTGTCGCAGCAGCTACACAGCTCGGTTTGCCGGTTGCCATCTCCAAGCTGGTCGCGGAAGCGGATGCAAAAGGAGACAGCAAAAAGGAAAAAAAAATACTGGTTGTATCTTTAACAATTACGTGCAGTTTAAGCATTATCATCGCACCGCTTGTGTTGTTTTCCGCCTCATATATTTCTGAAACATTGCTTACAGACCCAAGAACATTCTTTCCTTTGATTTCCATCACTCCTGTAATTCCTATTATTGCTGTATCCTCTGTTTTGAGAGGCTACTTTCAAGGAAAACAAAACATGACGCCTGCGGCATTCTCCCAGGTGCTTGAGCAAGCGGTCAGAATCGCCTTTATTGCCGTTTGTACAAAAGCTATGCTGCCTTACGGAATCGAATATGCAGCCGCTGGCGCCTTTGTTGCGGCAGCAATTGGAGAACTTGCTTCCTTACTTTACTTACTAATAGCGTTCCGTTTCAAAAAGCAAATTCGAGTGAGAAAATCGTTTTTCCGTTCGTTAAAAAAGGGAAAAGAAACATTCAGTCAGCTCATGAAAATTGCCCTGCCGACAACCGGCAGCCGATTTATCGGCAACATTTCATGGTTTCTCGAACCGATCGTTGTTTCACACAGTTTACTGATCGCCGGCGTTCATTCATCTTTAGCTACAAAACAATATGGGGAATTGACGGGGTATGCGCTTCCTTTATTAATGCTTCCCTCTTTCATCACTTTTTCGCTGTCAACATCATTAGTGCCCGCATTAAGCGAAGCGATTGCCCAAAAAAGGATTCGATTAGCAGAATATCGGCTGAGGCAAGCTTTAAGGCTCTCGCTTGTTACAGGCGGACTAGCAGTTGTTATTTTATACGTGTACGCTGAACCGATCATGATCTTTATGTATGGAAATGCTCAATCTGCCATCTATGTGAAAGTTATGGCTCCTTTTTTCATCTTTTATTATTTCCAAGGTCCACTGCAAGCAGCATTGCAAGCATTAAATTTAGCAAAAGCAGCGATGACCAACAGTTTAATCGGTTCCATTTTAAAAACAGCGCTCATTTTTGTTTTCGCAACTAGGCCGCAGCTCGGCATTATCGGCGCAGCTCTTGCCATTATAAGCGGGTTTATGATCGTTACTCTTCTTCATTATGCAACGGTGCTGAAAGTGTTTAAGTTCACAATTTATTTAAGAGACTATGTTCTATCTTTTGCAGCCATTTTCTTAACAGGTTGGATCTCCTATCATATTTACGATATCTTATTGGAACAACTGCATTTGCTGCCAAAGTTAATGTATGCATGCATGATCACAACAGTTATTTACAGTCTGTTTCTTATCATCTTTCGACTAGTCGAAAAGGAAGAAGTAAAGCGAATTCCCCTAATCGGTCCGTATATAGCAATCTTTATTCCGATGCAGAAAAATCGTTAAAATCTATCCGTTTCATTCCTTTCACCCTGATCTGGCAATTTTAATTCTAAATCTTTTTTTTATGAATATGCTTGTATAAAAGTGATTACCCTTGTACGGGTGAACATGGGAGGAGATGAATGGATGATTGAAGCAAAGCGGTGGGGGAAAGCTGTATTTTACGGTGTTTTTACCATTTTGATCATTGCTTTGATTTCCAGTTTTCTTTTATCTATTTTATTACGATTTACTAGTTTAACAGAAGATTCGCTCTTTTGGGTCATCACATCTATAAGTTTTTTAGCCGTTTTTATCGGAGGTTTTATAGCTGGCGGAAAAGGTAAAGAAAAAGGGTGGCTTTTAGGCGGTGCGACAGCGGTTGCTTACACGGGAATTGTGTTGTTGTTTCAATTTTTAGGTTACGGAAAAACGCTTTCGCCAGAATCGCTATTATATCACGGTGGATTTTTAATCACTTCAATAGTTGGAGGAATGCTGGGAGTCAATATTTCGTCGCCAAAACGGCAGGCTTAAAAAGAAAAAGGCTGACATTTAAGTCAGCCCTGTTTTTTGTAGAACTATGATTGTTCTACGACTTCTCTCACAGCATTTCGGTCAAAAGTTAAGCGGGAGCCGTCTCCCGTACGGATGACGATTTTATCTTCATCCAATGAATCAACCGTCCCATGCAAACCGCCAATCGTTACGATTTTATCACCCTTCTTCAAGTTTGCCTGCATGTCACGGATTTGCTTTTGCCTTTTTTGCTGAGGTCTGATCAACAAAAAGTAAAAAATAGCAATCATCAGCACAAAAGGCAGCACTGTTGCTACAAAATTCTCCGACATTTCTTCACCCCTTTCTAAGCATTAAAAGTTTTTCGCATTTGGTTTATTGAATCCGTACCGTTCAAAAAATTCTTCTCGGAAATCTCCTAAACGGTCTTCACGGATTGATTCCCTAATCTGCTCCATTAATTTTATCAAAAAATAGAGATTATGGTAAGATGTTAATCGAATCCCAAATGTTTCATTGCTTTTAATTAAATGTCTGATATAAGCACGTGAATAATTTCGGCAAACGTAGCAATCACAAGATTCATCCAATGGACCGAAATCGCGCGCATATTTCGCATTTTTTACGACAAGCCGACCTGTTGATGTCATTAAGGTGCCGTTGCGCGCAATTCTAGTAGGAAGCACGCAATCAAACATATCAATGCCCCGAATCGCTCCATCTATCAGTGAATCTGGAGAACCGACCCCCATCAAATAACGAGGTTTGTCGCTTGGCAATAAAGGCACGGTAAATTCTAGCACACGATTCATCACTTCTTTCGGTTCACCGACAGAAAGACCACCAACCGCATATCCCGAAAAATCAAGCGAGACAAGATCGCGTGCGCTTTGCTTCCGCAAGTTTTCATATTCGCCGCCTTGTACAATTCCAAACATCCCTTGTTCATTTTCTCTTTTGTGAGCTGCTAGACAGCGTTCAGCCCATCTGGAGGTTCGTTCTACAGATTGTTTCATATAATCAAATGATGCCGGGTAAGGCGGGCATTCGTCAAATGCCATTATAATATCTGATCCGAGAGCATTTTGGATTTCAGTTGCTTTTTCTGGAGATAAAAACAGCTTGTCCCCGTTTAAATGATTGCGAAAATATACTCCCTCTTCTTCAATTCGCCGGAATTCGCTTAAGCTGAACACTTGAAATCCGCCGGAATCGGTTAAAATCGCTCCATCCCAATTCATAAAAGAATGGAGACCTCCTGCCTCCTTAACGATATCTTCCCCTGGTCGGAGCCATAAATGGTATGTATTGCTCAAAATGATTTTTGCGCCAATTTCTTTTAATTCCTCCGGTGACATAGTTTTGACGGTCGCCAATGTTCCCACAGGCATAAACACCGGAGTTTCAAACGAACCGTGAGGTGTATGTACGATTCCAAGGCGGGCGCCTGTTTGTTTGCATGTTTTGATCAGTTCATATCGAATAGGTGGCTTATTCAATGAAAGCCCCTCCTTTATTCAGTGTACCTCTATTCTGTTTCAAATAATCAGCATGGCATCTCCAAAGCTGAAAAAACGGTATTTTTCCTTTATAGCCTCCTCATACGCGCGAAGAATTGTTTCTCTTCCAGCCAGCGCACTGACAAGCATGATCAGAGAAGACTTAGGAAGATGAAAATTTGTAACGAGTCCGTCTATTCCTTTAAAATTGTAGCCCGGATAAATAAAAATGTCTGTCCAACCGCTTTCTTCGACAAATTTGCCTCCATGTTTTCCAGCAATTGTTTCCAGCGTTCTAGTTGAAGTCGTACCGACTGCGATAATACGTCCTCCCTTTTCTCTTACTTCATTTAATAAGCGGGCCGTTCCCTCTGTCATTTGATAAAATTCCGCATGCATTTTATGTTCTGTAATGTTTGTGCTGCTGACTGGACGAAATGTCCCAAGCCCGACATGCAGCGTTATAAAAGCGATATGAATCCCTTTATTTTTTATATTTTCGAGTATTTCATCTGTGAAATGCAAACCTGCAGTCGGTGCAGCTGCTGAACCAATTTCTCGGGAATAAACGGTTTGATATCGTTCTTTATTATCAAGCTGCTCTTTAATGTATGGGGGCAATGGCATTTCCCCAAGCTGATCCAAAATTTCCAAAAAAATGCCTTCGTATTGAAATTCAATGATTCTACCGCCGTGTTCAAGAGTTCCTACACATGTTCCTTTTAAAAGGCCGTTTCCGAAATTTAATGTTGTCCCTACTTTGACTCGCTTTGAAGGTTTTACAAGGGTTTCCCAAACATTCCCTTCTTTTTCTTTTAGCAATAAAACTTCCACTTTGGCCCCGGTTTCTTCTTTCACCCCGTACAATCTGGCCGGCATGACCCGCGTATCATTTAAAACAAGGCAATCACCCGGAGATACATACTCAATTAAGCTTTTAAATCTGCTGTGCGTAATATCTCCGCTTTTTTTATCAACAATCATTAATCTTGAAGCATCCCTCTCCTTCAACGGAGTTTGGGCAATCAGCTCCTCTGGCAATTCGAAGTCAAATAATTCGATATTCATCCTGTTCACCTAGCTTCTGTCCATTATTTAAACCGTCCTAAAAAAGAAAAAATGAACGTTAAAAGCAAACTAATGACAATGCATGTGACAATCGGAAAGAAGAAGGTGAAATTCCCTTTTTTTACCACGATATCTCCTGGCAGTCTGCCGACAACTTGCATAAATAAGCCGATAAAAAGCAAAATACCGCCAAGCACCATCAATAGCTTTGGAAATTCCGTCATCTTTTCGGCACCTCCATTTGAAAATGTTTATACACAAGATCTGTTACTATTCTTCCCCTCGGTGTTCGCCGAATAAAACCGATTTGCAATAAATACGGTTCATAAACATCTTCAATTGTGTGCGCTTCTTCACCGATTGTCGCTGAAATGGTCTCAATTCCAACGGGTCCTCCTTGGAATTTTTCAATGATCCCTAAAAGAAGTTTATGATCGATATGATCCAATCCAAGTTTATCCACTTGCAAACGCTCCAAGGCGTCTTCAGCAAGATGGGCGCTGATTTTTTCAAATCCGAGCACTTGCGCAAAATCCCTGACCCTTTTAAGAAGTCTGTTCGCAATTCTTGGCGTTCCCCGCGATCTTCTGGCTATTTCAACGGCTGCCTGCTCTTCAATCTCGATATTTAACAGATTGGCCGTTCGTTTGACTATCTTTGAGAGCTCGTGCTCTTGATAATATTCCAAGCGGCTTAACACACCAAATCGATCCCTTAAAGGAGCAGTTAATAAGCCAACTCTAGTTGTTGCACCAACAAGTGTAAACGGTGGCAGATCCAACCTGATCGTACGGGCGCTTGATCCTTTTCCAATGACGATATCTATACAAAAATCTTCCATCGCTGGGTACAAGACTTCTTCGATCGAACGATGCAGCCGGTGAATTTCATCAATAAATAAAACATCCCCCGGTTCTAAAGAAGTGAGAATAGCCGCTAATTCTCCCGGCCGTTCAATCGCGGGCCCTGAAGTATGGCGGATATTCGTCCCCATCTCATTTGCGATAATCGTTGCAAGTGTTGTTTTCCCGAGCCCTGGAGGTCCATATAAAAGAACATGATCCAACGTTTCTTCTCTAATCTTTGCCGCTTCAATAAATATTTTTAAGTTTTCCTTAATCTTTGATTGACCGATATATTGATCGAAAGATTGAGGACGAAGGCTGAATTCAAAATCTTTTTCTCCCGCTTCAGCTTCGCCTGCAACAATTCTTTCCTCCATTGCTATCACCTTATTTCAAAAGCAGTTTCAATGCTTTTTTCACATATTGATCAGTTGAGAGCGATTCACCTTCCAATGACGGCTTGATTTTTGCTATCTCTTTCTCACTGTATCCTAAAACTTTCAGTGCATCGATCGCTTCCATAAGCGAATGATTGCTATGTTTTTGGTCTGTTTGTACCTGATTAGCTAACATGTTGGAAGACGGTTCTGAAACGAATTCGACGAGCTTCCCTTTTAAATCTAAGATGATTTGCCTCGCTGTTTTCTTTCCGACACCAGGAAATTTTACTAAAAATGCTTCATCTTCATTTTCAATGGCCTCCACTACTTGCTTTGCATCCCCATAAGCCAGGATCGCCAGAGCACCCTTCGGACCGATTCCTGTTACGTTTAAAAGCTTGGAAAAGAGAGTCTTTTCTTCACGGCTTGAAAATCCGTACAGAGCGAGGAGATCCTCCCTTACATATTGATATGTATAAACTGTCACTTCTTTTTTTATATGTTTTTGATAGCTGAAAGGATTGGGAGTGAAAATTTGAAAGCCGATTCCGTTCCGATCGATCACAATTGAATCTATTGATATATGATCTACAACTCCGCGGATAAACTCAATCACTGCGTTCACCTCTCATCACTTAACCTATTTTAACATAAAGAACTCGCTCCGTCAGGGAAAGAACTGCAAAAATAAACCGATGCAAAAAGCATCGGTCCTTTTATTTGAATTCATCAGCAGAATAAGCTTTAAAGGTATTGATGACATTTAAATAATTCTCTTTATTTTTTACGGGAATTCCTCTTTTTAGTTGCAGGTGGCGATAGCTTTCCAGTTTTTTTATATCGATCTGGAAAAAAGACTGAATGACTTCATTGTCTGCGTCAGGCTTCCCGTTAAAAATCGACAAAGTCCCGTCTTCCATAATACCGAAAAAACCATTTGTTTTTAATAAAGGAGAGAGGTCATCAATTTGCTTTTGAAAGACAATTTCGTCGCCATCCTGACGAACAACCTGCCAATCTTGATATTTCGCAATTACATCTGCGATAGAATGATGATGTTCTGTTTTGACCTCTTCGCTCACTTCGCCATCAAGATAAACTCTTCTCAAGATGACTTCAACTGTCGAGGAATGATGATTCGCATTTGCGAAAGATGCTTCAGGATGGAAATGACAAAAAGCTAAGATCATCAAAGTATAACAAAAGAGGCAAAATACCTTTTTCACATGCCACCACTCCTGAACTTATAACACATTTGTTTTTATTTATTGTAGCCATCATGAGAAGTTTTAACCCTTAGTCCTGATTCTTCATCTTATTACATATTATGGCAACTACCTTGTATATCATGGCATGCTTGTATATTAATACGTTTCAATTAGAAAAAGTAAAATGGATAACTTAACAATTTCATTTTTTCGGCTGTTAGATTTTTTAATCGTTAATATCAATAAATTTTCAATCACTCATCTTCCTGCATATTATGGAAGACTTCTTGGACATCGTCGTCATCTTCAAGGACATCGATTAATTTGTACATTTTTTCAGCTGTTGTTTCA
This sequence comes from Aeribacillus sp. FSL W8-0870, assembly GCF_037963755.1. Lineage (NCBI taxonomy): Bacteria > Bacillati > Bacillota > Bacilli > Caryophanales > Bacillaceae > Aeribacillus > Aeribacillus sp. FSL W8-0870. The sequence goes on from NZ_CP150165.1 coordinate 2,922,985, forward strand.
TCTAGTTGCGTGTACGTTTGAGGAATCCATGTGATTTCCGCTGTTTCCAGTTTATATCCTTTTTCTTCTAAAGCGGTTTTTACATTATTCAAATTTTCAGGAGCGGTATAAATTTCAAACGCCTCACCAGACGCTTCTAATTCTTCTGCTCCAGCGTCAATTGCTTCAAGAAACAAGTCATCCTCTTCAATTCCGTTACCATCAATAACAATATATCCCTTTCGTTCGAACATATAGGATACACAACCAGTTTCTCCTAAGTTTCCTCCGTTTTTATTAAAGGCAGTGCGAACACTTGTTGCTGTACGGTTTTTATTGTCCGTCAGACATTTTACCATTACAGCGACACCGCCGGGGCCATATCCTTCATATGTAATTTCTTCATAGTTGGCTCCATCTTGGCTGCCGGTCGCTTTTTTAATTGCTCGTTCTATATTATCGTTCGGCATGTTGGCAGCTTTAGCCTTGTCAATGGCAAGTCTGAGGCTAGGATTCGCGTCAGGATCTCCTCCGCCTTGTTTAGCCGCAACATAAATTTCTTTTGCCAATTTCATAAAAATTTTGCCCCGCTTCGCATCTTGGGCATTTTTTCTTCTTTGAATATTTTTCCATTTAGAATGTCCTGCCATTCTAAAAATCCCCTCTCATAAACAAATCTCGATTTTTAATATAACATATTTTATTTAGCGGGAAAAATTGTTCTTCACAAAAGAAACAGGGAGGAGTTCTCCCTGTCTCGTTAGCGGTTATTTCCGTCAAAAGGCTCTGTTACTGCTTCTCCAATATCATTGAATAGACGTTGGATATCTTCCCCTACATCCGTACCGTTATTCAAGTTATTATTAATGTTTCGCACGCGAGTAAAAGTTTCCTCGTCTGTTACAATATGGATGCTTTTATTTCCAGCCAGTCTTGATACAACTCGTTTGGCTCGATTTTTTACGTTCTGTTCGTTTCGATCAGTTGTATTGATCGCTACTACAACCCTGTCATTTGTTACGAGCGTATCAACATCCTGCACGTTTTTCAGCCGGCTTACCTGATCAGAAATTCGTTCGGCTAATTGAGCATTATTCGAGCCCACATCTCGTAAATGATTATGATAATTGACATCGCTTCTTTGGAAGCCGTTGTTTCTTCTATCGTTGACTGTCAGCGAGCGGTCTCTATTGCGGTCATTTGCATCGCGGAGCATATCATTGTCATCCATTCCGCCGTCAAACATTTCAGTGATCGGTCCATCATTATCAACGTAATCAAAATTGCGATCCCGATCAGCTGAATAGTAGCCAATTGGTGCTGCACCATTTCGATCACGGTCATCCAATGCACCATTATTGTTGTTGCACGCCGCAAGACCAATTGTCATAAAAGAAAGGGCAATAGCTGCGGAAACTGATTTTCTCAATGAAAAAACCCCCTGAAAAACAATTTGAGCATAATAGCTCATCAATAGCTTGTTCTATCAGGGGAGGTTTATTGCTGTTAGTTCCCGGCAATTAATTAAAATTTTGGCGGTGCTGCCGCTAAATTTCGTTTATGCTCAGAACGTCTATTCAGCGCTTCAATGATTTCTTTATCTTTCTCAGGAATTTCCTCTCCCTTTAAAAATCTGTCAATCATATCATATGTTGTTCCCATTTCGTTTTCATCCGTTTGTCCTTCCCACAAACCGGCGCTTGGAGCTTTATTAATAATTTCATCCGGAACTCCTAAAATTTTTGCCATTTCCCTTACTTCGCCTTTTGTAAAATGTACAAGAGGAACAAGGTCTACACCGCCGTCTCCGTATTTCGTAAAATAGCCCGTATACCATTCAGCTGCATTATCTGTGCCAACAACCATGTAACGATAATTGTTTGCCACAGCGTATAATGTTGTCATTCTGAGCCGCGCGCGCGTATTCGCGTCGCCTAATCTTGCTGCTTCTTCATTCCAATCGTTTTTAGCTTGAATATTTTTTTGAATGGCGTGAAAAAGCGTTTCATGAGTTTCGGTCAAGTCGATCACCATATAATCAATGTTGCAGCTTTTTACTACTTTTAAAGCATCTTCTTGATCTTTCGGATTGCTTTTACATGGCATGATTAGGCCAAGCGAATGCTCAGGAAACGCTCGCTTAATGAGATGAGCAACTACGGCGGAATCTATTCCCCCGCTTATTCCGACAATTGCACCGTTTAATCCTGCGTTTTTTACTTGATTTTGAAGCCATTCGATTAATTTTGCAATTTTTTCCTGCATTATGTCATGCACCTTCCTTAGCATCATTTCTTTTTATTATCCATTGTATCATATTGTGTTTTACGAAAAATAAATCATGTCATGAAATTTTCAAAGAAAAAAGAGACGATTTTTATCATCGTCTCCAATAAAATTAATCTTCATCTTCTTCATCTTGCGGTGCAACGAACTGGTTATAATCATAGTAAGGCACAGCATAAGGGTAATGCGGTATTCCATATGGTACAAATGGAGCCGCTCGATATCCATAAGGTACAGGACCTCCGCAGCCGCAGTCATCCTGATGACTCGGAAAAGCTCCAGTATGAGGTATATTCTCTGCAAATTCTTGATTTTCCGCCGCCTCCGGGCTTACCCATTGACCGTGCGGCATTCCATAAGGTGCAGCATAAGGTGTCGGCGCCAATCCTGATCCTGGATATACAGGAGATACCGGATGGCATCCTAAGAATGGAAACGGTGGACAAAGAACAGGATATGGTACATATGGAACTACGGGTTGCGGACTGTATTGTATTGGTGAAACGTTTGGCGGAATGTTAGGTGCAACATTAGGCGGAATATTGGGCGGAATATTAGGTGCAACGTTTTCGTAACCATACGCTTCATCATATTCATCATCATCAAAATCTTCGCCATATTGTTGTGGGCTTACAAATTGATTCGGGGCAGGGTTCGGAATATTTGGCCAGACAGGCGCGTAATAAGGCTGCCATTGGGCTCCATAATATGGATTGACATTCGAAAATTGCGGATTCGTCATATCTTTGTTGTCCTCCTCTTTATTTTCTTCTCCTTTACCCAAAACTTCATGAAACACATTTTCAGGCTTTTTCGGAAGCTGCGGTTTGGAATCTTTTGAAGCATAGGGATGCGTTGGAGCCTTTTCCGCTTCTTCATGGATATTCATCATCGGCATATTGAGCATAAAATAATTGCTTACATCAGTTTTTTTCGGATAGTAAGGCTGATAAACTTTTGGAACGGGAGGCACATATGGCTTAGACGGCTTCTCCTTTGCTTCCGGTTCCTCAGTCTCAATAGGAGCAACAGGTTTTTCCTCTGCAAAAGGATGTTCCTTTGCTTCCTTTTTAAAAGCTACTTTTGGCACTTCTTTCTTTAATTCATGTTTCACTTCCTTTTTAATTGGCACATCACCAGTTGGAATTTTTATTTTCATTCCTGGCATAATAAGATCAGGATTGCTCAATTGGGAATTCAACTTTTTTAACTCCTGGAAATCGACTCCATATTTTTGAGCAATTTTCCATAGTGTATCGCCTTTTTGAACAATGTGGATTTTCACTGTTTCCCCCTCCTGTGAAAACGTACTGCCTATACAACTTTCGAATCAAAACATTCATAAATCTTCTTCATCACAACTTATGCAAATTTTAGTGGGATTATGATTTAAAAATGAAGGCTAAGAAAAACGATCCTCTTTTTTAAAAGCCAATTGATATCGATATCAGTACACAGCTGCTGATTTATGCTGCAAAAATTACAAAAATAAAAAAACCCGGGGAGGGACCCCAGGCATTCAAATTGTTCTTCGTACTTTTGCTATCCCGCATGCATATGGGCGATTTCAATATTTTTCCTTTTTATGAGCTATGATCCAGCATGCGATTTAATGCAAGAACTGCATACTCTTTAATTGCTTCATCCACAATGATTTGATTAATTATTTTTCCTTTATCGATTGATTCCAGCGCCCAAACTAAGTGGGGCAGATCAATTCGATTCATTGTTAAACACGGACACATATATGGATTTAAAGAAACGATCTCTTTGTCGGGATTATTTTGTATTAACCGATTCACTAGATTCATTTCTGTTCCGATTGCCCACTTGCTTCCTTTCGGGGAGTTTTGAATCGTATCAATAATATATTTCGTGGATCCCGAATAATCGGCCATCTGAACAACCTCAAATGTACATTCAGGATGAACGATAATTTTCATATCGGGATATTTGCTGCGAATATGTTCAATATTTTTTACTGTAAATTTCTCATGCACTGAGCAATGGCCTTTCCATAAGATGATGGCGACATCTTCCCTTGTTCCATCATAATGCAGCTTTTGTTCAATCGGATCCCAGACAGCCATCTTATTAAGGGGAATACCCAGTTTAAAGGCAGTATTTCTCCCTAAGTGCTGATCAGGTAAAAACAAAATTCTCTTTTTTTGCTTCAGCGCCCAAGCCAGCATCGTTTCAGCATTTGAGGAGGTTACCGTTGCTCCGCCATTTTTACCGACAAAAGCTTTAATCTCTGCTGATGAATTGACATATGTTAATGGCAAAATCGTGTCGTCAAAAAGCTCTTGCAGCTTGCTCCAAGCGGCTTCTGTTTGTTTGATATTTGCCATATCCGCCATCGAACAGCCAGCTCTCATATCCGGAAGAATCACCTTTTGATAAGGCGATGTCAGCATGTCTGCTGTTTCTGCCATAAAATGAACACCACAAAAGACAATATATTCGGCATCTTTTGTTTCTTGCGCTATTTGTGCCAGCTTTAACGAATCTCCTGTTACATCTGCAAATTGGATCACTTCGTCTTTTTGATAATGATGACCTGGGATCATCAGTCTTGTTCCGAATTTCTTTTTAATTTCTATCACACGGTTTTCCAATTCTTCCACAGATCGATGTTTATAATCTTCAGGCATCATTTCTGTTTTTGAAGCATCCAACAATTCAAAAAGATTCATAGCTCATTCCTCCCCGAAAAAGATAAACTAATGTCTATTGAAGGTGCTGAATGGGTAATAAACCCAAGCGATATGAAATCAACATTTGTATCTTTGTAATCCGCTAAATTTTTTAACGTAATTCCGCCTGAAGCTTCTGTAATAATGTCAGGCGGAGTCATATCAACAAATTTTTTCACTTGTTCAGGCGGGCAATTGTCAAACATGATAATATCGGGATGTACTGAAATTGCTTCTTTCAATTGCTCTTCCGTTTCAACCTCCACCTCAATTTTTACCATGTGGCCGACTCGATTTCTTACCCTTTCAACTGCTTTTGTAATCGAACCGCAAAAGGCAATATGGTTGTCTTTAATCATCACCCCGTCATATAAACCAAATCTGTGATTATATCCTCCCCCTATGCGGACAGCATACTTTTCAAACATTCTAAGCCCAGGTGTTGTTTTTCTTGTATCACAAATTTTTGTATGCGTTGAATTTAACGTCAGCACCGCTTGTTTTGTCAAAGTTGCGATCCCGCTCATTCGCTGCAGCAAATTTAACACTACGCGCTCTCCTTGTAAGATGGAACGAATAGAACCTTTTATGACAGCAATCTCTTCCCCCGCTGTCAGCTCATGTCCATCTTTTACAAACATGTGAACTTCAAGGTTGGGGTTTAACATCGAAAAAGCGGTTTTCACCACGTTTTCTCCACAAAAAACTCCGCTTTGTTTTGCTTTTATGACGCCCGATCCTCGGTCGTTTTCTGAGAAAATCGCATCGCTGGACAAATCATTGTCTCCTATGTCTTCCATAAAAAATTGCTTCAATGCCTGCTCGAGTTTTATTTGATTCATGTTTCAACCGCCCCTATCCTTTGCTCGTTTGTTTGTACAATTCGTTTTTCCAGCCATTCAGGTTTTTCCCCTGGATAATCGATCCTGAAATGGCCGCCGCGGCTTTCCTTTCGTAAAAGAGCTCCTTTAGCTATTAAATATCCGGCTGTGATCATGTTAATCCGTTCGATTTCTTCAATTGAATAACTTATAGCATTTAATGGAAAATATTTGACATATCGCTTCAGCCATGAAACAGCCCATGCCAGTTCTCCATGCGTCCGTTCGATTCCAACCCATTTTGTCAATATTTTGCGTATTTCTCCTTTTTCTGGAACCTCTGTTTTTTCATGTTCGTTCCAATGGAAATCCCCAAAACTCTCCTGTGAAGACAGCCGCTGATCCAGTATAAATTTTGCAATCCTTTTTCCGAATACAAGACCTTCTAAAAGAGAATTTGATGCTAGACGATTTGCCCCGTGGACACCGGTACACGCCAATTCGCCTACAGCATAAAGCCGATCGATATTCGTTCTGCCGACTAAATCGGTTTCAATTCCGCCCATTAAAAAATGCATGCCAGGCACTACAGGAATTTTCTTCTCGCTCAAATTTACCCGATTTTGCCGACACATCTCAGCAATCGTCGGAAAACGTTCGGAAAAAAATTGAATTTCTGAAATATCCAAATACACTTGATGTCCATCCCGATATTTACGATAAATTGCGCGGGCAACAACATCTCGAGGAGCCAAATCACCTAATGGGTGAATTTCGCTCATAAATCTTTGCCCCGTTTCATCGATCAATACAGCGCCTTCACCCCTGACCGCTTCAGAAATCAATCCTCTGCATGTCCCGTTTATATAAAGCATTGTTGGATGAAACTGTGTAAACTCCATATCGATCAGCCTGCATCCAGCCCGAAAAGCAATGGCAAGTCCGTCTCCCGTTGCGTTCGGATGATTGGATGTCCATTCATAAGCTTGACCGCAGCCGCCGGTTGCCAAAATAATATGGGGGGCTGTATAGACATGTATATTTTCATCTGCTGTTTTGGTAATAATGCCAACTGCCCTTCCGTCCTTTACAACGACATCACAAACAAACTGATATTCATTGATTGTTATCCGGTTTGTTATTTTTTTCAAAAAATGCTCTACCATTTTCCTTCCCGTCGCATCTCCTCCTGCATGGAGAATGCGGCGAAAGGAGTGCGCCCCTTCATTTCCTAAATCCACATTTCCTTGCTCGTCCTTGTCAAATGGAAAGCCCTCATCCATAAGGGATGAAATAATTTCCTTTCCTTCTTGTACGAGCAGCTCAACTGCTTCCTTTTTATTGTGGTAGCGCCCAGCATATAATGTATCTTCATAATGAAGGCAGCTATGATCATTTTCATGTATGGCACATGCAATTCCACCTTGAGCTAAATGAGAATTAGAACTAGTTTTCATCGTTTTTGTAATCATTAATATGTTCATTTTTTCACATAATTCGCTTGCAACCGTTAATGCGGCAATACCGCTTCCGACGATGATGACATCATAATGGGTCATCAACAACCCCCTTGTAAATTTACACATGTCTTGACACATATATTTACACAAAAATACAATATTGACAAGAGGAATTTTTCACAAAATTTTTAAGGCTTGAATAGAGAGGGGCGAAAACAATTGATATACTTTGATTTTGCAGCAACGACCCCCATGAGTGAAAAAGCGATTGCTTCATACACCGAAGCGGCAAAATTTGCTTACGGAAACTCAAGCAGTCTGCATGATATCGGCGGCAAAGCGTATGAACTATTGACAGCGTCAAGGAAAGCATTTGCAGCGTTATTAGGAGGAGATCCAAACGGTGTTTATTTTACTAGCGGCGGTTCTGAAGGCAACATACTGGCCATCCAATCATTATTAAATAGCACGCCAAACAAAAAGCATATTATTGCTTCTTCACTTGAACATGCATCCATTGACCATTATTTGTCTTTATTGCGTGCGAAAGGATATGACATTACATTTTTAAAGCATGATCAAAATGGAAATATTTTAATGGAGCATCTTGAAGAAGAAATCCGTGAAGATACGGCCCTTGTCACCATCCAGCACGGCAATTCCGAAATCGGAACAATTCAAAATATAAAGGAAATTGGCTTGTTTTTAAAAAAGAGGAAAATATACTTTCATACCGATTGTGTGCAAACGTTTGGAAAACTGTTGATTCCCGTCGATGAGATGAATGCTGATGCCTATACATTTTCTTCACATAAAATTTACGGTCCAAAGGGCGTAGGAGCAGTGTATATTCATCCAGCAGCAAGCTGGTCGCCAGTGATTCCCGGAACAACACATGAGGACGGATTTCGTCCAGGCACTGTCAACGTTCCAGGCATTTTTTCCTTTGTCACTGCCGCAAATGAGTTTTATAATCAAAGAGAGAAGCATTTTAACCATTTCATCAAGCTCAAGCAGCATTTGATCAGCCAATTAAAGACACAGCTGCCCACGATAACGATTGTCAATGAAACGAAAAAAGAGGTTCTCCCAAATATTGTTGGTGTTGTCACAAACAGTTTAGAAGGTCAATTTGTAATGCTCGAATTGAACCGAAAAGGATTTGCGGTCTCAACTGGAAGCGCCTGTCAAGCTGGAAATAGTCATCCTTCTAAAACCCTTCTTTCAATCGGCTTTGACAAAGATTCCGCTCATCAATTTATTCGTATTTCCTTTGGAATTACAAATACAATCTCGGAAGTCGATGAGCTTATCAATGCGATTCTATCCATCGTTCGATAAGAGTTTTGAAAGGTTGGTGTTTATGGAAAAAATATTAGGGGACAAGCGGAGGGAAGTGATTCTCGAATGGTTAAAAAATGAAAATCGGCCGATCACGGGAGGGGAATTGGCCTCACGGACGAATGTCAGCCGTCAAGTCATCGTTCAAGATATTTCTCTTTTAAAAGCACTCGGAGAACCGATTTTAGCCACAAGTCAGGGATATATGTATTTAAAAGAAAGAACGAATGAGGCAAAAAAAGCGAAACGTCTTATTGCCTGCAAGCACGCTCCGGAAAAAACAAAGGAGGAATTGAACATTATTGTTGATTACGGAGCGACCGTAAAAGATGTAATCGTTGAACATCCAGTGTACGGGGACTTGACCGCATCGATTATGGTAAGCAATCGAAAAGAAGTAGATGAGTTCATAAAAAAAATCGAAACAACAAACGCCTCTTATTTGTCGGAATTAACGAACGGCATTCATTTGCACACCATTCTTGCCGACAATGAAAAAACTTTAAATGAAGTTTGTGCAGCTCTTGATCAAGCAGGATTTTTAATTCGTGACGATCATTGATTAATCAAGCCAGGCATCCTGCAATGGATGCTCGGCTTTTTTTATAGTTTATAAGCCGGAAAGCTTCCGAGAATCTTGACGCCGCAGCCTAAAGCCTCCAGTTCTTGGATTGCCCCGGGTATTAAAACATCATCCATTTTTGATTCTATATCTATAATAAACAAGTAATCTCCTAATCCCGTTTTCATTGGACGAGATTCAATTTTTGATAAATTCAGTTTTCTCCATGCAAATGCAGACAATACTTGATGCAGGGCGCCTACATGGTCTGTCGGCAACGTTACAACTAATGTCGTCTTTTCACCGACTTTATTATGGTGGTTATTTTCTATTTGAAAATCTTGATCCGGATGTAAAATAACAAATCGTGTATGGTTGTAATCATAATCGTGAATATTATATTTCACAATAGCTAAATCATACTCTTTTGCCGCCAACTCATTGGCAATGACAGCCATATTTTCTTCCGGATGTTGATGGATATATTCTGCAGCGGCTCCTGTCGATGTGGCATATTCGATCGAAACATCCGGCATATGCTCATGTAAAAATTTATGGCATTGTGCAATAGCATGTGAATGAGAAAATACTTTTTCGATTTTTTTCCAATCATCCTTCCTGCAAGGATGAACCATTAAATGCTGCTTGATTGGAACAACAATTTCACCGACAATATGCAGTGTATTTTCATGAATTAAATAATCAATTGTAAGATTGACCGACCCCTCAAGCGCGTTTTCAAGCGGAACAACGGCAATGTTTGTTTCTTGCTTGACGACTGCATCCATGACATGTGGAATCGTTCGGTAAGGGACTAGTTTTACATCGTTTTCAAAAAATTTTGAGACGGCCAAATGAGTAAATGTTGCTTTCGGTCCCAAATAGCTGATTTTCATCTGTATATCTTCCTTCCTAATTCTATGCACCTGAACTTAATAGTTCGACCTTTTCTACAAATTCTAGCTTCCGCAATTTTAATAATAAAACGTTCATATCTTCTTTCATTCCGTTCGTGTTTAATGATAAAGTCACATTGGCTCTTCCTTGAATTGGAATGGTTTGGTGAATTGTCAGCACATTGCAGCCTGCTTCAGCCACAACTTTAAGCAAATGCGACAGCGTTCCGGAACGATCTTCTAAATGGAAAAACAACGTAATGATTTTTTCTTTGACAACAGTATGAAAAGGAAAAACCGCGTCTCTGTATTTATAAAACGCACTTCGGCTCAAGTCAACGAGCTGCACTGCTTCTTGAACGGACGAGACTTTGCCTCGTTCAAGAAGCTTTTTCACTTCGAGCGTTTTTTTCATTGCTTCCGGCAGCACATCTTCCCTTACCAAATAAAAAATTTCGTCTTTCATCTACCGTCTCCTTTCCCACCCATATGCGATGAAGCATGAAGGACACAGATTTTATGTGCAAAATGTTTTATTCAATGAATTCAAATTCAAATTCCAGCAGCCTTACTGTATCCCCATCTTTTGCACCGCGCTCTCTTAATGCGTCGTCTACCCCCATTTTGCGAAGCTGTCTTGCAAAACGGCGAACGGATTCGTCTCTTGAAAAATCGGTCATTTTAAACAGCTTTTCAACCTTTTCACCTGATAAAATAAACGCTCCATCGCTGTCACGGCTGATGGTAAAGCTCGGCTTTTCATCCTTTAATGTATACACGACACGATTCGGAGCAGATGTTTCCGTTTCGTCAAAGTAAAGAGGGAATTCCGGCGTTTTTTCCAATAAATCGGCAATAGCAAATAACAGCTCGCGAATTCCTTGGCGTGTAACGGCTGATATTGGAAAAATGCTGACATTTTTGTCTTGCAGCTTTCTTTTAAATTGTGAAAGATTTTCAGCAGCATTTGGCATATCCATTTTGTTGGCGACAACAATTTGCGGCCGCTCCGTCAGCCTTAAATTATATTGTTTTAATTCTTCATTGATCGTCAGGTAATCCTCATACGGATCACGGCCTTCCATTGCGGACATATCAATGACATGAACGATGACTCTTGTTCTTTCAATATGACGCAAAAATTGATGTCCAAGACCTACTCCTTGATGAGCGCCTTCAATAAGACCCGGTAAATCTGCCATCACAAAACTGCGTCCGTCTTCGGTCTCAACAACACCTAAATTCGGCACTATCGTTGTAAAATGGTAGGCAGCGATTTTTGGTTTAGCACTTGATACAACTGATAAAAGAGTGGACTTTCCAACGCTCGGAAATCCGACAAGCCCGACATCAGCCAAAAGCTTTAATTCCAATGTTACATATCGTTCTTCGCCCGGCTCTCCTTTTTCGCATATTTCGGGCGCCGGATTCGTTGGCGAGGCAAATCGGGTGTTTCCTCTGCCGCCCCGTCCTCCTTTGGCAATCACGCTTCTTTGCCCGTGCTCGGTTAAATCTGCGATCACTTCTTTTGTATCATCATCTATTACAACAGTACCGGGAGGAACTTTCACAACAAGGGGTTCGGCATTTTTCCCGTGCTGATTTTTAGACATCCCGTTTTCGCCTTTTGGAGCTTTAAAATGTTTTTTATAGCGAAAATCCATTAACGTCCGAAGACCTTCATCCACTTCAAAAATCACATCTCCGCCCTTTCCGCCGTCTCCCCCTGCAGGGCCTCCTTTCGGAACATATTTTTCACGGCGGAAAGCAACCATGCCGTTCCCGCCATCTCCGCCCTTCACATATACCTTCACTTGATCGACAAACATTGAGCTTCAGCCTCCTTTCATTGTTTCATCACGACTTACTGACCATCAATGTAAATTCATATGTATCAAAATGTATTTGTTGAATGGTGATTGCATCTGATTGGTACTGCTCTAAAAATGTTAAAAGAGTCTTATCATCCGTTAGTATACCATTAAAATCATAAAAGAACCGGACATTGTTTTCTGTTTTAAAGAGTTCTAATGTTACGGTTATATGATTTTCTTGTTTTTTATCAATATTTTGATTAAGGATTTGAAAAAGATCTGTTGTAAAATGGAACATTTCCTCATCTAGACTAGAACAATCCATCGCTTCCCCTAGCACTTCATAATCCAAAATGAGAAGGTGTCCTTTCCAGTTATATGTTAAAAGCAGCTCTGCAAAACTGGGCATGTTTAAATTGCAAAGTTTTGATTCTTGCTTTGCTTCCACGACAATTTCATCAATAATTTCCTTCACCCGATCGTATTTTTTTAATGATAAATGGCCTTTAATTAATTGCAATTTATTCATCCAATCATGTCTGGAGTGGCTTAATGCGTCAACAATACTCCATCTCTCTCTTTGATCAGCCATGGTTCCACTCCCATCAAGCTATCTTTTTAAACATGTACAAAAATTATATCAACTTTCCATTAAAAAAACACCGAAAAAGAAAACTCTAACCAAAAAGGCTAGAGTTTTTCAAGTGTTTGCTTATGCTTCTTTTGCTATCGGATACACGCTGACTTTTTTCTTGTCGCGTCCATATCGTTCAAAACGGACGATGCCGTCTACTTTCGCATAAAGCGTATCATCCCCGCCGCGGCCAACATTCAAACCAGGATAAACTTTTGTACCTCTTTGACGATAAAGAATGGAGCCGCCTGTAACAAATTGGCCGTCCGCACGTTTTGCACCTAATCGTTTTGCGATGGAATCACGTCCGTTTTTCGTGGACCCAACTCCTTTTTTCGATGCGAAAAATTGAAGATCCAATTTTAGCATGAGTGCCACCTCCTAATCTTTTTTTGTAACGATTCGAATAAACTTTCCATACCCTCGCTCGATCGTTTGTAATGAAACAAGCATTCCTTCAAGCAATAATTGGATTTTTTCAAATGAATCCGTGTCAACTTGATCAGGAACCTGTACGTGCAAAAATCCGCCTTCTTCCGATTGTTCAACATTCATATCGACATTGGCTAAAGCTTTGATCGCATTTACTGCTCCAAAAGAAACAGCTGAAGCGCCTGCACATACGATGTCCTTCCCGTGCTCTGCGAAGTCCGCATGCCCTTTCATTGTAAACGACCGGATGAATCCTTCTTTCGAACGATGGATGGTCACATGTATCATATGAAACAGCCTTTATTATGCATTAATTTTTTCAATGACAACTTTTGTGTACGGTTGGCGATGACCTTGTTTTCTACGGTAATTTTTTTTCGGTTTATATTTAAAAACGATAATTTTCTTACCTCGGCCATGCTTTTCAACTTTTGCCGTAACCGTAGCTCCTTCTACCAGCGGGTTACCTACCTTTACGTTGTCTCCTCCAACGAAAAGCACCTTGTCAAAAGTAACTGTTTCACCTTCTTGAGCGTCTAATTTTTCCACATAAATGGCTTGACCCTCTTCCACTTTCACTTGTTTCCCGCCAGTTTCAATGATTGCGTACATATTCTGCACCTCCTATTTAACTAAGACTCGCCAGATTAGGGTGTCGGATAACCGAGCTTCTAACCCAAACTGAGCGGTTGTAGCACGGGTGCTACAAAAAACAATAACAAATTGATCTTAACAAAATATGAATGTATATGTCAATACATTTTGGAGATCCGTAAAGCCACTTCCTCTTTTGTTCCCCATTGGCGAATTTCGAATCCTTTTACATGATCGGAAGGACTGAAGAAAATCTTCATGCCTATTAGTTCTTCAAGCTTTTTTAAATGTTTCTCATATTCACATGTAAAAAAATCGCAAACTTCTGGGGCCGCTTCTACAAGGACGGCTTCGTCATCTGATCCAGCATGTTCAAGAAGGGTTCTTTCAAGTTCAAAAGCAATGCTTTCAACCGTCCTTTTTCTTCCTGTTCCGCCGCATGCTGGACATGGTTCGAGCAAAAGCTCGGAAAGAGATTTTCGAGTTTTTTTCCTTGTTAATTGCAATATATTTAATTCGGTAAAACCGATGACTTTTGTGAAAATGCGGTCCTTTTCCAATTCTTTTTGAAACAATCTCAAAATCCGGCTTCGATCTTCCTTCTCCATATCAATAAAATCGATCAAAATGATTCCGCTCAAATTTCTTAATCTTAACTGCCGGGCAATTTCTTTTGCCGCTTCCTCATTGGTTTTTAAAACCGTATCTCGGTACGTATTTTTCCCCGAAAATTTCCCTGTATTAACATCAATGACAATCATTGCTTCCGTTTCTTCAATTACGATAAACGCGCCGTTTTTTAGCCAAACAATTTTTTTCAGCGCCTTTTCGATTTCATGTTCGATTGCATAATAAGAAAAAATATTTTCGTTTTCGGAATAAAAATCAATGGAAAATGGGAACAAATCTCCGTAATTTTTTTTCAATTCTTTTACAGTGCTTATGTCATCAATGACAATTTCATCCAATACATGCGGTGAAATTTCAGCGATAATTTGCTCTACAAAACTTTCTGAACCGAATAATAAGCTTGGCACTTTTTTGCTTTTCAGCTGTTGTTCAAAACTGCTCAGCATGTCATCGAACCATTTTTTTATTGTTTGGTCATCCGCTCTTTCAGCAGCAGTTCGGAAAACGATGCCCCCTTTGTTTGAGCATAACGTTTCCCCGAGAAGCTGCAATCTTTTTCTTTCTTCCTGGGAAATAATTTTTTTGGAAATTGCTACCGAGCGGCCAAAGGGCTGATATACAAAAAAAGGGGATCGCAATTCAATATTCATTGTGACTTTAGGGCCTTTAAATTCTCCTGATTCTTTTACAACTTGAACGATTACCTCTTCACCTTGAGAAATAAAATGTCGGACATTTTTATTTTTTAATGCCTCATTCGTTCGGGACGTCTCAAAATATGACATAATGTCATTCCGGTGAAGATAGCCGTTTCTTCCCTGACCTAAATCAACAAAAACAGCCTCCATACCAGGAAGGACTTTTGTTACTTTTCCTTTATAAATGTTGCCGACAATCGTGTTTTTTTCTTTTATCCATACTTCCGCCAGTCGTCCGTTTTCCAACAATGCAATGCGTTCATCATCCGTTTTTTTATTTATAATTAATTGCCGCAACCCAACAACCTCTTTTCATGTATTGTTTCCTATTTCAATATCATGTTTTCCTGCAGGCGTCAATAAACGTACTGTAAATCGCCCATTTTTCTGTCCGTCTTTTTTTCCGAAAAAAAACTGTGCAGCAGCTCATTTTCATCAAGCTGAAAAAGTTTTTTTCCATCGTCCTCCACAATAATAGGGTGCTTGCAACCCCGCTGAAATTTCAGCAGCACGTGGTAAATCAAATCATCGCGATCAACAATGATCGGCTTTAACACTGTAAACGCTTGATGATTTCCATAATACCTTTCCATCAAGAAGCGAATATATACAAATTGTCTTTGTTTATATTCCGTATAAATGGAGTGGACGATAAAGGCTGCGATAATCCACCCGCTTAAAAGAGTAGGGTTAAAAAAAAGCAAAAAAAGGAACAAACATGAAAAAACAACTGCAGATATGCGAAGCATTTCCTTATGAGCAACTGAAAAAGGTTTTTGTTTGCTCAGCAAAATAAAAAGAAGCTTTCCTCCATCAAGGGGCCAAATGGGAACAAGATTAAAAAGGAAAATAGACATATTAAAAAAAATAAACATTTCATATGTAGAGTCGTTTATGAAATTCGCTTCCCAAAAAATCCATGCAGCTATTTGCATCCATAAATGCTGAATCGGTCCAGATATAACAACAAACAGATCTTCTTTCAAGGGACGATTTCCATGCTCCTCCATTTCCACTACACCGCCAAAAGGAAGAAGCTGAATGGACTTGATCCTCCATGAAAAAAAACTGGCGCAAACAGCATGCCCCATTTCATGAATAAAAACTATTGAGAAAAGGATGCAAAGAGCTTTAAATTGCGCTGTCATTGCTCCGATTGCAATCAACACCCAAAAGATAGGATGAATATGTATTTTCGACAATAAGGAAAAATATTTATTCAAATGAGATCACCTGACTCGGGTCAATAAATGTGTCGCCCTTTTTTATGGCAAAATAGTATGTTCCATGCTGGTTTTGGCTTTGCTTTACTTTGCCTACAGGTTTTCCTGTTTCGACAAAGTCATACAGCGCTACATTTAGCTCTTCCAGGTTCCCATACCAGGTTTCTATTCCATCAGCATGTTGAATCACCACAGTCAGACCAGTATCCTCCTTCTTTCCAGCTTCAATAACAATTCCTTCATTCATGGCCTCTACCGTTTTATTATTTGTTTCGATCATCACGCCTTGCCCGGTATCTTTAAAGCTCTGAAGCACCTTTCCTGATGCCGGAACCGCATATTGACTTTCTTTAGATCCACTTTCTTCTTTCGATTGTTTTTTCAAAAACGCTAATGGATTCCCAAATTGTTCTTCGTACCATTTGGAAACATATGCAAAGTTAAACTCCTTTTCCATCACATGGCTGACGAAATCTCTAGCTTTCAGAAATTCTGCCCGGTCATTTTTAAAAATAATACCGATCATCAGGACGATGCAGGCAGAGATTAGCAATTTTGTTATAAAAACGTCCGAACGGAACAATGGATGAAAATTTTTACTTCCTTCTGCCTCTACATAAAGAGGGGAGTCCGCGTCAACTTGCACGTTTTCTTGTGTGATTTGATTGATAAATGGAACAGATATATCATCACTGCTGCTTGAACTGCTCGAAAGCATGCTGTTCATTCTTTTTCGTTTACGCTTTGCTATTCGTTTTTTTATTTCTTTTGCTCGACGATTCATCATCCATCATCCTTTTGCAATTTTGTACAAGTTTATGCCCTGTCCTTACCGTTTATGACAATAAAGCCATTTTGCATTTCTTAAAGCGATATCTAGGCAAATGTTTATCTTTGACCTTGATAAAGAACTTTTACCTACAACCTAGTAAGTAGGTTCTTCACTGTTTTCTGGTTCAAAGGAATACTGGATGAAGCAAAATAAAATATGGCGCTATCCGAGAAAAGCAAAATTTTGAAATCAAAAAGAAGACCACAAAATGCTTTTGTCGTCTTCTTTTTGAAATAGTAGTATATGGTGAATTAACACAAAAGCTAGACTGCCTTTTATTTGAAGCCGCTTAACGAAATAGGTTGACTAGTTCATTGATCGATAAAATGAAAAATAAAACAATATTTAAACTCAAAAGTACATTGAAAAACCATTTATTTCGATCTTCCTTATGAGGAAGATGCTTTTTACTATTAAGCAAATAGATAAGGGTCAGCGCCAGAAAGGGCATAAATAGCGCACCAAGGGCACCATACAAAATAATGAGGCTCACAGGTTTTCCTATAAAATGCAAGAGCATTGGCGGGAATGTTAACCAAAAAACAAAAAATTTATAAGCTTTTGTCTTACTTAATTGTTCTTTATTCACATCATGTTTTTTAACTGTATAGACAAAATCAGCAAATAAATAAGAGACGCCATTCCAAACACCTAATACTGATGTAAAGGAAGCTGACCAAAAACCGATGAGAAATAAGATACGTACAGTTGGGGACAGCTCGTTTCCTAAAATGGTAGCAAATGATATGAGACCTTGCTCACCGTTAATGTTTGTATTCGTTCCATATAGTAATGCAGCCCCTAAAATTAATAAAGAAATTGTAAAAACTGCTGTAGTAATATAGGCAATCATGGAGTCAAATCTAACGTAGCGGAGGTAGGATCGATCCTTCCAATTGTTTTCCTGCAGCCAATAGCCATAAGACGCCATGGTAATGGATCCGCCAACTCCCCCAATTAATCCGAGTGCGTAAAGCAGTGACCCTTTCGGCAACGCCGGAACAGCAGTGTCCATGATATCAGAAAGTTCCGGCAGAACAATAACAGCTGAGCCGACAACCGAAATAAACATAAGTAGAATTAAAAGATTCATAACTTTTTCAAATAGCTTATATTGCCCCATCCATGTTAATAAAAAACCTAACAAACCGCTTATAACCGCCCATACCCATAAAGGCAAGACAGGAAATAATGCAGACAGAGCCAATGCACAAGATGAAGTCGCAGCCGCTCCATAAACAAATCCCCAAATAACCGAATAAACGCCAAAATAGCTTGTTGCCCATAATCCCATAGAATGCCAGCCTTCTAAAATTGTTTTTCCAGTCAGCAAATGATATCGGCCAACACCCTCATTTAAGGCAAATTTTAAAATAGCCCCGATAATGATTGCCCATAAAAAGACAAGTCCAAAATTTGTACCGGCAACTAAGGCAGCAACTAGATCACCGGCTCCGACGCCCGTTGCTGCGACAATTAACCCCGGACCAACGGCCGGCCACTTTTTTGTGGATTTGCCATGTTCCATCACTGTCACCTTCCATCTGAGATTTGAACGTAGAAATGAGTCATCTAATATTTCTTATGAATGATCTTTCTCACTAGGGAATATAAATGTGCATGAATCAATTGCTGGATGAACATATTTTCGCATCATGCTGTTATATCTAGTTTTAGCAATTGTTCATCCATGCGAAACTTTCTCATTTATAGTTCTTATGTAAAGAATTCATATTTTATTAATTGAATATTCTGTATTTTTAAGTCGATCGTTTTCATTGCTCTTGTATCAGCTGTTTGAAATGATTTCTCGCACCTGTCTCCTTCCCTTTGTAAACGATTACGACTGTAGAAATAAACATTTACATATCACTTCAATTTTGAAATAATTCTAATTGAAAATCATTATTATTAAGGAGGCATCAGAAATACCAATGGAAACATACAAAGTAGCCAATATAATTAAAGAGCGTCGATCGATTAAAGAATTTAAGAAAGATCCAATCCCTAAAGAAGTAATATGTGAATTATTAAATACGGCTGTTTGGGCTCCTAATCATGGATTAAGAGAGCCATGGCGGTTCGTGCTGTTTATGAATGAAGGAAAAGAAAAATTAGTTGCTGCTATTGCACAAGAAACGAACAATGGAAAAAATATCGATCGATTACGAGAAAAGCTGCTGCCGATTCCAGCACATTTATTGGTAATCATGAAAGAGGATCCGCGTCAAAAGCAGTGGGAGGAGGATTTAAAAGCGACAAGTGCATTAATCCAAAATTTTCAACTAGCTGCATGGGAAAAAGGTATTGGCGTTATATGGAAAACAGGTGCTTATATTTATTCACCATCTTTCCGACAAAAAGTTGGAGTAGAACCAGGAGAAAAAATTGTCGGCCTTCTACATATTGGCTATCCTGCCTCAATCCCAGAACCAAAACAGCGGACAAACGCAGAAGAAAAATTGACGATTATTGAATCATATTGAAAGGGAAAAGATTCAAGAGGAAATATTTTGTACAGCCTTCAAAAAATCTCCCACCTCAAGAGATAGAAGAAAAAAACGATCAGCAGGTGGGAGATATATCAGTGTGATGGCAGTGATTCTAATGTGTGCAAAGAAAAAAGCTAATGCTTTATTCAAGGAAGTGTGATTTTTAAATTGATTAGGATTAAGCACGTACTCCAAAAAATTTTTTGATTTTTGCGATAACACCTTTTTCAGGCTCATCTAATGATTGAAGCGGAACCGCTTCACCTAAAATTCTTCTCGCAATATTGCGGTAGGCAATGGAAGCACGATTGTCAGGGTTCATTACAATCGGTTCACCATTATTAGACGCTTTTATTACCTCATCATCATCAATTACAATCCCCAACAAATCAATAGAAAGATGGCTGACAATTTCATCGACATCCAGCATATCACCGTTTTTCATTAAATGATTTCGGATCCGATTAATAATTAATCGTGGCGGCTCAATATCTTCCTTCTCCAGCAAACCGATAATTCGATCCGCATCTCTCACAGCGGAAACTTCTGGTGTTGTCACGACAATCGCTTGATCCGCACCGGATACGGCATTTTTATATCCTTGTTCAATCCCGGCAGGACAGTCGATAATAATATAATCAAAATCTTGTTTTAGCTGATCAATTAATTTTTTCATCTGCTCAGGTGTTACGGCAGTTTTATCGCTAGTTTGCGCTGCAGGCAGCAAATAAAGAAAATCATTAAAGCGTTTATCTTTTACGAGAGCTTGATGAATTTTGCATCGTTCTTGGACAACATCAACTAAATCATAAATAATCCTGTTTTCCAATCCCATGACAACATCGAGGTTCCGCAAGCCGATATCTGTATCAACTAGACAAACTTTCTTTCCCATAATGGCAAGGGCTGTACCAACATTTGCAGAAGTTGTTGTTTTGCCGACCCCGCCCTTGCCAGAAGTGACCACAATTGCCTCACCCATTCATTATTCCCCCTTCAAGCCTAGTTAAATTGGGTCTCAGATGAGCTAATTGTTGAATCCGTTCAATAATGATTGTCCCATTTTCATCAATATATGCGCATTCCATATCATTTCGAAATGATGGCTCCTTCTGATCGGGTGGCCTACTTAAAATATCGGAGATCCTCAGCTGTGTCGGCTTCATCAAGGAGGCGGCAATCACTGCATTTCGATTCCCTTCAAAACCAGCATGAGCTATGCCTTTTAAAGCCCCCATGACAAAAATATTGCCCGTTGCCATGACTGTCCCGCCAGGATTGACATCTCCTATCAGCAACAAATCCCCTCTAATTTTCAACACTTGCCCAGAACGGACGACTTTAGCAACTGAGATAACATCTGCTTCCTCTTTCCACTTCAACGCCTCTTCCTTTGAGATGACATTTGAATCAATTGCATCGACAATTAAATTTCTTTTTTTTCTTATTACGTCTTTTATTTTCTCCTCTTGTTCCTCCGTCAAAAAACGATTTCCAGCCTTTATCGTCACCCTGATCATCGGTTCATTTTCCTGAACATACTGCCTTTTGGAGAGCATCGAATCCAGTTCATTCACAATATCATGAAACGAACAGGAATCATCTAAATATAATGTCAATCCATCCTTTGTGCCTTTTATCGTTACATAATATGGTCTTTGAGCTTTCACGAAGTTCACCCCAACAAAAATCTATTTCGACAGCAATAACAAAAACTCCTCTATCAAACTTTAAAACTTAATCGTTGTGTTCACCTATTTTCAAGCTCAAAACGAATTTCTTTAAAGGATAGATTAACACACAAGCTAATACAAAATTCAGAGCAAGTGTCGGTAGCAGGCGATCAATTGTAAACAATTGCAGAGGAACAGCTGTCATCCCGATTAGTAAATAAATACCGTATGTGAAAAATTCAAGCAATGCAACGGAAAGCTCAGTTAAAAAAATTAAAACAAAAATATTGGGATTGAGCACCCGCAAAGCTTGCATCACTAAATATGCCAAGGTCGGAAATGCGAAAGCATATATGCCGATAACTTGCGTGTAAACAACATCGAACAATAAACCGAAAACAATTCCATAAATGACGGCAATTTTCCGAGAGCCGTACGCCGCCAAGATGACAATCATCAATAGTAAAAGATGGGGAACTGCCACTTGATGATCTGAAAGAAAAGGGATCGGAACAAGATCAACGATGATGCTTTCCAATACGAAAATAAACATAACCATTACGGGGAGGAAAAATGTTCTCAAGAGTCTTCCTCCTCTTCCAATTGATTGATATCAACTGTTGGAAGAACCCGCTCGATGATCATGACACGATCTATATCATAAAAGTCAGCTGATGGGGTTATATAAGCTATCTTTGTTAATCCGTACGAATCAAGTTCGACTTTTTTTACTTTTCCGATCACTAAACCTTCAGGAAACACTCCGCCAAGGCCAGAAGTCGCTACAATTTGATTTTCTTTTATTTGGGCATTTGATTCAATGATGTTCATTTCAAGAGCATTTTCCTGCTCACTGTAGCCGACAATGAGGCCGAATACCTTTCCGTTATTCGTATGAACCATTGCTGAAATCCGGTTTTTTCTGTCGGAAGCACTTAAAAGCTGAACGGTGGACGTAAATTCAGAAGTATTTTTCACTTTCCCGATCAATCCTTTTGCCGTTATAACCGCCATGTCTTTTTTGATTCCGTGCTGTTCGCCTTTATCAATTTTGATATAATCATGCCAACGATCAGGATTTCTTGCGATGACTGTCCCTTGGATCGACTTATATTTTCTTATATCGTTATCAGCAGATAATTTTAATTCTTCTTTTAATTGTTTGTTTTCCTGTTCTAATTCCTGCAGCTTTTCCTCCAATTGAATATAATTATTCAGTTGTTTGCGAAGCAGCTCGTTTTCTTCGTATGTATTTTTTAAATGATTCAAATTCTCAAAGAAGCCCGCAATATATTGTGCGGGCTGATGAAATACCTTCTGGACTAGTCCAACCGAATCTTGAATAAACTTCTCCTGCCACGAAAGATTGCGGTCTTCCTTTAGGGAAAAACCAATCAATGCCACCAAAATAATGATCCCGACAAGGAGCACAATTAATCGTTTATTTAGAAAAAATTGTGGCATGATTTACACCTCTAACTTATCTGTGGTCTTTTGTACGATTTTTGAATAGGTGGATATGTTCAAGAGCTTTTCCTGTTCCGACCGCTACACAATCAAGAGGATTTTCCGCAATGATTACAGGCATTTTCGTTTCGTCGCTTATAACTTTGTCTAAATTGCGAAGAAGGGCGCCCCCACCAGTTAAAACAATTCCTCGATCCATAATATCCGCCGCAAGTTCAGGCGGAGTTTTTTCCAAAGTAATTTTTACAGCATCTACGATCGCATAGACAGTATCGCGTAATGCCTCTGAAATTTCTGTCGCAGTAATTTCAATCGTTTTCGGAAGGCCTGTTAACAAATCTCTTCCGCGAATTTCCATGTTTTCAACACCTTCCGGAGCGCTTGCAGAACCGATTTCAAGCTTCACCGCTTCCGCTGTCCGATCACCAATCATTAAGTTGTAGGTTTTACGGATATAGTTAATGATGGCTTCATCCATTTCATCACCGGCAACACGGATAGATTGGCTTGTCACAATTCCGCCGAGAGAAATGATGGCAACTTCCGTTGTTCCCCCGCCGATGTCTACAACCATGCTTCCGGTCGGTTCCCAAACTGGAAGGTTGGCTCCAATAGCAGCCGCAAATGGTTCTTCGATCGTATACGCATCTCTAGCGCCTGCTTGTCTCGTTGCATCAATGACCGCACGTTCTTCAACCGCAGTTATTCCCGAAGGAACACAAACCATCACATAAGGTTTTCGCGAAAAAATACCTGCATTTTTTGTTGCCTGTTTTATGTAGTATTTCATCATCGTAGCAGTCGTTTCATAATCAGCAATCACTCCGTCTTTCATTGGTCGAAGTGCTACAACATTTCCAGGCGTACGCCCGATCATATTTTTTGCATCATTACCAACTGCAACAATTTGCTTTGTATCAGTTTGCAAAGCAACAACAGATGGTTCACGCACTACAATACCTTTTCCTTTCACAAACACTAACGTATTGGCTGTCCCTAAATCTATTCCAAGGTCTCTCGTACCAATTCCAAACATATCTGTTGTATCTCCCTTTCTTCCAAAATAAATACGTTTTTATATTCATGTAAATGTCTAATCATTATTGAAAAAACCCATAAATTATATTATAACGTAATTTTTCAAAAAAAAAAGTGCTATCAATACCCTGCGTAAAATAAAAATTTGCGAGGTATTTTTCATGAAACTTGATGAAAAGCTGATCATTGTGTTGGACGCCTCAAAAATTTTTACTAAAAAATTTTCCTAGTGGAGAATAGAGGATGAAAAATAGATGTCACAGCAAATACCGCCCGTATGAAAGCCTTGATTTAATTTATCCATTGAGAATAATAACTTAAAAATATTACAAGTCCATACAAAAAATATTATTTTATGTTTACAAATCCCCCCTTTGCACTCTTTATTAGCAATGGTTTAGAATGTCATAAAAAATAATGGTTTTTTCAGTTGATTGTGTTTCAATTCAAATGACTCCAATAAAGTATTACATAACAATTCTGCCGAAGTTTCAAGTTCATCTATTATTGAAATATGAGATTTTTCTCCAACTTTGGCTCTTCTTAAGTCGCAAACCCTTTGTAAATGCGGACATCATTTGGAGCTCGCGAGGCCGTGCAAATGTTTTTTTGAAATTCCTTCTATCATGCACTTATGTGTTGTAATAACGTTACTGCCCTGCTTCAAGCAGCTTTTTATCGTGCTTTGCGAGGCTGGTCAGTATGTTATATACCGTTGTGCTGTCTCCCATCAGTCCCCCTGCAAATTCAGCAAAACGGTGGTTGTTCGCATTACGTGTCTAGAAGCGCAAAAATCTGTCCGAAAAAGCGCTAGCAGTTCAGAATCCAAAGCTATTAACTGTAATACGTGTTAGGATTGATTTTAAATGAAGGCATACTTTTTCACCCATTTATAACTCGGGAAAATGAGTTTTTTAATCATATAAAGTGTGTAAAAATAACTCCTTTTTCGCAATGACAAAATTTTGGGTGAAATGTAATGATTATACATATAAGTGGTTTTCATAAAACTTTGTTGCTGGAACTGAGGTAGAATGACTAGAGTAAAATGAATTGTTATTTTTCAATAATAAGTTAGCTGGTCTGATGCAGTTGCCAAAAAAAGAACATCAATACAAATTCAAGTGCACAATCACATAGGCAGCAGTGCGACGAGGATCTTAACTTCAGAAGTCTGTAATCTTAAATGAAAACATGCTTCCTTACAATTCATTATAAAAGACAGGAGCATCATATGAGTAATATAAAATAGAACCTTATATATGAAAGTTTTCCAATAAAGTAAAGGGATGCTATTGATTATATATCAAGCCATTCTCCATCAGCAATAGATATTCAAAGATAAAAATTCATAAAACTGCGAATGTCATTTTTAAGCTTAAAAAATTGGAAGTCATTTATCAATAATTTCATAGATCTAATCTTCACACATCATAAAAAGAGGTGCACTTCATATCCAGTGCACCCCAACAATTGACATAGAACCTTTTAAAAAAACGTTATAAATATCCCTTTTCTTTTAAACTGACGTATTTACGCTCTCCGATTATGATATGATCTAAAAGTTCAATCCCGATCAGCTTTCCGCATTCGGACAAGCGCCTCGTGACTTCAATATCCTCTTTGCTTGGGGAGGGATCTCCTGATGGATGATTATGGATACAAATAAAAGATGCAGCTGAACATTTCAATGCCTCCTTGAAGACTTCTCTTGGGTGAACAATTGATGTATTTAAACTGCCAATGAAAATCGTTTGCTTATGCAGCACTTGGTTTTTTGTGTTTAAATATAAACCTACGAAATGCTCTTGTTTTAAAAAGCGCATTTCTTCCATGACATAATTGGAGGCATCTTGTGGAGAACGAATGACATACCGATCTTCGTATGCGAGCTGATGAATTCTTTTTCCCAATTCTAATGCTGCTATAATTTGCACCGCTTTTGCTTTTCCAATGCCGGGTATGCCCATAATTTCCTGAACTGACGCCTCTTTTAACATTCTAAGACCCCCGAAAGTTTTTAAAAGCTTATTCGCCAGTTCAAGCACTGATTCTCCCTTTGTCCCTGTTCTCAATAAAATTGCCAGCAGCTCATGGTTGGAAAGGCCTTTTGGTCCGTTGTGTATCAATCGTTCCCTTGGTCTTTCTTCTTCTGGAAAATCTCGAATAGCGAGCATATCTTTCCCCCTTGTTTGTTACCAGTGAAATCCAAAATTTTTTAATTCTCTGTACAGTCTTGAAACAGGAAGACCGACAACTGTAAAATAATCGCCATCAATTTTTTTCACTAGCAATGAGCCGAAATGTTGAATTCCATAAGCACCCGCCTTGTCCATTGGTTCGTTTGTCTCAATGTATTCCAGGATTTCATCGTCTGAAAGCGGCCAAAAAGTAACTTTTGTTGATTCAGAAAATGTCGTATGCTTTTCACCATGAATAATCGAAACTGCTGTTAAAACAGTATGTGTTTTCCCAGAAAGTGATTTTAACATGTAATAGGCGTCACGGCGGTCTTTCGGCTTTCCTAGTATTCGATTTTCGAGGATCACCGCCGTATCTGCTCCGATGACATATGCATCTTTATACCTTTCAGCTACATGAAAGGCTTTTTGAAAGGCAAGTTTTTGAATGGCTTTTTCGGGTTCAGCTTCTTCGTCCAGCCTCTCTTCCAAATTGCTTTCAATCACAGCAAATGGTATTCCTAACAGCTTGAGGAGTTCTTTTCTTCGCGGAGAGCTTGATGCAAGTATGAGGCGTTCCATTTTTATTTCATCCTTTCAACCAATACTATCCGTATGTTATCAAAAAAGGCTTTTGCAAACAATTTTTCAAAAAAGAATTATCTAATCGCCATTAATAAAAACATTTATTCAATTTACAGAAAAAACTACATTATCTAAGGAAAACTGCTTGTGAAAATAAAAAAAGAAAACGAATGCTCGAGCAAACGCTTTCCCGTTATCAAGAAAGTTTTTCAAAAAAATCTAGCAGCGACTGCTGCAGGCTCCATAGCTGTTCATTTGCCGATTTTTCTGTTTGCAGTTTTTTTACTGCTGCCAAAATTGAATCGTCTTTTATTTGACCAGCCTCATTTAATAATGACTCTACTTTCTCTTGTTCCGGGGCGGTTCCATTCACAAAAGACGAAGACAGCTTCAGCATCTCCTCAACGACCGTTTTTGTTTTTTCGTTTTCCACCTTTCCTTCCCATTTCATCTTTTTCACAAACGTTTCAATTTGATGTGATTCAGCCATGTTTTTCAACTCTTCTGCTGTCTTTTTATCCAACGCTGCCCCAACGAATACGTAATGATCGCCGCCTTGTGAAACGATAACAGAAGGCAATCCTTTAGCCTTTATCTGCCCGCTGACGGTTTCCGCCCCTTCTTTTTTTGTAAATTTTCCGGCTTGTACCATATAAACTTCAAAAACGATGTTTTCCGCACCGCTTGGCGCTGAAGCATTGCTAACGTTCTGTCTGTGAGGAGACTTTGACACATCCCTCAATTCAGATGATACAGGCATTGAATCGTTTGAAATAAATTGCAGGGCTAAAACACCAAAACTCAGTCCAAGAATAACAGCAAATATGATCGATATCACATAATTTTTTATTTTAGGAGGCAGCGTTCTGCTATTGTTCTTTGAGAAGGCTATTTTCGGGTTTTCTTTCTTATCCTCCTCATCATCCGGCAAAATCCAAGGAAAAGATGTCTCCTCTTCGTTCTTATCCTCTGATGCTGCCATTTCTTTTTCAGCCTTCACCTTTTCCTCCCAGCTGGATACTTTTAATTGTTTGCCAGTTTCACTTGTTTCAGCAGAAACATTCGTATCGTTGGAAAAATTGTTTTCCTGACCGTTGATTTTAATGGTTATTTTCGATGATGGCTTGTCCAAAATGATCACCGCCCTTTTTTGCTGGACAAACTTTTTTTTATGCTAACATATGTAAAATAAAAAAGAACGAGACATTTGTCGCCTCGTTCATAATTGTTGTCGTTATTTTTCGACATCCTCGTACTCATGAGCTATGTTTTATATGTTTTCTCACTTCACCGATAAAATAAAGGGAACCTGTAATAATGAGAACCGTTTCGTCATCCATTGTGTTGATAATCTTTTCATAGGCAAGCTCCCAATTGTCTTCATACTCTTTATCCTTCATGTCGCAAGCCTCGTATAATTCTTTCGCATCAGCTGCTTTCGGGAAATGAAAGGTTGTAAAAATAATTCGATTTGCCGTTTGTGCAGCCTGCTCGATCATTTCTTTATATTGCTTGTCCTTCACACACGAAAATAACATGATGATTTTCTTATCAGGGTAAAACTTTTGTACAGTTTCTTTCAACGCTGCCATTCCTTCCGGATTATGTGCTCCGTCCAAAATGACTCTCGGTTTTTCCTTTACTTCTTCAAAACGCCCTTTCCAAAAAGTGCGCTTCAGTCCTTCCTGTATATGCTCCTCCTCTATGATAAACGAATAATAAACTCTTAAATAATCAAGCGTCATGACACTCAGTGCAGCATTGATCGCTTGATGGTTTCCTTTCATCTGTAATGAAAGGCTGTTATATCGTTTAAAGGGGGTTTGTACAAAAAATTCATCAAAATCTCCTGCGTGAAAATCCCTAGTGAGCCAATAATGCTTTGCTTTTTTTTCTTTTGCAACACGCTCAATGACATCAAGGGCTTCCTTTTGTTCCACAGCTGTAATGACAGGAACTCCGTTTTTAATAATGCCTGCCTTTTGCTCTGCAATCTCTTCTATCGTTGAGCCAAGGATGTTTAAATGATCATGTCCAATCATTGTAATCACTGAAAGAATAGGATTCGCAATATTCGTAGAATCCCATTTTCCCCCGAGTCCTGTTTCTAATAAAACAACATCCGGCACGTTGATTTTACCAAAATAATAAAACATCATCGCAGTAATGACTTCAAACTCTGTCGGTGCTCCAAGCTCCGTTTTCTCAAGCTCGTCAACAACCGGTTTGATCACATTGGATAGCTGCAATATTTCCTCTTCAGAAATGGGATTGCCATCTATCGTAATTCGTTCATTGAATGATTCCAAATAAGGCGAGGTGAAAGCACCTACTTTATATTCAGCGGCTTTTAACACCTCTTGCATAAAAGCAATCGTTGATCCTTTCCCGTTTGTTCCGGCTACATGAATGAAGCGGCATCTTCTTTCCGGATGATCAAGCTTTTCCATCATCCATTCCATTCGCTGGAGACCAGGCTTTATTCCAAAGGTTAGGCGGGAATGTATCCACTTGAGTGCTTCTTCATATGTTTGAAACATATAAATTCCCCTCCTTGAACTCTCGAACATTTTCAATGAATTTGAATGGCCGGATGTATCATAAACGTTTTGATGGAAGAAAATCCGGGGCATACCCGGATTTGTTTTAGCCTTTCAGCTCCTGAAGTCGTTTTAACACCGCCTGCTGTTTTTCTAAATAGTCCTTTTCTTTTGCCCGCTCTTCTTCTACGACTTCTTTCGGTGCTTTTTTAATAAATCCTTCATTGGCAAGCTTTTTCTGAACGCGCTCGACTTCTTTATTCCATTTCTCTAATTCTTTTTCAAGCCGTTTGATTTCTTCTTCCACATTAATGAGTCCTTCAAGAGGAAGAAATACTTCTGCCCCGCTCACAACAGCTGTCATAGCCTTGTCAGGAGCTTCAATGTTTGTATCAATTGTTAATGAGCTAGGATTGCAAAATCTCTCTAAATAGCTGCGGTTTTTCTCCAACTGGTTTTTAACTTCTTCACTATGAGCATGAATGATCATATCCACCTGCTTCTTCATCGGCGTGTTCACTTCAGCGCGAATATTACGGACTGAGCGAATCACATCAACTAGAAGCTTCATTTCGTTTGCAGCTTTTTCATCAGAAAGCTCCTGACGTACAACCGGCCATGAAGCAATTGTAATCGATTCTCCCTGATGAGGAAGGTGCTGCCAAATTTCTTCTGTTATAAACGGCATAAAAGGATGAAGGAGTCGCAATGTTTGATCTAACACATATGCCAAAATGGAACGAGTTGTCTTTTTCGCTTCCTCATCATTTCCGTACAGCGGAATTTTTGCCATTTCAATATACCAGTCGCAAAAATCATCCCAAATAAAATTGTACAGCACCCGACCGGCTTCGCCAAATTCATATTTTTCCGCAAGTCTTGTGACAAGCTCAATCGTTTCATTTAACCGTGTGAGAATCCATTTATCTACCACTGATTTTTTTCCGTTTAAATCAATTTCTTCATATGTTAAACCGTTCAAATTCATCAGTACAAAGCGGGAGGCGTTCCATATTTTATTGGCAAAATTCCACACGGCTTCTACTTTTTCAAAGCTGAATCTTAAATCCTGCCCTGGGCTTGAGCCGGTAGCTAAAAAGTAGCGCAAAGAGTCCGCACCGTATTTGTCAATAACATCCATCGGATCGACGCCATTGCCTAATGATTTGCTCATTTTTCTTCCTTCTGAATCGCGCACAAGTCCATGAATCAAAACATCTTTAAACGGTCTTTTCTCAGTAAACTCCAATCCTTGGAAAATCATCCGCGAAACCCAAAAGAAAATAATGTCATACCCGGTAACAAGGACATCTGTCGGATAATAGCGTTTATAATCTTTTGCCTCTTTATCAGGCCAGCCCATTGTTGAAAACGGCCATAAAGCAGAGCTGAACCATGTATCTAACACATCTGGATCCTGCTCCCAATTTTCAATATCTTTAGGCGGCTCATGATCAACATAAACTTCGCCTGTTTCCTTATGATACCAAGCTGGAATGCGATGTCCCCACCATAACTGACGGGAAATACACCAGTCGCGAATGTTTTCCAGCCAATGCAAATACGTTTTTTCAAATCGTTCAGGAATAAAATGAACTTTCCCTTCTGTTTTCTGAAGGTTCAAAGCAGCTTCGGCCAAAGGCTTCATTTTCACAAACCATTGAGTTGATAAATACGGCTCGATAACTGCTCCGCTTCGTTCACTATGGCCTACGGAATGGATATGCTCTTCAATTTTAAATAAAATTCCTTCCTCCTGCAGGTCTTTCACCAACTGCTTCCGGCATTCAAAGCGATCCATTCCTTCATATTTTCCAGCTTTTTCATTCATTGTCCCGTCTTCATTCATGACTAATATTCTTTCTAAATTGTGGCGGTTTCCGATTTCAAAGTCGTTCGGATCGTGTGCAGGAGTTATTTTTACTGCTCCTGAACCGAATTCCATATCGACATATTCATCTGCGACGATCGGAATTTCCCGTCCTGTTATTGGCAGCTTCACTGTTTTTCCGATTAAATGCTTATACCTATCATCATCAGGATGAACAGCCACTGCTGTATCCCCAAGCATCGTTTCCGGGCGAGTGGTCGCGACTTCAATATATCCGGATCCATCAGCCAGCGGATATTTTAAATGATAAAGTGCCCCTTTCACTTCTTTATAAATGACTTCGATATCGGAAAGGGCTGTTTTTGTCACCGGATCCCAGTTAATAATGTACTCTCCTCGGTAAATAAGACCTTTTTTATAAAGCGATACAAAAACCTCTCTTACAGCTTTTGAAAGACCTTCATCAAGGGTGAACCTCTCTCTTGTGTAGTCAAGACCTAGGCCTAATTTTGCCCATTGTTTGCGAATATGGTCTGCATATTCTTCCTTCCATTTCCATGTTTCTTCTACAAATTTTTCCCGCCCGAGATCATACCGACTTTTCCCTTCTTCGCGCAGCTTTGCTTCCACCTTGGCTTGTGTGGCGATTCCCGCATGATCCATCCCTGGCAGCCACAAAACATCGTACCCTTGCATTCGCTTCATTCGGGTAATAATATCTTGAAGAGTTGTATCCCATGCATGTCCAAGGTGAAGCTTACCGGTGACGTTTGGCGGAGGAATAACGATCGTGAAAGGAGTTTTCCCCTCATCATCTTTTGCTTCAAAAAATTTTCCCTCGAGCCAAAATGCATACCGATCCTCTTCAACCGTTTTCGGATCGTATTTTGGGGAAAGAGTGATTTCTGAATTCGACATATTTATGAAAACCTCCTTATTTTCATTCTAAAATATAAAAACTCCTTCCATCCTAAAAGGACGAAAGGAGATGTTTTCGCGGTACCACCTTTTTTCACAGATACGTCTGTGCACTTCTTTCAGGTAACGGCTAATGCCGGCTCCCTTTACTAAAAGCTTTCAAGGAAGCTGCTCCAGGGCGACTTTCCAACGGGATCTCCTAGGAAATCTTCCAGCTTGCGATTTCCCTCTCTGGAAGGAGTCGTTCGTTGTACTACTCCCCTTCAACACATTTTCACAAACTATATAAATTTCTATATTTAATAGTACTAAAAAATTGTTTTTTTCGTCAATATTTTCCCCATCTTCCTTAACCTTTAAACAAAAATCACAAAATGTTCTTTATTTCATAATATAAATTAACAAAGTTGAAGGTGATCAACATGAGAAAAAAAATAAAACCATACTATATTCAATCGTTTATTAAACAATTCCGATCTACTCTTGAACAGTTCATCGTTCCTTTAATGATTTTTCAGGGAATTCGAACAATCCTTTTACCAACTATGTTTGATATTATTTTATTAGCCATTTTACTATTTCTAGCAGCCGCGTTGTATATGGAACGGGGTTAAAGCTGACAGATCCCCCATTCATTCTGATGCCAATGAATCGTTTTCTAGTTTTTCATTCCATTTTAAAGCAATGTACCCGGTATTTTTCATTTGCCAGTATGCTCTTAACAGCTGTTTGCAATATTCTAATTCTCCCTTTTCGCTTTTCTTTTTTTGATATTGCCGGACAAGCTTTAATAATTTGGCTGGATAGGATAAATAGCTTACCAACAGCAATCTCTCAGTTTTTGTTAAAGGAAGCACTTTTTCGTAATCTGATATATATTGCACATTTTGATCACTAACGGTTGGTTCCGCTTCGGAGAGGTTCATAAACATTAAGAAAAGGTCGTAAATTGGAGTAGCAAATGCTGCATCTTCCATATTAATAAAATAAATTTTCCCTTTTGGATCTAACAGAAAATGAGATAAGGAGACATTTACTTTGTTCAGTGCAATTCGCATGTGAGGGGATTGCTTTATTTCGTTATACCACTCATCAAGCTTTGCTTCTGCAAATAAGATGGCTTGCCTCGTTTCAAAATAATAACTGAAGACCGCCAATTCAAAAGGCGACATATACCATTTTTTTTCGATTTGTTCCATAAATGCTTCCAGCAGGTTGAAATTTCTCTTCCACTTGTTCTGAATCTGTTGATACACATTTTCGAGCTGAACTAGAGGTATGTTGATTTCCTGTTTTGTTTTTTTATGGAGTTTCGCTAAGTGGTAAAAAAGGATTGAGGCATTTTTTTCATCAACGATTGAACCTTCCATCCAAGGCATTACATAAAACGATTGCGTTGAGTCATTAACAAACACATTTCCGTTCGTTGTCCTATAAATCGGCACGATTCCTAAAGATGGAAAGTCGTGAAAAATTGAATATAATTTTAGAATGTTTCTTTGCTTTTTAATCGTTGTTCGTTTTAAAGCATATGTTCTTTTTTCACAATGAATTTTCAAGACATTTTTTGTTTTTTTCTCTAAATAAATCGGTTTGATTGGATAATGCTGCAAAATCCTCATGGCCGTTTTCAGATCATCGCTCATCTTCCCACACGCCTTTAAAGAAAATAAAGAAAAGCTTGAGCTGGTTTGATCCCACTCAAGCCGCTTGCAAAAATTACGTTTGTTGTGTTTCAAGAACCGGGATATATAAAATGTCTCCTTCACTAATCTCTTTATCATGGTGAAATTGATTTACTCGATTGAGCTGCTGGAGCGTAATGTTGTAGCGTTCGCAAATATTTTCGAGCGAGTCTCCCTGCTGGACAATGTACATTCTTAATTTAGAAAATTCTTCTTCCTCATTTTTCGTAAACAATTTTGTTAAATATAAGGTGTTATCATTTTTCCTTACAGATTCTTTTTCTTCATCGTCTTTTTCGACATAATTGGAAATTTTATTGATCACTGGCTTTTCTTCTTCAATGCGGCCTTTCTCTTCCAAACTGACTTGATTTTTCTTCGCTTCAACAGTGAATGTATCGTAATCCGTTTCCGTTTCTTCTTCTCTCTTTAATGGCATCATAAAAACAATGTCTGCCGTCTCTTCATTGTCATCCTTTTGAACAGCATCACGATCATGTTCGATTTGCTCATTTTGATCGCGTTCGGCTGTATCGAATTCGAAATATTCATTAAGACTTTTCTGTTCATTGTCTTTTTCAATATTTTCCGCTTTGTTGATTGGTTCATCGTTGAAACGATTTTCTTTGATCGTTGATTCGGTTTCATCTTCTTTCCTTTCATCAGACTGTCGAACGGATGAGATTTCCGCTTCAGCATCTATGATCTCGTCCACTTCATTTGCAGCAGTTTCTTCCGCCTGCTCTTCTCGAATTCCGTAAATGGATAGATCAGCTATAAGCTTTAAACCATTTGCTTCCGGAAAATCATAATCAAATGATTCAATCGCCACAAACACCTCTTCTAAATTGGCAATTCTTTTTTTCGGTATTGTAATATCGACCGGAAGCTCGTGTCTAAATTCCATTACACCGTCATTTCTCGCTTCTACATTTTGTATATAACGGGCGATGGAGGAGGTTTGAAGAAGTTTATCATTCTGTTGCTCCTCTCCATCGAATTTGTATTCTCCGGAAAGCTCTAGAGCACCTTTTATCGTTACATATCCATCATGTTCTTCAATTGAGATGTCAGGTTCCAGTGAAATGGACAATAGTTCAGAAGGTTGAAAATGATGGCGAAACAAGACCGATTCCTCTACCGAAAATCGTAAAACGGACGTTTCTTCAATGGACATGCGGACTTCCTCCTTTCTCCAATCAATCTAATTTATCGTGCCATTAAAGATGTATGAAGGAGGATGACAAAATATGCACGGGAAACAAAAATAAAAGGGCTTGTCTAAAAAGTCCATAAAAACAGAGCGAATGGAGAAAACAATGAGTTTTTCCATTCGCTCTGTTTCCTTATTTTTGAAATTGGTTTGGGAATTTGCGGCCCATTTCAGTATGTTGTGGGCCATTGCCACAATCCCGAATTCTGTTCGGACTTTATGAAGCCCCCGTAACAGAAATCGAGTGAAACGCAAATTGCCCTTGATGTTACCGAACACACTTTCGACATCCACTTTACGCTTCGCATAAAGAGCTGCCTTTTGTTCGTCACCAAGAGCTGCTTTGGCTTTCGCTTTCATTTCTTCATAAATCGTGTTCCAATATACTCGACGATTTCCTTTGGCTTTCGTACACCCATTCTTCAACGGGCAATCCGTACAATCTTCACACTCGTACACTTTCAAATCTTGTATGTATCCAGATGCATTTTTTCTTTTTTGATAATACTTGAATACGACTTTCCGATTGTTCGGACAGATAAAGCAATCGTCTTCTTCGATGTATTTCCAGTTTTGTACTTTTGATAAATCCTTTTTAAACTTTTTACTTTGTTCCTTCAAATAGGTTTGGTATGGGGCTAATAATTCAAAACGAGGTTCTTTTTCTTCGCCAATCGCATATAAATAGTTTTCTTCACTCGCATATCCTGCATCGGCAATGACATACTTGAGTTTCTTTTCCTTCGGCATCGATTCCAATAACTTTTCCATAAATGGTTGGAAACAGCGAGTATCTCCTGGATTTTGATAAATTTCAAATCCCACGATAAATTGATGTTGTGTGGCGAGTTGAACATTATAACCCGCCTTGAGTTGGCCGTTTTTCATATGGTCCTCTTTCATTCGCATAAAAGTGGCCTCATGGTCGGTTTTCGAGTAGCTATTTCGTTCACCTAGAATCTGTTTTTGTACTTTGTATTTTCGTAATCGTGGAAGATAATCCGTTTGAATCGTTTTCAGTTGTTTGGTGAGTTGGGATTTTTTAGAGCGAAGTTCTTTTTTTCTTTCTTTGTCTTCTTCCTGTTTATAATCTTTTTCCAAAGCTTCTATTCTCTCAGAAAGTTGTGCCGATGATTTTTCTAATTCTTCTTCTAATTGTTCTTCTTTTAATTCCTCCAAGGCGATTTGGTGCGCTTCTTGTAGAAACGATTGAATTTTGGCTCGTAGTTTCTGATCATATTTTTCTACGGATTTTCGCCATACAAACGTATATTTGTTGGCATTCGCTTCTATTTTCGTACCATCCACAAAAATATGGTCGAGGTCGATAAGTCCTTGTTCTACTAGTTGAAGGACAAATTGTTCAAATACAGAATCCATCATGTTTGACATACGAACACTACGAAAATCATTTATTGTGCGATGGTCAGGGGTTTGCAATCCCGCCAACCACATCATCGGAAGATTTTCTTTCACCATTTGCGCTATTTTCCGACTTGAATAAACATTTTGAGTGTACGCATATAAAATCACTTTCAATAACATTTTAGGGTGATAGGGTGCACGACCCCCACCAACATAATGAGTATACAACACTTCATCCGGAATCGATTCCACCATTTCATCCACTAAACGGGCGACATGATTTTCAGGAATATACATTTCGATATCTAAAATGCTCATGACTTGACGATTGCAATAAGGTTGGAAAACTAGTTTTTTGCGTTTCTTATTCTTTTGAACCTCTATTTTTTGAATACCCTCTAGAGTCATTTCTAATTGCGTGTTATAATTTTCTTGAATAGTCATTTGATTATTCATAAGAAATCGTCCTTTCTGTAGAATGTTTTTTGGTCAATTTCATTCTATAAAAAAGGACGATTTTTTTGTACCCTAAAAACAGAAAAAAGGGCTGAGCCCAAGGTCGATTCAATCGACTTTTCGGACAGCCCCTTTTAGCTCGTTATCTCAAAACCGAAAAAGCTTTTTCACATGCTTCTATTGTTTTTTCAATATCTTCATCCGAATGCTCTGTTGACAGAAACATTCCTTCAAATTGGGAAGGAGGCAAGTAAATGCCTTCATCCGCCATAACACGATAATACTTTGCAAAAAAATCAAGGTTTGATGTTTTTGCTTTTTCGTAATTGACAACATCTTCATTTGTAAAGAAAAATCCGATCATTGATCCCGCTCTATTAATTGTATGAGGGATTTCATATTTTTGAGCAGCTTTGCGCAATCCTTCCTCTAATTTATCCGCTTTTCTTTTAAATTCTTTATATGTGTCTGGTGTAAGCTGAATGAGTGTTTCATATCCGGCTGTCATCGCAAGCGGATTTCCTGAAAGTGTCCCCGCTTGATAGATAGGACCGACAGGAGCGATTTTTTCCATGATGTCCGCCCGTCCGCCATAGGCCCCGACTGGAAGTCCTCCTCCAATGACTTTCCCCAAACATGTCAAATCCGGAGTCACTCCAAAGTATCCTTGGGCGCAATGATAGTCAACGCGAAAACCGGTCATCACTTCGTCAAAAATCAGAAGCGATTCGTATTGTTTGGTGATCTCGCGCAAGCCTTCTAAAAAGCCTTCTTTAGGCGGTACAACACCCATATTTCCGGCTACTGGCTCGACGATCACGGCAGCTATGTCTTCGCCAAATTTTTCAAAAGCAAAGCGGACGCTCTCTAAATCATTATATGGAACAGTAATCGTATGCTGGGCAATTCCTTCCGGCACCCCTGGACTATCCGGAAGCCCTAATGTGGCCACTCCTGATCCAGCCTTAATGAGCAGCGAATCTCCATGGCCATGATAACATCCTTCAAATTTTAAAATTTTATTTCTTCCCGTATATCCGCGGGCAAGGCGCAATGCGCTCATTGTCGCTTCCGTACCAGAGTTCACCATCCGCACAATTTCAACGGAAGGAACCCTCTCCACAACGAGCTCCGCCAGCTTATTTTCAATCAAGGTCGGCGCTCCAAAGCTCGTTCCTTGTTCCGCTATTTTCTTTAATGCTTCAACAACTCTGTCATTGGCATGTCCTAAAATTAACGGTCCCCATGAAAGAACATAATCAATATATTCGTTGCCATCAATGTCATACACTTTAGAACCTTTTCCGCGCTCAATAAAGATCGGATTCATTTGAACGGATTTAAACGCGCGCACAGGGCTGTTGACCCCGCCGGGCATCAACGTCTTCGCTTTTTCAAATGCTTTTATCGAACGTTCATATTTCATGAAATGAGCCCCCTTTTCAATAATCAGACTGTTCATCTAACCAACGGGCAACATCTTTTGCATGGTACGTAATCATTAAATCCGCGCCGGCTCTTTTCATGCTTGTAAGCATTTCAAGGACAGTGCCTTTTTCATCAATCCATCCATTTTCAGCTGCCGCTTTAATCATTGAGTACTCGCCGCTTACATTATAAGCAACGACAGGAAGGTTAAAATGATTTTTAACATCACGGACAATGTCTAAATAAGAAAGCGCCGGTTTCACAATTAAAAAATCGCATCCTTGTTCAACATCTGCTTCTGCTTCCCTTAATGCCTCCAGCCTGTTAGCCGGATCCATCTGGTACGTCTTCCGATCACCGAATTTCGGCGTGCTTTCAGCTGCTTCCCGGAACGGACCGTAAAAAGCACTGGCATATTTGACCGCATATGACATAATTGGAATATGAACAAAGCCTTCTTCATCAAGCGCTTCCCGAATGGCTGCGACAAATCCGTCCATCATATTGGATGGAGCAATTATATCCGCCCCGGCTTTTGCCTGGCTGACAGCTGTTTTGGCTAATAATTTTAACGAAGCATCATTTACAATTTGCCCGTTTTCCACAACTCCGCAATGACCGTGATCAGTATATTCACATAGACAAGTATCTGCGATAACGACAAGATCAGAATGCTGCTGTTTAATTTGAGCGATAGCCCGCTGCACGATGCCGTGATCATGGTATGCTCCTGAACCGACTTCATCCTTTTCATGAGGAATGCCGAATAAAATAACTGATTTAATTCCCAGCTTGACAACTTCTTCAATTTCTTCATTTAACCGGTCCAATGAAACTTGAAAAACTCCCGGCATCGATTGCACTGGATTTTTTTGATTTTCCCCTTCGACAACAAAAATCGGATATATTAAATCTTCTTTATGAAGGCGGGTTTCCCTGACCATAGCCCGCAGATTAGCTGTATGCCGCAATCGTCTATGCCGTGCAAAATTCAGCATGATCTATTCCTCCCTTTTTTCTGCGTATGCACACATTTTTTCCAGCATTCCATCAATTGTATATTTTTCCGGCATAATGCAAGTACACTTTATTTTATAAGACAGCAATTTATCTCTTGTTATCGGTCCGATGCAAACAAACACAATATCCCGAACCCTGTTTTCCAGCCCGTTTCTTTTGACAATTTTCATAAATGCAGAAGCTGTGGAAGAACTCGTCAGCGTAATAAAATCAATCGTTTTATTTTCAAGCAAATGCAACACTTCTTTTTCATTTTCCAACAATTGTATTGTTTCATAAACAACAAAATCAAAGAAAAAAATCTTTTTTTCTGTTAATACTTCACGTAAATAAGTGCGTGCCAAATTCCCGCGGGCAATTACTATTTTGCTGTCTTGCCGAACATGATCGATTAATTCTTCCGCTAAGCTTTCGGCACGAAACTCTTCAGGACATAAAGATACCTTCCATCCTATTTTCTCCGCAGCTTTTTTTGTCTTTATACCGACACAAGCAACGTTGACGTTTTTCAGATCTTCTAATTCCAATGACAAGTCTTTTACATGTTCGGAAAAATATTGAACGCCGTTTGCACTAGTAAAAACAATCCAGTCTTTAGATGTTAACTGTTTTAAAACGGGGAGGGCATTGAAATCCGTTTCTGTTTTCCTCGTTGCAATTAACGGAACTTCTATAGGACAGCCTCCCGCCGCTTGAATTTTCTTTGAGAATTCGGCAGCCTGGCTGTTCGCTCTCGTCACTAACACATTAAAACCATTCAATGGTTTTTCAGCACTCATTCATGGTTTAGCTCCTTTCTCACTTGTTCGACCAGCTCTTTGGCGCCTTGAGACGATAGAAGTGCTGCCATATCCTTTCCAAGTAAATTCGGATCTTTTCCAGTTTTCGTCTCTTTATATACCGTTTTTCCATTCGGAGATGCAACAAGTGCTGTCAACACAATTTCTTCATTTTCATCAACTTGAGCTAAACCGGCAATAGGCACTTGACAGCTTCCTTCCATATCATGCAAAAAAGCCCGCTCTGTTAAAACGGCTTTCTCCGTCCGTTCGTCATTTAGTTTTCTTAAAGCTGCAAGCAGTTCATGATCATCTTCTCGGCATTCTATCGCCAAAGCTCCCTGACCGACTGCCGGAACGCACATATCAGGCGGTAAAAAGTACGCTTTTTCCAATTCGTCTTTCCAGCCCATTCGTTTAAGACCTGCTGCTGCTAAAATGATTGCATCATAATCGTTGCCTTCCCGCAGCTTCTTTAGACGCGTATCAATATTTCCGCGAATCCAACGGACGGTTACATCGGGGCGGACGGCTAAAATTTGGGCGCTCCTTCTTAAGCTGCTCGTTCCAACAACAGCGCCAGCTTTCAAATCTCTTAAAGTTTGGCAATCCTTCGAAATCAAAACATCGCGGCAATCTTCTCGTTTAGGAATGCAGCCGATCGTCAAGCCATTCGGCAAGACAGCCGGCACATCCTTCATGCTGTGCACGGCCATATCAATATCACCGTTTAGCATAGCCTGCTCAATTTCTTTTACAAAAAGGCCTTTCCCGCCTACTTTTGAAAGAGTGACATCAACTATTTTATCACCTTTTGTGACAATTTCTTTTATTTCGAATTCAAATGGGGCCCCAAGCTCTTTTAATCTCTCGATCACCCAATTTGTTTGGGCGATTGCTAACCGACTTCGCCTTGACCCGACAATAATTTTTCGCATAAACATCCTCCTGAGCACATGCATTAATGGAAATTCGATAAGCTTCCAAATAAAAAGAAATTAACTAACAGCACTAAAAATGAGGCAACGTTTAAAAAGGCAATTCTTTTCCATTGCCACTCTTTTACTACTCTGGCATACAAATAAAAACTGTATATGCCTAAAACAGAAAATGAGCCGATCACTTTTGCATCATACCAGTTCAAATTTGGCACCTTTAAATAAGCCCATATTATTCCTAAAATGAGAGCTAATAGCAATATAGGTACACCGATCATATTTAAAACATATGTCATATAATCCAGTTTTGCCAAATCTTGAATGCGATGAAGCCTTTTCCCCCATTTTTTCTTTTTTAATAAGTTGTGCTGTATCAAATAAAGAATGGAAAAAACAAATGAAAGCGAAAACGCTCCGTATGATAGTATC
Source organism: Aeribacillus sp. FSL W8-0870 (assembly GCF_037963755.1). Lineage (NCBI taxonomy): Bacteria > Bacillati > Bacillota > Bacilli > Caryophanales > Bacillaceae > Aeribacillus > Aeribacillus sp. FSL W8-0870. The sequence continues at coordinate 2,963,920 of NZ_CP150165.1, forward strand.
GCCATCGTGATATGGATCAATAACAGTTCTGAAATTAACCTGCTGGATACTTCAGTCGATACTGCCTCTGAAGGAGCAAACGTCCGGATGGCCATAATGATAAAACCAATGACATTCGTAAAGAAGACAATAAAATCGACTCGAAGCAGCCGGTTGATCACAAGAGAAAGAGTGACCAATACCCATGCATAAAAATAAAGACCTTCCGCTATGTTTAAAACCGGAAATCTGCCCGTTTGCGCCATTTGCGAAAATAAAAAAAAGGATTGTAAAACCCAGACAATAGAAAGTAACCAGAAGGCTATTTTGTTTGCCTTCCGGTTATGATGCAAAAAATCTATAAAATATAAGAAAACGCTCAATGCATATAAAACAATCATCAATTCGTTTAATCTAATGATATTCCAATCAAACATATAGTAGTTTTTCCTTTCACTTACATTTCAAGTGAAACATTTTTTGAATGCGTTTTTAATTGAACGGAAGGAGTTTGTTCTATTAATTCTTCATCTAAATCTAAATTAAAAATCTCTTTAAATAAATCCAAAGATTGTTCGCCATTTGGAAGAGCAGCCAGCTCTTTCACTTTTAATATCGGATCTCTCAACATTTGATTGACAATGCTTTTCGTATGTTTATTTAATATTTTTCTTTCGCGTTCTGTCAAATTCGGCAGCTTCCGTTCAATACTTTTCATTGTTTCCGATTGGATAAGAAGAGCTTTTTCCCTCAATGCAGCAATAACCGGAACAACCCCTAATGTATTCAGCCATTTCGAAAACTCCAAGACCTCTCGCTCGATCATGATTTCAATTTGTTCAGCCGCTTCTTTTCTTTCCTGCAAATTCGCTTCGACAATTCCTTCCAAATCATCGATGTCATATAAAAAAATGCTGTCTATTTCACTCAATGCAGGATCTAAATCGCGTGGAACCGCAATATCCACCATCAGAAACGGGCGGCCTTTTCTTAACTTTTCAACATCTAACATCATGTCTTTCGAAATCACAAAACTCTTTGCACCTGTTGAACTAATTAAAATATCTGCCTCAATAAGCGCACACTGAAGCTCAGACATCATTTTTGCTTGTCCGGAAAAACGCTTCGCCAATTCATTCGCCTTTTCAAATGTGCGGTTCATAACCGTAATTTGTTTGACTCCGCTGCCATGTAAATTTTGTACGGCAAGCTCTCCCATTTTTCCTGCGCCTAAAATAAGCACATGCTTGCTGGATAGGTCGCCGAAAATTTTTTTTGCCAATTCTACGGCAGCATAGCTGACGGAAACAGCATTTGAACCGATTTCCGTTTCCGAATGGGCTTCTTTAGCCAATGTTACTGCCTGTTTAAACAGTTGATTAAAAATCGTTCCGATCGTGTTATGTTCTTGAGCTAATAAAAAGCTTGAACGGACTTGTCCTAAAATTTGCGTTTCGCCTAAAATCATAGAATCCAGGCCGCATGCCACCCGAAACAAGTGCTGAACAGCCTGTTCATTTTCAAAGTATTTTAGATACGAATCGAACTCCTCAATGTCCATATTGAACCATTCAGCTAAAAATGCTTTTATATAATAACGCCCTGTATGAAGCTGATCAACAACTGCATAGATTTCTGTCCGGTTGCAGGTGGAAACGATCACGTTTTCCAAAATGCTTTTTTCATTCTTCAACCGTTTCATTGCAGAAGCTAAATCATTGCTGCTAAAACTCAACCTTTCGCGAATTTCAACAGGGGCTGTTTTATAATTTAACCCAACAGCTAAAATATGCATCTCCGACCCCCCAAAAGCAAATACATACTGACTTTATTATAACAAAATATCGACAAAAAAATGTGAACAGTATATGAAACTGTATGATATGATGATAAAGTAAGAAACAGATATAAATTATATTAATTATTACATTAAAAATATTATCAAAAAAGAGAGCCGGAATCAAGTCATCAAAACAGAGGTGATCGTTAAGTGCGTTGGACGTTTGTTGCTATGATTATGCTGGAGATCGGGCTTTATTTCTTGTTGAAAAATTTCGATCTCTTTTTCAATATGAACATGAACACTTTGCCTTTCTTTTTTATCATGTTTGGCATCGCCTTTATGGTTCAGGCAAAAGCGGAAAAGGATGACCAAGCAATCGTTCCTGCCGTTCTGCTGCTTGGCCTTGGCATCCATTTTTTATGGGGAAAATCATTCCCGTTCTGGCCTGATGATTTAACCGCAATGATCTGGATCATTGCCCTTGCTTTCATCATTCGGTCTGCTCAAACAAAAAGCGGGTTTGCACAAGGATTTATCCTTCTTTTGATCGGAAGTTTCCTTTACTATTTTCCGTCCGCTTTGACATCTTTTATTCAAAAGAGCGTTTCCAATTGGCAAGCCTTTTGGCCGATTCTTTTTGTTATTGCAGGTTTGTATTTATTGTTTTTCAGAAAAAAATAAAAGGAAACAGCTCGAAGCGGTAAAGCTTCTCGAGCTTTTCCTTCTGCATTCAGCCTAAAGCAATTTCGTTTTATGATAGGAATGGATAAATGGCTGACCATGCATCCTCTTTTCCGTAGCCAGTTTCTGCTGAAAAAAGAATAAGCGGATCATTTTTTTCCATTTTTAGCGTTTCCTTCACTACTTTTAAGTGTTTTTGCCATTTTCCTTTAGGAATTTTATCCGCCTTTGTTGCGACAATTACAGCAGGAATTCCATGATATTTTAAAAATTCGTACATCATGACATCATCAGATGTAGGTGCATGGCGGATGTCAATGATAAGAATACATGCTTTAAGCTGTTCTCTTTTGAGCAAATACGCTTCGATCATTTTCCCCCATTTTTCCCGCTCCCTTTTCGACACTTTGGCAAATCCATATCCGGGAACATCAACGAAATAAAATTGATCGTTAATTAAATAAAAGTTTAACGTTTGCGTTTTCCCAGGCTTTGAAGAGGTTCTCGCCAAATTTTTTCTATTGATCATTTTATTAATAAACGAAGATTTCCCGACGTTAGACCTTCCTGCCAGAGCGATTTCTGGAAAATCGGTTGATGGATATTGATCAGATTTAACCGCACTTATGACAATTTCTGCTTTTGTTACCTTCATTCTTTTTCTCCTGCCAATGCATGTTTTAATACTTCATCCATATGTGAGACAAGAACAAAAGTCAATTCTTTTCTTACGCTTTCCGGAATATCATCTAAATCCTTTTCATTTTCGTTCGGCAAAATAATTTTCTTTAAACCGGCACGATGGGCGCTTAATGTTTTTTCTTTTAAACCGCCTATCGGCAGAACGCGGCCTCTTAAAGTAATTTCACCTGTCATTCCGACTTCTTTTCGAACCGGTCTTCCAGTTAATGCTGAAATAAGCGCCGTTGCCATCGTAATGCCTGCAGACGGTCCATCTTTTGGAACAGCTCCTTCAGGCACATGAATATGGATATCATATTGTTCGTGGAAATCTGGATCTATCTTTAGTTCTTTTGTTCTAGATCGAATATAGCTGAAAGCGGCTTGAGCCGATTCCTTCATGACATCTCCGAGCTTTCCGGTTAAAATCAGCTTGCCTTTACCCGGAGAGATGGACACTTCAATGGACAGCGTATCGCCGCCGACCGTCGTATATGCGAGACCGGTCGCCACACCGATTTGATCCTGCAATTCTGCCTGACCGTATCGAAACAATTTTTTGCCCAAAAAGTCTTCAAGAGTTTTAGCGGTTACAACAATTCTTTTTCTTTCACCTGTTACAATCGTTTTCGCTGCTTTTCGGCATATTGCTGCGATTTGGCGTTCTAACCCTCTTACCCCTGCTTCGCGCGTATAATAACGAATTATATTTAAAATTGCTTCTTCTCTTATTTGCAAGTGACCTTTTTTCAGTCCATGCTCTTTTAATTGTTTTGGAAGAAGATGATCTTTGGCGATATGAACTTTTTCTAATTCGGTATAACCGGCAATTGTGATAATTTCCATTCTGTCGCGCAGCGGACCTGGAATAGTTGCTAAGTTATTAGCTGTCGCAATAAACATGACTTTTGATAAATCATATGGCTCTTCAATATAATGATCGCTGAAATTATGGTTTTGCTCCGGATCCAGCACTTCAAGAAGAGCAGCTGAAGGATCACCGCGAAAATCGCTGGACATTTTATCAATTTCATCCAGCAAAAATACCGGATTAATCGTTCCCGCTTTTTTCATCCCTTGAATGATCCGACCCGGCATCGCACCGACATATGTTCTTCTATGGCCTCTTATTTCCGATTCATCCCGAACGCCGCCAAGAGAAATTCGAACGAACTTTCTATTTAATGATTTTGCAACAGAACGGGCAAGAGATGTTTTCCCAACGCCAGGCGGTCCCACTAAACATAAAATAGGGCCTTTAAGCGAATTTGTTAATTTTTGCACTGCTAAATATTCAAGCACCCGTTCCTTTACTTTATCTAGTCCGTAATGCTCTTCATTTAAGATCACTTCCGCCAGCTTTATATCCAGTCTGTCCTCTGTTGCCTTGTTCCACGGCAAGGAAATGAGCCAGTCTAAATAATTGCGGATCACCGCACTTTCAGCGGATGTTGAAGGGATTTTTTCATATCGGCTGAGCTCTTTCATAGCCGTTTTATAAACATGTTCCGGCATTCCCGATTTTTCAATTTTTTCAGTCAAATCTTCTATTTCGCCCGTTTTCCCTTCCTTTTCTCCGAGCTCTTTTTGAATGGCCTTCATTTGTTCGCGCAAATAATATTCTTTTTGCGTCCGTTCCATTGATTGACGGACCCGCTGGCCTATTTTCTTTTCAAGCTGCAGAACTTCCTTCTCATTATGGAGCATTTGAATAATTTTATTTAATCTTTCTTTCACATCAAATGTTTCTAATATTTCTTGCTTATCTTTCAGCTTGATCGGCAAGTGAGAAGCAATAATATCGGCCAATCTTCCTGGTTCCTCTATATCCAAAACGGTTGCAAACGTCTCACTTGAAATTTTTTTAGACATTTTTATGTATTGCTCAAAATATTCAAGCGCAGTTCGCATCAAAGCTTCTTCTTCAACATCTTTTTGAAGCGGTTCTTCATAAGTATCAACTTGTACAGAAATATATGGTTCCTTGCTTTCAAAACTTTTGATTTCGCCTCTTTTTTGTCCCTCGACAAGCACGCGAATGGTGCCGTTCGGCAGTTTGAGCATTTGCTTAATTTTCGTCAGCGTTCCAATATGGTATAAATCATCCTCTTTTGGATCATCTATTGAAACTTCCTTTTGTGTTGTTAAAAATATCATATGATCATCCATCATCGCCTTCTCAAGCGCCTGTACAGATTTATCGCGTCCTACATCTAAATGTAGCACCATCGATGGATAAACTAACAAACCTCGAAGCGGTAGGAGGGGGACGATTCTATTCTCTTTTTTCGCCATATTTTTACACCTCCATCATGTGAAAAATAGATTATACAGCGTCCTTGTTCAATTCTATCCTATTCTTTCTGCACTGTCTATTTTCAAACTTATCTTTATTGAAAGGAATAAATAACTGCCTCAATAAAAATAAAGGTTCAGTGCCACGGCCTGAACCCTGTTAGGCATTTGGAATAAAGACGCTGCTTTAAACCGATTTTTTCTCTATGATTGTCTCTGGATAAATTTGCTCCGTTGGAGGATTGATGAGCGCACAATCTAACACTTCCTGAAAGCTTCGAACAGGAATAATTTCAATGTCTTCAATCGTTTTTAAAATTGACTGCATATTCTCCTCTGGTATGATCACTTTTTTTGCACCTGCCATCTTGGCAGCTTTTATTTTTGGAATAATTCCGCCAATCGGTTTTACATTCCCATGAATGCTGATCTCTCCAGTCATCGCAACGGTATTATCAACAGGAATTTTGTGGATGGCAGAAAAAATGCCGGTTGCCATCGCTATTCCTGCACTCGGTCCATCAACAGGTGCCCCGCCGGGAAAGTTTACATGTATATCATAATCATGGGCATTAACTCCCATTGATCGTAACACTGTTATGACATTTTCAACGGAGCCTTTGGCCATGCTTTTTCTTTTGATGGATTTTCCGCGGTCGCCAATGTTTTCTTCTTCTACAATACCTGTAATGTTGATCGTTCCTTTTTCTTTTGCCGGAATAACCGTCACTTCCACCTCTAATAAAGAGCCGCTGTTTGGTCCGTAAACAGCAAGACCGTTCACCAGTCCAACTTTAGGTTCATTTCCAATTTTCTTTTCATATTTTGGTGTAAGCTGGCTGGAATGGACAATCCATTCAATATCTTCGACTTTCACTTCATTTCGGTCCTCGGTGATGGCAATTCCAGCAGCAATTTGCATCATATTGGCAATTTCTCTTCCATTGCGGGCATAAGAAGTTAAAATGGATATTCCTTTTTCTGAAATTTTTACATTTACTTTTTCAGCCGCTTTCCGAGCAACGACCGCGAGTTCATCGGCCGTTAAATCTCTAAAAAATACTTCAAGGCAGCGCGAGCGAATGGCGGGCGGTATTTCAGATGGTGTTCTTGTAGTTGCCCCGATCAAGCGAAAATCAGCCGGGAGACCGTTTTGGAAAATATCATGAATATGACTTGGAATTTGAGAATTTTCTTCACTATAATAGGCGCTTTCTAAAAAAACTTTTCGGTCTTCAAGTACTTTTAACAGTTTATTCATTTGAATGGGATGGAGTTCGCCAATTTCATCAATAAACAACACGCCGCCGTGTGCATGAGTCACTGCTCCTTGTTTCGGCTGTGGAATTCCGGCTTGTCCCATTGCCCCAGCACCTTGATAAATGGGATCATGAACAGAACCTATTAAAGGATCAGCTATTCCCCGTTCATCAAATCTCGCTGTTGTTGCATCCAATTCAACAAAAACAGCATTATGTTGAAAAGGAGACTTTTTATTTCTTTTCGCTTCTTCAAGAACGAGCCTTGCAGCAGCCGTTTTTCCTACACCAGGAGGTCCGTAAATAATAACATGCTGGGGATTCGGCCCGCATAAAGCCGCTTTTAATGCTTTGATGCCATCCTCCTGTCCGACGATGTCAGAAAAGCTTTTTGGACGAATTCGTTCTGAAAGCGGCTTTGATAATTGGATAGCTCTCATTTTTCTCAATTGTTCCATTTCTTTTTTCGACTCGCGGTCAATGGAAATTTTTTGCGTCCGCTGATTCCGCAATAAATTCCAAAAATAAAGACCGACAATGACTCCGAAAATTAATTGTATGAAAAGGGCAATCCCTGTCCAGTTCATCCTGAGTTTCCTCCTCAACAAATGTTTATCCCCTATTATCTCCTTTGCATATACGGATTAAACATATGTTGAGGACGGATTTTCATGAAAAGAAGGATCGAGTTGTATGAACTCGATCCTTCTTATTTTTATGAGAACAACTATCCTTTTACAAAACTAAACTGCTGCAAATTCAGACTAAAAAGCCCGTCAAAACGTGTCTTATGCGGAAGTTTTCGTATCTTCATTTATAATGGTTCCATCATTTGCAATCAGCTTCGGAGGAATTTTTTCTCTTACAGTGTTTGCCGTGATGACACATTTTGTAATATCATCACGAGACGGCAATTCAAACATCACATCAAGCATAATGCCTTCAATGATAGAACGAAGGCCGCGCGCACCTGTTTTTCGTTCAATTGCTTTTTTCGCAATTTCTGATAATGCTTCTTCTTCAAATTCCAGCTCAACGCCATCTAGCTCGAGCATTTTTTGATATTGTTTAACAAGCGCGTTTTTCGGTTTTGTTAATATTTCGACAAGTGCTGCTTCATCAAGCGGTTCAAGGCTGGCAATGACAGGCAAACGCCCGATAAATTCCGGAATTAACCCGAATTTTAATAAATCCTCAGGTAGCACCTTTGAAAGCAGTTGCTTTTGATCAAGCTCTTTGTTTCGGCTATCTGCTCCAAATCCAATGACCTTTTGCCCTAATCTGCGCTTGATGATTTGCTCTATGCCGTCAAATGCTCCGCCGCAAATAAATAATATATTAGTCGTATCGATTTGGATAAATTCTTGATGCGGATGTTTTCTTCCGCCTTGTGGAGGAACACTTGCTACAGTTCCTTCCAAAATTTTCAGAAGTGCTTGTTGGACGCCTTCACCAGACACATCTCTTGTAATGGATGGATTTTCTGATTTTCTAGCAATTTTGTCAATCTCATCGATGTAAATAATTCCTTTTTCCGCTTTTTCCACATCGTAATCAGCAGCTTGGATTAGCTTCAGCAAAATATTTTCAACATCTTCCCCAACGTATCCAGCTTCCGTTAGCGACGTTGCGTCAGCAATTGCAAATGGAACATTCAAAATGCGTGCAAGCGTTTGTGCAAGCAGCGTTTTTCCGCTTCCTGTCGGCCCGATTAACACAATATTACTTTTGGACAGCTCAACATCATCAATTTTATTGTTTGAATTAATCCGCTTATAATGGTTGTAAACTGCAACCGCCAAAGATTTTTTTGCCTGCTCCTGCCCGATTACATATTCATCTAGGATGCTGAGAATTTCTTTCGGTTTCGGAACATCCTTAAATTCAGCCTCTTCTTCTGTGCCAAGCTCCTCTTCTACAATTTCTGTGCAAAGTTCAATACATTCATCGCATATATAGACGCCAGGACCAGCAACCAGCTTTCTCACTTGATCTTGAGTTTTTCCGCAAAACGAACATTTTAACTGTCCCTTTTCATCGTTAAACTTAAACATGATATCACCCCTTAATTTCCTTCATTGCCTCCCCACCCATATATAAACCGCACGCATGAATCGGGGAACAATGCTTTTCAAACAAAAGAAAAGTATGTATCGCATTTTATCATAAAACAAAAGAAAAGCGGTAATGAAAAGTATGTATAGTTATGTGACAATTATTATGTACAGTTTCGAACGATTTAACGCTTTTCATTTTATAAAACAAGGCACGATCAAATCGCGCCTTGTTATCAACTTTATCAAAGATCATGATGTTCCTGTAACTATATTATGCAACATCTTTTCTATTTTCTACAAGAAAATCGACCGCTTTTTTAATTTTTAAATCTTCTTTTATTCCTTCTGTTGAACCGAGTGCTCTCTTAACGCTTTCAACTGGCATATTGTACATGTCAGCCATTTTTTGCAGCTCTTCATTTACTTCTTCTTCTGTCACATCAATGTTTTCAGCTTTCGCAATTGCTTCTAATGTTAAGTTATATTTCACGCGCTTTTCAGCGTCTTTTCTCATTTGTTCACGCAATTCTTCTTCGCTTTGGCCAGAGAATTGGTAATACAGTTCTAAGTTCAAGCCTTGCAATTGCAAGCGTTGTTGAAATTCATTCATCATTCTTTCAAGTTCATTGTCAATCATCACTTGCGGAATGTCCACTTCAACATTTTCTGCAGCTTTTTCAACAAGTTCATCACGAAGTTTATTTTCAGCTTGTGTGTTCTTTTGCTCTTCTAAACGCTCTCTAATTTTCGCCTTTAATTCTTCAAGTGTTTCAACCTCATCGTTTACATCTTTTGCAAATTCATCATCCAATGCAGGGAGTTCTTTCGTTTTGATTTCATGAATTTTCACTTTAAAGACAGCCGGTTTTCCAGCAAGCTTTTCCTCATGATATTCTTCAGGGAACGTTACTTCTACATCCTTTTCTTCGCCTGCTTCAAGCCCGATCAACTGATCTTCAAAACCAGGGATAAATGTGCCGGAGCCGACTTCCAAAGAATAATTCTCAGCTTTTCCGCCTTCAAACGCTTCGCCGTCAACAAAACCTTCGAAGTCGAGGACGACTGTATCTCCCTCTTCCACTTTTCCTTCTTCTTTCACAACCAATTCAGCATGCCGTTCTTGAAGCTGTTTTAATTCGTTTTCCACATCTTCATCCGTAACGGTTGTATCTTCTTTTTGGACATCCAAACCTTTATATTCGCCAAGTTTCACTTCTGGTTTGACCGTTACTTTAGCCGTAAAAATAAGCGGTTTATCTTTTTCAATTTGTTCAATATCAATTTCAGGACGGTCTACCGGTTCAATTCCAGCTTCTTCAACCGCTTTTGGGTAAACTTCTGGAAGCAAAATATCAAGCGCATCTTGATATAGCGCCTCAACACCGAATCTCTTTTCAAAAATAGGGCGCGGCACTCTTCCTTTGCGGAATCCTGGAACAGCTACATTTTTTACAACTTTTTTAAATGCTCGATCCAGCGCTTCTTTAAATGTTTGTGCATCTACTTCAACGGTTAAGACTCCTTCGTTTTTCTCTAATTTTTCCCATTTAACTGACATTTGTTTCCCTCCAACAATCTATAAATATTATTCGTGAGTACACGATAAAAATTTTTTATATGCCTTGTCCGTAAAGAAACAAGCCATAAAATAAATATGTCAAAAAAGGATAACCGGCACCAATAGCAAGAAAGGTGCATACAAAAAATATACATTTTACAACCATTTTATTATACCATAGGATTCAATCCTTTCAATAGGACTCTACCATCTAATGTTTGAAATTTCTTCAATTTGTCTAATTTTATCGCAAACTGAAATAAACTCAGCACTTTTTATGTTGTAAATCCGCTCAACTTCCGTCAGCTTGATGACGATCCCAAAAATTTCGTAGCCAACGTAATGAAGCGCTGCTGCCCAAATATTTGCATTTTCCGGTTTAGGATGAAAAGGATACATGACATATAAATGACGAATCCATATATCTTTTACAGCTTCGAAAAGGGTTGGATTTTCATTTCCTAAAAAATCGTCCAAAAGATTGAGCACTTTTTTGGCAAACGTCATTTCTAATAAATCTTGAAGATGGATAGGATTTACAGCGGTAGTTTCCCCGAATTTCTCAACGGTCATTATTCGTGCTATTTCATGATCTCGCAATATTTGCAGCAGCATTGTTTTCACAACCGGATGGACCGTTTTTGACTGAAGCATCTCTTCAATCGTATGTAAATTTTTTTTAACATTATTATTATTTTTGATCGAATGTATGTAGGAAATTTGCTTGTCCAGCCTGCTGAAAAGATCATCGTCATTCGGTTCTGGACTGATTTGCTCTTCGCTCATCCTCCGGCTAAAATGAAGCAGCTTGTAAAACTGTTCTGCATGTGCTGCCGGAAGTTTATTTTCTTCCAAAACCGCTTCAATCGTCGTTTTTACCTCATCATATTGTCCAAGCTGTACTAAAATCGTTAAATACATCTGCAATATTTCAAAATAATTTCCTTTTGCTTCGTGAAGCATTTTTTTACAAATTTGTTTTGCTTCCTGATATTCTCCAAGCTCCATTAAGCATAAAGCAATTCCTATTTCAATATCAGGGTGATTTGAATTCCAAGATCTCGCCTCTAAAAAAAGGTCGAGCGCTTGTTCAAATTGTTTATTATGTAACGCATTCATTCCTTTTTCAATCAATCGTTCATTAAGTCGGGGAAAGGGAATGATTTTTCCATTCGCTTTTTTCATTGTAGAAAACCTCTTTATGATTTTGCTACAAGTTTACCAGCTGAGCAACGAGAAAACAAGAATCAAATCGAGTAGGAGGGAGCGATTAACTCCCGTCCTCTCACACCACCGTACGTACGGTTCCGTATACGGCGGTTCAATTAAGATAATTGACGCAAGTCTTTATAACTTCCGTGAATAGCTGTTCTCTTTATGCCAGTGGTCACTCCACCCTCCAAGAGATCTCCCACGGGATTCACCGCTTCCTCCCTCAAGTGAGGTACTACGTTTTCTGTGTTCATCATGACTCACTGAATGCCAAGGGCTATTCTCTCTTAATTGTTCGGTCCTTCTTAGTTGTTCTAGACCAACTAATACTATGACCTCTGCTGACTTCTGACTGTTCAGCTATCTATCACTAGATAGGTTACCAAGGTTACTTGGCGTGCCAGCCAGACCTCCCCGGGTAAGAGTGTAATCTTTCCTTCCATCCATCTGCTTCATTTACTCTGTATCACCTTCGGCAGAAAGGGCTTTGTTTTGTCTTGCAAACTCACCCAGTGATACCTAGCCTCATATGAAGTTCGTGTTCCTCAGACCGGAAGTTTGCCGCTCGCTTCCTTCAGATTCCGCGTCACCACGGACACCCTTGCGTTAAGCTAACTGCTACTTCTGCCTTCGCAGCTCGGGACTTTCACCCTATAGATTACACCCATGCCGGGCGCACAAGAAAAAGCGGAGGATGCAATCATCATCCCCACGCTTTTGCCTTTTGTTCAAATTGGCTGATCTGCTCTTCATATAATAATGTAAATCCTATTTCGTCGCGTCCATTTAAAAGCATTTCCTTCCAATGCTCATTAATGTCAAAATGAAACTCAAATCCTTCTTGATCAAATACTTTTTGCTGCTCTAAATCAATCGTGCATTCGTACACATTTCCTTCCGCTTTTTTGAGCAATGTTTCAAACACTTCTTCATTGACCCGTATCGGCAGGATTCCGTTTTTTAAACAGTTTTGATAAAAAATATCTGCGAAGCTAGGCGCGATAATTGCGCGGAAACCAAAGTCTGCTAAAGCCCATGGAGCATGCTCTCTTGATGAACCGCAACCGAAATTTTCGCCAGCTAGCAAAATTTGTGCGCCTTTGTAGACTGGCTGATTTAACTCGAATTGTGGATTTTCCTCACCATTATCTAAATATCTCCAATCAAAAAAAGCAAATCTTCCATAACCTGTCCGTTCAATTCGTTTTAAAAATTGTTTCGGAATGATTTGGTCCGTATCCACATTTGTTCTATTTAATACTGCAATATGGCTAGTTAATGTTGTAAAAGGCTGCATGCTGCTTCTTCCCTCCTCATTTTACTGCTTCAAGCTTCTCTGTCCGAATATCAACAAACTTACCATAAATTGCTGCCAGTGCTGCCATTGCAGGACTCACTAAGTGAGTTCTTGCCCCTTTCCCTTGACGTCCTTCAAAGTTGCGGTTGGAAGTAGACGCACATCGTTTTCCAGGAGGCACGACATCGTTATTCATGCTTAAACACATGCTGCATCCAGAATCTCTCCATTCAAAACCAGCATTGATGAAAACTTCATGCAATCCTTCTTGTTCTGCTGCTTGTTTTACTTTTTGGGAGCCTGGAACTACGATCGCTTTCACATTTGGAGCAACCTTTCGTCCTTTAATTACATTCGCCGCTGCACGCAAATCAGTTAGTCTTGAGTTTGTACATGATCCAATGAATACATAATCGATTTCAATGTCTTGAATGTTCGTTCCCGGTTCAAGTCCCATGTACTCATACGCCCGTTTGAAGGAAGCTGCTTCATTTTCATTGCGTGCATCCTCAAGTGTCGGAATCGAATGGTCAACAGGCAGCACCATGCTTGGATTTGTACCCCAGGTAACCATCGGTGCGATGTCTTCCCCGCGGATTTCAATCGTTTTATCAAATGTAGCTCCTGGATCAGATCTTAAAGATTTCCAGTAAGCAACTGCTTTTTCGAACTCTTCCCCTTTCGGAGCATATTTTCTTCCTTTTATATAATTAAAGGTTGTTTCATCCGGAGCTATTAAACCGGCGCGGGCACCTGCTTCGATTGACATATTGCAAATAGTCATCCGTTCATCCATTGATAAGCTTTCAATCACTTCACCCGAATATTCAATAACATAGCCTGTACCGAAATCAACACCAAATTTTCCAATAATGTAAAGGATGACGTCTTTGGCCGTGACTCCTTCTGACAAAGATCCTGTCACTTTCACTTGCAAAGTTTTCGGACGGTGCTGCCATAATGTTTGAGTGGCCAAAACGTGTTCTACTTCACTTGTTCCGATTCCAAATGCCAGCGCCCCAAAAGCGCCGTGTGTCGATGTATGGCTGTCTCCGCATACAATAGTCTTTCCTGGAAGAGTAAGCCCTAATTCCGGACCGATAACATGGACAATTCCTTGATCATCGCTGTCTAATCCTGCCAGAGTAATTCCAAATTCTTGGCAGTTTCTTTCTAAAGCACTTATTTGGTTTTTAGCTACATCATCTTCAATGACAAAGCGGTTCACGGTTGGGATATTATGATCCATTGTGGCAAAGGTGAGATCAGGACGTCTCACTTTCCGTCCGTTTTGTCTCAATCCTTCAAAAGCTTGCGGTGATGTAACTTCATGTATGAGATGAAGGTCAATATAAAGCAGATCCGGTTTTCCCTCTTCCCTTACGACCACATGATCATCCCAGATTTTTTCTATTATGTTTCGAGGCTTCATTTTCTTTTTCCCCCTATTTCCTGTTTTGTATCTATTAAGAAAACGGTGAGCTTCTCCTCCCGGAAAAGCCCACACCCCCCCATTTTATTCATAGGAATCGATAATATTTAATAGTGCATAATCGTTCGCAAGCACTTCTTTGATTTCTTCCACCATTTCAGTTGTATGAATAAATGCACCTTCATTATTTGTTAAATCTCTCGTGCACTTTCCGGAATCCAACACGTGTTTAACCGCTTTTTCAATGGCTCTAGCTTCTTCATGAAGATCAAAGGAATAGCGGAGCATGAGCGCACCAGATAAAATCATTCCGACAGGGTTTGCCAGGTTTTGGCCGGCAATGTCAGGAGCCGATCCATGCACTGGTTCATATAAGTGCAATCCACTGTTTGATAAGCTTGCTGAAGGAAGCATGCCCAACGATCCAGTAATCATGGATGCTTCATCGCTTAAAATGTCACCGAACATATTTTCCGTCACAATCACATCAAACTGGCTTGGCATGCGGATCAATTGCATGGCCGCATTATCAACAAGCATATGCTCCAATGTGACATCAGGGTATTTAGAAGCCAATTCTTCGGCAATTTCACGCCAAAGCTTGCTAGTTGTAAGCACGTTTGCCTTATCAACAGACGTTACTTTTCCTCGGCGTTTTTGCGCCATTTGAAAAGCTGTTTCCAAAATGCGTTCAATTTCTTTCCGTTTATAAAAAAGCGTGTCAACCGCTGCTTCTTCTCCGTCTGAAACGATTCTTTCACTCGGTTTCCCGAAATAAAGTCCGCTTGTCAATTCGCGTACAATCACCAAGTCAACATCTTCTATTTTTTCTCCCTTTAACGGAGATATTTCTTGAAGGGCTTTATAAGTTTGAACAGGGCGGATATTTGCAAATAAGTCCAACTCTTTTCGAATGCCTAGCAATCCTTTTTCCGGACGGAGTTCAGGAAGATTTTTATCCCATTTCGGACCGCCTACAGCTCCTAATAAAACCGCATCGCTTGAACGACATAATTCAATCGTTTCTTCAGGAAGAGGTGTCCCGCACTTATCTATCGCTTCTCCGCCAATTAAGCCGAATTCAAATTCAAAATCATGTTTGTAATATTGTCCAATAGCCTTTAAAACCTCAATAGCTCCGTTCGCTACTTCTTTTCCAATGCCGTCTCCCGGCAAAACAGCGATTTTTTTCTTCATCACGTTCCACCCCTTTCATGATTTTATACAGTCGCCTGATGTTTTTCCTTCGCTGTATGTTTGAGTAATATCGCCCTGTTGACAGCATTTAGATAGGCTTTGGCAGATGCTTCAAGCACATCCTGGGCAATGCCGCGTCCTCCCATTTCAATTCCGTCCACGTTAACTTTTACATATACTTGCGCTAACGCATCGCGTCCTCCTGAATTAGATTGGATTCGGTAGTCCAGCAAAGTGACGGACTGCTTCAAACAGCGTTCTAACGTATTGTAAATAGCTTCTACGCTTCCATTTCCTGTCGCAGCCTCTTGAATTTCCTCGTTTTCTTTCGTTTTCAGCGTCACAGTGGCAGACGGGACTCCAGTCGTACCATATGTTACCTGCAGCGCACAAAGTTCATATGTTCCTTCTTCACCTGTTAATTGTTCTTCTAATACAAGAGCTACAAGATCATCTTCCGTCAATTCTTTTTTCTTTTCAGAAAGTTCCTTAAAAGCAGTGAATAAACGATTTGTCGCTTCTTCATCCATTGTAAAGCCTAATTCCTTGAGCTTTACCCGAAATGCGTGACGACCAGAATGTTTTCCTAATACTAAACTGTTGGACTGTACCCCAACAAGTTCAGGAGATATGATCTCATATGTTGTTTTTTCTTTCAGCACACCGTCTTGATGTATGCCAGATTCATGGGCAAAAGCGTTTTTCCCGACGATCGCTTTGTTTGGCGGAACTATCATTCCTGTCAATTTGCTCACTAAATCACTTGTTCTCTTAATTTCATTTAAGCGGATGTTTGTTTCAACTTTGTAATAGTCTTTTCGAATGTACAGAGCGACAGCCACTTCCTCTAAAGCTGAATTGCCCGCACGCTCTCCAATTCCGTTAATCGTACCTTCAATTTGTCCTGCTCCATGTTCTACAGCGCTGAGAGCGTTCGCTACTGCCATTCCTAAATCGTCGTGGCAATGAGCGGACAAAATGACTTGATCAATGTTTTTCACATTTTGTTTTAAATATTCAAATATTTTGCCATATTCAATCGGAGTGATATAGCCTACAGTATCAGGAATATTGATGACTTTCGCGCCGGCTTCAATCACTTTTTCAACAATTTCCGCCAAAAAATCGAGTTCAGTGCGGCAGGCATCCTCTGCAGACCATTGTATAATAGGGAAAAATTTCGCTGCATATTTGACGGATTCTACTGCACGCTCGATCACTTGCTCCTTCGTCATTTTCAATTTATATTCCCGATGAACAGGCGATGTTGCAATAAACGTATGAAGTCTTGGCTCCGCCCCGTCTTTCAATGCTTCCCACGCCGCATCGATATCTCCTTTAACAGATCTCGCCAATCCTGTAACAGAAGAATTTTTGATTGTTCTGGCAATTTCCTGTACTGAGCGAAAATCGCCTGGAGAGGAGGCAGGAAAGCCTGCCTCAATAATGTCCATTCCAACTCGTTCCAGCTGTTTTGCGATTTCTAATTTTTCTTTTAAGTTTAGGTTTACTCCAGCGGATTGCTCGCCATCTCTTAAGGTTGTGTCAAAAAAGTTAATTTTTCGCACCAGTTACCACCGCTTCCTTATTTTTAGGCTTTACAAACGGCATCATGTCTCTTAACACTCTTCCGACCTGTTCAATTTGATGCTCATTTTCACGATTGTTGATCGCGTTAAACTGTGGTCTTCCTACTTGGTTTTCCAAAATCCATTCTTTCGCAAATTTTCCAGTTTGAATATCATTCAATACAGCTTTCATGTTTTCTTTTACATGCGCATCGATTACGCGCGGTCCAGATACAAAATCACCCCATTGAGCTGTATCGGAAATGGAGTATCTCATGTTGGAAAGTCCGCCTTCATACAGTAAATCCACAATTAATTTTAGTTCGTGCAAACATTCAAAATATGCAACTTCAGGCTTGTAACCTGCTTCAACAAGCGTTTCAAATCCAGCTTTCACAAGGGATGTTAACCCGCCGCAAAGAACTGCTTGCTCACCGAAAAGATCCGTTTCTGTTTCTTCTTTAAACGTTGTTTCAAGAACGCCGGCACGTGCGGATCCGATTGCTTTTGCATATGCTAAAGCCAATTCTTTCGCTTGACCTGTTACATTTTGTTCTACAGCAATCAATGCCGGAACCCCAGCTCCTTCAGTGTAAGTTCTTCGCACAAGATGACCTGGGCCTTTAGGTGCAACTAAAAATACATCCACATCGCTTGGCGGAACAATTTGATTGAAATGAACGTTAAATCCATGGGCAAATACGAGAGCATTTCCTGCTTTTAGTCCCGGCTTCACTTCATTTTCATAAAGCTCTCTTTGCTTTTCATCCGGAACAAGCACCATGATAATGTCTGCTTCTTCAACAGCTTCACGAACTGTTTTAACTTCCAATCCATCCTCTTGAGCTTTTTCAAATGATTTACCTTTTCTAACGCCAACTACTACATCTACGCCGCTTTCTTTTAAATTTAAAGCATGCGCGTGACCTTGAGAACCATATCCTAAAATCGCTACTTTCTTCCCTTCTAATACAGCTCCGTTAATATCTCCGTTATAGTATACTTTTGTCATTTGTACATCTCCCTTTCTTAAATGTTTTACTATATTTAAAAATGTATTAGACGATTGAAAAAGTTTTTTCGGACTGCTGCAGCTTTTGTGTACCGCGAGGAAAAGCTGTCAGTCCTGTTCTGGCTATTTCCTTGATGCCGTACGGTTTCAATAAGTCAATCAGCGCTTCAATTTTGTTCGGCTCACCTGTTACCTGTACGACAACGCTGTCTCTGCTAACATCAATGATCGATGCGCGAAACGGTTCGATCACACCGTATATTTCCATTCTTGTCGATGGATTTGCAACAACTTTAATTAATGCTAGTTCTCTTGCAACAATTGATTGATTTGTGATATCCATCACTTTCAACACATCAATTTGCTTATTTAATTGCTTTGTAATTTGTTCAACTTCTTTTTCTTCTTTAACATTTACAACAAATGTAATTCGCGAAACGCCTTCTATTTCCGAATGGCCGACAGAAATGCTTTCGATATTATAGTGTCTTTTCGTAAACAGGCCAGTAATTCGGTTTAAAACTCCTGATCTATTCATGACAGTCAGCGTAATGATTCGCTTCATTTCTTTATCCCCACCATTTCATTCAGTCCTTTGCCAGGAGCAATCATTGGATATACGTTTTCTTCCGGTGCTACGACGATTTCAATCAGCTCCGGCTCTCTGTTTGCAAAGCTTTTTTCCAACACTGTCTTAAGATTTTGATGATTTTGGATTCTTACTCCTTTTATTCCAAACGCTTCTGCCAATTTAATAAAATCAGGCTGCGTTTGAAAGACGGAATGAGAATAACGTTTTTCATAAAAGAGTTCTTGCCATTGGCGAACCATACCGAGCGAATTGTTGTTCAGAACGATTACTTTGATTGGCAAATTGTGCTCTTTGATTACCGCAAGCTCTTGGAAGGTCATTTGGAACCCTCCATCACCCAATATCGCGACAACCGTTCTGTTGCGGTCAGCAAATTGCGCGCCGATAGCTGAAGGGAGTCCAAAGCCCATCGTTCCAAGTCCGCCCGATGTCACCCATCTGTTTGGCGAATTAAAGCGATAATATTGCGCAGCCCACATTTGATGCTGGCCTACATCTGTTGTAACAATTGCTTCTCCTTTTGTTTGTTTATAAATTTCTTCGATCACTTCTTGAGGTTTGATTTCATTTTCAGATTTTTCATACCATAATGGATATTCTTTTTTATATTCAGCAAGATGCTGAATCCACTCTTGATGATCGCCTTTATTTCCTTCCTGCTCGATCAAAAGCTTCAATACTTGCTTCGCGTCGCCGACAATCGGAATTTGTGTGGGAACATTTTTACCAATTTCGGCAGGATCAATGTCAATATGTGCTACAGTTGCATTAGGCGCAAAATGTTTAAGATTTCCTGTTACTCTGTCATCAAAGCGGGCTCCGATGCTAATCAATAAGTCGCATTCATAAAGAGCCATGTTAGCCGCGTATGTTCCATGCATTCCTGCCATTCCTAAAAATAGAGGATGATCCGCTGGGAAACTTCCTAATCCAAGTAGAGTGTTTGTGATCGGAATTTGCTGCTGCTCAACATATTCTCTCAGTTCATTCGCAGCATTGGCATGGAGAACGCCGGCACCAGCTAAAATCACCGGTTTTTTTGCACTGCTGACCGATTCCACCAGCCTGCGGATTTGCAAGTAATTCGGCTCTAATTTCGGCTGGTAGCCAGGCAATGACAATTCCATATCATATTCGAAATTGCCTTCCGCCTGTGAAATATCTTTTGGAATATCGATCAATACAGGTCCTGGTCTTCCAGTTGTTGCGATATGAAACGCTTCTTTAACAATTCTCGGTAAATCATTTATATCTCGAACTTGATAATTATGTTTTGTAACGGGCATGGTAATTCCGATCACATCTGCTTCTTGGAAAGCATCAGAACCGATCACAGTTGTTGCTACTTGCCCTGTAAAGACGACGAGCGGCAAAGAATCAATTAATGCATCCGCAAGCCCTGTCACTAAGTTGGTTGCACCAGGTCCTGAAGTGGCAATGACGACACCCGGTTTTCCGGATATACGTGCATATCCTTCAGCAGCATGGATTCCTCCTTGCTCGTGTCTTGTTAAGACGTGAAAGACTCCAGAATTATATAGCTTATCATATATTGGCAAAACGGCTCCACCGGGATAGCCGAAAATGACTTCTACATTTTCCCTTTTTAAGGCTTCGATGAGCATTTCCGACCCCGTCATGGTTGTTGTTGTACATTTGGTTTTCAACTCATCCAACTGTACATTCGCAGTCATGAATATATCCTCCTTTTAAACAGATGTGATAGAATTTTTAGATAATGAAAAACCTTCCCGCCCCTATGAAACCCACTTATAGCAGGCCAAAGGGGCGAGAAGGTTGAATTCCCGCGGTACCACCCTTCTTCGTGATCAAATCGATCACCTCATGAACGGAATATCCGTTCTTTTCCTAACGAGTGCATTGGGATGCACCCGGCCAATCCTACTCGCTGTCCGCTTTCGAAAAGGCACTCGGAGGCGAGTTCATCCTTGGTGATAACGCCGGTTTTCAGCTCCCCCGGCTCTCTGGAGTTATCTTAACCAAAGATTACTAATCCTCTTCATCGTTTTCATCTATAAATTTTTACATTCAATCCTTATACGAAAATTTATGTTTGAGCCTTATAATACGCTGATTTTTCAAAAGTGTCAACACCATTTTTATGAATTATTTGATTATTTTTATGAAACAGTTTTTTGGTAACGTTTACAAACTCATTATTTCAACATTTTATAATACAATGAAAATTTTTTATGCTCTAAATTGAAATAAATATCGATTCCAAACCATTAGGCAAAATGTGCGTAATATTTTATTTAAATTAATTTGAATAGCCAACGTTTTCAACAAATGCGGCAAAAGAAAAAACATCCATTTTATTCGAAATTACACCAGTTTTTCTTAAAGGCTCGGCAACCCGAACACTTCAGAAAGAGGGCTGTAATCTGTTTTAAACAGTAATGCAGCATATGTATGTTCTAAAACCTTGAACGTTATTCGATTTTAAATAAAAGCCCTTCACTTGAAACGAGCAATTTCGGAAGAAGGAAAAAAGACAAAGTATGTTGTATAAAAAATATTTGGAACAATATATGGTGGAGGAGATTATATGATGAACAAACAAAAGCTTGAATCTTTCTGTCTCAAACTTCCCGGTTCTGTTCATGATTACCAAATTGATTGGGAAGCAGACCGATATAAAGTGGGAGGCAAAATATTTGCGATTATAGGATGTGATTCTGAAGGAAAGCCAATCATCACGTTAAAATGTGATCCGCATCATTCTGAACAATTAAGAGAAAATTACGATGGCGTCATTCCAGGCTACTATATGAACAAAAATCATTGGATCTCAATATATTTTAACACGAACATCCCGGAGGAAATTTTGGAAAACCTGATTTTTCGTTCCTACGAACTTGTTTTTCAAAAATTGCCGAAGAAAATACAAAAGCAAATAAAACTGCAATAACTTAGGAAATAATGACATTGCTGTTTTGGGCGTCACTTATTAGATGTGAACTCCTCCTCAGTGAAAAGCCTCAAATCTTTTTAAATGGAGCTTAGAATTGGATTTGCATCCACGGATTTCGCTTATACACATGCTAGTCTTTTAATGCATAGAAACCATAGGCCTGCAGCAATAAATTTTTAAACATTGAAACGATAAAAAGCAGAGCAAGCTAAATCCTTACTCTGTCTAATAAACTGTATTAATTATTTTTTTAAATTACTAATTGTTCTAAAGCATGTTCATTGTATTTATTAAGATCTACAATATCAAACCCGATAAAATGTTCAAACTCTTTATCAGAAAAGCAAAAATTAAAAGCTCATAAATATTGACATATCAATATTTATGAGCATTATGTAATAAATTCATCCTATTCAAAATTAACATAAATGGCGTCCCAGGAGAGATTCGAACTCCCGACCGACGGCTTAGAAGGCCGCTGCTCTATCCAGCTGAGCTACTGGGACATTGGATAATTTTTTATTATTTTTTCGAAAGACAATGTTTATTATAATTTCATGCTAAAAGTATGTCAACTACTTTTTTAAAAAAATTTTTTGAGGGAGAAAAATTCTCCCTCAAGGAAGAGTGGTTAAGCAAATTGGAATTTAGTGGACAAGTTTGAAATTTTCTCTCCATGAAGATTGTAAAAATCTACAATTGCTTGGCCATTCATCAATTCTAGTATAGCATAAGTTTTTTCATTTCTCATCCTCGGAAGGAAAATACTTCCTGGATTAATAAACAATTTCCCGTCTACAAGCTCGGCTCCGGCTATATGCGAATGGCCGAAACAAACAATGTTCGCTTGCGCTTCCTCTGCACGATATTTTAATTTCATTAAAGTCGTTTTGACAGAATATAAATGGCCATGGGTGATAAAAAAGCGATAGGTTCCGATTGTTTCAATGATTTCATTCGGGAAGCTTCCAAGGAAATCGCAATTTCCTTTCACGATCAACATATCTTGAATTTGTTCCGCTCCATCATTCAGCTCTGAATCACCGCAATGGATGATTGCTTCTACTTCGTTTATATGCCTTTTCTTAATTTCCACAAGCTCATCCGTAAGACCGTGACTATCACTTATAATTAAAACTTTCACGATTAGCCTCTCCCCAATCGCCTATTAATTTTTCTAGTTTCTTCAAAGCTTTTGCACGATGGCTGATTTTGTTTTTTTCGAACTGCTCTAGTTGAGCCATCGTTTTTTCTTTGCCGTCCACAAGAAAAATAGGATCATATCCAAAGCCATTGTCACCGCGAGGTTCAGTTGTAATTTGTCCTTCACACACACCTTCCACCGTCATCGTTTCAAGGTCTGGAGCAGCAAACGCCAAAACACATATGAACCTTGCTTTTCGATTTTCAACGCCTTCCATTTTTTTTAAAACCTTTTGAATATTTTTTTGATCATCTTTTTCATTTCCTGCATATCGGGCCGAATAAACCCCCGGTTCACCATTTAAAGCATCAATCGAAAGCCCGGAATCATCTGCAACAACGGGTTTATTAAGCAATTGGCTGATTGTCTCCGCTTTTAGAACAGCATTTTCATAAAAAGTTTGGCCGGTTTCTTCAACATCTGGCAAATTCGGATAATCCAACAGTGACTTGACCTGTATTCCTTTTTTTTCTAACATCGCGCGAAATTCTTCGATTTTCCCTTTGTTTTTGGTGGCGATCACCAATTCTTTCATGAGCATCCCTCTTCCCGCTGATCCCTGTTATTGATAATTTTTGCAGTCCATTCCCCTAATGCCGCTTTTTGTTTTTCGATTAGTTCCAAAATTCCTTTTTCAGCATATTCCAACAGTAAGTTCAGCTCTTCTTTTGAAAACGTGGATTCTTCCCCAGTTCCCTGCAATTCAACAAAATGGCGGCTTGATGTCATAACAACATTCATATCAACTTTTGCCGCTGAGTCCTCTTCATAATTCAAATCTAAAATGACTCCGTGTTCAGGAACGATCCCTACAGACGTAGCTGCTAAAAAATCTGTTACTGGATATGTATCTAGTACACCGTCATTGAATAATTTACCGAGAGCGAGATTTATTGCAACATAAGAACCTGTTATGGAAGCCGTTCTCGTTCCCCCGTCCGCTTGAATTACATCGCAATCAATCCATAATGTTCTTTCACCCAGTTTCTCCAAATCAACTACTGCACGCAAGCTTCTTCCAATCAGCCGTTGAATTTCCATTGTCCTTCCGGAGATTTTTCCTTTTGATGCTTCCCGGACCGTTCTTTGAGCCGTTGCACGCGGAAGCATGGAGTATTCTGCGGTAATCCATCCTTTCCCTTCACCTCTCATAAAAGGAGGGACACGGTCTTCTACACTTGCGCTGCATATCACTTTTGTATCTCCAACCGTTATTAAAACAGACCCTTCCGGATGCTTCAAATAATCCGTTACTATTGTGACTTCTCTTAACTCATCTTGATTTCTGCCATCAAGGCGCATTGTTTTCCCTCCTACCAACTGCAATGTACGAAAACATGAAAGAAGAGGCAGCTATCATGCTCGCCTCTAAAGTCTCATTCTTATAGTATATCAAAAATAGATGTTTAAAAACTACCTGTGTTTACATTTTCAGGTCTTGACACTGGCTCTGACAAACTTTTTCCATCTTCATTCACAAGGTCTTGCTTGCCGTTCACTTTTAGTGCTACTTTTTCTATTCCTTCCTGCTCCGTCAATGTAAGCACAAGGGAGTTTATAACATGATTGGAAACGATCTTTTTCTCCTCATCATAGCTTCCATAAATCGCTTCGTTGAAGTTTAAAGTGACTTGACCGTCTTCATATTTTGGCTTTTCAATCAGCTTCACTTCAGACTGAAACTCGCTTAATAATCCGCTTGAACGGTCTGGACCTTCAACTAATGCGTTAACAGCAGCTACGACTTCGTCTTTTTCTTCATTGCTGATCCTCTTTGTCACGGGAACATAATATACGTTATCCCCTTCTTCCCCAATATAATACACGGTTAGAGGATGAGTATCCGTAATATCAACAGCATCGCTCGTATCAATATTGATGCCGTCTTTTCTAGTCGTTCCTTCGCCGATTGGGGTTCCCTTTACTGGCATTTCTTTCAGTTCATGGCCGTTCACCCAGAGCTTTACTTTATTAATATTTTTAAATTGGGTTAATGTCCATGTAATTGCCTGCAAAATTTTTTCTTCATCTTCCGGCTTGTAGTTAGTAAATTCATTTGAGAAATCTACAATAGCCGTTCCGTCTTTAATATCTACTCCTTTAACAACTGTATCTTCCGGCAATACCGCACGGAACCCGTTCGGGAGAATGTTTGAAACGGGCCCTCCAGCCACTAAATATTCAACGGCTTGTTTGGCTACTTCCTTCGTGTTAGGCAGCTCCAATGTTTGTGGAACGACCATTCCGTTTTTGTCAATTAAATACAGAACTCTTTTCACCGTTTCCTTTGAGGATTCCTCTTTGTCGGACGTTGATTTCGCTGAGTCTAATTGCTGATCAAGCTGATCCCCGTCCTCCAAATAGGTAATATCCTGCGGCGGATCTATTTCTTGTTTTGAACTCTTGCTTCCAAATGAAGAACACCCTGAAAGCAAAACAAAAGTAGCCAAAACTGCTGCTGTCACATTCACCCATCTGTTTTTTGGCATAACAATCCCTCCTAAGGCAGTTTGTACTACTATGTATACGAGCATTGAAAAAAAATAGACCAGCTCCAACCAAAAATTCAATGGACAAAAAAACAGCTTGCTCATTTAGAGCAAACTGTTTTCGTTAAAGTTATACTTTCTACATGATCAATGTGATGACCGAACCATTTTGAAGCAATCTTTTGAAACATTTGTTTCGACCCAGTAGTTAAAAATTTGTGGTTTTTATTGCCATCCTCTTGGTTTAAACAATGATGAAAGGATAAAATAGCGCTCACTTCCCGGGCTGTTTCATCTCCCGAGGTGATTATTTTTACGTCTTTCCCGATATATTTTTGAATTAAAGGCCGTAATAGAGGATAATGTGTGCATCCTAAAATAAGCGTATCAATTCTCTTTCCTTTAAAAGGAAGTAAAGATTCTGCAACAATATATTCCGCCCGTTCACCTTCAAATTCGCCGCTTTCTACTAACGGCACAAACTCAGGGCAAGCGAGACTCTCCACAATGACGGAACTATTAATCGTTTTGAGCGCACGAACGTACGCGCCGCTCGATATAGTTCCTTTTGTTCCGATTACACCAATATGGCCTGAGCGTGTAGCATTTATGGCAGCTCTTGCCCCTGGTTGAATTACACCAATCACAGGGATATCAAGTTGTTCTTGAATTTCTTTTAATACAACTGCTGTTGCAGTATTACAAGCAATGACAAGCATTTTGATATGAAAGTTTGAAATTAAATAGTTGGTCAGCTCCCATGTAAATTGTCGAATTTCCGTTTTCGGCCTCGGGCCGTACGGACATCGGGCGGTATCACCCAAATAAATTAATTCTTCTTTTGGAAGCTGCCTCATCAACTCTTTAACAACAGTTAATCCACCAACACCTGAATCAATAACTCCAATTGGTCTATTCAAAAAATCGCCTCTATTCTTTCATTTCTTGTTGCAATTTTGCTAATAGCTTTTCCAATTGAACAATTTCTTGATCCGAGAAGTTTTTCAAAACTTCTCTTAAATATTCTTGCCGCTTCGCTAATGCAGCCTCGATAACGCGTTGTCCATTTTCAAGCAATTGAATCCTGACTAATCGACGATCCTTTTCGTCTTTCACCCTTTTAACAAGGTTGTTTTTTTCCATTCGATCCATTAAATCCGTGATCGTGCTGCATGCAAGATACATTTTATTTGAAAGTTCTCCAATTGTCATGTTTCCTGATTCATTCAATAACAGAAGCGCGTCAAATTGCGGAGGAGTAATCGAGTAGTTGCTTAAAATATCACGGCCCTTCTTTTTTAAGATCGCAGCTATGCAGCGGAGGGATTTTTCTATTTCTTCAACAGTATTGAAAACGTACGTCATAACGGGGAACCCTTTCTTTCAAGATTAACAGATAAGATCAAATCTATTTTCCATTTTTTTATGTAAAATTTCAAGCATAGCCGTATTTTCAAAATGTGGAAAGACGAATTTTTTCAAAAAGTCACAAGCCTTTTTAAGAAGCCAATGATTCATAGAAAAAGAGTAAAACAAACTCTGTCCTTATCAATCTAAAAAAGGCAGCCGACGGCGAAGTTCCACTAAGGCTGCCTCTACTGTTTAAAGCTTTAGTTCTCCCATACGAAGAAGTTCTACGACTGCTTGTGAGCGCCCTTTCACACCTAATTTTTGCATAGCATTTGAAATATGGTTCCGCACCGTCTTTTCGCTTATGAAAAGTTCACTGGCTATTTCTCTTGTAGTCTTATCTTGCACTAATAACTCAAATACTTCTCTCTCTCTCTTTGTTAGCAGCGGCTTTGGCTGAAAATCCTTCTCATTCAAGTATTGTAACCCTCCTTGCAGATGAGAGCCAGTCGACAGGATGGATTTAAAAATTGTCACCATATAGTATGATCGCAAAAAGATGACCGTGACAAGATTCATAAAAGAAAGGTGCATTTTAGGCGAAAAGAAGCTTCTTTACGTTAAAGGGACTCGTTTGAAGGAGGAAATGTTCGAGAAAGATTCAACCGTTTCTAAAATTAGGAACACCTTGACATTGCAAGGTGTTCCTTTTTCACAATATACATCAGCTGTCAATATAGTCGCTTCCGAACATTTTACGAAATGCGTGAACAGTTGTTTCTCTATTTAATGCTGCAATCGATGTTGTAAGCGGAATTCCTTTTGGACAGGATTGAACGCAGTTTTGGGAATTTCCGCAGTTCGCAAGTCCGCCGTCGCCCATAATAGCTTCCAAGCGTTCTGATTTATGCATCGCGCCTGTCGGATGAGCGTTAAACAAACGAACTTGTGATAATGGCGCTGGACCGATGAAGTTCGATTTGCTGTTTACGTTTGGACAAGCTTCAAGGCATACGCCGCACGTCATACATTTTGAAAGCTCATATGCCCATTGGCGTTTTTTCTCAGGCATTCTTGGTCCTGGTCCTAAGTCATACGTACCGTCAATTGGTATCCATGCTTTTACTTTTTTCAAAGAGTCAAACATGCGGCTGCGGTCTACTTGAAGATCGCGAATAACCGGGAATGTGCGCATCGGCTCGAGACGAATAGGCTGTTCCAGCTGATCAATAAGCGCTGTACATGATTGGCGGGGCTTCCCGTTAATGACCATTGAACAAGCACCGCATACTTCCTCTAAACAGTTCATATCCCATGTAACAGGCGTTGTTTTTTCGCCTTTGGCATTAACAGGATTACGGCGAATTTCCATTAAGGCCGAAATAACGTTCATATTCGGACGATATGGCACTTCAAATTCTTCTTGATATGGTTCCGTGTCTGGTCGATCCTGTCTAGTGATAATAAACCGCACTTTTTTTTCACTCATTGTTTACTCCCCCTTTTCTCCCAGCTTTTTTAATGTTTCTTCGTATAGTCACGCACACGAGGCTTAATGAGTGATACATCAACATCTTCGTAGTGGAATTTAGGAGCTTCCTTCAAGCCGGCAAACGTTGCCATAGTTGTTTTGAGCCACTCTTCATCATTTCGTTCCGGAAATTCTGGTTTATAGTGAGCACCTCGGCTTTCATTACGGTTATAAGCCCCAAGCGTAATAACCCGAGCCAACACAAGCATGTTTCTCAACTGGCGAGTAAAGCTTGCGCCTTGGTTGCTCCATTTCGCAGTATCGTTAATATTAATTCTTTCCCAACGTTCCATAAGCTCTTGAATTTTTTCATCTGTTTTTAGAAGTTTATCATTGTAGCGTACGACTGTAACATTATCCGTCATCCATTCACCAAGCTCTTTATGAAGAACGTAAGCATTTTCGTTTCCATCCATTTTCAGGATTTCGTCCCATTTGCTTTGTTCTTCTTTTACGCGTGCATCATATAATGTGGATGGTAAATCATCAGCTGATTTTTCCAATCCATTCATATATTCAACAGCTTTTGGTCCTGCAACCATACCACCGTAAATTGCAGAAAGCAATGAGTTTGCTCCAAGCCGGTTCGCACCATGCTGAGAGTAATCGCATTCACCAGCTGCAAACAAACCAGGGATGTTTGTCATTTGATCGTAATCGATCCATAGACCTCCCATAGAATAATGGACGGCAGGGAAAATTTTCATCGGCACTTTTCTTGGATCTTCACCCATGAATTTTTCATAAATTTCGATAATACCGCCTAGTTTAATATCAAGCTCTTTTGGATCTTTATGAGAAAGATCAAGATATACCATGTTTTCGCCATTAATGCCTAATTTCAAGTCTACACATACATGGAATATTTCTCTCGTTGCAATATCACGAGGAACAAGGTTTCCATATGCCGGATATTTTTCTTCAAGGAAATACCATGGTTTTCCGTCTTTATATGTCCAAATTCTTCCGCCTTCGCCGCGTGCAGACTCGCTCATTAATCGAAGCTTGTCATCTCCAGGGATGGCTGTCGGATGAATTTGTATAAATTCCCCGTTTGCATAATAAGCTCCTTGCTGATAAACGATAGAAGCAGCCGATCCCGTATTAATCACAGAGTTTGTTGATTTACCAAAGATAATTCCAGGTCCTCCTGTCGCCATTATTACGGCATTCGAACGGAAAGCTTGAATCTCCATTGATTTTAAATCTTGAGCAACGATGCCGCGGCAGCGTCCTTCATCATCTTGTATGATTCCTAAAAACTCCCAGCCTTCATATTTCGTCACAAGACCTGCTACTTCGTGACGTCGAACTTGCTCGTCCAATGCATATAAAAGCTGTTGTCCAGTTGTTGCTCCGGCAAACGCTGTCCGGTGATGCTGTGTTCCTCCAAAACGACGGAAATCCAACAATCCTTCTGGTGTACGGTTAAACATAACACCCATGCGATCTAAAAGGTTAATAATTCCCGGTGCTGCTTCACACATCGCTTTAACCGGTGGCTGGTTAGCCAAAAAGTCTCCGCCATAAATCGTATCATCAAAATGGATCCACGGAGAGTCTCCTTCTCCTTTCGTATTTACCGCCCCGTTGATCCCTCCTTGAGCACATACTGAATGGGAACGTTTTACAGGTACTAACGAGAATAAGTCAACAGACACCCCGGCTTCCGCAGCCTTTATAGTTGCCATTAAGCCAGCCAAGCCGCCGCCGACAACAATTAATTTTCCTTTACTCATTTTTTCGCCCACTCCCTTGAACGCAATTTAGTTAGATTAGACAAACGCAAAAATGGCACGAAGACCTACGATTGAAAGCAACACAAAAATACCTATTGTCACATAAGTTGAGACTAGCTGAGATTTTGGAGTAACCGTAATTCCCCAGCTGACTGCAAAAGACCATAGACCGTTGGAAAAATGGAAAATCGCTGAAAGAACGCCTACTATGTAAAACACTAAACTAACAGGATTGCTTAAAATGGATTCCATCATATCAAAATTAACTTCAGCCCCAAACATCGCGGCAATACGAGTTTCCCATACATGCCATGCAATAAAAACAAGGGTAATAATACCAGTTACACGTTGAAGCAGGAACATCCAATTGCGGAAATAGCCAAAGCGGCCTACATTGTTTTTTGCTGTGAAAGCAATATAAATCCCATAAATGGCGTGGTATAACAGAGGAAGGAAAATAATGAAAATTTCCAGAAAATAGCGGAATGGTAAATTTTCCATAAAATGCGCTGCGTTGTTAAATGCTTCTTCGCCCCTTGTGGCGAAATGGTTGACAGTCAGGTGTTGAATTAAAAATACGCCAATCGGTACAACACCTAAAAGTGAATGTAGTCTGCGGTTTGCAAATTCTCTGTTACCAGACATATGCGTTTACCCCCTAATCTTAATAATTTGAAAGATTTCTTAAAAATCTCCTGCTCCCCCTGCTTGGCATGTAAAAATCCGCCGACAAAATATGACGAAATCTTAAAATAATAGGACAAATTCATTGTACTCCCATAAAGTAGTACCGTCAAGAAAACGTCTACAAAGTATTGTTCAGTAAAATCATTTTTTCTGATCGGAAAATAGAATATTTCCCGTATCCGAAATTGATTTTATAAACTCTTTCATCTTATGTGAAAGCTGATATAATATAATTGTTCGCTAGAAAGAGGGGAAACGATTGAAAGAGCTGTCATATCACGATCAATTAAAAGAATTAGAAGAAATAACCTTACATCCTTTTAGCGTTTTGCTGCTTCGCGACTATTTACTTCCTGAACTTCTAGGAAAAGAGCATCATTCCATTTTGTATTGGGCAGGCAAACAGCTAGCTCGAAAAATTCAATTATCTACGTTAGAAGAACTTATATCTTTTTTTTCATCAGCCGGATGGGGCGATCTTCATATTATTCGCCAGAAAAAAAACGAAATGGAATTTGAATTAACAGGCCAATTGATCGAAAAAAGGATGAAGCTTTTCAAAGATTTATCCTTCCAACTAGAAGCAGGATTTATCGCGCAGCAAATCGAATGTATGAACGGTGTCGTCACAGAAGCGTATGAACAGATAAACAAACGCTTAAACAAAGTTATTTTCATTGTAAAATGGGATGAAAAAGATAAAATTTAACAGAATGAAAGGGCAGTAGGAGGATTTAAAAGCTTCCTCCTATTTGTTTTATTACATCGCTATTCGCTGAAATATTGTAAAATGTTTTGTGCTGTTTTTTCAGGCATTCCTGCCTGTTTTAGCTCTTCAAGCGATGCCTTTTTAATATTTTCAACGGAACCGAACGATTTTAACAGTTGTTTTTTACGATTAGGTCCTATGCCGGGGATTTCATCTAATACAGACTTAAACGTATTCTTTTGGCGGACTTGTCGATGAAACGTAATGGCAAAGCGGTGCACTTCATCTTGAATGCGCTGAAGCAAATAAAATTCTTGGCTGCTTCTTGACAATTGAACAGCAGCTTCCCGGTTGCCGAGAAGCAAATCGCTCGTTTTGTGCTTGTCATCTTTCACAAGCCCGGCAACAGGAACGTCAAGTCCCAGTTCGTTTTCTAATACATCCATAGCTGCTTGTACCTGTCCTTTTCCTCCATCAACAATAATAAGGTCCGGCAACGGCAGCTCCTCCTTCAGCACTCTAGTATATCGCCTGCGAATTACTTCCCTCATCGATTCATAATCATCAGGCCCGCTGACTGTTTTTATTTTAAACTTTCGATACTCTTTTCTCGCAGGTTTTCCATCTATGAAAACAACCATAGCCGAAACAGCGTCCGCGCCTTGAATATTGGAATTGTCAAAAGCTTCAATCCGATGTGGTGTAGGAATATTCAACTGCTTTCCTAAATTTTCAATTGCTTTGATCGTCCTTTCTTCATCTCGTTCAATGAGTGAAAACTTCTCTTTTAACGAAATTTTTGCATTTTGATAAGCTAGCTGTACGAGATCTTTCTTTTTTCCTTTCTTTGGTTTGCTGACCTGTACTTGTACTAAAGCTCGAACCATTTCCTCATTGACATCTTCCGGAATGACTATTTCTTTCGGAAGAAAATGGTCGTTCTTTGCGTAAAATTGACCAATAAATGTTAAAAATTCCTCCTCTGGCTCTTGGTACAGAGGGAAAATGGACACATCCCGTTCTATCAGTTTTCCTTGCCTGATAAAAAATACTTGGACGCACATCCATCCTTTATCGTAATAATAAGCAAATACATCGCGATCAATAAAATCATTGAGAACCATTTTTTGCTTTTCCATTGTTGCTTCGATATGCGCGATTTGGTCCCGATATTCTTTTGCCCTTTCAAATTCAAGATTTTCTGCACATTTCAGCATTTTTTCTGTTAATTCTTTTTTGATCTCCTTATATCCACCATTTAAAAAACGGATGATGCTTTCCACCATTTGTTTGTTCGTTTCTTCGGAAACTTCGTGAACACAAGGCGCAAGACACTGGCCCATATGATAATAGATGCAAACCCGGTCTGGAAGCGAATTGCATTTTCTCAAAGGATACATGCGGTCAAGCAGCTTTTTTGTCTCTCTCGCAGCTTGGACGTTTGCATACGGTCCAAAGTATTTTCC
Organism: Aeribacillus sp. FSL W8-0870; assembly: GCF_037963755.1. Classification (NCBI taxonomy): domain Bacteria; kingdom Bacillati; phylum Bacillota; class Bacilli; order Caryophanales; family Bacillaceae; genus Aeribacillus; species Aeribacillus sp. FSL W8-0870. The sequence goes on from NZ_CP150165.1 coordinate 2,996,633, forward strand.
CTTATCTTTTTTTACTTTTCGTGTGACGATCAGCCGCGGATGGCGCTCGGAAGTAATTTTAATATACGGATAGCTTTTATCATCTTTTAGATTGACATTGTATTTCGGTTCATGTTTTTTAATTAAATTCATTTCTAATAGAAGCGCCTCAATATTCGAGGATGTTACGATATATTCAAAATCGGCAATTTCTTGAACGAGTCTTAACGTTTTTCCGTCATGTGATCCAGTAAAGTAGGAACGAACCCGGTTTTTCAATACTTTTGCCTTTCCAACATAAATGACGGTTCCGTTTTTGTCCTTCATTAAATAACAGCCAGGCTTATTCGGAAGAAGCGAAAGTTTTTCTTTTAAATGCTCATACATCGGTAAAACACTCCAACTTATTCTAATCTGTGCTGGATTTATTCAGCCGTTTTCATTTAAAAGCAAGAAGGCGCTCCAAAAGGTAACTTTCGTGAGCGCCTCTTTTTATATTTTATATTACAAATGTTTGTTAAGCAATTGCGCTAAAGCTTCTTTCGGCTGGTAACCGATCGCTTTATCCACTGCTTCACCATTTTTAAAGACGATTAACGTCGGAATGCTCATGACTCCGTATTGACCGGCAGTTTCTTGATTTTCATCCACGTTAAGCTTAACAATTTTTACTTTGTCACCAAGTTCTTGATCCAATTCTTCAAGGACTGGGGCAATCATTTTACATGGACCGCACCAAGGCGCCCAGAAATCTGCCAATACTACACCCTCGCTTGTTTCTTGGGAAAAATTCTGGTCAGTAACGTTTACAATTGCCATCTTAATTCCTCCTAATTCACTTTTTCTATGTGAAGTATACCATGTTCTTTCGCTTGAAGCGAATGTTTTGATCTGCAACTATTTTTTCATATTTTTTGTATTTTATGTACGTCGTGACCCGTCTCCACTTATACTAGGAGGAATGGATTTGTTCAAAAAAATACGAGTCCATTCAGGACACGTTAAGAGGAATGGATTTTTAATTTTTTAAATTCTTCCGTAAGCATTGGCACAACTTCAAATAAATCTCCGACAATACCGTAGTCTGCGACGTTGAAAATGTTCGCTTCCGGATCTTTATTGATTGCAACAATTACTTTAGAATTCGACATTCCCGCTAAATGCTGAATGGCTCCAGAAATTCCGCAGGCAATATATAAATCCGGTGTAACGACTTTTCCCGTTTGTCCGATTTGCAGCGAGTAGTCACAATAGTTTGCATCACAGGCTCCGCGTGACGCCCCTACTGCTCCTCCGAGCACAGATGCCAATTCTTTTAGCGGTTCAAACCCTTCTGCACTTTTTACCCCTCTCCCTCCGGCAACGATCACCTTTGCTTCAGATAAGTCAACACCTTCCGCTGCATTTTGGACAACCTCACGCACGATCGTGCGCAGATCTTTTATTTCTACCGATATGGAAGCAACTTCTCCGCTCCTTGATTCATTTTTTTCGAGAGGTGGAATATTGTTCGGACGAACGGTCGCAAAAATAATCCCATCCGTAATGATTTTTTTCTCAAAAGCTTTTCCTGAATAGATCGGTCTTGTGAAAACAACGTTACCGCCCACTATTTCTACAGCGGTAGCATCAGAAATAAGACCTGCGTTTAATTTAGCCGCTATTTTTGGAGATAAATCTTTGCCTAATGCCGTATGTCCGAAAATAATAGCGTCAGGCTTTTCACTGTCAATGATCGCCATGACAGCTTGTGAATACCCGTCCGGACTATAATATTTCAATTTTTCATCTTCCACGATGACAACCCTATCCGCTCCATAATAAATCATGTCATTTGCAAGCGTTCTAACGTTCTCTCCAATTAATCCGGCGACCACCTCTCCGCCTTCGGATATTATCTTGCCGGCTGCAAGCGCTTCAAATGATACGTTCCTTAAAAATTGATCCCTTATTTCTCCCAATACGAACACTTTTCGAGCCATTTTTTCATCCCCCTGCTATATTCGTCTCCACTAAATAACTTTTGCTTCTGATCTCAATAAAGAAACAAGTTCCTTCACTTGATCCTGCAGTTCCCCTTGCAATATTTTTCCTGCTTCTTTTTTAGGCGGCAAATAAATTTCTAACGTTTTTGTTTTCGGCATGACATCTTCTTCTTCAAGATCTAAATCATCGAGCTCCAACTCTTCAAGCGGTTTTTTCTTTGCCTTCATAATTCCCGGCAAAGACGGGTATCTCGGTTCGTTTAAACCTTGTTGGGCAGTTACTAAAAGAGGGAGTGTTGTTTCAATGATTTCCGAATCCCCTTCAACATCTCTCACAATTTTCACGTTTTTTCCATCTATTTCAACATTTGTGATCGTTGTGACATACGGAATGTCAAGAAGCTCCGCCAAACGGGGGCCTACTTGGCCAGATCCTCCGTCAATGGCAACGTTTCCAGCTAATATAATGTCCGCTTCTTTATCCTTCAAAAATTCATATAGAATTTTTGCTGTTGTAAATTGATCTCCATCTTCCAAATCTTCCTCAATATTTATTAAGACAGCTTTATCGCATCCCATCGCAAGAGCCGTTCTCAGCTCTTTTTCGCTTTCTTCTGATCCTACTGTAACAACAGTTACTTCTCCGCCATGAGCCTCCTTAAGCTGCAGCGCTTCTTCAATGGCATATTCATCATAAGGGTTTATGATGAATTCTGCATCATCCTCGGAGATTGATCCGTTTTCAATTAAAATTTTTTCTTCTGTGTCAAAAGTTCTTTTCATAAGGACAAAAATATTCACCTTTCCCATCCCCTTTTTAAAAATTGATCATTCTCTTTTTATGAATGATTGCTTTTAAAGCCGTTGATTAACAGCTCAGGAATTTTTTCTGCAATTGCGAGGAGATCGTATTTTTGATCTTTCATTACCCACGTTGTCGCCGTTTCGTCCATCGTCCCAAAAATCATTTGTCTTGCCAGCCTTAAATCCAAATCTTGTCGAAACTCTCCCGTTTTTTTTCCGAATTCGATCACTTCGTCTATTACTTTCAAATATTCTTTAAAAATTTCATTTATTCGCCGGCGCAATTCTTTGTTTACTTGCCGCAATTCCAATTGAAGAACCACTGCCAAATTCCGATCATGAACTAGCATTTGAAAATGCTTTTCGATCAGCGCAAACAATTTTTCTGCAGCAGTCTGCTTTGCATCAATGCTTTTTTTCACTTCAGCGATATGATTCATCAATCTTTCTCGAAAAAGGGAGATTAAAATATCCTCCTTGTTTTTAAAATACAAATAAATCGTTCCATCTGCTACGCCAGCCTGTTTGGCAATTTTCGAAACCTGAGCGGAATGATAGCCGTTCTCCGCAATGACGACAATAGCTGCATCAATGATTTGTTTATATTTTTCCTTTTTTTCTTTCAACGTGTATCTTCCCTTCAAAATGAATGAATGGTCATTCATTTATATGATATTTAGATTAAGCCTTTTTGTCAAGCATTGAGGGAAGTTTTTATTCTCGTTCAAAACCGATAGATGTCCGTTTTATATTTTTCTTTCTTCCTCTACTAGTTTTCTTCTTAAAATTTTTCCTACTGCTGTTTTCGGAAGCTCGTCGCGAAATTCGTATTTTTTCGGCACTTTGTACGGGGCAAGATGTTTTCGGGCGAATTGGTCAAGCTCTTGCTCCGTAAGCTGTGCTCCTCCCTTTGGTACAACATAAGCTTTCACGGTCTCGCCTCTGTAAGGATCCGGAACACCTGCAACGACAACCTCTTTAACCTTTTCATTAGCATACAACACTTCTTCTATCTCGCGGGGATAAATATTGTACCCGCCAGCAATAATCATATCTTTTTTACGATCGACAATATAAAAGAATCCGTCTTCATCCATATAGCCGATATCTCCTGTAAAAAGCCATCCGTCTTTGAAAACCGCTTCCGTTTCCTCTCGGTTGTTCCAGTAGCCTTTCATCACCTGCGGTCCTTTTACAATAAGCTCGCCGAATTCGTTTACATCTGCAAATCCTTCTTTTTCAGCCGAATAAATGGCTGCATGCGTATTGGGCCAAGGGATGCCAATGCTTCCTTTTTTCTTGACATCTGAATAAAATAAGTTTGCATGCGTAACGGGAGAAGCTTCCGAGAGTCCATATCCTTCAACAAGCTTCCCGCCTGTTTCTTTTTCAAAGCGCTCCTGAATTTCTACCGGAAGAGGAGCCGAACCGCTGATACAATATTTAACCGAGGACAAGTCGTATTTTCGCAAATCTTTATGATTTAAAAGAGCAACATAAATCGTTGGCACTCCTGGAAAAAGCGTTGGCTTTTCTTTTTCAATCGCTTTCAAAATTTCGGTTGAATCAAATTTGGGGATTAAAATCATTTTAAAACCTTCCATGATCGATAAATTCATTACAGTCGTCATGCCATATACGTGAAAAAAAGGCAAAACTCCTAGTATGGACTCTTCTCCTTTCCTGCATTTATACATCCAGGCAGCACACATTTTCGTATTGGAAATTAAGTTTTCATGCGTCAACATCACCCCTTTAGGCGTCCCTGTCGTCCCTCCTGTATATTGCAAAAGGGCAATATCTTCTTTCGGATCAATATTTGCTGTCAATTCTTTAGCAGGCGATGTTTTTAAGATCTCTGTCCATACATGAACACCATTTGCTGCGTTTACCTTTATTAAAAGATTTTGCTCCTTCTTTTGAATGAGCGGGTATAGAAGATTTTTTGGGAAAGGCAAATACTCTTGGATCTTTGTTATTATGATATGCTTGATATTTGTGAGAGATTTCAATTTCGAGGCTTTTGGATAGAAAAGATCTAATGTAATGAGATGTGTAGCACTGCTGTCATTCAACTGGTACTCCAGCTCTGATTCTGTATAAAGAGGATTCAATTGAACGACTATTCCGCCTGCCTCCAGAACTGCATAATATGCAATAACTGCCTGCGGACAGTTTGGAAGCATAATCGCTGCCCGATCCCCTTTTTCAAACCCTGTTTGCTCCAAATAATTAGCCAATTGAAGCATCTGTTCGTATAGCTTGCGGTACGTAATGTTCTTTCCAAGAAATGAAACGGCTGTATGATTCGGAAACTGATTAGCCGTATCTTGAAAATATTTGGAAAGCGGCTTATTCTCCCAAGAGATATTATGCGGAATTTCCGAGGGATAAAAATTGAGCCAAGGTTTTTGACATTCCATTTATCTCCTCTCCTTTGAAAAATAATGATGATTTTATTTCATTATATCAAAATAAAATTCAGAAATATAATTATTTTTAGAATTTTAAACAGGAAAAAGCGGAGACCTTTTCTTTTCTCCGCTTTTTCAAGCAAAAAACACCATATAAATAATACCGATCGCAATAAACAGACCGCACAAACCAAATAAAATTTTAGCCAGCGTTTCCATGTTCCCCTCTCCTAATTTGTAATTCCTGCTCCGATTACAAAGGACAAGCCTATGGATATGACCATTGAGATAAAGCCAACTGCACGGTTATCCTTTTGAATTTCATCATCAATATTAAATTTAGGAGTCAGAAATTCAAAAATAAAATATCCGATTAAGAGCAAGGCAAATCCGTAAAAGCCCCAGCCGATCATTTCAAAAAGGCCGTCATGCTGTTCAATTGAGAAGCGGAAAACGTTTGAAATCCCGAAAATTTTGCCGCCTGTTGCCATTGCAACAGCCACATTGCCTTTTTGGATTTCTTCCCAGTTTTTATATTTCGTCACCAATTCAAAAATGACTAAAAATAAAACCCCGCACAATATGACAACACTATAATTAGCAGCAGTTTGAACATATACGTTTTCCCAAAACAGATTCATGTTTACTCTCCTTAAAGAAAAGTTTATTTGAACTCCACAATTGTAACACCTGTTCCGCCTTCATTTGCTTCACCGAAACGGACGTTTTTAACAGCGCGGTGGTTTTGCAAAAATTCCCGCACCCCTTTTCTTAAAGCGCCCGTCCCTTTGCCATGAATAATGTGCGCCCGCGGATATCCTGCGAGAAGACAATCGTCAATATATTTTTCAAGACGGATGAGCGCATCTTCATATCGCTCTCCCCGCAAATCAAGTTCTAATGAAACATGAAAATCCTTCCCTTTTACTGTTGCGAGCGTTTTTTCTCCCTCTTGTTTCGGGCTGCCAATATATTCAAGATCTTCTTCTTTTACTTTCATTTTCAATATTCCAATTTGTACAAGCCATTCACTTTCATTTGCTTTTTCAAGCAGATGTCCTTTTTGATTTAAGTTGATCACTTTTACCTCATCGCCGGGGCGCAGCTGCTTTTTGCTTTTTTGTTTTTCAGATTTTTGTTCAGTATTTATAAATTCAGGCGCTGCATATTCAAGCCGCTTTTTTGCTTCTATTAATTCATGCTCTTTAATAGCTGAACTGTGCTCTTTTTGCATGTTTTTCAATTTTTGAATAATCTGATCTGCTTCTTTTTGCGCTTCTTCCAGCCTTTTTTTCACCATTTCCTCAGCTTCTTGATATAGGCGGTCTTTCTGCTTATTAAATTCAATGATTTGTTCTTGTAGTTCTTTATGAAGTTTTTCTGCTTCTTTCAGCGTTTTTTCAGCTTCCATCCAATCCTCTTCAGCACGTTTTTTGCTTTCCTCAAGGGAGGCAATCATTGCATCCGTTTTGGATCTGTCAGCGCTCATGAACGATTTGGCGCGCTCAATAATTTCTTTGCTCAATCCAAGCCTTTTTGATATTTCAAACGCATTGCTTCGGCCAGGTACACCGATCAACAATTTATACGTCGGCGATAATGTGTCGACATCAAACTCAACGCTTGCATTGATCACGCCCTTACGGTTAAATCCGTATGCTTTCAATTCGGGATAGTGGGTGGTTGCAACAACTTGCGCTCCTCTGTTTAAAGCTTCATCCAAAATTGCAATGGCTAGAGCGGCACCTTCTCCAGGATCTGTACCTGCCCCAAGTTCATCAAATAGTACGAGTGAGCGATCATTAAGTTCTTGTAAAATTTTGACGATGTTCACCATATGAGAAGAAAATGTACTCAAATTTTGTTCAATTGACTGTTCATCCCCAATATCTGCGTAAACTGCCTCAAATACCGGCATTGTAGATCCTTCTTCAGCAGGGATTTGCAGACCTGATTGCGCCATTAGTGCGAGCAGTCCAATTGTCTTCAGCGTCACCGTCTTACCGCCGGTGTTTGGACCGGTGATGACAATCGATTGAAAATCTTCCCCAAGTTCAATTGTATTTGGCACAACGGTTTCAGGGTCAATAAGAGGATGGCGGGCTTTATACAGCTTCATAATGCCACGATCATTTATATTTGGTTTTGTAGCCTTTAATTTTTTAGCATACAATGCCTTGGCAAACATAAAATCGATTTCACCCATTACAGTGATATTATGAATGATTCCCTTGCTTATGTCAGCAACCATTTTCGACAATTCCGTTAAGATCCGTTCAATTTCGCGCCTTTCCTTAATCCGCGCTTCATTTAAAGAGTTGTTCGCTTCTACGATAGCCTGCGGCTCAATAAACAGAGTTGCTCCTGAGGAAGATTGATCATGGACGATTCCTCCGTAAACTCCTCTATATTCTTGTTTGACAGGAATGCAATAGCGGTCATTTCGAATCGTAATAATGGCATCCGAAAGATTTTTTTGTGCAGATGGGGAGCGAATGATCGATTCCAGCTTTTCGCGAATACGAGCCTCCAGTGTACGGATTTGACCTCTTATCGCTTTTAATTTATCGCTCGCATCATCAACAATTTCCCCGTCATCGCGTATGCAACGTTGAATTTCTTTTTCTTCTTTTAAATAAATTCCGATTTCGCTGACCAATTGTTCTAAATGAGGAAGTGAAACCTCCTCTTCTTGAGTCAACTTTTCAATAAATTGCTTCATTTGTCTTGAAGCATATAACACGGCAGAAACAGCCACAAGCTCTTGCGGACCTAAAGTTCCGCCTATTTGCGCACGCTTTACACTCGGCCGTATGTCGCTTAATCCTCCGAAAGGGGCAGAGCCTTTCAATCGGAGCACTGTTAGTGCTTCATCTGTCTGCTCCTGCCTCTTCAGTACTTCGTTGATGTCTCCTGACGGCATAAGCTTTAACGCTTTCTCTTTTCCTAAAGAAGAAGAAGCATGCTCTTTCAGCTGTTCTCTTATTTTATTAAATTCCAAAACATGTAACACTCGTTCCTGCAACTTCTCAAAACCTCCTGACAGTTGAATGGTCAGTCTTTCTTTTTTAAAAATTGCTTTAATTGTTCAACATCCCACGTATTCACAACGTCATCCGGCTGAATGAAAGCTTTTCGCGCATACGCAACCCCTATCTCCATATGTTCTAGCATGTTTATGCTGTGGGCATCTGTATTAATCACAACCTTTACACCGTATTCCTTCGCTTTTTTCAAATGTTCTACACATAAGTCAAGCCTGTTCGGATTTGCGTTCAATTCTAAAATAGTATCTGTTTCCTTTGCAAGTTCTAAAAGCATTTCTATATCAACATCGTATCCTTCTCTTCGCCCAATTAACCTTCCAGTCGGATGAGCGATAATATCAACATGGTAATTATATAGGGCTGCTTTCAGCCTTTTCATAATTACACTCTGCGGCTGGGAAAAGTTCGAATGGATCGATGCAATAACTATATCTAGCTCTTTTAGACAATCGTCGTCATAATCAAGTGTACCGTCCGGCAAAATATCCATCTCGATTCCTCTGAAAATCGTAAAATCAGAATATTGTTCATTCAACATGTCAATTTCTTCTTTTTGTTCTTTCAGCTGCTCAGGAGTCAAGCCGTTGGCTACTTTTAAAAATTGCGAGTGATCTGTAATCGCGATGTACTTGTAGCCTTTTCTTTTAGCAGCCTCAGCCATTTCCTTGATTGAATGAGCGCCGTCGCTCCATGTTGAATGCATATGGAGATCTCCCTTTATTTCCTCGAGCGAAATAAGATTTCCTTTGTATTTTTCCACTTCCTCCCCATCTTCCCGAACCTCTGGCGGAATGTAGGGAAGCTGAAAGTGTGCATACAGCTCTTTTTCTGACTCAAATGTGAGCACTTCTCCGGATTCTATTATTTCTACGCCGTATTCGCTTATTTTTTCTCCTCTTTCCTTCGCTAGCTGGCGCATTTTTACATTATGCTCTTTTGAGCCTGTAAAATGGTGCAAAGCCGAAATGAATTCCTTTGGGTGCACGATGCGAAAATCGACCTGAACCTTGACATCAAACTTGAGTTCAATCGATATTTTCGTATCGCCTTTCGCAATGATTTCAGTTATATTCGGCATTGTTAAAATGTAATCTCGCACAGCTTCTTTATTTTCCGCCGCAATAATAAAGTCAAGGTCTTTTATCGTTTCTTTCATTCTTCTTAAGCTTCCTGCGCGAGAAAAGCGAACTATTCCGTTTCCTTGTCCTTTTTCTAAAAATTTCTCTATTTTTTCTGCAATCGGCAGCATATAAGCAAGAGGCAGTCGGCCCGGCTTTTTATTCATTTCATCGATCGCAGCCAATATTTTTTCTTCCGTTACTTTTCCAAAACCTTGTAAACTTTGCACTTTATGTTCTTCACAGGCTTTTTTTAAAGAATCGATGTCCACAACACCTAAATCTTTGTACAATTTTGCAATCTTCTTTCCGCCCAGCCCTGGCAATTGAAGAAGAGGGATTAACCCTTCAGGAACTTCCTTTTGCAAGGTTTGCAGCGTTTTTGACTCGCCGGTTTTTATGAATTCTTCGATGACTGCACTCGTTCCTTTCCCAATCCCACTGATTAAAGTAAAATCGTGGATGTCTGATAGGCTTCTCGCATCTCTTTCAAGGGCATTGGCAGCTTTATAAAACGCGGAGATTTTAAAAGGGTTTTCGCCTTTTAACTCCATATATACAGCAATTTTCTTTAACAGGCTGACAACATCCTTTTTGTGAACCGTCATGTTTTACGTCACCTCTTGAATTTTAAACAATATAAAAATCACCTGCTATCGAACTATTTAATAGAAACAGAGAAGGACGATGGGGGTCTAAATAAAGATGTTTCCATCGTCCCTTTACGTCTAACTTCCTTTACCGAAATAGCCGATCCAAAGATCGTGAATTTTATCAGATAAGACAGGGGTATGATTGACAATTAAATCAGCCAGCAGCGATTTATCGATAAGATTTTGAATTTGCTCGGCTGGAATGAGCGCTGCCAAAAAAAGCAGAATGAATAAAATGAGGTATGTTTCCGCAAAACCTAAAACCGCACCCAGCAAGCGGTTGATTTGCTTAAGTATTGGAAGCATCGCAACAAAATCAAACATAGATCCGATGATGTGAAGTGCTATTTTTGATCCGATAAACAAAAGCACGAATGCAACTCCGCGATAGTAAGCTTCCTCCAAATGGCCCCCTGTCAATATAGATAGAGCAGCATTTGAATCTCCTATATTTGGATACGGTACCCATAATTCCAGTTTAGGAGCAAGATCGTCAAAATATGTTTTGGCAATTATGAAAGACACTATAACACTTGATAAATAAACTACTTGGAGAATAAATCCCCTTTTAAGGCCAGTGAGCAATCCGAATACTAAGAAAAATAAAATGATCAAGTCAAGCATTTTAAATTTCAATCCTTTTCCTGAAGTTGCTTTTCTAGTTCTTCAAATTTCTCCTTTAATTTGAGATAATCATGAACAGCATTTACCGCAGTTAGTACTGCCAGCTTGTTTAAATCTAGAGATGGGTTTTTTTGACTGATTTCCCGCATTTTTTCGTCAACAATTGAAGCGACAAGCTTCATATGATTTACGCTCTCATTTCCAACAATCGAATACTGCTGTCCATATATATAAACAGTCGCTTTATTTTTAGGTTGATCAGACAAAGCGAATCCTCCATCCTCTATGAAAAAATATCGCAAAATGATTCAAAATCCTAATCATAATCATAACATGTTTGTCGAAAAGATGGAAAGAAGAACAAAAGAAAGGGTACAATAATATAGCATCCATTTTAGGAAAGCGAGGCGTTTTTTATTGTCCAATATCGTCATAAAAGTTGATCATGGGGGAATTCAAACTTTGAAAGATTTTTATAATCCTTTCATTATAGACAGAACCCCTCCAGGTGCCGTCTTTTCTGCCAAATTGACAAACTGTACGATCACTGCTTACAAGTCGGGAAAAGTGCTTTTTCAAGGATCTGCCGCTCAGCAGGAAGCAAACAGATGGGAAAAAATAGCAAAAACAACCCCTTCTCAAACAGAGGATGAGCTTCAACAGCTTCAACAGATGTCAGTCATCGGCTCTGATGAAGCAGGAACGGGGGATTATTTTGGACCGATCACGGTTGCTGCAGTATTTGTCCCTAAAGAAAAAAGAAAACTGGTTCAGCAGCTTGGAGTAAAAGATTCAAAGGCTTTGACAGACAAACAAGTTTTTTCAATCGCCAACACTTTAATAGAGAAAGTTCCGTACAGCCTCTTAATTTTGCGCAATGAAAAATACAATCAATTGCAAAAATCTGGAATGAACCAAGGGAAATTGAAAGCTATCCTTCATAATCAAGCGATTCATCATTTACTCAAGAAAATTTCTCCTGATAAACCAGAAGCTGTGTTAATCGATCAGTTTGCAGAGCCGAATGTTTACTTTCAATATCTTAAAGACCGGGATGTTCCGTTTAAAGACATAACCATCTTTAAACCGAAGGCGGAGCATATACACATATCTGTCGCTGCAGCATCCATTATCGCAAGATATGCTTTTTTAAAAGAATTAAACAGCTTATCCAACGCAGCCGGATTTTATTTACCAAAAGGAGCCAGCCATACTGTTGATGAAGCTGCTGCCAAATTAATAAAGGAAAAAGGGAAAAACACACTTGGCAAAATGGCAAAGCTTCATTTTGCCAACACCGAAAAAGCTTTGAATCTATTGAATTGAAATGACGAATCCGGAAATCTTATTTTCTGAGGTTAGCAGGACCAATTTATGATTTCAATAAAAATGAAGGTGCTATCTGCACCTTCATTTGTTAGCTGGAATTATTTTAGGGATTTATCGTCCTGCGTTAGCTGCGAAGAACTGCTGAAAATTTTTCCTCTACCGCCTTAATTACTTTTTCATGAGCTTTTGCTGCTTCCTCATCCGTCAATGTTCGTTCAGGATCGTAGTAGCGGAGTGAAAATGCGATCGATTTTTTCCCTGCTCCCAAACGTTCTCCTTCATACACATCGAAAATGGAAATCTCTTTTAACAGTTTTCCGCCCGCTTCCCGGATCGTTTCTTGAAGCTCGCCAGCATGCACATGCTGATCAACGACTAAGGCGATATCCCTTGTAATAGATGGGAACCTTGGAATCGGCGTATATATGACTGGCTTAGCTTCATATTGAATGAGATCGGCTAGCTTCAGCTCAAAAACATATGTTTCATCTAAATCATACTCTTTTTCAACTTCCGGATTTAATTCGCCGACAAATCCGATGAATGATCCGTTTAAATAAATATCTGCCGTTCTGCCGGGATGCAGCCCTTCACGTTTTGCCTGTTTATACTCAATTTCATCCAACAGTCCAAGCAGATCAAATAAACCGTTTAAAATTCCTTTCACAACATAAAAATCAACTTTTGTTTTTTCCCCTTGCCATGGGTGATAAACGTAGTGACCCGTCATGACGCCTGATAAACGTTCTTTTTCCAAAGGCTTTTCTAAAGCATCGTCCGAAATGAAAACAGAACTAATTTCATAAAGATGAATATCATCGATTTGCCGCGCTTTGTTATATTTTACAGACTCAAGCAAATGAGGAAGCAGGCTTAAACGCAAAACACTCCGCTCTTCACTCATCGGCAATGCTAATTGAGTAAAGCTTGACGTCTCCAGCGTAAATTGTCCCGCCTTTTCTTTGCTCGTTAATGAATATGTGATCGCTTGATAAAGCCCGGCGCCTTCCAAAAATCTTCGCACTTTTCTTCTTTTCAATTGATAGTCTGTTAATGCTCCGGATGTTGAAGATCCTTCAGGCAATGTTGACGGAATATAGTCATATCCGTAAAGGCGGGCTACTTCTTCAATTAAATCTTCTTCAATCGCAATATCGCCTCTTCTTGTCGGAACGGTTACTGTAAAAAGACCGTTTTCTTCAACGGTTTCAAATTGCAAGCGGTCAAAAATTTCTTTTATTTCATCTACTGCAATGTTTGTCCCTAAAACGTTGTTAATTTTCTCAGCGGAAATGGTGATCACTTTTTTCTCGATTGAAAAATCATGAAATTCTGCTTCACCTTCTAAAACAGTTCCGGAGGCGTATTTTGCGATCAATTGTGCTGCCCGCTCTGCTGCAGCTTTTACCCTGTTCGGGTCAACTCCCTTTTCAAATCTCAAGCTCGCTTCACTTCTAAGTCCGAAATCCTTCGACGCTTTTCGGACAACACTGCCTTTAAAATAGGCGGCCTCAAGCAAAACGGTCGTCGTATCGTCTCTTACTTCAGAATCGGCCCCTCCCATTACACCAGCTAATGCAACAGGTACTTTGCCATTTGTGATCACAAGGTGATCGCTTGTAAGCTTTCGTTCTTGATCATCAAGGGTCACGATCGTCTCTCCGTCATGTGCGCGGCGAACGAGTATTTCCTTTGATCCGAACCGGTCATAGTCAAACGCATGAAGCGGCTGGCCGTATTCTAATAAACAATAGTTTGTAATATCGACGACGTTGTTATGCGGTCTGATTCCGGCTTTTATTAAGCGCATTTGCATCCATAAAGGGGAAGGGGCAATTTTGACATTTTTAATAATTTTAGCTATATAGAATGGATTATCTTCTTTTGCTTCAACATTCACAGTAATATAATCAGTTGCTTTTTCTTCGGCAGCCTCATAATGAACTTCCGGCTTTCGAACCTCTTTCTTTAAAATTGCTGCAACTTCATAGGCAACACCGATCATGCTTAAACAGTCAGAACGGTTTGGTGTAAGACCTAATTCAAGTACATAATCGTCCATAAACAGCTGTTCAATCGCATTTTTTCCAACTTCAGCATCACTAGGGAAAACAAAAATGCCGTCAGAAAACTCTTTTGGGACAAGCTTTCCTTCAATGCCCAGCTCTTGCAAAGAACAAATCATACCGTTAGATTCTTCACCGCGCAGCTTTGCCCGTTTAATTTTGAAATTGCCCGGCAAAACCGCACCAACTTTGGCTACCGGCACTTTTTGACCTTTTTCAACGTTTTGGGCGCCGCATATAATTTGCACTGGTTCTCCTTCACCGATGTCAACTAAACATTTGCTTAATTTTTCTGCATTTGGATGCTGTTCTTTTTCAAGCACCTGTCCAACTACAACATCTTTTATTCCTTCATTAACAGCTTGAACATTTTCAACTTCAATGCCGCTCTTCGTTATTTTTTCAGCCAGCTCCTCAGGGGAAATGTCTAGATCAACATATTCAGAGAGCCATTTGTATGAAACGAACATGAGAAAACCTCCTTTTAAGCTTGTTTAAACTGTTTCAAAAAACGCACATCGTTTGTATAAAAATGACGAATATCATCAATTCCATATTTCAACATGGCAATCCGTTCCGGTCCCATTCCAAATGCAAAACCACGGTATTTTTTCGAATCGAATCCCGCCATTTCCAAAACGTTTGGATGAACCATCCCTGCTCCTAAAATTTCAATCCAGCCTGTTCCTTTGCATACATGACAGCCTTTCATGGAGCATTTAAAACAGGATACATCGACTTCCACCGACGGTTCAGTAAACGGGAAAAAGCTCGGACGCAGACGAATTTGCCTGTCTTCACCGAACAGTTTTTTCGCAAACACTTCGAGCGTTCCTTTTAAATCGCTCATGCGAATGTTTTCATCCACAACGAGCCCTTCAATTTGCGTAAATTGATGGGAGTGCGTTGCATCATCTGTATCACGTCTGTATACTTTCCCTGGACAAATGATTTTTACAGGACCTTTCCCTTTATATTTTTCTAACGTTCTCGCCTGAACTGGAGATGTGTGTGTGCGCAGCAAAATTTCATCAGTTATGTAAAAGGAATCTTGCATATCCCTTGCCGGATGGCCTTTCGGCAAATTGAGCGCTTCAAAATTGTAATAATCTGTTTCAACTTCTGGACCTTCCTCTACTGTGTATCCCATGCCGATAAACAAATCTTCAATTTCTTCAATGACCGCTTGGAGAGGATGATGGTTTCCTGTTCGAACCGGTCTGCCTGGAAGGGTAACGTCAATCGTTTCTTGCTGTAATTTTTTCTCGATTTCTGCTTTTTCGAGTTGTTCTTGCTTACTTGTTATTTCCCCGGCAATCACTTCCCGAATTTCATTTGCTAACGCACCTATTTTCGGCCGTTCTTCTTTCGAAAGCTTTCCCATTCCGCGAAGAACTTCGGTAATCGGTCCTTTTTTTCCAAGATATTGAACGCGAATATTTTGCAATTGTTTTAAATCCGTTGCTTCCCGTACCTTTTGCAACGCTTCATCGCGAAGCTTTGTTAATTCTTCCTGCATGTAAATTCCTCCTTTTTTAAAATAAATAAAAAAACCCATCCCAAAAAAGGGACGAGTTGAATTTCGCGGTACCACCCTTATTAACAAAGAAAGAATCTTTGTTCACTTCATTATCATAACGGCACAGCCGGAGCGCCTTTACATGCTTCCGCATGGTCCTGGCGTCAACTCTGGAGGTGAATTCGTTTGCCTCTACCATAAAAATGCTTCCAGTCTACGGCATTTTCTCCCTAAATGGCGACCTGCAAACTACTCTTCTCCGTCATCGTTATTCCTTTATTCAATTGCTTTTAATTATAAAAAAAAGAAATTAAAGGCGCAACACTATTTGCGAAGATGGTACATGAAAATAGCTGAAGCAACGGCAACATTTAATGACTCCGCTTTTCCATAAATCGGAATGTGTAAATTTTGATCCGTCATATCCAGCAGCTCTTTTGAGACCCCATTTCCCTCATTTCCTACAAGGAGGGCAAATGTTTCAGATGGAGGGATCTCTTTATAGAAAACAGCATTTTTTGTTGAAGTTCCAAATACAGGAATTTTCTCTTCCTTCAATTTGTTTATAATCTGTTTTAATGACGAATTGACCACAGGCAAATGAAAAATTGATCCTTGTGTCGCCCGGATCGTTTTACTATTGTACAAATCAACCGTCCCGTCACCTAAAATCACAACATCCATTCCAGCCGCATCTGCAGTACGAATGATCGTACCGAGATTTCCTGGGTCTTGAACCGCATCTATTAACAGCCATTTTTTGGCGTTCAAATCGATTTCCCACCTAAGCTGCTTACAAACAGCCATGACACCTTGCGGGGAATCCGTTTCAGACAGAAGCGAAAACACCTCTTTGGAAACAATCGTTGTCGGAATAGTACCTTCGAAAAAATGATTTGGCAGCTTCGCTCCGTCTAAAACAATTAACTCTTGAACAATTGATTTGTATTTGAGAGCTTCCTCGATTAAATGCAAGCCTTCAATTAAAAACAGCCCGCGCTCTTCCCGTTTTTTTCTTGATTGCAGCTTTTTCCATTCTTTTACTCTTTCATTTTTAGTTGACGCAATCCGTTTCAATGATGGTGTCTCCTTCAACTGATAGTTCATTTCATATACATATTATAGAAAACAAAAGAAAAAATAAAGAAGAATGAAGAAAAACGAGGTGAAGGATATGAATTTTGATTTGCGCAATGCAGTCATTGCCAACATATCGCAAAATTCAAAAGACGAGCTGAGAGAAACGATCGTTGATGCCATCAATAGCAAGGAAGAAAAAATGCTTCCAGGGTTAGGCGTGTTATTTGAAATTATCTGGAACCATTCAAGTCAGCGTGATCAGCAGGAAATGGTTGAAACACTTGAACAAGGATTAAAAGAGACTGGAGCTGGGAAATAACCAGCTCCTGCTTTTTAGTTGTACGTAATGTTTTCAACCGTTTTTTTGTCGAGGCGTTTAATGACTTCTGTCAATAATTGAACCGTATGTTCAAAGTCTTCGCGATGAATCATCGCAGCGTGTGTATGAATGTAGCGCGTTGCAATCGTAATGGAAAGCGTTGGAACACCATTTCCTGTTAAATGAATCGATCCGGAGTCTGTACCGCCACCCGGCATAGCATCATACTGATATGGAATGCCGCATTCTTCAGCGACCCCTACGACAAAATCGCGAAGCCCTTTATGGGAGACCATAGAAGCATCATATAAAATAATTTGCGGACCTTTCCCCATTTTTCCCATCGCTTCTTTTTCGGAAATGCCTGGAGTGTCGCCGGCTATTCCGACGTCTACGCCGAAAGCAATATCAGGCTCAATATAATGGGCTGATGTGCGGGCTCCTCTTAATCCTACTTCCTCCTGAACGGTTCCTACACCGTAAACGACGTTCGGATGGTTTACCCCTTTCAGCTTTTTCAAAACTTCGATCGCTATTGCACAACCGATGCGGTTATCCCAAGCTTTCGCCAAAAGGATTTTATCATTTTTCATAACGGTGAACTCAAAATAAGGCACAATTTGGTCGCCGGGACGAACACCAAATTCCATCGCTTCTTCTCGGCTGCTGGCGCCAATATCAATAAACATGTCTTTGATCTCTACAGGCTTTTTTCGTGCTTCTGCCGGCAAAATATGCGGCGGCTTGGAACCGATGATGCCGGTCACATCTCCTTTTTGGGTGACAATCGTCACTCTTTGTGCGAGCATAACTTGATTCCACCAGCCGCCAACAGGCTGAAAGCGAATGAACCCTTTATCATCAATTTGCGTAACCATAAAGCCGACCTCATCAAGATGGCCCGCGATCATAATTTTGGGTCCGCCTGATTCTCCTTCTTTTTTGGCAATTAAACTGCCGAGTCCATCCGTTTGGATATCATCCGCATAATCTTTTATGTACCCTCTCATTACTTCTCTGACTTCCCGTTCATTGCCGGCGATGCCTTTCGCGTCTGTTAAATCTTTTAACATTTTCAATGTTTCATCCCATTTCTCCACACTGAAACCTCCTTTAATTTATATTCTTCATTTTTTCCAAACGGAATTGTTAATATCCTTGATTTTGTCTAGCATGATTGACTTCATTTTTCGCCATGTATGCTGAAATAATATCTTCCTCTGAAAAGCCCAGCGCAGAGCCGAGTGTAACATAGTCGTTAAATAAATCGATATACGCTTGGACAGACAAATATTCATTGAATTTTGCCGTTTTTTGATAAACGTTTAAAAAAAGATCGGTCAGGCTTTTATCGATTTTTCTTGCTTTCATTTCCGGCAGTTTTTCAATATACAATTCATGGCCGATCGACAATAAAAAATGAAGGCCGTCTACATACTCTTCCAAAATAACCTCTCTGTCGGAAGGCGGCTTAACGCTCCAAAATTTAAAGCAGCGCGTTTCATTAGCCAATTCGCCAATTTCAACAAGCAAGGCTAAAACTTTTCTCTCGATCAGCCTTTCTTCCTCCAAACCGTGTTTCTTTTCAATTTTTTCATCCAATTCTTTTTGCATTTTATATAACTGTTCAAAATCCATTTTCTCAACCCCTAAAATATATCTAAAAAAATTATAGCAAATGTGATCATTAATGAAACCCCTTCAATTCCTTTTCCGTAATGTATATGTATGAATATGACCTTCGGGGAGGTTTAAAGTAAATGATTGTCATCCTTCTTCGTCTTTTCATAATTGCTGCGATTATTTTCCTAATTTATTCATTCATTAAATATTTATTGAACCCGAAGCGAAAGTTAGAATTGGCTCATGAGCAAAAAAAATTTTTCTTTCTTGATGATAAAGAAAATGTCCACAAAAATTTTTTGTTAACGCATAAAGGAGTTTTATTTGAAGGGGAAAAATATTTAGGCACGACTGAAACTTCTTTTGAAGTTATCTCCGTTTTTATTTGGACATCTACTCCAAATAAGTTAAGGGGGTTTACAAAAGAAGATTTTCAATTTATAGAATCGAAAATAAAAGAAGCATATCCTTACGCCAAAATCGACTGGAAAAGTCCAATTAAAGAGTTTTTGAATCGGAACGAATCGGAATTCCCGACACTATCTTAAGACGGCAAAAAAGAAAGAGCAGCTTGACATTCCCGTTCAAAATTGACAGCGTTAAAAGACTATGCGGTTCATGACTGGACGATCATGGTGTCGCTTTTTTGATCAATCTATGCAACATTTCTGATTTAAAAAGAAAATAAGCATTCTGAAGGCAGTTCCCATTGCGGGAGCTGCTGTTAGCTTCCATTTCTATTTTTATCCCATTACCTTTTCTCTTCCTCTATGAAATTTTGTAAAACAGCTCGGTAATTGATTATAATTTTTCGAAGTCTCCTTTTTAATTGGGTTTGGTCACTTTCATTATAAAATAGAGTGCTTCGTAAATGCTTTTTTCATTTTGATGATATTCTTGATCCCAACATTTAGTATAGAACCTAAATTTTTTGCATCGGCCTAAAAAACCCTTGAACTTTTGACTTTTTTCACTGTCGAGAAACGTAAAGCCATAATCGTTTACCTTTTCAGCCATATAAAAATCCCCTCCAAATAGAAGTGCAGCATCCGCGAGTCATTGCGCAGATTTTTTACACGTCTACTTAAAGGGGATCAATAATGTGCTGTTCAATTATGTCCAGCCCAAAGGGCAATGTACGTTTATAGGTGGCTTGCTTTTTCGATTACTTATTTAATTCAGCTTTAGCTGTTTCGGCGAGTTGTGCAAATCCTTTTTCATCATTTACTGCTAAGTCAGCAAGCATTTTTCTGTTTACTTCAATGCCAGCAAGCTTTAAACCGTGCATGAACCGGTTGTAGGAAAGACCGTGAATGCGCGCAGCAGCATTGATTCTCGTAATCCAAAGCTTACGGAAATCGCGTTTTCTTTGGCGACGGTCACGGTATGCATACATTAAAGATTTCATTACTTGCTGGTTAGCAACTTTATATAAACGATGCTTCGAACCGTAATAACCTTTTGCAAGCTTAATAATTTTTTTGCGGCGTCTGCGTGTCACTGTACCGCCTTTAACACGTGCCATAATGCATTCCCTCCTAAAAAATCGAAGTTAAAAATTATTTTATATTGTCAAGCATTTGATGAATACGTTTAAAGTCACCTTTGCTTACTAATGCTGGTTTGCGAAGTTTGCGTTTTTGCTTTTGAGTTTTGTTAGCGAATAAATGACTAGTAAATGCATGAGACCGTTTCAAATTTCCGTTCCCAGTTTTTTTAAATCTTTTCGCAGAGCCGCGATGAGTTTTCATTTTAGGCATAAAAGGATCCTCCTTCTATTTCTTTTCGTTTTTCGGTGCTAGCACTAGAAACATGCTGCGCCCATCCATTTTCGGCTTCGTTTCAACAGAACTGATGTCAGCGCATGCTTCAGAAAATCTTTCTAGAACTCGTTGGCCGATTTCTTTATGGGTAATCGCTCTTCCTTTAAAGCGGATCGATGCTTTCACCTTGTCACCCTTCTCCAAAAATTTCCGAGCATTGCGAAGCTTTGTATTAAAGTCATGCTCTTCAATTGTTGGGCTTAGGCGGACTTCCTTCACATTAATAACTTTCTGCTTTTTACGCGCCTCTTTTTCTTTCTTTTGCTGCTCGAAGCGGTATTTTCCGTAATCCATGATGCGAGCAACCGGCGGTTTTGCATTCGGAGCAACAAGAACGAGATCCAAATTGGCATTTGCGGCAATATCAAGCGCTTCTTGCCGTGATTTAATGCCTAATTGATTACCGTTTTGATCGACCAGTCGAACTTCACGAGCGCGGATGCCCTCGTTTACTAACATGTCTTTGCTAATAATGAGCCACCTCCAAGATTTTATAAACAAAGTGCACGTTCGCCTTGACAGAGCTTATACATTCGTTTATGCAAATAAAAAACGCGTAGACGCACACTGCACCCACACGTTGAATACACGAACTTTTTGTCCAATGTATAAACCTGTCAACAGCAACGATGTGCGTCAATCAGGTGAGAAGCGGGTGCTTCTGCTTGTTCTCCTTGACTATAATATTCTATCATGGCAAAGCAGCTTTGTCAAAACAACATTTCTTCAAAAACGATACCATTTTAAACTATTCAAACAGAAAATGCAAGAGACTATTTGAATGAACATACATAAATCGGAATGGAGTGGACATGATAATCAATATATCATATAACTATTGGAGTGATCGAAATGGATGCAAACCGCGTAAAACAAATTTTATCCTCGCCGGCTGATATTGAAGTTCTCTATAACGGAGCTTCCGTTTGGATTGATCAGCTAAATGAAGATGGAAAAACAGCAACCGTTCATGTAAGAGGTCCGTTTAAAGAACGTACGGTTGTAAATATTTCTGAGCTTGAAGAAAAATAATTCCTCCATTGTTTTAAACTTTATTGATATAAAATAGCTCCCAATGCTCCGGTAAAAGAACCGTTTGATAAAAATATGCTTTGCAGACCTGTCATGGAATCAAAGCTTTGGATGATTTGTTGTAAAGGAGGGTTTTGCGAAATTGCAGCTCCAACATAGACACACGTGTCCACTTGATGAAGCTCGGCACATTGCTTTGCCAAAAGAACGATCGTTTCACCAATCAATTGAAATAACGCTGCAGCAGCATCTTTTTTCCGTGCTCTCGATAAATCCGGATTGCCAAAATTAGCAGCGGTTAAATCTCCTAAAATTGGAGGAGCCTCTTCTCCATACAAATCTTTTACCAACAAATCAACATGGCTTCGATCACCTTTTTTCGCCAAATCAACGATTTGATAAAAATTGCTCTCCTGCAAAATGAGCCGGCTTAAACCGGAAATAACACCGCCGCCGATACCGCTACCAAGCAGACGCTCATAACGCTCGCCCTTCATAAGGAAAAAAGATGTTCCCGTTCCGATGCTGACGATTAAAAAATCGCTCTTTGGCTCCTTTCCTTCTTTTACTAAAAGCTCTCTTGTTCCTATACAAACTGAATCAAATTCTGGAATAAAGGTCACATCAGCTCCGGTCAATTTTTCTTTTACTTTTGCAGCTCTGCCTCCTGTTATTCTATAGCGGGCAGCCGGCTTCAATCTCTTCATCCAAGAAAGAGCTTGATCCATTTCATCAATTGGAAACCATTTATACCGATATCGCCCATGTTCAACATAAGCAATTTTTAATAAACTTCCCCCTGCATCAATTCCTACTATTTCCATCCGTACACCCCTCGCTTATGTTTCAAAAAAAGGAAATCAGCAAACGCCGATTTCCTTATTTTCTCCCTTCTTTTCCAACAGATACAGCAAATGTCTCCAGCGGCATGGATTCTGATTTTTGTTCTCCATACTTTCTGACATTGACCGTCTCATTTTCTGCTTCTTGATCACCGACAACGACCATGTACGGGATTTTTTGCATTTGTGCCTCACGAATTTTATAGCCGATTTTTTCATCCCGAATATCGACTTCAACGCGCAAGCCTTCTTGCTGAAGACGCTGTTCTACTGTTTTGGCATAATCAAGATGCACTTCTGGCGAAACAGGGATGACTTTCACTTGCACAGGTGCAAGCCAAGTTGGGAAGGCGCCTTTATATTCCTCAATTAAGAAGGCAACAAACCGTTCCATCGTTGAAACAACTCCGCGGTGAATAACAACTGGCCGATGATGTTTGCCGTCTTCGCCAACATATGTTAAATCAAGCCGTTCCGGAAGGAGAAAATCTAGCTGAACAGTCGATAATGTTTCATCTTTTCCTAAAGCCGTCCGCACTTGTACATCCAATTTCGGTCCGTAAAATGCCGCTTCACCTTCCGCTTCATAATAATCCAGCCCGAGTTCGTCCATTGCGGCTTTCAGCATCGACTGGGCCTTTTCCCACATTTCATCATCATCATAATATTTTTCTTTATCCTCAGGATCGCGGTAAGATAATCGGAACGAATAATCTTTTATACCAAAATCCTCGTATACCTCTTCAATAAGGCGGACAACTCGGATGAATTCGTCTTTAATTTGATCCGGCCGCACGAAAATATGCGCATCGTTCAACGTCATCCCGCGAACACGCTGCAGCCCTGTCAATGCCCCTGACATTTCGTATCTGTGCATTGTTCCAAGTTCTGCAATGCGGATCGGCAATTCCCGATAGCTGTGAATTTCATTTTTGTAAATCATCATATGATGCGGGCAGTTCATCGGACGCAATACAAGCTCTTCGTTATCCATCTTCATTGGCGGAAACATATCATCTTGATAATGGTCCCAATGGCCGGAAGCTTTATAAAGATCGACGCTGCCGAGAACAGGTGTGTATACATGCTGGTATCCGAGTTTAATTTCTTTATCAACAATATAGCGTTCGATAATCCGGCGGATAGTTGCACCTTTTGGCAGCCAAAGCGGCAAGCCTTGTCCAACCTTTTGAGAAGTGGTAAACAGGTTTAATTCTTTTCCAAGCTTGCGATGATCCCGCTCTTTCGCTTCTTCAAGCATGCGGAGATGTTCTTTAAGCTCTTCTTTTGTAAAAAATGCTGTACCGTATATGCGTTGAAGCATTTTGTTTTTGCTGTCTCCACGCCAGTAGGCGCCGGCTACGCTGAGCAATTTAAATTCCTTTATTTTTCCGGTAGAAGGAACGTGGACTCCTCGGCATAGATCGAAAAATTCTCCTTGCTCATATATGGAAATGATTTCGCCTTCCGGAATATCATCGATAAGCTCAAGCTTTAAATGGTCGCCGATTTCCTCATACATTTTTTTTGCTTCATCGCGGCTTACTTCTTTACGAATAACCGGCAAATTTTCGCCGACAATTTTTTTCATTTCTTTTTCGATTTTAGGCAAATCTTCGTGAGAGATCGTTTCATCCATATCGATATCATAATAAAAACCGTTTTCAATGACGGGCCCGACTCCCAATTTTACATTTGGGTAAAGCCGTTTAATCGCTTGCGCCATTAAATGTGCTGTACTATGTCGTAAAATTTCTAACGCTTCTTTTGTATCAGGCGTCAAAATTTCAATCTGGCCGTCTTGTTCAATCGGGGTTTTTAAGTCAATAAGCTTTCCATTTATTTTACCTGCAATGGCTTTTTTCTTTAATCCAGGGCTGATGGATGCGGCGATTTCTTCCGTTGTTGTTCCGTACGGAAATTCTTTTACAGAACCGTCTGGAAAAGTAATTTTAATGGCTTCTTTCATCTTCTTTCCTCCTTTGTTTTTTCTTGCAAAAATAAACACCCGTCCCTAAAAAAAGGGACGAGTGTTGTATGTAAAACCCGTGGTTCCACCCTAGTTCCCGCTCAAAACTTTGCGCGGCTCATTTTGATAACGGAACAATCCGCCAGCTATTACTTGGCAAAAGCCGTTCACAGCTGAAGTTTAGAGGTGGTAAGAGCATTACACTAGTTAGGAAGGTTTCAGCCTGTGCCTTCCCTCTCTTTGAACTGTGATAATACTCCCGTGTCCTCATCATAACCTTTTCGTGATGAATGATTTCAACCGTATTATAGACTGATTCGCCACCAAAAATCAAGGAGTACTGAAAGAAACTTATCGTTTTTGAAAGCTAGCCCTTGAAAAAAATCGAACCCGTTCCTGAAAGATGTTTTGGATCGTTTGAATCATTGCTTCCTCCTGTTGATCGGAGTATATATAAATTTCTAAAGGAGCAATGGATACAAGCGGGGCCAGCAAATGGGAATCAATATACATCGGGTGGCGATAAATAAATTCCCGATCAACCCACTTTTTCAATTCCAGCTCTTTTATTTCGATGAACTTTTCATTAAACACTTGAAAGGAAGTATCATGCAAAAGATGTATCGTTGATAATTTCGGTTTTTTATTGAGAACATATTCCCGCAAGCTTTGAATAAAATTTTGGTATTCCTGCTCCATTTTATACTCTTCAATGGAGAGACCGACATATTCCGAAAGTCTTGATAAATAATCAGACAAGCGGAACTGAATAAATGATTCTATAGAAAAAGATTGGTTTGGCCGAAGGAAATTCGTTAAAGCAGAAATAATTAAGTTTTCTCTCGGCTCAAAATGTTTGATCATTGGAATTTCCGCCCGCTCTCCTTCCAAGATCGATTGAGCAATATGTAAAATTTGCTGTTTTTCATCTTCATCCTCAAAATAAAATTGTTTTTCAATTATAAAAAGAAGGAGACGGGGCTCTTTCACATTTAGAAAAAAGTCAACAAATGATGGTACGAGCACATCAGATATAAATGTTTCCCAATCATCTGTTTCACATGTTAATACTGTGCCGTTCAGCAAGGCTGCTTGGAAATCAAAGTTTTCCTTCTCTGTATTAAGCAATTGATGCAGATAAGAAGCTTCTTTTTCCGTTTGAAAAGTTATTTCCAGCAAAAAAAGATCCCCCCCTTTATATAGCAAGTCCTGTTTCTATATATATGGGGGGATGGCATTATTTAGAAGTGTTTGCTGTCCAGCGGTTATTCTTGTCTGCGATTTTTTCCTTTCAATTCCACGGGAATGGCCAAAAAACGAATCCTTTCCATAATTCTTTTTGCCTTTAGCTGTTCTATTTCGCCTTTTTGTGAATAAGTCAGGTGGTGTTCCAATTCGCTAAAATTAAAGTTGGATGTAAAAAAGGTCGGTAAATTTTCAAGCATGCGGAATTGGAGAATCGAGCCTAAAATGTCGTCTCTCATCCAGCTCGACATCGATTCAGCACCAATATCATCAAGCATTAATACCGGAATTTTTTTAACCGCATCAATCTTTTCATTCAGTGAATGATCTTGAAGAGCGCTTTTTAACTCCCTGACAAACTCCGGAACATATACAAGCATGGAAGGAACGCCTTTTTCCGCCAGCTCATTCGCGATCGCTCCAAGAATAAATGTCTTTCCCACGCCGAAGGAACCGTATAAATACAATCCTTTTAACCGATCATTCTGACCGTATTGCTCAACAAAATCTTGCACGAGAGACACTGCCTTCAGACGGTTCGGTTCGTTTAAATCAATATCCTCAAGGTGTGCATTGAGGATTTCCTTTGGTACATACATGCATTTAATGAGCGATTCTTGTTTTTTTCGAGCATCATATGCTTCTTTTCTCGGGCATTTATCATATTTCAGGTCGATTGTTTTTCTTTCAATAATTAATGTAGGGTGATATCCTTTTAAAATATTTTTGCACTCATCTAAATTTCGGCATTCACGGCAAAACTTGCTCTGCGTTACAAATTCATACAGTTTGCCTAAGCTGCGGTCAATCATATGTTCATCGATTTGATTTTTATGCTTTTCTAAAAATAACCTGACATCTTTGTCCGATTTTATTTGCTGTTTCAAGTTCAAATACGTTTCCCGAAACCCTTTGCTGTTCATGAATTGTTTTAAATGATTTTGCAGGGATTCCATCTTCCTCCCTCCTTTCGCCTAGTCCTTCTGTTTATTTTTATATTTTTTAATCCGCTCCTGCAGCTTTTGTTTTTCTTTTTCAAACGCTTCCGGATCGATGTTTTCTACCTGTTGATTTTCGTTTTCCAAAAGCCATGAAGGGAGTTTTTCTTTTCGAACGATTTTTTTGCTGTCAGTCTTCTTATCCTTTGTTTCCGCCCAAGTTAAATATTTCTTATGTTCTTTTTTCGCCACATCCACTGCATCCTTCACAGTTTTAATTCCTAATCGAGCCCAGTGGCTGGCAATTTTCTCAACATACGCTCTTGACAATTTCATATTTGTTTTTAGCAGGACATAATAAATTAAAACGTTGACAACTCCGGGAAGCAGCTTTTGCTGAAACATGACATCTTCAATAATTTTCAAATCCGCTGCGGACGGTTCAATACCGCCTGAAATATCTTTTAGAAACTGTCTTGGAGAGATGGATTCAAGCTGTCGAATTAATTCCTTATCTTTTGACTGTTCAATTTCTTCGTCTTTCACCCGCTGATTCAAAGGCTGAAGCCTATCAACAAGCTCTGGAAGACGGTTGCCGTGATTCAGCTTATACCAATCCCTCGCCCATTTTCGCAGCTCGTCTAAATTAATTTGCTCATCATGATCCAAAGAACGGATGACCAGATTTTTCATTTCAATTGGATCAATTCCATAAACATATGCTAATTTCTCAACAGCTTCCTTAACCGCAGGCGTGATCGCTTTTTTGGGCACAATATGCTCTGATAAACCTGCATAAAACAATTGAAAATCAAAGGACTGGTTTTGAATCGAAATCGGTTCTCCAGGCGCATGATCAAAAAGCTCCTGATCGTTTTCCTCGGGTTCCATTGCAATATTGGCTGAAAGCTCAGATGGGTGGATCGATTGGTATACTTCATGAAATGATCTTGTCACATCTTTGGCGTTGCTATCAACCGATTTATCGGAAAAATAGCTTTTCAATCTTTGGTACACCGTTTTTCCAACTCTGTTATATAAATATATGTTCAACATTCCATCATAAAAAAATTGTTTGGGGGAAAGAGGTCGTTGAAGTTCATAAATATATTTTTTCGGTTCGCTTTCATCGACAAGGTATGTTTTTAAAAGACCTATTCCTTCTAATTTCAAACGGTCATGATAAATTTCATTTAATGGGGATTGAGTAACAGCCATTAAAAAATGGTGGGTCGATTCCGTCCCCCAAAGACGGTTTTGTTCAAGCTCGCTCCAAAGCGTCATGTATAAGTTTAACGTTCTTGGCCCGATTAAGGGCTGGTATAGTAATGTAAGAACTTTTCGGTCAAATTCATGAATCAAACTGCTCGTACATTTCACAACGTAGCGATCAACAGGCAGGAGCTCTTTCCAGTGATGATGTCCAATCATTTTTTCAAAACCTTCCCAAATAGCATGTCATAATCTCGCAGCTCTTTATGAACGTTCTTTTTTGATCAGTTCTTTCAATTCCTCAATAAAGACATTTATATCTTTAAATTGCCTGTAAACAGAAGCAAATCGAACGTATGCGACTTCATCAATTTCGGCTAGTCTGTCCATCACCATTTCGCCGATCGTTTCGCTTGATATTTCCGATGTACCTAGATTTCTTAGTTCTTTTTCAATATCATGCGCAGCATCTTCCAATTTTTTTAAAGAAACCGGTCTTTTCTCACAAGCTTTAATCATCCCGCGCAAAACTTTTTCCCTGCTGAACTCTTCACGTGTTCCTTCCTTTTTCACAACGATGAGCGGAATTTCTTCTACTTTTTCAAACGTTGTGAACCGATATTGACATTCCTCACATTCCCTTCGCCTCCGAATTGATCTCCCTTCATCGACTGGACGCGAATCTAAAACACGTGTTCCAAAATGGTGGCAGGAAGGGCATTTCATATCACCAGCTCCAATCTTTTTAACTAAATCAAAAAAGCTCTACCTACATCTTATTAAATAGCATTGGATCAGACAAGAAACTTTCAAGTTCTTGTATTTTTGTTATAGATAATTCGACTGAATGAAATGGATTTCTGTCAGTCCGGTCCAATCAAATGATGTTCGAACCGCCAAACAGTGATGGCAGCCATGCCAATAAAAGCTTTTTTATTTTTGCATCACTACCATGAATGATTTTAAAAACATCAAAGCCTCTTTTTCATAACGGCTTTGAAGGGGGGAGAATAACTCGGTCCTTTGAGGCCACAAATAAGATGCCTCTAAATACCATTCAATATGAAATATTATTCTTTATTATAATATAAAAAGAGGTGCAGTAAAAAGCTGACACCTCTTTGCATTTCCATTCAAATTTTATTCTGTTTTCACTTTAAAGTGCTTTTGCTTGACCCTGTTTGATTTGAACAGGACCCATACCGCGAGGAATTTCAATATTTTCGCGCGTTTGAGCACCTAAAGCTTCAGAAATGTAATCCGCTGCAATATTTGGATTTAAATCACCGCAAGTGTACACATCAATGCTAGCATATCCATGCTCTGGAAAACTATGAATTGTTAGGTGTGACTCTGAAATGATCACAACTCCGCTTACACCTTGAGGCGCAAACTTATGAAACGCAACCTCCCGGATTTCAGCACCTGATTTTAATGCTGCATTTACAAACGTTTTTTCAATAAATTCCAAGTCATTCAACTTATCAAAGTCGCATCCCCACAGCTCAGAGATAACGTGACGTCCCATTGTTTCCATAGCCATGGATCCCCCTTTATAAATTTTTATGAATTCTTCGCACTCTGGTATGTTTAACTACCACGGGGGAAAGTTAGTCCAAAGAGGTCCTAACCCTTTAAGTAGCCACATTACCTTGCGTTTAAGAAGTTCACGAAAAATAGTATATATGGTTTGATTTGTTTTTGCAACATACTTTGTCAAAAATTTTGCGCTGAAAAAAGTATCCAAACAAAAAGAAGAAGAGGGTCAATCTTTGTAAAGATCAACCCTCCCATCATTTTATACAGCTGCGGCCAATTTATTCAATTTGCTTGCTACAAGTTTTGCTAAATCCACAACACGGCAAGAGTAGCCCCATTCATTATCATACCATGCAAGCACTTTTACCTTTCTTGTTCCCATAACCATTGTCGTTAAACCGTCGACAATAGCAGAGTGCGGGTTTGTGTTGTAGTCAACTGATACGAGCGGTTCTGAAGAAAAATCTAATATCCCCTTCAGCTTTCCTTGAGAAGCTTGGATAAACGCTTCATTTACCTCTTCAACGGTTACATCGCGTTTTAGATCTACAACAAAGTCTACGAGGGAGACGTTTGGTGTAGGCACTCTTAATGCAAGACCGTGCAATTTCCCTTTTAATTGCGGTAATACTAAGCCGATCGCTTTTGCTGCACCGGTAGTTGTCGGAATGATTGATTGGGCGCACGCTCGCGCTCTTCTTAAATCTTTATGCGGATTATCAATATTTCTTTGATCGTTCGTATATGCGTGGACAGTAGTCATTAAACCATATTCAATGCCAAACTGTTCATCAAGAACTTTTGCAACAGGCGCTAGACAGTTTGTTGTACAAGAAGCATTCGAAATAATGACATGGTTGTCAGGATCATATTGTTCTTCGTTTACACCGATAACAATCGTTACATCTTCATTTTTTCCAGGTGCTGTTAAAATGACTTTCTTCGCCCCTGCCTCAATATGCATCATCGCTTTTTCACGGGAGTTGAATTTTCCTGTCGCTTCAATCACTATGTCCACATCTAGATCTTTCCAGGGAAGTTCAATAGGATTTCGATTGTTCAAAAGAAGCACTTTATGGCCATTTACAATTAAATGATCTTCTTTTGGAATGACTTCTCCTTCAAATTTCCCATGGTTTGTATCGTATTTAATTAAATGAGCCAATGTTTCTGCTGGATAGCTTGCATTGATTGCTACGATATTCAAATCTCCTTCTAAAATTGCTTTTCTGAATACCATTCGGCCAATTCGGCCGAAACCGTTAATGGCAACCTTAGCACTCATGTGAATATCCCCTTCCGGCATTATGTTACACTTTTTATCTCCTATTCTGTTAATTAGTATATCATATTTATAAAATAACGAAACAATTATTTTAATCGTTTCTTAAAAAAATATATACTAAAAATAAAAAAAACCGCTCTATTCGCGAGCGGATTAACCAATTCCCCAATTCATGAGAATGTTTTCCAATTGCTGTTCCGTTTCTTCTAATGTTCCATCATTATTGATCACTGCATCGGCAAATTTTACTTTTTCTTTCAAAGGCATTTGTGCATTGATGCGTGATAAAGCTTCTTCCTTCGAAAAATTATTCCTTTTCATTAATCGTTCCAGTTGATTTTTTTCTCCCGTATAAACAACAATCACTTTATCCACTAAATGCTTCAAATTGCTTTCAAATAGAAGGGGAATATCGAGAACTACTGCTTTCGCACCTTCTGAGATCAATTGTTCCTGTCGCCTTTTCATTTCCAGCCTGACCTCAGGATGTACAATACTGTTTAGCTTCTCCCGCTTATCTTCGTTTTGAAATACAATGGAGCCTAATCGAGCTCGGTTGATCGTTAAGTCTTCGTTTAATATTTCCTTTCCGAAAGCATTTACGATCTCTGTATATGCTTTTTTGCCGACTTCTACCACTTCTCTTGCAATTAGATCTGCGTCAATAACTGGAATGCCTCTTTTTTTAAGCATTTCAGACACAGTGCTTTTTCCGCTTGCTATGCCTCCAGTTAATCCAATAATCATTGTCATATCATCATTCTCCTTTATCCTTACATGGCCCAAACACCGATCATTATTAATAATAAACCCGGGATAAATGAAAACTTTTCAAAAAACGAATAGGATGAAGCAAATCGGCCGGATTTCATTCCAATATAAACAAACAGCGTGCTCATACAAGTGACGAAAATAGCTGTTAAAAAAGGTTCATACCCTGCTAAAGCCGCACCGATTCCTGCTCCGAATGAATCGAGCGAAAGAGCGATCCCAAGCAGCAAAGCTTCCACGCCTGTAATCTCGCCAGATCGATCCATATCAACTGCAGCAGGCTTTTTCAATATATGAATGACAATGCCTAACGATTTTAATTCCATATTTAAAATCGTTTTTTCACTCTTTTCCTCATCTTTCTCATCCTCTGATTCATTGTTGCGGAAAAAGGAATATAACACAAACATGCCAAGCAAAATGAAAATAGCTCCGCCAAGCCTATCCGTAAAATAGGGAGGAAGAACACTTTGAGCTATTTGTCCGGCCATCATCGCAGCGAGCAACACAATCGCCGAACAGCATGAAATAGTGATAATCGATTTAATTGGAATTTTTACTTTACGCAAACCGAACGCTAAGCCAACAGAAAAACTATCAAGACTGACTGCCAACGCCAATATTAAAACCGATCCGATTTCCGTCATTTTATCAAATGCCCCTTCTTTCCTTTTATTGCTAACATAGTAATATGAAAACCGCCTAAAATGTGTTCGCTTAAAGAAGGTGGCATAAATCTTTCTACACTTGGCAAGATGAACAAAAATGTGTGCCTCTTCCCCCAATTTTTATTTTTTGGATAGGGCTTCCGCAAATTTTACATTGTTCTTTTTCTCTTGCATAGACAAATAAGTCCAGTTGAAACATCCCGATTTGCCCTTGTGAATTGACGTAGGATCGGACAGTACTTCCTCCTTTTTCAACTGCTTCCTTCAGCGTTTGAATAATTTCCCGATGCAATATTTTCACTTTTTCCGCTGTCAAATCTTTTGCCAGCCGCTCCGGATGAATGCCTGATCGAAACAATACTTCATCAACGTAAATGTTTCCTAATCCCGCCACTATTTTTTGGTCAAGCAAAACCGTCTTGATGTTTCTAGAGGTAGACTGAAGCTTGCTCATAAGTCTTTCAGCAGTAAATTGTTCCGAAAAAGGCTCCATCCCTAACTGGGACAAAGGAGGATGCTTCTCCTCCTCGCCCTTTTGATACAGATGCATAGTGCCAAATTTGCGAACATCCCGATATCTTAATTCCGTTTCATCTTGAAAGCGAAAAATGACATGTGTGTGAGGTTCAATGGGCTTTATTTTTGGATACAGTCCATATCTTCCTTCCATTCGTAAATGTGATACAAGAACATATCGATCTAAATAAAATTTTAAAAATTTCCCTCTTCTTCCGATTTCATTGATTGTTTCCCCTCTCAAAACGCGGCAAAACTGCTCTGCGTCTTCGGGACGTTTGATGATTTTCGGCCATGATACGATAACTTCATCGATGACTTTTCCTATGACAAGCTCCCTTAATGTTTTTCGAATCGTTTCTACTTCAGGAAGCTCAGGCATTATGTTCACCCCTTATCTACACTCGAAAAAGGCGGGGGAGCTTCCCTTTCCGCCTTTTTCAAATTATTTCGCTTCATACCACGTAGAACCGTAAGAATAATCAACCTTTAACGGCACTTTTAGCTGAATGGCATTTTCCATTACTTCCGGAACAAGCTTTTCTAAAATTTCAATTTCATCCTTTGGCGCTTCAAACACCAATTCGTCATGAACTTGAAGCAGCAGCCTCGTTTGCAAATTTCGTTTTTCAATTTCTTGCGCCATATCGATCATCGCTTTTTTGATAATATCCGCTGCACTTCCTTGAATCGGAGTATTCATGGCTGTTCGCTCGGCAAAGCTTCTGATATTGAAATTTCTGCTCGTAATTTCCGGAATATATCTCCGACGCTGCATTAGTGTCGTTACATAGCCTTTTTGCTTCGCCTCTTGGATTATGCCATCCATATATTCTTTAACACCTTTATAAATTTCAAAATATTTTTTAATAAATTCACCAGCTTCTTTTCGGGTAATTCCTAAGTTTTGCGACAATCCGTAATCGCTGATTCCGTAAACAATCCCGAAATTAACTGCTTTTGCCTGTCTTCTCATGTTGGAGGTCACTTTATCTTCTTCGACATGGAACACATCGATCGCCGTTTTTGTATGAATATCAAGATCTTGTTTAAACGCTTCAATCAATTTTTCATCTCCAGATATATGCGCAAGCACTCGCAGTTCAATCTGGGAATAGTCCGCTGCAAAAATGACCCAATCTTTTTCAGAAGGGATAAATGCTTGACGAATTTTGCGGCCTTCCTCAAGGCGAATCGGAATGTTTTGCAAATTCGGGTCTGTGGAGCTTAATCTTCCGGTTTGCGTTAATGCTTGATTAAATCGGGTGTGGATTTTATGCGTATCACGATGGACAACCTTCAGCAACCCTTCAATATACGTCGATTGAAGCTTTCCGAGCTGCCGGTAATGCAAAATTTTCTCCACAATTTCGTGTTGTCCTCTCAATTTTTCTAAAACGTCCGCAGAGGTCGAATACCCCGTTTTGGTCTTTTTCAAAACCGGTAGATTGAGCTTTTCAAATAAAATCGGCCCAAGCTGCTTCGGAGAATTAATGTTAAATGACACTCCAGCTAGACGATGAATATCCTTTTCTAATTGCTTCAGCTGTTCATCAAGCTCTTTTCCCATTTCTTTCAGACGGTTGACGTCTATCTTTACTCCTGTTGTTTCCATGTCAGATAAAATGGCTGACAGCGGAAGCTCCAATTCGCTGAATAAATGAAATTGTTCATTTTCTTCTAATTCTTGTATTAATAATTCTTCCAGCTCATAAATGGCTAACGCTTTTCTGGCAAGATGTTCGCCTAAAATGTCTTCATCAGGGATATGACGTTTAGCGCCTTTTCCGTAAATCACTTCATCCTTTTGAACTAAATGTTTATTTTTTGTCTTGGCAAGCTCGGCTATGTCGTCAATCGATTCAGACGGGTTTAAAATGTATGAGGCAATGAGAACATCAAACTCAATACCTGCTAAATCAATGTTTCGCCAGCGCAGCGCCACAATTGATTTTTTCGCATCATACACCACTTTCCGCTTTGTTTCATCCTTCACCCATTCTATGAACTCTTTTGAATGTAGCGCAATTTCGGCTGGAATATAAAAACATCCATTTTCGTTTGCGATAGAAAACCCGATGATTTCTCCAGTATGATAATTTTCATCAATGATTTCCACTAAAAGAGCTGCCTTCTCTGATAAAACCTTGTCTGACAGCTTTTCAACTTTTTCGAACTTAATCGTCGGCATTTCATCCGCTTCTTCATTCTCATGCTCTCCCATTTTGTCTAGGAGCGATTGGAAGCCTAGTTCCTTAAAAATTTTCACTACTTTTTCTTTGTCATAGCCTTTATACTCAAGGTCTTGAATTTTTATTTCGACAGGAGCTTCACAATGAATTGTCGCAAGCTGTTTGCTCATTAATGCTTGCTCTTTATAGTTTTGTAAGTTTTCCTTTAATTTTTTTCCATTTACTTCTTCAATTGAATTTAAAATATTTTCGACTGTCTCAAACTGTTTCAGCAATTTAATCGCGGTTTTCTCTCCAACGCCGGGCACACCTGGGATATTATCTGATTGATCGCCCATCAATCCTTTCAAATCAATAATTTGTGCCGGGCTTAGCCCATACTTCTCTTGAATCGATTCGGGAGTGTGCGGTTCAACATCCGTAATTCCTTTTTTCGTAATGGAAACGGTCGTTTTTTCAGTTGCCAGCTGTGTTAAATCCTTATCTCCGGAAATAATTTTCACTTCAAAATCTTGCTTCTCAGCTTGTCTCGCAACTGTTCCAATAATATCATCAGCCTCATAATTTTCGAGTTCATATGTTGTAATTTTGTAGGCATCAAGCAAATCCCGTATAAATGGTAGCTGCTCCGACAATTCAGGAGGGGTTTTTTGCCGAGTTCCTTTATATTCTTTAAAAGTTTTATGCCGGAACGTTGTTTTCCCTGCATCAAATGCAACAAGGATATGTGTCGGTTTTTCTTCCTCCAGTACTTTTAACAGCATATTTGTAAAGCCGTAAATTGCATTCGTATAAATCCCCTTATCATTATTTAAAAGCGGCAAAGCGAAAAACGCTCTGTAAGCAATACTGTTTCCATCAATTAAAACTAGCTTCTTTGTCACTACTACTAGCCTCCTTCAACTAAAAAAGCCATGCCTTCCTTCTATTCTACCATTACTTTCAGCAGAAGAAAAAACATGGCTTATCGATTTTATTCTGTTTCTCCCATTAATATTTTGGCGTATGGAGAATCGAACGGGAGAACGATGACTGTTTCACCGTCGATTGTTTTCTTGTAGGATTGAAGTGTTCTATATAATTCATAAAATTTAGGATCTTTTGAATAAGCCTGGTTATAGAGCTTCGCCGCCTCCGCCTCTCCATGACCGCGGATGGTTTCAGCTTGAGCTTCAGCTTTTGCCAGCATTTCTTTTACTTGTCTGTCCGTTTCAGCAACAATTCGATTTTTTTCTGCATCCCCCATCGATAAATATTCTTGGGCTTTTGATTCCCGCTCTGATATCATCCTAGTAAATACCGATTTTTCATTTGCTTCCGGCAAATCCGTCCGTTTAATTCTTACATCAACCACCTTAATGCCGAAATGATTTTGTTCAAGCAGGTTATTAACAATATTTGTGATTTTGTCATTGAGGCTCCCGCGGGAAGACTTTTCATCATTAATAATTTCATCATAATTCAGTTTTCCAAGCTCCGATCTCACAGTGGAAAAGATAAATTCCGACATTTTTGCCTCTGCATTGACAACTGTTCTTGCATTGGCGATCATTTCTTTCGGATCTTCGATTCTCCAAACCGCATAGTTGTCAATTAATATTCGTTTTTTATCCTTTGTATTGATTTCCGCTTCCTCCACATCATACGTTAATTGATGCTTTGGAAGACTTTCAACTGTTTGTATGAAAGGAATTTTTAAATGGAGGCCGGGCTTCTCTATAATTTTTACAACTTCGCCAAATTGGCGAACGACTTTATATTCATTTTCTTTCACAACAAAAACGTTGCTGAATAAAAATAGCAAACACGCAAATAAACCGGCTATAACAGCCCCTAGGCGTATGTATTTCTTCCATTCAAAATTAATTTTCTTTTCATTCTTGTCCATTGTTTTCACCTCTTTTTTGCGTGTTCTCACTCGATTGATCAGCTTTTTGCTGACTTTGCTGATCATTAGGCAGCACTTGCTGCATAGGCTGAACAGGAAAATACTTCATTGTATTTCCATCATCCTTCATAATGTAAATTTGCGCATTTGGCAGCACGCTGTCTATTGTTTCTAAAATTAGACGTTTTTCTGTGATTTCTTTCGAATTTTTGTATTCATTGTATAAAGAATTAAATAGTGCGACTTCCCCTTTCGCTTGTTCAATTCTGGACGCTCTGTCCCCTTCAGCTTTGGAGATGATTGCATCGCGCTCTCCTTCTGCCTCTTTTGTTCGTTTATTCCTATATTTATTGGCTTCGTTTATTTTCGTATTCATCATTTCTCTTGCATCCGTAACGTTTGTAAACGCCTTTCGAACTTCTTCGTTCGGCAAATCAACATCCTGCAATTTGACCGCAATGATTGAAATGCCAATATCATACTTTTTCATCAACGAGCTTAATAATTCTTGCACTTGAGCTTCAATTTCCACTTTTCCGCTCGTTAAAGCATTGTCAATTTTTGTGCTTCCAATAATGCTTCTTAACGAAGCAGATGTTGCATCCCGCAAAATTTCCTTTGGATTTTCAGCATTGAACAAATATTTTGCCGGATTCGTTATTTTCCATTGAACGACCATATCTGCTAACACAATGTTTTCATCGCCTGTAATCATTTTTGTTTCCTTTGGAAAAGACTCAACTTTTCCATCTTTCTCTTTATATCCAAATTGTAAACTGAATGTTTCTTTGGATAGTTTTTTTACCGATTGAATCGGCCATGGCCATTTAAAATGAAGCCCAGGCTCAGTTATACCCTCTTCCACTTTTCCAAATGTAGTAATAACCGCTTGTTCCGACTCGTCTACAGTATACCAGGAAGTAATCGCAACAAGACCGAGAATGCTGATCAGAAAAATAAATCCAATAATTGTTAATAATCTTCTTATGCTTACCATTATATCCCCCCATCTCTCTCTATTTATTATTTCATACGAAAAAAGTACGATTTTGTTTCATTTAAAAAACGCAGCCATAAAAAAAAAGACGGAAACGTAATTGTTTCCATCTGCAAATGGGCTCCTTGGATGAAGGGGTTTTCGAATGCCATTTTAACAATCAAATGTTAACTTAGCATAAATTGGATGTAAATCTTATGTTAAACTATTCATTGTATCTTTGAAAAGTCACAGTAAAAGTCGTTCCAACACCAACGGTGCTTTTGACTGTCAAATTTGCTTGGTGGGCTTCTACTAAATGTTTTACGATCGCAAGCCCTAAACCAGTTCCACCTGAGTTTCTGCTTCTAGCTTTATCAACTCTATAAAAACGCTCAAAAATTCTAGGAATTTCCTCTTCTCTAATTCCAATTCCGGTGTCTTGAACAGAAATGGCTACTTCATCATGTCCAGCCTTAACAGAAAGGGTCACTTTTCCGCCAGCTGGCGTATACATAATTCCGTTGCTGGCTAAGTTTATAAAAATTTGCTTCAGCCGATGAGGATCGCCTTCAATAAAAACAGGCTCGTCTGGAACATCCAATATAAAATCAATATTTTTTTCTTTCGCTTTTCTATCTAGCAAATGATGAATTTCTTTTAAAAACTCGTTTACATTGCATTTTCTAAGCTCCAGCTGAAAGCCCTGCTGCTCGATTTTTGATAAATCTAATAAATCTTGAATTAAAGATTGCATTCGTTCGCTTTCTTTTAAAATGATGGATAAAAAAAAATGCAATGTTTGTTCATCTTTCATGGCGCCATCCAGCAATGTTTCAGAAAACCCTTTGATGGAGGTGATCGGTGTTTTTAATTCATGAGATACATTTGCTACAAAATCTTTTCGTATTTGTTCAAGCTTTTTCAATTCGGTAATATCGTGAAAAACAAGAACGACGCCTTTCCATACTTCGCTTTTTCCAATGATCGGAGCACCGTAAACTTCAAAATGCTTTCTTTCGATGTTAACAGGAAGCATAATATGCTTTCTTATATTTGATTCCGTCAAAAAAATTTCTTCGACCATTTGAATAATTTCTTTATATGCAATCGCTTCTTGGTAAGATTTATATAAATAATCCTCTTGATTAATTTGGAAAATTTCTTTAAAGGCTTTATTCATCAGGCTAATATAGCCACGTTCATCAATGAAAAGAAGACCGCTTCCCATGTTTTCAATCAATGTTTGCAGCCTTTCCTGGTGCAATTCCTGGGTTCTTGTCATGTCTTGAAGGTTGCGTGCCAAAATGTTGATGGATTTGCTCAACATACTCGTTTCGTCGCCTGATGAATTTTCATATGTTCTCGCTTTGTAATTTCCTTTTGCAAGCTCCATCGCCACTTCTGTCGCCGATTCGATCGGTTTCGTATACTGCTTCATAATGCGGGTGCCAAAAATTAAAATGATCGTTAATGCCGCAATAAGACTCCCTATAATGAAAAACCAAATTTCTTTATTCATCGCTTCGAAATATTTGATGGAAGTCCCGAAAACTAAAAATCCCTTTCGTTCATCTTGTTGAAAGATGGGAATACCGTAAAATAACAAATCAGCTTGATCGAGATCTAGGCGAAATCCTTCCTTTGCATTTCGGTGGTTGGCCAAGATCAGTTCTGATAACCTTTCGTCGCTTTGATGAAAGCTAGGACCTGTTTTAAAAACGATGTTTCCGTCCATATCCATAAAAAGAAGGAGTGAGTTTAACTTTTCGCTCATTTCCTCCATTTTATGCTTCATTTCGGTAGAACCGATCTTTTCATTCTCAATGACCAGCTTGATCAACTCGGCTTCTTTTTTAAATTGCTTCTCATAATTGATGAAGTAAAACGATTGAAATAATTGTCCTAAAATAAATCCAAAACCAAGCAGAACAGTAATAATTAATGCTGTAAACGCAAGAAGCAGTTTTGAACGGAACTTACTCATTTAGCTTTGGATCCTCCAGTTTGTAGCCTAGACCTCTGATCGTTTTAATATATTCAGGCTTTTTCGTATTCCGTTCAATTTTTTCTCTTAGATGGCTGATATGAACATCCACAATTCTTGTATCACCGGCAAAATCATAATTCCAAACAGCGCTTAATAACTGATCCCTTGTCAAAACTCGGCCTTTATGTTTCGCAAGATAAAGAAGCAGTTCAAACTCTTTCGGTGTAAAGTCAAGTCTTTCTTGTTCAAAATAAGCTTCATATCGTTCAGGCATAATTTTTAAATCACCGATAATAATGTTGTTTTCTTCCGCTTCTTTTTTTACATGCATGTGAGCATCTTCTGATCTGACACGCCGCAGGATTGCTTTTACCCGAGCGATAATTTCTCTTGGACTGAACGGTTTTGTCATGTAATCGTCCGCACCTAACTCAAGCCCAAGCACCTTATCAAATTCATCATCTTTTGCCGTAAGCATTAAAATGGGCGTCATCACTTTGCGCTGTCTAAGCTGTTTACAAATTTCCATACCATCTATACTCGGGAGCATTAAATCAAGCACAATTAAATCCGGTGCATCTGTAATTGCTTTTTCAAATCCTTCGCTTCCATCCTGAGCAGTAATGACTTCATAGCCTGCTTGTTCAAGATTATACTGAAGAAGAGTGACAATCGATTGTTCATCATCCACTACTAATATTTTTTTACTCATAAAATCCTCCAATAATTTTCTCCTACTGTTCTTATTATTCTTTATTATTATTATAGTCCACGAAGCAGAAAGAACCAATACAAGAAAAGCTGCTTTCAGAAGATTTTAAAGAATCGATAGAAACATGATGGAGCGGTTTTGAAGCGGAAATTGAAAAAGCGGACGAATTTTCTATGCAAACTCTCTTTTTTCTTTTATAAGAAAAAGGAGGAACATAACATGTCCTCCTTTTTCTATCATGCACTATATTAATGCTTTCATAACATTTCTTACAGATTCTGCAGATTTTTCCAAAGCTGATTTTTCTTCATCCGTCAGTTCAAGCTCAATAATTTGCTCTAAGCCATTGCCTCCAAGAATTGTTGGAACGCCTAAATAAATACCTTCAAAACCGTATTCTCCTTCTAAATATGCAATGGCAGGCAATACGCGGCGCTGATCTTTAACAATCGCTTCCACCATTTCTACAAGAGATGCGGCTGGTGCGTAGTATGCGCTTCCGTTTCCAAGCAGGTTAACAATTTCTCCCCCGCCTTTTCTAGTTCTTTCAACAATCGCATCCAAGCGCTCTTTCGGGATTAATTTTTCTAACGGAATGCCCCCTGCGTATGAATAGCGAACTAATGGCACCATATCATCTCCGTGGCCGCCTAACACAAATCCTGTAATGTCTTTGACTGATAAATTCAATTCTTGAGCAACAAATGTGCGGAATCTTGCGGTATCTAAAACTCCAGATTGACCGATGACGCGGTGTTTTGGAAATCCGGATTCTTTATAAACAGTGTAAGTCATTGCATCAACCGGATTTGTCAGCACAATGATAATGGAATTTGGGGAATATTTTACAACTTCTTTTGTGACGCTTTTCATTACTTTTTGGTTGGTCTGCACTAAATCGTCTCGACTCATTCCAGGTTTTCTTGCAATTCCTGCCGTGATCACAACAATATCGGAATCAGCCGTTTCCTCATAGTTTGATGTTCCGATAATGTTCGCATCAAATCCAAGAACAGGGCTTGATTCAAGCATGTCCAACGCTTTCCCTTTTGTCGGATTCTCTGCTTGCGGAATGTCAACGAGCACAACATCTCCCAGCTCTTTTTTTGCCAGCAAAAAAGCTGTTGTCGCACCAGTAAATCCAGCACCAATGACAGAAATTTTCTTTCTTTTAATCGCCATTTCAAGCATCCATCCTCTCTTTTATGTAAGTGATTTTTCAAAAATGAATCTAAATGGAGAGCTACTTCGTAAAGAAGCAGCTCTCAGTTCTTTGTTTAACCCATGTTTTTAATCAATTCATTGCCGAATTCAGAGCATTTTACTTCCGTAGCTCCGTCCATGAGGCGTGCAAAGTCATAGGTGACAACTTTTGAAGCGATCGTTTTTTCCATTGCTTGAATGATTAAATCAGCTGCTTCTTTCCAGCCTAAATGTTCGAGCATAAGCACTCCAGAAAGAATTACGGAAGATGGATTCACTTTATCAAGTCCGGCGTATTTTGGTGCTGTACCGTGTGTTGCTTCAAAAATCGCATGCCCTGTCTCGTAGTTAATGTTTGCTCCTGGAGCAATACCGATTCCGCCTACTTGTGCAGCCAAAGCATCCGAAATGTAGTCTCCATTTAAATTCATCGTTGCTACTACATCAAACTCGCGCGGACGAGTAAGAATTTGCTGTAGGAAAATATCTGCAATTGCATCTTTAATAATAATTTTTCCAGCTTTTTCTGCTTCTTCTTGCGCTTTGTTAGCCGCTTCTTTTCCTTCTTTTTCAACAATGCGGTCATACTCAGCCCATGTGAATACTTTATCGCCAAACTCTTGCTCAGCCAATTCATATCCCCAATTTTTAAACGCGCCTTCTGTAAATTTCATAATGTTCCCTTTATGAACAAGGGTGACAGATTTTCTTCCGTGTTCAATTGCATAGTTAATGGCCGCACGGACAAGCCGTTTCGTTCCTTCTTCAGAAATAGGCTTAATGCCGATTCCGGACGTTTCAGGGAAACGGATTTTGTTTACTCCCAGCTCTTTTTGTAAAAATTCAATGACTTTTTTTACTTCTTCTGTCCCTTTTGCATACTCTA
Organism: Aeribacillus sp. FSL W8-0870; assembly: GCF_037963755.1. Lineage (NCBI taxonomy): Bacteria > Bacillati > Bacillota > Bacilli > Caryophanales > Bacillaceae > Aeribacillus > Aeribacillus sp. FSL W8-0870. The sequence continues at coordinate 3,038,880 of NZ_CP150165.1, forward strand.
TGCCGGCATAGATGTCTTCGGTATTTTCACGGAAAATTACCATGTCTGTATCTTGAGGACGTTTTACAGGGGAAGGAACTCCATTGAAATAACGGACAGGTCTTAAGCACACAAATAAATCCAGCTCTTGGCGAAGAGCAACGTTTAAAGAACGGATTCCTCCACCTACAGGAGTTGTTAACGGACCTTTGATCGCAATCATATACTCGCGTATCACATCAAGCGTTTCTTGAGGAAGCCATTCCCCAGTCTCTTTAAAAGCTTTTTCACCAGCAAGCACTTCTTTCCAAACGATTTTCTTTTCGCCATTGTATGCTTTTTCTACAGCTGCTTCCAGCACTTTTGACGCAGCTCTCCAAATATCAGGACCAGTGCCGTCTCCTTCAATAAACGGAATTATAGGATCATTTGGAACGTTTAAAGTACCATTTGTCATTGTAATTTTTTGACCTTCTGCCACAATCATTACCTCCTAAATATGTATTCTCTATTTGTGTATAAAAGCATGGCCATGCTTAACAGGGAAGAAAAAGGAATCCCTTTTCTATTTTACCTGTTAGCTGCGCTTTTCGATAGGGATAAATACTTGTTTTTCTGGTCCTGTATATTCCGCACGAGGACGAATCAATCGATTGTTTTCATATTGCTCTAAAATATGGGCTAACCATCCAGATGTGCGGCTTATTGCAAAAATCGGCGTAAATAAATCATGATCAATACCTAAGCAATGGTATACAGACGCTGAATAAAAATCAACATTCGGCGGTAAAGATTTTTCAGATGTTACGATTTCCTCAATTTTAGTTGACATTTCATACCATTTCGTTTCACCGGTGATTTCTGTTAGTCTGCGGGACATTTCTTTTAAATGTTTGGCACGAGGATCCCCTTTGCGATAAACTCGATGACCAAATCCCATAATTTTTTCTTTGTTTGCTAATTTTTCGCGAATGTAAGATTCTACATTTTCAGGTTCACCAATTTCTGTTAACATTCGCATAACGCGTTCGTTCGCACCGCCATGCAACGGTCCTTTCAATGCTCCAATTGCCGCAGTAATTCCGGAATAAATGTCCGAAAGCGTCGCCACACATACTCTTGCAGTAAATGTCGAAGCATTCAATTCATGGTCTGCATGAAGGACGAGCGCTTTGTTGAAGGCTTCAATGGAAGTTTGATCAGGTTCTTCACCTTTTAACATATATAAGAAATTAGCGGCAAAGCCTAAATCTGTTCTCGGTTGAACAGGCTCCAATCCTTTGCGGATGCGGGCAAAAGCAGCGACAATTGTAGAAATTTTCGCCTGCAATCGAATTGCTTTTCGATAATTTGCCTCATCAGACATGTTGTCCGCTTCTTCGTCATACAATCCAAGCAAAGATACAGCTGTTCTCAAAGCTGCCATCGGATGTACTTTATCAATCGGATAAGTTTTAAAATGTTCTAATATTTCATTCGGTATCGACGCATTCTCAGCAAGCTGCTTTCTTAATTCCTCTAATTGCTCCTTATTCGGAAGCTTTCGATGCCAAAGCAGGTAAACAACTTCTTCAAAGCTTGCGTTTTGAGCTAAATCGTCAATATTGTAACCAACATATGTCAATGTATCATCAATAATAGAACTTATTGATGAAGTTGTGGCTACCACGCCTTCTAGTCCACGCGTTGCTGTCATGGCTATCTCCCCTTTACATAAAAATTTTCAACTGCAATTCAAATAGAAATAAACAAAATTCATAAAACTTTCATTTTTTCACAAAAAGAAAATGCTTTCATTTCTTTTGTGAAATATTTTTTATCAGTGAAATGATCACCAAACATATGAATTAAAAAATACACCTCTATTATAAACAATTATCAGACTTTTGTGAATCAGATAAATAAGATATTTTTTACGGAATTCTTTTTTTTAATAAAAAAATCTTATAGAATTGAATAAGAATTACTTATTTCAGCATAATAAATCTTTTATTGAATTATGGCCGAATAATATGGATCGTATGTTTATCAATCCATTTTTTTATGAATTGAATAAGAAAAGGTTTTATCCAATTTCTTGTGATTGGAAATAAAAGAAACAAACCGACGATATCCGAAATAAATCCCGGCGTCAATAGCATGATTCCTCCGACAAAAATAGCCATTGCATCCAAAATGGCATTGCTTGGAATGCGCCCATATTGAATTTCCTTTTGAAGATTTCGCACTGCCTGAATTCCTTGTCTTTTCGCCAAATAAGCCCCAACAAAGCCTGTTAAGATAATCAATAGCACAGTCGGAAGCACCCCGATCGTCTTTCCAGATAAAAGCAAAACCCCTATTTCACAAGCCGGTGCAACAATAAAAAAAATCAATAATGCTCGCATATGCTATCTCCTCCATATATAAAATACCCGTTCCCTACTCTTTACTATACAAAAGAGAGATGTAAAATACTCGTTTCTTAATCTTTACTATACAAAAAAAGAGAAGGAACTGAAATCCTTCTCCTTTCAATCAAAATTATAGAACGCTCGCATGTCCTTTATATATCATCCCTTGGATTGCATCCACAGTGACTTCCATACCATCCTTCAAAATTTCTGTTGCATTTTCTACCCCGACAATGACTGGAATGCCAAGGCTCAAACCGACTACGGCCGCATGGCACGTTAAGCCGCCTTCTTCCGTAACAAGTGCAGCTGCTTTTTCAATCGCTTCCATCATGTCTTTGTCGGTTCCATTCGTAACGAGAATTGAACCTTTCACCATTTTCTCAACAGCTTCTTTACTATTCTTTGCAACGATAACCTTTCCAAACGCCGATGCTCGTCCAATCCCTTGACCTTTTCCTAAAACATCGCCAACAACATGGACTTTCATCAGATTTGTGGAACCTGTTTCTCCTACAGGTACTCCGGCTGTAATAATCACTCGATCTCCATGTGTAATAATTCCAGTGTTTATAGATTCACGCACAGCTATGTCAAGCATTTCATCTGTTGTTGTAGCAATTTGTCCTATTGTTGGATGCACACCCCATACAAGGGCAAGCTTACGGCATACTTTACTGCTGGATGTTACTGCAATAATCGGCGCTTTTGGCCGATATTTCGAAATCATTTTGGCCGTATAGCCGCTGACTGTTGGCGTGATAATGGCCGAAACGTCCAAATTTATCGCCGTATAAGCTACTGATTGTCCAATTGCATTTGTGATCGTTGAATCAGCAACTTTCGTATGTTTCGTTAAGGCTTGGCGATAATCTAAAGCTTGTTCAACGCGGGAAGCAATTTTATGCATCGTCTCCACTGCTTCTACCGGATATAAACCGGCAGCTGTCTCGCCTGAAAGCATAATTGCATCGGTTCCATCAAAAATAGCGTTTGCTACATCGCTGGCTTCCGCCCGGGTAGGTCTTGGGTTTCGCTGCATCGAATCAAGCATTTGAGTAGCAGTGATAACAGGTTTTCCTAATTGATTGCATTTGCGAATCAGTTCCTTTTGGACAAGCGGAACATCTTCAGCGGGAATTTCTACTCCTAAATCTCCTCGAGCAACCATTAGCCCGTCGGAAACTTCCAAAATTTGATCAATATTGTCAACGCCTTCTTGATTTTCTATTTTCGGGATAATTTGAATATCGTCAGCTTGGTGTTCCTCCAACAGTTGACGAATTTCCAATACATCGGAAGCGCGGCGAACAAATGATGCAGCGATAAAATCGACTCCCTGCTCAATGCCAAACAAAATATCTTTTGCATCTTTCTCCGTAATTCCAGGAAGATTGACACTAACTCCAGGAACATTGACTCCTTTTTTATTTTTCAAAATTCCGCTGTTTAATACCTTCGTTTCAATTTCCTGTTTTTCTTTATCAATCTTTGTAACTTCTAAACCAATTAATCCGTCATCAAGCAATATTTTAGAACCAACGGAAACATCATTTATTAATCCTTTATATGTAACCGAAATTTTTTCTTTCGTGCCGACAACCTCTTCCATTGAAATAAGAAGGCGGGATCCTGCTTCTAATTGTATCTCTCCGTTTTCCATTGTATGCGTTCGAATCTCAGGGCCTTTTGTGTCCAATAATATTGCAACACTTTTGCCCAAGCGCTTCGCTGCCTCCCGAATGTTTTGAATTCTCGCTTTATGCTCCTCATGATCTCCATGCGAAAAATTGAGCCGTGCCACATTCATGCCGGCCTTGATTAGTTTTTCCAACATTTCGATGCTCTCGCTTGCAGGACCTATTGTACAAACAATTTTCGTTTTTCGCATAAATTGGCATACCTCCTAAACATTATGAAAACGATCCCATGTTCATACTTTATATAGAAAGTTCTTTTGAAAGCTTGTACATTGACTTGTCAACCGTATGAGGCTGATCTAAAATTTCTAAAATGTCATGATCCACAAGCTGATTATTTTGGATGCCTACACATCGTCCGCCTTTACCATTAAGAAGCAGTTCCACCGCATAAGCGCCTAGTCTGCTTGCCAATACTCTATCAAATGCGGTAGGCGATCCGCCGCGTTGAATGTGGCCTAATACAGAAACACGCGTTTCAAAGTTTGTCATCTCTTTGATCTTTTGGCCTATTTCGACGCCGCTTCCCACACCTTCAGCGACAATAATAATACTATGTTTTTTCCCTCTTTCATGGCCTCGTTTTAATCGATCGATGATTTCCTCTATTTTGAAATCTGCTTCCGGAATTAAAATGGTTTCCGCACCTCCGGCAAGCCCGGACCATAAAGCGATGTCACCGGCATCCCGACCCATTACTTCTATTACGTATGTACGCTCATGGGAGGTAGCTGTATCACGAATTTTATCAATTGCTTGTATCACCGTATTAAGTGCTGTATCAAAACCGATCGTATAGTCAGTTCCAGGTATGTCATTGTCGATGGTGCCCGGCACCCCAACGCATGGATATCCATGTTCAGTCAACTTTTTCGCGCCCATGTAGGAGCCGTTTCCGCCAATAACGACAAGACCTTCAATCCCGAATTTCTTCAATTGTTCAATTCCTTTTTTTTGTCCTTCGATTGTTTTAAATTCTTCGCACCGTGCCGTATAGAGCATCGTTCCACCGCGATGAATGATGTCACCTACTGAACCAAGTTCAAGCTTTTGAATTTTTCCCGAAATAAGACCTGAGTAACCATTATAAATTCCATAAACTTCTAATCCATGAAAAATTCCTTTGCGGACAACGGCACGAATTGCAGCGTTCATACCAGGAGAATCGCCGCCGCTCGTTAAAACGCCGATTTTTTTCATAATTTCACCTCTCTTGGACTGCTCAAACAAAGCTTACATAAAATAATGATCATATTATCTGATAATCGCTGAGCATAGTAAGCTTAGAATAGTTAAATTCTTTATTATTATACACAAAAAGAAGCGATGCGAAAGATAAAAATAAAAAAATAACGTGCGGCTCCATCAAGGAGCGCACGTTACTGCGTATTTGTCACTTGTTCGTCAATAACGGCCCCAATACTTTTAAATTTTTCGTACCGATGCCTTATCAGCTCTTCTCCGCTCATATTGGTCAATTCTTTTAATGATCGTTTTAAAGCCTGTTCAATGTGTTTAGCTTGCAATTGGACATCCCTATGTGCCCCGCCTTTTACTTCCGGAATGATATCATCAATGACACCAAGCTCTTTTAAATCTTGGGCAGTGATCTTCATTGTTTCTGCCGCTTTTTTAGCTAAGCCGGCATCCTTCCATAATAGGGCGGCAGCCCCTTCGGGAGAAATAACTGAATAAGTAGAATTTTCCAACATATATATATGATTTCCTACTCCTAATGCTAATGCGCCGCCGCTTCCCCCTTCTCCAATGACAATACATATAATTGGAACAGAAAAACCGGCCATTTCAAACAAATTTCTGGCAATTGCTTCACTTTGTCCCCGCTCTTCTGCTGCTTTTCCTGGGTAAGCTCCTTTTGTATCGATAAATGTTATAATAGGGCGGTTAAACTTGTTCGCCTGTTTCATAAGGCGCAATGCTTTACGGTAACCTTCAGGATGCGGCATACCAAAATTTCTTCGGATATTGTCTTTCGTATCTTTTCCTCTTTGCTGCCCGATTACCGTTACAGGGATCCCATGAAATTTTGCAACGCCTCCTACAATCGCTTCGTCATCACCAAAATATCTGTCTCCGTGGCATTCGAAAAAATTTTCAAACAACAGCTCAATATAATCAAGCGTTGTAGGGCGATTCGGATGGCGTGCGATTTGGACGCGATTCCACGGGGAGAGGTGATCATATATTTCCTTTTCTAAATTTTTTAGTCTTGTTTCCAGCTTTTCAATTTCAGCCGACAAATCTACATCCGCCGTTTTTGTAAATTCCTTTAATTCATGAATTTTTTTCTTTAATTCTATAATCGGCTTTTCAAATTCCAGTTCTCCTACCAATCTACATCCCCCTTTGCTTGGTGTATATCCAAGAGGTTGATTAACGTATCCCGCAGTTGGTGGCGGTGCAATACAGAATCAAGCTGCCCATGCTTCAGCAGAAATTCAGCAGTTTGGAAATCTTCCGGAAGCTCTTCTCTGATCGTTTGTTCTATGATTCTGCGCCCTGCAAAACCGATTAATGCACCAGGCTCGGCAAAATTGTAGTCACCTAAAGAAGCGAAGCTAGCCGATACTCCCCCTGTAGTCGGATGGGTCATAACCGAAATAATGAGTCCGCCTTCATCACTGAATAATTTTAAAGCAGCGCTAGTTTTCGCCATCTGCATTAAACTGAGGACGCCTTCTTGCATACGAGCACCGCCTGAAGCTGTGAAAATAATAAAGGGGATGTTTTTTTTCTTCGCTTTTTCAATTGCCCTTGTAATTTTTTCGCCAACTACCGAACCCATGCTCCCCATGCGAAAACTTGCATCCATAACGGCAATCACTACTGGAAATCCGCCGATTGTTCCTTCGCCTGTCACGACAGCTTCATTTAGCTTCGTTTTCTCTTTGTCTTTTTCTAGCTTTTCTAAATACCCTTCAAAATTAAGAGGGTTTTCAGAACGCATATCGCTGTCATATTCTAAAAAGCTGCCATGATCTAAAAGGCTGGCAATTCTTTCTCTCGCTCCCATTTGAAAATGGTAGCCGCAGTTGTTGCACACTTTTAAATTTTTTTCAATTTCTTTTGAGTACATAATCTTTTTACATTTTGGACATTTTGTCATAATACCTTCAGGAACATCATATTTTGCATGTCCGGAAGGGATCGATGCATATTTTTTCTTTTTTGAAAAAATGTTTTTTATCAAAATAGAACCTCCCTTTTTGGCTGAATAATGTCTTCATTGCAAGGGATGACACCTTCAATCAATCTTAAATCTTCCGGATCTTCTTCCTATATCTTTTGAGAGGTATTCAAATATTATAAATATATCATATTTTTCTTTCTCCCAACAGCAGAGAAGAGAGGTTTCTCATTCTTTCGCCATTTGTAGCCGCTTTTATTTTCCAATAATAGCAAGCTTTCTTGTTTTTTCCGCAACTTCTTCCGGATCTACTTTTATGCGTGCAACACCTGTTTCCATTGCCGTTTTCGCAACAGCTGCAGCAACACATGGTGCAACCCTAGGATCAAACGGCGCCGGAATAACATAATCAGGACGAAGCTCATCTTCCTTAATAAGAGAAGCAATCGCTTCAGCAGCAGCCATTTTCATCTGTTCATTTATATGTGTTGCTCTTACATCCAATGCTCCACGGAAAATCCCTGGAAATGCTAAAACGTTATTCACCTGGTTAGGGAAATCTGAACGTCCTGTTCCAATGACTTTTGCTCCAGCTTCTTTCGCATCGTCAGGCATAATTTCCGGATCAGGATTGGCCATAGCGAAAATGATCGGATTATCCGCCATTAATTTTACCATTTCTTTTGTTAGGGCTCCTGCGACTGACACACCGATAAAAACATCCGCTCCTTCGATTACATCGGCCAAAGAGCCCTCTAAGCGATTATGATTTGTATATTTAGCCACTTCAGCTTTTATGCTGTTCATTCCGTAAGGGCGTCCGTCGAAAATGGCTCCTTTTGAATCGCACAAAATAATGTCACGAACACCATAGCGATATAATAATTTTATAATAGCTATTCCAGCCGCTCCTGCTCCGTTTGCGACAACTTTAATATTTGACATCTCTTTGCCGACCAGCTTCAACGCATTTAATAAACCAGCGACAGTTACAATGGCGGTTCCGTGTTGATCGTCATGGAAAATCGGAATGTTCGTTTCCTTTTTTAAACGTTCTTCAATTTCGAAGCAATTTGGTGCGGCAATATCCTCCAAGTTTATGCCGCCAAAAGTCGGCTCAAGAAGCTTTACTGTCTCAATAATTTTTTCCACATCTGTCGTATCTATACAAATCGGGAACGCATCGACACCTGCAAAGCTTTTAAATAAAACAGCTTTTCCCTCCATGACAGGGAGAGCTGCCTCCGGTCCGATGTTTCCAAGCCCTAAAACGGCTGTTCCATCAGAGACAACCGCCACCATATTCCCCTTCATCGTATACTCATACACTTTGCTTTTATCATCATAAATTGCCTTGCACGGCTCAGCCACTCCAGGAGAGTATGCTAAACTTAAATCTTTTGCATTTCGTACCGGAATTTTTGATTTTGTTTCAAGTTTTCCCTTTTGAACACTATGAATATGTAATGCTTCTTCTCTTAATGACAACCTTTATCACTCCTCGTATACTAAGTTTCAGAAAGTTTTTTTATCGAATTTCCAGTCCGATACGCTCCTTGACAATCGCATATCTTGGGTGGTTGCCTTTGTGGGAGGGGCGCGCCCCTCCCACAAAGGGTTCAGCGTACCGGGGTTGGACTTTTCGCAATGTTCCTGGATAATGGTCTTAGGATCATCGGGGATACTCTTCTCACTCCTGTAGCTTTGACTACTTGTAAAGTCTGTCTCCTCGGCCCCTGTTTGGACGTCTAACCCGCAGGCTGTTCCCGTTGGTTTTCCCCATGCTGGAAGGAGCAGCTTCCAGGGCAGCCCATGGTCCAACGTGAGTTCTCATATGCGAGGGTGACTGGTCAACAGGCGCGATCCGGGGGCATCCCGAAGAGTCCTACCCCTCGATCCTACAACAATAGGAGGTGATCTCATGAAACTCTACGTCGGGATCGACGTGAGCTCACGCGACTTAGCCACCTGCATTATGGATCATGAAGGAAATACGTGCGCACGCTTCAAAGTGGATAATCATCTTCTGGGCGCCACCTTCCTTCGGGATCAAATCCTCCTGTGGGCTAACAAGCGAAAGCCAACCGAAATTCTGATCGGGATGGAAGCCACCTCGGTCTACAGTTGGCATCCAGCTATGTTTTTCCACCAGCAGGAGGCCTTGCAGGCTTGGAACGTCAAGGTGTTTACGATCAATCCAAAGCTCATTCGCAAGTTTAAAGAAGCCTATGTCGACTTGGAGAAAACGGATGACATCGATGCTTGGATCATTGCGGATCGGCTTCGCTTCGGCCGTCTGAAGATGACGGCTGTCCTCAAGGAGCAGTTTCTCGCGCTTCAGCGACTGACACGCATGCGATATCATCTCGTCCACCAGTTAACCCGTGAGAAACAGTATTTTCTCCAGCACTTGTTTTACAAATGCAGTTCCTTTACCCAAGAGGTGGACAGTTCGATCTTCGGACATGCCATTCTCGAACTGCTGCTTGAGTCGTGGAGCCTCGATGACATCTGCCAAATGGATGTCAAGCAGTTGGCCGACTTCCTGCGCCAAAAAGGGCGCAATCGCTTTGCCGATCCGGAATGCATCGCCAAGTCGATTCAAAAGGCGGCCCGTTCGTCGTATCGGTTGTCCAAGTGTGTCGAGGATTCCATCGACTTGCTGTTAGGGCTGTCGATTCAATCAATCCGCAGCCTGCAATCGCAGCTCAAAGAGCTCGATAAAGCCATTACCCGCCATCTTGAAGGCATTCCGAACACACTGCAAACCATCCCAGGCATCGGACCGGTTTATACCGCAGGCATCCTGGCCGAAATCGGGCAAATCGAGCGGTTTCACAACCAGGCCGCCTTGGCAAAATATGCCGGCTTGACATGGTCCAAGCACCAATCGGGCCGTTTTCAAGCCGAGGACACCTCCCTCATTCGTTCCGGCAATCGCTATCTCCGTTACTACCTAGTGGAGGCTGCCAACTCGGTGCAACGGCATGATGCGACGTTTCGTGCGTACTACCGGAAGAAGTATGAGGAAGTGCCCAAACACCAACATAAACGAGCCCTCGTCCTCACCGCTAGAAAACTCGTGCGTGTGATCGATGCGCTGCTACGCAACGGTCAAATCTACACGCCAAGAAAGGGGGAAGATCGATAAGAGGATCGATCTGGTATACCAATATCAACCTTTAGACCCAGTTTATTACATGTACCAATACTGGGTTTCTTCAGTATTGCCTTTTTTCGGATCATCGGACAAGGGAATTTCCAATTTCTATGATTTTTCACCTTGACATATTACCGCAGGACTTAACAACATGGATAATCGTCAAAATGGAAAGACCACTTTTTAGATATTTCTAAAATATTATACATGCAATCCGTTGTAAAGAAAAAGACATGTTTATTCTCTCAAGGCGACATTCCTTTCTCCGAGCAATGCCCGCAATCGATTCAAACATTGTTCAGACGGTTGTACACCAAATGTTTCGGGAAGCTTGACCGCTTTCTTTTTTCGTTCATGGTAAATAAATACAGGTATGCTGCCTGGATAATCCTGCAAAACTTTTTTTATTTCGAGAAGCTTTTGTTTCTCTGATGCTTCATCTGCAATTTTTAAAAATAAAGCACGCTGCCGTTTAAATTCCGAGATGTCTTTTACGTCTTGAATTATATATTGAACATGTTCATTTCTAATTTCCGGTTTTCCGGTCAACAAATATACATTCCCTTTCTTTATTTTTCCGCTGAACTTTGCGTATTCATTAGGAAACAAGACCGCTTCTACATCCCCGCTTTGATCGCTTATATTGAGAAAAGCCATCGCCTGGCCGCTTTTTGTGCGAATTGCCTTTACGTTCGTCACATACGCGCCCACATGAACTTTTTTTTCAATCCATTGCGATAAATCCATTAATCGAACTGCCCCCAGCTGCTTCAAAACCGAATCGTAAGGCTGAATCGGATGGCTTGATAAATAAAATCCTAATGTTTCCTTTTCGAATTTTAATTTTTCTTCAATGGTGAACGGTTCCACTTCCACATACTTTGGTTTAATCGCAGCAAGATCGTCAAGCGGAAAAACGATTTGCTCTTTTTCATCCATTTTGAACAATTCTGCATGTTCGAGCGCAACATCAATACTAGCAAGCAACGTTGCCCGATCTTGCCCAAAATCATCCATCGCACCAGAAAAAATGAGCGCTTCTATTGTTCGGCGATTGACTGCCTTTGAAGACATCCTGATACAAAAATCAAACAAATCTTCAAAAGGCTTCTTTTTTCTTTCTTTTGCAATTTCTTTCATGGCGGCAATGCCAACATTTTTAATCGAGGCAAGTCCGAATCGGATAGATCCGTTTTCCACTAAAAAAGAAAAACCGCTTTTATGAATGGACGGTGGCAGGATTGTAATTCCCATTTCTGAAGCTTCTCGAACATATTGCGCTAATTTTTCTTGATTTCCTCCGATGCTCGACATTAACGCAGCCATAAAATATAAAGGATAGTGGGCTTTTAAATAAGCAAGCTGATAGGCAATCATGCTGTAGGCAACAGCGTGGCTGCGGTTAAAACCGTAGTTGGCAAATTTAACAATGAGATCGTATACTTTATTCGCGGTTTTTTCGTCGTATCCTTTTTTTAAACAACCTATAATAAAGCGATTTCTGTTTTCATCCAAAATCGTTTTAATTTTTTTGCCGACGGCCCGTCTCAACAGGTCTGCTTCCCCTAACGAAAAACCGGCCATTTTCGCTGCGATTTCCATTATTTGCTCTTGATACACAATGACTCCGTATGTCTTTTCTAAAATAGGCTGCAAATCTTTATGCAAATATTCTACCGGCATCCGGCCGTGCTTCCGTTCGATATAGACAGGAATGTTTTCCATCGGTCCTGGACGATATAAAGCATTAACCGCAACCAAATCTTCCAAATTAGTAGGTTTTAGCTTTTGTAAAACTTTCCTCATTCCTTCTGACTCAAATTGGAACACACCTGTCGTATTTCCTTCCGATAAAAGGGAAAACGTTTTTTCATCATCATAATTTGTAAAGTGGACAGAGAGCTTTGTTCCCTCGTAACGTTCAATTAAACGTTTGATATCTTCTATTAACGTTAAATTTCGCAGACCTAAAAAATCGATTTTCAACAGCCCGATTTCTTCTAAAAAATCCATTGAATATTGTGTTAAATATATATTGTGATGACCATTTTGAATCGGAATGACTTCAGTCAGCGGGTGATCGCTTAGCACCACTCCCGCAGCATGCGTCGATACATGGCGCGGCAAGCCTTCCAGCTTTAAAGCCGTTTCAAAAATTTCCTTTCCTTTTTCCATTGAATGAAGGATGTTTCGAAATACTGCCGATTGTTCAAATGCTTCTCTTAAAGTAATTCCAAGCTTTGAAGGTATGTGCTTTGCGAGCACATCCACCTCTTTATTCGAAGCTCCAAGCGCTTTTGCCACATCTCGAATAGCAGCTTTGGCCGCAAAAGTACCGAAAGTGATGATTTGAGCCACATGCCCTTTTCCGTATTTTCGCGCAACATATTCAATCATTTCATCCCGTCTTGTATCCGGAAAATCAATATCGATATCTGGCATAGAAACACGTTCAGGATTTAAAAAACGCTCAAACAATAGATTATAGCGAATTGGATCTACATTCGTAATATCTAGTACATATGCCACTAAAGAGCCGGCTGCTGAACCGCGGCCTGGACCGGTTACAATACCTTTTTCATGCGCGTATTTCATAAAATCCCAAACGATTAAAAAATAATCGCTAAAATTCATTTTTTTTATAACAGACAGCTCATACGACAGCCTTTTGACATACTCGTTCGAAGGGGATGTTACTTTTTTTCTTAATCCTTCAAAGCACAGCTGTTCAAGAAAATCATCGCTGCTCAATCCTCCAGAAAAGGGGTATTTAGGCAATTTTGTTTTGCCTAATTCTATTTCAACATGGCATTCGGAGGCGATCCGAACAGTATTCTCAATGGAATCAGGAAAGTTCGCGAAATTGTTTAGCATTTCCGCCGGGGATTTTAAATAATATTCGCAAGCAAACGCTGCGTCTTGTTCTTCTACAGTCGTTCCGTCTTTAATCGCCAGCAAACAGCGGTGTGCAAATGCATCATCCTTTTCAACATATAAAACATCGTTCGTTGCGACAATCGGAACTTTGATCGTTTCTCTCAGCTCCGCAATTTTTTCGTTTAATTGCTGCTCTTCCGGCAAGCCGTGATTTTGTACGGATATGTAAAAAGAATTGGGATCGAGCATGCTTTGAAAAAACTCCACCGCTTTTCCTGCCTCTGCAATCTGTCCGTTTATAAGCAGCTGCTCAATCAAGCCTTGTCTGCCAGGTGTGATCACAAAAAGATCCCTGCTGTATTGTTTAAAAAAAGAAAGCGGAAGTCCTTTCGGAAACTTTGTTTGCAGCAAACTGCTTAATTTAAGCAAATTGCGGTATCCGCTGTTATTTTTAGCAAGCAAAACAAAAGGATACGGTTCGTTTTTTATGATAACGGTAGCAGTTAAACCGAAAATCGGTTTAATCCCGTGTTCTTTACAAATTTTATAAAAAGAGAGCGCTCCATACATGACATGATGGTCTGTCAAGGCTAGAGCTGTTTGACCAGTTTTTTTCGCATAGCGGACAAGCTTGTCCAATCCCGCAGCACTAGTCAGCAAACTATAGGCGCTCTTCACTTGTAGGTGAACAAAAGGCAATGAAGACCCCACCTTTTTTCAATGATTTCTTAAAACAATTATAGTCATTGTTTTCAATGAAAGACAAACTTCATACTTTTATCTTCCCATCCATATACATATAAAGAAAGAGAATAAAACAAGCCTTTTCACTGCTTGCTGAAACCGGCTATTTAGCAAGTTTATTATAATCATATTTCACCAATGAACGGAAGAAAGGATGGTGGAAGCTCAATGGAAACAGATACTTTTATTGCAACCTTTATTAAAGTGTATTTTATTGCGTTAGGAGTCATTTTCGGCGGCTCGTTAATCGGCGGTATTGGCGCATATATTACAGGCGATGCTCCTCTCACCTCCATTTTCAGAATGGCAAACAAATTGAAAATTTGGGCTCTTGTTGCAGCTATTGGAGGGACGTTTGATGCGTTTTACAGCTTTGAACGAGGGATTTTTGAAGGAGCGACAAAGGACATTGTGAAACAGATTTTGTTAATCATTTCCGCCATGGGTGGTTCTCAAACAGGCTGGCTCTTAATCTCTTGGTTCACACAGGAGCATGTTTCGCAATGAGAATCCCGCCTTATTATAAAAAGCCTTCATGGCAGCGTTTTTTTGCCGGAGTTGCCGTAGGAGCTCTTATTAGCTGGGGGTTTTTTCTATATTCCTTTGGCTATTACCAAGAAAAACAAGTAAAAATCATTTCAACGCAGCAAGAAACGATCGAACAATTAAAAAATGACATTCAAATTTGGCAGAGGGATTACAAAGAGCTAAATAAGAGAAACTTAGAATTATTGACTGTACAGGATGTCAAAATCGAAATTAAAAATGCGGAAAAATATAAGCTGGATGAATTAATGAAATATTCGATTGAAAATACGATCAAAAACGATTTAGCTGATTTAATTGCAAAAGATATTGACAGTGTTGTGAAAACAAGGCATTTAATTGCCAAAACGATTGAAAATAGAAAATATAAAATAGATGACAAAGAATACAACGCTACTGTCGTGGAGCTTGTCATTACACCGACCATTATTGTTGAAGTAGAATTGAAATTGAGCAAATAATAATGGCAACTTTTCTCCTATTATAAGGAGGGAAAAAGCGCCCTCCTTAAGATGCTTTACATAAAGCGACCAGCTCTTGAATGATTAGATCCGCAGTTTCCCAGCTGTCGATCGTAGCTCCGGCCGCAAGCGGATGGCCTCCGCCTTTAAAGCGTTTTGCAAGCTCATTGATCACGATTCCCTTCGAGCGGAATCTGACCCGAATTTCGTTGTTTTCCTCGACAAACAGCACCCACGCCTTGATCCCTTCAATATTTCCTAAAGCACCGACGAGCTGTGAAGCTTCGGAAGGAGTGACGCGGTATTCGTCCAATAGTTCTTTTGGAAGCTTTATATAAGCGGCCCCTGAATCAGTCAAAACGAAATTTTGCAGGACGTAACCGTTCAGCTTCGCCACATTAAGTTTCGTTTTATACATTTCGTCGTATATTTGCGTAAATGAAAACCCATAGTCTATAATCTCGCTTGCATATTGGAACGTTTTTTTCGTCGTATTTGAAAACAAAAATCTTCCTGTATCCCCAACAATTCCGGCATAAATGAGACTGGCTGCTTTTTTCGATAACGTTAAGCCTTGATCTTTGCCAAATAGATAAAATTCATAAATCATTTCGCTGACAGAGCTGGCAGATGTGTCTACCCAGACTATATCTCCATAAGGATCTTCATTTGGATGATGATCGATTTTGATCAATTTTTTCCCTTTATCATATCTTTGATCGCAAATTCGTTCTTGGTTAGCTGTGTCACATACGATGACGAGCGCTTCTTGATAGACGTCATCTTGAATTTCATCCATTTTGTATAAAAACGTTAAAGAAGGCTCATCGTTGCCGACTACATATATGTTTTTTTCAGGAAACGATTCTTTTAACAATTCCGCAAGCCCGCACTGAGAACCGTATGCATCAGGATCCGGCCGGACATGTCTATGTATAATAATCGTATCGAATGCTTTTATTTCATTTAAAATCTGTTGTTTCATTTCAGCTCTCCTTTATCATCATAAATGTTTTATTTCATCATTTACTAATGGTAAAATGATATACGATACTTAGATGGAGGTTGACATCATGCCTGTTTTAGCTATCCTAACGGTCATTTCTTTATCTTTTTATGTTTTTTACAAAATCAAATATTTTCGCACGAAACGTCCGATGGAAAGAAGCTGGATTTCATCTAAATCTAGCATTTCTCTAGGATTGTTTGTCTTCTTTTTCGGATTAAACCAAATGTTTTTAAACCGATCCACTGTTGCGCTCATCGTCGGTGTTGTTTTTATTATAACAGGTTGTCTGAGCATTTGGGCAGGATATAAAGCTTACAAATATTATTTGCCTTTGGCAATCAAAGAAAGCGAAAATGCCCGCTAAGAAAATTATATGGAAGAGGGCTTGTCTAAAAAGTCCATAAAAACAGAGCGAATGGAGAAAACAATGAGTTTTTCCATTCGCTCTGTTTCCTTATTTTTGAAATTGGTTTGGGAATTTGCGGCCCATTTCAGTATGTTGTGGGCCATTGCCACAATCCCGAATTCTGTTCGGACTTTATGAAGCCCCCGTAACAGAAATCGAGTGAAACGCAAATTGCCCTTGATGTTACCGAACACACTTTCGACATCCACTTTACGCTTCGCATAAAGAGCTGCCTTTTGTTCGTCACCAAGAGCTGCTTTGGCTTTCGCTTTCATTTCTTCATAAATCGTGTTCCAATATACTCGACGATTTCCTTTGGCTTTCGTACACCCATTCTTCAACGGGCAATCCGTACAATCTTCACACTCGTACACTTTCAAATCTTGTATGTATCCAGATGCATTTTTTCTTTTTTGATAATACTTGAATACGACTTTCCGATTGTTCGGACAGATAAAGCAATCGTCTTCTTCGATGTATTTCCAGTTTTGTACTTTTGATAAATCCTTTTTAAACTTTTTACTTTGTTCCTTCAAATAGGTTTGGTATGGGGCTAATAATTCAAAACGAGGTTCTTTTTCTTCGCCAATCGCATATAAATAGTTTTCTTCACTCGCATATCCTGCATCGGCAATGACATACTTGAGTTTCTTTTCCTTCGGCATCGATTCCAATAACTTTTCCATAAATGGTTGGAAACAGCGAGTATCTCCTGGATTTTGATAAATTTCAAATCCCACGATAAATTGATGTTGTGTGGCGAGTTGAACATTATAACCCGCCTTGAGTTGGCCGTTTTTCATATGGTCCTCTTTCATTCGCATAAAAGTGGCCTCATGGTCGGTTTTCGAGTAGCTATTTCGTTCACCTAGAATCTGTTTTTGTACTTTGTATTTTCGTAATCGTGGAAGATAATCCGTTTGAATCGTTTTCAGTTGTTTGGTGAGTTGGGATTTTTTAGAGCGAAGTTCTTTTTTTCTTTCTTTGTCTTCTTCCTGTTTATAATCTTTTTCCAAAGCTTCTATTCTCTCAGAAAGTTGTGCCGATGATTTTTCTAATTCTTCTTCTAATTGTTCTTCTTTTAATTCCTCCAAGGCGATTTGGTGCGCTTCTTGTAGAAACGATTGAATTTTGGCTCGTAGTTTCTGATCATATTTTTCTACGGATTTTCGCCATACAAACGTATATTTGTTGGCATTCGCTTCTATTTTCGTACCATCCACAAAAATATGGTCGAGGTCGATAAGTCCTTGTTCTACTAGTTGAAGGACAAATTGTTCAAATACAGAATCCATCATGTTTGACATACGAACACTACGAAAATCATTTATTGTGCGATGGTCAGGGGTTTGCAATCCCGCCAACCACATCATCGGAAGATTTTCTTTCACCATTTGCGCTATTTTCCGACTTGAATAAACATTTTGAGTGTACGCATATAAAATCACTTTCAATAACATTTTAGGGTGATAGGGTGCACGACCCCCACCAACATAATGAGTATACAACACTTCATCCGGAATCGATTCCACCATTTCATCCACTAAACGGGCGACATGATTTTCAGGAATATACATTTCGATATCTAAAATGCTCATGACTTGACGATTGCAATAAGGTTGGAAAACTAGTTTTTTGCGTTTCTTATTCTTTTGAACCTCTATTTTTTGAATACCCTCTAGAGTCATTTCTAATTGCGTGTTATAATTTTCTTGAATAGTCATTTGATTATTCATAAGAAATCGTCCTTTCTGTAGAATGTTTTTTGGTCAATTTCATTCTATAAAAAAGGACGATTTTTTTGTACCCTAAAAACAGAAAAAAGGGCTGAGCCCAAGGTCGATTCAATCGACTTTTCGGACAGCCCCTTTTTTTAATTACGATCCATGATTTGCACCATTAACATAGCTTTGCCGACTAAAGTGTTTTCGTGGAATACTTCCACATCAATTTTCCCGAATTTTCGACCCACGTCTAATATTTTCGGATGAATTTCAATCATGCTTTCCATTTGAACAGGTTTCAAAAAATAAATCGTCATATTCTCAACGACAAGCTCGCCTTTCTTTTTCTGTCTCAAATGATAATTGGCCGCTTCTGTAACTAGAGTTGTGAAGGCACCGTATGAAATGGTACCGAACTGGTTTGTCATTTGCGGTGTTACTTCACATTTAAAAATGTTTGATTCTTTTGCTTCATCAGAAAGATTGATCATCTGCCTCGTGATGATGTCATCAATTTTTTCACCTGTGTGCGGCTGCCGTTCAATTGAATGGAGAGCCTTTAAAACGTCCTGTCTGGAAATCATACCTGATAGGCGGCCGTTTCCGTCCACAACAGGCAATACTTCAATTCCTTCCCAAACCATTATTTGCGCAGCTGAAGCGACAGATGTTTTTCCTGTAACGGTTATCGGACTTTTTGTCATCACTTTTTCAATGGATGTTTTTCGATCTGACGTCATAATATCCTTTGCCGTGACAATTCCAACAACCTTCAAACCTTGATCAATGACCGGGAATCGTCCGTGTCCAGTTTGCCGGTTGTATTCAAACCAGCGTTCAATCGGATCATTCGGGGTTAACGTGACAGTTTTTTCTAACGGGGTCAAAATGTCTTCCACTAACACGATTTCCTTTTTGATCAGCTGGTCATATATCGCTCTGTTTATCATCGTAGCCACTGTAAAAGTATCGTAGCTAGTGGATATTATCGGGAGCTCGAGCTCATCCGCCAGTTTTTTTACATAATCATCTGTGTCAAATCCCCCGGTTATTAAAACGGCGGCTCCTGCTTCCAAAGCCGACTGCTGAGCTTTTGTCCTGTTGCCGACAATGAGCAAGTTTCCAGCACCTGTATATCTCATCATCGCTTCCAATTTCATGGCGCCGATAACGAATTTATTTAATGTTTTATGAAGGCCGGCCCTTCCGCCTAACACTTGTCCGTCGACAATATTGACAACCTCCGCAAATGTCAGCTTTTCAATATTGTCTTTTTTCTTTTTTTCAATTCGAATGGTGCCGACCCTTTCGATTGTGCTGACAAAGCCTTTATTTTCCGCATCTTTAATCGCACGATAGGCAGTTCCTTCACTGACATTCATAACTTTGGCAATTTGTCTGACTGAAATTTTATCTCCGACGGGCAGAGACTCAATATAGTTCAAAATTTGTTCATGCTTTGTCGCCAATTTCTTCCCTCCTTTTAAGTTACAAGATTGGCGAATTCTTCAAACATTTACTTATTTTTTCCTAAAATTTACTGTTTAGCAAACAAATGCTTGGAACTCATAATACGTAAAATGAACGGCTAAAAGCCGTCCATCAAAAATCTCACAGTTCGATTGTTTCTCCTGGTTTCAATAGGAGACCGACACCGTCTGGAAGCTTGGAAACAAAATCTTCAGGGTTTTGCTGGATCACTGGGAACGTGTTGTAATGAATCGGCACGACTTTTTTAGCTCGAATCCATTCTGCTGCTGTAAGAGCATCCTCCGGCCCCATTGTATAATTATCGCCAATCGGCAAAAAGGCTAAATCAATTTCATTGCGTTCTCCAATTAATTTCATATCAGAAAACAATGCTGTATCGCCTGCATGATAAATCGTTTTGTCCTCAGCTGTCAACAAAATTCCTGCTGGCATGCCAGTATACACAATGTTTTGGTTATCTTCCGTATAGCTGGAGCCATGGAAAGCCTGAGTCAGCTTTACTTTTCCAAACTCAAACTCGTATGCTCCCCCGATGCTCATTCCATGGGTTTTAATCCCTTTCCAGCTCAAGTATGTAGCCAGCTCTGCAATCGCCACGACTAACGAATCATTTCTTTTTGCAATCTCAACCGTATCCCCTACATGATCATTATGGCCGTGTGTCAACAAAATGACATCTGCTTTCACATCTTCAACCTTCAAATCGGTTTGCCCGTTCCCATTAATGAACGGATCAATGATAATGTTTTTCCCATTTGTTTCAATTTGAACGATGGAATGACCGTGAAAGGAAACCTTCATAAAAAACCCCTCCTTTTTGAATCTACTTTCATTTTACTGGAAACTTATGCTTTTGAAAACGTTTTATCATTATTGATGAAATCGATGAATGACATTAGCGGCTCCCGTCGCTTCAATTATGGCGCCTGTAATAAAATCTGACTGTTCATCGCACAAAAAGGTTATAATTCTTGCGATATCTTCTCCTGTACCTGATCTTCCAATCGGCGTGTTCACGTCAATATGCTTTCTAGCTTCTTCAATGGTCGCCTCTTTCATTTCCGCCGTAATGTTTCCTGGACAAACCATATTTGCTGTGATGCCGTTTTCCGCCTCTTCAATAGCAATCGTTTTTGTCAAAGAGACTAGTCCGGTCTTAGCCGCGCTGAACGCCGAGCGGTGAAGCCAGCCTGAAGCATCCCCGGCACCTTGGAAGCCGTAGGTAATGATTCGGCCATACTTTTGTTTCCTCATAATCGGGATTGTTCGTTTCACTAAATGAAACACCGAGCTTAAATTTCCTTCAATCATTTCATACCATTCCTGATCAGAATAATCAGCAAGCTTTTTCCTCTCAAATATATACGGACCCGCATTATTAACTAAACAGTCAATACGGCCAAAGCACTGATAAGTTTGATCAATCAGCCGAATTAAATCTTCCTTTTTCGTCACATCACATCGTATAAACAGCAAACGGTCGCGCATAGAAGCATATTTTTCCTGCAGTTGTTCAACTCCTGTTTGATTATTGTGATAACTGACCGTCACGCTGTACCCCTTTTCCAAAAATAATTCGGTCACCTTTCGTCCAAGACCTCTTGAGCCTGCCGTAACAATTGCATGGCGCACCCATCAATTCCTCCCTTTATTTACTACAATCATTTTACAATAATTTTTTAAAATGCAAAAACGGAATAGCTTCCACGATTTTTATCAGCAAGAGGTTGGAATGCAAGTGCAAGGCGGCCTTTCCATACAAAAAAGCGGGCACAATGAGTACCCGCCTGTTTCAGCTTATGCGCAGAAGACTGATTTTTCATTGAAGGTCTTTATTCAATTAAAACAAATGGAGTTGGATTTATATAATCGCCTTTGCTTTATTGATTTGCTCCTTTACTTCCTTAAATCCGGTTCCACCTAAGCTGTTTCGTTTGTTGACCGCTTCGTATGGGTTCAGAACTTCATATACATCATTTTCAAACAGAGAGGATGCTTCCTTATACTCTTCTAATGGCAAGTCAAGTAAATAGATTCCTTTTTGAATGCATTTATATACAAGTTTCCCGACTACTTCATGAGCTTCGCGGAAAGGAAGACCTTTTTTCGCCAAATAGTCAGCGAGTTCAGTAGCGTTTGAAAAATCCTGCTTCACCGATTTTTCCATCTGCTCTTTATTTACTTTCAGCGTTTCGATCATTCCCGTCATAATTTGCAAACAGCCCTCTACTGTTTTTACAGTATCGAACATGCCCTCTTTATCTTCCTGCAAGTCTTTGTTATAGGCAAGAGGGAGACCTTTTAAAACCGTCAGCAAACCGACGAGATTGCCGACGACGCGACCGCTCTTCCCTCGAATTAATTCCGCCATATCCGGATTTTTCTTTTGTGGCATGATGCTGCTGCCGGTCGAATAAGCGTCATCCATTTCAACGAACTGGAATTCCTGCGAGCACCATAAAATTAATTCTTCGCAAAATCTTGAGAGATGAATCATCAACAGCGAGCTGTTGCTCATAAATTCAACAATAAAATCCCTGTCGCTCACCGCATCCAGGCTGTTTAAATAAACTTCATCGAAGCCTAAAAGCTCAGCCGTATATTTCCGGTCAATCGGAAAGGTTGTCCCAGCTAATGCGGCAGCGCCAAGCGGACTGATATTAATCCGTTTCAAAGATTCTGTAAATCTAGATTTGTCACGCTCAAGCATCCAAAAATAAGCCAATAAATGATGGGCGAATGAAATCGGCTGCGCCCGCTGCAAATGTGTATATCCCGGCAAAATCGTCTCAATATGCTGTTCAGCTTTGTTTACAAGCGCTTTTTGCAATTCTCTGATCAGTTCCACAATGGCTTCAACATGTTTTTTTAAGTATAGATGCATATCGGTCGCCACTTGGTCGTTGCGGCTTCTTGATGTATGCAGCTTTCCGCCGATCGGTCCGATTTCATCTATTAACATTTTTTCAATGTTTAAATGAATATCTTCATATTGAACGGAGTATTCAAGCTCCCCATTTTTTGCTTTTTCCAAAAGACGGTGCAGCCCTTTTTCAATCGCTTCTCCTTCCTCTTTTGTTAAAATGCCGCACTTGGCAAGCATTTTAACATGGGCGAGGCTCCCTTGAATGTCTTCCTCTACGAGCTGTTTGTCAAACGTGATCGACGCATTGAATTCGTCGACCCATGCTTCGGGCGTCTTTTGAAAACGGCCGCCCCAAAGTTTTTTCATATTGTCACCTTCTTGTTTTTCACGATGCTGTTCACCGCTGTTGGAAGGCCGAACAGTTTAATAAAGCCGACTGCTGCTTCATGATCAAATGAATCTTCTTGCGTGTAGGTGGCCAGCTTTTCATCATAAAGCGAGTACGGAGATTTTCTTCCTTCAACAATTGCGTGCCCTTTATACAATTTTACGCGCACTGTCCCTGTTACATATTTTTGAGTTTCTTTCAAAAATGCTTCCAATGCGCTTTTCAGCGGAGAGAACCAAAGACCGTTGTAAATAAGCTCGGCAAGCTTTTGTTCGATCAGCGGTTTAAAATGCGCTACTTCTTTAACCTGTGTTAAATCTTCCAATTCTTTATGCGCTTTGATCAATGTCATAGCCGCAGGGCATTCGTACACTTCGCGCGATTTAATGCCGACAAGTCTGTTTTCCACATGATCGATTCTGCCGACGCCATGTTTTCCAGCGAGCGCATTCAGCTTCAAAATAAGTTCATCTAACTGCATTCTTTGACCGTTCACTGCTACCGGTACGCCTTGTTCAAATTCAATTTCGATGATGTCCGCTTCATCCGGCGCATTTTCAATGGAAGAAGTCAGTTCATAAGCATCCTCAGGCGGTGCAGCCCATGGATCTTCTAAAACTCCGCATTCATTGCTTCTTCCCCATAAGTTTTGATCGATGGAATATGGGCTGTCCAGATCAATCGGAATTGGAATCTCATGCTGTTTCGCATATTCAATTTCCTCTTCACGCGACCATTTCCATTCCCGAACAGGTGCCAAAACCTCCAGCTCAGGATTTAACGCTTTTATGGAAACTTCAAAGCGCACTTGGTCGTTTCCTTTTCCGGTACAACCGTGAGCAACTGCGACAGCGCCGGTCTTTTCCGCAATTTCCACTAATTTTTTGGCAATGAGCGGTCTTGAAAGAGCGGAAACAAGAGGATATTTACCTTCATAAAGGGTGTGTGCCTGAAGGGCGATCAACGCATATTCTTCCGCAAACTCTTTTTTCGCATCTATAATATAAGATTGTACAGCACCGACTTTTAGTGCTTTTTCTTTAATAAACTCTAAATCCTTCCCTTCCCCAACGTCCAGACAGCAGGCAACGACGTCGTATCCTTTTTCTTGCAGCCACTTGATGGCGACAGATGTATCTAAACCTCCAGAATAGGCCAATACTACTTTTGGTTTTGACATGTTCATTCTCCTCTCCGATGTATACAAAATGAATAAAAATACTTTTTTATTCATAAAAATGCAATCATTAATTAAAAATGTAACAGTTTTGCTGACTTTTTTCAATAGTTTTTTTAAAAAAGCATTATTTGTTTATGATATAATTTGCATAATAAAAAATGGAGGAATGGAAATGTTTGAATATAACGAAAGATTGGGGATTCCTCTTCCTGCATTCAGCAAGCATTGGGAGGAATATCCAAATGAGGTTCAACAGCAAATTTTATCGGATTGGGAATGTATACGTGGACAAATCCCTGACCGCATTAAACATTTAGAAGCGATAATAAATAAAAAGCAAGAGCAGTTGAATGACGAAGAGGATTTTGATCTTTCGTGCAGACTAAATGAAGAAATCAGTGAGATTGCTTCCATCATCAATGATTTATGGCTTTGGTACCGGATTGATCCGCATATAACAAAAGCTTGAGAAATTATATTTTCATCTCAAGCTCATCCCTTCATAATGATGTCTATATTGATAAAATTTATGTGCAAACTCAATGGCCACTTTCATAGAACGATAGCGAATGCCGCCTCCGATCATTAAGCTTAAAATCGGTTTTCCCCGAATTGTTTTATATTTGAATGTTTGCACGGCAATGCATTTTAAGATTTGATTTACAGTTTGATGGTTGACAAATGGTTCGTTCTGCTCATAAAAATAAGCATCATCTCCATTTTGTAATTCCTCTTTTAATTGATTCCACGCTTCAAATTTTAAATGTTTCGGCATTAAAGAGCCGTGAAAAACCTTTAGAGACAGCATCATTTCATAAGGGGACGAAACTTCATAACCATACGCAAGAGATAATGTTTGCACAGCCCGCATATGAAAAATCATTTGCAGCACAATATCTGCACTTAGCGAAAAAACTCCACCGGAAGAAGCGATTCCTCCTTGAATAAAGGAATACAGCCGCTGCTTCGCCATTTCCTTCTCAGCCAATTGATAGCATTCTTCTAAAGGGAGCTTTTTTAAATCAGTGATCGTTTGAACTTGATCGGAAATAACACGTGCAAATGAGAGGATCCGCTTCCGTGTTTCTGAATAGAAGATCGAGCTTTGCAAAATCGAATGCATATGAAACAAAACGTAATCGACCTTCTCAAACATTTCTTTTTGAATATGCTCAGGAAGGTCATTCAATCTTGTTTCCAGCCATTTGTCAAATGGAAGCGTGCATTTACATGCACATTTTTCCAACTCTTCCTCCCAGCATTTCATTTGATTTTCCCAGCTTTCTTCCAAAATGGCCCCCAAAAATGCACCGCCTTTCTTTTTAAAAAAATGCGCGCAAATATACAATGATATTATATCACGGAATTGATATAACTCTTAAGAGTCGAGCATTGATAAAATCCAATCCTTTACATCTATCATCCGATTATACTTCGGCAATCGCTCTGTCCCTGAAACGATGATTGCTGCTAAAGAGTCATGCTGGTGTAAACCGCCATGACTCGCACCGCCCACATGCACTGGAGATGACCCGTACTTGAATTCAAAGCCAGGATAAGCGCTAATCATAAGAAATTGTCCTTTATGTGACAAAGCGGCTGCATGTAATCTTGCCAGCGCATCCGGATATTCCCCGTACTTAATTCGGCTTCCTTCCGTGAAAATATCCAACACTTCAATGTCTCCGTTTAAAGTCCACATACTTCCATACGGATCTTCCCATTGACCTCCTTTTTTAAACATTAGCATTCCTTCCCGCCGCCCTGAAACAACTTTTATTTTTTCCTCTTCTTCCCGCCAAGCGATGACATCGATGCGTGCATCTGTTTTCAAAATGTTTGCAATTTCTTCAAGCGAATGGTTCGGCTGTAATAAATATACGAACGCCATGCGTTGATTGACCGCAAGTACGATATCATCATCCTTCCGTACACCTTTTGACAGCTTGGTAATACGATATGGGCTGAGTAGCTTTTCTAAATGGATCAGAGGATTTTGATTTCTCGGGCGGACAACCGCTTGGCCGTTATCGCCCATAATGATCCAAACATTGTTCTTCAGCGCTTCCTCCCATGAATGAAAACTGTCTAACACTTTTTGCAATTCACGATCTGTTTTTACGATTCCTGACAGATCCTCAACTCCTTTTTTATGTATAATTTGATCCATATCAGGAAAATAGACCATTGTAAAAGGAGGCAAAGAATGATTTTTAATAAGATAAATAAGCTCCTGAGCAGAAAATCGATTATTAAAGCCAAATCTTTGCCAGAAGTGTCCATACTTTGCAAATGGGTTCTGTTTAATGAAGGAGCCGTAAGTTAACAAATCCGGCCCCTTAACAGTAAGGCTTCTATGAAAAGTAGGCAGCAAAGATAATAAAAACGGAAGCTGCATTACTTTTTCCTGACTTCCTCGATAGAGAAGTCCGTTAATAGACGCGGAATTTTTCCCCTTTTTGCTCAGTTCTTCAAAAATGGTTGCGGCCTTTTTGTTTAAATGCTCATGATTTATATTGTACAGCGGATCCTTTAATGAAGTTGCGAGCCCCAGCTGTAAAAGCTCAGATGCATTTGTTCCATAATTAATGAGACGCTTTTCTTCATCATGAAACCAGACTAATCCTGGAACGTGATGCACATCTGAGTAATGCCCGGTAAGCAGACTGCTTTCCACATTGACGGACATCGTCGGAAAAGGACTGATAATTTCTGAAGCAGTACCATGCTTCATGAAAAAGGCGAAAGCCGGCGCCATTTTATTGTCTACTGCTTTTTTCAAAAAAGGGAGCATGAGAGTATCGATAATCAACAATATCACATTTTTTTTAGCCATTTTGTTCCATCCTCATCGTTTATTTGCTATTAGAATTTGTCTAGAAGGTGAAAATCATGCAAAAAACTCCGGTTTTTTAAACCGGAGCAATGATTCACCGCTATTTATTATTCTCATCCCCCTTCAATCATCACTACTTTATTTTTGAAATAAGAAATGTTGGAGGGAATGAATCATTTTTATTTTTTCCAGAACCGAAATTCGGCCGTTCGCTTATCGGAGCTTTATATGAAAAGAAATAAAAAATGCGCAAGCGGTAAATCAAAAGATATGGAGTACTGCCATTGAAACTGCAAGCAAAGCGTATAGGAATTATTAACGAAATAGAGGGAATTTACATATAAAAATTGAACTTATTCTTCACTAAAAGTGAGGAGTGTAGAGGAAAAAGAGTGTAAAATAAAAGCAATGTTTTATAGTCAGCATCATTCTACTTTAATTTCACCATATTCTTCTTCTTGCTGCTGTCTAACGAAATCCCATGACGTATATATTTTTAAATTATCATATTCTCTTTCATGTAGACCATGCTGCATGTCATCTGTTATTAAATAATCTGCATTTCCTTTTAATGCACATTTTAAAAACATGTCATCATATTTATCATTTGAACTCTCAATTTTATAATTCATCGTATTAATGGATAAGGAATGATAAAACAGTTCAGCAATCCCTTTCAGTAATAAAATTCTTTCCGAAACATCATCGATGTTATGCCGAGCAAAATTTTTACCAAATAAATCAATTCAACGATTGTATCTTGTTCGAAGAGAAGTCTTATTTTCTATTTTTCACCAATTCAAGTAATTTTTAGAATTCTTCAGATTCTTCAAACCAATCTGCAATAAAAATATTTGTATCCATAACTGCTTTTATGTTATTTCTTTTCATATTTTTTAATTCCTAAAGACTTCCTCGCTTCGGCAGAAGTTAAACCTTTTTCCTTCATGTTTTTCCGAATGATTGCTTTCATGTCGTCCATAAATGATAATTTTTGGTTATCTGCTTTTTGAGTAATCGCCATTTCCTATTCCCCTTACTACACATACACAGCACCTCCTTAAGAGGCTAGGGTATGCTATTTCAAGAAAATTTATACCATATTATTCCTTCACTTACTATTTACCCATTTTTTATTACTTGCTATCCACAATTTATAGTTGTCTCTTCATCATCAGTAACAACAGGAGGCAGGAAATTCTTTGATTTGACAAAAACCTTTTGGAAGGATCATACCTATTACGATGAATATATCGAATAGTCCTTCCCAAGCAGGATCATAGTGTAATTTATACGACCAATGCTATGTGAACGAACAATCAAGAAGATTCAGAAACGCTTAATACTGGCAAATAGTTTAGAAATCCTAGAAAATGCGTGTATTTTTAAACGGAGAGAAATAGGATTTGCCAAAACAACATGAATCGCTTCAACATATGTTTGTAGAACGATACAATTAACCAAAAACTTTAAATGAGATTTCCCTTTCCACTGAGCATCAGTCTCTTGTGCGGGAGCTGTTCTCCTATTCACCATTTCAGAGATACGGCTCCCGGTAAATTGTTTCACATCAGCTATTGTAAGATGAAAAATCTGCTACCTCTCCTCAAAAAAATTATTAAATATTTTTTGTCATGATCAAGCGAATTTTTTAATATGTAAAACGAGTTCCCCTGCATCGTTCATCATATAAATAGATTATTTCCACTTTTTATTGGTAAAAAAAAGCAACCTCCTTTCATGTAATTTTAATTTTACATGAAAAAGGTTGCTTTACGGTAAATTTAGGTCTTGGTTGGTTACGAGTTCAGGTTTTGCTGTTAACCCTCGGCAAAACCTTATAAATTCGCTATTCTCATTACATCTCTTGCAATCATCACTTCTTCATTTGTCGGTATAACTAGAACTTTTACTGGTGAGTGTGGATAGTTAATAAACGCTTCTTTTCCACGTACTTTGTTTAAGGCAGGATCCCAATAAACGCCCATAAATTCCAATCCCCGCAGCACTCGTTCGCGGACAACGTCACTGTTTTCACCAATGCCGGCGGTAAAGATAATCGCATCCACACCGCACATCCGCGCCGCATAAGATCCGATATATTTATGAATGCGGTCAGCAAAAACCGCCAATGCCAATTCGGCGCGAGCATTCCCCTTCGCTGCAGCATCTTCGATATCGCGCAAATCGCTTGAGAAACCGGATATTCCTAAAAGTCCGCTCTTTTTATTTAATACATTAATAACTTCATCAGCGGTTTTACCTGTTTTTTCCATGATATATGGGATAAGCGCTGGATCAATACTTCCGGAACGAGTTCCCATCGCAACACCTTCAAGAGGCGTAAATCCCATCGATGTATCGATTGATTTTCCACCTTCAACTGCTGCAATGCTGGCACCATTTCCTAGATGGCAGGAAATAAGCCGCAAATGCTTTAAAGGTCTTTCAAGCAATTGAGCTGCCCGTTCCGTTACATATTTATGAGACGTTCCATGGAAGCCGTATTTGCGAATTCCGTATTTTTCATAATAATCATATGGCAAACTGTATAAGTAAGATTGTTCCGGCATCGATTGGTGAAAGGCAGTATCGAACACCGCTACCGCTGGAACGTCCGGAAGCACCTTTTGGAAGGCGCGAATGCCAAGCACATTGACTGGATTATGCAAAGGCGCCAAATGAGAGAGTTCTTCAATTTTCTTTAAAGTTCCATCCGTAATAAGCGCTGAGTCACTGAAGATCTCTCCTCCATGTACAACCCTATGACCGATTCCGTCAATATCATTTAACGTCCGGATAATTCCATATTCAGTTAATTTATTTAGCACAAGCTGTACCGCTATTGAAAAATCGGTAATTTGACAACTTTCTTTCTTTTCTTCTCCGTTAACATATATCTTAAAAAATGATTGGTCCAAACCAATCCTTTCAACTACCCCTTTTGTTAAAACTTCTTCATTCGGCATTTCAAACAATTTAAACTTTAATGAAGAGCTTCCAGCATTTACAGCTAAAATCTTAGGCATGTATTTTCATTCTCTCCTTCTTTTTGTTGATGAAGCTTTTTTAAAAATTCCTGCATGTGACATAGAAATTAGCAAAATATGTGAAACACCAGACTTGTCTAATTTTAAAAAGAGAGATGATCGCTCTATACATTTAAACATTGATAAAGCAACATTTCAAGTGAAAAATAAATGTTTATCTGTATACAAAAATTTCTAAAAATAAAAAGCGCTTCCATCCACTTCCTAAATGAAACGGGAAGCCACTATTCGCTAAAACCGAAGATTTCTTTTCTCTAGTTTAGTTTTTATGAAAAATAGAAGAAATAAACCGAATCCTAAAAAAAAAGGCGACATGGCT
Organism: Aeribacillus sp. FSL W8-0870; assembly: GCF_037963755.1. NCBI lineage: Bacteria > Bacillati > Bacillota > Bacilli > Caryophanales > Bacillaceae > Aeribacillus > Aeribacillus sp. FSL W8-0870. The sequence continues at coordinate 3,069,157 of NZ_CP150165.1, forward strand.
GTCACCTTTTAGTGTCTTCATCTTTTCATTTATTTGTCCGGAGCCACTCATCAATTTGATCCATAATCGAAGCAAGAGCTTTTTTATTCGAAAATTTCGGTAGATCAACAAGCATAACCCGTTTGGGCGGTACAATTCCTTCTCCCTTTTTTTGCAAAATAAAGATGCTTTTTCGACTATTTTCCGATTTAAACATGGAGCGCGGGAGCTGCAACAGGCCTTGGATCACTGTATTTTCTTTTAAATATCGATTCAATTTTGGAGCTTCAGGCGTCTCAAAAAGATGGTTTGGTATAAGGAAAAACAAATAACCGCCTTCTTTTGTATAGCGGATGCTCTGCTCAATAAAAAGATGATGGGCGTAAGAATGGCCTTCATCAGCCTTCAATTCAAAATGCTTTGCGACGTCATGATCGGGATAATAGCCGACTGGCAGGTCGCACACCACCGCATCCACAGGGTCGATAAAAAGGTTTTTTAAGCTATCCTGATTATAAAAGTCAATAGAATGCTTCTGCAAATTTGCATTCACATAAGCGATTTTAACTAACAAATCATTTATATCGATTCCAATGCTTTCAACTTGCTTTGCTTCCAGTTGGTTTAAGACAGCCGAGAGTAAATTACCCGAACCTACAGCAGGGTCTAAAATCATTAAATTTTTTTCATCTTGAAAAAATTTTTGCACAAGATAGCCGAGCAATATGCAAACGCTGTCAGGGGTCATTTGGTGGATTTGCTGATTATCTTCCTTTAATCCTTTTAAAACAGCGAGCTGAAAAGCTCTCCGAATTTCTTCATTTGAGTAGTGATCCAAATGAAACGTCCGGTATATATTGTTCAGTTTTTTACTTGTAATTTCGCTAATGGAATCTTGAACTGCAGTTCTGTGAAACAGGTTTTCTCCTGTATTCGCTACCGCTTCAATGTATGTACAATTCATTTCGTTTTTAATGATTTCTGCCGTCTCATTAATGAGTGAAAACAGTTTTTCAACATTTGAAAATCCTTGCATAAAGGCTTCCTCCTTTAAGCTCGTCACATCCTTTCATTTTAGCGTTTCATTGTTTTATAAGCAAGAAAAAAAGGACCTTGCATCAGGTCCTTAATTTGCTGCTTTTGCAGCTTCAATCGCCGCTTCATAGTTTGGATGATTTGTCGCCTCGCTGACATATTCTACATATGTTACATTATCGTTTGAATCAACAACAAAAACAGCGCGAGCAAGCAGACGCAATTCTTTGATTAATACTCCGTACGCCTGTCCGAAAGAAGCGTCGCGATGGTCAGATAACAATTGTACATTTTCAATTCCGTTCGCACCGCACCAACGTTGTTGCGCAAAAGGAAGATCCATGCTGATTGTTAAAATTTTAACATTATCCAGCTTGGAAGCTTCCTCATTAAAGCGGCGTGTTTGTGCATCACATACGCCAGTATCGATCGAAGGAACAACAGAAATGATTCGGACCTGCCCTTTTGTATCAGCTAAAGTAACTTCCGACAAATCATTCGCAAGCACTTTGAAATCAGGCGCTTTATCTCCAACCTTCACTTCATTTCCTAAAAGAGTTACCGGATTTCCTTTAAATGTTACGTTTGCCATTTTATCCCCTCCAAATCTATGTATAGTTTAACTATAGCTTGTTTTTGAAGACTTTTCAAAGAAAAAGTGTTTGAAAATTTCAAAAAGCTGCCAAAGCAGCTTTAAATGTCAAAATCAATTTTTTCTTTTTCATTGTTATCGTCTTGTATATGTTTTTTCTTTCGAAACAGTTCTTGAATTTTTTCTACCGTTTGAGGGGTTGCATCTAAAATTTTTTCATAAAGATGGGTATTTTCATCTAAATGAAGAATTTTGATTCCATTTGTTCCAACAATAAGAAATGCGATTGGCGTAATCGATACACCACCTCCGCTTCCTCCGCCGAAAGGAAGTTTTCCTTTTTCACCTGTAGTGCTGCTTCCATAAGGACTGCTTGAATGTTTTTCACCTGTCGGTCCGTAAAATTCACTGCCACCTGCCGCAAATCCGAATCCCACTTTTGAAACGGTTAGTATAACACTCCCATCAGGAGTTTCAACTGGATCGCCAATTATGGTATTGACATCGATCATTTGCTGCAAGTTTTCCATTGCCGTTTTCATTAACCCTTGAATCGGATGATCGCTCATACTTTTGCCTCCTCTAAACTATGTTCATTCTTCTTGTTTTTCTTGGCAAACGGTAAGTTTCGCCATAATGCTGTTTTTGATCTCGACCATTTTACGAGACGCAATCCTGCTATGATAGCATTCCCAAGTCGGAATTGCATCATACATACAAATGTCGTTTTCAAAACCATTCGGTTGAAATTAGGAAAGATTGAAACAACTGGATAACCTATTAATGTAAAGTATCGGGAAGCGAAATAAATAATAGAGCTTTTCATCCCCCATAGTGTACCCGCCGACATTCCTGTTGAGGCAGCTTCTCCCGTTCCGATTTCAGTACGCCACTCCCATTTCACAATCCGAACCTTCTTCAAAAATTTCCGAATAATAAAGGAAAAATGGATAACATTTTCCAATATTTCTTTAAAGTTTTGCAGCTTCTCAAACAGCTCTTCAGGAGTCACTTTTTCGGACGATTTTTGAGTTGAATGTTTCGTTTCTTTTTCTTGTTTATAAACAATATTTGGACCTTCTTGATCCAGTTTTATAAAAGGGATTTTGATTGTGTAGCGAATAAGGCCAAAAAACAATAGAAATGTCACTCTTAACCGATCGTCATATTTATCGTGTTTATATGAAAGTACAATCGTTAATTTTGTCATTGCAACAAGAAGCACAAATATCAAAAATAGGAAAAAGACTATTGCAAGCCAAAATGGCATAATTTCACATCCTTTCAGTGAACCATTATCACCTCTCTATAAAAAAATAAACCTGCCTTTTCGGCAGGTCATCTTGAAAACCGTTCATCATGAATAACTGTTGTATCGCTGAATAAATCGTGCAGTCCTTGTTTCTTTTTTGTAAAAGCAACGATCAAATATCCAATCCACGTAACCTTGGAGATGTACCGTCCGATCCATTCCCTGAAGAAAACATCGGTCCATGTAAGCTTATCATTTTTTAAAGATATAACACGCAGGCCAAAAACCATTTTCCCGAGCGTTTGTCCTAAAAACTTCGTCATAAGAATAAAGTAGGAAAAGAAAAACAAGGCGCTTAAAATTCGATAAGGTGAAAAAATAAAATCGCTTTTTTCCAATCCGATCAGTAAAAAAAGCGGATTGGCAACAATTCGGATGACGCTTGAAACAACAATGAGGTCAAGCAAGTATGCCCAAAACCGCATCCAAAATCCCGCAAAGTGATAAGAGATGTCTGTTTGAACCTCACGCTTTTGTTCAATTTGATTTATTTCTTCAAATGTTCCATCCATGTTGGCACCTCCTACTCCGAATATAAATACATCAGGCGGGGAGAATTCGGTTGTGAAAACAATTTGTATAGTCCCTGCATTTCCAGATCTTTAGAGATCACCTTCCCAGCCATCATGGAAAGGAACGATTCAAATCCAAAGCTCGATTTATATTTGAATACATATGGATCTGATAAGTCTAAGTCTTTTTTCATCATTTCCACCGCATCATCAAAATAGCCTAGCTCGTCAACTAAATGGAGCTGCTTCGCCTGCCGGCCGTCATAAATTCGTCCATCGGCAATTTTCCGCACTTCCCCTTCATCCATCTTTCTTCCTTGCGAGATTACGTCTACAAAGCCTTCATAAGCGTTATTCACCATTTTTTGAAGAATTTCTCTTTCCTCTTTTGTCATATCTCTTGTTGAAGAAAAAATGTCTTTATATGGACCGCTTTTGATCGTTTCTACTTTCACCCCAAAGTTTTTTGCCAATTCACTGTAGTTTATTCCTTGCATAATGACCCCTAGCGAGCCTGTCATCGTATCCGGTGCTGCAATAATTTTATCGGCAGGAGTTGAAATATAATATCCTCCTGAAGCTGCCATGGTTCCCATCGAAACATAAATCGGCTTTTTCGCCTTTTCTTTAACTTCCATTAGTTTTTTATGAATTTCTGCACTTTCCACTACTCCCCCGCCAGGAGAGTTGACTCGCAAAATTATTCCTTTTACGCTTTTATCCTCGCCGGCCTTTTCAATCAATTTCAAAAATTCTTTATGATTGTAGCCTTCACTGGCAAAAATCGATGTAACATCTTCTCCCGTATCTTGAATCACTCCATTTACTTCCAGCACCGCAATTTTTTCATCCGGCATTCCTTCTTCAAGGACTTCCTCGGAAAACTGCGATTCAAAAAAATTCTCAGACAATTTTTCTGCATTTGAAACAGCCATAGAAGTAAAGCTAATGATCATCGAAAAAACAAATAATGCTGCGGCAATTCCTAACGCAGCCCACCTTTTTCCACTCAAGATGTTTACCTCCTTGATTCAATTTCACCTTTTTTGACATGTTCCATTATAAAAATGTTAAACTATATATCATAGTGTATTTTAACATTTATTTATATAATTGTGGAGAATCTTCCAAAAAGAGGAGGTTTTTTTGATGGATCCACGCCGAAATATCTACTTCTTTTACAAACATAGCGATCACCTTGAACAGAAAATAGCTTCGTTGATTGACTTGGCGAAGCAGTATGATTTTCGTCCTGTTGAAGATTGGAGACATGCGAACATTATCGTAGCAATCGGAGGGGACGGAACATTTTTGCAAGCGGTTAGAAAAACGCAATTTCGCGACGACTGTCTGTACATAGGCATCGCAACTGAAGGGCATATCAGTTTTTATTGTGATTTCCATATAGATCAAAAAGACAAATTAGTTGAAGCTTTTCAGCTGGAAAAGGTCGAGGTAAGAAGATATCCAACCATCGATGTCACCGTCGACCATGAAGTAAAGATTTCCTGCTTAAATGAATGCAGTGTCAGATCAGCAATTATTAAAACATTTGTTCTGGATGTATTTATTGATGATATGCATTTTGAAACGTTCCGAGGCGACGGAATGATTATTGCCACTCCAACAGGGAGCACAGCCTACAATAAATCTGTGAAGGGAGCTGTCGTCGATCCGCTCATAGACTGTTTACAAGTAACTGAACTTGCATCTTTGAACAATAATCTATATCGGACGTTAGGATCCTCTTTTATTTTAAGCGGAAATCGAAAGCTTACGTTAAAAGTAGTGCAGGACGGCAACGATTATCCGATTATCGGAATGGACAACGAAGCTCTAAGCATTCGTCATGTCAACCAGCTGGATATTGAATTAGGAAAGAAAAAAATTAAAACTGTTAAATTAAAAGATAATTCTTTCTGGGATAAAGTGAAAAGAACCTTTTTATAAAATGAAAATGAGCGAAAAGGATCACCTTTTCGCTCAAAAGCCAAAATATTCATTTATTGAAATGTTCCGCCACCGCCAGATAGTTGCTGCTGAGCAAAAGATACAAGCCGCTTTGTAATTTCTCCTCCAACGGAGCCGTTCGCGCGGGATGTAGTATCAGGACCTAAGTTTACACCGAATTCTGATGCGATTTCAGTTTTTAATTGCTCAAGTGCTTGTTCAGCACCAGGAACTAAAATTTGGTTAGAGTTGCTAGATCTGTTTTGAGCCATGTGTCATTCACCTCCTTGTGGATATAGAATGTGAAAAAACACATGGCTTCATGCATAAAACGAAATGGTAATTGTTTTGAACTTGTGGAATATTATAGTAAATTTTCAAAATCCTCTTCTATTTTTTCTTGTATATCATGTTTTCTTGGAAATTCAATTGTTACTGTTTCCTCAATCGCCTTCTGAATGAGAGGTTGAAAATCTACATAGCTTTCAAGCTTTAATATTTTCTCCCTTTTCGGCTTCGTTTTCGGTGAAGCTGGTGTAAAAATAGTACAGCAGTCTTCATAAGGTCTGTTTGAAATCTCAAACGTATCAATTTTTTCGGCAATTTCAATGATTTCATTTTTATCCATTGAAATTAAAGGTCTCAGTATAGGAGTTGTCGTCACTTCATTAATAGCATACATGCTCTCAAGCGTTTGGCTTGCTACCTGCCCTAGACTTTCGCCTGTTACAATGGCTAAGGCGCCTCGGTTTTTCCGAATTTCATCGGCAATTTTTAACATCATTCTTCTAGTCGATGTCATTGTATAATTTTCTAATATTTTTTGCTGAATGGTCACTTGAATTTCTGTAAACGGAACGATGTGAAGCACGATTTTGCCGCCAAATTCGGTTAATTTTTCTACGAGATCCATAACCTTTTGCTTCGCTCTTTCATTCGTATATGGAGGGCTGAAGAAATGGATCGCTTCAATCTCCAAGCCTCTTTTCATTGACAAATACCCAGCGACAGGGCTGTCAATTCCTCCAGAAAGCATCAGCATCGCCTTTCCGCTTGAACCAACCGGAAGCCCTCCCGCCCCTTTAAAATCTTTGCACATTATATATGTGGCATGCGGACGGACTTCTACGCGCACGTTTATGTCCGGATGATGAACATCTACTTTCAAACCGTCAGTATGAATAAGTATATGCCGGCCAATTTCATAATTGAGTTGGTCTGAAGTTAACGGAAACGATTTATCTGCTCTTTTGGCCGACACTTTAAAAGTGTCTCCGTTTTTATACAATTGCTTGACTGCCTGTAAAGCCGTGTCCTTTATGGCTTCGATGTCGCTTTTCGTTCTGATTGCCAAACTGAAGGACTGTATGCCAAAAACTGTTTGCAATTTTTCCGCTACCTTTTCCCCGTCTTCTCCATTTAATTTGATGAAAAGACGATCTCTGTTTGCTGTATACTCTAAAGACGAAAAGGAAGACAATGCAAGTTTTATATTGTTTTTCAAATGGTTAATAAAATGTTTACGATTTTTTCCCTTTAAAGACATTTCACCATATCTGACTAAAATATGATCATATTGCATGTTTATAACCCCATTATATTTTTTAATTTTTGTATAGATGATGGCAGGACGTCAATCAACGGCTTGACATCATCGATCGTCTGCCCAATTGAAAGGCTTATGCGGATGGCGCTTTCGGTGATGCTGCTTTTTTTGCCCATCGCCTTCAATACTTTGCTTTCTCCCTTTTTCCTTGAAGAACAAGCTGAAGTAGTGGAGACATAAATATTCTCCTCTTCAAGCATATGAACTAGAACTTCCGCTTTTATACCAGGTACAGAAAAGTTGATAATATGAGGGGCGGAAGATTCCTTTGGTGTGTTGATAATAATGCCATCTATTTTTTCAAGCTCATTTATAAGATAGTTTTTCGTATTAATCAGACGATCGATCTTCTCTTCATAGTCGTTGAATGCCAGCCTTAAACCTTTCGCTAGGGACACGCTGCCCGCTAAATTTTCAGTGCCTGATCTAATGCTTGCTTCCTGGCCACCCCCTGATAAAAGAGTGAGAATTGGTGTATTTTTTCTAATGTACAACACTCCTGTACCGTTTAGGGCATGAAATTTATGGCCAGATATTGTACATAAATCAATTCCCGCTTTTTTTATATTTAAAGGAACCTTCCCGACTCCTTGCACGTGATCGACATGATAAACGATGTTCGGATAGTTTTTAAGTATTTCGCCAATCTCTTCAATTGGCTGAATCGCTCCGATTTCATTGTTGACATGCATAACAGACACTAAGATTGTATCGTTACGTACAGCCTTTTGTATGTCAGCTGGAGACACAATGCCATTTTCATTTACAGGAATCCACGTCACTTCAAACCCGAATTCTTTTTCAAGCTGTTCAAATGCTTCGCTGACAGAAGGGTGTTCAATTACAGTCGTAATCAAATGCTTTCCTTTATGTCTTTGTGCAAAAGCCGCGCCTTTAATCGCCAAATTATTTCCTTCCGTTGCTCCAGACGTAAATATGATTTCCTGTCCGCTTACACCTAGCAAATCGGCTACTTGTTCTCTTGCTTTTGTTAAAAGTCTTTCCGCTTGAACACCCAAATGATGAAGAGATGATGGGTTCCCGAAAAACTTTTCCGCCACTTGCCGGTACGTATCAAGTACATCAGGGTAAGGCTTTGTAGTTGCACTATTATCCAAGTAAAGCATCGGTTGTATACCCCTTTGAATTATATTTTCTAACACTTTGCAATGCAATATTAACATAAGTAAATTGAAATGAAAAAGAAAAGATCATCACATAAACGGGCTCATTCAGACGAAAGCCTTTGTCCACGCACGTAAGCCGCTTTTTTTGTGAATTCAACAACGTCATCTTCGATCATTGTCGTCTTCCCGCATCCGCCGATCCCAAGCAGCGTGTAAAACTTCCCGCGTTCAATCTTAAAAACCGACATCATCAAGCACGACTAATCTCGCTCAAAGCGGATGATTTCCCCTTTCTTCGTCAGTCGTTCCCCATTTCTTGAACCGCAAATAAAATTTGAGATCAATCTCTTCCTCATTCCTATCAATCACTTTTAGAACACAGAGTAAAGAAATAAAAAAACTCGTTACTCCTCTAGCATTTTGCTTTAGAGAAACGAGAATTAGCTGATTTTCTCAGCTGTTCATTATGCCATAAAAAGTTGATAAAAGCATCGGCTTCTATTTTTCAAAATAACCGGACTATCGTGAATTACTTTTTAAGCAGCTCATAAAACGCCTATAGCGCAAAGCGTAATGTCGTTCCAAAAGACTGCCGGAACACTGCCACAGCTGCCAGCAGGTTCAATAGTTTTAACCCGCTGATGATTCGCTTCTTGAATCCGTTCATCATCATGTCCTTTAGCTGCCCTTTTTGCTTGCTCCTTGCCTGCCAGAGCTAACTCGGGAAACGTCAATCCTTGAAAAAAGTTTTCATGACGACCTTCGTTTCTATTTCCTTTTAATGAAGGGGCTGTCTAATAAGTCGTTTTTTCGGGTTATTGACCCCTTTAATGTTTTAGAAACTTTGATATATCGGTGTTTATGATTTTTTGTTTTCGATGGGAGCTTGACTTTCTGGACAACTCCAGCGTATTACCGAATATTGCTTCAGCAACATGTTAAATGATATCCAAAGGCACTTTTTTACGAGGTTTTGGAAATGCCTCATCAAGTCGGTTCAAGTCTTCTTGGGTTAATTCAATAGCAGCAGCTTCAGCATTCTCCAGCACATGCTGCTCTTGCCCAGCTTTTGGAATAGCAATGACATCATCCGTGCGTATCGTCCAAGCAAGTGCAATTTGTAATGGTTTTACATTATATTTTTTGGCAATTTCATTAACAGTTGGATCCGTCAACAACTGCTTTCTTAATGTACCTCCTTGGGCAAGGGGGCTGTACGCCATAATCGGTATATGATGTTCCCGGTGCCAAGGCAGCAGATCAAAATCAATTCCTCTCGAACCTATATGGTATAACACTTGGTTTGTCGCACAGTTTGATCCGTTGAGCGTGTTCCATAGCTCTTCCATATCGTCTGTGTCAAAATTGGAGACTCCCCATCTTAATATTTTTCCTTCTTTTCGCAGCTTTTCCATACCTTCGATTGTTTCTTCTAAAGGAATGCGGCCTCGCCAATGTAAAAGATATAAATCTAAATAGTCCGTCCCCAGCCGTTTTAAGCTGTTTTCACATGCAACGGAAATCTTGTCTAGTCCTGCATTATGCGGATACACTTTAGAGACTAAAAACACATCATCTCTGCGCCCTTTGATTGCTTCGCCGACTAAGCGTTCAGAAGCGCCATTTCCGTACATCTCAGCAGTGTCAATTACTTTCATGCCCAATTCTATTCCAAGTTGTAAGGCTTTTATTTCTTTAGCTTTCTCCTGTGGCTTATCTCCCATGTACCATGTTCCTTGACCTATGCATGGAACAGTCGTACCATCAGGCAGCTTCACTACTCGTTTTTCAACATGACTTCTTATTTCCATGATTTTATTACTGTCCAATATTCCCATCCACTCTCGACCCTTTCCGTTATATTGTGAATTTCCCATTCTATAAAATTCCGCTTTCATACCTCAACCGTCTTTTCAACTTCAAAAATATGTACGTGCTTTCGAAACTTGTTTTTAATGTTTGTTTGATTGCTATTGTTTCCCTTTTTCACCTTTATAACAAATGTGGCAATGAATTACAACAAAAAAGCCCGTCACAGCGGCAAGCGCCTAGAAGGGACAAATAAAAATAAGGAAAGGACGATTCACAAAATCATCCGGCTGTGGAATTTCATTATCTTATAGATAACAAGCTCTGCAATTGCTCATGTTTGTACGAGTGGAGTTTCAATTTCTTATAGGTTTTCTCATGTTAAGTGAAAAAATATGCTCTCCAAACCGACATTTCGCGCAGCATTATTGCTTCAACTCCTCATAGTTAAATAAAAATGCTTACTGACTATAGTCCAATATGGAAGCATCGGCAATAAAAATGCCCGTCTTTCAAACGAAGACAGGCATAAATCATAGATCTTTCAATTCATTTTCAACAAGCTTCTGTATTCTTTTCATCGCTTCCGAATCGATTTCCTCTATGGCAGCAGCCGCTTGCTCCAAAGATTTGCTGTATTCATAATTTCTGAACAACTGTTCAGCTTCTTTTAATTTTTTATCAAGGCCCGAATACGTGCTGCGGTATCGATTACCGTATTGTATTAATCTTTCGACTAAACAAACTTGGGCAATGATCTCATCTGTGTTTTCTTTTAATTGTTCGATGATGCTCACAGCATCGTTTAAATACGTTTGGACTCGATCCATATCGAGCGGAATTTCTTCAAGCGCATTGCTGACCTTTTCAAACGATTGCTGAGCAGTTTGTAATTGCTCCACGAAGCTTTCCGGAAGGCCGGGAATGTTGTTTTTTCGAATCGCCCGTTTAATCTCAGCCATCATTCGCTTTAGTTCTGCTAATTTGTCGCGCGCGTTTAATTCATCCTTTCTCAATGCCTGAAGCATCGAATGCCATTCGTTGTATTTTTCCTTTGCTTGATCAATTTGCTTATTAAAACTTTCCAGTTCCTCCTGTAAAACGGAATACGCAATATTGGAGTTCTCTATGCTTGCCAAAATATGCTTGTAATGATTTTTCAGTTGGTTCATCAGTTTATCCAACTCTTTTAGCTTGTCGACATCATCATTTGACAGCTGGTAGCTCTGCTGTACAAGACTGACTTGTTCTTTTAAATCATTTTTTTCCTCTAATAAAGATTGCAGCTTTTCCCCGGTTTTTTCCGCTTCTTGTCTTACATATTGGCTCGCATACACTTCCTTCTCAAGCATTTCGTAAATGTTATCAATCGTTTCTTTTATGGAATCAAGACCCATTTTCACGTCTTCTGTCTCTGCTTCACTTAGCTTCTTTTTCAAGCCCTGCATTTTTTCCTCGATATGCGAAATTTCTTTTTCAACTTCCAAATGCTCAAGCTTGTAGCCATCCTCGAGCAGTTTTTTATACCCTTCTTTCAATTCGGAAATCTCGTTCGGCACAATCATTTGACATTCAGTTAAAAGCTTTGGAATCTCCTCTACTTTTAATTGGAGTGCTTCAAGCTTCTGTTTTTGTTCATCCAAAATTTCCTTCGCTGTTACGTAATTTCCTGAGTTCATTTCCTCATCAAATTTTTCCATTGTATGTAACATTTCATATAACTCTTTTTCCAGCCGTTCATACGCAGTTCCAAATGTATGGCGATGGGAGAGCAGTGTTTTTTTCAACTCTTTTAGCTGCTGTTTGACTGCTTCACCTTCTGTCTTATTATTGCTTTCTGTTGCAACAAGATCGTTAATGTGCTGAACAATGCCGGCTATTTGTTCTTCTATTTCTTTTAAAACCAATTCAATATGTAATAAAACTTCTTTTGACTTTTTAAAGCGGTATTTTTCAGCATATTCCTCCGCTTCAAACAGAAGCTCTTCCACATTCGGAAGCCTGCTAGTGACGATATCATCCCAATCTTTTCGCCAGCGTTCAAACAATTCTTCTGTTTCTCCACTCATGATTAATTCTTTTACTTTGGACAGTTCATCTGTTATGGACTGATTCATAATGTCTATTTTCCAAGCTTCAAGACGGTCTACTTCTTTATAAATATTTTTTCGAAATCCATAACCGATTCCAAATAGAAGGAAAATCAATAAAATTAATACAATCACAACTTCCATTATGAGCCCCCTCGGTCCGTTTCACTTTCTTAAAGGGTATATATATATTTTAAACGACGTTGTCGAAAAAACTTTCAAAAGAAAATAATGTGTTCTCAATGTATTTATGATACCATGATAACGACATTTTTTGAGCAAAATTTTTAATTTTTTCACATAAATCTCGACAAACTTGAGGTGATTTCTATGAAAAAAGATGGACATGTTCACACCCCTTTTTGTCCCCACGGTACGGACGATTCATTTGAATTGTATATTGAAACTGCCATAAAAAAAGGATTTTCTGCTATAACCTTTACAGAACATGCTCCATTGCCGGAAGGGTTTGTTGATCCAACTCCCGATAAGGACAGCGCAATGCCCTTCAGTGATATCGACCGCTACTTGTCTATTTTGCTAGACTTAAAAAAACAATATAAACGCGATATCGATATTCATATCGGTTTAGAAGTAGACTATATTAACGGTTTTGAAAGAGAAACAGCGCAATTTTTGGACAAATACGGTCCTTTTCTTGATGACAGCATTTTGTCCGTACATTTTTTAAAATTAAATGGACAATATTATTGTGTAGATTTTGATGAACATACGTTTCAAAAAATGGCGGAGCTTTCAGGCGGCATCAATCATTTATACGAATTATATTATGCGGCAGTATTAAAAGGGGTTGTTTCAGATCTTGGAAAGTATAAGCCGAAGCGGCTTGGACATATTACGCTAATACACAAATTTCAAAAGCTTTTCCAAGCCACATTTGATGAAAAGCCTTATATTGAACAGATTTTTGCTGAAATGAACAAAAGGGGGATGGAACTCGACGTCAACACTTCCGGTTTACGAAAAGCCTTTTGCGGAGAAATTTACCCGCCAGAGGATATTATACAAGCGGCCAAAAAACAAAGCATCCCTCTCGTTTATGGTTCTGATGCCCATAGCGCGAAGGATGTAGGCAGCGATTTTCCACTTTTTGAAAAAATGGTTTAGTCATTTGATTGTTTTTCGTTTTTCTGAAAAAGTATTTGTTCCAGCCATGAAACCAGCTGTTTACTATATTGCTTGACAAAATAATCTTCGTACGGATTAATATGCAAAACTTCATACATGTATTGAGGCTGTAAAAACGGCATATTTATTAAGCTTTTGAATTGTACTAAAAAATGGGGAATGTCTACTTGTTTAAATTGGTTCGCTCGCATCCCTCGTTCAAGCAGGTTAAGCAAATAATATTTTTCTTTCGCTAAATAAGTCATCATCACCTGGCGAATGAGAGTCGAATCAAGCGTTACTTCTCGGTGGACAAAACGGGCAAGCCGGCGGTTTTCATATTGATAGCGGAGAAGTTCTTCAACGATTGCCATAAGAGAGAGTTTTGGAGATTCTGTACATTTTTGATAGCATTGATCGATTACGTCTAAATAACCTTCATAAAACTTGGACACTAAATGTTCCAATAATCCGTTTTTTCCTTTAAAATAGTAAGAAATATGGGCGATATTTGCATTGGCCCGTTTGGCAATTTCCCTAACCGATGTTCCGGTGTAACCTTTTGTATTAAAAAGGAAAATTGCTGCATCAACGATATTTTCTTTCGTAACAGTGTTCGTTTTCGTTTGCAAGTGGATCACTCCTTTTGTTGATGGCTGTTAGAAGTTTTCTACCCGCAACGATATTTTCCTGCTATAATTTCTCGACAAAGTTCGTACTTACTTGTCATTTTGAAAAAGAAAGTGAGGAATTTCCATGTTTGTCGTCGAAAGCTATAATGGAACAAAAGAAGAAAATTATGAGCTTGTGTTAAAACAGCTTACAGCATTGATTGAAGGGGAACAAAATGTCATAGCGAATTTAGCTAATGCATCCGCCTTGTTGAATCAATTTTTGTCAGAAATCAATTGGGTTGGTTTTTATGTAAAAGACGGAGATGAGCTTGTTCTCGGACCTTTTCAGGGGCTGCCGGCATGCGTCCGAATTCCTATTGGCAAAGGTGTATGCGGAACGGCTGCTTTCGAAAAAAGAACGGTGAGAGTGGCTGATGTAAATGAGTTCCCTGGACACATCGCCTGCGACGCGCGATCACAATCGGAAATCGTTGTCCCGCTTATTAAGAACGATGAGGTAATCGGTGTGTTAGATATTGACAGCCCGATTAAAAACCGATTTGATGAAATAGACCAAAGATATTTAGAAAAATTTACGAATATTCTTACAGAATACCTTTAATAGCCTTGTTTTTCAAACGCCGGAAGTCGTGAACAGGTGGAAATGAGCATTCAACTTTTGAACCCTTTCAAATGATATAAAAAAGGGTCCCTAGTTACGATCTGTCAAACGATTTTAACAAATCAAAGCAATACCTAGGAACCCTTTATGCTCTTTTTTGGTCTAAAACCGATACTTGATTTTTTCCATTGCGCTTTGCCTGATACAAGGCATCATCTGCTCTTTTAAAAAGAAGGGCAGGCGAATCATTTTTATGGGCTGCATCCCAACAGGAAACACCGCATGAAACTGTTACAGGCGGTTTCGTTGATTTCCGCACAGCTGAAACAATTCTGTTTGCCACTTCACATCCGATTTTTAAACCCACTTTAGGAAGATAAATGGCCAGCTCTTCTCCGCCCCATCTAGCTCCTACATCTTCCTCCCGTATGTTGTTCCCTATAGTTTTAGCAATTTGAATAAGCACTTTATCGCCTACTTGGTGGCCATACGTATCATTGATTTGTTTAAAATTGTCTACGTCTATTAAAATTAATGTGCCTCTTTGGTCTTCTTTAAACGATTGATGAACAACCTCGTCAAAATATTTTCTATTAAAAAGATTTGTAAGCGGATCTGTGATCACGAGCAATTCCAGCTTTTCCCGAAGCATGGAGTTCGTAAAGGCGAGTGTAGAATGAGACACAAGCGATTCCATTAATTTGTACATATCAAACGTGAAGGAATACGGTTCTTTACGCAGCACAACAGCAAATCCGATGATTTTTTCACTGTCGATCATCGGAACGGCCATTATTGATTTATAAACGGCTTCCCCGAGAATGGAATTGGAAATATCGCCAGTGAATACACTATTTTGCTCCAATATATTTTGTGCAACCCAATCAACGTAAGCCTTCGATTCATCTGAATGGAAAAACGATGTACTTTCTGAAAGCATGTTCCATTTTTTATTTTCATCAAAAATAAAAAAAGCGGCCTCATCTGCAGAAAATGAACGAAGCATTCTTTTAACCATGTATTTCATCGTATCTGAAATCCGCAAGTTTTTATTAATTTTTCGAGCCGTATCATTAATGAGCTGCAAATCGTTTACATGCTGCTTCGACTGTTCATACAGCTTGGCATTTTCCAGCGCTTTGCCGCCGGCCTTTGCCACTTTTTCGATCATATCGATTACGTCATCGATTTGTTCAATATGAAGTGGGATATGTACATCAATTAATCCATAAACACCCTGTCTTCCTGCAATCGGGACATAAATATAGAGCCCGTTTGACGAGCTTCTTACGACCATATCGCCTTTCAAAAAGGCTGTCATAGCTTCCTCATACTGATCTATTTCCTGCTCCAAATTTTTCACAGGAATTTCATGTCCTAATGAATAATCCATTGGCAAAATGAAATGGCATAATAGGTCGGGATACATTTGCCTCAAAGTGTTATAAAGCTTGTTTAACACTTCTTCTTCTTTCATAATGGAATAAAGTTCATCAGTTAATAAAAACAATTGATAATATTTTTCTTTAAGCGTTTTTTGCAAATATAATTTTTTTCCGTGAAAAAACATGGCAAAACATATTTTAGAAATTTTTTCTAGTTGTTGATTAGAAAGTTTGTGAAGTACACGGCCTCCTCTGAATTCCAACAGCATTTTTGGAGAGGATTCTGCCGAATACTGCAAAAACAATCGTCCTTTTTCTTTGTAAACTACAAATTGTTCATCGTCTTTGAAGCTAAATGATTTCGAAGCACCTTTTACATCGTCATTGCTCGAGTATTGGCATAAAAAAAGATTCGAACCGATCTCTTTCCAAATCGACACATTTTGAAGATTAAATGCTTTGATTAAAATTGCAAACATTTCATTAATAAATTCATCGAAATGCTGCCTGTCCGAATCATTCATAAGTAATCGGAAAAATAAGTTTTCAAAATGATCCCAATCCATACTCCACCACCTATAACCGGGAAAATAGACCTTATTACTTTAATAGTATTATAACATGAAGCACATTTTTTTTTTTGTGAAAAAATTGGTATTTTTTTCACAAAAAATAGAAATGAATGTGTGAAGTTCGTCGGATTAAATATTCCTTTTCGCTGACAGCAAAGGAAATAATCTTGACACCGCTCATTTAAAATCATATAATGATCGTTGTGTAAAATATAGCAGCCTAAGGATTCGACAATTATGATGTCATTTTGTTCCTCAAATCTGAGGTGTACCGTGTAACTCTCTGCTGCTGGAGCGAAGGTACATGAAAACAAAATGTGCATAATTGAGAGAATCAGTCTGTTTGTATTTTACAATCGAAAATACAAAAGGAGGAGCAATATGTCTCGTTATACAGGTCCTACATGGAAAATTTCCCGCCGTTTAGGCATTTCTTTGAGCGGCACAGGCAAAGAGCTTGAAAAACGCCCGTATGCACCTGGTCAGCATGGTCCAGGCCAACGGAAAAAACTTTCTGAATACGGCTTACAATTGCAAGAAAAACAAAAGCTTCGCCATATGTACGGAGTTAACGAACGTCAATTCCGCAATACTTTCGTAAAGGCGGGCAAAATGCCGGGTATTCACGGTGAAAACTTCATGATCCTTTTAGAGTCTCGTTTAGATAACATTGTTTATCGTCTTGGCTTGGCTCGCACTCGCCGTCAAGCACGCCAATTGGTTAACCACGGCCATATTTTAGTGGATGGAAGCCGCGTGGACATTCCGTCTTACCAAGTAAAACCAGGCCAAACGATTTCTGTCCGTGAAAAATCCCGCAACCTTCAAATCATTAAAGAAGCGGTTGAATTAAACAACTTTGTTCCTGAATATTTAACATTTGATCCGGAAAAGCTTGAAGGAACATACACTCGTCTGCCTGAACG
Organism: Aeribacillus sp. FSL W8-0870; assembly: GCF_037963755.1. Lineage (NCBI taxonomy): Bacteria > Bacillati > Bacillota > Bacilli > Caryophanales > Bacillaceae > Aeribacillus > Aeribacillus sp. FSL W8-0870. Next base: position 3,086,416 of record NZ_CP150165.1, read on the forward strand.
CTCTGAATTGCCTGCGGAAATTAACGAATCGCTCATCGTCGAGTTCTACTCTCGTTAATAAAATTAGATTGTATAATTCAGTATTTAAAACCCTGAAACCCTTGAGAAGCAAGGATTTCAGGGTTTTTTTGTTTCAATTTAGGTTTTATCATAATTTGATCATAATGTATTATTTTGGGGCAAGTGGGGAAGCTTTTGGAGCTACTTTTTATAAAAATGCGGACAGATGCTGAATTATTTTTATATACACGAAAGTACCAAAATGAGATTTAGAACCTGTGGAAATCTTGAAATCGTATCAGTAAATTCAGATCTATCACGATTCATAAAATGTATGTGCATAGTAAAACGTTTTATAACTTAAAATTTTCCCTATTTTTAACCAATTCTTTTTAATCACATAAAATACACGGGACATTTGCTCTATTGAATTTAAACACAAACACCTTACAAAAATTATTTAGTTTTGTGCCTGCATGCCATATCGTTGCAGAAAAAAGCTTGAAGACTCACTTCTTAAAACAAAAAAGGAATTGAGTGCATAATGAAGAATATTTATATACGGCAATATTCTATTAGATTTATTTGTAAAATCCCAATAACAAATGCTTTCTACAGCTGGTGAAATAATATCGATTAACGATCTTCTAATGAAATAGATGCTGATACATCGGATGACGAAGCAAAATTTGAAGTAGGAATTTAGTTCTTTACTCAAATTTAAAATTAAAAGTTGATGATGAGTAAGAAATCAATTTTTTAAAGGGGCTGTCCGATGAGTTTCTAAAATGAAAGATTTTGGAGAAATACTACTGTGAAGGACAAAAATAATTGAATAAAATTTGTAAATGTTCTTCATAGAGGCAATGAAGCCCAACAAGAAGCAATTGTATGTGCTGAATGTCCGTCAGAAAACTTTTGAAGAACCAATTCAGAAAGAGGGAGCATAAGAAAAGTCCTTCATAAGACTTCTGAAGGATATAAAAAGATAGAAAAAATGGTCTGCCCGATAAGTCCCTAAAATGAAGGGGCTCGAAAAAGTCAGTTAACCCTGACTTTTTCGACAGCTCCTAGTTTCTTTGAATATTACAGTATTTCACGCAGGGGGGGACGATATATTGGATGATTTTAATTTGATTATATTCTTATGGAGAACTTCATTTGTTATTTCAATAATTACATTTATAATTGGTTTACTCCATCGTTCTTGGCTGTTTATGCTTATTAGTACTGTAACATTTTTACCAGTTGCATATTATTTTCTCGGTGCGTTAAACGCATGGCGGTTAGTTGGATATATACCAATTTTATTATTTTCACTTACAGTCCTGTTCTGGTTTCTTAAAAAAAGAAATAAGAGCGGAGAGAAAATAAAACGATAAGATCTTCCTCTTCAACAAAAGTATTTGAATAGATAAATGCAAAGATTGACCATAAAATTTGGCCAATCTTTTTTGCATAACCGTGTTATGAAAAAACAAGTGGAATATTGAAAAATCCAAGATTTAACATTCAATTGTCTTTCCTTTTCCCAAACCCTACTGCAAGTCCTAGAAAAATATACGCATAGGACAGGATGATTAATTCCAAAAAGCCAAATTTATGAAAAATAAGTGAATCCGGAGCTTTTTCATCGATATAATCCCCCTTGCCAACCATATAAACCCCGACCAAGAGATAGATCACAATGGATATTGCCAAAAATAATTTACCGAATATAGTAAAACGAAATTTAGAAACAACTAACGCAATTATCATCCAATATCCTAATCCAAGTAAGACTAAAAAAATTGAAATATAATATGGCTCGTAAACAGCCAATTCACTAATTTTCATTGTTATCGTTCTCCTTGATTCCTTTATTATGGATTACATCCTTATATCCCGTCTCCACGGCTCCAAATTCCTTGGGGATTTCCAATTTCAATTCTCTTTCCTTTTCCCAAACCCTACTGCAAGTCCTAAAAAAATGTACGCATAGGACAGGATGATTAATTCCAAAAAGCCAAATTTATGAAAAACAAGCGCATCAGGTGCCTCCTCATCGATATAATATCCTGTTCCTACCATATAAGCTCCGACCAATAAATAAATTACAATGGATATTACCAAAAAAATTTTACCGGAAATCTTAAATTGATATTTGGAAATAGCTAATCCTATTAAAAATAAATAACCTAAACCGAGTAAGATTAACAAGATGGATATATATGTAGGTTCATAAACACTTGGTTCCATAACATTCATAATCATCTACACTCCTTCTCACAAACAAAAGTGTTCCATCATTCTCTAAGTTTGGGGCATCGACAGAAACCGATAGCTCCGAGCCCGCTTCTTGATCGTCTATGTCAATTTTCACTTCAAATCCATCTTGCCGAGAGATCACCTCTTCCCCCTTCTCCGCAGTCGGAACTGTTTCTAAATCTTCAATTAAATCACAGGGCAATTCGTCATATATACAGGCGATGATAATTGTCTGAAGATTACTTTGTGCATTTACTGGAAAACTCGTATAAAAATAAGGGCAAAAAAGTGCAATGAAACCAAACAAATATTTTTAATTTTCATATAATTACCTGAATCCGTGACAAAACATCTTTACAATGGTCGCAAACCGTTGATACGATAAGGGAAAACGACGTTGACGATTCTTCATCAAGTAGGTGATGTGATGAAAGATTTCCCGATTCGGTTTGTATTGACAGATGAAGCGATTACCCCAAGTGCTGGGCTTGCTCTCGTTGGCTACTTACTCCATCGAACGAAACTGGATAAACGGGTAAACGCACTTCGGCTTCCAACGGTTCGTCGAGAAGTGCACATTTCCCATAGCGATGTCATTCGCTCGATGATTGGCTTGCTTGCCACAGGAAAAACGGATTTCGATCATATCGAAGCGTATCGTCAGGACGATATCTTTTCGGCATCGATGGGGATTCAGCACGTGCCTTCCTCTCCAACCTTGCGACAACGACTCGATCAGCTCGCTTGTCTTCCGATGACCGAAACGATTCTTTGGGAGGAGTCCATACGTCTGTTGATTCAACGACATGCCACTTTGTCCCCTTGTTGGACCAAAGGAAAGACGACATGGCTTCCCCTTGATATAGATGGTTCCCCATTTGACAACTCCGATACGAAAAAAGAAGGAGTCAGTCGAACGTATAAAGGATTTGACGGTTTTACACCGTTGTTTGCGTATGCAGGGAAGGAAGGGTATCTCGTTCATGCCGAGTTGCGTCCAGGGAAACAACATGTGCAAGACAACATGCCCTCGTTTTTAGTCACCGCTATCCGTCGAGCTCGTCAACTGACTTCATCTCGTCTGCTTGTTCGCATGGATGCAGGAAACGATGCAGAAGCGAATGTGCACGTATGCCTAAAGGAAGACGTGGACTTTGTCATCAAGCGAAACTTACGCCGAGAATCGAAAGCGCTTTGGTTCCAGATCGCTTCGCAAAAGGGCAAACGTGTCGATGATGGACAAAGCGAAGGAGTACAAACCTATGAGCTATGCCTTCCACAGAAGGCAGCGATCGATGGAAACACGTATACGTACGTTCAAGTCACCCAAGTGACGGAACGGACGATGGAACGCAATGGACAGCTGATGCTCGTTCCTGATTATGAAGTGGAAAGCTATTGGGTGCGGCTCAAAGGATACGAGCATGTTCGAATGAGCGATGTGCTCGCGTTGTATCATGACCATGCGACATGCGAACAGTTTCATAGCGAACTGAAGAGCGACTTAGATTTAGAGCGGCTTCCATCTGGGAAGATGAAAACGAATGCGCTCGTGTTGGTCATGGGAGCCTTCGTTTACAATCTTCTTCGTCTGATTGGACAAGATCTATTAAGCGATCCGAGACATCCGTTGCACCACAAAGTGAAACGCCGCCGCATCAAGACGATTATTCAGACGGTGATCACGATGGCAGGGCGACTCGTCCGTCGATCACGACAGATCTGGATGAAACTGACGCGAAGGAGTGGCTATAGCGAGCCCCTACTGAACGTCTATCAGAAATGGAGAGAGGCAAGATAACGAACGAATGTTCGGGAACTGATGTCCAACGTCACTCCCTGTGCTTTTTTGTCTATTTTTTTGGTTCGTATACCTAAAAAAGAGATTTGTTCCATTTTCGGAAATAGAGATGACATAGGTCATAAGCATAAAAGGGGTTTTATGGATTATCAATCCATCAAAATTACAACAAAATCAAAGTCGATTTCAATTCATCACGGATTCAGGATAATTACCTATATAACTAGTATTTTACAATTAAAATAAAATTTGACAAGCTTTTCTTTATTGATAAAGGGTGGTTGCCGATTGATCAATCGATTATATCGCTAAATACTGAAACGATTCAAAAGTCCATTGTAAAAACAAGTATACGCTCTTGGATTGAACAAGAAATAGAACTTTTATTAGAGGAATATCCAGATAAAACAATCATTTTATTACTAGATTCTGTATTTCGTTATAATCAGAAATGGGCCGAGCTTCGAAACGAAAATGTAAGCCTTTATGAACTTCCTTTCCAAAGTGATCTATTAAAGTACAATAATCGGATAAAAGTAATCCGGATTAATACTACAGAGGAAGTCCCTTACTATGATATTACAGACGATAAGAAGGAATTTACGAAAAAATCGGGTCTTTTTCGAGATGAAAAAGGAGTTTACTACAGTATTGGAATAAGACCGGAATCTTTACAGTCAAAAAATGACGCTGTAAAAGTTGATATCCCACATCAATTAATCGGAAAGCAAAAAAATGTAGAATTGATTATAAGCGGGGGGCATTCACAGGAAGAAAGGGATCGCTTAGCTCTTATGTGCCATAATTTAAGAAGAGCTAATTTAACCTATGACGCTTCAACAAAATTACCGCTACCAATGCATTGTTTAGAGACTTTAAAGGATTATATTGAAATTTTTTTAAAACTAACATGAATAGTGTAGGGCATTATAGCTGAGCTTATAAATCATTTCGTTGGACCAGAGAAAAAAGATGATGGTGAGTTTACGTTAATGATGTTGAGTTGATGAAGAATGTTTACCACAGAAGCTGTTTGGGCTTCTGCTTTTTGTTTTTGTGACATGATTCGACAATTCATTCCTTTCTCAAACATTTCTTTGATCACAAAAAATTCCCCCGCGCTATCACGAACCATAGCTCCTCTTATGGACACTATGGTTCTATTGTAAGTGGGGAATTTTATCACAGCTATATTGGCGATTTTATCATCAGCTTTAACAACCTAACTGATAAAAACGTATCATTATATTTTTACCTGTTGGTTTACGTTCCACAGAGATACATCCTCTCGATTTTATTGTAGAGACTTAACTAAGATGTGTCCTGGAAAACTATATTAACTCCATTGATTGTTATTTTACTTTTTAATTTTTAAATAATTCTTTGATAAAAGTCGTATTTTGTCTTTTAATGTAAAATACTGAAGGTTATAATGAAAAATAGATTTTTAAGTATAAAAATGATGCTTTTCAATATAAATAGTTAAGAAAATTTATCAAAGGTGATCGTATGAAACAAAAGCTTATACATTTGAAAGATCGACTTAACGATCTAAGTAGACGGAATCGATCTATACGAATGTTGAAACTTTACGATAAATGGGCTTTTGATATCAGTTATCAGTAGCATTGCATTAAGTTAATTTTAATTTGTCAAGCCCAATTTTATGTTAAATTTCATCTTTTTGGATATAAAAAAACTCCTTATAATTAGGATTGGCAGTCCTATCCAAATCCTAAGAATAAGGAGAAACCATTATGGATAAGAATACCACAGAATCCACAATAAATGAACTATTTAAAGAGATCGATCCAATAACTTTTTCAAAACTAATTAATGTGATTGACGTTGACAAATACATTAAAAAATTAACGGCGTATAAGTTTTTACAACTTTGTATCATCGCTCAGTTAAACGAATTGGAAAGCTTAACAAAATTGGCCAAACATTTGAAAGACAAGGAAGAGTTGCAGACATATCTGGAATTTGATGCAATTAGTACTTCGCAACTTTCTCGCAAATTAGGCCAATTATCCCCTCAACTGTTTGAAAAAGTATTTAAATATCTGGTCTTAAAGATCCAAGGGCAAATGAAAAATGCCCCGATCATCCGAAACATTGGTCGTCTTCTGGTCATTGATTCTACCACGATGAGCATGAGTTTGAGCCAATATCCATGGGCAACTTTTCGTAAGACAAAGGCTGGTGTTCGACTCCATTTAAAGGTTGTTGTAACGAAGGATATCACTGTTCCGGATCAAGGGATTATCTTACCCGCGAAACATGCCGATCGCACACAGATGGACGAACTCATTGAAATCGATCCAAATGCGATTTACTTGTTTGATCGAGGGTATGTCGATTACAAACAGTTCGACCGCTTATGCCGAGAAGGGGTGCGATTCATTACCCGGCTTAAAAAGAACGCAGAGATTGAAGTTTTATCGGAACGGATTCCCAATCCAGAACGTTTGATTTATAGGGATCAGATTGTCATTTTAGGAAATGACCGTAATCATACCAAAATGACTCATCCTCTCCGATTGATCGAAACGGTCGACAGCGAAGGGAATCCCGTGATCATCATAACCAATTGCTTTGATCTTTCTGCGGAAGAGATTGCAGATTTATACCGATATCGCTGGAAGATAGAGACCTTCTTTAAATGGATGAAACAGCACCTTAAGATAAAAAGATTTTATGGAAAAAGTCAAAATGCCGTTTACAATCAAATTTGGATCGCCCTAATCACCTATTGCTTACAGGCCATGCTCCAATTAAAAGTGAATCACGATGGTCCTTTATTAGAGATCAAGCGAACTTTACAGAATCTGCTTTTTAAAGGTTTTGACTGTTTTGTTCGCTCCCTTTTTAAAAAGCCAATTCGAACGTCCAACGGTCGGAAAAAATACCATTGGGAAAAAGATTTTGAAACCATCGTGTACCAATTTGAAGAAGGGGAGGTGGAACACCTAGACGATTTAGTTTATGATCCAATGTTTCTGTAATATATTACCAAATTGTGGAAATGGACTGCCGATTAAGACGTCATTGTCCTTTTAAGCTTGCTTAGAAAGATTGTATGTCTGAATATTCAGTTACATGAAATAACTGGAATTTTTATTGAGCTTGACAAACATTAAATTTTTTTATGCAACGCTACTGATCAGTTATATTAATAAACTTAATCAGATTAATCCGGAAACGATTTTGGAAAAGATTGTTGATCAGAAAGGTAATGTAACTTTATTAAAACAAGATGTAAATAATGAAGATAGTTTAATTTTATCTAATAAATTAACAACTCTTTACCGCAATATTAAAGGAATTGAAGAAGAAACAGGGCTTTATGATTTGTATGTAGGGTATCCTTACATAACTGGTTATATGTTAGACGGAACTTTTATTCGAGCGCCTTTATTTTTATACCCAGTAAAATTAGAAAAAACAAAAGCAAGCGGTATTCAATGGAAATTATTTTTGGAAGAAGGGGATCCACAACTAAATCGAACATTATTCTTAGCATTTAAAAAATTTAACGGGATTAATGTAACAGAAGATATTTTTGATGAAGCTGAAGAACAGGCAAAAACGGTAAATTTCTTAAAGTGGATTTCTTGGTTAAAAAATCATTCATTAAACATTCTTTGGTCAAATCAAACCACTTTACAGTCTTTCAAAAATTATACGAAAGATACAATACCTCAATATAAAAAAGGCGAATTTGAACTCGAAAATATAGCAATATTAGGTAATTTTCCTCAAGGTAACTCTGCGCTCCTAAAAGATTATGATGAATTAATAGCACTCGCAGAAAATTATAATACTGATTTTGGAATATTAGGAGAGCTTTTGGGGGTTGGTGAGAATTTTTATGAAGAATCCATGGAAAACGACGAATTGGAAATAAATAAAAAACAAGAAAAAAGAGAAAATGAAAAGTTTTATGTCTTAGATTCTGATGCATCCCAAGAAGAAATTATTGAAGAAATTGATTATCAGAAGGGACTAGTTGTTCATGGTCCACCAGGAACCGGTAAATCTCAAGTAATCGTTAACTTAATCGCAAACTCCATAGCACAAAATAAAAGAGTTTTGTTAGTTTGTCAAAAAAGAGCGGCATTAGATGTCGTTTACCAGCGTCTAGATTTGTTAGGATTATCTTCTCATGTAGCCCTTTTACATGATGAGAAAAATGATCGAAAAACTTTATATCGCAAATTGTTTACTTTACTTGAAGAGAATAAATCGATTGAGGAATATGAAGAAGAGCTAAAACAAGTTTCCGCCAAAATTGAAAAATATGAATCCGAACTGAATGCTATCGCAAAAGGGTTATATGAAGTTCAAGATCACGGGTTTAAGGCATATGATTTATACGGACTTGGAAAGCCAATATCAGAAATTGATACAATTTTAGAGCTAGAAAGTGTTTTATCTTCTTTAAATAAAGATAATCTTGAAGATGTATTAATGAAAATATTTTCATATGGAAGTTATTATGCACGGTTTGGATCGAACAGCTATCCTCTAAAAAATAGAAAATCTTTCGCACATTTAGATTTAAAAGATCGGTTAACAATTGTTGAAATATTAAAAAATGTGATTGAAAAAGCAGAAAAAAGCATTGAGTATTTGGATTCCTTTGATCAAAAAGACATTACTCCAGAATATAGCTGGCTTGTTAGTGATAAATTAGAAAAAATTTACGATGACTTAAATCCGAATGAAAAGAAAACCTTGCAAAAACTAAGACTTTGGTGGTGGACATCTTTTACAGGAAGAACCATCGTTGAAGAACTTTTAAACGGTGAAAAATTCAAAGGGATTTCATCAAAAGAGTGGCCAAAATTAAGAGAAAGTCTGCGTATCCTTTATGAACTTTCAATGGTTTCAGAAAAAATGTCTAAAGAAGTGGAAACACTTAAAACCTATTTTTCAAAAGAAGCAATTGATCAATTTAATGCCAGAATTACAAAAGGTGATATACCATTAAAAGAATTTCAACAACAACAAGAATTTGTTATACAAGATTTTGAAGAACTTAGAAATATGGATCGGATTTATGAAGAAAGTTTAACTTTCATTAAAACCATCATAGAGATGCTGAAAGAAAAGACCGGAGATAATATTCATAAACAGATTGCTGATGAATGGGTTGATATTGTAAGGCAATCAGCTTATATTCACTGGATCGATCAAATTGAAAAAAAACATCCTATTCTAACAAAAATCGGGACAGATGAGTTTGAAAAAATACGTAAGGATTTTAAAGAACTATTAATCCAAAAAAGGGATCTAACAATAAAGGTCCTTATGCATCGATTGTTAAAGAGGATGCAAAATGTTAAACAAATGAATAGTAAAGCGATGAAAGAATTAAAACATCAAGTTGGAAAGAAAAGAATGATCTGGCCAGTACGAAAATTGGTTAGACAGTTCTCTTTAAATGGTTTACTTGACGTAATTCCTATTTGGCTTACATCACCAGAAACGGCTTCAGCCATTTTTCCATTAGAAAAAGATTTATTTGATGTCGTCATTTTTGATGAAGCTTCACAATGTACGGTGGAAAACGGTTTACCTTCAATTTATCGTGGAGCGAAAATCGTGGTTGCTGGAGATGAAAAACAGCTTCCACCTTCCAACTTATTTAAAGGTGAAGTTCAAAGTGATGAAGATGATGAAGAGCATATGGAGTTAGATGAATCAGAAAGCCTTTTGAATTTAGCAAAAAGAATATTACCTGAAAAAATGTTACAATGGCATTACCGTTCAAAATCTGAAGAGCTGATAAACTTTTCAAACCATGCTTTTTATAATGGCAACATACAAATAGCACCGAATGTAGAACCATTAAAAAAACCTGCTGCTATTCAGTGGCATAAAGTCGATGGCAGATGGATCAATCAGTGTAATGAAGTTGAAGCAATTGCTGTAGTTGAATTACTAAAGAATTTGTTTAAGTCTGACCCATCAACATCCGTAGGGATTATCACATTCAATGCAAAACAACAAGATAAAATACTTGATATTATTGATCGCAACATTGAAGAAGACAAAGAATTCGCTGTTTTATATCAACAAAACATGGCTAAAGAATTAGATGAGAGACTATTTGTAAAAAATATTGAAAACGTCCAAGGGGACGAGCGGGATATTATTATCTTTTCAATCGCTTATGCCAAAAATGAGGAAGGAAGAGTATATAATCGATTTGGAACTCTTGGCCAACAAGGTGGAGAAAATCGTCTAAATGTTGCCATTACACGTGCCAAAGAACAAATCCATGTAGTATCTAGTATTGAGCCTAATGAATTAAATGTTTCTAATACAAAGCACGATGGCCCTAAGTTGCTGAAAAGTTATCTAGAATATGCAAAGGCAGTTTCTTTATTAAATAGGGAAGAAATCGAAAGAATTCTAATGGAGTTAAACGAAAACAAAAATACAAAGAAGCAAAATACAAATATAGTGTTTGATTCTCCTTTTGAAGAACAAGTATACAATCAACTAACGAAAATAGGATATAAAGTAGACACTCAAGTAGGGATGTCAGGATATCGGATTGACCTAGCAGTTGTCCATCCTAACAACCCGCAAAAATATATTTTGGGTATTGAATGTGACGGCGCAATGTATCATAGTTCCGCTTCAGCAAAAGAAAGAGATGTTTACAGACAACGCTTCTTGGAATCTAAAGGTTGGACAATCACAAGAATTTGGAGCCGAAACTGGTGGAAAAATTCTACTGCCGAAATAGAACGGATCGATCAGATGATTAAACAGATAATAAAAGAAGAGAATTTGAAAAAGCAATTGCAATATAGCTCTTCATAAAGAAGGTGTACCCTATATGGTACGCCTTTTTTGATTGGATAATTTTAAAAAATATAACAGTTACAAAATTAACACCTACAATAAATTCATTTATAAGTGCCTATGCATTGCGCTCCCAAAAGTAGACAGTATAAAATCGGCTAGAGTAGAAGGAATCAAGGTTAAACCGCCCTGGTTCCTTTTCTCTTCTTATCTTTTTGTGAATGGTGATCAAGATAAGAAGGAGAAAACATAGCCCTTCTGTGCTCGTTATTTAACTTGCTTTTGCCTATTGAACCGGTGTTTGATAACTTAAAGCCCCTTGTATACGTTTGTGATTATAATACCAAATGTAATCATGATCTATACTTTTCACTGTTTGTTGGTATCTTTCTTCTTCTGTATCTCATTAATTTTTAACAAGTCTTAACTTCTATTAAGAAAATATGTAAAATAATGTTGGTATAGGTGCCTGGCACCACCTGAATATTTAGTATAATAATGGTGTTATGTCAAGAAAACGGACACGTTAAACAGAGAGAAATAGCTGAACCTATGCAGCTACTTTTCTCTGATTAGCGTAGTATGTTTCTTCAAATTCACATGGCGATACATAGCCAAGAGCGGAATGACTTCTTTTTCGGTTGTAGAAGGATTCGATGTACTCAAAAATGGCTTGTTTCGCTTCTTTCCGCGTATGGAATCGATTCGGATAGATACACTCTTTTTTGATTAAGCTATGAAACGACTCCATACAAGCGTTGTCGTAACAGTTCCCACGTCTCGACATGCTCACTTGAAAATGATGTTCCTGTAAAAGCTGCTGATAGTTATTCGAAGCATATTGGCTCCCACGATCCGGGTGATGAATCACTCGTTCCATTGGTTTTTCGCTGTTTAAAGCCCGTTGTAACGCTTTAATGACTAACTCTTTGGTCATTCGTGTATCGATATACCAACCTACGATTTTTCGTGTATACAAATCCATGATACTCGCTAAATATAACCATCCTTCATCAGTAGGAATATACGTGATATCGGCCATCCATACTTCATTCGGAGCAGTTGCTTGAAAGTTTTGTTCCAATAGATTGACATATACGTTGTAAGGATGATTACTATTAGTCGTTGCTTTGTATTTACGCACAGTAATCGATCTCAATCCTTCTTCACTCATGATTCGGGCTACTGTCTTTTGGGACACACGAATCCCTTGTTTACGTAGTTCTTGCGTAATTTTCGGACTTCCATAAATCTTACGGGACTTTAGATACTCATTTCGAATCTGTTGAGTGAGTTGTTCTTTTTGTTCTTTCTGTTTACTTTTCGCCCGCTTAAGCCAGGCGTAATCCTCACTTCTTGAAACACCGAGCACTTGACACATCTTCACAACAAGAAATTCATTTCGGTGTTGAAAAATGAAGGCGTAAATGACTTCTGGTTTCTGGTGAAGATGCCTAACGCCTTTTTTAGGATGGCTAATTCCTCCTCCAACTCTTGATTGCGACAGGCGTAATTCGATGATTTCTTGATTTTGTGGTTTGATGTTGCCTGAACCTACAAAACTCGTTCCTGATGTTAGACTAAAAAGTAGACACAGATTATTATAGTAATAATAGACTGAAAAATGAGGTGTCTACATGACAAAAAAACAAAGGCGGTACGAGGAAGACTTTAAGCGTCAAACTGTTCGTTATATTTTGGAGGAAGCGAAATCCGTTGCACAAGTGGCTCGTGAGCTCAAAATTAACGAAAATACTCTTCACGGCTGGATGAAAAAATATAAGCAAGAACCTGAAATAACAGAAACCCAAACGTTTCGATCCGAAGACCACGAAGTTCGTGAACTGAAGAAACGTATTCGGGATCTGGAGGAGGAAAACTCCATCTTAAAAAAGGCGATGCACTTCTTCGCGAAAGACCAACGGTAAAATATTCATTTATCCATGAGCATCGCTTCGATTACCGATTGGAGAAGATGTGCGAAGTATTGAAAGTTTCTCGAAGCGGTTATTATAAATGGCGTGATCGTCCCAAAAGTGCTAGACAAGAGCGTCGAGAAGAATTGACGCAGGAAGTGCGTCGTGTGTATATCGAATCTCGCCAACTGTATGGGAGTCCAAAGGTTGCCAAAAAGCTTAATCATGAAGGCATTAAGGTTTCACAGAAGACGGTTTTCCGCATAATGAACAAAGAGGGAATGAAGCCTCGTACCGTGAAAAAGCATAAGGCTCCCACTAACTCAAAACATAACCATCCGGTCCAGGAAAATGTCTTAAACCAACATGTTACTGTTATGAAGCCAAATGAAGTATGGGTAGCTGATATTACCTACATTCCAACGGATGAAGGTTGGCTTTATCTAGCTAGTATGATGGATTTGTATTCAAGGAAAATAGTCGGCTGGCATATAGACTGTTCCATGAAAAAGGAGCTAGTGTTAAGTGCTTTAAAGCAAGCCTATCAGCGTCAACAACCACAGGGTTCTATCCTCCATCATTCTGATCGAGGGAGTCAATATGCTTCAAATGACTATCAAGCTAAGCTAATGGAATACGGAATGAAATGTAGCATGAGCCGCAAAGGAAATTGTTATGACAACGCTTGTATTGAATCATTTCATGGGGTTATAAAAAAAGAACTAATCTATCAGACTCGTTATAAAACAAGGGAGGAAGCAAAAAAGAGCATATTTGAGTATATAGAAATATTTTACAATAATAAACGTATTCACTCCGCAACAGAGTATTTTTCGCCACCTGAATACGAACGTATGTACTATAAAAAGGGAGCTTAATGAACATATTAATAGAATAGTTAGACCCGAAAATTTACCTTTTAAAAATAATTAGGACAACGTCGTAATTATTTTTAAAAGGCCACCAAGCGATAGCGCGGTAGCTGCGAAAAAAATCTATAAATTTTTGTGTCTACTTTATTGACCTAATATCAGTACTTCTCGGCACGCCAAGGACCGTACACATGGTTTTAAGGTCATAATGGTGTTTGGCTCTTATCTCGTCAATCATGGATATAACAGTGGTTTGATCTACTTCTTTGCGAATATGGCCATAGCTTTTTTTAAGATTTCGTTTTCCTCTTTCAGCCGGTGCAATTCTTTTTGCAGGTTCAGAAATTCTTCCGGGGTAAAAGAGCCCCCGTCATCCAGCTTAACCGGTTTTTGTTTTCTGATCCATTTGTAGATTGTCGTTTCAGACAGGCCATATTCGCTGCAGATCTGTTTTACTGGTGTTCCAGTTTGATAAAGCTCAACCACCATTTCCTTAAATTCAGCATGATAACTTTTACGTTTTTCGCTTGTGTTACCCATATCAGGACACATCCCTTCGTTAATATTATATTTCACTAAAGGGTGTCCATGAAACTATACTAGCATCATCCCCGGGTAAGAGTGTAATCTTTCCTTCCATCTATCTGCTTCATTTACTCTATATCACCTTTGGCAGAAAGGACTTTGTTTTGTTATGCAAACTCATCCAATGATACCTAGCCTTATATGAAGTTCGTGTTCCGAGAGACCTTAAAGTTCGCCGCTCGCTTCCTTCAGATTCCGCGTCACCACGGACACCCTTGCCTCAAGTTTGACAGAGTACACTAAAGAAAAGCCCGAAAATACTGGTGTTTTGGACTTTACCCACAACACGTACCACTACACTTGTTAGTGGCACGTGTTTTTTTCTAATACTCTAGGAGGCGCTTGTGTGACAAGTGCTTCAAATGCTAGATTTGCTTGACCTTGTAATTCTGTACGAACGATTTGCTCTTCACCATTCACGCGTATTTTCGAGGCCTTCATCTGGCTTACATCATGCAAAATATCCTTTACACTTGTTTGGCATCCTATTTCTTTTAGCTTATAGGCCAAAAAGGATTCCATGACAAGCGCAAGGAAACAAACCATGATATGGCCTCGAATACGAGATTCCACTCGATGGTACATCGGGCGAAGTTCTAGATTCGACTTCAGGTTACGAAAGGCTTGTTCCACTCTCCACAACTCTTTATAGGCAAGTGCTGCCTCTTCATCCGTTAATGACGAGTTGGTCCGAATGGCGTACTTTCCGTCAAACTTTTCGTCATTGGATACCTTCTCTTCATCAATTTTGGCCGATGCTTTTTCTATCGTTAAAAACTTGGAATACGCACGGTTTTTGACGAGTCCAGATGGACCGAGTTCATCAAGCTTCGATTGAAGGTTTTCTAACACGACTTGACGACTCGCTCGATCACGTTCTTCAGCGTCCGGATTGTAACAGAGTACATACGTTTCGCCATCGATTTTCTTTGACTTCACTTTTAGATTCGGAAGAACCTTCTTATATGGCCCACGGATGGATAATAGCTCTTGGGCTTTCTTCGACTTTCGTAATTTGACACCCACAATATATTCCATGCCCAGTTCACGAATTTGATCTAAGTTGGCTTCACTAACCATTCCGCGGTCTCCCACTAGAATGACTTTCTGAATAGGATAGCGCTTCTTCAGGTCTCCAACCACCATGCCAAATGTCTTCGTATCATGCATGTTTCCAGGGAAGACTTGATGCCCAATCGGAATCCCTGTTTTGGTCATTAATAAGCCAATCACGACTTGTTTTCGATCTCCACGATGATCTTTGGAGTAACCATAGTGAGCCAGCAGTTCGTCTGCTTCCTCTCCTTCGAAATAGGTGCTTGTCGTGTCGTAAAACACGATATCTACTTCTAATGAGGTTAAATCGGTTAAATGTCCATAAAGTTGTTCCTCAATTTTTTCTTTTTGTTCACTTAAGAAGTCTAATGCACGATAGTAGTGATGGAGTTGGATGTCTGAAAGACCTTCTGCATAAATCGTGTCGATCCATTGTTTGAAGATATAATGCTTACTATTGGGATCCATGAGACGGTTTAACACCATGGCAAAAATGGCTTCGTCATACTGAGAAGCAGCCTCGGAATCATCCATGATTTTACGTAATAGCCGACCAAGCCCTAACTTTTCCCATACCTTTCGGAACAGATAAACCGGCCCAAACTCTTTTGTCCAAAGCACGGAGACAGAAGAGGAAGACCCTTGCCCGTGAATTCGGTCAAAGTAACGCTCTGAAAATTTGGCTAATCCCTCGATTATGTTATCGACAGAGCCATTCTCTAATAAATGTTCTAACCTCCCTAGATTACAAAGCGTTTGTTGCCGAACTTTATTGTCTACACGAAATGTACGACATATTTGTAGATATTGACGAACAGAACCATTTTTATTTTTTTGCTTATTAATTCGAATATACATAGCACTAATAGTATAACATATATTACATATTATTGGATATACAAAAGTTATCCACATAACACTACATAATGATTATATTTTCGATAAAAAAAGTGGATAACTATTGGTATAATCACCTTTAGTTATCCACATGTAGTGAAATGGTGTCAAACTTGAGCTTGCGTTAGGCTAACCACTACTTCTGCCTTCGTGGCTCGGGACTTTCACCCTAGAGATTACACCCATGCCGGGCGCACATAAAAACCTTGAAAGGCGCATAGCCAATCAAGGTTTTTTAACATTTTTAATCGCTATACTTGGTTATCCAATCCATAATGTCTTGATCTACATGTAGGTATTCATCCGGATCATCTTTTAAATCAACTCCGGAAACAATTTGTAAAAGTTCCCAAACAGTTTCATCTGATATATTTGGCTCATCCTGCATGACATATTCTGAAACCCAATCTGCTGTTTCCTCTCTTGTTAGCTTTCCTTGTAAAATCATTTTCAGTTTATCAACCACTTCCTCTTTTGTTGGTTGTCTCATTTTTTCACCACTTTCCAATATAGTTCCCATTCTTATCAAAACGATAGTGAACCTTGGCACCACCAGTAAATTTAGTATCAGGTCTAACCTGTCTAATTCTACCATTATGATCCACAGTCTCATGCCACGTTTTCTTTCGACACATACCTATTACCCTAATCGAAAAACCTCAAGAGAATTTGTCTTCTAAGGATTATTCACGATTATAAATCGTAAATCTGAGAAATTTCACCTTTTAAACAGACATACTTACATAAAACACCTTCCAATTTCGTCTATTAATCTCTCTAATTTTATCCCCAGCTCATTTGGTTCATCATCATTTAATCCTTTTTCCAAAAACTCTTCATTTACAATATCTCTCAATTCGTTACCTAAAGTTCTGATACAACTCTCGAATCATAAAAAACTCCCCAATCTTCAGCATCGTTTCTCCCCTCATCCAAGATGTCGTTTTGAAACGATTATCTGTCATTTTTGGGGAATTTTAAACCGCTGTTATTGGGGATTTTATCACCGTTGATGACATACTACAAATGCAAAGGTTCAAAAGATATAAGGAAGTTAATGTTAAAACTGGGTGCAGACATGTTGCTAAATGGGTTTTCCCTGTGCCGAGGAGCAGGCAGGATGACATTCTCGCAATTGCCAATGAAGCACAGGCTGCACAGTTCCCTAGCATCCAACTGAGGAGCCAGATGGATCTTCTCATTCCACTAAAATATTCTTGGTTTAGGAAAGTCGCGCCACCTTTGCCTCTTCCCTCAATACCAGTTGCTTGCATATGAAGGTTCATACGAAATCTTTGATGTTACCAATGCCAATTTAATGATGGTAAAGATGATTTATATTACTTTTATCGACTAATAACGGAGATAAATATGTTTCCAACAGTGCGGCAATTAATAAAAGCAATACATCTATGATCAAAAGTATAAAAAGATTTTTTCCCAAACTGATAAATGACTTCCTACCAAATTCCTTTTTTTTTATCATATTAAAAATGTTTACAGTAACATATAAACCTATTGATGCCGTAAAAAACATATTTATAACTTCGATTATTCCATGCCCGGCGAAAAAGGAATATGCTGTTTTTAAGCTAGTTTTTTCTACCAAGCTATGGAAAATAAATCCTAAATAAAAAAACTGCTGGAAGAGAAAAATCAAAGAAAACAATCCGAAACTAATGATTGAGAAAAAAATGGTATGAATATGTATTTCAAAGTTCGTAAAAAAAATCTTTTTAAAAGAAGGATGCAAGTCCGGGTTAAACTGCTCATTAGGTAATAACAAAAAACCTAAAAAGAAAAATATGATTCCCGTTAACGAACTAACTAAAAAACAAATACTAAATATTTTAAATTTCACGGGTACCACTCTCTAATACCACCTTATCAAACAGATCATCTCTTCTTAACCTTATCGTTTTATTTGAAAAATCAGATAAATATATGTCTGTTGAATGAGTTGCATAAATTAAAATTGCTTTGTTTTGAACGACGTAATTCTTCAAAAAATCGAGAATGACTTTTCTAGAACGAACATCTAAATTTACAAAAGGTTCATCAAGCAGAATCAAATCAGGCGAAGAAAGAAGTGCAAGTATTAATGACAGTTTTTGTCTTGTACCCAATGATAGTTCCCGTGTTAGTGTATCTTTATATTTATGGAGCCCAATTTCTTCCATGAGAGCACCAAGAGTCTCGTCTAATCTTTTTTTATTCAAGAAGGACAAGATCATATCTATAGTTTCGGAAGGAGTTAAATATTCATATAAAAAAGGTGTATTACCAATTAATGAAACTCCTTCCATATACTTTTTGAAATTGTCATTTAATGAAATTCCATTTAACTTGATGTCACCCTCGAATTTGGTCATTCCGCCAATGGTATTCAGTAAAGTTGATTTACCGATACCATTTTCACCCAGTAATTCCACAATACTTTTTTTATCAATTTTCAAATTTATACCATCAAAAATATAAGCTGAATCTCCATATCTTTTCTTAATGTTTATTAACTCAAGCATTTTTTACCTCTCTTTAAGAAAGTTATAAAATAATAAAAAAATAGAGTATATAAAAAAGCAAATGATTATATGATAGACACTTCCTGATTTTATCGAATAAATAGCGACAGCACTGCTAATAATTAAAGGAAATCCAATTATAAACAGATCTTCTATTGGATTGAAAAAATAAATAAAAAAATTGTCTTTGATTTCTTCTAATGATAATTTTTTAAATCGAAAGACTCTTTTTGTAATGATCTGTATTGTGCTGAAGTAGATAACGGTTGAACATAATCCAATGATGGCAGTAACGGACGAAAATCCGTAAAGTACGAGTAAACCAAGATAATAGCTGAGCAGGATAACAAAGAGTTTTCTGGAAAGAAATTTAGAAAGTAAATTCTCATAGTATTTTTTCTTATCAAACTTCTTTATATAATAGTAATCACTTAAATTTGAGTTATTTAACATCTTTGAACTATTTATGATTCCCTGGGATATAAAACTGATCATCACGCTTTCAACTGCTAAATAAACAGTTAGGATAATAAACTTATGAACACCAAAATGATAAGTTATAAACCATATTATAAATGGTAAAATTGCTGCGAATAGATAAATATAAAATATATATAAATAGTAGGTTCTATTTTGAACGGACCGGGACAAAGCAATCAGGTACTTATCTAATTGCGAATCATATTGATATCTTATGAAATGTTCTTTCCGCTTCATATCGTTTGGACCGTGAAAAAATAAAAATAAAATCTGATGATTACTCCAATAGAATTTTAAAAGAATTGTAAGAATGGCAGCAATGATTCCGAAAACCTCATATAAAAAGATTATTACGTAGCTAACATTCATTTTTTCCATATAAATAAAGATAAAAATGCAGTAAAAAAGAATGCTTGTTCCAAATGTTAATGCCAATCTTTCCAGGATTAGCAACTTGAATTTATTTTTTCGGGCTTTATACATCCATTCGGAAACATTTTCCATTTCCTGAGGATCATAATCATCATTATTGATATCTGTGGACCAAAGGCTAAAAATTAAATAGATTGTTGCGACATACAAAGGATTTATAAAAGGTTCTAAATAGGAATGAAAATAATAAATGAGCGAGTAAACAAAAATTGGTGCTATTTTTGAAATAAAATTAATAACCTGATTTATTTTGTATAATACAGACAGCAATATTTTTTTATCTGCTTCAGAAAACTCATTGAAAATAGATCTGTAGAAAATCTCTATATTGGAAATTGCTTTTCTTTTTTTTATTAAACGTTTATATTTGAAATACTTCATCTGTCCTCAATTCCCTAACATTTTCCCGATGATTCTTATCAATGTGATAACGCCTACCAATAAAAAAATAACTGAAATGGCGAATACGACCATCATCTTCAACTTAAAATATTTTTCCATATTCTTTTACACCTTTCCCAAATTATTGAAAAAATGTAGCATTTATCAATGTATGTATAATAAGTGGCACACCATACAATACCGAAAATATAAGAACCCCTAATTTGATTTTTACGTTGTTCGATATAGACTTATCAATAATCGAAAAAAATATATAAATAAAAACTGCCAACAATATTTGTGAGACTGGCGACCAGATCAGCCATGGAATGTTTTGCATATCATTAAGACCGATAGCCTTAATAATAGTCATATTTAATAGTGTTGAAAAGATATTCGCTAAAAGGATTGGAAATATATAGTTGCTAAATTTTAATTTCTTTTTAGTCATGAAATTTGCTACAAAAGTAACAAATAGTGTTTCCATTATTACAACTGTTATACCCGCTATCAATTGCACCGAAGTTATAAAGACAATAACAAATGCTTCGGTAAATAAAGGTAAGTTTTTTTGGATTTCGTTAAATTGTTCAATGATCCCAAATTGCCTGATTGAAAAAAAAGTATTGGCAACCAATATCAGAGACAATAGAAAAAAAGAAAGCGTATTGATTAATCCTTGACGTTTTAATATAAGCAACATATTTATCCCCTTCATATAAAGAAGTTAGTGCCCCACACACTACCTTCTTTACTATATTTCCATTAAAGTGCTTTTGCTGCTGCTCTTTTACCCGATCTGGATAGTGCCAAAATTGTAGCACGATAAGACCAAACTGCTGCTGATGCAGTAGCTCCAAGTCCAGTTAGAGTCAGTAATAATGATGCGTAAGAAATCCAATCCAAATAATCCAGAATAACCCCTGCAGTGCTTAAACTAACACCTGTAAGTTGTCTAATCAAAACTTTCTCCATTATATTCAATTCATTCGTTATTCATTAATCTATAAATTATGTGGAGGCACTCAAAAATAAGATGCGGATCCGCTCAATTATATAAAATAGTTGAGCAGACCTAACGCAAATATAATGACATAAAGCAAGTCAGATTAATTACATTAATAAAATTAACTTATACAGTTGTCTGCTAGAATGCTATAGTATTACACTTACAAATCAGAATTACACAATTTATTTATTAAAATATTCCATCATAGCACTTTCAAAAATAATTATAATTATTTTTCCAAATATGTAAATATTTTTATTAAATAACAAATAATGTTTAAAACTTTGTGTAAAGCATTTTGCTAGACCAAAAGAAAAAGATAGGTATTCTCTGATTTGGCCATAACACATTCCAAAATTTAATATGGACACAAAATCATAAGGTGACATTTACTGATCGTTTACATCATTTCGGATGGATTGTAACTTTATTTTGAAAAAGAAAACGAAACACTGTTTATGTTTATATGGAAAGTAAATAAAGTTTCGTATCTTCTTCATAAATGTTGATGAAATAGAAATTTATCGATTTTAGATTTAGAGAAATTTCCTCAAATGGCTTCCCCTTCTTTTTCCTTATATGGATCGGCTCAAAATAAATCTTTTTGGTAAATGTGCCATCACCATTGTAAAAAACTTTTGTATTCTCTGTCCGTTCCTCAATGATTTCCCCTCGTTTAAGGTTAATTTTAGGGGTCGGGACTTTTGACGGTAAATGACTTTCAGTAGAGTTGTTGTCTTTAGAATGAATGGTTTCTGCGAAAACGTCTAAAGGAACGGATGAGAAAAATAACAGATTCACAATTGCCCATATCAACCATTTTTTTAAACGACTAATTTTCATATAATTCCTCCTTTTCAATAATTTGTTAAATTGATTATACCCTGAATCCGTGACAAAACATCTTTACAATGGTCGCAAACCGTTGATACGATAAGGGAAAACGACGTTGACGATTCTTCATCAAGTAGGTGATGTGATGAAAGATTTCCCGATTCGGTTTGTATTGACAGATGAAGCGATTACCCCAAGTGCTGGGCTTGCTCTCGTTGGCTACTTACTCCATCGAACGAAACTGGATAAACGGGTAAACGCACTTCGGCTTCCAACGGTTCGTCGAGAAGTGCACATTTCCCATAGCGATGTCATTCGCTCGATGATTGGCTTGCTTGCCACAGGAAAAACGGATTTCGATCATATCGAAGCGTATCGTCAGGACGATATCTTTTCGGCATCGATGGGGATTCAGCACGTGCCTTCCTCTCCAACCTTGCGACAACGACTCGATCAGCTCGCTTGTCTTCCGATGACCGAAACGATTCTTTGGGAGGAGTCCATACGTCTGTTGATTCAACGACATGCCACTTTGTCCCCTTGTTGGACCAAAGGAAAGACGACATGGCTTCCCCTTGATATAGATGGTTCCCCATTTGACAACTCCGATACGAAAAAAGAAGGAGTCAGTCGAACGTATAAAGGATTTGACGGTTTTACACCGTTGTTTGCGTATGCAGGGAAGGAAGGGTATCTCGTTCATGCCGAGTTGCGTCCAGGGAAACAACATGTGCAAGACAACATGCCCTCGTTTTTAGTCACCGCTATCCGTCGAGCTCGTCAACTGACTTCATCTCGTCTGCTTGTTCGCATGGATGCAGGAAACGATGCAGAAGCGAATGTGCACGTATGCCTAAAGGAAGACGTGGACTTTGTCATCAAGCGAAACTTACGCCGAGAATCGAAAGCGCTTTGGTTCCAGATCGCTTCGCAAAAGGGCAAACGTGTCGATGATGGACAAAGCGAAGGAGTACAAACCTATGAGCTATGCCTTCCACAGAAGGCAGCGATCGATGGAAACACGTATACGTACGTTCAAGTCACCCAAGTGACGGAACGGACGATGGAACGCAATGGACAGCTGATGCTCGTTCCTGATTATGAAGTGGAAAGCTATTGGGTGCGGCTCAAAGGATACGAGCATGTTCGAATGAGCGATGTGCTCGCGTTGTATCATGACCATGCGACATGCGAACAGTTTCATAGCGAACTGAAGAGCGACTTAGATTTAGAGCGGCTTCCATCTGGGAAGATGAAAACGAATGCGCTCGTGTTGGTCATGGGAGCCTTCGTTTACAATCTTCTTCGTCTGATTGGACAAGATCTATTAAGCGATCCGAGACATCCGTTGCACCACAAAGTGAAACGCCGCCGCATCAAGACGATTATTCAGACGGTGATCACGATGGCAGGGCGACTCGTCCGTCGATCACGACAGATCTGGATGAAACTGACGCGAAGGAGTGGCTATAGCGAGCCCCTACTGAACGTCTATCAGAAATGGAGAGAGGTAAGATAACGAACGAATGTTCGGGCACTGATGTCCAACGTCACTCCCTGTGCTTTTTTGTCTATTTTTTTGGTTCGTATACCTAAAAAAGAGATTTGTTCCATTTTCGGAAATAGAGATGACATAGGTCATAAGCATAAAAAGGGTTTTATGGATTATCAATCCATCAAAATTACAACAAAATCAAAGTCGATTTCAATTCATCACGGATTCAGGTATACTTTATAAAAACTAGATTTAGGTACATTTTTTGACATACAAAATTCTGTATTTTTCGACAAATTTTGCTTCTTTTGTACGAAAAAACCCCCCTTCAATGAATAAATTAATTCCATTCAATTGAAGGGGGGTGCTTTTGACTTATTTAATAGAATACGGGTATGAGCGGTGGTCGTTTAGAATCACTCGCCCGTATATTTTCCAATTGATTTTAATAGGCCCCTAAAGTGTGAGCAGAGGCATATGATTATTTGAAATGAATTAAGAAATATTTCTTTTTGCCCCGGCGGATCACAGCAAATTGACCTTCGATGATGTCTTTTTCAGACACAATATAATCAAGCTCCTGCACCCGTTCGCCGTTAATGTAAATCGCACCGTTTCCGATGTCTTCTCTTGCCTGCCGTTTCGATGGAGAAATTTTCGCCTGAACCAATAAATCGACTAATCCGATTTCATTTTCGGTCGTTTCATACGAAGGCACATCTTTAAAGCCTTGTTTTATTTCTTCTGCTGTTAAAGCTTTTATATTGCCGCTGAACAGCGCTTCGGAAATTTTGACTGCCTGTTTGAGTGCTTCTTCGCCATGGACAAGCTTTGTCACTTCTTCCGCTAACGCTTTTTGCGCAGACCGTTTTTCAGGAGTATTTTTCACTTCTTCTGCCAATTGTTCAATTTCTTCTTTTGATAAGAAAGTAAAATATTTTAAATATTTGATGACATCCCGGTCATCGGTATTGATCCAAAATTGATAAAATTCGTAAGGCGATGTTTTTTCTTTATCGAGCCAGATGGCTCCTCCTTCCGTTTTGCCGAATTTTGTGCCGTCGGCTTTCGTGACGAGCTGGAGTGTAAGACCGTATGCTTTCGCATTTTCTTCCGTTTTTCGAATTAGTTCAAGTCCTGACGTAATATTTCCCCATTGGTCGCTTCCGCCGATTTGCAAGCGGCAATCATAGGTTTGGTACAGCTTTAAAAAATCGTACGATTGCAAAATCATGTAGCTGAATTCCGTAAAGGAAATGCCCGTTTCAATTCTTGACTGCACGGTTTCTTTCGCCAGCATATAGTTTATGCCAAAGCTTTTGCCGATATCGCGCAAAAATGTGATGACATCCAATGGCCCGATCCAATCGTAGTTGTTGGCCAAAATGGCCGGATTCCCTTCTTTTTCAAAATCCAAAAAGCGGGAAAGCTGTTCCTTAATGCGTTCTGACCACTGCTTCACCGTTTCTTTTTCATTTAATGTTCTTTCCTGTTTTTTTCCGCTTGGATCGCCGATCAAGCCTGTTGCGCCGCCAACAAGAGCAATCGGTTGATGACCTGCCTCTTGAAATCTTTTTAACGTTAAAATCGGCAGCAAATGCCCGATATGAAGGCTGTCTGCCGTCGGGTCAAAACCGCAGTACAGCTTCACCTGTTCCTCTGACAACAATTTATCTAATCCTTCTTCATCCGTTACTTGATTAATGAGTCCGCGATATTTTAAATCTTCTAGCAAAGCATTCATCAAACCCACTCCTTTTCAAATTTTATCCAAATAAAAAACGCCCCTTCATGAAGGGACGTATAATTACGCGGTACCACCCTGCTTAAGAACATTTGCATGTTCTTCACTCATTCTGATAACGGCTAAAACCGTCCTTTGCTACTTCACTTTCACAAAGAATGCTCATGGAGGTAATTCACAAAGCATTTATGTGCTGATTCGCACCGGCCATCAGCTCTCTGAAACAGGGAAATGCCTGCTACTTTCTCCAATCAACGCTCAAGTATTTTTTTCATTAATAAACATTTTTAGCATAATTGACATCCTTTGTCAACTAAGATTAGAACAGAGGGCGTCAACCGGAGAAAAAAATATGCTATAATAAACTAGATTTTGTAGAGGGATGATGAAAAATGGAGAAATGGTACGAATTTTTTAGGAAGGTAAGCTCCTTTTATCATAAGCACCAGCAAAAAATGGTCATTGCCTATAACGTAACATGGAACTTATTTCTTTTACTATTAGTTATCGGTTTAATAGGCTTCTCCTTTATCGGAGGATTAGGAGCTGGTTATTTTGCATCGCTTGTAAAAGATGAGCCGATCCGTTCCGAAAAAGAATTGGAAAAAGACATTTACGATTATTCTGAAACAACGAAAGTGTACTTTGCAGACAATGTCTATTTAGGGAAAATTCGCACAGATCTTGAACGTGAAAAAATCAAAATTGATCAAATTTCCGAGCATTTAAAACATGCAATTGTTGCAGTGGAGGACGAATATTTTTACGAGCATAAAGGGATTGTCCCAAAGGCGATCATGCGGGCGATTTTCCAGGAGTTCTCAAACTCTTCTGTCAGAACCGGCGGAAGCACCCTCACACAGCAATTAATTAAAAACCAAATATTGACCAACGAAGTGTCATTTGAAAGAAAAGCAAAAGAAATCCTGCTAGCATTGAGATTAGAAAAATATTTTACGAAAGATCAAATATTAGAAGCCTATTTAAATGTATCATCATTTGGACGAAACAGCTCCGGAAGAAACATTGCAGGCGTGCAGGCTGCAGCGCAGGGGATTTTTGGCATAGATGCGAAAGACTTATCGATACCGCAGGCAGCTTTTATCGCTGGTCTCCCTCAAAATCCTTTTGCTTATACACCGTTCACAAAGGACGGAGAAGTAAAAGAAGATTTACAGCCTGGTATAAACCGAATGAAAACCGTCCTAAGAAAAATGTTTGCAGAAGGATATATTACAAAAAAAGAATATGAAGAAGCACTTAAGTTTGATTTAAAGGCTCATTTAGCCAAAAAGAAAAAACCTGATATTGAGCAATATCCTTGGATTATATACGAAGTTGAAAAAAGAGTGAAGGATATACTGGCTGAGCAGCTAGCGAAAAAAGACGGTCACAAGCTGGAGGATCTCCGAAAAAATAATAAAGAGCTGTTTAATCGATACATGGCGCTGGCCGATCAAGACATGAGACAAAACGGCTACAACATTCATACGACCATTGACAAGAAAATTTATGACAAAATGCAAGAGGTTGTCAAAAACTACAAGTATTACGGAAGTCCAAAGCTTGAAAAGAAAAAAGATCCTGAAACAGGCAAGACCGTAACCATCGAGGAACCGGTTGAAGTCGGCGCTGTTTTAATCGAAAACAAAACTGGAAAAATTATCTCCTTTGTTGGCGGCCGTGATCATAACAGGGAGCAGACAAACCATGCTACAAGAGCATTAAGACCAAACGGTTCAACAATGAAACCGCTCGCTGTCTATGCACCCGCGATGGAAATGGGCATCGTCCAGCCGGGAACTGTTGTGGCAGATCTTCCATTTTCAATCGGGAAATATCAGCCGAAAAACTATGGAGGCGGCTATCACGGATTAACAAGTATTCGAACAGCATTGAAACATTCATATAACATTCCGGCGGTAAAAACCTATGCAAAAATTATTTCGCAAAATCCGGTATCCTATTTAGAAAAAATGGGATTTAGTTCACTTGCTCAAGAAGATTACAGTTCATTCTCCCTCGCTCTTGGGGCAATGACTTACGGAGTAACCGTGGAGGAAAACGTAAACGCCTTTTCAACATTTGCCAATAACGGTGAATTTGTCGACGCCTACATGATTGAAAAAATTGAAACACAAGACGGAAAAGTTATATATCAACATAACAGCAAGAAAGAGAAGGTCTTTTCCCCTCAAACAGCCTATTTAATGATTGATATGATGCGGGATGTCATTCAAAGCGGAACGGCTTCCTCTTTAAAAAGGTATCTATCATTTCAATCTGATTGGGCTGGAAAAACAGGAACTGGGCAGGATTATCGGGATGCATGGTTTGTTGCTGTAAATCCTAATGTATCCTTCGGCACATGGATCGGTTATGACACGCCGAAAAGGCTGGAAACGACCTACAAAGGTTTGACCTACAGTAATAGAAATATATTGCTTTGGGCAAAATTAATGAACGCCGCATACAGCGTCAAACCTGACTTAATAGATCCTAACACTTCCTTTAAAATGCCTAAAGGAATTGTTTCAAGATCGTATTGCGCCCTCTCTGGGGATCTGCCTTCTGAATTATGTAAGAAAGCTGGACTCGTTCAAACTGACTTGTATAACGCTAAATTTCTGCCGAATAAAGTGGATAAAAGCTTGGCGTACGGCAAATTTGTTTTAGTAGACAACGTAGCCTATCAAGTGCCGGCAAATGCACCGGCTGAATTCGTCCAGGAAGGGCCTCTGCTGAAAAAAGAAGTATTGAATAATCTTGGGATTTCAGACGTGTCCCAATTGACTAAACTTCTGCCTAGCGGAGTTAATTTAGAGGCTTTGACGTTGACCGGCAATAGGGTTCTTCAGGATAATGGCAAAGCTCCTTCTAAAGTGCCCGCTGTAAAGCTTAGCGGAACAACATTATCCTGGAGCAAAAGCGGTGAATATGATGTTATCGGGTACAGGGTTTATGCAGCTCCATCTAATTCAAATAGTTTCAAAAAAATTGCCAGTATACCTGCAAAAAATAACTTAAGCATCTCAGTCGGAAAATCTCCTGCCTCCTATTACGTCGTTGCAGTTGATGTGGCAGGAAAAGCGTCTCCTCCTTCAGCCATTGTAAAAACGGCGCAATCTGGAAAAACAGAGCCGCAGCAAAAACCGAAGCAGACGGCAAATGCAAGACAATAGGCGAATGGAAAAGATGCATTAAACGATCAATAAAGTAGACGAAACAGAAAAAACAGCCCAGCAAAACTTGCTTTCACCCAATAAATATTTAAAAAGGACCGCACGTGGTCCTTTTTATCTTTTACTGGCTAGTGTGACGGCAGCTTTTTTAAGAAAACATAGCTTACTTTATTGTATCGCATTTTTTCTTCATAGAAGCGGTGTGCGTCAACGCGCTGCAAGCCGGAAGATAAAGAAACAATATTATAGCCATTTTCTACAGCATATTGATGAACATACGTTAAAAGCTTTTCACCGTATCCTTTTGATCGTTCTTCAGGCAATGTCACTAAATCACAAACCCAAAAGAAACGCCCGTAGTATAAAGTGATCATTGGCATAAATCCGATGATGGCAACCATTTTATTATGATCGTAAAGAGCAACTAATTGATATCCTTCCTTTTGTTTAGCTTCAAGCACCAATTCAAGAAATGATTGTTCATCAAGATGAGTCCACAAATGTTTCATCACTGAAAATCCTTCTAAAATTTCCTCTTTCGTTCGCAATTCTTTCAATAAAAGGGATGATTCCATAAGCCTCTCTCCTATTTCCATTTTTAGCGTTTATTTTATCAATCTATTATTAATGCCTGAACCGCCAATAACAAAGCCGCAAGCCTATTTACTAGACTTACGGCTTCTATTATTTTTAATCTTCCAACGTCGACAAGTCACCTGTTGGCAAGTTAAGCTCCCATGCTTTCAAAACGCGGCGCATAATTTTTCCGCTTCGAGTTTTCGGCAGTTTTTCGCAAAATTCTATTTCCCGTGGCGCTGCATGTGCTGCCAGCCCTTTTTTAACAAACTGGCGAATATCCTCTTTCAAATCTTCTGATGCTTCATAGCCGCTGCGCAATGCAACGAACGCTTTAATAATTTCTCCTCGAACAGGGTCCGGCTTGCCGATAACTCCAGCTTCCGCTACAGCAGGATGTTCAACAAGCTTGCTTTCTACTTCGAACGGTCCGACCCGTTCGCCGGAAGTCATAATGACGTCATCAACCCGTCCCTGGAACCAAAAATATCCATCTTCATCCATATAAGCGGAGTCCCCAGATACATACCAGTCGCCGATAAAATAAGATTCATATTTTTCAGGATTATTCCAAATTGCTTGCATCATGGAAGGCCAGCCTTTTTTAATTGCTAGATTCCCCATTCGGTTTGGAGGCAATTCATTTCCATGATCGTCAATAATTGCTGCTTTTACGCCGGGGATCGGCTTGCCCATTGATCCAGGCCGGATATCCATACACGGATAGTTGCAAATAAGATGCCCGCCTGTTTCCGTCATCCACCAAGTATCATGAATGCGCTTATTAAATACTTTCATTCCCCAGCGAATAACTTCAGGATTTAAAGGTTCTCCGACACTTAAAATATGGCGCAGAGAGCTTAAATTATATTTTTTCACCAATTCGTCTCCTGCACTCATCAGCATCCGAAACGCTGTTGGAGCGCTGTACCAGACAGTGACACCGTATTTTTCGATTGTTTCATACCAATAATCAGGGCTGAATCTGCCTCCAACAATAACATTTGTAACACCTAGGAGCCACGGACCAAAAATACCATAAACTGTCCCGGTTACCCATCCAGGGTCTGCCGTACACCAATAAATATCTTCTTCCTTCAAGTCAAGAACCCATTTTGCTGTTTGATAATGCTGAATCATCGCATTATGGACATGGAGAACGCCTTTCGGTTTTCCTGTTGATCCGGAAGTATAAAGCAAAAGAAGTCCGTCTCTCCGATCCACCCATTCAATTTCCAAATCTTTGCTTGCATTTTCAAAATGAGCAAAGAAATCGATTATTTTTCCTTCTTCTTTTACATCTTCTCCAACAACCACCACATGTTTGAGCGCAGGCAATTCATCAATTGGAACTCTTGGCAGCAGCTCTTTTGTTGTTACAATCACTTTTGCCTCACTATCTTCCAAACGATCCTTTACCGCGCTCTCCATAAACGCTTCAAATAAAGGGCCTACAATAGCTCCCAGTTTAATTGCGCCCAAAATGACAAAATAAAGCTCTGGACTTCTAGGCATAAATACGAAAACCCGATCACCTTTTTGAAGGTCGGTATACTGTTTTAAAACATTCGCAGCTTTATTGGAGAGCTCTTTCATCTCTTCAAACGTATACTTTTCGTCACGATTCGCATCGCGATAATAAAGTGCGACTTTATTTTTTTTGGCCCCATCTGCATGACGGTCAATCGCCTCATAAGCCGCATTGATTTTCCCAGTTTTACTCCATGAAAAATTCTCCTCTACTTCTTTCCAGTCAAAGCTTGCATATGCTTCCTCATAGTTTGCTAAGTTGTGGTTTCCTTTTATTGCTGGTAGCGCTTCCACTTTCATCGAAGTACCCCCCTAAAAATTAGTATATTTGTTTATCATTATATAACTTTTTATTCCATTTCGCAATTTTGTAAAAATTTTTTACAAAACAAATCCGATTATGTTCGACAATTCCTGTATAATATGAATAGGTTATTAGATTGGTAGGCGGTGTAATGAATGGAACATAAAAAAACATATCATGCCAAAGAAATTGAAACTCCAAATGGAACGGTGATTGTCGAAGGGCCAATTCCCCCCGATAAACTGGCAGGCTATAAATTTCATGAGGATTTAACAGCTTTCCGTCCTGCACCAAGGCAGCACAAAGCGCTTGTAGAAATTGCCAAGCTTCCTGAAGGACGGATTATTATTGCCAGAAAAGACGAAACAATCATCGGGTATGTTACATTTTTATACCCTGATCCTCTAGAACGATGGTCTGAAGGAAAGATGGAAAATTTAATTGAGCTAGGAGCCATTGAAGTGATTCCAGAATTTCGCGGATGTGAAATCGGAAAAAATTTATTGATTGTTTCGATGATGGATGATGCAATGGAAGATTACATCATTATTACAACGGAATATTATTGGCATTGGGATTTAAAGGGAACTGGCTTAAATGTATGGGAGTATAGAAAAATGATGGAAAAAATGATGAATGCAGGCGGTCTTGAATGGTATGCAACAGATGATCCAGAAATTTGCTCTCATCCTGCAAACTGTCTAATGGTTCGTATTGGAAAAAGGGTAGATAACGAATCGATTCAGAAATTCGACCAATTAAGGTTTACAAACAGATTTTTGTATTAATCGCCATGCTATTCTTGGAAAGGGGATGGATAACATGATTATTGAAAAAATCATGCAAAAAAACGTACTCACGCTTTCTCCGGATCACTCGATCCAAGATGCTATAAACTTAATTAAAAAAGCTAGAATCAAGCATATTCCGATCATCAGCGAAGAGAATACCCTTATTGGCATTATATCAGACAGAGATATTCGCGATGCTGCTCCTTCTATATTAAGTAAAAATGAAAAATTGGATGCGCTTTTATACAAGCCAGTTAAAGACATTATGAAAACCGATGTCATAACCGGACACCCTCTTGATTTTGTTGAAGATGCTGCTACGATTTTTTATGAGCATAAAATCAGCTGCCTCCCCATTACTACAAATGGAAAGCTTGTCGGAATTATTACCAAAACAGATGTTTTGCATACGTTTGTAAAGTTGACTGGATCCCATCAGCCCAGCTCCCGAATTGAAGTAAGAGTTCCCAATATAACCGGAATGCTTTCAGAAGTCGCAACAGTATTTCATAATGCAAAAGTAAACATTTCCAGCGTTTTTGTGTATCCAGAAGAAAACGAAAAATTCAAAACACTAGTTTTTCGGGTGCAGACGATGAATCCAATGGGGCTTATTACTGAGCTTGAGAAAAAAGGTTATACCGTTGTATGGCCTCATATGATGGGGGAATAACATGAAAGACAGCGTGTTTATTTATTCCCCTTTATTTTTAAATTATAAATTTAGTAATAAGCACCCATTCAACCAGCTGCGAGTAGAATTAACAGTTGATTTGCTAAAAAAATTGAAAGCGCTTGAAGATGATGAAATAGTTGAACCAAGATTTGCAACAGATGAGGAGCTGGAGCTTATTCATGATGCCAGCTATATTCGTGCAGTAAAACAGGCAGGGGAAGGAAAGCTGTCTGAGCATGAAGCTTTAAACTACGGACTTGGTACGGAAGATACACCTATTTTTCAAAACATGCATCAGGCCAGTTCTCTTATTGTTGGCGCGACATTAACAGCAGTTGATCATGTCATGATGGAAAAATCGAAGCATGCTTTAAATTTAGGCGGAGGTCTTCATCACGGCTTCAGGGGGAAAGCGTCTGGATTTTGTATATATAATGACAGCGCAGTGGCGATTAAATATATTATCGAAAAATATGGGGCAAGGGTGCTGTACATTGACACGGATGCGCATCACGGAGATGGTGTTCAATGGTCGTTTTATGATGAGCCAAACGTTTGCACACTATCTATTCATGAAACTGGGCGATATTTATTTCCTGGGACAGGAACAGTTCATGAGCGGGGACAAGGTTCTGGATACGGTTTTGCCTTTAATATTCCGTTAGATGCATTTACCGAAGATGAATCATGGCTAAAAGTTTACAAAGAGGCCGTTACAGAAGTTGCAGAGTACTTTAAGCCTGATGTCATCGTCACTCAAAACGGAGCTGATGCCCACTATTTTGATCCACTAACTCATCTTCACGCCAGCATCAATATTTACCGGGAAATTCCGAAGCTTGCACATGAAATTGCCCATAGCTACTGCGATGGAAAATGGATAGCTGTCGGCGGAGGAGGCTACGATATTTGGCGGGTTGTTCCAAGAGCTTGGTCGCTCATTTGGCTGGAGATGAAAAATTTAAGCTGCAAAGCACAAGGGGCTCTTCCGAAAGAATGGCTGGAAAAATGGCAGGAGAAATCTCCCGTTGAATTAATCCCAACATGGGAAGATCCCGATCCGTTATATCAACCGATTCCAAGGAAAAAAGAAATTGAAGAAAAAAACAATCACACTCTTGAATTGGCTCTGCAATTCATCCGGCAGCAAAGGGAATATAATGCAAAAAAAAATGTTAACGGCCAAACTTTTTAAAAAAGCTTGGCCGTTTTTTCTTCAGCTTAAAAAGATTATGATTTTGTCGATTGCCGAATTTCAATACGATGCGGGAGTTCAACAATATGATTATCTACTTCCTCTTTGTTCATCAATTTTGTTAACAGGCGCATCGCAACCGCACCGATATCGTAAGACGGTTGGACAACGGTTGTTAATCGCGGACGAACCATAGTCGCCAAACGAGTATTGTCAAAGCCGATGACATCAAAATCTTTCGGAATTTCATAGCCTTTATCTTGAGCGGCATGAATCACGCCCAATGCCATTTCGTCCGTTCCAACAAAGATTGCAGTCGGTTTTGGCGACAGCTCCAACACTTTGTCAAATGCTTCAATCCCGGATTCGTAGGAATAATCTCCTTCTACTACAAATTGTTCATCGTATTTGATCCCTGCCTCTTCAAGTGCACGTATGTATCCTTTAAGTTTTTTCACTTTATTCACAGGCTCTTCCATCGGCCCGGATACATAGGCAATATGTTTGTGTCCTTTATCGATTAAAAACTTAACCGCATCATAGGCTGCCTGTTCATAATTGATATTAACAGAAGGCAGTTCATTGTTCTCATCAAAAGTTGATGCAAGCACAATAGGAACCGGTGAACGTTTAAATTCTTCCACATGCTCCTCTGTAATATTGCCGCTCATAAATACAATTCCATCCACTTGTTTCCCTAAAAGGGTGTTAAGCAAATGCAATTCTTTTTCTTTATTTTGGTCAGAATTGCTTAAAATAATATTATATTTATACATCGTTGCGATGTCTTCAATCCCGCGAGCCAATTCTGAATAAAATGTGCTTGATACATCCGGTATAACAACACCTACAGTCGTCGTCTTTTTGCTAGCCAGCCCTCTTGCGACCGCATTTGGCCGATAGCCGAGACGCTCAATCGCTTCCAATACTTTCTTTCTAGTTGTCGGCTTTACATTCGGGTTGCCGTTTACAACTCGTGAAACTGTCGCCATTGAAACGTTCGCTTCACGTGCAACATCATATATCGTCACATTATTCATGATCAACACTCCTCATCTAAATGATCTATATCAAATAAGTACAGTCTCTTCCGTATAACTCTTATCATACGATACAAAGCATTCGTCCGCAATGTGCTTGGCGTGTTTTCTTATATTTTTACCTTTTTCGTTAAAAAAATATGTTCATTAAAGTATATCCTTCATTAAATAATGTAAACGATCTACGCAAAAAAAGGAACCTTAAAAGGCTCCTTTTTTAAAAATAGACGATATTCAATTAGGCATTTACTTTCGCTAATGGTCTTAATTCAGAAATAAACTGATTGAATTGCTCAATATTCATTTGCTGCGCAGAATCTGACAAAGCTACTTCCGGATCCGGATGAACTTCAGCCATAATACCGTCTGCCCCAATAGCAAGAGCAGCTTTTGCAGCAGGAATTAGAAGGTCTTTCCGGCCTGTTGAATGAGTGACATCAACTAATACAGGCAAATGTGTTTCCTGTTTTAAAATCGGAACTGCTGTAATGTCCAGCGTGTTTCTTGTAGCGCGTTCATACGTGCGAATTCCGCGTTCACAAAGAATGATTTGATCGTTACCTCGAGAAATAATGTATTCCGCAGCATTCATAAATTCTGATAACGTTGCAGAAAGACCGCGTTTTAACAATACAGGCTTGCGAACAGATCCTGCTGCTTTTAACAATTCAAAGTTTTGCATGTTCCGTGCCCCGATTTGGATGACATCGATGTAATCAAGGGCCACATCAATATCTTGAGGCGACACAATTTCACTAATAACTGCCATATCAAACTCATCAGCAATTCTTTTTAAAATTTTTAAGCCTTCAATGCCTAAACCTTGGAAATCATATGGTGATGTTCTAGGTTTAAATGCACCGCCTCTTAGAAGCTTCAAGCCTTGTTTCTTCGCTGCTTCCGCAACAGCAGCTACTTGCTCATAGCTTTCTACCGCACAAGGACCGACAACAAAGTATTGGCTGCCATCTCCGATTTTTTCGCCTTTGACGTCAACGATTGTATTCTCTTTCTTTTTCTTTCTTGATACTAACAATGCTTTGCGATGATCGTCCTCTTGAAGCTCTAATGCCGCTTTAAATATTTCCTTAAAAATATGCTGTAAAGTGGAATCTTCAAATGGACCATTATTATGTTCTTTTATCAAATCGAGCATTTTTCGTTCACGGACAGGATCATATCGGTTAACTCCTTGCGCTTCTTTCGCTTTCCCAATTTCTTGAACAAGCTTGCCTCGCTCGTTAATTAATTTTAAAATTTGCAAATTGATTTCATCAACCCGTTCCCTAAGCGCTTCTAATTCTGTATTGCTCATTTTTTCCACCCTTTCACATCCGTCAAAATTTTAAGCATTTGATTTTAATTAGGGTTTATTATAAACCATATTCCTTGAAATGTCACTAAAAATTTCTTTATCGATTAAACGCTTTTAAGCGGTAAAGTGTTTATTTTTTTCAAAATATTTTCTTCAGTTCTTCACAAGTCATTTCCCAATGATCATCATGCCAGATAAAATTATTATACAATTTTTGGGGGATTTATGTTTCATTTATATTATGTTTCAGTTATGGAATCGGACAATTCTTGTACATGTAAACTAAATGATTTGGGCTTTGGCAATCAGCAGCAAAAGCTTAAAATTCTTGAAAACCTTGCCGGCTGATGGACTTGTAACACTGTTCGAAAAATATTCCCCATGAAAATTTTCACGCTCTTTTCCTCTATTCGCTGCCTATTTTCCTGTAAACGAAAATCATCGGCTTGTTTGCCGATGATGATTGTCTTGCCAAACCTATGACTTTGTTTCTTTATTGTTTTCGCTTTGAAGCTCTTCATCTGAGGCTTGTGAAGTGTCAGTCAAATTTTCTGTTTTCTGACTTTGTTCGTCGTCAAGCTCGGTGTCAGCGGATTCTGAAGGATTTTCTTTTTCAGAAATTTCATTTTCATTGCTTCGTTCCTTTATTTTTTTTACCAAG
This sequence comes from Aeribacillus sp. FSL W8-0870, assembly GCF_037963755.1. Taxonomy (NCBI): domain Bacteria; kingdom Bacillati; phylum Bacillota; class Bacilli; order Caryophanales; family Bacillaceae; genus Aeribacillus; species Aeribacillus sp. FSL W8-0870. Next base: position 3,122,779 of record NZ_CP150165.1, read on the forward strand.
CCCTCAGACTGCTCTTGGATTTTCTGTTGAATATTTTGTGATTTTTCTTTTGCCAAGCTGATAAACTGTACTCCTTTTTCATATGCTTCGCTTGTAATTTTTGATGTTTTTTCCTTCACTTTTCCCGCCTGACCATTAAAATTTTCGCGAAGCTCTTTTCCTGACTTTGGCGTAAGCAATAATGCGGAAGCTGCCCCAACAACAGCGCCTATAATAGAACCTATTATGAACCCTTTTTTATTCGTGCTTTTTTTTGACATGTTTGCGCCTCCTGTTTTTTAAGTAAAATTAATTAATCAGTTTGCTTCTTTGATCGTTTTCTCTGCTTTACTTTATCAATCAATTCCATCACAGCATTTGTCCACTGGATGGCTTGAGCAACTTTTTCTTCATTTTTTTCCAATTGTCCAGTTACACTCGCTGAAACTTTTTTCATAGACCGATTAAATTGTTGAATGGATGTTCCAATCTCTTTTACGGCATCCACCACTGAGTTGACCTTCTCAGATTTTTTCTGAATGTCTTCCGCCAATTGGTTTGTTTTATGAAGCAAATCTGTTGTTTCTTTTGTAATGCCCTCCACCTGCTTTTCAAGGCCCGCAAGCGTCCCGGCTACTTGATCGAGTGTAATGCGCAGAGATTTTAATGTTTTGGCTAAATAAACAACTAACACTGTAAAAGCTACGGCTATTAGCGCAATGCTTGCATATAATATGAATTCCAACTGCTGCACCTCCAAGTAAAACCAATAATACAATTCCCTAATTTTTCGGAATGCAAACATAAAATCTGCAATCATTTATCTATTCGACATTTTGTCAATTGAATCCTTTCGATCATATCAAAAATAGAACAAGTTTTAAATCCAATCAGGAAACGCTACAATATTATTGTATAACGAAAAAAAAGGAGGCCGGCAAGTTGAAAGATCCAAGAATCGAAAAATTGGCAAAAATTTTAATTCATTATTCATGCCAACTGCAAAAAGGCGAAAAAGTGCTTATTGAAAACTTTGGTCTTGAGAAGGAGCTTGTGATTGCTCTCATCCGCGAGGCTTACAAAGCTGGCGGGCATCCGTTTGTTTCCATTAAAGATCATCAAATAAACCGAGCTTTATTGCTTGGAGGACAAGAAGAACAATTCGAAATGATGGCTGATTTCGAAGCAAATGTCATGAAAGAAATGGACGCATACATAGGCCTCAGATCAGGCAAAAACATTAATGAATTTGCTGACGTTCCAGAAGAAAAAATGAAGCTGGAAGGCAGAACAATCGGGCAAAAGGTGCATCGTGAAATCCGCGTTCCGAAAACAAAATGGGTGGTTCTCAGATACCCGAATGAATCCATGGCACAGCTTGCAAAAATGAGCACAGAAGCGTTTGAAGACTTTTATTTTAATGTCTGCACTCTTGATTACGAAAAAATGGATAAAGCGATGGATGCGCTTGTTGAACTGATGAACAAAACTGACAAAGTACATATTAAAGGTCCTGGCACTGATTTGACTTTTTCAATCAAAGATATTCCTGCGATTAAATGTGCAGGACGCATGAATATTCCTGACGGTGAAGTATTTACAGCGCCTGTTAAAAATTCTGTGAACGGTACCATTACGTTTAATACGCCTTCTCCGTACCAAGGATTTACATTTGAAAATGTTCGGTTAACATTTAAAGACGGAAAAATCATTGATGCGTCAGCTAATGATACAAAACGATTAAACAGCATTTTGGATACAGATGAAGGAGCAAGATATATCGGTGAATTCGCCATCGGTGTCAATCCATACATCCTTCACCCGATGCAGGACATTCTGTTTGACGAAAAAATCGCTGGAAGCTTCCACTTTACACCAGGGCAATGCTACGATGAAGCGTATAATGGCAACCATTCCAATATCCACTGGGATTTGGTCGTCATTCAGCGTCCGGAATATGGAGGCGGAGAAATTTATTTTGACGACGTATTGATCCGAAAAGACGGACTGTTTGTCATTCCGGAATTGGAGCAGCTAAATCCTGAGAATTTAAAATAGTGCATTCTTCGCTATAAAAACAAAACGACTGTAACATTTTTTGTTACAGTCGTTTTGTTTTAAACACACAGCTTTTCATAGGCATCTTGATATTTTTGAATATCTCCTGCACCCATGAATAAAATAACGCTGCTTTCATGCTTTTTCAAAACTTTAATGTTCGTCTCATCGATTAACTCTGAATGTTCAATTTGCGCCTGCAAATCTTTAATCGTGAGGTTCCCTATGTTTTCACGGGCAGAGCCAAAAATTTCGCATAAGTATACTTTGTCGGCGCTTTTTAAACTATCCGCAAACTCATTAAGAAATGACTGTGTTCTTGAAAAGGTATGAGGCTGAAAAACAGCAACAATTTCCCGGTCAGGATATTTTTGCCGCGCAGCTTCAATTGTTGCTTTTATTTCCGTAGGATGATGGGCGTAATCGTCAATCAGCACTTGTCCTCCGAAATTTTTGGCGCTGAATCTTCTTTTTACGCCTTTAAACGTTTTGACGCGCTCCTGAATAACATCAATTCCAATATTTTCGTATTGGCATAACGTAATAACCGCCAGCGCATTTAGAACGTTGTGATCCCCGAATGCAGGAATTTCAAACGTGCCGTAAAACGTATTCCGAATATATACATCAAATACAGTTCCCGTTGTGCTTTTCACCACATTTCTCGCTTGAAAATCGTTTTCCTCATGAAAACCGTAATATAATACCGGAACTTTCGCTTGTATTTCCTGTAAACGCTCATCATCTCCGCAAGCGATAATTCCTTTTTTCACTTGTAAAGCCATTTGCTGAAATGCTGAAAAAACATCATCCAGATCACGATAATAATCAGGGTGGTCAAAATCAATGTTCGTCATAATCGCATAATCCGGATGATAGGATAGAAAATGGCGCCGGTATTCACATGCTTCAAAGACAAAATATTTGCTGTTTTGAACTCCTTTTCCCGTTCCGTCTCCAATCAAGTATGAGGTAGGAAAAGCACCTTGCATAACATGAGACAGTAAACCGGTTGTAGATGTTTTACCGTGCACGCCAGTTACCGCTATGCTTGTGAATTTGTTCATCAATTCCCCTAAAAATTTGTGATAGCGGTAAACCGGCAATTGAAGTCTCTTTGCTTCTTCAATCTCCTCGTGTGTATCTGGAAAAGCATTACCAGCTATTACAGTTAAACCAGGGTGAATGTTATTTTTCGAAAAAGGAAATATTTGAATTCCCCGTTCCTCCAAGCCTTTTTGTGTAAAAATATATTTTTCAATATCAGATCCTTGTACATTTTCATTCATATCATGAAGGATTTGAGCTAAAGCACTCATCCCTGTTCCTTTTATGCCAACAAAATGATAAGCAGTCATATAAGAACCTCCAACAATCGTCTATCTGTAAAATAATATATGACGAATGACTAGTTTTGCAACTATAATATTTATTTCCTGCAAGCTTCATAACGCAATATTGTATACTTTTAGTGTTTCCTAATTGAAAGCAACGTATATCGTTTTAAATCGGCATTGCCAAAATCAGCCCAACATTTTAATAATATCATGTTCAGTACATCTCAACTACTCTCTTTTATTGTTTTCAATTGTTCTTCTGACACTAGCACGTCTCGCGGCTTGCTTCCTTTCGGCGGGGAAATGATCCCCTGCTCCTCCATTAAATCAATCAATCTGGCCGCTCTATTATAACCGATTCGAAAACGGCGTTGAAGGCTTGAAGCCGAAGCATGCCCCTGCTCTACAACAAACTCGCAGGCTTCATAAAAAAGATCATCTTCTTCTGCTTGGAAATTTGTTTTCGCAAGCAATTCCTCTTGTTTAAACAAATAATTGGGCGCCATCTGGTTTTTTACATGGTGAACGACGCGATCAATTTCATCATCAGAAACAAAAGTTCCTTGAACTCTTACCGGTTTTGCAGAACCGTTTTCTAAAAACAGCATGTCTCCTCTTCCTAGGAGTCTTTCTGCACCGGAAGTATCAAGAATCGTTCTTGAATCTATTTGCGATGATACGGAAAATGCTATTCTTGTAGGAATATTCGCCTTTATTAAACCGGTTATAACATCAACAGACGGTCTTTGTGTGGCAATTAATAAATGGATGCCGCAAGCTCTCGCTTTTTGGGCAATCCGGCAAATCGCCTCCTCCACATCGTTCGGCGAAACCATCATTAAATCAGCGAGCTCGTCAATCACAATCACGATGTACGGCAATCGTTTCTCCTTTTCCTTGTCGCCGACCCGTTCATTAAATTTCTCGATATCTCGAACGCCTACATGGGCAAATAATTCATACCTTCTTTCCATTTCATCTACCGCCCATTTCAGTGCAGCAGTAGCTGCTTTTACATCCGTAATAACAGGGCTGACGAGATGAGGTATGCGGTTATACGGTGCAAGCTCCACCATTTTTGGATCAATGAGGAGCATTTTCACATCATTTGGAGTTGCTTTATAGAGCAGGCTGACTAAAATCGTATTGATACAAACGCTTTTTCCTGACCCTGTAGCTCCCGCAATCAAACCATGCGGCATTTTTTTCAAATCCGTCACAATCGGCTCCCCTGAAATGCTGAGGCCCAGAGCAACCGTTAACGGAGAGCGGTTGGCTTGAAAAGCTTTCGACCGTAAAATCTCTCTTAAAAAAACCGTTTTGCTTTTCCGGTTTGGCACCTCAATCCCTATTGTGTTTTTCCCCGGTATCGGAGCCTCAATCCGGATGTCTTTTGCAGACAAGCTTAATTTAATATCGTCTATCAAGTTAGTTATCTTGCTCACTTTTACGCCGGGTTCAGGGTGAACCTCAAACCTCGTGACGGAAGGTCCTTGTGACACATTGACCACTTTTGCATTGACATGAAAATTTTGCAGCGTAAGATCGAGCAAATTCTTTTGCTTTTCTATCCACTGATCATCCGCTTCTTCCTCAAACGGCTGAACGTTCAGGAGGGTGAGCGGCGGAAACAAATAATTTTGCCGTTTTTCCTTTACTTCAAGCTTTCGTTTATCTTGCCCAAACATAATGACATTATATGGAATAATTGTCTTTTCGTTTTGATTTGATGAAAGCTTTCCTCTGGAAACAGGCTTTCGTCTGTCATCGGACTTTTTCTCTAAATGCTTTGGATCCGCTTCCTGTTTTAGGCTCGTCTCCTGTTTTGGACCCTCCTCCTGATTTAGATCTGTTCCTTGTTTTAGATCTGTCTCCTGTTTTAGATTCGTCCCCTGCTTTAGAACTGTCTCTTGTTTTAGATCCGTCTCCTGATTTAGACCTGTCCACTGTTTTAGATTCGTCTCTTGCTTTGATCCCGTCTCCTGGTTTAGATCCGTCCACTGTTTTAGATTCGTTTCTTGCTTTGATTCCATCTCCTGGTTTAGATCCGTCCACTGTTTTAGATTCGTCTCTTGCTTTGATTCCGTCTCCTGGTTTAGACCTGTCCACTGTTTTAGATTCGTCTCTTGCTTTGAATCCATCTCCAGCTTTGAAGCCTCGACCGATTGAGCTTCCTCAGCTTCCCGCTGTTTATCCTCCGAAGGCGGTACTGTTATTTCAAAATATGAATCCTCAGCTTCGTGATCTTGTGTTTTTGATATTTCTTTTTCATAATCGTTTTCATATTCTATCATTTCATTTATTTCTATTTCTTCTGCTGCAGCAAACTCCCTTTGCACTTCTTTTTGTTTTTCCAGATCATTGATGAAAATATCATGTACGTCTATGTCCGTCTGTTGCTGATATCGCTCTTCAATTTTTTTGAAAAATAAATCATCTCTATTCCTTGGTCCAAATCCAAAAATCGGTGAAGGGATTTCCGTTGGCTGAAAAGATTTTCTTTCCTTTTGTACGCCTTGTGCACTATTCAGTCGAGACTGCTTGCGTTCAGAAGATGTTTTTGCTTTTGATTTTGCCGCATCCGCTGGGCGTCTCGTTTCTCGCAATGTTTCATCATCGGATATTAGCGGAAACCGAAAGTTTCCTTTCGGATATTGATATGTAACTCTAGCTTGCATCTCTAATCTATCGTCAGTTAATGATTGATCTTTTATTTTTTCAGTAGAATTGTTTTTATCTATCTTTCTTTCATATTCTTCTTCCTGATTATCGAAAAACAACCGCAACAGTTTTGACAACCAGCTCATCTATGATCACTCTTTCATTCATTCTAATCTCATCCTATATTTTATCAATAAAAATACTTTTTGGAAGTTTAAAAAGCAATGACAAACATTAATATTATATTGCTAAAATCACAGATTTAAAAATAAATAAGACTCCCTGTATAAACAAGGAGTTTATTCTTTATTTTTTATATTTTCGATATACATAATTCGTTCAATCAGAGGCGGATGATCGTAACGTAAAAATTTCACTATTTTCGGCGGATTTATTTCGCTGCGGCTAAATTTCGCCAAATGTTGAAATGTTTTTACAGCCGCTTCCTCGTTTTTTGTCATTTCAATTGCATATAAATCCGCCTGTTTCTCTTGATACCTTGATACTATGCCGGATATAGGGCTTGAAGCGAACGATAACATCCCCAGCAGCAAAAGAAATAGAGGAAGCGACGACAATTCACGTATAGATTGAATGTTCAGCCTTTTTCCCCATCGATTTGTACAAAAAATCATTAACCGATGAATGATATATAAACCTGCCAAGGAAAGAAGCAAATACCCGGCTATTCCGATATAGATGTGCTTCATCACATAATGTCCCATCTCATGAGCCATAATGAATAATATTTCATCTTCGCTTAATTTATTTAACGTCGTATCCCACAAAACGATTCTCGAATTTGATCCTATTCCTGTCACATAGGCGTTCAACGCATTTGTTTTGGTGGACATATCCACTTCATACACATGCTCCGCGGGAATATCTGCTTTGGAAGCTAGCTGTAAAATTTCTTCCTCCAGCTTTTTATTTTTCAACGGGTAAAAATCGTTGTACAGCGGATCAATGATTACCGGCTGAATAAACATTATAAACAATGTGAATGGTATCGATGCAAACCATGCCCAAAGCCACCAGCGCTTTTCAAATTTTCGAATAATGATGTATAGAAACGTGACGACAACCGCCATTAAAACATAATTCACAAGAAAATCGGTCACTTCATCCTTCAGCCACGAGTTCAACGTCTGGGTCGAGATTTGAAAATCCTTTGACAGTTTGTAGTTCAGCCAGCTGACAGGTAATGTTAGTAAAGTGACAAGCAATGACAGCCAAAAATAGTATAAAGCTGTTTGGACTATAAAAAAACGGGATGCTGTTTCCGCCCATTGCTGAAATGTTTTTGAAATCCCAAAGCTTAGCACAATAAAAAAGATGATCCACTCTAACGGAATGGATATGAAAAATACCAAATTTTTCAATTGCGAATAATTTTCTGACAGCTGCAGCTCCTCTGCCGTTAAAAACGTTTTCGGATCAGCAGCAGTACCTTCAATTCCCTTCGGCAGCTCATAACCCGTCCAGAAGAATAAATAGAAGTATAAAACCAAACCGTAAACTGCATATAATAAAATGATCGTTAGAAGACTCTTTTTCAAGCCGAATACCCCCTTGAGCTTAACTCCCTCCTTTAGTAGTTTAGATAAAAAAACATCGTAATAGAACTGCTTTTCCAAAATATTTAGAAAAAGAAGCTGTAAAAAGATAAAACGGCAATTGAACACATAACTACAAAAAAGACGTTGGCTCCGAAATAAGCAGCAATGAACGCTGTAAATGCACCGACTGCTCCAAACAGGAAATCCTCGTGAATAAAAAAGACCGAAGGCACGATCAATGCACCTAATGTTGCATATGGTACATTTTTTAATACATTTTGCCAAAACGGAGGGAGATGTAATTGACTGAAGACAACAAAAGGAAGCATTCGCGGTATGTATGTCACAACGCCCATTCCGATAATCAACCAAAATATTTGGCTATTCATCTTGCTGCACCTCTAATTTTCTAAAGATACATTCCACAACAACGGAGGAAAATAAGGACGACAATGCAATAGACCAGCCTATAGACAGCCGTCCGGTCGTCAATAAAACGGAATTTATCACTGCAGATAATAAAGCTAGTACGATAATTTTCCGATGTTTTTTTAATGAAGGAACCAATAAGCCGATGAATAGGGCATATAGAGCAATTCCCATGCTTTCCTGTAAGAAAGCGGGCAAATTTTCTCCAACTATATAACCGATTCCAGAATTGATCACCCAGCTGCTATATGCCATCAAGCATAGTCCAAACATATATGGTGCTGTGACCATTTCCTGTCTGACAGCCGCAACTGCATATGTTTCATCTGTTACACCAAAGCCGTACAGAGCTTTTATCCAAATGGAGTCTTTCTCCACTTTCTCATTTAATGATGCTGACATAAGGAAATGGCGGATGTTTACAATGAAAGTTGTCATAATAATTTCCCAAGCACCAACATGCGCAGCAATTAGGCTTAATGACATATATTGAGCCGCTCCTGCAAAAACGATTGCACTCATCATCACCGTTTCCGCAATCGAAAGTCCCGTTCTTTCAGCAAGAAGGCCGAAAGCGATGGCAACGGGGAAATAGCCGATGGCAATGCTGATTCCTGCTTGAATGCCTTGGATTAATTCCGATTTATATTTTGCCAATGCTGTCGAATGCAATCGGAATCACCTCCATTTCTAGTTTTCCGGATAATAAATGATCACATAATATTTAACTTTTTGATCCGTTATATTTTTATAATCATGCTTTTTGTCCGCTGCAAATCGGATCGCTTCCCCTTCGCGAACAACATAAGAACATCCATCAATTACAATTTCTAAAGCTCCCTTTTGAATGATCAAAATTTCTTGCACCCCGCGCGCATGTTCATCCGATTGATGGACATGTCCAGGCTCTAAATGTGCTTCAAACACCTCAAACGGCTTGCCGATTTCAAACGTAAACATCGGGTATACTTTATACCTTTCATCATCATCAGATATAGCCGGTATGTTTGATAAAGATATTTTTTGAACGCTTGGCGCCTCCTCCTTCATCAAAGCGGAAAATGATACATGAAGTCCGTTCGCTATTTTCCACAGCGTGGTAACAGTCGGATTCGCTTCCCCTCTTTCAATTTGTGCCAGAATCGCTTTGGAAACGCCTGTCTTTTCAGACACCTTGTCGAGGCTTAGCGCCATCCTTTTTCGGATTTTACAAAAATTTTCCCCAATAATTTGCTGAATCGGCTTCATGTTTTCCTCCTTTTTTATGTTTTGTTTATTCATACATTTGTTTTATATATTGAACAAAATTGCACTTAAAAACCTCTCCCCTGAATGGAAAGAGGTGAATATCAGCTTAAGAGCACCCGGTCAGATACTGCATCTTGAATTTTGGCAAATTCGTCCATTAATTTCGGAATGGTCAGTTTTACTTTTTCTTCAGCAGATGCCTCAAAAATGATTTTTCCGCGATTCATCATCAGCAATCTGTTTCCTAGATCAATCGCCTGCTGCATATTATGTGTAATCATAATCGTTGTTAAATTATATTCTTCAATAAATTTTTTCGTAAGCGACAGGACGACCTCTGCGCGTGCGGGATCTAATGCGGCTGTATGCTCATCAAGCAATAATATTTTCGGTTTCGTAAATGTTGCCATCAAAAGCGACAACGCCTGTCTTTCCCCGCCTGACAGCAATCCTACTTTCGCATTTAAACGGTTTTCTAATCCAAGCCCTAAAAGCGACAGCTGCTCCTTAAAATAATTTTTCCGCTTATTCGTTACACCTCTGGCCAAAGTTCGTTTATGAACACGGCCGTAAGCGATCGCCAAATTTTCTTCAATGGTCAACGTCGGCGATGTGCCTGACAACGGATTTTGAAACACTCTGCCGATATATTTTGATCGTTTATGCTCAGGAAGTGTTGTTATATTTACGCCGTCAAGCCAGACTTCCCCCTCATCGGGAAACAGCTTTCCAGCTATGATGTTCAGCAAAGTCGATTTCCCTGCGCCGTTGCTGCCAATAATCGTAATAAAATCGCCTTTTTCGACCTCTAAATGAATTCCATCTAAGGCGATTTTTTCATCCAATGACCCTTCGTTAAACACTTTATGAATGTGTTTTAGCTGAAGCAACTTGTTCACCCCGCTTTCTTGCCAATTTTCTTTTTTTCTCACGCCGTTTTTCAAAATATCGCGGGATGATTAACGCCAAAATGACGATACAAGCTGTAATTAATTTTATATCGCCTGTTTCAAAAAAGTTAAATCTAAATGCAAAGGCGACTATGAAACGATAAATGACAGCACCGATTATAACAGCTAAGGTAGCCCGAACAATCGTCTTGCTGCCGACAATTGCCTCTCCAATAATAACGGAAGCAAGCCCGATCACAATCATTCCAATTCCCATATTGGCATCGCTGAAGCCATTATATTGGGCGACAAGTGCACCTGACAAAGCAACCAAACCATTTGACAATCCTAATCCTAATACTTTAAGAAAGTTTGTATTCGCCGAAAAACTTTTAATCATTTCTTCGTTATCTCCGACAGCTCTTATAGCAAGTCCGATTTCCGTTTTTAAGAAGTAATCAAGGATGAGCTTTAAAAAAGCGACCAATAACACCATTGAAATGATGACTGACCATGTGGTCGGGGAAAAAGAAATGACGCTCTTAACGGCTTGATCGATCGGTGCCAGCGCATCGGCCAGCTTTGAGAAAAGCGTTTCCTCCTGTAAAAGCGAAACATTCGATTTTCCCATAATTCGCAAATTAATGGAATAAAGAGCGATCATCATTAATATACCGGATAACAACGGATTAATTTTCCCATACGAATGCAAAATTCCCGTTAAGATCCCAGCTAGAAAGCCGACAATCATTCCGGCAATCGTCGCCATAACAGGATGAGCTCCGTCTATGATCATGACGGCTGCGACGGCAGCTCCAGTAACGAAGCTACCGTCAACCGTTAAATCTGGAAAATCTAATATTCTAAAAGATAAATAGACTCCGAGAGCCATTATTGCGTAAATAAGTCCCGCCTCAAGTGAGCCATATACTGCTGTCAGCATGTAAACACCCTTCCAAATTACTCAATAAACTCTGCTTCTTTGCTCCACTCGTCTAAAATCTTAACGTTCATCTCAGCTGCTGCTTTTTTATTAATAAGAAGCTTTAAGTTTTGCGGATATTGAACAGGCAGTTCAGACGGCTTTTTCCCTTCTGTTAAAATTTTTGCAGCCATTTCTCCTGCTTCATAGCCAATGTCATAATATTCAAATCCGTACGCAGCAAAACCGCCTTTTTTGACTGAATCTAATTCACCGACAAACAGCGGGATATCGTTTTCATTTGCAACGGAAATAACCGAATCAAGCGCAGAAACAACGGTATTGTCAGTGATAATGTAAAAGCAATCGACTTTGCCGACAAGAGATTCAGCAGCTTGTTTCACTTCAGCTGAAGTAGAAACAGAAGCTTCGACAATTTTCAAATCCGTTCCTTCTGTCGCTTTTTTAACAAGGTCAATTTGCGCAACAGAGTTTTGTTCGCCTGAATTATAGATCATTCCTATTCTTTTGCCATCTAAATATTGATCAATAAATTTCACCGTTTTCGGTATGGCATCAGGATGGGTATCAGTAGTTCCTGTTACATTCCCTCCTGGATTTTCCATCTCTTTCACAAGCCCGGCGCCGACAGGATCTGTTACGGATGTAAATACAATTGGAATATCCTTTGTAGCATTTGCTGCAGCAAGTGCACTAGGCGTTGCATTCGCAAAAATTAAATCGACGTTATCTCCGACGAAGTTATTCGCAATCGTTTGGGTATTCGATTGATCCCCTTGAGCGTTTTGAATATCATAATCTACATTTAACCCTTTATCTTTAATTGCTTGTTGAAATCCCTTCAATGCCTCATCCAGCGACGGGTGCGCTACAAATTGAGTGATACCAATTTTAAATGTTTCTTTCTTTCCTTCTTCACTATTGCTTTCGCTGCTGGACCCTTTGCTGCTTCCACAACCTGACAGCACGAGGAGCGCCATCAAAAAAATTCCTCCGATTGCTCCTATCCTAGTTTTCAAAATTTTCTTCCCCCTTTTTTACTTTTATGCTTTAAATTATAACAATATATTTTTGATTTTCAATTATTTTCTGACGAATTTTCCAAAAAAATAAGGATGCCAACATACTGCACCCTTACAGAAAATGGAACACTATTCTGTCAAAATGAAGTTTGCAAGTAGCTTTAAGTTTATGAAATGTTCGGCAAAAGGCTGTCCCATAATTTTGCTAATATAATTTCTCTTTAATCAATATGTAACGACAACCCTGTTTTCGCCAGCTTGATCGATCCATTAAAAATCGTTTTAGCTTCTTCTATCAATTCTTCATGATTGCCTTTATGAGGCAAATGAGTCAGCAAAAGTTCTTTTACATTTGCTTCCTTAGCAATTGTCGCAGCTTCGTGGGAATTCATATGCCCAAACTTTTTGCCGTCTTCATTCGCATACATATTGCATTCGCATATAAGCAAGTCCGCATTTTGGCTGAATGGAATGAATTCATTTTTAAAGCTTGAATCTGCCGTGTATACAACCGTTTTATGTCCTGAAGTAAATCTCATGGCAAAACAGTCAACAGGATGATCTGTTTTTAAAAATGTAATCGTAAACGGACCGATCGAAATCGATTGATCAGGATCGTATGAAATTCCTTTTGTCACATTCAAATGTGTGAGTCTGTCAAATTCTTTTGTATCAAGGCTATGTCCGTAAATGGGCAAAATTTTGTTTGATTTTTGCAACATGCCGGTAATTTGTCTTGCATATTGCAGCGGTCCAATATCTGCAATATGATCATGATGATAATGAGAAAGGATCACAGCATCTAAATCTGAAAGTGATACAAAATTTTGCAGCTGTGATAATACAGCACTTCCGCAATCAACTAACAGGTTAAACCCCTTTTCCTGAAATAAATAGCCTGATGTAGCCTCATTCGCTTCTGGATAGCCTCCCCAGAACCCTACAACTGTTACTTTCATCACCCTTATCCTCCTCAATAAGAAAAAATGTTTTAAAACAGTATTGACATTTTTCATTCTGTTATAATACAATGTTAATAACAACAGCACGGGGGGATAATAAATGTTAGGACAAAAAATCACTGAATTTTTTAGAAACTTGCCAAGAAAAAAATGTATTGAATGCGGAAAAGAAATTGAAGAACAGCACGAATGCTACGGGAACAAATGCAATCATTGCTTACATGTAAAATAAATTTATTCAGGCAATTCTAAAAAGAATTGCCTGAATATTTTTTCTCTTCTCTTAACCTGTACTAATACACATTGTAATTGGCTAGCTTTGAAGAATCCCTTACAATTAATGTAAGAGGCAAAAGATGCACCTCTCTTTCTTTATACCGTCTCGTTTTTATTTTTTCCATCATCACTTCCATTGCTAAATGACCCATTTCTTTCACCGGCTGATTAACCGTCGTAATCATAGGCTCCATCAGTTCAGTTATAGCCTGATTGTCAAACCCGACGACCGCTAATTCTTCCGGGACACGGACGCCAAGTCTCTTTGACTCAGAAATCATCCCGGCTGCCACTTCATCAGAACCTGTGAAGACCGCCGTTGGAGCTTCAACCATCTCCATCATTTTCCTCAAGACATTTTTTCCGTCTTCAAATGTAAATACATTTCGGAAAATATATTGCTCAGGAAGGTACAATCCCGCTTCACGAAGTGCTTTTCGAAAACCTTCTTCCCTAGCTCTCGAAACATTACTGTTTACATTTCCACAGCAAAAAGCAATTTTATTGTATCCTTGATCGATTAAATGCTTAGTTGCAACATACCCTCCGTAGTTTTGATCCATATGAATCATCGGGACATTTGCCTGTTCATCGAATTCGTTGCATAAAATAATCGGACCGTATTCTAAAAACGGCTCAACAGCCTCCCAGCCATTTAGCAATGTCGTCATAATCACTCCATCTACTTGTTTCGTTTTTAACAAGTTTAAATAGTCTAATTCTTTTTTTGCTGAATATAACGTTTGACAAACAATCAATTGATAATGGTATTGAGACGCAACGATTTCCAGCGATTCAACAAATTGTCCAAAAAACGGGTTCATAACCCTAGGAATAATGACAGCAATAATTTCAGTTTTTTGATTTCTTAAACTTCTAGCTGAAGAATTAGGTACATACCCTAATTGCTTCATTGCTTCTAGCACTAATTGTTTTTTTTCCTCCGATACGTAAGGCTGATTATTTATCACCCTTGAAACTGTCGTTTTCGATAAACCAGCCAGTTTTGCCACATCTTCAATTGTAGCCACTTTCATTCCTCCAAAAACTTTGGGATCCCTTGATTTTCTTTTGATTATAGATCAATGGTCAACAGATGTGCAATGAATTTTTTATATCTTTCCAGATCGCTTTTTCTAAAAAAAACAGAAATGCTAACTTGTTCAACAAATATATATTTTCTTCAATTTGAATTGTCGGACTTTAAACAATGGGAACCAACCAAGGCGTTTTAAAGATCAGAAGTCGGAAGCGTCAAAACTTGCTAAAATGGATGCCTCCTCTGAAAAAATAAGAGACAAGCCTGCCTTTTAAGCTTGTCCCAAATGTAAAAATTGAAGAACATCTTTCACCGCTTTTTTACCTTGATCAATGCAGTCCGGGATCCCCAATCCTTCAAAAGAGGCACCCGTTAAATATATTCCGGGGTATTTTTGTCCCATAATACTTTTTATATTTCTTATGTTGTCAAGGTGTCCGACAATGTATTGAGGCATTGCTTCCTTCAATCTTGTAACAATAGAAAAAATCGGTTCTCCTTTTACCGGCATCAATCGATTTAAGTCATCCAAAACGGTTTGAATGATCACATCATCCGGCTGGTCAACAACCGCTTCATCTCCTGCTTTTCCAACATACGCTCTTAGCAGCGTTTTGCCCTTCGGAGCAGTATGCGGCCATTTTTTGTTGGTCCATGTACAAGCAGTAATCGTATAGCCGCTGTTTCTCGAAACAACAAACCCCGTTCCATCTGCGGGCAGCTGAACAGCTTCTTCCGGATAAGCCATTGCAACGGTTGCAACAGATGTTGAAGGCATTTTTTTGAAATAAGCGAGTGTTTGCTGCTCATTCGGAAACATAGATGGAATAGCATCATGCTGAGCGGTAATGACTATCGCATCCGCCTTGTCAACAGTTCCGTCAGATAATTCCAAATGGTAGAGATCATCTTCCTTTTTAATCTCCGAAACTTTTATTCCTTTTTTCACTACCGTATGATCCAATTGGCGTTCTATTGCTTCAACAATCGATTGCAAACCAGTTGAAACGGTTTGAAAAATCCCTTTATGTTGCTCCTGTTGTTGTTTTTGTTTAGACTTTTGCGCCTGCTTGGCCATTCCTAAAATTAAACTGCGATGCTTTTGTTCAATTTCATAAAAGTGCGGAAAGATTGCTAATAAACTTAAATTATAAATATCTCCTGCATAAATCCCGGAAAGAAGCGGTTCAATCAAATTTTCAACCACTTCGCTGCCGAGCCTGCGGCCAAAAAATCCGCCTAATGACTGATCTCCGTCCACTTTTTTCTTCGGCAGGAAAAGGTCAAACGAAGCCCGCAGCTTGCCAGTTAACGAAAACAAACCGGAGGTGGCGAAAGAAGCAATATTTGTTGGCACGCCCATAACCGCTCCTTTTGGGATCGGATGGAGCTTGTCGCCAACAAGGACAAAAGATTGCCCCACGTCATTGTTCACCAAATAATCTCCAAGCCCTACGTCCTTTGCAAGCTGCGTAGCGCTTTTTTTCCGCTCCAAAAAGGAATCCGGACCTCTTTCAATGATAAATCCGTCCCTTTTTATCGTTTCTATTTTTCCTCCTAATCGCGGCTTCGCTTCAATCAGCACAACATCTATTGGAAGATGATTTTTTTTAATTTCTGACTGCAAGTAGAACGCAACTGAAAGCCCAGTTATTCCCCCGCCAACAATTGCTACTTTTTTTCTTCCCATAAAATCTCCTTCTTATTTTGACATTCCTAAGTGTTTTAACACGACTGTAGCTAAACAATCGATGAATTCAGGTTTTGCATTCGGCATTTCTGGACGATAATAAGCTGCTCCAAGCTCGTCTGTTACTGCCTTGCACTCGACATCGTTATCGTATAGAACTTCCAAGTGATCAGCCACAAAACCTACTGGAGCATAAACAAACGTCCGGTATCCTTTTTGTTCAAACAGATCTCTTGTTAAATCTTGAACATCTGGTCCGAGCCACGGCTCCGGAGTATTGCCTTCACTTTGCCAGCCAACAGCAAAATGCTGCACTCCGGCTTCTTTTGCAATTAATTCAGCTGTTTCTTGTAATTGATCTGGGTAAGGATCCCCTAATTGCACAATTTTTTCCGGCAGACTATGTGCTGAAACAATTAATACAGCTTTTTCCCGTTCTTCTTCAGTCATTTTCGCGTACGTTTCTTTTATTTGTTTAGCCCAATATTCAATAAATTTCGGTTCTTTATACCAGCTTTCGATAGAAGTGATGGAAGGCCCTCCGAGTTTTTTTGCAATTTCCTTTGCCCTGCCGTTGTACGACTTAATGCTGAAGGTCGAATAGTGCGGAGCTAAAACGATGCTGACCGCCTCAGTAATTCCATCTTTATTCATTTGTTCAACTGCATCTTCAATAAACGGCTCAATATGTTTTAATCCTAAATACATATGGAATTCTATTTCATTTTGAATATGATTTAAATATTTTTCTAAACCTTTCGCTTGTTCCTCTGTTATTTTAGCAAGAGGAGAAATGCCTCCGATCGCCTTGTATCGTTCTTTTAAATCTTCCAGACTTTCTGGATCAGGCTTTCTTCCATGGCGAATGTGGGTGTAATAGCGTTCAATATCCTCTTCTTTATATGGTGTACCATAAGCCATCACTAACAAACCCATTTTTTTCTTCGACATTACGTGCACCTCCAAAATTCAAGTTGATCATTTATTTCGATCTATTTTTGCTTATAATCATGAATAAATTCCGTTAATTTTTTTAATGTTTCCGGTTTTACTTGTGGAAAGACGCCATGTCCAAGATTAAAAATAAAACCTGGCTGTTTCATTCCTTCATCTAAAATAGCCTTTACCCGTTCTTTCACAAAATCCCACGGCGCAAGCAAAACTGCCGGATCAAGATTTCCCTGCAATGTTTTGGAAATCCCCATTTCTCTGGCAGCAGAAATCGACAGACGCCAATCTAAACCGATCACGTCTAAAGGCAAATCATTCCATTCTTTTACTAAATGTCCTGCTCCCACTCCAAACATAATAAGCGGCGCCTCTTTTTCCTTTAATTCCGAAAAAATGCGGTTCATCACCGGCTTAATATAATATCGATAATCAGAAGCATTTAATGCTCCGACCCATGAATCAAAAATTTGCACCGCTTTAACCCCTGCGTCAATTTGCGCTTTCACGTATGTAATGGTCATATCGGCAAGCTTTTCCATTAAAAGAAACCAAGCTTCTGGTTCAGCATACATGAATGCCTTTGTTTTGTTATAATTTTTAGAAGGGCCTCCCTCAATCATGTAGCTGGCAAGAGTAAATGGTGCTCCGGCAAATCCAATCAACGGAACATTCAGCTGCTCATTGACTAAAAGCTTAATCGTATCTAAAACATATGGAACATCTTCCTCAGGATGAATTTCACCAAGTTTTTTTACATCCTCCAGCGACCTGATCGGATTTTCAATAACAGGCCCTGTTCCCGCTTTAATTTCAACTTGAACTCCAAGGGCAGGCAGCGGCGTCATAATATCTTTATATAAAATTGCGGCATCAACCCCGTACTGCTCGACAGGAAGTCTAGTGACATATGCACAAAGCTCTGGTTGATGAGTAATTTCAAATAAGCTGTATTTTTCTTTTAACGCCCGGTATTCAGGCTGGGATCTCCCGGCTTGCCTCATATACCAAACAGGAACATAGTCCGTCGCTTCGCCTCTGCACGCTTTTAAAAAAGTATTATTAAAGCTTTTCTTCCTATCCATGTAAATCCCCCTTTAAAAACGATTCCTTTCTAATACTCTTTTTAAACTATACCTCTTCCCTTGCCCGATTGTATAGGAATATAAGGGAAATGTCATAAAATCGACGAAAGATCTTTCCAGCATTTTGTTATTCCCAGCGCGGGCTGACAAATTCAGTACCTTCCCCTTCCTGATGGGTTTGCGGATTATAAGGGACAACTTGATAAAAATGCTCTGAAAAAATGCTAATATACGGTATTTCATATTCTCCTTTTCCCTTTACAGATCCGACCAATTTCTTGCTTTCTCCGCTTCGTTCATAAATTCGGTATACGACCCGGTCATCATCTTGGGCAGGCCATTTTAATGTCACTTTAAATAATTGAAGTGCGTGAAATTGATATGTGGCGGAAAGCGAAGGGATTTGTGAAAGCCTGATTGGTTTTTCTAAATCTTTCACTTTTTTCGGAATCGTAAAGGATGTTTTTTCCTCAAATTTCAAACCGCTTAAAATATTTTTAAACATTTTCGTTGGATAATCGCTCCCACCCTTTAAAAAATGTTCTTCATCTGTCCGGTCATATCCGATCCACACTGCCCCCGTCACGTCAGGAGTATATCCGACAAACCATGCGTCCATCACGGCGCCCTTTTTTCCAGGAAATGATGTCGTACCCGTTTTTCCAGCTAAAGCTCCTTCATATTGTCCCGCTTTGGCAGTTCCTTCTTTAACAACCTGCTCCAGCATCCTCGTCATATTCCACGAGGTTTGCGGAGAAAAAACTTGATATTTTTGTTTTTTTACTTCTGCCACTACATCGCCGTTGGCATTCACAATTTTTTGTATGAAATACGGCTTGCTGTATTGACCATTATTGGCAAAAGTTCTGTATGCATTTGCCAAATCAAACGGCGACACGCCGTACTTTAGTCCTCCTAAAGCAATCGCCAGTCCTTTATCCTCAATATAAATCCCGTTTTTCTCTAAATACTCTTTGCTTTTATCGATTCCAAGCTTATCGAGCACCCATACAGAAGGAGCATTTTTTGAATGAATGAGCGCATCAAACATGGTTACATGTCCGTCATAACGTCCATCGTAATTGCTTGGAGAGTATCCTTTATAATCCAATTTCTCATCTTTTAGAAGAGAATAAGGCTGAAAAAGTCCTTCCTCCATTGCCGGAGCATATACAGCTATCGGCTTAAACGTTGACCCCGGCTGGCGCTTCGCTGTCAATCGATTAAATCCTTTGGAAACATAATTTCGCCCGCCGATCGCAGCAAGCACACCGCCTGTTTTATTATCTAATAAAATAAAAGCGCCTTGAGCATCATCTTTCGTACCTTGAAAATAAGCCTTTTCTTTAAAAACTTTGAATGCTTTTTCCTGAACATCGATATTGATCGGAACGGTAATTTTATATCCGCCTTTTAGGAGTTCTTCATTTGAAAGATGATACTTATTTTCCGCTTCCTCAAATACCATGTCAATATAGGCGGACAGCCAAGGCTTATCTTCCGTTTTATGAATATTCAGACCTAATGTTTTCCCCTGGCTTCTGACAGCTTGCTCCGGAGAAATATAGTTTTCGCGCTCCATTAAGGTTAATATCGCATTTCTTCTTTCTAAGCTTTTTTCTGGGTGCAAAATCGGAGAATAGGCTGCTGGAGCCTTCGGCAGGCCGGCTAGCAGCGCCCCTTCTTCAATAGTCAGTTCAGAGGCATCTTTATTGAAAAAAAATTTTGATGCAGACTGGATGCCGTATACGCCATGTCCAAAATAGATTTGATTCAAATACATCTCTAAAATTTTTCTTTTGCTATATTTCTGTTCAAGATAAATGGCAATGATAGCTTCTGTCATTTTTCTCAAAACCGTTTTATCGTTTGTTAAAAAAACATTTTTGGCGAGCTGTTGGGTGATTGTACTGCCGCCCTCTACTTTTTTGAAAGCAGCAATGTCCTTGAACAGCGCCCTTGAAATTGCCCGAAAATCAATGCCGTGATGCTCATAAAACCTTTTATCTTCAACAGCGATGAAAGCATTTTGTACATGCTTCGGAACTTTATCAATATCGATGATCTCTCTGTTTTCTAAATATAATTTCGTAATGGGCCGTCCTTCTTGATCGATCAAAGAGGTCGCAGAATGCAAAACAAGCTTTTTTTCATCCACAACGATAGCGCCTATCCAAATCATGGCAAAGTATGCGATAATACTTAACACAGCAGCAGATAAAACGATTCCCGAGATCATCTTTATTTTTTTCAACAATGTTTTCACCTCTGTTTAACTCCCATAATTAGTATTGTATAATTTTGGATACAGTATGTAACATGTTTAACTTTTTTCGCAAATTGTCAAGTGATTTTCGTGCGAGGTGACTGTTATGAATGTTTATATAGCTTTCGGCACTATTGAATATTTAAGCAAAATCAAAAAAAATAATCTAGCAGAATGCATGTTATTCATGCATGACGGTGAAAGCGCCGTCCTTATGCATGAAACAAAAGGAACAACAATTTTTAAAGAACCCAAAAAATATGAAATTATTGATAAAAGAGGAAGTATCTGCAGCGATGGAGGGTTTGCCGTGTTTACCTATATATCTGTTACAGATGAAGGAAAACCTCTATTTGAACAGCAATTTAAAGAGCTATCTCGATTCATTGAAAGCCATTCGGGCTTTGTTGCCTTAAGAGTTCTCCGCCCTCTTTTCAAAAACACTTATATCATTTTCACTTTATGGGAGACAGAACAAGATTTTAACAAATGGGATCAAAACGAAGCTTTTGCTAACCACTTTAAAAAAGCTTTAGGGATGAGCGATAAACTCATTTTTCCTTCTCCACCCCGAGTAAAGAAATATTATATTGTAAAAGATGAGAAGGAATGATTTAAAATGGAAAGAGAGAAGAATGGATCAAAACATGCAAAAATCGTTGAAACGGCTAAATACATCAAGCCTCATTTAATTTTAAAAAAATAAAGGGGAGAGGCGGAAAATATGACTTTATTATCAGTAGATCAGATTACCGGCGGGTACACAAATAAGCCTGTTTTAAAAAATGTTTCATTCACTGTAAACGAAAATGAAATGGTCGGTTTAATTGGATTAAACGGTGCGGGGAAAAGCACAACGATCAAGCATATCATCGGTTTGATGGAGCCAAGTGACGGGACTATTAAAATTAACGGCAAAACATTTCAGGAAGATCCGGTGCAATATCGAAAGCAATTTAGTTTTGTTCCTGAAACCCCTATTTTATACGAAGAAATGACGTTATTTGAGCATTTGCAATTGATGGCTATGGCGCACGGGATCAGTGAAGAGACATTTAACGAGCGGCTCGATCCTCTTTTAAAAACATTTCGAATGGAAAAGCAGTTGAAATGGTTTCCGGCACATTTTTCTAAAGGGATGAAACAAAAGGTCATGATTATGTGCGCTTTTTTAGTTCAGCCATCCCTTTACATAATTGATGAACCGTTTGTCGGGCTGGATCCGTTAGCCATTCACGCCCTGCTTGATCTCATGAATCAGGCGAAAAAACAAGGTGCTGGCATTTTAATGTCAACCCACATTTTAGCAAATGCAGAACGGTTTTGTGACACTTTTGTGATTTTGCACAACGGAACCGTCCGGGCTCAAGGAACTAAACTTGAGCTGCAGGAGCAATTCAATATGCCTGGTGCAACATTGGACGATCTTTATATTCGGCTGACAAAGGAGCAAGACGATGAGATCAATCAATGATATTTGGCCTGCCCGTTTGGCAGCACATATAAAAGAAACACAAACATACTTGCGTTATATGCTGAACGATCATCTGCTTTTAGTGATTATGTTTTTATTAGGCGGAGGAGCCTATGCGTATCAGCAATGGCTTGATCAACTCCCACCTCATTTTCCATCAGCATTCTTAATGGCACTCTTGTTAGCATTAACGGTAACTTTTTCGCAAGTACGCACGTTGTTAAAAGAACCTGACATCATCTTTTTACTGCCTATGGAAAAAGGATTAAACCATTATTTTCAGCGTGCTTGTATATACAGCTATATCCTTCAGACTGTCCAAATGATCGTATGCCTAACCATTCTTGCACCTTTATATTTTCAAAGCGGTGAAGGTGAAGGCATCAACTATTTATTCCTTATCTTCCAGCTTACGGTTATTAAATATTGGAATTTGTGGATTCAATGGAAAATGACGCATTTTCCGGAGCGGTTATCCCAGATAATGGATAAGTTTGTCCGATATGCTGTCAATTTCACGGTAATTTATTTGGCTGTTAAGGAAAGCATGCTGTCCCTGTTTATTTACGGCATGATGGCATTGGTAACCATTTATTTCTTCAAGATAACGAGGAACAAAACGCTGCAGTGGGAATTTTTAATTTTGCAGGAAAATCGCAAATTGCAATCATTTTATAGATTGGCCAATATGTTTACTGATGTGCCGAAACTGAAGGCTGAAGCAAAAAGACGGAAATGGATGGACTGGATTTTGTCTTTCATCCCTTACAAGCAATCAAATGTATTTTTATATATGTTTTCCAGATCCTTCATTCGTTCAGGAGATTATTTCGGATTGTTTATCCGCTTATTGATGATCGGCGTTATTGTCAGCATCTTTTTGCCTTTGTCACTTGTATCTTGCATCATTTTGCCGGCAGCTGTTCTCTTCCTAACCGGAATTCAATTAACGAGCTTATACAAGCATTATGATGCTCTTTTTATCGCTGACTTATATCCAGTTCCACAAAATATAAAGAAAAAAAGCTTTTTACGCCTTCTTTTTACCATTCTTTTCATTGAGCTAGCCGTTCTTACCATTGTTTTATTAACGCAAACGAATATTTTATTTGTCGGCGTCCAGCTGGCAATCAATGCGTTATTTGCATATATTTTTGTTTATATGTACTTTTCGGGAAAGTTTTTGGCACGATAAAGGAATGGAACGGAAGAATCTTCTTGGACATCTGTTTTTTATCGTTTTTCATGGACGGTTTGAATAAACTTTATGGCATTTAAGGAAGCGTCCTAATTTATTTTCAACAGGAAGCTCTTTTTCATTTGGACCGTGAGGAAAAGCGTTCATTTTCCAAGCAACCTGTTTTGGCAGATGGCTGCGAATGCTAAAAACATTTCACAAAGCCAAATTTCCCTTACGGAGCCGGATTGTTTTTTTTAAGAGCGAGCGTTTTTTTTGACTTAACGCTTTTTGCTTATGCCGCCAATTTAAAAAAAATTCATGACAATGCTGAGAGCTTCCCGAGGCGTTAAACGCCTTTTCATATTTATCATCAAAAAACGCTCAATTTTTTTATTTTACACAACATAAAAAATAAATTAGTGGGTATGCTATTGACTGAAGAGGGTGACAACACACTTAAACAGATGTTTGTCATTAAAATTTTTTCATGTCGTGTTCTAACAAAAGTTTAAAGTGTCAAAAAGGAATACCATTCATTATTTGAAAATGGGGTGTTGACGAAAGACACTTTTAAATCGCTTTTTTAACATGTGCATTGAAACCCCTCTTCAAAGGAACGGACTTATGTTCGTTCCTTTTTATGTTTTCTTTCATTTTCAACACGTGGTAAAATAAAGAAAAAAATTGCGGGGAGTGTCATTATGAGCGATTGCATTTTTTGTAAAATTATTAACGGAGAAATTCCTTGTGCAAAAGTATACGAGGATGAACACGTTTTAGCTTTTATGGATATTATGCAGGTAACGAAAGGACATACACTCGTCATCCCAAAAGTACATAAAGAAAACGTTTTCGAGCTCACACCTGACATCTCAAGAAACTTTTTTGAAGCTGTTACGAAGGTCGCAAAGGCAGTAAAAAAACAATTGAATCCAAAAGGATTAAATTTAATCAATAACAATGGCGAAGAAGCCGGTCAAACAGTGTTTCATTACCATATGCACATAATTCCTCGACACGGAAAAGAAGATGGTTTAGGCATAGTATGGAAATCCCATCAAAATGATTATACTCCAGAAGATCTTGCACAGCTTGCTGAAACAATAAAAGGCGGATTGCAATAAAAAATAAACGGCTAAAGGATCCTAACAACAGGATCCTTACTGTTTTCTAACCGACACAAAATTTTTTATTTCCCCTCTCCTTTTTTCATGATAGGATGTTTTTATAAATGTGTTAAAAGGAGGACGAATCGTGGATCGAGTATACAATTTTAATGCAGGACCAGCAGCTATACCAGTCGAAGTATTACAAAAAGCTCAAGGCGAGCTGTTGAATTTCAATCATACAGGCATGTCCGTCATGGAGCTGAGCCATCGGAGCCAGGCGTATGATGAGGTTCACAATAATGCCAAAAGCTTATTGAAAGAATTGCTTAATATCCCTGATTCGTATGATGTGTTATTTTTACAAGGCGGGGCAAGTCTGCAATTTGCCATGATCCCGATGAATTTTTTGAATAATGAAAATATCGCCTATTATATTTTAAGCGGAGCATGGTCTGAAAAAGCGTTAAGCGAAGCAAAAAAATTTGGTGAAACAAATGTGTTGGCATCAAGCAAAGAGTCAAATTACACACACATCCCAAAACAATTCGAGGCAAATTCGCTCCAAAATGCTGCGTATTTGCATATTACGTCAAACAACACAATTTTTGGGACGCAATGGCATGAGTTCCCAAGCACGAATGCACCGCTGATTGCGGATATGTCCAGCGATATTTTGAGCAGAGAGCTGAATATCGAACAGTTCGATCTCATTTACGCAGGGGCGCAAAAAAATCTAGGACCTTCCGGAGTCACTGTTGTCATCATTAAAAAAGATCTAATTGAAAAAGCAAATAAAAATGTACCAACTATTTTGAGCTATCAAACACATGCAAGCAAAAACTCTTTATATAACACTCCACCGACCTTTGCCATTTACATGCTTTCTCTAGTGTTTGAATGGGTAAAAGAACAAGGCGGAGTAGCTGAAATTGAACGCAGAAACAAACAAAAAGCTCAAATATTATATAACGCTATAGACGAAAGCGATGGCTTTTACAAAGGACATGCAGAAAAAGAAAGCCGCTCATTCATGAACGTAACATTTACGCTGCCGTCTGATGAATTGACAAAAGCGTTTGTTCAAGAGGCAAAAGAAAATCGATTAATAGGTCTATCCGGTCATCGTTCTGTCGGTGGCTGCCGTGCATCCATTTATAATGCGGTAACGATTGAAGCATGTGAAAAGCTCGCCCAGTTTATGAAAGAATTCAGAAAAAAACATTAAAAGCCTATCCTAACTTTAACGATCATACGCTATAATAGTGGAAAGTTTATTAAAGATGAGAACAGAAGAGGAGAGTTTAGAGATGAGAACGAAAGAATTAGTCATTTTATCTTTATTTGTCGCCATCGGCGTTGCTCTTCATGCGATTGTGCCGCCCATATTTAACGGGATGAAGCCGGATATGATGCTGTTGATGATGTTTTTAGGAATTTTCTTGTTTCCTGGGATGACAAACGCCGGTCTGCTGGGCATTGCAACTGGCATATTATCCGGATTGACAACCAGTTTTCCCGGCGGACTCGTTCCGAATATTATTGATAAAATTTTGACGGCATTTTTAATATATTTTCTATTTCTAGCCTTAAAACCACTCAAACAAGCAATAGCAAGGGCGGGAATTTTAACAGTCATAGGAACATTAATTTCCGGCACAGTGTTTCTTTTAGCAGCGCTCTTACTTGTAGGTCTCCCAGGAGGCGCCGGATTTACTGCATTGTTCCTTGCGGTTGTATTGCCGGCAACAGTTATCAATACAATTGCAATGGTGATTATTTATCCCATTGTTGAAAGCATTCTTAAACGTTCTAACGTTCTATCAGAAAATAAATAAAACAGATTGACCCGATCTATGATCGGGTTTTATTATTGTATATAATAAAGAAGAAAAGCTATTAAAAGTGACGTTAATCCGCCAATCGCTAAAACTGACGCCCTCTTTTTCAGAAGATGTTTTGGAGGATATGAACTCGCAGAATTGGCTAACTTCAAATTATAAAAAGCTCCTACAAGAAACAACATGCTAATGATAAAAAATAAAAAAATAACACCCGCCATAATTTCCCTCCCTTACTTTTAGTTTATGCATCTTCAACTAAGGCTATGTTTTTATTGACGGATTTTGAAAACAAGGAACTATAGGAGTGGTAAAAATGTCAAAAGGCAAATCTTTTCTATATGGATTTTTCGTCGGCGGTGTTGTTGCCGGAGCAGCTGCACTGATTACGGCTCAAGCGAGGAACGGCAATGTTTTAAAAAAAACCAGATGCAATTTGCATAAGCTTGAAAACATATTTGGAGACTTGAAATCTGATGGGAAATCGTTAAAAAAGCAAATCGCACAATCAGCGAAAGAAGGCTTGCAAATTGCTAAAGAAGTCGCTGCAGATGTCAATCGGTCCATTCAAGCATGGCAGATGGAAATTGATCCGAATAAAAAAAATTTGGAGCTGCATGTAAAAGAGATTAAAGATAAATTAACAGAGCTAGAAGATCAAATCAAAAAAGAAAGAAACTGACGCTTCAAGTTTGCGGAAGCCTTTTACAATTAAAAATATTAAGCATGTCAAAGAATTGGCAGGGTGTCAATTCTTTTTTGCTATAATTTATAATCATGAAAAATTGTTACAGTATAGAAAATCTTGATCGTTCTCATCATTCTTCGCAAAATTTATTACCGCTTCTATGTGTACTATTTTTAGTGTTTCACTATTTATTTAAAAATTTCGTAAATTACATCTTTATAAATCTTTATTTTATTGGCATAATAGAAGATATTAAAAATGTTAGTATTATACAAAGTAGGTGGAAAAATTGAAGAGATCGCTCGACAGCTATACGATAAAAGATGCACTTCTGTTCAGCCAGCGTGTCGCTCAGCTAAGCAAAGCGCTTTGGAAATCCATTGAAAAGGATTGGCAGCGCTGGATTAAACCATATGATTTAAACATCAATGAACATCATATATTATGGATCGCCTATCATTTAAAAGGAGCCTCGATCTCAGAAATCGCAAAATTTGGGGTCATGCACGTATCGACGGCATTCAACTTTTCGAAAAAATTAGAAGAACGCGGTTATTTAAAATTTTCCAAAAAAGAAAATGATAAAAGAAATACTTACATACAATTAACAGAAAAAGGAGAGGAAGTGCTGCTTAAGCTTCTTGAAGATTATGATCCATCCAAAAACACCGTTCTGAAAGGCGCGCTTCCGCTGCAAAATCTATACGGAAAATTTCCTGAAATGATCGAAATTACAGCAATTATCCGAAACATTTACGGAGACGATTTCATGACAATTTTTGAACGCTCATTCAATAATATCGAAAATGACTTTGTCATTGAAGACGGAAAAATCAAGAAAAAGAAAGATGTGGAGGAACATTCTTATTTAAAAACTACAGTGAATCAATAGTTCGTTTTAAGTCTTTCATTAATTCAGTATACAGCCCTTGTAAATAAAGGGCATCGATCGTTTCATTGACATCCAGCTTTGGCGTCAGCTGTCCGGCAAAAAGCGTAAGGAGATTTTCAAAATATACAAATCCTTGCGCTTTTTGCTCCTTATGCTCCTTTGCTAATTCATCGCATATGCGAAAAACCTCTTCTATTTCCTCCTTCATAAGCCCTTTTTCCATCACGAGCTTGTAGAAAGGATACATTTCAATATTCATCATTTTCATAAACAAAGACATATAATATTCTAGAGTTTCCAGTCTTCTTTCTAAATCTTTCATTCCATCACATCTTTCTTCGGTTCATAATGGGGGCTGAAAACTCCCCAAAAATTTCCCATAACCCTATCTTTTTTGTCATTATTTTGATATTGTAATAGGTATGAATGGAAGGGGGGATTTCAAATGCTATTATATTTTATCATTTTTGCCGTCTTCATTCTATTTTATATAAACAAACTGACAACTGCTCTTTGTTCCATTCGTGAACTCCCTGAAGAAAAACAGTCAAACGTATTCCGCACCATTAATGTCTTAATTACCATTTTACTAATTTCATCATACATAGAAATTTCCTTTACTTAAAAGTTTTTTTACTTCATTAAAAAAGCCGGCAGAAAACCTCTTCTGCCGACTTTTTTGAAACCATTAATAGATCCAAGCAGCACCAACAATAATTAGTAAGATGAACAATACAACGATTAACGCAAAGCCTCCACCATATCCTCCGCTCATCACGACACCCCCTTTTTGTGTCTTTACGTTATCGTATGCACTGTTCTTTTTTTCGCATAGGCATTTGTCCTTCTTACTGGAATTTTCTTAACCCAAATTCGAAACGATTTTTCCATTACTTGGACAAACAGTTGCAAATCATATAGTTTCATGTCAAAATGTGAGTATATTTGTTTTAGATAGACAAAAAAAGGTAGGAGTTGTAAAGTATGAAAAAATTTGCATTAGCGGTTATCGCAACGGCCAGCTTATTCGCTTTGAATGCATGTTCAAACGGTGCAAATGATGCGGTCGTTGAAACAAAAGCCGGAGATATTACGAAGGACGAATTTTATGAAGCATTGAAAAACCGTTTTGGTAAAGATGTTTTACAAGAACTTGTGCATGAAAAAGTATTAAGCGAAAAATTTAAAGTCTCCGACAAAGAAATTGATGAAGAGCTCGAAAAAATGAAACAGCAGTACGGCTCCCAGTACGATTTAATTGCTCAGCAATACGGAGACAAGGTTTTGAGACAAATCGTGAAGGTCGACTTGCTACGCAAGAAGGCAACAGAAGCGAATATTAAAATTACAGATAAAGATTTAAAAGAATATTATGATTCATTGAAAGGAAAAGTACGCGCCAGCCACATTTTAGTGGAAGATGAAAAAACAGCGAAAGAAGTAAAAGAAAAACTTAATAAAGGCGAAAAATTTGAGGATTTGGCAAAAGAATATTCGATCGACGGATCTGCCTCCAACGGCGGAGATCTTGGATGGTTTGGCAAAGGCCAGATGGTGAAAGAATTTGAAAATGTGGCATTTAAATTAAAAGAAGGAGAAATCAGCGATCCTGTTAAAACAGAATACGGTTACCACATTATTAAAATCACTCAGACGGTAAAACCATTCGAAGAAATGAAAGACAGCCTGAAAGAAGATGTCAAAAAACAGAAAATATCTGATCCGTCATTGATGCAGGAAGCTATTGACAAAGCAATTAAAAACGCAGATGTAAAAGTAAACGACAAAGATCTAAAAGATTTGTTTGAAACCCAAAATTAACATATGGCATATAGAAGAAAGGGGGACTAAAAGCAAAGCTTCGTCCCCCCTTTTTAGCATTCAAAACATGTGAGCGTATATAAATGTTTTTTTATCAACCTGCACCAGCTTTGCCGGGTTGACAATGGATCTTTTTATCCGGATTAAAGCAGCTCACGTTTTGTCTGATGTCTTTTGACTGTTTGATGATGTTTTTCCGAAAATCGTCGCGCTCCCGCTGGTCGGATAGAGGAAATTGAAAGCATAGTAGAAAAGCTGACACAATTTAGTTTCTAATTTGCAGATGTCATCTTTTCTTTCGCTCGCTTTTCTTTTTCTTTTTTCATTCTTTCGATATATACATTTCCTTCCCGCTCAATAAAAATTTCTTCTATTTCTTTGTCTTTTTTAGCTGTTTTATATGCCATATATGCACTAAAAATAATTCCAACAATACATAAATATACCCACCACGGCAGAAACGTCATTCCATCTCCTCCTTGCATAGACAAGCTTTTTTATTTCATTTTATGCAAGGGGCTCTATATTATGATTCTCTATCGATGAAATGACGGTTTATAGAATGAGCGATTGTCCAGAGCGAAAATCCGTTCCGTAAATTCTCCCGGCTTGACTCGTTCAAGCGCCCGGTCCAGCATGTTCATTTTTGCATCGATATTATCAATATGATGGAGAATTTCCGCTTCCTTAACCATCGGCATTTTCGGACTTCCCCATTCCGGTTTCCCGTGATGGCTCAATACCATATGCTGCAAAATGACGACCTCTTCGCCGGAAATCCCAAGTTCCTTCGCTGCTTCTCCAATTTCGTTTACCATGATGGAAATATGCCCAAGCAAATTCCCTTCAACTGTATAAGAAGTGGAAATGGGGCCCGACAGCTCAATTACTTTGCCAAGATCATGAAGTATGACCCCGGCATATAATAAATCCTTGTCTAAACTCGGATAAAAGTCAGCAATCGCTTTGGCAAGATCAAGCATGGAAACAACATGATAGGCAAGGCCTGATACATATTCATGATGGTTTTTCGTCGCCGCCGGATATAAGAGAAAAGCGCTTTGATGCTTGTTCATCAAGAATCTTGTTATCCGTTGAATGTTTGGATTTTTCATTTCAAATATGTATTTCGTAATTTTTTCAACCATTTCTTCTTGAGATAATGGCGCTCTTTCTACAAAATCCTGTACATTTAAATTTTCATGCGGCTCTGCCAATCGGATGTTGCGGATTTTCAGTTGATTTCTTCCCCTGTAATGATGGATATCGCCAAATATTTTAACAATCTGTTGAGGCAGATAATTTTCTTCATCTTCTTTGCTCACATCCCATAGTTTTGCTTCAATTTCCCCGGAACGGTCTTGCAAAATTAACGTTAAAAAAGGTTTTCCATTGCTTGCAATACCTTTTGTTACTGATTTTATCAGCAAAAAAAGATCTACCTGCTCCCCAACATTGTAATGAATAATTCCTTTAGCCATCGTATTCTCCTTCCACTTTCCGCCTCGTAACTTATAGTATAGCATACGAACCAAATGTGCGACGGTCTAACAAATATATTTTATAAGTAAATGATTTCTTCGTCTTGAAAGTAAGATAATATATGCTGATGGCAAGTAAACAGCAGCATTTGATGATGATCCGACAGCTGTCTCATAATACTCACAATATTTTTTATGCGCAAATGGTCAAAATTCACAAAGCTGTCATCGATCATTAATGGAAGATGAATTCTCTTTTGCATGCTTTCTGCCAGCGCAAACCGGATCGCCGTGTACAGTTGTTCAGCTGTTCCTTGACTCAGTTCTTCAGCCGTAA
This sequence comes from Aeribacillus sp. FSL W8-0870, assembly GCF_037963755.1. NCBI lineage: Bacteria > Bacillati > Bacillota > Bacilli > Caryophanales > Bacillaceae > Aeribacillus > Aeribacillus sp. FSL W8-0870. The sequence goes on from NZ_CP150165.1 coordinate 3,153,991, forward strand.
AAATAAGCCCGTCTTTCCTTTTCACTGAGAAAGAAGGCGAACCCTCCGCCAGATAAATGTTTTCGTATTCCCCAGACGTTGCTATTCGGAAAAAATATTCCATTTTATGCAACAACTTCGGCATTTTTTCATTTCGAACATAATTCGTCGTATGTTTCAGCATCTCTCTTGCCACTGCCATTGCCGCCCATTTTTTCGCAAGCTTTTTTGCTGCAGAACGCTTCATTTCAAACGAATATTTCAACTCAGAATATAGACCTGATAGTTCTATTTTTCTAATCTCTATTTCTGTTTCCGCTAATTTCTTCCGGATAGAATCCTCCATTTTTTCGAGTTCTTCTTCTTTTTCCTCAAGAAATGTTTCTCGCTCTTTCAAAGCCCTCTCATTTTGATAATCGTTCATATCACTTGATGTCAATAATCCTTTCGTTCGCAGCTGCCCTTCAATCCAGTTTAATTCGGTTTCGATTTTTTCTTTCTCTTTTTTGAGCATTCCTATTTTTCTATATTCTTCCTCGCTTGCTGCTCCGGCTGACTGAAACAGCTTCTCTAATTCTCTTTCAATGCTTTGAAAGGTCAAACGAAATTTTGTTTTTTCCTCTTGAACCTCTTTTAGCTGCTTCATCAATGCCTCTTTTTGCGATCGTTTCTTTATATTTTCTTCCATTATTCTTCTCAGTTCTGAATAGCGTTTCTCAATTGAGTCGGCACGAATGTTATAATATTCACACAAAGGCTCAAACTTTTTTCTAAACTGATTTAAGTTTTCTTCATACAAACGAACTTTTTCCTCTAACATTCTTTTTTCTCTTATCAGCTTTTGACAGCTTGCGATGCGTTCAAACTGCTCAAGCAATTGTGATCCTTCGGCTTCTTTCGGAAGATGAAAATGTTCATAAAACGGGAAAATTAAATGTTGCAATTGATACTTTTCATGTTCCCATTCATCATATAACGAAAGAATCCGTTCATAAGCTTGTTCTTTACCTTTATAATTCATCTTTTCGATCTCAATTTTTTGGCGGACTTGCTGATCCTTCCATAATATTTCCTTAATATGCTTCAAACGCAACGTTCTTTCCAAGATTCGGGAATCATTTTGTTTATCAAGTTTTTTCACAAGCTGTCCATGCTCATTTTGTAAATGCTTTAACAGCTCATCATCCTGTGGACGGAAGAAAAAGAAAACAATGATGAAAGGAAGAAACGCTGTTAAAAACAGCCAATTCTTATAAACAAACGAAAGAACAATGGCAAACGCAAAAACAGATAGCAAAGATACAGTGAGAATTTTCCATTTTTTTAATTTTTCCCGATTCTTTTTTTCTCTTTCATTGATTTTTGCTTTTAACTGGGCAATCTGCTCTTTTAAATAATGTTTGTCGGCCGTTTGCGCCATTTCTTGTTCTATGGCTGACTGCTCCTCTATTAATCTTTCCCTTTCAGATGGATCAAGCAGAAAAGATTCGTATTCTTTTATGCGGCGCTCACATTCTTCCAGCGAATATTGGGCACGCTCATATTGTTCATCGAGAAGCTTTTTTCTTTGAAATAATTGTTCATATTTCTTCGCAGCATCCTTTATTTTTTCCTTCATGCGAACAGATGTGTCGATTTTTTTTATAGCATTTTCATCTTGATGGCCGAAAATATAGATGAGCTCCTCATGAATCTGTCCTTCCAGCATTTGTTGTTGAACAATGAAAAGTTTTTGTTCTTCTAATTGTTTTTGGATGAGGGGAAATTGACTTTTTAATTCCTCAAATATTGTCTCGTCAGCTGGACGGCCGTCGATCTTCAAGGCTGATAAGGAATCCTCGATCCCCTTTTCTTTTTCCTGCACCCTTCCCAGCTGTTCTAAAACTTCGTCTCTTCTTGCCGAAAGCTTTTCCAGCCGAACAAACCCGTCCTCCGGGAATTGAATGCCGTCAGGAAAATCTTTTAACAGCTGCAAGCATTCTTTCCGTCTTTCCAAAAGGGGAAGAACTGCTATTTGTTTTTCCACTTTTTTCCGTTCTGTTTTCAGCGTCACCTTCTCGTTCTGGCAGTCCTTCAGCTGCTTCTCTAAGCTGTCCCTTTCTTTGATCAAAAAATTGTAAGCGCGCTGCTGTTCTTTTGCATGTTGCAGTTCTGCAAAGTCCTCCATCAGTTTATTTAACGATCTGTTCAGCAACGGTTTTCGTCCGTTCGGTTTAAACAAATCCTCCTGCTCTCTCTGCAGTTTCTCCTCTAAACGATATAACTGATCAGACCCGAATACACTTGTTAAAAATAAATATTTTCCCAGCTTCTCACGATTCAGCTCATACACTTTTTGCAGCCCGAATAAATCAAAGGAAAAAATCGCTTGATATGTTGGTCTGTCGGTTCCTTTTAAAATTTCAGCCAGCTCTTTATCCCCTCCTGTCCGTCCATCCTGGAAATAAAGAGTTACATCCCCCGCTGCGGCTCTCCCTTTTACGCGCTCCACTTTTACTGTTCCGAAATTTTCACATTCGATGATTAATGCCCCGCCGTATTTTCCGCCCGCTTTCGGTTCGAACCGTTTATCCGGATGCTGTTTAACGGGAAATCCGAACAGCATGCTATGGATAAAAGACATCAGCGTCGATTTTCCGGCTTCATTTAAACCGTAAATGACTTGTATGCCATGATCCGAAAATGAAATTTTTTTATCTGCAAATTTTCCGTAGCCATAAATATGCAGTTCTTTTATTTTCATCTTATCACCTTTTTTACGACCGCTTCCATTCTTGCTTAAACAGCTCATAATAAATCATTGTTTTCGCTTCTTTTATCAATTCTTCTTTTTCATTTTCTGTGAAAGATTGAAAGAAACGCCGAAATAAACGATTTTTATATAAAGGCTCCATCGCTTCGTCAAATTGATGAAAATGATCCAAAATTTGTTCAAAATCTTTCGAAATGTAAGAGGAGGAGAAAAAGTCGTCGCTCGGCACGATTTGATGTTGAATGGAAACAATCCAAACGAATTCGTTCTTTCCTTCTTCCTCTTCATTCAATATTTGCGCAAGCTCATCCAAATGATCCTGATCCATAAGATCCCAAAACAATGATGAAGCTCCATCTAGCATAATTGTCAAAAGAGCCGAGCCATTTCGTCTCTGCTGTTCCTTTACCGCTCGAATATGATCATATAGCTCGCTAACAGCAGCTATTTCATTTACAGAGAGCTTGATTTCATTCCAAAGTATGTCAAATACCGGCACAAATCGGTACGCGCTTTTCCCGCCTTCTGCTAATTCTACAAGATACACTCCCTTTTCTCCCGTTTCTTTTTTATGGCGGCCTTGAATATTTCCCGGATAAATAATCGGAGGGTCGGAACGATGTAAAATTTGCCGTTTATGTATATGTCCTAAAGCCCAATAATCAAAATCTTTTTCCAATAAATTTTGAATCGTAAAAGGACAATACGGCTCATGTCCTTCCGTCCCTGACGCGGTGCCGTGAAGAAGACCGATATGAAGCGGCGCTTCGCTTCTTTTTTGAAATTTATAGACAATATTTTCTGTAACCGAACGAGTCGGATAGCTGTAGCCGTAAATGTTGGCTAAAACCTTTCCGTCGCGGACAAACGGTATACATTCTACATCACGATCGGAAAAAATATGAACGTTTTCAGGCCATTGAATATGAACCCAATTACCTCCTGTATGATCATGATTTCCAAAAATAATAAAAACTTGGATGCCTTCTTCATTGAGCCGTTCAAACTGTTTCTTTAATCTCAACTGGGCTTTCAAACTGCGGTCTTCGTCATCATACAAATCTCCTGCGATCAGTATAAAATCGACTTTTTCTTTTGCCGCCAGTTCAATTACACGTTCAAATGCCGTAAAAGTACTTTCTTGAATTCTTTTAAAGATGCTTTCCGGCAAATGCTCAAGCCCTGTGAACGGACTATCTAAATGCAAATCTGCCGTATGTATAAATGTTATGCGGCGAGTCATAGTCTCCCTCTTTTCACTCGTTTCCGGAACGTACGTTTGCTTTTCCATATTATATCATTTTAATGTGAAAAAATACATCCCGGTACCCGGGCCCCTGCCAAAAAATTTTTTAAAAAAAGCTGAAAGGATTTTTTTTCAGGAAAAAGAAATATATTTTTTAAAAAAGGATGTTTGAAATGCCGACATATTTTTTAACTGCGTTTACAAACAAAGGAGAACTGCTTTTAAATGAAAAGTTTGAAGCAAATTCAGAACAAGAGGCAAAAGAAATCGGTTCAAAAATATTGAAGGAGCATCAATGTTTAAATACCGCGCATCGCTTAGTTACTTCTTCTGGCCGGCTTGTTTTATTTCATCGCTAAAACTTATCAGGATTGACAGTCCACAAAACAATGACAGGGGAAGTCTTTCACAACAAAAATACTGCGCGGCATAAGCCGCCCGCTATATTCATCCTGCTCCCAAAATTTTATGAGGCTAATTTAAAATATCTAAATGGATATGACGCTTTTTAGCCATTTACCCGTGTGGAAAAATTGTAGTGGGCATCTAAAATCAGTTTTTTCCTAGTCCCCAGCATTTTGTGGGGGGCATTTTTCTTTCCAAAACTGACTCCCAAAAATTAGGATGATTTTGGTTCTGGAGCTTACTAAAATCCCGATCACAACAATGCTAATAATGGTCGCGACGACATCATATTTAAGAACTAAATTTGAAAAAGTAATAGCTAAAAGACCGACTATTCCAATTATGATAAACATCTTATTATCTCCCATTTTGTTCACAGAGCCCCCTTCAATATCATCCCATTAATTTAAAAAATCATTATGGCTAACATGATGAAACAGATTTATCAGAGGCTGTGCAAGAAGTCCTAAAAATAAAAGCAAGTAGAGAAAGAGCTCGTATTTCTCTACTTGCTTTTGTATGTTTTGTCTGAAGTCTGCCGGCTACGTTTGTTGCAGGCTAATGGCGCAATCGCTTTTATGATTAAGTCTCGCGATCTCATCTATTAAAATTTATTCTAAAGTGTTTTTAGGGAAATACGGAAATCGTTCTCCATTTTCGACGTTCCCAAGCTCTTGTTTTCTATCGGGCCCTCCTTTCAACACGACCCGATACGTATGTGGAGCGTAAAATTATCAATTTTCGCCATAAAGAGCGTTTAGCAATTTGATTTTTTCGTTTGTATAATGTTTAAAGCCATCGTTATACGATTTCGGATCTTTCGGATTGGCGAAATGAGTGATGTCCCGGGAAACCGGGTCGATCAATTTGCTTGATGCCCCGCAGCCTAATCCGATAATCGTTTGCATTTCTTCCATGATGATTATATTGTATATACTCTCATAACCCTTCCGGGAATATCCGACATTTTCTAAATTTCCTAAAATATTTTTTTGCCGGTACAAATAATAAGGCTCATAATGATTTGCCTTTGTCCATTCAACCGCTTTATTCATCATTTTTTCTACTTCGCTTCGTTCAGCTACTTTATATTTTTCTTTGTTTTTTGTCATTTCCGATGCCCGCTTAAAGGAAAGCGTGTGGACAGTCAATGATTCAGGCATCAATTTGGCTGTCTCCTCAAGGGTGAACTCAAATTCTTTTAACCCTTCCCCCGGCAGTCCAATAATTAAATCCATGTTGATGTTGTTGATGCCCATTTCCCTAGCTAAATGAAATTTTTCAATCGTCTCCTCAACTGTATGATGTCTTCCGATTGCTTTCAATGTTGCCTGTATATATGATTGAGGATTAATGCTGATTCTGTCTATGTTCCATTTTTTTAAAACATTCAGCTTCTCTCTTGTAATTGTATCCGGCCTGCCGGCTTCTACTGTGATTTCCCGAATGCGATCAACATTTGGAAAAGATGTATACATTTCTTCATAAAGCATATCCATTTCTTCTGCCGTAATGCTTGTCGGTGTCCCTCCGCCGTAATAAACGGTCGTAATATTGATGCCTCGTTCTTTTAACCATTCGCCGATCATTCTCATTTCATAATGCAGACCGCCGAGAAAAGAATCAACTTTTCCTTGCTTGCCACCAATAGCATAGGCAGGAAAGGTACAATATGCACATTTTGTCGGGCAAAAAGGAATGCCGATATAAATGCTTACTTCTTTTGTCAAATTGTAAAGATCAGGAACAACAGTTAATTGTTTTTCTACAATTTGTTCCATGATGCGAATTTTTTCATTTGATACGAGCAAATCTTCTTTTAATTGTTTATAAATTTCTTCATTTTTTCTTCCTTCAAGCTTCTTTTTATGAAAAAGCTTAGTGGGTCGGACACCTGTTAAAATCTCCCATTTTTGCGTAATTCCCGTATACTGTTGAAGAGCTGTTACATAAACATTCAATACCGCCTGCTTCATTTGTTTGAATTGTTCTTTTTCATCTGTTGCGGTAAAGCTTTTTTCTAAAAAAGCTTCATACGTTTTTCCTTCTGCTTTTAGCTCGCAAGCCAACCGAAAATCACTTTGTCTGAATTCGAAATTGAATAATGCTTCGATATCATGTTCAGAAGGTTTTAAAAAAATTTCGGCTTCTTCAAAAAACAAATTAGATATTAACTGAAGAGGCCGCATAAAACGTTCATCATTTATGCCGCTGATTTGAATGCGCATGTGATCACCTTGTCGAATAGAATAAAACTCCTTATAGTGTACTAAAGGGGATTTTTTCAGTCAATACGAAAAAAACATCCTAAGAAGCGGATGTTTTTTATCTGTTTTTAATTTTATTTAAAAATTTAATTGGGTATTGTTTTCGGAAATGCTCTTTTACCATATATGAAACGCCTTGTTCATCATTCGACCTCGTGATCCAGTCTGCTGCCCGTTTTACTTCAAACGGAGCATTCCCCATCGCAACCCCCAAACCTGCCTGCTGGATCATATCCAAGTCGTCAAGGCCGTCGCCGATTGCGACCATTTCATCCAGCTTAATGCCTAAATGATTGCCAAGTACCTGCAAGCCATTCAGTTTAGATATTCCCTTTGGAACAATTTCAATTTTTCCGTCATGAATCTCGATCACATCTACATCATAAAAAGAATCAAGTATCGTTTTTTCCGCCTCTTTCAATTCCTCCTTCGTATCAAAATATACATCAATTTTTGGGGCAGCTACTGGCTCATCAATTAACGCATCAGCAAGAGATCCTACAAATTGAATTGGATAAAAAAGCGGATCTGACGAATTCAATAGCATTTTGCTTACAAGATTTGAAGAGATTTTTTTCCGGTTGCCGATCGAAAAACGCTCATGAATGATTCGAATATTACAATTAAAATATTCGAGCACTTGCACAATATTAAATGTTTTTTCTTCTGAAATTCGCTTCACATAAAGAGGTTCATCTAAACGGTTTCCGATGAACGCTCCCCCATGAGTAATTAAGTGGCTGTCTATTTTGAGCGCCTTTGCAACTTTTTTTGCCGATTGAAAATGGCGGTTCGTCACCAAAGTAATATATACATCCTTTTTTTGAACAAATTCTATCGCATCCTTCGTAGAATGCTGAAGGCGTCCATTTGAACGGAGGAGCGTTCCGTCGATATTTAAGGCAAGCAAGCGGTAGAGCATGTGTTGTCCCCCTTCTCTTGTTGTTAAATTCTATTATGAAAATATGTCCTTGTGAGACAAATTAGAACTTTTGTGTACTAAAGGAAGGGGAAACATTATGACACCGATTCATATTGAACAGAAAACATTTCATTTAGTACTAGGGCAACAGCGCCAATGACCGTCGCTTGATCTCCCAGCTTTGACAACACAATTTCTGTTTTTTTCGCTTGCTCTGTCAAAGCTCTTTGTTCAACCACTTCTTGAATCGGAGTTAAAATAAAATTCTTTGCCTTTGCCAATCCGCCCCCAATAATAATCCGCTCTGGATTGAATAAATGGATAATGTTCATGATGGCAATTCCTAAATACCTGCCAGTCTCCTCTAATATGTCTTTAGCAAGCAGGTCTCCTTCTAATGCAGCCTCATAAATCAGTTGTCCGTTCACATTTTCTATCATTCCGTTTGTCCGTTCTATTAATTTCGTTTTATACCCAAGGGATATTTTGTTTAATGTACGCTGTTTAATCCCTTCAGACCCAACAAGTGCCTCTAAACATCCGTCATTCCCACACGAACATTTCAAACCGCTGCTTTCTATAAACATATGGCCGATTTCACCCGCTAGTCCGTTCGTTCCATGAAACAGCTTCTTATTTAAAATAAAACCTGCCCCAACTCCATGACTGATCTTAATGCATACAAGATTGCTAATTCCCACCCCGCTGCCAAACCAGTTTTCGCCTATTGCCATGGCACGAACATCATTTTCAATTTTGACAGGAAGACGAAATTCTTTTTCAAGCTCTTTTTTTAACGGTACATTTCGATGCTGCAATTGGGGAGCAAAACCGCTTGAACCTTCATCTGCGTCAATCCTGCCATGAATACCGATGCCAATTCCTACAAATTTTTTTAATTCTATACAAGCTTCATCCATCATAATGTAAAGCTGTTTGGCAATCATTTGGAACAAACGTGAACTCGTCATCTCTTCTTTCATGGTGATTGTTTTATATAAAAGTGTTTGAGCGTTTAAATCCGTGATGGCAAATCGGATTTCCCTCGGGCTGATATCAATACCGAAAACATAAAAATTTGATGAGTTGATTTTCAACAAAATGGGTTTTCTTCCCCCGCTGGAAGATCCGGTCTGCCACTCTTTTACCAATCCTTCTTCCAACAATTCATTTACAATATTTGTGACTGTTGGAGGTGTTAATTTTGTTTCTTTCGCAATGTCAGATCTTGAAATCGATCCGTGTGTCCGAATTGTATTAAGAATTAAAGATTTATTCAATGATTTCATTAATTGGAAACTGCCGACAATTTTTTCATCTTTCATGACAACCACCCCGAAATATACAGAGGCTCGTAATGTAAACCCTTACATTTTAGTATCTCAATGAATCAAGGTTTTCGCAAGTAATATTTTATTAGAAATTCCTACAGCTCGACGCTGAAAGAGGTAATGAATAGAGTATGAAAGGGGATTTCTCCCCTTTCATGTTTCATAATTTATTTTTCTAAATAATGGATTTCAGAAATTTTAACAGCTGTTTTTCCTCCAGGTATGTCTAAATCAATCGAATTTCCTCTCATTTCAAGCAGCAGCTGATTACCGATGGGAGATAAAAATGAAATTTTCCCTTGGTCAGGATCAGCTTCTTCAGGAAAACAGATTGTATATGTTTCTTCATCCTCTTCTTCCAAATATACAATTTTCACTGTCGCCCCAATAAAAACTTTTGTGAAAATATCTTCATCTTCTTGATTAAAAAGCTGTTCCAATTCCCTTACATATTGCAAAAACTTTTTTTGATTATTCATATAAAATCGGCCGATTGGAGAAGTTCTGTCATTTTGTTGTTTCTGAAAAAGCGTTAATTGTTCTCGCAATGCCGTTTTTAAGCTGGATAGCGTACTATGGCTCATAAAATATGCCACCTCCTTTTTCTTTAATAAAAAAATGGAAAATGAGTCTTTGGTTCATGATCTGTTCCCTCCAATTTTGAAAATGAAAAAAGAGATGCACAAAAAGTACATCTCACTCTAGACTACCAAATATTTTATTTTTTTCAATAAAATCCTTGATTTGATATTCTTTTCTTTTACTACTCACTTTGTTTTATAAAGCTCATCAAGCGGCTCCAAAATAATGCTGGTTATCCTCTGTAAAAGCATATTCATGCTTTCCTCTGCTTTCAACAATGCAGCAATCTTGCCGTTTTGCTGTACTAATTGAACGCATTTTTCTGCATGAATAATTTCTTCTTCAGTAATTTCTTTTCCGGTTACTTGTTTTTCATGCAGGTTTAATTGAGTGCTGCGAAAGTTGTGGAAAATGTTTTTCGCTGATTCATCGTGTTGGACATCATCATACAATTTTTTTAATTGAATATATTCCTTGCTTTGTTCTAATGCTTTTTTCAAATCGTACGCGGAATTATATAAAATATTAGACACTCCTAATCCCTCCTCGCTCCGCGAGCCCTTTTAGCTAATATAAAGGATGACAAGGCCGCCTGTCAAAAAAGTTTTAAAATTCCCTTACACCCTGAGGAATTTTTTTTTGGAAGTTCGGGAAGCTACGGTTTCATTTCATGAAGAGGAGAGTTATTAATTGTGCCGATTCTCCTTAGCTTTACGTCAACATCCACATGAACCGGTATATCTTTAAAATGAGCATGCCAATCTTTTTTAACTTTATGCCAAATCGACGGATGGCTGCGATGAAGGGCTTCTCCAAATCCAAAAATATCTACTTCATATTTTTTCTGGGAAGCTTGAATAGCTGTCAGAATATCTTTTTTAACCTTTTCCTCAGCTTTTTTCTGCAGAAGGTTTATCGTTTCTATTTTCTCCAAATCCATTCGTTCGCATTGAACTTCGGCTACCGACCCATCTATATGCAACTGAATGGTGCCTTTAAACTGATGACCGTCAACTTTTGTTTGAATCTTGCTGTTTGTTCGGATCGTTTCAATTGCCACCTTCTTCTCTTTGCATGGCACATTAATGACTGCTCTTTGCACTTTTCCTAATGCATAATGGAGACCATTGCTTTCCTTCTCCGTTAACCAGTCAACTAACTTATCTTTCCTCATGATAGCTACACTACCAAATTTGAGATACGCATCAGCTTTTGTTTTTTCAACATTTTCTATTTTTTCTCCAGCTTCAGGATTGCCTATTATTTCTACACCTATCACATGAGGTTCAATGCCTTTATAAACTAACTCGTTGACAAATTGATTGATTTCTATTGTTTCGATAGGCCCCCATGATTTTTCAGATAACTTTAATGAAGAACTTAATTTATGTGCGGGAATTGTCTCCAGCTGGCTAAGTACTTTTAAAATGTTTTCAGCTCTAGTGTTTTTAGCGATAGAGAGATAAAAATCTGTCCGAAATTCTTTCCCCCTTACTACATAATCAATAATTTCCCCCATTCCTTCTTTTGCTAAATCCTCTCCAATAATCAGCATGCGGAGATGACTTGAATAAACGGCTCTTGGCGAGAAAGTTGTCACTTTTCTCATCGCTTCAGACAATGTACGCGCTTTCGACTGGAATGTTCTAACAGGAGCTTTTGTTATTCCCCCTTGTTTTACAGTTGCTACCTGTCCCGGGTTGATCACTTGTATCGTTACAAGTAATTCATCATCTACTTTGTCTATTCCTAATGCTGAAACGATTGCGATGTCATTTAACTCCCTCCGATCCCAGCAGCCTGCCAGCAACATGATGGACGCCAATATGAATAAAAGACTTGTCAACCGCTTATTCATCTATTTCCCCTCACATGACGCTGACGTTTTTTCATTAGAGCTGTACCCAACAGGATGAGAGGAAAAAGAAACCCGATCGTTAAAGAGTACAAAGGCCAAATATTATGTACAAACTCAAAAAAGTGAACGATGTTCGGATGGAAGGCGATCGCATACACAATCAGCATCATAGAAATAGGAAGAGTAATCGAACGATAATCTTTTATTTTAAATAGTTGAGAGAGACCTAAAACAAAAGCATAAAAACTGATGGTTAGCTTATAAAAAATAGATAAAAACCAAATTCCCGCCATAATAACCTCTACGCGCTGAAAAAATTTTCCAATTTCAATTTTTCTTGCCAGGGCGTAGCTCGGATATATTTGTCTGGCTGTATTTTCGACACCTAAAACAAGAATGGAAAACATGACAACAAATGTAAGCAGGATTCCTCCAATTATAACGCCTACTAAAAATCCTTTTTTTGCTCCTTTTTGATGATTGACAAAGGGAGCAATCATTAAAAAAACGATTAATTCTAAATACGACAGACTAATAAAATGATAAAACCCAAATAAAATCGGTTTCATTCCTTCTCCCAATATCGGTTGCAGGTTTCCTATTTTGATTTGAGGCAAAATCGCGATGAAATAGATTGCTAAAAGGATGAATAGCCATAATGAAATGATTTCTGAAGAACGTCCAATCACTTCTAATCCTAAAAGGGTTGCCATAACAACGACTCCCATAAAAACAATATGGATAGCATCGATCGGTGTATCAGGCATCATTTGAGTAGTTGTAAAGTCGCCGATTTCCCTGAGCAATGCACCCGATAAAATAAAAGCATACATGAGAAATAATGCAACCGCGAATTTTCCAATCCATTTTCCGAGCAAAAGCTCGCATATTTCTACAAGAGTCATATTTGGAAAAATTGAATATATTTTAATGTACATAAGCACTAAAAGAATGGAGATGATGACCGTAAAAATGGTTGCTATCCAAGCATCCTGTTTCGCATCATTCACTAATGCAGTAGGAGCAACGAGAATTGAACTTCCAATCGTAAATAATAAAACTAACATTTTATATTGATTTGCTGTTATTTTCCCGTTGTCTAACATACCTTCACCAACCTCTTATTGAAATATTTTGTTCACTGCTTCGCTTAGCGGCTGGTAGATCCATGTGAGCAATTCAATCGGATTTGGAATAGGAAAATTAATGCATCTGGCAATACTTAATCCTGTTCCTAAAAAAAGAAAAATGATAAACACAATAAAATCCTTCCAGAGCTTATGTTTTAATAGCAGCAGAGCTTCGATTATAAAAATACATGCAGAAACGAAAAGAATGCCGATTATGTTCCACATTCATTTAATACCCCTTTAGGTAATCTATTTCTTCTTTCGTTGATTTTCGTTTTGAAAAAGTGATTTCTCTCTTTTCGTATTTTGCTGTGAACTAAAAACTCGTGGTCGAAAAATAAGCAGACGGCGGGGCAGACGAATAAAAACGTCCTTTTGATCTGCCAGCGTAAACGGAGCCATTGGACTTAAATAAGGGACGCCAAATGAACGAAGACTGCTCAAATGAAGAACTAGCGCCACCAATCCAAGGATAATTCCGAACAAACCGAAAGATGCGGCAAGCCCCATAAAAACAAATCGTAACATCCGCACGGTGATCGCTAGGTCATACGAGCTGACCATAAAACTTGAGATAGCTGTAAATGCTACAACAATTACCATTGCGGCGGAAACAATTCCCGCGTCTACTGCTGCCGTCCCGACAACTAATGTTCCAACAATTGAAACGGCTTGTCCGATAGCTCTTGGCATTCGAAGTCCTGCTTCCCTTAAAATTTCAAGCATAATTTCCATTAGAAATGCTTCAATAAATGCGGGAAACGGAACGCCTTCCCTTTGGGCGGCAAGACTGATCAAAAGCTGTGTCGGCAGCATTTCCTGATGAAAAGTTGTAATAGCAACATAAAGAGACGGTGCAAGGAGCGCAGTGAAAAAACCGAAAAAACGGAGCAAACGAATTAATGAACTTATATCTGCGCGTTGATAATAATCTTCAGGGGATTGCAGAAATTGCACAAAAATTGACGGTACAGTTAAAACGAAAGGAGTGCCGTCCACTAAAATGGCTACGCGGCCTTCTAGAAGATGTCCTGCCACGATATCAGGCCGTTCCGTATTATAAATAGTTGGAAATGGCGTGTATGAGTCATCTTGAATCAGCTCTTCGATATATCCGCTCTCTAATATTCCATCAATATCAATTTGTTCAATTCTGCTTCTGACCTCCTGCACCACTTCTTCTCTCACAATCCCTTTAATATACATAATGCTGACTTCCGTTTTTGTTACTTTTCCGACTTTTTTTGATTCAATCCATAAACGATGGTCTTTTATCTTTCTGCGAATAAGGGAAGTATTGACACGCAAATTTTCCGTAAATCCTTCCCGAGGACCGCGAATAGTTGTTTCAGTTGTTGTCTCTTGGACTCCCCTCTCCTTTCCGCCTTTCATTTCAACGGCAAAGCCTTGTTCGTATCCATCGAATAATAAAACAACTTTTCCAGACAGAACAGCATTCGTGATAACGTTGAAATCATGCACATCTTCAATCGAACCGACGGTCAAGACCATTTCTTTTATATAATTGAGCAGCGTCAAACCTGCCAGATCTTTCAGATCCACTTCATTTCTTCTCAATTCAAACATTAACGATTCCATAACAAAATTATGATTCGCTTCACTGTTAATCAAACCGTCCGTATAAATAATCCCGACGCGGATTTCCCCTTGTCTTCCTATTCTTATTTCCCTTGTAACAATGTCGCTGCTGTTGCCAAATGCTTCTCTAATTTTTTTTAAGTTTTCATGCAAGCTGCGTTTGATCGTTTCTTTGCTTTGCGGTTGCTCGCTGCTATCTTGCTTTTCCTTGTCTGCTAATAGCTGTTCAAATGACTTTTTATCGATCGATTTCTTAAAAAATTTTAAAAAGCTCATGCCGAATCCCCCTAACGTTTTTGAACCTTTTACTTGTAAAGTGCCCAATTGTTCTTTTAATATGTAAAAAATCCCATGAAGCAGGCGGTTTGCCTGTTTTCATGGGATTAAATAAACAGAATGATAATCGATTGTACGAACCCGATTATACCACCAAGGAGAGCGCCTAAGTAGGTAATCATTTTAAATTCCCTTTTGGAAATAGTCAGTACAACTTCTTCGAGACGTTCAACCGAGAAGGATTCTACCTGTGCCGTCACAATTTCATCGATATCGAAGGCTTTCATAATCTGTTCCACACTGTTTTGCAAATAAAGAACAGAGCTGGAAATGACAGCTGGCAGCATTTTTTCCATAATTGCTTGTTTATACGGCTGGATAAGCTCTGAAATTGGTTTATCCAATGTTTCGTAGATACGTATTTTTTCCGAAATAAGTTTTGCAATGGACAAGCTTGTCTTTTCTTTGTCCATCCTGCTTGTGAACTCAGAAACCGGCATTTCAAGCAATCGGCTCCATTCTTTAAAAAGAATGGAATAAATCAGATCAATCGTCCCTTGATGACGAAAAAACTTTGCTGCTTCTAATTGAATTTTATCTGCGATATTCAAGTTTCCTAAAAACATTTGAATCATGCCGCCAAACGTTCCTTTTTGTTGAAGAAAGTCATCGATCATTCTTTGCAGCGCTTGTTTCCCTTCATCACTTTCAACATATTGAACGCCTTTCATTGCAATCCATTCTGCAAGACTAGGAATTTGCAATTCGATGTTCTTCTTCCATTCTTGCGGCAAAAAATGACTGACTTTTTGATCTGTATTGAAAAAATGAAGTATGCTTTTTTCAATCGCTCGTTCAAGTCGGGTGGCAATCATTTCCTTGCTGTTGGATACTCCATACTCTTCCAGTAATTCCGTTAAAGTTTTTTGTTTGGCAAGCCAAGCATCTATCGATTGAAGCAGGAATGATTGTATTTTCTGCTGGAAGGAGACCTCCTCCATTTTCTTTTTGATTCCTTCTGGTGTAACTAAATGCTCGATCACCATTTTTCCTAGCTGCCTAGCCAGCTCATCCCGGCGTTTCGGAATAAGGCCTGGCGTAAAGGGAAGCTTTTTTCCAAACAAATAGATTGGTCTATATGGGCGAAAAAGCATTTTAATGGCAATGTAATTCGTAACACCGCCAATAAATGCACTAATTACGACCATCATAGCTGATGTTAATATAAATTCCATTTGCATCTTCCTCACTGTTTATTCACAAGATCAACTGCCAGACATACGATATCATAGCATGATTTACCTAAGTTAATATTATAAATCGGTTAACATTTGTAAGCAAACGGGGTAATTCAAATGGCAGAAACAAAAATTTTAATGATTCCACTCGAAGAAAAAAACGGTTTCTATATGGAAATAAGCGATTCTTTGCAAAAAGCTTTGACCCTTCCACTGATCCAAACGTTTTCCTTACATTGCGGCCAAGAAACAGTTAAAACAAAAGCCTCCTTCATCCGAAACGAAAAAATCGTTCTTTATGCCAGTGAAGAGATTTACAACGCTCTTCATCTTCCTATAAAATCTTTAACGCTTCGTCTTCAGTATGATAAATTCACCAACACCTTCAAACTCGGACCGGTCATTTGTGTATTGATTGATTCTATTCAGGACGATGAAAAAATCCAGTTTGGAAATATTGATGATTTTTGTAAAGAGATGGCGAATTACTGTGCGGAAATTGGCGCATTTTTTTGTATTTCAACATTAACTGATCTGCAGCAAAATCAGAAGAAAGGGTTTCATTTATCTCATCAAAATTGGAAAAAGGAAACCATTCCTTGTCCTGACGTGATTTATAATCGGATTCGATCAAGAAAATTAGAGTGTTCTCAAAAATATTTGAAGTTTTTGCAATTTGCAGCTGCAAACGATATACCGGTGTTTAACCACCGCTACTTAAACAAATGGGAAATTCATAAAATTTTTGCGTCCAACCAGCATCTTCTTCCCTACCTTCCAAAAACGATGCTTTTAACAAAAAAATCAGATTTGCAAGTGTTTGTAAATGATTTTCAAGACGTATTTATTAAACCGATTAACGGCAGTCAAGGGAGAAGAATTATTCGCTTGAAAAATAAAAACGATCTTTTCGAAATATACTTTACCGATCCCGGTAAAAGCGAGCAACCAATTATTTTTCATTCCTTTCAGGAAATGTATAAACATCTCTTTCCATATCTCAAAAGAGAACCGCATATTATTCAGCAGACAATCGACACAATCAAATTGGATAATCGACCGCTTGATTTCAGGTTTCTATGCCATAAAATCAATCATCAGGGCTGGAAAATAACCTCTTCTGTCGCCCGCCTTTCCGCTAAAGATCAATTTGTTAGCAATTTAGCTAAAGGCGGTGAGCTGTATAAAATAAAAAAAATCTTATCTGACATTTTTGACAAAAGCACTTGTTTACATCTTTGCAGCATTCTTTCAGAAATAGCACTGGAAGCCGCCAAAACAGTTGAAATGAACGTGGAGGGAGAATACGGGGAATTTGGAATTGATATGGCTGTAAGTGAGGATCAGAAACCATGGATTTTAGAAGTCAATACAAAGCCATCCAAAAATATTGAATACTCTCTCAATCCTTCCATTCGTCCGTCTGCCAAAGCAATCATCCGTTATTGTTTCTTGATAAGCGGTTATGATGTTTCATAACGATTCATATAATAATTGGGTAAATATAGATAAACGGAGGCAGGCGGATATTTGTGGCAGAACCTCTTTTGTCTTTCGGATTTTTAGTCAATAAATATTTTCATGAAGCAGCCTATTTTAAAAATATTTCAAAAGCGGCAAAAAAATTGAATATGAAATGTATTATGTTTCGCCCGTTGGACGTACAATTCGCAAATGGTACGTTAACGGGATTTACATTCAATTTAACATCTAATAAATGGGAGCGAAGTACTTTTCAACTTCCACATTATATTTATGACCGCTGTTTTTATGGCAAAGATGCTGCTTCCATTCAAAACAAAAAAGCCGTTCAAAAATTAAAAATACAACAAAATGTTTCTTTTCTAGGCTACGGATTCCCAGATAAATGGAAACAATATAAAACATTAAAAACTGATCCATTCATTTATCAATATCTTCCTGAAACAGAATATTTCCAACATCCCGATCAAGTTTATACATTTTTGCAATCATATGAGGAATGTATCTTAAAACCAATTCACGGCAGTTCAGGAAAAGGAGTGCTTGTAATTAAAAAAGAAAAGGAAACGCTATTTCTATACTTTTTCATTGGAGCGAATCAAAGGATCGTCCGTTTGAAACATTTCAATCAATTAAAACCATTTCTTGCGAAGAGACAAGTTGACTCATACATTCTTCAACGATTGCTCCCTTTAAAGGACAAACAGCAGCGTCCATTTGACTTGCGCATTTTATTTCAAAAAAACGAGTTCGGTCAATGGATTATGCAAGGAAAAGGAATTCGAATCGGTCAAAAACATACGTATGTATCCAACTTGTCAAAAGGCGGTTCTGTCGTTTCCCTTGAACAATGGGAAAAAGATATTCCAAGGCAGCGATTGAACCATATTTATAACCAAATCGAACAGCTTGCTCACCATCTTCCGCAAAAAATTGAAAAAAATTTTGCTCCTTTATTTGAGCTTGGTGTGGACATCGGCATTGATTTGCAAAATGAAACGATATGGATTCTAGATATTAATTCTAAACCAGGGAGAAATGTCGTTTTAAAAACAGATCCTGCGAGAAAAACAGTTCTGTACGAAGCTCCTGTCCGCTATGCCCGCTACTTGCAACACTCTCTACAAACCGGGGTGGAAATAAATGATTTATCAAATTAAACAGGCAGACCACCTAAACCAAACCGTTTTGCTTCCTAGCTCTTTTTCCCATGTAACGATCGAATCGATCTCTTTCGGCAAACGGAAAATAGCGTGCCGTTCTATTCTCCATCACGAAGACAGCCAAAGCATTTATATTTCAAAAGATATTGCCGAATCTCTGCTTTTACCTAAAAATATTAGGATCAAAGCTTTAGTCCATAGTGAAACGCTATTTTTAGGCCCCGTTGTCGGCATTTTCACAGCAGGTTTTTATAAATCCCTTTTACGCCCATTAGGCGACAGATCGATATTTTTTTCAAAATTAGTGGTCAACGGCTGTTCAACAGGCGCTTTTTGTTTTGTATTTGGGATACATCAAATTCATTGGGATTTAGAGATGATTGAAGGCTATTCATTCAATGAATCCGGATGGGTAAAAATAACCGTTCCATTTCCAAATGTCATCTATGATCGTCTTCCAAATCGGAAGGTAGAAAACTCAGACTACTTTCAGTCTGCGAAAAAAAACTTATTTATGCGCTCAATTCCGCTTTTCAACTCAGGCTTTTTCAACAAATGGGATGTCCATCATATTTTATCCAAAGATGGGACAGTAAGGCATTACTTGCCGGAGACATATCATGCTCCGTCTATAAAAACAATTGAACAGCTGATTAACCGCTTTCAAACGATTTATTTAAAACCTGAAAACGGAAGCCTTGGCCTAGGAATATTTAAGCTGGTGAAAAATCGGAAAAATGGATCAATTCTTTGCTGCTATTATGATGAGAACGGAAAAGGCCAGTTGAAGCTGTTCTCTTCTATTGAAGGCTTTTTGCAGCGTTTTTTTGCACAGCGATCATTAGATCAATATATTGCTCAACAAGGCATTTCCCTTCTTCAATCGAGTGGAAATCCTGTCGATTTCCGCGTGCACACAAACAAGAACGAAAACGGAATCTGGCTTGTCAGTGCAATCGCTGCGAAATTGGCCGGAAAGGGAAATCCTACAACACACGTAAAAAACGGAGGAACAATAAAATCTTTGCATGAATTATCATTGCCGCTGAATAAAGAGGACATTTACCGTTCACTTTCCACCGCGGCTCTTTCTATTAGCAAGGCAATTGATCGCAAAATGGACGGTGAAATCGGAGAAATCGGTTTTGATTTCGGCATCGACAATAACGGGAACATATGGCTATTTGAAGCGAACTCGAAGCCTGGCCGCTCCATTTTTATGCATAAAGATTTGCAGCAAGAAGACCGGCTAACATTGCGCTTTCCATTCCAATATGCCGAATATTTAATGAAAAAAACAATTTCAACTGAGGAGATCTATGATGCCCCATGAAATGCTCGTCGGAATTTTAGCTGGTGATAACGATCGAAGCGGTTCTTTTTATGGAAACATTTCGTTATTTAAAGCTATACAAAGACATTTGACTGAGCAGAACAGTTCAAGCTTTGTTTTTACACCTTCTGGCATGAAAGAAAAATCGATCGTCGGCTATATATATGAACCGAACGAAAATCGCTGGTTGAAAAAAAAGTTTCTATATCCAGATGTTGTCTATAATCGCTATCCGTTTCGCGATACAGTTCAAAAAACAGATTTCGTTTTCCGCTCTTTAAACAAAAAAAACATCCCATATTTCAACAGACATTTTTTTAATAAATGGGATGTCATTACTTGTTTGCAAAAAAATAAGCACCTTCTTCCTGTCATACCTGAATCGCAATTAGCAACATCGAAACAAGATTTTTATACATTTTTTGAAAAATACCCCTCCGTTTATTTAAAGCCTGTTGGACAAAGCCAAGGGAAAGGAATCATTAAAATAACAGCCGAATCCAAACATAACTACATTATCAAAACGGTAAATTCTATAAAAAATGAATCTTCATTGGAAAATATTTGGAAAGAAATAAAACACATTCTAAACGAGCCGTATATGATGCAGCAGGAGATCGTTTCCGATCAGATTAACAGTCAGAAATACGACTTGCGCATTCTCGTTCATTACAGTCAAAACAAATATGTTATTTCGGGAATTGGCGTGCGCGCATCTAAAAACATCACAACACATGTAGTACATGGAGGCTCTATCCTTCCCTTCTCCTTTGTCAAAAACCGTGTCGATACTAAAAAAATGGAAACTATTTGCCATGAAATTGGCAGCACACTCTCTCAATGTTTTCAATTCATTGGGGAATTTTCTATTGATGCAGGAATTGATACAAAAGGAAATATTTTTATTTATGAGGTTAATTCGAAACCGATGGTGTTCGATGAAAAAGACATATTCCAAAACGGAATTGTCCAGCTAAGCAAATTGTTCCATCATTTAGCAAAAAATCGAATCGATTTCAAAAAAACTTGATAAAAACGGATGCACAAGCCACAAATTTTTGTAATCATCCATGATATCATACATTCTTTTTATAATTTTCCCTTTTCCTGAGCAACCTAATGAATAATTCCAGTGAATAAGGAGGGTAATACGGTTATGGATAAAGATAAGGAAGTAAAAGATTCGCTATATGAAGGTCGTGATCAATCGTTTATGGACATTGACAGAATGATTAATGAGGGTCTTTCAGGAGGATCTGTTCACTACCGTTACAATGCGACCAATATTGAAGAAGCAAGGGACCTCGAGGAAGAAGAACCGCCATTTGACATAGAGAAAATTAACGAAAAGTAAGCCTGATGTTTGAAAAACACATCAGGTTTTTTAAATTTTAGCTGTAAAAGAATTCAGAGCTTAAAGCTTAAAAAGCCCCTTTCGTTATGTTTCCTGAATGATTGCATGCTCTTCTTCATGGCATTGGCTGCAATATAAAAGATGTATGCATTGATGATTTTTTAGTGAATCTCTTTTTCCATCTAAAAGCTTCATCAAGTCCATTTCCATATAAGCACTGTAGTCATCTAAATAGTCAGTAATTTTCCCTGCATCTAATAAAATGCCTCCGCATTTGGAACAATACTTATGAAGTTGCTGAAATCCATTGCATAACGGACAGGCTCGCATGTGAAAACTCCTTTATTTGTTGTTGATTTATGTATAATGTTCCCTTTCTAGTCTGATTTACAGAGTAACGACACAAAACAGAAATTACCATTTCTCATTTCGAATAGATTTTTACATCCTACTCATACTACTTAATGAACACCATACATCCCGGTGGGTTAAGCCGAGTTTGGCAGTGAATCTTTTGATTCACGCTGGTGCAACTCCAGCTAACCCAGCCAAAAAAAATTTCACAAGGAGTTGAAAATTATGGCTCAACAAAACCGCAGCAACAACTCTAACCAACTTTTAGTTCCTGGTGCACAACAAGCGCTTGAACAAATGAAATACGAAATCGCAACAGAATTCGGTGTAAATCTCGGACCAGACACAACTTCCCGTGCCAATGGATCTGTTGGTGGAGAAATCACAAAGCGTTTAGTTGCACTTGCTCAACAACAAATTGGCGGTTTCCAACAACAATAACTAAAAAATTAATATTCATGGCTATGGAGGCACTACCCGTGTCTCCTTTTATTTGAGAATAAGGAGGTTTTTCAAATGACAGTTGGTACAAAATTGATGGAAACTATTTCAAGCTGTGAAAGTGCGGTTGCGAACTTACATAGCTTCGCACTGGAAACAGAAGATCAACAAGCTAAGCAGTTATACCAAAACCTTGCAAAACAACAACAGGAAGTGCTTGACCATTTAAAAGCGAGGCTAAATTACATTCAAAACGAAGAGCCGCAATTTAAACAGCTATAAATCAGGAGGGGACCATTCACTCTCCTGATATTTCCCATTTTGTGCTTGAACCCTTCCAATTCAGCTTCCTCTTTCTATTTCTGTTAATTCTAATCCTTCCAAGCTTCATTCCATTACAGGAAAATCGCACCTCTCTTCAACTTTCAAATCCACTCACGAAGTGTCGTGTTTCCCCCTTTCGTTCGAGCAGTTGTTATAAGCATTTAAAATCTGATCTTTCTAAAAACAATTGCAGTAATAAATCGTCTATAAAAACCTTAGATATCCGTTAGATCATCACATTGAGATAGACTGCCAAACAATCGAATTAATATTCAAAAAACAAAAAAATTATGGTAGATATTCCATCTTTTTGCTAAAATATCTAAATATTGGGGGGAAGGGAATAAAAACTGAAGATCATTTTGTTAAAGAAAGCGTCATCATGGAAGTCTTGACTGCACGCGCATTTTGTCGATTATAAAAAAATTCTTGATTCATGCCGCCAGCTGCAACATCATCTACAGGTTATTTGCTCGGAATGTGCTTTTCGGCGAATATGAGTTTTACACCATACTAAAATCTTCGCCTTTATAAAACATCATTCATTTTTGAATATAAAATTTAACAAATTAGAATAAAAATTAACTCAACTTTCGCAGCTCAATTTTGGTAAATAAGCCTTGATATAATTAGGCAAAACTACAATCCATTTACGTAATTGACTTTCGATGAATTTTTTAATCTTTTGATTTACATTTTGAAGTGCATCTTCAAGAATTTCAATGAGTAGTTGAAGTGCAAAGGCCCAATCTAGTTCATCGATTTCATCACAAAGTTCATAAAAAATGCCGCCTAATGTTCGATAATCTGTACTTACTCGGTTTTGCCAAGACAAAACAATGTACCTTGTAAACACAATAGTGGTATGGCTGATCATGGAATCATAAGATCTTCCTTGGAACTCTTTTTGGAGTTTCAATAAGGATTTGACTGTTTTGAAGAATACTTCAATATCCCAACGTATCCCATAAATACGAATGATTTCTTGATCCGATAAAGTACAGTCTGTACTCAAAATAGCTAGCCACTGTCTCTTTTTATTACGATTACGGACAAATACCACTTTAACAGGTACGCCATTTGCCATCGTTGTGTGAATAGAGCGCAAAATACCCTTTTGATGTTGTGATGGTTTAGCTGTTTGGTATAGTTTTTTTAGGCTCACCCATTCACCGTTCACTTGATATCTTTGTTTTGTATCCTTCACCATTCCAATAACATCCAACCCTTGATCCACAATGGACTTGATCAAAGGCTGTTGGGTAAACCATGTATCCATTAAAACGTATGAGGCATCGATTCCTTGAGAAAGTGCCCGTTTAATCATATTGGGAATAACTTCCGGCGCTTTTTGTAAAGCTTCGACACGCCGCTTATAACCGGATGTACGCTTATCGATTCGGTTATCAATCCCATTGATTTGGGAATTCGTAGAGCTTAATAAAGCAAAATCAATAGGCAAAAATGTAGCACCATCTGACCAGCCGAGTGTAAGCATACGAAATCCTTTGTAATAACGCATTTTTTGAGAAGAATGATCGAAACAGCGAGCAAGCAGTTCAACCTTTTTACTGCGATTTCGTTCATAAGATGAGTCGTCCACGATCAGCACTTTCGGACGGTCGTGTCTCGTTAAACTACTTACCTTCATAATGGTGAAAGTACTCAAAACAAGTAAAAACCTGCGCCAATTGTATTGAGGGTTATTTAAGAAGCGATAAATAGCGTTTTTTTCCGGCAAATCTTTAGCTTTTTTACTTTGAAGAAGTCGAAACAAATTTTTGCCTTCAAAAACTAAACTAAAAACTAGCTGGAATAAATAGGCGCAGGAATAACCGAAACCCTTGTTAATTCCCACTTTCCTTAAATATTTTAAGATTTCAAGTTCATCAAATATAGCTTTTACTTCTTTTGGTAGTTGATTGTTCAGTCTGTTATTCGTTATCATAATAAGAGACACCTCACCTGCTTTTGGTAATGTTTTTTCTGGACAATTAAACTATACCAAAAGTTGAGGTGTTTTTTTTGCAAATTTTTATGTCAAGAAGTATTCGAAACAACCAACAAACCCATTAACCGTAAGGCTTAGAAATCCAATTTACTGTGAGAAAGTTGAGAAATTAAAAAATAATCGAAAAAATTATTATTTAGCTGCCGATATATACAGTGGACACTAATAATGAATTTTGAAGGGGAAATCAACCAATGTTTAAAAAAAGAAAACAAGTTCCATCACTTTTTGAAAAACAAGTAGATCTTCAACAAGTAAAACTTGAAGTGACTGATGAAAAATATCAAAGACAATTAGCGATGGTTGGCCTAACAAAGGATGATCTTATTTGTACTCTTATATTAAAAGATGCGATTGAAGAAAACATAAAGTTTATTATCGATGCATTTTATGATGCTCTCCATCAAGAACAATTTTTGATTGACTTAATTAATAAATACAGCTCGATCGAAAAACAGAAGGAAAGATTGAAAAAACATGTGCTGCTTATGTTTAGCGGATCCTTAACAGATGAAGATATAACAAGAATGAAGCGGATTGCTGTAGCCCACGTCCGCATTGGATTAGATACGATCTGGTACATGAGTTCATTCCAGCAATTACAGAAATCAATTTTTTCCGTTGTTGCGAAAGCGTGTCCATCGAAGGAAGATTATCATAAAGCGGTGGTCACCATTGCAAAAATGTTGAACTTTGAACAGCAAATTGTGTTGGAAGCATATAATGAAGAGTATTTAAAAAGACGGCAAAAAATCGAAAAGGAAAAACAGGAGCTTCATGAAAACATCGCCCAAACCTCCATTCGTCTTGCTGATCTTATTGAATCAGCCAATTCAGCTATACAAAAAATTAACGAACGATCCAAACAATTTGCCTTAATTGCAGTTGATCGTTTTGAAACAGCGGCATCAACCGAAGCAGAAGTCAGTTCAAGGAGAGAAGACTTGAATTTTCACTCCGGTTTAATGGTCAATATAAAAGAACGGACAGATGATATTGCTTTAAAAATAAAGTCGCTTGAACAAACTTCTGAAAAAATTAATCATGTCGTCTCGATTGTTACTTCTATTGCTGAACAAACTAACTTGCTGGCTCTAAATGCCGCAATTGAATCAGCGCGTGCAGGGGAATACGGGAAAGGATTCGCTGTTGTTGCTAGTGAAGTGAGAAAGCTGGCGGAAGAAACAAAAAATTCCGTGCTTGGCGTTTCCAATTTAATTGAGGAAATCAGAGCGAAAATTAACGATATCGCTTCATCTATTGTGGAAGTAACAGAGCTTACAGGCAATGGTTCGCAAAGAATGAAAGAGATGAACCAATTCTTCGACAATATTTTGTATGCCTTCGACAAAAATAAAGAACAAACTGAAAAGACGAAAAATGAACTCGAAAACTTTGCTGAAATCATTGATGATATAACAAATTTCATTGCGCAAATCAATGAGACTTCAGAACATTTAAAAAAGCTGGCCAATCATATATAAATTCTTTTTCAGACGCTTGAGCCCCATCATTCCGAACTTAGGAGAGATGGGGTTTTTATTGGTACTGAACCATAAAATAGATAGATGAAAAGGAGGGCGGCCGGGAGATGTTTGTTTCATAAATCACCATACCGCCTGTACCGTCGGCAAATCCGCTTGTTGCAAATGTTTTACCTTCTTTTTCTGGATGAATCACAAAAAGCTGAACAAGTACTTTGGTTCTGTACAAATTTAATAGTACGAGGATCTATAAAAATTGTTTGCGCAGTTCTAACATCGTTATCGTTTTGCTTGGAGATTAAAAAAATAAGGATATATGCTCGTATATTGAACATATATCCTCATATTCTTCCAAATGTTATGTGGTGTTTTTCTATACCCCAAGATATTTATGTTGTATTTCATTATTTTTCATTAATTCATCTGGGCTGCCCTGCCATACAATAGTACCTTTGTTCATAATTAAAATTTCATCTGCTACTTTGCATGCGAGTGATATATTTTGCTCAACCATTAAGATCGAAAGTCCTTCCTGCTTCAGTTTTACAACTATATCGCCGACCTGATCGATAATGACAGGGGCTAATCCTTCCGATGGTTCATCCATTAATAAAAAGCTGGGATTTGTCATCAAAGCTCTTCCGATTGCAAGCATCTGCTGTTGTCCGCCTGAAAGCTCAGTACCCATATTTTTTTCTCTTTCTTTTAAAACAGGAAATAATTCATATACCCTTTCCAAATCCCAATTATTATTTCGGTCTATTAAATTTTTACGGGCAGCCATTGTCAAGTTTTCACGAATGGTAAGAGAAGGGAAAATCCGCCTTCCTTGTGGAACGAATCCAATTCCAAGGCACGAAATTTGATGAGGCAACAGGTTATTCAGCTGCCGTTCCTTAAATTGAATTTTTCCCCTCCGCGGTTTAAGCAGCCCGGCAATCGTATGAATCGTTGTTGATTTACCTGCTCCATTTCTCCCAAGAAGAGCAACACATTTCTTGCTTGGAACTGAAAATGAAACGCCTTGAAGAATATGACTCGTTCCGTAGTAAGAATGGACATTTTGAAGCTCAAGCATGAGCTTTTGCACCTCCCCCAAAGTAAATTTTCCTTACTTCTTCATTGTTTCGAACTTCTTCGGGAGTGCCGCTTAATATCACTTCTCCGTGATGAAGAACAGTAATTCTGTCAGCAATGGAAAATACAACATCCATATCATGTTCAATAATTAGTATAGATACTGTCCGAGGAAGCTTTTGAATCATTTCAGCTGTCTGTGCAGTTTCTGCTGGAGACATTCCTGATGTCGGTTCATCCAAAAGCAAGATCTTCGGTTTAGACGCCATCGCTAGCAGAATCTCAAGAAGCCGCTGCTCTCCATAGGAAAGATTGTTCACCTTGACATTTCTGCGTGTAGAAATCTCCCATTGTGCAAGGATTTCATCTGTTTCTTTTTTGAGGTCGATATGCTTTGTCAACGCATGAAACATTTGGTAGCGATATCGTTTCGTTGCTGTTAAAGCAAGATGAAGATTTTCTTCGACTGTCAAATTTCCGAACAAGTTGTTTTTTTGAAACGTTCGCGACATTCCTAAATGAACCAATTTACTGGAAGGCATATTGCTTATTTCTTGCCCTTCCAAAAATATTTTTCCTGAGTCAATTAGCAGGACATTTGTAATACAATTAAAAAGAGTTGTTTTCCCCGCACCGTTAGGGCCGATGATAACATGGCGTTCTCCTGGCTGAACTTCCAATGATACGTTTTGAAGAACTTGTAATGTTTTGAATGATTTGTTTATATTTTCTACTTTTAATATACTCAATTGACTACCTCCTCTTTTTCAACATGCTGCGGAGCGTAATCATCGCTATTTTTTCGTTTTTTATAAAAAATCTTAGATTTCAATAAAGCAAACCAATGGATAATTCCACCTTTGCCAACCAGCACAAGAATCACTAACAGGGCTCCCATTATAATTGGCCACCGTTCTGTGTACGTGCTGATAAAGTTCTGTAAAAAAATGAATAGACCAGCTCCGATTGCCGGACCAATCAGTGTACCAACTCCTCCAATTATTACCATCATCATAACTTGACCCGAAAACATCCAACTCGATACATCTGGGCTTACAAAAAGGTTGTAAAATCCGTATAAAGATCCTGCAAATCCTGCTAGGGCTCCGGAAAATGTATATGTTAAAAGCTTATAAATGCGTACATCGTACCCCAATGCACTCATTCGTGCTTCGTTTTCCATTATTCCTTTGACAACTTTACCGACTGGAGATTCAACAAAAAATCTAAGCAGTAAATAAACAATAATAAAAGCTGCTGCCATTACGGAATAAATCCCTATAGGACTGACAATTTCGCCAAAACCGAGATTCAAAGGAGCGGAAACTTTCATGCCGTCTGCTCCGCCAGTCCATTGCTTTAATTGCCAAGCCAGAGCAAACAGCAATTGTCCGAAAGCAAGAGTAATCATTAAAAAGTAAAATTTCGAAGTGCGTATAAATATCGCGCCAGTAACTAATGCAAGAAGACCAGATATGCAGATAGAAAAAAATAGTAACAAGTAGGAATTTGGAATATGCGGTCCGAGAAGTGCCACGGTATAGGCTCCAATTCCGAAAAATCCTGCATGACCTAGTGAAACCATTCCTGCATACCCCATTATTAAACCAAGACTCATGGCAAAAATAGCCATAATGAAGATTTCGGAAACAAGATCGATCCCATACACACTTAAAACGAAGGGCAGAACGAAAGCAATAAGCAGAAATACAATGAAAATTAGAATATTCTTTTTCAACTATGCCACCTCCCTTCCAAATAGCCCTTGAGGACGGATAATTAATACTACAACCATGAGAAGAAATACGATTAGCATTGATAATGAAGGAAACCAAATCTTGCCGAAGGTCTCAATCAATCCGATGAGAATTGCACCAATGAAAGAGCCTTTCCACGAACCTAAGCCGCCGATCACTACAACAATTAATGATGTAACGAGAATGTCTGATTCCATACCTGTATACATCCCGATTAACGGTCCTCCTAATACTCCGCTCAACGCAGCTAATCCTGCACCGAAAGCAAAAACTCCAGTAAATACGACCCCAACATTTATTCCAAGAGCTGAAACCATTGCCCTGTCATCCACACCTGCACGAATAATCGCACCGATTCTAGTTTTGCTCTCAAAATACCAAAGAAGCAGCGCTAGCAGACAGCCAATTAAAACAACAAACAACCGATAAAAAGGGAAAACCATCGGTCCAATGGAGATCGACGAATCGAGCAAAGCAGGGACAGCCATCGTTTGAGGCTCTGTACCCCAAATCCACTTTGCGGTATCCGCAATAACGAAGGCTAAACCAAATGTGAGCAGCACCTGCTCAAGCTCTTTCCCATAAATTTGCCGAATAAATAATTTTTCAATAATAATCCCGATCACAGCCGTAACAGCAACTGATAGCAATAAAGCAATCCAAAAACTGAATTGTTGATTCATAAAGGTAAAGGCCATATAGGATCCAAGTAAAAATAATGTACCGTGCGCCAAGTTAACAATATTCATAACTCCTAAAATAATCGTCAACCCTGCTGCTATCATAAAATACAGCATCCCATACGCTAATCCCGTTAATAGCTGTACAGAAAATATAGACAATGACAAAACGATCCCCCACTTTCTCAATTTATGAAACGACAAATTGGGACTGGAGAACTTTGCCCCAGATCCCAATCCTGTTACATGGACTAATTTGCAGGAGCTTTTTCAGGCATCGTTACTTTTTCGGCTGTCTCCAGTACTTCAGGGACAATTTGATTATCCTTTTTTGTGTTCTTTGCGATGTAGAAATTCTGTATTGGGTTGTTCGTTTTTGGATCAATCGTAATTGGTCCGCGTGGGCTGTCAAAGGAAATCCCTTTAAGGACTTTTATTAAATCCTCTGCATTTGTGCTTCCTGCTTCTTTAATCGCTATATCTATGACTTTTGCGGAGTCATAGCCTCCCACTGAAAAAGTGTTTGGCAGCTTTCCGTATTTTTCCTGATATGCCTCTACAAACTTTTTGTTTTCTTCATTTTCTAGCCAAGGCGAGTACAGGATGCCAGAAATGATTCCTTCTGCTGCTTCACCAGTAGGTTCGAGGATCAGTTGATCGCCAAATTCCATTGGACCTGACAGCGGAATTTTTCCCTTTAAGCCAAAATCATTGTATTGCTGAACAAACCGAATTCCATCGCTGCCTGCCATGAATGTAAAAACTAGTTCAGGCTTTACTTGGGCTACATCAGTAAGATACGTTGCGAAATCATTCGTTCCTAATTTAGGGTATATTTCTTTTACTACCTTACCGCCAGCAGCTTCAAAAGCTTCTTTAAAAGCGGAAACAACTTCCTTTCCTGCAGGGTAGTCGGGTGCAATCGCTACCGCTGTTTTTCCAACATTTTTTGCTAAATATTCTCCAGCACTGCTGCCATTTTGCCAGTTGGAAAATGACAGGCGGTAAATGTAATCGCTTTTTTTGCTCCAGGAAAGATCGTTTCCGGCAGCATTGGCATCAATTAATATAATTTTGTCTTTCTCCACCTCGTCTCTCAATGCGTAAGCGACTGCTGAAGAAATTGGTCCAACAAGTATATCTACTTTTTCATTCTTGACTAATTGGCGATATTTCCTTAAAGCAACTTGCGGGTTTGCTTCATCATCTTCAAATTTTATTTCCACCTTTTTTCCGCCCAACTTGTTATCATTTTCTTCAAGATAAAGGTTAAATCCGTTTTTAATGCTTTCCGCAAGCGGAGCGAATGTTCCAGTTGAAGAAAGGATGACGCCAATTTTGATTGTATCTTTTTCACCGCTGGAATTAGACTTGCTATTGCTTACAGCCGATCCTGAACAACCTGATAAAATCAACATTATAGTAATAAAAAGAACACTCCAAAATTTACCTTTTCCCACCATTTTATACCCCCCTAAAAGCATTAGTTAAACGCTTTCATTTTTTGAATTGCAAGGTTAAAAAGCTTTTCACTCCCTTCTTTATATTTTTTAATATTCCAAATTTTTTTATTATTGTTTTTTATATTATTGCCTGCAGATTGGCTTCACAACATCGTTGTTTCAGAATGTGCAACGAATGAATAATTTTTAAATTTATAAAGTTGTCCACAGCGGTTTCCAATCATTGTGAATTTATCCAGCTTGATCTGTTAATTCCCAGCATGGCTGCAATTAAGCAGCTTACTTAATTTTCTTCGTATGTAAACTCTTGTTTAATAACAACAATATGCTATCCATTCGTTCACCAAGTTTTGCTAGGTTGTGCTTTTAAAAGCAACAAACACGAAACGATTTGGACGCAGCGGACTTATTTATATTTTTATGATTAAAAACAGTAATTTACTGTAGATGAGCAAATTCACTAACATAAATTTACATCCGAACAAAAAAGGAGACATGAACCCGATTCCTTGATTAGAATAGATGTGTCACCAAACCATTCTCAAGGAGGTTCATGTCTCATGAATAGACTACCACATCACCAAGGAATCGACAAGTTTTTCGCAATGTTGGGGCTGGCCCTTTATTTCTCTAAGCCGGTCATGAAGCATCTCGTTCATATTATCGATGCGCTGACAACGAAAGGATTTGTGGGAACCTTGACCGATCTGCATCATGAGAGCTTTCATCCCAACCATCGAACGACACTGAGCCATTTTTTCACGAAAAGCCCTTGGGATGAAGAAATCTTGCTTCGCAAACTCCAGCAGTGGATGCTTCGTCATGTGGAACGAACGGCCAAGCGAAAGAATCACCCCATTTTTGTTTCGATCGATGATACGATCTGCCGAAAAACGAAGCCTTCGTCACAGGCGAAACACGCTATTGAAGGGTGTAATTGGCATTATTCTCACGCGGACAAAAAGTCGATTTGGGGACACTCTCTCGTCTGGCTCATGGTTCATACGATGACGCAAGCCTTTCCCTTTGCGTTTCGCCTCTACGACAAGGCGGATGGGAAAAGCAAGGGTCAATGGGCCATCGAGATGCTTTCTTCTTTGGATGTGCACGGTTCTGTTTATGTGCTGATGGATTCTTGGTACCCATCGAAAACACTCGTGGAAGCCTGCCTGAAAAAAGGATTCCACGTCATTGCGATGCTCAAGACGAATCGGGTTCTTTATCCAAAAGGCATCGCCATCCAAGCCAAACAGTTTGCCCGCTATATCGAACCGAACGACACCCATCTCGTCACGGTGGGAGAAGAGCGTTATCGCGTGTATCGCTACGAGGGAGCGCTGAAAGGTCTCGATGATGCCGTTGTGTTGTTGGCTTGGAAAGCCGATCAGCCGATGACACCTGAACATCTTCACTGCGTCTTGAGCACCGACCGGGAGCTAAGCGATGAAGAGATCTTGCGCTACTATGCCCAGCGTTGGTCGATCGAATGCTTTTTTCGACAAGCGAAAGACCAGCTGAAGCTCGATGGGTACCGCGTTCGTCAACGTCGGGCGGTGAAACGGTATTGGATCTTGGTGCAACTCGCTTATGTGTACAGTATGGTCGAATCCAACAGCGATTTCTCTACCGGGCTTGACTTCCTTCGAAAGAAGAAAGGACATAGCCTCGTGGAGTTTATTTACGATGCAGCGAAACAAGATATTCCCATTGATGTCGTTAAAAAACAGCTTCATGTGGCATAAGGGGTACTCCGTTTGTCTCTTTTTACATGGTAATTATTGTAATGAAAATTGCTCAACTACAGTAATTTAAACTCTGCTTTATGTATATTTCTCTTCTCAACACAAATAATATTTTCTGTAAAAAAATCAAAGGAGGAACAATCATATGGCTCTCATTCCTTACGATCCTTTTTCTGAGATCAACCAATTTAGACGAAACATGAATCGCGTTTTTTCTGAAAGCTTCCCGCATTTTTTTGAAAACTTTGAGACTATGAATACCCCCCGGCTTGATATTCATGAAACTGCTAATGAAGTAATTGTTACGTGTGATTTGCCCGGCCTTGAAAAAAAGGAAGACGTTGACATTCATCTTGATCGCAACGTTCTTACGATCAGCGGCACAATTCAAAGAAGCAAAGAAGTAAAGGAAGAAGAAATGCATAGACGCGAACGGTTTGTAGGGCGGTTTCACCGCGCTGTTGCATTGCCGGCAAATGTAAAAGAAGAAGAAGTGAGCGCGACATATAAAAATGGCGTTTTGGAAATCCGTATTCCAAAACAAACCGAAAACAACAAAAAGAAAATTGATATTCAGTTTCATTAATTGTTTCGTGAGGTTGCAAAATTTCAATCAGCCTCACTTTTTTATTGCAATTTTCGCCAAGTACGATTATGATGAATATATAACATCAAAAATCTATATATTGTGTAATCAAAAACAATTAAATACTATATATTGAAAACCTAACGACAAAGGTGCTGTTTTCAGCTTAAAAGGGAATCCGGTGAGAATCCGGAACTGTCCCCGCAACTGTGAGTGCTACGAAATGAATAATCCACTGTACGTTTCGTATGGGAAGGATTCAAAGTAGGATGAAGCACGAGTCAGGAGACCTGCCTTTGTCCGAACGTTTCTAATTCTTCGGGGGTTGGGAAGATGAAACGATGGTTTGAATGGAGTAGTTTCGCCTTGTAAACTGCCTCCCTTTTAATCATCGTTTGATCCGCTCAGCTTCCTGAGCGGTTTTTTATTTTGATAAGGAGGATGTTTGATGAATATTACGAAAGCATTAAATCTATACGAGGTTTTTCAAAATCATTTTAACAGGAGCGATTGGGAGCTTTATCTAAGACAGCTTGAAAAAAAGTTTCCATCCCTTTCCTTTCATGAATACAGCGAGAGAGTGTCGACAACCCTACAATACCAGCAGATTGATGATCTTGAAAAATTTACAAACCTGCTGATTATTGAAGCTTTAGCAAACATTTCGGAAAGTGAGCCGGATTGGACTTTTTTAGCTGCACACGTATTTCTTGAAAAAATTTACTATGAAGCGAGCCAAAACAGAAATTACAACCAACCGGGCTACGGCGATTTTTATTTGTTAATCGAAACATTAACCGATCTTGGAATCTACAGCCCTCTTTTGCTAGAGCATTATTCAAAAGAGGAAATTATGGAGCTGGGAAATGCCATTGATCCTGAGAAGGACAAGCTGTTTACATACATCGGATTAAGGACCCTTTACGACCGGTATTTAGCTAAAGATTTTCATAAACGAACATTTGAGCTTCCACAGGAACGTTTTATGATCATCGCTATGACGTTAATGATCAACGAGCATCCGTCCAAACGTTTGCATCTTGTAAAGGAAGCGTATTGGGCATTGAGCCATTTATATATGACGGTTGCAACACCTACATTGGCTAATGCAGGAAAATCAGTCGGTCAGCTTTCAAGCTGCTTTATTGATACGGTAGACGACAGCCTTCAAGGCATTTATGATTCGAACACTGATATTGCCAATGTTTCTAAAAGCGGCGGAGGCATTGGAGTTTATTTAGGGAAAATCAGAAGCCGCGGAAGCGATATCCGGGGGTTCAAAGGAGTTTCATCAGGTGTCATTCCTTGGATGAAGCAATTAAATAATACGGCAGTGAGCGTCGACCAGCTCGGCCAAAGAAAAGGAGCAATTGCCGTTTATTTGGATGTTTGGCATAAAGATATTTTCGCCTTCCTAGATGCAAAATTAAATAACGGAGACGAACGGCTGCGCACCCATGATTTATTTACAGGTGTATGCATTCCTGACCTATTTATGGAGCAAGTTGAAAAGCGCGGGGACTGGTATTTGTTCGATCCCCACGAAGTTCGCAAAGTCATGGGATTCAGTCTGGAAGATTATTATGATGAAGAAAAAGGTAACGGCAGCTTTCGGGAAAAATATTTTGAGTGCGTGAATCATCCTTCCTTATCTAAAGAAAAAGTGCCTGCGATTGAAATAATGAAACGGATTATGATCAGCCAGCTTGAAACGGGAACGCCTTTTATGTTTTATCGGGATGAAGTGAATCGAAAAAACGCAAACAAGCATGCCGGCATGATTTATTGCAGCAATTTATGCACAGAGATTGCGCAAAATCAAAGTGCTACTACTGTTGAAGAACAATATGTTGAAGATGGAAAAATTGTCATTGTGAAAAAGCCCGGCGATTTCGTCGTCTGCAACCTTTCTTCCATCAACTTGGCACGGGCTGTTCCAGACAACGTTCTGGAACGTTTAATCCCTATTCAAGTGCGGATGCTGGACAACGTTATCGATTTAAATAACATTCCGGTATTACAGGCAAAGCTTACAAATGAAAAATACCGTGCAATCGGTCTTGGAACGTTTGGCATGCATCATTTATTTGCACTAAAGGAAATTACATGGGAAAGCGACGAGGCAGTCCAATTTGTCGACCAACTATATGAAAAAATTGCGTATTTAACCATTCAGTCGAGTATGGAGCTCGCAAAAGAAAAAGGCGCATACCCTCTCTTTAAAGGCTCGGAGTGGGATACAGGGCGATATTTTGAAATCCGCGGTTATACGTCAAAAAAATGGCAGGAATTAAAGGAAAAAGTGCAGACTTTTGGGATTCGCAACAGCTATTTAATGGCGGTCGCACCGAACGCATCGACCTCCATTATAGCCGGAAGCACAGCAAGCATCGATCCAATTTTCCAAAAAGTTTATTCAGAGGAAAAGAAAGACTACAAAATTCCAGTTACCGTTCCCGACTTAAATGCGAAAACGACTTGGTATTATAAATCCGCTTATTTGATCGACCAAACATGGAGCATCAAACAAAATGCAGTGCGCCAGAAACATATTGACCAGTCCATTTCCTTCAACTTTTACGTCCTAAACACGATTAAAGCGAAAGAATTGCTGGAGCTTCATTTGACAGCTTGGAAATCCGGATTAAAAACAACGTATTATGTCCGTTCGACATCAAGCGACATTTATGAATGTGAATCATGTGCAAGTTAAGGAGGAAGTAATATGGAGCAAACATTAACAAAACGAGTTATTATGGATCCTGATGCACCAAACCGTTCAACAGCAATAGTGAACGGAAAATGTTCCAACGTGCTCAATTGGGATGATGTCGCCTACCCGTGGGCATATCCAAAATATAAACGGATGCTCGCAAACTTTTGGACACCTTTTGAAATTAATATGGCTCAAGATGTGAAGCAATTTCCTGAGCTTTCAGAAAGAGAACAGGACGCATTTTTAAAAATTATCGGCCTCTTAGCTTTATTAGACAGCATTCAAACCGATTATGCCGGAAAAGTTGCTGATTATATTACAGACTCGAGCATAAACGCCTTAATGATTTTGCTCGCTCAGCAGGAAGTGATTCATAACCATTCATATTCGTATATTCTTTCAAGCATCGTGCCTAAAAACGTACAGGATGAAGTATTTGAATATTGGCGGAACGAACCGGTTTTAAGGAAGCGAAATGAATTTGTCACCAACGGGTATAAAGCATTTGCAGAAAATCCGAATGTGGAGAATTTGTTAAAATCGATCGTCTTTGATGTCATACTGGAAGGTTTATTTTTCTATTCCGGTTTCGCATTCTTTTATAATTTAGCCAGAAACCAAAAGATGGTAGCCACTAGCACGATGATTAACTACATTAACCGTGATGAACAAATACACGTAGGTTTGTTTGAAAAAATTTTCAAAGCGGTGCTGAAGCAATATCCTGAATATGATACAGATGAACTGAAACAATTCGTTTCGAAAACATTTATGAAAGCAGCCGAGCTGGAAATCGAATGGGCCGGTGTAATTATCGGCAATGACATTGAAGGCCTGCATTTAAAAGATGTGGAGAGCTATATTAAATTTTATGCGAATTTCCGTGCCAATCAGCTGGGATTCGAACGTCCTTTTGAAGGCTATCGGACAAATCCTTTGAAATGGATACGGGCTTACGAAGAAG
The DNA here is from genome assembly GCF_037963755.1 of Aeribacillus sp. FSL W8-0870. Taxonomy (NCBI): domain Bacteria; kingdom Bacillati; phylum Bacillota; class Bacilli; order Caryophanales; family Bacillaceae; genus Aeribacillus; species Aeribacillus sp. FSL W8-0870. The sequence goes on from NZ_CP150165.1 coordinate 3,190,507, forward strand.
TGGACTTAGGAAAATCAGACTTCTTTGAACAAAAATCGAGACAATATACAAAAGTCAACACGATTGATAACGGCTTTGATGAGTTGTAAAAATTTACGTTCTCATGATAACGGGCAGCAGAGACTGCCCGTTTTTTTATCTGCTGCCAAACCAAAAGGAATGCTATGAAAGAATTGTTCGATAAGCAACTACTTTCTTTTAAAAGAGCTTATCTTTTTGGGAACCTAAGCATCCCATTTTTCCATGCCATGGTATAATATGTGCGGAGGGGATCTTATGTTAAAATCAACCTTGATCATAATGTCAATTTTGTTAGTAACAATTCATTTCGCTATTCTATATTTTTGGATGTTTGATTGGCAAAAATTAGCTACAAAAACAGGCTTTATAAGTTGGTTTGCCTCGATTCTATTAGGCATCTTTGTATATTTTGCTTTTCAAACTTTCAGCAGATACGACAAAGCTGCTGTCGTCATCAGAAACATATTGTTATGTTCAACTTTACTGACCATCTTTTTAGCTTGTATTGCGTTCATTATAGAAGCAATTACAAAGGCGATGCCCTAAAAAAGAAATATAGTTTTCACGAAGATTAAGAAAATCATATTGGCTAAAAAGAGCTATGTTGTTTTCCACCATTGCGAGGTGAAGATAATGATTTATTTATTAGTCGGTTTGGGCGGGATAGCAGGTGCCTGCCTTCGATACAGTGTCGGCCTATGGACTTCCAGCTTTTGGACAGGATCTTTCCCAGCAGCGACACTTTTAGCCAATTTGGCTGGAAGTTTTCTTTTGGGATGGTTGACTGAATATGTATTTAAAATAAAAGGATTTCCTCCCCATTTTGCCGCAGCGATCGGTACTGGCTTAATCGGGGCATTCACTACATTTTCAACTTTTAGTTTTGAGAACATTCAATTGATGATTGCCGATAAATGGGAAACAGCCATTATGTATACATTGTCAAGCTTAATAGGCGGTTATTTATTTGTTTCGTCTGGTTATCATCTTGGCCGAAAAATGCTTTCCCAGCACAACGCACGAACGGCCGATCATGAATAGGAGTGAAGAGTAATGCTTTTCAACTTTATCGTTGTAGGAATCGGAGGTTTTTTAGGAGCTAATGCCCGCTTGATCGTCACCAATTGGATTAAAAAGAAAAGCAATATGAAGTTCCCTGTCGCGACATTTATTATCAATGTCAGCGGATCTTTCCTGCTCGGCCTTTTGATCGGCATGAATATTTCAGAAGCATATCTACTGTTATTTGGAACGGGATGTTTAGGAGCCTTTACCACCTTTTCTACGTTTCAGCTTGAAAATAAACAGCTGTTAACAGAAAAACAAAAAACAGTGTCCATTTGCTATTTTCTTTCAAGCTATGCGTTCGGTCTTTTGTTTGCCTTTCTCGGCTTCCAACTAGGCGCTATATTTTAAAAACTTATTTGAATCATATTGTCATGGTTTGATTTTTTCTTTATAATACAGATTGTCCAGCGGGATGTAGCTCAGCTTGGTAGAGCACCAGCATGGGGTGCTGGGGGTCGCAGGTTCGAATCCTGTCATCCCGACTCTGTAAACCTCCTAAATCATCATTTAAAACCAAAAACGCCGCTTGAGCTTTTTCAAGCGGCTTATATTTTGAATTACGTCTTTTTAATCCCTTTCCTCAGTTTAATTAATTTATATAAGTTAATCACAACCGTTTTGGTTACAGCATATGTTGGAACAGCCAAAATCATCCCCAAAATTCCCGCGATATTTCCTGCAACAAGCAACAAAATAATAATGGTCAACGGATGTGTATCAAGCCTCTTGCCGATAATAAACGGAGAAATCACATTCCCATCAATTTGCTGAACAATTGTCACGACAATAATCGCAAGAAGTGCTTTAAAAGGTGAATCGAGCAAGCCGACAATAACGGCCGGAGCAGCCCCAATAAACGGACCTAAATACGGAATAATATTGGTGATTGCCACAGTTATTCCAAGCAGCAAAGCATACGGCAGATCAATGATTAAGTATCCGATAAACGTAAAGAGCCCGACAAACATGGAAACAAGCATTTGTCCTTGAATATAGGTAGATAAGGTTTCGCCTGTTTCCTTTAAGATAATCATAACTTCATCGCGGAAATCACTCGGAAAAAACTTTACGACCTGATGCGGCAGCTTATGTCCGTCCTTGATCATATAAAATAAAATGAACGGCACCGTGACAATAATGAGTGTTATATTTGTGATAACGCTGAAAACGGACTGAACGCCATTCGTAATATTATTTGTAATTCTCGATGCATATTGCGTAATGGTGCTCTCAATTTTTTCAATGGAAAAATAATCTTGCGTCAATACCCATTGGAACCAGCTTGTTTGATACAGGTTTTCAATGATTTCTCTCGTTTTTGTTATATAAAAAGGAATGTTTCGAATTAAATCATTAAACTGCTTAACAATCGTAGGCCCTACCAATCCGATGGCGATCGAAATTCCGCCGATAAACACGATATACAAAATCAAAATGGCCAGCACTCTTGGAATTTTTCGCTTTTCAAGAAAGCCAATAATCGGAGCAAACAAAAAGTAAAGAAAACCGGAAATAATTATGGGAAAAAACAAAGTAGTTATAAAGATCACAATGGGCTCAAAAAGAAAAGATATTTTTGTGCTGAAATATAAGATCAAAATGATCAAAAGTATTTCTAACGTCCAAAAATGAAGTTTTGATTTAAACAAAATGCTTGCCTCCCGCATCCAATTTTGCAACATTCATTCCAATATTTAGAATATCATGTATTTACATATTCTAAGCAATTTTTTTCAATCCTCCTATTGCTTCTAATCCAAATTTTCCGCTCAAATTTAAGGAAAACCTTTTTAAATTTTTATGTTAAGCTTTATGATGTTTGCTCTTCGCAATGTTTCAAACAAAATCACAACAACTGGACCTAAAAATAAACCTAATATACCGAGCATCTTTAGTCCAATGAACATGCTGATCAAGGCGGCTAGAGGGCTTATTCCCATGTTGGTTGACATAATTTTCGGTTCGACAGCACGTCTGACGACAGTGATCACAAGAAATAAGACGACTAATCCTATTCCGAGATTGGTTTGCCCCTGGCTAAATGCATAAATAGCCCAAGGAACCAGCACCGATCCTGTTCCCAATATTGGAAGGATGTCAACAACCACGATAATGATCGCCAAAATCAAGCTATAATCCACACGAAGCAGCACCAACCCAATATAAGCTAGTATAAATGTCAGTAAACTTAAAATAACTTGCGCCTTAATAAAGCCGAAGCCTGCTTTATAAAGATCATTCACAACATATTTTATTTTATTTCTCGTTTTTTCTGTCAGCATGGTCTCGAGCGAAGCCCATATTTTCGGCAGATCCAAACTGATTAAATAAAGAGCAATCAAGTAAATCAGCGCTTCAATGAAAAAGCCGGGAATGCCGGAAACAAATAATATGAGCGATTCCATCAATTGCTTCACAAGACCGTCAACTGCATTGACAGAATTATTAATGGAAATTTCAATAGACGTCATGACACCTTCTGGAAGGGAAGCGGAATAATTTTCCCACGTATCAAGAAGAGGATTAATAAAATCATGATTGAATTTTCTAACATATAAAGGGATATTTTCTATAAAACTCACAAAGTTTGTATATATAAAGTTTATCAAACCAAAGCCTAGAATACATAATAAGAGTAAAAAAACAACAAAAATGAGCAAAACTGCATAAGGTCTTTTTATTTTAAATCGATTTTGGAGAATGCTGATAGGCTTTTCAAGTACAAGAGCTGTAAGCAGCGCAAGCAATATCGGGATGCTGAACGGTATTAGTATAAGAATGGCAATACCAATGATGATAAGCGGAAGATACTTTTTCATTTTCAATACATCATTCTCCTATCTATTCTATACTCAAAATCATCATGTTATCCTTATTATATCGTGGATTTTCCATTTGAACTATTGAAATTCCTTATTATTTTTATAAATTGTTATTTGTTCGACATTTTGCAAAACACATTTACTTCAGTAAAAAAAATACTAGACAAATCGCAATTTGACCAATATAATCAAATTAGAAAAACGGAATAAGAATAAAAATTCCCAAAGGGGAGTAGCTTAACAATAAAGTCGTCATTTCGTGGAGGAATCCACCGGCTTTATTGAACAACTGGATGTTGTTAGCGAGACCTTTGCCATAAAAATGGCAAAGGTCTTTTTGCATCTTAAAACAATTTTTGGGAGGATGATTTGAGTTGCTGCTTAGAAAATATATGTCCAAAATCGGAATAGGCTCTGCAACAGTCGATCTTGTACTGGATAAAGAAACGTATTCTCCAGGAGAAAAAGTAACAGGCACGCTCTACATTAAAGGAGGCACTATAACTCAAAAGATTAAGCAGCTGCAATGTGATCTTATGAAAATAAACAATCAGGCTGATCAGCAATCAATCGCCTCCATTACGTTATTCGCTCCTGACATAATCGATCCAGCTGATTGCGCAAAAATTCCTTTTGAATTTGTTTTACCAAAGCATCTTCCCGCAACAACAGACAGTTTAACATACCGTTTTAAAACAACATTAGTGTTTGAAGAAGGAATCGATAGTCTGGATCATGACACAATACAAATTTTAAAAAATAAACCTAGTGGAGGGGAAAACGATGAGAAAAATATGGAAAAGAATTCGGTTCATTTATAACTTTCGTTCATTTTTCCCTTTTATATTTGAATTTTTCTTATCGAAGGAGGTGAATAGGAAAAAAAAGCTATTCTCGATCGCTTTCATAATTGGATATTTCCTGTTGCCGTTCGATGCAATACCAGATTTCCTGTCCTTAATTGGAATTGTGGATGATGTCGTTATATTTACTTTTATCATGCAGCAAATGATCAAAATGGCTCCGAAGGAATTACAGGAAAAATATTGTCTTGCATAACAAAGGATAAAAACATCGAAATGAGTATAAAATATTTGAGGAGTGATAAATATTGGAACTATTCTCACCTGAGTTTTTTTCAGCATTACTTTCGATTGTTATCATTGACCTTGTTTTAGCTGGTGATAATGCCATTCTAATCGGTTTAGCAGCTAGAAATGTGCCGAAACACCAACAAACAAAGGTCATTATATGGGGGACATTTGGAGCGATTTTTATCCGGGCAATTGCGACGCTTGCGGTTGTTTGGCTTTTAAAAATCCCTGGACTGCTATTAGTCGGCGGAATTCTTCTCCTTTGGATCGCCTATAAACTTCTCATCGATAAAAAAGAACATAACGTCGATACCGGGAATAGCTTTTGGTCCGCTATGAAAACGATCATTGTAGCAGACGCTTTAATGGGGCTTGATAATGTTTTAGCGGTTGCCGGTGCCGCGCACGGATCGTTCCTTTTAGTCATAATCGGATTGTTAATTTCCATTCCAATCGTTGTGTGGGGCAGCACGCTCATCATCAAATGGATTGAACGGTTCCCAGTTATCGTGACAATTGGGGCTGCCGTTATTGCCTTTACAGCAGCCAAAATGATCGTAGATGAAAAATTTCTAAAAGGCTTCTTTGAAGAAAACCCGCTTCTAAAATGGGGCTTAACCATTATTCTTGTTGCAGGCGTTATTTTTGCCGGATATTTAAAAAAGAAAAAAGCTTCCCCTGTGGAAGCAAAAGAAGAAGCATCTTAAAAAATGATGCTGATACCGTTTTTCCTAAAGCCTAAAAACAAATTCCGTGGGGCTGTCTAATAAGTCGATTTTCCGGCTTATAGACGTCCCTTTAATGTTTTAGCAATGTTGATATATCAATGTTTATGATGTTTCGTTTTCAATGGATTTTGACTTTCTGGACAGCCCCATCATTACAAATATTTTCGATGGACATTCCGGCCGTCAAAATTAAATAAAACAGGTTTATCCTCAATAATCGTTTCTAAATGGACACCTCTCCCCCAAAGCTGATAAATGTATGGAAGCACCTTTTCAAGGTACTTAATATCAAGTTCAATCCCTTCATACCAATGTTTTAAATATAGTTCGCCGTTTTTCATATAATCCCCATCCATTACCGTAATGTACGGAAAACCGCCATTCACCCTCATGCTTACGAGCTGATCCCGCACTTTTTCCCAATCTTTATCAACAATTTTATAGTCTTTGCCTTGTTTTTGAAATAAGTACATGTCTTCCCGCATAACAAGATCTTTTGTTAAATAGTTGCGAAGAAATGAAATATCCGATTCAATTTCCCGCACCTCAAACAGCTTTTCCCTGCCCGAACCGGGTTGAATTCCCCGCTTTTTCATTTCCTCGGTCGGATTGTTATACCTTTCTTCGATATCCTCAAATATTTTTAAACCTAAATAATAAGGGTTAATGCTCGTTCTTGACGGCTGTACGACACCCGCATTTAATTTAGCATATTCAATTGCTTCATCAGAGGTCAAATCCAGCTCTCTCATGATCCGCTGGTGCCAATACGTCGCCCAGCCTTCATTCATTATTTTTGTTTCAAGCTGAGGCCAAAAGTATAGCATTTCCTCTCTCATCATTGTTAAAATATCACGCTGCCAGTCTTCAAGCTCCCGGCTATACTCTTCGATAAACAAAAGCACGTCTTTCTCCGGTTTGGGAGGGAATTTTTTCTTTTTCTTGATTGTCTGTTCACTTTTTTCTTTTTTTTCTCCTAAAGACCAGAGATCATCATACGGTGTTTTGTATGTCTTAAGCTCTTCTTCCTCATCAACATCATCCAAGCTCCAAGAAAGTTTTGTCCGAACTAAAGACGGATCAATATGTTCTTGGATGGATAAAACCGCGTCTAAAAATTTTTCCACTTCTCTTTTTCCATATAAAAGTTCATATTTCTTGATTCTTTCCGCTGTTGCCGCCATGCTTTCGACCATATCCCGTTTCGTATTACTAAAGCGAATATTGTTTTTAAAAAAATCACAATGCGCGAGGACATGTGCAACAATTAGTTTATTTTGAATAAGAGAATTAGTATCAAGCAAAAAGGCATAACAAGGATTTGAGTTAATCACCAGTTCATAAATTTTACTAAGACCTAAATCATAATGGAGCTTCATTTTATAAAATTGCTTTCCAAAGCTCCAATGGGAGAAACGAGTCGGCATTCCATATGCACCAAATGTATAAATAATATCAGCTGGACAAATTTCATATCTCATCGGATAAAAATCAAGACCAAACCCCTTTGCGATTTCTGTTATTTCTTCAATTGCATATTGAAGAACTTTATGATCCTCCTTGTTCATTGTTCATCCCCCTTCTTTTTCCTTACAACAATTTATGAAAACAAACGGGAGATGATGAAAAACATTTTGAACGTTGTGTCAGATTGCACTATTTCCATTTCACATCTTGAACTGCCTGTCACCAAACGAAAAGCAAAAAAGGGAGACATTCCTGTTCAAAAATACACAATCTTATAAAAAAAATGGTGCCTTCTCACGGCACCAAATATTAAAAACTTTTTTGGAAAAACTACATTAAATGGTCGAACCTTCAGGCTGCGCAATTTGTAGAGCTGGTCCAAAAAATTCGTAATGAATATTTTCAAAAGCAACCCCCAGCTCCTTTAAATAATTAATGACTGCTTTCATAAATGGCACAGGGCCGCAAATAAAATAATCTGCATTTTCAGATATGAATTGCTTAAGAATGTCTTTAGTCATATAACCTGTATGATTGGCGCTTTCTTGACGTGACGGCTCCGTATAACAAATAAAGGATGTTCCATTTGGCAACCTGTTCATTAACTCTTTTACTTCCAAACGAAAAGCATGAACATCTTCATTTTTAGCAGAGTGAACAAAACGAACCGGTCTAGAAGGATTTTCTTTTGCTATTGTATTCAGCATGCTCATAATTGGCGTTACTCCAACACCGCCGCTGATGAAAACAACCGGCGAGTTTTGCGTGACATCCAATGTAAAATCGCCAGCAGGCACGCTAATATTAAGCTCATCTCCAATTTGAACATCATCGTGCAGGTAATTCGATACGACCCCTTTTGGTTGATCCGGTTCTGCCTCACGTTTAACAGAAATTCGAAAATATTCTTTGCCAGGAGCGTCTGATAAGCTGTATTGACGATTCAGCAAATATTGATGGCCGTCTATTTTTACTTTTACGGTAACATATTGTCCGGGCAGGAATGATGGCAATACAGCATTATCTTTCGGTTTTAGGTAAAACGATGTAATAACAGAGCTTTCTTTTACTTTATCTACAACAACAAACGGCTTAAAGTCTTTCCAGCCACCTTCCATATTTTCAGCGTCAGCATACATTCGTTGCTCCAATTCGATAAATACGTTTGCAATTTCGTTATAAGCTTCTTCCCACGCAGAAATAATTTCATCTGTTGCTAAATCGCCTAACACTTCTTTCATAGCTGCTAATAAATTTTCGCCGACAATTGGATAGTGTTCTTTTTTAACCCCTAAGCTTCTGTGTTTATGAGCAATTTGCTTCACAGCTGGCAAAATCGTCTCCAATTGATCAATGCGCTCGGCAGCAGCATAAAGTGTGGTTGCTAGCGCTGTTTGCTGTCTTCCTTTCTGTTGGTTTGTATGATTAAAAATATTTAATAACTCCGGATGATTGGAAAGCATTCGTTTATAAAAATGACTTGTGATTTCTGTTCCTTGCTTAGCTAAAACTGGCACGGTGGACTTTATAATTTCAATAGTACGTTCGGATAACATAAATTTGCACTCCTTTGTTTTGAAAAAAGATGTATTTTATATATATCTTTAAAATAGTTGATCTTCGTCTTAAAAGCAATATTTTAAATACATCTTTTGAAAAGATGTCACATTTTTGAACCTAAATTATCCATCAGTGTATAATGGAGCTAGTACGGACAAAGAGAGGGAGGCCAATGCGTCTTACAAACTATACTGACTATTCGCTCCGTGTGCTCATTTACATTGGCACGAAAAACCGAGAGGAATTATCCAATATTAAAGAAATTGCGGATGTGTACGGCATTTCAAAAAACCATTTAATGAAGGTCATTTACCAGCTTGGGAAAAACGGGTATATTGAAACGATTCGAGGACGAAATGGCGGTTTCCGTTTAGCACGTCCTGCATCCGAAATAAATATTGGCGATGTGGTCAGAAAAACTGAAGAAGATTTCCATCTTGTCGAATGTTTTAATGAAAAAAACAGCGAATGTGTGATCACATCCGCCTGCAGGCTGCGCCATGTTTTCCAGCAAGCCTTGCAAGCTTATTTACAAGTGCTGGATCAGTACACACTCGCTGATTTAATCATAAATCAAAACGAATTGAAGCATTTGTTTAATGTGAAGTAGAAAAAAGCCTTAAATGGTCTTTCGTTTTTTGAATGAGGCATTTATACATTTGTTTTGAAAGAAACGGCTGTTGTTATGTCCAACATTTGCAACGGTACAAAAAACCGATTTATTCATACAATAAACATAACTCCTTTTAGGGAGGGATGTTTATTATGAATAAAATGGATTACGACAAAGCATTATATTACACGCACCGTTCGCAATGGGACAATTTGATTATTTTAATGGTGCGCACAAACGACGATTTTCTTTCCAAAAAAATTGAGCATTTTTTACACGCTTATAATTTTGAACACGATTATCAAATTATTGAGCATAAACTATATGCTTTACTTCGTTATATTGACCATGCATTAGAAAACGTAACAGAGGTTGAACCGGAAATCGCGCTGAAATAGTTTCCAGAAAGGTGACTCAATAGTTTAAGCAACCTTTTTTCAGAAAAGTTATTTCTGAAAAATGGGGTTGCTTTTTCTTTCTGTTTTAGTCGTTTAAGTTATTGCTTCAATGCTGAAAGCGGCGATCGTTTTTGCCGAAAGCCCGTTTTTTCAGGAGCCTTTTTTCATGGCTATTGATCCGCTGCTATAATCGGCTATCAACTTTGCCAAAACTCGGGACTTAGCCCGCTTTTTTAAGAGCGTAAACGAAAAAGCGAGGGTGGAAAAACGTCTTGTTTTTCTCCCTCGCTCTTATTTTTAAGACTTATTGGACAGACTGAAGGGATCTCAATCGAAATGGAGTTAAGCTTTTTTAACTGTCAGAATATCATTTACTTTTTCCATTACGGCATTTATTAATTCTTCCAATGCCTTTTCACTATTATTCAGTGAATCGGCCTGAACAGCAAAATAAAATTTCACTTTCGGCTCGGTTCCCGAAGGCCGCAAACAGAACCAAGATCCGTCTTCAAGGAAATATTTCAATACATTTGATTTTGGCAAATCAATTGTTTCCTTTTTGTTCGATTGAAGCAATGTACGTTCACTTGTTAAATAATCCTCGATAATCGTAACCGTTTTACCTGCAATTTCAGCAAGCGGATTTTGGCGGAAAGATTCTAAAATTCGCTTAATCTGTTCTGCTCCGTCCTTACCTTTTAAGGTTAACGATTTTAACCCTTCTCTGTAATACCCGTATCGATTAAAAATTTCCATTAATCCGTCATAAAGTGTGAGCCCTTTTTTCTTATAAAATGCACATACTTCAACAGCTAAAACGGCCGCTTGAACGGCATCTTTGTCTCTGGCAAAATCGCCAATTAAATATCCGTAGCTTTCCTCATAACCGAATTGAAATTTGTATTGTTTCGTTTGTTCAAATTCTTTAATTTTTTCCCCGATAAATTTAAACCCGGTAAGCGTATCAATTGTTTTTAGTCCATATTCCTCCGCTATTGCGCGGCCTATTTCCGACGTAACAATCGTTTTTAGAACAACGCCATTTTCAGGCAGCAATCCTTTTTTCTTTTTCTCAGAAAGGATATAGTTGAGCAAAATCGCACCCGTTTGGTTTCCTGTTAACACAATGTATTCGCCTTTGTCATTTTTGACAGCAACTCCTAAACGGTCAGCATCAGGGTCAGTTCCGATTAAAATATCAGCATCAATGCGTTTCCCTTCTCTTATCGCTAGCTCAAACGCTGCATGCTCCTCAGGATTCGGCGAAGCCACTGTCGAAAAATTTGGATCTGGAAGCTCCTGCTCTTTGACGACGGTTACATTTTGATAGCCTAATGATTGAAGAGCTCGTCGAACCGGTTTATTGGCTGTACCATGAAGCGGCGTAAAAACGACCTTTACATCTACTTCTTTTGCCAAATTAGGATTCAGTGAAATCGTTTTGATCTTTTCATTATATGCTTCGTCTATTTCCGCTCCAATGATTTTAATCAAGCCTTTTTGTTTTAAAATATCTTCATTTTCAACAGCAACTTCTAATTCATTTTCAACTTCATTCACTTTTTTGATGATTTCATCAGCTATTTTTGGAGGAATCTGACCTCCATCCTCTCCGTAAACTTTAAATCCATTATATTCCGGCGGGTTATGGCTTGCCGTTATTACAACACCTGAAAATGCGTTTAAATAACGGACAGCAAAAGATAATTCAGGAGTTGGCCTTAATTCATCAAATACATAAGTTTGAATACCATGCGTTGCGATAGTTTTTGCCGCTTCCATAGCAAATTGCGGCGATTTGTGGCGGGAATCGTAAGCAATTACCACGCCGCGTCTTTTGGCTTCTTCTCCAAAAGATTCAATATATCTTGCCAATCCCTCAGAAGCCTTGCGGATTGTATAAATGTTCATCCGATTTGTGCCTGGGCCAATTTCTCCCCGCATTCCTCCTGTACCAAACTCTAAGCTTTTATAAAAGCAGTCCTCTAATTCGAGTTCATTGTCTGCTTTTTCTAGTAATTGCTGTTTTAGCTCTTGATCTATATCTTCTTTCGATATCCATCGTTGATAATTTTCTTTCCATTTCGCCATAACTTAACACCCCTCCAGTTCCCCTTCTTTTTCTCTCCTGAAATATTTTATCACAAATTTTATGGAAATGAGATGATCATCCCTATTTTTAGAACTATTCGAAACAGCTTTTACATATTTTTCGCAAATGATCGTCTTTCCATTTCTCGAGTTATTTATAAATTTATGTATTATTTGTATCATTTGAAAAAAAACAAACCGAGCGACAAAGCTCTTTGCCACTGAACGGAAAAAAGAGCGCCAAACGGACGCTCTTTTTTCAGCAAGGCACTCCCATCCCGGGATTGCAAGAGGGGTTATTGAAGATCTTTTTCAGAAATGTTTGTTAATGCTTCTCCTGCCGCTTCATCAGAAGTCTTATTTGTTGCTAAATCTCCTAATGCGACCATGCCGACAACTTGATTATTTTCCACTACAGGCAACCGGCGAATTTGATTTTGTGCCATGATTTGGGCAGCTTCTTGCAGACTCGCGTCTGGACTACAGCATACAGGGTTTGTCGACATAACTTCTGCAACGGTTGTGCTTTCGTTTTTGCCCTGAGCTGTTGAGCGAAGCGTAATATCACGGTCTGTAATAATTCCTTTTAATTGTCCATTATCTGCAACAGGGATCGCACCAACATTATGCTGTCTCATTAACTGAGCAGCTTCCTGAACAGTTTGATTTGATGAAACGGAAATGACATTAGAAGACATGATATCGCGAATTTTATCCATAGTCTCACTCCTTTCGTTGATAGTTTGAACAATATGTAAAAATTTATGAATGATAATAATTCTTAGCTGATGTTTTATTGATTTCATCGCAAAATCATTTTTAATTCAGGGGAAATGTATTATAATGCCTTTAGAAAGAAAACAGAGAGGTTAGTTGGATGGATGATAAGCGAAAAGACAATTTGCTGTTGATAGGCTGGATCGCTTCTTTAATTTCTACCTTAGGAAGCCTGTATTTTTCTGAGATCATGCATTTCGAACCATGTAAATTGTGCTGGTTTCAAAGGATATTTATGTACCCGCTCGTTGTTATACTTGGAATAGCTGTAGTAAAAAAGGATTACAAAATTGCAAGCTATTCCTTAACTTTGTCCATTATGGGAGGCATGATTTCCATTTACCATTATTCTATACAAAAAATTCCTTTTTTGGGGGAACATAGCCTCGCATGCGGAAGAGTTCCTTGTACAAGCGACTACATTAATTGGTTTGGATTCGTTACAATTCCTTTCTTGGCTTTAATTGGCTTTTCAATTATTTTCCTCACAAGCTTTTTCATTTTACGGCAGAAAGGATAACGTTTCCGTTATTTTCAGATTTTTCAAGAGGCGAATGATGCAAATTCTATAGACCAGCAAACAAAACCTTTGGATTTATAGCTTTCAATTATGTTTTTTTACCCATATTAAGACTTAATCGCAATCCGGCAAGTTCATGAGGTCTTAGAAAGATAAACATTTATTTTTTGCGGTTGCCGTCATTCCCGTCATTTATGAAAATCGGTTTACATTTTTTAGTGCAAAGGAACGAAAGGAGTGAATAACGGCGATACTTTCCCCAAAATTTTTAAAATTACGGGGTCTTCTCGCCAAATTATATGAAAAAACTGCTTATATTCGGCGGAATCATTATTGTACTGTTCGCGGCACTGGCAATTGTAACAAATTTGCAAAATAAGCAAAAGGCGGAAGGAAATCCGTACAAAAAGTCGAGCCTGCATCCTGAAACCGTCAAGCTGCTGGATGATCCAAATTATCAAAACATCATACTTCCGGATGAGCTAGAAACAAAATTAAATAATCAAGAAGATGTCATTGTCTATTTTTTCAGTTCTACCTGCCCGCACTGTAAAAACACAACACCGATCTTAATGCCTTTGGCAAAAGAATTAAATGTGGATATCTACCAATACAACCTTCTTGAGTTTGAAGAGGGCTGGGATGAGTATAAAATTGATGCAACTCCAACGCTTGTCCATTATGTAAACGGAAAAGAAGCCGATCGTATCGTCGGTTCACAGGAAAAAAGCGTTTTTCGAGAAGCGCTGGAAAATTGGACAAAATCAAAATAAGGAAAACCTGTCTTTTCATGACAAACATGGAAGCTGTAAATGCCTGCTTGGCAATATGGAACAATTGTCTGTCGGAGAAAAACAAAAACTTGCACAAGAAAGTTAAAGCCGCTTTTATTTCAAAAGCGGCTTTTTGAATAATCAAATTTTGTCAATCTTAACAGGAAAAGCGGACAGAATATCCGTATCTCCAATATTTAGAAATTTTGTTCATACTGCAATAAATCGTCTTCATACGCTTGGCTCCAGCAAAATGATGAATGATTTGCAAATCACTATCGCAAAATAATCAATTTATCCGGAAAGATTTCCAAACATATTTCTTCTTCAAGCTCACAAATGTATTTCCATTGAAGCTGAAGCATTTTTTCACCTTTCAAAAGCTGCTGAACAGCATATAGGAAAGGCTTGTAGTATTACCGATTTCTTATTTCTTACCTTTTAAAAAGTATCAGGATCAGGACCTATCCGCTCATTTTTATTGAGGGAATCGATTTTTTCCATATCTTCTTGAGATAGTTCAAAATCGAAAATAGAAGCATTTTCAATAATTCGATGCTCTTTTGTCGATTTTGGAATTGTCACGACCTCATGTTGAAGATCCCAACGGAGAATCACCTGTGCGATCGTTTTATTGTATTTTTCAGCAATCTCGGCTAAAGTTTCATTATCGAGAAGCCCACCTCTCATAAGCGGGGACCAAGCTTCAAATTGAATGTTTTGCTCTTTGCAATATTTTCTAAGTTCCTCCTGTGTTAATCTTGGATGAAATTCCACCTGATTAACCATCGGTTTAATCTCCGCACTTTGCAATAAATCCTCTAAATGGTGAACATGGAAGTTGCAGACTCCAATCGCCCGAACTCTTCCGTCTTTATACAACCGTTCTAATGCCTTCCATGTTTCTTTATATTTTCCTGAAACTGGCCAGTGGATTAAATATAGATCCAAATAGTCTAATCCTAATCGATTTAGGCTGTCATCAAACGCTTTTAATGTAGAGTCGTAGCCTTGATCGTCATTCCAAACTTTTGTTGTGATAAATAGTTCTTCTCTCGGTATTCCCGATTCTTTTATCGCAATTCCGACTCCCTCTTCATTTTTATAATATGCCGCCGTATCTATGCTGCGGTAGCCCGCTTTAATTGCTGATTTTACAGCTTGAATCACTTCTTCCCCTTCATTGACTTTATATACGCCTAAACCAAACCACGGCATTTTAACACCATTATGTAAAGTCACCGTATCTTGCAAGCTTTTGACCAACCAACTCCACTCCCTTTCTAGTTTTGGTGCATCACTTCTATTATACATGATCCCTGTCAAAAAGTGAATATTTCGAAAAAATTAAATCATTTCAACAATATCTTCCACTTCCTTTAGCATCGCCTTTTTCGTATTTTCATCGACATAAGGAACCGAATAAAAAAACTTATGAGTGATTGTTTCAATCCCGCAAAAATTTAAAATACCGACATCAACGATTGTCTCCATTGATGCAATTAACTGATACGGCTTTAAATAATTTTCCGGATGAGATGTTGTTTGAAAAATAATCGCTCTTTTATTTTGCAAAAGCCCTTTTGCCCCTTCATCCGTAAACGTAAAAGCGAAGCCATTCGTGAATATTTTTTCGATATATCCTTTTAAAATAGCGGGCATGCCGTTCCACCATGTCGGATAAATAAAAATTAATTGTTTTGCCCACGAAAAATGCATTTGCTCTTCTTGTATCGCTTTGGATACGGCTGGATTGTGTTTTGTAAAGTAATCCTCTTTTAAGACAGGATTAAAGTTCATTTCATATAAATCCCGAATTCTAATTTCATGCTGCTTTTGCTGAAGTTTTTGTACAGTAGTCTGCAAGATCGCGTAATTAAAACTGTTTGGATTTGGATGGGCGTAAATAATCAGTGAATTCATAAAACTACCTCCAGACGATGTTACTTTTAGTATGAAAGTTCTTGTTAAACTTCATGCACGACAGCACATAATGAATCCCCTTTCATTTTTCATAATTTTTGAAATGGAAAATAATTATAAAATAAGGTTGAAAGTTAGTTGGAAATTGATAAAATAACAGTAATCTAAATCTTTTTTTGAAAAGGTTGGGAATACTATTTGAGTACAAAAAAAACTTGCCGTTTTATTATTCATGCAACTGGAAAAAATGGAGAAACGTATTTAGCGACCTGTCAAAACAAATGGGAAGTAAAACAATGGATTGCAGCCAATCACTCGAAAGTAAATAAAAAAGAATTGAAAATCATCGACAAACAGAAAAAACAAATAGTAGCCAAAAACATTTTCATTGTGTCCACCGTTCTACTTGTACTTTATCAGCTTTATATACTTCTTTAGGGACATCCAGTCAATTGGCTAGATTTTATTTTTGATCATTTTTTGGACAATTTCTTTAGTATAATATATAGAGAATTTGTTCTTTATTAGGAGGAACTTGAATGGAAAACTGGATTACAGAATTTATGGAGCAATATGGCTACCTCGGAATTTTTTTAATTATTGCGCTAGAAAACATTTTTCCACCGATTCCGTCCGAAATTGTCCTTCCTTTTGGCGGTTTTATGACCACTTATTCGAACTTGACAGTTCCAGGAGTTATTTTGGCGGCAACTTGCGGCTCCGTTGTCGGTGCAATCATTTTATACGGCGTCGGTCTGTTGCTAGATGTTGAGAGGTTGGAAAAAATTGTTGACCGTTGGGGATACATATTGAAAATTTCAAAAGAGGATATACATAAAGCAGACAATTGGTTTGACCGTTACGGCATATGGACTGTGTTATTTTGCCGAGTTATTCCGTTATTGCGAAGCTTAATTTCCATTCCTGCTGGAATGTCCAACATGAATTTCGTTTTATTTTTGATTTTCACTACGATCGGTTCTCTCGTATGGAATATATTTCTCGTATCGGTTGGCGCGGGATTAGGAGAAGCTTGGCCTCTCATTACCGAATACATAGACATTTATTCAAAAATCATTTATGCTGTGATCGCCGTTCTTGTATTTGCTGCAATCATCATTTGGTATTTTTTTCGATTCCGACGCTCCAAATCATAACGCTTTGCCTGAAGCGCTGAAAAATAATATATGCACGTTTTTTATACTTTTAGCTCGCCTCAATCAAACAAATACCGCTCGCAATGATGATTGAGGCTTAGCTATTCCATTCATCGCTGATAAGCGATTATTTCCACTTGTCTGGCCGAATGAATCGAGTAGGAGGGAGCGATTAACTCCCGTCCTCTCACACCACCGTACGTACGGTTCCGTATACGGCGGTTCAATTAAGATAATTGACGCAAGTCTTTATAACTTCCGTGAATAGCTGTTCTCTTTATGCCAGTGGTCACTCCACCCTCCAAGAGATCTCCCACGGGATTCACCGCTTCCTCCCTCAAGTGAGGTACTACGTTTTCTGTGTTCATCATGACTCACTGAATGCCAAGGGCTATTCTCTCTTAATTGTTCGGTCCTTCTTAGTTGTTCTAGACCAACTAATACTATGACCTCTGCTGACTTCTGACTGTTCAGCTATCTATCACTAGATAGGTTACCAAGGTTACTTGGCGTGCCAGCCAGACCTCCCCGGGTAAGAGTGTAATCTTTCCTTCCATCCATCTGCTTCATTTACTCTGTATCACCTTCGGCAGAAAGGGCTTTGTTTTGTCTTGCAAACTCACCCAGTGATACCTAGCCTCATATGAAGTTCGTGTTCCTCAGACCGGAAGTTTGCCGCTCGCTTCCTTCAGATTCCGCGTCACCACGGACACCCTTGCGTTAAGCTAACTGCTACTTCTGCCTTCGCAGCTCGGGACTTTCACCCTATAGATTACACCCATGCCGGGCGCACAAGGATATTGGAAAGCTGCTTCGAAAACGCGCTTTCCAATGATTTGTTTTATGCGTCATACAATTCAAACAATGTAGCGAGGCCCAGACCACCTGCGATTCCTAATGTTGCGATTGCCCGTTTGCCTCTCAATCTTTTCATTTCTGTGCAAAGCCTTGCAACAAGAATAGCGCCTGAAGCACCATAAGGATGTCCGATGGCAATAGCCCCTCCTCCCACATTCAGCTTTTCCAATGGGATGTTTAATTGCTTAACAGAAGCCAATACTTGAGAGGCAAAAGCTTCATTAAATTCGATTAAATCGATATCCTCCATTTGGAAGCCGGTTCGTTTCAGCAGCTGTTGCACTGCTGGAACAGGACCAATGCCTAAAAGGTTCGGATCGACACCTGCACTTGTACAATCGACAAATTTCAGAACGGGCAGAAGCCCAAGCTCTCGGCATTTTTTTTCAGACATGACAAGGACGGCACAAGCCCCGTCATTCAATGGACAAGAATTGCCAACAGTGACTGTGCCATTTTCTTTAAATATCGGCTTCATGGCACGAAGCCTTTCCAAGCTCAACCTTTTCCTTGGACATTCATCACGATCCATGCCATTTACAGGGACAATTTCACTGCTGAATCTGTCATTCTCCATCGCTTGAACCGCTTTTTGATGGCTGCTGTATGCAAACAAGTCCTGCTCTTCCCTTGAAATTTGAAACGCTTCCGCAACATTTTCCGCCGCTTCCCCCATTTCAGGATCACCGAACGACTCCGGCGAAAACCGTGCTCTCGTATAGATCTTAGGTGGCTTCATTTCATATAAAGATAAAGGTTTTTCAATTCTCCAAGGGGCAAGGCTTGTACTTTCGACTCCTCCGGCAATATAAATGTCGCCGGCTCCTGATTGGACAAGCCGGCAAGCGAGATTCACCGCTTCCAATCCTGATCCGCATTGGCGATCAACAGTAATACCCGGAACTTGATCGGGAAGCCCCGCTAAAAGGAGTGAGAGTCTAGCGATATTTCCTCCTGGACCGACCGCATTTCCTAAAATAACTTCATCAATTTCCTGCGGATCGATTCCGCTCTCGTCTACAATCGCTTTGATGACTGCAGCAGCCAGTTGTTCAGGGCGGACGTTTTTAAACATTCCCCCCATTTTTCCAATAGGCGTTCTTTTTGCCATAACAATGACAGGGATCGTCATTTTTCTTCCCCTTTCACAATGAATTCAAGTTCTTTTCGCGCAATCTTTCCGCTGGATGTATAAGGGAACTCGTCCACTTCATAAAACGTTCGCGGGCATTTATATAACGGGAGCTCAGATCGGCAATAGCGCTTTAATGCATTGAAGCTTCTATGCTGAGCTTTCTCTTTCCATTTAATAAATGCAACCGGCTTCTGCCCCCAATAATCGTCCTCTACTCCGATAACAACCGCTTCCTCAACCTCATCCCGTTCCTTCAAAACTTTTTCAATTTCTTCCGGATAAATATTTAAACCGCCGCTGATGAACATATTTTTCTCGCGTCCAACGATCGTTAGAAAACCGTTCTCGTCTAAGTACCCTAAATCACCAATTGATGCGCCGTCATCCTTCAATACATTTTTTGTTTCAATCGGGTTGTTGAAATACCCTGAAAATAATAAATTGCTGCGTACGACTACTTCCCCAACTTCATTAAAGGATGCTTCCGACCCATCTTTTTTTCTGATTGCTACTTCCACACCTGGAAAAGGAATGCCGACACTTTTTGGCGCTATTTTAAAAATTTCATCATCGACATAACTGACAAAGCTTAATTCCGATGCGCCATAAAACTCAAACAACTGTCCGTTCGGAAACTTTTCTTTTAACTGCTTTCTAGCTTCATAAGAAAGCTTTGCACCAGACGAAATGATTGTTACATTGTTCATTATGCATTTCTCTTCATTTTTCATCATTTGAAGCAAAGCTTGAATCATCGTTGGAACGCCATAAAATACAGTTGCCTCTCTCTTTAACAAAATATTGAATGTTTCCTTTTGAGAAAAAGCCGGGAGCAAATAAAAAGTCGCCCCGATATGTAAGGCGTGAACAGCCGCAAACAAGGACAACGAATGACATAAAGGGCCGGGAGCAATGATGACATCATTTTTTCCATATCCAAAAATTTGTTCTCCTACATTAAAGCTTTCCAGCCAGGATTTATGATTTCTCATATATCCTTTCGGTTTTCCAGTTGAACCTGAAGTAAAGCCGAGATAAAACAATTCTTCATCAAACTCTTCCCACTTCTCGTGATGATCCGTTTGGACATCTTTTTTTATTTCATCAATTAACATGACGTTCTCATGCTTTATTCCGGTCCTCTCCAAAAAATTGCGGCTTCCAATGCATATATCCAGCTGGCAGCTTTCCAATACATGCCGGATATCGCGCTTTTTCCATTTTGGATCAAAAGGAACAGCAATCCCGCCAAGTGTAATAACGGCAAAAAACACTTCTAAAAATTCTGAAGTGTTTCCCATTAATATGCCAACTTTTATATTTTTTTTGTTTGTCAATCGAATGAAAGCTGTTTGTATTTTTTTTATATTTTCGTACAGTTCATAATATGTAACCGTCCGTCCATTTATTTGTTGAATTGCCGGTTTTTGAGGATGTTCGTATGCAAATTGGCTAATGTTTCTCCCGATCCCCATCAGCTCACCCCTTAAGCAGCCTGTTTATTACGAGCTTTAATCAATGGATACGATTTTTGAATTCTTACTGCCAAAAATGCTGAAATCACCGCTTTTGTTAAATCTCCTGGAATATAAGCCAACGCCGATATGCTCGCACTTATCCAATTCATATTGGCAATCCAAGACAAATAAGAAATGCCGCATAAATAAACAAATAAAATACCACCAATTATATTAAATACTAACACTTTCCAAAATGCTAATTTTTCAAAATTCTTTTCAACTAAAAAACCTATTATAAAGGATGCAAAAGGCCAAGATAAAATATATCCACCGCTCGGACCAAATAATACTGCCAGCCCGCCTCTTCCGCCAGCAAGAATCGGTGCTCCGGCTCCTACAAGTAATACAAACAACAATAAACTGATAAATCCTCGTTTGGATCCTAACATTGCCCCTGCCAGCATCACACCCAATGTTTGAGCGGTGATTGGCACTGGCGTGAACGGAAGCGCAATCGGCGGTATGAGGCCGAGCACAGCAACAACAGCCGCGAACATTGATACTAATACCATATCATATAACTTCATACAAATAACTCCTTTCGAAAAAATTTTATAATCACATAATAGTTGAAATAACGATTTTTGTAAACCTGAAATTTATTTAAGTTTACATTAAAATGTTTTTTCATAAAGAAATGACAATTAGGCTTGTTCACGATACAATATTTTTATAATTGCTATTGAGGTGACTCTTGTGCCCGAACTAGAGCTGACTTTTGATACATTAATCATCGCCCTTTCACTGCAGATCTGCATACAGATCGGGCTAAACTTTTTTCATCGTTATGTCCGTACTGGTTATCAAATTTCTGCCAAAGCGAAATTTGAACAGTTCAAAAACAGCTTTTTTGACAGCATTTCAAGAGAGATCCCGTATTTCACTTTCCTTTTTCTTTCATTTCTTATAAAGAAAAGAAAGCGGAAAGAGGGACCGGACGATAAGGAGGATCATCTTTTTCCTTCCCTGTTGGAGACACATTTTGTTTATTTATAAGGAGGAAAAAGATGCGGAATATTTTGTATATCGTAGTCATGATCACTTTTGTTGCACTAACTGGATGCAGCGCTGGCAACTCAAATCAATCAGGCTTTTTCCAGCAAACATTCGTTGAACCTTTTTCAATTATTATTAAAACTTTTGCGGACTGGTTTCACGGCAGCTATGGAATCGCGATTATTTTAATTACGGTCTTGATTCGGTTGATTCTTATGCCGTTAATGCTTCGCCAATATAAAGACCAGCAAAATATGAAATTGAAAATGGAGAAAGTTATGCCGGAGATGAAGGAGCTGCAAGAAAGGTTTAAAAAGGCGAAGGATCAAGCAGAACAACAAAAAATTCAAAAGGAAATGATGGATTTCTATCGAAAGCACGACATCAATCCATTGAAAATGGGCTGCCTTCCCATTATTATTCAAATGCCGATCATCATGGGGCTGTATTATGCCATTCGCGGTTCGAAAGAAATTGCAACACATTCATTTTTATGGTTTAATCTCGGAACACCTGACCTTATTTTGACGCTTTGTGCTGCAGCTATTTATTATGTGCAATTTAAAGTTTCCATTAGAACGGTACCTGAAGATCAATTGCAAGGACCGATGAAAATGATGGGAATGCTGTCGCCGCTAATGATAGGAACAGCTTCTTTTGCTTCACCAGCTGCCTTGCCTCTTTACTGGACAGTGAGCGGATCATTCCTTATTCTGCAAACATTACTTGCGCAAAAGCTCTACTATAAACCAATAGAAAAAGAAAAAGGCCAGAACTCTGAACAGTAGAATCAGTAGCCGTACAAAAAAACCTTTTGCGAACAATATGAATAAACTAGCGAATTGATCTTTCCTCTTGCGTTAGACAGTAAAATAACCTGTCTAGCGCAGGAGGAAATTTTTTTGGTTGAAAGGGACTGTGAAAATCTTCGTGCTTATCTTCTCTCCAACATTCAAATGAATCTGCTGAAATTTTTCCTTCAAAAAATCTTTTTGAACAGCTGTTACTAGAAACTGCAAAACAAAAGAAGGAACCTATGTCAGGCCCCTTTTCACATTTAGCTGGTTTTACTTTCTTGTTTTTTAAAAAAAGTTTTCATCGCATGAAACACATCTGCTTTTTGCTTTAACACAAAATAACGGAATTTCGGATTGTTGATGTTTTTATAAGCAGACATTAAGGTGGAGTATCTGTTGTACTGGTTGACCTCGCCGTAACAAAAGATGTTGCAAATTTTCATTAGTTCTTCGACAAGCTTCACGCATCGGCTGTTATCTGAAGTTAAATTATCTCCATCGGAAAAATGGAACGGATAAATATTGTACCGGGAAGGCGAGTATTTTTCTTCAATAAGTGCTAATGCTTTTCGATAGGCAGAAGAACAAATGGTGCCTCCGCTTTCACCTTTTGAAAAAAATTCATCCTCAGTGACAACCTTTGCCTCCGTATGATGGGCAATAAATTCAATATCTACCGTTTCGTATTTCGATCTTAAAAATCTAATCATCCAAAAGAAGAAACTTCTCGCCATGTATTTTTCCCATATTCCCATAGAACCGCTCGTATCCATCATTGCAAGCACAACAGCTTTTGACTCTGGTTTTTCCACTTCGTTCCAAGTTTTAAATTTCAAATCTTCCGGATATATCGGATAAAAACTTCGTTTTCCTGCCATCGCATTTCGTTTAAATGCCGAAAGCATTGTCCGTTTTTTATCAATGTTTCCCATAAGGCCTGTACGGCGAACATCATTAAATTCTATTTTTTCAGCAATATTCTCATCCATTTCTTTTTGCTGTAAATCTGGAAGTTCAAGTTCCTGAAAGAACGCTTTTTCCAAGTCCATAATCGACACTTCAGCTTCATAATAGTCCTCTCCAGGCAAATCTCCAGCGCCTTCGCCTTTCCCAGCTGCTTGTGCATCATTTGTGCCATCCCTCGCAACAACATCGCCAATTTTACTGTCTCCCTTTCCTTGGCCGACATGTTTGTTTTTGTCATAGTTATATCGAATTTTATATTCATCAAGCGACCGTATCGGAATTTTTACTACATTTTTTCCGTTTGACATGATGATGCTTTCTTCTGAAATAAGATCAGGGAGATTATTGCGAATCGCTTCTTGCACTTTTTCTTGATGGCGAACTTGGTCATCATGGCCTTTACGATGGAGGGACCAATCCTCTCTAGAAACAACAAAGTGATGGTTCCCTTTGGATGTCATTTTTTTCCCTCCCTTAAAAAACTTGGCAATTCTTTTATTATATTCAAACGAATGGGTTCGTTTGGACAAATAAAAGATTATTCTATCATATGCTCGAACCTTCCAAAATTGACATGCTGTTGCACACCTTTTTTGATTAGAAATTTTGAAAAAAATAGCGCCCATTGGGCGAATCATGAAAGAAACCAGCTTCAATTGTCAACGATTTAGTAAACTGCCTACATAGCGAAGAAGTTCATTGGCAGATGTTGAATTGTATCCATATTCATCAATGAGTCTCGCTACAACCTCGTTAATTTTCTTTAATTGCTGTTCGTCAGGCGTTTTAGTTGACGTTGTAATTTTCACAACGTCCTTCAAATCAGCAAACAATTTTTTCTGAATAGCTTCGCGCAACCGCTCATGGGAATTGTAGTCAAAACGTTTCCCTTTTCTTGCATATGCTGAAATGCGAATCAAAATTTCTTCTCGGAAAGCTTTTTTTGCATTTTCTGAGATGCCGATTTGCTCCTCAATTGAACGCATCAATTTTTCATCCGGATTCATTTCCTCGCCTGTCAGCGGATCGCGGATTTTGCTTTTATTGCAATACGCTTCAACATTATCTAAATAGTTGTCCATTAAAGTTTTTGCCGATTCTTCATATGAATAGACAAACGCCTTTTGAACCTCTTTTTTCGCAATTTCATCGTATTCTTTCCGCGCGATGGAAATGAAATTCAAATAACGCTCACGGTCTTCTTCTGAAATCGAAGGATGCTGATATAAACCTTCTTTTAACGAACGAAGTACATCTAACGCATTAATAGAAGGCACTTCTTTCCGAATAATGGTAGAAGAAATCCGATTGATGACGTAACGAGGATCGATGCCGCTCATTCCTTCTTCCGGATATTCTTTTTTTAGCTCTTCCACATCTACAGCATTAAACCCTTCAACCAATTCTCCGTCGTAAAGCCGCATCTTTTTCACAAGATCGATATCCGATCTCTTCGGCTCCTTTAAACGGGTTAAAATAGTAAACATTGCCGCTACTCTCAATGTATGCGGAGCGATATGAACATCGGATACATCGCTTTCTTTAATCATTTTTTCGTAAATTCTTTCTTCATCGGAAACCTTTAAATTATACGGGATCGGCATGACGATAATTCGCGAATGGAGAGCCTCATTTTTTTTGTTTGAAATAAATGAACGATATTCTGTTTCATTCGTGTGAGCGACTATGAGCTCATCAGCTGAAATGAGCGCGAATCGGCCCGCTTTAAAATTTCCTTCCTGAGTTAGAGATAGCAGATGCCATAAAAATTTTTCATCACATTTCAACATCTCTTGAAATTCCATCATTCCTCTGTTTGCCTTGTTAAGCTCTCCATCAAATCGATAAGCCCTCGGATCGGATTCTGAGCCGTATTCAGCAATTGTAGAAAAATCTATACTTCCCGTTAAATCGGCAATATCCTGCGATTTTGGATCAGACGGACTGAATGTGCCGATTCCTACCCGTTTGTCTTCTGAGAAAAAAATTCGTTCAACTAAAACATCCTCAATTCTTCCGCCGTATTCTTCTTCAAGGCGCATCATATTAAGCGGAGATAAATTGCCTTCAATTCGAATGCCGTATTCTTTATAAAAGTCGTCGCGAAGATGGTGCGGAATTAAGTGCAAAGGATCTTCATGCATCGGGCAGCCTTTAATTGCATAAACTGCACCTCTATCCGTTTTCGAATATTCTTCTAATCCCTTTTTTAACAAAGTGACAAGTGTAGATTTCCCGCCGCTGACAGGACCCATTAACAACAGAATTCTTTTTCTTACATCCAGCCGCTTAGCAGCGGGATGAAAATATTCTTCCACAAGACGTTCCAATGCTTCGTCCAGTCCAAAAATTTCCTGGTTGAAAAATTTATATCGTTTTCGGCCATTAATCTCCTCAATCCCTGCATCTTTTATCATATTATAAACGCGAGAATGGGCGGATTGGGCTATCCATGGTTTTTCTTTTAATATTTCCAAATATTCAGCGAAGGTGCCTTCCCATTTTAAGCGCTCTTCCATTTCTCTATGCTTTTCGATTTTTTTCAAAATATCCATCAGGGACCTCCTCCATCGTTGGTTTGAGCACCAGATTAATACAATTTATGCGAGGATGTCCTTAAAGATGCTTTTTGATTAGCTTAATATTTGAAAATGAGTTAAAAAATTTTGACAAAATGACAAACCTTAGGGAAATTCTTTCACTCGTTGGGAATGTTAATGTATAATAAAACTAGTAATTTTTGATTACGTTGTACATATGAAGGAGGGATCTTTTTCATGAAAACTGCTTTAGTTTTAGGTGTCTGCATCACATTTTTAATTGCTATTTTCACTGCAGGATACAACGATAAACCTGGTGTCAACAAAAAATAATTTTGTGCATATTGATGATTTGTTCACAAGTAGTCCTCCCGATAATTTTGTGAAGCGATAAAGCAGGTAGGGAATTGCGGCTTGTTTTAGTTCCATGAAAATAACTCCAAAAACATAAAAGGGGTGCTAATTATGGCGGTAGAAAGAGTATTTATCAGCCCTGCAAAATATGTTCAAGGTAAAAATGTCATTACAAAAATCGCGAATTATCTTGAAGGAATTGGAAACAAGACAGTCGTGATAGCTGATGAAATAGTTTGGAAAATTGCTGGGCATACAATTGTAAACGAATTAAAAAAAGGAAATATTGCAGCCGAAGAAGTAGTTTTTAGCGGAGAAGCTTCGAGAAACGAGGTAGAAAGAATCGCGAATATTGCAAGAAAAGCAGAAGCTACTATTGTAATCGGCGTTGGTGGAGGAAAAACGTTAGATACCGCAAAAGCGGTAGCGGATGAATTAGATGCTTATATAGTGATTGTGCCGACAGCTGCTTCAACTGATGCTCCAACTAGTGCTCTTTCTGTTATATATTCTGATGACGGCGTATTTGAAAGCTACCGTTTTTATAAAAAGAATCCAGATCTTGTACTTGTCGATACGAAAATTATCGCTAATGCTCCGCCACGTTTACTTGCCTCTGGAATCGCTGATGCACTTGCAACTTGGGTGGAAGCACGCAGTGTTATAAAATCCGGAGGAAAAACGATGGCGGGCGGTATCCCTACAATTGCAGCTGAAGCAATTGCAGAAAAATGTGAACAAACTTTATTCAAGTACGGGAAGCTTGCCTATGAATCAGTAAAAGCAAAAGTGGTCACCCCTGCGTTAGAAGCGGTCGTCGAAGCAAACACGCTCCTTAGCGGACTAGGTTTTGAAAGCGGCGGTTTGGCAGCGGCTCATGCTATTCATAACGGATTTACCGCGTTAGAAGGCGAAATACATCATTTGACACACGGAGAGAAAGTGGCATTTGGTACTCTTGTCCAGCTCGCTCTCGAAGAACATTCACAACAAGAAATTGAACGCTATATTGAGCTTTATTTGAGCCTTGATTTGCCAGTCACGTTGGAGGACATTAAATTAAAAGATGCTTCACGCGAAGATATACTAAAAGTCGCTAAAGCAGCAACCGCAGAAGGGGAAACAATCCATAATGCATTCAATGTGACAGCTGATGATGTAGCAGATGCGATTTTTGCTGCTGATCAATATGCGAAAGCATATAAAGAAAAACACCGCAAATAACGTTTTGAATTGGCATTTCTTCATGGGATACCTTGTTGACTGCAAAAAAGGCCAGGCGCTTTGACAGCTCTGGCCTTTGTATTTGCTTTTTTAACCTTATGGTAGTCCGCTCCTTCTCATACTTCCTTTATATTTGAACAGAATAACCGCCAAAAATAATGTATATTTACAATCCGAAAGAAGCCCAAAACTAAAAGTGTTTAAGATAATCCATGAAAGCTTTGCTGTCTTAGCGCCTCATACACTAAAATAGCGGCAGTGTTCGACAAATTTAATGCCCGAACGTTTTCCGTCATTGGAATGCGCAAACACCGATCTTCATTTTCTGCAAGCAATTCTTTTGGAAGTCCTGTTGTTTCACGTCCAAAAATGAAGAAAATCTCTTTGGAAGGATCACTAAAATCATAGCTCGTATAATATCGTTTTCCAAATTTAGTTATATAGTAGAAATCCCCGTTCTGGTTTTGCTGAAAAAAATGGTCAAGAGAATCATAATAATGAATGTTTACAAATTCCCAATAATCAAGCCCTGCGCGTCGAAGCATTTTATCATCCGTTGAAAAACCTAAAGGACGAATTAAATGAAGGGCTGTATTAGTCGCCGCACAAGTTCTAGCAATATTTCCAGTATTTGCAGGGATTTCTGGTTGATATAAAACAACGTGTAATGCCACAATGATTCACCTCGAAAACTATTATAACATTTTTAAGAATCCTCATTATCATCAATGATATGAAAAAATTTATATTGAATGTTTTCTGTATAGGCAGTTGAGTCTTCGTACGACCAATATCTCATTCGGCTGTTGGATGTTTGGGCATTGACAAGCGGCATATCGCTTTTATCTTTTGCAACAACAAATGTTGAATGGTCAAATCTGCCGTCGCCTTGAAAATCATAACAAATCACATCCCCGGGCTTAAGCAGCTCAGGAGACGAAACTTCTTTCGCTCTAAGTCCTGTTTTCGATGTGGACAAATACAGCATCAGCGCATGAGCTACAGACCAGCTGTAGCTCCAATTATTATTCGCAAGCCACCATCCTGATGACCGGTTCGGGTAGCCTCTCATCGGCGCATCACCGGCACGTAAACATTGGGAAACATAATTTGTACAATTTACGTCAAAATAAGGATAATTCGGATTTCTGCTGTTCCACCACCGTTCCGCATATTGGACGCTTTTCAACCGATCATATTGAAAAGAAACCCGTTCATCTTTTTCTTGCCATTTTTCGTTTGTCCAATCATCCTCTTCATCTTTATGAAAACAGTCTTTTAGTTTAACTTCATCAGATATTAAATGACCTTTATTGGAAAACTTCGCTACCCGCTCTTCCCCAATTTCTTCTATATATAAAAAATCACCTTGCTTATAAAGAAGCCTGTAATCACATAAATAATCTAAAACGGTTGCCTCATCTTCGATCTGTTTCGGCCATTTTATGAGACAAGTCGCTTTCACTATTTCCGCTTTTCGTTTTGCTGCCAGCTCTTTTTTCTTTTCACACCATTCAAGCTCTGAAGATTGCTGCCGATTGTGATTGACAGATTTGTTCACTAAAAATTGCAGCTTTTCATTTATTTTTCGATAAACAGCCTGTACGTCCACATTTGTCACCACCATTTTCGTTTCTTCTATATACGTATGATGGTGACAATTAAAATCATGCTTTCAACATTTCAATTCCTTTGACAATTTCATTCTTTACTTCTTCATCTTGTTCTTTTTCCAGAGCTTTTTCTAATTCAAAAAGCACTGATTGATCTCCTATCCTTCCAATCGCCCATGCGGCGGTTCCCCGAATAATCGGTCTTGAATCTTCGTGCATCAGTTTAATTAAATCAGGCAAAGCCGTTCTATCTTTATAATGGGCTAAAGCGATGATCGCATTTCGCTGAATCGGCTTTTTTCCTCTCCATGAACCAGCTATATGGCCGAATTTTTCTTTAAACTCGCGGTTTGAAATATGAAGAAGCGGCTTTAATTTTGGTTTTGCAATTTCAGGATCCGGTTCCATTTCAGAATGGATATGGAAATCCTTTCCTTTATTTTCCGGACAAACAAGCTGACAAGTGTCACAGCCGTAAAGCCTGTTTCCGATTTTCCCACGGTATTCATCAGGCAGAAACCCTTTTGTTTGCGTTAAAAAAGCAATACATTTCTTTGAATTGAGCTGCCCGCCTTGCACGAGCGCACCAGTCGGACATGAATCGACACATATGTTGCAGGATCCGCATCGGTCTTCAATCGGGGTGTCGGAAGGAAAAGGAATATTTGTAATCATTTCGCCTAAATATACATAAGAGCCGAATTCCGGTGTAATAATCATGCAGTTTTTTCCGCTCCATCCGATACCGGCTCGCTCTGCTACGGCCCGATCCGACAGCTCCCCCGTATCGACCATCGATTTAACCTGTGCTCCGTCCACTTTTTCTAAAATAAAGCTTTCCAGCTTTTTTAACCGATCTTTTAGAATCACGTGATAGTCTGTCCCCCATGAAGCCCTGCAAAATAAACCGCGCCGCTCTTTTTTTGTACTTCTGGGAGCATTTTTCATTTTTGAAGGATATGCCAACGCTATAGAGATAATCGATTTTGCTTTTGGAAGGAGCAGCTCAGGATTTGTCCGCTTTTCGATATCAGGCTCCTCGAATCCTGACTGATATCCTAACTGCTGCTGTACAATTAGCCGCTCCTTCAATGTTTCAAAAACATCAGCACTCGCAAAACCGATTTTATCGATTCCAATTTGCTTGCTGTATTCAATAATTTCTTGTTTGAGAACTGTGAAATCCACACCGCTCCACCCCCTTTGTTTTTATTTCAAAAAATATATAAACTACCCGTGGTGCTAGATAAAATCTCGAGACATAAAAACAGCCCTTGCATGAGGATCTCCTTTAAAATGAAAGTGCGAACAAACATTCAAAAGGAGAAGTTCCATGCAAGAGCACTTTCATTTTACAATAAACCAAGCAAAAATTCAAAAGCAATATACCGCGATCTTATTCGTTGTATCAGCACAACTGTCTTGTATTCAGATGTATTTGCAACGTCGAAATCGTCATTTGTTGAAGCAAGAGGATGAGGTTATCATCGCCATTCACGTTCTTGGAAAATTGCTGGGTTTTACTTCGGAACGGGCTTGGCATCGATTTGTCATTGGAAACCTGTTCACCAAGGAAAAGTTCCTAGAGCGCTCTCGATACAACCGTCGATGCCGTTCTTTGCGTTGGGCGATCAAATGGATTCGTCACCAACTCGCCAAACGTGGACAACATCACGCTTATGCGGTAGTGGACAGCTTACCCATTGAACTCTGCCACCACGCACGAATGTATCGCGTCAAACGATTTCAAGGAATCGCAGATATTGGGTATTGTGCATCCAAAAAGATGGTTTACTATGGGTTTAAGCTTCATCTTCAGATTACCGACCAAGCGCTTCCGATGGGATATGTCCTGACCGAGGCATCCTGCCACGATCGGACAGCTGCGGAAACAGTGATGACTCAACTTCCTCATCCGTATACACTTGGCGACAAAGGATATGTGAGCCAAGCCCTGCAAAAGAAGCTGTACGATGAATACAAGATCGCTTTTTGGACGCCTGCCCGAAAAAATCAACGTGTGGTGCAATCAAAAGAATGGAAACAATGGATGAAACGAAAACGCAAAATCGTCGAAACCGCGTTCTCGGTTTTAGTGGATTCATTTCGGATCACGAAAATTCGCGCCAATTCGATCTCTGGATTTGAAACGGCGCTTGATGCCATTTTATTGGCCTATTCGCTCGTTGTTCTTGGGCTAGTTGAGCGTTGACGCTCAACTAGCACCATGGGTATAAACTATGTTAAGATAAAATGGCTGAAAATAGGAGGGAAATCAATGGAATTTTTTATTGCTGAAGAGGTCAAACAACGAATTCCTCACTTTAAAATAGGCTTAATTGAGTATGATCATATTCAAGTATCCGAATCCCCCCAAATGTTAAAAGGGAGACTTCGTTTCTTTCAAGAATCTATTTTTTTCGATCTAGAAAATAAAAATGCAGTTGAATTAGACGGCATTCGAGAATGGCGGGAAGTCTTTAAGCGTGTTGGCACTGATCCTAATCGATACCGCCCATCCAATGAGGCTCTTTTTCGCCGCGTTCAAAAACAGCAATACTTACAGTCTATCCATTCAGCAGTTGACTTAAATAATTTTTTCTCTTTGAAATATGAAATTCCGTTAGGCATCTACGACCGAAACAAAATAAAAGGACCTATTACGTTAAAAATCGGTAAAAATGGCGATTCATATGATGCCATCAACGGCCGCCAAGTGAATTTGGAAAATAAACTAGTAACCTGTGATGCAAACGGACCTTTCGGAAGCCCCTATGTTGATTCTAAGCGAACAGCAGTACAGCTTTCGACAACAAGCGCTTTACATATCGTTTATTTAAAGCCATCGATGCGGACAGAAGAAGCAAAAAAATTACTTGGAGCGATGGCAAACATGTTTGTTCAAATTCACGGTGGAGATGCTCGCCAACAAATTTTCGCTTAAGCCTCTCCCTTTTCTTTCTTTTAATGGCATAGCATACAAAATTTCTATAATGAAAAAACGCAATGCTTCGTTTGCTTATAAAAACGAAACACTGCGTTGATGAATGATATGTATGGAGCGGGTGATGGGAATCGAACCCACGACATCAGCTTGGAAGGCTGAGGTTTTACCACTAAACTACACCCGCATATATTATTCGATTTTCTATTAAAACGAAAAACACGCATTTGCCATGCCTCTTCCTCTTCCAGCTTATTCGAAGAAGTAAATGCGTCGAGGCAACTCGATGCTTATTCATCGAGGCATCGCTCGTGGCTGAGGTTTTACCACTAAACTACACCCGCATATATTATTCGATTTTCTTTTAAAACGAAAAACACGCATTTGCCATGCCTCTTCCTCTTCCAGCTTATTCGAAGAAGTAAATGCGTCGAGGCAACTCGATGCTTATTCATTGAAGCATCGCTCGTGGCTGAGGTTTTACCACTAAACTACACCCGCATACATTATTTCTTTTCTATCAAGACGAAAAACACGCATTTGCCATGCCTCTTCCTCTTCCAGCTTATTCGAAGAAGTAAATGCGTCGAGGCAACTCGATGCTTATTCATTGAAGCATCGCTCGTGGCTGAGGTTTTACCACTAAACTACACCCGCATACATTATTTCTTTTCTATCAAGACGAAAAACACGCACTTGCCATGCCTCTTCCTCTTCCAGCTTATTCGAAGAAGGAGATGCGTCGAGGCAACTCGATGCTTATTCATCGAAGCATCGCTCGTGGTAGCCGTAATGCAATGACGGGTTTTATTATAGCAAAGCGAAAATGACGGTGCAACGGAAAAATGTAAAAAAAACGACATTTTTTTATGTTTTTGTCGAAATTGTGAACAAAATAGATACCAAGCTGTCCATTTAACACCCTATACCACTGAAAAAAGCATTAAATCAACAAGTTTTTCTTATTTCGTTCATATATTTACAAAGCTGGTGGTAAATGTCCGGCGTTTAAATGTAAACTCCGAAAACATGGCAAGCTTAGATAACAGTTAGATTGACCCCCTCAGTCATTCCTTCGCAAACTAAATTTATCAACCAACATAAAATACTAAGAGCTGAGAAGATTCCTATAAAATCAGAGTAAAGTTAAGACCAAATGATAACTATACCTCAAAAGCTACACCATTTTGATTCATTGAAAAAATGTGATGAACGCACTTATCCCATATCTTTTAACTTTCTATAGCACTTTCGTGACTACAGCTCCCATACCTTGCCCATTTCAGAGCTGTCAAGAATTTTTTCAAAGATAAATATACACTTATCCGGTGGATCAAAAATCTGCCTTTTTTATATTACTATAAACAACTTGCTCTTCTAAAAATTCAGCTGATGAATCGTTAAATCGAGTAGGAGGGAGCGATTAACTCCCGTCCTCTCACACCACCGTACGTACGGTTCCGTATACGGCGGTTCAATTAAGATAATTGACGCAAGTCTTTATAACTTCCGTGAATAGCTGTTCTCTTTATGCCAGTGGTCACTCCACCCTCCAAGAGATCTCCCACGGGATTCACCGCTTCCTCCCTCAAGTGAGGTACTACGTTTTCTGTGTTCATCATGACTCACTGAATGCCAAGGGCTATTCTCTCTTAATTGTTCGGTCCTTCTTAGTTGTTCTAGACCAACTAATACTATGACCTCTGCTGACTTCTGACTGTTCAGCTATCTATCACTAGATAGGTTACCAAGGTTACTTGGCGTGCCAGCCAGACCTCCCCGGGTAAGAGTGTAATCTTTCCTTCCATCCATCTGCTTCATTTACTCTGTATCACCTTCGGCAGAAAGGGCTTTGTTTTGTCTTGCAAACTCACCCAGTGATACCTAGCCTCATATGAAGTTCGTGTTCCTCAGACCGGAAGTTTGCCGCTCGCTTCCTTCAGATTCCGCGTCACCACGGACACCCTTGCGTTAAGCTAACTGCTACTTCTGCCTTCGCAGCTCGGGACTTTCACCCTATAGATTACACCCATGCCGGGCGCACAAGTAAAAAATCGACGTTCAAAAACGCCGATTTTTACCTTATTTTTTCAACATTTCAAACACTTGCTCGACATCCTTATCCCCCCTGCCGGAGAGATTAACGATCACAATATCCTCCTTGCTTAGTTGCGGGGCAAGTTTCATCGCATATGCTACAGCATGTGAACTTTCAAGAGCAGGGATGATTCCTTCTAGCTTAGATAATTGCTGAAAAGCTTCCAAAGCCTCTTTTCCAGACACCGTAACATATTCTGCCCGTCCGGTTTCCTTCAAATAGCTGTGCTCTGGACCAATTCCAGGATAATCAAGCCCTGCTGCAATAGAGTAAGTCGGCATTGGATCATTATTTTCGTCAAGCAAAGTTAAGCATTTAAATCCGTGAATAACAGCTGGAACACCTTTCGTAAGCGTTGGTGCCTCTTCCGGCTCCACTCCTATTAATCTTACGTTTGGTTCGTCCAGATAATGCGCAAAAGCTCCGATTGCATTGCTTCCTCCTCCTGCACAAGCAATCACTGCTGTTGGAAGCTTCCCTTCTTTTTCAAGAATCTGCTTTTTCGACTCTTCACTAATAACCGATTGAAAATGCTTGACAATTGTTGGATACGGATGCGGGCCGACAGCAGATCCAAGCAAGTAAAACGTGTTTTGGTAATTTTCCACATAATCAGCTAAAGCTGCATCCACCGCATCCTTCAAACGTCCTTGTCCTTTTTCAACCGGTACTACCTTTGCACCAAGCAGCTCCATCCGAAACACATTTAATGCCTGCCGCTCTGTATCGAGCTTGCCCATATAGATGGTGCATTCCATTCCAAACATCGCACACGCGGTTGCTGTTGCAACACCGTGCTGTCCAGCACCCGTTTCTGCAATGATTCTAGTAGCCCCCATCCGTTTGGCAAGCAAGATCTGTCCAATTGCATTATTGATTTTATGTGCTCCGGTATGATTTAAATCTTCACGTTTTAAATAAACTTTCGCGCCCCCGAGCGCTTCTGTGAAATTTTTCGCATATGTCAGCGGATTTTCTCTACCAACATATTCTCTTAAATAATATGCCAATTCTTCATTAAACGTTGAATCGTTTTTAAATTTTTCGAAATTCTCTTCCAGTATGTCCAATGCTCTTTGCAAATCCTTTGGAACAAAGCTTCCTCCAAATTGGCCAAAATAACCCTTCTCAACTGTTTGCTGACTCATCTTACTCATCTCCTCTAAGCTTTTATTCAATTATAGCAAAACATGTTCAAATCAAACACTTATTTTTAGAATTTCTGCCGCTTATTATTTTGCATAGTTTAGCTCCCAAACTACACCGAATTTATCGATTACCACACCATATTTTGAATTCCAAAAAGTATCTTGCAATTCCATTTTGACCTGTCCGTCTTTCGCTAATGTTGTAAAAATTGAATTTATTTCATCTTCTGACTCCAAATCCAATGTCAGCCATATATTGTTCCCCTTCGTCACCGATGAGAAAACATCGGCAAAATAAAGTACACATGATTCGTTAATATGCAGCTCGGCATGAATATACTTTCCTTCGTGATCTTTAAACATTTCTTTTCCATCGGATGTCTCTACATTTTTAAGTTCTCCTCCAAATACTTGCTGATAATATTGCAACGCTTCCTTACAGTTATGCAAATAAATATGAGGGATTATTTTTTTCATCTTTGTTTACCCGCCTTTGCCAGATTGTAGGGATAAACATTCTTCTCGACCATTTTACCATAAGGGAATGACACCTTGTTTTTAAGAAGAGGAGTGCCTCCTGTTTCTGTTTAATGATTCAACATCGCATTTTCCTAGGGTCAAGCTACAATCTTTTTTGAAATAGAGCATTACTAGAAACAATTGAAATATTCTAAAATATAAAATGGAGTTAAAAAGCGCAGCGTGATGCAGGTTACCTGCTCCGAAATTGCTCTTCAAATTGGTAAACAAGAAACATCTTGTTATATTGAGCATTTTGCATATTTTTTGACCCAAGAGCCATAAGGATTTCAAAGACATAAAAAAGGACTTCACCCCTAAAATGTAGAATTTTTGAAGTGACGAAACCACAAAAATTCAAAAGGAGGAAGTCACTTTGTATATTCTACAAGAAAGCCTATTTTCCTTTGAAGAACTGCAAAAATTAGAGTCAAAAGAGAAATTACCTATCTTTTTTAGCTCGCTTGATTTACGCCCTTATGCTAAACAGTTGAGAAGTTCTTCACCCCGAGGGGCTGACGGTCATTCCAGAGAAGGGATTCTAAGGGCTCTCATCGCTGCCCCACTCGAAGGCATCGACACCTTTACCGCCCTTCATCATCGATTGGATAAAGACCTTCGTTTCCGTTATCAATGCGGTTTATCGATTGATCGCCCCGCACCGTCTATCTCCACTCTCAGCCGGGTTTTTGCGGCACTTACCAAAAAAAAGCTGGCTGAAAAGATCTTCCTTGACTTGGTACAGTTAGCTCAGGAGGAAGGAATAATTGACGGCAGCCACCAGGCCATCGACAGTGCCGCCATTGATGCCTATGAAAAGAAACAGCCCAAAAAGCGTAGTGAACAAACGGGTAATGCCAATTGGGGCGCAAAATATGATTCCTTCGGCAATAAAATTACCTGGTTTGGCTATAAGATGCATCTTTCAGTCGATACCGCAAGCGAACTGCCAATAGCCATAAAAGTAACCCCTGCCCATGTGAACGATGGAGAAGTCGCACCAGAATTAATAGAGCAAGTGGCAGAGCGTACCAAATCCAAAATTGAATTTCTGATCATGGATGGCGGATATGACCAACTAAAAAACTATGAATCAGCCAAAAACATTGGAGCGCAAGCCATTATCCCGCTCAATTTGCGCAACGAAAAAGAGCCTCCTGAAGGGATTTCTTCCAATGGAACTCCGCGTTGTTCCATGGGTTATGAAATGACTTATTGGGGAGCTGATAAGGACCAGCTCAAGTTCAGATGTCCTCACGCAACCGGCAAAGTGGATTGCCCATTAGGAATGGCAGCCTGTTCATCTTCCAACTATGGAATGGTGGTAAAAGTCGACATCAAAAAGGATGTGCGCCGATATTCCAATCCGCACCGTGATACAAAACGTTGGAAAGAGCTTTACAACGAGAGGACAAGTGTAGAACGCTGTAATTCAAGAATGAAAAGCTACCTTACGGCGAACTCCCTACATGTATGGGGAATTGAAAAAGTAAAGACCCATATTTACCTGAACGCTATTGTATTACTTGTTTCAGCGCTAGCGATGGCAAAGGAAAATAAAGGGAAGAAAGCCGCTTAAAAAAATTCAATGTGAAAAATTCTGTAGGTATGCCCGAAAACAAGATTATTGTAATATTTTGTAAAATAACATGCTGGTAGCTATTTGCCGAGTGCTTTATTTTTTATACTTTTATCCAAAAAATCTAATTTTGCAAAATGCTCATATTGTGTAATCTTTCTTAACGAGATACTTAGCAAAAAATTCAAATTATGTAAAAATCAATTTGGAGGACACACTCATGAAGAAGGATGACTACTTTCATTCGAAAAATTACACCGGGAATCATTTACATGTAGACAACTTTAAAGATGAATTTTCCCCTTTCATCGAAGGAATTGCCTGGGAAAGAACTGATGGCACAATGGATTTATTTTTTGATGATTTAAAAGAGGAAGAATTTCAACAATTATTTGTAAATAAAGAGCATTATTATGATAAATTTAAAGGTGGATTTATAGAAAATGTTCAAACAAATGAGGAAGCGTATGAAAAATTTCGTCAATGGGTGGATGAAGTACTGGAACCGTTTAGAAATGGCCAAAAATAAGCGAATGTTCCATTGAAATGCATTTTGCAAAATTCCCCCATATTTTTACTACAAATGAAAGAAGGGATCCTATCACATGAAAAAAGACAGTTGGAATGCAGCTTTGTATGATGCAAAACATTCATTTGTTTCCAAATTTGGAGAGCATTTGCTTGATCTGTTGGAGCCAAAAAAAGGTGAACGTATTCTTGACCTCGGCTGCGGTACGGGAGATTTAGCCTGGAAGCTTTACGAATTAGGAGTTGACGTCGTCGGAATTGATAAATCAGAAAATATGATTAATCAGGCTAAAGCAAAATACCCCGGTTTAAGCTTTGAGGTGAAGGATGTTCTAAATCTTGGATACCGCAACGAGTTTGATGCCGTTTTCTCCAATGCAGTTCTTCACTGGATCAAGCCGCCAAAACAGGCGTTAATCAATATATACCAGGCCTTAAAGGAGAACGGCCGTTTTGTAGCGGAATTCGGCGGCAAAGGCAATGTCAAAATAATTACCGATGCCATCCGAAATGAATTGAATAAATTGGGCATGGAGGAATTAGCAGACCAATTTCCTTGGTATTTCCCAAGCATTGGTGAATATTCATCGTTGATGGAAGAAGTGGGGTTCCGTGTCGTGTTCGCCCAGCATTTTGACCGTCCAACGCCATTACATGGGGAGAATGGGGTAAAAAATTGGATAGAAATGTTCGCTGGCAGCCTGTTTAACAGTTTGACAAACGAAACAAAAAATCTTATCTTCACAAACGTGGAAAACAACTTGAAAAACGTCATATATAAAAATGGCATCTGGTTTGCCGATTATAAGCGAATTCGCGTCATCGGGATTAAAGAATAACACGTAAAGAGGCGTCTCATATCTTCGCGAATTGTTGAATCTAAAAGAAAGTGAACAATATGTAATTTTCTCAAAAAAATTTTGGAAAAAGCTAAATCTCCAAGAGCTTAAAGTTGCTTCTTATTTTCTCTTGATTTATGCTCAAATTAAAGGCTATTAGAATAACAGCTAAGAGCCTCCATATATTGACAGAATATAAAAATGATGATAGCATAAAGCGAACTATTTCAATAAGATTTATATGTTTTTTTAGAATCGTAGAAAGGAGCATAGTAGTACATGAGTAAAGTTGTAATTATCAATGGAAGTCCGTTTCCATCATCAAGATTAAATGGATTAATCCAATATGCTGAACAGCAATTGCAGCAAAAAGGAATTGAGATTGATTACATTCAAGTAGCACAGCTGCCTGCGGAAGATTTAATCAAAGCAAAATTTGACAGCGAGGCGATTC
Source organism: Aeribacillus sp. FSL W8-0870 (assembly GCF_037963755.1). Lineage (NCBI taxonomy): Bacteria > Bacillati > Bacillota > Bacilli > Caryophanales > Bacillaceae > Aeribacillus > Aeribacillus sp. FSL W8-0870. Next base: position 3,229,631 of record NZ_CP150165.1, read on the forward strand.
TGAACGCCAACCAAAAAGTGGAACAAGCTGACGGAATTATCATCGCAAGCCCAGTGTATAAAGCAGCTTATACAGGCGTATTGAAAACATACCTTGACCTACTTCCGCAAAAAGGGCTTTTGGGTAAAACAATACTTCCGTTGTTTATTGGTGGCACATTGGCTCACCTTCTATCTATAGATTATGCGCTAAAACCAGTGTTATCCACAATGGGAGGCAGATATATTCTAGGAGGCGTTTATGCCGTTGATGCCTGGGTAACCAGAGAAGAAAATGAACAATACAGCTTGTCAGAAGAGCTAGTGCAAAGATTGGACGCAGCAGTAGAGGAATTTGCGAATGCTTTAAATGGACAAAAAGCATGATCAGCTCCTAATCGAAACTCAGAGGTTTTTTTGTTCGTTCTTGATTTCGCAAAATTGCCGCTAGTAAATTAAAAGCAGACTGCCCGTACGGTGCAATCTGCTTTTTTCATTATTATTGTTAATGAAAAATGAAAGCATTTTGAGTAAAATATTGAATTTTCCTTTATACAAGATGAAGATTAACGCCACTATTTTCCCATTTTTTGATTTCAATCTCACTTAATTCAGAGCCTATAATTACCGCATCAATTTGATTTGGACTGGCAACAGTATGCAAAGCAATCCTTCCTACTTTCGTATGATCCGTTACAACATAGACGCTCTTCGCAGCTTTTATCATAGAACGCTTCGTTGCAGCAATCTGTTCATCAAAATGAGTAAGGCCAAATTTGTGATGAAGGGCTGGCGTTCCGATGAATGCTTTGTCCACATGGAGATTGCCTAACACTTCATCAGCAATGAGTCCATTTAACATATAGCTTTCCGGATATAGCGTACCACCTGTTACAATAACTTTAATCCCATTTGAAAAACGCAACTTTGCCGCAACATTTATATCGTTTGTAATCACTGTTATGTTTTTTCTATCTAATATCGCTTCAGCAATATGAACGGTCGTTGTTCCTGAGTCTAGTATAATATTTTCGCCATCTTGTATAAACTGTGCAGCACGCATGCCAATTCTTCGTTTTTCCTCGAACTGAACGGTTTCCCGATCCTGAAAAGACGGCTCCGATTTTACTTTATCTTCCTCAATGACAACGCCGCCATGGGTCCTTCTCAATTTTCCCTCTGATTCTAATAGCGACAAATCTCTTCGAATCGTTGCCTCATGGACATGAAAATATACAGCCAATTCAGCCACAGTAGCAAATTTCTTTTCCTTTACGTATTCTACTATTTTTTTTTGCCTTTCAAGAGCTAACATAGTCGAACTTCCTAACAATTTAAATTTTTCTATTCTTATATTATTCTCTTTTCTTTAGGAATTCAATCGACTATGTTTTTTCAGATCTTGTTATTTCGTTTCTTCAGGCAATGTAATAAATTTGGTTAATATAGCGCTTACAAAATAAAGTATTGCCAGCACCCAAATAACTCCTGCATTTCCTATTGAACCAATTAACAGGCCAACGATAGCAGGACCAACAAAAACAGGCAAACCAGCGCCTAAATTTAGAACAGACATTGCAGCTCCTTTGTCCTCTTTCACCAACGAAGGTACTAAAGCAGACAACGGAACATATCCCGCTAACAATCCGCCCCATAAAATGGCTACTAAGCCAACGATCCAAATATTACCATTAAACCACTCTGGAAAATAATATATAGCTAAAGTAGTAACTCCGCAGCCAATACCGCCAAAATACATGATGGTATTGCGCCAGCCAATTTTATCCCCTATATATCCAAAAAATAGATTAAATAAAATATTGCTTGTAAAAATTGTCCCCCAAATAGCCAACCATGTAGATGTTGGAATTCCGTGTCCAGCAAGATAAGTAGGCAAAAAAACAGGAAATGCAAACTGCGCAGTAGTATTAATGACACGAACAATGCCGCCTAATAATACTTTCGGCTCTTCCTTGACAATTGTGACACCTTTTATTAGCTCATATAATTTTTCTTTTGCAGAACTTCCTTGATTTGGTTCTAATTTGTCTTTATTAACTATTAATGCGATTATCGCCCCTAATACGACCCAAAAGATTGATGACCACAACGTAGTATAGTGCCCAAATAATTTGATTGCAACTACGGAATAATAAGCCCCTAAAACATTTAAACCTCCTGTAAATACAAACCAAAACCAGCCGACAGCTGTTCCGAGACGCTCCTGATCGGCACGGTAAGCAATCCATACTAGGAAAGAGTATGCAAACAGCGGGTATCCCAAGCCCCTTAATGCATAAAACGGAACCATCCACCAAATATTCAAATTCGGCAGCCCACAACTCAAAAATCCAATTGTTCCCAGTATATAAAATAACACCCCTAGCCACATCGTTCTTTTTGTACCAAGCGCTTCAACTAATACTCCGGACAGCCACGAAGAAACAGCGACTGTCACCCCATAAGCCGAAAACAATAGGCTAGTTTGCTGAACTGTAAATCCTTGATCAATTAACCAAGGACTTAGCCAGCCAATTTCCAGTCCATCTCCCATCATGAAAATTAAAATCCCTAAATAACCCCATGCAATCGAAGAAGGTATACCTAATTTTTCAGTCCATTTCACTCCAGTTACTTGTGTCATTATTTTACACCCCTTTTATTTAGTTCCATGAAAAAGATAAATATGTTTTTTTCCACCCTTTATGTTCAGCAGCTTCATCCATTGCCTTTTTTAAATCTTCTGCGTTTCGGATTGCTATGCTTTTTTCCGGTATCAACTTAGAGAGAGTTTTCTGATAATCTTCATTTAGAAATGCTTGCATCAAAGTTTTAAAATCTTCACTTGAACTTCTGGAACTTCCGTAAAGCTGCAACCCTTTTTCTAATACATCTCTTGTATTAATTGGTACACGCTGCTCTGTCACCCCCATTAAAATCAATTTGCCTTCAGGCTCCAATAAATCAATCGCTTGGTTGATAGCGCTTTCGCTAAACTTGCCACCTGTGCATTCAATTGCAACTGTCACCCCTTTAGCTTCTAAAAAAGGAAAATCGTTAACTAAGTGTACAGTGGCAAAATCAAACTGATTCAGTTTTTCTTCCACTGCTCCAAACACTAATAGCTGGCTTTTAGGAATATGAAAATAATGATATAGCATTGCGGCTGTTAAATATCCTACTGGTCCATCGCCGAACACAGCAATTTTCCCTTTATGAAAATCTTCTTCTTTCAAATGATTCAGTGCATGCAGTGAAACTGAGCATAACTCTGCTAATACAGCAATCTCATCTTTCAGCTTTTCTGGAATTGGTACAACATTTTCGCTTGGCAATACTAAAAACTCCTGACCAATGCCATCATATCCGCTTCCTAAAAACACTCCAGTTTTACAATAGTTATCTGCGACATTTCTCCTGCAGGATTCACAACAATCTTCTTTTTTCTTTTGTTCTAATCTGTAACCAGGGATGCTTGGCACAATTGCAACCTTTTGTCCAACTTGTATAAACTCATCTTTTGAAATGACTACTTCTCCAATCCCTTCATGAAATAATGCCATCGGAAGCTTTTGGTTAAGAGCTTCTTTTCTTCTTTTGCCGGTATAGTATCTTAAGTCTGCATGACAAATACTGGCTAAAATAGGCTGGACGACAACTTCACCTTCCTTTACTTTATGTTCAATAACTGTTTCTTTAAATTTTCCAGGCTCTATTAACCTATAAGCCTTTGAATGAATCACATCTGTCATCCTTAATCCCCCATGTTCATTTATGTTCTTTCTTGCTTGTTTTTGATTGTTTATAATGAATATAATCCGATATTGTTTAAATTGTCAATATAAATGAACAAAAATATGTTTATTTTTGCTCGATTATATTAATTTTTTGCTTGTAAATTTTATTTTATTAGTTTAATATAATCAGTACAATGAAAGCATTTTCATGGAGTGGTTGGTATGGAAAAATATACTATTGGAATTGATTTCGGTACTGAATCTGGGAGAGTTTTAATAGTAAACATTGACGATGGGTCTATTAAAGGACAATGTGTCATTCCATATGCGCATGGAGTGATTACAGAGATGCTTCCGACGAACGATGGGACGAGATTACCCAGGGATTATGCTCTTCAGCATCCGGGCGACTATTTAGAAGTCATTATGAAAGGAATTCCTCATGCTATAAAAGATGCAAATATCAGCTCTTCACAAATTATTGGTATTGGCATTGATTTCACCTCATCTACTATGGTCGCAGTAGATGAAAAAGGAAAACCATTATGTTTTCACAAGGAATTTCAAAACAATCCCCATGCGTGGGTAAAATTATGGAAGCATCATGGACCGAAAAAAGAAACAGAAGAAATGTTCAAATTAGCTTCTTCACATAAAGAAAGCTGGCTAAAAAATTACGGCTACAACATTTCAACAGAATGGTTTATCCCAAAATGCTATGAAGTTTTTTGCAAAGATCGTGAAGTGTATGAAAAAGCTAGCTTATTTTTGGAAGCAGGAGATTGGATTGTTTCACAGTTAACAGGGAAAGTTGTCAGAAGCAATTGCTCGTTAGGCTTCAAAGCTTTTTGGAATGAAAACAGTGGTTTTCCCGTGCAATTTTTCGAAAAGCTCCATCCTGAATTTAAAAACATTGTTTCTTCAAAGTTAAAAGGTAAAATTGGATATATTGGTGAAAAAGCTGGGGTCCTCACTGATGAAATGTCAAGTCTTTTAGGATTGCCGAAAAATCTGCCTGTCGCCGTTGCCATTATCGATGCTCATTCCGCAGTATTAGGAGTCGGTTCATCCAAACCGCATCAATTGACAATGGTAATGGGGACGTCCACTTGCCATATTATGCTGAGCAAAAAAGAAATTCATATACCGGGTATTTCGGGAGTAGTAAAAAATTCTATTATCCCAAGATTATTTGCATACGAAGCCGGACAATCCGCTGTAGGCGATTTATTTGGCTGGTTTGCAAAACAAGTTCCGGAATCATTGATGAAAGAAGCGAAAGAACAAGGAATTTCAGTATTTGATTTACTGGAAAAAAAGGCATCTCACCTAGAGCCTGGTCAATCTGGTCTCATTGCATTAGATTGGCATAATGGAAACCGATCTATACTTTCAGATGCAGATCTTTCAGGAATGATTGTAGGACTGACCCTCGCTTCCAAACCTGAGGATATCTATAGAGCATATATGGAAGCTACAGCATTTGGCGCAAAAATCATTATTTCAAATTATGAACAAGCAGGATTAAAAATTAATGAAATATTTGCTTGCGGTGGTTTGCCCCAAAAAAATGATTTACTCATGCAAATATATGCAGACGTTTTAAATAAAGAGATTATTGTTTCAGCCAGCGATTATACCCCTGCAGTTGGCGCTGCCATTCTTGGCTCTGTTGCAGCTGGCAAGGAAAATGGAGGATATGATAGCGTAGAAGAGGCTGTTGAAAAGATGAAACAGCCAATTTTGAAAACTTACAAACCAATTCTCAGCCATGTAGAAAAATATAAAAAATTATTTCAAATATATCAGCAATTACACAATTATTTCGGAATTACGAAAAAAAGTTGGATGAAGGATTTAAAATCTCTTTAATCCGAACATGTCGCCCCAAAAAATATCTGCATGGAAGCATATCGTCAGTGCCGAAAGCAATATGATCATTCATGCTTGAGCAAAAACTGAACACTATATTTTTAGCAGGTTTCTCATTGGAACAACCTGCTTTTTCTTTTCACGCAACAATTCTGCCAATATTTTGTTCAAGTCTGCCAAAAATTCGGCAAAAATCTATTTTGTATTTTTCTAATATTCCGCAAATTAAGCGCTTTCAATTTTGGTACGGTTCTTGCATGATATAAAGTCGAAAAAAAATGAAAGGGGTTGTTTTGAGTGAAAGCAGCAGTAGTTAACGAATTTAAAAAAGCACTTGAAATTAAAGAGGTGGAAAGACCAAAACTAGAGGAAGGTGAAGTTTTAGTTAAGATCGAAGCATGCGGTGTGTGCCATACGGATTTACATGCAGCCCATGGTGACTGGCCGGTTAAACCGAAATTGCCGTTAATTCCGGGGCATGAAGGAGTCGGAATTGTTGTAGAAGTCGCAAAGGGAGTTAAATCAATAAAAGTGGGAGATCGCGTCGGCATCCCATGGTTATATTCTGCATGTGGTGAATGTGAATATTGTTTAACTGGTCAAGAAACACTTTGCCCGCATCAATTGAATGGCGGATATTCCGTTGATGGCGGATATGCGGAATACTGTAAAGCTCCCGCAGATTATGTGGCGAAAATTCCTGATAACTTAGATCCAGTTGAAGTAGCGCCAATTTTATGTGCAGGCGTAACGACATATAAAGCGTTGAAAGTATCAGGTGCTCGGCCAGGTGAATGGGTGGCCATTTACGGTATTGGAGGACTTGGTCATATTGCATTACAATACGCCAAAGCGATGGGACTTAATGTGGTAGCTGTTGATATCAGTGATGAAAAATCAAAATTAGCCAAAGATTTAGGTGCAGATATTGCAATCAACGGTTTAAAAGAAGATCCTGTCAAAGCGATACATGATCAAGTAGGCGGTGTTCATGCTGCTATTAGTGTAGCGGTGAATAAAAAAGCATTTGAACAGGCCTATCAGTCAGTGAAACGGGGAGGCACATTAGTTGTTGTCGGTCTGCCAAATGCTGATCTGCCTATTCCGATCTTCGATACAGTATTAAACGGCGTTTCCGTTAAAGGTTCCATCGTCGGTACAAGAAAGGACATGCAGGAAGCATTAGATTTTGCTGCTCGCGGAAAAGTCCGTCCAATTGTTGAAACCGCTGAATTAGAAGAAATAAATGAAGTATTTGAAAGAATGGAAAAAGGAAAAATCAACGGTCGTATCGTACTAAAATTGAAGGAGGATTGATGATGAGCTCAATTGCAGCCCCTAAATTAAAAGAAAAAGTTGAAAAGTTTTTATCCGGCAAGAAAAAAATGTATATAAACGGCAGCTTTGTTGAAAGCGCTTCAGGAAAAACATTTGACACTCCTAACCCTGCAACGGGAGAAAGATTGGCAACAGTTTATGAAGGAGATGCTGAAGATATCGACCGCGCTGTGAAGGCAGCCAGAGAAGCGTTTGACCGAGGACCGTGGTCAAGAATGAGCGCAGCAGAAAGAAGCAGGCTCATGTATAAACTGGCGGATTTAATGGAGGAAAATAAAGAAGAACTGGCTCAGCTAGAAACATTGGATAATGGGAAACCGATTCGTGAAACAATCAATGCCGACGTACCGTTGGCAATTGAACACATGCGTTATTATGCTGGATGGTCTACGAAAATTGTCGGACAAACAATTCCAGTCAATGGACCGTATTTTAACTATACACGTCATGAACCAGTTGGCGTCGTAGGACAAATTATTCCTTGGAACTTTCCATTGCTCATGGCAATGTGGAAGCTTGGCGCCGCGCTTGCAACCGGTTGTACAGTTGTATTAAAGCCAGCTGAACAAACACCTCTTTCTGCTTTATATTTAGCTGAACTTATTGAAGAAGCCGGTTTTCCTGCTGGTGTTGTCAATATTGTTCCCGGATTTGGTGAAACAGCAGGTGATGCATTAGTCAAACATCCACAAGTTGATAAAATTGCCTTCACTGGTTCAACTGAAGTCGGAAAATTAATTATGGCAAACGCTTCGAAATCTCTTAAACGCGTTACGTTAGAACTAGGCGGTAAATCACCGAACATCATTTTGCCTGATGCTGATTTTTCAAAAGCAATTCCGGGTGCTTTAAATGGCGTCATGTTCAACCAAGGACAAGTTTGTTGTGCAGGCAGCCGCGTCTTCATTCAGAAGAAACAGTATGACAATGTTGTGGCTGATATGGTATCCCATGCAAAATCTATTAAACAAGGATTTGGACTAAAAGCAGATACAGAAATGGGACCGCTTGTTTCTTCCGAGCAGCAAAACCGAGTCCTTGGATATATTGAAAAAGGGCTGGAAGAAGGTGCTGAACTTTTAACAGGAGGACAAAAACCTTCCGAACAAGGGTATTTTGTAGAGCCGACTATTTTTGCCAACGTTGAAGATTCTATGACCATTTCAAAAGAAGAAATATTCGGACCGGTAATCGCCGCTTTGCCATATGAAGATATAGACGAGTTGATTGAACGTGCAAATGATACAAATTATGGATTAGCAGCAGGGGTTTGGACGCGCGATGTTACAAAAGCTCATTACATTGCTAACAAGCTCCGTGCTGGAACAGTTTGGGTAAACTGTTACAACGTCTTTGACGCTGCAAGTCCGTTCGGCGGATATAAAGAATCCGGCATAGGAAGAGAAATGGGATCCTATGCATTAGACAACTATACAGAAGTGAAAAGCGTTTGGATTGCCCAGAATTAAACAAAATAGGGGAGTGCTCAATAAGCCCCTAAATAATTCAAGTAGAGAAAAACAAATCGTTTTTCTCTACTTGATTTCGTATTTTTGTCTGAAAGTAGCTGGCGGATGCCGGCTACTTTCAGTATGTTGTGGTAAGCAATGAATTGTTGCTTGCCACTTACATATTTTGTTTACCTTTTACATATTAAAAGGATTTTTTTATTTTTATATGGAATTATGTATTTATGGAAAAACTGTCAATGTTAAAGGGGGGGACATAATGAACATTCATAAATTTGTCATGCCGGAGATAATATTTGGAAACGGTTCCATTTCTGAAGTCGGCAACTGCTGTTTACGTTTGGGCGCATCCAATGTGCTCATCGTCAGTGATCGCGGTATTTCGGAGGCCGGCTGGCTGGATGTAGTCATTAATAGCTGCGTGAAAGCCGGTTTAAAATACGAGACATTCATTGACATTACGGTTAATCCAAAGGATACAGAAGTGGATAAAGGGCGAAATATATATCTTAAATATGGATGCGATTCGGTGATCGGGATTGGCGGAGGCAGCGCTATTGATGCAGCCAAAGCTATTGCTCTGTTAGCGACAAATGGCGGAGTCATTCATGATTATGAAGGCGTCGACAAAATTAAGCATCCCCTCCCGCCTCAAATCATGATTCCTACTACAGCCGGCTCGGGATCAGAGGTTTCACAATTTTCTATTATTTTAAATACAGAAAAACAGAAAAAGATGACCATCATTTCAAAATCATTAATACCAGATATTGCTATTATTGACCCTGAAACACTCGTGACAAAAAGTTCCCATTTAACTGCTTCAACAGGAATCGACGTTTTAACACATGGGATTGAATCGTATATTAGTTTGGCCGCAACACCGCTAACTGATGTTCATGCCAAAAATTCTATATCGCTTGTCGCTAAATATTTACGGCCTTCTGTCGCCTCTAAATTAAATAAAGAGGCGAAAACCAATATGGCAATGGCAAGTTTACAAGCTGGAATTGCCTTTTCCAATGCCATTTTAGGAGCTGTTCATGCCATGTCTCATGCAGTTGGTGGCAGATATCCTATTTTGCACGGCGATGTGAATTCTATTTTATTGCCTCATGTCATGGAATTTAATTATTTAGCAAATCCTCAAAAATTTGCAGATATTGCGTATCTCCTTGGATTAAATGATTGCGACATATCGAAAATGGAAGCAGCCAAAAAGGCGATTGACCTTGTGAAGGAATTAATTCAAGATGTTGGAGCTCCGCAAAGGCTTTCTGAAATTCATGTAAAAAAAGAAGAAATTCCTCAAATGAGCTTAACTGCTTTAAATGATGCATGTATGATCACAAATCCAAGGGATGTCACTGTCGAAATTATTGAAGAACTTTTCAGAAAGGCTTGGTAGAAATGTTGCTAAAAGATCGAGAAGAAATGATCAGCAAGCTGACTGGTGTCCAGTCTTCTAAAAAAAGCTACTATAATGAATTGAAAATCATGGTTGAAGAGCTCAAAAAGAAAAACATGCAGCTAGAGGTGATAAATGAGGTAAATAGAAGCTTCAATATCGATATGTCAATAGATGAAATGCTCAAAAATATATTTGAAAAGCTAAAAGTTTTTTTTCCGCTTGAACGAATCAGTTTATCTTTATATGAACATGATAAGCTGACGCTAACAAATGTATATCCTCCCAATTCTTTATATTTTCCTATTGGATTTGTTTTTCCAAAAAAAGATTCTTTATATTGGCAGGCAATTGAGTCGTCACAAAAAATTTTTTACCAAATGAATAATGATCTTCATTATTTCATTGAAAAAAAGGCGTATCAATCATTAGGTATTCAAAGCGCCTTAGTCATTCCCCTCGTAAGCAAAGAAGCGGCTATCGGTCTTTTAAGCATTGGAAGCAAAAAAATCAATCATTTCGATGAATCGGACCTTGCGTTTTTTCAGCAGCTATCCGATCAAATTGCCGTTTGCATCGAAAATGTCCGTCTTTATCATAAAGTCTTAACAGCCAAAAAAGAATGGGAAGAAACGTTTCGTGCGGTATCAGATATGATGTTTATTACCGATTTAGAAGGAAATATATTAAAATCGAATGATTCTGCAAAAGAATATTTTAAAACCGATCTTATCGGACAGAATATACACAAGTTATTAGAAATCGATAAAAAGGAAGCTACTCAGGAAAAATATCTCTCAGTCAAAGAAAATATTATTGATGAGTTTCATTTAAAAAATCACGTCTTTGAATTCCGCTCATTTCCGATCTTTAATAGGAGCCATGAGGTTTATTCATATATCATCTACATTATCGATATTACAGAAAAACGAAAGATGGAGGCTCAACTAATTCAGTCTGGAAAATTAGCGGCTATTGGAGAAATGGCAGCCGGAATCGCACATGAACTGAACAGCCCTTTAACAGCTATCCTTGGCAATTCTCAGCTTTTATTAAGATCATTCAAACAGGACGACCGCTCCTACAAACTTTTATCAGACATATATTTATGTGGAAAAAGGTGTAAATCCATTATCCAAAATTTACTTACTTTTTCGCGTCAAGATGAATATGTGTTCGAAGAATGCTCTATCAATGAAGCGGTGGAACAAGTATTAGGAATTTTTAGCGACCAGTTTAAACAACAAAATATCATCATTCAACAAGAACTGGCTGAGCATATAGATCATGTGAAAGGAAATATTCAGCAAATCGGACAGATCATTTTAAACTTATTAATTAATGCAAAGGATGCCTTGGAAGAAAAAAATATACCGAAGAAGATCATCAAGATTGAAACAAAAGAAATAATTGAAGACAACAAAAAATGGATCACACTGTCCATAACAGATAATGGAATCGGAATTCAAAACCAGCATTTGCAGGAAATATTTAATCCTTTTTTTACCACGAAAAGTCCCGGAAAAGGCACTGGACTAGGGTTGTCCGTTAGTTTAGGGATCGCTGAAACACACGGCGGTACAATTGTCGTGAACAGTAAATACGGAGAAGGCAGTGAATTTATTTTAAAGCTCCCAGTTAGACACGAATAGAAAGGGAGATGATTTGCAATGAAAAAGGTACTAGTAATAGACGACGAACGTGAAGTAGGAAACTTTTTTCGACATCTTTTAGAAGAAAAAGGATATGATGTAAAGGTAGGTTTGAATGCTGAAGATTTTTCCAACTTAATTTCGCTCCATTCCTTTGATTTAGCACTAATTGATGTAAAGCTGCCTGGTACAGATGGTCTTCATTTGCTTAAGCAATTAAAAGCAACTCATCCTTCCTGTAAAGCTGTCATTATGACAGGATACAGCACAGTGAAAACGGCTGTAGAGGCCATTAAGAATGGTGCAAATGATTATATTGAAAAACCGTTCGATGATATAAGCCAATTAGAGAAAACATTAGAAGATTTATTAAATAGCGAGAAATTTTCTTCACCAGCAAACACCGACAAACTGGCCGATACGATTGGATTTATTATCGGCAACAATAAAAAGATGAATGAATTAGTCAAGCTGGCGGAAAAAATTGCTAAGAAAAACATAAATGTATTAATTGAAGGAGAAACAGGAACAGGCAAAGAGGTGCTTGCCCATTTTATTCACAACATGAGCTTAAGATACGATCAACCATTTGTCCGAATAAATTGCGGAGCTGTTTCCGAAACGTTATTGGAGAGTGAATTATTCGGGCATGAAAAAGGTGCTTTTACTGGAGCCATTAAACAGAAAAAAGGAATATTTGAAATAGCCAATAACGGTACATTGTTTTTAGATGAAATTGGTGAAGCAAGCCAGGCCATTCAAGTACAGCTGCTAAGAGTACTAGAGACGGGGGAATATTTCAGAGTAGGCGGTGAATCAATCCGTAAAACGAATACACGGATCATTGCGGCCACGAATAAAAATTTGGCCGAGGCTGTCCAAGAAAAAACGTTTCGAGAAGATTTATTGTATCGTTTAGACGTAGTGAAATTAAGAATTCCCCCTCTGCGAAACAGAATAGAAGATCTCCCGCTGTTTTTGGATTATTTTCTAAAAAAGATAAATGCTTCACATCTAACATTCTCTGATGAAAGCATTGAACTAATGAAAAACTATAACTGGCCTGGAAATGTAAGAGAGCTATTTAACATTGTCAAAAGAGCCGCAACATTGGCAGATGGAGAGACAGACATAATTACGCCAAAATATTTACCCGACAAATTAAAAACCAGCTTCAGCTTCCAACTAACAAAATTTCCAAAAGCTAGCACAGTTCATGATGATTTAGAAGCTTATTTATCGAATTGGACGAAACATATTTTATCGTTATGGAAGCAGCAAGATGACATCGACCTTGAACAAGTATTGGATTCCATTAAAGAATTAGAAAAACAAATTGGCCGATCATTTGTCCTCAAATCACTTAAAAAACATACAGGAGATCGAAAAAAAACAGCAGAAGCACTAAACATTACAACTCGGCAGCTACGATATTTGCTTAATGAAAAAGGGAAAATTTAAATTAAGCACTTCTTAAATGAGCATTTTGCAAAATTAGATTTTTTGGATAAAAGTATAAAAAATAAAGCACTCGGCAAATAGCTACCAGCATGTTATTTTACAAAATATTACAATAATCTTGTTTTCGGGCATACCTACAGAATTTTTCACATTGAATTTTTTTAAGCGGCTTTCTTCCCTTTATTTTCCTTTGCCATCGCTAGCGCTGAAACAAGTAATACAATAGCGTTCAGGTAAATATGGGTCTTTACTTTTTCAATTCCCCATACATGTAGGGAGTTCGCCGTAAGGTAGCTTTTCATTCTTGAATTACAGCGTTCTACACTTGTCCTCTCGTTGTAAAGCTCTTTCCAACGTTTTGTATCACGGTGCGGATTGGAATATCGGCGCACATCCTTTTTGATGTCGACTTTTACCACCATTCCATAGTTGGAAGATGAACAGGCTGCCATTCCTAATGGGCAATCCACTTTGCCGGTTGCGTGAGGACATCTGAACTTGAGCTGGTCCTTATCAGCTCCCCAATAAGTCATTTCATAACCCATGGAACAACGCGGAGTTCCATTGGAAGAAATCCCTTCAGGAGGCTCTTTTTCGTTGCGCAAATTGAGCGGGATAATGGCTTGCGCTCCAATGTTTTTGGCTGATTCATAGTTTTTTAGTTGGTCATATCCGCCATCCATGATCAGAAATTCAATTTTGGATTTGGTACGCTCTGCCACTTGCTCTATTAATTCTGGTGCGACTTCTCCATCGTTCACATGGGCAGGGGTTACTTTTATGGCTATTGGCAGTTCGCTTGCGGTATCGACTGAAAGATGCATCTTATAGCCAAACCAGGTAATTTTATTGCCGAAGGAATCATATTTTGCGCCCCAATTGGCATTACCCGTTTGTTCACTACGCTTTTTGGGCTGTTTCTTTTCATAGGCATCAATGGCGGCACTGTCGATGGCCTGGTGGCTGCCGTCAATTATTCCTTCCTCCTGAGCTAACTGTACCAAGTCAAGGAAGATCTTTTCAGCCAGCTTTTTTTTGGTAAGTGCCGCAAAAACCCGGCTGAGAGTGGAGATAGACGGTGCGGGGCGATCAATCGATAAACCGCATTGATAACGGAAACGAAGGTCTTTATCCAATCGATGATGAAGGGCGGTAAAGGTGTCGATGCCTTCGAGTGGGGCAGCGATGAGAGCCCTTAGAATCCCTTCTCTGGAATGACCGTCAGCCCCTCGGGGTGAAGAACTTCTCAACTGTTTAGCATAAGGGCGTAAATCAAGCGAGCTAAAAAAGATAGGTAATTTCTCTTTTGACTCTAATTTTTGCAGTTCTTCAAAGGAAAATAGGCTTTCTTGTAGAATATACAAAGTGACTTCCTCCCTTTTGAATTTTTGTGGTTTCGTCACTTCAAAAATTCTACATTTTAGGGGTGAAGTCCTTTTTTATGTCTTTGAAATCCTTATGGCTCTTGGGTCAAAAAATATGCAAAATGCTCAAATAAATAAAAATTATTGTGAATGAGAATTAAATGCTGCCCGTAAGCTAAAACAAGCGGATCATGAAAGATCCGCTTGTTTTATTAACGCATTACTTTTATAGTGAAAAAATCAAGCAAGCTTGAAAGCCGAAAACTCACAGCCATAAAAGCTGATACGGCTTTTCTAAATATTTTTTCACCAGCCCGAGAAATTGGCTTGCCGGAGCTCCATCAATTACTTGATGGTCAAACGTTAAGCTGAGCGGCAAAATTTTTCTCTTTTGAATGGTATCTCCTGAAAACACTGCCGTATCCGCAGCTGTTCCTACTCCGAGAATGCCCACTTCCGGAGGATTCAAAATCGGGGTGAAAAATTCAACGCCGTAAGCCCCTAAACTGGTGATCGTAAAGGTCGAGCCGCTCATTTCTTCGCTGCTTAAATTTCCTTCTCTTGCCTTCTTACTTAGTTCCTTGATATTTTTCGAAATTTCGTTTAAGGAAAGCTTGTCGGCATGGCGCAAAACCGGCACAACGAGCCCGTTCTCCAATGCAACTGCAATGCCTAAATGCACTGAATCATACGTTTGAATCTGCCCATTTTCATACAAACTGTTCATTTGCTTTTGATTTCGCAGCGACAGAATGACCGCCTTAGCTACAAAGTCAGTAATAGTCAATTTTAAATTCTGCTCATCCTGCAGTTCGCTTTTAATCTTTTCTTGCAGCTCAAATAAAGAGGTCACATCGGCTTTCATATGAATCGTCAGCTGTGCTGTCTGATGCAGACTTGTAAACATCCTTGATGCAATCACTTTACGCATGCCAGTGACAGTTTTTACTGCAATATCTTCTTGCTCTTCCGCCGGCTTATTTGTCGGGATTACTACTTCTTGTTCAGGTTCTAAATGGGGGGATGCTTTTTTCGATTGAATCGCTTTTTCAACGTCCGCTCTTGTAATTCTTCCTTTTGGCCCTGAACCCGAAATACTGCTCAAATCAATCCCGGCTTCACGTGCTAGTTTTCGGGCGGCAGGTGAAACGCGAATTGTTGTTTGAGAAGATAAGCTTTCTTCTTTCAAAATGGTTGTCGCCACTTCTTGGGCAGCATCGTTCGTTATGTTGTTGATTACCTCCCCTTCTTGACCGATATAGCCAATGGCTTTTCCTACTTCCACTGTTTCATCCTGCTCGGCAGCAATCTCTAATAACACGCCATCTTGCGGTGCTTCGATATCCTTTTCAATCTTATCAGAGCTGATCACCACAACTGGTTCTCCTTTTTTTACTGGATCGCCCTTTTTCTTTAACCACTCTACTACCGTTCCTTCTTCCATGCTCATTCCCAGCTTTGGCATGATAATTTCAACTGTCATGTTTCATCTCTCCTTTGATGAATACTAGAAATGCTATGCGTGTTGATGTCTCCATTCATCAACACGCACAGCTTTTTTTATGCGGTCACGATCGCTTCGTCTCCAATTATTTCAGCCGCTGCCTTAAGCACTTTTTCCGGTGTCGGCAAGTAAAGATCCTCCAGCGCAGGCGAAAAAGGAACCGGACAATGCGGAGCCGTAATCAGCTTAATTGGTCCATCCAGATAATCAAATCCTTTATCTGCTACAAGAGCGGAAATGTCAGCAGCTGCACTGCAGCGAGGATTTGCCTCATCAATGACAATTAACCGGCCTGTCTTCGATACAGAAGATAAAATCGTTTCTTCATCAAGCGGGGACAGTGTTCTCGGATCAATTACCTCCGTTTCGACTCCTCTCGTTTTTAATATGTCGGCAGCCTTCAAGGCCGTGTGCACTTGCTTCCCTATCGCTACGATGGTCAAATCGCTGCCTTCCCGTTTGATATCCGCTTTTCCAAACGGGATCGTGTAAAATCCTTCCTCTACTTCTCCTTTCAGGTTATAAAGTGTTTTATCTTCAAAAAAGATAACGGGATCATCGTCAAAGATGGAGGTAAGCAACAGTCCCTTCGCATCCGCCGGTGTAGAAGGAGCAACGACTTTTAAACCGGGTATATGGGTAAAAAGGGCATACAGGCTTTGGGAATGCTGTGCCGCCGCTCGAAAGCCGGCACCGTGCATTGTTCGTATCGTTACAGGCACCTTCGCCTTGCCTCCGAACATATAACGAAGTTTTGCCGCTTGGTTCATAACTTCATCTAAGCAGCTGCCGATAAAATCGTTAAACATTAATTCGGCAATCGGTCTTAGTCCTGTTGCTGCGGCGGTAACTGCTGCACCAATATAGCCGGCCTCCGCAATAGGCGTATCCAACACTCTTTCTCTTCCAAACTCTTGAACAAGACCTTTCGTAACCCCCATTACTCCTCCCCAAGCTTCATCGTCCTGCAAATGATCCACATTCGCTCCTCCTGCAACGTCTTCTCCAAGTAAAATAACATTTTGATCTTTGCGCATTGCCAGCTTCATAGCTTCATTGACCGCACCAGAAAAAGAAATTTTTCTTGCCATTTTTCGTTCCTCCTAACTCCTTTGATTTAATAAGATACATAAACGTCCTTTAAAAGATCCTCAGCAGACGGAAACGGGCTTTTTTCAGCAAAATGTACCGCCTCCTCAACCGCTTTTGTTACCTGTTGTTCGATATTTAATAATTCTTGTTCGGATATTAATTGATTGGAAAGAATGTAATGGCGGAATTTTGCAATTGCATCATTCTCCTGTAAATGCTTTTGTTTTTCTTCCGCAGATTTGTAAGTCTGGGCGTCACCTTCAAAATGTCCGTAATTCCGATATGTCTTACATTCAATTAATGTCGGGCCCTCTCCATTTCGAGCTCGTGCAACTGCTCTTTCTGCCGCCTCATATACAGCTACCACATCTTTGCCGTCGACCACTTCTCCCGGGATATTATAGGCTTGAGCCCGATCCGCAATGTTTTTACAGCTGGATGCATATTCAAATGGGGTCGCTTCTGCATATCCGTTGTTTTCCGCCACAAAAACAACAGGCAATTTCCATATAGCTGCAAGATTAATACCTTCATGAAATGTTCCATGATTGTTCGCGCCGTCTCCGAAAAAACAAACTGCAACCGCTCCCGACTTCTTCAATTTTGCTGTCAGGCCTGCCCCAACAGCTAGCGGGAACCCCCCGCCGACAATTCCGTTGGCCCCAAGCATTCCTTTTTCAACATCGGCAATATGCATCGATCCTCCTTTTCCGTTGCACAATCCTGTTGCCTTTCCGTAAATTTCAGACATCATTCCGTTCAAATCACAGCCTTTGGCAATGCAATGTCCATGTCCGCGATGCGTACTTGTGATATAATCTTTGTCATCTAAATGCGCGCAAATTCCTACAGCGACCGCTTCCTCGCCAGCATATAAATGGACAAAGCCAGGCAGCACTCCTTTGCTGAAAATTTCATGAACCTTGTCCTCAAACTGGCGAATTTCATGCATTTTCTGAAATATCCATTTTGCTTTTTCTTGTGTAATGGGAGTAGATGTTGATTTGGCAATCGTCATAAAGATAACCTCCTATTTGATTGGCTTCACTTTTTTCATTTGCAACTATCATGCCAATAAAAAAATGCTTACAAATCAACATTCTTTGTAAGCGCTTTATAAAAAATATTTTTTTCATCTCATTTTGTCCTAATTTTTATCGTTTTGTCGCAAATTAGCTCAATTTATATTTTTTTAATTTGCGATACAGTGTACTTCGAGAGATATTTAACGCAGCAGCCGCCTCACCAATATTTCCATTTGTTTTCTTCAACATATTTAGAATGCGTTCTCTTTCTAGCTGATCCCGATACGACAAATTACCTTTATGGAATGTTTCGGAATTTTCCTGTTCTTGCTCCCAAGCAATCAGCATGGATTTCAAGTGGGAAATGGATGGAATACGGTCTCCATATTCCACTCGTATACGCTCGAGCACGTTAAACAGCTCCCTTATATTTCCGGGCCAGTGATAAGCTGAAAACAATTGTATGACATCATCTGGAAAAGAAATGAGCCAATCATTTTTTTGACAATAATACTCAATAAAGAATGGGATATCTTCTTTACGCTCTCTTAATGGCGGAACGTTAAGCGTGCATACATAAATGCGGTAAAATAAATCTTCACGCAGCTTTCCTTCCTTTACTAATTTGTATAAATTGCGATGTGTTGCAGTTATGACTCTTATATCAACAGGAACGGGCTTTTCCCCGCCAATCGGTACAACTTCTTTTTCCTGAAGCACTCTTAAAAGCGCTACTTGCATTTCCGACGGTATTTCACCGATTTCATCAAGAAAAATGGTTCCGCCGTCAGCCTGAACAAATTTCCCTTTATGCCCCGTCCGTTTGGCTCCTGTAAATGCCCCGTCAACGTAACCAAATAACTCGCTGCCGATCAATTCCTTTGGAATAGCTCCGCAATTTACTGCAACAAACGGCTTATTTTTTCTCACACTATTTTGATGAATCGAACGAGCAATGAGTTCTTTTCCTGTTCCTGTTTCTCCCATGATACAAACAGTCGACTCCGTTTTTGCAACTTTTTCACAGATCTTTAAAAGATTTTGAAATGATAAGCTTTTTCCAACTACTCCTTCAAAGTGATAAATTGTTGTAGGAAATGGAAAAGCTTCATGATAATTCGTCTTCTGCAGGGTAACTTCATAGCCAATCAAATCATGGTAAATGGAAGAAAAAATAGGAGTCTTCGTTTTGATTCGCCAATTTTTATCACAAATTTCTTCAAGCGGTTGATCCATCATGCTCGCGAAGAAAGAACGTAAACAATGGTTGATCCATACAATCTTCCCTTGATCATCACATATCATTGAAGGGAAATGAGGATTTTTCACTTTCGATGAATATTTAAGCAACTCCAACATATCGTCCTTTTTTCTCATGTGAAATTGTTGTTCAATCGTATACGCTGCAGCGACAACAGTGGCTAAGGCATGGTTGGAAAATTGAGAGCAGTCGATGGGGTAAGATAAGTCGATAATTCCGACAAGTTCTTTTTTTTCGTCATAGATCGGCGTGGCTGAACATACCCACTGCTGAGAAGCAAGAGAGTAATGCTCTAACCCAGTAACCGTAATAGGTTCACGAATCCTCAATGTTGTTCCAATTGCGTTCGTCCCCACCTCATCTTCAGTCCACTTCACCCCCTCAATAAAATTGATTGTTTCTGCCTTGTTCATGGCCTGTTTATGGCCGTTCATATACAAAACGTATCCGTTACTATCAGCGAGAAGAAGAATTGATTTCGTTTCTTGAAACACTTTTTCCAAATGTTCTAATATCGGAGCAGCAATTTGAAGCAATCTTTGATTCTTTTTCCTTCTTTCCGTCAACAGCTGCGAATCGAGCACAATCCTTCCTTTTCCATCGTAAGGATCGACATTTTGTCGGCGGCAAATATACCATGACTCTTCAATTCTTTTATTCATCCTCCCATGATCCAATACTCCCTCCCGAACAAAACGGCGCCAAATTTCGTGTTTCAAAGGATCAACGATACTCATTTTTCTCCTCCTTCCCACATTTTCCACCAATATGAACATTCGACTTTTTATGCAAAATTCCTTTTGAAATACGCTAATCGTTGAATTAAAGCTTTTACTGCTGAACAGTTTTTTATTTTAGATAGCGACTTGTCTGGAAAAGTTTTTTAGATAAACGCTTCATAGGTCATCGTGAAAATGAAAACGATCCAAGCGACAGCCATGGAACTTTTCATTGTCAAAATCAGATTATTATGATGCGGTGAAAACAATGAAACGTTGTGTTGACCAAACATTGATTAAATGGTTTTTCGTCATAATCAAATATATGAAACTGAAAGACTGAAATTCTGGAAGTATCTTAACATTTGCATTTCGAGGATGTTAGTCATTCAATAATGCAGTAAAACGTATAGGCTTATCTAGCGAGCAATATTGACATACAATTTTCACCTTTAAGTTCTAGTAACAGGAAGAAAACTATTGAAGTTGATTTTCATTCCCAATATAATTGAGAATGAAAATCATTAATTTGAGGGGTTGTTGATCGCATGAAACGCTATAAATTGCCTGTCATATTATTTTTATCAAGCAGTTTGTTGTTTAGCTGTTCCCAATCAAATGAAAGTTCAACAACGGAACCGGCAAAAAAAGATACAGCGAAAGAAAGCTCCCAAGTTGATTTAAATCAAATATCTACAGATTATCGCACGTTTGCGATCGCTGAAATAGATGAATTTGTTAAAAAGACAGAAGAGTTTGCCAATGCAGTGATCGCTGGGGATGTGGAAAAAGCAAAAGAACTTTATGCGCCGGCTCGCATGCACTATGAGCGTTCTGAACCGATTGCTGAAGCGTTTGCAGAACTCGATCCGAAAATTGACGCTCGTGAAGGTGATGTCCCTGATGCAGAGTGGGGAGGTTATCACCGGATTGAAAAGGGACTCTGGGTTGATAATACGACGAAAGGCTATGAAAAATATGCTGAGCAGCTTATAAAAGATGTGAAGCTTTTGCGTGCAAAAGTTGAAACTGTTGATGTGACACCCGATCTTTTGATCACCGGCGCAGTCGACCTTTTAAATGAAGTTTCAACATCAAAAGTTACCGGGGAAGAGGATCGTTATTCCCATACAGATTTATACGATTTTGTTGCCAATGTTGAGGGTGCTGAAAAGATTTATGAATTAATGAGCCCTGCCCTTAAGGAAAAGGATGAAGCGCTCGCTAAGGAAATCGAACAGCGGTTTCAGGCAGTTTATGCACTTCTTGACAAATATAAAAAAGGCGACGGGTATATTTCATATACTGAGCTGACCAAGGATCAAGTAAAAGAATTGAGCCAATCGATCAATGAACTGGCAGAGCCTCTTTCTAAACTAGGGGTTGTACTGGAGGGATAGCCGATGTCTGAACCTGATAAAAAAGAAACGACATCTGTCTTTAACAAGAACGTATCAAGACGGGATGTGTTGAAGGCTGCGGGCATCGGAGGAGTCGGCGTGCTAATCGGTGCATCCGGCATTGGTGGAGCGCTAGCATTGGCTGACGTGTTGCCGACCTCTCAAAAAAAAGAAAATACAAATGCGGTTGTTCCGTTTTACGGAAAACATCAGGCAGGCATTGCAACTGAAGTGCAAAACCACATTTATTTTGCTGCATTTGACGTGACGGCTGAAGGCAGAAACGAGCTTATTCAGCTTTTTAAAGAATGGACGAAGGCTGCCGCAGCTATGACAGAAGGCAAATCGGTTGGAGATCCAGCTAATAATAAATACCTTCCTCCAGATGATACGGGGGAAGCTGCAGGACTTAATGCGTCAAATTTAACCATTACTTTCGGCATCGGCCCGACGCTTTTTACAAAAAACAATAAGGACAGATTTGGTTTGCAAAAAAAGCAGCCGGATGAACTAAAAGAACTGCCGAAGTTTCCGCTTGATTCGCTGGAAGAGCAGTGGACAGGCGGAGATCTTTGTATTCAAGCATGCTCGGATGATTTGCAGGTTGCCTTCCATGCGGTTAGAAATTTAGCGAGAATTGCCCGCGGTAAAGCGGTTCTTCGCTGGGCACAGGCCGGCTTCCAGCGTACAAAGCAAGCGAGTCCGAAAAAGGAAACGCCGCGAAATTTATTTGGCTTTAAGGATGGAACAGTGAATCCAAATGTGAAAAATTCTGCTGAAATGAATCAATACGTTTGGGTGCAGCCCGGTGACGGACCTGATTGGCTCGTGAACGGAACGTATTTAGTAGTAAGGCGGATTCAAATGTTTATCGAAGTTTGGGATCGGACTACTTTAAAGGAACAAGAAAATACGTTTGGCAGATACCGGGATTCAGGTGCATACCTCGGGCAAAAAAATGAGTTTGATCCGCCGGATTTTGAAAAGAAGAATGAAAACGGAGAATACTACATTCCAATGACCGCCCATGTTCGAGTCGCTCACGGTGACGGAAAACAGAAAATTTTGCGCCGTTCTTATTCATATGCGGATGGACTAGATGCAAAAACTGGAACATTTGATGCCGGATTATTGTTTATCAGCTTTCAGCGCAGCATAAGCAAGCAATTTATCCCAATTCAAAAGCGGCTTTCGCAAATGGACGAATTAAACGAATATATCGTCCATCGAGGAAGTGCCGTATTTGCCTGTCTTCCTGGAGTAAAAAAAGGCGGATATATTGGAGAAACGTTATTTTCATAATCCCTTTCTCTCTTTCATAGGAGTTGAAACTGATGTATAAAAAATTAGGGCTTATTGCCTTCGCAATTCTTTTCACAATGGGTATTTTCTCAAATAAAGCCGTAGCCGCAGAGACCCTTGATGATTTATATGTTTTGATAGGCGATGCCATCATGAAAACAAAGGAAGCGAACTGGGATGTCGTACAGGACAATTTGGAACAATTCTCACAGCAATGGAACGAAGTAAAAGCAGTTGATAGCAAAAAAACAGCTGAAGTCGATAAACAGTTAAAAAATGCGAAAAACGCCCTGGCTCAATCTGAAAAAGATGCAACGAAAATAAGTGAAAATTTGTCCGCTTTATCAAAAGCGCTTACTTCGTACGAAGAAGAACAAAATCCGACAGATCCGCAAAAAGAAAAAGAAAAGCTAAAACAGATGTATCAATTTATTGATGAAATCGAAAAAATGATTCAAAATAATAATTTTGATCAGGCGGCCATGAAATATCAGCAATTACTCTCCACTTGGACGGCAAACGAGAACATTGTTCGTACCGAAAGCGTTGTTTCGTATGGCGAAATTGAAACACAGCTTGCTTTGTTAAGAATTTCACTGACGCAAACTCCGCCTGATCGAGAGAAGGCTTTAAAGAGCCTCCAGGATCTGACAGCTTCTATTGAAAATTTTTTAAGCGGAAAAAATGCGGGGAAATCCGCTGGAAATGAATACACATTAAGTGATGTAACAGATTTATTGGAAAAAAGCGTACAGTCGCTAAAAGATCATAACCCATCCGAGGCATCAGAACATTTAAACAAAATATTGCTTATATGGCCGGTAGTTGAAGGGGAGGTTCGGACAAAAGACTACTCCCTATACAATCGCATGGAAACTGAAATTCCCTCCGCAATCAGTTTATTGCAGTCTGACAATAAAAACGTAGAAAAAGCTCAAACGATGATTAGTGAATTGTATGATTCCCTTCAGCTCATCGCAGCCAAAACAAGCTATACGTATATAGATGCTATGCTTATTTTACTGCGTGAAGGATTTGAAGCTCTTTTAATCATCGCCGGTTTGCTTTCATTTTTGAAGAAAACGAATCATGCCGACAAACAAGGTTGGATTTGGATCGGCGTTTTATGCGGCATCATTTCTAGTGCTATTCTAGCTGTTGTCATGAACATGTTTTTCTCCAAAATAACTGTTGCCGGAAGCCGCGAATCGATCGAAGGAATCGTCGGCATCACTGCTGTTGTAATGATGCTGACGGTTGGCGCTTGGCTTCACAAAAAGTCAAATATCGCCCACTGGAATCAATATATTAAAGAGCATCTCGGACACGCATTGGCAAAAGGAAGCTTGTTTTCCATGGCCTTGCTAAGTTTTCTCTCAATTTTTCGCGAAGGTGCCGAAACAATTATTTTCTATGCCGGAATGGCTCCGTCGATGGAAATCAGCCAGTTAATTTTAGGAATCGCTATCGCCATGGCGATCTTAGTGATCCTCGGGTTTATTATCATCCGCTTTAGTTCAGCGATTCCCGTCCGGCCGTTCTTTATGGGCGCAACACTGCTTATTTATGTATTATCATTCAAAATGCTCGGAATCAGTATTCATGCCATGCAGATAGCAAACACGCTGCCAACACATTCATTGCCGAATGTTCCTTATATTGAACCAATCGGTTTCTATCCGACGATTGAAACAGTAGTGCCGCAGCTGCTTCTTATTCTTATCATCATCGGCGTAACGATGTATGTGAAAAAAACGGCTGTAAATGAAAAGGCAGTTGTTGAAAAATAAAGGATCTTAAAAGCTTCAATAAAAAAATGTACTTCGGTGAATACCGCAGTACATTAGCTGAATGCACGAGGTGCTAGTTGAACTTATTATTGTTCGACTAGCACCTCAATATTTTTCATTATGGAGTTAATTTTAAATCCGCCCAGTGCGGGTGTGCCTCAACTCTACGCTCCATATCACGGAACGCATTGAGTGAACGTCTCAGCTTACTATAAGCGTCGCCGCCTTCACTCCAACCTAAGTAGCCGATCATTCCGTTATAACCGATCTTTTTTAACTGTCCAAGCAACGCAAAATTATCTAACTCCCCAACATCCAAAGGCTCGATTGTTGCCACTCCGCCAAAACCGTGCGGATTGCGGCTGCTGCCGGACATGTTTACTTGTTTTAAGTAAGGAGCTACCGCTTGAATCGTTCCTTTTAGATTTGTTCCATCTGCCGCATACCAATGGTAGCCGCAAAAGACAATTCCAAGATTAGGATGGTTCAGGCGTTTGCATAGTCTCACTGCATCTTCATGGCGTTCAATCCAGAAGGATAGATGCGTGTAAAGCAAAATGTTAATATTTCTTCGTTCGGCAATCTTCAATGCTTTTTCCAGTCATTTTACTGCGATGTCGTCCCCTTTTGGATCTGAAGGGCGGATATGCTCTCCGACAGATTGAATCGCCAGCTCAACCGTGCTGCACCCTTCCATAATCTCCAGCATCTTTAAAATGCCTGCATTTCTTGGATGGTCCTCGCCTAGTGAAAGATCTAACACAACGTACACGCCTGCGACGTCCAGCCCATATTTCTCCTTAACGTTTTTGAGCTTTTCTACATCTCTCCATCGCTCTCCGTGCCAGACGGATAAATGGGTTGCGTCATAGCCAATTTCCTTTAACATTTCACATCGAGCTTCAAAACTATAAATACCCATTGAATTATAGAAAGCAAAATCCCATTGCGTAAAAAGGGTAAGCCATTTTCTAATTTCTCCCTTCCTTTTCCATTGAACGGTACATTACAGTGATTTCAACGCTTCGCTAATTTCTTTATCTCCTGACATTAAATCGAATGCTTTTCTATACGTATTTGGTTCATCAAGAGCTTGAACAATCGTTCTTGCTACATCCTCCCGAGGAATGTAACCAACAGGTAAGTTTTCGGCTGCGGTAACCAGTCCTGTACCTTTTTCATTCTTTAGATAACCAGGACGAATAATCGTATAATTTAGGCCGCTATTCATCAACACACGGTCGGCATAATGTTTGGCGACATAATATGGCTTAAGGTTTTCCGGCCAGTTCTGACGATTATGGGCTTGGAATGAGCTCACGATAACAAAACGTTCAATTCCGATTTTTTCAGCAGCCTCCATGGCTTTTACAGCGCCGTCTAAATCTATCAGCAATGTTTTATCAGCCCCTGTGTGTCCCCCTGAACCAGCTGAAAATACGATCGCATCGCAGCCTTTGGCCGCTTCGGCAATTTCATCGACAGTGCCTTCCAAATCAGCGAGCACCGCTTCAATTCCTTTTTTCTGAAAATCCTCCAATTGCTCTTGCTTTCGAACCATTGCACGAACAGAATGCTGTTCATGCGCATGAAGCATATTTACTACTTGTTGTCCTACTTGCCCGTTGGCTCCAATGACCAAAACTTTCATCATATCCATCCTTTCTCATATTGATGGTTTTTAAATTTTCTTATCATGTTAAAGCAAGGAAATGCGGAAGCACATACTCGCCTAATTCTTCAATCACTTCTTCGACTGGACGCTGTCCATATTTTAAGTTGATGATGACATGGTTCACACCTGCATCCTGTAAAGCTCCAAGAAATTCGATTACGAAATTTCGTCCCGTACGGAATCCAAGATGTATCGGAATTGGTACATGATTTGGATCTTCCGTTAAGTCAATGTAAAGAGATTGGGAAAATGGCTGAAATTCTTCTGTTATCGAACGCCAATTATCGATTAATGCTTTTTGAAACTTAATTCCACGCGGATAGTATATCCATCCATCACTATGTTCAGCAATCCATTCAGGAGATTGTCCACTGTGACCTGTTACCATTAATGGTATATCTGACAATTTTGGTTTTGGCAGCATATCTCCACTTGTCATATGCACTCGTGTCGTGTTAATCGTCGGAAAATGGTCACGCCAAACCTTTCTTATAGCAGCTACTGATTCTCGGAATAATTCGCTCCGTTCTTCTGGATTCACAGAAAATGCTGGAAACTCGATTGGACGGTCACCAGTTGCGACGCCGAGAATGAGTCTTTCACCAGATAATCTGTCTACAGAAGCTGCCGCTTTTGCCACATGAAGTGGGTGACGCAGCGTTAAAATAATGCTTCCAGTTGCTAAAGCAATCTTATCGGTGTGAGCCGCAACATACCCTAAATACGTAAACGGATCATACATTTGTCCAACATCTCCGAAATTTGGATCGCGCAGCGGCACATCTCTCACAAACAATGAAGCGAAATTCAGCTCTTCTGCTCGTTTTGCCAGCTTCATTTGCTTTTCGATATTCATCTCAGGGACGTCTCCCCATATACGATTCAATCGGAAAGAACAGCCCTAAAGTCAGTTTGTTCTCTTGATACATGCGTGAATACCCTTTATGATTTTTAAATTTTTCCATTGTTTTTACCACTCCTTAAGAAAAGGTGGGCCGTATATAAAGGAAAGGCCCTGTTTAAAATAATTTGTTTTACAGATATGAACAATATTTATAATTTGTACAAAAACATATATTATATCTGTAACGAACTTTTTATGATGCAGCCGCGGCAATAGCAGCATCGTCTTTTATCACTTTGTCAATAATGGCGCTGCCAAGACAAATCTCACCTTCATAAAATACCGCTACTTGCCCTGGTGTCACAGCCTTAACTGGTTTTTCAAATTCTACAAACACCGTTCCATCCGGACGAATATGGACACGCACCTTTTGATCCTCTTGACGGTAGCGGAATTTAGCTGTACATGCAAACGTACTAAGACGAACATCCCCATTTATCAAGTTCAGGTTTGATGCAATCAGTCCAGTAGAGAACAATGCCGGATGGTCTTTGCCTTGAGCAACAAGTAAAACATTGTTGTCTAAATCTTTATCGACGACATACCAAGGTTCTCCTGTTCCTTTGCCGCCGATGCCAAGCCCTTTTCGTTGGCCGATTGTGTAATACATTAAACCATCATGAGTACCGAGCACTTCTCCATCAAGCGAACGAATTTCTCCAGGCTGTGCCGGCAAAAAATTCTTTAAAAAGTTTTTGAAATTTCGTTCTCCAATAAAACAGATTCCGGTACTATCTTTTTTATTGGCGGTAATAAGGTTTAATTCTTGGGCGATTTTTCGCACCTCACCCTTCGTTAACTCACCCAGCGGGAACAGAACTTTAGACAAATGGTCCGATGTTAGCTGGCTAAGAAAATACGTTTGATCTTTATTCGCATCTTTTCCACGCAGCAAGGTGATTTGGCCATTTTCTCTGTTGATTCTTGCGTAATGACCCGTTGCGATATAATCCGCATCAAGTGAAAGAGCATAGTCAACAAACGCTTTAAATTTAATTTCAGTATTGCATATTACATCTGGATTCGGTGTTCGGCCTCGCTTCAGCTCATCCATGAAATACGTAAATACACGATCCCAATATTCTTTTTCAAAGTTGACGCCATAGTAAGGAATCCCGAGTTGGTTGGCAACTCGTTTAACATCTTCATAATCCTCAGCTGCCGTACATACACCATCATCATTCGTATCATCCCAGTTTTTCATAAATACCCCGATGACGTCGTACCCTTCTTTTTTAAGAAGGTAAGCAGCTACAGAGGAATCCACTCCTCCAGACATTCCGACGACTACTCGTTTTTTCTTCAACATCATTCACCTCCTAAAACTGAAACGTTTTTGATTACAGTTTTATTTAAAAAAAATTTTTGCCGCAACAAACTATTTTGTTTCAGGCATGAAACGAACTTTTTGAGCTATTATTATGAATTTCATTAATGATATCTTGGACTGTCACACCTTTTAAATAGTTTAAAAAATGTTCTTCTGCATTATGAAAAATACGAATGAGTACATCTGACAGATGTTTGCCTATTATACAGTTGTCATTGGAATCGGGACATTTCGGCACAAGCGTTTCCTCACTAGTGATTCTAAAAATTTTGTCTAACGTAATTTGTTCAGGCTGAGCGTTTAACGAAAATCCGCCCTTTGCCCCTTCTTTAGAAGCAATTATATTTTCTTTTCTTAATATGCTTAAGATTTTTCTTAATCTTACTGGGTGGACAGAAACACTTTGAGAAATGTCTTCACTGGTTACTCGCTGATTTTGCTTTTCAGCCAGATACGCAACGCAGTGAACGGCAATCGAAAAATCGCTATTCATATTGAACCTTCCTCCTAAGTGTAATAATAATGATTACAGTTTATATTGTCAACTTAAAATTACTTCTTTTCATCAGCCGCAAATAAAAAAATTCGGATCATTGGCCTAAATTTAGTGTCGAGTAGTAATGATAATAAGCGATATAAAGCTCATTAGAAAAAAACAAAAATTAGCATTTTAATCATGATTCCATTCAACTATATGAGCTGCGATTGCTGAAGCTTTGCCAGAGCATCGATTCATTTCCAGACGATCA
Organism: Aeribacillus sp. FSL W8-0870; assembly: GCF_037963755.1. Taxonomy (NCBI): domain Bacteria; kingdom Bacillati; phylum Bacillota; class Bacilli; order Caryophanales; family Bacillaceae; genus Aeribacillus; species Aeribacillus sp. FSL W8-0870. The sequence goes on from NZ_CP150165.1 coordinate 3,258,661, forward strand.
AAGTTAGTCATGTACAGTGTTTACATGTAGCGCAACGATTAAAAAATTCTTTGTAAAAAATCTTCACATTGGCAGAAACCTTTTGCTATTTCATTATAGACATGATCGATAGATTTACTATACAATTATCTGCTCATTGTGTCTATATAGACTGACATCAGAGAGCAACCTGCTAGTTAAGAAAGAATACTATCAAAACAAATACTCCTCTTTGAAAAGTGAATCTCAAAGAGGAGCAGAGAGCTTTCATTTTATTTTTTCCACGCTTATCCAGTTGGCGGTATTTAGAGTTCCATAAGTACGGAAAGTTTTATCTTGCATAAGTCCGAGTAATCTGCTTCCAATCTGGTGCAAAAATTACGGAATTTCCATGCGGTTTTCGCCTAGTTTATACTTTTGCTTGTGCAAACCCCGTCTAAATTTATTGAGGCGCTTTCGTTTGAAATAATTTTATACTAATCCCTATAAAATCACCCCTGTTAAACAGGCATCGTTCCGAAACTCTTCGCCTAATTAGTGATTAAGCAAAACCGGTGATAATCCGTAATTTGCAGCATTTAAGTATTCAACGAGAAAGCAGTATCATAACAATTCTGAAAATAAATAACAACAAAAAAAGAAAGCTTCTTATGGAAGAACTTAGTCTAAATTATATTGCCTAACTTTGTAATATGGGTAGTCCATTTGTTTTTGAATGCGAAGAACAGCTTCTCTGCCTGCAAGCAGCTCACAAATAAATAAACCGAGATCCACCGATGTTGCGACCCCGCCGCCAGTAATAACATAACCGTCCTTCACAATTCGATCTTCTATAACTTCTAAACAATAAGATCGAAATAAATCATACTCATTTGGATGGGTCGTCGCTTTCTTTCCATCAAGAAAACCAGCAGCGCCAAAAAGTATGGAACCTGTACAAACGGACACTTTATACGTCGCATTGCTGCCCGCTTTTAACCATTCGATAAATTCAGAATCATGCAATAATTCTCGAGTACCGAATCCCCCGGGGACAAATAACAAATCATACTGAGATAAATCAGGAGCCACTTCTTGAATCTTAACTGTAATTCCCCGATCATCACTTATTTCATCTTTCATTCCACACAAGGTCCAGCTTAATTTTTCATTAAAACCCATTGTTTTCAAGCGTGTTACCGCATCATAAAAACCTACAAAATCAAGAGCTGTCATTCGATCAAAAAGAATAAATGCAATTTTCATAGAATACCTCCAAAAATTGAAAAAATTGCCTAACTTATTGCTATCATACGGCATTGCTTTTCATACTTACAAGCTTTTATTTTGTCTTTCACCTGAAATCTCTCTGAATAACTTTTTCTCTTATCCATTCATCGTTCGCCAAATTTATTGTCTGCTAAAGAATATGATTGATTTTCGTGAAGTAAAGGTATATCAAGTTGGGAGGGATTATTATTTAAGAAAGCTGTTTTTATGTGTGTATGAAAGGAAAGGGTGTTTATAAGGAATTTACAATTGAGTTGAAAAACGCCCGCACGGTATGCAAACAGGAATTGATATCGGCTGTCTTAAGACTTCTCCCTTTTATAAGATACGATTATAAAATCAAATGTCTAAATTCATTGAGAGATCAATAGGGTAGAAAAGTGATGCAACAGAGGCAAGAGGCAAAAATAAATGGCACTGCATATGTTTATTCGTTGATCTTTATAATTGAGAAACTATTGCTCACAGATCGGGCAACTGCTTCCGCTTTCAAGTGAACTAATGCTCAATTAGTTTTGATTCCTTATACTTAAAAACCGCAAAAAGCGAGCACTGAAGCTTCAAGATATGGCGTTTCAACTCCTTATAGTTAAGATAAAAACTTCAAGCAGATGGGATTTTGTGCCGAGGAATATTACGTTTCAATTCCTTATAGTTAAGATAAAAACCGGATTCTGAACATGCTGAACAGACTCAACAGCAGGAGTTTCAATTCCTTATAGTTAAGATAAAAACACGAATTTCAGAGACACAGCAAAAGAATTGCACATGTTTCAATTCCTTATAGTTAAGATAAAAACGGAGACGTATTTTATGCTTCTACTATGAGGCAGTATATGTTTCAATTCCTTATAGTTAAGATAAAAAGCCCAAAAAACGTTGATGTTAGTATGTTTTCTAAATAATGGCGGATGTTGGTTTTAATTATAACGAACATGGAAAATTTTCGCAATGGCCCATTATTCTGCTGTTTCCTTCAAAAAACAGCTGTCGTCGATCTCCAGGGATTTTTACACGATTGGAGGTCGACGACTTTTTTTCACACTTGGGCGATGTGATGAACTGCGTTTGTTTCAAAATTCATACCAGAAAAAATATCGTCATTGTTTTGAAACTAACCCTTGCCTTCTCCAGCTAGCCTGCCAATTAGTCAATCATGAAGGGATCTTCACCACAGATAAAGAAGTTAGTCCGCTTTTCCATCGGAGTTAATACGTCTAAATGTTTCCAAAAGAAAAAACAACATCTGGTAAAAAGCTTTTTTTGCTGATGCTTCGTTATATTTTAAAGAGAATGGGTCACTGAATCCATGTTGTCCATTCAACTTATGAACCTCAACATTATGCTTGTTTTCTAAAGCTAAAATTAACTCATCAACATTAAACAATTTTTCTTCTTCTGGAAAGAACAGCAATTCCGGGCATTGAGGCGATATTTCCATATAATTTCTAATACGGAACCATAATACCCAATAATTCCATCAACAAGTCGTTCTTCACTACATAGCCATGCAACGGTTGCTCCTGCACTGAATCCGGCGACAAATATGTTTTTATATCCATCCTTAATCTCCGATAACAAACTTTTAATTATGACCAAAGCGTTTGTAAAACCTATGTTCTCCATAAAATTAAAGTAAGCATCTTCCTCTTGAGAATAATCAAAAGGAGTTTCCTGTTCTAACATATTCGAACAGAAGACATCAAAGTCGAATTTCAGATAATGATTGACAAACATGTTTCATATGTTGATTGATTCCATAAATTTCGTGAACAAGATAATTGCAGCATCAGAATCTTTTTGTATGCTAATCATTATTGCTCCTCCACCAAAGCTGTTGCACCTACTTTAAATTCTCTTTTCACTTTTTCATCACTATACTGCCGGCGACACAGCAATCTTTATTCTTCAACTCAAGTATTATTTTCAACAACTTCTTCAATAATTGAATTTCCTTCCGTTTCCTTATCATCGAGCCATTTCCAATTCTCATACAGTCTAATTCGCCCATCTGGTAAGATTTTTGGAGTAGAAGTACATTTTCCACCCCTAATCTCGTTTTTGATATTCACATGGTTATACCTAAACTCTAAGCATCCATCTTCTTTTACTATCCCAATTAAGAATCCTTTTATAATTTCTCCACCGCTATACGTTGCTGAGATTATATTTCCTTCTTGTTTATATTCAAAAAGCGTTTCTGAAGAAACTTCTCCATTATCTGTATTTTCAATTGAAACAAACTTGCGGCCATTATAATTTATCACAAACAACGCTCCTCTAATTTTTAATTTTCACTATTTTACCACATGTTTTATCCTTTTTTAGCCATCAAATTTATTTTCTCATGTTCAACTATTTCACAAGGGATACTTTGAGAAATACTTAATCAGATTTTCTAGTGCGGAATCGTGTCAAAAAGGGATTCCTACATTCAGCAGGAATCCTTGATACATCCAATGCCGAACTTAAATTTTAGTACAAGAAGGCGGGGTTATCGCTCTGCCTTTAGCTTCTCCGGATTCCTTACTTTCGTTCCCCCGAGTTCAGCAGAAGTTAAAAGTAGATCTCCATTTTTGATACCGCTTTTACTTTTAATGAAAAAATTATTCTTGAGTTAAATAATTGAAATGTTTATCAGTGATATATGTTAGATCAATTCCAAAATTCATCTTATTTAAAATAGGTTTAATATATTCTATTAAATGTGCACCAGTCTCAAAATGATCAGGAAATTTACTAATATAAAATGAATTGTTATTGTCACAATTTGGCTTATGCTCCACTAATCCTTCAATTACTTCAATAATTCGACCGACAATATTTTCTTCTAATTTTTCCTCTGAAATTATTACAGTGTGGATATAATTCTCCGCGCCTTCAAATGAATTTTCATCCTCTATTTCCTTTAAATTTGGAAAATCATCCAAAACACTTGGTCTTCTGTAATCTAAAATCAACAGCATACAGATAGTTTCATTATCTTGATTATCTATACGAAACAATTCTAGATCTCGCAATTTTAGCATTCTTACCAATTTGAACATTAAATATCATCTTTCTAACTTTGGATTCCTTTTTCATTGAAGTATACTAAAGAATTTAGAATAACTATACTATACTTCATATAAAATTATATCCGTAAGTTAGAGTAAGCTGAATACACTTTGAGATGAATAACTTATACCGAGAAAAAATTTTTTATGGTTTTTCCGCAACTTTGATCGTCTCAGAAATAAGGAATAATGCTCACTGATTTACCTTCCATACATATAAAAGAGGTGCACTTCATATCAAGTGCACCTCAACAATTGACTGAGAACCTTTATTTAAAAGCCATCGCAGCTTTTACAGCTTTTTGCCAGCCTTCATATAATTTGTTACGTTTTTCTTCATTCATAGATGGTTCGAATGTACGGTCAATGTTCCATTGTGTCGCGATCTCTGATTGATCTTTCCAATATCCTACTGCCAAGCCGGCTAAATAAGCCGCTCCAAGAGCAGTAGTTTCATTGACAACAGGACGTTCAACAGGGACACCTAACAAATCGCTCTGGAATTGCATTAGAAAATTATTTTTTACTGCCCCGCCATCTACACGCAAGGTTTTCAAGGAAATACCCGAATCCGCTTCCATAGCAGTCAGCACATCTTTTGTTTGATAGGCAAGGGACTCTAAAGTTGCACGAACAAAGTGTTCTTTTTGCGTTCCCCGTGTCAAACCAAATATAGCTCCTCTAACATCGCTGTCCCAATACGGTGTTCCTAATCCGACAAACGCCGGTACTACATATACACCGTCTGTGGATTCTACACGTTCTGCATATTGTTCGCTATCAGCAGCATTTTTTAACATACGAAGTCCATCTCTTAACCATTGAATGGCAGATCCTGCAACAAAAATACTTCCTTCTAAAGCATATTCCACTTTTCCGTTTAATCCCCAAGCAATCGTTGTTAATAGTCCGTGGTTAGAAGCAACAGCTTTTTCGCCCGTGTTCATAAGCATAAAGCAGCCCGTACCGTACGTATTTTTCGCCATGCCTTCTTCAAAACAAGCCTGACCGAATAGTGCTGCTTGCTGATCCCCAGCCGCTCCAGAAATCGGAACTTCTTGCCCAAAGAAATGATACGGAACTGTATGTGCATAAATTTCTGAAGATGGACGTACTTCCGGAAGCATGGATTTAGGCACGGTTAAAATTTCTAACAGTTCATCATCCCATTTCAGCTCATGAATATTGAACATTAATGTTCTTGAAGCATTTGAATAATCCGTCACATGTGCCTTTCCACCCGAGAGCTTCCAAATTAACCAAGTATCAATTGTTCCGAATAAAAGCTCTCCTCTTTCCGCTTTTTCTCTAGCCCCTTCAACATGATCTAATATCCATTTGACTTTTGTTCCTGAAAAGTATGCATCAATTAACAGACCTGTCTTTTCACGAAATGTATCATTTAATCCCTTCGCCTTTAACTCCTCACAAATATCTACCGTTTGCCGTGATTGCCAAACAATGGCATTATATACCGGCTGACCTGTGTTTTTATCCCAAACAACCGTTGTTTCGCGTTGGTTCGTAATTCCGATGCCTGCAATTTGCTCAGGTTTTATTCCTGACTCAGACAAGGAAGTGGCGATGACGGATAAGATGGAACCCCAAATTTCATTGGCATTATGCTCTACCCAGCCTGGTTTAGGAAAATATTGCGCAAATTCTTTTTGTGAAATATGAACGATTTCCCCTTTTTTATTAAAAATGATCGCACGTGAACTTGTCGTTCCTTGGTCTAGAGCTAAAACATATGTTTCCATTTTCTTCACCTCATTTTTTTATTAAAATTATAAACTTAAAGTGTTGCTTTCGTTTTCTTATAGACATTCAAGCTTTGTTCTTTATTGCTTACTAGCGCTGCCACAACGATAACTGCTACAACAATTGTGAAAATCCAAAAAGTAGAGGTACTGACTCCTTCAAAAGCCCATTTATAAAATAACGCTCCATACGTTCCCCCAATAATCGGCCCTACAACAGGAATCCAAGCATAACCCCAGTTAGAGCTTCCTTTACCTGGAATCGGCAGAATAAAATGAGCAATTCTCGGACCTAAATCACGGGCAGGATTGATGGCGTAACCCGTAGTTCCGCCTAAGGAGAGACCTATTGCAACGATGAGAAATCCAACGATGAACGGGTTCATTCCTTCTGCAAATTTATTCGCTCCAAGTGCCAAAAATCCAAGCAACAAAATGAATGTACCAATGACTTCACTTAAAAGATTCGCTGCAGGATTTTTGATTGCAGGATCTGTTGAGAATACGGCTAATTTTGCACCTTGGTCATCGGTTGCTTTCCAGTGGGGCAAATAGTGCAAATAAACGATCACAGCACCGATAAATGCGCCAATCATTTGGGCAATAATATAGGTCGGTACATCACTCCATGGGAAAGAACCGATTGCAGCTAATCCGATGGTTACAGCCGGATTAAGATGGGCTCCGCTAAATTGACCTACAGCATATGCCGCCATCGCTACGGCAAGACCCCATCCCATCGTAATAACAATCCAGCCTGAATTTTCAGCTTTTGATTTTTTAAGTACAACACCGCCGACAACTCCACCCCCAAAAACAATCAAAATCATGGTGCCAATTAGCTCACCTAAAAATGCAGACATCAAAGTTTCCTCCTTTTTCATATATTTGTTATCTCTTGCGAAAAGACTACAATTTTGGTCAATAAAAAAGATCCGCAGCAAATTCCCCCCTTAGTATGCAGGCTGCATACAGGGAATTACTGTGGATCTCCATTTCTCCATCACAAATATTAACTTGATTTCAGATTATTACAAAAAAGAAAGCGTTGTCAATCACTTTTTTTTTTGAATTATGATATTATTTGTTTTGAAGTAAGTTAAAGGAAATGGGACCCATGAACCTAATATGAATTTTGCAACAATTCAAAAGCAAAGGCTTGATTACGATTCTTTACCTGATTGGAGAAAAGAATCAATAAACGCTAATGCGTCTTTCTCATCTTCTCCATCAGTCATCACTTTGATCGTCTGTCCCTCCATTATGGCAACGCTCATAAGCTGAAGAATACTTTTCGCGTTAATCCTTCTGTCGCCGATCATTAACTCAACCTTGCTTTTATACTGGTTTACTTTTTTCACAAAATCTGCTGCTGGTCTAGCATGCAGACCATTTTCAATGGTCACTGTAATCTCTTTTTCGATCATTGAGTTCACTCCTAATTTTTCTCGCTAGTCATTGATTTTGACAAGCTCCTTTGCACTCTCGCCAGCTCGAACGACCTCTTCAATCGAGCTTCCCAAACCAGCCTCAACGACCGCTGCATAAGCTCCTTCTACGAGAGGAGCATCGGCTATTATAATGTTTTCATTGTTCTCTAGCATCTCAATAGCCATTTCAGCATTAATGAGTGCACTCCCTAAATCAAACAAAACGACAACGCCTTTCTCAGAATAGACTGATTCAATTGCTTCCTTAATGTCTAATGCATTTGTTCCGATATCTCCTTCAACCCCTCCAGCGATGGCTACAGATACTTCAGGTTGAACTTGATTCAGAAGCTTTTTTAGGCCGCTTACAATTTCATAGCTATGTGAAATTAAGACAAGACTTACATATTTCATTGGGCCACCTCTCCTTCTTCGAGCAATTCAGCTAAGGAAGCAAACAATAAATACGATGAAGCTGCCCCAGGATCAATATGACCAATAGAACGCTTTCCTAAATAAGCCGCACGGCCTTTCTTTGCCTCAAGCTCTTTTGTGTCGTCCATTTTCTCTTTAGATAAATCAGTAAGCTCTTTAGAATGAATCGTTTCATGATTTTTCATATACTCAATGACAGGCTCCCAAACATCGATCATCGTTTTATCTCCTACTTGTGCCTTTCCCCTAACTTTTAACCCATCCAATGATGCTGCTAATGCCTCAACTAAAGCCTTTATATCAACTTCTTTTTTACCCTTTAAAGCAAGAGAAGCTTTCATGAAAGCTGTTCCATATAACGGACCTGAAGCTCCGCCTACTTTAGCAATTAAAGTCATGCCAACATCTTTAAACAAAGAACCAAGATCATCATATTTGCCTTCTGTAATTTTCTTGACGGTTTCCTGAAATCCCCGTGCCATATTTAATCCATGGTCTCCATCGCCAATTGCTTGATCCAGCTCCGTTAAATACTCCTTATTTTCCTGAATTTTATCGTTAAAAGTTATGATCCATTTTTTAGCCTGTTCAACGTCAAATGTCATTGATCATCTCTCCTCATATTCCTTCTATAGGCAGACTGTAAGAAAGCGAGATTGCTATTTTTTGAATGCGATTGTATCCGCTTGTGCGTCTAACAACTCAATGAGTTGATCGTCTAATTTTAATAACGAAATAGAGCAGCCAGCCATTTCAAGCGATGTCATAAATTCACCAACAAACGTTTCATGTATATAAATGTTCTTTTCCTTTAGGACCTCAGAGACTTTTTTGTTCATAATATATAATTCCATTAATGGTGTTGCACCTAGACCGTTGATCATGACCGCAACCTTGTCGTTTTCCTCAAGTTTTAAGTCATCTAAAATTTTTTCAAGAAGTATTTGTGCGATTTCATCCGCTGGCTGGATTTGTGTTTTTTCAATGCCAGGTTCTCCGTGAATCCCCATTCCAATTTCGATTTCATTTTCTCCGAGCTCGAAGCCAGGTTTTCCTGCTGCTGGAACAGTGCATGGAGTTAAGGCCATTCCCATTGACCGCACATTTTCCACAACTTTCTTAGCTACTGCTTCTACTTCTTTTAGCGTTGCACCCTTCTCCGCTAATGCACCGGCAATTTTATGAACAAAAACCGTACCTGCTATTCCCCGCCGGCCTGTCGTATATGTACTATCCTCCACAGCTACATCATCATTCACAACCACTTTTGCTACGTTGATTCCTTCTGCTTCAGCCATTTCGGCAGCCATTTCAAAATTCATAATGTCGCCAGTGTAATTTTTAATAATCAATAACACCCCATTTCCGCTATCAACCGCTTGAATCGCCTCAAAAATTTGATCTGGGGTTGGGGAAGTGAACACTTCTCCACATACCGCTCCGTCTAGCATTCCTTTACCTACATAACCAGCATGTGAAGGCTCATGACCGCTTCCTCCACCGCTAACCAAGCCAACTTTTCCTTGAATAGGTGCATCTTTTCTTACGATTACGTTTGTATTTGGCAATCTCTTCATTCGATTAGAATGAGCCGCAACCATCCCTGCTAACATGTCTTCAACTACTTGATTAGGATCATTGATTAATTTTTTCATAGACATACCTCCTCTTAACTTTGCACTTTTTATTAATGCAAAAATGATGCCAACAACGAAAGCGCTTTACGGATGCGTTTTCATATTTTTATGGCGAGTTCATTGGGAAAAAATATCAATCCATTTGATACTTTTTCCCAACTAAATGCTCCAATCCATATTCTCTTATTTTTTTAGCTGCCGTTTTATGAGTGATCCCAAGCGCTTTCGCTAATTGGTTATAGCTTGGGTAATATTGACAAGCAAACGAAAAAATTTGTTTTTCATATTCTTTGAAGGTCAGCACTTCGTTGCCAAAATTGATACTCTGTTTCTGCATTATTTTTTTATTTTCTTGACATTGAGGGTTCGAGATGTAGTAAGGTAAATCCTTGCATCGCAAAATTTCTTCATCTGCGAGATTAAATAACCGTTCAATCACATTTTGTAATTCTCTAATATTTCCTGGCCAATGGTAACTGCATAATGCTTCCATAAATCCTTTTTCATACCCTTTGATATTTTTTCCCAATCTAGCATTCAATTGTTTTCGAAACGCCTCCACCAAAAGCGGAATATCTTCTTTTCTTGCCCTTAAAGGCGGCAGATGAATTGGGACAACATTCAACCGATAATAAAGATCCTCGCGAAAACTGCCCTCATCTACCATTTTTTTGAGATCACGGTGAGTCGCGGTAATTACCCTAACATCAAGCTGAATGGGCGCATATCCGCCAATTCTTTCCACTTCCCTTTCCTGCAGCACACGTAAAATTTTTGCTTGTAAATCCAAACTTAAATCACCGATTTCATCTAAAAAAATCGTACCTTTATTAGCGAGTTCAAATTTTCCTCGATGTGTTTTATACGCTCCTGTAAAGGCTCCTTTTTCATAACCAAATAATTCGCTCTCCATTAATTGAGGAGGGATGGCTGCACAATTCACTCGAATAAATAGGTTATTCTTTCTGTCGCTTGCTTCATGAATAGCCTTAGCAACAAGTTCTTTCCCTGTTCCGCTTTCTCCTGTAATAATCACTGTCGAATTTGTTTTTGCAACCTTTGCGGCGATTGTTAAGGAATCTTTTAATGTCTCGCTGTTTCCTATGATCTTATGAAATGCTTCATCAAATCCTTGATGTTTGGACAGCTCCATTTCCAAATATTTCGTTCTTTGCTCCATTAGATCAATTTTTTCGAGGAGCTTTTTAATATCATCGAATGGAGTCATGGTGGCAACTGTTCCGCGAAATTCATCGTCAACGAAAATAGGATTTATTTTTGTAATATAACTAGATTGTTGGTTTACTTGAATTAGTTTCATAATCTGATTTTGAGTGCTTTTAATATTTTCCCATTCATGTTGCCCGATTATTGATTGAATGTTTGGGACACTGTTTAAATTTTTTAACAAAACATCCATTTCATCATTTTTGTATATAAAATTTCCATTTTTATCTGTTAATCCGATTAAATCTGAGACGGACTTTAAAACAAGATTTAGTCGCTGCTGCAGCTCTTTTACTTCATTCAATTCTTTACTGATTTTCTCAATGGTAGATATATCTTGAAAAATAGCAACAGCCCCAATCGTTTTTCCATTAAAAATAATTGGCGAACGGGTTGTTAACAATGTATGATGGTTGATTTCTTGCTTTTTGGATAATTCCATTTTTCCTGTCTTCAGTACTTCATGCAATCTTGAATGGGGAATCACTTCGTCAGCACGTTGATTGATAAGCTCATGAGGATCTTTTTCCAAAAGTTTTGCTGCAGCTGCATTGACATAAGTGATGATATTGTCGCTATTCACAACGACGATTCCATTCGGTAAAGCAGATATGGCCTCATGAAGGGTAATGGAATTTTCCATGAGAAGTCGATCTGTTTCTGCTTGCTGGGAATCTTCAAGATCCGTTTGTTCAAAAAAATCTTTTATCTGCTGGACGATTTGATCGTCTATTTTTTCTTCAAAATGCAGGATAAATTCCTCTCCTTGTCCAATCTTTAAGGACACTAAAGATAATAGATTATTCACTTGAACTTTTTTATCCTGATAGAGAACGTACGTCTTTTTTAATATCTCTTTATTTTGTATGAGATTTTGAAGCAGCGAAATAAAAGCTGCTGCCATCCGGACATGAAGACCGTTCTTTTTGTAAACTGTTAATTTAATGAACATGAAATCCCCTCCTTTTTCCATTTTAATATACTTGTTAACAGGATTACTGGAAAATTTTTTGAAAAAGATAGTAGTTATGAATCTCACGATTAAAAAATTTTTTTCACCCTGTAAACGATCATGCGTGGATGTTCTCATTGCTTTGACAGCGCTTTTGTTTATGGTACAATTATAAATAAGTTAATAAATTGTAGCGGAGAGAAGGAGATCCACATCAATTCCCTTTAGTCGTTTGGATGAAGGGGTGTTTTGTTGTGGATTTCTTTTTTTCTAGAGACTTGAAGCAAAGACCTCTTCTCTGTTTCAATTAAGTTTGAAAGCTGAATTCACACTGATTTTTTGCCAATAATAAAAAAGGTGGAACGAACAATGGAATATAAAGATCAAAAAATTATTCCAGCGATTCGCAATATGAAGGATTTTGAAATTTTTCTTCAGAGTTCCTATGCATATGGTGTGTTATTAGATGTCCATATTGCCCAGTTGAAAAATATCGTCAATATTTCTAAGCAGCATTGTAAAAACTTGTTATTGCATGTTGATTTAATACATGGTCTTAAAAATGATGAATACGCAACCGAATATTTATGCCAGTCCTTCAAGCCCTATGGACTGCTTTCGACAAAAGCAAGTGTCGTTTTGAAAGCGAAACAAAAAGGCGTATTGGCCATTCAACGAGTTTTTCTCATTGACTCAAACGCTTTAGAAAAAAGCTATTCCTTATTAGAAAAAACAAAGCCCGATGTGATTGAGGTTTTACCTGGCGCCATGCCGAGCATTATTGCCGAAATTCATCAACGAATTCAAATCCCGATCTTCGCTGGTGGATTTATCCGCAGTATTGACGATGTCAACAATGCTTTACAAGCTGGTGCTGCAGCCGTGACAACATCCAATAAGCAATTATGGAAAGAATTTGAACAGTCATAATTTATTTTGAATGCCTACCCAATTTTTCGATGCTTTAGGTTTTGGCGGCAGTTTTAGACTTTCAGTTTCAGAAACGCTGTAGAAGGCATGAAAGACGCAAGCCATCTTCATCAATTGAATGAAGAAAAAATGGCTTGTGCGATGGTGTCAATAGCGTCTTCAAACACTGATTCTTCATCAACTGAATAAAGAAAAGTTCATTATGGGGAAAAGCTTTGAATTTTAAATTCGCATACAAAAGAATTTTCAGAAGATGAAGAATATGCTATAATACATTCAAAGTTAATATTCGGTTGGAGACAAGGAGAGACCACATAGCATTACGTCTGTAGAAGGAGCGTAGTGTGTATGTGGTCTCTTTTTTTAGGACTTTTGACGGATCACAGGAGGAATAACAAATGAACAAAAATGTATTTGCTTATCAAAGACAAGAAATATTAAAAGACGTCGATGGAAAACAGTTTGATGTCATCATTATTGGCGGTGGTATTACAGGTGCAGGAATTGCACTTGATGCAACAACACGTGGAATGAAAACAGTTCTATTTGAGATGCAGGATTTTGCCGCAGGAACCTCAAGCCGTTCCACGAAGCTTGTGCACGGAGGCCTCCGTTATTTAAAACAGTTGGAAGTGAAGTTAGTCGCTGAAGTTGGGAAAGAACGCGCGATCGTCTATGAAAATGGCCCGCATGTAACTACACCTGAATGGATGCTTCTTCCGATTTATAAAGGAGGAACATTCGGTAAATGGAGCACATCCATTGGACTGAAAATTTACGATTACCTTGCTGATGTGAAAAAAAGCGAACGAAGAACGATGTTGAATGCGGAGCAAACTATTGATAAAGAACCTCTATTAAAGCAAGATGGATTATTAGGCGGAGGATATTATGTCGAATATCGAACTGACGATGCCCGCTTGACGATTGAAGTTATGAAAAAGGCAGTCGAATGCGGTGCAAAAGCGATTAACTATGCAAAGGTAGACGAATTTATTTATGAACAAGGCAAAGCCGTAGGTGTAAAAGTTGTTGATCAATTAACAGGAGAATCATATCAAGTGTTCGCAAAGAAAATTATAAATGCAACAGGCCCTTGGGTCGATACGTTACGGGAAAAAGATCACTCTTTAAAAGGAAAACATTTGATTTTGTCAAAAGGAATTCACCTTGTTTTTGACCAAAGCCGATTCCCATTAAAACAAGCGATCTATTTTGATACACCTGATGGACGAATGGTGTTTGCCATTCCGCGTGATGGAAAAACTTACGTTGGCACAACAGATACTTTCTATGATGGGGATATTGCACATCCTAAAATGACTGTTGAAGATCGAGATTATCTTATTAAGGCCATTAATTATATGTTCCCAACGGTCCATATCACCGTGGAAGATATTGAATCAAGCTGGGCCGGGCTCAGACCATTAATCCATGAAGAAGGAAAAAGTCCTTCTGAAATATCACGCAAAGATGAAATTTGGACGTCTGATTCAGGTATTATTACCATTGCCGGCGGAAAATTAACAGGATACCGTAAAATGGCAGAAACGATCGTTGATCTTGTTGCCAAATTATTAAAAGAGGAAGAAAACGAAGCATTTTCCCCTTGCAGAACGAAAAACCTGCCGATTTCGGGAGGAGATTTCGGAGGTTCAACAAATTTTGAATCGTTCGTAACTAAAAAAGTTGAACAGGGAGAAAAATTGGGATTTAGCAGAAAACAATCGGAAAGATTGGTCCGATTATATGGAACGAATGTAGACCGGGTGTTTGAACTGGCAGTTGAATTAAAGAAAGTAAGAGATGAGTTTCAATTACCGATTGATGTTTTAGCGCAGCTTCAATATGGTTTGGAAGAAGAGATGGTCGTAAAGCCTGAGGACTTCTTTATCCGGAGAACGGGATCGTTATTTTTTGAAATTCATTCAGTTCACCAATGGAAGGAATCCGTTATTCAATATATGGCGAAAAACTTGGAGTGGACAGAAGAGGAGCAAAACCGTTATCGCAAAGAATTAGAAACATATCTGCACGACGCCGTCACGCCTGTTGATGAAAATCAATAATAGACAAAATATATAATGGCAGCAAAGGCTTTTATTATCCGGTTATTTGAACGAAAAGGAAAAAGTAGCCGAATCTTGACAGCATCCCCTATAAGGAGACAGTAAATATGCATCAATTTACTGTTTACTTATGAGGGGATTTTTTTCGATAATGGTGGTGTTTAACTTTGCACCGGTTATTTCTTAAATTCGTAAATACAAAAAATCATATTAAAGAAAGCTTATTATGTAAAAAGTTTTTAAGAAGTAGATGACGCAAAGTAATACAAGGTCTAACTTAGAACAGCTGTATCAAGCATTTCACATCCAGTGCACCCCAACAATTGACATAGCCTGACCAATCTGAAAAATACAATCCCTGACCGGCAAATGGGATTGGCCATGGAAGGGATTGGGAACGTTAAAGTTCCGGACGAGAACACCAATGGATTGGAGAATAAAGTTCGAGCTTATCTGAGTGAGAAGACGGGGTTAAATCTAGGCGAAGGTAAAGCAGGCAACGATGGCATTGAACTTAGCACTAAGGGTACTGGCAAAACAGTTGATGATTTAATTAAAGTTGCTAAGCCTGGAAGAGCAACAAAAGGAAGAACTATTCAGTATGAGTTATCTGGTGGATTTAGTGAAGCAATGAATGACTTTCACTCGTTGGGACCTAAAATTACTAAGGATACGCCTGACCTCAAAGTAGGTATTTTAAAGGATGGAAGAACAGTTATTGTTAGAAAGAGAAGTAGTGATGGCCGTCCTACACTTGAAATTCAAGATGGCAAGAAGAGAATAAAGTTTCGTTACTAGAAAACAAATATGGAGGAAGTTTTATGGAACAATGGGAAAGATGGATACCGCTAGATGATATACCTTCAACAATTTATAATGATATGCTTTTGGATGGTAAAGATGGTGTTATTTTAGAATTTAGTGATGAAAATGGTGAAAAAAAAGTTGTAGTGAATTTTAAAGAAGGAGTATTATCGTTTAGAAATACTGATGAAGGTTCGTTATTAGAAACGCTAAACTATTTAGATCAATATTACGGTACAGATTTTTATAGTGATTGGTCTTTATTTAAAGTTAAAAACTCAGAATACTTGAAATGGTTTCATAAAGAAAGTTGCGGTATATACGAGTCAAGAGAGGTAGAACATTATGTATTTTTAACTTCTAATGATGTAATTGAAATATTATCAATATATCCTCCTAGTATTACGGTAAAGTAATTTTGTTATAGTGTGTGAAGCAAGGTTCCCTAATACATCGATAAATAAACAATCCGCTTGAACAAAAAGTTCAAGCGGATTGTTTATTCCTCAAGGAGCGCTTCGAATAAACTATATAGAGCAATGCCCTATACAATGCGCGCGGACCTTGCTTTCCTAGGAGATTCCCTCTTTTTAGCCATGGAGATTCCCGGCATCGGTTCCGCCGCCATCCGCGAGCTTACAGACGAACTGATTCATTGGCTCGACCGCTATGGAGAAAAGCTGAATGAAGCGGAGGAACTGCTGTATCAGACGGCCGCGTCCATCAGACAGGCAGACCAAACGCTCGCGGACAACATAAAAGAATTCGGTCTGGAGCTTCTTGGCTGGTATGACTTGCATCGATTGTTTGGAGAATACGACCCGATTACTGGAGAACGGATATCCGGATGGGACCGCCTGGTTACGGGAGGAATGTTATTGTTGTCCGTCATTCCTCCAGCCAAAGGGGCAGGAATCGCTGGAAAAGCGGGGATCAAAGGAGCGAAAGCGGCCGGGATAGCAGCGGATGTTTCGAAATTGGTCCCGCAAATGAAATATGTTCTCCGCTATGATAAAATGATGTCTGTCTTTCAAGCGGCGTACCTCCAAGTCGTGAAAGCGCCGATTACCAAAACGCTGCGATATTTTAATAAGCAATGGGATGACCGTCTTACCAGCGTTTCGTCTGTCCAATGGCAGCTAGCCTTGGCGGGAATTGGTCCAGCGTCCCGCGCATGGATGAGCAAGGCTAAGGAAGAAGTAAAAGAAACTGCGATTAACATGATTGGCAAAACTGGGGATGAGGTGGACGGTAAGGGTACGGGTAAATTTAGTAAGTATGATGTAGGATTATATAAAGAAATAAAAGGTGTACCGAGGTTAGATGCACATCATGTTGGACAAAAAGCAATTATGAAAAAATTCATTCGAAATTATGATCCAAATAATGCACCAGCAATATTAATACCAAAAGCTGGACATACAAGAAAAGGTCCTAGGGGAATAGTTTTGAGAAGTTCAAAAGGAATTGAGAGTGTAAGACAATTATTAGCAAGAGATATAATGGAGTTAAGAAGAGTATATCCAGACATTCCTAATTCTCAACTTCGAAAATTAATTGAATTAAATAAACAATTGTATCCAGAGATGAGAAGGAGATGAGATATATGAATAAAGAAGAGTTTGTTAAACTTTTACATCAGTCAATTATAAAAGAAAATCGTAATTTTTATCGAGATATATTCAATAATACTGATATTAATGAAGTTACAGACCCTTATTGGAAAGAAGCGTTGATGTTTTATTCAGAACTATCAGATATAAATAAAGAAATATTATTTAAAATAATCGAACAAGTAGAAGTGGATGCTGTATCTAATATTTTAGGGGTGTTAGATGGGGTAGTATCAATAGGAGAAGAGGATATTGAGTTTAAAGTGACAATTAACAATAATAATGAACCAATTAATGGAGATTTACAAGACCTATTTTTGGAGTATGATGAAGAGAATAGGTAACAAGTAATGTTAGACTAAAAGTAGACACAGATTATTATAGTAATAATAGACTAAAAAATGAGGTGTCTACATGACAAAAAACAAAGGCGGTACGATCGGGATTAAGCCAATTACTTGTTATGGCCTTCGCCACACTCACGCATCAATGCTCCTATATAAAGGGGTGAATATTAAATACGTTTCTCGACATCTTGGTCATAAGGACATTGTGACAACATTGCAGACGTATTCACACATTTTGGACGAGATGGAGCAAAAAGAATCCCGGCAGGTAGACGTTGCAATGGAGGAGCTCTACCATACAAAATAGCCGTGCAAAATTTTTTCGAATTCTATCGGATTCTTCCGGTTTTCCAAAAAATGAAAAACGACTGCGTTTGCAGTCGTTTTAAAGCTTCCACGATTTTTGATCGTGAGATATCGGATACTAATGATGCCGATGGTGGGAGTCGAACCCACACTCCCGCAAGGGAACACGATTTTGAGTCGTGCGCGTCTGCCAGTTCCGCCACATCGGCGTAATGATATTGATGCAATTCCTCACTGGTGCCGAGGACCGGACTTGAACCGGTACGGTAGTCACCTACCGCAGGATTTTAAGTCCTGTGCGTCTGCCAATTCCGCCACCCCGGCTTGTAATGGAGGCGGCACCCGGATTCGAACCGGGGATAAAGGTTTTGCAGACCTCTGCCTTACCACTTGGCTATGCCGCCATTATTGGAGCGGAAGACGGGATTCGAACCCGCGACCCCCACCTTGGCAAGGTGGTGTTCTACCACTGAACTACTTCCGCACTTAAATTTAAAAGGTGGCTGGGCTAGCTGGATTCGAACCAGCGCATCACGGAGTCAAAGTCCGTTGCCTTACCGCTTGGCTATAGCCCAATGATATTAATATGGGGCGACTGATGGGAATCGAACCCACGAATGCCAGAGCCACAATCTGGTGCGTTAACCACTTCGCCACAGTCGCCATCTTATAAATGGCAGGGGCAGTAGGAATCGAACCCACACCGGAGGTTTTGGAGACCTCTGTTCTACCGTTAAACTATGCCCCTATCATGGTGGAGGGGGACGGATTCGAACCGCCGAACCCTAAGGGAGCGGATTTACAGTCCGCCGCGTTTAGCCACTTCGCTACCCCTCCGATTGTAAAAAATGCCGGCGAGAGGAATCGAACCCCCAACCTACTGATTACAAGTCAGTTGCTCTACCAATTGAGCTACACCGGCATATGTATACATATAATGGTGGCTCGGGACGGAATCGAACCGCCGACACAAGGATTTTCAGTCCTTTGCTCTACCGACTGAGCTACCGAGCCTTTTATGGCGGTCCCGACGGGAATCGAACCCGCGATCTCCTGCGTGACAGGCAGGCATGTTAACCGCTACACTACGGGACCATTGGTTGCGGGGGCAGGATTTGAACCTGCGACCTTCGGGTTATGAGCCCGACGAGCTACCGGACTGCTCCACCCCGCGCCGATAAAACAATAAACACTCTTCACACAAAAATTATGTATACATATCATAACATGCTGTGGCCCTAGCGCCGAAATTCATTAATATTCATTTTATTTACTATGTACATGGTGGAGGATGACGGGATCGAACCGCCGACCCCTTGCTTGTAAGGCAAGTGCTCTCCCAGCTGAGCTAATCCTCCATGGTGACCCGTACGGGATTCGAACCCGTGTTACCGCCGTGAAAGGGCGGTGTCTTAACCACTTGACCAACGGGCCAAAAATTTCATTCTGGCGGAGAGCAAGGGATTCGAACCCTTGAGACGGCGTTGACCGTCTACACGATTTCCAATCGTGCTCCTTCGACCACTCGGACAGCTCTCCAAATGGCTCCGCAGGCAGGATTCGAACCTGCGACCGTTCGGTTAACAGCCGAATGCTCTACCACTGAGCTACTGCGGAATGTAAAAGAAGACTAGCTGATATTACTATTATGTAGAATGCCTCATTTTCTATAGGCTGAATCAAATTGAAAGAAATAAACTTACAACTTCTTTTCTATTGTAAAGTGATTGCCTGGCAGCGTCCTACTCTCACAAGGGATAGACCCTCACTACCATCGGCGCTGAAGAGCTTAACTTCCGTGTTCGGGATGGGAACGGGTGTGACCTCTTCGCCATTGCCACCAAGCAAATTATTGTATTCATTTGTTCCATTCAGTGGATAGACAACTACTATTATAACTTTTTGACCGTAGTTGTCAATTCCTTTTTAAACATGATCTTTCAAAACTAGATAACGGTTCCTTCACGAATAGATGCTCTTTCTTGGTTAAGTCCTCGATCGATTAGTATCCGTCAGCTCCACGTGTCACCACGCTTCCACCTCGGACCTATCTACCTCGTCATCTTCAAGGGATCTTACTCGCGTTTAGCGATGGGAAATCTCATCTTGAGGGGGGCTTCACGCTTAGATGCTTTCAGCGCTTATCCCTTCCGCACATAGCTACCCAGCGATGCCCCTGGCGGGACAACTGGTACACCAGCGGTGCGTCCATCCCGGTCCTCTCGTACTAAGGACAGCTCCTCTCAAATTTCCTGCGCCCGCGACGGATAGGGACCGAACTGTCTCACGACGTTCTGAACCCAGCTCGCGTACCGCTTTAATGGGCGAACAGCCCAACCCTTGGGACCGACTACAGCCCCAGGATGCGATGAGCCGACATCGAGGTGCCAAACCTCCCCGTCGATGTGGACTCTTGGGGGAGATCAGCCTGTTATCCCCGGGGTAGCTTTTATCCGTTGAGCGATGGCCCTTCCATGCGGAACCACCGGATCACTAAGCCCGACTTTCGTCCCTGCTCGACTTGTAGGTCTCGCAGTCAAGCTCCCTTCTGCCTTTGCACTCTCCGAATGATTTCCAACCATTCTGAGGGAACCTTTGGGCGCCTCCGTTACCTTTTAGGAGGCGACCGCCCCAGTCAAACTGCCCACCTGACACTGTCTCCCGCCCCGATCAGGGGCGCGGGTTAGAATGTCAGTACAGCCAGGGTAGTATCCCACCGTCGCCTCAGCGCAAGCTGGCGCTCACGCGTCTCTGGCTCCTACCTATCCTGTACAAGCTGTACCCACATTCAATATCAGGCTGCAGTAAAGCTCCACGGGGTCTTTCCGTCCTGTCGCGGGTAACCTGCATCTTCACAGGTACTATAATTTCACCGAGTCTCTCGTTGAGACAGTGCCCAGATCGTTACGCCTTTCGTGCGGGTCGGAACTTACCCGACAAGGAATTTCGCTACCTTAGGACCGTTATAGTTACGGCCGCCGTTTACTGGGGCTTCGGTTCGCACCTTCGCTTTTCGCTAAGCGCTCCCCTTAACCTTCCAGCACCGGGCAGGCGTCAGCCCCTATACTTCACCTTACGGTTTCGCAGAGACCTGTGTTTTTGCTAAACAGTCGCCTGGGCCTTTTCACTGCGGCTCATCATGGCTTATCACCTTGATGAGCACCCCTTCTCCCGAAGTTACGGGGTCATTTTGCCGAGTTCCTTAACGAGAGTTCTCTCGCTCACCTTAGGATTCTCTCCTCGCCTACCTGTGTCGGTTTGCGGTACGGGCACCTCTCACCTCGCTAGAGGCTTTTCTTGGCAGTGTGGAATCGGGAACTTCGGTACTTCCTTTCCCTCGCCATCACAGCTCAAGCACACGGCAAGCGGATTTGCCTGCTTGCCAGCCTAACTGCTTGGACGCGCACATCCAGCCGCGCGCTTGCCCTATCCTCCTGCGTCCCCCCATTGCTCAAACGGTGAGGAGGTGGTACAGGAATATCAACCTGTTGTCCATCACCTACGCCTTTCGGCCTCGGCTTAGGTCCCGACTAACCCTGAGCGGACGAGCCTTCCTCAGGAAACCTTAGGCTTTCGGCGGAGGGGATTCTCACCCCTCTTTCGCTACTCATACCGGCATTCTCACTTCTAAGCGCTCCACCGGTCCTTCCGGTCCGGCTTCGATGCCCTTAGAACGCTCTCCTACCGCTGACACCAACGGTGTCAACCCGCAGCTTCGGTGATACGTTTAGCCCCGGTACATTTTCGGCGCAGAGCCACTCGACCAGTGAGCTATTACGCACTCTTTAAATGGTGGCTGCTTCTAAGCCAACATCCTGGTTGTCTAAGCAGCTCCACATCCTTTTCCACTTAACGTATACTTTGGGACCTTAGCTGGCGGTCTGGGCTGTTTCCCTTTTGACCACGGATCTTATCACTCGCAGTCTGACTCCCAAGGATAAGTCATTGGCATTCGGAGTTTGACTGAATTCGGTAACCCGATGGGGGCCCCTCGTCCAATCAGTGCTCTACCTCCAAGACTCTTCCCTTGAGGCTAGCCCTAAAGCTATTTCGGAGAGAACCAGCTATCTCCAAGTTCGATTGGCATTTCACCCCTACCCACACCTCATCCCCGCACTTTTCAACGTGCGTGGGTTCGGGCCTCCAGCAAGTGTTACCTTGCCTTCACCCTGGACATGGGTAGATCACCTGGTTTCGGGTCTGCGACCTCGTACTATTTCGCCCTCTTCAGACTCGCTTTCGCTGCGGCTCCGCCTTTCGGCTTAACCTTGCACGAAATCGCAACTCGCCGGTTCATTCTACAAAAGGCACGCCATCACCCGTTAACGGGCTCTGACTACTTGTAGGCACACGGTTTCAGGTTCTCTTTCACTCCCCTCCCGGGGTGCTTTTCACCTTTCCCTCACGGTACTGGTTCACTATCGGTCACTAGGGAGTATTTAGCCTTGGGAGATGGTCCTCCCTGCTTCCGACGGGATTTCACGTGTCCCGCCGTACTCAGGATCCACTCGGGAGGGAACGGAGTTTCGACTACAGGGTTGTTACCTTCTCTGACGGGCCTTTCCAGACCTCTTCGTCTACCCCGTTCCTTTGTCACTCCTTAATCGAGTGTCCTACAACCCCAAGAGGCACGCCTCTTGGTTTGGGCTGTTCCCGTTTCGCTCGCCGCTACTCAGGGAATCGCTGTTGCTTTCTCTTCCTCCGGGTACTTAGATGTTTCAGTTCCCCGGGTTGCCCTCCATACCCTATGGATTCAGGTATGGATACTGCCCCATTACGGGCAGTGGGTTCCCCCATTCGGACATCTCCGGATCGACGCTTACTTACAGCTCCCCGAAGCATTTCGGTGTTTGTCCCGTCCTTCATCGGCTCCTAGTGCCAAGGCATCCACCGTGCGCCCTTTCTAACTTAACCGTTTCTTCCTAACATGAGCGATCTATTCGTGAATGTCTTTCCGTTATCCAGTTTTCAAAGAACAATCAGGAAGGATATGATCCTTCAAAACTAAACAAAACGGAAAAGCGCACCCTATTTCAATGTATATATCCTTAGAAAGGAGGTGATCCAGCCGCACCTTCCGATACGGCTACCTTGTTACGACTTCACCCCAATCATTTGTCCCACCTTCGGCGGCTGGCTCCCGTAAGGGTTACCCCACCGACTTCGGGTGTTACAAACTCTCGTGGTGTGACGGGCGGTGTGTACAAGACCCGGGAACGTATTCACCGCGGCATGCTGATCCGCGATTACTAGCGATTCCGGCTTCATGCAGGCGAGTTGCAGCCTGCAATCCGAACTGAGAGTGGTTTTTTGGGATTCGCTCCACCTCGCGGTTTCGCTGCCCTTTGTACCACCCATTGTAGCACGTGTGTAGCCCAGGTCATAAGGGGCATGATGATTTGACGTCATCCCCACCTTCCTCCGACTTTTAGCCGGCAGTCACCTTAGAGTGCCCAACTGAATGCTGGCAACTAAGGTCAAGGGTTGCGCTCGTTGCGGGACTTAACCCAACATCTCACGACACGAGCTGACGACAACCATGCACCACCTGTCACCCTGTCCCCGAAAGGGGAACGCCCTATCTCTAGGGTTGTCAGGGGATGTCAAGACCTGGTAAGGTTCTTCGCGTTGCTTCGAATTAAACCACATGCTCCACCGCTTGTGCGGGTCCCCGTCAATTCCTTTGAGTTTCAGCCTTGCGGCCGTACTCCCCAGGCGGAGTGCTTAATGCGTTTGCTGCAGCACTAAAGGGTGGATACCCTCTAACACTTAGCACTCATCGTTTACGGCGTGGACTACCAGGGTATCTAATCCTGTTCGCTCCCCACGCTTTCGCGCCTCAGCGTCAGTTACAGGCCAGAGAGCCGCCTTCGCCACTGGTGTTCCTCCACATCTCTACGCATTTCACCGCTACACGTGGAATTCCGCTCCCCTCTCCTGCACTCAAGTTCCCCAGTTTCCAATGGCCGCTCGCGGTTGAGCCGCGAGATTTCACATCAGACTTAAGGAACCGCCTGCGCGCGCTTTACGCCCAATAATTCCGGACAACGCTTGCCACCTACGTATTACCGCGGCTGCTGGCACGTAGTTAGCCGTGGCTTCCTCGTCAGGTACCGTCAAGGTACCGCCCTGTTCGAACGGCACTTGTTCTTCCCTGACAACAGAGCTTTACGATCCGAAGACCTTCTTCGCTCACGCGGCGTTGCTCCGTCAGACTTTCGTCCATTGCGGAAGATTCCCTACTGCTGCCTCCCGTAGGAGTCTGGGCCGTGTCTCAGTCCCAGTGTGGCCGGTCACCCTCTCAGGTCGGCTACGCATCGTCGCCTTGGTGAGCCGTTACCTCACCAACTAGCTAATGCGCCGCGGGCCCATCCTGCAGTGACAGCTAAAAGCCGCCTTTCAACCGAAAACCATGCGGTTTTCGGTGTTATCCGGTATTAGCTCCGGTTTCCCGAAGTTATCCCAGTCTGCAGGGCAGGTTGCCCACGTGTTACTCACCCGTCCGCCGCTAACCTAAAGGAGCAAGCTCCTTCGGTTCGCTCGACTTGCATGTATTAGGCACGCCGCCAGCGTTCGTCCTGAGCCAGGATCAAACTCTCCAAAAAAAGTTTGTTACCAAATGCTCTTTTAGAATCAACAGGCACGCTTTTCGTTTTGTTCAGTTTTCAAAGATCATTTCCGATCAGGTTTTTTATTCTAGCAGATAAATGAAGTTATGTCAACAATCGGAATAAAATTTTTAAACTTACATTTATAGATTATTTTGCTGTTTCGAAGATTATTCATCTTTTCAACAGCGACGCTTTATAATATATCATCATGAAATTTTAGTGTCAACACTTTTTTTTAAAAAAAATCAATAAAAACTGCCAACGCCTGTTCCTTTGATTCTAAACAACTGAATCCGCTCGATTAAATATTCCAGCAGCACACTTAATCCGCAAAATACAGTCTGACTTTAAGATGTTCAAATAACTCGGAAAAACATTTTTTGAGCCGCACAGAAATCAGCTATTGAACGGATTAGACAGCCAAACGCAATATAAAAATAATTTGAAACGTTTTTATACTGCCCTTTATCATATTCAATTAATTCAATTATTTATACAGCTTGGTTTACTTGAGCACATATAGCAACCAGAAACCGATCACTTCCGG
Source organism: Aeribacillus sp. FSL W8-0870 (assembly GCF_037963755.1). Classification (NCBI taxonomy): domain Bacteria; kingdom Bacillati; phylum Bacillota; class Bacilli; order Caryophanales; family Bacillaceae; genus Aeribacillus; species Aeribacillus sp. FSL W8-0870. The sequence goes on from NZ_CP150165.1 coordinate 3,283,633, forward strand.
TCTTTACAAGTGATGCAGTGCAGCAACAATATGATTATATGCTTCAAAGATATCGTTTTGCATCAACAATGCTTTTCCTTTAGCCAACACTGTCTAATTAATTTTGCAAATTCAACTGAATTTTTCCACTTTCTCTCTTCTGGTTGAGTTCCTGATTATCTTCGACGATGGTAACTTTTCCGCCCCGAAATGGTAATGTATTTTAACGCTCGATTCAGATCGGAAAGATACTCGTTCCAGTCAAACAATATTTTTCCATTATTTAAACATCAGTCGATAATTCTCCGGCTACTGCCTAAAAAATTTGTTGCTATATTGAGTGCTGCCTTTTCATTAAGTAATCCATAATATTTTATAATCAAAGGTTTATCGGAGGTTTGTATAAACAACAGCAGCAAAGCAAAGGCCAAATAATCGGATTGCAGAGAAGCAGCATTCTTTTTCTATTAAATAATACAGCTAATGTATCTGGATGGCGAGTCCTTTCTTTAAGTGTATATAGATTCGCTGCAAATCATTTATTCATCCGCTGTCTGAATAAAACACATTAAACAAAAGCTTCTATAAATAAAAAAAGAAATACTGTTAGCAATTGGCCGTTCTGTGACGAAAAAAAAGTGAAAATATGCTATAGTAGTGTTCAGGAGGTTTGTACAATGGCTAAAAAATATACAAGCAAAATAAATAAAATCCGCACTTTTGCCTTAAGTTTAGTATTTGTTGGTTTTATCATTATGTACATAGGCATCTTTTTCAGAGAACATGTATGGGTCATGACCATTTTCATGCTGCTTGGTTTATTATCCATCATCGGAAGTACTGTCGTCTATTTCTGGATCGGGATGCTATCGACGAGAGCTGTTCAAGTTGTATGTCCTTCATGCGGGAAAGTGACAAAAATGCTCGGTCGTGTGGATATGTGCATGTATTGCAGAGAGCCTTTGACTCTTGATAAAGAGCTTGAAGGCAAAGAATTCGACGAAAAGTACAATCGTAAATCAAGGAAAAGAGAAAGCTGATAGTTTGTTTTCCTACCAGCTTTCTCAGTGCATATTTTTTTCTTTTTGCTGACATGCAGGGCATTTCCCGTATATTTCCATTCGGTGGTGGCTAACTTTAAAGTTCGTTACATGCTCTGCAAGATCCTCCACCTCGTCTAAACCTGGATAATGGAAATCAACGATTTTTCCGCATTCCTCGCAAATGACATGATAATGCTCCGTTGTCACAAAATCGAATCGACTAGATGCATCGCCATACGTTAATTCTTTTACCAGTCCAACTTCACGAAATACCCGAAGGTTGTTATAAACAGTTGCAACACTCATGTTTGGAAACTTACCTTCTAACGCTTTATATATATCATCAGCAGTTGGATGATTCATTGAATTAACTAAATACTCCAAAATCGCATGACGCTGCGGAGTGATGCGGACTCCCGTTTGTTTTAAAATTTCAAGAGCTTCCTTTAACGTATTGTCTGACATCGCCATGCACCTCATTTCTTGAAAACATTCTTATTTTGTATCATTATTACTTTATAATATTTATAATTAGTGTACATTGATTATAAGACTTTTGTCAATGGGAGCGTTTAATTTAGTAGAACATTTTATCTATCCATTGAAAAAATGCACCAATTTAAGAAAAAGATTTTCGCTTTTGCACGGGAAAAAGCGGGCACAAATGCCCGCCTTGACAACATAGGGTGAACAGAGCAAATCATTTGCTGTCATTCTTCTCTATTTTGAATAAATGTGAGAGCTTCTTCAACATGTCCTTTCACTTTTACTTTTCGCCATTCTTTCACTAATATTCCTTGTTTGTCTATAATAAAAGTAGATCGTTCGATTCCCATGTATTCTTTTCCAAAGTTTTTCTTTAATTTCCATACTCCGTATTGTTCCGCAACTTTATGATCTTCATCAACGAGAAGCAAAAAAGGGAGCCCGTGCTTCTCTTTAAATTTTTGATGTCGTTCCTGCGGATCAGGGCTTACTCCTAAAATGACGGCATCAAGCTCTTGAAAGCTTTCATATTTATCGCGAAAATCGCACGCTTCCGTTGTGCATCCCGGAGTCATATCTTTCGGGTAAAAATACAGCACTACATATTTTCCTTTAAAATCAGAAAGTTTTACTTTTTCTCCAGTGTCAGCAGTCAGCTCAAAATCTGGTGCAGGCTTTCCCACTTCAGCTGCCATATCTAATCCCTCCAGTTGTTCATTTTATCTTCAGCGTACCGAATTTCGCTTCATGTTACAACTATTGTTTCTTCTCAATATCAATCATTGTTTTGGCAACAACAACCGTAGGCAATATGTAGCCAATCATCGCCTGTACAATTGCAATCCACCTTCCAATGCCGAAAGGAGTGATATCCCCATAGCCTACAGAAAACAGCGTAACTGCACTAAAGTATAAGCAGGTGGTTAAATTTTCTAAATACGTCCCATAAAGAGGCCGCCCAGATTCAGCTAAAATCGGAAAGCCGTATTGAGTTAAAATTAAATAAATCACACCAAATCCTAACAAAAAAGAGGCATATACTAAAGCAATTAAATATACAGTTTCAAACGTAAGGAACGTACCTCTTTTCACAGCAGAAAACATCGTTCGAATGCTCATAACCAAACAGAACATTATCCCTGTTCCTACGACAATCGCCATAATTTCCCCCGAAAATTATTGTTTGTACATGTTATTCAGCCTTATTGAATTTTATCACTAGCTAAAGGAAACTTGTTCGTCAACCAAACTGATGTCAACAGCCTCTTTGAATTTTATCGCTTAACGAAAGGAAACTATGATCAGCTTCCTGCCCCTCGATATCGCTTCACTCCAATATTCCAAATAATAACCGACAAAATAAAAAACAGAAGGCCTATCACAGGAGTTAAAAAAGCGTAAATATACCAATCCGTTTTTCGTAAAAAATAGGAAGCCGGATAAACTCCCACAAAGGCAAACGGCAAAATCCACGTTAAAATAAAACGTATCACATCGTTGTAAATATTTACTGGATAGCGGCCGTAGTTTCCAATGTTATACATCATTGGCATAATCGATGTTTTTGCATCCGACCAAAACCCAATCGATGCAAGCGCAACAAAAATACTGCCGCAGACAAGGGTGCCGCCAAATACAAATAGAATAAAAATAAAAATGTCATACCAATGAAAAGTAAGATTCAGCCGGGCTGCTGCATACCCCATGACAACAAGCCCTGTAATAACGCCAAAAAGCGATTCAAGCTCCATTCTCTCCAATATCACCTGAAACAAACTGTGGATCGGTCTCGTTAAAATGCGATCCATTTCACCGTTTACAATATATCGTTCATTAAAATCCCAAATGTTAAAAAAGGTGCTGAATAAAGCATAAGGAACTAAGAAAAAGCCATAAATGAAAATAATTTCATCTCTTTGCCAGCCGCCAAGCGATTCTGTATGTCCAAAAACGACGAGAATGAAAACTAAATTTACTGCCTGAAACAATAGATCAGACAATATCTCTACAATCATATCCGCTCTGTATTCCATCCTTGTTTTTAAATATTGAGCGATATATTGAAAAAACATTGACACATAAAACATCTTTTCACCCCCCTTGAATAATCATTTTTCTTTTCGCAACCGCCCACATAGCACAAATTGGAATGATCAATAAAATGGACCAAAACAATTGAAAAAGAATAGCGTCTGTAATTTCAGCTTCTTGGAATCCTTTTGTAAAGATCATGCTTGGAATATAACTGATTGCTTGAAAAGGCAAATATTCCATTATTTCTTGAGCCCAAACTGGGTAGAAGCTAATGGGGAGCAGCAGTCCGGAAAACAAGTCAATGATGACGCGTTTCGCTCTCATTAGTCCGTCGTTGTTAAATAAGAAAAAAGCTGAGATTCCTGTCAATAAATTAATTTCTGTATTAATAACAAAACTAAAAAATATGGAAATGGCAAAAAAAGACCACGCCTGCCAATCAAGCGGCAATTCGAGCGGAAAAATAAAGCTTACAATCACCATTCCAGGCATGGAAAAAAAGAAAAGGCGAAAAACGCCTTCTCCAAACGCCTGCATCGTTTTCATGCCAAGATAATTGTAGGGACGAATCAGCTCCACTGCCACTTTTCCTTCTCTAATTTCCATTGCGATTTCCCTGTCGATGTTGTTAAAATAAAATGCTCTTGCCATCCATGAAATTGCCACGTATGTCACCATTTGCGCTGCATCTAAACCTTGAATGCTTTCTTTTCCCCCATAAATGGCTGTCCATAAAAAGTAGTAAGCACCGATATTAATGCTGTATATGAGAATTCCAGAATAATAGTTTGTCCTGTAAGCGAGCATCATTAAAAAACGGATGCGGATCATTTCCAAATATTTAGACATTCATGATCACCTTTTCTAAGTTACTGTTCGCATCACCTTTTTCATAAATGTTGCGTATAATCTCCTCCGTTGATATTTCTTTAATGCTTAGATCCACGATAGTTTGAGCCTTCATGACGCGGCTAATGATTTCCGGCATTTCCTCATGATTCGCAATTTGCGCGATCCAAACATTGCTTTTATCTCCCTTCATCCATTGCACGTGAAAACCACTCGTTAATTGCAATAAAAGGGATTCATCAACAGAAGAGGCAAATTGAAATTCAATTTGCTTCCCTTTTCCCCAATTCCCGCGCAAATGGTCCAAAGAGCCGTCATATATAATCTTTCCTTCATCAAGCATTATGACGCGTTCACACAATGCTTCTATATCCGCAATATCATGTGTCGTCAGCAAAATCGTTGTTTTGTATTTGGCATTTATCTCTTTCAAAAATTCACGAATTTTCAGCTTGACTAAAACGTCCAAGCCGATCGTCGGCTCATCCAAAAATAAAAGAGGAGGATTATGAATTAATGCTGCGGCAAGCTCGCATCTCATCCGCTGCCCTAATGACAGCTTTCGCACCGGCTTATCTAACAAAGGGCCGATATCCAGCGTTTTAATGACATGATCCATATGTTCGTTATAATCTTGATCGGACACTTTATATACCTTTTTTAAAAGCCTGAATGACTCTTGAACAGCAATATCCCACCAAAGCTGTGAACGCTGTCCGAATACAACACCGATTGTCCGGACAAACTTTTCCCGTTCCTTATGAGGATTCATATTGTTCACCAGGACCTTCCCTGATGTCGGTGTTAAAATCCCTGTTAGCATTTTGATCGTTGTCGATTTCCCTGCGCCGTTTTCGCCTATATAACCCACCATTTCTCCCTGTTTCACTGTAAAGGAAATATCATTAACAGCTCTGTTGATTTTATAGTTTCTAGTGAATAAATCGCGAAAAGCCCCCTTTAATCCAGAGCGGCTTGAATAGCTCTTAAATTCTTTGCGCAAATTCTCTACTTCAATGACATTCATAGCTGTAACCTCCATCGATCAATCACAAACATTAGTTTACTCGAATTATTTGAAATTAACAATTTGCATGCACCTTTTTTCTTTTTTATGAAAAGTGCTAGAATAAACGAGGATGCTTGAATATTTTTGGCTGTACAGTTAAGTAAAAAAGAAGGTGAAACAATGAATTTTACAAAATCAGAACAGCTGCATAAAGAAGCGCTCGAACATATTGTAGGAGGGGTAAATAGCCCGTCCCGTTCTTATAAAGCTGTCGGCGGAGGAGCACCTGTTGTAATGGAGCGGGCGCAGGGCGCCTATTTTTGGGATGTTGATGGCAACAAATATATCGATTACTTAGCAGCATATGGCCCGATCATCACCGGCCATGCACACCCTCATATTACAAAAGCAATCAAGCACGCTGCCGAGACAGGCGTCCTATATGGAACACCGACGCCTCATGAAATCAAATTTGCAAAAATGTTAAAAGAAGCTATCCCTTCTCTAGAAAAGGTCCGCTTCGTCAATTCTGGAACAGAAGCAGTAATGACAACAATTCGAGTTGCCCGTGCATACACAGGAAGGGATAAAATCATTAAATTTGCCGGGTGCTACCATGGACATTCCGATTTGGTGCTTGTCGCAGCAGGATCAGGTCCATCTACCCTTGGAACGCCTGATTCCGCAGGGGTACCAAAAAGCATTGCTCAAGAAGTTATCACTGTACCTTTTAATGATGTGGAGGCGTTTGAACAAGCTATTCATAGATGGGGAAATGAAGTTGCAGCCGTTTTAGTTGAACCAATTGTCGGAAACTTTGGTATTGTGGAACCTAAGGAAGGATTTTTAGAAACAGTCAAACAGCTTACTCACAAAGCAGGCGCGCTGCTTATTTTTGACGAAGTTATTACAGCGTTTCGATTTATGTACGGCGGTGCCCAAAATCTGCTTCATGTAGAGCCTGATTTAACCGCACTTGGAAAAATTATCGGCGGAGGCCTTCCGATCGGAGCTTACGGCGGCCGTAAAGAAATTATGGAGCAGGTGGCGCCATTAGGACCGGCTTATCAGGCAGGGACGATGGCAGGAAACCCTGCATCGATCTTAGCAGGAATTGCTTGTTTGGAAGTGCTGAGCGAAGAAGGAGTTTATGACTATCTTGATAAGCTCGGCAGGATGCTTGAAGAAGGCATTTTAAACGCTGGAAGATCATATAATATACCGATCACCATCAACCGTTTAAAAGGTGCATTAACAGTATATTTTACACGCGAAAAGGTGACGAATTATGAGCAAGCCGAAAAAACAGACGGAGAAATGTTTGCTAAATTTTTTAAACTGATGCTTCATCAAGGCATTAATTTGGCGCCGTCTAAATATGAGGCCTGGTTTATTACAATCGCTCATACAGAAGAGGACATTAAAAAAACCATTTCGGCAGTCGAACAATCGTTTAAACAGCTTTCACATGACAAAAAATGAGTCTTACTAAAGCGCCTACTGCACAAGCAGGCAGAATGAAAAAGTAAATCTTTAAGCAGCCTGAGCCCGATATTTATGGACTCAGGTTGTTTATTTCTTTTGGAAACGATGGAGGTGATGTAAAACTGCCGCCTCTTCAGTTGTACGAAAAAAGTGCAAAAGTTCGCTCGATCACAACGTAACTATTTGGTCTGTCTATATTAAAGGATCATATCATATTACAAGAGTGTTAATTTTTTCCTTTCTCTTAAAATAACCTTGAATATTCGTGTTAAACAATGTATAGTCTGAATAGCTTACAACCTTTTTGATGAAAGGAAGGAAAAATTTTTATTCACATGAAACTTGGAGCCCGTATCTTAAAAACAGGTATTGCAATTACACTGGCATTAATGCTGGCAGAGATGCTTCATTTTCCATCTCCAGCATTTGCAGGGATTGCAGCTATCTTTGCGATACAGCCGTCAATATATAGATCATATTTAACCGTCATTGAACAAGTTCAGGCAAATATAATCGGCGCTGTTGTCGCAGTTTTATTCGGGATTTCTTTCGGAACAAACCCGTTTATTATTGGTCTTACAGCAGTGATTACCATTGCTATTTGTTTAAAATTAAAGATTGAAAACACAATCGCAATTGCTTTAGTAACGGTTATTGCGATACTTGAAACAACAGGTGACGATTTTGTACAGTTTGCTACCATACGGTTTTTAACGATTTTACTTGGGGTTTTATCAGCTTTTTTTGTTAATTTGATATTTATGCCGCCAAAATACGAAACAAAGCTTTACCATAAAATCACCGAAATTTCCCATGAGATTATGAAATGGATTCGGATCAATATTCGAAATAAATCTGAGTTTGCCCCTCTTAAAGAGGAAATAGACAAAATCAAAGATCAGCTGATAAAACTTGATCATTTATTTTTGCTTTACAAAGAAGAGCGAACTTATTCTAAAGCGAAGGTATTGCCAAAATCAAGAAAACTTGTCCTGTATAGACAGATGATTATCACAACGAACAGGGCATTTTACACATTGCGCCAAATTCATTGCTTGGAAAACGAACTTCGGCAAATACCTAGAAAGCTCCATGAAATGCTTATATCAGAGCTTGACTTTTTATTAATTTTGCATGAGCAGGCGCTGTTAAAAATAACGAAAAAAATTAAAAACAATCACGATGAAGACCTGCTTCCTTATGACAAATTTAACCGAAAAGAATTCATTCAAGCGTTTTTGAAATTTGAAAAAGAAGCGGAAGATTCCGATTCGTTTTACCAAATACTATCTTTAGTCTCCGCCATCGTTGATTATCACGATCAATTGGAGCATTTAGATACATTGATTAACAGCTTTCAACATTTCCATAAAAAAGAAAATAAAATTCATGTGGAGGATGAAGAGTAAACAAGTTCATCTCCGTATATTACAGCCTTCAGAAGGCGATGAAAAAAGCAAAAAATTGTAAAAGACTACAGAATTTCATTCATGAATTCAGTAGTCTTTCATCTTTTTTAAGACAATCATTTCATTTATTTGAGAAGCTGAATGACCTCTCTTCTCTCAGAAAAGTATCGGTAGCTTTTCTGCCTTGGAAATAAATCTTATTTCATTTTTATCCGCTGCAAATGATAACTGGAATTTCATGGACGCAGCTTTGCGGATAAAGACTGCGTTTTAATTTGTCTTCAAGATCCAACTGATCCCCGCCGAAATGCTGTTTCCAAACCGCTTCATCTTGTTAAATTGAAATCGTCTTATATCATCCAAGCGCAGGCAAGTTTTATATCATTTGGAACAGCTGTATTTTCTCAGCTTTCCAACTCAAAGCTTTGTTGGATGTTATCACAAGGAGGCTCCTTTAGAATCACGGTCAGCTTTTTGAGCTCAAAGCTCTCAGACAGTCTTGACCTGCGTTTCACTTCTACTAATAAAATAAATAGGAGCTGTCTAATAAGTCGTTTTTTCGGCTTATTGACGCCCCCTTTAATGTTTTAGAAACGTTGATATATCGATGTTTATGATTTTTTTGTTTTTCAATGGGGATTTGACTTTATGGACAGCCCCTAATCTAAAAATGTGCTAAGCATTGCTTTAATCTCCGCTAGAAAACTTATTTATATTCGTTTCGACCGCTTTATTGTTTAAGGAATGGTATTCATTCAATATTTCACATTGTCTTAAGTTTAATTCAAAAACTGTCAGCGGATCATAATAAATCTCTGGGTTTGTTTTCAAGCTGTCCAATTGTTGTTGATCTGTCCGAATTTGCTGCTCTCCTTCTTGCACAATTTGTTCAAGGTTGTGAACAGGTTCACGGAAAAACATTTTCACATCTCGTTCAATTCCTTTTTCAAATAAGTCGAATTGAGCAAAAAATTTTCGGATCATCGATTGAATCGCATCATCGAATGTTTCAGTTTCAATGTATTTTTTGTATTGCTGTGCGATAAACAGCTTGTTTTTCCCAATGGACGAAAACAGCTTTCCTGCTCCTTTTAATATAACTTGTGCAGGCTTAAAGCGGTTCATAATATTTTCTTCTTCGATGTTCACCACTGTTGTCAGACGATCAATATCCCGCCGCCAATCATCCACTACTTTGAAATCAGACATAAGCTTCACACGGTCATGACCGTACAATGAATTAAACGATTCACACATTTCATCTAAATAGACTTGGCATTGTTTTAGCTCGCTTTCAGCAAATGAAACCCATTCTCCCATTTTTTGCGACATTTTTGGAAGCAGCGTTTCAGCAAAATGCGCCTTCACTTGATCGTTCATTTTTTTGTTCAATTCTATGTGTAAATGGCTGAAATCGCTGTTTTCCGTTATGAATTTCGATGCAGATCGCAAAATAGTCCTTAACTCATCATGAAGATCCTTTTTTATCTCTTCCAATGTGGAGCGGAGTGACTGCCTCAATTCCTTAGCTTTTTCATTTTCCATATCGCCAAGGCTGTGTATTAATCCTTTTAATCGAGACACGATTTCTTTATTTTTATCGATGTTTTCTTCTAAATGCTGCTCTAATTCCATCCGTTTGCTATAAGCATATTTAATAGCTTTTTTCAAGAAAAACAACAGCTTCTCCGTTTTGTTATCTTGATGAAACGGAAAACGTGAATGAATAAATTCAGCGAAGGACTGTTTCCGCTTCTCTCCTTCATTTCTTGAAGGGAATGGGAAAAATTCAGCTTCCGGGAAAAAGTCAAGTATTTGTTCTTTAAAATGATTATGAAGCATGCCGCTATCTTCAAGCAAAAAGTAAATTGGAAGCTCCTTTTTTAAAGCAATCGATGCCAGGCTTTCTACCATTTTCTCAACTGAAGCAGGTTGATGCTCTGGATGGACATATACCAACCCATCAGCCAGTTGTATATATTCCTTTAGCTCCTCTTGATCAACATGCTCTATGTCAGGTACTTCTATTAAACTTAGCTTATGATCGTTTAACAAATCATTAGGCGCACATACCGCAACAATTGTTCCATCTTCACGAACTGCCGCATCTTCTTCAGCGAATACATCTGTTATGCTTTCATTATTTATTTGCTTTATGTCTGTCCGGTCTTCATGGCAGTAAATAGTAATTTTTGATGAAGGAATGCTTGGAAGAGAATGGCCAAGCAGCGATCGGGCAAAACCGCTTTCTCCAACAATGAGCAAATAATGTTCGTTCTGTTCAAAAATCTTTTTTAATATCCAATGATATTTCTGCCCAAGATTTACTTGATTTATTTCCGCCCAATCGGCCAGCTTCGCAAATAGCCGTTTTTTGGCTTCATGACCATCAGCACGATCATGACTACCTGATGCCAAAACGTGCTCCGCTTCTTCAATCACTTTCTCATCTAAGCTTGAACGGTAAATTTCACTCCATGCAACGACAGCTGCTGCAGCGGTCGATAGTTGTTTTCCTGTCGATAGTTTCAGCCAATTGGCTAAAATGTCCGGCATAATATCTTGAAGCTCTTTTAGTAAATATGATCCGCCAAGAAGCTTATTATAGGATTCTTCATAAAAGCGCGATATTTCATCCCAATGCTGAAATTCGTCCACTTTCACATTGAAAATTAGATTGTTTATCGTTTTTAACCATGGAATAAAATATTTTTGATCGTGTTTATAGCATCGCCACAGCGAAACAGCAAGCTTCTCGAATTGCTCTACGTCGGTTCTGTATAAAACCGTTAATGCTTTAAAGAAATAATCCGGCTCTTTTTCTTTGACAAAACCTTGTTCAACATAATTGATCAAACGCTGAAACCATTCCGCTTTTTCAGTCCGAATTAATTCTTCAACCGTAAGATGGACAGCTTTGTCCCAATCTTCCTGTTCTTCATAAAATTGAATAGCGATGGTGGATGCTTGACCATGGTCAGGGTTGATCGATACCGCATCACGAATCGCCTCATATGCCTTTTCTTTTTCTCCTTGAAGTCGGTGAAGCGAAAACAGCTTTAGCGATGCTTCTGCTTTAAGAACTTTTGAATCCGTTTCAATGGAACGGTACATTTCTTCCGCAGATGAAAATAATCCTAATTCAAAATATGCATCTCCGATATTTTTTCTTGCCCATGGCGCCAGCTCATTCTCTATATTTTCCCATTTAAAAATTGCCGCTTCATAATCTTTGTGGTGGAAATATACTTCTCCTTGAGCATATCGTACATAAGACAGATCATATGCGACCTTTTTTTGTTCTTCTTGAAAAAGCTCCCCAAGCAGTTGGATCGGATGTTTCGTTTCATTTTCTTTTAATAATGTTTGATAAAAGTTTTTTTCAATTAACTGCTTTTCCGCCGCCATGACAACCTCCGTTCTTATACGAATTTAGTCTTTTCTTTTATTCTACCAAAATCGTTTTTTCAAAAGGGATTGAATCAAAAATTTATGAAAAACTTGACTGGCAAAAGTCTTGCTAAAATTAAAGTATATTATGGATTTCAAAGCAAATGGCTAATTACCCATTTTGCTGCGGTATTTTTTACCATTCACCCAATTGCTGAATTTGAAATAGTTTATAGTAATGTCCACGTTTTTTCATTAGTTCTTCATGAGTTCCGGTCTCAACAATTTTCCCGTTTTCAATTAGTACAATTTTATCTGCATGAGTAATTGTAGACAGACGATGGGCAACAATTAAGGTCGTACGGTTTTTTGCCAGTTTATCAAGGGCTTCTTGGATAAATTGTTCACTTTCTAAATCCAAAGCAGACGTAGCTTCATCCAAAATGAAAATCGGCGGATTTTTTAAAAATACTCGGGCAATTGCAATTCGCTGTTTTTGACCGCCGGATAACTTCACGCCTCTTTCGCCCACTTTCGTATCATAGCCATCAGGCAAACTCATAATAAACTCGTGAGCGTTAGCTGCTTTGGCCGCTTTTATGACCTCTTCATCCGTTGCATTTGGTTTGCCAATTAAAATATTCGTTTTTATCGATTCACTGAATAAAAAAGGATCCTGCAAAACTATGCCGATCTGGTCCCTGACGCTTTGCACTTTATAATCTCTAACGTCAATGCCGTCCAACAAAATTTTTCCTTCCGTTACATCCCAAAACCTCGGAACAAGACTCACAAGGGTGGATTTTCCCCCTCCGCTCATCCCGACAAAAGCGACCGTCTCCCCTTTTTGAATCGTTAAATGAATATCCTTTAGTACAAATTCTTCGTTGTCATGATAGCGAAAGGATACTTTGTCAAAAATAATTTCCCCCGAAAGTTTGTCTGCTGTTATTGCATCCTGTTTATCAACAATATCGTAAGGTTCGTCAAGAAACTCAAATACTCTGTCCATTGAAGCGAAAGCCTGTGTTAAAGTAGTTGATGAATTAATCAAACGGCGAAGAGGATTGTACAACCGATCAATATAGGCTGTAAAGGCAACCATCGTCCCGATCGTTAAATTCCCTTGTATCACTTCATAAGCCCCGTAAAAAATGACGAAAAGAGGCGCTAGGTCAGTAACGGTGTTAACAACAGCAAACGTTTTGGCGTTCCATTTTGTATGATCAATCGCCCTTTCAAGAAAATTGCGATTTTCACGATCAAATTCTTTTTGTTCATGCTCTTCATTCGCAAAGCTTTGAATGACAGCCATTCCGCTGACCCTCTCATGCAAATGCCCCTGCACCTCTGCCAGCGCCTGCGACCTAACTCTTGTCAAATGACGAAGCCTGCCGTAAAAATATTTAACTGACAATCCGTATATAGGAAGCAACATAATCGATACAATGGTCAACGTGACATCCATCGTAAACATAATCCCAATGGCAAATATAATAGTAAAAAGGTCAAGCCATAGATTCATAAGGCCCGTAATAACAAACGTCTTTGTTTGTTCAACATCATTAATCACCCGCGAAATAATTTCTCCCGCACGATTGTTTGAATAATATCTTAAGCTCAGCCGCTGAAGATGAGTAAACAGTTGATCGCGAATATCATATAAAATTTTGCTTCCCGTCCATTGCGCAAAATATTGCCGATAATACTCGATCGGCGGCCGTATGACGAGGAATATAAACAACATGATGCCCATTAAAAAAAGAAGCATCTCTATCTTTACGTCATTTGATAATGATCCGTTTAAAATATTGTCGACGATATATTTCAATACGAGCGGAATTAACAAAGGAATGCCAAACTTTATAGTCCCGATGAAAATCGTTAAAAAAATTTGTTTTTTATATGGTTTTACAAATTGAAAATAGCGTTTAATCGAACCCAACCATTTCTCTCCTTTCAGATCAATGCAAAGCGAAAAGTCTGTTGATACTCCAACAGACTTTTCCATCATAAATATGTTAAATATCTTTCATACCACTGATCGATAAATTCAGGGGAAAACGGACCTTTTCTACCGCGTATCCAATAAATTAATTTGTTCACATTATTCTTTAATATACGGTCAATGACTTGCGGATATTTCATTGATTTCTTATGCCGTTCATATTCATCTTCATCTAACAGTGTATAGGTCATATCCGGGAACACTTTAATATCCAAATCATAATCAATATACTTTAATGCCTCATTATCCCAAACAAAAGGAGAACTGATGTTGCAATAATAATAAATGCCGTCACCACGAATCATTCCAATTACATTAAACCAATGACGTGCATGAAAATAACAAATCGCCGGCTCCCTTGTAATCCAAGTTCTGCCGTCAGCTTCGGTAACCGTTGTTCGATCGTTGCCGCCAATAATACAGTTTTGCGATCCTTTTAAAACGGTCGTTTCCTCCCAAACACGATGAATGCATCCATTATGTTTATAACTGTGTATTTGAATGATATCTCCTTCCTTTGGCAGCGCCATTTTGTTCCCTACTTTCTAATGAACAGTTCACTTCAAATCCGAAAAAATCATTTTTCTTTATTATAACGTTTGATATTCAAAAAGAAAATAAAAGAGCCATGCCGCTAAAATGGCTGACTCGAGTCATACATTTCGATTTGGTACATTTTAATAACTTCTTCCGTTTGCTTTTCAAACGTTTTTTGAATGTCTATCAACTCATTTTTCATTTTTTCAATTTCTTTTTGCACAGAACGCAATTTCTTATCATCATTTTGTCTCAAAAATTCCAATTCCATTTGTTGATAATGCTCTATTTTAGATTGAAGCGATACAAGCTTATCCATCGTTTCAAGCTGTTCGCCAACTAGCAGATCAAAGCGGTTATATGTATTCAAATGAATCCCTCCCTAATAAAATGTTTATGGATACATATTCTAACTATTTCACTTGATTCCTTTGACAAGTTATGTAGACAATTAAGAAGTTTTGTCGTATGAACGCTTAGGTCAAAATTATTATTGACTCTCCATTCATTCATTATGTACAATCTGACAAGATTGAATCATTACAAACTTTGATTTTTTTAGAGAGAAAGGAAGTAACTATATCGTGTGGGAAATCATCACAGCTGTCATTTTAGGCATTGTTGAAGGGTTAACGGAATTTGCCCCTGTTTCTTCTACTGGACATATGATTCTTGTTGATGACATTCTTCTAAAATCTAAAGAAATATATTCAGAGCCTGTCGCCAACTCTTTTAAAGTCGTCATTCAGCTTGGATCAATATTAGCAGCGGTGATCGTATTTAAAGATCGCTTTTTCGATTTATTACAGATTAAGAAAATGCAGCATCAAAACGGTCAAAGATTAACGCTTGGCCTTGTCATCACAGGACTTCTTCCTGCTGCCGTCTTAGGTTTTTTATTTGAAGACTATATTGATACGTACTTGTTTTCCGCTCATAGCGTATTAGTCGGCCTTGTGTTTGGGGCATTATTAATGATTGCAGCAGACCTATTTGGTCCAAGAAAACCGAAAGCAGAAACGGTTGATCAAATTACATACAAACAAGCGCTAACCATCGGCCTCATCCAATGCATTTCCCTTTGGCCTGGTTTTTCGCGTTCCGGTTCAACGATTTCCGGCGGGGTTTTAGCCGGTTTAAGCCATCGTGCAGCTTCCGATTTTACGTTTATTATGGCTGTGCCGATAATGGCGGGGGCGAGCGGTCTTTCTCTTATTAAAAATTGGGAGCATTTCACAATCGACGTCCTGCCGTTTTTTATCGCCGGATTCATCAGTGCGTTTATTTTCGCGCTTTTGGCCATAAGATTCTTTTTGCAGCTGATCAACCGCATTAAACTTACACCATTTGCTATTTATCGGATCATTTTGGCGATCATCATCTATGTTTTTTTCCTTTAATGAAAGAAAGCGGAGAGCTGAAACGTTCTCCGCTTTTTGCCTGGCTCTTTTAAAAGAAACATTCAAAATTAATAGTTAAGAATTTTGTTGTTTATTTTGTTCAGATTGTTGATTTTGTTGTCTTACTTGTTGTGCATCTGTTTCAGCAGCAAATTCTGTTCCAAATCCTTGAGCTGATTGTTGGTTTTGCTTTCTCACTTGTTGAGCATTTGTTTTGTTTTGCTGTTGTTTTGCCATCATTTTTCACCTCCACGTCATATATCATGTCCAGGAGGGAAAAAACTTATCCAAAAAAATTTGCAGTTACAGCAATAAGGAAATGCCTCCATCTACGATCAAAGTTTGCCCTCTTATCATGAAAGCTTTTTCAGAGAGCAAAAATTCAACTGCATTTACGATATCCTCTTTTTCAATCATTCTTCCAGCCGGAGTCTTTTCTTTTGCTTCGTTTAAAATTTCCTCCCTGTTCGGAAAATGTGTCAATGCATCCGTATCGACAGCTGCGCCGGAAACCGCATTTACTACAATATTTTTCGGTGCTAATTCAACTGCTAAATATCTAGTTAAAGCTTCAAGAGCTGCTTTAGAAACCCCTACTGTCGTGTAATTTTTTAAATAGCGAATAGACCCTAAAGAGCTGATGCTCACGATGTGTCCGCCGCCGTGTTTTTCCATCAATTTTGCTGCTTCCTGCGCACAAAAAAGAAGTGCTTTTGCATTAATATCCATCGTCCAATCCCAATGGGATTCTTCAATTTCCATTAGAGGGCGTAAAACTCCAGATGCTGCATTGTTTACTAAAATATCAAGCCGTCCAAACGTTTTGTCAATTTCTGCAAACATTTCCTTTATTTTTTCAGGTTTTCCGACGTTTGCCTTCACCACAAGCGTTTTCACACCAAGACGTTCAATTTCTTCCGCGGTTTCGATCGCCTTCGATTTGCTGCGAGCATAATTAATGACGATGTGATACCCTTTTTCAGCAAGCCTCAAGGCAATAGCTTTGCCGATTCCTCTTGAAGATCCTGTGACAAGCGCTACTTTTTCATTCATATTTTACATCTCCTTATGTATTGAATAGTTATTTCTATCGTAACAAAGAATAGATATAGAAAAACATATAAAAAGGAGTTTTTGTAAATTGCCTATACGTGATATGACAGAGCTCTCCATGATCTCGAAGCAAGCTTGGAGCAGTGAAGAGCTTCAGTATTATCACCGCGCCTTTCAACAAATTATGCCTTACCTGAATATAGAAGGTCATACTATTCACCGTGAAATTATAGAAGAAATTGAAGCGCGCGGCGGTATTAACAAAGACTGATTAAACCAATTTTTAGAGGCATAATGGATGCAATCGGTACATGCCGATTGCATTTTCATTCACTTCCCAATGGAATTACGGCTCCACTTGTATGCCAGCTTTTTCCTTATAAAGAGCAAATATTTTTTGATGAGGTACAGGAAAAGCATATCGATCAATATCCTTGATGAAAACTTTTTCAAGCTCTTTCATTGATTCATCGCTACAAACTTTGCCGAAATAAACATTAATATTCCATGTCAAATGGGAAAAAACATGCTGAATCGTTCCTTTTAGCTCGCTTAATTCCGCTTCAACACCGTATTCTTCCCGCAAAAAATTTTCTAGATATATCCTTTTAGGAATTCTGTTTGTGCGAACTTCGCAATTTGGAAATTCCCACAAATTCGCAAGCAGTCCTGTGTCAGGTCTTTTATGAATATATAAATCGTTGTTTTGCACTAAAACCGCGCAAGCAATCGAAACTTGCTTTGTTGATTTGCTTCGTGTTTTTACTGGCAGCTTTTCCTGTAATCCTTCTGAAAAGGCAAGACAATGCTCCTGTACAGGACAAAGCAAACAGGACGGAGAAGTCGGCGTACAAACCATTGCTCCCAATTCCATTAATGCTTGATTAAAATCGGAAGGACGTTCTTTTGAAATAAGATTTGCAGCCGCTTCTTCAAATATTCTTCTTGTTTTTGGCTTTGCTATATCTTCTTCAATCAGTAAAATTCTTGACAGCACTCTCATCACATTGCCGTCAACAGCAGGCTCAGGCTTGTTATAAGCAATGCTTAATATTGCTCCTTTCGTATAAGGCCCAATTCCTTTTAATTTTCCAAGCTGCTTCGGGTCATCCGGAAGTTTTCCTCCGTATTTTGCTGCTACCTCTTTCACTGCACTGTGCAAATTTCGGGCGCGCGAATAATAGCCTAGGCCTTCCCATGCCTTTAAAACCTCTTCTTCATCCGCATTTGCCAGCGCCTCAACATTCGGGAATTTTTTAATAAAATTGTTAAAGTACGGTATAACCGTTTCCACCCGTGTTTGCTGAAGCATTATTTCAGATACCCATACTTTGTATGGATCTTGGTCCTTTCTCCAAGGCAAATCTCTTTTTTCCCGTATATACCAGCCGATCAGGTCCTCCTGAAATGTTTTAATATCGAAATTCTCAATTTTTTGCAGTGATTGACCCATTTTTCAATATTTCCTCCATTATGCACTTCAAAATATGTTACACTAAAAAGAACTTATGAATTTATCGTACATTATTTTTTTTTTGCATGAAAGAAAAAATGAATTTATGTTTTTTGCGTTCAATGGAAAAAATTCAAATATCATCATAACGATTGTTTTTTCAGCTAAGGAGGATGGCTTTGGATACAGGTACACATTTCGTCATGGGAATCGCATTGGGAGGTTTAGCAACTTTGGATCCGGCTGTCGGCGGTTCCTTTCTGACAAGCGAGGCAGTTCTTGTTGGCACGATTATCGGTTCACAAGCACCAGATCTTGATACGGTTCTTAAATTTAAAAATAATGCAGCTTATTTAAAAAATCATCGCGGAATAACTCATTCAATTCCCGCAGTTTTATTATGGTCGCTGTTAATCACTGGAGCAATTCATTTTCTAATGCCAAGCAGCAGCCTCATCCATGTATGGATTTGGACGTTATTAGCTGTTGTTCTTCATGTTGTTGTCGACATTTTCAACGGCTACGGCACTCAAGCTCTCAGACCTTTTTCTGAAAAGTGGATTGCGCTGGGCACAATTAATACGTTTGATTCGTTTATCTTCATCGCTCATATTGTCGGCATTGGCATTTGGCTTTCCGGCGCCCATGGGGGCTATACCTTTTTAATTATTTATTGCATAATCGCTTTATATTATGTCGTTAGACTTCTAATGCAAAGATCGATTAAGAAAAAAATCTTAAACAGATGGAAAAATGTTGAAAACGTCATATTTAACCCAACAATGAAATTCCGCAAGTGGCAGCTCGTCATTGTGACAAAAGAACATTATTACGTTGCATATTCAAATTTTACCGAAATTCAAATCGTCGACCAGTTTGAGCGCAAAGAGCTGCCGAATCACCCTGCAATGGAAGCCGCAAAAAAAGACCGGAATATTTCAGCATTTTTGCATTTTTCCCCTGTTTTCCATTGGCAAATAAAAGAGCAGCTTGATTATACCGAAATCCGTTTGATTGACTTGCGTTATTTCAGCAAAGGTCATTATCCCTTTGTAGCAGTTGCACAGCTCGATAAAGACCTCAACATTGTTCGTTCGTACACAGGTTGGATTTTCAGTAAAAAAAGAATGAAGAAAAAACTTAAACCGCTAATTGATTGATTATGACATTTCCTTAATTTTCTTTTATATTGGCTTCTAATAAGCAAATACTATTTATGCGCGTCCAATAGCGCAAATTTTTTTCTCCTTGGAGGATCTGCGATGCGCAATAAAGCAAAAGGATTTCCGAAGCATGAAAAATTTGACGGTGAGCCACGTGCTAAAGCGGAAT
This sequence comes from Aeribacillus sp. FSL W8-0870, assembly GCF_037963755.1. Taxonomy (NCBI): domain Bacteria; kingdom Bacillati; phylum Bacillota; class Bacilli; order Caryophanales; family Bacillaceae; genus Aeribacillus; species Aeribacillus sp. FSL W8-0870. The sequence continues at coordinate 3,303,100 of NZ_CP150165.1, forward strand.
TCGCGTCACGTCGTGCGAACGGAACCATTAACACACACCCTCAAGAGAGGATGAAAGCTTCAGGAGAACGGGATAAAAATTTTTCATAACCATTGACCTTTCAAGAGGTGTTTACTAATGGACACTAACCGATCATCCTTATCAAAAAAGCAGAAAAACGAATTTTTAGGAGCTTGGGGAAAACCGAAACATTCATTCCGTCAAGTAAACGGGGAAACCCAGCAAACCCAAAGCTTAATCATTTTGGAAAACGAAATGCGAAAACGTTCATAAATAAATAATACGAGATCATGCCATTATTTGGCATGATCTTGTTTATACAGACCTTTTTTAATTTTTAAAAATAATCGCCTAGATTCAAAACTCAACTATGATTTCCTCGATTAAATTTAATAAAGAAAATATTTAGCTTCAACGTTGCTTGAGTAAACAAATTTCCATTATTCGCCTTATTAAATATATGGTTTTTTTTGATACTATTTGTTAACAAAAGATTTCAAGCTAAAAACGAAATCCGTATCCTTTCAAGGTCAATTGAGAGAGTATTCAGTTTGATAACCATAATGTAAAGTTAGGCGCGATGAAGCATAGCCACGAACAGGAAGAAAAAAACGATTGAAAGAAATCAACGGCCACTCTTTTCCCCAACTTCCTTCATTTTTCGTTCTCAACTTATTTCTCATTTATATTACTTTTTTTTAATCAACATCGATATCGGCAGTGCTTCCTCCTTTAAAGGAGATGATAACCGATACCCCCAAGCGAAGACTCCTTTTAAATATTCAACTTTGAAATATTCACCAGGAGCTCCATCGATTTCATACGTCTCACCTGGCGGAAAATCGTCAGGATTCAGCATATATGCTTTTGCCATAGCAATTTTCCTTTCCAGGACAGCATATTCGTTGATCATTCCGTGCTGTTCCGCTTTGCGCGCTTTTTCTTTTAATCGGGCAATTTCATTTTTTAGCTCGTATTCCGTCATTTCACTGTACCGTTTTTCCATTTCCTATTCCTCGCTTTTCTCTAAGTGTTTTTGCAAATATTGCTGAATAAGTTCTTGCGAAAAACCTTTTCGATATAAAAATTGCGCAAGCTTTTGACGATATGTGTACATATCTAGATGGGAATACTTTTTTTTCCCTTTTTCGCCTTGTATTAATAATGCTTCCCATTCTTGGTCATGACGTTCATGTAAAGGCAGCATCTCTAAAACAGCTTGAATCACTTCGGATGAAAAACCTTTCCTAAACATTGCCTGCTCTATTTTTTGCTTTAGCTGCGACAAAGATATGTTCGTTTTTTTTCCCAATTGCTTTTCAGCTAATTTATACGCTGCTTCTATTTGTCTTTCTTTCGTGAAAAGATCAAGAGCTGCTTCTATCAAATCGTTCTCAATCCCTTTTTGTCCCAGTTCTGCTTTTATTATGCCGGGCCCTTTCAAAGTGGTTTTCATTTGCGTTCTTACAAAGGCTTCCGCAAACTCCTTGTCATTTACATAATTTTTTAATTGAAGCTCAACCATTACACGTTCAATAACCCTCTCATCTATACCTTGACTTACAAGATAGTCACGGACCTCTTTTTCCGATCTCATTCGATAGCCAAGAAAAGTTAAAGCTTTGTTGAATGCTGCTTTTATTTGATCCTCGTGCAAAATCGCATCTATATCCAGCTCATCAAGCTCCATCCCTTTTCTTAGCCCGTGCTTAATTAAAACATCTTCCCCGACGCTAAAAGCAAATATTTCACCGTTTCCTCTATCGACGTAAATATTAAAACGATTTTTCTTTTTAGGTTGAACTTCTATTTTTACAATAAACATGTACAGACACCTCATTTTTATAGTACCATAGAAAAAATAAATAAATGGAAGTTTTAAGCATGAAAGTGTATGAATACTGTAACAATAGATTTTTCAGCTTGTAAGGAACATTTTGCTGACTTTTCTAGCCGTTGATGCTATAAAACTATGAAGCAAAATTCAACCGTTCTTATTATGATTTCTAAATATTTTGCTGGCATCAGGCAAATCTGCTTCAGTCAGGAAATGCGGTCCTCTCTGTTATTGCATCAAAGCAAAGGAAAAAAATATTGTCAAAGAAAATATTGTAATTTTTCCCTATTCACTGCTTATAGAAACTCTTAAAGTAGTAAGAAAAAAGTAAAATTTTCTTAATAATCTTTTTACAAAATTTTTGTTTTCTTTTCCATAGAAATCAAGTATGATACTAGAAGAAATGCTGACAATTAAATTTACTTGTTTTTAAGGGAAGGCAAATGGTGCGCCACCGGTCTTTGACCGGTTCTAGTGGGTTCGATTCCCACCCCGAAATTTTTACTTGATAAATAAAAATTTCGAGGGTGGGATCCGTTAGATTTCGTGGTAACCGCCCTCGTTGATAGAGGAGGATGAGCATGTTAAAAAAACGTGATCTAGCGGATTGTCAAGAGTTGTTCGAACTTATGGTTCATCCAGAGGTCTTCCCTTATGTTCGTCATAAAGCAACGTCGATTGAAGAATACATGTTTATAACAAAACAGTTGATTGAAGCAGAGGAACGAGGGGAATTAATTTCCCGCACCATTTTGGATGAATGGGGCTCTCCTATTGGAACAATCAGCTTGTATGATATTTTTGACCAAACGGGATTTCTCGGAACTTGGCTCGGCAAGCCGTACCATGGTAAAGGATATAATCAGCTTGCTAAGGACGCTTTTTTTCAAGAGATTTTTTATGAATTTGGAATTCAAACGATCTTTATGAAAATACGGAAAGACAATGAACGTTCCATGAAAGCCGCGCAGAAGCTTCCATATGTCTCCCTTGCCGATGAATCTCGTCAGCTTCCCCATATTGAAAACAAAAACTTATACAACATCTTTGAAATTTCAAAGGATATGTACACACTGTATACAAAACGAAACGGTTTCATGACAGACGAAGAAAGCAGATTGAAGGAAGCATAAAAAATTGGAAGAAGACATCCGAACGAATCAAGATGTCTGCTTCCATTTTTTTATCATTTCTTATTCTCTAATCTGTCCGCTTCCTTTAATAATATATTTTGTAGAAGTCAGTGCAGGGAGTCCCATCGGTCCTCTGGCATGGAGCTTTTGCGTGCTGATCCCGATTTCTGCGCCAAACCCAAATTCAAATCCGTCTGTAAAGCGCGTCGATGCGTTGTGGTAAAGAGCTGCGGAATCAACTAATTTGAAAAACTTTTCTACATTTGCGGCATTTTCTGTGATAATTGCCTCAGAATGGTTTGTTCCGTAACGATTAATATGCTCGATTGCTTCATCTACATTCGAAACAAGTTTCACTGCCATTGTATAATCTAAATATTCCGTTTCCCAATCTTCTTCTGTCGCTAATTTCAAATGCGGGAATTCATTGTACAATGCTTGATCGACTCGCAACTCCACATTTTTCTCCTCGAGCTTTTCAATGAGCTCGCGAATATACTCCTTATTCCAATTTTCATGGATGAGAAGAGTTTCGGCTGCATTGCAGACGGAAGGTCTTTGTGTTTTTGCGTTTACAGTTATATCAATCGCCATCTTTTTGTCTGCTGATTCATCAATAAACACATGACAATTGCCTGCGCCCGTTTCTAACACAGGAACAGATGAATTTTTAACAACTGTTTTAATCAGATTTTTCCCTCCGCGAGGAATTAGCACATCTAAATAATCATTTAATTTGAACATTTCCGCTGCCGTTTCCCTGCTGGTATCTTCCAGAAGCTGTACACTGTCGGCAGGAAAATTCGCTTTTTCTAACGCCTCTCGTATCACCTTTACGATCGCCATATTTGAATGCAATGCGGATGAGCTGCCGCGAAGAAGAACAGCGTTCCCTGTTTTTAAGCAAAGGCTTGAGGCATCAATTGTCACATTTGGTCTGGCTTCGTAAATCATCCCAACAACTCCGAGCGGCACCCGAACTTTTTCGATTTGTAAACCGTTCGGACGAGTCCAGCTTTCCAGCACTTCCCCAACTGGATCTTGCAAATAAATCAATTGTCTTAACGATTCAATCATTCCGTTAATTCGTTCTTCGTTTAAAAGAAGACGGTCAATTAGAGCGTCGGATAAACCATTCGCTTTCCCATTTTCAATGTCATTTTCATTTTCTTTTAAAATATAAGGCGTTTCTTTTTGCAATTGTTCAGCGATGATTGATAATGCGTTGTTTTTTTCTTCAGTAGTCTTTGCAACCAGTTTGGCAGCAGCTTCTTTTGCCAGCTTCCCTTTTGTTAACACTTCACTCATATCATCATCTCCTTACTCGTTATCGCTACAAATTGATCACGGTGAACCACTTCAGGATGTATGCGCTTTGTCATTTCCATCGCTTTTTGACTCGGCATGCCCATAATTTCTTTTAATTCTTCAGATGAATAATTGACTATGCCTTTTCCGATCAGCTTTTGTTCCTTGTTTAAAATTTGCACCACGTCTCCGGATTGAAAGTTGCCGCTGACACGCTTAACGCCAGCAGGAAGGAGCGATTTCCCTTCCTTCAAAATAGCCGCTACTGCTCCATCATCGACTTCCACATCACCAGATATGATCGAATGAAGAGCAATCCATGCTTTTGAATTACGAACAGCACTTAAATCGTTTTTGCCAATATATGTTCCGTCACCGTTCCCATTTAAAATTTCTATTAATTTCTCTTTTCCTTGACCTTTCCCGATAAATACGGATACACCGAGGGCAAGTGCCGTTTTTGCCGCCATGAGCTTTGATTTCATGCCACCTGTTCCAACTTTCGAACCGGATGTTGCCTCTGTTTGTTCAATTAATTCATCTGTTACTTCCGGCAAAAAATCAAATCGTTTCGCATTCGGATTTTTGGTAGGATCTTCTTCATATAAACCGTTAATATCCGTCAAAATAATAAGAAAATCGGCATGCAATAATCCGCTCACAAGAGCTGACAGCATATCGTTGTCTCCAAACGTCAATTCCTCAATCGAAACCGAATCATTTTCATTGATGATCGGGAGCACTTGCCGCTTTAGAAGCTCCGATAAGGTGGCGTATGCGTTTTGATATTGCTCTTTATGCTGAAAATTGCTCCTTGTCATCAAAAGCTGGGCACATACAATGCCGTATTTTTTAAATGCTTCTGTATAAGCCTGGATAAGCAGCCCTTGGCCCACTGCCGCAGCCGCCTGTTTTCCTCTAATTGTCACAGGCCTAGAAGGATATCCAAGATCTCCATACCCTGCTGATACCGCTCCTGACGAAATTAAAATTACTTCATACCCTGCTTCCTTCAATCTAGCAATCGCTTCAACATGCTCGTGCAGCTTTTCTTTGCTGAGTCCCCCGTTGTCATCTGTTAAAGAACTGCTTCCTATTTTTACGACCACTCGCTTTTTCCTCACTAAAAAACACCTCTTCATTGCTTGACAGTCATAAAAAAGACTCATATCATCCTTTCGAAAAAGGACGAATATGAGTCTATATCCGCGGTACCACCTTTTTTAGCACTAGTTTAGTGCTCCCTTTAGCCTGTAACGAAGGATACGGTCAGGTTATGAGCCTGACAGCTCCAGGGGTAGGTTCAATAGCTTATCAGCGATGAAACCTTTCAGCCATAGGGTTTCACTCTCTTTTTCGCCTAAAGTCTATTTACTGGCCCCTTTCAACGCCGAAAATATACTTTTTTTAAAATTATGTTTCAAAAATTTTTAAAAGTCAAGATGATTGCTGCATTTAAACATTTGCTTGTTGATTGAATTTTTTGTTTGTAAATTTATCTCTCAAATACGGCAGGATAAACCGGTCAGCTCCCCAATAATACGCAGCTGCACCTACTGCCATTAAAATGATTGCTTCAGTGTACATAATCGGATTCGTGCTTGTTGTTCCAGCTAACATAAAATTCAAGTTCATAAACGCACCAGCAATTAATGCAGGAGTTGTAAACAACCCCAAAATCAGTCCGATGCCAACTAACACTTCTCCAATTGGAATAATAAAATTAAAAAGTTCTACATTCGGAAGAGCAAAGTTTTCAAGGAACGCTGCATACCATCCTTGAACGGCCGGATGTTCTCCGGTTGCTTTAGCAATCGCCCCTTTTAAAAATCCTGTCGCATCAAATCCACCCAGCTTTTCGACTCCCGCGACAAACCATTGATAACCGAGCCAAATTCTAAGAGCCGCCCAGACAACCGCCATTTTTGGACCTTTCAGCCATTCCATCTTCAACCATCTCCTTTGTTTGTTTTTTCACTTTTATTTTTCGAAGAAGTTTGTGAAATATTTCACTAACCTCTTCAATTTCAATATATAATTTTCTGAATTTAACTTCAATATATTTGTGAAATATTTCACAAATTGTTAACAATTACTATAGTTATCCACATTCATAGTAGGATTTTATGAAAAAAATCCAGCTTCTTAAGCTCCAACAGTTACATAATATCCACAAAAACAGTATGGATAATGTGTATAAGTTGTGAATTGTCTGAAATATCTGTGGATAAAATAAAAAAGCACTCACCTTCTCTGGACGATGAATGCTTATACACAAGAACGATCCCTCGAATTTACATGCAAATTAGAGCTGTTGTAAAAGAAACCGTCATTTTACAGAAGTGTGCATATTTGCCGATAACAAAAATTTTAGACATAACTAAATCTATTAAAACGTGGAATTTCTTTTCATAAAAAAACAGGCGCCGTTTCAACAGCCGCCTGCTAAGCACTATGCTGCAATTTATTTTCTTTCTCTGCACGCTTATTTTTCTCATAACCGATCGCTAACACAATCAATGTCATAATTCCGATAAGTAAATATTCGATCCACAAGTTTTGGATGTGAAACCATTGTTCAATATGTTTATCCTTAAAGATCATCTCACCGGCGGTCCAAGCTAAAATTCCAGATCCAACATATACAATCCATTGAAATTTGTTCATTAATTTTACGATCGCTTTTGATCCAAAAATCATAATTGGAATACTGATCAAAACTCCAACCGCAATCATGCCGATATGGCCGTGTGCCGCACCTGCTACTGCAACCACATTATCCAAACTCATGACGGCATCTGCAAGAATGATCGTTTGAATAGCTTTAAGCAGACTGCTTTGAGATTGGACATGCGCAGCTTCTCCGTCATCTACCAAAACTTTATAAGCAATCCAAAGCAGCAAAAATCCGCCGACAATGTTGACAAATGGGATTTTCAACAGGACAACAATAACGGATGCAAACAAAATCCGTAATGCGACCGCACCTCCAGTCCCCCAGAATATAGCTCTGTTTTGCTGTTCTTTCGGCAGATTTCTCGTTGCCATTGCAATTACAACTGCGTTATCGCCGGATAAAATAATATCGATTGCAATAATTTTTAATAAGGCAATGATGGCGTCAGATGAAATAGATATACCAACTGAAAATAAATCCAATTGTTATTCGCTCCTCTATTAAAAAATGTATACGTATAGATTCTATCCCTACCTTCCTTTGAAAGCAAATCCAATATTTTACCTATTTAAAAATTAAAATGAGTCATCTCCTTGTCAGCTGCTGGATAAATGTTCGAATGGCAGTGGAAGAAAGAAGACCTTTTCGATAAATAATTGCAACCTCTTTACGCGGAAGTTCGTCTGCAATTTTCAAAAGCTTGACAGAAAACTCCGGGCTGTTTTCAACATAAAGCTTTGGCAGGATCGTAATTCCGTTATGTAAAAGCGTCATCTTTAACAACGAATACGTATCCGACAATTCCACAATTGGGTTTAACTTAATGCCTTCTTTATTACAAAATGAATCGATCGTCTGTCTAAGAACATATTGCTCGGGCAATAAAAAGATCGGGTACGATTGAAGCTCTTCCAAATATATTAAATTTTTTTCAGCTAAAGGATGATCAAGGGATACAATGGCAAAAAACTCTAATGAAAACCATTTAATAACCTCTACTTGCGGATGATGAACTGGTAAATAGACAATCCCTATATCGAGCTCAGACTTGACTATTTTTTCTAACGTTTCTTCCGTTTTTAGATCGTAAACAGAGAGTTTTATATTTGGAAACTGTGAGTGAAACGTAAGCAAGGAAGAATAAAGATGATGATTGCCAACACATCCGATTTTTAAATGGCCGCGATTCAATCCTTTTAATTCATGTATTTTAATTTTTGCTTGATCAATTTCAGAAAAAATTTTTTTCACATGTTCAAGTAAAATCTCTCCGCTTTCCGTTAATTCAATTTTTTCCCCATTCTTCGAAAAAGAACTGTATCAAGACTGTTTTCAAGAAGGCGAATTTGCTGGCTTAATGTTGGTTGCGTAATCCCCAGCTTTTCTGCAGCTTTCGTAAAATGCAGCTCTTGACTCAATATTGCAAAATAATGCAAAAGACGGAACTCCATTTTATAGCTCCTTTCTATAGATATTTTCTATTATTATGATAGTTATTATAGTATTGTACTATCTTTTCTTTTCAAGTACAATTCTGATTACGGAATTATCTGACTAGTATTAATTATCTAAATTATGTTGAAAGGGTGTGTGTTGTTTGACCAGCCGATATACGACAAGCAAGGCACTTTTAGAAGCGTTACAAGAAGCTGATGTTTCCTTTATTTTTTCAAATCTAGGAAGCGATCACCCTGCCATTATTGAAGCCCTTGCCGAAGCTGAAAAAGAGGGAATTGATTTTCCGAAAATCATTACTTGTCCACATGAAATGGTTGCCTTAAGCGCTGCACATGGATATGCTCAAGTAAGCGGGAAACCTCAAGCTGTTTTAGTGCATGTTGAATGCGGCACGCAAAACCTTGGCGCTGCCATTCACAATGCTTGGAAAGGTCGGGTGCCTGTCCTCATTTTTGCCGGAACTTCTCCATATACTCAAGAAGGGGAGCTTCGGGGAAGCAGGAACGAATTTATTCACTGGATTCAGGATGTTCCCGATCAGCCCGGAATTGTAAGGGGTTACATGAAGTATACTCATGAGATTCGCACCGGGAAAAATGTAAAACAAATTGTCCATCGTGCACTGCAAATTGCTCAAAGCAGCCCGAAAGGACCCGTATATTTGACGAGCGCTAGAGAAGTTTTGGAGGAGGAAGTAGAAAAAGTAGAAATTCATCCTGAGCAATGGAGACCAATTGCAGCGCGTGCACTGGCACCGCAAGAAATAGATCCTTTAGTGAAAGATTTACTGGCAGCAAATAATCCGCTCATTGTCACGTCATATATTGGCAAAAACAAACAAGCGGTGAAAGAACTCGTTAAATTTTGTGAAAAACTTGCGATACCTGTTTTAGAGTCAGTGCCAAACTATATGAACTTTCCATCTGATCATCCGCTTCATTGCGGATATCAGTGGAATACTTCAACACAAAACGATTTAATCGAAAAAGCAGATTTTATAATGGTCATTGACAGTGATGTTCCTTGGATTCCAGTGAATAATAAACCATCGCCAAATTGTACGATTTACTATATTGATGAAGATCCGCTGAAGGAAGGGATGACATTATGGTATATCCCATCAAAACGTTTTTTCGCAGCTGATGCCGAAACGGCCTTGCGGCAGTTGAACGAAGTGATTAAAAACGCTGACATTGACAGCTTGCAAGTAAATGAAAGGAGAAAACAAATAGAAAAATATCATAAAGCTCAGCGTGAAGAATGGAAAAAAGCTGAACAATTTTTTGACGACATTATCACGCCTGAGTATTTAACTGCCTGCATACGGGAAGTGTGCGATGAAAACACGATTATTGTCAATGAAGGCATTTCAAATTTCCAAACATTATATACCCATTTGCAAATGACCAAACCAGGTTCTATTTTTGGCAGCGGCGGAGGCGGACTTGGATGGAACGGCGGAGCAGCGATAGGAGCAAAACTGGCAGACCCGTCTAAAACAGTGATCAGCCTTACTGGAGATGGATCTTATCTGTTTAGCGTCCCTTCGAGCGTTCATTGGATATCGCAAAAATATGACGCGCCATTTTTAACCGTAATTTATAATAATCGCGGTTGGAAATCTCCGAAACTGTCAACCTTAGCTGTTCATCCGAATGGGATCGCAAATGAAACGAATCAATTTTTCGTAGATTTCACTCCTCATGCTGATCTTTCGAAAATTGCAGAAGCTGCAGGTGGCGCCTATGCAAGAAAAATAGAAAACCCTCATGAGCTGAAAGAGGCTCTGAATGAAGCAATAAAAACTGTCAAGTCTGGCCGTTCCGCTGTTTTAGATGTATATTTGCCCGCTATTAGTCAAGAAAATCAAATGAGAGAGGAAAAAAACCATTCCACAGTTTAAAAAGCGGGAGCAAAAAGCATTTAAAATTTGAATTCATTTGGAATAGTTGAAAGTACAAAACTTTAAAGCTGCGGAGAAAGTTCAAAAACAAGATGGAATCATCAAGAATGTAGGCTAAAAAAGTTTTATATTCCTTTCATCGCACATCGTCCGAAATATAGAAAACCAGCAGCCAATTGATCTTATATTCAACCAGCAGCATTTTCTATTTCTTTTTGCCCCTTTATGTAAGCGCTATCTAAAGGTTATGTTAAATTTTAAATCTAGATAGGAGTGAAAATGATAATGAAAAAATGGGAAAGGTACCATACAATATGGGGAATGCTGTTCCTAGGATGGGTTGTTTCTTATATCGACAGAACTGCGACAGGCCCAATTGTTACTTGGATGATAGAACATAAAATATCATTTTTTTCAGATGTCCCGAATCCTCATGAATTTGGGGGCTTAATAGGCAGTTTGTTTTTTGCCGGATTTATGTTAAACCAATTTCCTGGAGGAAACTTGGGAGATAAATTTGGATACCGCCCTATTATTATATTAAGTATTTTGTGGGCAGCCGTCGCCACTTTTTTCACAGGCTTATCAGGCGGACTCGTCATGTTTGTTTTATTCCGTGTATTACTTGGATTAGGTGAAGGAATCCTTTATTCAAATGACAGATCCTATATTGCTTTCAACACTCCTCCGGAAAAAATGGGCTTAGGAATGGGAGTTGTTATTACTGGCCTGTCTATCGGCTTAACGTTGGCAACAATCGGTACACCTCTTCTTCTGGAAGCTTTTGTTCCTCTAATGGGAAATGAGGCTTGGAGAGTTCCTTTTCTATTCATGGGATTCATTACTTTAATCGTTGCTGTTCTTATGTTTAAATTTATGAAGCCTGATAAAAAATTGATACAATCAGCAGATCCAAATTCACCTGGTGTGAAGGAATTTTACGGAAAATCGTTATATCACTTAAGTATTTATTCACTTGTGTTTTTGGTTATCATCATGGCGATATACTTCACATCAACAAAATTAGGGCTCTCATCGATTGTCATAGCTTTTATTTTGGCTAGTTTAGCCCCCATATTGATCATATATCTTTATGTAACAAAAAAATCAGAAGTGCACCCTTTGATTATGAATAAAAACCTGTTTTTCCTTTATCTATCTTTCCTGCCGATTTTATGGCATTTATGGTTGTATGGATTCTGGTCTACAGCAATTGTCCAAGAATTTGGCGGCGGAGCACTAGTTGCCGCAGCAGCAGTAGCTTCATTTAACGCAGTAGCAGGGGTTATCGGGTTCCCGCTTGGCGGAAAAATTTCTGACCTGTTAGCTGATAGACCGAACGGCCGCAGAAATGTATTAGCGCTTTTAACTTTTCTTTTAGCTGTTTCAATATTTGTTTTTGCTTGGTATATTCAAACGGAAAATAGCAGCCCGATTATTACATCAATCATTTTATTTATATCAGGATTATTTTTTTTTGCATTGCAGCCGGTTTCACATGCATTAAATGCAGAATTGGCGCCGGAAGGCAAACAAGGCGGGGCATTTGGCATGCTGAATCTGATAGCAGAAATTGGCGCCGTATTGTCGCCAGTCGTATCAGGATATTTAAGAGACAGCACAGGCAGCTGGGGAGCTCCGCTAATATTGGACGGAGTTTTAATTAGTATTAGTTGTTTATTTGTTTTAGCAATCTCAAGCAAAGCTGTACAATCTGCTCAACCAAAAAATATCTCGTCTAGCGAAGCAAATATGTAAACAAGTTATGTATAGCGATGAAATTTTTCTAAGCAAATGATGCTGTTGTTAATTGGCGAGTATCATTCATTTATCAGAGATAGATCATTTTCACATTGATGAAAAAGATTTCCATTGAAAAAAGGGCTTTGCAAAAAGTTAATTGAACTGACTTTTTGCGGGCCCTTTCTTTTTAATACTATTCCCGATCAGGTTTGCGATAAGTCTTGACTTGAAAGGGTAACTGTGACGGTCTTTTCTTTTCCGTCCCGATATAATTTGACTTTGACTGAGTCTCCTGATTTCTTTTCACTGTACAAATATTTTCTTAACTCACTCGTGTTGTGAATGCTTTGCCCATCCAATGCGACGATCACATCCTTTTCCTGCAATCCGGCCTGATCGGCGGGAGAATTTGCCTGAACTCTTCCAACTACCGCACCTTCTTTAACGTCAGATGGCAAATTGAGTGTGTCTCTAAGGAAATACTCAGGAAGCTCGCTTACATTTAATAATGCAACTCCAAGAAACGGACGGTCAATTTTTCCTTTTTCCATTAATTGATTGATCGCTTTCACAACATCATTGCTTGGAATAGCAAATCCGAGCCCTTCCACACCTTCCTGGCTGATTTTCATACTGCTGACGCCGATGACTTTCCCATCCATGTTAATTAAAGGGCCTCCACTGTTTCCTGGATTGATCGCTGCATCTGTTTGAATGACATCAAGCGCCCAGTCTCCTTCAGAAGTTGTAATCGTCACTGTGCGATTGACTCCGCTGATAATCCCTTCTGTTACAGTTCTAGAAAGATCGCTGCCAAGCGGATTCCCGATTGCAATGACCTGATCGCCGACTCGTATATTATCGGAATCACCAAACTCAGCTACTGTGTTAACACTATTGTTATTAATTTTTATGACGGCCAAGTCTGTCAATGAGTCAGCACCGACTACCTCTGCTTTTTCCTTATCGCCATTGGAAAGCGTTACCTCCAATGAAGAAGCCCCTTCAATAACATGGTTATTTGTAACAATAAAAACATCATTGCCGGACTTTTTAAAGATAATTCCTGTTCCGCTTCCGCTTTCCACTTCTTCGCTGGAAGAATCTTGGCGCGATCCAAACCAATCTGTCCTTTGCTGCTGCAAATTAGAAATGCCGACAATCGCTGGTGAAAGTTTTTCAGCTATTTCTGCAATATCGCCTTGATTGGAAATCTTCGCAACATTAACAGATGCTTCCTGATCGTTTGTATTTTGACTGACCGCTGCATGCTCTGTTTCATTTGAAGCTTTGTTATGATCTTGGAATGGCAAGTAGGTCAACGCTCCGTATACAACAGCTCCGCCCAAAACACCGCTGATTAAAGAAGAAAGAACCGGCTTCAACAAACTGTTCTTTTTTCTTTCCACACGATTGTTTTGATCTATTTCATCATAATATCCCATAGCAAAAGCCCTCCTCTTCTTCATCGTTTGTCTTATTGACATACTAGGCAAAAAATATGACGAAACGATGAACAAAAGGTAAAAAAACATTGAAATATAAAAAAGATCGGACGCCACTCGATATTATGCGCCTCTTACCTTTTCACCAAATCCATAGTTCAAAAGCACTTTTCAAAAATCGGTTCTCCTGCCAAGCCCTAACGAAACGGTGAACATCAATCCGGATCGCCCGCGGTACTTTCATTTATTACAAAAAATGCAATTCTGAAACACATAGATGTTGTTGATTGAAAATAAGCCTTTCTGAAAAATTGGCATTTGAATTCGTATGCATGCCCTGGATTTCATTCAACGTATTCAAACTTCAACTGTTTTCCCTTCTTCAGCAACATGGAAAAGAAGATGAGCAAGATGCTGAATGGGGCTGTATATTTCCTCTTCCTCCTGCTCCGCCATCACTTCATCACCGAATTCTAAGTCATTTAGATAAAGAGCTATAAATTCATAAAAGTCTTTTAGTTCAAACCGGTAGCATTCGCTCGGATCTTCCTCGTCCTCCTCGTAGCGAAGGGAAAGATAAGACATATTGCCATCGCTGTCCTCAGCGTCAAAAAAGACGAAAAAACCAATGTTTGTATCGAGATCAAACAAATGTCTTGTCCCTCCTTCTGTCACCCTTTCAAAATCATCCGGGCTCAGCTTTTGCACTTTCATTTCTTCCATATCATCTTCAAGGTGAAATTTAACAGTGAATTCACGCATCGTATGTCTCCTCCTCAAATATTAGAAAATACTTAATGAATATGTTTTAGATAAAAATTCAAGCAGTTTGATGCCGGTCAGACTATTGCCTTTGTCATCCAATGCTGGACCGAATATGCCGATGCCGCATCTTTTTGGAACAGATGCGAGTATGCCTCCTGAGACGCCGCTTTTTGCCGGAATCCCGATTTTAATCGCAAATTCTCCCGAAGCATTATACATGCCGCAGGTGACCATAAACGTTTTGCAAATACGCGCTACATCAAGGGGCATGATTTCCTCTTCTGTAAACGGATCGCGCCCATCCATCGCAAAAACGAGGCCGATGCGCGCCAAATCGATGCATGTCATTTCAATGGCGCATTGCTTCGTGTAAAGCTCCATCAGATCTTCGACATCTTCGTTTATAATATTATGCTGTCGAAGAAAATAACATAAGGAGCGGTTTAAAAACGCGGTTTCAAATTCGGATTGAGCGACTTCTTGCGAATAAGAAATGGTTGGATTTCCTGTTAGCTTGCGGACAAAACGAATGAGTCTCTGCAGCCGTTCTTTCACCGTTCTTCCCGAAATCATATGCGTTACGGCAAGTGCACCGGCATTGATCATCGGATTCAGCGGCTTTGTAGGCTGTGTTTCCTCAAGCTTGGCAATGGAATGAAACGGATCGCCCGTCGGCTCCATCCCGACTTTTTGGAATACCTCCTTTTCACCGTGATCCATAATGACAAGAGCTAAAGCGATAATTTTTGAAATGCTTTGAAGCGTCACTTTTACCGTTACATCCCCAGCGTCAATGATTCTCCCATCAGGCATATATATTGCAATAGATAAATCATTTGGATTCGCTTTGCCAAGAGCCGGTATGTAACTGGCAACTTTCCCCTGATGCCCATACTTTTTCGCTTCTTGGACAAAGCGGATCAATTCTTCTTTTTCGTACATTCAGCCATCACCATTATTTAGTATGGCTCGCTGTATAAAATTTTATAAACAACCCCTTTGATATTTGACAAATGAGTATGATATGTTTATTCAATCTGGAGATAGTCATTGTTGCATAGATTGTTTTCTCTCACTTCCATGCTTTCTTTTGCTTGATAAAATCCCCCATTGTCCCAGTAATGTCACTAATGCAAGGCCGCCGGCGGCAAACGGAAGTTGGGAAGGAGCCAATCCAGCCAGCATCACTATCCCTCCAAGAAGAGAACCTATTGCACTGCCCAAATAATTTGCGGAACTGTTCAAAGCAACGGCCGCTGCACCTTGATTAGGCTGTATGTGAAGCAATTCATGCTGCTGCGGGGCTTGCGATGCCCAGCCCATCGCCCCCCATAGAATAAAAGGCAGAAATGACAGGATCGGAAATGAAAGGGCGAATGGCACACTGAACATGGACAAAGCCATTATGGCCAAAATTCCTGCCATGAGCAAACCCGGTTTGCCTGTCCGGTCAATCAAAGCGCCGATGGAAAAACTGCCAACTACGCCGCCAATTCCCCATGCCCAAAGATATGGCGTGTTGTTGGAAATGTCCGCCAAGTTATTCAAAATAACAGCAATATATGTGTAAAGACCCAAGCTGGCAACACTGGTCATAAAAGTGATGCCAACAATTGCTGCAACCCGTCTATTTGTCATCATTGCGACGCGCTGGCGGAGTGAAGGTGGAGCTGAAGCTGCAAAATGTGGAAACCAGATGGCAATTCCCATCATGGCAATTAAGCCTAGTGCAGTGATCACCCAAAGAGTTCCATTCCACTTCAGATGTTCCGCAATCACCAGTCCAAGAGGGACTCCTATGACTGTTCCAGTGCTCATGCCGCCAAGAGTCATGCCAAGTGCTCTGCCGCGTTTCTGTTCGGGCACTAGTGATGCTGCAGCTGCCGATGCTAGCGGAGAGTAAAGTCCGGCGCCGATGCCTGCAATTGCTCGTGCAATCAGCAACATGGAAAAATTTGAAGCTAGTGCACTTATCCCGTTGCCTATCGAGAATACTGCGAGCGCCAACAATAAAATATTGCGCATCGGTTTTCCAGCAAGCAGTGTTGCAAATACCGGAGCGGCCAGTGCATAACAAAGCGTAAAGACGCTCACGGCTTGCCCTGTTTGTGAAGGGGTTATATGAAAAGTTGCACCGATATCCGGAAGCAAACCAGCTATCACATAAGCATCAAACCCAAGAGCGAACATACCGATCGTCAAGAGAAAAACTTTTTGCATAATAACTTAGCCTCCATTTTTACGGAATTATCTTTACGGAAGATTTATCTATTTTTCACTTTACAAGACGGAATGTAATATGTCTAATATATATTTATAAAACTACTAATATCTTATAAATATTAATAAAGGAGGAGATTAATTGGAACTGCGCCACTTGAAATATTTCTTAACAGTTGCTGAAGATTTGCATTTTGGGAAAGCTGCAGCCCGTTTAAATATGGCACAGCCGCCTTTAAGCCTTCAAATCCGACAATTAGAAGAAGAAATAGGCGTGCCTCTTTTCCATCGAACGAAAAGAAAAGTAGAACTGACGAAAGAAGGTCAATTGTTTTTGGAAAAAGTTAATCAAATTTTCAAAGATCTGGAGGAAGCTGTCGAATCAGTAAAAAGGGTGAACCGTGGAGAGGTCGGAGAAATAGCGATAGGATTCATTTCCTCATCAGCCTATGATATTCTTCCAACAATTATAGAGCACTATCGTAAAGCATATCCTAATATTCATATAGATTTGCAACAGTTGACAACTAGAGAGCAATTAAAAGCTTTGCATGAGGGCGCAATTGATATAGGAATCCTTTGCCAACCCGCCAACATAAAAAATGACGGAATTCATTTCGAGGTTATTCGGCAAGAACGAATGATGATTGCTCTGCCAGAGGATCATCGGCTAGCTTCCGGCACTTCCCCGATTCATCTTGAAGAATTGGCGGGCGATTCATTTATTTTGACGGGAAGGAAGGCAAATCAAAGCCACTATGATACTGTGATAAACAGTTGCTATCAAGCGGGATTCCATCCTAAAGTAGTTCAAGAAACACAAGAATTGCCTACAGTCCTATCCCTTGTTTCATCAGGAATGGGCGTAGCGATTGTACCATCCTCTATCCAGCATGTATTAAAAAATAAAGTTGTCTATCGCGACATTTACAACAACCCAATTACTACTTCAACTGCCTTTGCGTGGAAAAGTGGAAATTTGTCTCCAACTGTTCATGCATTTCTTAACTTAATGAGAAAATCTGTCATTCCGTTTTTTCACCAAGTTTAATAGAAATAATCTCATGAAATGATACTGGCAATTAAAATTCTCTATCAAATCCTTAATTAAACAAGGAGAATAATTGAAATAACCGCAATAAAAAAAGAAGCAGGAGTACAATGAAAATAATCATTTCCCTCTCTGCCAAAGTAAATTTCAATGCATTTTAGCAGCCGATTTGATGATTGGGGAAAGAACTCTTGTATCTGTCTCCTCTTTTTTTGTCTTTAACATCATTTTGCCGTTAAAAAATTGGTTCAAAAAACCGATAAATTTACAATTATTATCAATTGAAATTTTGCATTCATTTAGCCTAGACGCTCCCAATCATTTTCATCGTTGTAAATTTCCCGTTGTGAACCAACAACATAATTTATCGGTCCAATTGTCTGAGCATCACGTTCTATTGTATTTAATAATTTTTGGAGCTTCAAAGCTGTTTGAAGGCTAGCAAACAGTTGTGAAGGAGCTGCTCCGTTTACTACATACCCGCCAACATCATTAACCAATCTTACCAATTTGCGTATTGTTTTTAGTTCAGGCTTCGAGTCATCAATATTCGTTTTCATGTCCATTATGACCTGTTCTCCGAAAGGAGTTCTTTCCCATATACGAAGATGGTCAACATCCCATACAGGTGTATCAAACACCATATTGGCAAAGATTAGACGGTTTTGTGGAGAAGCGAATACAAGATCGACTTCTCTCTTTCGGACAATATTTACGAAGCTGCTATACCCGGTTATTGCCGCTTTTCCTAAACATGCAGTTACGGCTGCACTGTCAAGTACGTCAGAACCTGATACGGAGAAGTCTGATCGAGTGCCTTGAATAGACTTTAACTCCAGATCAGTATTGGATGCACAAATCCATTGGATAAGATCTAGCGGATGGATTATTTCGCTGATCACACCTACAGTTGGCCTATAATCATTCATTCTGTTCTTTCCCCAGTAAAAATTGGCCCGAATAAGCTGCAAATTATGCTCTTCAACAAACTTTTTCAAGACGATGGTTGCATCAGAGTAACGTTCTATAAGGTTAAGACAGAATCCAGATACACTTTTAAGTTTCGCTTCCAGCAGCTCTAAATCATCGTTCGTATTCGCCAAGGGCTTCTCGCAAATAACAAAGCCTTTGTATCCTTCCAACTTTTTAATTATATCCATGTGGAACTCATCATTTACACTAATTACAATAATGTGAGGCTCAAATTGTTCAATAGCAGCATCCACCTCTTTAAAGTATTGAATATCCCTGCGTTTAGGATTTCTATTAACATATGCAAAATTGATTTTTCTAGCTCCAACAATATCTTTATTCATATTGGAAAAAGCTTTAAGAAATCTTGTCCCTGCATATCCCAAACCACAAATTAAGACGTTCATCAGTTGCCTCCCTTTAACATTTAAATTTCTTTTATTAAAAGCTCTTCGCCTGAATCAATAAATCCGAGCTTTTTATATAAATTTTTTGCAATCGGTGTTGTTTGTAAGATAACTTTTTCAACATTATTGGCCTGAAACCAGTCCAAAATATAGTTCATTAAACATTCTGCAAACCCTCTACGGCGCCGTTCAGGGTGAACAACAACCGATTGCACCCACCCAACAAGTCCGTTTAAACATCCTTTCATCGGCGCACGTTCATCAATGATTCCTATAGCACAGGCCGATATTTCGGTTTCGCCATCATAGTGGGCTACAGCAATTACCATTTTTTCATTTGCAGGTATATTGTGAATAAGCCATTTCCGATAGCTTTTCTGCCATGCCATTTGTTCTTCGGGTGATTTCGAAACATAGTGGCCTGCCCCTTCATTGAGCAACAGCTTCCTTAAATCAATCAGCATGTCAACATCATTGATGGTTGCCTTTCTAGCAACAATTTTTAAATTATGATCCATGAATAAATATCCTCTCCTATTCTGTTGTATACGTTAAGGGTGGCAAAAAACTATGGACTACTCTTATCTCAGAATTGTAATAGGTTATCTCTAACCAATTATGCGAACACATCGGCCGATTGTGCAAATGGAATATTAAAGTGGCAAAAAACTTCATTTAATGCATCGGTTAGCTGCAACATCTGCTCTTCAGTGTGGTTCGGTGTAACATTGACTCGAAACCGTTCTGTACCAACAGGAACTGTCGGCGGGTTAATAGGCTGCAGATAGATTTTATGTTTTTCAAGCATTCTTTGAGCAGCTGCCTTACATTTTTTTGCATCCCTAATCATTACAGGAAGAATGTGTGTTACACTCGATGGCATTACCGGTATACCTGCCTGAACGAGCATCTTTCTTAGCTGATTAGTCTTTCTATGCAGTTCATTTCTCTCTTTATCAGAAGATTTCAAATACCCGATGCTTGTATAGCATGCAGCAACAATTGCCGGCGGCAGGGAGGTAGTAAAAATAAAGCCGGATGCAAAGGAGCGGACAGCATCAATCAGCAATTCCGATGCAGTAATATACCCGCCTATCACTCCTATCGCCTTCGCCATTGTTCCTTGTATAATGTCAATGAGATTGGCAACTCCAAGCTCTGCAGCTATTCCTGCTCCTCGAGGACCGTACATACCGATAGCATGAACTTCATCGAGAAATGTTAGTGCGTTATATTTTTTAGCAAGATTCACAATTTCCTTAATCGGTGCGATATCGCCGTCCATCGAATATATTGACTCGAATACGATGATTTTGGCTCGATTATGCGGCTGGGAAGCTAGTAATTCCTCCAAATGTTCGACATCATTATGCCTAAATATGGCGCGGTCAGCTTTTGCACTTCGTATCCCATTGATAATGGAGGCATGATTAAGCTCGTCGGAAAACACTATGCAATTAGGGAACAGACGCAATAAGCATTGTAATGTTGCATCATTTGAACTGTATCCGGTCGGAAAAACGAGTGCTGCCTCTTTACCGTGCCAGTCAGCCAATGATGATTCAAGCAAAGTGTATTGGTAGTGTGTGCCGCCTATGTTCCGCGATCCGCCTGAACCGGCTCCATTTAACCGGATTGCTTCTTGCATCGCTTCAATTACTAAAGGATGCTGGGACATTCCCAGATAATCATTGCTGCACCAAACAACAACAGGCTGCTCATCTTCCTTGCCATTCAACTTCGCCAAAGGATACTGGCCGCATATGCGGTTAATCGTAATAAATTCACGGTATTGCCCTCTTTCCTTCAACGAATTTAGCTTGTCGCTGAGAATTTCTGTATACATAACTCTATCATCCTCCAATAAATATAAATTCCATTCAAGAAGGAATTGTAATTTTTGTTTTTCAGCCGCACTCTTAATGTAAAATCAATTGTTTGTTAATATTCTCCTCCTGTGCAACGGGCGGAAAATTGACAGAAAACCTAACAGGCATGCCTTTTATAAATCGCAAAACTTCCTCGGCAATTTGTGCAGCGACCTTAAACTGCGCTTCTTTTGTCGAGGCTCCTATATGCGGCGTCGCAATTACTGACGGATGATCAGCCAATTTTGAATGAATAGGCGGTTCGACTTCAAAAACATCAAGCGCTGCACCTGCGACATGGCCATTTTCTAGAGCTTCTAAAAGAGCTTCTTCTTCAATAATTCCGCCTCTTGCACAATTGATAATCCTTACCCCTTTTCTTGTTTTTGCCAATGTATCTTTATTTAACAATCCTCTCGTTTTTTCGTTCAGGGGTGCATGAACTGTAATTATGTCCGCACTTGAAAGAACTTCATCAAAAAAAAGCATTTCGACACCGAAATTATTTGCTCTCTCTGGAGTTAGGATTGGATCAAATACATGCACTTTCATTCCAAAGGCTTTAGCCCGCTTGGCAACTTCAATACCAATGCGCCCAAAACCGATAATGCCTAAGATCTTCCCGTAAAGTTCAGATCCAACAAATGCTGACCGATTCCACTCTTTTGCTTTAACTGAAATATTCGCTTGCGGAATGTGCCTCATCAAAGAAGAAATCATCGCAAGTGTATGCTCGGCTACCGAAATGGTATTTCCATTGGGAGCATTAATGACAATTACTCCTTGCTTTGTTGCCTCATCAATATCAATGTTATCTACACCGACTCCGACTCTTCCGATAATTTTTAAAGAGGTCATCTTTCCTAAAAGCTCTTTCGTTACTTTTGTGCTGCTCCTCACCAAAAGAGCATCAAAAAGATTTAGTTCATCTTCTGCTTCCGATACACTTTTTTGGACAACTTCAACCGCTTCTGATTCTATCAACGGTTTCAGTCCTTCATTGTTCACTTTGTCAGAGACTAGTAGCCGAAACATTGTTTAAATACCTGTAATTTATTTTTAGGATCTATTAGCGCACGCTTACAAAGCAATTCTATATTTGCTTTTATTTTCCTTGTAAAAAAAAGTTAATTTTTTTGTTAATTTATAGTTAAAATTGTAATATTACTAAAATACTATTAAAAAATGCTGATTCATGTAACGTCATTATTGATGCTCCTTACCAGTTCTGCGTCCAATTGGCGAATAAAATAATTAACACATCAATGCCTGAAATTGCCCTTAAAAAACCCCTTCAATATAGGCAAAAATGCCTTAATTGAAGGGGATGCTCACATAACGTTTTATTAATGCTTTTTTGCATAAAAGCGTTCATTTTGCATTTGCCGCATACTTTTTTTCAGTAAGCGCATGGTGATAAACTTTTTCAAGCATGCGTCCATAAAAAGAAGCTAAAACCTGCTGAAAAAGCATGCCTAAGACAACCGGTACCGCCACTTGCGGCGGAAAATAAGTGATCGCAAGCACTGCACCGGCGCTAATATTCCTCATTCCGCCCGTAAACGTTAAAGTGATGATATCATCCTGTTGAAATTTTAATAGACGCCCGGCCATCCATGAAAAAAAGTAGCCGCTTGTAGCAATCAAAAAAACGAAAAAACCAATCAAAATTAATTTTTTATTCGGGTTCGCCAAATAAGGAGCTACTATCGCGCTGTTGATGATCACTACAAGCG
The DNA here is from genome assembly GCF_037963755.1 of Aeribacillus sp. FSL W8-0870. NCBI lineage: Bacteria > Bacillati > Bacillota > Bacilli > Caryophanales > Bacillaceae > Aeribacillus > Aeribacillus sp. FSL W8-0870. Next base: position 3,325,623 of record NZ_CP150165.1, read on the forward strand.
ATAAGGCTATTTTCGAAAACGGACTTAAAACGGCTGCAATACGCTGTTTCAATTCTTTTTTCGTCCACTCATTTACAAGCATTCCTAAAATGGAAGGCAGGATAATCATGAAAAATAAGCCAGACATCATATTCCATACGTCGATTTCTACCGTTCTCTCCACCAATACTAATAAACTGGCAGGAACGACAAAAGGAGAAATAAACGTATCTATTAATATAACAGCAAGAGCTAAAGCCAAATTTCCTTTATGGATTGATACCCAAATAAAGCTTGTAACACCAGTTGGAATGATCACGGCCAAAACTAAACCAATGATTGTGAAGCTGTCTTCTTGAAAAGCAAGATGGCCGACAGCAAACGCCCAAAGCGGGATGAAAAGATGAAGCAGCAAAAGAACGACGAAAATCGGCAGCGGATGCAAAAGAGCCTGCTTAAACGCATGAAAACTAAGATTTAAACTGCCCGCAAACGTAATAAAAGCAAAAATCCACGGAACAAGCTGAGAAAAATCGTCAAATATAGTTGAAAATACAATCCCGATCACAACACTTGACGGGGTTAAAAAAGGAAGCATCTTTTCCATTATGCTGTTTATGTTTTTTAACATTTTTCTCTCTCTCCAGTGTTAAGCTAAAATGAAAAGTTGCGCAATCCTAATGTTCACAAATAGTGAACAATCTTTACTTCATTATATAATATGCAATTTTTTCTCACCAATCCAGCGCTATGTCAAAACATTTTGCGAAGTTACTATGAACCTAGTCTCATGCTTTTCCCTTGGTTTTTTAGGGAAGCGGCCATTCTTCTGGGCTATAGTATCTATCAAATATGGAAAACCCTTTCCTCTTCTACTTTGCAAATTCTGATTGTATAACGTTTATACCATTCCTTCCTGCCTTTATCCTGCGCCGCTTTATGCAAAGCATTTTCTTTCCAGCGTTTGATATCATCCAATGATTCCCAATATGAAACTGTAATTCCGTACCCATTCTCATTTCTTGCACTCTCTGCTCCTAAAAAACCGGGCTGTTTGGACACCAATTGATCCATTTCCTTTGCCATTTCCTCATAACCATTGTCCCCTTCTGTTCTTTCCGATGTGAAAATCACGGCGTAATACTCGTTTAAACGTTTTGTATAATTCATTTTTCAAGCACCCTTTCTTATCAAAACGAAAAGTTTCATACTGTTTTATCATATAATGAACAAAAATGAATTCTCAAACTAGTTTTATTTTTTTTAATAATAGATATATAATATCTATAAAATTACTTTGATTTAAGGGAGAAATAAATAATGAAAAGAAATGAACAAGAACAACGGAATCCTCAAGCACTCAGAGATGAAACAATTGTCATCCATGGCGACGATTCTATAACGGACGAAAAAGGAGTCAATCCTGCTATTTACTATTCCGCAACATTCCAGGCACATAGTGCAAGCGAATTTTCTGAAATTGCTGGAACACCTCGTCATCCGCGATATTACACACGTTACGGAAACCCAGTGCATGAACGGGTTCAAAAAATTGTAGCAGATCTTGAAGGAACTGAAACAGCCTTAGTAACCGGCTCTGGTATGGGAGCGATAGCGACAACTATTTTATCGCTTGTAGCAGCAGGCGATCATGTGATTGCCCAAAAAAATCATTATATGAGCACAACGAAAATTATGGATGAGCTGCTGCCGAAATTTGGTGTTGACGTGACGTTCGTTGACCAATCCGACACTTCTGCGTTTGAAAAGGCAATTCGTCCGAATACAAAACTTATTATGGTTGAAACGCCTGCCAATCCTACATTGGTATTGACAGATTTAGCTGCAGTGTGTGATCTTGCCCGCCAACATGGAATTATCGTTGTCGCAGATAATACGTTTGCTTCCCCTATCAATCAGCGTCCACATGACTTTGGGGTTGATGTTGTTGTCCATAGTGCAACAAAATACATGGGCGGCCATCATGATTTGACAGCTGGCGTAATTTGCACAAACGAGGAATTAGCTGAACGTATTTGGAATACGCATATTTCCATCGGTTCAGTGCTTTCGCCAATGGATGGTTGGCTATTGCTGAGAGGCTTGCGCACGCTTCCTATGCGGATCGAACGGATTAACGCGAACGCTTTGGCGTTAGCCGAATTTCTTGAGAATCAGCCTCAAGTTGAACGGGTATATTATCCGGGGCTGCCAAGCCATCCGCAGCACGAGCTTGCTAAGCGGCAAATGAAAGGCTTTGGTGCCGTTATTGCCTTTTCCATTAAGGGCGGTTATGCTGAAACACAGCGCTTTGTTTCCGCATTAAAGCTTCCTCCTAACGCTGTAAGCCTTGGCGGAGTCGAGTCTCTCGTTGTACATACAGCAGCGATGTGGGAAGGAACAATGAACGAAGAACAAATGCAGCTCGCAGGAATCCCGGCAAACTTCGTGCGCTTCTCTGTCGGCATAGAACATATCGAAGATTTAAAAGAAGATGTCAGACAAGCTCTGCAAAAAATTTAATGAAGGAATGTGCGGACAATGGCGGGGGCTGTCTAATAAGCCGTTTTATCGGCTTATTGACGCCCCCTTTCATCTTTTTGAAAGTTTATGATTTTTTGTTTTCAATGGAGATTTGACTTTCTGTACAGCCTCAATTAAAAATGCATTTCATTTTAGGAGCTAGTGCTTGCAGAAAAATCTTGATTTTATTAAACATACATCTTGCAATTTGAAACACTCGAAATCTATCATTTCTAAATATCACTATTGAACACACTACCTGAACAAGCTTTGGCAGCTTATGATAAAAAATAACTGCTTCATCAGTTCTATTTAATGGGATGTAAATTTTGCCGTATTAATAGTAAATAAGATTAGTTTCTCCCCATCCTTGGAGCAGATGAGTTATGTCAACACAGCACTCCGCCTCGCTTCTTAAAGTTAAGCTGATTTGTTTTACATACGCACTCCAAGACAGCATGTGTTGTCAATAAATCATCGATATAGAGGCCCGCTTGACAGCTATTTTTTATTTAAAATGATTTTAACTTCCCCACTTGCACGCTTCTCGAAAAAAACAGCATTCCCTTCTCCATGTGATTTCAATCTCTGCCATTCCATTCTAAAGAAAGATGCCCAAAAAAATGAATCGTTCCAAAATTTTCTTCTTCATATCAGAACATATATTCGCATATAATAAAAATAGAACAAACGTTCTTTTTTGTGAGGTGAAAATCATGAACGGTTTGCTGCTGAATGCCAAAAAGTACGGTTTTGCTTTAAAGATGATCTACATGACCGATCAAGGGGTAATAACAGAAAGATTGATTACAGTAAAAGACTTTAACGATAAATACATTCGCGCTTACTGCCACTTTCGAAAAACTTTCCGAACGTTTAAACGATCCAACATTCTTTCAATTGGTCCCATAAAAAAACGAAAAATAGGGTGAAACGAATGGGTAGATATCACATTATGCTAACATATTTTAAAGGTCGGCAAAGAGTTGTACAGGTCATGGATTTCAGCGGTGCGCAAATGATTACTTTTACAATGGATGAGCTGGAAAATGACGAGATGCCCGTTGAACTAAAGAAATATATTAAAACAATCGAAAAAGAAATAAATGAAGGACGATGGGATTATTGGAAAAGAATTTAAGAAACGGGCATTTACTCTGCCTTTCCGTAAAGAAAATGCTGCCTTATCATTTGAGGAGAAGATGGCAATAGCTAAGCTTCACATTACAGGGAATAATAAATTATATTCCAAACAAATGGATGAAAAACGGTTTTCACGGCGAAAGCGTTCAAAATCAAAAATAACTGATCAAGGCTCATTCGTAGATCAGCCATGTTTATTGACCGATAAGACGTGAAAAACAAATTAGACAGCTGAAAACAAATTATTTGACTAAAATTGGATAGATTTTTTTGCAAACAAATCATTTGAAATCTAAAACAAATTCCTATAAAATTATCTCGAAATAAATATTTTCAAAATAAAAATTTATAAATTTTATTTTTTCACTAAAAAACTAAAATTGCACCAAGAGAGGAAGGTTTACGTTGACAAAAGTATTGTACATTACAGCACATCCACTTGATGACACCCAATCTTACAGTTTGGCAGCAGGAAAGGCTTTTATCGAAACCTATAAAGAAGCGAATCCTGACCATGAAGTAATTCACCTTGATTTATATAAAGAACATATTCCCCAAATCGATGCTGATGTATTAAATGGCTGGGGGAAACTGAGATCCGGAAAAAGCTTAGATGAGCTTACTTCCGAGGAAAAAGCGAAAGTTGGACGTCTTTCAGAGCTTTGTGAACAATTTATTGAAGCGGATAAATACGTTTTTGTTACACCTTTATGGAATTTTTCATTTCCGCCTGTCTTGAAAGCATATATTGATGCAGTTGCAGTTGCAGGCAAAACGTTTAAATACACTGAACAAGGATCTGTTGGGTTATTGACTGATAAAAAAGCCCTGCATATTCAAGCGCGTGGAGGCATTTATTCAGAAGGTCCAGCAGCTCAAATGGAAATGGGTCACCGCTATTTGGCTGTTGTGATGCAATTTTTCGGTGTTCCTTCATTTGAAGGCTTGTTTGTAGAAGGACACGCTGCTCAACCTGAAAAAGCAGAGGAAATTAAACAAAACGCAATTGCGAGAGCAAAAGATTTAGCGCATACGTTTTAAGTAAAAAATAAAGAGGCTGATCTTTCATGATATGCTCCCCTTAAGGTAGACAGATTAAAATATAAAAAATCTGTTTTAGGGGGAGTTTTTCTATGTATAAGCAATATACTACAGAGTTCAAACTTGAAGTTTTACTTGCATATGAAAACCGAGAATGTACTATTCAAGAGCTTTGTAAAAGGTATCAAATTACTAAATACTGTAGTTGAGCAATTTTCATTACAATAATTACCATGTAAAAAGAGACAAACGGAGTACCCCTTATGCCACATGAAGCTGTTTTTTAACGACATCAATGGGAATATCTTGTTTCGCTGCATCGTAAATAAACTCCACGAGGCTATGTCCTTTCTTCTTTCGAAGGAAGTCAAGCCCGGTAGAGAAATCGCTGTTGGATTCGACCATACTGTACACATAAGCGAGTTGCACCAAGATCCAATACCGTTTCACCGCCCGACGTTGACGAACGCGGTACCCATCGAGCTTCAGCTGGTCTTTCGCTTGTCGAAAAAAGCATTCGATCGACCAACGCTGGGCATAGTAGCGCAAGATCTCTTCATCGCTTAGCTCCCGGTCGGTGCTCAAGACGCAGTGAAGATGTTCAGGTGTCATCGGCTGATCGGCTTTCCAAGCCAACAACACAACGGCATCATCGAGACCTTTCAGCGCTCCCTCGTAGCGATACACGCGATAACGCTCTTCTCCCACCGTGACGAGATGGGTGTCGTTCGGTTCGATATAGCGGGCAAACTGTTTGGCTTGGATGGCGATGCCTTTTGGATAAAGAACCCGATTCGTCTTGAGCATCGCAATGACGTGGAATCCTTTTTTCAGGCAGGCTTCCACGAGTGTTTTCGATGGGTACCAAGAATCCATCAGCACATAAACAGAACCGTGCACATCCAAAGAAGAAAGCATCTCGATGGCCCATTGACCCTTGCTTTTCCCATCCGCCTTGTCGTAGAGGCGAAACGCAAAGGGAAAGGCTTGCGTCATCGTATGAACCATGAGCCAGACGAGAGAGTGTCCCCAAATCGACTTTTTGTCCGCGTGAGAATAATGCCAATTACACCCTTCAATAGCGTGTTTCGCCTGTGACGAAGGCTTCGTTTTTCGGCAGATCGTATCATCGATCGAAACAAAAATGGGGTGATTCTTTCGCTTGGCCGTTCGTTCCACATGACGAAGCATCCACTGCTGGAGTTTGCGAAGCAAGATTTCTTCATCCCAAGGGCTTTTCGTGAAAAAATGGCTCAGTGTCGTTCGATGGTTGGGATGAAAGCTCTCATGATGCAGATCGGTCAAGGTTCCCACAAATCCTTTCGTTGTCAGCGCATCGATAATATGAACGAGATGCTTCATGACCGGCTTAGAGAAATAAAGGGCCAGCCCCAACATTGCGAAAAACTTGTCGATTCCTTGGTGATGTGGTAGTCTATTCATGAGACATGAACCTCCTTGAGAATGGTTTGGTGACACATCTATTCTAATCAAGGAATCGGGTTCATGTCTCCTTTTTTGTTCGGATGTAAATTTATGTTAGTGAATTTGCTCATCTACAGTAAATATTCTTTAAAGCAATGGATAAATAAATTTGAGGAATTTGGAATAGAGGGTCTAGAACGTTCAAATTCTTGGAAAGGTTTTAAGGAAGCAGCTGTAAAAGATTATTTATCTGGTGAGTTCTCACAGTAAGAGATTGTCAGGACATATGGTATTAGTAGATCGGTACTTCAACGATGGATGAAGAAGTATAATAGCCATAGAGATTTAACGTCGAAAGGAAAGACAAGCTCTATGACTAAAGGAAGAAAAACGACTTGCAATGAACGGATACAAATTGTGCTTGATTGTTTAGGGAACGGAAAAGATTATAAAAAAACAGCAGAGACTTATGAAGTTTCTTATCAACAAGTATATCAATGGGTGAAGAAGTATGAAAATGGTAAAGAAGAAGCGCTTAAAGACAAACGAGGAAGAAAAAAAGAAGAAGCAAAGTTATCTCCAGAAGAAAAAATGAAACTGGAGATGAAAAAGTTAGAAAGAGAAAATGAACGCTTACGTGCGGAGAATCTTTTTAAGAAAGTTAGAGGAAATCGAAAGGAGGCGAAAACAAACCAAATTCGTTTTGAAGACAAGTATATCGCAATCCGGGGACTTCATGAGAAAGAAAACCTAAGCATAATCTTATTATGTGAAATCGCCGGTATTTCACGAGCTGCTTACTATAAGCGGTTAAAACGTTCGCCTTCCTCCCGAGAACTTCAGAATGAAGAAATCGTAAAAGATATGAAAGCTCCCAGGAGAAAGTTAACTGTTTTCTGCAAGAAAAAAATACAGAGTGTTGCAGTATATCTTTATCAAAATTTTGAATAAATATACATATATGTGATCTATCCATCAAGGGCTTGACATGGATCCTCTGTAGCCATGATTCTTTAGCCAAGCGCCAGATTCAACAGTTTTGGCAAAACCAAAAAGGTTATCATGGCTCCTCCTCCATGTAAAGCCCCATTGCAAATCACTGCATAAGGATTTCACTTTTATTTTGCAAAAAACAAGTTGACGGCATCTATGGTTACCGTCGAATGACGTTGAATATAAATCGAAAGCTTGGTCAGAACTTCAATCATAAAGACTGATGAAAGTTGCCGCTATACAATCTGTTATTCGAAAAAAGCAAAATCTTATAAGCGATCTACTCCTCAACATGTTGCAGAAAATATATTGAATCGTGAATTCACAGCGGAAAAGCCAAATGAAAAATGGGTAGCTGATGTCACAGAATTAAAATATGGTTCATCAAAGAAAGCATTCCAAAGACCGAATTGTAAAAAATTCTTTTCAATTCATGGTATAAATTCGAACTGCATCCCTTAAAAATTCCGCTGCTCCAAGATGTTTTTTATCATAATACGCTTTAAATCTTTCATCTGCTACATACATCTCTGTTACTCCTCTATGAGCTTCCTTCGTATAATGATCCCAAAAATAGCAGAGCCATTGACGATGCAAATCAGCTGCCTTCTGTGCCAGCTCGCTCGCTGGATCTCCAGTTACAAATGCTTTATTCAGTGTATTCAAGACCTCTTCCTCGAGCTGTTTCAGCTGTTCGAACTGCTCTTTTGTCATGTTTTTCAGTTTTTGATTAGATCGATCGACGACTTCGCCTCCATATTTTTCTCTAACTTCATGCCCATATTTTCTTTCATTTTCTTCAATTAATTTTTGTTTAAAAGCTTCAAATTTCTCTTTATCGCTCATCGTGATCCTTCCTTCCTTTGCCGCTATTGTTTTCTCCACATTTGCGATTAATGAATCTAGCTGCCTGCGTTTTGCAAGAAGCTTTTCGCGGTGTTCCTTTAAAGCTTTCATGCTGTCGAAGGATGGTGAATTGATGATTTTTTTAATTGTATCTAAATCAACTCCAAGCTCTCGATAAAAAAGAATTTGCTGCAGTTTATCAACCTCTTTTTCCCCATATATGCGATATCCGGATGAATTGATTTTCGCTGGCATAAGAAGCCCAATTTCATTGTAATATCGCAATGTCCTTGTTGTAACTCCGGTCAATTCTGCTAATTGTTTTACCGTATATTCCATCCTTTCACCTCCTGACAAGATCATCATAAACCTTTACGCAACGTCAATGTACAGAGAAAAATTAATGTTATAATAAACATAATATTGAGAAAATAAAATAAGGCTGTGATCACTTAGTGTTTTTACAAAAAAATATCCTCAATGCTATTTCTTATGTTAAACCCAAATTCACCGGCGCCGGATTCTCGCTGTTTATTTTTTTTACTGTTTTTTTCATTGCAGCTGATTTTGACTTGTATGGAGTTTCAAAAGATTTGAATAACCCTTATCTTTGGAGCATTTTTTACGGATACGGAATAATTTGTTCTATTTTTATTGACCTGCTGGCTGTGAAAATTCCTAAAATCACTGGAACCATTAAAATTGCCTTTTACGTTTTGGCAGGATATCTCATTTTTTTGCCTTTCGGATGGATGATGGTGATTGTTGGCGGAACAGTCGGAGCTCTTTGTTCATTAGTTTTTTATTTTGGAACATACATGGCGCGAAAAAACGCATTTTTTAAATATATTTTTGCAATCTGTGCTCCGTTTATTTTGTGTATTATTTTAAACACGGATTTTACTGTAAAAAAAGATTGGCGCGAATGGAAAAGGAATTCAAGCTATATCGCACTTTTCGACTATTTCCACGGAGAACACGCCATTCCGATTTATGCGGAAAAAGGTCAAACGATTACGTTTTCCGTTAAAATTCAAAACAATAACGGAGGCGGACATGGTTTTCATGTATTGAACAAAGACGGCGACGTTGTCGCCATGAAAGAAGTCGACGAAAGCACATATCAAATCAAAGCGGCAGAAAAAAGCATCTACCATATCATCGTCACAGGCGACAAACTGAAAGGAAGCTTTACAGTTACTTGGGATGTAAATGAGTAATAGAATCCTGCAGCTGCGATTAAATGAAACACAACAAACGGTGAATACGTATGAAAACATCGATAATGGAAAAACGGAGGTTTTCTCTGTGGAGAAAAAAAAGAAAATTGAAAATGTTCTTTTGACACTTTCAATTATTGGGCTTTCAGCAATGTTCATTTACGTCATTTTCATTTGGGAGCATTTGCCGGATACTATACCACGGCATTTCAATTTCAAAGGCGAACCGGATGGATTCGGCGGAAAAGGCTTCATTCTTGTTCTGCCTTTTACAGGACTAGGAATATTTGTCTTGACAACATTATTGTCCCGCATTCCCGACGCATTTTATTATCAGTACAATGCTACAAAAGAACAAAAAAAGCTTCTTTATAATCAAGGAAGGATTTTCATCCGTTTATTGCAAGCAGAAATAGTTTATTTCTTTTTATTCGGGGTCTGGCGAACCGCTCAAGTCGCACTCGGAAAAGCAGATGGACTTGGAGTCTACCCGCTTTATATTTTCTTAATTGTCATACTAGGGACATCGATTTATTTTGCTTTCCGCACAAACAAAGTTCTGAAAGAAACCAGATGACATCAGTTCGATGATCATCTGGTTCATTTCATCAACCGCGCATCACATAACGTAGAAGGGCCGTATTCCCCATTTCCCGCACATAGACGAACAGCTGTCCTTTATGGTGGATTTCATGATCCATCGCAGTTTGCAATCATTGCGATCCAGACATTTTCGCTCCAAAAATTTTGGAAAGATCGACTTGGCGATCTAGATCCTCATTCGTCACGGATTCTAGCAGGCTTTTTGTTCTTTCAGTATACATTTCTGCTAGTTTTTTTAAGTCTTTTTCCATCTCTTTCAATTTTTCGCCAAATACATCCAGATTTCCGGTTTTCACTGTTTTTGCAAATCGATAAAAGGCCGATAACATATGAATTAAAGAATTTGATAAAATGCTACTTGTACTTCGGACGGTTTTCTAATTCCTTCTCCTACAAATATCATCTTGTTAAGGAAATCATACTTTTTATTACCTACTTCAAAAACGGGAGATGTTTTAAAATAATACGAGTCTTGTGGAACTTCCTCGCCGCAAATCAACTTATTCATAATTTCTTTCGGTCCGTGCCTATATCCTTTATTAACTACATAAATAGGCACTCCGTCGTCTGTTTCAATTGTATAATGGGCTAACAGTTCCGTCAGCCCATCTTTTCGTATTAATTGGTAATCGGCTCCTCCGGAAAGTACTCTTCCCTTTATGTTAGGGCCTTCAAATCTTCCACCAATAATCGGAATAACCCTCCTTATCCCTAATCCAACATCACCAATAATAATCGGCTCTTCTACCTTTATGCTGGCAGTTAACAGATGCTCTATTTTTATTGGCATTTTTCTTTCCCCTTCCAAAGTTGAGCGACTTTATTTTTTACAAATCGCTTTACCGCTAAGAATAATTTCAAATCTCGAAGAAAATATCTCCTCGGGACTTTACAAAAATTATTTTTCAACGGCTACATCTTCATTGATTATCTCAGATTGTTTTTTCTCTTTGTAATAGACTGAATGCTGCTCTTGAATGAACAATACTGCTAAACCGCCAAGCACTGCTGCACTGGCAATAGCTGCAAAATTATATTGCGGCTGTAAATTTAATGAAAGTAAAATCCCGACAAATGTAGGGGCAACTATTCCGCCTAAACGGCCAAATGCCATTGTACTTCCTACAGCTGTTGAACGCATATTAGTAGGATAATATTGAGAAACGAATGCGTTCGCCATATTTTGAACCCCGACGGATGCTGCACCAATAACAGAAATCAGGGCAAAAGCGATGAATGTACTGTTGGCAAAACCGATTAAAGATAGTGCAATGGCTCCACAGAAAAACAATGGAACAAGCACTTTTTTAAAGCCTAGCCGGTCAACTATAGGGCCGAAAACAACTGTTCCGACAATCGCTCCAATTTGCATGACAGCAGTAAATGCAAGGCTTGAGCTTAAATCATAGCCAACTTCCATCATAAGGCGCGGCAGCCATGTATTCATGGAATAAATTAATACAAATGCGCTAAAGCAGGAAATCCAGAACATAACGGTGCTGAATGCACGTTTTTCCTCAAACAAACTGACAATAGGCGATCCCGCTTCTTTCACTTTTTCCTTTTTTTCAAATTCCCCATCGCTGCTAATTCCCGGCTCAATTTTGGCAAGAATTTTTTTAGCTTCTTCTTCCTTTCCTTTTTCCAAAAGAAAGTCGATGGATTCTGGAACACTTTTCAACAAGAAAGGAATGAACAATAAGGGAATTCCGCCTACCCAATATACTGACTCCCATCCAACTGTAGGAAGGAGCTGCCTGCTTGTAAGCGCTGCCAGAATAGCTCCTGCAGAATAACCGCAAAAAATGAATGAAACAATTGCTGTGCGAACCCGTCGCGGTGAATATTCAGTTGCTATTGCAACGACATTAGGCATAACTCCGCCCAGACCAACACCTGCAATGACACGAAAGATCGTAAATAAGACAGGATTTGCTGCAAAACCTGCGAGCAGCGTGAAAAAGCTAAACAAGAACGTAGTCAACAAAATAATATTTTTTCGCCCTATTTTATCCGATAGCAATCCAAACAAAACAGCACCGATTGCTGTTCCGACAACTGTATAGCTGCCAATAGCCCCGGCAGTGACATCCGAAATTCCCCATTCCTTAATAAGCAGCGGGACAGAAGCACCGTAAATGACAACATCAAATCCGTCAAACATAATAACGATAAATAACCAGAAAATCAGCCAAATATGGAATGAATGAATGCGGCTGTTGTCAATTACGTTCATTGGGTTAATTCGTTTCATATTATTATAGACCTCCTCATCAAAAATTTTTTGTATTTTACATTTTAAGTAAGCGTTTGCAATTTATCTGAAACACCTCTCTTTTACTTAATATTTTGAATTATCTTTAAGTTGATTGTAGCATCTCATTATCATAATTGTTATCTACTTATTGTAGAAAAAAACACATTCATTTTCCTAAATTATGTGGTCAAATCTGCAGAAAAGAAGATTGACAAATACTCTTCTATTTTTCACTCTGACTGCTAGCGGACCAAATTGGTTTTAGTCTTCATTACGATTTTCCCGGCATTGGGAAAAGGTGAAGACAAAAAGATTATGATCAGCGGATACCCATAAAATACAAAAAGCCGGCACTCAAAATGCCGACTCAATATGAAAATTCGTCACATTTCTCGTATGGGGGTTATGTTTGTATCGTTTAATTTTTAATAAGCATTTCAAACGATAAAAATGATTCACATGCTTTCCATTTTATTCTTTTTATCAGGAAGCGATTCGTAAAAACGATCTTTCCACCACTTTCGTATTTTTTTCATGTTCCATTCCGTTCCAGTTTCCTTTAAAGATTGAATACGCCAATACATTGGCGGGTGGATCATAAATTGAAATTCTAGAAATCTGAAAAACCATGAATCCCGCTCAATCGATGAATTTTTTTCTTCATTACTTAAATTGTAGCGTTCTGCTTTGTATGTCAACTCATCTTGTTTTACAGCTAAAGCAGTTAAACCGTCTGCCATTTGATCATTTCCGTTGTCAAGCCATATAGCCCCTAAATGATCTGCCCGCACTTCCATCCATTGCAAAAGAAGAGACTGGATAAGAGGAAAGAATAAAATAAGAACAAAAACAATGTAAAAAAGAAGAGACTCATTTCTTAGTATAAGAGAATGGTATAACCAATAAATAAATAAAACAATTACTAAAAGCGCAAGTATACGTATAATTTGACCGATCATGACATCCCGTTTTTTTACATGCACAGCTTCATGAGCAAAAACCGCTTCGATTGCTTCCAACGGAAGCTTTAACGTTTCCGACGTTAATACGATCATTGATCGACCGATGTTTGCCCCAGTTGCAAAACCGTTTAATTCATTCGCCTCTGTTTGAAAAACTTTCACATCAGAAATTCCAGCCCGACTTAGCACTTTGTCTGCAACAGCTAAAACATTTGGATCATCTATCTCTTTCACGTCTAATGCAATTTTTAATAATCGATCAGAAATGTAAAGATTAAATATCCACAAAACAATGACCGCAATCGTGATCGCCCAAATAGGAACCTTTAGCAGTGATAAGATAACAGTCAATGTCGTGTAGGCGCCGACTCCTTTGACGGAAATGGCAAAGTACATTTTGCCGAGAAGTCTTTTTATATTTTTTTTATGATAAAATGGAAGCACTTCAACTTGTGCAATTTCCGACGGTAGTTCCTTTTCTTCCCGGCTTTCAATGGTCGTAAGCCAAGAAGTGTTTTTAGCATTAAAATAGACAGTTTCGCCTGAAAATACTAGCTTTAATGTTTTTCCCATACTTGTCGTGAAATCTTCATTTGTTGAAAACATCGTAAATAATGGGAATAATTTAAGTACATCAACATTTGACTCGAGCTTTGCTTCCGAAAGTTCTGAAAGCGGATATCGTTTCGCTGTGATGTTCGATAATATGTAAATACAATTTGTTTCTTTGCTGAAATACACTTCAAGGTTTCGATAAAGAACAGCTTTTTTTAACAATTGACAAATCATTACAACATTCGTATATAACAAAATGAGAGACCAAACAGAATCGTATGAATTGAAAACAAAATATAAGACAGATAGACCAATGAATGTCATCGCAAATGCCGCATCAACCCAAACCCGACTCGAATGTTTATTGAGTTCAATCTTTTCAATTTCCACTCTGTTTGCTTCATTTTTTATTTTTTCGTAACCCGATTCATGGGAAAACGTGATTAAACACATAAGAAAAGAGTATCCAAAGCTAGACATCGCTCTAATTGTAAAACCTAATTCATATGCTATAAATAAATAGACTGCAAGAACAGATAACAGTACGATTTCTATCACCAATAACGGAAAAAAGGATATCCGCTTTTTCAACCAAACATGCAAAAAACCAGCTAACACTCCTCCAAGCATAATCAATACCAACGCCCAGATCATGAGCACACCCCGTTTTTTTTATATTCCTTACATATGTATTAACGTTTTTTTTCTATAAAAGTTTCTAAAAAATTGAATTCCTCGCTTCACCAATTCAACAGCAGGGGCTTCCTAAGAACGCCAGCAATCTTTTTATATACTAAAAAAATTGCAATAGCTTGACATTAAGGAGATTTTCGTCCATTTTTTAAAGACTCGTTGGATTGGTCGGGAATGGGAGCGATCTGTTATTCAAATAAAACAAAAAAATCATTTTGATTGCACCTTCCGCCACGCTTGTTGCCATTATTCAGAGCCTGTAATATCTCTGAAGTGTAACGGCAAGCTGAAGCCTTTATTAAAAAATCGCACATTATCGGCATCACCGGAAAAAAGTCATTCAGCATAACGCTAAAACTGTCAATTAATTAGGATGCCATACTCCCTATACGGAATTTGTCTTGCTCATGCTCGATATGTTCCGAGAAAGCTTACTCACTCGCACATTATTTAATTGCAGCTATTCTATTAAAAATCCCTATCAGAATGGACAGTCTAATGTCTTGGACCCCAAAGCATGATTGAAACTCCAATTAAACAAATGCCTGCTCCGATCCAATCGTAAATATCAGGAGTTTTTTTATCAACCCACCATCCCCACAAAACAGAAAGAATAATAAACACGCCGCCATAAGCGGCATATACTCTACCGAATGTAGGAAAGTTTTGCAAAGTAGGGATCAGCCCATATAGAACCAAGATCATACTACCAATAACTCCGTACAAGTAGTGTTTTCCTTCACGTATCCATAGCCAGACTAAGTACCCTCCGCCAATTTCAGCTAAACCAGCAAGAATAAATAAAATAATGGCGTAAATCATATTTCACCACTTTCCTATCGCAATTTAACACTATAGAAGGCCATAGCTTCCAGACTGCCTTCCATTTCAAAAGCTCTCTTTTCAATCAGCTTTCTTAGCCGATATTCCAAGAATTCATCTCCTACATATTGGTCTAGATGCCCCAGTACTTCACCGATTA
Source organism: Aeribacillus sp. FSL W8-0870 (assembly GCF_037963755.1). NCBI lineage: Bacteria > Bacillati > Bacillota > Bacilli > Caryophanales > Bacillaceae > Aeribacillus > Aeribacillus sp. FSL W8-0870. The sequence continues at coordinate 3,340,845 of NZ_CP150165.1, forward strand.
ATCTAACTGATTTTATAAAATCCTTCGTCTTCATTTCATTATGCAGCTTTTTCGCTCTGTTTATTATGAAAAGATCATAATAATCTTCCGAAACGCTGTGTATCGTTCCGTTTTGCCAAATTCGCAATACTTCGCGAGTATTTGCAAGAGCGAGCCATTCCTTTTCAAAATTCTCTCTTTCATGCTGGGAAAGAGGCGGTTCATTTTTACTTTGTTCATATATGAATCGAAGCTTTTCAGGAGGAATTTCACCTGTATCCAAAACAGTATATTTTTCTTTTCGTTTCTTAAAAAGCTCGCCATATACCTTTGTCGTGTTGATGAGGAAGATGTCATTATTTTTATTCTTCAATAGATATAAAACAAATCGCAATCCGGTCTGTTCATGAGCGTTGTCAGAAATCCATATCATAATAGGTGATCCTTCTGGAATCGCTGTTATTTCATTGACTGTTTTTTGAAAGTTTTGTTCATACTCATGAAACTCATTGTATGCATCCGTCAAATTATTTTTTATCCAATGAAATCTCGCTTCTTTTCCAATGTCTTCATGCAGTCTCCAGATCGGACCTACCGAGAATGTTTCCCAAAAAGAAATGACGCGCTCTTTTTTCTCCACATCTAAATCCCTTAAGACCATTTTTAAACTCCCCGAAGGTGAAGCGCCAAGCAGAATATGTATCATTTATAATCTTCCTTCCGCTATCTTATTACTTTATCCTAATCTTTCAAAGTCTTTACGTAAACACGATTTTTTCAGCTTTTTCGACTTTAAGAGGTACTTCATATCAGAAAAATTGTCATATGAAAGCTGAATATGAAAATAGTTTATATACTCAAGTATGGCAAAAACATAAATAAATCCCGCTATGTACAATCCTGTTGCAGGTACCGACGGATACCATCTGACTAGATCGACAAAAAACATGAAAGGCGAAATGATGATAAACAGTGTATTCCATTTCTTTATATTTTTTAATCGATGGACGATATAAGCAGGAGTTATGGCAGTATTTTCTTTTTTTAATCGCTTCCATTTTGCAAACCAATACACACTACCCTGAAATAAGAGAAACTCTAACAGAAAAAACGAAATCCAAAAAGAGTACAGCGAATATAAATGCAAATGGGCAAAGACTTTATTCCAAATGAAACTAATGATAAAAAAAATGACTGCTGCCATTGCCTCCCCAGTATATAAATAGAAAAATCTCTTCTCCAATTTTCCCCTCAAGTGCATCACCTAGTTCCTTCGTCTCGGATGGCTGATTAATCGTTAAGGATGTAAATACGGTATAGCACCATTTTCATACGTCTCAGCTCTTGTTTTGTTTCACTAGATGCTGTATTCATTGATATTTAACGGAGAAACTTTATGTGCTTTTCGCACCGAACAATCCTAATTTTCCATTGCCAACATCTAGGACACAACTTGAATCGCAGTGTTTAAAAATTGACTAAGGTACTTTATTTTTTAATAAAAAATGGGTTAAAATTCTGAATTGATTCATTGCCCTTTTCCATGAAAATGTTTTATCATTTTTTTACTTTCTCCTATTTTTTGATTGAACGATCAAGAGCCTTCTCTTCAAACTATTTATTGGCAAATAATTTAAATTGCAACAATTTTACAATGAGAAGTGAGCAAAACATTATTTTGGATCCACGAACATATTCTCGTTCTAAATAAACTCAAGTTTGACAGAGTACACTAAAGAAAAGCCCGAAAATACTGGTGTTTTGGACTTTACCCACAACACGTACCACTACACTTGTTAGTGGCACGTGTTTTTTTCTAATACTCTAGGAGGCGCTTGTGTGACAAGTGCTTCAAATGCTAGATTTGCTTGACCTTGTAATTCTGTACGAACGATTTGCTCTTCACCATTCACGCGTATTTTCGAGGCCTTCATCTGGCTTACATCATGCAAAATATCCTTTACACTTGTTTGGCATCCTATTTCTTTTAGCTTATAGGCCAAAAAGGATTCCATGACAAGCGCAAGGAAACAAACCATGATATGGCCTCGAATACGAGATTCCACTCGATGGTACATCGGGCGAAGTTCTAGATTCGACTTCAGGTTACGAAAGGCTTGTTCCACTCTCCACAACTCTTTATAGGCAAGTGCTGCCTCTTCATCCGTTAATGACGAGTTGGTCCGAATGGCGTACTTTCCGTCAAACTTTTCGTCATTGGATACCTTCTCTTCATCAATTTTGGCCGATGCTTTTTCTATCGTTAAAAACTTGGAATACGCACGGTTTTTGACGAGTCCAGATGGACCGAGTTCATCAAGCTTCGATTGAAGGTTTTCTAACACGACTTGACGACTCGCTCGATCACGTTCTTCAGCGTCCGGATTGTAACAGAGTACATACGTTTCGCCATCGATTTTCTTTGACTTCACTTTTAGATTCGGGAGAACCTTCTTATATGGCCCACGGATGGATAATAGCTCTTGGGCTTTCTTCGACTTTCGTAATTTGACACCCACAATATATTCCATGCCCAGTTCACGAATTTGATCTAAGTTGGCTTCACTAACCATTCCGCGGTCTCCCACTAGAATGACTTTCTGAATAGGATAGCGCTTCTTCAGGTCTCCAACCACCATGCCAAATGTCTTCGTATCATGCATGTTTCCAGGGAAGACTTGATGCCCAATCGGAATCCCTGTTTTGGTCATTAATAAGCCAATCACGACTTGTTTTCGATCTCCACGATGATCTTTGGAGTAACCATAGTGAGCCAGCAGTTCGTCTGCTTCCTCTCCTTCGAAATAGGTGCTTGTCGTGTCGTAAAACACGATATCTACTTCTAATGAGGTTAAATCGGTTAAATGTCCATAAAGTTGTTCCTCAATTTTTTCTTTTTGTTCACTTAAGAAGTCTAATGCACGATAGTAGTGATGGAGTTGGATGTCTGAAAGACCTTCTGCATAAATCGTGTCGATCCATTGTTTGAAGATATAATGCTTACTATTGGGATCCATGAGACGGTTTAACACCATGGCAAAAATGGCTTCGTCATACTGAGAAGCAGCCTCGGAATCATCCATGATTTTACGTAATAGCCGACCAAGCCCTAACTTTTCCCATACCTTTCGGAACAGATAAACCGGCCCAAACTCTTTTGTCCAAAGCACGGAGACAGAAGAGGAAGAGCCTTGCCCGTGAATTCGGTCAAAGTAACGCTCTGAAAATTTGGCTAATCCCTCGATTATGTTATCGACAGAGCCATTCTCTAATAAATGTTCTAACCTCCCTAGATTACAAAGCGTTTGTTGCCGAACTTTATTGTCTACACGAAATGTACGACATATTTGTAGATATTGACGAACAGAACCATTTTTATTTTTTTGCTTATTAATTCGAATATACATAGCACTAATAGTATAACATATATTACATATTATTGGATATACAAAAGTTATCCACATAACACTACATAATGATTATATTTTCGATAAAAAAAGTGGATAACTATTGGTATAATCACCTTTAGTTATCCACATGTAGTGAAATGGTGTCAAACTTGAGATAAAGTTAGATTAAAAAAGAGACACAGATTAATATAGTAATAGACTAAAATCCATAAAAAATGCGTTATGAGTAAGCTGTAATCATCAAACAGTTCGTTAGCGAAATCAAATGTACAAACGCTCATGAACTCTGAGAAAAAATACAAACTTGTACGAAAAATATCAGAAACTCGCCACATCTTCCAAAGATTTTAATTTCCTGACTGTTTTTTTTGGCCTAAAACTAATATATCTGCAACGTTGAAAAGATTAAAATTTATTATATTTACAAACATTCAGTAAATAACTTTTGCATTTAAAGTCCAATAACGATTTTATAATTCCCCAATTTTCAAATTGATAATAAAGCTATCTTAAGAAAATCTTTTTATTGAGAGACATTTACATCCCTTATAAGTTAACAAGAAAAGACTTGGAATGCATGTGTATTAAATTGTTTTTCCATTTTTATACTAATTATGATGAATGACTTCCTAAACAGAAATACCTAATTCGTGTTCTCACTAAGATCATTAATCTTTACAATGACCGGCCACTATTTAAATGATAAGCAACCCACCTCTTTGAATCGTCACACTCATCGGAGTTTTAGTGAGAATCTCGCCATCTCCTTGCACAATAACAGGTAATTCGGAGATAACTTCCACTTGTTTTCCTGTTATCATGGTTACACCAGGATGTAGTATATGTTTGCCTTTAAACGCCTTTGGAAAAGTGCGCAACAGCTCCCATTTATTCATGCCGTGTACTATACAAATGTCAAATAGTCCATCATTATAACAAGCATTTGGACATATTTTAATACCTCCGCATAGTTTGAGATATTGGCAATTGCAATTAACCATACATTACAAAAAACTAGTTTCTCCCCATCAACCATTAATTGAATGCTGACAGGACGATATTTTAATAAAACATGCAAGAAGCTAAGTCCATATGAAAGATTACCTAATCTAATAAAATTCAGCCAATTTTTATATTTCGAGCCATTGTTTATCTCGGCGACTTTACCGTCAAAACCGATCCCCATTACAGTAATGAAGTATTCGTTGCCAATTCTTCCAATATCAATTTTTCTTTGTTTTCCCATTAAAATACGTTTTAAAGCCTTTTTATAGTCCTTTGGTATATCAAGAGCCCTTGCAAAATCGTTTCCCGATCCTGCAGGAATAACACCCAAAGGTATATTCGAATTGATTAACCCGTTAGCAACATCATGGATTGTACCATCTCCTCCTACGGCTACAACAGCATAACATTTTTCAGAAGACAACTCCTTAGCAATTTCTGCTGCATGTTTTGGACGATTGGTAAAGCGCACTTGATAATTTATCTGTTTTTCTTGCAGCAACTTTTCAGTCTTTTTCCAAACTTTTAATCCTTTTCCGTTTCCTGAGATTTTATTGACGATAAAATAATACATACTAAAGATCTTTCCTTTATTAAAGATATGAAAGTTTTATATATTATGCCAAAACCGTTTTATTTGGCATGGTTTTATCATCTCCACATTTACTTCGTTTAGAGGTGGGTGTTTCTCGATGAAGCTTCTTGTACAGAAGAAGGTTGTCGGAAGTTTTCTAGATGGATTAGAAAGCAACAACTGCTTGTTTGCCGATTAAGCGGTTCAACCACTTTCCTGCTTGGTTACCAATCCGTTGATACATTCATCTCGTTTGCACATTCAAATGAAAGATGTTCCCATGCACTGTCTTGCCAAGTTTTTTGTAAATTCTCTATCTATTTTATTACAATTTTCTCCTATTTACAGGAATCTATTCACACAACTCCATTTATGCTGTCAATGGGAAAAATCCCCAATGACCGTCGGCTATCACTTGAAATACAAGGAATTGATCTTTGTTTTTTCCTCAGTTTACTGGCAATCCTTTAAAAAATTTTTTGATGAGTAACAAAAGACAAAAGAAAAAACTTCTTTACTATCTTTGCAGAAAAAATGAATGAGACATAGATTGAAGGAGTTGTATTATGTTGCAAAAGGGATGATTGCTTGACATATCCAATCAAATGTTATTTTTTGTAGCAAAGAAAAATTAGGTGAATACAATATAATCGAATTTCAGGAAAGGAGAAATCAACATGCAATATGATTATAACTCGAACTATACTTATAACCTAGATCATCAAGTTCCATATGCGAATCCTCAGGAGCCGTATGAAGAAAATATGCATGATCGGGATCATTATGATCACCATGTGAGCAAGCATGATTTTTGCAAAAGACATAAGCATTATTACGTCTTGCTGGAAATGGACGATGGAAAAATGTATGATGGCATTATTGATAAAGCCGATAATGATCATGCCTATTTATTAGTACCTATTGGCGACCAACGAGAAGAAGATAACGAAGAAGAAAGACAATTTGGCTTTGGTGGATTCGGATCTCCTTTCGGTGGATTCGGAGGGTTTGGGCATTTCCCATTTCGTTTTCGGAGATTTAGGAGATTCCGATTCCCGTTTTCAAGGATTCGTCGTTTTTCATTTCCGTTTTCTTAAGTTAATACATTTATGCGGTCGACAGCTTCCTTATGGAGTTGCCCGTTTTTTGCTTGAAAATTTGCTCCGCTTATATTGAAGCTATACTATTGTACACCCCTTGATTTAATTTCCTGCTACCACATATAATTTCCATTTATCCATCCGTTAAGTGTTTTGCGGCTTGTTCCAAAGCAACAATTTTTATTCTGATCTGCCGCCTTTTGTTTGGATTTACGCTTAACAGGATTAAGCGGTGGAAAAAGAGTACTGATTTGCTTCAAGTACTGATCGGAGAGTGGTTTTTACACTAATAATGGCTTGGCATTCTATTTTTATTAGTACAAAAAAATTTTGATGTTATCGTTATCATCAATATTTGCTAACTAAATGTCGTTTACGTCCTTTACGGTACCGTCAAGAATTTTGTGTGTAATGCAAGATAGATAGGGCAGTCTCCTGTTTGGAAAGGAAGAATCCCTTTTCCCCTTTTTTAATATAATAATATGGTTAAATGTAGCCATTTACAAACACATTCGCTGAGTTTCGATGGTAGCTTCTATGCCGTTCCTCCTGTTAGATTTCGAGGAAATTTTTGATTTCTTCCTGCTAAATCAGTTCTAGCTATGGGAGACTAACCTTTTTTGATTGCTGCAACACCATCATAAGTTTCATAACAGCCTCAGCAAATGCAGTATAAATGGAACTTTCAAGTTCATCTAAATACATCATTGGCCCAACAACAACTTTTACTGGCTTTCGAATCCACTTTTTCGCATCTAGACAAATAATCGCAACCGGAAGAACAGGCGCTCCTGTTTTTAACCCGAAAAAGCTACCCCTTTTTTTCGGATTGACACTTTCCCCGTTTTTACATCTTTTACCTTTAGGAAATCAGCCTATCCGTATTTAATCAGGTCTTTAGCAAATCATTTATGTATATCTTAGATAACGATAATGAAACAACAGATATTTATTTTCTTACACCTAAACAAGGTATTTATAAATTGGAGTATAGAAAAGGAGAAGAAGAAACATTTTTTAAACAAATTTTTGAAAGATTGGAACCGCTCGCAGCTTCGCAGTTAGTCATTGACAATAATTTTTATGATGATCTTCCGGAAGAGATGTGGAACGGAGATGAGATTACGAGATCATTAAGCGAATACGGAAAAAAGCTTGATCGCATGAATTTACTTCCCGCTCCATTTCCATCGGAAGAATATCTTACACCTCGTGGTCTTCGCCATTTAAAAAAACTTTACGGATTAGGAGGACTAAGCTATGGAAACCTCAGTGCCAGACGGGACAGTGAAAGCTTTTGGATGAGTGCAAGCGGAATTAACAAAGCAGATATGAAAACAGTCGGTGAAGATTTTCTCTTAATAAGTGGATATGATCCTGATAAAAATGCCATGAAAGTAAGCGTTCCCCCGAATATAACACCAAAAAGGGCATCTGTCGACGCTATTGAGCACTGGATGATTTATAAAGAACACCCGGAGGTAGGAGCGATTGTACATGTTCATGCTTGGATGGACGGCATAAAGGCTACAGAGATTAACTATCCTTGTGGAACAATTGAACTTGCAAAAACAGTGGCTGAACTTGTCCGAATTTCAAAAGAGCCTTCTAAAGCTATTATTGGTCTTAAAAACCATGGACTAAAGATGACATCTTTGAACGTATCGAAGGCAAAATTATCCCCCAAGTACCGATGTCTTAACGTATTTACATGTTTTTGAACCAACGGAATTTTTATGGAATGATTAAGGCTCCCGAAAAAAAATTTGGATAGAGAGAGGGGATTTAACCTTACTTATTTGGTTTGTATGTATTTTTAAGCATCGGCAAATCCCCTGCAACTTTCTCCCTGCTCGCCAAACGGTGCACCGCGTTTTTCACATTGCATCCATCTATTGAAGCATCAGCTTGTCCGCACCGTTTTCTCCCTACTCTGCTTAAATGTTTATTCTGGTTTTACCAAAATTTTCACTTGGTCTTTTTCTTTTATCAGCGTTTCAAATCCTTCTGCTACAATATCATCTAGCTTAATTCGTTTCGTAACGAGTTTTTCTGCTTGGAAGTAGCCTCGTTTCATTAATTCCATTACAGCAGGGAAGATATCGCGGTATGCAATAATTCCTTTTACATTTCTTTCTTTTAATACGATATTATTTGGCTGAATGCCCGCTTCTTTTTCCCATATGCTAACGATGACTGTTTCTCCTTCAAATGCAGTGCTGTCAATAGCTTGTTGTAAAACAGCCGGTATTCCCGTTACTTCAAACGCAACGTCGACTCCGCCATCGGTTAATTCATGAAGCTTTTGAACCGGATCTTCCTCTATTGGATTGATGACAGATGTAGCACCGAGTTCTTTCGCTTTTTGCAAACGTTCTTTGGAAACTTCTACTGCATAAATTTCTGCAGCGCCAGCTGCTTTTAATGCTTCAATCACAAGAAGACCTATAGGACCTGTTCCAAACACAGCGGCTTTATCGCCAGGTTTGATTTTGCTTAATCTAACAGCATGCAAGGCTACAGCCGCAGGCTCCACCAATGCTCCTTGTTCATAAGAAAGACCTTCAGGCATTTTATGCACCATATGCTCATCAACGACAGTATACTCAGAGAATCCGCCGCCGCCACCGGATAAACCGTGGAATCCTAAAGATTCGCAAAGATTGTACTTACCTTTTTTACAAGCTGGGCATTCTCCACAGCGAAGAATAGGTTCTACAACGACAGGATCCCCAACCTTTACTTTCGTAACGCCTTCTCCAACTTCAACTACTTGACCAGAAAATTCGTGGCCCATGATAATTGGCGCCACATCTTTACTGACAGGATGAGGCTCTTGAACAGGAACAAAAATTGGACCTGCCGCATATTCGTGTAAATCGCTTCCGCAAATTCCTGCCCATTCTACTTTAATTTTTACTTTTCCTTTCCCTGCTTTCGGTTCTTCTACTTCCTCTACTCGAATGTCTCTAGCGTTGTGCCATCTTGCTGCTTTCATTTCATTTCCCCTCCCAATTTTATAATCGCTTTCATTGTATCATTTTTTAGTCCTATTTTTATCATATCGAAAAAATTCGAAATTATTTTATAAAAGAAATTGCTTATTTTGTGATTGGCTCTTTTTCAAACTATGATATGTACAAGCTTCATGGAACAGGAGCATATTTGTCATGCGGCAATTACCATGATCATGAGGTCAGCTTAAGCCTTAAATGTCAAAAATATCTTATTATAAAAATCAGCCCTCTTCTTTCAAATGTTCTATTTGCCAAATGCCTCTTTACCTGAATTTAGTGACTATTTGATCAATCATATAGTTTTCTGCCAGCTGTCTGCAGCATGCACACACTGTTATGAGGGCAAGCACATTTTTCACAGGTTTTAGGGTTTGCAAATTCCCTTCCTTACCGGATCATGCCGGTTGAAAAAGGAAATTCTCATTTCCCTGACCATATATACAAAAGTCCTAAGTTTTTTCGCATCCCACCTCCTGATAGAACTAAAGTTCTATGAATCTATTTTCATTTTATTACAATATAGGAAGGTATTTCAAGAATATCATGATAAAAAAAACTGATTCCCCCCTTCATTACATTTAAAGGTGCGGGGTGAATCGGCAGAAATGAAATGCTAGTTTAAGAATGCACAAAAGTGATTGGACAAGATTTTAACATGCGCGACCTTGATTAATATTGTACATATCAAAATCACTTAAAGAGAAAAAAACATGTACACTCTTAAACAGTCAACAATGTACATGTTTATGGTTCTTACTCAATCTTGGTGATGGGAAGGAGGTTAATGGAGAAAATGAGTGTACAAATAAGTATTTTTATCTCTGTGTTATCAATGACCTCGATTTTTCACCAAAAGAACGTAAGAACCATGTTTATCCTGACTTTTACAGCAAAAAAAGAAATTCCATTCGTTTACTTTTTTGCGTGTTAATTAAATCTGTATCCTCTAGAACGATTTTTTCCCTGATCCTGCAAACGCAGATTTCACAAATCCTGAATCTGATCCGCACACATTTCCGTATGGAGACGCCTCCTTTCTTGATGACTGCTCCTAACAGCTCACCATATAGATCGGCTGAAAAATATAACAAGTTTTGTAGTGGATGGGTCAAATTGACGTCCTTTTGGATGGTGTGTTTTCGTCTTTTTCTTTATATCATAGTAAACAAATCAGAATTCAGGGAGGAGTGATTGTATTTGTCTACTCAAAACAAAAAAGAATCAAAAATCGAAGTGATTAAGCGACAAAGCCGCTATTTACGAGGGACAATCAAGGAAGCTCTTCAAGATGGCAAACCGATGTTTTCGGAAGAAAATGTACAGGTATTGAAGTTTCACGGTGTTTACCAGCAGGACGACCGGGATTTGCGGCACAAGCTTTTGAAAGAAGGCAAAGAGAAGCATTACTCGATGATGGTGCGTGCTCGAATACCAGGCGGGGTGTTGAATCCGGATCAATATTTGGTGTTCGATCGCTTAGCCGATGAATATTCGGAATACGGGACGCTGCGCATTACGACGCGTCAAACCATCCAACTTCACGGCATACTGAAAGGGAACTTGAAGGCTACCATAAAAAGGCTGAACGAATCACTAATCACAACACTTGGCGCCTGCGGCGATTCGGGGCGGAACATCATCTGTTGCGCAAAGCCAGGCGATGAGCCGTTCCGCGCCGAGATGCGGGAAGATCTGCTTGCACTGACTGATCGGCTGAGTCCTAAGACAAATGCGTATCACGAAATCTGGCTTGACGGCGAACCGGTTCAGCTTTCTGATGGAGAGACTGAGGAGCCGCTGTACGGTGATGTATACCTCCCGCGCAAGTTCAAGGTTGCGATGGTACCGGAAGGAGATAACTGCATCGATGTGTACGACAATGACATCGGACTTGTGGCACATATCGAGAACGGACACGTTGCTGGCTATACTGTGCTGGTAGGCGGCGGTATGGGACGAACGGCGGTCGTTCAGACAACTTATCCGAGGCTGGCGAGTCCGCTTTGTTATGTGCCCAGGAAGGATGTCGTAGACACAATCCTTGATACTTGCGTAGCCATTGTGACCATCGAACGGGACTTCGGAGATCGCTCAAACCGCCGTTTTGCCCGCATGAAATATTTAATCGACCGGCGAGGACTGGATTGGTTCCGGCAAGAGGTTGAGACAAGGCTTGGGCGTACTTTAGAGCCACCGAGAAAGCTGGAATGGCACAACGGGCACGACCATCTCGGCTGGCACCGTGAGCGTGACGGGATAAGCTACCTTGGCCTGTTCGTTCCATATGGTCGTATTAAAGATACTGAAACCATGAAATTGAAATCGGCACTTCAAAACATTGTGCGCGAATTTCGTCCGACCGTTCGCCTCACCACGCAGCAAAATGTGATCCTGAGCGGCATTCCAGACGAATTTCGACCGGCGATTGAAGAGCGATTGCGCTCTGCGGGAGTGCCGCTTCCACATGAGCTATCAACAGTCCGAAAAAATACAATGGCATGTGTAGCCCTGCCGACCTGCGGACTTGCGCTGGCCGAGTCGGAGCGGGCTCTGCCCGATCTGTTGCCACAGTTTGAGCAGCTGTTTCATGAGCTTGGCCTCTCGGACGAGACCATCACCGTCCGCATGACTGGATGCTCAAACGGCTGTGCGCGCCCGTACAACGCCAACATCGCTTTTATCGGCCGTGCACCTGGCAAGTATGATATTTTTTTAGGCGGAAATTCACTCGGCACAGCACTAAACGAACGATTCACGGAAACTGTACCGTTCGATCAACTGGTCGACACCGTCCGACCTGTACTCGAGGCGTTCGTTTGCGAGCGTGAGCCTGGTGAGGATTTCGGCAGCTTTTGCCGCCGCGTTGGCTTGAATCGGTTCCGCAATGTCAAGACCGAGCAGTCATAAACTTTTATAAGAACAGACAAGTTGTGACGATATTTACCGGGTCTGATCCGATAACACATTCCCCCAAATGCAAGTGATCCGTCACAATGACAGCTGTACCTGCGCTAAGCAGTTTGTGTATTAGCTTTCAAGTTTTACGTTTCCAGCAAGCTGACCGTTATTTTCGTTGAAAGTGCTGTGACCAACTTGCCGGAACTGGATTGCAGCAGAAATTTGGCATGCTAAATTACGTATTCATACGCAGAGAAAGATCAAAAAAACAACATGGCCGCTCCATACCGGGGCGGCTTTAAAGGTTTTTGCACCTAGAATAAATCAATTGTGGTAAAGAAGATAGTTTCGAATAATGATGACAAGAGGAAAAAAACAAATTATTTTTTAAGGACTCTCAAAAGAAGCTAAATGAGTCCGAGGCACACCGCAGAGAAGATACCAAGAGAGCAAGTGTTGTATCGACAATCTTATTAAAAATAATGATAGATCCGCTTCCATAAAAATGTGTTTTTTCTGTTCACCATAAAGCGATGCAATGAGCAGCTTCTTCAGGCCGCTTCGCATGGCTGGATGATTTGTTCTCCTTGCTGAGCGGCCTCTTTTCATGAACTAAGCGTTGGGGTTCAGAGGCTTTAAGCGGACTGCCAAAGGCGAAGAAGCCGTCAGCCAAGAAGAAAATCTATATACGATTTTTTGCAACTTTAACCAAAATGATAGTCTAACTATTTACTCGTCGGCAAAAACCTAAATTGTTAAAAAATCTCTCTAGATCATGTTATCTTTTCATATTTTTTCAGCTTCGGCGATATCTAAAAGAGCGTGCAGCAGTATATTGGCGGCTGCTTCAATATCATCAGCATCCGACCACTCTAATGGACTATGGCTGATGCCGTCTTTTGACCGGACAAATACCATTCCGATTTTTGTTAAAGAAGCTAATATCATAGCATCATGAGCCGCTCCGCTTGGCAGCATCAGAAATTTTGTCCCTGTTCGTTTCGCTGCTGTTTGTATCGCTTCGATTAATACAGGAGAGCAGCTAACCGGTTTTAGCTCATGAGTCGCTTCTACTGTAAAAGTCATGCCTTTTGTATTGCAGCATGCAGATAAAAACATTTGGATATCATCTTCCATTTGACAAATAAGCTCCCAAGATAGATGACGAATATCGAAAAATAATTCCACTTCACGCGGAATAACGTTTATACTCCCGGGGAACACGCGGATACTTCCAACGGTTGCTCGCAATCCGTCGCTCTGCTGTGCTTTTTGTTCCACAAAATCAATTAAACGGGCGGCTACTGTAACTGGATCTTTTCGCATCGCCATTGGTGTCGTTCCTGCATGTCCCTCTTCTCCTCTAATGGTTACCTTTAACCATTTGACACCTACAATGCCAGTAACGATTCCTACAGGTGCTTGTTCACTTTCAAGCACTTTTCCTTGTTCAATATGCAGCTCGAGAAAAGCTTTGAATTCTTTAGAGCAACGTCGCGCGCGGTGCACTAATTTCGGATTATATCCACATTGCACCATCGCATCAGCAATGCTTATGCCATTTTCATCCTTATACTGAAACAGCTCTTCTTCTTGCAATTCCCCCGTCAATGCCCGGCTGCCAAGCATACCGGTTGAGAATCGCACTCCTTCTTCATCAGTAAATGCCGCAACTGAAATGGAATGCCTCGTTTGAATGCCTTGTTCCATCATCGTCTGTAATATTTCTATACCGGCTAATACCCCAAGGGCACCATCAAACATGCCGCCATTTTTCACTGTATCCAAGTGGGAGCCGATTAAAATTGACGGCAAAGCAGAATCAGTTCCTACACGTTTTCCGAATAAATTTCCTATTTCATCTTCGTAAATCTCTAAGCCTATTTGTTTCATCAAGTGTACTATGTATTGTTTAGCTTCGCGTTCCTCGGCTGTAAAAGGAAATCTGGTCACGCCTCCATTAGGGTCGTGACCAAATTTACTCAAATCTTTTATATGCTTCATCAATCGCTGTACATTAATCTTGATCATTATGACACCTCATAACGCCCCAACAAATTTCCCCCTAATTTGTCTCTTACTGCACGGCAAATTTCTCCTGACTTCAACAACTTGTACATTTTCTCAATATCAACTGACAGGTTTCTGTCAGCATCTAAAAAAGGGACTTCCTGCCTGATCATCTTATATGCCACTTCCGTTCCATGACCAAGACTTATATCTTTTCTCAAATCAATCGCCTGAGCAGCATGCATCGCTTCTATTCCCAAAATGTAATACAAGTTATCAACTATTTTTGCTGTTTTGTCAACCACTTGAACAGAATTGTTGGCATGATCTTCAATTTCCCCTGATAACGCTATAAAATCAGCATTTATTGGATTAGACAGATGGCGAATTTCTGCGTCAAGCGCCGCAAAGGTTTTTTGAATTGTACTAAAAGCCAATACGTTTTGACCGTTATCAGGAGATAAAAAGCGCGGCAGTCCTGAAAAATTGGGTGATGACAATTTGATCGTACGGAAACAAGATATTTTGGACAAATGTGCAAGAGCCTGTCCAAGCATTTCAATTGCCAGCACCCAAGTCGTTACTTCGTAATTGGAACATGACAATATCCGCTGTTCATCCACCAGAACACATGGATTATCATCGCTTGAATTTAATTGTATGAGCAGATTTTGTTCAGTATAATCGATCGCATCCCTAACAGCGCCGTGCACGGCGAAAGCTCCTCTGAAGCTTAGCGGATCCTGAAGCGGCCGATTTAAGTGCTGCAACGACAAATAGCTTCCTTCAAGACAAGCCTTTATTAATCCGGCACTTGCTAAATTTCCAGGGAAAGGCCGTATTCTTAAAACAGACTCATCTAAAGGGGAAATATTGCCGTTCAACCCTTCGAGAGAAAGAGCAAATACAATGTCGGACAAGTCGATTAATTGTTTAACTTCATTCAGCAGCAGCGATGCCTTGGCTGCAGCAAAAGCATTAGAGCTGGCAATGGCTAAGCCATCTTTCGGACCGAGAACAATTGATTTTATACCCGCCTTCTTCAGCGCCTCGCTTGCATTCATTCTTTTTCCCCGATAAACGACTTCTCCCTCGCCAATCATAGCTAATCCGATATGAGCTAGATTTCCCAAATCCGCTGCCCCAACAGAGGCTCTTTCTGGTATGACCGGATGAATTCCCTCATTTAAAAAGCGTTTGTACATTTGTGCTATTTCCGGCTGTACGCCGGTATAACCTAATAACAATGTATTTAAACGAATGAGCATCGCGGCTCTAACCGTCTTCTCATCTGCTTCCGGCTTTACACCAATACAGTGGGATAAAATTAAACTTCTATTGAATTGCTCATATTGTTTTTCATGCACCTGACGATCTTTATTAATCCCAACCCCTGTATTAAATCCATAAACAGGGGCATGGACCGAATCCCAATTCAACACTAACTCTCTGGCAGCATGAAGCCGTTCCATAGCCTCCTGGCTGATTTCTACTTCAGCCTTTTGTTCAGCAACTTGAGCAACTTGTTGAATCGTGAGTGACTTGCCATCGAGGATAATTGTTTGTTGCCCCATGAAAAACCCTCTCTTTTATGAATGTTTTATAGCTGCCCTTTCGCTTTTAATGCCAAACGGTTCTCAAGTCTTAACAAAATATAGTTCGTTATGAGCGCTAAGGTGGAAACGAGTATAGTCCCAATGATAATCTTATGAGTTGAATTTTGGTAAAGACCTTCAAATAAAAGAACTCCTAAGCCGCCGGCGTTTATCCATGCTGCAATCGTTCCAATGCCAATAATCGCAACAGCTGCAATCCGTACGCCGCCAAGAATAATTGGCAACGCTAGAGGCAACTCTATTTTCCAAAATAAATGAAACCAATTAAGCCCCATTCCCTTACCCGCCTCAATAATCGCTTGATCAATTGATTGAAAACCAACCATTACATTACGCACCAAAATCAGCTGACTGTAAGCGACAAGCGCAAAGATAGCCGGCTTCATGCCCAATCCTAAAAAAGGAATGAGCAAAGCAAAAAATGCCATGCTGGGAATAACATAAATAATTCCCAATATTGACAATACCAGTACAGAAAGACTCTTCCAGCGAGTCAAAAGATAACCTACTGGAAGAGCAAATAATAGGGCAATTGCCAGCGCACCAAACGTCAAGCGAAGGTGATCAAGAAACAGCGCCAAAATAGTGTCATAATAATTAGTAATATAATTTACCATAGGCTTCACCTGCTTACCGAATATAAGGAATCCTGATCCTTTATTTTCAATTGCTCCAGACCAATTTGTCCTACAGGTTTGTTTTGATTGTCGACGACAACCACATTGTCTAAATCCTTTTTCAGCAACAGAGAAAGAACCGTTTTAAGATTTGTTTCCGTTGAAACTTCCACACTTTTTTCATGCATTTCCCCTTGCAACGGAACCATTGCTTTTTCTGCCTTCAAAAAAGAAAGTAATTGGAAAACATCGTCTGATTTAACAAGTTGGCTGACAAATTCATTAGCTGGGTTCATAAGGATGTTAATCGGCGTATCAAATTGCTGGACTTTTCCTTCATTCATCACAATAATTTTGTCCCCTAGCTTGAGCGCCTCCTCAATATCATGTGTCACAAAAAGAATCGTTTTGCGCATCTTTTTTTGAATTGCCAGCAGTTCATCCTGTAAACTGGAACGGGTAATGGCGTCAATTGCACCAAAAGGTTCATCCATTAATAAAATATCTGGATCACTAGCCATCGCTCTGGCAATCCCCACTCGCTGTTGCTGCCCTCCAGACAATTGTCTTGGATATCGATCACGAAAATCCTCAGGCGGCAGATGAACAAGCCTTAAAAGAAAATCTACGCGCTCGTTGATCTTTTCTCCATCCCATTTCAAAATTCTCGGCACTGTCGCTATATTTTCTTTGACAGTCATATGAGGAAACAGACCGATTTGCTGAATGACATACCCTATTTTACGCCTAAGTTGTGTCACTGGAACTTTTGTAATATCTTCTCCTTGAACAAAAATTTTTCCTGATGAAGGCTCATGAATTCTGTTTATCATTTTTAATAATGTCGTCTTTCCTGATCCCGATGTTCCCAAAATGGTGATGAAGCTTCCTTCTTCTATTGATAAGCTCGTTTCATAGACAGAAGGTTTGCTGGCTTTGGGGAACGTCTTGCTCACCTTATCAAACTGAATAATTATGTTTGACACGAAACCACCGCCTTTGAAAGTTCCTGGTTTCACTCGGATTTAGGCATAATTACTTTTTAATAATGCCTTTTTCTTCAAGGAACTCTTTTGCTACTTCAGTGTATTCACGTTTTTGAATATCAACCTCGGCATTCAAATTTTGCACAACCTTATTATTCAAGTGTTTGGAAACTTTATTCAGCACTTCCTCAATTTTCGGATCTTTTTCCAAAGTTTCTTCACGAATGACAGGTGCTACATAATATGGAGGCCAAAACTTTTTGTCGTCCTCAAGCAGTACCAATTCCTCATTAGTCAAATCGCCGTCAGTCGTAAATCCGACTGTCACATCCGCTTCATCATTAAGGATTACGCGATATTTAATTCCGTAGTCAAATAATTGCACCGATTTAAACTGAAACCCGCCGTAAAATTTTTGCAAACCTTTTAAACCGTCATCGCGTTCTTCAAATTCTGGAACTGCCGCCAGTCTTAATTTTGGAGCGACTTCCGCCAATTTCGACAAAGTCGTTACTCCGTACTTTTCTGCTACTTTTTTTGTCGTGACTAAAGCTTGGGAGTTGTTTACATCTGTTGGTTCTAGCCAAACAAGATTAAACTTCTCTTTATATTTTTGGGATACAAGATCATATACTTTTTGCGGATCAGACATAGGTTTTTCTTGTAAAATATTGATTAGCCCTGTACCCGTATATTCCGGATACATATCAATTTCTCCCTCTTTCAATGCTGTATGAGCAACCATTGTACCGCCTAAATTTAATTTTCTTTCAACTTTATAACCAGCTTCCTCCAAAGCTAGAGAATAAATCTCTCCTAAAATAAGCGATTCTGTAAAGTTTTTCGATCCAACTTTGATAGTCGTCTCATTTTTATCACTTGTGTTTTCCGATTCTTTTTGACCGCCGCAAGCAGCCGTGGATATTAGTAAAACGACTAAAGTAAATAAAAGAATAAGTCTTTTTTTCATGATAACTCCTCCTATTTTCATAACAGAAAGTAAAATAAATAATATTCAGATCAATTAACCTATGTTTTCCTCTAATCCCTTTGATAGCGCGTGACCAAACGCTCTACCGCTGCGAAGCAAACTTCGGAACAGATAGCCAAAAAAGCAACTGGCAATGCTCCGACTAGCAACAGAGGAATGTTATACATTCCCATTCCGTTAACAATGAATGTTCCTAATCCTCCGCCGCCAATAAAGGCAGCTAAGGTTGCGCTAGCAATAATCTCGACTGCAGCTGTTCGACAGCCAGCAATGATGACTGGAAGAGCGAGAGGAATTTCTATTTTGGTCAAAATTTGTTTGCTGTCCATTCCCATACCAGACGCAGCTTCAATAATGGAAGAATCAATTCCTCGAAATCCTAAAAAGGTATTGATCGTAATCGGCGGACATGCCAGAATGATCAAAGCGATTAATGCTGGATAAAATCCCATTCCCATGATTGGCAATATGATCACAATAATAGCCAAGCTAGGAATAACTCGTAAAGAATTGAATACATTCATAATCAATCCTGAAAGCTTTGGCTTTTTGGCACATACGATCCCCAATGGAATACAAATTAACATTGATATCAATAACGCGATAAAACTAAGCCCCAAATGAACCTGCAAAGCCTCCAAAAAACGATCTGAATTTTCAAAAATATAGGTCACGGTGTCTTTTAAGTACTCCATCCCTATCCACACTTTCGTTTTTTCATTTTTTTACCGGCATTTCAGTCCAGCTGCTGGTCAAACAGCAGCAACGCCTTCAACAATGCTTGCACACCTAAAGCGACATCTTCATAATCAGTCCATTCTTCAGGACAGTGGCTTCTGCCGTTTTTACTCGGCACAAAGATCATACCGATTGGAGCAATACGAGCTATTTGATTGGCATCATGGCCGGCACCGCTCGATAAAAACATTGTGGGTGCCACCTCTTTGCATGCCTGCTCAATTACACTGCGGACATTATTTTGTACAAGAATCGGTTCTGATTGTGACAAGCAGTCAAATTGAACAGAAACCCCGCGTCGCTTTGAAATTTGCAAGGCAGCATGATGGAGCTGAGTTATGATCATGTCTTGAATATCTTTATCCAGCGAGCGAATCTCCAGTTCGCAAGTCACCTTTCCTGGTATGACATTCGCTGCATTCGGTTCATTCATGAGTTTTCCAACGGTTCCTACAACTTCTTCCTGGTAGGTTTCCTGGCAAAGCTGTTCGAAACAAAGAATGATCTCAGCAGCTGCAGTAAGCGCATCTTTTCTTAGGTTCATAGGTGTTGTTCCAGCATGATTCGGTTCTCCTTCAACAGTGAGGCGATAACGCTGAATACCTGCAATGCCTCGAACAACGCCAAGCTGATGGTTTGTCTGCTCAAGCACCGGACCTTGTTCAATGTGCAACTCTAAATATAGAGCTACATCTCCCGGTTTACGCGCTTCAAGCGTCAATCGCTCTGGATTTCCTCCAGATCGCTTTAATGCTTCCCGCAGCGTAATTCCTTGCAAATCTTTCCTAAACAGCATTGTTTCCGGCAAATTATTCACCATTCCTCGGCTGCCGATCGTTGAAATGCCAAACTCACTTGGTTCTTCCGCTGTAAAATCAACCACTTGCAACGGATGACGCAGCTGTATTCCATTTTCTTTAAGCAACCGAACAATCTCTAGACCGGCGACAACCCCGATGATGCCGTCAAATCTTCCGCCGCCTTTGACGGTATCAATATGAGAACCGATCATGATGACAGGAAGATGCTTTTCTTTTCCGGGAAGAGTTCCAATCACATTGGCTGCGGCATCAATATTAACCTCTAAATTTAATGATTTCATTTTATCCTTGAGCCAGCCCCTTGCATCTTCATAAATCGGTGTAAAGGCCCTTCTTGTCCAACCAATCTGACTTTTGTCGACAAAATTAGCCAAAGCTTCAATATCTTCTTTCAAACGCTCAGTATTGACTCTCATTGAACAGAGCACCTCACTGTATCACTTTGCAATGATTTTTTAACCGCATCGTGCTCTGCGTGGATGAACTTGCCATCACCTGGATTTCCGATGACTTTTCCATCATATACAAGCTTTCCTCTTACAAATGTGTTAATAATTTTCCCTTGAACAGTAAAACCGTGATAAGGACTCCATCCGGCATGAGAGTGCAGCTCAGACTCATTTAATACCCAGCTTTGGTTGGGATCTAATACCACTAAATCAGCATCCATCCCTTCCTCTATCCTTCCTTTACAGTGCGATAAACCAAACGTCTTGGCTGGATTCTCACTAAGTAGATGGACAAGCGTAAGCATAGATATTCTTCCTTTTGCAACCCCTTCGCTGTAAAGCAGCGGCAACAGCGTTTCAACTCCCGGGGCTCCTGATGAGTTTTGGAAAATATCCGCATGATTTTTTCGGTCAATCGTCCAAGGAGCGTGATCTGAAGTGACCAAATCGATCATTCCTTGTGAAAGCTGAATCCATAATTGTTCCACATCTTCCTTTGTCCGCAACGGCGGATTTATTTTTCCCCTTGCGTGCAAGGAAGGCATGTCTTCTTCGGATAAAATCAAATAGTGAGTGCACGTCTCTGCGGTCACTTTAGTGCCTTGTTGGCGGAACCATTGAACCAGCTCAAAAATGCGCGGAAACGTACAGTGATATATGTGTAAGTGAACTCCAGTCCAGTAAGCTAGTTCTAACGCCGTTAAAACCGCGGTAGACTCTGCGACTTTCGGACGACTCCAGCAATGAGCGCGTGGGTCTGTCTCTCCTTTTTGTTTGTATTTTTCTATATATTTTCTAACAATTTCGTCCGTTTCTGCATGAACACCAACTGGACAACCGGTTTTCGCTATGAGAGAAAAAGCTTCCAACAGCTCACCGTCATCAATGCGTGGAAAACGGACAGAATCCGTATTAAACATAGAAACTTTGAAGCCGCATGCTCCTTCTTCAGCAAGAAGAGGAATTTGATCAAGCCCGTTTTTCGGTTTAATCGTTGCCAGCATCGCTACATCCACTACTGCCTCTTGGGATAGCTTTTGTTTTTTTGCGGCATATCTTTCTTTTGTGCATATAAGTTGATCAGCATCATATGGCATTTCGATAATCGTGGTTACTCCCCCTGCAGCAGCAGAGCGGGTGGCGGCTGTAAAGCCTTCTGTCAAAGCGCTGTAGCTATGAACATGAGCGTCAATCGCTCCTGGAAGAACATATTTTCCATGAGCTTTCAAAACTTTATGTGATCTCCGTTCATGGCTGATTTTAGAAACAGATGCGATCTTTCCATCTTTGATAGCAACTGAACCATTATATAGCACCCGATCAGGGAGCACGATATTTCCCTCAATTACGAGATCATACACTTTCTGCTCCATTTGCACTCCCTCTTCCTGACCATGATCAAAAAGTAGCTGTTTCGATAAATTTTTGCGATACTTGATGAGCAGCATCCGTTATTACACTAACGATGTTCTCTCTTGCTTCTAAGTCAATCCGATCAGCAGGCCCTGCGACAGTCAAACTCGCTACAACTCGTCCCTGGTAATTGAAGATAGGCGCTGAAATTCCGCAAATGTCCGAATCTACTTCTCCTATCGTTATACAGTACCCTTGCTTCCTAATTTTTTCTAATTCAGAAATGAGCTGCTTCTTCTCCTGCTCACTCGAAAGTTTTTGCAATACTTGTTCTACTATTTTTTCATTTTCATATGCGAGAATAATTTTTCCAGATGCCCCCCGATGAAGAGGCAGCAATCTTCCATTCTCAATGGCAAATCGAATTAAGCGCGAGCTTGCGATACTTTCTATACAAATTACTTCAATCCCTGAACGAACTGCTAGAATCGATGTTTCATTCGTTTTCTCAGTAATTTTCTCCATTATCGGACGTGCAATTACGTTTAAATAACGATCCATTTGTTGCGTTAGACTGCGGGCTAATTCTAGAATGCGTAACCCAAGAGTTATTTGTCCTTTAGATTTCCTCTCAATAATTCCGTTATTCTCTAACGTTTGCAATAAACGATAGACAGTGCTCTCCGGAATTGAGGCTCGTTGAGCAATTTCACTTACAGATAATGGTGTTTCTGCTTCTCCTAGGACAAATAAAATGTCTAACGCTTTTTTTAACGTTTGCGAACCATTTAGCGACATTCACTACACCTTCCAACTGCTTTGTCTTAACTCTCATCAGTTGCCAAAGCATAATCAGCAATGCTGATACCTAATGCTTGCTCAACCTCTGGGTAAACTAAAGGATCCTTCACGCTAGAACTCAATGGAATATTGGATTTGTTAATGCTAAATACAATGATGTCCATTCCTTCTTCTACATGTCCAACGCTGACAGGTTCCCCTGTATTTGGATTGAGTGTTGTAATGACGTCTGGATATGTTGTCAACCTGTTGCCTCTTTCGTCATCTACAGCCATATACTCATTCATGACATGAAGGGTGAGTTTTTTCCCCTCTCCTTCAACCAAAATTGTTCCGATATCAAAGGCGCCTTTGTAATGGACATCTTTTTTGACCACTTTTCCGCTTCCAACAATATATCCTTTTGTCGTCTGACAAATCGTTTCTATTACCGCTTCAGCCCCCTTCGGTTCCGCATTCATAATCGCGTACCCAAGCTCTAACGCTCGGCTTATGCCGCCGATAGCCGCATGCTGCTTCACATAACTAGCAGGTACAGGATGCCGCGCGCAAGCGATAAATCCTCCAGACATATCTGATGCTGTCCGCAAAATATTTGATGTTTTCGCAGGCGTCCCTTTGACTACTAACTCAATGTACGATCCAGTTTCTGGTTTTCCTCCGGCAACGGCCTGCACCGTTTCAAAATCCAAACGTCCAGCAAGCCCCATTGCCCCCATCTTACCAGTCGGATGAGCACGCATATCCCCAGTAGCATCAACCACAACCAAATCAAGTGCTGCGGCTGGAAGCCAACCATTAATGCTGCTGGACATTCCGTTTTGCGGGGTCATCAAACCGACAACTTTTCCATTATAGTTTTCTTGTACAAGCTGCACTGCTTTTATATAATCTTTTCCAAGCATTTGCCAATCAGTTGTTCCCGCTGGAGCACCGATGGCAGTTGCAGTGACAATAATGTCATCATCCTGCAATTCATCGACAGAAACTAACTTCGGCTTTCCTACTGCAATGGCCGCCATGCCAATTTCCAGACCATGATCAACCCAACCGCCGCCGCCGGAAGCAAAGACTGATCCTCCTTTTACAGCGGCCAATACGTCGTCTTTCGTTAATTGACGCACAACCATCATTCCTCCTTATCTATTTATCTGTTGCTGATCACTACTTTATGTCAATTCTCCGCAATCCTTTTTTCTCAACCTCATCCAATGCTTCTTCATATCCTGCATCAGCATAACGTAAAACACCGAGTCCTGTATCATTATCAAGCGTAAGATTTAATCTCATGCTTGCTTGCTCAGTACCGTCGGCTACTATCGTTACACCGGCGCTTGTCATATAACCGGTATAGCCACCTCCGCCTGAATGAATAGCGACTAAATCCGCCATTGAAGAGCAATTCAGCATAGCGTTCAGAAGCGGCCAATCAGCAATTGCATCACTTCCATCTTTCATTCGTTCCGTCATAATATTCGGGTGAGCCATCGATGCAGCATCGAGATGGTCACGAGTAAATGCAATCGGACCGCTCAATTGGCCTTTTTGCACCATTTCATTGACTGCTGTTGCCAGTTTTGTACGATCTCCGTGGCCAAACCAACCGATACGCGCCGGCAATCCTTGAAATGGAACATACTCTTTGGCCAGCCTAATCCAATTGGTCGCAATTTCATTGTCAGGAAAGTGTTCAAGAATATAGTCATCTATTTTGTAAATGTCTTCTGGATCCCCCGACAAAGCAATCCAACGAAATGGTCCAATTGCTCGACTAAATAATGGACGTAAAAATGCTTCGGTGAAAATGTCAATTTCGAACGCATCATGAACACCTTCTTGTGATGCCTGTGTCCGGATGTTATTCCCGTTATCAAAAACAATGGCGCCGCGCCGCTTAAATTCCAGCATAGCCCGAACTTCTTTTGCTATAGATTTGCGAGCATCAGCAGCCAGCTTTTTCGGGTTTAGCTTTCTTGCTTCATGTACTTCCTCGATCGTATAGTTTTCCGGGATATAGCCATACACAAGATCGTGAGCGGATGTTTGATCAGTCACAATATCAGGGATGATTCCCCGTTTTAAAATTTCCGGATAAACTTGGGCGGCATTGCCAACCAATCCAACAGATAAACTCTTTTTATCTCTTTTCGCTTGGTCAATCCATTGCAGCGCTTCATCCAAACTGTGTGTTTTCTTTTGCAAATATCCTGTTTCTATTCGTCTATCAATTCGATCTTCATCCACTTCTACACACAAGATGGCTGCGTTGGCCATTACACCTGCGAGCGGCTGTGCACCTCCCATTCCTCCTAAACCAGCCGTTAAAATAAAGCGGCCAGCCAAACTGCCGTGAAAATACTTGCGAGCAATAGTGGCGAATATTTCATAAGTTCCTTGAATAACCCCTTGAGAACCGATATACTGCCAGGCTCCAGCCGTTAAACCTCCCCAGGCAATCAATCCTTTCTCTTGAAGTTCATAGAAATTTTCGCTATTTGCCCATTTCCCTACTAAATTACAGTTCGCCATAACGACTAGCGGAGCATAAGCATGTGTCTTGAAAATACCAATCGGTTTACCAGACTGAATTACTAAAGTTTCATGTTCCTCTAAATTTTTTAATGCCTCGACAATCGCTTGATATGATCCCCTATTTCGAGCGGCTTTTCCTAATGCGGCATATACGACAAGCTCTTTAGGATTTTCCCCATTCTCTAGCACATTTTCTAATAATCGCAATAGGGCTTCCTGCCGCCATCCTTTACAACGAAGCTGGGGACCCCTTGCAGCTCGTATGGCTTCCATTTTCATCCCCCCTTACTTCATTTGAAACTCGATAATTATCAATAATTGATAATTAATTTTCATTTTTTAATAATATAACAGCAAATACCCATAAAATCAATAGAAATTATAATAATTATTATAGAAATATTTTAAAGCCGACAGGCTCAAATTGAGAAATAGATTTTTAAAAATCATTATGGAAAATAAGATTACAGCCTATCTTGTTTTTGTTAAGAAAACCTAATCAATTGAAAACTATGAATTTATTAAAAACTCTGTTGTTGCTTGAAGCCATTAGAGTAACACTAGTTAATTTAGAGTTTGTAATTTATTTTTCTTTCCAAATGCTAAAAGCGCACTGTACCGTTTTTGACATCATATTTTCTTAATCTCAACTGATGTAAACGCATATGGAAATGGAAATAGATGAGACTAATCGCTCTGCGTATATTTGGGGTTATATTGCAGAGACACTGCAAAAGGGAATCTCGCTTATCTCCAAATTCATATATCGAACGGAGATTAAAATTTTATTAAAGAATCAAAGCTTCTCTCTTACTTAAATTAACTGCTCAGCCTGTATTGAGTTTTTTAGATAAATTAAAACGCCGGACTTCGAATGCTCTAGCCAAACTGCCATAGGCAGAGGGCAGCCAGCAAACGAAACCCGGCGCGGGCTTAAAAACAAAAAGATTCTATTTTAAATTCAGAATTAACCAGTAAGCGACGAATGATTTTTGTTTAAGGAAAGGAATTTTCGATAGGACGTACTGTAAGGCGTACTATAAAAAAGTTTAAAATGAGCTGGTTCATCACAAAAAATACATTCATGCTCCCAATATTTCTGCGATAATTTTTGTACGTGCGGTGTGTTGAGTAAGTTTATTCCGTTCTTAATATGTTTTTTACAAACGGTGATCATCAGCATCCCCTCGCTAAATTAAACGAATTCTGATTACGTTAAGAAAAGAAAAAATGGTTTTTGCACATATTGAAAGCAGGAAGCAGTACGTAAAAAATCCGCTTATTTATTCAAAAATTCTATTACTTGACCTGCAAAAAATTCTGTTTTTTCAATTTGCACCCAATGGCCGCAATTTGGAAAGACATGAAGTTGGGCGTCAGGAACAATTTGAGATAATTTCCAGCTTGTTTTGTCCAATGGGATCACCCGGTCTTCTCTTCCGTGAACGAGTAAAACCGGAATTTCTATTGCCCGCAATTGTTCCTCTGTAAGCGCCAAAGCATTCACATGTTTTTGTCTAGGCGGCGGAAACATGGCGGAATACGATTCTTGAAAACCTTCCTGAATGCTAGCTTCATAGCGCATTTTGACCAGGTTGTCATTTTCCCCCATGCTTGGATCATTTGACATAATGCCAATAATTTTTTTCATATTTTCAATGCTCGGCGTATATCCCCAAACGGCATCAAGTTCCTCTGTAATTGGAAATTCAATCCCTGCGCTTCCCATCAAAATTAACTTCTTAACAAGATCAGGGCGACGATTTGCAATATGCAGAGCTAAAGCTCCACCCATGGAATTTCCAATAATTGAAACCTTCTCAAGATTCATCGTCTCGACAAAGTTAATCATGTGTTCGACCCATACATTCACGGAATATTGAATATCTTTCGGCCTTTCCGTATAACCAAATCCTACGACATCTGGGGCATAAAGATGAAAATGCTGGGAAAGGAGCGGAAATACTAAACGCCAATTAGCCCATGCAGAAACCCCGGGACCAGAGCCATGAATAAGAAGAAGGGGTTCTCCTTTCCCGTCCTCGTGATAATGTGTTTTGATTCCTTTCACATCAGCATACTTTCCCGTTTCTATCATAATCAACCTCCCCCAATATTATTAAATCGATGCCTTTTATCATGCGAGATTTGTCGTCTTATTTTGACCGTAGTTGTAAGCATCCTGACGCAGCCATGAAACGATGTCTCGTTGATTGTCTTGTGATATTTCATGTCCAGCCGGATAAATGGTATATTTCACAGAAGCTGCATGTTTGCGCAAATAATCATAGTTTTCCTGTCCAATGTTTAAAGGAAAAATATGATCTGATTCTCCTTGAGTTAAAAACACAGACAACCGCTCGATAGACTTCAATGGATATTCTTCCTTCACAAACGATGGTATATATCCATTCATTGCAACAATCCCTTTTATTTTTTCGCCCAATATTAAAGCGAGTGTCATACTTAAGATTGCTCCTTGGCTAAAACCAATCAAATATACTTTGTCAGAATCAATCGGATATTTTTTTAGTGCAGCTTCAATAAAGTTCTTTAATTTATTTACACTAATATCGAACAATTTTCGTTCTGGATTTCCATATTCTTTCAAATAATAATATGCATATCCATCTTCATATGGAAGATCACCTCTAATGCCTATTAAAATAAATTCCTCTTTTAAATCTTCCACTAATGAAAGCATGTATTGTTCGTCATACCCTATGCCGTGTAATGCGAAAACAACAGGATACTTCTTTCCCTCTTCTGCGGTTGAAGGGAGGTGAATCTCATATTCATATGACAAGATATTATTCATCAAAATTCCTCCTTAAATATGGAATGTTATTTTATAGATGAAATCTCATATACCGCCAGCAAGGCATCCGCATTCTTATTCTTTTACACTAAACGAAACATCTCCGAGTTGATCTAATTGCCCGATTACTGTATCTCCAGCTGTTAGATTGATCGCCTCAGTGATGCCCCCAGTTAAAATCATGTCGCCCGCTTTTAATCTCTCTCCTTTGCGCGCCAGCATATTGGCCAAAGCAGCAGCAGAATTTGCCGGATGATTGAATACCGCTGCACCAGCTCCGCAAGCTTTTAATTCCCCATTTATATAAAGCGCTGCACCTATCAAATCTAAATCAATTTTTAACGTGTGGATTGGAGTCAATGTGCTCCCGATTACAACTCTTGACGAAGAAGCGTTATCTGCGACAACATCCGGCAACGTAAACTTAAAATCTTTATAGCGGCTATCAATAATTTCTAAGACCGGTGCGACATATTTTGTTGCCGACAGCACTTGTGTTCTCGTTACATTTGGGCCCTCTAAGTCCTCACCTAAAATAAAAGCAATCTCCACTTCTACCTTCGGATGTATAAATTCGCTCAAATGGACGACTCCGCCGTTTGGAACGAACATATAATCAAAAAGATATCCGTAAATCGGTTCTTTCACATTCATTTGCGTCATTTTCGCTTGACTTGTCAGCCCCATTTTCGAACCAATGATGCGATGACCGCTGTTTATTTTGATTTTGATGAGCTCCTTTTGTATCTTGTATGATTCCTCCACAGAAAGGTCCAAAATATCTTCTGTGATGCGAGTAATCTCCCTTTTTTCATATTCCGCTTCATTTAACAATTCAGCAAATTTTCGATAGTGACGAACTTTTACTGCCATTGCCCCAACACCTCCTTATGAAACTGGCAATTTTTCTCTCTTCTTCGCAATTTCTGTTGCTACGTCTACAATCATGTCTTCTTGACCGCCAACTACTTTGCGTTTGCCGAGTTCAACTAAAATATCGCGCGAGTCAATCCCTAATTTTTGGGCTATCCGCTTGGTGTGGAGCAGAAAGCTTGAATAAACACCGGCATATCCCAGCACAAGGCTGTCTCTTGTAATTTCTTGGGGAGCTGGAAGCATTGGCGCCACAATTTCTTCTGCAAGATCCATCATTTTATAAAGATCAATACCGGTTTCCTTTCCTAATCGATCCAACACAGCTACCAACACTTCCGTCTGGGTATTCCCTGCCCCTGCTCCCAAACATCGAACACTTCCATCAATGCGGGTCGCTCCTTCTTCGATGGCAACCAAGCTGTTCGCCATGGCCAGAGACAGGTTGTTATGGCCATGAAAGCCAATTTCCACTCCTACATGCTGCTTAAGGGCACGAATTCTATCCCTGACTTCATGCGGAAGAAGCGCTCCTGCTGAGTCAACGACATAAACGACATCCGCTCCGTAGCTTTCCATCAGCTTTGCTTGTTCTACCAGTTTTTCAACTGGCGCCATGTGGGCCATCATTAAAAATCCGACTGTTTCCATTCCAAGCTCTTTTGCCAGCCCAATGTGCTGGGCAGAAACGTCTGCTTCTGTTACATGAGTTGCAACCCGCGCCATCTTCGCCCCAAGCTCGGCAGCATGTTTTAAATCTTTCATCGTGCCGATTCCCGGCAGAAGCAAGACGGCGATTTTTGATTGCTTGCAAACCGACACGGCGGCCTCAATCAGCTCGAGCTCATTTGTGCGAGATAATCCATACTGCAAAGAAGAACCGGCCAATCCGTCTCCGTGTGCGACTTCGATGTATGGAACGTTCGCTTCATCTAAAGCTTTGGTGATTTTTGCGACTTGATCGACTGTGTATTGATGGGCAATGGCATGACTCCCGTCTCGCAAAGCTACTTCCGTAATTAATACATCACGTTTTTTTGCCATGCGGTTTTCCTCCTCTACGCCGTTTGTGCTGCTAATTGATGTTTTGCGAATTCTTCCGCAACCTTTACCGCAGCAGCCGTCATAATATCAAGATTTCCAGAATATTTTGGCAAATAATCGCCTGCTCCTTCTACTTCAAGGAAGACAGTGATTTTATTCCCATCAATGATTGGATCGGTACGTATCCGGTATCCCGGTACATACGATTGGACCGTTTCCACCATCTCTAAAATCGATTGAACAATGGCTTTTTCATTCATACTTGCTTCTTCTACTAGAGCATAAACAGTATTTCTCATAATAATAGGCGGCTCCGCCGGATTTAAAATGATGATGGCTTTTCCCTTTTTGGCTCCGCCAATTTTTTCAATGCCGCGTGCCGTCGTTTGTGTAAACTCATCAATGTTTGCCCTTGTTCCCGGTCCCGCACTTTTACTTGCAATGGTTGCGACAATTTCAGCATAATCAACTCGACTCACCCGATTAATTGCGTGGACAATCGGAATGGTCGCCTGGCCGCCGCATGTAATGAGATTCACGTTCCTTTCTTCGAGTTGTTCATGGAGATTTACAGACGGGATGACGAGTGCTCCGACAGCTGCAGGAGTCAAGTCAAGAACCATCTTACCCGCTTCCTTTAACAGCTTTGCATGACGGATATGCGCTTTAGCTGATGTTGCATCAAAGACGATATCAGCAAGTTCCGGTTGCTCGAGGAACCCTTTGATTCCTGTGCTGATAACCGTATACCCTTTTTCTTTCGCACGGCGCAAACCATCTGATTCAGGATCAATCCCAATCATAGCTGTTAATTGCAAAATATTGGAACGTTCCAGCTTCAACATTAAATCTGTGCCGATATTTCCTGATCCAAGAATAGCGACGTTTACTTTAGTCATGAATATCACTCCGTTTCTATCACTCTTTTTAAACTGTTGCTAGCAAAAGCGAACGCTTACTTCGCCTAAATGAGCAAAACGGGCTTGAAAAAAATCGTCCGGCTCCGCATCGATGGCGGCGGAAAGAGCACCTGAAAGAATAATCTCTCCTGCATTAAGTGTTATTCCGTATTCAAATAGCTTATTGGCTAGCCAGGCTACACAGGTAGCTGGATTCCCTAAAGCTGCCGCCCCTGTTCCTGTGTTCATGACCTCTCCGTTTTTATATAACACCATTCCTATCCTTGATAAATCTAAAGAATCAACAGCCACTTGCTTGTCACCTAATACAAAAAAACCTGAAGAAGCATTGTCAGCAATCGTATCCTGCAATTTTATATTCCAATCGGCGATACGGCTATCGACAATTTCTAAGGCTGAAGCGATATAATCTGTTGCTTGAAGTACATCCAGCTCTGTTACTCTTGGACCGATTAAATCTTTCTTTAAAACAAAGGCGATCTCTGCTTCTACTTTTGGCTGGAGAACCTTTTCATAAGGAAGAGCTCCTCTATTTTCCACCTTCATTTCATCCAATAAATGACCATAGTCCGGTTCATTGACTCCTAGCAGCTTTTGCATCGCCAAGGATGTTAATCCTATTTTTTTCCCTACGATTCGTTGTCCAGTGTTAGCTTTCCGTTGAATATTTACTAATTGAACTTGATATGCAGTCTCTACCGTGATTTCTTGATCGAGAGAAGTTAGCGGCTCAACAGCTTTCCTATTTTTTTCCGCTTCTATAAGGCAGTCAGCGAATTGAATCACTTTTTCATCAATAACCTGCATAATGGTATGCACCTCGTTTAGGTTTCTTCTACTTTTGCCAACGATTCGGATATCTGATTTTTCTATTTATGAAGACATATCATATGACAGCTTCTCTTTACATTCCTCTTGACTCGGCAAATCTTGCTGCTAATGGGTTGAAGAAATGTACAGGCATCCATTTGACCAACATATAATCGTCTTGATTTAGAAAATACCGGCTGATTCCTAGAGAACCAAAAGCAGATGCTTGAAAGAATCATGTTTTTAGCAAGCTTAATATTTAATGATCCATTTATATCCGGAATTTCTCCAATATAGGCAGCTGCTGCAATTTCACGTGCCGTCCCAGTCTCCTTGACTATTTAAGCTGTTCATCTTTCAGTCTCCAACAATCTCCTCTTTATCTAAATGCAAATCTAGGTCGATATTTAGTTCCCCCCAGTAGATGAGGAATCGAAGAGACAAAAACATCTGATAGCCTACGCTGGGAGAATTGATATCGATTTGCAAAATTTCATTTATCTTTTGCAGCCGATACCGCAAACCGCTTATAGAAAAATTCATAGCACGCGCTGTTTTATGAACATTGCTGCCGTTGCTCAAGTAATAATAAAGTGTTTTAGTGAATTCCATATTTCTGTTTTTATCTTCTTCAATTAACTTTCCTACTGTAGATGAGCAAAATCACTAACATAAATTTACATCGAAACAAAAAAGGAGACATGAACCCGATTCCTTGGTTAGAATAGATGTGCCAACAAACCATTCACACAAGGAGGTTCATGTCTCATGAATAGATTAGCACATCATCAAGGAATCCACAAGTTTTTCACGATGTTGGGGTTGGCACTTTATTTTTCAAAACCTGTCATGAAGCATCTCGTTCATATCGTGGATGCGATGATCACGAAAGGCTTTTCTGGAACGTTGACCGATCTTCATCATTGGAGCTTTCACCCCAATCATCGAACGACACTCAGCCATTTTTTCACGAAAAGCCCTTGGGATGAAGAGACGCTGCTTCGCAAACTCCAGCAATGGATGCTTCATCGTGTCGAACGGATCGCCAAACAGAAAAATCAACCCCTTTTTGTTTCGATCGATGATACGATTTGCCAAAAAATCAAGCCTTCGTCACGGGCAACGCACGCCATTCAAGGGTGTGATTGGCACTATTCTCACACAGAGAAAAAGTCGATCTGGGGACATTCTCTTGTTTGGCTCATGGTTCATACGATGACCCAGGCTTTTCCCTTTGCGTTCCGCCTCTACGACAAGGCCGCTGGGAAAAGCAAGGGGGAACTCGCGATCGAGATGCTTTCTTCTTTGGATGTACGCCGTCCCGTTTATGTGCTGATGGATTCGTGGTATCCATCGCAAGCGCTCGTGGAAGCCTGTCTGAAAAAAGGATTTCACGTCATCGCGATGCTCAAAACGAACCGGATTCTCTATCCGAAAGGCATCGCCATCCAAGCCAAACAGTTTGCCCGCTATATCGAACCGAACGACACCCATCTCGTCACGGTGGGAGAAGAGCGTTATCGCGTGTATCGCTACGAGGGATCGCTGAAAGGTCTCGATGATGCCGTTGTGTTGTTGGCTTGGAAAGCCGATCAGCCGATGACACCCGAACATCTTCACTGCGTCTTGAGCACCGACCGGGAGCTAAGCGATGAAGAGATCTTGCGCTACTATGCCCAACGTTGGTCGATCGAATGCTTTTTTCGACAAGCGAAAGACCAGCTGAAGCTCGATGGGTACCGCGTTCGTCAACGTCGGGCGGTGAAACGGTATTGGATCTTGGTGCAACTCGCTTATGTGTACAGTATGGTCGAGTCCAACCGGGATTTCTCTACTGGGCTTGATCTTCTCCGAACGAAGAAAGGGCATAGTCTCGTCGAGTTCATTTACCATGCAGCGAAGCAAGATATTCCCATTGATGTTGTCAAAAAACAGCTCCATGTGGCATAAGGGATACCCTGTTTGTCTCTTTTGGTATGGTAATTATTGTTATGAAAATTGCTCATCTACAGTTTCCTAATTTTTTATAAATGAACTTTTGAATCGGGTTTATATTTTTCATTTGGAAGATGATTCCTTCAATCCCTAAGGAATCAAAGAAAATAATCTTCTGATGACGGTTGGCGACCCTCAACGCTGACAGGCACTCTTCATACAGTTGAGATGCCTCTTCTATTGAACTGGTGTTTGAGCTGATTCCTACTTTAAATAAATATTGAGGATATTTATTGGAACAGTAATCAATTAATGATTTACAAAAGTTTTCCTTATTCATCTTGTTTTTTAACAACAGACATTCGGATAAAAGAATGATGACCTTTCCAGATTTTTGACCAAATAAAGCATTTAACCCTTGATTTTTTATAAATATGGAAATATCATTTATTAAATCATCGTTAAAGCCCATCTCTTCTTCAACTGATGGTTTTTGAAGCAAAGTATCGATTGCAATCATAAAGTACGGATCATTCAATTGAAAGCCTATATAATAGGCCCGCTTGGTCATTTCTTCAAAAGAAATTTGTTTAGATAAAATATCGTCCAAAAATTTTCCCTTAATCCGTTGCTCCGTATTAAAGCGAGTTCGCTCATTCAACAAATAAAGCGAACAAGCAAGCGCTCCATGTTGTATTATCAACTTATCCACTTCCTGCGGAGCTTTTTCTTCATAAAGAAAAGAGCAATACCCGACAATTTTTCGATCCAGATAGATCGGAGTAATCAGTCTTTTTTGTTTAGAGGAAGATTCTAAAAATAACGTTTGCTTTAAAGTTTTCAAATCTCTTAAGTATTTACTTTTTTGATGAATCCATTTTTTAAAGTTATCGGAAGCAAAAGAAGCATTTTGTTCTGGAAACCCCGCGAAAGCAATTAGATTGAAATTGACATCTTCTATGAGCACAGGTATCTTTGTGATTTGATGAAGAGCGTATGCAATCGAAGATAAGTCATTTTCCTTTAGAACCTCTTCCATCAGCTTTCGATGAACCTCGTACGCTTTACTAAGATTGTCTCTTTCTATTTTTAGCTTCTTAAACGTCTCATCAAGCTCGCCGATAATATTATCTGCCTTATAATATTTGAGCTCGCCATCTATTTCGCCATCCCATTCTTCAACAGTTCGACAGACAGCGTGGCAATATTCATGGCCCATTGCTTTGCATTTAACCTCTTTCGTTATGACTTTTTTGCCAAGAATAGTTGATAAATATCCGCTCGCATAGCCAACAAGTGTATGACAAACAGGTTCGTGAGCAAGCCCAAATCTTTGAAGATGTTCTTCAGCTTCATAAGAATTTTTCCAAATTGCTTCATGGTGCATCGTTCCATTGGAAAAGTCCACTTCTGCCACTAATACATCTACCTCTTCTAGATAGCCATGCAGCGTATGCATTCTCGGACCTACGAATAAAAGCTCCTTTTTGCTATCCCAGTCCATTTCTAACGCTTTTTGCGCATCTTTAACCCCGCAATGCCATCCATGACGCAGGAGGAACCCTTTCGTTCGATCGATTCCCAACGTTTCTATCAGCTCATGGCGCAGCATCCCCATGGCGGCTGTTGGAATCGTAACTATTCGCTCTTGTGGATCGTCTTGATTGGTAAGAGTAGAGATTTTATAAATTTTCGTTAAGTCCAGTTCATCAGCTTTCATGTTTTCACCACCTAAGAAGAGTGAGTGACTTTAGATAGATCAATAAGAATCTTCATATCGGTTTTTGGATACGTCTTGCATGCTAATGTATAATTCACCGCTCTTTCCGTGTCAGGCAACACTGCTTTGGAACTGGTACCTCTTTCAAATTCTCCTTCCTCCACTTTAATTTTGCACATTCCACACCCACCGCCTTTACAAGCATAAGGAATTTTAATGCCCTTTCTATTAGCCGCATCAAGCAAGCTTTCCCGATCATGGCATAGCAATTCGCGGTTTCCTTCGCCATCATCGATCACCTGCACCTTAAACATGATTTTCCCTCCCCTCCTGCTTCTTACGCTTAAATTCTGTTTCATAACCATTAAATTTCCGTCGTTTCTATGACTATACGATGGTACGGTTCGTGAAAAAGAGAGCAACTCGATCGCCCGTGTTAACACTATGATAAAGAAATTGAGCTCCCCTCTTTTCAACGGAATCGTTAACTATGGACGCTTTCTTTTAGAGATTTTAATTCGCGGTATTTTCCTTGGAAAAATATTAACGGTTCAGCATCTTCCTGAAAATGAACATCTGTAACTTCTCCAATAAACAATGTATGATCTCCTGCTTCATATTCTGCAACCACATTGCATGTCAAGGAAGCGATCGCTCCTTTAATCACAGGCATACCGTTCAACCAATCAAATTCAGCTTCACGATTTTCCTTGATTTGTCCGGCAAATTGCATAGATATTTCCTTTTGATTTTCAGCCAAAAAGCTCACGGCATATGTTTTAGATTTTTTAATGCGGTCAAGCATCTTAGCTTTTTCACCAATCGAAATAAGCACTAATTTTGGATTTAACGATACGGACATAAACGCATTTGCAGTCATACCGTGTATACTCCCATCGATCTCCGTCGTTATGACTGTCACCCCTGTTGCAAATTTCCCCATTACGTTGCGAAACAAACGATCATCCATCGGTATCAGTATCCTTTCCTTTTTCGGTAGTTTTCTGTTAAAATTCCCCATAAATATTGTGCTGGACCCTCACAACTGTTAAGAATTGAATAACAACCCTCCAGCTGGTTTTATTGGTCCGAGCTTTATGCGAAGTTGAACTCCCCTCTAAAACATTTCACACTCATAAAGAGTGATTTTAACTCCAATTACACACTCTGCCGCTGCTTTACCAGACTGGATCACCCGGTAAACCAAATAATGTCCTTCCGTATGCAGCCATAGCGTCCTCCCACAGGGAGTTTGGATGAGCCGCCACAGCTAACAAATCTCGCGTGAACAGTTCGACCGGATCTCCTTTAAAGATCGAATTGCCTCCAAGTGTCAGCATTGTTCTCACAGCGATATTAGCTGACGTCTTTGCCACGTATCCTCGCCATGCAAACAGTTGTTCCCTTTCCATATCGCTCATCACGGTCTTTCCTTCTTTTTGACAAGCCTCTAGCTGGCGAATATATTGTTCAACAATGCCCTCCATTGCATTTAACTCTGTTTTCATTTCAGCCAGTAACCGCTGACTGGCCGCAGAGTCCTTTTCCTTCGCACCGGCCTTGAAGACACGAATACGTTTCTCGGTACGCTCTTGAAATAGTGAAACCAGCCGTTCTGCCCCGCCCAAAGATACTAAAGGGAATCCCAGCAAGAAAAGCGGCATAAACGGTATACGATATACCGGATCATTCTCATCATAATCGCCCCCGACCGGTTTTCCATCAGCCATCACTCGACCAGCTGGAAGGATTCTATGCAATGGCACATAGGCGCCTTCAACAAGTACTCCATTGCTTCCAGAAGCACGGAGACCAATCGTATTCCAATTTTCTACGATTTTGACATCAGACTTGGGCAACGCCAACAGACAGTACTCTGGACCATTGCTGTCAGGCAGTTCCATCATGGCACCGAGAGCGATCCAATCACTATGGAGGACACCGCTGCAGAAGTTCCACTGCCCATAGAGACGGTAGCCTTCACCATCTTTCTCTACTCGGCCTACAGGGGCCACCACGTCAGCCAGCAATCCTCCTTGCCCAAAGATTTCTTCTCTGCCTTTTGGATGCAGATATGCAGCCCAAACTTCATGCATGGAGTAAAAGTATGTCAGCCAAGCACCAGCCACACTGTGGCGAGCCACTGTGCGGATAATCTCTCTATAAGTCCTTAAGTCTACTAAAAGCCCTCCGTACCGCTTGGGACGCAAAAGCTTGTGAAACTCTGCATCTTTAATGGCCTTAGCCACCCGATCAGAAAAACGGGCATTTCGATCAGCTTCGCTAGCTTCTTCCTCAGCAAGACGCCCTACCTCTTCTGCTTTGGCAAGAAGAGTCGCGATGTCCGGTTTATTCTCTAATAAAATTCTATTTTTTTCCATTCTAATTTTCCTCCCCCGACCTGTCATTTAAGGAGATTCAGCGTCTCCCTACATATCATTTAAGGTAAGGCAAACCGCTATTCGGTCTGCCTATTTCCATAAAAGATTAAAAATTTCTTGGTAACGCTTACAAAATACGCTTTTTAGTTTAAACACTGCGAAATCTGTTCCACACAGATATGAAAGAATCGTGAAAATTCTTTAAAAATACAAGAATTTCGATTATTTTCCTTTAGTTTGACTGAGTTTCTTTTGTGCTGATTCTCCGGAAATTCCCCAGTTTTCCGCAGGAAGCTCTTGAATCAGTACACGAATGGTGCTTAATGGCACATTTAAGGCATGGGCTGCTGCGTCCGATGTTTCTTTTATTAACGCCTCTTTTTGTTCTACTGTAAGACTTCCAAACAATTGAACTTGAATAATCGGCATGTTTTTATCCTCGCTTATGATCAGTTTTGCTTTTTCTTACGTCAATGCCTTGGCAAATGACTCGGTCAACTCTCTTCTGTGATAAAAAATTCCTTGACCGATTTTGTCTTCAGTCCATGTTATAGTTGGAAAATCAGGATAAGTAATGTAACCGCTCGCAAAAGCTTCATTGCGATTGCCTGAAGGATCAAAGAAATAAGTTGTTTGTCCTCGCGTAATGCCATGGCGTGTCGGTGTAACATCGAATTGGACATTATTTTTTGATAAAATATCTGCTGCCTTTAGCACATCATACCAATTGTCAACATAGAACGCGACATGGTGCATCTTCTTGTCCGGTCCTTTAATAAAGGCAACATCATGTGGTTTTCCATTTCTAGCATAAATAAAGCTCCCCACCATTTGTTCTCCATCTACTGTTGTAATTTTTTCACTAACGAACATATCCAGGACTTCAGTGAAAAATCTCGTTACAGTGTCTATATCATCTCCTGTTAATGCTAGGTGATCGAGACGATGCGGCGCAATTCCCCGCAGTCCATCCGGCCATGGGTGAGGATTCCAATCTCCTGTTTTTGTACCGACACGCTCGATTTTATGATACAATTCAACTTGGTGGCCTGTTGGAAGTTCAAAACGAATTGCTTCTCCTTCCGCAATTCTTGTTCCTTTTGAAACCCGTTTTAATGTACACCCGAATTGTTCAATCTTCTTTTCGTACTTGGCTAAATCTTCTTCGTTTTCTACTTTAAAAGCAATGTGATCAAGGCCAGGAGAGTCAGCCTCCTGAAGAATAAGGCTATGATGATCGAATTCATCCCACGCCTTTAAATAAACTCTCCCTTCACTTCTTCTCATCTCTTCAAGACCAATTACATTTGTGTAATACTTGACTGATTCTTCAAGATCCATGACTCTTATTTCAGCCTTGCCAACCCGCATAATAGCCATTTCAACCACTCCTTATATTGGATTTAATTTATGGAATAATTTTAACAATTTTTATTTTCTGATTATACAAACAATTGTGCTGTTTTACCTTTAAATTCTTTGCCATTTTCGCAATAATGTACTAAATTTTCATGTGGAGCTTCGAGAAATACTGAAAAACATATACTTATATGGTAAGAACGAAATCATTGATGATATGTTTGATAAATCCCTGCTGCTTGAATCCATCGTTTATTACAAGAAATACAAACAATGCATAAAAAAAGCACCCGATCTTTTTGGAAACCCTCAAAACAATTTGAAAAGAAAGCAAATATCGCTTATCGTTTTGTCTGACAGATAAGGTGCTAATTATTCAACCATTAGTTGAATCGACATACTCGCTGAATGCTCGGACATTTTTGCTGAAATGGTTCAATAGGCTATCAACTGAAGGACAAATATTTATTGAAGGATTCTGCTTATTAAAAATATACATTTTGCCTTAAAAGAAAGCTCAGTAATGCTGGAAAAACAACTCATCCATTCGGAAAAAGGAAAATGCCTTGGAGCTTAAAAGAAGCACAAGTGATTTGGTAGAAGAGAGGAAGATAAGAGAAACATAGAGAAAAGCCTTTTTCATTTTTATATCCTTATTAAAAATTTTTTTCTTCCAAGAACAGAGTAGCGAAAGCTCAGTTTATAAAAAAAGAAACTACTGGCGATAAAGCTTCATTAACTTTATCGTAGTTTCTTCTATGTTTTTATTGTTATTGATCGTTTGAATGACCTCTCCCTCTTTCATAAACAGAATGACATCGCCAGTTTCCGCTGCTACATCCATCATATGAGTAGAAAAAACAATGATCGTGCCAGCCTTTTTAATTTCATTGATCAT
Organism: Aeribacillus sp. FSL W8-0870; assembly: GCF_037963755.1. Classification (NCBI taxonomy): domain Bacteria; kingdom Bacillati; phylum Bacillota; class Bacilli; order Caryophanales; family Bacillaceae; genus Aeribacillus; species Aeribacillus sp. FSL W8-0870. The sequence goes on from NZ_CP150165.1 coordinate 3,380,500, forward strand.
TTCAACAAACCAATTAATCCAGTATGGATCCAATCCATTTGTTGGCTCATCAAGCAGAAGAACGTTTGGCTTGGCTATAATTGATTGCCCGAATAACAAGCGCTGTCTCATTCCTTTAGACAAACTTTTCACTAATTCGTTTCTTTTGTCGCTAAGCCCGATTAAATCAATGATGTCGTCTACACTTTCTTTTTTCACTTTCCGGATGGAGCCGTAAAAATGAAGGAACTCTTTTACTGTCATCGTTTTCTGGGCATGAAAATCATCTGGCATGAAGCCAATTTCAGTCAAGTATTTTTTTCGGTCTAAGCTAATTTCTTTGTCGTTAATTGTTATTGTTCCGCTTGAAGGGGAAAGGATTCCCGCAATGATTTGAAGTAATGTACTTTTCCCAGCACCGTTCCCGCCGCATAATACCACGCAGGTTCCTTGCATTGCCTGAAAAGAGCATGGAGCCAACGCTGTTTTTTTCTTATAAACTTTTGAAACACCGTCAACTTTCAAGCCTGTCATTGCCTTTTCCTCCACTCCAGCATGAATATGGAAAACAATAATGTCAAAATCAAGAATCCGATGAAATAAATAATATAGATTAAGATTGCCTGAGGAGACTCCAATAAGGTCACAAGCGAATCATATGCTTGTCCAAAGACCGCTCCTCCATCGAGTGAAATGATGAATGCTACTCGAATAAATTCAGCAGGATTAATAAATAGGGCAATTTTCATTAATGGAGCGATCCATCTATATGGAACCATGCCTAAAATACCAATCAAAGCAGTCGGCCAAATCATAATGAGAAAAAACCAGATAATGATTGAGATCGATAAGGCCTGCCATCTTGTTGAAACAATGCTGCCAACGGTAATACCAAGAACAAGAAAGAAAAAGATAAGAATAATAGAGAACAAATAAATAGATAGAAGCCATTTACCAGAAAATTCACTGCCAAACACCAAGCCTATTGCCAAGCTAATCCCGTAGCTAAACGTAAACACAATCGCCTGAGCAATGAATTGTCCGCCTATTTTCCCTAAAACGTAAGATATCGTTAATAACGGATAGGTATTCAACAGCTGCCACTGTCCATTTTCCTTTTCATTCGCAATAGAAAAAGAGCCTGTGATCAGCATCAAAAGCGGAATGAGATACAACGCAATATTCACTACTGTTCCTGTCATATTTGTATATCCAGCTAAGGAAGGGGAACTGTTTTGCAATAAAAATAATAGAGTGATAACAGCTACCCATAATAGTAAAAAAGAATAGTAAGACCACTGTCGTAATGCCATTCGCAGTTCAAAGCGAAAGATATTCCACATTGTGATTCCTCTTTTCAAAAATTCGTGTATATCTTATTTTTCGAACAGCCGTTTTTTTACTTGTTAACTGAAAGGCTTTTATAAACAATTGTCAAACTTTAAGTATATGCACAGCTGCCATCCGAATAATACGCATGGCTGAAAACACAAAGCTATATTTTACGTGATCATCATCCAGTCAATGTCGAAAGTGTTTTGATAAAGAAAAAGAAACCATCTAAAAATGGATTCGGCCGCGCACGAACCAATTAATGTGAACTATTGTGATCCTGTTCTGAATGAGAGTGACCATCTTTTTCAGTACCCTCTGAATTTGAATGACCTTCCTCTCCATGCTTCTTTAACATGTCATGGTTTTGCTTCCAAGAATGGTCGGCTAAATCGCTTGCTGTCAATAGTTTGCTTCCTTCATTTTTAGCAACGAATTTTTCCGCAGAAGCTTTTTCTTGAAAAGAGATTATATTGTAAGCCATCGGCGTTTTAATTGATTGATTATAAACATAAGTGGCATCATCAGATAAAATCCATTTTTTGTTATTGTAATCTCGAACAAACTTCGCTTCAATTTCTTCATCCTTATGCGTATTAATCCATTCATACATACAGCCTATATCATCAAAAATCAGTGATTTGCCATTTTTCAGAAGGATTTGGGTCGCATATTGGTTATCTGCAACAGCCATATTACATGTTTCACAAGTATCAGTTGATTCATTGATGCTAACCGGCTGAACTTTATTGTTGCCGCATGCAGCGATGATCATTGCTATTACTGCGATTACATAAAAACTAAATAGCTTTTTCTTCATCCTCTTCTCCTCCCGAGTAGATATAAAATAAAACTGGATGCAATCATACAGGCGCTCATGATCCACAAGCTTGAATTAGATGATACTTCTTTTTCCATTTCGCTCGTCATGTCCATCAATGGGGCTGTATCTGTTAAAAGCTGGTCTACAGGGCTTTTGAGCAGATTTTGTATTACTATAAGTCCCGGTGCATGGAAAAATAATTGATATTCGGGGACATCGTTCGTCAACGTTTGGAAATACGGGTCAGCGGCAAAACTGATTTCACTTTTGCCATCTCCATTCATATCCACTTTACTCGAAGCATCCCAATAGTTTTCATTTATTTGATTATGCGGGCTTTCTATCGCATGAGCATCGTTGACATTTCCAATGAACGTATTTTGTGTGGCTTCATTTTTATTCGCTTTTTTGAACTGAATCCCGATAAAATTATTCATAATTTTATTGGATTCTATACGATTATTTTCAGCTCTTTCAGCATATACACCAACTCGATTGGAAATAATATCATTTCCTTTTACCTCATTGTCAGAAGCTGTATAAATTAATAGTCCTTGAGCATTCACATTATTATGATTAAATAAAAACTTATTATTGCTCACAACATTCTGTTTTGATCCCATTACCATCGCGCCTGTCGTATTGTCTCTGGATACATTTTTTTCAAGCACATTTCCGTTTGAAAACATTAAATGGATACCGTAACGGGAATGCTGGATATTGTTTCTTTTTAAAGAGTTCCTATTACTTTGTTCTAAATAAATGCCATCAGTCATATTGGCAATCATAAGTTTTTCAATATGACTGCGATTAGATTGCCACAGATCAATTCCATTGCCAGTATTGCTGCCAACAATTTTGCTGTTTCGTATAGTCACACCATCTGCCTGATTAAGCCTTATGCCAAAACGATTTGTCTTGATTTCAAGCTCCTCCAGTGTATGATTGGAACCTGTTACATAAACTGCTGCATCTTCTTTTTCATTACCGCAATGTTCTACTTCGATATTTTTAAGACGAACAGTTTTACCGCTAATAGTAATAACTGGACCGCCGTCACAAGAGTAAAGAGTGACTTTACCAGTTCCTACTAAGAATAATGGTTTGGAGATGACGATCTTTTCCTCATACTTCCCTTCTTCTATTTCAATCTTGCTCCCATTAGGAGCTGCATCAATTTTTGCTTGTAATGAACTAGCCGCTTCGGCAGCAGCCGGCACGCAAAACAATAAAAGAAGAAATATGATGTAATTTAGTGTTTTCATAACTTTCATATCCTCGCTCCCTAAAAATGGCTAGTTTCCTTCTAAACTAGAAATATTTCCATAGCCTCTCACTCCTCGTATACTAAGTTTCAGAAAGTTTTTTTATCGAATTTCCAGTCCGATACGCTCCTTGACAATCGCATATCTTGGGTGGTTGCCTTTGTGGGAGGGGCGCGCCCCTCCCACAAAGGGTTCAGCGTACCGGGGTTGGACTTTTCGCAATGTTCCTGGATAATGGTCTTAGGATCATCGGGGATACTCTTCTCACTCCTGTAGCTTTGACTACTTGTAAAGTCTGTCTCCTCGGCCCCTGTTTGGACGTCTAACCCGCAGGCTGTTCCCGTTGGTTTTCCCCATGCTGGAAGGAGCAGCTTCCAGGGCAGCCCATGGTCCAACGTGAGTTCTCATATGCGAGGGTGACTGGTCAACAGGCGCGATCCGGGGGCATCCCGAAGAGTCCTACCCCTCGATCCTACAACAATAGGAGGTGATCTCATGAAACTCTACGTCGGGATCGACGTGAGCTCACGCGACTTAGCCACCTGCATTATGGATCATGAAGGAAATACGTGCGCACGCTTCAAAGTGGATAATCATCTTCTGGGCGCCACCTTCCTTCGGGATCAAATCCTCCTGTGGGCTAACAAGCGAAAGCCAACCGAAATTCTGATCGGGATGGAAGCCACCTCGGTCTACAGTTGGCATCCAGCTATGTTTTTCCACCAGCAGGAGGCCTTGCAGGCTTGGAACGTCAAGGTGTTTACGATCAATCCAAAGCTCATTCGCAAGTTTAAAGAAGCCTATGTCGACTTGGAGAAAACGGATGACATCGATGCTTGGATCATTGCGGATCGGCTTCGCTTCGGCCGTCTGAAGATGACGGCTGTCCTCAAGGAGCAGTTTCTCGCGCTTCAGCGACTGACACGCATGCGATATCATCTCGTCCACCAGTTAACCCGTGAGAAACAGTATTTTCTCCAGCACTTGTTTTACAAATGCAGTTCCTTTACCCAAGAGGTGGACAGTTCGATCTTCGGACATGCCATTCTCGAACTGCTGCTTGAGTCGTGGAGCCTCGATGACATCTGCCAAATGGATGTCAAGCAGTTGGCCGACTTCCTGCGCCAAAAAGGGCGCAATCGCTTTGCCGATCCGGAATGCATCGCCAAGTCGATTCAAAAGGCGGCCCGTTCGTCGTATCGGTTGTCCAAGTGTGTCGAGGATTCCATCGACTTGCTGTTAGGGCTGTCGATTCAATCAATCCGCAGCCTGCAATCGCAGCTCAAAGAGCTCGATAAAGCCATTACCCGCCATCTTGAAGGCATTCCGAACACACTGCAAACCATCCCAGGCATCGGACCGGTTTATACCGCAGGCATCCTGGCCGAAATCGGGCAAATCGAGCGGTTTCACAACCAGGCCGCCTTGGCAAAATATGCCGGCTTGACATGGTCCAAGCACCAATCGGGCCGTTTTCAAGCCGAGGACACCTCCCTCATTCGTTCCGGCAATCGCTATCTCCGTTACTACCTAGTGGAGGCTGCCAACTCGGTGCAACGGCATGATGCGACGTTTCGTGCGTACTACCGGAAGAAGTATGAGGAAGTGCCCAAACACCAACATAAACGAGCCCTCGTCCTCACCGCTAGAAAACTCGTGCGTGTGATCGATGCGCTGCTACGCAACGGTCAAATCTACACGCCAAGAAAGGGGGAAGATCGATAAGAGGATCGATCTGGTATACCAATATCAACCTTTAGACCCAGTTTATTACATGTATTTCTTCAGTATTGCCTTTTTTCGGATCATCGGACAAGGGAATTTCCAATTTCTATGATTTTTCACCTTGACATATTACCGCAGGACTTTATAAATTTCCAATGTATAAGTATTAGAGGCTCCCTTCATGTTGATAAGGGAGCCTCTAGTGTTCTAGTCAGCCTATTTATATTTTTCTGAATAATACAAATGTATAGTAAATATAAGTAATCCTATTTGTCAAGTAAAATTATTTTGTCATAATATTTATAAAATCTATCAATACGTAACAGATTATTTAAATTTGAAAATTTTATTGACAATTAAAATCAGGTATGTTACTTTAATTCCATAAATCCTATGAGGATAATAAGATATTAATTTAGGAATCATATATAGATTTTAATAAGAAGGGAATACCGACCAGTTGGCTGGAGGCACTTAGTTTCTTTTATTAGGACTAAGTGCCGTTTTTATTTATAAGGAGGGATTTTTATGAGTAACCTTCAAAACTCATCTTATATATTGAAGATTCTAGATGGACGCGAAGTTTGGGTGGGAGGGCAGAAAATAGATAGCTCTTCCTATTTGGCATTGTTTGGAGAAGAACTCAATCGGATATCTGAACTTTTGGATGGTCGTTTAGAATCGGATTCTTTGCCTAGGATCGGACAGAAATTTTTTCATTATGCACCATTGCAAATTCCAAAAACTGCGAAGGAATTAGAAAAACAAAAGTATCATTTATCGTATTGGTTTGCAGAAGATCCATTCTTTTCAGAAGGCTGGACAGATATTGCTCATGCTTTTTTACAAGGCTGGTTGATCAATCGAGAGAATTTAGATGCTCATTTCACTGAATTTTCTAAACTTATTGTTCGATTAGTTGAAGCATTTAAACAAGAGAAGCTATTGGTTACGATCCCTTATGTGCTTGGATTGCCTCAAAGTGTTCATCATTCTTCGCTTAAAGTGACAAATCTAACAGATAAGGGGATATTCATTCAAGGAACACAGAAGCTGCCAAGTGATTCACTTGTGGTTCATGAATTATTGACCACAGCTTCCTATCAAGAAACAGAAGTGCTTTTGATAGCGCCATTAAATAGTGAGGGACTTTCCTTACACATTCAAGAAGGAAATTTTGACCATACAGTAACCGCTCGTTTTGAGGATGTATTCATTCAGTGGGACAGAATACTTGCTCAAGATAAGCCAGAAAATATTTCACAGCTTTTCCACTCTAATTTGGCTACTGCTTATCCTGATTATCAGCGAGTAGCCAGTTTACTGCATCAATTGGAATGGATTACGGGCTTAGCTTTTTACGCAGCACAAGAAACGGGAGAAAACGAAAAACTTCATATCCAAGAATCTTTTGGAGAGCTGCTCCAACAATTAGACATTATTAAAGCGTATTTACATGTTTCAGAAATTAAAGCAGAGAACGCGGCAGAAGGCGTTGTTCCGAATCTGTTTCCACTTCAAACTGCAAAAAGTCAAGGCATCGCCTTTTATAAGCGTGCGGTCGACATTATTCAGCGCGTAGGAGGAAATCGGCTTTTACAGCATTTATACGAAGTTGAAAATGGTGAAGCAGATCAACTATATTCATTTATTTCAAAATACGGGGCCTCATCCTCCACTCTGTGCCGGCTGCAATATCTGACATATTACTCCGGTGATCCAGAACAAGTTTGGGCGGAATACTATAAAGAATATTCCACAAACTTCTTAAAAAATAGATTGCAAGATTTTTGGGATTTTCATGAAACAGGAGATTTATATGCCGCTTTACCGAAAATTACATAAAAAGGAGAGAGTGTATTTATTATGGGTGCTGCAAAAATGAAAAAAGTTGGATTGTTTCTTGCTTTGTCCGTGGCGATGCTATTATCGGCTTGTTCATCTAAAGAATCCAGCTCGGATCAATCTAGTAAGAAAGACGGGGTCGTTGAGTTCAAATATCCTGATAACCCTACATTTGATTTAGTTTATCTTGCTGATGAATTAGGATATTTTGAAGGGACGAGCGCGCGTCCAAAATATGTCGGAAAGGTTGCCGCTCCGCAGATTATTCCGCTAGTTGGAACTGGCGATCTTGATTTTGGCTCAAGGATGGTGCCATTAGTTATTTCAGCGATTGCCAGCGGTGCAGATATTAAGGTTGTTGCGGCGGGTGGTGAGACGTTAAAAGAAGCTCCTCATATGAAGTATTTTGTCCGGGCTGATTCCGGAATTAGAAAACCAAAAGATTTAGAAGGAAAAACCATTGGATTTAATAGTTTTGGCGCATGCGCTGAATTTGTGACTAAAAAATGGTTACGAGAGCAAGGAGTCGATGTGGATAAAATTAAATGGATAGTGGTACCAGATGATAAAGCGGAGCAAACTTTATTGAGCGGAGGTACCGATTTGGCGATCATTCACCCTCCATTATCCGGCAGCGCAGAAAAAAACGATAAGCTTGTCCGATTATGGAGTGACTATGATTTAGATAGAGGACTAGGCGGCATGGCACCATACAGTGTCAACGGGGAATTTGCTAGAAAACATCCAGAAGCAGTAAAAGATGTTGTAACAGCCATTACAAAGGCAGCAAATTGGGTAAATGAAAACCCTGATAAAGCACGTGAATACATTGCAAAAAGAATCGGGATAGATGTAGAGCTAGTGGAAAGATTTGCTTATGTCAAAAACCAAGTAGTGACAGAAGAACCTATTCAATACTATATTGACATCCTTGAAGCAGAAGGAAAGATTAAAAAAGGTGCAGTTGATGTAAAAGATGTCTATACAAATGAGTTTAATCCGTTTGCCCAAGAAAAAACGGCTAGTAAATAAACGGGAGAGGATCACGATGACAATTAAAATAAACGCCTTGAATGTAAATAAATCATTTCCGGTCACTAATGATTTAGGAAAAAAGGAACAGATCACCGTATTAGATGATTTCAATCTGCAAGTGAGGGAAGGCGAATTTTTATCACTGCTGGGCCCAAGCGGCTGCGGCAAATCCACATTTCTAAATATTCTAGCCGGGCTCACTCCCAAAACAAGCGGTGTTTTAACCGTCGACGGTGAAGAAGTGAACGGAATTAATAAGAAACATGGTGTTGTCTTCCAAGGGTATGCCCTCTTCCCTTGGCGGACGGTATTGGAAAATGTCGAGACGGGTCTTGAAATTCGCGGTGTAGGAAAAAAAGAGCGAAAGGAAATTGCTTTAAATTATATTAATATGGTCGGTCTTACGCCCTTTGCAAATAGATATCCTCATGAATTATCCGGCGGTATGAAACAACGAGTTGCCATTGCGAGGGCACTGGCATATGATCCAGATGTGCTGTTGATGGATGAACCATTTGGAGCGTTAGATGCTCAAACGCGGGAAATACTGCAAACCGAATTGTTGAAAATATGGGAAGCGAGTAAAAAAACAATTGTTTTTATTACTCATAGTTTAGATGAAGCTATTTACTTATCAGATCGGGTGGCGATTATGACTTCTCGCCCTGGAAAGGTCAAAAAAATCATTGATATTCCACTTGAAAGACCAAGACAGTTTGAGATTCGCAACTCTGAAGAGTTTGTGAAACTCCGCCATCAAGCATGGGAGATATTAAAAGATGAAGTGAAACAAGCTCAAAACCAACATAATCCTCAAACAATACATGTCAATAAGAAACAAAAGAAAGGGAATGTAAGAAATGAGAAAGCTGTTTAAATTTCTATACAATGCTTGGTATCGCAGTGCTGCGATTATCATTTTTTTGATTCTATGGGAGCTTTTGCCTCGGTTAGGAATTGTAAACTCTGCCTTTTTAAGTCCGCCGTCCGAAGTTATCGTAGCGATTAAAGAGCTCATTACAACCGGGGAGCTTTGGACGCATATAGAAAGCAGTTTACAGCGTTCTTTATCAGGGCTGATTACAGCAATTATATCTGGAATTCTTCTAGGTTTATTTTTAGGATGGTTTAAAAAATTTGAAGCTTTCATTGATCCTTTATTACAGCTTTTTCGACAAATTTCAGCTTTCGCACTTTTCCCTGTATTTATTTTATTTTTGGGAATTGGAGAAGTATCCAAATCAGCCATTATCTTTTGGGCTTCCTTTTGGCCGATTCTTTTAAACACGGTAAGTGGAGTAAAAAATGTCGATAAGCTTCTCATTGATTCAGCCCGCTCGATGGGGGCTTCTCAGACATTTATTTTCCAAAAAGTAGTGATCCCAGCTGCGGCACCTGGTATCTTTACGGGAATTCGCTTAGGAGGAGCTTACTGTATTACAGCATTAGTCGCAGCGGAAATGATTGGAGCGGCTTCTGGACTAGGGTTTTATATTTTAAACTCGCAGGAGATTTTTCAAATTCCGCATATGTATGCGGGTATTATCATACTTGCCTTTTTAGGATTAGGGTTGAACTACATTTTAGCCCTGATTGAGTCAAGATTTACTAAATGGAAAAAGGGATTAGTAAAGGAATGAAGAAGAAAATCTTTTGGGGTTCCATCGTTTTTATTGTTTTGCTTTCTTCTTTATCGGGATTTACTACCCTTTTCAAAAGCGAAGGAAGTCTTGATTTGAAAAAGTTTCGGATAGGTTATATAAATCGAGACACTTTAACTGCTTTAAAAGACCAACAGCTTTTAGAGAATCAATTAAAAAAAGAAGGAATCTCAGTAGAATGGATTGAATTTCAAGATGAAGTGAGGCTCTATCAGGCTTTAGAACAGGGGAATCTTGATTTTGGAAAGGTCGGGGATGCTGTACCCGCCTTTCTTCATAAAGGAAAGGACTCACCTATTTATTTCGCAGCTGAACCTCCAAACCCAAACGCAAGGGCCATTGCCGTTTCAAAAGGTTCAAAAATAAAGGGAGTAAAGGACCTAATAGGAAAAAAAGTGGCGTATACAAAATTCTCGAATGAACATTATTTTTTATTGCAACTGTTAGTGAAGAACGGCTTAGGCACGGATGCCATTGAAGATTTTGAATCTATTGAAGCCACATCTTCTGAAGGAATGGAGTTATTACAAAAAGGTGAAGTAGATGCCGCAGTTGTATCTGAACCTTATGTGAGTCAGCTTAAAAGCTCGCAATATCCTCTTATTTTCGATGGTGAGCTTCCGGCGAATGCAGATATTTATCTGACGACAAAAGAAAACGTAAAAGAGAGAAAAGAAACTTTAAATACAGTTTTGCAAGTCATCTATGAATACGATGATTTTTTGACTAATGATATTCATCTTGCGGCTGAATTTCTCTATCAAAGCACAAATATCCTTCATGCAGTATGGATGGCTGTTTTTGAAAATGAAGCATATGGAATTTCCCCATTCTTTGAAGGAATGATTGCAGAACAACAGAAAAAGGTAGATTTCCTTTATGAACAGAAAGTCATTGAACATCATTATAACGTTGCAGATTATGTTGTAAAGCTGGATGAATAGGAGTGAATAGGAATGGGTGCAGGTGAAAGATTAAAAAAAAGACTGCGTGATGGTCGAAATGTATGGATAAATGGTGAACGAGTTCGAGATCTAGTTAGTCACCCTGCGTTTTCCGGAACAATTGAATCGATTGCAAGTTTACTTGATTTACAGGATCATCCGGATGTACGGGATGAGCTGACCTTTGAAATATCAAATGGAAATCGGGCTAACATGGCATTTTTAATACCTGAAACAAAAGAAGATATCTTTCGCCGCAGCCGAGCATTTAGGTTATGGAGCGGTGCAACATTTGGAGTTATGAGTCGAGTAGCCGGCTATTATCGTTCACAGCTTGTAGGATGGTATGTCCATAGAAATATTTTTGAAAATGAAGCACCGAAGTTTTCAGATAAAATGAAGCGTTATTTTGAATGGGTGAGAGAAAATGATTTACTTTTAACAGCTGCTGGACATGATCCGCAGATTGACCGTTCGAAAACCGCCGATGAGTTAGGTGATTTATATACAGCAGCACGAATAGTAAAAGAAACGGAGGATGGAATTATTGTCCGCGGTGCGAAAATGATCGCGACTGGAGCTCCTTATATGGATGAAATTATGATTTCATCTCATAAAAAAAGAGAGAAAAAAGAAAAAGGCTTCGGTTCTATGTTTGCCATTAATGTCAATACACCGAACGTGCATCTTATATGCCGAGAGTCATTTTCTTCAGATAATAAAGAGGATCATCCGCTCAGCTCTCGATTTGATGAAATGGATGCGGTCATCGTTTTTGATGATGCACTCATTCCGTGGGAGAGAGTGTTTATCAAGGATGATATTGAGGCCATGTGGAAAATAAGAAATGATCCATTTGTGACAGCAATTAGTATACATGAAACAATCGTTCGTCTCGTGAGCAAACTTGAATTCGTTGCAGCGATTGGCAATGATTTAGCAGAGTCGATTGGTATCACGAAATATCAGCATGTGCAAGCAAAACTAGCGGAATTATTCATGCAGGTTGAAACAATTAATGCATTGCTGTTAAGTGCAGAGCATCATTCAAACAAATACGATGATGTCTGGGCACCTTCCATTGATCCAATGGTAACCGCCAAAAACTTAGGGATGCACTATTATCCACGAGCAATTGAAATTTTACAGCAATTATCCGCTGCCGGAATGCTTCAAACTCCTTCAAGTACAGCCGAGTTCCATAGCGAAATAGGAGAGTTTGTGAATAAATATTATCGAGGAGCCGACAGAAATGCTGAGGAGCGGGTTAAATTGTTAAAATTAGCATGGGATCTCGTAGGCAGTCCATTGGGTTCAAGACATGAATTGTACGAGAGGTTTTATGCAGGCGATTCAGTTCGAGCTTTTGCCTCTCAGTATTTGGAGTATGATAAAAGCAATTTAATCAAAAGAGTGCAGGACCGGATAAAATCAAAAATATCGTCTGAATTATCCTTTCAATAAAACGAACAAAGGAGAGTATACTGCTTTTACGTAGTAAATGCTCTCCTTTTTTATTCGCTCACAGATGTCGTGCGTTTAGAGAACCAATGCAGTGGTTTCTGAAGATGTCAGCTCTTGCTCTATTAACTAATATTCATTTGTCAGCAAAACGAATCGGGCGATTTAAAAAAAGCCTGCCTTCGCAGTATGAACCGATTATTCAGCAGTCTAACCAGCGCTAATTCACAACATCGTTTCAATAGATTGCTAGTGGAATTTTTTCTATTGCAAAAAGGAAACGGGTCTTTTTCTAATAGATCATTTTGTTGATTCCTTTGTAAAAGCGTATCAATTAGATAAACCTACTGCGGGGCTGTCTTAGAAAGTCAAATCGCCATTGATAACAAAAATCATAAACAACACCGATATATCAACGTTTCTAAAACATTAATGGGGGCGTCAATAAGCCGTAAAAACGACTTATTAGACCCCCATATGCTAATTGCAATGTGTTTGAGTAAGAAGTATCCTGTATGATAAATGTTTTAAGAACACCTGTAGATATGTGAAGGAAAAAGGAATAAATTTTTCCGTATTTTAAAGAATTGGTTTTTACTTCGATAACACTAGAAAAGATTAAAGCAATTGGTATTATAATAAATGCCGCAATGACAGTTACAATAAGAACTCCAATAAAAAAACTAGTTGTTGCAACGATAAAGATAAAATGGTGAGAATCTGTATCAGAAAGGACAAATGTACAAAATATAAAAGCCATATTAATTCTTACGATCATACTAGCTAACATTTTTCTTTTTAACAATGCTTTCAAAACCATATTCCCTTCTAATCCAATATTCTTAAAGAGGTTCAAATTAATCTGCCTTCTTCAAAAAAGTTTTTACATTGAAACTTAAATAAAACCATTTGCCTTGAACGTTTGGGTGCAATGCTGTCTGTATTTACAATTGCATGCAACAAAAATATAGTATGAACTTTTCAATTTAAAACATTTATTAATTTCTAAATTATATAAAAAAGATAATTTATGTAAATGAATCTTAGTCTAATTCCAATAAAGAAGCGGCCAGCTCTTACTTCTAAAATAAAAAGGATGCCCTAAAGTTTTACTTTTTGGGACACCCCTAACTAATTGACTCGACCATTAAACTGTCATTTTCGCATGACTATTTTTTTAGATGCAATATTTCCCTTCATCTACAGTGTCTCTCCTATTTTAGCAATTAAAGTATTTTCAGGACGTTTTAGCCCTAAATGTTCTCGTAAAGTATTGCCCTCATATTCCGTGCGGAACAATCCCCGTTTTTGCAGTTCAGGTATCACTAAGTCAACGAAGTCTTCAAGTCCTCCGGGCAAATATGGCGGCATAATATTGAAGCCATCAGCTGCCCCATTTTCAAACCATTCTTGCAGTTGATCGGCAATTTGTTCAGGTGTTCCCTTAATTTCTCTATGCCCTCGTGCTCCTGCTATCCGTTGATATAGCTTACGAATCGTTAATCCTTCACGCTCAGCAAGGTCTTTTAACAGCTTAAAACGGCTTTTCCCTCCATTTATTTGTTCCAAATGAGGCAAATCAGGCAAGGGACCGTCGACAGGATAGCCTGATAAATCAACACTTAACATTCCAGATAAAAGAGCAACTCCTGCTTCTTCAGGAATAAGTTCCTCCAGCAGCTTCTTATTCTTCTCAGCTTCTTCTTCAGTTCTTCCGATAACAGGAAAAACACCTGGCATAATCTTCAATTCATCTGGTGAACGTCCATATTTTTTCATTCTTCCTTTCACATCGGCATAAAAAGCTTGAGCCTCTTCAAGAGTCTGCCACGCTGTAAAAATAACCTCCGCGGTACGTGCGGCCAGCTCTTTTCCAGCTTCAGACGAACCTGCTTGGATCACAACGGGATGGCCTTGTACAGGACGGGAAACGTTTAAAGGTCCTTCTACAGAAAACCACTTTCCTTTATGATGAATGGCCTGTATTTTTGAACCGTCTACAAATTGAGCCGATTCCTTATTAATCACTAAAGCGTCATCTTCCCAACTATCCCATAGCTTTTTCACTATATCTACAAATTCTTCAGCACGATCATAACGCTGTTCATGCGGAAGATGATGCTCTAAGCTAAAGTTATGAGCTTCTGCTTCCGTATTGGATGTGACAACATTCCATGCTGCCCGGCCTTTGCTCAAATGATCAAGCGAGGCAAATCTTCGCGCTACATTAAAGGGTTCATTAAATGTGGTCGACACGGTAGCTGCAAGCCCAATGCGTTCGGTCACAGATGAAAGGGCTGATAACAGAGTAAATGGTTCAAAAAGTGTATTCACTGTCTGCTCAAACGCCTTTTGATTCCCTGTTCTTACTGCATACGTGTCCGCCAGAAAGATCATATCGAACTTTCCTCGTTCAGCCGTTTGCGCAAGCCTTTTGACAAAATCAAAGTTCATGACATTATGAGCTTCTGCATCAGGATGCCGCCAAGCTGCGACATGATGCCCTGGGATCATGAAAAATGCACCTAATTTCATTTCGCGCTTATTTGCCGTCATTTAATTTTCCCCTCTTTCCTTTATTATTGATTTGTCTTCCAAGCAGAGAACCGTTTTTCCAAAGATACTAAAATATAATTTAATACAAAGCCAAGTATGGCAATGGTAATAATACCGGCATACATTTCGGGAATTTGAAAATTCATTTGAGTATAATTAATTAAGTATCCTAATCCTTCTTTAGCCCCTACCATTTCAGCAGCAATTAATACGAGAATGGAGGCTGTTCCCGCCATACGTATTCCGGTAAAAATAGTCGGAATAGATGCAGGCAAAATGACTTGATAAAACAATTTATATGGCGGTAATCCCATTGATCTTGCCGATTTAATAAGTAACGGATCGACATTTCGAACGGCACTAATAGTATTTAGCAGAACAGGAAATGTACAAGCGAATAAGACAATCGCTACTTTCGATGTTTCACCAATGCCAAACACTAATATAAATACAGGCAATAACGCTAATGCAGCTGTGTTTCGGAATAATTCCAGCACCGGGTTTAACAAATCGCTAACGATCGGGTACCAGCCAATCAATAATCCGAGAGGAATAGCAATAAGCAGCGCAATTCCAAATCCAATAAATGAACGTACAATACTCGCTTGAAAGTGAGCCAATAATTCACCTGAGACAACTAATCCCCACCAGCCTTCAACTACTTTTGAAAAAGGCGGAAAGAACGTCGGATCGGTCACTCCAATGCGAGGCGCCACTTCCCAAAATAAAAGCAGCAGGATAATAACGGCTGTTTGCTTCACAAGTTTTTGGATCCAGTGAAAAGAAAAACGGATATGTTTTCTCGTTTCATATGTAGTTTGAATGGATTTGCTAACACTAGCCAATGTCATCACTCCTTTTATTAAATTTCCTAAGCTGAATGCTCTTTTTTATGATCATTTTGCGATTTACTGACCTCATCCCGAAGTAAATCCCAAATTTGATGGCGAGTCTTTACAAATTCCGGCGTGGAACGCGCATCGTCTTCCTTTGCTTGGGAATGAGCTGAGTTTGTAATAATTTGTTTTATCGTCCCCGGACGTGAAGTCATTACAGCGATACGCTGTCCTAAGTACACGGCTTCATCAATTCCATGAGTAATGAACACGATCGTCTTCTTTGTTTTTTCCCAGATACGAAGCAATTCGTTTTGCAATGTTTCGCGTGTTTGAGCATCCAAGGCCGCAAACGGTTCATCCATTAATAAAACGTCAGGGTCAAAAGCCAAACTTCTAGCAATAGCTACACGCTGCTTCATCCCGCCTGATAGTTCGTGGGGATAACGTTCTTCAAAGCCGGACAAGCCGACTAGCTCCAAAAAATGACGGGCGATTTCCGAACGTTCCTTTTTTAGCACACCTTTCGCTTTTAAACCAAACTCAATATTTCCCTTAGCTGTTTTCCAAGGAAACAAGGCGTACTGTTGAAAGACAATTGCTCGATCTAAACCGGGGCCGTCGATTTGCTTCCCATCTATCAAAATTTTCCCAGATGTTGGTTGAGATAATCCGCCGAGAAGATCAAGCAAAGTTGATTTTCCGCATCCTGACGGCCCGACTAACGTTAGAAATTCTCCATTTTTAACGGAAAAATGAACGTTCCTCAATGCGGTAAACTCTTTAAAGCTTCCTTTTCCCTTTTCAACATCCCGAATTTTAAAAATTTTTGTGACATGGTCAAATTGAATTTTATCTGTCACCTGTTGAACACCTCCTAAACATTTTTGTTCAAGCTTCCTTTAGTAAGGGTTGAATTCATTTGTGTATAAGTCATCCAGCCCAATTTCGCCTTTTTTCAACTCACCGCTTTTTATTAGCCAATCGATCCACACTTGAAAATCTTTCTCCTGTATATAACCTCCTTTCGAGCCGATTCCTGTACTTTTCCAAAATTTAACTGTTTCACCATCTTCTTTTCGTTTTCTTTTTTCAATAATTGCTTCATAACGTGCAATGACTTCTTCTCTAGGGGTTGAACGCGCCCATTCAATTGCTTTCGCTGTTGCTTCAACGAATTTTCTCACAGTATTCGGATTTTCTTTAATGAATTTCTCAGTAAAAACATAACTGCCCGCATTAAAAGCACCAAACAAATCATAATCACTAAAGAGCTTCCGAATCCCGCCCCTTTCTAATGCCCGGTCTCGCAGCATTCCGCCTAACACAGCTACATCAATTTGTTTATTACGCAATGCTTGTTCTGCATTGACTGGCGGAATCACCACTATCGTTACTTTTTTAATTTCTTCCTCTGTTAATCCATTTTGACGCAAGTATTCTTTTAACACGAATTCATGGTGTGCACCGAGAGTATTCATCCCGACTTTTTTGCCAATTAAATCTCGCGCCTCTTTAATCGGACTATCCTCTAATGTATAAAACCCACTGAACGTATCTTCATCGCTGCCGTAATAACTGATCACGGCTTTAATCGGGGCGCCGCTGGCTTTTAATTTAATAATTGCTCCATTAAATGCACCGCCAAAATGAATTTCCCCTGTTGCAGCTGTTTGGATATCCTGTGGTCCACTCGTTGTATTTCCAACCCATTCAAGTTTGATTGGATCTAAATAACCTAAATCTTCCGCCAATTCCGGGAAAGTGACTTGTCCAGGAGATCCTTGATAGCGCAGTGTCAGCGTCTCATATTTGCCATCACCTCCGGCTTTGCCTTCTTTTTCAGCAACTGTTTTGTTCTGGCAGCCAGCAGATAAAACAACTGTCCCTACTAACAATAAAATTCCTATCACTCTGCAATTCTTCAACAACTTCATCTTACTCCTCCCTTTTGATTTCAATTGAATAGGAAGAGGTGACTAACCCCCGACCTCTCACACAACCGCACGTACCGTTCGGTATACGGCAGTTCAATTAAGTCCATGCCAGCCCGCATAAAAAAGGTCTTTACATTTTCTGTAAAGACCTCCAGTGTACTGGTCGGCATATTCATCTATTAAAAAAATGCCGGAGACATTTTGCAGCAATGTCTCCGGTTGACCGGTGGGAACAATCAATTAACCGATATTTCCTATTGAATTAGTATCCATTAGTTATCCTTAATGTTACTGAGCAAATGAAAAATAGTCAAGCTAAAATTTACTGTAAAATATTAATTTTTTATAAATAAAAAATTTTTAAAATTTAATATTGACATTTTTTTCTTGCGAATCTAATATTTTTACTAAACCGATATGAATTCATAGGATTTACAACTGGAATAAAAAGCTGACCAGCCATCTGGAAGCCGGAGCTCATCTGCTCTGGCTTTCTTGCTTATTATCGGTTTATTAAAATGGCTCACTCAACGAGTAAGGAGGTGGGGCTTCTATTAAGTGCCGATGAAATTTTGAGAAAGATGAATATTCCGTAGAATCATAAACTTTCTTGAGGAGGCGATCTATATGACTGATGTCAAACAAGTACAAAATGAATCAGAGATTATTGTCAAACCAGTTGCCGGACGAATTGGCGCTGAAATATCAGGCATCAAACTTTCCGATGAACTAGATGCTGAAACAATTCAATTTATTCGCGAAGCGATCTTAAAGTACAAGGTAGTTTTCTTCCGAAATCAGCATCATCTAGATGATGCGGGGCAGGAAGCCTTTGCACAGCTGCTTGGCAATCCTGTTGTTCATCCAACTGTTCCAGCAAAAGACGGCTCCAATTATATTTTTGAGCTAGACTCTGATCGTGGCGACCGGGCCAATTCATGGCATACAGATGTTACATTTGTAGATGCATTTCCGAAATTCTCCATTTTACGGGGGGTTGTGATCCCTGAAGCAGGAGGGGATACTGTTTGGGCGAACACAGCTGCTGCCTATGAAACTCTGCCAACAGAACTGCGGAATCTTGCTGATCAATTGTGGGCAATCCATACAAATGCCTATGATTATGCAGCACTGCGATATAATATATCTCCTGAAGCAAAAAAGCACTATGACGAAGTATTCACTTCCACTTTATATGAAACCGAGCACCCCGTTGTCCATATACATCCTGAAACCGGTGAACGCAATCTTTTACTTGGTCATTTTGTCAAAAAATTTGTCGGACTTTCCACCTTCGATTCAGCCCAATTGTTCACTGTCCTGCAGCAGCATATTATACAATTAGAAAATACAGTTCGCTGGAAATGGAGTGCAGGAGATGTTGTGATTTGGGATAACCGTGCAACCCAGCATTATGCAATAAATGACTATGGCGACGAACAAAGAGTTGTGAGAAGAATTACAATTGCAGGAGATGTTCCTGTTAGTATAGACGGCCGCCGCAGCATTACACGAAAAATAGAAAAATAGTCCCATCAGGATTTTTCTAACCAATAATTTATAAAAGCCTTTCAGTTAAAAAGTTAAACTTCAAAAATTTTTATAACCAAATAAAAACGGCATCTCCCTTATGTGAATATCAAGCTATATAAGTTCGGAACCGTTTTACGCAGAATCGTCATCCTCTGATGCGAACACTGCCTTTTATCTAATAACCTTGGAATCGTTTTTATCGCTAATGACTTTTGAAAATTGGGCATCCCCCCTATTGCCCGGAAAAGAAAGTTTATTTGCAATTGGTCGACCATAAAAAGAAATGGATTTCACAATCTATTCAACAATCGTTTGCGGCATCAAAGAATACGGAAGAATCCGTTCACCACGTGAAACAGCGATGCCGCAATTTTACCTTATTATGGAATTTTTAAGACATAAAACTTAAACAGTAGAATAACGATCTAACAGCTTCTTTTTATGTGAATGAAATACTTCTTCCAAAGGAATATTGTATTTGTTTGCAATCACTATGATGTTTCCTAACACATCTCCCAGCTCTTCGATTAATGCCTGTTTATTTTCCTCAACTGAACCTGTTGATTCGTCTGGTCTGTCTCTGCCAATTTCAAGCGCTCTTATAGCTCGGGCAACTTCCCCTGTTTCTTCGGCTAAAAATCCAATGCGGACAAAAATATCTAATTCAGCCCAGCCCCTGCTGTCATAATACTCCTTCACCCATTGTTGAAACTCATTGATATCCATTTTGTTCACCTGCCCTTTCTCTCTTAAAAAGAGTCACATGAAAACTCTTTTCTTGTCAATATTCAAATTAGAGAATTCAAATGACTTTTGAAAAGATGGTAATTATGACCATTTTATATTGTGGTACTGTCAAGAATTTTGTATAATCTAAAATGAATCAGTGAATAAACGGTAAATTTTTTTGAGTTAAGTTAGTTATATGAATAACTAATAAGGAGTGATCATATGGCAAAGCCGAATGTTATTAGTAAAAATGAATTAATTCGTTCCGCGAAGAAGTGTTTAGTCAAAAACGGAATTGAAAAGTTCACATTGAGGGCAGTCGCCGAAACGGCAGGGGTTACGCAGGGGACTGTTTATTATCATTTTCGAACAAAAGAACAATTATTATTGGATATTGTAAAAGATATTTGCGACAGTTCTTGGGACGAATTATCGAAAAGTGACGGCAACATCATTAAACAAGCGATTGAGACAGCGAAAAGCCGTTGTTCTCATGATTCTTTTTTTCATAAATTGTTCTTAACGCTCGTCGTTTCAGGTTTTCATAATGATAAAATCAGGGAACAGCTTGAGGGGATTATTTTACAAGAAAATAAAGCTCTAGCGGAAAATTTATTAAAAATATGGCCTTCATCACCAATTAAAGGAATTTCGCTTGACACATGGGCGATCATTTTAAACGCTGTTGTAGACGGAATCGCCTTACAGGCTCTATTGTCAAAAAATTTTCCGGTAGAGAAAACATACGCAGAACTTGAGAAATTATTTATAGCATTGAGCGGCTTACAAGAGGTGGAGAACAAATGAAAGGATATTTGTACACAGCATGCTGGAGCGTTTTTGTTTGGTTTTTTGCCACAATGTTTTTTGTTATGTTTGGGGACAGCGTTCTTTTCAGACCGGGTACAGCGGAGTTTGCTGTCAGCCTCTCTTTGCTAATAGCTGGAACAGGGGTGTTATTGGCAGGAGCCACGTATTTATATGTATTGTTTGACAAAGCCGAAAATGCACCGCTGAAATTTGGATTCATCGGCACGATCGTTGGTTTAATTTTAGATACTTTTTCTTTATCCAACCACCAGCTGATTTTTCCTAAGCTTGATGAGCCGCAGGTTATCGCTTTTGCAGCATGGATGTCTTTTGCCTACGCATTGTATTTATTAATACCTGCCATAATAAATGAATTAATGAAAAAGAAGCTTAAAACCGAATGAATTAAAATGCAATCACAAAATGTGGGTGTCTAATAAGTCGTTTTTACGGCTTATTGACGCCCCCATTAATGTTTTAGAAATGTTGATATATCGTGGTTATCAATGACGATTTGACTTTCTAAGACAGCCCCTTTAGGGCATTGTATGACTGTTCGAATTTAAAGGGATTTCACCTTATCAAAACGTGAGTCTTTTCTTTTCCTTATTTAAGTAATCCATGCTGCCGCCTGCCTAATAACCGAATCAACATTTAGAAGAAAGCAAGATAGATGTTGAGGACGTCTTTCTCATTAAAAAGAATTTCAAAATGTCCTTTTACGCTATTTATAAGCTGCCGTCTACCTGATAAAACTCCGAAGAACCTTTTATTTTAACTTATACGTTTTGATCATCAATTTTATCATTGAAGCTAGACAAACTGTTCCAAATAAAACAACATATAAGAAGGCCGATTACTAAAATCATTCGTATTTAGAACAGCAAAAATTAAAACTGTAAAAGTGAGAGCCAGCAAAAAATACAAACTATATTTACCCAATAATTTTGAAATGAATCCTATTCCAACAACTAACAATAAGAATATGCCAATCTGGCAAAAAAAATTCCAAGCTCCTCACTTCTCGCATAAAGTTTAGAATTCCAGCTGATGGCACTTTTCTAATCTTTAAATTGTTTTTCTTTTACAGGAAAACCAAGTGCACGGATTAAGATATTTTTTGTACTTGGCAGCGACTTCCCGACCTGCGATTGCCAGCCCGGCCCACCAAACGATTTCGCCAATTGCAATCAGCGCCGGAACAGCCGCCGCTTTTTGAGTAAGAGTGAGCGGAAGCAATGGGACAACGGCGGCTAGTCCATACAAAATAAACGAGGCGATAATAAGAATGACAGCAATCTTGCGGAGATAGCCTCTTTTATGCCTACTCGGCTTTTGCTGTCCGCCATCCTCTGTCCTGTAAAAAAATTGTTGAAGCATTTTTCCATATTTTCTCATCATGATAGCATCAGCCAGCTTCGGTGATATGGAGTTAAGCTTGGCAAAAAGGATCGTGGACATCCCTCCCATAATTCGTACTGTCTTCTTTTTTTCAATTGTTTTAAGCAAATCCTCTGCCACTTTTTCAACAGGCATAATGGAAACACCCATTTTCCTCCAAAGCGGATGAAATGGTCTTTCAGCTTCAGTATCTGCAGGACTTGGCGAAAAATAGGCAACCCTTGCTTGACTGCCTTCCAATTCCAATTCACGGTTTACAGCTTCAATAAATGTGAACAGCCCTGCACGTGATGCAGCATCGACACTATAATAAGGAAAAGCCAAGCGGCCATCTGCAAATCCCCCGATATGCACAATCGTGCTGCCTTTTTGTTCTCTCATATGCGGCAGGAATGCCTTCGTTATAAGAATCGCTCCTAAAAGATTGATATCAAGCGTGTTCTTCGCTTCTTCATAACTATGCTCAGCTAAAGACTTTCTCACGTCATAACCCGAAGCATTGACGACAATATCAATATGGGCCGACCACCTTTTTACAATATCTTTCAGTTCTTCAATCGATTGTAAATCAGTAATGTCAAAAACGGCTGTTGTTATATCTCCAGTTATTTGCTCTGCTGTCTTTTTAACCTTTTCTTCATTCCTTCCAACTAAAAGAAGCCTTGCACCTTTATCGGCAAAAGCTTTTGCAAAGCTTGAACCTAATCCCCCTGAAGCGCCTATGACAATAACGGATTTACCCTCAAAACTCCTTTTCATGAACAGCTCCTCCATGTAAGAATGTATATGATGCATTAGCGATCTGTTTTTTGCAAATAACGAACGATTTCTGCCAATAAAGTTTCCAGAAATTCATATTTATGATCGCTTCCTAAACACTCTTTTATTTGCAAGTCAATTTTCTTGTAGAGCTTTTCATCACCTTCGACAATGTTCTTTCCTTTTTCTGTAACACTTACATAATAAACTCGTTTGTCCTCCTGCGATTGTATTTTTTCTATAAGGCCCATTTTTGACAGCTTTCTAATCATCGCTGAAACAGCCGGCTTCGTGAGGTTCAAAGCTTCTGCCACCTGAGAAAAATTGGGTTTCCCCATATAGTAAATAGTCGTTAAATAATAGTAGTCATTGCTGCTGAATTTTTTAATCTCTGCCTCCGTCAAATGCATATGTAAATTTTTAATCGATTCCCTCCACAAATAATTTGCAATAAACGCAATGCTGTCTTTAACCATAAAATCCCCCAATAAATAGTTAAATATATTTAATTAAATATATTTAACTATTTACCATTATTTTTTGTCAATCACAAAAAAATTTCCCCAAACATAAGCGTGGGGAATAGCACTTGTCGTTTCTCGTTTTAAAACATTATCTCATTCGGTTTCATATGCGCACAGTGATTGCATGATTCTTTGGCGGAGACCGAAAATTGGCTGGATAAAATTTCAGCTAGGAAAAAACTGTCTAAAACAAATTTTTTTTCATCACAATTCGATTGTTATTCACAGCATAACCATTTTTTCTGTAGAAGCTTTCTGCGAGTCCTCCAGTGGATGTTAAGAGGTAAATGCTTTTAACTTGTTTCTTTTGTAAATCTTTCTCTAAATATTGGAGAAGCTTGGAGCCATAGCCTTTACCTTGAATTTCATGATTGATGCATAATTCCGCTAAATAAAAAGTTGTTCCTTGATATGTTTTCTTGCTGTTCCCTGCTATAAAACCAATGGGAGTTCCATCGATTTCCCAAAAAAATCCTGTAAATTTCGGAGTATGCAGCAAATCTGTAAGCCTTTCTTTAGCCGTTTCATATGTCCAGCTTTCATTCCAAGGGTCACGATTAAAAACTTTCATATATAGTTCAATACATTGTTCCAAATGTTTTGCCGTCATTGGTGCAATTGTTTCTGCCACAAAAATTTCCCCCTATAGTAAATAGCTGGGGAGTGCATCCTGACTCCCGTCTGTTCGAAAACACTCCCCATTAAACTATTCGATTTGGTGTTGCCAGCACAGAAAACTTTCTCTGTTGTTTTTGCTTACCATTTTCTATCTATTTTAAATCTTAAAATCATTTTAATAGAAAATGGCCTTCATGTCATTTGCGGATTCTAGTCTTTTCGGCTAATTTTGTTTATGCTTCCGTTTCATTTTGTACATCTTTCGTAAAATCTTTGGTTCTAGGATAAGTTCCTCATCATCATAAAAAAATCCAGCGAACGGATACCGCTGACGGACTGGCTGCACAGCCTATGCTCATAATTAAGAAGCTTAATAAATGAAAGTGAGGCGAATTTTTCCTGCTGGCAGCTCTGCCTTTTTCCTTTCAAAACACAGCCAATTCCAAATAGCACAAGAAGTATCTCAATGAATCTCGGAAAAAATGGCGCCTGACAATATATTTTTGCTATAAAAATCAGGGAAATGGCAAGCGTCGGCGCTAAGGCACATCAGCTCATATATAAGGCTGATAGAGTTTTGCTTTCATTTACCGATAAGCGGCCGAACAATACAGCGGTGAACCCGTCGATTTTTTCTCGGAAATAAACTTAAATGTCATATGTTAGCCGTTATCCCTCTTTGCGTTTTCTAAAGTCTGCTCGACACTTTGCAAATGCTTCTCCATGCTTTTCCTTGACCTAATTATGTCGCGCTTTTTGATCATTTCGACAATTTCTAAGTGCTCCAGCCACGAATGGTGCATCCGATCAGGTATTTTAGATGTCTCCACCCTGATATTGTTAAAAAGGCTAGTGAGACTGTTCATTATCCGATAAGCAATTGCGTTCTTGGAAAGCTCCGCAATTCTAATATGAAATTTGTGATCTCGTTCAGACAATATCTTTTCATTCACTTTATTTTCGCTGATTAATTGTACAGTCTCTTTTACAAACTGATACAAAACGTCAATTTCCGAATCGGATGCCCGTTCAACAGTCCATACTACTGCTTGCGTTTCAATGAGCATTCTTATTTCAAATAAATCTGCAAATTGGTCGCTTTTGACAAAGTAATGATTGGCTAATTGAGCTAAATTATTCGTTCCATCCGCTACAAAAACGCCATTCCCCTGTTTAATTTCAATAAATCCGAGCGTAGAGAGAACTTTGTAAGCTTCCCTTATTGTATTTCGACTCACATTTAATTTAAGAGAAAGCTCTCTTTCTGACGGCAGCTTTTCCCCGGGTTTCAGCTTATTTTCTTGAATAAGTGATTTCAATTCTTCAACAATCTTATTCGGAACAGTGGAACGATCAAAACGAATATTTTCAAACATAATGATCACCTATGGTAGGAAATTCCAAATGCAACTGATTGGCCAGCTGCACTAAATCCTTTTCAACTTCCTGAGATAAATGAATACCACAACGTAATTTATGAATATAAGATTGTTCTCTTCGTTCCCCAGGGTACAAAATTGTATGGACTTCTTCTTTTTTAGGAACAGCTTTCATTTCCAAAAGCATTTTTTGCAGAAGAGAGGTAAATTGATCTACAGGCATAAATTTTTCTATATCGATTAAAATAAAAAAATGCCCTACATTTGCTATTTGGCCGTTATCGTCATATATATTTTCGACATGTGGGCCGTAAGCAGCACCTGTTAATAGCCCTGTTAATATTTCCACTGCCAAAGCCCAGCCATACCCCTTTACTCCTCCTGAAGGAAGAACGGCTCCGTTTAATGCTTCTGCAGGATCTTCCGTATCATTGCCTCTTTGATCGATTGCCCAGCCTTTTGGAATGGCTTTTCCTTCCTTTGCCGCTTCTATAATTTTGCCTCTTGCAACGACGCTTGCAGACATATCGATAATAACATCCGGTCCGTTTTTGACTGGAAAGCCAAATGCTATCGGATTCGTTCCAAAGAAAGCTTTTTTGCCTCCCCAAGGCGGAATACCAGACGGAGAATTTGTCATCACAATTGCTGCAAGATTTTCATCGCAAGCTGCCTTGCAATAATATGATGCACATCCAAAATGATTGCTTTTTCGAATGGCGATGGCAGCAACTCCCGTTTCTCTTGCTGTTTTGATTCCCTCTTTAATGCCATAATATGATGCAATCTGGCCCAATCCGTTATCTCCATCGACAGTTAAAATGGATAACCCTTTTTTTTGTATTTTTATGGACGGGGTCGGATTAATCCGCCCCTCTTTTAAACGTTTTGAATAGATCGGCAATCTGCTGATTCCGTGGCTTGTGATACCTTCAAGATCTGCCCTTATTAATGAATCTGCTACAACTTCAGCATTCTCTTTTTTAACGTTTTGCTTCACCAAAACATCTTCAACAAATTTTTTTAAAGCTTTCGCATCATAAACAGTCAAACTTCACTCACCCTTTAAAAATCAGATGAAACTAAAAATAGTGATTCTTTTCCCTCAAGTACTTTCATAATTTCATCTGAAATAATGTTAGTGATTCGTTCTTGGGACTCTTCTGTTAATCCAGCAATATGCGGAGTTACAGTAATCTTGCTGCTGTTTAATAGAAAATAGTCTTTTTCGACCGGCTCATTCTCAAGTACATCTAAGTAAGCACCAGCAATTTGCCCGGATTCCACCGCCTTGAATAAGGCGGATTCATCAACAATTCCCCCGCGAGAAGTGTTGATAATAATTGCATTTTTTTTCATTAAGTTAAATTCTTTCGTACTAAGTAAATTTCTTGTTTCATTCGTTAGCGGAACATGAATGCTTACAAAGTCGGATTCTTTTAAGACCTCTGCTAATTCAACCTTTGTAATCCCCGTTTCAGAAAAAGGATAATCGAATTCTCTTATATAAGGATCATAGCCGATCACTTTCATTCCAAATGCAATGGCTCTTTTAGCAAGCCTGTGGCCAATCTCTCCCGTTCCGATTAATCCCAATGTTTTCCCGTATATCTCATTTCCCGTAAATAATTTCCTATTCCAATTTCCTTTTTTAACGTCTTCTCCGGCTTGTATGATAGACCTCGATGCCGTTAAAATAACGGCCATAACATATTCTGCTACTGAAACCGAATTGGCATTTTTGGCGGAGACGATTTTTACATTACGTTGTTTTGCTGCAAGTAAATTTATATTATCAAGCCCGACTCCTAATCTGCCGATTACCTTTAATTTTTTCCCTGCATCCAGTATTTCCTGATCAACAATTGTCTGGTTTCGAACGACTAATGCGTCTGCATCTATTATTTTGTTTATTAATTCCTGTTTATTTCTCCATAAATCCGGATTGTATTCGACCTCCGCTATTTTCCTCATCCTGTTAATCCCGGATTCAGGTATATATTCAGAGATTAGTATTTTCATTACTTTCCTCCGCTCATGCACTGCGATAAAGTTTCGTCAAAACAAATTCTCTATGCCCTAATGTTTCCGCTGCAGTTAAACGTCCGTTTATTGTTCGGATCAAAATATCAAGCAGCAAATCGCCAGCCTGCTGGAGATTATATTCCCGTTTCAATAATCCTGTAACGTCTACATCGATATGCTCTGACATAGTAGAAACTGTAATTGGATTTGCCGAAAGCTTAATAACGGGTACTATTGGATGACCAATTATATTGCCTTGACCGGTAGGAAAGAAATGTACGACTGCCCCTCCAGCTGCCATTAAAGTAATGCATTCAGCTGCTGCAGAGGAGGTATCCATAAAATTCAATCCCGCTTTTACTGGAGCCTCCGCAGGTCCTAAAGCATCAACCACCGGTTTTGTGCCCGTTTTTTCGATATTGCCGAGCGCCTTTTCCTCAATTGTTGTGAGGCCGCCTCTTATATTTCCTTCTGTCGGCTGGCTGCCAAGCAGATCAACACCTTTTGATGCGATTTCTTCAACATAGTTTTGATAAAGGCTTAAAAATTTTTGTTTTACTTCTGGAGTGGCACAACGCTCTGCAATTAAATGCTCGCCGCCAGTTAATTCGGAGGTTTCACCGAACAAAACAGTTCCGCCTTCGTCGATTAAACGATCAACTACATTTCCTACCGTAGGGCATGATCCTAACCCGGTTGTCGTATCCGACTCTCCGCATTTAATACTCACTAAAATTTCTGATAATTCCACAGGCTCTCTGCGAATTTCAGAAGCATCCTGCAGAAATTTTTGTGCTGTTCGAGCTGCTTTTTCAATCGTAGACAAATCGCCATAACGTTCAATTGAAAATCCAGCTACCGGCTTGCCTGTTTTTTGTACCTCCTCAACAATTCGATTTGTCCAGTTAGGCTCAATACCAATCACAACAACAGCTGCTACATTTGGATTAGAACAGTTGCCGATAATCGTTTTAAAAAACAAGTCTAAATCCGGCCCATATTGTAATCGCCCGTATGCATGCGGGATCGCTAAAGTACCAGGAACAATTTTAGCAACCGCTTCTGCTGCCGCAT
Organism: Aeribacillus sp. FSL W8-0870; assembly: GCF_037963755.1. Lineage (NCBI taxonomy): Bacteria > Bacillati > Bacillota > Bacilli > Caryophanales > Bacillaceae > Aeribacillus > Aeribacillus sp. FSL W8-0870. Next base: position 3,408,751 of record NZ_CP150165.1, read on the forward strand.
TAGAAATGTCATCGACAGGCATGATCACTACATGATTCCGAATACCAACTCTTCCGTTCTCTCTGCGATAACCCCAAATTTTATTCTCCATATTTCCACCTCGCCGTTTTTAAATTATGAGTATGAACATAGCTCCCTTTATAGATTTTTTTTGTAGCTACACCAATCGGTACGCGATATTCAATTACTTTGCTGTTTTCATCCAAATCCACTAAAGCAATCTTATGACCAAGAGGAATAAAATCTCTAGACTCTACTGAAACAACTGAATCGTCTTCTAAGATGACCCCTTGGATTTGCTCGCCTGCTTCAATGTCTTCTATTGCGACTCCCACAGAATCGCCGACATTATGTACTAAAAACTTGTGTGACACTATGAACCACCCCTCCATTTCCTTTTTTACAACGCATTTGGTTCAGACATTCAATGGTCCAACCAATTTCTTTAAATTAAATAAAAACAGGCCTTGCACGCCTGAAAATATATTATTTCCAAGCATTGCAAGGCCCTTCAGTCGTCTGATCGAACCTAAATTATTCCTATTGATTTACTGCGGTTTAAAGATTACCATGGATTGAATTTTTTGTCAATATTTTTTCAAAAAAAATCAATTAAATTATGTTCAAGATTGGCTCCGTTCCGGGAATAATCATTCAAAAATTCCACTCTTGCAATCTTTTCAACAACTCGAGAGCCGTTTATGGCGAATCATTAAGTTATGATTTTCATAAAATGGCGAAAAATCGTTACCGTTCCAGAGCCCGTTCCGCCTTGCCCAGCCGCCTTATATGCTTGATTCCGAGGGAAGTAATGAAAATCAACTGATAGAAAAGGTTCAGGAATAACAACAACGGCGCAGGCTGTAAAAAGAATAAAAGAACGTCTTCAAACGGCCTTGTGAATATGATAGCTGACCACAAAAAAATGAAATACGTATATAAAATCCAAATAAAGATATGAAAGGCAATCCGCACAAAAGCATAGAAGGAAAGCAAATTAATTTTCAATTTCTTTAGTTGATCTATTGCATTTTTCCACAAATTCGGCTGATTCAATAGATCAACGATCATCCAGTAGCCGTCTCCAGGAAGCAGCGGGAAAATCGCAAACAGCATTCTAAACATATGAACAATAAGAAAGGACCAAATCCATGGTGAAAGCTGTGCAAAGCATAAGCCGATCACTGATGTTAATCCGCATACAATCAAATCTGCCGTAAAGCCCGCGATGTTGATCCGCATGCGCTGCCATTTTGATAGCTTCCAAGCTTCATTGCAAACAATGCTAAATAACGGGACAGGCCCGGACCATTGAACAGAAATGGAAATGTTCCCTGTACGCGGCATTGTTAATAAGTGCCCAAGCTCATGGATGAGGACTGAAAATGTTAAAACTCCGGCGATGATCCATTGACCTTTTAGATCAGTGACGAGAAAAAATGGAGTGTTGATCATGAACAAAACGGTGCTGATGATCGAAATCAAAACAGCACCTGCGGTAATCCAGTTAAACCATTTACGCTCCAGCCAAGGATTGTAATAGGTTATGAGCGGCTTTTGATACGGCTCAAAATCAGATTGTTTTTCTTCAATAAGGGAAAAGGCTGCATCCTTATCGATGCCTAACTTTTCAAGAAATAGTAAAATTTCCTTCTCCGATACTTCCATTTTATCTGCAATAGAAGATATAGGCTCTTTGTTTGCCAACTGCTCCAACAATTTTTTTGAATAGTTATCTATTTGCAATAAAAGTCCATCCGGTCGTTCAATCCAGTACCGATCTTCTTTTATCTTTCCTATTTTGTATACTAACGGTTTTTGAAATGACTGTGAGTAATTCACAAATACTCCCTCTCCAAACGTCAGTTTCTCACTTTCAGTTTATTTTCCTCTTTAAGAATGGCTTGTTTGATCAAGTATGAAGCCAGCTGGGAAACAATTGAAACAGGGGCAACCCGATCGAATCCTTCGAACATTGGGCTTGGATTACATTCAATGCATATAACAGAACCGTCTGGACGTAGTTTTAAATCAATTCCGCTGAAAATAAGCCCTAATGTTTCGCATGCCTCTATACATAACTGAGCGATCTCTGGCGTTATCTCAAAGGGTTTGACTTGATGGGCGCCTTCACGATAATCAATTCCTTCTCCCTCAATGATAAATGATGCGATGACTTTTCTGTCCAGGACAAATACACGTACATCCTGACCTTGTATGTATTCTTGGAATTGCACCGGTGCTGTGCTCAATGCTTCTAATCTTTCAGGTTTTTTATCTTCCTCTGTCAATAGACGGCACAATGCTCCTCCAGCAACGGGTTTATAGATGACATCGCAGTTATGGCTGAATTCCAAAACTTTTTCCGGATTGCTGGTTACTAACGTTTTAGGAACGGGAATACCTGCTCTTCTTAGACACTCAAGGTGATAAGGCTTTGCAAAATGAATGAGCAGTGTATCAACAGGATTGACGATGAGTCTGCCGAAGTAAGAGGAAGATTTTAACCAAGACAGCCAAGCAGCATATCTCTCCCGCTCCGCCGCATATGCCAAAAATCCATTCTCCTTGATTTGTTCCTTTATTTGAGAAGTATCGAATGCAGGAGTAGGAACAAATAATGCTCTCAAAAAGTAAACGTTCGTTTCCGATAAATCACGGTTTTCATAATGGCTGTCTTCACCCCCAAAGCTTAAGGGGTAGGGGACATCCGGCGAATTATCTAAAATGAATGCTTGGGCGCCTTGTCGAACCAATTCCTTTTGTAAATAAAGACAATGCCTTTCAAATTGTGAACCGATAATACCAACAGATACTTCCGCCATTTCGCACCTCCGATGAAATAAATGAGAATTTTCCGAATTTTAGCGCCCCAGAAAACATTCTCTGGGGCGCTTGTCCAACTTTTAACAAAACCTATTTTATAAAACCGCCTTCTTCGCCAAGTGCATATGTGGTAACAATTGGCCCGCCTTCTTCCCCGATAGCTTGAGTTGTATATCCTCCTTCTTCGCCTAAAGCTAACGTTGTGGCATATCCCGGATCCACAATAGGGCTCACAAATAACGGAGAGCTAGATTGCCTTACTTCCAATTCTTCAATAAACAATTTCTTTTTCATTTTTGATTCCTCCTATTCAAAATATTAAAAAATTTTCTGTTTAAAAATAACATATTTACCTTTATCTTCCTATAGATAAAATATCCTATTCTGAATAGTGCTTAAGAATGAAATTGAGAGAACAAATAGGTCTTTTTGCTAAATCCTCCACCTGGAAAAGTCAAGTTTATACATTTCGGCTTTAAAAAATAAGAGAATCACTATGTTTGATAGACACTCTCACACACGGTACAGCGGTTTTGTTGTTTAAAGCGCAATTGAGTTCAGACACAATATCCATGTCTTGAATACCTACATGCTGGAATGTAGGCTTCCGATTTGAACAAAATATAACGATTTTAAATAGTTTTTAATAGTCCCAGTTTTATTCCTTTTACCACTGCACCAACTCTTGAGTACACATTCAGCTTTTTAATAATTGATGAAACATGGTGTTCGACCGTTCTTCTGCTTACCATCAAAATATCACTGATCTCTGCGTTCGTTTTATCTTCAGAAATCAGCTTTAAAATTTCTAACTCAGTTTTGGTTAAATAGTGATTCTGATATTCTATTTTTTTTCTAGGAATGATATTGTTGCCCAAAAAACTTTGTCTGATCGCATTTGCAAGTTCTGTAGCAGAGTTTTCCTTCGTAATGAACGCATAAGCACCGGCATGATAAGATGCGTCAATATATTCATCATCGTTATAAGCTGATAATATGACAATCTTCAGATTCGGATAGCTTTCGATTAATTTCTTTGTCAACTCAATTCCATTGTAGCCTTTCATTCTTATGTCCATTACCACAACATCCGGATGATTTTTTGATATTGCTGCATTGATTTCGGCAGGGTCGCAAATGGTATCTACAACTTCAAGATCTGATTCGTGTTCTAATAATTGTTTGATTCCTAACAAGACTAGTAAGTGATCATCTACCAGTAGTACTTTAATTTTCATTTCAATCATCCTAATCTCGGCAAAGTTATCAGGAAGTTACAATGCCCAGTTCTGACTGCATTTAAGCGTAGCCATCTTCGTCGAAGATTTTAGATCGTCACTCACCCTAATTGATTTTTTCGGAAAACTCAATATAAACACCCTTTTATTTTTAAAGCATTTTATAAGTCTAAAAAACATTGAAGAGAACAGATGTGAGAATAATTCACAAAATTTCCATTAAAAGAATTTCAATTAGAACAGAATGTATTTAGACTAGCTTCACTAAAATCAGATGTACATTGGCATCAGCATAAACAATTAGCGATTATAGACTAAAAACGTATACACATCTCGAAAAAAATAATCTTCGTTTCCAAATCATTTTCCTCTAAAGGCGCAACAGTTTAAAGATGCCTTTTTTAAAGCTTAGAGCTAAACAAGTGTTTTTCCAAAAACTCATTTACTTTTCCGTTAACTGTCCGTCTGTTTTTCATATATACACAAGTGAGAGAACACATCCAAATCCAATCTTTTCTTTTGCGAATGCAAAGTTCAGTGAATCCTATCGATTCTCGCTTTTTATCCCTCCTTCAACTAGTATTTATAGTAAAAATTTTACACTAAATGACAGTTTTTTTCATTGTTTTTTCTAAAAATAGGTATTTTCCACATCATTTTTTGTGGAAAATACCGATGTTTTTTTAGAAGATTTGTAATATATTTTGAATTAAGAAGAAGAAATTGTAAATTCCACCAAAAATATATCAATTCTTCTCTTCTCTCTAAAACTTTAAACAACAAGCCGGAGCATTGTGATCATATGAAATATTGACATTGTTTTTTAGCAAATAAATATCGAAAACTCATTAAATTATGTAAGCAGGTGATTTGATAATGCGTCTTGAAGAGCAAGAGCAATTGGTAAGAAACCCTAGTCATGTTTTTATCAAAAGGATATTTTATCCATTTAAAATCATTTATTCGCCGCAAAAAACTTTATTGAACATACATAATGAAAAAAAACTAGGAATACTAGCTACTTTGACATTAGTTATATTGTTTGCCGCAATAAGTATTGTTATAAGTCAAAATTTATTGGAATCCGAATATATAGCAGATCTTTTAGGAAACAATCCATCACAATCGTTTAAAAATGCTCTTACTATTTTTGCCGCAATTATGCAAGTCTTCTTATTTTTCGTTAATATTCTTTTACTTACAGCCTTAATAAAAATAGTTCTCTCCATCGTAAAATTGAAAGTAAAATTCAGGGAATTATTGAGATTTGTCATCATCGCTCAATCCCCTGTTATTTTGGGGCTCGGTATAAAATACGTGTTATCTGATCCGTCTCAATATCATATTCCTGTCACCAGCTTGGCCTACCTATTTTCAGGATTAAACATGAATCAATTTGTGCAAATATTTTTATCGAAAATTGAATTATTTAATTTGTGGTCATTATTTCTAATTTGTTTAAGCTTAACAATTGTTACAAAGCAGTCTTTAACAAAGATAGTTTCCATATTATTCCCAGTAATAATTATATTTAACACACTAATTGAACTTATTTGAAAGGAGGTGAATTATAATGTTGGAACTTGATCTTTTAGTTGCTTATGGCATTAATGAAACTACTGCAAAAACTATTGCTGCATTTTTGGACGCCGGTTTAGGAATAGCTTCATTCTTGACATTGATAACCGGAGCAGGTCTCACATTAAAAGCCTTGCAGATAGCTCTAAGAGCCGGAGGCAAAAAAGCTGTAGTAGCATAATGTTTTTAGGATAGGATAGAGAGCCGTTAGTCTTTCTCTATCCTACCTTCTATTTAATTTAAGAAAAAGTTAGCGAGTGAGTGATGTTGAACTATTTTTCCCGTCTACGAAACACTTTTATCCTTTCTGCCATTGTATTTGGCATAGGTTTAATTATTGGGGTCATGATAATTTTTTCGACTTCGCCTCAAATGGAGGAGGCAGCTGAGCTCCAAAGAACTTATAAAGCTGGCTGGTACTCAGTGTATTCTATTTTTTTAAATAATATACTTGTTTGTCTAGTTTTAATGCTGGGTTTATTTACATTTGGGATTCCTACGTTTATTTATTTACTCATTAATGGCATATCTATCGGAGCAGGTCTAACTCATCTTATTTTATCTGATCAACCTTTATTAAATATATTTTTAAAGGTTATACCTCATGGAATATTTGAAATCCCCTTTTTTTTATTAGCAGGAGCTATCGGCTTTTTAGGATTTACATTTTATTTTAATAGAAAATATGGGTTGAAATTTTTATTAAAACATGTCGTAATGGTAATTATAGGAATCCTTCTAGCTTCCATTGTAGAGGGATTGATTACATTAAATTTATGAAAGTCGGGAGTCAAAATGAGAGCAGCATGGATTAAATGGAAGATTTATATAAGATGGAAAAATCAATGGGGTAAATTTTTAAATAGAAGAGGGTATTCAGGATATATATTTGCGATCACAGCTTTTTTTCTTGATGTCATAGAGGCTATTTTTTATTTTTTTTCTGCATATGCTGTATTAAAACTGGTAATTATGAATGAATTTTTACATACAGCAACGACAGGTGCGCCATTTTTGGACTTTTTATTGCAAAAAATTTCCCAAATTAACAACAATGTTTATATTCTCTGGCAGTTTTATTTTGTATATGTAATAGTTTTCTCTGTTATTGCTGGCATAAAAGCTTCCAAGTGGAATTTAAGCTCAATGGACAAGGAGTGGCTGCTGTCACATTTTAAATTGAGTTTAAGTAAAGCCAACTCTATGGTTATTTTCGAAACAATCTGCTGGAACATAAGAAGTTTCATCATACATATTTTAACATTGCTTTTTAGCTTATCATACGCAATCGGTTTAAACATATCTATGGTAATTGGATTAACACTGCTCAGCTTTTCTTTATATTTGTTTGTCAGCATTGCTGTCTCTTTTTCGCACACATTTTATGTATACAAGTTTATAATAGAAAAACCTTTCGTAAACAAAGTAGCCAAAATTGTCATATCAAGAATGATCATATTTTCAATAGGCTATTTTTTCGCTGCAAAGTTTACAGGATGGCTTATTGATATTCCCTTTATTAAAGAAAATCCCACATCCGAGTCATTTGAAAAATGGTCTAACAAAGGTTGGGAAATTCTGTTTGACAGTGTAACGACGATCAAAATCAATTTAAGCTTTTTTGATATTCTCACTGCTGATTCTCTATATACATATATTGGCACGATATTGATGTGTATGTTTACTATGGTATTTTACTTGTTATTTATCATTCTTTTTAAAGAAAACCCCAACAGGCGATCAGCGGAGTATTTTGATCGGCTGCCTTCCCCGTTATTAAAAGTGCCGTTTTTAAAGAAAAAAGCTTTTATGATTCTTTTATTTATTAGATCGAGCTTTTTTCAAAAGAGGCTTCCGTATATGTTTGGCGATTTCGTTTATTGGTTTTCTGTTGGCATATTTAGCGGATTGCTCGCCAATTTAGATGATGAGTACAAAGTGCAGCAATTAGTATTTTCATTTTTTATTTTGTACCATATTTATTTTTTGGCGGAACGTCATTATCAGCATTTCATAGGGGGAATGGCCTTAGAAAGTGATGGCACCAATGTCTTAATTTATTTAAATGCTGGAAAAAATCTTTGGTATGTATTTAAACAAAAGTTTTTTGTTTACATCATCACGTTAATTCCTTTAATCATAATAGGTGATTTCATTGTTTATATACTCACTCCCATTTCATTAACTACTATTATATGGTTGCTCTCAATGCAAATTTTAGCTTTAAATGCTTTTGGCGCTTTAAATTATATTTCCAGCGCCTTCTATCCTCATTTTGAATTTCGAAACGCTGAAGAATTGAATGAATTTGGCGATAAAAAAATGGTCGATTCTATCTTAGATGCAATGTCTTTATTTATCATACTTCCTAGTATGACAATCCCCATGGTTTTATTTATCATGGGTTATTTAACAAAATCACAATATTTGTTCATCAATCCTATTTTTCTTGCTATTTATCTATTCGGAATGCTCTTTATATCACTTTTATTAGTAAAAAGAAAGCTAAATAAAAAACAATTTATTTATTAGGAGTGAAAATCCAGTGGGAGCAGCATCTTCTGATTATTTATTGAAAGTCCATAATCTGACCAAAATTGAAAATGGGAAAAAAATATTAGATCAAGCAACGTTTGAAATTGCTGAAAATAAAATTGTCGGATTTCTCGGACCAAATGGAGCGGGGAAAACCACAACCTTTAGAATTTTATCTGAATTGACCGGCTACGATGATGGAGAAATTTACGTCAATGGTGTAAAACTGTCAGATCTGGATCGAAAAGAAATCATGTTACTTCCTGATGCCCCATTATTATTTTCCGTGCTGACCGGAAAAGAATATTTAAAATTCATGAGCGAGTTATTAAATTTTGATATAGACAGCCCGGAAATTAAAGAAATGCTCCAGTTATTGGGATTATTAAATTCCTTAAATAAGCAAATTTTCAATTATTCGCTTGGAATGAAAAAGAAACTCAATCTTATTCCATTATTAATGAAAAAACCGAAGCTACTTTTGCTAGATGAGTATTTATCAGGAATTGATCCTGTCAGTATGAAAGATATTAAAAACATCTTAATTCAATACGCACAAAATGGATGCAGTATTTTTATGTCTACACACCAACTAGAGGTTTGTGAAAGATGTTGTGATTCAATTATTTTAATTTCCAATGGGAAAATATTAAAAAATAATATATCTATTTCCGAGATCAAAGAGACAGCTAGCAGTCTTGAGGAATATTATTTAAATGTATTTTCAACTGAGGAAGGATGAGGAATGTGTACAAATATATTGGGGATATACTTCTCTTTATACTTTTTGCATTTGCCTTTTATTACGCAATTAAGGGATGGAAAGAAAACCGAAGCGAAAGTATATGGTATCTCATATTTAGTTTATTTATTTTGGGAGGAATCATCGTTAGATTTATATTTTAAATCACTACCATTGCAAATAAATCCGATGATTCCACCACACTAACAATGTTCAAAAATGATAAAGTACATAACCCTTGGAAAAGGTGGTTCCTATTCGAAAAGTTACACTTAATCGAACAATAAAATGAAGTTCTTATAAAGTTAAGAAAACCATGGGGAAAAATCTTTCATGCACCACCGATCAAACGAAAAACTTTACGTTGAGTGGTAGGTAAGCTAACAAGGCTGAATTAGCTAACTGTCTTCCTGGCTGAAAAAGCATACACAGTGGCTCAAAATCAAATCGCAGTATGTTCCCGTCTGCTTCACCTTAATTCATTAAGGAGACGATACAAGTCAAGTTTCAATGACTTTCGGGACAATCCCATTGTGGAAAAAGAATCCTTATTTTAGTCATAAATATTCACTATGATTCGGCAAGGAAATAATACTGTTTTGTTCATATCATAATTCAGAAACTTTCAATCTCCCTGGGGTTCTTCCTGCGAGAAATAAATTACTTAATAGTGCCAAAATGATTGTTCCAATTGTTAAAAAAACGACACCATGCCATCCGTAATTTTCCCATAAAAGGCCGGGAATCCAACCGCCAAGGCTTCCTCCTAAATAGAAAAACACCAAATATAAAGACGTAGCAGCTCCCCGTGAATCGGCGGCCATATCTGTCACATAAGCTGTTGTTGCTGATTGAGAAGCAAAATTTCCGAGCGTCAACAATGATGATCCCACAACAAGCGCAGGAATCGTTGGCCAAAGCGTTATGAAAATACCGATTCCGCCAAGAATATGCCCCATACTCATTGTCCAACGCCGGCCAATCTTATCAGATATCATGCCGGCTATAGGAGCGGAGAAAATGCCGAACGCATATGTAGCATAAAGCAACGAAATTTGTGTATTGCTTAACTGAAAAGGAGGTTGAGCAACATAAAAAGGAATATATGTGAAAAAGCTAATAAATGCGAAGAATTGCGAAAAACCTATAGTGAATGTACCTATCAGAGCAGGATTTTTAAAATGTATGCCAAAACTTTGTTTCTTCCTTTCTCTTTGATAGTTAGGTTTAGGGAGATATTTCCAAACTAAAAAAGCAACGACCATGGAATACACCGCGATTATTGAAAAAACAGTCTTCCAGGAAAATGTGTCGGCTATCGGTCCAGAAATAACCCGTCCCAGCAATCCGCCCGCCACATTAGCACTTACATATACTCCCATCACTCTTCCACGTTGATTTAGAGGAAATTCTTCAGATACATATGCCATCATCACAGCCAAGATGCCAGGTATGATGAGACCATACATACATCTCCAAAATAAAATTGATGAAAATGATTCACTAATGTAAATCATCATACTCGGAAAAATTAATAATATACTTGCAAAAAGAATAACTTTTTTTCGATCCCATTGGTCCAATAATTGAGCAAATACAAAAGATGACACGGCTAATGAAATAATGGTAATCGAAATAGCTGAGCTTGCCGTTGCTATCGATATATTAAATTCTTGAGTCCACAACGGGAGTAGAGGCTGTGGTGCATAAAGAACAATGAACGCATTTGCTGTAGCTACAAAAATAATGAATAAACGTAACATATAGCGACTACTCCTCCGCTATCTTTTATTGTTGAAGTCATCTTTTTAAATGTTTACTGAGAGCATCGGCCGGTTCATATTCAATAATGCAGCCTATACAATGAATGACATCCTTATATGGAAAACAAATTACCGAGGATGAGAAGAGTTCTTTTCGTTTAACAAAAAAGTAACTCTTTTAAATAATTCGAGATACGAAAGAAATATCCTTCATTTTTTTATCCTCACGCCTCTTTCAATCTATAATCGTTCCAAATATATAGAAAAAAGAACAGCCAACCATATGAATGCGGCTGCACTTTCGAATCCTATTTAATAGAATCTACTTTTTTCGAAAATACAAATTCAGAGTCGCCAACGCCACTTATTCTATAAATCGTATCATTTTCCTCAAGAACAATATTGTCTCAGCCAATTCACTTGAAATAACCGTTACTATCAGAGCCTGTATCAACCAATATCCGATTGTATTTGATAATTGAATTTTGGGCCACTCCGATCTAACTTTGCAACTGGTAAATCTGCATAAATCTTGATGTCAAAAAAGCTTCCTTGTCTTATAATAGGCATAGGGGGTCAACCTTAGGTCGATAGATTGTTTGACCGCTTACTTATTTCGACATTTTCGGGAGTACTTCTTATTTAGTGCTTAGAAATCTTTGAGTCTGGAGGACTAATATTTATAAAATTCATTCAATTTATTATTTTTAGTATTTTTCAAAATTAATGTAATATTAATGATGAAGAGAAAGGTAAAATTACAATACTAAACTCTACACTTGCTTAAATGCCTTGAACAAGAAACTTATTACAAAGCTTTGATTTATTTAGACTGCTAGCTTTTATCAGTATGGGAAACTTATTTGATATACCCAAAAACGGTTAATTCCAGTAAAAATATCCAAAGTTAAGGTAAAAGAAAGTCATTCCAAAATTATCTAGGTAAGCTACCTTTTATCACGGATTCAGGTATCTATAGGATATATGGGTAAAGATATATTTTAAACATTACAACTGCTTATAAAATTCTTAATAACCCAAAAATCTAAAGGAAGAAGGGAAAGCATTGAATTACTTATTAAAGCAAAAAAGATTTGTAGCTAATTTGTTTAAAGCTAGATTCCCATTTATATATATTCCAACTTGGGAAGAGCAAAGAGCACTAGCACTTATTAATGACATTGCCTATGATCAACAGTTGATTAAAACAACAAGAAAATTATTTACTTGGAAGATTACGGAAGGGATTGTAGGAGAGGGTATACGTAAAGACGATACGAAGGTTCCTGTAAAAGCATTAGAATTTATTGAAAAGTATGATGAGCCCGCTATTTTTGTACTGCAAGACTTCCATGTTTATTTTGGTGATCAAGGAAGATTACCAGATCTTCTTGTGATAAGAAAACTACGTGACATTGTAATGAGTTTAAAACAAAGTGTTAATCCAAAGAATATTGTATTTTTATCTCCAATTCTTAAATTACCGCAAGATTTGGAGAAAGATATTACAATTGTTGATTTTCCTTTACCAACCTTTACTGAAATGAAGCAACTGCTTGATGAAATGATTGAAGTAAACCGACAAACAGGAAGAATTGAAATTAACTTAAATGAAGAAGAAAAAGAAAAACTCGTAAAAGCATCATTGGGTTTAACACTTTCGGAAGCCGAAAATGCCTTTGCACGGGCAATGGTTGATGATGGAAAATTATCAATCAAGGATGTTGAAGTAATCCTTCAAGAAAAAGAACAAATCATTAAGAAAACAGGGATACTAGAATTTATATCGAGTAATCTTAATATGGATGAAGTCGGTGGATTAGAAAATTTAAAACGTTGGTTGAAAAAAAGAGATAAATCTTGGTTAGAGTCTGCGCAACAATATGGTTTACCAGCTCCAAAGGGTGTGCTCATTACAGGTGTTCCAGGTTGTGGTAAAAGTTTAATAAGTAAAGCGATTAGTGGAATGTGGCAGCTTCCATTACTGCGATTAGATATTGGAAAAGTGTTTAGCGGCATTGTTGGTAGTAGTGAAGAAAATATGAGAAAAGCGATTCAAACAGCTGAAGCCATTGCTCCTTCCATCTTATGGATTGATGAAATCGAAAAAGGATTTAACGGAACTAGTTCATCTGGAGATAGCGGGACAAGTTCTCGTGTTTTTGGACACTTTTTAACTTGGATGCAAGAAAAAGAAAAATCCGTATTTGTAGTTGCCACTGCAAACAATATATCGGCACTTCCTCCTGAAATGTTGCGAAAAGGTCGATTTGATGAAATTTTCTTTGTTGATTTACCAACACATAGAGAACGTATTGAAATCTTCCGAGTTCATTTAAAGAAAAGATTAAATAACCCAAGCGTAAAAGGTAATTTTGAAATTAGTACTGAAAACCTGGAAAAATTGGCTGACATGACGGAGGGGTTTGTAGGAGCAGAGATTGAACAAGTTGTCATAAATGGATTATTTGAGGCATTTTATGAAGAACGAAGTGTTCAATTTAGTGATTTTGAAAAAGTTTCGAAATTAATTGTACCACTTGCGGTGACACAGGCTGAACAAATTAAAGAGATTCGTGAATGGGCTAGTGTTAGAGCGGTTGCGGCTACGCCTAGAGAAGATCGAGCGGAGTATTGCGAATCAAATAGCTCTAACATGGATATGGATATTAAGTCCACTCGTGGCGGTCGTGCGATTGACTTTTAATAGAAGTAGGTGAATGAATTTGAGCATTGAACTTTTGTTAGTTCCAATTGGTATTGCAACAATTAGTTCGATTAAAGCCTTTGCAAATCAAAAAAATGATTCCTTTATCATTCCAACGATTATGAAGAAAGAAGATTTACTTCAAAAATCGATTGAACAGTATGGTTGCAAAGTGACAAAATTGACTGAACAAAATTACCAAACGACAATTGAAGATCTTCAAATTTATTTTCAACTAACTGAACAGGGGTATTTTGAAGCGATATTTAACAATAGTGTTGACACACAAGCTGCCATGGAATTTATTGAAAATTTACAGACAGAATACAAATATCTAATACAACAAGAAACTTATCAACATTTACTTAAACAAGCAGCAGAACATGGCTTACATCTGGAATCGGAAATTATGCAAGAAGACCGAACAATTGTTTTAACTTTTAATGTCAACAATATTTCTAAATAGGTGATGCTATGGGAACCAAAAAAATACAGATCAAATTGACAGAAGACGGTAAAATCTTTGCGGAAACAATTGGCATGAAGGGACAAGAATGCATCAAGTATATTGACCTTTTGGAGAAACTACTCGAATCGGAAACAGTTGATTCAAATTATAAAGAAGAATATTTTCAATTTGAAGAAACTATAACTGAACAAAATAAATTGAAGCTAAAGGAGGAGTGAATGATGCGGAGTATAACTGAGAAGGGGATAGGTTGGGAATTACGTAACTCCATCTGGATGCTATGGGTCTTTTTCCCTTTTGCTTTTTTTAATTATATTTCTTTTTTCTATGCAGCTTTCAGAGTAAGACAAAGAAAATGGTTTTTTGCAGGACTCATATATACTTTACCTTTTATCATATTTTTAATTGCAGAAGAAGGACATTTCTTATTTGATATCGCGTTTGCATTAGCACTTATTAGTTGGGTTTCTTCCATCTTTCATGTTTTTAGAATTAGACCTGAATATTTACTCCGTCTTGAATCACAGCAAAAAGTACAAGAAAAAAATTTAAAGCAATTAAAAGAAGCTATTGCGAAAGAACATATCCTTGAATCGAATGATGAACAGCAAGTGATTTCTCCAAAGGAAGAATTTATAAACCCAATGCAGCCATCAATTGAAAACGAAAGCGTAAGTAAACAAATCGATGTTAATCATGCTTCAGCAGAAGAAATTGCAAAGGTACCTGGGGTTGGATTGATTTTTGCGAAAAAAATACTTGCAGAGAGAGAAAGGGTAGGATTCTTTCAAAATTTCGAACACTTTATCCAAGTTCTTGGGATTAAGCCTCATGTAGCTGAAAAAATGAGACCATATTTACAGTTTAATACAGACGATAATAATCAAGGAAATCAAAAGAAAAAAATGGAACGAGGAAGAGTTGTGGACTTTTGATGGAACTGTACATACATCGTTATATTCCAGTTACTGAAGTGGAAGGACCAGGTAAAAGATTTGCAATTTGGGTACAAGGTTGTTCAATTCGTTGTAAAGGGTGTGCCGTTCCTTGGACTTGGGTAAATGAAAACGGTACAAAAATGAATGTGGAGAATTTATTTGAATTCATTAAAGATAGTAAAGAGCAAAACGAGATTGAAGGCGTCACATTTCTTGGAGGAGAACCGTTTGATCAAGCTGAAGCCTTAGGGGAACTAGGAAGAAAAGTGAAACAGCTCGGCTTAACAGTTATGACATTTACAGGGTATTTATATGATGATTTGAAAAAACAAAAACAAAATCAACGGCTGCTATCAGTGACAGATTTGCTAATCGATGGACCTTTTATCGAAGAAAAATTAGATTTAAGCCGTCCTTGGGTTGGTTCATCCAATCAAAACTATCATTTCCTCACGGATGTTTATAAACATTTAGAAACGAACTTTCATCAATTCCAAAATAAAATTGAAATTCGAATTTCTCAAAATGGTACAATCTCAGTGAACGGAATGGCAACGAAAGATACATTGAAAGAAATATTGAATCAGCACACTTTTAAACGTATCCGATCAAATACTTAATTTTTATTTGTTAGGTGCACTTGATAAAGAAACAATAGATAATCCCCTACCTTTCAGGTACCGTCAAAAATTTTGTGTAATACAAGATAGATAGGGGGTCTCTGAAATGGATTTGGAATGTTTCTCCACACGGGGCTGTCCAGAAAATCAAATCCCCATAAAAAACAAAAAATCATAAACATCAATATATCAACGTTTCTAAAACATCAAAGGGGGCGTCAATAAGTAGTAAAAACGACTTATTAGACACCCCCATGTGGAAAGTGGGAATCCTCCTATTTTTTTGATTTGCATTATTTAGTTCTTCAAACATTTGCTCGAGGGCTGCTTGTACTTCGGCCAATCCTGGCAACTTTCGCTCTGCCCATTTCTCATTAGCTGATACAGGATTAATTTACCAAATCCTCAATCATAAGGTTGTGGTTGCCAGGTCATTTTCACCTAGGCAATCGATTACTTTCTCGTATACCAACCGGCGGCAGATGTTATTGCGAAGCTTTATAATGCAGGATGATAGGCTTATTTTTTTCATTGTTGCTTTATATAAACTAATTTCACCAGTTGTATGTTCGGAGTCTGCGTAATCAGCCACAAAATTTTCATTTAATGATATAGTCCAAATCTCTTCGTTATGTCTCATTAAAACGACAGCAAGAGTGCCAAACTGAGTAATATGATCCCAGTAAAATAATTTCCTTTTTACCATTTATGAGTAACAGAAATTCCTTCTGAATTGCTCACAACCTCAATGTTATTTCCGCCATCGACCATGGATTTCAGCCCCGGCATAATAATAGAACCTTCCGTAACCGCGATCACCATAAGTCCCGATAAATTGTTGAATCGTATGATCAACGGTTTTATATGTAACGACGGCAATTCATTCGCTAACCATTCCACTTTAAATTCCCCATCTGTTTTATAGGGAAGCCTTTCTTTTGGACGAGCCAGAATTCCGTAATAAGACCTCAAGTAAACGGCATCCCCACTCTCCGTATTTTCTTTAATTGATAATACATGTTTAAAATCAGGCGATATACTTATGATATTTTTAACTTTTTTACCCTTTGCAACAAACAATCCCTCATTGACTACTTATTCCATCCAATTTCTGGCTGATGCGCCTCAAATCCTAGGATATTTTACTTAAAATAGAAGGTTTTAGGTAGATTATTTAAATTTTTCCTTATAATCATTTAACTATTTATTTAAAAAGCCGATTATAAATAATGAAATTGTTTGGTTTTCAATTTAATTATCACTTTGATGACTATTGTGTGCAGAAAAGCTTTGCGGAAGACCAACCAAACATGAACTCTGCAAGTTCCGATTTTTGCAATTACGGGATATCTGGAAGTAGGTACGCTTTTTACGAATCACAATATTAATCTGGTCCAAACCCGTACATAGTTCGTTTGTTGATACTTTAAAAAAACAACACAACGCAGACTGGAAACTGGCGATTTTAACTATGGCAATCACATTTTAATCGTCGATTTAAAAACAGGTAAATCAATCGATTTCTTTAGTGCGTTGAATTTTTACTATGGAAGCAAAGTGGAACCATTGCCTTCCATTAATTAGATAGGAGGGAATAACCGTGAAAATTGATCTTGGATATATCGGAGCAATAGTCGCTCGAAATAGAGCCAAAATGCCACCCGTACACGAAATCAAAAATCCATTGGCCGGACAACAAGTGGAAGTCAACCGAAACGGACAAGCCTATAAACTTACGATTTCGGATGAAATCAAACAAGTTCAAGGCTTGATGGCCATACCGATGGAAAAGTTTTTTCACGTAGAAAACGTTGACCCTTCTGATATTTTCTCTTATCGGCCAAAGGATCAATGGCTTGTGTTCAGCCAATATTTATATGAATCCAAATACTTCGATTCGCTAAGTAATGAAGAAGTAAAAAAAGTAGAATCCATCTTACAACACATAACGGACGGAGTAGATAGTTTGTCGCCATATCTAGGGATTAGCCTTTTTGGAATTAGTAAAGAACAACAGCATTCTTATGAAGCCCATCTTGAATTGGCTTCTTCAACAGCTGCACTTCAATACTTCAGTGATACGTTTTTAAGCGGTGATGTAAAAAAAGGATTTGATCAACTGATTCAAGATTATGTCCGCCACAATACGAAAATAGCCATAAATCACCAATCGGTAGAGGAGCGATTCATCGCAGCACGAGCCAAAATCAGGTCACTAAATGCTCCTTTAACATACCAACAAAGCCGTGAGCTGTCCATGACGAATAAACTTGGGAAAACGGTATATACACAAGCAGAAATTGAATCAGTCATCAAAAATTATCAAGAAATGTTTGAGAGCATTCAAAATGAAGAAGATTTGTCTGGAGTGCTTGCAAAAGCAAAAGAACAACTGCTTTCATTTGCTACGAAAGGCATCTCACCAAGGGATATAGATTACCAATTGGCAAGAGATTTTGTTGCACAGCGTGCCGATGACACATTCAATCGAATTGAGAATTACTGGCGTATGTTATTGCAAGAAAAATAAATTGTTCATTTGATCCGTGTTAAAAGATAGGGGGAAGTTTTTGCACTTTTTAACAAAAGTTGAGCAAAATATGGAAAAAGCTCAACCAACAGAAAATTGCTTGCAATGAAAATTACCGTTTAATAACTGAAGAAATCAATAATCTGCTTTCGAATAAACTGAAGCTTAAGCTGGAAAAATCTACTATCAATCCAAACGTGAACGAAAGAAATATGAGGAAAGACTACAAAATGATTTAATAGACATTTCAATGAACTAACTTCTGAGATGCTTCACCGTTTGGTTGATCGAATCGAAATAAAAGAAGATGTTTCACCAAAGATTTATTATCATTTCAAAAATGATGTTTTAAAAGAATAAAAGATATAGGAAAAGCACGTTTCATGATTTCCAGAAACGTGCTTTCAGCTTATCGACAAAGTCGACAAACTGAGATTAGTTTAAAAAACTAATCTTTTTGATTCCATTAAAAACGAGTTACGAGTGGCATAGGGGGATACCGCGATAATAAAGAAAAAGCTGAGGTTCTATGAATTAAGACTTCATATTTTAGTGTTTATGATAAATTAAATCAGTTTCGTAACTATCACCGCTGTAATTATTTTTTTAAATACAATCTCTTTAATTCTTTTGTTTCTTCTTTCTTTAATTTTAAATTGTAATGTGAAATGATCTTTTTCATTAAGGAGTCAAATTGCTTTAAATAAAAGCCATAATTGTAAATTATCACAAATGCACTTGGCAATCTTTTGTTTCGGACAATTGGGATTATATTATTCTCAAGAGACAAGTAAAAAACATCACAACGATCTTCATTTATTTTATCAATATTTATTTTTCCAATTTCTTTCCTATACAAAGAAAAATAATTTTTCCCTATATGATCTTCAAGGATTTTATTTGCTTTATTAACATCTTCTCCTATATTTCGCAGCATTTTTCTTACGCTATTACTTGGTTTATCTTGATTAAAGTAACTATACACAACAATATAAAATGCCAATTGGCCAAATTCCGAATCGGCATATTGTCCAATCAAAAATTCTTTATTTCTTTGGACTTCATATAATCTCATTTTTTTGTTGACAATATCAGTTTTACATTTTATAGACATATCGAAATACACATTGTCTTTATCATAATTTTTTGATAGACAGAAACTTTGTAATGCACCCCTTTGTCAAGACACAAATTGATAATATTTAAGTTATCCATTCTCTCCTTTCGCTATGAATGTGGTGCGTGTGCAAAAAAGGCTTGACATGGAGCCTCTACGGGCACGATTTTTTGCGCCTACTTGATGTACTAATCACATAGTCTAAAATTCTTTCTTTCGATAAATAATTACAGCAATTAAATATGAGAGAGTAAATACAGTAATACCAAGTACTATAAATAAAATCGGAACTAATAAAGACGAATCTATGGATAACGGTAATTTGTCTATTAAATCTTCTACTAAGAATTTGATTCCATAATAAACAAATAGACCTACAAATCCTCCTCCAAGTACAAATGCATCAGATTTGTCTGCACCAAAGATATAGAGGAACGGGTATATAAGCGCACCTGCTAAAAGAACTACGAAAATTCCAGAAGAAATAATATTAATTATGCCATTTATTTGTGTTTCAAAAATTAGATCATATGTATAAATAACAATATATGAAAGAAATGCTCCGATAATCACAACCGATAAGTAAAAAATATAGTGACTTCGGACAATATTAGACCTACTAACCGGTAAGGTAAGTACATATTTATCATAACCAGACTTACTCTCTATTTTTATAACTTCAAGTGAAGGCAAAGTCATTAATAATATAATTAACATAGCGGCCACACCACTTACCATAGGCCCTGAAAAAAATAAAAGTACACCAGAAATCAATAATGCGAGACCTACATATGCAAAAATACTTCGATAAACTAGGTAATAGTTTGTCAATAATAGACCTTTCACTTAAATTTCACTCCCTGTTAGTTAGTAAGAGACTAAGTTCTTCCATTGAAATCTTTTTAGAGCTAAGGTCCTTTGGCAATTCCATTTTATTTGATACAAGTATTCTAGAACAAGAACCATAGTCCCTTTTTGCAACAACTATATTTCTATTTAGTAAAGATAATCGTTCCTTTTTGATATCAACAATTGCAAATTTTTCAAGAATCTTGTCCTTTCTCTCATTTAATAAAATTTCACCATTTTTGATAAAAACAATATGACTAGCAATTTTCTCAATATCACTCATAATATGAGAAGAAAGTAATATCCCACCACTACTCTCTCTCACAAAGCTTTTTAACTCACCTAAGACTTGTTCTCTTGATGAGGGATCAAGCCCTCCTGTTGCCTCATCTAGTAATAGTAGTTTTGCATTATGTGACAGTGCAACAGCTATAGAAAGTTTCATTGACATCCCACGAGAAAATTTATATATTTGTTTATCTTCGGGGAGAGAAAAAGAATTAACCAATCGGAAAAAATCATCTTGATTCCAAGTATTAAATATTCTCAAAAAAACTTTATTTAGTTGTTTGATTGTTAGGTGCGCCGGTAAATTCATAGCATCGAACACAACTCCAATTTTTTCCTTCATCTTAGGCTGTTTATGTATATTTTCTTTGCCAAAGATTTTAATTCTACCTGAATCCTGAGAAACTAGACCTAGTATTGTTTTAAATGTAGTAGATTTACCTGCACCATTATCACCAATAAAGCCAACTATTGATCCTGACGGAACATTGAATGTAACATTTTTTAAAACAACTTTATTGCCATATCGCTTTGTAATATTTTGAACATCTAATAAGTACGACATTTTCTCACTCCAACATATTATCTTAGTATATATATGTATTCTACTTACACCCGTTAAATCATTTATTTTTTTTAAAATTATTTTTCTATTCAGAATAATAATGTAGAATAATACATTTTAAAAGGGGCTTTTGAATCGTTTTGTTTTTTATTAGGTCTAAGAGCCTATGTTTTTACTTATTTTTGTTTGTACATCCAAGGTTATGAAAATAATATAGGAGAGAATAAATAGTATTTTTCCATTGATTGATGTTAAATTAATAGATGGATACTACCTTGACACTACATTAAATAAAAAAATTTATAGAAAAATAACAAGTATCATTTACTTAATGATTAGTGTCGAACTCGATTCATCAGAAAAATGTAAGTGTAGTACTTCTTCTAGGTCCTTTTCGGTTAATTTTTCTAATATTTGTATTACGTCAAATAAATTCGTCCCATTGAAATGATAACGTGTGAATTGATTTGCAATAAATTGAGGCGAATTAATAGACCTTAAAAAGCAACCAATTTCCTTATTTATTACACGTTGTGCATTATCTCTTTTTATCGGATCCCTTTTAAATCTAGAAACCGTTTCATATACAGTATTAATAACTTCTTGAGGCTCTTTACTTTCCCCACTAATTATGGAGTAACCAAAATTCCCCTCAATTCCGCCGGAACCTTAACATCCCCAACCCCTTCCATGGCGAATCCTATTTGCCGGTCAGGGTTCGTATTTTTCAGATTTGTTATGGCGTTGTCTACGAATCGGCCGACTTTAGGCGCACCGTTTGCTGCGCCGGTTTTCAAATGCTGCGGCACTTCTAATTCATTAGCCTCCTACTCGATGTTTAGGGAAGCTAAAGCTACATAGTGAATAACCGTGAGAAAGAAATTTTATATGTTTTTCCAGTTTGAAAAGTTCGTGAAATTTTTCAAACTGTGGGAAAATGTTCAAATGGAAAGATAAGTCCCGACATCTTGCCAAGTTATTGTTAAAAATTAGATTTTAATATAAATTAATTGTAAGCGCTGACAGTTTATAGTTGCAACTATAAGCACCTTGACATTTTTGCTATGGCAATCATCTTTTGCATGAAATAACAGATCCCACAAATTTCTTCTTAAGTATTGTTATTTAATTGCTAGAAAAGGAGTGGATCAAGGATGATGCAAAAAATCCAACGGTTCGGTGGGGCGATGTTTGTGCCAGTATTATTATTCCCATTTGCGGGGATACTTGTAGGTCTCACAATTTTATTTAAAAACGGGGATATTATGGGTTCTTTGGCTGATCCAGATGGAGCATGGTATAAATTCTGGACGGTAATAGAGGAAGGTGGATGGACAGTATTTAATCAAATCCCGTTGCTTTTTGTTGCCGGCATCCCTATTGGATTAGCGAAAAAAGCACACGCGAGAGCTGTTTTAGCAGCACTCGTAACCTATTTAACTTTCAATTATTTTGTAAACGCTATTTTAACGATTTGGGGGGAAAATTTTGGTGTCGATTTTAGCCAAGAAGTTGGAGGAGTGAGCGGGTTAACGGAAATTGCCGGTATTAAAACTTTAGATACAAATATTATCGGTGCGATTGTTATTTCTTCCATTGTTGTTTTAATCCACAATCGATATTTTGACAAAAAACTACCAGATTTCCTAGGTATCTTCCAAGGAACATCCTTTGTTGTCATTGTTTGTTTTTTTGCTATGTTGCCTCTTGCCTTGCTTACCTCGTGGGGATGGCCGATAATTCAGAACGGAATTGCTTCTTTACAAGGGTTTTTGGCTTCCTCTGATGTATTAGGGGTTTGGTTGTATACATTCCTTGAAAGAATCTTAATTCCAACGGGGCTGCACCATTTTATATACGGTCCTTTTATCTACGGCCCGGCAGTTGTTGATGGCGGAATTGCAAAATATTGGATGGAGCATTTATCGGAATATGCAACAAGTGCTCATTCATTAAAAGAAATGTTCCCGGAAGGCGGTTTTGCTTTGCATGGTATGCCCAAAATTTTTGGAATCCCTGGCATTGCATTAGCGATATACGTAACAGCAAAACCTGAGAAAAAGAAAATCGTATCAGGTATGTTGATTGCAGCAACTTTAACATCTGTTGTAGCTGGGATCACAGAACCGATAGAGTTCACATTTTTATTTGTTGCTCCTCTTCTATTTGCTGTACATGCATTTTTAGCAGCTTCTATGGCTGCGGTGATGTATGCGTTTGGTGCAGTTGGTAATATGGGTGGTGGATTGTTAGAAATTGCCAGCTCCAACTGGATTCCGTTATTCAAATACCATACTTCCACTTATATCACTCAGTGGATAATTGGATTGGCATTTACGGTTATCTATTTTTTCACGTTTCGTTATTTAATTGTAAAGCTAAATGTAGCTACCCCAGGTCGTGAAGCAGATGACCAAAAAGAAGTAAAACTGTATACAAAAGCAGACTACAAAGCTAAAAAGCAAGCAGAAAATAAAAATAGTGCAAATAAAGAAAATGCTTATTTTGTTCAAGCTAGTGAATTTTTAGAAGCTCTAGGCGGATCTTCTAATATTGCCGATGTAACAAACTGTGCTACAAGACTCCGCGTAACAGTAGTAGATGAATCAAAAATAGCGCCTGATAGCCGATTTAGATCAGCTGGAGCCCACGGAATTGTTAAGAATGGGAAAGCAATTCAAGTGATAGTCGGTTTATCGGTTCCACAAGTAAGGGAACAATTTGAGAATTTATTGAGTGATTCTAGCAAAAAACAATATAAAGAAAACTGAAAGGCTCCACATTTACTTGCAAATTCTAAAATGTTGTTTATTTGACAAGCGGGAAAATTCCCTTCTTATGGGAAATAGAACTGAACTTGAGATAGCGACCAGAATGGTTAAGAAATATTGTTTTCATACAAATGAATTGTTATAACTTGGATGAAAGAGGATATTGCATTAAAGGAGGAAACCTAAAAATGAAAAAATTCTCGGTATTAATTGCAGGCGGGGGAAGTACTTTTACTCCAGGGATTGTTTTGATGTTATTAGATAATTTATATAAGTTTCCAATTCGGAAATTAAAACTTTATGATAATGATGAGGAACGTCAAGCAACAATTGCAGGAGCTTGCGAAATAATTCTCAAAGAAAGAGCTCCGGAAATAGAATTTTTGGCAACAACAAATCCTGAAGAAGCCTTTACAGATGTTGATTTTGTCATGGCGCATATTCGTGTAGGAAAATATGCAATGCGTGAATTAGATGAAAAAATACCTTTGAAACATGGTGTAGTTGGTCAAGAAACATGCGGGCCAGGTGGAATTGCATATGGAATGCGTTCTATTGGAGGAGTATTAGAATTAATTGATTATATGGAAAAATACTCTCCTAATGCATGGATGCTCAATTATTCCAACCCAGCAGCGATTGTAGCTGAAGCGACGCGCCGTCTCCGTCCTCATTCGAAAGTACTTAACATTTGTGATATGCCTGTCGGGATTGAAGAACGTATGGCGCGAATTTTAGGGTTAAAATCTCGCAAAGAAATGACGGTAAGATATTATGGATTGAACCATTTTGGATGGTGGACGGATATTCGCGACAAAGAAGGAAATGATTTAATGCCTAAATTAAAGGAGCATGTTGCAAAGTACGGGTATGTTGTCAATGATAGCGGAGACAATCAGCATGTTGATGCTAGCTGGCAAGATACATTCTTAAAAGCGAGAGACGTATATGCATTAGACCCAGATACGTTGCCAAACACATATTTAAAATACTATTTATTCCCGGATGAAGTAGTGGCAAATTCTAACCCGAATTATACAAGAGCAAATGAAGTAATGGAAGGCCGTGAAAAATTTGTTTTCGGCGAATGTAGAAAAATAATTGAAAATCAATCCACAGAAGGCAGTAAACTTCATATAGATGAACATGCAGCATATATTGTAGATTTGGCGCGTGCCATTGCTTATAACACTCATGAAAGAATGTTGCTTATTGTAGAAAATAAAGGGGCTATTTCCAATTTTGATCCGACCGCAATGGTGGAAATTCCATGCATTGTCGGCAGCAATGGTCCTGAACCGCTATCGATCGGGGAAATCCCGCAATTCCAAAAAGGATTAATGGAACAACAAGTATCTGTGGAAAAGCTAGTGGTAGAAGCATGGATAACAAGGTCTTACCAAAAATTATGGCAAGCAATAACATTATCAAAAACAGTACCGAGTGCAAAAGTTGCTAAAGAAATATTGGATGATTTAATTGAAGCAAATAAAGATTTCTGGCCTGAACTTCATAAAGATGATGTGGTAGTGAGCGAATTTTTTTAAGATGATCGATTTTATCAAATAAAAAGGGGCTGTCCAGAAAGTCAGATCCCCATTGAAAACAAAAAATCATAAACACCGATATATCAACGTTTCTAAAACATTAATGGGGGCGTCAATAAGCCGTAAAAACGAATTATTAGACACCCCCTTTTTTTGTTTCACTCCTCCTTCTGTTAATGAAAAATTATTTTTTGCCAAGCAGCAGACTTACACCTTTTTTTCCTTTAAACTAAGTATTGTAGTGTTCTGGCATTACATTTGGCTGCTTCCGAAGGAATGTAAAGGATAATAATCCAGTACAGTTCCATATAGTTCTGCCAGCGAATTTATTCGCAGTTAACGGCACGGCCATTTGGAGATGACAAGAGCAAACATAAATTATTTATTGAAGGAGGGGATATGGCTTGAGATTAGAAGAACTTATTAATAAACATTATAAAAAATTAAATGAGACAGATTTACACATCTTAAAGTACATTATGAATAATAAAAATACTTGTTATTCGTTAGGGATTAATAATCTAGCTGAAAAATGCAATGTTTCCCGCTCTTCAATATTGCGGTTGGCACAGAAATTGGAATTTAGTGGATATAGTGAATTCCGAGTGTTCTTAAAATGGCAAGGTCGAGAGGATCCGGTAGAAGAAAAAAGCGGTGTAGAAATTTTGCAGGAAGATCTTCATGAAACAATCAAATATATTCAAACCAAAGATTTTTCGGATGTTTGTGAATTGATATATAATGCCAATCAAGTATTTGTTTTTGGGACGGGCACTGCACAATTACATTGTGCATTAGAGTTGCAAAGAATGTTTCTGCCGCTTCAAAAGTATTTGAATGTTATCCACTCTCAATTGGAGTTTGAAATAATTGTAAAGGATTTGCAGAAAAACGATGTTGTGATCATTTTTTCTTTATCAGGAGATACACCAACAATTTTTCCTGCAGTGCAAAATTTAGTTGCCAAAGGAATTCCTTTTATCTCTATAACAAATTTAGTAAATAATCGTTTGGCTAGAATGACTCCGTATAATTTATATGCCAGGAGTTCAAATCTCGCAAGCCATAACGGAACAAAATTGAAAACATTTGCCCCTTTTTTTATTATTGGAGAAGCTATTTTTAGCCATTATGTTGACTACCTGAAAGAGAAAAAAGAAACAATTGAAAGGGCGGGAAAAGATGAAGACGCATAATACAACGTGCCAACAAAAACATTCGAATGATTCCCCTTCCATATTACAAAGTTTGCACATTTTTAAAATATCGGTCATCTTTTTTATACGTCCCATTTCTCTTTCTTAATTATTTATATATAATGTCGCTGCAGGCAAACCAACCTTTTTTTGCTCAAGTAAAAGAGGATCCTTTCATTAAAATTTGTTTGTGTTTGCCATGTTAAATCTTTTTTTGGTGTATTGACAAGAATGGTGTTGTCAGATTTATAAAACAGATCCAGTTAGAAATAGGAAGGTTGGCGATTTCATTATTGCTGGTTGAAATATATTTGGCAGTATGTTGCTTCTTTTAGCTATTAGCAAATACCGGAAAGAACATAAAGAATTCATAAAAAATAGTACGTTGAACCGGAAGGAAAAAGGAGCAAATTTAAGATTTGTCGGAAGTACCATTATTGTTGGATTGCTGTCTGTTCTTTGTCTTGTCTTTATTATTAAAATACAATTTTCATAAAATTATTATAGATAGAAAGAAGGAATTAGTATGTTAAAAAAAATATTTGCGAAAAATCCCAAAACTATTATAGAAGAAATTTTTTCACCTATGTATGGCGAAGTAATTTCATTATCAGAAGTACCGGATCCCGTGTTTGCCCAAAAGATGATGGGGGATGGGATAGCGGTTATTCCTAAAGACGGAAAGGTGGTGTCCCCTGTAAAAGGACAAATTATTCAAGTATTTCCTACTAAGCACGCAATAGGTATTCGAACAAAACATGGGTTAGAAGTATTAATTCACGTTGGACTAGATACGGTTGAATTAAATGGTGAAGGTTATGAAGTAACTGTGAGTGAAGGGCAAAAAGTAAAAATTGGAGATCCCATAATGAATGTTGATATAGAATTTATTGAAAAAAATAATAAAGAAATCGTAACGCCAATTATTATTACAAATAGCGCTGAAAAGACTGAGAAAATAGTTGTGCGGGAAGCTGGTGAAATACAAAGGGGAGAGTAT
Source organism: Aeribacillus sp. FSL W8-0870 (assembly GCF_037963755.1). Taxonomy (NCBI): domain Bacteria; kingdom Bacillati; phylum Bacillota; class Bacilli; order Caryophanales; family Bacillaceae; genus Aeribacillus; species Aeribacillus sp. FSL W8-0870. The sequence goes on from NZ_CP150165.1 coordinate 3,436,030, forward strand.
ATATTGAAATGCTATGTTGTAAATTAGGGCAATTTCATCCTAACATCCGAAATACCGCGAAAAATTTTGCGAATCCCCTAGATGATGCACATTCTTACCAAGCATTTGTGCATTTTCCAAATATTTTTCTGTAAAATGATGCAAGGTATTTTCTGCAAGAAGAAAATTCAGAGTGTCGCAGTATATCTTTATCAAAATTTTGTATAAATATACATATATGTGATCTATCCATCAAGGGCTTGACATGGATCTTCTGTAGCCATGATTCTTTAGCCAAGCGCCAGCTTCAACAGTTTTGGCAAAACCAAAAAAGGTTATCATGGCTCCTCCTCCATGTAAAGCTCCTTTGCATATCACTGCATAAGGATTTTGCAATTCTCTGCACTTTTATTTTCAAAAAACAAACCTATTGTAATTAAGTTTATTATAATCTCCCTGTTCTCCGTGTCTAATTTTTAGACTAACATCAATTTTATGTTTCTATTACTTAAATACCTTATTGTTCTTAGCTAATATTATATATCCTAAAATAACAGCTTTTCTGTTCTAAGCCTTTTTATAAAGTTATCAATGGCATCACTTTCATTATTAAATATTACTTCCGAACCTGTTACAATATTGGATCTTTATTATCATGGATAACATAAAAAGGATTCAAAAACCCCTCTTCTCTGAACCATTTATTACGGTCAAATTTAATTTCCATTAACTATTAATTTTATTTCATCGACATGGAATAGCTTAGAAGCTTTGGATAAGTAGTGCGGTCAAATTAAAATGTTTATTTTCTATCTACCTATTTTTCCCATCGTTATCATATATAAAAATTTGAAAATTTGATTCTCATTTCCCCTCTCGATAATTGAAAAATTTTGTCTTTCATCCACATTATATAAGATCCAATTATCACCTTCAAAGTAGCAACCTGTTGAAAATGGTACATTGGTTTTTCTACCAATAACAATATTCAATTCTTCCAAATCTATGCCTAACTCTTTTATTTTATTTTCATATTCAGTTCGTGTCATTTTTTACCAACCTCCTTTATTTTGTAATATACCGATATCCTCTAAAGCTTTCACATTTATTGGAGTGTTAATTTGTTTCGCACCACCCGTAGTTATTATTTCACCGTTTTTTTCCCATGGAGCTGCTTCCCCCATAACACCATATGTTGAGTCTATTTCTTTTTCTTTACACAAAGCTACCAATTTAGGATTTGATTGAAAAGCTTTATATTGAGAATACCAATTGGCAATAACATTTTCAGTAATATGAGGATTATTTGTTCCATTCTTTATATTTAATTTATCAATAATAGAATTTATTTTGTTAACAGAATATTCTGGATGGTCAATACTAAAATTTTTAATAGCATCTATTGCATCTTTATAGTACGTTTTATCAAAATAATAGGTGTTCCTCGCATACTCATTTCAATATAACAAATAGAACGTTCACTTTGTGTACTATGATAACCATTTTCTACCACACCTAAATTGTTGCCAAAAGGACTTCCAATTCTATCTAGTTCACTTGGAATTAATATTTCTCCAGTTTCTTTATTAAATACACCAATTGCAGTATCTTTATTCAAATCTGGAAAACTTGGCCAGTCAATATCTGGCCATTCTCCCCAATTAGAATAATCAGCATTTTTTATCACTCTAACATCATTTAAAACATTAAAATTTATTTTTTGTTCCGGTGTTAACTTATTGAAGTTAGCTTTCATAATTTCAATCTTTTCAGCATTAGATAACGTTTCATTACACCAAACATTATCTCTGAGATATTTATTGAAATTATCTTGTGCCTCTTTCCCTATACCTTCAAATGATTCACAAACATATTTTTCTAATTTAGGATCTATAGTACTTTCGCCTTTTCCCGTACCCTTAATGTTATATTCGAAGCCATCGTTGTTAACTTTATTCCCCCCAACATTTTTTACAAAGAAGTGCTATTTTTCAAAGTCTTTCGTTGCTCATTCCGTCATCAACCCTTAGACCGATTGGGACCGGCCCATGTCGAGATACCGCGATAATAAAGAAAAAGCTGAGGTTCTATGAATTAAGACTTCATATTTTAGTGTTTATGATAAATTAAATCAGTTTCGTAACTATCACCGCTGTAATTATTTTTTTAAATACAATCTCTTTAATTCTTCTGTTTCTTCTTTCTTTAATTTTAAATTGTAATGTGAAATGATCTTTTTCATTAAGGAGTCAAATTGCTTTAAATAAAAGCCATAATTATAAATTATCACAAATGCACTTGTCAATCTTTTGTTTCGGACAATTGGGATTATATTATTCTCAAGAGACAAGTAAAAAACATCACAACGATCGTCATTTATTTTATCAATATTTATTTTTCCAATTTCTTTTCTATACAAAGAAAAATAATTTTTCCCTATATGATCTTCAAGGATTTTATTTGCTTTATTAACATCTTCTCCTATATTTCGCAGCATTTTTCTTACGCTATTACTTGGTTTATCTTGATTAAAGTAACTATACACAACTATATAAAATGCCAATTGGCCAAATTCCGAATCGGCATATTGTCCAATCAAAAATTCTTTATTTCTTTGGACTTCATATAATCTCATTTTTTTGTTGACAATATCAGTTTTACATCTTATAGACATATCGAAATACACATTGTCTTTATCATAATTTTTTTGATAGACAGAAACTTCTTTTAACGATTGGTTATCATTTTCAACGATAAAAAGATTAGGATCCTTCTTTAAGAGTTCAAGCACATTCATCATGGACTCCACTTCCTTACAGAAACAAGTTCAATTAAATCTTCTTCAATTAATTCATTAATTGTATAAGGTTTCCCATTTTCATGGTATTTTACAAATTGTGTTCCCCCGCCTGGTCTGCCAAACCAAGGCGCAGCTTTACCAGATTTAACACTAAAGTCTTCCAATACTCTATAAACGTAATAGTTTGCTTCGTCACTATGCAATGCGAGCGCTCTCTCTTCATACGGAACACCCTTTGGAGAAAAGAAGCCTCCAGTTGGTTCTCCATATCTATCTATTAACATTCCTTCTTTCAGGATTGTGTCAACCGGTTCTTCTGCGAATCCATCATTTGGAGGCCATATTACTTCTCCAGTTTCTTGATTATAATATTTTGGATTATCATATACATCTTTATATTTAAGGTACTTTTCCTCACTGGGTGGATACATCCATTTTTCAATTTTCGCTTTATCACCTGGACTTAAACCTTTTGAATTATCTTTAATTTCTTTTATGTCCTCCAAATTCACCCCATCGACCTTGCTCAAGTATGCCCGGATTTTGTTTTCCACCGCATGCGTATTTTCCGCCGGAACCTTAACATCCCCAACCCCTTCCATGGCGAATCCCATTTGCCGGTCAGGGATCGCATTTTTCAGATTTGTTATGGCGTTGTCTACGAATCGGCCGACTTTAGGCGCACCGTTTGCTGCGCCGGTTTTCAAATGCTGAGGCATTTCCTTCGCCCATGCTTTCGCATTTCGAATGCGGGCAACGATGTCTTTTTCAGCATGGACAACCATGTCGCAGGCACGTAGTGATTTTTGCTGGAAGCCCGTTTTTAACCCCGTTAATAATTGAAGATCACTTGCTTCTCTTAGAGGTGAAAAGCGGGCGGCGCTGCTGAATCTAGAAAGCGCGCTGACGCCAGGGACGATATCCAATGGAGCGAGGACACCACGGAATACTCTTTCGCCTGTTTCTAGTTCCCTCCCTGAAATCCAGTCTTTTCCGGAAACGGCCGAGCTTAATTCCAGTGTACCATAGGCCATGCCCAATGCCATCCCTGCTGGCGGACAAATAAATGAGACGCCGACAATCACGACGAGCGCCGCTATTTGCCCCCAGAATTCTTTGTTCATTTGCCCGTCTTTGATCGATTCATACTGAAAGGCGTAGGAATTCAATGCATTCTTTATGTATTCTTTTTCCGAAAAGTCCTGGTGGGGATTCAGTTCTTTCCATGAGGCGTATTCCCGTTCCATCAGCCTGGCATAGTAGTTGCTGCCGCTGAACAGATCTTCTAGTCCGACCTCGGCTTTTGGCACTTCGATCGTCTCTTGTGTGCCATAAGTTCCTGGAACGACGATTATTTCTTTAACACCGATGTGGTTTTTCGTCTTGATCTCTGATATCGATAAGTTGCGCATCGCTTCGACAAAAGCATCGATATCTTGATAAAACGGCTCATCGATCGTACGGTCGACAATATCTCCGACACGGCCGCTAAAGCGGTGCAGGACGAGATAATCTTCATATAATTGTTGATATTGGCTTTTGCGGTCCGTGTGGGTGAAAGAGATGACACCGTCGCTATCATATTTGGCGATGTCTGATTGGGCGTCTTCCAAAAGATCACTGATATCTTTTAAGTTGTCGATCATGCCTTTTCCCCATGCACCGAGGCCGATCAGATCGCCAATGCCTTTCTTGGTCCTTTCCCATTCGGAAGGTATATATTTGACATCCATCCGATTATACCTCCAATTTTGCTATAATCTGTTCCGCAATTTGTTGGTCCACTTCCATCATGGTTAATAAAATGTCCATTACTAACGTTGCTGCACGACTGTAATGATCGTACAAATCCATGATCTTTTCATTCGCTTCATCGTATACAGCCATCGCTTTCATCGCTTTGCCCGCCGTATAGTAATCAAGGCTGCTTAGTTTTTTTATATTGGGAATTGCCGTTTCCTCTAATTCCGAAAGAATTCTGTTCAAATAATTAAAAACAGTCGTGATTTCATCCGGATTGACATCAATGGTGCCGGATCCTCCTCCGCCCATATTCGCGTTAGCCATGCGCTTTTGCCTCCTTATAAGGAAATTCCAATTCGTCAAAGAGCAGTTTCAGAAACCAATATTGGCTTGCATGGTAGTATTTCTTTTGTGGGATATCCACCATAATCAGATTTTGATCTTTCGTAAAAATCATCCACTGCTGATAGAATTTCGGATTGTCAGGCTCCATCGGCCGTTCAGTCATATGAAAGAATTCAAGATTCATAAACATTTTTTCCGGTTCAAAACTTTCTACTTCTCGCCTTTCTTCATGGGTTAGTTCACGCTTTAAAAAAGTTTTTTCAAGCGGCGCCGGTTCTCTTGACATTAACGGAAACTGTTCGCTTAGCAATTTGAGAACAAAAGCTTTGGCCATGATCCTTAATTGGTATAAGTTATTTTCTAGTTCCACCAAAACGATCAGCTTGTCATTTGTTTTCTCGAAGAAAGCAAACATTAAATTATTAATTCGCACATATTTTTCACTTTGAGCATAATGTTCCAGTGCTTGAATGACCAAGGCCCCCGCCTCTGTGATTTTGCCGGCAGAATCTAATATTTGTTTTTCTTTTAAGCGTTCGTGAGCTTCTTTAAAAACTTCTTCTCCCTTTAATTGGTAAATTTGTTTATCCGGGAGGCCGAATATCGTATTGCATCCAAAAGCCGCAGCCAACAAATATAATTCCGGTACGTTAAAAGCATCGCGAGCAACGTTCATAAGTTTCTCACTTCTTTAACTGATGGATCGTTCAAAAAGTCATGGAAATAACTTTCCAAATTATTCAGGGCTTTTGTCTGTTTCGCTGCAGCCTTTTCCATCTCTTGATGATATTTGTGTATAATCTCGAGATAGGTAAGAAATGCGTCTCGTGATTTTCCACTCCACCCCGCCGAGTGAATATAGGAAATTAATTGGCTGCATGTGTTCTTCGTGTTTCTAATCGACTCTTCAAGCGCTTTTGCCGTTTCTTTCGCTTCATTTACTTTGGCACCGTTGATTTTAACGCTTCCCATATAACCGCTCCATCCTTTCTTTCCGTTCTCTTTCCTCTCTTTCCGCTCTCTCCCTCGCTTCTTTAATGGCTAAGTTTTTATAGTAAATGTATCTTTCGTATGCCTTATTTTTGGCGGACACAAGAGAGCTTCTTTTCTGCTTTTCCAGTTGGAAATATTTATTCAGCTTCTGATTGAGTTCTTGCCGCTTAGGTTCGAAGTCGTTTGATGGAATGTCTGAGATGGATAAATGAGCTGCTTTTCCTACATAGCTTTCGTAGATTCCTTCTGCTTCCAAAACATTTTGATCATAATCCGAAAGTGCATCATGAAGTTTTTCGTAAAGCTTATGGTAATCATCTCTTTTTTTCTCCGTCGCCGTTTTGAACCAATCAAACATGTTCGCTCACTTCCTCCTTTGTACGATATGGCGCGGCGATTTTAATTTTTACCGCTTTTCCATATCGGATATAATAAGCTTCGTAAGGCGGCAGGTTCTTTTCCTTATACGGCCGATTCATCACTTCCAAAATATTTTGGTCGGCAACCCTGCCAATCAACACACCCGTTTTTTGTTTTTTGATCATAGTGGAAATGTCATCATACATTCTTTCAATTCTTCCCGGGATTCCGCCAATAATGAAATAGATTCCAAGTCTTGCTCCCGTTTCCATCAGCTTTGCAAGCGTTGACTGCGACAGCGCCGACATCGTTTCAACGACAAAGGAGGCATCGGTGATTAAAACAACGAGCGGACGGATTTGGTTCTTAAAATCGCGTATGGTCGCTCGCCCGTTTGTTTCCAACTGGATTTGGCGAAATGCGTCTTCCCTTGCCTCGTATAGTTCTTGAATTTTGGCTACAAACAAATCCATTGAAGCTCCATTATCCGCATACAAATTGACATGGTTTTGATACAATTGGAATGCTGCTGCAGCATTATCCAACAAACCGACATCAATGTGCTCATTGAGCGAAATGCTGGATAGAAGAGTTAAATACGTTTGTTCCACTGCATCAGCCATTTCTCCTAAAATTAATGTATTTTGGTCTTCAACAACCTGTAGTGCTACAGGCTCTACTTCTTCAAAATCCACCGCAAATGGAATGCCTCCTGACGCCAACATATCTTTTGCCTTCGGATGTTTAATGAATACAGAAAATTCAACCACTTCTGGAACCATTGGAATTGGAGCCGGCGTTTTGCCTTTCCACGCTTCACGCATACCTTTGCTCTCCGTTTGGATTCCCTCAATGATTTGCAGCGTATCTTCGCCTTTTACAGGCAAAGCTGTTTGAAAAGCAGTTGGCTGATCCAATTTGATTAGGCCGCGGCCTGGTATTTCCTCAATCGATAAATCCGTTCTCCCTACAATATTGCGAACTTCTGTAGCATCTATCATAAACAAGGCAATCTGATGTTTAATATTGGCGAGGAGAGGCGCTCTTAACGCGCTTTGCCTTCCTGCGCTGATGGCAAGATGTATACCGACGCTGACGCCTTCCCTTGCAACTTGCGCGACCATATTCTCAAAATCATCCTTATAAGAAGAGTCTAAAACGGAATCATACGTATCGATTATGAGTAGAATCGCCGGAACGTTTTCGCCGATTGCCTTTTCGTACATGCGAATGTTGGCAACTCCGTATTTACTTAATTTCTGCTTGCGCTCCTTCATCTCGTTTCGGAAGCGGCGAATAAGCTTAGCCATTTTCACTTCGTCATCTGCCATAATGGTGTCGGCGACATGGGGCAAATCTTTCAATGGCAACAAACCGTTAGTTCCTAAATCGATTAAATACATATGAACTCTTTCGGGGTTATACTGTCTGGCAATATCCACTGCCAAAGTCTGCAAAAAGGTTGATTTCCCATAGCCTGGGCTGGAATAAACAGCTAAATGTCCATCCTTCTCCAAATTCAAGGTTAATGGCTTTTGCTCTTGCATTTCCGGCAAATCTAAAAAGCCGATGGTCGCTTCAAGCCCTTGCTTCTCTTGATACCAAGCTTCTGTATATTCTACTTGATGCAGCTCCGTTAAATAGATCTTCTCTTCTAACGGCGGCAGCCACGGTCTTGGCAATTCTTCCACACCGATTTTTTCAGCGTAGGCGTTGATCCAGTCGACGACAGCTTCGAGTTCAGTCGGGACTTTTACTATTTCTTTGCGGTTGGAAAGGCCGCTTAAATCCTGAGAAATCGGCTCATATTGGCCAAGCTCGTTTATCGCGTAAATCGTCGTGTCCAAAAGGTCTTGGTCCTCCTGATCCGGAACATAATTTGCGCCGCTCCATGCGCTTTGAAATAGTTCGTAAATTTCATTGTTGCCGACTTGCAGGTAGGCGCGTCCCGGCAAGGTGATTTCAGCGGCGTCCGGTGTTTTTAAAATTTCCATCGAGTCGCTTGTGTTTTGGACTTTGAGTGCCAGTTTAAATTTCGAGTTGGACCAAATTTGATCGTCGACAACCCCGCTCGGTTTTTGCGTTGCCAATATCAGATGGATGCCGAGCGAACGACCGATGCGGGCGGTCGAGACAAGTTCTTTCATGAAATCCGGCTGCTCCGCTTTCAGTTCGGCAAATTCGTCTGAGATCAGGAATAAATGCGGCATCGGCTCTTTCGCTTCGCCCGTTTTATATAACTTCTGGTATTGGTTGATATGGTTGACGTTATGCTCTCCAAACAAGCGCTGGCGCTTCTTTAGTTCGGCTTTGATCGAGGCAAGCGCGCGCATCGACTGGACACCGTCAAGGTTTGTGATGGTGCCGAGCAGGTGCGGCAGCTTCCGGAACAGATTCGCCATCCCGCCGCCTTTATAGTCGATCAGCAAAAATGCAACTTCATGCGGATGGAAATTAACGGCAAGCGAGAGAATATAAGATTGAATGATTTCAGATTTCCCCGAACCCGTCGTCCCGGCGATCAGCCCGTGCGGTCCGTGCGCTTTTTCATGGAGGTTCAACTGGACAATATCCTCTTTTCCCCGCAGTCCGATCGGTACTGCCAGGCTTTTATATGCTTCGTTTCGTGCCCAGCGTTCTTCAATCCCGAGCTCCTCAACCTTTTCCACGCCGTACATTTCAAGGAAAGTCACGCTTTCCGGAATGGAATTTTTCAAGTTTTGCAGGTGGTTTAAAGGAGCCAAAGCACGGGAAATGTCTTCTTTGTTAAAACCGTCCGGGAAGTGATCTGGAACAAACCGTTTGTTTACCAATTCGCCGTTTTCGATAATGATGTTGCCATAGTGGGCATCGCGTATATCAATCACCGTTTTTACATGCTCAGGCAATGACTGCATGACATCTTCCACAAACACGAGCGAAACACCAAGTTCGATTGGATCTTCATTAAAAAACTCCATGATCGTATGGTCTAAAATCAGCTTTTCATCTGTAATAAAAATGACAAAATGCGGTGAAAAATAGATATTCTCATTTTTGTTCGCTTTCTCATCAATTGTTAATTTTCTTTCTTTTAAAATTTGATAGAGCGAATTGAGAACCTGGTCGCGAGATCGCTCGTGGTATATAAAACCTCTAATATTTAAATCACGCAAACTGGCATGCGGCAGCCAGCGCATCCAAGCCCATTGTTGCTTTTCTTCCTCCGGGAATATCGTCACAAATTGAACATCGTGATAACTGTGAAATAAGGCTGTTTGCATGACGAGCATTTGCAGCTGTTCCAACACAAGACGGCGCTGACCAATATATCCCACTGGCCCATTTAACAAGGACGTTACAATCGGAACATCATGCAATTTTAAAAATTGTGATCGAAGGCTGCGCGCCTCCTCGACCAGTTCATCTTTATCCTGTGTAAATTCTTCCATGCTGAATTCGATGTCAAAGCTGGCATCCACTGTCCCTGTTCCAACGCGATACATTAAAAAGTCATGGTGAAACCTCGTCTTTTCGTAAATCCGCGAGTCCACCCTTAAGGCCATATCACGGATTTGCTCCACACTTGGGTAGTGATAGTTTAAGGCATGGCGCTGTTCTTCACTTGCTTGATACAATTCATGTGTTTTTTGCTTCAAATAATCCCGGTAGCTCTCCTCCCGTTCTTTCATATCCAATCGATATTGCCGCAAGCTTTTCACATAAGAGGTGATGGAAAAAATAACTGTGACAATCGTCATAGACAGCATCACAATTAAATAAATGCCGCTTCGCTGAAAAAAGGAAACGAGTACGAAGGCTGCAATCATGACTAGCGGCGGAACAATGACACGGGCAAGTTGTTCACTCGGTTTGCTTGGCTTGCTGGATGGTTTAGCAATTTTCCGTTTATCTTCCGGAACACGGTAAATAATGCGCGGTGAACGGTGATAATCAGGATAATCCGCGTTATACTTGCTTTGTGCGCTATATAATGGCACCAATTTAGATATATAGGGTTCGGAGGCCAATATCTCCAAACGATCTCTGGTCACTCTGACCATTACACCGGCAAAAAAAAGCTCATCCCCCGCTTCAATCTTCACTTCTTCTCCATCCACAAATGTATAGTTATGATAGACAGTGCCCTGATAGACAGCCATTTGAAAAGAGTCTCCCAATTGATCACGGAACAATACGAAATCAATAGCAGTATTGGGAATCTGCACATCATCATACGTATTTTTGCCAAAGGTAATGTTCAATTTATTGGAAATGTCATAGTAGTGCCAATCATTATGCTCCGTAAGGTATATTTCCAGCGGAATATTGTTTATCTGTAATGAAATGGCACCATTTATCAATGATTTATTTTCAACCTTGCATGTTTCACCATCCCAATCCACCCAAATGGTGTCGGATAAACCGCGAAAGGTAATAGTGTCAGACCATTGGCCGCCGATTGATACTCTTTTCGGTTCATGGTCATGTAAATGGCATTTATGCAATTGTTTATCATAACTCACCAGTAATAATCGTTGTGCCATCTCTTTCTCCCTCTCTACATGCAATTAAGAAAGACGCATGCCTTTTTTTCCAGTAAGCGAAATGATTGGGGTACATGAATCGTAACGTTTAATTCTTTAAAACTAAAAATCAGCTGAACTATTAAAATGATAGCCGCTCATAAATGCAGGCAAGATCCCCTCATTTCGTTTCTTCTGTTTGGTTTTGTTCAGGAACCTTTTTCTCCGTTCGATCTGTCTGTGTCCCCTTTGCTTGATCGGTTACTTGTTGTTCTGCAGCTGCCGGCGCGGATCCACCCGTTTCTTCAGTTGGATTGGCTTTCTCCGGATCCGTCACAAACAAAGATTCCAGACCATATTTTTCTCCATACGATTTTAACTTCTCTTCATATTGCTGCACCTGGTTTTGCCGTTCGGTTCCACTTAAGTTTGGATCATTTTTTGCCTTCTCAATTTTTTTAATATAGCTGTACATGATTAACACCGGATCATCGAGATACATCGCTAAATCAAGTGATTTATCCAAATCTCCGCGGCCATTGTAAATCCAATACAATAAGTAGTTAGGATCGCTTTTTAAGCTAATATTATTCATAATGGTGTCTTTTTCTTCATCGCCCAGATTTTCGGATTTAACATATGAATAGGCCAATATATATTTTCCCGAATCTGGCAATTTTTCAGGATTGACACTTTCGAGATCTGAAATGACTTCTGAATAATCCTTGGATAAAAAAGCCCTATGCGCTTCCAAAAGGTGCTGCTGAAACGGCAGCTTGAAAAAGCCGAAGTATACAACAGGAACAGCCAAAATGACTGCAGCTGCGATCATGGCAATGGATAAACGTTTAAATAGCTGAAATCTTTTTTTTGGAACGATTTGCATATTTTTCTCTGTTTCGCGCTTTTCCTTGCGATACTGATTGTGTAAAAATTCAACAAAGTCATCAAAATGATCAATTTCACTGATTTGACGTTCAAACTCGGTATCTTTTGCATTTTTCCATGAACCTGCATATAGTTCATCGAAATTATATTTTTTTGAAAATAGGGCGATACTCAAGCATTTATATTGCAGCAGGAAGGTTTCGTCGTTGATCTCATAGGGGGGTAGCACCTGTCGAATGCCTCTGTAAACCAAAAAAGGTATAAGATTATCATCAAATATGAGATTATGTGGATGCAGGAAGAACGTAATTCGCGTATCTAAAATTTTTCTGAAACGGGCCAGATTGCACAGCAATCGCAACTTGTCACTTCGCCCCAAGCTTTGAATGGTTTCCCAATGGTTCATATTGGAATCAACTTGAAATTGGAAAGTGAGAACCTCTTCCCCGTCCTCCACTTCTACCGGAACAAACTGGTCTGTATTCTCCTTCATCAGAGCCAATTCACGAATATCTTTCACGCGGGTCTGCGATTTTGCCAGTTCTAATTTCCATTGATTGTTTTCAATAAAAAAATGATAAGACACGGAATCCATTTTAATTGTTTTTTCCTTCATGATTTCTGACTCCTTTTCAACGTTACACAGGCTATGATAAAAAGCATGGTTCTTGTTCTATAAAACAAGTAAAATATCTCCATTCGCCACTGGGAACTCGCTAATCTGGTCGTCATCCGCCAGTAAAAGTTCTTTAGTCGGGATTTTTACCGCAAAAAGGGAATAATTAGGGAGTTCGAGCCTTAAAGATTCATTCAAGTTCGACAGCAGCTGTTTTATCGGCTGATGTGCCGGTATCCTCACATCATATCGACCTTTCCCCCATTTACTAAAATCAACGGTCACATTGATATGCGTTTCAACGGGCATTCCTGATCTCCCCTTTACTCCATTATTTTTCTTATAAGAGCCAAAATTCCGCCGACCAACATAACAGCAAATCCGCTCAGAAATCCAATGGCTATCTGATTTACCCTTTCCTTTTTCTCTGCATGATCCGCAGTGCTTTGGCTAGCGGGAGAAGAATGCTGCGTAAAAAAATGTTGTGAAAATAATGTCTTTTTCGCATCGTAAAAGCTTGTTTTTGCATCGCTCGCCACCGAATCGGCAAAAATTTCTTCTTTTAGATGATTCACTGCATGATCCAGCTCTTTTTGTTTTTTCTGGACCGCAGCCCGAGTTTGTTTTTTAAACAAACCGGGCGCGATTTTTTCCAGTTCAGTTTCACTCTCACTTTGGGATTCTTGTGATTTTATGTCATCGCTGATACGGTCTACTTGTAAATCAAGCTTCCCACTGTGATCCAAATGTTCATCTGCCAACGAATGTGCAGAAAGCAAAGGCTGGACGCCTATAGCTGCAGCAACTAAAATACTAATTCGGATTAGCTGCTTCATCCCTTGCCTCCTTACTTTGTGTAAACCCATTTATCACAAATAAATGTCCGACAAGACTTAAAAATGCTGTCCCCACTAATATGATGATGATCAATGGATCGTACTTTGCATCGTCAACAAAACCTAATAGCAGCTTCTCAATATATTGCAGTGGCGACAATTCTTGCAATGTAGATGCTAAAGACTGTTTGTCGAAATTCAGCCCAAGAGTTTCTGTCAACAATACATAAAGGCTTAACATGCCAAGAAGTAAAAACATCCCGATCATTTTAAGCTGTCTTAGCAAATAAGCTCCTGCCAGCACCATGGTGAACATAATCAGGGAGATCAGGCCAATCCATTGAAAATATTTTTCTTGTGGAATATCGATAAAAGAACCTGACAGCAAACCGATGATGATTCCTTCGATAACGCCAATTCCTGCTGTCACCCATGTGATCGGAGTATTTTTCCAAACCAATGTTCTGTTTTCTGAGAAATCATCCTTTATCAATCTTTTTCTTTCAGACGTTGCAATGACGTATGCAGAAAATAAAGCCAAAATAAAACAGATTAACACCAAATAATAAGGGATAAAAGTATCTTTAACTACTTTCACTTCGCTGTTTTTTGTCTGCACCGGATTTGATAGAAAATTTAACAAGTTTTCATTTGGACGGTCGCCTATACGGCTGTTGGCTAACACTTGTCCAAAGTTATCAGCAAACTCTTGATCCTTCAGCAGCTTATTAGTCAAATCATTTGAAAGCTTTTGAGCCTTTTTCACTAATGTGTCGCCGCTGTTTACAATATTGTCAGCCTGTTTATCAATCGCATCAAAAGTTTTATAGACGCTGTCTGTTGAAATCAATACATTTTCAGATTGATCTGCCAAGGATTGGCTTGTAGCCAGCAATGTTTGAAGTTGATCGTCTAAGGACAGAACAGCGCTTTGTTCTTTATTTTGACCGGCTTGTATCTCACTATTTGCGTTTTGCAGCTTCAAACTGGCTTCCCGCCATGCTTCCAACCGCTGTAATGTATTGGTAATGCGATGATTCAATTCTTCTGCTTGTATCGTCGCTTGTTGGACTAATAAAGCCATTTCGTCAGAATGATTTTGAGTTTTCTGAACTAGCTGCTTATAACCTGCTATCTTATTTTTAAGGTCTTCCGTTTCAGCTCTGACATCCTCAGTTATTTTCCCGGCCATATAGTCGGATATGGCTTCTACAATATCTTGTTTATGGAACAGGTAATAAAGAGAATCCTCTGCAGCCATATCCCCCAAGCTACGTTGTTCCAATCCATTGGCTAAATCGGAAATACTTTTCCCAAAATATAATTCATATAACATCGCTGTTTTTTGATAATCTCTGATACTTTCATTAAGGCTTTTCATGAAAGTATTAGCCGGATCACTTATCAGCTGAGACATTACTTTATGATAGATAACATTGTTAATATCTTCTCTTTCAACAGGAGGTTCATTTGTATTCTCATCATTTGAATCGTCCTGTGTCGATTCGGAATTACTGTTTTCATTCATATTTAGAGCTTCAGGATCAGGCTGTTGCTCTTCTGGCGGCAATGGATCAGATGGATCAGACGGCTCTGGCGCCTCTGTATTTTTATGCTTTTGAATAATCTTCCATTCCCATGCAACAGGCTGAAATAAATCAATTTTCGCATTTTCGTCCTTCAAGCTTATTTTTATGTTGACTGTAATATTTCCTTTTTCAGTGACAGGAAGATCAAATGTAACGTTGTTCTGATCTCCATCCACTTTAAAAACATTTGTTTGCCCATTAGGAAGAGTCAATGTCACTTCATGAATACGAAAAAGTTCAGGAACTGCCGCATTTATATTTTGACTCTCAATATTTCCGCCTAGAATAGCTGCATTGTCCGACAAAATGATGCCTGATTCCGTTAAATCCTTTTTCACTTTGTTTATTAAATTTGCTAAAGGAAGCCCCGTACCGTTGGATGGTTGTGGCTGATATTGAAATTCCCGATTAAATTGGTTTGTCACCTTGATAACCATTTTGATATCGCTCTTCACCGACTCATCGATGTTTAAATCATCAATTTCTTCCCGTTTTAACGTTTGAAGTTTATCAATTTGGCTTTTAATCGTTTTTTGGACAATTTTATCGGGAGTATCAAATATTTGATTTAACGAAACGTAACTGTTTCCGACACCATCTTTCATTTGTTTTGCCAGTTTTTTCGCAATATTTTCCTCTGTTTCATTTTCTAGCTTTTTCGTTAATTCTTGCTCATAGCTGTCTATTGTTTCCAATGTTGATTTTAACGACATCTTCAGCGCTTCAGACTTCAAGAAAATATTTTGGTCCTCCATGGAATTGAAATGGAACTGATTATAAATTGCTTGATTGGTTTCAACCAGTCGGTTAATATTTTGCTGAACGTCTGCAGCGTTTAGACTGCTGTCGAATGCTGTTAGCTGATCTGCAAAACCTTTTGCCAAAGTTTCATGAGCATTCTTCATTTGTTGGAAATCTAAAAAATTTGTTTGATAAGCATTTGTTGCTTTTGCCCCTTCAACAAAGGAGCTCTGGTAATTTTGCAAGATATCCTCCAGACCTTTGAAAGCATCGGTTGATACCTTTGTTTGATCCTTTACTGTCGCAAACTGATTAGTGAAACCAGATAATGGTTGATGAATATCATGATTATACCCGTGGTGCTAGATAAAATCTCGAGACATAAAAACAGCCCTTGCATGAGGATCTCCTTTAAAATGAAAGTGCGAACAAACATTCAAAAGGAGAAGTTCCATGCAAGAGCACTTTCATTTTACAATAAACCAAGCAAAAATTCAAAAGCAATATACCGCGATCTTATTCGTTGTATCAGCACAACTGTCTTGTATTCAGATGTATTTGCAACGTCGAAATCGTCATTTGTTGAAGCAAGAGGATGAGGTTATCATCGCCATTCACGTTCTTGGAAAATTGCTGGGTTTTACTTCGGAACGGGCTTGGCATCGATTTGTCATTGGAAACCTGTTCACCAAGGAAAAGTTCCTAGAGCGCTCTCGATACAACCGTCGATGCCGTTCTTTGCGTTGGGCGATCAAATGGATTCGTCACCAACTCGCCAAACGTGGACAACATCACGCTTATGCGGTAGTGGACAGCTTACCCATTGAACTCTGCCACCACGCACGAATGTATCGCGTCAAACGATTTCAAGGAATCGCAGATATTGGGTATTGTGCATCCAAAAAGATGGTTTACTATGGGTTTAAGCTTCATCTTCAGATTACCGACCAAGCGCTTCCGATGGGATATGTCCTGACCGAGGCATCCTGCCACGATCGGACAGCTGCGGAAACAGTGATGACTCAACTTCCTCATCCGTATACACTTGGCGACAAAGGATATGTGAGCCAAGCCCTGCAAAAGAAGCTGTACGATGAATACAAGATCGCTTTTTGGACGCCTGCCCGAAAAAATCAACGTGTGGTGCAATCAAAAGAATGGAAACAATGGATGAAACGAAAACGCAAAATCGTCGAAACCGCGTTCTCGGTTTTAGTGGATTCATTTCGGATCACGAAAATTCGCGCCAATTCGATCTCTGGATTTGAAACGGCGCTTGATGCCATTTTATTGGCCTATTCGCTCGTTGTTCTTGGGCTAGTTGAGCGTTGACGCTCAACTAGCACCATGGGTCATGATTATATATATTGGTATGATTCCGTTCCTTCCTGACAAGTTCAGCAACATTGTCTTGGGCCTTTTGTAAGTTTCCTATTACACTAGCGAAGTAAACATCAATAATTCGACGATTAAAATCCTCTAAAATTGAACTAGCCGTTTTTTCCGCCCGGGCTTTCATGCTGCTGTTGCCCGATGCATTAATCTTATAGTTTAAAGTGATTTTCTCCGGATTTTTATCATTCATTGATAGTGCTTTTTCTGTAAAATCATTTGGAATGATAATAATCATGTTGTACAAATTGTTTTTAAAGCCGCTTTCAGCAACACCACGGCTGACAATATACCAATCATGTTCATTATCTTTTTCAATACTTTTCACAAATTCATTGCCAAATGCGTATTTTTTGCCATTAAAGGTGCCGCCTTGATCTTCATTTACTAAAGCAACAGTCATTTTTTGCTCATCATCATTTGTACTTTTCGATACTTGGTTTAATGCTAAGTAGGAACTTCCTGAGGAAAGCATGAGCACCAGTCCAAGAAACAAGAAAGAATTGAGCACAAATTTCTTCATTCCATTCACCCCCTTTTATGTGAATGACATACAGATATGTTGGGATGAAAACCAAACATGACAAACATCCTCAAAGGCACTGCCTTCTTGCCAACGCCTCATTTTTCCTTGCACATCCATTCCGAAAATATTTATGTATTATCGAGTAGGAGGGAGCGATTAACTCCCGTCCTCTCACACCACCGTACGTACGGTTCCGTATACGGCGGTTCAATTAAGATAATTGACGCAAGTCTTTATAACTTCCGTGAATAGCTGTTCTCTTTATGCCAGTGGTCACTCCACCCTCCAAGAGATCTCCCACGGGATTCACCGCTTCCTCCCTCAAGTGAGGTACTACGTTTTCTGTGTTCATCATGACTCACTGAATGCCAAGGGCTATTCTCTCTTAATTGTTCGGTCCTTCTTAGTTGTTCTAGACCAACTAATACTATGACCTCTGCTGACTTCTGACTGTTCAGCTATCTATCACTAGATAGGTTACCAAGGTTACTTGGCGTGCCAGCCAGACCTCCCCGGGTAAGAGTGTAATCTTTCCTTCCATCCATCTGCTTCATTTACTCTGTATCACCTTCGGCAGAAAGGGCTTTGTTTTGTCTTGCAAACTCACCCAGTGATACCTAGCCTCATATGAAGTTCGTGTTCCTCAGACCGGAAGTTTGCCGCTCGCTTCCTTCAGATTCCGCGTCACCACGGACACCCTTGCGTTAAGCTAACTGCTACTTCTGCCTTCGCAGCTCGGGACTTTCACCCTATAGATTACACCCATGCCGGGCGCACAAGAAAAAAGCCACACAACATCGTCGCGTGGCTTTTTTGACAACACGGAAGTCGTCCAACCATCTAAGCCTGGTATTAGACATGAAGTCAACGCGGATTGATTATTGAAGCCCAAAATTGCGTGATAGCTGCTCATCATGTTGAGCTACTGCTTCCGCTGTTCTATTCAATTGCGTATTAATATCATGCATAAGCTGGGCAAAGTTTTGCACCTTCGGTTTTAGTTGATTAAATTGATCATCAAATCCTTGGAAAGCACGGCCTTCCCACTCAGCACGAAGTTCATTTTGTAAATTTGTTAAATCTCTTAAAATTTGCTCAATTTGCAAACCAGCTTGCCCATAACGCTGAGCCTTCGCTTTTAGCTCCTCTGGGGTCATTCGAATTTGTCCTGCCAAAATATCCATCTCCTTCAAAATAGTTTTGTGGCATTCGTTTCTTTAAATAATATCGAATGCTTAATAAATATTTTCCTATAAATGTATTTATCAATAGTTGGAAAAACAGTCAAACGCCCGATGAAAGATGTCAAATTTCACACAGTACTTTTTGCCCAAAATTATCTCGAACCTATGATTTTTTCTAAAAACAATTGATGGCATACAATTCCATTTAACCAGTAATTCGGAATTCTAAAATTGGTTATTTGTGGTTTTTATGTTACATTTTATGGTGCATATAACTTATTTTTTGTAAAAAAATCTAGGTAATGGAAATTGTTTATATTGCGCTTTCATAATTGAGGATTTTTTGTTAGGAGGATGCCGATTGTAGTTAAAAATGCTGTCTTTTTTTGAAATTTTGATAACCCTAAGGACCTGTTCTTTGATGCAAACGCGGAAAAGTATGCTTACAACAGTTAATCCCGTATAACATCTAATACCCTTGCCTATATTGGCAAGAAAAAAGGAAGCAATTACCTCTAAATAAGACAATTACTTCCGGGATTTTTCTTCATTTCTACTTTTTTTGGACTAGACCATTGCAAGGAGAGGCTATCAATTTTTTGTATCTTCACTTGGCATTCTCTTTTTAGTTATATTTTTTTCTTACAACAGCAAAACATATACTCCCCATTCCAAGTAAAATAATGCCAATCAGTAGGAAATTAAATTGATTGGTAGCTGTATTTGGCAATTTTTTACCTTCTAGTTCCTTCTTTTCTTCTGCTAACTGTTCAGATTTTGTTGGTTGTCCGATTTTTTCTTCCGGCTGTTCAGGTTCTGCTGGTTGCTCAGGATCTTCTCCCGGCTGTTCAGGCTCTGCTGGTTGCTCAGGATTTTCTCCCGGCTGTTCAGGCTCTGCTGGTTGTTCAGGATTTTCTCCCGGCTGTTCAGGTTCTGCTGGTTGCTCAGGATCTTCTCCCGGCTGTTCAGGTTCTGCTGGTTGCTCAGGATCTTCTCCCGGCTGTTCAGGTTCTGCTGGTTGCTCAGGATTTCCTCCCGGCTGTTCAGGCTCTGCTAACAATTCGGCTGTGATAAGCGCAAAATATACAGAGTAAGCAGCAGTTTCCCCATTATTTGAAATCTCTATAGTATACGGTATGGATGGATCAATATCTTTAAAAATATGTGAAGAATCAGCTGCTATTTCCTCACCCGTTTCTTGATTTTGTAAGCTAACTTCGACATTAGCTTCCGGAATGATTTGTAAGCTTAATTGACCATTTTCATCAACAATTAAATGGCTTTTTTCAACAAAATTCGCAAAATCCGCTCCAAAATCTGCTAAACTGAGAACATATGTGCCTGCATCATAGTGTTTCGTTTTTAGAATATTTGTTACTGCTTCTTTCAATGCTTGCGTAGCAGATAAAATTTCCACTCTTGTTGCGGCTAATTTGTTACTAACCTTCTCAGCTTCATTAAGTGACGTTTGAAAAGTATTCACATGCTCCCCATCAGCTTCCAATTTACTTGGATCGATTTTCTTTGCAAGTTCAACGAAATCTTTTAAGTCTTCTTGGATATTGACATTAAAGTTTAAATATACTTCTTTTTCCACACCATCCGTATTATATTTCACATAAGAAATGCCTTTCCAAACATCGTCTCCAGCATCCTTGTGCCTAATGTTTATTTGATAAATATTAGTATCATTTTTCGCTTCTACAAAATACACTTTAGACATAGCACTTGAAAAACCGCCATTTGCAGTATCTGCGGCTTTATAAATTTGTAAAGTTTCTTTTGGTAAATGAACAGGAATATTAGCAACAGTTTGATATGTTCCAAATTGCTTTAATACTGCTGTTGTTTCTTCGCCGAAATCACCTGCATGCTCGGACAGTTCTGCATCATCACCAATAGAGTTTAAAACTCTAAATCTTAAAGGCTCTATCTTAAAGAATTGATCCCTCTTTACAGAATCCATTGCAAATTTTAGACTTTCTATTGCTGCATCAACCTCTGTTTGTGTAGCATTTGGATTATTATAAACGTTTTCAGCGTTGGCAAGCCTTCTTTGAATTTCGGGGACAGCATAGCCATGTTCTCCTTCAGAATAAACATATGGAATCAAAGTCCCTCTAGGATGCACTGTATTAAAGAGGTGTCTTGCCTCCTCAAGCACTTTTTCCAATTCAGATTTATCCGTTTCAACATCAATCGGTAGAGTACTTGTATCTAATTGTAATTGAACATTGTACCAATTATCATATATGCCACCAGGCATACCAGGGACATTTTCCATATGCACATGCATTAAAATATCTAAAGCTTTTGTTACATCCTCCATTTTATAACGAATCACATAATTCCCATTATCTTTTCGTTCTGGCTGAACTTGCTGATACCCATCCATACCAGATATGTTATCACCTGAAATAACAGCCTTTGGCTTACCTGGCAGTCGATAACCAATATAAGGTAAATAATCTTTGTTTACTGCTGTAATTTCATGCTCAAATATTATCGTATCATCTTCTATAATCAATCTTCCTGAATTAGCAACATACAAATAACCATGAGCTGCTGATGTTTCCGCAGTTCCATCTTTTAAATAACGATAATCAACTCCTTCATATGTCCATTTACTAATCCTGCCCCTTCCGCATGAACATTATGAAATATTGGAAGGATAGGTGATAAAGTCAACAGGAATATTGCAATACCTATCCATAATAACCTACTTTTCCTCTTCAAGCTGATCTCTCCCTAATCACAAAATTTTTCCAATGGAGAGTGAATGGAAAAACCCCGCCACTCTCCAAATATTCTGAAAATATCAAAGCCATTGAATAAATAGAGGAATATATCCACTATGCGGACCAGCGTTTACATATAATTGAACAGCTAAATTTACATCGAAATCATAGACGTCAAAAGTAAATTGAACATTTCCATCCGCATCAACTGTCCGATTGGCGGAAACATAATCACTGCCATCCCATACTAATAAATCACCAATATAACTAGCATCCTTCAATGTAATAGTTGCAGAATTACCATCGATAACGGCATCACCAACAATAAACGAACTCGCGTGACTAGAATAATTCCCATTAGAATCTAAAAACTGATAATTTAATGTTGCGGCAGATACAGATACAGCAATCGCTATGGATAGCAATAATACACTTATGAACATCGCAACAGTTCTTTTATAGCTTAGATTAGTTTGAATCATTCTCTACCATTCTCCTTCATTTCTTGGTATTACATCCATTCTCATAAACCCTGCCATTACTTATTAAATCAATTGCGTTTACTTACTCCTCCCTCCCTCTATAAATGTTGATATATCAACGGTTGTAGCCGTTTCAGGGGTGTCAAAAAAATATTTTTCGACAAAGTTCCTAACATTATTTCTTAAATATGTGTATATCTTACATTGACTGGGTACGCTTCGCGGCCACTACTGGTTAAATTTGGTTGTAGTGGGGGAAGCGTATGGGATGCACCGTGGATCTCTGCATCGCTGATGATGACGAACCCTCCCATGTCTCTTGGCATCCTTGCGCCTACATTCCTTCGTTCGGTCTAGTCATCAGGCAGAGGCCGGCTAAGCTCCTTTAGGGACTCAAGGTCGAATGGATGATATCGCGCCAGCTTCTCCGTGTCATCCTTGTTGTCTAGAGAATCGAGACTATAGGCATCAAGCAGCCGTTTCGAGGCCAAAGATGTCCTGCATCATTCGCTTCGCATCGAACGCTTGGTGCTTCGTACATACAGCGTGCAATACCTTCAATAATTTTCCGCATAACACCACAATCGATTGCTTCTTCCGCAACGGATTATCAGGACGTGTCGTGTAATAGTCGTGCAGCTGCCGAAACGCTTCGTTGTGGCGGATCATCGGCATCATCACGCGGAAGAGGAGGGCGCGCAACCGCCTTCTTCCACGCTTGGAGATCCGTTTTTGCCCTTTGTGTTGGCCGGAGGAGTTTTCCCGTAAGGTCAGTCCCGCAAGTTTCAATAATTGGCGCGGATCCTGATAGTGGGAAAAACTCCCGATTTCCGATAACAGTTCCACGATCGTCGCATCCCCTAAGCCCGGAACAGTTTTGAGCCATTCGTATTCCACGGATGTTTGCACAAGTTCTGTCAGTTGCTCATTCAGTGCCTCGATTTCTTTCTCCAATTGGCGGTACCGGCGGACAAGTGTGGCGATTTCGATACGGGCCATCTGTTGTCCTTCCGTTACGCCAATGGAGTGTTGGGCCAGTTCCATCAGCTTCTTCGCTTTCGGCTTTTGTGGCGATTGTAATCCCTCACTTTGCCGGTAAAGGGCCAGCACCTCTTCCAGCTCTTTTCCTGCCAGATCACTCGGAAATGGCGTATATTCCAGCACCGCGAGCGCCATTTTCCCAAATGACGGGAAGACTTGGGAAAACTCCGGAAAATATCGATCAAGCCAGCGAATCATTTGATTTCGAATCGCTCCCCGTTCTTCCACCAATTTGGAGCGAATGTCGCTCCAACGCGCAGTTCGGCCTCCATCCCTTTCAGAATGCGCGGATAGCTGAATCGGCCGTCTTTCACTAACCGGGCAATGACGAGCGCGTCTTTCGCATCATGCTTGGTTGGAAGGTTATCGTCCAGCTCTTTGGAGCGCTTCACGTGCATCGGGTTTGTCATGACGAGAGGAATGCCCTTCTCGTCAAGAAAGTAAGCGAGATTGAGCCAATAATGTCCCGTTGGCTCGATGCCAACGATCACCTCGGTTTTTCCAAATTCCTTCATGGCTTCCACGATGCACTGGTACAACCATTCCAATCCTTCTCTCGATTGCAGAACGGGAAACGGCTTTTTTAACACCCTTCCTCGCTCATCCACAAAGCAGGCATAATGTTTTTTCTTTGCGATATCCATCCCAACAACCAGCGTTTGATCGGTGACTTGATTAATCTTCTTGTTTGAGATAGAATTCATGTATAGTCCTCCTTGGTATCCAAATTAGGGGTCAATTCGTGCGATTGACACCCCCGAATCATACCAAGAGGGCTTTTTTTATTCAAGTCCCCGAAAAAACTTCTAACAGGAATGCTCCTTTATGTTTTTATATGCCAGGGCATTTAATGGAAACGATAATCATTCTCAATATATGACGTAAAAAAACACCATTGATTATGATTGTGGTTCAATAATGATAATCATTATCAATGATGCGCGAAAAAAATGCCCTGCATAATGAGTGGCATCTTGATGTAGTAAATAAAATGTTTGCCTATCAAGTATAATTTTACCATTTACATGTATAATTGTCAACTTTTTTTGTATTGGTATGTCAACACTAAACTAGACAATTTTTTTGAGGTGTTTCTCTTTGTACTCCACCGGACTTAAATACTCAAGTGTTCCATTACACTTAAAAAACCCTGGAGATCCATTGTATGCAAGGATTTCAGGGTTTTTCCATTCTTCTGATGATACATAAAATCATGTATTATTTTGGGAGCGATGTCTTTTTGGATAGATTTTTTCAAAACCTTACTTTTATGCTGTTGTCTTTTGGAAAGAGAAGAAACACTTCCTGCCTTCATCCTTTGATCTTTTCGTATTCTTCCAAAGCGTTTGAATATAGGCTTTCTTTTGAGAAAACAAGATTCGACTGCCGGCAAAACCCGATAAACTTGACAAAATTTTTGCGGACTGCCTCCTTTAATTTTTCCGCTGGTATTGTAAATGTATCCGCCGGTCCTTGTTTTCTCTTTTGTAATGTAATTACATAATTGCCGGCTTCTTTTTTGATTATGGCATTCCCATCGGCATTATCAAGGAAGCATATTTCAAATTCTTTATCTTCTTCCTCTCTTAAAATTCTTGCCAAATCCAGCCACGTTGTTAACAAACATTCGGTTTCCGTTCTTTCCTCCGTGAAAACAGGCTTTCCATCATAACTTAAAAATATATAGCCTGCCAGGTAATCCAAGTTATTCTCTTCCAATATTTTCTTGGCGGCAATCCCGGCCAGAGGGTCATCAATCGACAAAAATTTAGTCTTTTTTACCGTATAATATTCCTCAAGTTCATGGCTGTAATTATATACGAAAGTTTTTATCATAACGTCATTTTCAATCATACCTGTTCACCTCATTTTCTCGGAAATGCTGTAGATACATAGCCATTAGAATTTATTCTTACTTCATATGTTACTCCCCTTATTTTTTTGTAACATTTACTCCTCGTTTTTTCTTAAGTGCAGAACTTATTTTTGATTTATTAGAATTTATAACATTTGCTACTATATTTTTAATATCATTAACTGTAAAATCCGGATCAAAAAAGTCTTTATTCTTTTTTCCAGTCCAATATCTTGGATGGTGATTCTTCAGGATATGTTCCATCTTGGCTTTTGTAAAAATTACTTTTTTTCCACCACCAACGTTATAAGAAACGTTCCTAAATGTTTTCACTGCGTTTTTTGCTGCACTGCTTGACTTTTTCAGGAAAGTCTTTTTTCCAATTTGTAAAACGGTTTTACTACCTATTTTTTTAATAGTATATCTTAAAACAGCACCTCCGAGTAAGTAAACAAAATACGGCACAGCAGAAGCCTGTAATTAGTAGTGTTATATTCGTATTGTTCACCTGTCTTTAGATCGGTGAATATTGCAATAAAAGAATCCCTTCAGACTCAAGAACACTCACATTGAATTTATTTTCTTGAAAAACCCCATCTTCTTCCGCTTCACTTGAAATTTATATTTTTTCAAACTGTACTTGAGCAAATTTACTAACATAAATTTACAAATAAACATAAAAAGAGACATGAACCGATTCCTTGGTTAGAATAGATGTGCTATCAAACTACCCAAACAAGGAGGTTCATGTCTCTCGTATAGATACGATTAGCACATCATCAAGAAATTTACAATACATGATTTTCTCTCGGATTAAAACGTTATTATTCCAAGTCTGTGATGAACCATCTCGTCCACCTCATAGATGGAATGCTCACAAAAGGATGTTCTGGTACTCTGACGGATCTCCATCAGTTGAGTTACCATCCGAAACACCGAACGACGTTTGAGTCATTTCCGATACCCACCTCGTGACCGTGGGAGGCGAAACGTATCGAATGTATCGCTACGAAGGGGCATTGAACGACATTCCAAATGCGGTGGTATTTTTTTGTTGGAAAACCGATCAACCGATGACGAGCGAGCATTTGCGTTGTTTTTTAAGTACAGACACAAAAACTGAGCGATTAGGCTATTCTTGAATACTATGCGAAACGCTGGTCGATCGAAAGCTACTTTCGGCAAACGAAAGAAACATTAGGTTTCGATCGATATCGAATCCGACATGAGCGAGCCATTAAACGATTTTGGGCCATCGTACAATTTACGTATATCTATTGCATGACAGAACATTCAAGTGATTTTTCAACCGGTCTTGCGAGTGTGAGATCGAGAAAAATTCACAATCTCATTGAGTTTATTTATTACGAAGCCCAACGAGGAATGCTACTAGATTCCATTAAAAAAACCAGTTACGAGTGGCATAAGGGGATCTTTGTTTGCTTTTTGAAGATAATAATAAGTGTATCAGAGCAACTCCTACTGGACGAGATTTTTGCATTCGTCCCTTTTTTCATATTCGAAGAAAGAAGTTTAAACTGAGAAACAGGCGCCAAAAACAAAAGAAACATTAGAACTATCAAAAAAGAGGGGGGAAAACTTTGTCAATTCGTGAAGGAAATAAGCGAACAAATTAAGAAATCGCCCGAAAAGACGACAAGGCAATATTTTGTCGGCCAATTATCACGCCCGCAAACACTTCCATTTATAGAAGGCGACAAACTGGAAATCGGAATCACTTCATACGGTGATTTTAAGGGTGAATTGCCGCATTACCACACGCAAGCTTATGAATATCAATACATTATCAGCGGAAAAACGGAATATTTAGATGTGGAAACAGGAGAACTGTACACCTTTCAAAAAGGCGATTTCTATGTAACTACCCCAGGCATTAAATATGCTCAACGGTCACAACCCGGCACAGTTATTTTTTTATTAAAGCGCCCCCGGGGAATGATAAAGTGAATGTGGAACCGATGGCTGAAATCGGGAATTGGCTTAATCAAAAAACAAAATAAAGCAAAAACCGGATCCTTATTGTCAGCCGATCCTTCAGACCCGACCGGTAAAGCCGTTTTTCCGCTTTTCTCCCGAATACCGTCGATACCGATGAAGCAAATTTCATTTACACAAGTCAATACCGAATGCATGTATTCGGTATTGACGATAAACAATCGATTGTTTGAGAAAAAATAGGGAAAATCTGTTCAATATAAAACGATGTTCATAATTCTTTCCAGGCGTAGAAAATTGAGTGGGCGAACTGCAAATGCCAATCTTAAAAAACAACGATACATCGTTAACGGAATTTTACTCTTCCAACTATATTTAATATTCTCTCTTCTCTATACGGATAATCCAGTTATAGAGAAGTTGATAATATTTATGGAGATTGCCAAAAATTTCAACAGCTAGCTCTTCATTGTATGTATGAACTGTCAAATTCCGATCATCTACCATTTTTAATGCAATGATCGTTTCCTCATCAGATAAAATTCCAATTTCCCTGCTTGAACGAATTACTCCTTTAGGTGAACCGACATCAATTCCTTCTTTATCATATAAAAATTGTTTTACTGCTTTCCAACAAGCTTCAAAACTAAACTCAAATCGCTGAATAGCTGCATCCCGTTCAACTTCCGTTGGATTCTCTAGGAGCAAAACCTCTTGGAAAGCACGAAGAGCTTTTAAAGCAAGTTGAATACGTTCCTTTAACCGTTCCATAAAATTCCTTCCTTTTTCACTTTTTCTTTCATAGCCTGATCGGCTTTAGATAAATCGACAAGATCTACTCTGTACGGTAATGGCGATTCCTCTATTCGTTCACGAAGTTCCACCCACTTAGAAATCGGAATAGCTGAATCTGCAGAAAGAGCGATGTCAATATCGGATGTCCTCTTTTCCTCTTTACGAGCCCACGAACCAAACAGATAGACTTTTACTGATTGATCATGTAATGTTTCAACAATTATTTTTTTCAAAAACGACAGTATCTGTTCCCGATCAGCCGAATTTAAATCCATTTTTTATCAAACCCTTTTTTGAATTTGAAAATGATTATACCATAAAATGTATCATAAACGTGTCCAATTTTTAGACTAACATCAAAATTCCACAAGATCTAATGTTTAATAAATTAAGAAAGGATGATAATTTTGGAAGATAATTTAGAGTACTGTCCATTTTGTGGGAGCTGTCTACAAGGAGATCCCATCCCCAAGGAAAAACAACATCATTACAATGCGACACACTTTAGTCGAAAAATCGGGATATCTAGTTTAGAGGAAGACCGTGTAGTAAGGTGGCAATGCCCGGATTGTAAAGGAGAATGGGATCGCACATAACCTTGTAATTCTACAAAGTTATTACCAGACCTTTGTTTCTCTGTGAAAAACTAATGCTCCAAATATGTTCTAAGCTCTTATTTGTTTTGGAACACCTATATTAAAACAAAGACTTGCAATTATTGCATTTTTCGACTACTTAATATTCAGTGTTCCAAAGTTCCATTAATTAAGTACCCAACTATTAATAACTTTTTCGATTTCCATCATAAAATTATATAGCACTATGCAAAAATTTTAGGAACAAGGGAACAACTCGCGCTAAAGCCTTATTTATAGCGCATTTTGGTTGTTCCATTTGTTCCGGTTTTTTTAGAACAGATTCAAAAATCTATTTCACGGAAAAAATAAATTCATTGTATCGGGCAAGTCTGGATGGATTATTCCTTCTTTGATTTGTTTCGAACTAATCGGATCTGTCAGTTGTATTATCCATTAGGAAAAGCCCGTTTCATTGATTTTCAGAAACGCGCTTTTTCGAATATTTATTTTTTTATAAGCAACGCGCAGCACTCCACATGCGCCGTGTGCGGGAACATGTCGACGGGCTGGATGTATTCGACTTTGTACAAGCTGGAAAGAAATTGAATGTCTTTTGCCAGGGTGGACGGATTGCATGAGACGTAAACGAATCGTTTTGGCTTCACTTTTTTGATTGTTTTGAGAAACGCTCGGTCGCAGCCGGTGCGGGGAGGGTCGACGACGACAACATCTGGGCGCCAGCCTTCTTTTGCCCATTTTGGCATCCATGTTTCTGCTTTGCCTGTGACATATGTTGCATTTTTGATCCCGTGTTTTTCGGCGTTTTTTTTCGCGTCGCGGATGGATTCTTCAATGACATCCATTCCTCTGATTTCTGCTGCATCCTTTGCCAGCCACAAGCCGATCGTGCCGACGCCGCAATAGGCATCTACGATTTTTTCGCTTCCTGTTAAACCTGCTGCTTTTTTGACTTCGTCATAAAGTTTGACCGTTTGCACCGGGTTAAGCTGGAAAAAAGCGCGGGCGGATAGTTCAAAGGAAAGATCGCCCAATGTTTCTTGGATGACTTCTTCACCTTTTAACAAAACCGTTTTGTCGCCGAAAATCAGCGATGTTTTGCTTCCATTTATATTTTGCATGACTGATTTTACTTCCGGCGCGCGCTTCATGATCTCCGCTGCAATCAGTTCTTTTCGCGGCAATTCTTCCGCTTTTGTAATGAGGACGACTTGCACATGGTTCGTTTGAACGCCGGCGCGTACAACGATTGTGCGAACGATGCCCGTCCGTTTTCGCTCATGGTAAATCGGAATGTGAAAATCCTCCAGTACTTGTTTTACCGTTTGGGTAATTTTATCTGTCAGCGGGTGCTGGACCATGCAAGAGTGAATTGGAACAAGCTTGTGTGAATTCGCACCATACAGGCCCGCTATCACTTGCTGTTTTTCATTTCCGAGCTGAAATTGACTTTTATTGCGGTAATGCCAAGGGTCGTCCATACCGATTGTCGGACGGATGTCGAGGGTGTCAACCTCTAGGTTCGTATGGCGCTCAAGCGCTTGAATGACAATGTCCCGTTTGGCAGCAAGCTGCTGTTCATATTGCAAATGCTGCAATTGGCAGCCTCCGCATCGGTCATAATAGATGCAGGGCGGTTTCACACGATGAGGGGATTTTTTCCGTATTTTTTTAATAACGGCTTCTGCATAATTTGGTTGGATATTCTCTGCTTGAACGACCACTTCTTCCCCGGGCAAAGCTCCCGGGACAAAGACGACTTGTTTCTTAAAATACCCGACACCTTCTCCGTTAATGCCAAGCCGCTTAATGGTCAGCGGAAATTGCTGTCCCTTTTGAATCGTCACAGATGCCGGTCTATTTTTTATCTTCATTTCGCTTCTCCCCGTCTCTTTTCGATGCTTCGCCATAAATAAAAAGCTGCATAGCTTAAATAAGGAGCCCACTCGCGGCTGTAGTTTTCCATTTCTTCTTTTGTCGGTTTCTTTTCCAGTTGAAAATAATGCTTGATAGCATTTTGCAAGCCGATATCAGCAGCAGGAAACAGATTCGGCCTGCCTAGCCCAAATAAAAGAAAATTTTGCACCGTCCACGGGCCGATGCCGCGCACTTGAACCAATTTTTTCATAATGTCATCATCGCTCCATTCATGGAAGGCCTGAAGCGGCAGTGCTCCTTCTGCAATCAGTCTGGAGGTATCAATAACATATTCCGCTTTTCTCATGCTGAATTTCAGCGCCCGCAAATCCTCATAATTCAATTTGGCTACTGTTTCCGGTTTTGGATAAAACCATACATTATCTACTTTAAACCCAAAAGTTTGCACAAAAGCGGTCGTCAACTGATAGGCAAATGATAAATTTAATTGCTGATGAATAATGCATTTCATTAAACAAGCATACGGATGAAAATCTAGCACGAGCGGCGTCCCTTCATGCTCTTGAAAAAGCGGAGCAAGGTTGGTTTGCAGGAAATGATCTTGAATGGTTTTAAGCGAATTCTTCCATTGAAATATGCGTGTCAGCTCATGGATGGCTCGTTCTTTTTGTTCATCCTGTTCCCCTGATATTTCAAATACTGGGTTTTCCTTCGATCCGATTGCTTTTACAGCGGCAACAAAAGGTTCTTCTTTTTCACTATAAAGAGGAACAAGGACGGTTCGCTTGTGCACGTCCACCTTGTTCAACGGATCAAGTGAAAGGCGCTCTAACACGCGGTCGAAGTCATACGGCGGCGCCGCTTTTATCGTCACATTCCACATGTTTTTACCGACCTTTATCGTATTTTTTCGGAGCTATTATATCACATAATCCGCTTCTATTAATAAAGAAATGGACTTTCAAACATTTTCTCCATCACTAGATCGTCTAAGCTTTTAAAAGTATAGCCTTGCTGTTTTAAAGTTTTAATCGCTTCATCAAGCGCATCAGCGTTGTCTTTTGATACGGTGTGCAGCAAAATGATCGCGCCCGGATGAATTTGATTGATAATGTTGTCGTATGCATATCGCCAGCCTTTTTGTTCATTCACCTTCCAGTCGACAAATGCAAGCGACCAAAAAATATTGCGATAACCGTATTTTTCGGACAATGCAAGTGTGCGTTCGCTAAAAATGCCCCTTGGCGGTCTCACATATACTGTTCCTTCTTGGCCTGTAAGCTCCTTTACTTTGTCGCTGACGGCATCAAGCTCCTTCTTTATTTTATCAGCACTTATTGTCGTCATATCAGGGTGACTCCATGAATGATTGCCAACAATATGCCCTTCTTTCACCATTCTCTTTACAAGATCAGGGGCTGTTTTTAAATAATGGCCTGTTACAAAAAACGTCGCATGTACATCGTGCTTTTTCAGTACGTCCAAAATTTTCGATGTATAGCCGTTTTCATAGCCATTATCAAACGTTAAATAAATCTCTTTTTTGCTGGGATCTCCTAAATAAAACGCTCCATATTTATTTAAAAGTTCATTCCATTCTTTCCCGGCATCAGGAGGCTGATGATTATTGTTTTTTTGAAAACCCCAATGAATCGGGTGATTGCTGACAGCAGCAGAGGCGCAGCTAAAAAAAGAAAAAAATAACAAGACAGAGCAATATAAAATCCGGAAATAATTCAAGCTGTGAATCTCCTTTCCATTATTTTTACTATTAGTCTTTATCCGTTTTTAGGAATTATGCTCCATCTTGATTTCAAAAAAATACCATAGCCAATCATCTGGCTATGGCATTGAGTTTAATATTTAGCTAAATACCGGCTCTTTAAATTGAGAAAGCTTTTCTAATGACGATTTTTCAATGTCTTCATGCAGGCTGTTGCCGTGTGAATCCATTGTGACAACGGCCGTGAAGTCTTTTACGCGCAAATGCCACATAGCTTCTGGAATTCCAAACTCCAGCAAGTCAACACCTTCAACCGCTTCGATGCAATCCGCATAATATTGAGCAGCACCGCCAATCGCATTCAAGTATACTCCGCCATGCTCTTTTAAAGCTTGCAGCGTTTTTTGCCCCATGCCGCCTTTGCCCATTACCGCACGGATGCCAAATTTTTTCATAATATCCCCTTGATAAGGCTCTTCGCGAATGGAAGTGGTCGGCCCGGCCGCTTTCACTTCCCAATTACCGTTTTCATCTTTTAACATGACAGGTCCGCAGTGGTAAATAATTTGACCGTTTAAATCAACCGGCGCATCATGATCCATTAAATATTTATGGATGGCATCCCTTCCTGTGTAAATGATTCCGTTGATGCGAACAACGTCGCCGACTTTCAGCTCGCGGATTTGTTCTTCTGTAATTGGCGCTTGCAGCGTGATGACACGTCTTTCAGAGTCCGTTGATGCTGCATGTTCTTCTTGTGCAGCATTTTCTTGAAAATCAACATCTTCTCCATCTTGATAAAGCCATTTTATGATTTCACCCGTATTTGGATCGATATGCACACCTAAACGGCGGAATGCCCAGCAGTTGTATGCGACAGAAACAAAAAAGCTTGCAGGAATTCTGTGCATTGCGCCGACTTTGCAGCCTAATAAAGTGGTTTCCCCGCCAAATCCCATCGTTCCGATGCCAAGCTTGTTTGCATTTTCCATAATATATTCTTCCAATTGGCGCAATTCTTCGTTAGGATTTACGTCATCGACTTCGCGGAATAATTGTTCTTTCGCTAAATCGTACCCCGCTGAACGGTCTCCGCCAATTCCAACTCCAATGAATCCTGCGCTGCATCCTTGGCCCTGTGCTTGATATACCGCATGCAAAATACATTTGCGGATTCCATCCAAATCTCTGCCGGCTCTTCCCAATCCTTCTAGTTCGCACGGCAGGCTGTATTGAATATTTTTGTTTTCGCAGCCGCCGCCTTTTAATATTAAGCGAACATCCATATAATCTTTTTCCCATTGTTCAAATTTTACGACTGGAAGCCCTTCGCCCAAGTTATCGCCGGAATTTTCTCCAGTGAGTGAATCGACCGAGTTCGGGCGAAGCTTCCCGTCCTTCGTCGCTTGAGCGATCGCTTTTTTTATTGTTTCCTTTATTTGAATTTGATTGATACCGACTGGCACTTTAATTTTAAATGTCGGCAATCCGGTATCTTGGCAGATCGGCGATACATTTTCATCTGCCATTTTAATATTTTCGGTTATCGTGGCAAGCGACATCGCAGCTCTTGTACCAGCATTTTCACGCTGCTTCGCCTTCAAAATAGCGCGGCGGACATCCTTCGGCAATTTTGTAGACGTTTCCACAATTAATTGATACATACTCTCATATAATTTTTCCATCCCGCTTATCCCCCTTACATTCAGTCAAAAAACTCCCACTTAACACAATTTTTATTATACTTCTTTTAATTTTGATTGGAAAGGCATTCACGTGCTGATCATTTTTTTAGGGGGATAAGGAGAGTGTTTCAACATTCATTGCAGCAGTTAAAAAAGGTTCAGCTTGCGAATTCTATCAACCGCTTCTAAAAGCCTGCTCTCATCAACTAATAAACCAACGCGTATGTATCCTTCTCCATATTGCCCGAAGCCGTTTCCTGGCGCAACGGCGACATCTGCTTTTTCAAGCAAATAATCGGCAAACTCTTCGCTAGTAAATCCTTTCGGAACAGGGAGCCAGGCAAAAAATGATCCTTTCGGAGCTTGGGCGTTCCAGCCAATTTGCCGAATAGCATTGATAAACGTATTTCGCCGTTTTTCATAAAGGGAGACAAGCTCCTCTACACACGACTGATCGCCTGTTAATGCGGCAGCTGCTGCTAATTGTATTGCTGGAAAAAGGCTGCAATATAAGTGATCTTGAATAAGATTAATACTTTCAATGATATTCTGGTTCCCTACAGCAAATCCAACGCGCCAGCCGGCCATATTGTAGGTTTTCGACAATGTGTACATTTCAATGCCGATGTCCTTAGCTCCTTCCGCTTCAAGAAGGCTGGTCGGTTTTTTGCCGTCAAAGCCGATCGCACCGTACGCAAAATCATGGACAACGGAAATTCGATGCTTTTTTGCAAACGTAACCGTTTCCTCAAAAAACTTAAGATCGGCCGTTGCTCCTGTCGGATTGTTCGGGTAGTTTAAATACATCAATTTTGCCGCTTCTTTATCCTCCAACGAAATGGCGTTGTAATCAGGTAAAAACTGATTTTCTGCCAACAGCGGGAACGTTTTAAATTGAGCCCCGGCTAAAACAACGCCTGATAAATAGTCTGGATAACCCGGGTCGGGCAATAGCATTAGATCTCCTTCATTTAATAGGCACATCGGCAATTCAACAAGTCCAGTTTTCGTACCGAATAAAATCGCCACTTCTTTTTCTGGATCTATATCGACTCCGTATTGTTTCTTATAATATTCACTAGCCGCATGTTTTAGCTCGATCAGACCTGAAAATGGTGAATATTTATGTGTTTTCGGGTCTTCTGCTGCGGTTTGCAGCGCTTTGACGATATGCGGGGGAGTCGGCTGGTCAGGATTTCCTTGTCCTAAATTAATAATATCTCTTCCTTCGGCTACAGCGTTATTCACTTTTTTCACAAGGGCAGAGAAAAATTGTGTTGGAAGCTTTTTTAAACGTTCTGAAATCTCCACTCTAATCCACCTTTTTTTATAAAAATAGTTGAAATTATCATAAAAATTCTATAGTCTTTATATAAAAATGTCTAGGGGCTGAAAATCATGAAAGTTGCTTGTATACAAATGAATATCATTTTAGGCGAACCGGACCAAAACTATGAAATCGCTCAAAAAAATATAATAGAAGCAGCAAGCCATCAAGCGGATACAATTGTTTTGCCTGAAATGTGGAATACAGGATACGCCCTTGATCAGCTTGATGAGCTTGCAGACAAAAATGGAGAAAAAACAATTGAGCTGCTGACATCCCTTGCTAAAACATATCATGTCAATATTGTCGGCGGTTCAGTTGCAACGAAAAAAAACGGACAATTTTTTAATACCATGTACGTTGTCGACCGATTCGGAAATATCACCGCTGAATACGACAAAGCCCATCTGTTTAAATTGATGGATGAGCATAAATTTATGAGTGCCGGTCAAAAAGTAAATATATTTGAGCTGGACGGCATCACTTGCGGTGGTGTTATTTGTTATGATTTGCGTTTTCCGGAATGGATTCGCACCCATGCATTAAAAGGTGCAAACATTATGTTCATTCCTGCCGAATGGCCGAAAAAGCGAATTGACCATTGGCAATTGCTTCTCCAAGCACGGGCAATTGAAAATCAAATGTTTGTTGTAGCAGTAAACCGGGTCGGAGCGGATCAAAATAATGAATTTAATGGACACTCAATGGTCATTGCCCCTTGGGGCGAGCTTCTTGTTCATGATCAAACAGAT
The DNA here is from genome assembly GCF_037963755.1 of Aeribacillus sp. FSL W8-0870. NCBI lineage: Bacteria > Bacillati > Bacillota > Bacilli > Caryophanales > Bacillaceae > Aeribacillus > Aeribacillus sp. FSL W8-0870. Next base: position 3,471,355 of record NZ_CP150165.1, read on the forward strand.
GCAGGAATTTTTTACGCCCAACTGGATCTTCAAGAAATTGACCGTGTAAGAAAAACCATTCCTATTTTTCAAGACAGACGTCCGGAATTATATTTCGAATAAAATTTTACACCCCTTAAAAGAATGTGAAAGCATTCCCTTTTAAGGGGTTTTTGTATGAAAAGGCAATTAAACGCTTTTCATTTGTTTTAAACTTTTGGTAAAGGGTGGATAGGCAATCCCTTTTTCTGTAATAATTGCCGTAATGAGTTCATGATCGGTCACGTCGAATGCCGGATTATATGTTTGCACATTTTCCGGCGCCATCGGTTTTTCATACCATTTTGTCGTGATCTCCTCTGCTTTTCTCACTTCGATCGGTATATGTTCCCCTGTCGGACAATCTAAATCGATTGTTGAAAGCGGAGCACAAACATAAAACGGGATTCCATAATATTTTGCTAAGATTGCCACTCCGGAAGTTCCAATTTTATTCGCAGTATCTCCGTTTGCGGCAACTCGATCACATCCGACTAAAACCGCTTGTACTTTTCCCTCCTTCATCACAATGGATGCCATGTTGTCACAAATTAACGTTACATCCACACCAGCTTCCTGCAATTCCCATGCAGTTAGACGTGCACCTTGAAGAAGCGGTCTTGTTTCATCTGCAAAAACTTTGAAATGGTAGCCTCTTTCTTGGCCTAAGTAGATGGGAGCTAACGCAGTCCCATACCTCGCCGTCGCAATTGTTCCTGCATTGCAATGGGTCAGAAGACCCCAGCCGGGTTTTAATAATGACAGGGCATGCTCCCCGATCGAATAACAGACTTGCTCATCCTCATTACGGATATGTTCTGCTTCTTCCTTCAGTGCGTTTTTAATTTCCTCGATGCTTTTGTCTTTTTCTACTTTGAGTCTATCCTCCATGCGATCTAAAGCCCAAAATAAATTCACTGCAGTCGGCCGCGATGAAGCCAAATACTGTTTGATTTTTTGAAAATCATCCAAAAGCTGTTCATAAGTCGACGCTTTTGATTGCTTCGTGCCTAAATAAACACCGAATGCAGCAGCAATTCCGATCGCAGGCGCTCCTCTAACCTTCAGATGGTAAATGGCCTCCCATATTTCTTCTGGAGTAGAAAGATGCAGAAATACTTTCTCATTCGGCAATAACGTTTGGTCGAGTATGATCACCGTATTGTTTTCATCATCCAGTTGTACGGATTGAATGGCTTTTACTGCTGTCATAAAACTTTTCCCCTTCAATAAATTTGCGGACACTTTGTAATAAAACATTCACAAAGTCGTCGCCTGTACGAATGTTTGCACGTTCAAGAATAAAGGTTTTACCAGCTGTTAAACAAATTTTTTCAGCCAAAGCTCGGGATTCTTTATTTTCAATTGACGTGATGTCTTTTACATGGGCGATCCCAATAATTCTTCTGCATAATTCAAGTCCGGCAGCGGCTGAGGCATCCTCAAGGATGGAATTTAAATACCATTCTTTAAAACTAGGTGCACTTGCAGTTCTTTCTTTTATATTCTCATCCCAAGCATGTAAAAATTTTTTTGTAAACAGCTCTATTACGTCTGAGATTGTTTGTTGAATATATTGCAAGTAGTCTTCCTTTGTTTCTTGATCTTCAATTGTAAAGCTTGCATTTACATAGGCGAAAATAAGGTTTGCAATCACATTCCCAATATCGAACCCAGCAGGTCCATAAAAAGCAAACTCAGGATCGATTATTTTTGTTGAATCTTCCTTTATAAAAATGGAACCGGTATGAAGGTCGCCGTGGAGGAGGGACTGTGCTTTTGTCATAAAATCAAACTTCAGTTTAGCTGTTTCCAATGCAAGCTTTGAATCATTCCAAATTTCTTCGCGGATGAATTCTCTCGTTTCTGGAAATACATCATTTTGCTCACAGTCGTAAAAAGGTTCTGTATACACGAGATCTTCTGTTATTTCACATAATTCTGGGTTTGTAAATTTTTGCACCAATGCTTTCTTCTCTTTATGATCGATAACGGCATCTGAAGTAAGCAATAAGGTGTTGACAAGAAACGTTGTAATATGATCGGCAAACAAAGGAAATTTTTTATGTTTTAAAAGAGCTGTCCTCATAATTTCATGGTCAGATAGATCATCCATCACACAACAATTCATAATCGGATCATACGAATAAACCTTAGGTACAAATCCAGGCGCTAATTCCCCTTGCAGCTTCAATGCTTCGCTTTCAATCCGATTGCGATCTGGCGAAACTTTAAAGGCGTCTGAAATACGTGCAACCGGACCAGCTTGTTTAATAATGACAGACTGGCCGCTATTTTGATCAACGACACGAAATACATAATTTAAGTTGCCATCGCCAATCTCTCGGCATTCCAATTCTGCGTTTTGTTCAAAAATATCGAGTTTTTTCTGTACATATTCGATGACATCTTTCTCAGTCATCGTAAAATATGTTGTAAAATCCTTCAAAAAAATTCCCTCCTCTATCTTTGTTTGTCATAAAGCGAAAAAAGAGTCTTTCATAATATCCATTCACAATATGGGGACGACATTATTACAAGACCACTTCGTCACCTGCTTGTAAAAGCCGATTTCGGCAAATGCTCCAAATGGATTCGGATTTCTAGATCCAAAGCAGCCGCCGCATCCATTAAATAGAGGGGGCTGTCTAATAAGTCGATTTTCCGGCTTATAGACGCCCCTTTAATGTTTTAGAAACGTTGATATATCAATGCTTATGATGTTTCGTTTTCAATGGATTTTGACTTTCTAAGACAGCCCCTTCCCAAAAATATAAATCTGCATCATTTATTCTTGATTTTCCCCATCCCGCCATAATACTTGATAAATTATCTGTGTTTACTTGGTTTTCAAGTGAAACTATATCCTCTTGTAACATAAGACAAGCTTATTTTTGTGGTGCTCTTTTAGCTGCAAGCTTCTTCGCAAAAATGTATAAACCTATTAAAACCGGGTCAACAGCCGCTGTGGTATTTTTCATAGTTTCTTTGCATTCAGGAACATTGTTCACTGAGCTGGATGAATCGTGTATCCGAAGAGCAGCCAGTTATATGAAAAAGATGATGTTAAGCTTGCAGCTGTGAACGTTTAAAGCCGCTTTTTCATCAATTTTTTGAAAACTTAATTTACTTCTTCTTTTTCGTAAACAGGCACCCAGCCTTCTTCTGACACAAAGATGCGGATCGCAACAACTTTTCGGTCATCAGCTAATGTGAAATAGTGGCGTCTGCCCTCTGGAACAGAAATAAGGTCTCCCGGATTAAGATGCACTTCAAAAAATTTTCCGTCCTGTCCTTGAATAACAAAAATTCCATGGCCGCTTACAATAAAGCGCACTTCATCATCTGTATGATGATGTTCACGCTGAAAATTTTTCAGCAGCTCTTCAAGGTTTGGCGTATGATCTGCTAAAGAAATGACATCCCAAGCTTTGTAGCCGCGTCTTGCTGAAATATCTTTAATTTCATTTTCAAAAGATTGTAAAATCGTTTGTTTTTCCTCATCATTTAAAAGATATTTCTCTTTTAAATGCTCTGGTAATTTGGCAATATCCCATTGCTCGTAAATAACACCTTGTTGATTTAAAAATGAAATCACTTCCTCTTGATTGCTGATAACTTCGTTTGTTCCTTGAATTTTAATCGTTGTCATGTAAAATACCTCCTTAAAATGTTTAATTATTTAAAGCTCCTGTACTCGCAAGGAGACCGGCTTTTGCTTGAATAAGAGCAAGCTGATACTGAAATAAAAATTCACAAGCTTCTAAAATTTTCTTTGCTTCAAAGCCATCTTTTCCCCATACAGTAATTCCGTGGTTGCGAATAAGAACTGCCCCTTTATCCTCCTTCACGAAATCGCCCAAAGTGCTTGCTAATGTAGGAATATGGGCATAATTATAAATAATCGGAATCTGTAATTCTGCATCTTCCTCCCAGCGGTCAAACGCTTTTATCAGTTCTTGTCCTTGAAATACAATTTTCCCAGCGTCACCATAAAGTTCAGAAATGACATTATTTGCAACCGTATGTACATGCAGGCTGCAGCCGGCTTTGCTTCTTTTATATATTTCGCAATGCAATAGCGTTTCTGCCGAAGGCCTCAGATGTGTTGCGCCTACAGGATTTCCTTCTCCATCAACAAGCAAAAAATCTTCCTTCGTTTTTTTTCGTTTATCTTTGCCGCTTGCGGTCACAAGAAACTGAAGCGGGGAATCTTGAACTTTTATGGCTAAATTGCCGCTTGTCCCCATAAACCAATCCCTCGCAGCAAGCTCCTCTTTAATCTCCGCAAGCTCATGAACACGAGTTAAAACGACACTCATTTTGCGCCACCTTTTTCTTCTATGAAATTTGTTTTGTTTATTGTCTTCTCTAAAATGTCAATACAGTCGTAAAATGTTTCGAAAGATTGATAAGGAATAGAAAATTCTTGACATTTTTTTGATAAATAATCACGTGCAATAACTGTATCTGCAATCTTCGCGGCTTCTAAATCTGTGACGGAATCCCCGATGATGATGGAATGAGTGTCAGCATTTGCAATTTGCCGAATAATTGTCGGTTTGCAGCACCCACAATTTTGATTGGGACATTTTTCATCACACGTATAAGGCCAATGAATGGTGATCGTTTCTCCGCTAAAATCCGCTTTATTGCAAAACAGTGCGGTAATAGAATCAAAAGGCTGCAACAGCGGTTTAATAAAAAAATCGATTCCGCCGCTGACAATGTATAAAGGAATGTTCATGTTTTTCGCATAATGAACAAAGTCGCGAAATCCTTCCCTTATTTCTGCAGTTTCTAAAATATAGTGAATGATGTCACCCTTTAAAGAAGATGGAAGAAGTGCAAACATCTTGCCGACTCCTTCCTGAATACTAATCGACTGGGAAAGGACGCCATCCTTCAATTGCTCCCACTCTTTTGGAGCGAAACGCTTCATGATGCTAACGATGTTATCTTTTTTTGTCACCGTTCCATCAAAATCACAAAATATTACTGGCTTCAATTGGACGGTGCCTCCTTCCATCCCCAGAGCCGAATTGCTTCTTGTAATTCTATGTCTTCAGCTGCTTCATTAAGGGGAACACCCCGGGAAACAGCGTCAACTGCTTGACGGAAAGCTTTTCCTCCACCTTTAGCACCTTGCGGGTGACCGTGAACACCGCCTCCTGCATTAATGACACAATCTTTTCCAAAATCATGAATTAAAATGGGAACAAGACCCGGGTGAATGCCAGCAGATGGAACAGGAAAAACTGGTTTTAAAACTGATTTCTTCACCAATTCTTCTTTCACGTTTAAAACTTTGTCACGCTCCAATGCAACGCTGCCATATGGTGAAGGGAACAACGAAAAATCTGCTCCAGCAATTCTTATCAATTTTCCAAGCAATAAGGAATGAGAGAGCCCATATTTTTCGGATGAAGTAAACGATCCGCTAAACGCCGGATGAGCCATAATCGGGAGGGCGATTTCATCATCTTCCCTTAATGCTTGCAGCACATCGAGGCCATATGTAAAAACATTAAATAGCAAAATATCGGCACCTAATTCTTTTGCTTTTCTTGCCTTATCTTTCAATTCAAATGTTTTTCCCGTCAAATTGACCGCATACAAAGTTCGGTGTCCTTTTTCTTGATACACGTTATCAAGAACTTTTTTGCCTTCCTTTATTCTTGTTTCAAATGATGTGAGCGAATTTTCAAAAAGTATTTCATCATCCTTTACTAAGTCGACGCCCCCGAGAGCCTGCTCCCGCAATTGGGCAAGAAGGTAATCTATATCACGTCCAATTACACCTTTAAAGATGCTCATCACTAACGGTCTGTCGTAAACGCCAAGTTTTTCTCGTATCCCCTGAATTCCAAATCGAGGACCTGGAAAATACCGAAAGATCTCATCGTCAAACTGCAAATCTAGTAATTTTATTTCTCCATCTAGTGATAATTTTCCAAAAGTTGTCGTTAAGATGGCAGGAATGTCTTTAGAAAAGTTTTCTCCCGGAAAGCGAATGTGAAGCTGTGCAATCGTTTTGCCGGAGGATGGATCCTCGCCTGTTTCTTTTATTTCAACCACTTGTCCTTTATGCTTTTTTAACTGCTCTTGCACTAAAAGAGGAAGATCAGTCCACGAACCTACCGTTAATCCAAGAGCAATGCCTTCTGCTTTTTTTTCTAAATCTTCTCGTTTCGCAATGATTTGGTATACTGCTGTTACGTGACCCATTTTTTCAATCCTCTTCATTCAGATTTTTTTATATAAATAAAACCTCTTCAATAAGAAGAGGTTTTTTGTCAAAACAACTTCTTATCTTTCAACATCTCTGTTGGGAGAATTAGCACCGTGCTCATCATATGAGTCGGTTGCCGGGCTTCATTGGGCTCATCCCTCCACCTGCTCTTGATAAGAGTTTTATTATTAACTTTATAATTCTTATTTGGTTACTTGGATTATGCCACTATCCTTCCCCTCTGTCAACACTTTTTTACATCATATTCGATTCAAATTCGCTTACATTTTTCTGATGGCATGCTACAATTATTTAATGGTGCAGTTTACAATTTGAGGTATTTACCGGAACTTGAGGTTGAGCCAAAACAGGAAAGCCTAAAAAAAGAGGACGAAAAAAGAAGGTACAACATCTTTTTAACGTCTTCCGATCGCATCATGCTAGATTACTAGACTTAGAAAAACTGGTTGAATTACGCAATTATAACGTTACTGGTTATCGTGAGACAATTTGTTTCTTGTACCGTTATTGGTTATGTTGCTTTTTGAATGATCCAGAAGAAGCCTTAAAACAAACGCTAACGTTTAATTTACAGTTTAATGAGCCTTTAAGAAGATCCACCAGAAGCGCTGAAAAGGCCTATTATGCACGGAATAACGAAGAAGCAAACCGAATAGCCAGAGAAAAAGGGTATCCTGGCGCTGGATATAATATCAGCAATAAAAAATTAATTGAATGGTTAGATATAACAGAGGACGAACAACGCCATTTAAGCACGATTATAGATGCGAATGAAAAGCGGAGAAGGAAACAAAAACGCCGGGAAATGGGCGTAAAAAGCCGTGAGGAGTATTTAAAAGAACAGCGCAATAAAACGGATAAGAACTTAGAAAAACTTAGACAAGCAATTGAGTTGAATCCTGATTTCTCGAATTACAAATTAGCTAAATTGCTAGGAATAAGTGAATCGTATGTAAGGAAAGGATGTTATATGTTATTTACTGGAACGGATGATTTAATTAAAAACGAGGATCGATCAATTAAAGAACATGATGTTTTATATTCTAGAATTAAACCTGAAAATTAAACATTTGATAGGAGGAACCTATTTTTATGATTAATTTTTGGAATAAAGTTACTAAATACAAAGAAGCACGTTATGCTGCAGGAATGAATTTTGATCTTGAAGAGATAGAACCCTTTTTAAACCATTTATCAAACTCAATTTTAGATTCAGGCTTGACTCAAGAAGAAATCAACATGATTCTATCTGAAATATCTGAAATAGATAAAATGAATGAAGACAATGAGATCAAAGAGTTTGGAACTTTCGATGTTATCTATAAAGGAAAGCCATCAAAAATAAGGGTTCAAGCTGAAATCCACATTGAAGATGGGGATAAAGAGTTAGTGCTATATATGTATAGTACTAAAAAATTGGTAGACGTTATAGAAAAGGAAATGCTAAAGGTGGAAGAGCAAAGGGAATTTTAAAGGTGGAAACAATTAAATTTGTTACTGTAGTTGAGCAATTTTCATTACAATAATTACCATGTAAAAAGAGACAAACGGAGTACCCCTTATGCCACATGAAGCTGTTTTTTAACGACATCAATGGGAATATCTTGTTTCGCTGCATCGTAAATAAACTCCACGAGGCTATGTCCTTTCTTCTTTCGAAGGAAGTCAAGCCCGGTAGAGAAATCGCTGTTGGATTCGACCATACTGTACACATAAGCGAGTTGCACCAAGATCCAATACCGTTTCACCGCCCGACGTTGACGAACGCGGTACCCATCGAGCTTCAGCTGGTCTTTCGCTTGTCGAAAAAAGCATTCGATCGACCAACGCTGGGCATAGTAGCGCAAGATCTCTTCATCGCTTAGCTCCCGGTCGGTGCTCAAGACGCAGTGAAGATGTTCAGGTGTCATCGGCTGATCGGCTTTCCAAGCCAACAACACAACGGCATCATCGAGACCTTTCAGCGCTCCCTCGTAGCGATACACGCGATAACGCTCTTCTCCCACCGTGACGAGATGGGTGTCGTTCGGTTCGATATAGCGGGCAAACTGTTTGGCTTGGATGGCGATGCCTTTTGGATAAAGAACCCGATTCGTCTTGAGCATCGCAATGACGTGGAATCCTTTTTTCAGGCAGGCTTCCACGAGTGTTTTCGATGGGTACCAAGAATCCATCAGCACATAAACAGAACCGTGCACATCCAAAGAAGAAAGCATCTCGATGGCCCATTGACCCTTGCTTTTCCCATCCGCCTTGTCGTAGAGGCGAAACGCAAAGGGAAAGGCTTGCGTCATCGTATGAACCATGAGCCAGACGAGAGAGTGTCCCCAAATCGACTTTTTGTCCGCGTGAGAATAATGCCAATTACACCCTTCAATAGCGTGTTTCGCCTGTGACGAAGGCTTCGTTTTTCGGCAGATCGTATCATCGATCGAAACAAAAATGGGGTGATTCTTTCGCTTGGCCGTTCGTTCCACATGACGAAGCATCCACTGCTGGAGTTTGCGAAGCAAGATTTCTTCATCCCAAGGGCTTTTCGTGAAAAAATGGCTCAGTGTCGTTCGATGGTTGGGATGAAAGCTCTCATGATGCAGATCGGTCAAGGTTCCCACAAATCCTTTCGTTGTCAGCGCATCGATAATATGAACGAGATGCTTCATGACCGGCTTAGAGAAATAAAGGGCCAGCCCCAACATTGCGAAAAACTTGTCGATTCCTTGGTGATGTGGTAGTCTATTCATGAGACATGAACCTCCTTGAGAATGGTTTGGTGACACATCTATTCTAATCAAGGAATCGGGTTCATGTCTCCTTTTTTGTTCGGATGTAAATTTATGTTAGTGAATTTGCTCATCTACAGTTTGTTAATTAAAATCTGGATTTAATTTTAGGCTGTCGAGTTTTTCTTGACAGCCCTCCCTCTATAAATGTTGATATATCAACGGTTGTAGCCGTTTCAGGGGTGTCAAAAAAATATTTTTCGACAAAGTTTCTAACATTATTTCTTAAATATGTGTATATCTTACATTGACTGGGTACGCTTCGCGGCCACTACTGGTTAAATTTGGTTGTAGTGGGGGAAGCGTATGGGATGCACCGTGGATCTCTGCATCGCTGATGATGACGAACCCTCCCATGTCTCTTGGCATCCTTGTGCCTACATTCCTTCGTTCGGTCTAGTCATCAGGCAGAGGCCGGCTAAGCTCCTTTAGGGACTCAAGGTCGAATGGATGATATCGCGCCAGCTTCTCCGTGTCATCCTTGTTGTCTAGAGAATCGAGACTATAGGCATCAAGCAGCCGTTTCGAGGCCAAAGATGTCCTGCATCATTCGCTTCGCATCGAACGCTTGGTGCTTCGTACATACAGCGTGCAATACCTTCAATAATTTTCCGCATAACACCACAATCGATTGCTTCTTCCGCAACGGATTATCAGGACGTGCCGTGTAATAGTCGTGCAGCTGCCGAAACGCTTCGTTGTGGCGGATCATCGGCATCATCACCCGGAACAGAAGGGCGCGCAACCGCCTTCTTCCACGCTTGGAGATCCGTTTTTGCCCTTTGTGTTGGCCGGAGGAATGTTCCCGCAGCGTCAGGCCCGCTAATTTGATAAGCTGCCGCGGATCCTGATAATGGGAGAAACTCCCGATCTCTGATAACAATTCTACGATGGTCGCATCGCCTAAGCCCGGAACGGTCTTCAACCATTCGTACTCGACCGATGTCTGTACGAGTTCGATCAGCTGCTCTGTCAGTGCCTCGATTTCTTCTTCCAGTTGGCGGTACCGGCGGACAAGCGTGGCAATTTCGATACGGGCCATCTGTTGTCCTTCCGTTACGCCAATGGAGTGTTGGGCCAATTCCATCAACTTCTTCGCTTTCGGCTTTTGTGGCGATTGTAATCCCTCACTTTGCCGGTAAAGGGCCAGCACCTCTTCTAGTTCTTTTCCTGCCAGATCACTCGGAAATGGCGTATATTCCAGCACCGCGAGCGCCATTTTCCCAAATGACGGGAAGACTTGGGAAAACTCCGGAAAATATCGATCAAGCCAGCGAATCATTTGATTTCGAATCGCTCCCTGTTCTTCCACCAATTTGGAGCGAAATGTCGCTCCCACGCGCAGATCCGCCTCCATCCCTTTGAGAATACGTGGATAGCTGAATCGGCCATCTTTCACTAACCGGGCAATGACGAGCGCGTCTTTCGCATCGTGCTTGGTTGGAAGGTTGTCGTCCAGTTCTTTGGATCGCTTCACGTGCATCGGGTTTGTCATGACGAGAGGGATGCCTTTCTCATCAAGAAAATAGGCGAGATTCAGCCAATAATGTCCTGTTGGCTCGATGCCAACGATCACCTCGGTTTTTCCAAATTCCTTCATGGCTTCCACGATGCACTGGTACAACCATTCCAATCCTTCTCTCGATTGCAGAACGGGAAACGGCTTTTTTAACACCCTCCCTCGCTCATCCACAAAGCAGGCATAATGTTTTTTCTTTGCGATATCCATCCCAACAACCAGCGTTTGATCGGTGACTTGATTAATCTTCTTGTTTGAGATAGAATTCATGTATAGTCCTCCTTGGTATCCAAATTAGGGGTCAATTCGGTTGATTGACACCCCCGAATCATACCAAGAGGGCTTTTTTTATTCAAGTCCCCGAAAAAACTTCTAACAGGAATGCTCCCCCTTGCCCTCATGGACGTAATGGCGCTGATTCACGAATTCGATCCGTAAGCCGTTGCGCTTCCACCCTTCGTGAACGATCAGGATTTGTCTTCCTTGGCCCGTTTTCTCTTCCCTTGGCGAGAGACAAACAGTCCATCGGCCTCCCACAAACAGCATCCGTCCATATTGCTGGTCAACCGGGCAGTGCAGCGGAGCTTCGGCTTCGAGCACCAACTGGCGGATCGCCTCATGGCTTATCACCGGATACCCGACCATCTGGGCAAGCGTACAAGCCGCTTTGCGATAAGAAGAGCACTCCACAACCAATCCCACCGCCGTTTCTTCTAGACAAGGACTGATTGACTGCGATCCATCAAACGCTAGAAGGGAGTCAAGCAAAAACGTGTAACGGTTTTGTTCTCGGTCTAAATAGTAGTTTCGCTCAAAGGTGACTTCGCCAAACAGGGTTTGAATCGTGGAGCGTCGTTTGTCTTTCAAGTGGTACCGGCGCTTGTCCCGGGTTTCCGCCAATTGTCGGTCGATGTCCTCCAACAAAGCCGTAAACAGTTCGGCGAAGGCGTTTTGCAGGGCTCGAAACAAATCAAGTTCGATCTCTTTCCATGTCAACGAATTTGTGGTAAGATGTTGTTGAATATTCATGGGACTCTCTCCTCCTGTTTGATAGTGTGGTCAATCATCTTATCAGGGAGAGAGTCCTTTTTTCATGTTCCTGCTTGGGATCCTACCGCGCTTTCGCTTGGTGACCCCGATGAGGGGATTGCGAACCTACGTTCCCATCCCCCCTCATCGGGAATTCTAAGAATTTCTCCCACAAACATTTTACGCACACCAGAAAATATTTATGGAAAATGCAAAAAGGCTAGATAACGCTAGATACCATGCATGGTTTCATCATCATAACTCTGATTGATGGATTACTGTTGCAAAGAAAAAAGAAGGTAAATTCATCCAATATCATTACAAACCACAGGAATTGGCTGAAAAACTAACAGAATGGCTCGAAGAGGATGTTTATTTTAGCTAGAATACAATTTTATAAGCCTAGCCGACAAATTACGAATATAAGGCAATTAAAGTCGTTATATGTTGATTTAGATTTTTATTTGTTTAATTATAATTCGAACTGGATCATCGGCAAATTAGAATACGATTATTTTGGCCAATCGATTCCAGAGCCGAATATAATCATTTTTAGCGGTCAAGGAATGGTTTTAATTTGGCTTAAAGAGCCTGTTCCTTACAAAGCCGTTATGGCAAGCGGTACAAAATCACTTCTTAGAACAATTAAAAGAGCTAGGGGGCGACTCTAGGGCGGTTGATGCTTCAAGGGTATTCCGCATTGCTGGAAGCATTAATTCAAAAAACGGTGTAGAGGTAATAGGGCAATATCGTCATAAGGAACGTTATGTCTTGAGAACGTTAATTAAAGGAGAAATGATTTTTATGGAAACTTATACAACCCTCAAAAAGATTACTCCTTCCTATGACCCTTGGGAAGCTTATTTAGATATGAAGGAATACGGTGAATTAACATTATCAAATATAGAATTTACCACCACCACAATCTGTAATATGCGATGTGAGCATTGCGCTGTAGGATACACTTTATCTCCGAAAGATCCGGAAGGGCTGCCGCTCGATTTACTTTTAAAAAGGCTAGACGAAGTGCCGACATTGCGATCCCTTTCGATTACCGGCGGGGAGCCGATGCTTTCGATAAAATCTGTGGAAAATTATGTCGTTCCCATTTTAAAATACGCACATGAACGCGGGATACGAACCCAAATCAATTCCAATTTAACATTGGACTTGAAACGCTATGAAAAAATTATCCCGTATTTAGATGTTTTGCATATTTCCCATAACTGGGGAACAGTCGATGATTTTGTTGAAGCCGGATTTGCAATGATGAAAAAGAAGCCTCCATATAAAGAACGCGCAAAATATTTTGAACGAATCATTGAAAACTCTAGAGCTCTGGCTGAAGCGGGAGTAATTGTTTCAGCGGAGACGATGCTGAATAAACGGACGGTTCCTCATCTTGAAAAAATCCATAGACAAATTGTAGACGAAATGAAATGTCAACGCCATGAGGTGCATCCAATGTATCCAAGTGATTTCGCTAGCAATCTTGAAACGCTCAGCTTGGATGAGATACGCGAAGCAATTCATAAGCTCTTGGATATCCGCGACGAATCAGTGTGGATGCTGTTTGGAACACTCCCGTTTTACGCTTGCAGCGACAATGAGGAAGATTTAGCATTGCTGAAGCGATTGAGAGAAAGCAAAAACGTGACTGTTCGAAATGACCCTGACGGCAGATCCCGTCTCAATGTCAATATTTTTACAGGGGACATTATTGTGACAGATTTCGGCGATGTACCGCCGCTTGGAAACATCAAAAAAGATACTCTTTTATCAGCCTATGAAAAATGGATGCAATCCCCGATTGCCCAACAGCTGAATTGCCATTGTCCAAACGTAGCGTGTCTTGGACCGAATCTTTTAGTGAAAAATAGTTATTACCGAGACTTAGATTTTACAAAAAGAAAAGCGCGCATATAATAAAAGGGCTTGGGCTTCTTTCGGCAATATATTTGCCTTTCGCCCGCCCTTTTCTATTATCTAGGCTGATTGGTAATAAGAAAGTGGAAGGATGCCCGATCCTGCACAGGAATCCATGCTCCAATGCCTTGTTGCGTAACATTTTTGACAACAATTTGCTTCTTGCTTCCCTTTAACATTAAATACACTTCTCCGTAAGTGACTTTTCCTTTTTCGTTGACAGCGGGAACGTATGCGTATAAATACCCCATTTTTTTCGGCGGGATATTATATACTTGATTTTTTTTCGTCCCGAAGCCGACAATTGTTTCAAATGCTAGCGGCATTTTCGATTTCTTTGCCGCCTTCATCAGCATCAATTTTTTGACATCTTTATGATCAGAAATTCTAGCGGTTAATCCTCCTTTTACCCGTTTTTGTGCCTCCTGTTTATAGCTAATTTGAACGGGCGACTTACCGCCTCGATTGTCAAAAAAGTTTGTATTGATTTTTTGATACTCCCAATTGACTGTTGTTTCCTCAGATTCATAATTCAATGCCCACCGTCCCAAGTAAATGGCGGCTCTATATCCTATGGCGGTTGGAGAAGGTGTAATGGAAGACTCATTTAACATTTTAATTAAAACAGGATTTTCAATCGGGACGTTGGATGTTTTGATTAACTCTTTTGTTAATTCACTTGGCTGTAAATAAGGAAGATTTTGACTCGGATTTGGATACGTATTTTCTTTTGAAATATCCATCACCGATTTGGGGATAGTTGGTGCTTCAGCGAAGCTTAAGCTTGAAAAAACCGATGCAAGCATGACTGAAATAAATAACGTCATTAGCTGTTTCATGTGGTTATCTCCTTTCAAGTAGCCTTTGCTTGTAGTTTTTTCAAGCTATTTGTATTTTATCCGCAAAATATCTTTCTATAATAGATAGAAGCCTATCCCCATGATGACATAAGCAGCAAGCAAAGTAGCCCCTTCAAACCAGTTCGTATCGCCGTCATTGGAAATTACAATCATGAGCAGTACTCCTGTCGCCATGGCAATCAACTCAGGAAGTGTAAAGACGAGCGGCATTTTTTCTGAAAACAGAAGCGAAATTAATACAAGCAAAGGCGCAACAAACATGGCGATCTGCAAGGTTGATCCGATGGCGATTTCAACCGCTACATCCATTTTATTTTTGTAAGCCATAATAATCGCAGACGCATGCTCCGCTGCATTTCCAACAATGGCAACGACAATTACCCCAATAAATAATTCACTCCAGCCAAGTTCATGTGCGACCGTTTCAAACGTATGTACAAGATTTTCCGAAACATATGCAACCGCAATTGTTGCCAAAAACAAAATGATGGTTGCGATCTTGCCAGACCATTCCGGGCTTTCGTGTTCTTCGATCTGCTCCTCTTTTTTCTGATAAACTCCCCGATGGGTTACCAATTTAAAAAACAACGCGGCTAAATAGAGCCCGATCATAATGATGGAAATGCCAATGCTTAACGTCAATGTGTCCGTATCATTCATTGTTTGTGCAAACACTTCTGGAATGACAAAGGCAACAATGACCGCAAACATTAACAATCCAGAATTATGTCTTGCGTCGTATTCATTAAACTTCTGCCGCTTGTACTTTAATCCACCGACAAAAAACGATAAACCTGCAACAAGCAGCAAGTTGCCGATTACAGAACCTGTGAGAGATGCTAAAACAACTGAAATTAAACCTGCTTTTAACGCAAAGATTGAAATAATGAGCTCAACAGCGTTCCCAAAAGTCGCATTCAACAGTCCGCCAATTCGTGGACCTGCCACAATCGCCAAGCTTTCTGTCGCTCTTCCCATAAAACTGGCAAGTCCGATAATCGTTAAACAATAAATTGCAAATAGAAGCAGTGCATTCCAATGCATCAAACTGCCAATAACGGACAACGGCAATCCAACAACAACCAAGGTCGATAATATACGATTGAACATAAAGCTCACCACCCATATTTAGCAATAATTTTCCCGAAAACTTTGCTTACTTATTTTAACAAAAGTTGTTTAAAATAAACACTTCCTTCTAAAAAAGGCCGTTTACAATTATGGAAAAAAATTTGTCCGTAAAAATTATTTTTATTCTGACATAAACAATATATTTTGACAAATCTAAAAAATACAACAACAAGAAAAAAATGATGTCTGAAGCAGAAGCCTGTCGCCGATTACAGCTTCGGATGATTGACGGTATACTATAACGTGGTGGTTTTTGCAAACATTTCACAACGTTATCGTGCTTGGACCTTCTTCCCTTTTTAAAAATGAGGACAGCCGCATGTGTAAAGCCTGTCGATCATTTTGTAAAAAAACCCCTTTATTTTAATCAGGCAATATAGTATGATAATTTTAACGAAATGACCAAAATGTCCATTTAGTCAATCAAGAGGATGAGGAGCATGGCTATCGATCGAAAACAAAATATTATTGATGCGGCGACAAAATCTTTTTCCTTATTCGGGTATAAGGCAACGACGATAGAACAAGTGGCGAAACTCGCGAATGTAGGCAAAGGAACAATTTATACGTTTTTTAAAAGCAAAGAGGATTTGTTAGACGAAATTATTTCCTCAGTTATTGTAGAAATAAAAGAAACGGCAGAGCATGCAATGGACCCCGATCGTCCATTTCTTGAAAACGCCCATCGCGCTTTATATCGCATTGCAGAGTTTCGAAAGCAACATCCACTAACAATTAAGCTTCTCCAAGAAATTCGGGATATCGGGACTCCGGCCGTTCAAGAAGTGATGAAAAGATTGGATCGGGCGATTATCGCCTTTATCCGCGAAAAAATTGACAACGCCATAAAAAAAGGAGAAATTCGCAACTGTGATTCCGAAATCACCGCCTTTTTAATGTTAAAAATGTATATCGCCCTAAACTTTGATTGGGAAAAGGAACATGAGCCGCTGCCAAAGGAGAAAATCGCTGAATTATTTGAGCTGTATTTTTTAAAAGGATTGTCGAAATAGATAGTCCTTCTTCTTTTATCATAAAATGACTAAATGAGCAAAATGGTCAAAAGTACAAAAAAGGAAGGAGATAACCGTTGCGTGGAATCTCATTATTTTTACATGAGCTAAAAATGATTGTAGCGAATCGGAAAATTTTGATTCCTGTTATCGCTATTTTATTTATTCCCATTATGTATAGCGGAATGTTTATATGGGGATTTGGAGATCCGTATGGCCACTTAGAGAGATTGCCGGTCGCTGTAGTCAATCAAGACAAAGGGGCAACATTGAATGGGGAAAAGTTAAAGATCGGCGACGATCTAGTGGAAAATCTAAAAAAGAAAAAGCAGCTTTCTTGGGAATTTGTTGACGAGAAAGAAGCGGAAAACGGATTAAAAAACCGGAAATATTATCTAGTTATCAAAATTCCAGAAAACTTTTCAAAGCATGCAACTACGATAAAGGACGAACACCCTCAAAAAATGGAGCTCATTTATATGCCGAATGAGAGCATGAACTTTTTCGCAGCACAAATCGGGGATAAAACCATTGAAAAACTGAAAGAAGAAGTTGGTGATACATTAACGGAAACATATGCCGAAACAATGTTCCAAAATATTAAGAAGCTGGCAGAAGGGCTCGAATCGGCAAGCGAAGGAGCAAAGAAACTGCATGACGGCATTGATTCAGCAAAACAAGGAGCAATAAAGCTGAAGGACGGGGTTGATTCGGCCAAAGATGGTTCACAAGAGCTGTACAACGGCGCGCTCTCTGCGGAACAAGGAGTTCAAGAAATATATGGACATTTAAAAACGATGGCTGAAAAATCATTGATATTTAAAAATGGGCTGCAATCCGCTAGTTCCGGAGCCGAGCGTCTGAACAGCGGAATGAACCGTTTTAATTCCGGTCTTGAACAATTGATTGCAGGCCAAGAGAAATTGCTCGATGGTGCAGAAAAGGCAAGAAATGGTTCTCAGCAGCTGGCGGATGGATTAAAGCAATCACTTCATGGAATGAAACAAATAAATGAAAAAGCTCCTCAGCTCGCAAACGGAGCCGAGAAAGTACGAAGCGGAGCCAGCAATCTGTCGTCATCACTCGGACAATGGGCTAAGGGAGCAGAACAAACGAAAACGGGAGCGGCACAGGTGAGTGCCGGACTGGAACAACTGACAACCCGGCTTGATGCTATGATCGCTCAAACGTCTGATCCGCAGCAAAAAACGGCACTCAAAGAACTGCGTGCAAGTGTAGGGCAGCTGGCGGATGGAAGCAAACAAGTAACAAGCGGTATCAGCCAGCTTTCCGAAAATGCTGCAGCATTGAAAGATGGAGCTGATCAGCTTTCTTCTGGATCAGCGCAATTGCATAGCGGAACAGTCGCTTTAAGCGACGGTCTCAAACGACTAGTAGCAGGGCAAGAGCAGCTCGCCGCAGGTGCCGAATCATTAGCTGGCGGACAGAAGGAGCTCTCCCAAGGATTATCGACATTCGGTGAAAAAATGAATGAAGCGAAAAGCGGAATAACCCAGCTGATGGAAGGAAGCGGACAATTATCAGCCGGCTTGCATGATCTCGCTTCCGGTTCTGATCAACTGCAAGATGGCACTAATCAGCTTGCTGCTGGTTCCGGCGAATTAGCAAACGGAATGGAAAAACTCACAAATGGGTTAGGAAACTTTTCACACGGAATCGAGCAGCTCTCTAACGGGTCTGGTCAATTGACGGAAGGAATGACGACGCTGGATAAAGGTTCTAATGAATTGGCAGAAAAATTGCACGATGGAGCCAAAGATGCCAGCAACGTCAAAGCGGACAAAGAAATATACGATATGTTTGCAAAACCTATTAAAATTAAAAACGAAAAATTAAACGAAGTTCCTAACTATGGAACGGGGATTGCTCCGTACTTCTTATCGCTGGGATTGTTTGTCGGCGCCTTGCTCGTAACAATTGTGTACCCTCTTCGTGAACCAGCAACTACACCTAAAACGGGAATGAGTTGGTTTTTTAGCAAGTTTGGTGTTCTCGTTATGATCAGCGTCATGCAATCGTTGATAGCCGATACAATTTTACTAGCAGGAGTAGGCATTGAAGTGCAAAGTATTGCGAGATTTATCGTATTTACGATCATCACAAGCTTAACGTTCATGACGTTAATTCAGCTGCTTGTCACAACGTTAAGTGATCCGGGAAGATTTTTAGCAATCATTATCTTAATCTTACAATTAACTACAAGCGCCGGTACCTTCCCGTTAGAGTTAATCCCAACAGCGTTGCAGCCGCTCCACAACTGGCTGCCAATGACATATTCCGTAGCCGGCTTCCGTTCAGTCATTTCGAGCGGCGATTATGCGTTTATGTGGCAAAATGCATTTATTTTGCTCACTTTTATGATCGTGTTTGTTCTCACAACGATCACCTACTTTACAATCCAACATAAACGCCGTTTTAGCGAGGCCGTATAACATTTTGTTTTTGAATTTGCCGGACGAACTTTTACACCTTCGACTCTAGCGTAATATCTGAAAGGAAATTTTTCAGAACTAAATGTGGTAAATCGGCAATGCCACAATTCCTCTTCATAAAAATGAAATAGAAGCAGATCTCTATCATCTGCTTCTATTTTTTTGTTGAAACTTTTATTCATTCAGCGATTCGCCAAAAAGGCCTTCAAAAATGGATTCTTTTATAGGACGACGAGGGGTTGGTGCCTCTCTTTCCTGCAGGCTTTCCGGCAGAGCTTCTTTTTCCCCTTGATAGCCAATTGCAATGAGCGCATTGATTGCATACTCTTCAGGGATGTTTAAAACTTGACGTGCTTTTTCAAAGTCTATGCCTGTCATCGGATGCGTAATCAAGCCTTTTCTTGTTGCTTCTAATGATAAATAGCCCCAAGCTGCACCTGCATCAAAGGCGTGGGAGCCGATTTCCCCCCGCTCGCTAGTCTTTTTAGAAATAATCAAGGCAAAAACCGGGACGTTTTTGCACCAAATTTGATTAAACTCGCCAATGAATGACATAAATCTTTTGCGGTCTTCCTCTGTGCGAGCGATAATAAAACGCCATGGCTGGAAATTGAAAGCAGAAGGCGCCCAGCGTGCTGCTTCAAAAAGGCTTAGTAACACATCCTCCGGGACCTCTTTAGTTAAAAACGAACGCGGAGACCAGCGTTTTAAATAAATAGAATCAATTTCATATTCGGCCTGGCGGGCAAGCTTCGTTTGTGTCATCACATTACCTCCTATAAATCAGATCGGAATTATACACATTTATTGTATTACATTTTTTTCTAAAAACAATTTTTTTGCTCATAAAAGCTTTTATTTTAGTTCAAATGTTTCCGTAATGTTGATGCTGCCTTCTACTGATTGAACCATTGGACAATTTTTGTGCGCCAGCTCCAAGCATTTTTGAATTTGCTCACGGTCCAAATCCTCGCTGGAACTTGAAATGATGAAATGAAGATGAATTTTTTCAATTCTGTTCGCTTTTTCTTCGTTCCGTTCAACTTCAGCTTGAATCGTAATATCGTCATAAACGATTCTTTTTTTATCTAAAATTTTTCTGAAAACACTTCCGCTGCAGCCAGCAATGGCGGAAACCATCAATTGAAATGGACGGAATCCGTATGTAACATCACCTGCCACATGCAGTTCTCCGTATTCAAAAGTTGTTTTATATCCAATTTCCTTCATTTGAAATTCCATGCTGTATCATCTCCTCCATTAATATCTACAATTTTATTGTAATTGATTAATTTTTTTATTTGCAATTAATACAAATTGCGGGAAAAAAATTAAAAAATAAGTTGAACATCTACTCCATCTGTTATATAATAGTTTCAAAATAAAAAAACTGTATCATAACATTATAGAGGAGAGGGGAAAAATGATGAAACGGCAGGAAAGAAAAAATATGATTGATTTTATTGAAAAAATAGGAAATATTGATCGGGAAACGCTTATGTACATGACGGATGCGGACATTGAACACATTTATGCTTCTATTTATGATCGATATTTAGAAATGGCTGAGTAGAAAACGCAAAAGAAGCCTTCCGCCGCCGGAGGTCCGATGCGAACATTCCCGCAAAAAAAGAAGCTTCAACGCGCAGACACTCACCTCTTGCCGAACTTTATTTAATATAAAATTAAAGCTCTGAACTCATGGCAAACATAGCTAAATTCTCGTTGAATACAAAAACCCGGGCTGTCGAAAAAGTCGACAGCCCGAGGAATGCGCTTGATAATATCTCTTTTAATGGTAGCCGTTTTGGCCGTTCGCACTTCCGCTTGTCTTATGCTTCGGCTTGGATTTTGAGTTTTGCTTGTTGTGTTGACCGCCTTTTTTTGATTGCTTTGCCACTCGTATGTCCTCCTGTTTACGTCAATTTTTTCAGCCTCATTTTTAATATGACCATGTGAAATGAAAAAAAGTCTTCGAAATAAATGGCGGCCTTTATTAATTATTGGAATTTTTTGATAAAATTGCATTGATCTCCCCGCCTAATATAATAATAACCGCGGAAAGATAAAACCAAATTAGAAGAATGATCACCCCGCCGAGGCTTCCATATGTCACGCTGAAATTCCCAAAATTTCCGACATAGTAAGAAAAAAGAAGAGAAACAACAATCCAGCCAACGGTAGCAAATAAAGCGCCTGGATATGCTTCAGAAATTTTCATCCGTTTATTTGGCGCAATAAAATACAGTCCTGTAAAAACGATGCACAAAATAACAGCACTTAATAACCATCTTATCGTATTCCATATCGTTAAAAACACTTCTGTAAATCCGAACGCCCGAAATATAAACAAGCCTATCTCTCTGCCAAACACCGGAAGCAGCAGTGCAACTAAAATGACTAAAATCATGGCAAAAGTCAACAAAATAGACATCAAGCGAGCTACAAGGAAATGACGGTTTTCTTCCACTTGATATGCTTTATTAAAAGCTCTGACAATCGCATTAATCCCATTTGAGGCAGACCAAATTGTTCCAATGACTCCGAACGACAAAAGGGTCACATTTTGAGTTTCAATAATATGCCTCACATTGTTTTCGATCAATTTCATTGTATTTCCCGGTGCATATTGTGCGACAAAATCAAGAACAACATCTGAAGAGAGGGGCAAATATGCAAGGAGATTCATTAAAAAAATAAGGAATGGAAAAAGAGACAAAAGAAAGAAGTAGGCTAACTCCGCAGCTAAACTTGATATTTCATCTTCTTTAAACCGTTTAAAAAGCTCTTTAGCGATTTGAAGAAGGTTGATGTGGTCATCCATCTTGGCACCTCATTTCAAACTAGTTTCTGTCAAAGGCGCTCCTTCCATTTTTCTTTTGCTTCTTTCATTATTTCCATTACTTTCGGTGTCGTTTCTTTTAATTCTTTCACTTTTTCAGAAACAAATTCAATATCTTCGATTGTTTGCTCGATTGTTCTTTTGACAGAGTTCATTTTTTCCTTTGTTTTATCAGCAATCTCCATTGGATTTTCTGCGCACTGCTTGATTTTGCTAAAAGCTGATCTGCTTTTGCTGATTACATCGTCCCTTGTTTTTTTATCCAATAAAGAAAGCGCTGCGCCTGCGATCGCTCCGATGAACAGCCCTTTTAACAATTTATTTTGCGATTTCATTTGACTTTCACCTCTTCTACGAAAGATGGTGTTCTTCTTTGATCTTATGGAGCAGCCCTTTGCAGCCTTTGACAACCATGTCATAAACCTCTTCAAAGTTCCCAGTATAATACGGATCAGGGACGTCCAAAATATCAGCATCTGGTACGAAATCCATTAAACGACTGATTTCACCCGTATTGTTATATCCTGCCATCCGGCGCAAATTTCCTAAGTTTTCTCCATCCATGGCAATAATATAATCAAAATCTGATAAATCATTCTTATGAATTTGACGTGCTTTTAAACCTTCATAAGAAATTTGGTAACGGTCTAATATTTCTCGAGTCCCTCTATGCGGCGGGCTTCCTACATGCCAGCCTCCCGTTCCCGCTGAATCGACAAAAATTTTATCTTCCAGACCTTCCCGTTTAACTAAATCACGAAAAACCGCCTCAGCCATTGGCGAACGGCATATATTTCCTAAACAAACAAAAAGTACTTTTATCATTGCTGAAACCTCCTGAAACCATTGCTTCAATCGTTTTTTCATAAGCTGCAAAGAATAGTTTGGAAAGATCAATTTTTTTGATCATAATATTCAATCTTTCATAATACATGATACAATGAAACAAATAAAAAAACGAGAGGATGAAATCAATTGAATTTATGTGAAAAATCAGCAGAAAATATGGAATACATGATTAAAAAAATTACAGAAAAATTGAATATGATCAACATCAGTGCAGTTCAACCAACACATTTTAATGTAAATATGTATGAAGACCTAAAAGAAATTTATGACCATGTAATGAAAAAAAATACTTTCAGCCCCAGCGAAATGCAAGCAATTGCAGAGGAATTGGGGAACCTACGAAAGAGCACTCTTTAAGTGAATTGAGCTTTCTGCTGCTCGTTGCGAATGGGCTTGTGCAAATGACGGCAATAAGTGTTTAACTTAGCGATGTTGAAGTGTTGTGAAAACTCGCAGCTGCTGTCCTCATCAGCTTGCTTCAGTTGATTTGTTATATGTGGTTCTATACGCTTCTCAAAACGATGTTCGAGTCACATTAGGAACCGCCCAATCTGCCATCCATCAGAGGTTTAGCTTGGATTCTAAAGCAGGCGA
The DNA here is from genome assembly GCF_037963755.1 of Aeribacillus sp. FSL W8-0870. NCBI lineage: Bacteria > Bacillati > Bacillota > Bacilli > Caryophanales > Bacillaceae > Aeribacillus > Aeribacillus sp. FSL W8-0870. The sequence continues at coordinate 3,494,622 of NZ_CP150165.1, forward strand.
ATCGTGTTCGCGCTCCATTTTCATCATTCTCTTTTTTCTTTTGCAGGAGAAAAATAAAGATAGACCTCCTTGTTGTTTAGAGGCCAGATTTCAGAAGAAATCGTTTTTACTTTAAAGCAGCTTTATAAATTCAGTATAAGCTGCTTTTTGTATAATAACTTTTTGTCAAAACGGTGTCTATTTTTTGAACAAAATATGAATTTTTTGTTTCGTTTTTGTGACAAATGATTTATAATAAAAGAAAACGTTTTCTTTATTTGGGGGTCAAAAAAATGGTCGTGACACTTATGAAATATTTTTATTTATTCGTTGCTCTCTTCTGTTTATTGTCTGGAATTTTGGTCGGTTTTGCAAAGGAGCTGCCGCTTTCGGTGATAGTCATTTTCTTAGGTTTTTTCAATCTTGCTTTATATTATGTCTTCCATAGAGAAGCCTTGAAAAAACAGCAAATTTAAAAGAATGGCGAAAATAAAGGCACCATTCTTTTTCGAAAACGTCAAATAAGCTTTTTATAAACTTTATCTTTATAAAATTGAGATGCAGGTGTGTTGAATATATTCCTTTTCTTCACGATTCGTTCCAATGCTAATTGTTTTTCCGACAGCTTTTGTTGTAATTTTTTCCTTTCGGCTTCATCTTCACAGCATTTTAGTAAATCTTGAATAGTTAATAGTTCCTTTTTCAAGTCATTTTCTTGATCGACCATTCCGGCGTTTCTCAAAAGACGATAAGCCATTCGGAGTTCTTCCGGAATATCAGACAAATCGTCATGCGGGAGAGGCTTCCCCATCCCGGGAAGTTCTTTAAACTCTCCCTCTTCATATGCCTTTTTGATCCGATCCTCAGCAATTTTTGCAAATATATCCACGCTTCATCCTCCCTTCGACCGTTATGTTCGTTCTTTTTCTAAACGCTTTACCCGCTTTTTCATCGCTTTTGTTAAATATCCGCCTTTAAAAGAACGAATTTCATATGAGCTTAAAAACGCTTTTGGTTCTATTTCATTGACAAGGTTTAAAAATTCTTCCTCCCGAGACCGTTTGGCAACAACTTCCAAACGATACCTAATCGAATTCATTCCTTCTCCTTGAAAGACCGTAACCCCAAAACCAGCCTCCCTCAATTTTTTGACTAATCCGGAATTTTTATCCATTAAATTCACATTGTATGTTACATATCCAAAAGCCAGCTTTTTCTCCAGTTCACCGCCCAACAACAGCCCTGCACCAAAACCGATAATATATGCACTAATATTGTAAATATTAGATAAATCTTGAAAAACTATTCCTAAAGCGACAATATAAATCGCTGCTTCTAGCAAACCTATACCAGCAGCAGCCTTTGTTTGATTTTTCACTAACAAAATAGTTCGGATCGTCAATACTGGTACATACAATAATTGCAGCAAAAAAATAAAAATTGCTTGTAGAAACATGTTGCCTAGACACTCCTTTGTTCCATCATACTATAAATTATTTTCGAAAAGAAAGGGCTATCATAAACTCAAAATCTGAGATTTGAAACTACATTTTTACAATTCATCTTGATCTGTTATTATGCTTCAAAACTTCCTTTTTCATGCGAATAGGCTGGCGCTTGAAATACATCGCTGTTCTCCATACCCACTCCAACGGCCCTAATTGAAAATATTTAAACCAAATATGGCTGATGATAAGCTGCACGGCAAAAATTGCGAGTGCAAGCCAAAAACCGGCGAAGGGGTATACTTTACCGTACAATCCCAATCCGTAATGATAAAAAATATATGTACAAATAACAGATTGCATGATGTAATTTGTCAATGACATGCGTCCAACAGGCGCAATCTTCTTAACAATTTGCCGACAGATTGGGTGAAAATATAAAAATATGAGAGAGGTCACATAAAACAACATGAGAAATGGTGCACCGAACACCATGTAAAAACTATTTTCAGCGCTGACCGCAAAAATATTTAACGGAAGCCCAATGATAAGCCCGAAAAACCAGATGGCTGTTAATAACCTTCGATGCTTCTCCGGTTCTTGAAAAAGCTTTTGTTTCGCAAATATCATGCCAACTAAAAACATGCTGATATATGGGAGCATGTTTATTATATAGACAAGCGGTTGAAAAGGCCACATGCCAGACATAGACATGTAAAAAAGCCGATCATGAATACGCTGATGGAAAATATCAGTAAAACTTCCGTTTTGATATGAATGGATTGCGTTTCTTGCCTCCTCTTCCAGTAAGGCAGCCTGCTCTCTTTTTTGGACTAAAGCATCCTCACCATTGGATACAGCCGTCATCAAACCAATAAGGAGCAAATATAAACTAAATAAACATACAGTCCATACCAAAAGAGTTTTCCAGGAACACTTCCGGAAAAAAAGGAGAAGAAACCCCAGCACAGCATAATCCATTAAAATGTCTCCATCCCAGATGAAAAATGAATGAATTAGTCCAAATACAAAAAGCACCACCAGTCTGCGTATATATATAGAAACAAAGTTCCTGCCGTTTCCTAAAGCCCGTTCCTCCATGATGATGATTCCAAATCCGAACAATAATGAGAACATTGTAATAAACTTCATTTGCACAAATATTTCCAAAATATTTCTCGTTAGAAAATCCCATGTTCTCCATGTTTCAGTAAAAAAATTTTCGCTGCCTATTTGGTATAAATATACATCTGGATAGCTGAAATGCGCCATATTCACAAGTAAAATTCCAAATATCGCAGCCCCCCGCACCACATCCACTACTTCATAACGCTCACGATTAAGATTCAAATCAAAACCCCCATTCTGAAAAAAGTTCTTATTATAAACGCCCTTTTTTCATTATTTTTTGTCCAAAGGCTGCATTTCAGCTTTATCGTGTTTAAATTTATTTGAATATAGCGAAAAAAGAATGACAATTTTCTTATAGTCTATTATGATAGACATAAGATTCGAATATCAACAGATCCACAAGGGGAGCTATATGCTGAGAGTGGACGGATATTTCGTCCAGACCCTTTGAACCTGTTAGTTAATGCTAGCGTAGGGATGTGGAAGTATACTGATCCATGATACAGCCTTTTTCCCCCTTATGGATATTTGTTGATAGCAAATAATATACAGGGGGTTTTATTTTTGGAAAAAAATCGCTTATTACTATTAATAGAAGCAGCAATCTTTGCAGCATTGGCAGTTATACTTGATCTTCTCCCTTCCATTCAATTATCATCAGCCATTTCTATATCCATTGCCATGGTGCCTGTACTCATATTATCGTTTCGATCCGGTGCAAAGATTGGCTTCATTTCCGGCTTTTTATGGGGATTATTACAAATTGTATTAGGTGATGCATACATCCTGATGCCTGTTCAAGGCTTCATCGACTATTTTCTAGCTTTTTCCTTTATCGGTTTAGCCGGTCTTTTCAGCAAAACTATCCAAAATAAGCTGAAAGATGGAAAGAAAAGCTCTGCTCTTGTTTTCATCATCTTTGGCGTCTTCATCGGAGCTTTTGCACGTTATTTTTGGCATTTTATCAGCGGTGTCTTTTTCTTCGGAGAATATGCACCAGAAGGAATGTCAGCGGTCGTTTATTCTTTGATCGTAAACGGCATTACGATGATAGGAGCGTTTGTATTATGCGCTGTCGTTACTGTTATTCTCATTATGGCAGCGCCAAGATTGGTTGTAAAATAAACAAAATCATCCTCTGCAAAACATGCAGAGGATAATTTTGTTTATAGGGTAAATACTTTCGTTTCAACAGTGTATTTTTTTAATTTTTCACGGCTTACATGAAAACCGATCCCCGGGTTATCAGGCAAGGCAATTTTTCCATTATAAACCGATATTTCCGGTTCAATAATATCTTCTTCCCAATACTTAGATGAACTGGATATATCTCCTGGCAGTGTGAATTGTTCAAGTGTCGCTAAGGCTATATTATGGGCCCGTCCAATCCCTGATTCAAGCATCCCTCCGCACCAAACTGGAACATTTTGCTCTTTGCAAAAATCATGGATTTTTTTTGCTTCTGTCAAACCGCCAACACGGCCGATTTTTATATTCATAATTTTGCAGCTTCGAAGTTCAACAGCCTTTCGAGCATCTTCGAAGGAACAAATACTTTCATCTAAACAGATCGGTGTGTCCAATTCTTTTTGAAGTTTGCTATGATCCACAATATCATCGTGCGCAAGAGGCTGCTCAATCATCATTAATTGAAACTCATCCAATTGTTTTAGATGATTTATATCTTTTAATGTATAGGCACTGTTCGCATCAGCCATTAAATCCAAGTTCGGAAAATGCTTCCGTATTTCCTTAACTACTTCAATATCCCAACCTGGTTTAATCTTTATTTTTACTCTCTTGTATCCTTCCTCCTGATATTGTTCAATAAGACTGATTAAATCTTTTATTGTTGGCTGAATACCGATGCTCACCCCAGCTTCAACTTCTTTTTTCATTCCCCCGAGAGCTTGTGAAAGAGGTATATTTTGCTGTTTTGCATATAGATCCCACACGGCACCTTCCAAAGCCGCTTTTGCCATATAATTTCTGCGAATAAAACGAAACGATTCAGCCAACTCACGAGGATGATGAAACGTCGTCTTTGATAAAATCGGAATGAGGAAATCTTCGATCATGTGCACAGTTGTTTTCAAGGTTTCTTCTGTATACCATGGAATGGAAAAAGCAACCCCTTCTCCAAAACCGGCTGCACCATCATCATCCTTTACTTCTACGATCAACAATTCGCGATCGTGAATGTCTCCATAGCTAGTAGAAAATGGGGCTTTCAAACGCATCTGTAATATATGCAAAACAATTTTCTTAATTTTTATCAATTAAGAGCATCTCCTTTTTTAAACAAGCTCTCAGCTAAGTTCGACAAAATCATTGCCATTCGCCAGAGGGCTCGATATTTCCCGGAAAATATTTCTTAAAATAGCGAATCCACTCGAACGTTTGTTTTACACTAATTATAAAATAAACGCTTTCTTAATGTAAAGGAGCAAGGGATTTCTTTATTTCCCTTATTGTTTATTGAACTGCAAAATCTCAAATAAATAATGAGATCAATCGTAGAAACGAGTCTCATCATGAGATTAATTTTTCCACTCAATAGTTGTCTTCTTCTCTTTGTTGACTAGCAATTTAAAAACATCAGGTCTTGCATAATGCCCAACAGGATCAAAATCAAACTGGCTATAGGCGATTTGTTTCATATCCAGTTCTGCAATGATGATGTCTTCCTTGCCAAATACGGGCTCTGCCACATATTCGCCCAACGGTCCAACAATCGCGCTACCACCTCTGCTCATTATTTCAGGTGAAGAAGCAAGTTCATCATAACAAGCCAAATCTTTCGGATACATATCTTTTGTCACATATTGATTGGCAGACAAAACAAAGCATCTCCCCTCCAAAGCAATGTGGCGGATTGTTGACTGCCAAGTTTCCCTTGCATCAGCCGTTGGGGCAATATAAATTTGAATTCCTTGTGCATACATCGCAGCCCTTGCTAACGGCATATAATTTTCCCAGCAGATTAGCGCCCCTATTCTTCCATAAGGGGTGTCAAACACTGGTAATGTGCTTCCATCCCCTTCCCCCCAAACAATCCGTTCTGCTGCAGTCGGTTTTAATTTGCGGTGTTTTCCTAACAACTGTCCGTCAGAATCGAAAAATAAAACAGAACAGTAAAGTGTCCCGCCGCTAAATTCATTATCCCTTTCTGTAACGCCTATCACAAGGTAGACACCTGCTTTTCGAGCCGCTTCGCCCAGTTGTTCCGTCGTTTCGTCCGGAACAGCTACAGAATTGCTCCAGTATCTATACCAATCCTTCCTCCCTTCAGCCGAACGGCTCCCAATCGTTGTACCGAAAGATAAGCCTCTAGGATAAGCGGGAATAAAAGCTTCAGGAAATACAACAATCTTTGCTCCTTTTTCAGCAGCTTGATGTATGAGGCTAACCGCCTTTTTTGTCGTGGCGTCTCGGTCCATAATAACAGATGAGGCTTGTATAACAGCAACTTTAACCTTTTGTGCTCTGTTCGACATATTCTTCCCCTCCACCAAATTGAAAAATCTAAAGCCATCTTAAATGCCGAAGCTCATGAACCTTCAAAGTCAATAACCTTCGGAAGTTGCCCCCCTATTCATCTTCCATAAAAAAATCTGCACAGGAAGGAAAACACTTTGAATAATCCTCTTTTTTAGCATAGAAGGGCCGGCCCATATATTAGAGTTCAAAATAATTGGATTATGTTTTTCCATGAGAGCTTTTCATGTGATATCTCATCTGAAGTAATTTAATGGTAATTTCTTAGCATGCTCCTTTGTACAATACAGCTGTGGCTGAGTGTCGAACTAACTATCAACACTTAATTCTATAGAAGCATTAAGCGTAAAATATGAGAAACGGTTTGAATTGGAGTATATTATTCATAATAAAAATGTTCAAAAATTTTTGGACCATCCAATCAAAGATTTTGTCAATCATCCAATTTCAATACTGCAACAGCCATTTATCCAAGACGAACCATAAAGTGAAATAAATTTGCCGAAAATCGCACATCTATTTTAAGGGTTTTCAACTTCAAGTAAAGAAAAAATCGGGCAGGACAGCTTTAAGCATTGCGTCCATGTTACAAAAGATAATGATTTTTCAGCAGCGTTCAAATCATGTGCTAAAAACTCCAAGTTAAAATAAAAGTGGATGGGTAAAATGTTACTGAATTGGATGGGCATTATTCTTTCATCTAGCGTTATAATTAATGTTTGAACAGGTTCAAATTTTGATGAATATAACAACATTTTCGATTATGTTCAATAGGAACATTCTATAGATAAATAACAAAGAACCTGATTAACTTGCCATATTGCAGGAAGTGCCAAGCAGATCAAAAGGGTGAAGCATATGGACTGGAAACCGGATCGAAATGCAAAAAAGCCTATATATAAACAGCTGGCTGAATATATTGAAAATGGAATTGCGGATGGCACATTTCCCCCTGATAAACCGCTGCCTTCTGAACGGTTTTTGGCCAATAAGCTGCAAATAAACAGAAGCACAGTTGTGGCTGCATATGACGAATTAGAATCAAACGGACTTATCGAGAGAAAGAGAGGAAGCGGAACAACAATCAGCAAAGATATATGGGGCATGACAAAGAAGCGTGTACCAAGCTGGAATCGGTATATTGAGGCAGGATCGTTCTTGCCGAATTTGCCTGTGACCCAGAGAATACGCAAAGAGATGGAAGAGCATAAACTAATCAATTTAGCTAGCGGTGAATTGTCGGAAGATCTTTTTCCAATCGACTCCTTGCGAGAAATCATTTCGACACGGTCATTTATCGGAAGCCTGGGATATGATCATCCTCAAGGGAATGAGATATTAAGAAAAACTATCACAAAGCATGTGAAACAATATCGGAGAATTGAGACAAATCCGTCTTCCATTCTCATCACATCAGGAGCGCAGCAAGCTTTATATTTAATCGTCCAATGCTTATTAAAGCCGGGTGATGCGATAGCATTAGAAGAACCTTCGTATTATTACAGTCTCCCGGTCTTTAAATCAACCGGAATAAGACCTTTCTATTTACCAGTTGACAAAGACGGTATAAACCCGGATGATTTGCTTCAATTGCATAAAAAACATCGAATCAGGATGATCTTTTTAAATCCTGCTTTCCAAAATCCATCAGGTGCTTTCCTTCATAAAAACCGACGGAAAAAAATATTGGAAATATCGTCTGAGTATGGAATACCGATTGTTGAAGACGATCCTTACAGTTTAACGTCCTTTAATAGGGAAGAAACCTACCCGCTAAAATCGATGGATGAGCATGGAAATGTCTTATATATCAGCTCATTGTCGAAAATTGTTGCTTCTGGTTTGCGAATTGGTTGGATTATTGGACCAAAGCCTGTGATTGAAAGATTGTCTGATGCCAAACAGCAAGTGGATTTCGGTCATGCCAGCTTTACTCAATGGATTGCCAATGATTTTCTGGAATCTGACGACTTCGATGCCCATATCAACTGCTTAGTCAAACGGCTCGAAAACAGAAGGGATCAAATTGTCAAAAGCCTTCGATTCTACTTAAAAGACGATGTTGATTTTTATATCCCGCAAGGAGGCATTCATTTATGGTGCAAAATAAAGAAAGACTTTAATGAGATCCAGCTGCTAGAAGAGTCGATCAAGCGCGGGGTTATTTATGTTCCGGGCTCAACACTTGGATCAAGTACAAAATATGTCCGTTTTACCTTCGCAAGAGAAAATGAAGAAAATATAAATGAAGGAATAAAAAGATTTGCTGATGCATTTTATAATATTCAGCATAAATAAATTCCTATTTTCAGGTGATTATCAAAATTCTCTACCACAATGTAAAGAGACAGGGAGATGGTTTTATGTATAGTATGTTATTGACCGTAGGCATTATTATTTGTGTACTTGCACTCATTTTAACTGCGTTTATCGGAAAAGAAGTAGGAAACAAAATAGAAACATATAAAGCGATCGGGAACAGTCCCCATGATGAACTTGCAAGGTCAAGGGAATATGAAACAAGCTCCTTTCGCAATGTTCGCTCGTTGACATGGATTTATACCTTATTGTTTATTGTCATCCTCATTGTATGTCTTATTTTTCTGTTTTAATGCTAAAGAAACGAACCTATGCAAACAATAATGAACTAAATATATTTAAACCTAAATCCTCGACTAGCCCTTGCTAACGAATGACGTTTAGCATGGTTGTTAGTTGAGGTTTTTTATTTTGGTTTTCATTGAATTTTCATAGCTCCAAAAACGTTTTTCGCCAAAATTTTTTGACAATATACATTTACATTTATTTCAAAAAGTGATATCATTTTAATATAAAAATAATATGAGAGGGGCAATGAAAGTTGAAAGAAAAAAAGGCATGGTTTATTGACGGGTTTATTGGAATTGTACTAATCGTTGCACTTTTGCTCGGAGCAGCTTTTACATTTATCCAGGAGTTTATTGTTCTTGCAATTGTATTGGTTGTTCTTGCCGCACTGCTTGGAAGCGGTCTTACCATTGTACAGCCGAATCAAGCAAACGTTGTCATTTTCTTCGGACGTTATTTAGGAAGCATTCGGAAAAGTGGCCTTGCCTTAACGGTTCCATTAACTATTAGACAAAAGGTGTCCCTTCGCGTTCGAAATTTTAACAGCAAAAAGCTAAAAGTAAACGATGTGGAAGGGAATCCGATTGAAATTGCTTCGGTCATCGTCTTTAAAGTAATCGATTCCGCAAAAGCAACTTTTGATGTGGATGATTATGAAGAATTCGTGGAAATCCAAAGCGAGGCTGCCATTCGTCATGTAGCAACGAAATATCCTTACGATACGTTTGATGACCACAATATTACATTAAGAGGCAACGCCGATGTTGTTTCAAAAGAGCTGGCAGATGAATTGCAAGAACGGTTGAACGTCGCTGGAGTTGAAGTAATAGAAGCTAGACTGACTCATTTAGCTTACTCGACTGAAATTGCCAGCGCCATGCTTCAGCGCCAGCAGGCAGCCGCCGTTTTATCTGCGAGAAAAAAGATTGTCGAAGGAGCCGTCAGTATGGCCCAAATGGCTGTCGAGCAGCTGGCTAGCGACGGAACGATTGAGCTTGATGAAGAAAGAAAGGTTAACATGGTGAATAATTTAATGGTTGCGATCATCTCCGATCGCGGCACCCAGCCGGTCATAAATACCGGAAGTCTATATTAATGGTTGTGTCGCACCATGGCAAAAAAGAAAAATTTCCCTTTAAGAATCGATCCTGAATTGTATGCCGTTATTGAACGTTGGGCGCAAGAGGAATTCCGCAGCGTCAATTCCCATATTGAATTTTTATTGCGGGACGCTGCTCGACGCGAAGGAAGGTTAAAGAAAAAAAAGGAGAAAGAATAAAACATCGATCATCTTTTCCGCAAGTCGAAAATTGGCTGCTGACTTCCTTCAGATCTTGGCGCCCTAGACACCCTTGTCTTAAACAAAATACTGCTGCTTTAAAGCTTGGCGAATGTACAGATGCCCAGCACATACAAAAAATCCCTTATGGAGAACCATGAGGGATTTTTTATGAGTGAAGAACTTTTTCTAAATGTTTCACTGTTGGTGTTAAATTAGCAAAGAAATACGCTTCGCGGAGTCTGCGGGAAGGTGCACTATGCATGAGATATCCGGCGCTTCCGTGATGAAGCATGTTTGCCTGTACAGCTTCAAGTGTTAAATAAGCAGCTTCCAAACGTATCCTTGCAATTTCTTTCCAGTCGAGTCTTTGACCGCTGAACAATGCATGAATGTCATCTTGAATTTTGCGCTCTTGTGTTTTCAATTGACCCGGCTGTATTTTTAAAAAGCTGTTGCAGCCATTTTGTTTATTAATAACCTTTTCAATGGAGGCGATGGAAGATCGTATAACACCTAAACCAAGAGGTATTTGATATAAAATGAAAACCGGGCGGATTTTCTCCACAAAAAGATCCGCATCGTCAGATACAACCCACTCATTCGGGACAAAAACATCTTGAAAAGTACAAGAATATGTTGCGCTTCCATTTAAACCTAGAAAATCATTTTTTTCCTTTAATATTAATCCTTCCGCATTGCTCGGAATAAAGCACATGATTCGTTTGTGTTCATCCACCTCAGCAATCACACCGAACCAATGATTGTCACCTAGATTGGATACATTCGGTAAAACACCTGAAAGTATATAACCATCTTCTTTAGGTTTTGCCTTTAAGTGCAATTTTTCAAGTCCTGCATAATATTTCATCGGATTCGATAAGCCTGTTGCACCTAAAATTTTTCCATTCTCCAGCAAAGGGAGCAATTTATTTTTTAATGAAAGATTGTTGGAATTTCGTACATAAGTTAAAGCAGCCAGATGGCACCATAGACAAAATGCAGTCGTCATACACCATTTTGCTGTTTCTTCTACCACTTTCATTTCCTGTAAAATATATTCCTTTTGCGACTTATGATTCGTAGAGAAAAATCCAGCTTTCCCTAGCTCCCGCAAATATTGCTCCTGGTAAAAACCTTCCGCATCAATTTTTTTCACATATGGTTTCAATTCTTTTTCAATTAACTGCTCCAACGTTTCAACTTTTTCGTCCAAACTATTCATTTCATTCATCACCCGCGTTCATAATGTCCGAAATCAGGCATTCCAATTATTATTAAATAAATAATTCCTACGTGTTTAGTTGGTTTAAAGTCATTTTATTATATTAGGTTCAAAAAATCAATCTTTATTTTGCCGCCCCTTCTATTTTTTTGATAAAGATGAACCTGTATATGTATTTCAAAAGAGCTTTGCAAAAAAAAGACAATAAACCAATGCTTGGTTTATTACAACTTCCTGAAAGTAGCCGGCATCCGCCAGCTACTTTCAGATAAAAATCGAAAAAATATAAAAGCAAGTGGAGAGAAACGCATTGTTTTTCTCCACTTGCTTCATTTTAGGGACTTATCGGACAGCCCCGCCTCTTAAAAAAAGGTGATTAAAATTGATTATTTATCTGCCAATATTTCCGTAATGGAGTCAATTGGTGTTTTTACTGCGTTGCGGGCACGCTTAACAGCCTCTTCATCTGGTGCATCGTAGAAGCAAAGGCATTTTGTCATATCTTCACAAACATAAGTTCTAGAAAATGTTACTTCAGGAACTTCTTGATAATGTACAGAGTTTTTCTTCTTTCTCTCCAAATATTGTTCCATTGTCAAATCTTCTGGTAAATTCCATTCAACCAAATAATTGACAACTTCATTATTTTTCTTTACATCTTCGAGTTCTTTTCCAACAAGACGAACTTGTTTTACTAGATGAATAGGTATATGAATATCTTTTAACGTTTCAGTGGCAGCTTTTTGATTTTCTGCTTCAACAATAAAGAATGCGCGTGAGAAATCCTTTGATACTTGAAGTTCAATTAATGATGCCTGATTTTCGTTTAATTTTCCTTGAAGCTCTGAAACTTTTTGATCTAATTCCTCTTTTGCTGATACAATACCATTTAAGGATGATTCAATTAAGTATAGCGCCATATTTTTATCCCCCACTTTTTTATTATCATAAAGTCATTTTAATATACTTAGTTCAAAAAATCAACTTAATCACTTTTAAATTATTTTATGTTAAAATGGATTGTAACAAATGGAGGAGATTAGTTTATGAAAATAAGATATGATATCCCTTGCAACATCGCGCAATCACTTAATATCATTGGAGATCGTTGGACACTGTTAATTATTCATGAAATTTTAAACGGAAATGCACTTTTTAATGAAATTAAAAAAGCTTTACCGGGAATTTCTTCTAATTTGCTTTCGGAACGTCTCAGATATTTAGAAGAAGAAGGCCTCGTTCAATCAGAGCTTTATTCACAGCATCCACCTCGATACCGCTATGTATTAACACAAAGCGGAAAAGATTTAGAGCATGTTTTCAATGCACTTATTATTTGGGGAAGCAAACATTTAAAAAAATGTTATAAAAAACTGATTGACCCGGCTACAGGTGATGAGGTGGACATTGCCTATTATTCCAAAAAAACAGGCGAACTTGTCCAAAATGTTGAAGTTATTTCTATTGAAAGTGAGCTTCAAAATATTAAATAAAAATGCTGTCAGGTCCTCTAAGACTAGTTTAAGGATAGGCGTGCTGGAAGCTCCGGCAATTGCCTTTCAGGAGGAGTTTTTCCACGCGTCTAGCCTCTTAGATACCAATTTTTACATTAATTCATTTCCCTTTGTCTAACGAATACGAAGTCCATATTATAAATCCCCTATTCCAGGTTATCATCATTCCGTTGTTCTCCTTTTTCAACACCTTCCGTAAAATCCAGTATGCTTGAATCACCTACCTATTCTTAAAGCATCACTTTAAAAATCCCGCTTACAGCTTTAAATGTTTTCCTGCCTCCGGCTTCAAAAATGCCATCCGCAAACGTCCATCATAATAAAAATCTATAAAAACGCAATGACTAAGCTTATCCTCATTGAACTCCCATCACTTCTTCTACAAAACGTCCAGATACATCGGTGCAAACCGCTCACAATCAAAATAACACGATTCATTCTCAAAAATTAAAATCATTGACACCAAAAAATATTTTCTATATATAGTTGAAAAAACTAACAAAGTATAATAAAATGATCTACAAATATTAAAACTTACTATTCTTATAAGAATTATTTTGTTAATGAATTAACCAAATATTAATGAAAATCCGACGACTAAGAGGCGGTGTAATGAATGGATTCTCAGCAGTCTACAATTATTAAAGTTGAAAATTTGAGCAAGAGCTTCACAAATAAAAATAAAAAAATACACGTTCTAGACAATATTTCACTAGAAATAAAGCAAGGTGAAATCATCTCCATATTAGGAGAAAGCGGCTGCGGGAAAAGCACTTTTTTAAATATTATCGGCGGCTTTGAAAAGGCGGATAGCGGTCAAGTTTTGCTTGATGGGAATGTGGTGAATCAGCCGAATCGCAAATGCATAATGCTGTTTCAAGACTATGGACTGCTCCCATGGCGAACAGTGCTTAAAAATGTAGAATTGGGGCTGGAAGGTCTCAAGCTTCATCCTGCAGAACGAAAGGAAAGAGCGTTACATTACTTGGCATTGGTTGGTCTAAAAGGAAAAGAAGATTTGTTTCCTCATGAACTTTCTGGAGGAATGCAGCAAAGAGCTGGAATTGCCAGAGCACTTGCACTGAAGCCAGAATTAATTTTAATGGATGAACCGTTTGCAGCATTGGACACGTTTAATCGTTATTATTTGCAGGATGAACTGCTTCGCATCCAGCAAAAGGAAAAAACAACTATTATTTTAGTTACCCACGATATTGATGAAGCAATCTATTTATCAGACCGGATTCTCATTATGCATCCAAATCCCGGTCATATTCACAGGGAGATCAAGATCGCTCTCTCGAAGCCTCGAGACCGAAGCCATTCTGATTTTCAGTATTATCGAAAAATCATTTTTGAAGAATTCCACTTTAACCATCCTAATGTAACAACGGAGTATTATATCTAATTTTTCAAAGCAAGCTCACATTGTATATAAAAAAATAAAAATAGGAAAAGGGGAAATTAGATGAAAAGGATTATTCAATCTGGACTGTTTCTATTAGTTATATCAGTATTGTTATTGACAATGGCTGCTTGTGGGGCAAACGGAAGCGATAATACTTCCGAAAGCGGCAAAGATGGAAAAAGAACAATCAAGATCGGGTATTTGCCGATTACTCATGCAGTACCTCTGTTTATCGAGAAGGAATTAGAAAAATATGAAAAATTCAATCTGGAACTCGTGAAATTTGGTTCGTGGCCTGAGCTTGTAGACGCCTTAAACACAGGCAATATTGACGGAGCTTCCATGCTTGTTACTTTGGCTATGAAGGCAAAAGAGCAAGGCATTGATTTAAAAGCTGTCGCATTAGGACATCGAGATGGGAACGTACTTGTCGTAGCAAATGATATTAATAGTGTTAAAGACTTAAAGGGGAAAAATTTTGCTATTCCACACAAATTCTCCACTCACAATATTTTGCTTTATCAAATGTTAAAACAAAACGGATTAAAGTACGATGATGTAAAGGCTGTCGAGATGCCTCCAGCAGAAATGCCGGCAGCTTTATCTGAGGGCAGAATTGCTGGATACGTCGTTGCAGAACCTTTTGGTGCAGCTTCCGTATCGATCGGAAAGGGCAAGGTACTATTTCAAGATAATGAAATTTGGCAAAATTCCATTGACTGTGCACTAGTACTGCGCGGTGAATTTATCGAAAAGGAAAAAGAGATTGCTCAGGATTTTGTTAATTATTACTTAAAAGCTGGTGAGGTAGCAGAGCACAAGGATGAGCAAACAATTGAAATGTCCTCCAAATATATGAAAGCGGACAAAGAAGTAATGGATTTATCTTTTAAATGGATTGCTTATGACGATTTAATCATTCATGAAAAAGACTATAAAGAATTAACGAAAAACTTGATTGAGATGGGCTTACAAAAAAATCCGCCATCTTATGAAGAATTTGTAGATCATTCGCTAATAGACAATGCAAAGCTTCCATAAGGGGGATTCCTATTCCTCTCACTCATTTTGAGCAAACCGAAAGATGGACGCGAATTTATGGTTAAGCAGGTACTAGGCATGTTGAACAACAGAAGCCCTAATGATGGAAGGATACTGGAATGACAGTTCCGCATGGTTGATGATGCATAAATTCACCAATTAATTTGAGAAAAAAGAGAAGTGATAGGATGATTAAATATAAGAATTTCATAAATGTCATCATTGGTTTTGCTATCTTGATTACCTTGTGGCAGTTAATTATTTTCATTGGAAAATATGATTCAGCACTTTTCCCTTCACCCATTCAAGTATGGGATGGAATACTTTCGCTTATTAAAGATGGTACACTGTTCGAACATTTTCAAGTGAGTATCATGCGATTTTTGGCTGGATATCTTTCTGCCGTTGTATTAGCGATCATTTTAGGACTTATTTTTGGCAGAATTCCACTATTATGGGGAGTGATTGACCCAATTATCCAAGTATTGCGGCCTGTTTCGCCAATCGCATGGTCGCCGTTTATTGTACTTTGGTTTGGGATTGGCAATATGCCGGCAATAGTAATTATTTTTATTGCTGCCTTCTTTCCTGTTTTGCTATCGACAGTATCTGCTGTAAAGAACGTTGATAAAACTTATTTGAAAGTGGCGCAAAATTTCGAGATTAAAAAATTCGAGCTATTGCGCAAAATCATTTTTCCTGCCACATTCCCTTATATTGCGAACGGGCTTCATATAGCTGTAGGTACAGCTTGGATTTTTCTTGTAGCAGGAGAGATGGTTGGAACGCAGTCAGGACTTGGTTATTTAGTTGTCGACGCCAGAAATTCCATGAGGCTTGATTTAGTCATGGCTGCTATACTATTTATCGGCGTATCCGGGCTGCTTCTCGATAAAGCGGTCGGACTTATTGAAAACTGGATTAATCGTATTTGGGGAAGAGCATAATCGCTGTGCACGGCAAACTTTCCTGTTTCAAGGGATATCTCAGCCCTACAAGTTGAAAGTGCTTTTCCAACTAATCATCTAGTTGCCTATATTAATTTTTCAGAGGATAGTATGTTCATGATAAGAGCATACATCCTCTTTTTTATACACATCTTTCTTATTTGGAACCAGTCTCTCCAGCGACTTTAGAAAACGGCAAAAATAATTCGGCTATTAAAAATAATCTTTCATGCAAAATCATGCTAGATGTAAATCTTTTGTAAAGCAAAATTTACAATGAATTAGCTTTCGCACAATATTTGCTTAATATTTGTTTTTTATATTTCTTTTAAAAGCTTTTGATCCTCTGCCCCCATCCAAAGAGCAAGCATATTCTGCCCAACAAGATGTTTCGCGCAATCCAAAATATAACAAACGTTTGCCAATCGAATTGCTTTTATAACAAAATACTTTGTTAAATCTTGAGAGCAGATTCGGAATTTTAAAAGAAAGGAAATTTAGCTGTGGCAAAAAGCAATGCAGGAACAATTTTGTTGGAAAGATTAAAAAAACATAAAATGGTAGCAGCTATTAAAGAACCGAAATATATTGAGAAAGCGATCAAGAATAAAGAACATTTAAGTGCTGTCTTACTAATGACAGGAACCATTTTAACGGTAAAAAGATATGTTGATTTCATCCAGTCTGAAGGGCTCCCCGTCATATTGCATGTTGAAAAAATAGGCGGTCTGGAAATGGATGGCGATGGAATTGACTTTGTAAAAAAGAATGTCCAGCCAACGGCGATCGTTACAACGAGGAACGGCATAATAAAAAAGGCAAAATCAAGCGGTTTATTTGTTATTCAGCGAATCTTTTTAATTGACACGGAAGTTTATCATAATTTAGTGAAGGATGCGGATCAAATCCGCTCAGATATAATAGAAATTATGCCGTGCCGTGCGCCGGATTTTTTAAAGAAATTCACAAAGGTTTCGCAAGTTCCCGTTATAACAGGAGGGCTGTTGACTTTGCCTGAACATGCGAAGGAAGCGATAAATAATGGCGCACTCGCTGTAACGACGTCCAACTCAAAATTGTGGGAAATGGATATAAATAAATTTTAAAAGAGAATTTACATATGATTTATACTAGATTAACAATTATCATCTATATTAAAAGTAACAAGTGAATAATTACTGGTGCAAATAGAGAGACCTCAAATTTAATGTATATGAAATAGATATATACATTATATTTGGAGTCTCTTTTTTTGTTATGCAAGCAATTGGAGGTGATTCGACATCATTTAATAGATTTGTCAGGTCGGGAGATGAAAAGCATTTACACCAAAATATTAATGGCAAACGATCTGCCAACCTGTCATTGGCATAACGATGAAAAATAGCTTTATCTGTAATTGAAGACAGCTTGTAGAAGCCGCTTGCTCGAACACGGACGGTGATAGCCAGTCAAAGGCAACACGATTTGTTAACTGATTCATGTAAAGAATTTTCTAAATAGGCGAAATGTCACGACAGTTTGAAGATCCCTTTCATTAATTACGCTCAAACAATTTGGTGAGGAGGAATATAATGAAATCATTTGTAAAATTGATTTGCGCATTTACATTAGTATTTATGTTAGCAGCTTGTAACAACACGAGCAAGCAGGCAGCCAATGACTCTCCTTCTAAATCAGAGGACGGCAACAAAAAAACGGTTATCGAATACTGGCACGTAAATGCTGAAACTCAAGGCGGAAAAACAGTAGAAGAGTTAGTGAAGGAATTTAATGCACAAAGTGATACTGTAGAAGTCGTAGCCAAATACAACCCGGACATGTATAAAGGGTTGATGCAAAATTTACAGGCTGAAGTAGCTGCGGGCAATTCACCAGCAGTTGTACAAGTAGGATGGGCATTTTTAGACTACTTCTCAAATAATTTTCATTATGTGCCGCCGCAAGAAATAATAGATAAATATTTTCCAGAAGATAAAACATTTTTAAAAGATCATTTCTTAAAAAATGTTTTGGATTTAGCGAAAAATTCGGATGGTGAACAAGTCGGGATTCCATATTCGTTAAGCAATCCAGTCCTCTATATTAATCGAGACCTTTTACGAAAAGCTGGACTAGATGAAAATGGGCCAAAAACGTGGGAAGAGGTAAGAGAATTTTCCAAAATAATAAAAGAGAAAACAGGAAAATATGGGTTTTATTTGCAGGAGCCGGCAGATAACTGGGCTACACAAGCTTTATTAGAAAGCAACGGAGCCAAAATGATTACGGACGGAAAAGCAACATTTGCTTCAAAAGAAGGAATTGAAGCGTATCAACTATGGGCTGATATGGTGTTAAAAGATAAAACAGCCTTGCATTTGCCTTGGGATCAAGGTGTACAAAGCTTTATCGATGGCAATGTCGCCATGGTCTATACAACGATTGCCCAACGTTCGCATATCCAAGCGAATGCCAAATTTGACGTAGCGGCAATCAAATCGCCAGCATGGGAAGGAAAAGAAGTAAGACTGCCGGCAGGTGGCGCAATGCTGGCTATTACAGCAAAAGATGAAGACCAGCAAAAAGCAGCATGGGAATTCATGAAATTTCTTTATAGCGTTGAATCAATGGCCAAATGGACAGAAGGAACAGGTTATGTGCCTCCACGTAAAGATGTTGCAGAAGCAGAAAATGGACTTAAATCATTTTTAGAAGAAAATGAAATGATGAAGCCTGCCATAGAACAAATGGACAAGATAGTTCCTTGGGCATCATTCCCTGGAGACGCCGGTTTACAGGCAGAGCAATTATTAATAGATGTACGCGACGAAATTCTTACAGGAAAAGTATCAGTAGAAGAAGGTTTAAAATCAACGGAAAAATCCATCAATGAATTGTTAAAGTAAAAGGAAATGTCTACAAAGGGTGACTAACATTTATAACAATTTTTCAAAAAAACTTCCTTTAGTCACCCTCCTTTTAACTTTTATTTTCGGTATCAGTACGGAGGGTAATAAAAATATGAGTGATGGGACGGTTTTAAAAAATAAAGAGAGTTGGAAAGCGTATTGCTTATTGATTCCAACGTTAATTATATTTTCGATATTCATGTTCTGGCCATTTTTATACACAATTTATTTAAGCTTTTTTGACTGGAACATGATTACTCCGACAAAAGAATTTGTAGGATTGAAAAACTACATTGATGTTTTATCTGATCGAAATACATATAAAATATTGGGAAATACATTTATATATATTGCTTTCTTATTAGTTATAAACTGTATCATACCGTATCTTTTTGCTTTCGTTTTAGATTTAATTTTAAAACGATTTAATGGTTTTTATAAAAGCGCCTTGTTTCTGCCGGCATTCATCTCATTGGTCGTCGGTTCGATATTGTTTACGTGGATTTTAAATCCAGTTTCCGGACCTGTTGCCATTATTTTAGGATGGTTCGGCATTGAAATGCCGATTTGGAGCAAATTAGACGGCTGGGTCATATTGGTTTTAAGTTTGATTACATCCTGGAAAGTATTTGGCTATAACTTTATCGTCCTTTATGCTTCTATCAACGGTATTTCACGCGAAATAATAGAAGCAGCCCGTTTGGATAATGTTCCTTTATGGAAAATATTCTTTCATATTGTCTTGCCTATGAGCAGCGCTACTGGCATTTATGTGTTTATTATTACAATCGTCCAAGGACTGCAGTATGTATTCACGCCTATAAAAGTGATAACACAAGGCGGTCCAAATTACGCCAGCTCCAATGCGATCTATCACGCCTATCACGAAGCCTTCGTACTTTACAGAACAGGACATTCTGCAGCTTTATCAATTATGACGATGTTAATCTTTTTCATATTATTAGCTCTTGAATTTAAGTTTGTTGAAAGAGGTATCTATTATGAAAATTAAACGATCTGTTGCGATACCTTGGCACATTATTTTTATCATTACAATCATTATTCTTTTATATCCGATCGTTTTTGCATTAGGTTCATCGTTTAAAACGTTGGAAGATGCCTACAACAATGTTTTGAACATAGTTCCGTTAAATCCGACATTCGAAAACTATATCACATTCTTTAATAGTTTACCCGCTTTCAAAATTACGATGAATACGTTCATTATTGCCTCTGTTGCGACAATTTTCAAACTGATTACTTCATTTTTAGCAGCGTATGCTTTCGTATTTTTGCAGTTTAAAGGGAAAAACATTTTATATTTTATGTTAATTAGTACAATTTTTATCCCTTTTACCGTAACAATGATTCCAAACTATTTGATCATATCGGGTATCGGTTTAGTCAACAGCGTTTGGGGTGTTATTTTGCCGCAGCTCGCCAATGCGCTTGGTATCTTTTTAATGAGGCAGTCGATGAAAACAATCCCCATCTCGTTAATTGAAGCAGCCAAATTAGATCATATTGGACACGCCCGGATTATGAAAGATATCGTTCTCCCATTAGTGAGGCCGGCTGTCACATCAACAGGCATCTGGTTTTTCATTACTACCTGGAACGAATACGTATGGCCGGTGCTCATTTTAAAAAGCAAGGAAAATTATACATTGCCTCTTGCTTTACAGATGTACATCAGCTCAGAAGGCGGCACGAATTTTACTGTCGCCATGGCCGTATCAGTCATCACAATGATAATACCTTTAACTTTATATTTAATTTTCCAGAAGTATATTATAGGAACATTTACTTCTTCTGGAATTAAATAACGGAGGATGGCACAATGAAGGAAATAAGATTTGAAAACGTTTGGAAATCCTATGGAAAAACACATGTTGTAAAAGGGCTCAATCTTACCATTCATCCTGGAGAACGTTTAGTTCTTCTAGGTCCGTCCGGATGCGGCAAATCGACAACTTTACGCATGATTGCAGGCCTTGAAGAAATTACTTCGGGCGACTTATATTTGAATGGCGTAAAGGCGAATGACATTCCAAGCGGAAAAAGAAATGTAGCGATGGTATTTCAAAATTATGCATTATATCCTCATATGAATGTCGTTGAAAATATTACGTACGGTTTAAAAGTTCAGAAGGTTCATAAAGACGAAATTCAAAAAAGATTAAATGCTGTGTTAGAAATGCTCCAGCTGAAAGGATATGAAAACAGATTGCCGAAAGATTTATCCGGCGGGCAAAGGCAGCGTGTCGCTTTAGCAAGAGCCGTTGTAAAAAAATCTGATTTCTTTCTGCTTGATGAACCATTATCAAATTTAGATGCGCAGCTAAGAGTATCTGCGCGCAAGGAACTAGTGAAAATCCATGAAATGTATAAGCAAACAATCGTTTATGTTACACATGATCAAATTGAAGCAATGACTATAGGGGATCGTATTGCGTTAATGAATCAAGGGCAATTGCAAATGGTAGATACGCCGGAAAATGTATATAACCGCCCTGCAAACATCTTTACGGCAAAATTTATCGGCTCGCCTCCAACGAATATTGTCGATATGGATTATTATGATGGCAAGGTTATGATCGGGAAACAATCATTTTTATTGCATCCGATGTGGATCCGACAAATAAATGAATGCAATGCCAAAACGTTTGTTTTTGGAATTCGTCCTGAACATCTAGAAATTTATAAAACTCCCCAAGAAAACACATTAAAAGGCACAGTGAAATACGTGGAAAACCAAGGAAGCAGCTACAGTATTTATATAAATTTAGAAGGTCATGAAGTGATTGCGATGAGTGAAAAAAAGAATTGGCATCCGGGGGAAATGGTCTATTTAAAACCAAAAATGGATCGTATTCATATTTTTGATCAAGAATCCACACAATCAATAGGCTATCCGCAAGAGCTGGATCTGAATGAAAGCAGTCCGATGAATCACAAAATCAATGTGGAAACATATCTTTCATGAGGTGGTTGTTTATGAAAAGAAAAATCTGTTATTCTGATTTGCCGCTTGTATCAAAAGATCCTTTAAAAAATGTCCATGACTTAATTGAATATGGAGCTGATAAAGTTGAACTATTAATGGATGGCGAAAAATGGGATGACATGGAAAAATCATTCAAAAAATTGTCTTCCAAACTAAAAGAATTGCCCATCGGCTACACCATTCATCCGCCAGCATGGGATATTAACTTAACAAGTGAAAATAAAGCGATTCGGGAAGCTTCATTTTTTGAATACAAAAAAGCGATTGAGTTTGCCGGCATGATTCAGGCTTCGCATGTTGTGATCCATCCTGGGTTCTGTTTTTCTCCGGTTTTTGACAAACGTTTAGCAAAGCAGCGAGCTGAAGATTATATCCATCAATTATGTGAATTTGCAAAACCTTTGAACGTCAAGCTGGCAATCGAAAACGTCGGATACAACGGCAGTTCGATTTTTACGCAAGATGAGTTTATAAGCTTTTTAGAAAATATTCATGACACGGCAGGATATTTACTTGATATTGGCCACGCAAATTTAAACGGTTGGGATATTCCGCAAATAATGAAACAGACAAAGGATCGACTGATTGCCCTCCATGTTCATGATAATAACGGAACAGGAGACGATCACTTGCCAATCGGTGAAGGAACCGTCCCATGGCAAGAAATCTTTAAAACGATTCATGAACAATCAATCGATTGTCAGCTCATCCTAGAATATGCCCCCGGAACACCGTTAGAAAAGTTACGCGAAGGCAAAGAAATTCTACTAAAAGAACTTTCAACAGAATAAAGGTGGAGTATTGTATTGTTACACATTGACGATTTTGATGCATATTGTTTTGATTTAGATGGAACTATATATATTGGCAATAAACTTTTGCCCGGTGTAAAAGAAACGATCGACCGATTAAGGCGCCATAACAAAAAAATTCTTTTTATCACAAATACATCGACACAAACAAGAGAAGAATGCAGAAAGCGGCTTCATCATTTAGGAATTCAAGCGAAACTGGACGAAATCATAACAGCTTCTTATTTGTCAGCTGTATATTTTTTAGAGAAATCTCCGGACTCTTTAGTCTATATTGTAGGCGAAAAAGCGATTTCGGAAGAATTCCACAAATTTTCACTAAAAATGACCGACAATCCTATGGACGCGACCCACGTACTTGTCGGGCTTGATCGCTGCTTCACTTACGAAAAACTCAATTTGGCAATGAACGCGGTTCGTAATGGAGCCAAATTAATTGCAGCCAATCCGGATTCGCTTTGTCCAGTTCCTGAAGGGTATATTTCAGATACACTGGCAATAGCGAAAGCAATAGAAGCTGCATCAGGACGGCCGATCGATCAGGTGATCGGGAAGCCTTCCTCTTTTTACGGCAAAAAAATTCTTGAAAAATTAAACATAAACAGCAACAGGTGCTTAATCATTGGCGATCGTTTAGAAACCGATATTTTGCTTGGAAAAACAAATAATTGCCGCACATGCCTTGT
The DNA here is from genome assembly GCF_037963755.1 of Aeribacillus sp. FSL W8-0870. NCBI lineage: Bacteria > Bacillati > Bacillota > Bacilli > Caryophanales > Bacillaceae > Aeribacillus > Aeribacillus sp. FSL W8-0870. The sequence goes on from NZ_CP150165.1 coordinate 3,518,092, forward strand.
ATTAACTGGAGCCTCTAGAAAAGAGGATATTGAAAAAAACAAAATTTACCCGAATTATATTGCACAAAATTTACAGTATTTGTTTTTCATGAAATAAATCGATGCTTTCATACATACTGATTTTTAGGTAAAAAGTTCAAACCCAGGTGGACGTGATTCATCCTCGAAGCTGTCACGCTCCACCTGTTTTTTATACACACAATCAGCCATTAAATTTTTTGACGACAACATCATTGAAAATACTCATCCAAAGCGACAATCATCGCCCCCATCCGCTCCAGCTCTGGAGCCACGATGCGCTGCACCCCATATTCCTTCAATTCTCCAGCAGTTACTTTGCCGACGGCTGCTGCCAAAACATTTTGTTGAAATGCCTCTATAAGGTCGGATGTTGCTCCTTTTTTTTCAGCCAATTTAAAAAGCACTCTTACTTGCGGGGCAGCTGTAAACGCAACAGCATTCAGCTTATTCTCGATTATTTCATCCAGCAGCTGCTCAACGGTCTCAGGATTAGGTACAATGGAGCGGTATGGCAAAATTTCATGCAAAATCGCTCCGTGCTTTTCAAACCATTCTGAAAGCTTTGGCACCGGTTCTCCATGCAATTGTAAAAAAACATGCTTGTCTTTAAAAGAAAATCCTTCAATAGCCCGAAGCAGCCCGTCATTCGTTCCGTCATCATCGGCAGCATCCGGCTGAATGCCGATTTGTTTAAGAGCCGCTTTCGTTTTATAGCCGCGGGCAGCTATTTTTGCTTCTTTTAAAACGTTTATTAATGAATCCAAAATGCCGATCTTTTCTGCCGCTTCCAACAGAGCGTTCGTCCCTATTCCTGTCGTAAACACAGCCCAGTCAGTCCCTTTTTCAACAATGCTTCGAAGATCAGCCTCCAAATCCGAAGGAGAGCATTTTATTGTTTCTTGAATAGCTCGAATAACAGGCTCCCCTCCTTTTTTACGAATTAACGTGGAAATTTCCTCGCTCTTTCGAGAGCCTGTGATAGCGATCCGTTTCCCATGTAAATTTCCCATGCCTTTCTTCCCCCTTTTTCTCTATCATACTATAAATACTCCGTTCATCCTTTATTTTCAAATGAAAAAGTTTGAGTCAAGTATTTGTGGGCAACTTTTTTATGGAAGTAGCGTTAGAGCCGTTATGGAATTTCAATGCTTTTGTATGTTAGCGGTAGAAGGGATTATAGGAAAAGCACACCTGGCTTTCTGTCTTAATAAGTGCCGGTGTTGTTTTTGGCTAACTTTATCTGCAAAAAGGATCACCATTTTCTATGTTCATCTATTATTCTATTTACCAGAAATATTTTACTAATTTACCAAATTTAAGTTGAAAAAAGTTGAGTTTAATATATAATGAAAATGAAAAGGAATTTTTTCCTAATACTTTATTAACAGAGGAGGAGAATTCTTAATAAAGGGAAAATTGGAAAAGTATTGAGTACAGTCTTGTCCTTATGCATGTTATCGGTAATTTTGCCAGCTGTATCTCATGCAAATTCTACTTCTTCTGAGGACATAGTCCAACAACAGTTAGAAACTTTTGAAAGAGTGGAGAAAGAGATCGAATCTGACCCAGAACTAGTTCAACCTGATAAAAATTCATCATCTTATAATTTTAAAGCTAATAATTTTCAAGCGTTAGCAGCACCATCATATCCAAAAAGAAAAGGAGTTATATTAGTAACTCAACTTTCGCAGCTCAATTTTGGTAAATAAGCCTTGATATAATTAGGCAAAACTACAATCCATTTACGTAATTGACTTTCGATGAATTTTTTAATCTTTTGATTTACATTTTGAAGTGCATCTTCAAGAATTTCAATGAGTAGTTGAAGTGCAAAGGCCCAATCTAGTTCATCGATTTCATCACAAAGTTCATAAAAAATGCCGCCTAATGTTCGATAATCTGTACTTACTCGGTTTTGCCAAGACAAAACAATGTACCTTGTAAACACAATAGTGGTATGGCTGATCATGGAATCATAAGATCTTCCTTGGAACTCTTTTTGGAGTTTCAATAAGGATTTGACTGTTTTGAAGAATACTTCAATATCCCAACGTATCCCATAAATACGAATGATTTCTTGATCCGATAAAGTACAGTCTGTACTCAAAATAGCTAGCCACTGTCTCTTTTTATTACGATTACGGACAAATACCACTTTAACAGGTACGCCATTTGCCATCGTTGTGTGAATAGAGCGCAAAATACCCTTTTGATGTTGTGATGGTTTAGCTGTTTGGTATAGTTTTTTTAGGCTCACCCATTCACCGTTCACTTGATATCTTTGTTTTGTATCCTTCACCATTCCAATAACATCCAACCCTTGATCCACAATGGACTTGATCAAAGGCTGTTGGGTAAACCATGTATCCATTAAAACGTATGAGGCATCGATTCCTTGAGAAAGTGCCCGTTTAATCATATTGGGAATAACTTCCGGCGCTTTTTGTAAAGCTTCGACACGCCGCTTATAACCGGATGTACGCTTATCGATTCGGTTATCAATCCCATTGATTTGGGAATTCGTAGAGCTTAATAAAGCAAAATCAATAGGCAAAAATGTAGCACCATCTGACCAGCCGAGTGTAAGCATACGAAATCCTTTGTAATAACGCATTTTTTGAGAAGAATGATCGAAACAGCGAGCAAGCAGTTCAACCTTTTTACTGCGATTTCGTTCATAAGATGAGTCGTCCACGATCAGCACTTTCGGACGGTCGTGTCTCGTTAAACTACTTACCTTCATAATGGTGAAAGTACTCAAAACAAGTAAAAACCTGCGCCAATTGTATTGAGGGTTATTTAAGAAGCGATAAATAGCGTTTTTTTCCGGCAAATCTTTAGCTTTTTTACTTTGAAGAAGTCGAAACAAATTTTTGCCTTCAAAAACTAAACTAAAAACTAGCTGGAATAAATAGGCGCAGGAATAACCGAAACCCTTGTTAATTCCCACTTTCCTTAAATATTTTAAGATTTCAAGTTCATCAAATATAGCTTTTACTTCTTTTGGTAGTTGATTGTTCAGTCTGTTATTCGTTATCATAATAAGAGACACCTCACCTGCTTTTGGTAATGTTTTTTCTGGACAATTAAACTATACCAAAAGTTGAGGTGTTTTTTTTGCAAATTTTTATGTCAAGAAGTATTCGAAACAACCAACAAACCCATTAACCGTAAGGCTTAGAAATCCAATTTACTGTGAGAAAGTTGAGTTAGTAACTAAAGATGGAAAATTTGGTTCTCTAGTAGGTCATGCAGGAATCATATACTCACAAACAAAAACAGTTGAATCTTTCCCAGAAAAAGGAGTAAAAACTTACGATAATGATTGGAATAAAAAATATAAAACTGTTTATGCGGTAACGACAAAGGGAACAACTGTCGCTCAAGATGCAAAAGCTGCAGACAGAGCGTATTCACACAAAGGAAAACCTTATAATTGGGAATTTACGAATATCAACACTACAAAAAAATTTTATTGTTCGCAATTAGTATATGAAGCATATAAGTATTCTACAGGTTTAAACTTAAATCATGGCGGAGGAATCGTATTTCCAATTGATTTAGTTAACTCTTCTCACACGTATATCATTTATACTAAAGGAGTTTAACAAATGAACCTTTTTAAAACGATAACAAACAGATACAAAATGATCTTTATCTGTTTGTTATCCTCCATGATCTTTTTACAAGGATGCTTCTCAACGGAAACAAAAAACATCGAAGATTACAAATATGCAGTGATTTATACAGATATGTTTGAGAAAGCAGTTATACACCTGTACAATGAAAAAGGAAAGTTTCTTTCAAAACATAAAACGAAATACAGAGGAATGCCTCTTGGAGCTTTTATGGAAAGACCTATTCATATGAATAATAAAGTATATTACGCTAATCCACAATCTAAATACAACACCAATGAATTTATATTAGAGTTAAATAAAAGTAATTTGCAGATTAAAGAAATTCCTAACGAAGAAAAAATTGCTCCCACAGTTTGGACTGTTGATAAGGAGTTTGCTTATATGTCTGAAGGAGATCTTACTTCCTCTAAGCTTGCCAAAACAAATATAGCAACAGGAAAACAGGTCGCATCCACTAAGCTCAAGGGGGAGGCGAACTATATGATTGAACATTCAGACAAATTATATGTATTAACCTTTATACACTCCAATCCAGATGATATTTACGGTATTATCAATGTAATCAATAAAAAAGATTTATCTTTAATTGAAACAATAAAAATAGACGATATGATGTATTCATCAGATATGGAGCTCGTTGACAACGATCTTTTCCTAGTAAAAACATCAGATGGAAAAGACAATCAGTCAAATGAATTAATAAAAATAAACTTGAAGAACAAGAAAATTGAAAAGATTATCCTTCCGTTCAAATCCTTGAGTGATATGCATGTACACAAAGATCATATGTTTATCACACAAGGAAATTCGTTTCTAGAACCCACGGAAAAGAAAATTGCGAAACTTCATTTAAATTCTTCTAAAATGGATGTATTTACTACAGAAATTGAAAACTATGTATCATATATTCATGAAGATCAATTTATTACATCAGACGGCACAAAGATACAAATTTATAATCTTGATAACTTCAAAAAAGAAAAAGAATTTAAATTAGAAGGAGATGAGAGTCTATTCACTTCATTTTTCATCAATGATTAAAAGCCAATACTATGTAGCAAGGTATTGGCTTTTTGTAATGCCTTCTTACGGTGTCTAACTTGCGAGTCTCATAATCAAATGTTGACCTTGTCTATGACTTTCGGCATATGGATGTGTTTCTTGCGTCTGTTTCTTTTATCGAAAAGGTTGAGACGTTCAAGCACATACTAATCAATTCGACATGTCGGTCATACCTCCCTGGGTAAGGGTGCAGTCTTTCCTTCCACCTGTCTGCTTCATTTACTCTGTACCATCTTCGACAGAAAGGACTTTGTTTCATCCAATGGCAACTAGCCTCATATGAAGTTCGTGTTTCGAGAGACACCTTAAGTTTGCTGCCCGCTTCCTTCAGATTCCACATCACCACGGACACCCTTGCGTTAAGCTAACTGCTACTTTTGCTTTCGCAGCTCTGGACTTTCTCCCTAGAGATTACACCCATGCCCGGGTGCATATGAAAAAAGAGAGCTGTTTTCAGCTCCCTTTTGAAAAATTATTGGATCGCATTATCCACTTCTTTCACCATTTCAGCAACCGAAATCAATCCGCCGCCGGATAAATACCAGTAGTTAGGATCTAAGTACACAATATTGCCGTTTTTGTAGGCATTTGTCTTTTTCACTAATTCATTTTCTACTGTTTGTTTTGCAGATGATTGGCCGCCTACAACAGCACCGCGGTCTACCACAAATAAGTAATCAGGATTTTTTTCAACGATATATTCAAATGAAATGCTTTGTCCGTGTGTAGAAACTTCAATGTTTTCATCTACAGCTTTAATTCCAAATTCATCATGGATAAGTCCAAATCTAGATTTCGGTCCATATGCGCTGACTTTCCCTTCATTGGCTAAAATAACTAATGCATTTTTTCCAGACGCTTCTGCTTTTTCTTTTAGCTTTTTAATCGATTCATCGATTGCTGCCAGTTCTTTTTCAGCTTCCTCTTCTTTACCGAAAATTTTTCCAAGTGTTTTCACATTTTCATGGAATGACTCTAAATATTTCGTTGTATCAACACCCATAAAGATGGTTGGTGCAATTTTCTCAAACTCTTCATAAACCTCTGATTGTCTTCCGGAAATAATGATCAAATCAGGCTCAATCGAACTGATTTTTTCAAAGTCCGGTTCTTTTAAACCGCCGACATTTTCATATTTATCGCCACTGTATTTGTCTTTTAAATAGGATGGAAGGTTATCCTTCGGTACACCTGCCACTTCAACGCCAAGCTTATCCAATGTGTCAAGAGCACCAAAATCAAAAACGACGACTTTTTCTGGATTTTTCTTCACTTTTATTTCGCCAAGCTGATGCTTAATCGTCAGTACTTCTGACTCCTGTTTCGTGTCATTTTTTTCACCTTCGCCGCTAGTTGCTCCGTTCGAGCCGCAAGCTGCAACAACAAAAACCATCAAAGAAGCAATGAGAAAAACTAAAAACTTTTTCATAAAAATTACCCCCTGTATATTTTTTAAATGATGTCGGCAATTCTTTAAACATCTCGCAATTGAATAAGAAAATCATTATCATTTCGAATTCTTTATAAGGAAGAGCTGACAGCTCTTCCTTCTGCTGAGATGTTTATCAAAATGCCTCCATCAATACTACCCTTTAAGAAAAGTACACACATATTTTGCAATTGTTTATTTGCTGGATGTTTATATCCATATCATATACGTCTTTTAAGACAGAACGATCTATGACTTGATCAGTTGGCCCGACGTGTACGAGTTCTCCATCTTTCATTGCAACCACATAATCGGCATACACCGATGCAAAATTGATATCGTGCAGTACAATGACAATTGTTTTTCCAAGCTCATCGACAAGTTTTCTTAACATTTTCATAATTTGCACAGAGTGCTTCATATCTAAATTATTCAATGGCTCATCAAGCAAAATATATTCGGTATCCTGCGCGATCACCATAGCGATAAAAGCCCGCTGCTTTTGGCCTCCGCTCAATTGATCAAGAAATTTATGTTCAATCTCTTCAAGTCCCATGTAATGGATCGCTTCATCAACATGCCTTTGATCTTCTTTTGTTAATCTTCCACTTGAATACGGAAATCTGCCGAAAGAAACAAGCTCCCTGACTGTTAAGCGAAGATTAATGTGGTTTGATTGCTTTAAGATCGAAATTTTTTTCGCCAAATCGTTGCTTTTGCATGCGCCAATTTCTTTTCCGTCAATCAATATTTCTCCTTCATCTTTTTTTATTAATCGGCTGATCATTGATAGCAGTGTGCTTTTTCCAGCTCCGTTCGGGCCGATGAAGGCTGTGATTTTTTGTTTCGGAATTTTCAGCGAGACGCCTTTTACTACAAATTTGTTTCCGTACTGTTTTGAAACATTTTTTACTTCTACCATGATCGATTCTCCTTTAATAGAAGATAAATAAAATAAACCCCTCCAACAAAATTAATGACAACACTTAACGTAGTTGAAAATGTAAACACTCTTTCGACCAATAGCTGACCGCCAACCAACGCAATGATGGAAAAAAGAACGGTCCCGATCGTTAAAACACTATGTTTATATGTGTTTAAAAATTCCCTTGCCACGTTAATCACGAGAAGACCCAAAAACGTCATCGGACCGGTTAAAGCTGTCGAAATCGAAACGAAAACAGCCACAATGATCAAAAGCCTTTTGACAACATGATCGTAATCAATGCCGAGATTAATCGCATGCTCCCTTCCAAGTGCCAGCACATCTAAATATTTGGCATATTTCAGTGAATAAAGACCCGCCAGCAGCATAACGGCAATCGACAAGTACAGCAAATCCGTATTCACGTTATTGATGCTGGCAAACATTCTGTCCTGTACAATTAGAAATTCGTTAGGATCTATCAGCACTTGCATAAAAGAAGTCAAGCTGTTAAATAATGTTCCGAATATCAGTCCAATTAGAAGAAGAAAATAAATGTCTTGACCCTCGCCTCGAAGAAGGAATTTGTAAAAGATCAGTGCAAACAGCATCATAAAGAACAAGGAAAGCGCAAAGTTAATATTTTTATCGATCATCGCAACATGTGTTGAACCAAATAAAAAGACAAGCATGGTTTGCAAAAGCATATATAAAGAATCTAAACCTAAAATGCTCGGAGTTAAAATTCTGTTGTTTGTAATCGTTTGAAATACTAACGTTGAAAAACCGATTGCTACACTTGTAATAATAACCGCCAGCATCTTCACCGAACGGCGCGGCAATGCATAATCCCAATTTTTGCCGAGGTCGATGAACAAAAAGGTGATAATTAAAAGGACTGCGACCACTAGAAGAGATGTTATTTTCGCTCTATAACCCATATGCTTTTCTCCTCATAAGTAAGTAAACAAAAATGGCACTGCCGATGACACCGACGGTTAAGCTGATCGAGATTTCGTACGGATATATAATGATTCGCCCTAAAATATCGCAAAACATAACGAAAACAGCACCGAGCAAAGCGGTATGAATCAAATTCTTTTTCAAATGGTCTCCATTGTATATGGCGACAATATTCGGAACGACAAGACCTAGAAACGGAATGGTTCCAACCGTCAATACAACAGATGAAGTGATCAAAGCTACGATAACAAGTCCGATATTGACAACTTGTTTATAATTCAAGCCTAAATTTTTCGAAAATTCCTCTCCCATTCCAGCGACAGTGAATTGATTCGCATACAAGTATGCAATTAATACAAAAGGAATGCTGACGTACAATAATTCATATTGACCTTTTAAAATTAACGAAAAATCTCCTTCCAGCCATGAGGAAACATTTTGAATCAAATTATTTTTGTATGCAAAAAAAGTAGTGATAGATCCAATGATGTTGCCGAACATCAGCCCGACTAGAGGAACAAAAATAGTATCTTTATATTTAATTTTTTCTAATATTTTCATAAAGATAAATGTTCCTAAAAGTGCAAAAGCAAAAGCGACAATCATTTTTTGAATCGGACTAGCGTCTGCAAAAACCATGATCGCAACTAAAATCCCCAATCTGGCGGAATCCATTGTTCCTGCCGTAGTTGGGGAAACGAACTTGTTTCTGCTCAGCTGCTGCATAATAAGACCGGCAATGCTTATACTCGTTCCTGCAATAATAATGCTAATAACGCGCGGAATTCTGCTGATGATTAAAATTTGTATTTGTTCATCTGTCAAATTGAATATATCAGTTGGTTTAATATCGTTTACTCCGATAAAAATCGATGCAATTGAAAGGATAATGAGAGCAATGATCAAATATCGTTTTTTCATTTTTTAACTCTTTCCGTAATAAATTAATAATGAGATTCGTTATCAATTATAATAAGAATAAGACTCATTTTCAATAAATTAAGAAAAAATGTCTGAATTTGTCCACAATTTGATGGATGAAGAAGATTAAACCTCTCTTGCAAACATCTATTTTTTACCATAAGTTTCATTGAATGCTAGCTTCCATGTAGTAAAATCCTCTTATCAAATATTTTCTCCCTCCAAAATTTTACTTACAGAAAATGTTTAAATATTTGATGAACTTGCATAATTATAAATTGTTTGGTTTTTTATTGACAAAATAATGTTCATACCGATAATATATATGAATAAATATTTTGTTTTACTTATAATTATTCATTCGATTAAATGAGGGAGTATACATGCACATTCGAAGAGCGACTATGAGCGATACAGATGCCATCTATCAATTAATTAAACATTATGCATTGGAAGGAAAGCTGCTCAGCAGAACGTACGCATCTATTTATGAGAATTTACAAAATTTTTATGTTGCAGATGAAGGCGGAGCAGTGGCTGGCGTTGCCAGCTTGCATATTTTAGACAAAGATTTGGCTGAAATCCGCTCGCTGGCCGTTGACCCTGACCATACCGGCAAAGGCATCGGAAAAGAGCTCGTAAAACAAATCATTTATGAAACAAACAGGTTGGAAATTGAAAATTTGATTGCCTTAACGTATCAAATCGAGTTTTTTACCAAATTAGGATTCGATATCGTTGACAAGCAATCTCTCCCGCAAAAAATGTGGAAGGATTGCATCAATTGTCCGAAACTTCCATCGTGTGACGAAACAGCTATGTTAAAAAAAGTATGGCAGACAGAACTAGCGAAACAATAAAAATAATTCATCACACTTTTTTATTGCCCGCCTCAAAGAAGCCGCACCGTCGCAGTTTTCAATAGTAAATAAAATGAAAGGAGCTATCCCAGAAAGTCAAATCCCTATCGTAAACAAAAAATTATAAACGTCGATATATCAACGTTTATAAAACATTAAAGGGGGCGTCAATAAGCCGTAAAAACGACTTATTAGACACCCCTTCACATCCATAAACCATTTACAGCACAAATTGTCGAATAGCATAGGCGACACCGTGTTCATCGTTTGTCCTCGTCACGATATCGCACATTTCTTTCACCTCAGGCTCGGCATTCCCCATTGCAACGGAAAGCCCTGCAGCTTCCAGCATTGGAACGTCATTGAAATTATCACCAATCGCAATCGTTTGTTCCAATGGGATATTGTAGTGCTTGGCAACAGCTTTTAATCCATATCCTTTATTTCCCTTTTCATCCATTATTTCAACGTTGTAGTCACCTGATGTCGTAACCGCAATCCCAGCAATGTTTTCTAATTGTTCCATAATTTCTTTTCTAGTATGTTGATTAAATTGCAAAATAAAAAACTTTTGGACCGATAAATCACCGCGGTTTATAACATCTTGTATATGACGAAAGTATCGATTATTGTCGGTCCTTTTTGGCTGCTCGATAAACTGTTTGTACTCAGATTCAAGCAAACATTTTGCCAGCTCCGGATTCGACTGCAGAGCAGAGCGAACTTTGGCGCTCCAGTCTTCCGGCATCCAAATACCATCATTTGTATAAAGTTTATACGGCACACCATAACTCTCCAAAATTTCGGCTGCTTCCAACATGTTTTGTTTGTTCATTGAAATGTATTTCGGCTTTTCTCCTTCGATTACGACAACTGTTCCATTGCTTGCTGCAAATGGACATGCAAAATCATATTCGTCCAGCAGTTCACGAATACTCTCAGGCGCCCTGCCGGAGCAAATCATGATGATGTTTCCCTCATTTTGTGCTTCCCGAATAGCTGTAAGATTTTCTTCTGATATGGATAAATTGGAAGATAGCAATGTCCCGTCTAAATCAATAGCTACTAATTTCATACTGTTTCCCCTTTTAACAAAGTAAAGTGATTATATTCATTATATATGATCCTTTATTTCTGACAACATGTCTTTCGTTTTTAATTGCGGTTTTAGCTGGTTTGTGACTAAATCAAAATAAAACCCCTCTTTTTCCAGCAATTCATCAGGAGATCCTTTTTCCACAATGCGACCATCCTGGATAACAAATATTTGATCTGCTTTTTTAATCGTATTCAGCCGATGAGCGATCACAAAGCTTGTTCTCCCCTTCATCAGCCTCTCCAGCGCTTCTTGAATCTTTAATTCTGTTACAGTGTCAATGCTGCTTGTCGCTTCATCCAGCAATAAAATGGACGGATTTTTTAAAATCGCCCTCGCAATTGAAAGAAGTTGTTTTTGACCTTGACTGATGCTCGTTCCACCTTCGTTAATGATTGTATCATATTGATCAGGTAGGTTTTTAATAAATGAATGAGCATTTGCTAGCTTTGCCGCTTCCTCCACTTCCTCATCTGTTGCATCCAATCTTCCGTATCGGATATTTTCACGAATTGTCGTGTGAAACAAAAAAGGATCCTGCAATACAAACCCCATTGCTTGACGAAGTTCACTCCGTCTTAATTTGGAAATATCCTTTCCATCTATCAAAATTCTCCCTTCATTTATTTCATAAAAGCGTGCCAGTAAATTGATGATCGTTGTTTTTCCGGCGCCGGTGGCACCGACAAGGGCAACTGTTTCTCCCGGAGAAACATGAAAGCTAATATTTTTTATCGTTTGGCTCTCTTCCCCGTATGAAAAAGATACTCGATCAAACACAATGTCCCCTTTTATATTTGCGGATTGTACATATTCTCCAAAATCAGCTTCCTCTGCCTGCTCATCGAGCAAATCAAATACCCGCTCTGCACCGGCAACCGCAGATAATAATGTATTAAATTGATTGGCAAGATCATTTAAAGGCCGTGTAAACTGCCTGGCGTACTCCGCAAAAACAACAATCGTTCCGATGGTTATCCACCCTTTTAGAGCAAAGATTCCACCGAACCCTGCAATCAATGTAAAACTTAAATTGTTTAATACGTGCATAAGCTTTGGGATAAAACCGGAAATCGTCTGAGCCCAAAATGAAGATCTCCGCAGCCTTTCATTTTTTTCTAAAAACTCATGCATAACCCGGTTCTCTTGTGAAAAGGTTTTGACAATTCGCTGACCAGTGATGGTTTCTTCAATGTATCCATTCAGTTCCCCTAAACTTCGCTGCTGCTCTTTAAACAATTGTCCAGTCCGCCGGGTAATCCATTTCATACCTACAACCAATAAAGGAACAACTATTAAGGTGATGATTGTCAAAAAAGGGCTCATCCATAACATAACAGAAACAACACCAATTAATGTAAGAACACTGGATGAGATTTGAATCACTGAGCTGTTTAATGTCGAGCTGACGTTTTCAACATCATTGGTCATTCGGCTCATCAGCTCTCCCGTTTTTTTCTGATCAAAAAAAGAAATGGGAAGAAGATGAAACTGGCGAAATAGATCGGATCTTATTTTATACACAGTATTTTGCGCCACTTTGATCATCCATATGTTTTGCAGCCAAATGGAAAGGGAATGCAATGCATAGATCAAAACAAGAACGATGAAAAAAAAGAAAAAGTGATTTCCGCTTTTTTCTACAATATAAATGTCGATCCCTTTCCCTACTAAAAAAGGCCCAAGGATTGTTAAAACTGTGCTAATAAAAACCATGAGCAAAACGAAAAAAAACAAAACTTTTTGATCTGACATATATCCCCAAATTCTTTTTAATGTTCCTTTCCAGTCTTTAACTTTTGAAGAGCTTTTCTTCACTTTTGACTCATTTGTCAGCTTTAGTTTTTCATATCGGAAAGGTTCAATAAGACTTTTGAGCATGACGGATGCCATCCTTTCCATATTGTGATTCATAGATTTTTTGGTAAAGTGGAACGCTGCGTATTAATTCATCATGCCTTCCTTTCGCAAGCACCTTTCCGTTTTCTAGTAGCAAAATTTGATCAGCCGCCATCGCTGTTAAAATTTTTTGCGTAATGATCAAGGTCGTACATGGATATTTCATCAATGCTTGAAGCAGTTTTCTTTCCGTCTTTAAGTCTAAAGCACTCGTGCTGTCATCAAGCAGCAATATTTTTGGCTTTCGGACAAGCGCTCTGGCAATCGAAATTCGCTGCTTTTGCCCTCCGGAAAGATTCACGCCTTTTTGGCTGATAAGGGTATCATATCCATGAGGGAGCTTTAAAATCGTATCATGTATTTGGGCATCCTTTGCAGCAGCAATGATTTCTTCCATAGTAGCATCTTCTTTTCCCCATAAAATATTATCTTTTACCGTTCCAGTGAATAACAGCGATTCTTGCGGAACCATCCCAATTGACCTTCTTAAATGCTCAAGCTTGATCGTACGTATATCGAAACCGTCAATATAAACGGCTCCTTTTTCTAAGTCATATAATCGCGGAATTAAATTGAAAAGAGTCGATTTGCCGGAGCCGGTAGCCCCCATCACCGCCATAGTTTCTCCAGCATTTACCGTAAACGATACATCATCAAGCACCTTAACGGCTGAATCCGGGTATGCAAAGGACACCGATCGAAATTCAATTTTTCCCTCTGTTATTTGATGACTTGATTCGGCAAGCTCATCAGTCAATTTTACTTCTGTTTGAAGCACCTCCGAAATCCTTAAGCTGGAGGCTTTTGCCCTGGAAAAACCAGAGACAATAAAAGACAGCATAGATAAAACAGAAATGATCCTCGTTGAATAATTGACGATCGCAACAACTTCACCTACTTTTGCCTCACTTGGTCCAGCATGAGCCGCCCATAAAATAATTAAAATGCTTACATTCATTACAAAAAGCAAGACAGGCTGCATAATTTCCATAAAGCGGAGCACGAAAATTGTTTGGTCTTTTAAATCTTTGTTCGCCTTCTGAAAGCGATTAACTTCATAGTCATTTCGCAAAAAAGCTTTGATTAAGCGCATATTCGTCAAGTTTTCCTGTATGACTTTATTCACCGTATCCAGCTTTTCTTGCACGATTCGAAACATCGATCCTGCTCTTTTCATCACCCATAAAAGAAAAAAGATCAGGCACGGAAGAATGACGATGAGAATGAAGGATAATGTAAAATTTACTGCTAGAGCCATAACCGCGCCGCCGATCACCAACAATGGAGCACGCAGCATAATCCGAAGTCCCATAAAAATTGTGTTTTGCACTTGGGAGACATCATTTGTCATCCTTGTAATGAAAGATGAATTGGAAAATTGATTATAGTTCGCAAATGAAAAGGATTGAATTTTCCCAAAAAGAACTTTTCTAATATCAAATCCAAAGCTCTGGCTGACATGCGCCGCAAAAAATGAATTAATGATGCCTGCTGCAAAGGCAAGAGCCGATACACCAACCATCACCAGCCCCCAATGGACGACAGCTGATAAATCCCTTTTCAAAATTCCATCATCTACAATTTTTGCCATAAACAAAGGCTGGACAAGCTCCACTGTCAGCTCGGTTAACATGAGAGCAAGAGCAATAACAACCGCCAAGCGGTACGGTTTTAAGAAAGACGCCACTTCTTTCATAAGCATAGCCTCCAAAAAGTATGAACGAAACTATTTATATTTTCCATCATACAACTTTATAAAAAATTTTTTAACTATTTTTACTTTTCCCTATTAAAGAAGGCAATTATATGTTTTTATGGGACGTGTGGTAATTCCAACTATTGTTTGAAAGCTGACGCATTCACAAGCAAGCAGGTTGTAATTCCAAATATTTTTTCGAAAGTGACAAAAATTAAGACGACCCCGAAAAGTTCGTTTGAACCTTCCGAGATCGTCCAGCTATGAAATATTTACTGTAGTTGAGCAATTTTCATTACAATAATTACCATGTAAAAAGAGACAAACGGAGTACCCCTTATGCCACATGAAGCTGTTTTTTAACGACATCAATGGGAATATCTTGTTTCGCTGCATCGTAAATAAACTCCACGAGGCTATGTCCTTTCTTCTTTCGAAGGAAGTCAAGCCCGGTAGAGAAATCGCTGTTGGATTCGACCATACTGTACACATAAGCGAGTTGCACCAAGATCCAATACCGTTTCACCGCCCGACGTTGACGAACGCGGTACCCATCGAGCTTCAGCTGGTCTTTCGCTTGTCGAAAAAAGCATTCGATCGACCAACGCTGGGCATAGTAGCGCAAGATCTCTTCATCGCTTAGCTCCCGGTCGGTGCTCAAGACGCAGTGAAGATGTTCAGGTGTCATCGGCTGATCGGCTTTCCAAGCCAACAACACAACGGCATCATCGAGACCTTTCAGCGCTCCCTCGTAGCGATACACGCGATAACGCTCTTCTCCCACCGTGACGAGATGGGTGTCGTTCGGTTCGATATAGCGGGCAAACTGTTTGGCTTGGATGGCGATGCCTTTTGGATAAAGAACCCGATTCGTCTTGAGCATCGCAATGACGTGGAATCCTTTTTTCAGGCAGGCTTCCACGAGTGTTTTCGATGGGTACCAAGAATCCATCAGCACATAAACAGAACCGTGCACATCCAAAGAAGAAAGCATCTCGATGGCCCATTGACCCTTGCTTTTCCCATCCGCCTTGTCGTAGAGGCGAAACGCAAAGGGAAAGGCTTGCGTCATCGTATGAACCATGAGCCAGACGAGAGAGTGTCCCCAAATCGACTTTTTGTCCGCGTGAGAATAATGCCAATTACACCCTTCAATAGCGTGTTTCGCCTGTGACGAAGGCTTCGTTTTTCGGCAGATCGTATCATCGATCGAAACAAAAATGGGGTGATTCTTTCGCTTGGCCGTTCGTTCCACATGACGAAGCATCCACTGCTGGAGTTTGCGAAGCAAGATTTCTTCATCCCAAGGGCTTTTCGTGAAAAAATGGCTCAGTGTCGTTCGATGGTTGGGATGAAAGCTCTCATGATGCAGATCGGTCAAGGTTCCCACAAATCCTTTCGTTGTCAGCGCATCGATAATATGAACGAGATGCTTCATGACCGGCTTAGAGAAATAAAGGGCCAGCCCCAACATTGCGAAAAACTTGTCGATTCCTTGGTGATGTGGTAGTCTATTCATGAGACATGAACCTCCTTGAGAATGGTTTGGTGACACATCTATTCTAATCAAGGAATCGGGTTCATGTCTCCTTTTTTGTTCGGATGTAAATTTATGTTAGTGAATTTGCTCATCTACAGATATTTATTAACCTTTTTTTACTTCTTCAGGCACTTGCAAACCAAGACCTTCTGCAACGCGGGTGCCATATTCAGGATCTGCTTTGTAGAA
This sequence comes from Aeribacillus sp. FSL W8-0870, assembly GCF_037963755.1. Lineage (NCBI taxonomy): Bacteria > Bacillati > Bacillota > Bacilli > Caryophanales > Bacillaceae > Aeribacillus > Aeribacillus sp. FSL W8-0870. Next base: position 3,534,334 of record NZ_CP150165.1, read on the forward strand.
GTGGCCGATTTGGCGGAGTTTTATTTCCTCCAGCTTAACTGGCTTCATTGAATTTACAATATTTTCAATAAGGCGTGCTCTTTCATCTTCACTCATGAGACGGTATAAGTCGCCCGCTTGAGTATAATGGTCATCATGGTCATAAGGAACGTTTTCCGCAACACCTGATACTGGGTATGATGCTTGTTTTGCTTCAGGTGTTTCTTTTGGACCGCCAAAGCTGTTTGGTTCATAATATACAGAGCCTCCGCCATTTGAGTCAAAGCGCATAAATCCATCGCGTTGATAGTTGTTCACTTCAACTCGCGGACGGTTGATTGGAAGTGAGTTATAGTTTGCCCCGATGCGGTAGCGATGTGCATCATGATATGCAAAGAGACGACCTTGCAGCATTTTGTCCGGCGATACATCGACTCCTGGAACTAGGTTTCCCGGTGAGAATGCAGCTTGCTCAACTTCTGCAAAATAGTTTTCAGGGTTTTTATTTAATACTAATTTTCCTACTTCAATTAATGGATAATCTTTGTGAGACCATACTTTTGTCACGTCAAATGGATCCCATCTGTATGTGTTGGCATCTTCAAGCGGCATGATTTGCACATAAAGCGTCCAAGAAGGATAGTCTCCGTTTTCAATCGCATTGAATAAATCCTCTGTATGATAATCCGGATTTTCTCCGGCAATTTTTACAGCTGTTTTCGTATCAAGGTTTTTTATACCTTGGTCAGTTTTGAAATGATATTTGATCCAGACGCTTTCCCCGTCTTCGTTTGTCCATTTAAATGTATGGCTTCCATAACCATTCATATGACGGTATGTTGCCGGAATTCCGCGATCTCCCATCAAATAAGTTACTTGGTGCAATGATTCAGGCGATAGAGACCAAAAATCCCATACGGCAGTAGGATTTTTCAAATGTGTTTTTGGATCGCGTTTTTGTGTGTGGATAAAATCAGGGAATTTAATCGCATCGCGAATGAAGAAAATCGGCGTGTTGTTTCCTACGATGTCATAGTTTCCTTCTTCTGTGTAAAACTTAACGGCAAAACCGCGCGGATCGCGGACCGTATCAGCGGAGCCAAGCTCACCTGCAACAGTTGAGAATCTTACAAATACTGGTGTTCGCTTGCCTACTCCGTTGAAAACTTTCGCTTTCGTATATTTTGACATATCATTTGTCACTTCAAAGTATCCGTGAGCACCGGCACCTTTTGCGTGAACAACTCGTTCAGGAACTCTTTCTCTATTAAAATGGGCTAGTTTTTCCAGAAGATGTACGTCTTGAATTAATGTCGGACCTCGATGGCCTGCTGTCATCGAATTTTGATTGTCCCCTACAGGAGCACCCCAGCTCGTCGTAAGCTTTTTATTCTCTCCCATTTACCGATCACCTCATAATTTAAAATAATATTTCTCTAATCATTACAACTATATGATAACATATTTTAATTAAAAATCAATAGTAAATTATAATAATTTTAATAAAGGAGTTTGAAACCGTTGATCTATCAATCAATGAACCTCGTTTATTATCAATTAGCCACTATTTTTTTCATGTTGTTCTGTTTATTTTCTTTGAAAAGTTGTTTAAAAAAAATTGGCAATCGAGTAGGAGGGGGTGACTAACCCCCGACCTCTCACACCACCGTACGTACCGTTCGGTATACGGCGGTTCAATTAAGTATGACGTAGTGCTTGATATCTTTCGAATAGACTTCTTAACCCTCGACGCTTCCAATAGGAGTTGTCGAGGGTTTTGTGTAGAATGGGACTGCAGGCAATCCGCCAATATTTCTTGCGTGTATTGCCCCATTCGAATGCTTTATGGCTTGGAACTTCTAATCCTCTGAGTTTCCGAATTCTTGTTTTCGGGGTTTTCCATTCTTTCCACAAACACATCCGAAGCCTTCGTCTAATCCATTCATCAAATTCTTTGAACTTACTTGGTGTTTCTGCCAAGGCAAAATATCCGCACCATCCCATTAAATACTTATTCAGTTTCTCAATCCTTTTCTCCATTGGATACGGTTTCGACCTTGATGTAATTTCACGGATCTTGTTCTTCAAACGTTTCACACTTTCGTTCGCAATCCGTACCTTTGGAGTCTTATTGAGTGTGAAGCTGAAACCGAGAAACTTCCGTTTCCAAGGACGGTCTACCGCCGATTTCTCTTTATTTACCTTGAGCTTTAACTCCTTCTCTATAAAGTTCGTAATGGAGTTCATGACACGAATTCCTGCTTTCTTTGTTTTCACATAGATGTTACAGTCATCCGCATACCGAACAAACTTATGTCCACGTTTCTCAAGCTCTTTATCCAATTCATGAAGCATGATGTTTGATAAAAGTGGACTAAGCGGGCCGCCTTGAGGCGTTCCCATGTCCGTTTCCATTACCACTCCATTGATCATCACGCCTGATTGAAGATACCGGCGAATTACCTTCAGTAGAATTCGATCTTTGATCGTTTTCGCCAAGATCCCCATCAGTTTGTCGTGATTCACCTTGTCAAAGAATTTCTCTAGGTCTATATCGACTACCCAACGATATCCTTCTTTGATATAACCCTTTGCTTCCCTAACCGCATCATGTCCCCTTCTACCTGGTCGGAAACCATAGCTATGGTTCGAGAAGGTCGGATCAAAGATTTTCGTCAACACTTGGGCAATCGCTTGTTGGATGAAACGATCCGTCACGGTAGGGATCCCTAGAAGTCTTACTCCACCGTTCGGTTTCGGGATTTCGACTCGACGGACGGGTAAGGGCTTGTAGGTTCCTTCTCTCAACGACTGTCGAATGGAGTCCCAATTTTCGTAGAGGTGTCTTCGTAGGTCTTTTACGGACATGCCATCTACTCCGTGACCTCCTTTATTCTGTTCGACTCGTTTCAGTGCCGCCAGGAGATTTTCCCGTGACAAAATCATTTCCATCAACATTGATATCCTCTCCACGTGAACGAATTCTTCTATTTGTGCCATCTTCTGCTCCACCCTCTTGAAGTCCCCCGTGGGATTCACCACTTCCTCCTTCAAGTAAGTCCTATCGGATTGTCTGCTTCCACACAGAAGGTGAACGCCTAGCGATTCGTTCTCCTTAATTGTTCAGTCCTTCCTCTTTCGTCTCGAGCTCGAAAAGAGTACTATGACTTCTGCTGACTTCTGACTGTTCAGTTATCTATCACTAGATAGGTTACCAAGGTTACTTGGCGTGCCAGCCAGACCTCCCCGGGTAAGTACATGCACTTTCACACCATCTATCCGCCTCATTTACTCGATATGACCTTCGACAGAAAGAGCTTTGTTTTGTTTCGCAAACTCACTCAATCATACCTAGCCTTATATGAGGTTCGTGTTCCTCGGACCGGTGTTTTGCCTCCAGCTTCCTTCAGATTCCGCGTCACCACGGACACCCTTGCTCTTGGCTAACCTCTACTTCTGTCTTCGGGGTTCGGGACTTACACCCTATAGTTCATGTACATGCCGGGCGCACGAAAAAAACGGCTGAGCAAATATAGCTCAGCCGCTACAAATTGAGAGGTTCTTATGGAAGCTATCGAATTGAAACTGAAAAAACAACATACATAGATGAAAAAGACCGTTGATCTCTCCGTGCAAAAACAGCCAGCCATTTTCATTTATGGCAAGATGTCATTTCATATTCCCAAGCAATATAGGATTCAACGCTAATATGAAAAAATGTTCGTATTCCACTTTATCTCTTTACGAAGAGATTCGCTCCGCTTTCCTTTCCATGCGGGAGCTTGGAATGAATAAAGACAGAAAAGCAGCTGCAAAGGCAAGCAGGCCTGTTGCAAGAAACACTTCATAAAAACCGATGTGATCTGCAATAAAGCCCGCTAACATCGGACCAGTGAAAATGCCGATTGCATAAAATGATTGATAAAAGCCCATTGCGGTCGTCCGATATGCTTCTTGACAGCTTTGAATAACCATCGCAAGCAGCAGCGGAAAAATAAAACCAAGCCAAAACCCTATGAAAATATGCATGAAGCAAATCCATAGAATCGAATTTGACAACGGCAACAGAAGATGAAATAATCCGCTTAAAATAAATGAAAGCAAAAGCAGTTGTTTTTGCTTTCGAACAGGAAAATAGGCAAGCAGCAATGATGCAGCTGCATGCGGAATAAAAAAGGAAGTGACGACCCAAAAAAACACGGACTCACTAAATCCGATTTTCGAGACATAAACCGGTGTAAATCCAAAAATCGTCATAAACAAAATTCCGTGTCCGGCAAGCGATAAAGCTGAGATGCCCCAAAGCGGCTTGATGCCGAGAACATATTTTAATTGACTCATATATTTGAAATCAATAAGATTCACCTTATCGCCGATTTCTTTAATGCGAAATGAAAGAATAAGACCAATCAAAGCCATGACGGTCCCAATGAGAAACGGCATTTCCCAGCCGAACCACTCTACAATTTTCCCGCTGATAGCCATGCTAATAAATTGGGAAACGACCGTCATAAACTGGAGAATTCCCATCGCTTTGGAAGATTGACTTTCCGTAAAATATTGAGCGTATAATGTAGTAGCCATTACCCACATCGACGCGGTAATTCCTGAAAGAAGTCTTGCAATAAAAATCGGGATAAATGATTGAAAGAAAAGAAACAGGATTCCGCTGGCAAACGCCATAAAAAAACCAGCTATAAGCATTCCTTTTCTCATTTGCCCTAAATAGTCTGATAAAACTCCAAGAGGCAAACGAATCAAAATCTGGGTGATGCCGTAACTGCCAAAAATAATGCCAACAAGTGAATAGTCAAACTGCAAATGTTCTAAATAAACCCCAAAGATTGGAACATAAATATAAATGGAAAACCAAAAGCAAAAGATAACTGTTAAAAAAATAATATGATCTTTTTTCCCTGCTATATTTATTTTTTGAACGTTCATCGCCAAAACCTTTCTATATGATTAAATAGGAATTTTTTGCTCTTTCCATTTTACGATATTTTTGAAATTATACAATATTCGAGTTTCACGAAAATCGTTTCTATAAATTTCCTATTCCAATAGTATAATTAAGATATATATAGTGTTGTGGAGGGATATTATGACTGAGCTTTTAGTAGGAATGATCATTGGTATTTTCATTATGTTCATCGTTGTCAATATCAATAAAACGAAGAAAAAAAGATCATTAAAGCTTGTTCAAGAGGCTGTCCCGGCAGAATTAGCCTGCCGCATTCCAGAAGGGCTGCCAATTATCTCTCGTTTGGAAGACTCTCTAAACTCAGAATATATGGAAAAAGTAAAGAAAAGAGTGTTAGCAAATCATCCTAGTTGGACCGAAACGGACTTTAACTGGCGCCTATTTGAATTAAAAAGATATTTTTTGTTGGCAGGAATTTTAAAATCAGTTCCAATGTTCAGCGATGAAGTGGATGAAATATGGCATGAAATGATTATGTTTACGAAAGAATACGAAAATTTTTCAAAAAAATTTTTTGGATCATTTCTGCATCACAGCCCTAATGTGGAACGGACACCGATTCCTCACGAAAGAGCCCTTTTTGATTGGATGTATTTGCACTTATTTGAAATCTATCCAAACAGCACGAAGCTGTGGGGAGGCTTTTTAAAAAATCCGCTAAGCAAAACACTTTTGGAAGAAGTTCGCTCAGCTAGTGACGAAAAACTGTTTGATAAATATTTTCGTTCGTTTGACCCGATCAAGCCATTACAAACAAAGCTGCTTGAACAGCTGAAAAACGATATTGAAAAAGCAGAAGAAATGAAACGACAAAACAAATCGCTCCGCAAGGAAATAAAAACAGACGATACGTACTCGATGCTGCTGCCGGCTATGGTATTTTTATCGCTGTACGAGCAGGACAGTTATACAGAAAAAATGTCGCAGCTTTTGAATAAGGATGCAGGGACAAGCGGAGGTTCTGTTTATGCATGCGGGGCTGCACTCAGCGATTCCAATGATCATTCAGGGGGTTCCGGATGCTCTTCTTCAGGATGCTCCAGTTCAAATTGCGGAAGCAGCTGCGGCGGAGGATGCGGCAGCAGCTAAGGAAATGTTCATAACCACACTCTTTTAAAGGTGAGCGCGATGAGCAGAAACCGGCAAAGTGCCGATTCTTGTTTTCGATTTTAAAAGCCCATATGCGCATTTTTTCTATGCTGCAAACAGCTGCCCTTCAAAATACCATTAGATCTACTATGCATCCATTTTTACAGTACATAAGGGTAGCTTATGCCGTATATGTTCCAACAACAGCTCGTTCTTGCTTCAAAGATCAGATTTCGCAAAAATCATTAAAAAACCATCGCCTCCCAAATTGAGGATGGCGATGGTTTCCTTTTATTTCGAGTGCATTTTAAATTCTAAAAATAAATCATTATAATAGGAAAGCATTCGTTTCCCTAGGTTTTCATACACTTCCAATTTATCCGTTAATTCAGGGGACGGGTAAAACCGCTCATCTTCAGAAATCTCTTTCGGCAAGTATTCAAGCGCCTTTTCATTTGGAGTAGAGTAGCCGACATATTCAGCATTTTGCGCAGCCACTTTCGGGTCTAGCATAAAGTTGATAAATTTATGAGCGCCTTCTATGTTTTTGGCCGTTTTCGGAATAACCATATTATCAAACCAAAGATTAGAGCCTTCTTTCGGCACCACGTAATCTAGCTTCTCATTTTCCCACATGATATCTGCAGCATCTCCCGACCAGACGAGAGCGGCACCTGCTTCTTCGTTTGCCATCAGCATTTTGATTTCATCTCCAACGATCGCCTTCACGTTTGGAGTCAGTTTATCCAGTTTCTTTTTCGCTTCTAGCAAATGGTCTTTGTTCGTATCATTCAACGAGTAACCAAGACTGTTCAATCCCATTCCGATTACCTCTCGGGCGCCGTCGACAAGAAGTATTTGATTTTTCATATCTTTATCCCATAAATCATTCCAGCTGTCGATCTTTTTTCCCCCGAGAGCTTCCGGATTATACAAAATGCCGACCGTTCCCCAAAAATATGGAATGGAATATTTATTCCCCGGATCAAACGATAAATTTAGAAAACGGGGGTTGATATATTTTAAATTAGGAATTTTCGAATGATCAATCGGAATAAGAAGACCTTCTTCCTTCATTTTGCTAATGGCATACTCAGAAGGGACGGCAATATCAAATGTTGTTCCTCCTTGGGAAATTTTTGTCATCATCGCTTCATTTGAATCAAATGTTTGGTAAATCACTTTTATACCTGTTTCTTTTTCAAAACGGTCGATCAATTCCGGATCAATATATTCTCCCCAGTTGTAAATCGTAAGGGTATTATCACCGGAGTAGCCTTCAGATGCATTCAGTCTCGCAATAAAAAACAGGATGGCAAACGAAGCGATAAATACTATCGCAAACATCTGCACAATTTTTTTCATTTCCGTCCCCCCAATCTTCCCGGACGATTATAGCGCAGCGTGATGAAATAATAGCCGATCACAAGCAAAATCGTTAAAAGGAAAATGAGTGTTGACAAAGCATTAATGGTAAGGGAAATGCCTTGTCGAGCCATTGAATATATTTCAACAGATAAAGTGGAAAAACCATTTCCAGTAACAAAGAATGTAACGGCGAAATCGTCCAAAGAATAGGTTAAAGCCATAAAAAATCCAGCAAAAATCCCAGGGGTAATGTAGGGAATTACTACTTTTGTTATGACATTCCACTGGCTCGCCCCTAAATCTCTTGCCGCATCGATTAATGTCGGGCTCATTTCCTGAAGCTTTGGCAATACCATCAATACGACAATCGGCACACTAAAGGCGATATGAGACAGCAAAACAGAAATAAAACCAAGCTGAATGCCGACAATGGTAAACAAAATTAAAAAGGAAGCTCCGATGATGACATCAGGACTGACTAATAGAACATTATTTAACGAAAGCAATGTATTTTTCACCCGTCTTGTTTTGACGGAGTAAATGGCGAGCGCACCGAAAACGCCGATGATCGTTGAAATCGCCGCAGAAAGCAAAGCAATTACAATCGTATTCAGTACAATAATCAATAGACGCACATCCTGCAGGACTTCTTTATACCAGTCCAACGTAAAATTTTCAAAATGATGCATTTTTCCGCCGCTGTTAAACGAGTAATAAATAAGGTAGAAAATCGGAGCGTATAAGATGAAAAATACGATGATTAAATATATATTTGAAACCTTCCATTTTCTGTTCATTTTTCATCCCTCACTTCCGATTTCCTGTTAAAAACATGATGATCACCATTGCAAGAATTAAAAAGACCGCAATGGTTGCTCCCATTCCCCAGTTTTGAGTAACTAGGAAATGCTGCTCTATTGCTGTGCCAAGCGTAATTACCCGGTTTCCTGCAATCAAGCGGGTAATCATAAATAACGATAATGCAGGAATAAACACTGCTTGGCATCCGGATTTAACACCGTCCAGCGTCAGCGGAAAAATGACCCGGCGGAACGTAATCCAAGGGGATGCTCCGAGATCCTTAGCTGCATCTACAAGCGTTGGATTTAATTTTTCTAAAGCATTAAAAATCGGCAAAATCATAAATGGAACGAAAATATAGACAGAAACAAACACAAAGCTGAAATCTGTAAATAATATTTGTTTAGCACCGACACCAATTAATTCCAAAAAATGATTGGCTATTCCATAGGTTCCAAAAATGCCGAGAAAGGCGTATGCTTTTAACAGCAAATTGATCCACATCGGCAAAATGATTAACAAAAGCCAAAGCTGCTTATGTTTTGTTTTCGTTAATAAAAGAGCTGTCGGATAAGCGATCAATAGCGAAAAGGCTGTAATTAAAAACGCATACCAAAATGAGCTTAACGCCATTTTCAAATAGACCGGCGTGAAAAATTTCTCGTAGTTTTCAAAAGAAAATGTTCCTTCAATGTTAAAAAACGAATAATAAATGATAAGCAGAATCGGAACGACAACAAATAGTAAGATCCATAACACATATGGTAAGAAGTATAAAGCGCGAATATTACTTTTCATCGGCAACACCAATACGAGAATTTTCTTCTAAACGCATAACGTGTATTGCTTCCGGTTCAAAATAAAGACCAATTTCATCGCCGACTTCTGCCTTTTTTGTAGAATGAACAAGCCACTCGTTGCCATCCTTATCATAACAGCAAATTTCATAATGAACTCCTCTAAACAGCTGGGAATCCACATAAACCTTCAGCTTTCCTTTTTCAGGTGTTGTTATTTCCAAGTCCTCCGGTCGAATTACCACTTCTACGTCCTCGTTCGGAGCAAAGCCTTTATCAACACATTCAAACTGCTTTCCGACAAATTCAACAAGATAATCTTGAATCATTTTTCCTGCGACAATATTCGATTCTCCGATAAAGTCTGCCACAAAGCGGTTAACAGGTTCATCATAAATATCTTTCGGCGTTCCACTTTGCTGAATTTTCCCCTTATTTAAAACAAAGATTTCATCAGACATTGCAAGAGCTTCCTCTTGGTCGTGTGTGACAAAAATAAATGTAATGCCGAGCCGGCGCTGAAGCTCCCGCAGCTCGTACTGCATTTCCGTGCGCAGCTTTAAATCAAGAGCTGACAACGGTTCGTCTAACAGAAGCACTTCCGGTTCATTGACTATCGCTCTCGCAATGGCGACCCGCTGCCGCTGTCCTCCTGACATCTCCTGAATGTTCCGTTGTTCATAGCCAGATAAGTTTACAAAACGAAGGGCATCTTTTACTTTTTGTTCAATGATATCCTTTTTCATTTTTTTAATTCTAAGGCCAAAGGCAACATTTTCAAACACATTCAGATGCGGAAAAAGGGCATAATCTTGAAACACTGTATTGACTTGACGTTTGTTCGGCGTTACATGGTTAATATTTTTTCCGTTAAAATAAATCGTGCCGCTGGTCGGTTCCGTAAATCCCGCAATTAGACGGAGAATGGTTGTTTTTCCGCATCCTGAAGGTCCAAGCAACGTGTAAAATTTTCCGCGTTCGATTTCAAAACTTACATTATCCAATACTGGCAAATCATCATCATATTTTTTTGTCACTTGTTCAAAACGAATAATTGTTTTATTGTTCATGACGTTTCCTCCAACCGCATCAAGAATTATAAATAAGATTCAGTTGCCACTAAAATTACTTGCGACATGCTTTCTGCCTCATTGACAATTTGATGCTCATCGGATGCATGATAATAAATGGATTCTCCTTCCTTTGCCACATACTTTTTTGTTCCGATCCGAACTTTTATTGTTCCTTTCAGAACATAGGCAAACGTTTCAGATAAGGATGGTTCAAAAACTTTAAACTCTCCTTTTTCAAACAACGTTAAAAGAATCGGCTCCATTTCTTTTTCATTTGATTCAGGAACAATCCATTCAACCTTATATCCTCTCTCTTGGTCAATAAATACTTTTCGTTCTTCTTTGCCGTAAACTACTTTTTGCTCGGCATCCTCATCATCGAAAAAATCTTTTGGATTGCATCCCAGCACATCCAATATATTCAGAAACGTTTCCAATGAGGGAGAGCTTAAATCTCTTTCCAATTGGGAAATGTATCCTTTAGACAAATCGGTTCGTTCGCTTAGCTCTTCTTGCGTCAGACCTTTTTTTATCCGCAAATTTCGAATTTTCCTCCCAATTTTCATCATAACAACCTCATTTGTTTAATACTAGTAAACTTTTTGTCAAAAAAAATTAATATATTTATCGAAAATTGTTTATTTCACGACGATTTATTATACACAATTACACAAAAAACACAATAAAAAATTTTCAAAAAAAGAAGGAAACTTTAGTTGATCTTCAACTAAAATTTCCTTCTGTTTAAAAATCCTTAATTGTCAGAAATGAGGCCACTACATCTGGATCAAAATGCGTATTTTGATGCTCCACTAAAAAATTCAACGCTTTTTCAATCGGCCATGCAACTTTATATGGACGGCTGCTCGTTAAAGCCTCAAACACATCGACAACCGCAACAATTCTAGCTTCTAAAGGAATTTCTGCTCCTTTCAAGTTTTTCGGATATCCCGTTCCATTCCATTTTTCATGGTGAAAGAGAATAATATTTTCGGCCACTTTATAGCTTTGCCTTAAAAAGTTATCTTTCAGTTTGCTTGTTATTTTTTTCAAAATGTCAAAGCCTATTAACGGATGCGTCTCCATAATTAAGCGTTCATATTTTGTTAGTGGTCCTGGTTTATATAAAATTCCTTCAGGTATGCCAGCTTTTCCTATATCATGCAAAATGCTGGAATAAGCAACATTTCTCATATATTCTTCTGATAAATTAAGATTATGATAGCTGTTGTGAGCATAAATGAGCTTTTCAGTTAGTTTTCGAACGTTGATCAAATGATCCTCAATGCTTGGATCTTGAATTTCACAAGAAATCGCCAGCACTTCCAATATTGATTTTTTTGTTTCTTCTATTTGCTCCTGCGGAACGTATGCTCCGCTGTCCAGCTGCTCCAATTCCCGAAAAATTCCTACAAAAAACAGTTCATCTTCTATTAGAATAGGAGTTATCGTTATAGATGAGTGCCATAATTCTCCTGATTTCTTACGATTCACAAAAACACCGGACCAAGGCTTTTTTTCCGATAATGCTTTTTTCATCGAAGCATAAGTTTGCTCCGGGGTCAAATGAGATTTAATGACACCTGCTCTTCTGCCGACAATGAAATCCTTTTTATATCCCGTTATTTGTTCATACGCATCGTTAACAGCGACGACAACATGATCTTTATCTGTCACAATGACAGCATCAGCCAGTTGAAGATAAGGAGACAATGAGTTTTCTACATTCATGTTTTTAAATCCCTTTCCCAAATCTCATCTTGCAAACTATTCATTTAAAGGGATAATCTCATATTATTGGTTCGGTTCATAGATGCTCCACGTTAATTTCACCGAATTTACAATTTCATCTGCTACTGTTTCAGGATCAAGATTATTGGTCGATACTTTTGAGTTATGGAGAGAGTATGCATTTTGCCGTTTTATAAACAATTTTTCAATTTCCTCCATTGATTTTTCCTTTAAAAGAGGGCGGTTCTCGACTAAAAGCGGCATTCGATCCTTCCAGCTGTCCCAAGATAAATCCAGCAAAAAGACGATGCAGTTTGATAAACAAGCATTGCGGACCTCTTCTTGTAAATAGGCTCCCCCTCCTAAAGATACAACCTTCAAGCGTGTGTTCGTGCAAATATCAACAATATACTCCTTTTCGATTTTTCGGAAATAATCTTCGCCAAATTTTTGAAATATTAACGAGATGGGCATATTTTGCTTTTTTTCAATCTCCTGATCCACATCAATGAAATCTCGGTACAGCTTTTTCGCGACCAACTGGCCAATAGTCGTTTTGCCGACTCCCATAAATCCAATTAAAACAATATTTTTTTCCCGAAGAGGGATTTCTACATGTTCCTTCATAACGCATCCACTTCCCTAGATTTCTTCATCATGGTGTGTCAGCTTGACTCCCGCACTACAAGCTCAGGCTGTAAAATCAGTTTTTTTGCCTCTTCTTCATCACCTTTCATTCTCCGATGCAAGAGATCAGCAGCTTTTGCACCGAGCCGATCAGGAAAAGCTGCAATGGTTGTTAAAGAAGGGCTGAATACCGCTGACTCCGGAATATTATCAAAACCAACCACAGCCACATCTTTGCCTGGAACAATGCCTTGTTCTTTTAATCCGAGCATAACACCAGATGCAACAACATCATTATAGCAAAAAACCCCGGTTGGAGGCTGAGGATGCTGCATAACTCGCTTAATCGCCTCTATTCCCCCTTGCCTAGTTGCGGGAGATTGGACAAACAGCGATTCATCCATTTCCAGCCCGGCTTGTTCAATCGCTTCACAAAATCCTTTTTTCCTGTCTGTCCATACTGATGAATTAGAAAAACCGCCCAAAAAAGCGATGCGGCGGTGGCCTTGTTCGATTAAATGTTCAGCCGCTATCCGTCCGCCTGCAACATTATCGATTCCGACATAATCAAACGGCTCTTCTGACAGCATTTTTCTCGCTACTAAAATAACAGGAATCCCCCATTGCTTTAACCGTTCTACCATATCTGGTGAACTGCCTGGGACAGGGCTCATAATTACCCCGCCGACACGATATTCAAGCATTGTCGCAAGCAGCGCATCTTGTTTATCAGGGGAATCAAACGTCGTTCCTAATATTACGGTATATCCTTCTTTATCTAAAGCTTCGTGAACGCCCACCAATAATTCCGAGAAAAAGGGGTTGCCGATCTCTGTTATAATCAAACCAACTGTTGAAGATTGGTGGGATCGTAAATTCGCTGCAACACGATCATATATATATCCCAACTCTTTTATCGATTTTAACACTTTTTCTCTTGTTTCTTTTGAAATATTTGGGCTGCCCCGAACAACAAGGGAAGCTGTAGCCCTCGACACACCCGCGTGTTTTGCAACCTCCTGCAGCGTCACGCGGGACTGTTTTTTTCGTCCCATCTGTCTAATCACCTGCTAACGCAATTAATCAACGAATTCAGTTGAGAAAAGTATACCTTTACATTTAAAACGTTGTCAATTTGTTTATTTCCATGCTTTACGGCTTTGAAAATGTTATAAATAATCACCTCCCTTCAGGCTGCAGGAGCACCACAAATCACCTGAAAAAATGGGCTGAAGTCGGTTTATATATAGACAAGAGCATAGATCAAATATGTACTTCTGTCGGGAGAAAGCCACCATATAACCGTTTCATAGATGGCTCCAAGTGATTCACCTTTGCCTGTTGTATGGATACCAAATGAAAAAAGCCCCGTTCGAAAAAGAAATCGTGCGATTGGAGGCAGTGGAATATCACCAAGAGAGTGAAGCTCGATGTGCGAAAGACAGCTTTTTTGAATAGGGAAAAATTCATTCAAGTACGAGTATCTGAAGAAAATCGCAAAATAAAAGATTTAATCATAAAAAACTGCACATTATTTCAGAAAAGGAGCTAATCATTTGCTCCATCCTTCCTGAAATAATGTGCAAATTAACAATACCTTCAGTCCAATCAAAGTATCTTTAAATCAGATAGTAAACACTTTAAAAATCTACATATCTGTAAACCATTGAAGCGGAACGGTAACAATGGACGGAAACAGAATAAGCAGTAAAAGAACAAGTGTTTCTGCAAGTAAAAAAGGCCATATTCCTTTCATAATGTCCTCCATTCCTATCTTTCCAACCCCACAAGCGACATTTAACACAGTACCAACTGGAGGAGTGAGCAATCCAATGCAGTTGTTCAGTATAAACAGCACCCCGAAGTACACCGGATCGATTCCCGCCTTTTCAATAATAGGCATTAAAACAGGAGTTAAAATCAGAACAGTAGGCGTCAAATCCATTGCCGTACCAACTAAAAGAACTAACGCATTAATTGCTAGCAGAAGCAGCAATTTGTTCTCGATTAACGGTCCAAGCATATCCGCAGCTATTGATGGAATATTGGCTACTGTTATCAACCAAGCTGACAACATTGCTGCTGCTACAAGAAACATTACAACGCTTGTTGTTTTTGCAGCAGCTACTAACACCTTAAACAAATCTTGTATTTTAAGTTCTCGATAAACAAACAACCCGACAAATAACGCATAAAATGCAGCTACAACAGCAGCCTCTGTCGGAGTAAAAATCCCGCCCCGAAGTCCTCCAACGATAATAGCTGGAAGTAAAAGCGCCCAAATAGCCTGACGGGTAGCAGACAATACTTCTTTTGCAGATTTTCGGGGGAAGACTTCTACCTGCTCTTTTCTTACCATTAACCACCAACAGACAACCAAGCATAAACCAATTAGAAGCCCTGGAATGATCCCTCCCATAAATAATTTTGTAATCGACACGCCGCTTGTTACCCCAAAAATAATCATCGGTATGCTCGGAGGGATGATCGGGGCAATAATACCGCCGGCTGCAATGAGGCCAGCAGACCGATTTCGGTCATATCCAGCCTTGACCATCATCGGAATCAGAATAGCGCCAAGAGCCGCCGTATCCGCTACCGCTGAACCGGATAAACCGGCGAAAAGGACGCTTGCCATGATCGCTACATATCCTAATCCTCCACGAATATGACCGACAAGAGACATGGCAAAGTTAATAATTCGATTAGAAATGCCTCCTGCGTTCATCAATTCTCCCGCAAGAATAAAGAAAGGAATAGCCATCATCGGAAAACTGTTCGCCCCATTAATGAGGTTCTGTGCCATAATTTGAGTGTCAAAAATATTCAGAAAAAACATGAGAGCAACACCGCTCACCAAAAGCGCAAACGCAATAGGCATCCCCAACGCCATGACACCAATTAATGAGCTGACAAAAACAACAAAAGCCATCTACCTCTCACCTCCTGCCATCCCTTGTTTTTTCCCATGATGTAATTCCACGATTTCTTCATGAACCGCTTCCATAATTTCATCCTCCGATTCTTTCATTCGGATAAGCTTTTCAAGCGTATTTGGCCGAAAGAGAGCCTGATAAATATTAAATATTACTATTATTCCCATTCCGATACTCACCACAATACCCATTCCATACACATAAGCGAGTGGCAAATTCGTGGCAGGAGCTCTGCTTTCCAAGCTGCTCATAGTGATCTTCCAGCTTCCATCCAGAAGCAGCCACAGTACATAAAGAACAATCGCATTACTTAAAATAAATACAATTCGCTTTGCCCCAAGCGGCAGCTTTTTTAAGAGTACATCCACCCCTAAATGGTCGTTATCTTTCAAAGCACCGATGGCTCCTAAAAACACCATCCAAACAAATAGATAACGCGACATTTCTTCCGACCATGTAATGCCGGAATGAAAAGCATAACGCAATACGACATTGCCAAAGACGAGAATTGCCATGGATGCTAAACATAACGCCATTAATATCTGCAACAGCTTATCTAGCATAAATGCAACCTTTTTCAACCGTACTTCCTCCTCACTTTCAAATAATTGGAAAATAACTCTTAAGAGTGAGCACACTCCTAAGAGTTAAATAGTGTCATCATTTATTTGCCTGCCTCCAATAATTTAGCAACTAGATCTTCACCAAATTCTTTTCCGTATTTTTTATAAATTGGCTGTACTTTGTCAATAAACGCTTGCTTTTGTTCATCTGTTAACTCTGTAACAACCATCCCCTCTTTTTCAATCTCTTTAAATAATTTTTCATCTTCTTCTGCATTTAACTGACGCTGATATTCTTTCGCTTCTTCAGCTGCTTTTTTTATGATCTCTTGTTCTTCGCTGGAAAGTGTTTTCCAAAACTTTTCGCTTATTAAAAACGGGCTTGCATTATACACGTGACCGGTTTTTGTAATGTACTTTTGAACCTCATACATTTTATTAGCTGCAACGTTTCCAACAGGATTTTCCTGTCCATCGACAACCCCTTGTTCAAGTGCAGTAAACAGCTCTGTAAAAGCCATTGGAACAGGATTCGCCCCTAATTCTTTCCACAGATCAATATGAAGCTTGTTTTCAAGCGTACGAATTTTTAATCCTTTAATATCATCGACACTTTTAACCTCTTTGACGTTGTTCGTTAAATGGCGAAACCCGTTTTCCCAGTAGTTTATACCAATAACACCTGTGCCTTCCAGATCTTTCATTAATTCTTGCCCAATTTCGCCATCCAAAACTTTGTAAGCGGTTTCTCTGTCTTTAAATAAAAAAGGTAAGTCCAATACGTTAAATCTTGGAGCGAAAGATGCGATCGGCCCATTCGACATGGTTGATCCTTGAATAGATCCCATTTTTAATCCTTCAAATACTTCTAAATCCCCTCCGAGCTGTCCGTCGGGATATACTTCAACTTTAATAGATCCATTTGTTTCTTTTTCGACGATTTCACCAAATTTATAAAGTCCTTTTGAGAGAGAGCGTTCTTTTGTAGTCGCCACTGCTAATTTCATAATTTTAGTTTCTGAAGATTTTGAGCCTGATTCATTATTTTCTCCCGAACTCGAACCGCTTGAACATCCGACTAACAGCAACAAACAAGATATTAAGATGAAAGAAATTTTTTTCATTTTTTCACACTCCTATCTTACAATCAATTTGATTTTCGAAAGGTTTATAGTTTTGATTTTATTAATAACTAGGCGTTTGGGGGAGCAGAAAAGGGCTGACATGGCATGGATTATCCTCATTTCTACCCTGTCAATAACCCCTTTCTTAGTCCATCTTTTTGAAAATGATCGTTTTTGTTTTCCTGCAAAAAATTGCTTCTTTAATCTTCTGGCAGGCTTCCTTGCGGGCTATAGCACCATAACAACCAAAGCGGTTCATTTCCTGTATTAACATGCTGGTGATATTCGCCCTCGGGTATGAACATATAGTCTCCTTCTTTAAATGGACGGCGGTTTCCATTTCCATCAACCACTTCTCCTGAACCTTTTATAACTACGTCCATTTCTTCAGATTCTGGATGGTTGTGAAGGGAGCTTGCTTCCCCGGGGGAAAAAATCGTAATTCCAGCCATAATATGTTTAGATCCTACAGTTTGCGGGGTAATCAGCTGGAAAACCTTGCGAATCTGGTTCAACTCCGGCTTATCCAGCCCTAACCATAATGTTTTAGCGTCTTGAAAAGGATCAAGAACTTTAATTTTCATGCCTGCGCTCGTTTTCGGCATAATCAATTCCTCCTTCATAATTTAATTGGAAATGTTTTAATCCACTGAAACATGGTGAACTTTCCTATCCGGGGAATAGATGTCCATAATATTCCAATGTCCTGCTGTCGGCGTTGGTACATTGATCATCTCCACATCAATCACAAACGGTTTATTTGCTTCAATGGCCCGCTGCAATGCTGGCTTGAATTCCGCTGCAGCTTGAACTTTTACACCTTCCACACCGTAAGCCTTCGCAATGGCTGCATAATCAGGTGAATACGGCTTTCCATCTTTTCGAAATACCGTTCCGTAGGTTGTGTCGAAGTGGGCTTTTTCCAGTCCGGCTATGGTTCCAAAAGCATGATTGTTCATGATCACCCAGACAACCGGAATATTTTCTTCAACAGCGGTGGCAAGAAGCGCCGGATTTTGTCCGAAGCCTCCATCACCGACTAATGAAACGACCACTTTATCTGGATGTGCTATTTTTACTCCTAATGCTGCGGGCGCACCAAAGCCCATCGTGCAATAGCCCCCAGGCGTGAAAATAGTGCCCGCTTCATATACCGGAAATTGCTGTCCAACCCCATTTTTATTCCAGCCGACATCCGTTGTTATAAAAGCATTTCTTGGCAGCACTTCACGAACTTCTTGTAAAATCCGCTCCGGACGCATCGGATAGCAGTCATTACGAATATGTTCCTCATTCTGTTTACGAAATTCTTGTTTATATTGAGAAATTTTCTGTTTCAGCTCTTTATTTTCTTTTCCCTTTGGAACGAGCTCTTTCGCCACCCGGTTTATTACGGAAAGCGCTTGTTTTAAATCTGCCACAATTCCGATTTCAGTCGGATAATTTCTTCCAATCTCGTTCGGATCAATATCAATATGAATCAATTTCGTTTTCGGAATGTTAAAGGTGTATTCCGGCTCCCAGGAGCTGCAATCCGCCTCTGAAAATCTTGTGCCGAGTGCTAAAATCAAATCTGCATGCAAACACATATCATTTACAAATTTTGTTCCCCAGAAGCCTGTCATGCCCAAGGCTAATGGATGATCGTCGGAAATGGCTCCCTTGCCCATTAATGTGTAGGCAACAGGAATGTCAAAATGTTCAGCTAATTCCTTCAATTCTTTGGAAGCATCGGCTAGCATAATGCCTCCTCCAGCATAAATCAATGGATTTTCCGCCTTGATTAGTTTTTCGACAATTTCTTTTGCAGTCTCGTTATCGATAGAAGGCTTATGCAACTTTTTCGTATGATGATTCAATTTTTCAAATAAAGCAATATCGACCTCCTTCGAGAAAATATCCATTGGCACAGATACTAAAACAGGTCCTGGTCTTCCGCTTTCAGCTAATTGAAATGCTTTTTCTAAAATTTCCGGAAACAGATCCGGCCGGTCAACCCGCCATGCACGTTTAACAAACGGGCGGTATATTTCGTATTGGGATGCATCTGCATGCAGGTTAATTTCTTGATGTGGGTGCTTTCCATAGAAATGACTCGGTACATCCCCTGCAATGACAACCATCGGAATGGAATCTAAAGCGGCATTTGCAACACCTGTTGCAGCGTTCGTCAATCCTGGTCCAAGATGGCTTAAGACAACTGCCGCTTCCTTTTTTGCCCTCGCATACCCGTCTGCCATATGTGCAGCAATTTGCTCATGCCTTACATTTACAAACTTGATGGAGCTTTTTTCTAAAGCGGCTAAAACAGCAATGTTTGTGTGGCCGCAAAGACCAAAAATATGTTCAACCCCGCGGTTTTCCAAATATTGAACGAGTTGATCGGAAACCAGCTTTTTCATAATTTTTCTGCCTCCTTAAAGCTTAAAATAACTTTTCCAGCATTTCCGGAAGCGGCCGTTTCATAAGCTTCCTTGTAGTCGGTAATGGAAAAAATTTTAGAAACAATTTGTTCGACGGAAAACTCAGGATCCCGTAGATATTCAATCGCTTGCAAATAGTCATCTGGAAATTGATAAATTATTGAACCATATATTGTGATTTCACTGCGCACAATATGGACAATCGGAAAATTCGCCTCCTGCGCCAGCCCAATCAAAACGACAGCTCCTCCTGGCTTCGCCAATTTTACAGCGCTTTCAACTGAAACCTTTGTACCGGCTGCTTCAAATACAACGTCAAACGTTTCAAGCGATTCAATCTCATGCGGCAAGAAAACTGAAATATCACCGATTTCTCTAACTAAATCAAGCTTGTGCTGATTGATGTCAATCGCTGTCACTTTTGCACCTAAATAATGGGCGAGCGCCGCTGCCAGCATTCCTTCATTCCCGCAGCCGACGACAGCTACCTTCATATTTTTTTCCACATTGACCTTTTTAAAGGCATGGACGATAACTGCGAGCGGCTCTACGAGAACTGCTTTTTTATTCGGCAAGTCATCAGGCACTGCTAAAACATATTTGGAAGAAATGTTAAACTCTTGGGCAAACCCTCCATCAATATTTACGCCTAACGATTTCTTGTTTCGGCATATATTTGTCAAACCTTTTTGGCATTGATCGCATACTCCACAAAATGTATTCGGTAAAACAACGCACCTTGTTCCAATTTTAAATGAAGCTTGTTCCCCTTTTTCCACAATCACCCCAACAAGTTCGTGGCCGGCGCGAACGGGATATTTTGCATAAGGGAGCTTTCCTTTATAAACACTTAAATCAGAACCGCAAATCCCTCCATATACTAATTGAATTTTTACCTCATCGCCTTTTGGAGCTGGAACTGAGTTGTTATGCCGCAGCTCTAGTTCGTTCGGTTTTTTTACATATAGCTCAATCAATCTGTACACCACCATGTTTGTTTCATTCAATAAGGATCTTGAAAAACAATCATCTTCATTTCTGTCATTTCCTGAATTGCATAACGCGGCCCCTCCCGGCCAATCCCGCTATTTTTCACACCGCCGTAAGGCCAATGGTCAAGCCGGAAATTTGAAGTGCCGTTGATTACAACGCCTCCTACTTCCAGCTCCTTAGCTGCTTGATAAATGACATCCATGCGGTTTGTAAATAATCCCGCTTGAAGTCCAAAGGACGAATTATTTGTTTCCGCTATTGCCTCTTCAATCGTACAATACGGAATAATGCTGACAATCGGGCCGAACACTTCTTCACATACAACTTTGCTTTGCTTCGGCGGATTCAGAAGAACAGTCGGCTCAACTGTCGCCCCATGCTGTTTTCCTCCGGTAATCAACTCGGCTCCGGATTGGACTGCTTCCTTGATCCAATTCATAACGCGTTCCGCCGCTCGTTCATCCACCAAACAGCCAATATCTGTATCCGGCGATAATGGATCTCCAACCTTTAATTGCTCCACTTTCTCTTTGAAAAGTTTTGTAAACGGCTCAACGACAGTCTCGTGTACATAAATTCTTTGAACGGAAATGCAGCTTTGACCGGAATTGCTGTAGCCTGTTAAGGCACATAAAGCTGCCGCTCTCTTTAAATCAGCATCTTCGTGTACAATGGTTGCGGCATTTCCTCCTAGCTCTAACAGCACTTTTTTCATTCCAGCCAAGTCACATATATTACGGCTGGCAGCAACTCCTCCTGTAAACGAAATAACATTGACCCGGTCATCCTGAACAATTTGCTGTCCAACTTCTGCTCCTCCGAGCACCATATTAATACCGTGTTTTGGAAAGCCTGCTTCAAGCAGAAGTTTCAGCAATTCCGCTGCAATTAAAGGCGTCTGTGGAGCGGGCTTTAACACAACACTATTTCCGGCTGCAAATGCAGGTCCGATCTTATGACAAATGAGATTTAACGGCGCATTAAATGGGGTGATAGCTGCAACAACCCCAACCGGAACACGAAACGTCACGGCCAATGCTTTTGTTCCGCGCTGCGAAGCGCTTCCTGGTATCGTTTCTCCGATCAGCCGTTTTGCTTCTTCCGCTGATTGCTCCAATGTTTCAACCGAGCGGGATACTTCATCCAATGTGTTTTTCAATGGCTTACCGAGCTCCTCGGAAATAAATTTTGCGAATGTTTCTTTTCTGCAGTCTAGCAAGGAAGATGCTTTTTTTAAAATATTGGCTCTCTCGTAAACTGGAATTCCTGCAATCTCTTTTTTTGCTTGAAATGCTGAGGATAAAGCATTTTCAACATCTTCCTTTGTTGACAGCAGCTGCTCACCGATTATTTCGCCAGAATAAGGGCTCCGCACCTGTACTACTGGCCGCCCCGAATTGATCCAACATCCGTTAATAAATGGCTGGGCTTTTCTCATCTTATCACCTGCTTATCACATCGATTTGGCTCTGGTTACTTTTTTATTAGATCGATCCAATATCCGAGCTTTTTTAGATCGATCTAAAATTCTATTAGATCGATCTAAAAAAATATTTATTGTTGAAAATTTTGAAAATAATCTCTTTTTAAGAAGATTATAAATTTTATTGTAAACGGTGTCAATACATAAAAAGCATTTCAACTAAATAAGCGACCACAATGCCGAACCCAATGTACCCTAATGCAAAAATCATATTCCATGAACCGATCCGATAAGATTGTGCCTTTAATTCATCAGACAAAATTGATACTGATATATTAAATGGGCTGAACATCACAGTCGACAAGCTGCTGCATATTAACACAATGGATAGCGGAATTGGTGGTATGTCGACTAAAAACGGCTGCAAGAGCTCTGCCAATAAAGCAAAACCTACTAAAGGGTGAAAACCAATTAAAGATGTAATGAAAAAATAAAGTCCTATTGTACTATATAAAATCAACGTCTTTTCAGTTCCTAATTCAAAAACAGGTTTTAAAAATGATAGTAATTGCGAGTCTGCCAGCATTTCTACAAATAAACCTGCTCCCAAAAACATGAAAAAGTAATTGGCTAATCCCCTTGTCCGCTCTTTCCAATGCTGGATTGCAACTGTAAAATATCTTTTTCCTTTTTTAATAAACAAAGACCAAATAGCAGAAAATGGGATAATCAATAATACAACAGAAAACAGAAAACCTTTTTGTAAAAAATGTTGAACAGTCGACACCATGAATATCAACAAAAGCAGCATTCCGATTAATTCAAAAGCTTTTTTATAACCCTTTTTCTTATTAAAAAAATGAGGCGTATGAAAGGCGATTTGGATACCTTTATATTTATACGAAGACATGAGCCAATCAAACCCAAGCATTATGATTGCCATCGAAAGCAAAATTGGAAAAATGATAAAATACTGCACTTTTGTAATGTCTATCGTTGAACTCACCATCACCTCCATCGGGCTCCAAGTAAGACATAAAGCATAGGCGCGCAGCAAGTTTTGCGAATAAAATTTCGTTAGCACTTTTTTGGGCAAATCATGCAGTATAACATTTAATGATTTAATAAGAAGGGGGGCTGTAGCAATATTTAAAAATAGACCGAGTATATGACAAACTCCTGAGCTTCGCCGATATAAATGGTTCAGATCAGCAGCTTGATCCTGAAGTAACAAGCTTAAATGTTTATCATACCTTCCGACACGAATGATGGAATTCATAAATGGCAATACAAAAAACAATGAAAGCAAACCAAGCACTTGCTCAAAATGCAAAATAAACGTATGCCATGGCTGCTTACTTTGAATAAATAAAACAAATCCAATCAATAAAAATATGGCACCTGAAATGAGATATAGTCCTCTGGCATAAACCGCTGAAATTGCGAGTGCTACCAAAGCGACAGCTCCAGTGCTATAGCTTATGACTGGAGCATGAAAAAAACGAGATAAAATATAAATAGCTATCAAAACTGTATACACAAAAATGCGCAAAACCTTTCTCTCATCCTTTCTTTCTTAAAATATACTAATACATAATCTACGGGATCTTCCCTTAACATAATACAGTCTATCAAACACATAAACATTTTTACAAAACAAAAAGTCCGGACTCGATATGCCGGCATCTTTTATATGAAAAAACGCACTCTGATAACACGCCGATCCAAAAAATATAAATGCCTCCTCTCCCAAAACGGCTTGAGAAATGGAGGCAGAAGTGAATCATTATTTACATTCTTCTTAAATAATCCCCGGCTTTATCCGCTGGCAAAGGTTTACTGAAATAGTATCCTTGCATAATATGACAGCCCTTCCCTAGCAAATATTTGAGCTGAACATTTGACTCGACCCCTTCTGCAATGACATCCAAATTTAGAGAATGAGCCATTGCGATGATGGCGTTGACGATTGGATTTTCCTTTTGCCCCTGCCCGATTTGCTGTATAAACGAACGGTCGATCTTAATTGCATTGACAGGAAGTCTATTCAAATAATAAAGAGAGGAAAAACCTTTGCCGAAATCGTCCAGATGAATGTGCACACCTAATGATTGGAGCTTTTGAATAATTTTTACCGCATGTTCAAAATCTTTTATGGCCGTTGTTTCCGTTATTTCGATGACAAGCGAAGAATACGGCAGCTTGTATTTTGAAATCGATTCCTGGACTTGATGAACTAAATCACTATGAAAAAATTTACGTGCCGACATATTAACCGCAATTGTTAATTGTTGATTACTAAATTCCTCCTGCCAGCATTTAAGCTGTTTACACGCTTCATCCAATCCTAAGTTTCCTATCAATTCAATCGTATTATCTTCTTCAGCCAACTCAATAAATTCTGATGGAGATAGAAACCCTTTCTCCGGGTGATTCCATCGAACTAAAGCCTCAAACCCGATGGTTCTCCTTTGAATGATGTCAACTTTCGGCTGATAATATAAGACAAACTCGTTCTTGGCAATACCGCGCCGCAGCTCCTGCTTCAAAAGAAAACGTTCGTAATGATGTTCCATAAAAGATTGATAGAAGCGATATGTGCTTTTCCCATCCTTTTTTGCCTCATACATGGCTAAGTCAGCATGATGGATCAGTGTGTCTGCATTGTGGCCATGCTCAGGAAAAAAAGAAACTCCTATGCTTACTGTGATAAACACAGCATTTTCTCCTAAAATTAGTGGATATTGAAGCTCATTGACAAGGTTTGCAGCTAAATTATAAACTTGATCCTTTTCTACATCTCTCAGCATGATGACAAATTCATCGCCGCTATTGCGGCAAAGAAGCGCGTTTTCGTTTTTCATTATGTCTTTTAATCGTTTTGCAAATTTGACTAACAGCTCGTCTCCCTTCTTATGCCCGAAAGAATCATTGATCATTTTAAAATTGTCAATGTCAATAAAGAAAAAGCCTCTTTTTATTTCAGGATGTTTTCCTATTTCTTCATCAACCATTTTTCGAAAAGTAGCCCGTTCTAATAAATTAGTCAACGAATCGTAGTGTGCCAGCTTTAATAATCTTTTTTCCTTTTTATTCCTAGCTATTTCCTTCGCAGTCCGATCCCTAAACAAGCGAAAAATCGTTTCGGCTTTCTCCTTTGTCTCCGTCGTCTCTATGTTTATAATAAAAATGAGCCCAATGATCTCCCCTTTGCTGCTTTTAAGAGGTATTTCCAAATAACCGGCGCCTTCTATATCTCCCTTTAATCTAGAGAATAACTGGTGAATTAATTTTTCGTAAAAGCTCGCTTCCTTTAAAGAACTTTCCAAAGCTAGTATTGGCTGAACATCTCCATCAGACAAATTTCCGTTTCGATACATTGCTAGTACATTTATTTTTGAAGATGTTTCGTCCACTTCTCCGACAAGGACTATTGGCGCATGTAATGTTTCTGCAATATACTTAACAAGGGAGCGAAAGTATTCTTCTCCAACATGAGTCAGCACTTCAACAGCCCGTATACCCAGCACTCTCTCAATCTCTTCCAGAGCTTCGTGTCTTTTCATCCCCACTACGATACCCTCCACATAATACGATTCCATTTTCAAGCACCTTATACAGAAAATAGAAGTTACATTTATAGTAATAAAATACAGGAAATTTGTCATCTGATAGATGCCAAAAAATAGCTAAAAAGAAGGATAAAAAGCATGCGTTTGGTTAAACTTCAAATAAATTTTGTCAGCAGCAAAAGTGACAAACTTGACTTTTCTTTAAATTGAGACTCGCAATGATAACGCTTTAAAATTTAAAATGTAGAAACATTATTCTAAAAAAATAAAAGGGGTGAACACAATGGCAGAATCAAATGTTAAAGTAAAAATACAGAGATTCGGCAGTTATTTAAGCGGAATGATTATGCCAAATATCGGCG
This sequence comes from Aeribacillus sp. FSL W8-0870, assembly GCF_037963755.1. Taxonomy (NCBI): domain Bacteria; kingdom Bacillati; phylum Bacillota; class Bacilli; order Caryophanales; family Bacillaceae; genus Aeribacillus; species Aeribacillus sp. FSL W8-0870. The sequence continues at coordinate 3,560,179 of NZ_CP150165.1, forward strand.
CATTTATTGCGTGGGGACTCATCACTGCGTTATTTATACCGACTGGTTGGACACCAAATGAAGCTTTAGCAAAACTAGTGAATCCGATGATACAATATTTGTTGCCGCTTCTAATTGGTTTTACCGGCGGACGCATGGTGTATGATCTGCGCGGAGGAGTTGTGGGTGCAACCGCAACGATGGGAGTAATCGTTGGAGCGGACATTCCCATGTTTTTAGGTGCCATGATAATGGGCCCTCTTGGTGGGTATATTATAAAGCAAGTGGACAGACTGTTCCAAGGAAAAGTTAAATCCGGATTTGAGATGCTTGTCAACAATTTTTCAGCTGGTATTGTCGCTGCTATTTTAACGATTATTGCTTTTTTAGGAATCGGCCCGATTGTCTTAACTTTGAGCAGCGTTTTGGCAGGTGGAGTTAAATTCATTGTCGATGCCAACCTGCTTCCGCTCGCAAGTATATTTATCGAACCCGGAAAAGTGCTGTTTTTAAATAATGCGATTAATCATGGAATTTTAAGCCCGCTCGGAATTGAACAAGCAGCAGAAACAGGCAAATCCGTTTTATTTTTGCTTGAAACGAATCCAGGGCCAGGTCTAGGAATTTTGCTTGCCTATATGCTGTTTGGAAAAGGAAATTCTAAACAAACTGCTCCTGGTGCAGCCATTATTCACTTTTTGGGTGGAATTCACGAAATTTACTTCCCTTATATTTTAATGAGACCATTATTAATTTTAGCTGCTATTGCCGGCGGAGCGAGCGGAGTGTTAACATTCTTACTTTTTGATGCCGGACTTGTGGCAGTGCCTTCGCCGGGAAGTATTATTGCATTAATGATTATGACTCCAAAAGGACATTATATAAGTGTGTTGGCTGGTGTTATTGTTGCAACTGCTGTTTCATTCCTCATCTCAAGCATCATCTTAAAAGCAGCGAAAGCAGACAGCAAGGAAGACTTATCAGCAGCAGCAGAGAAAATGCAGCAATTAAAAGGTAAAGAAAGCAAAGCAGCAGAAATGCTCACAAATCAAGCGCAAAAAGACAGTGAAGATGCCGAGCTGCAAGAAAATGAATTAGACAATGTCCAAAAGATTGTTTTTGCTTGTGACGCAGGCATGGGATCCAGTGCAATGGGCGCTTCCATTTTGCGAAACAAAGTCAAAAAAGCTGGGTTAAATATCGAAGTAACAAACACTGCCATCAACAATTTGCCTGATGACGCAGACATTGTATTTACACATAAAGATTTAACAGATAGAGCAAAAGCAAAGCTTCCAAATGCAACACACATTTCTGTTGAGAATTTCTTAAACAGTCCTAAGTACGATGAACTGCTAGAAAAATTAAAAGAACAGTCATAAGCAGATTGCACAGCTGTGCACTTTAAAAGGGGTGAATTCCATGTACTTGCGGGCGAGAGAACGGGAAATCATCGAATTAATGCTGCAGGAGGACCGACACATTTCCACAAAAGAGATCGCTGAACGATTAAACGTCAGCTCAAGAACAGTTCACCGGGAGCTTAAAAATATAAAAAAAGTGATAAAAAAATATGGTCTTTATATTGACAGCCTGCAAGGAAAAGGAATTCGCTTATTCGGTCCATCGCTGCGGAAACAAAATTTATTAAAAGATATCCGATCTGGAGAGCACACAGACTTTAGCCAAGAAGAAAGAAAAGTGCTTATCCTATGTTCACTTTTAGAGGCCAGCGAGCCTCTAAAACTGTTTACACTAGCCGAAAAATTAAACGTCACTTCTGCAACCGTAAGCAATGATTTAGATCAAATCGAAGAATGGATTGCTCAATTTGATTTGAAGCTCATCCGAAAAAGAGGATACGGAATAGAACTCATTGGACCAGAAAATGGAAAGAGGGCTCTCCTTGGAAACATTATAATGGAGAAATTGGATGAAAAAAGTTTTTTGCAAGCAATTGAAAGGCAAATAAAAGAAGAGAAAAATGAAAAAAGGGAGAAAATTTTTGAAATCATTGATGAAGAAAAAATAAAAACGGTTGAAGGAGTACTTGAAAATTTTCGGCAAACCATTTTATTTTCTATTGCGGACAGTGCCTATATTGCTCTTGCAGTCCATTTAATGCTGGCAGCGGAAAGAATCCAAAAAGGCGAAACGATCGATATCGATCCTCAAGTTTTTCAAGAATTGAAAGGCACAAAAGAATTCGAATCCGCCCGTATGATCGTCAAAGAATTGGAAAAAGCCTTTCAGGTCAAGTTTCCTGAAGCGGAAATCGGCTATGTCACGACTCATTTATTAGGAGCGCGCAGAAAAGAAGATAAAGATTTTTCCTTCTTTGATGTAGATGTAGACATTTCAAGAAAAGTCCATGCGCTCATTGAATTTGTTTCCAACAAAACCGGCTTTCCCTTGACGGAAGATCAATCTTTATATCAAGGGTTGGTGGCCCATTTTGTCCCTGCTATTACACGTTCAAAAGAGAAGATTCATACGCACAATCCTCTGCTGCAACAGATCAAAACAAAATTTTCCGCCCTTTTCGCGTCTGTCGAAGAAGGGGTAAAAAAAATCTTTTATGATCTTCATTTATCAGAGGATGAAATTGGCTTTCTCGTACTGCATTTTGGCTCCGCTTTGGAATCAAAGATGGAGAATATTTCGCTGCAGGGATTAGTTGTTTGCCCCAGCGGAATCGGTTCTTCCAAAATGCTGGCAACGAGACTTCGCAAGGAATTTCCTGAAATAGAAAACATTCATATTGCTTCTCTTATTGATTTAAAAAGGCTGGATGTCAGCCAATACGATATTATTATTTCAACTACCGATCTTCCGTATCGTCATGTGCCATATATTACAGTTAACCCGCTGTTAAATGAGCATGATATCGCCAAAATAAAAAGGTACATGAATGAAAAGCTGACAGAATTCAAAAGAATTGAAAACAATGTTCCGGGCATTCCTTTCCGGAAAAATCCTTCAAACGATATGATTCACATCATCGATCAATTTTTTGAACTGGGCGATATTATCAAAACAGTTTTGCTCCATTTCAATGTGAGCTTGCTTGAAAATACAGGACAGCATAAAAAAAATCTTTTGGAAATCGCCCGCACATTGCATAAAGAAAAATTGATCACAAATGATGAATCCGTTGCGAAGAAGCTTTTGGCGAGAGAACAAAAAGGAGGATTGGGAATTCCCGGGACAAAAATTGCTTTATTTCATTTAAAAGATGAAGAAGTATTGATTCCTTTATTTCGTATTTATGATTTGGACAAAGCGGACAACGTCCTCGGAATGGACGGAAATGCGATGGAAATCAGCCGGATATTGCTGCTTTTAGCTCCTGAACAGCTAACTCAAAATAAGCTGGAAATATTAAGCCAAATCAGTTCAGCTATTATTGAAAGCAAAAGCAGTTTAGCATTATTTGAAAACGGAGATGAAACAGCCGTCTATCATAAACTGAATGTGATTTTCCATCATTATATGAAAGAAAAATTTTTTAATTGGAGTGAGTGAGATGAAGCCAATACTAACAACTGACAACATTGTTTTAAATGCAAAGGTGTCCAATCAGGAGGAAGCTATTAAATTAGCCGGAAAGGTACTTGTTGAAAACGGGTATGTGAATGAACACTATATCACTAAAATGCTTGAAAGAGAGCGAATCACTTCCACATATATGGGGAACCATATAGCTATTCCACACGGAACAGACGAAGGAAAAAAAGACATTTTAACATCAGGTATTTCCATTATTCAAATTCCTGAAGGCGTAGAATATGGAGAAGGCAACATTGCTAAAGTAGTGTTCGGAATTGCCGGAAAAGACAACGAACATTTGGAGCTCTTGTCGAAAATCGCCATCCTTTGCTCAGAGGAAGAAAATGTTGACCGTATAATCAATGCAGCAACCAAAGAAGAATTAATCAATTTATTCAATGAGGTGGAATAAACATGATCGCTTTGCAGTTCGGCGCTGGAAATATAGGAAGAGGATTCATCGGCGCTCTTCTAAATCAAGCTAACTATGAAATATATTTTCTTGACGTGAATGAAAATCTAATCTCTGAGCTAAATAAAAGAGGAAGTTATATCATCGAATTAGCCAGCGAAAAAAAAGAAACAATCACCGTCACAGGTGTAAAAGGAATTAACAGTGCAAAACAAACTGACAAAGTTATCGATCTCATTTGCCAAGCTGACTTAATTACAACGGCTGTCGGTCCAAATATTTTAAAAATCATTGCACCGACAATCGCTTCAGGACTTAAGGAACGATTTAAACAGTCAGTCCAGCCTTTAAACATTATTGCATGTGAAAATATGATCGGCGGCAGCCAATTATTAAAAGAAGAAGTGCGCAAATCGCTTACAGATGAAGAAAAACAAAAATTGGATCAATATGTTGGCTTTCCTAATGCAGCTGTCGACCGCATCGTTCCATTACAAACCCACGAGGACCCTTTAAAAGTTTCTGTTGAACCATTTTTTGAATGGGTCGTGGAAAAAACAGACATAAAAGGAAGCTTGCCAAATATTCAAGGAATCACCTATGTTGACGACTTAAATCCATATATTGAGCGCAAGCTATTTACTGTCAACACTGGACATGCTACTGCAGCTTATTTAGGCTATTTCAAAAATATAGAAACAATCGACAAAGCTGTATTGGACCCGTTTGTCCGCCCAATTTTAGAAGGCGCGCTAGCTGAAACCGGCGACATGCTGGCGAAAACTTATCATTTTGATCGTTCCGAGCATCAAAAATATATCGATAAGATTATCTCTAGATTTGAAAACAAACAAATTTCCGATAATGTCACTAGAGTAGCCAGATCGCCTATTCGCAAGCTTGGCGCAAACGACCGATTAATTTTACCAGCAAAAAGATTAATGGAATTCGGTCAAAAACCTGAAAATCTCGCAACAGCCGTAGCAGCTGCGCTATTGTTTGACTATAAAGAAGACCAAGAGGCAGTCGAATTGCAAGAAATCATTAAAACAAAAGGAGCAGCTGCAGCTTTGAAGCAGTACAGCCAGCTTGACGAAAACGACCCGTTAACAAAACTAATTCTTGAAAAATATGAACAGCTCATCAAATTGAAATAATGTAAGCAGGATGGTTCATTCTGCCTGTTTAAACACCGGGGCTGTCCGATAAGTCCCTAAAATGAAGCAAGTGGAGAAAAACAATTCGTTTCTCTCCACTTGCTTTTATATTTTTTCGATTTTTATCTGAAAGTAGCTGGCGGATGCCGGCTACTTTCAGGAAGTTGTGGGCTAATGCCACAATCCCGTCAATCAAATGTAATGAACAAGAAAACATATTCATCATTCACAATCAATACTAAAACTATACAAAGAAGGCTGACTCAACATCGCTGAAAAGCAATGTGTTGAATCAGCCTTTTACTTTTGATTTCTCCGATGCTCTCTCCATGAATTGGAATATATGATAGGAAGATGCTGCGCTTTTTCCAAGGAATATACGTAAACAAAACCTTCTATATTTTGCCGGCTATCCTTGACCCAAACGCGCTCATACTCATTATTCGGCCGCCCTTCTATAAAATCCTCCAGCAAATCCATTTGCCTCAATCCTTCTTCTGTTACAATGAACCATTCACCGGCAACTTCATCTTCACCTTCATCAAGGACAAGCGCTGGATAATCTCCTACATCATATAGGCGTCCTTTCACATGTCCTCTTTCGCAAGAGATTAAATAAGGCTCTACAACATGATGATTTGCTTCCCCGACTAACAACGTTCCATACACAAAAACTTGATAAAGCATGGCTGCTCACCTCAAAAAGTATAATCAGATCAGCGAACACCGACATTTAGTTGAAAAAGAGCTATTGCACACTTCAAAAAGCATAGTCCGGTCAGCGTGTCTATGAAAGCTAGTATGTATAAAAATTTGTTTCTTAGACGACAAATACTTCGGAAAATCAAGTTGAAATGAGCGATTGTCCACCTTAAAAGCATAGCCTAGCCAGCGTGTCCTATGAAAGCTAGTATGTATAAAATTCGTGCCTAGACGACAAATGTACCGGCAAACTAATTGAAACGAGCTACTACCCACCTCAAAAATCAAGTTGAAATGAACGATTCCCCACCTCAAAATGCATAGTCTGGTCAGCGAGACTATGAGAGTTGACATGTATAAAAATTTGTTTCCTAAGCGACAAACACACGTCAACCAATTGAAAAGAGCTACTACCGAATAATTTTCATAATCATCCGATTCAATACTTCGGAAAACACTAGTCCCATGGCGATAGCTCCTGATATGATAAAAGCTTTAGCTGCTAGTTCAATCGCCGTAAAATAGTCTTGCTCGACTACATGGCGCATGGCATCATACGCAATCCCTCCTGGGACAAGCGGAATAATACCTGGAACAGAAAAAATGATGATCGGCGCTTTATACATTTTCGTAAACAAGTGACTAATGAAGGCAACAAGAAGCGCTGATATAAATGCAGCGATAATTAAATCCATCTTAAAATGAATCAAGAATAAATACGAAAGCCATCCAACTGCTCCCGCAATTCCACATGCAAATAACGTCTTTTTTGGTACATTAAAAATAATTCCAAATGCAAATGCTGCAATAAAGCTTGCTGCAAGTTGTGACAGCATGACAACAATCCTTTCAATTAATAAATCGATAAAACAATGGCAATTCCTGACCCGATCGCAAAAGCTGTTAAAAACGCTTCAGCTCCCTTTGATAATCCAGCCACTAAATGTCCTGCCATCAAATCGCGGACAGCATTTGTGATATGCAGCCCCGGTACAAGCGGCATGACAGAACCGATAATAATTTTATCTAAATCTATCCCGATGCCCAGCTTCACCTGCCAAATGGCTGTAAATCCAATGACAAACGATGCTAAGAACTCTGAAAAAAATTTAATTTTAGCAAAACGATGAACATAAACTAAAAATGTAAAACCTAAACCGCCTGAAATCATGGCAGGAACAAAATCTGCCCACTTTCCTTGAAACATGATTAAAAACCAGCCGCTCAAGATGGAAACAGAGGTCAATTGCAGCCAAACTGGATATTCAGGTTTTGATTCGTCTATTTGCTTCAGTTCCAGTAAAGCTTCATCAACAGATATTTCACCCTGCGCCATCCTTCTAGAAATGTTGTTCACCATCGCAACTTTATTTAAATCTATTGTCCGTTCCAGCACACGTACAAGTTTTGTCTGTTCCATTTCGTCAATGGAAAATATAATTCCAGTGGGCATAGCAAAACAATGAGACTGCTTTATACCAAGGGATGTAGCCATCCTCTGCATCGTATCCTCAACGCGGTACGTTTCCGCTCCATTTTCAAGCATAATTTTACCAGCTAGCAAACAGGCTTCAATAATCTTGTTGGAATTTAATTGCACGCTAATCTCTCCAATAAACTTCATTTCCTATTATTATATCCAAGTCTTTTGGTAAGTGAATGGCAAAACGATTCAGCCTTTTATAGACCTTTAAGTATTAAATCTTAGCACCTCATCGACCAAATGCTCAAGCTTTTTCTTCTGATCAACTTGGGACATCACCGCGTAAATCAGCGCTCGCCGCGGAACAGAAGATTGCAATTCTTCCTTTAGAAAGGATAGCAATTCCTTTTGCTCCTCATCTGCCGATTTTTTAATTTTATCAATTTGATTGAAAAGGGATTCCTTTTTCTTTTTCCGATTCAAAGCCTCTTCCGGCTCCAGCCTTTCTACTATATCCGGATCAAATAGCTGATCCTTCGTTTTCACAACATTTTCCGCTATTTTTTCAATTCTTCTCAACGAATAAGCGATTATGCTGTTAATTTCTATTTCTGCTCCGGCAGTGACAGCGAAATGAATGGCGTTTTGAACCATTCCATACAACAACACAGCCAAATCAACCGAATACGGACGTACTTGTTCCCCGAATACTTCTGCAATCCTCTTCTGTGCCCAGCAAAGTTCATCAAAATGATACTGCTGCACCAATCCTTTAAGCTCTTCATCTTCTGACATCAGCACACCATAAAACAGAGCGAATAGTTTATTTTCTTTACTGATTTCCATCTTGACTTGAATTTGCTCGATAAACGCGTTTTTATCGTTTGCTTGCCTGCCAGCCAACACTTCTATTCTCCGCTGATCTGTTTCCATTTTAATCTTTTCAAAAATACTAATTAAAAGTTCTTTTTTCGATGAGAAATAATTATAAAATGTCCCTTTCGATATCCCGCTTTTATCTAAAATATCTTGAACTGATGTTCTCACAAATCCCTTTTCAACAAAAAGAGTATGCGCCGCTTCCATTACTTGTCTTTTTCGATCGTTCAATTTGACTGCACATCCTTTATGATTGAACTCAAAAATAAAAGTTATTGTTGATTTTTTTATACTATCAGTATATATTATTATTATCTTTTATAACAACAGTATAAAATAATATACTATAAGTACAAGGAGGATTCTCACTTGACTAATCATGAAACATTAAACAAACCGCCTTATGGGATGATTGCCATTTTATTTGTTGGTGCATTTGTGTCTTTTGTTAACGAAACGTTTCTAAATGTTGCACTACCATCCATTATGAAGGATTTTGAAATATCCCCTTCATCTGCGCAATGGCTGTCAACAGGCTACATGTTGATTAATGGGATTTTAATTCCTGCCAGCGCGTTCTTGTTGCAAAAGTTTACGAATCGCCAACTATATATTACAGCAATGGGCTTGTTTACAGCCGGTACGGTGTTAGCTTCACTTTCGCCGACATTCGGCGTGTTATTGGTTGCAAGAATGTTTCAAGCGGCCGGTTCAGCGATCATGGCTCCCTTATTAATGAATGTCATGCTTGTCGCTTTTCCTGTTGAACGACGCGGCACAGCAATGGGATTTTTTGGACTAGTGATGATCACTGCGCCAGCGATAGGACCAACGCTATCCGGATGGATTGTTGAGCATTATTCATGGCGCACACTGTTTGACATCGTTATTCCGATCGCTGCTCTCACACTCATCCTTGCAATCTTTAAATTAAAAAACATTTTGCCGCAAAAACAAATATCTTTGGATATTTTATCGCTCATCTTATCAAGCATCGGGTTTGGCGGCATTTTATACGGGTTTAGCTCCGCCGGGGAAAAAGGCTGGGATTCCGTTCAGGTATATGGAACCATTATTGTCGGAACGATCAGCTTAGTCTTGTTTATTGTGCGGCAATTAAAAATGGAAGAGCCTCTTTTGCAATTTCGAATTTATAAATATCCGATGTTCGCCTTATCATCCGCAATTTCGATCGTTCTTTCGATGACGATGTTCTCAGCGATGCTGCTTATGCCAATATATATTCAGACAATTCGCGGGATTTCACCTTTTGATTCCGGACTTTTAATGCTGCCGGGAGCAATCATCATGGGAATTATGTCGCCGATAACAGGAAGGCTTTTTGATAAATTTGGCGCTAGAGCGCTCGCCATTATCGGCTTATCTATTACCATTTTTACAACATACGAATTCAGCCACTTAGCAATGGATACATCCTACAGCTTTTTAATGCTTATGTACTCATTAAGAATGTTGGGAATGTCGATGGTGATGATGCCCGTCATGGCAAACGGAATCAATCAGCTGCCGCAAACTATGAACCCGCACGCTACAGCGATGAACAACACGTTGCAGCAAGTTTCAGGAGCTGCTGGTTCAGCGCTGCTTGTCACGCTCATGCAAAATAAAACGGAGTCGGAGGCGGAGCGATTGGCTCAAGCCGCAGCGGGTGATCCAGCTAAAATGGCCGATATTATGAATGAGGCAATGCTGAATGGAATCAACTTTTCTTTCAAAATATCATTGTTAATTGCACTGATCGCCCTCGTTCTCACTTTCTTTATCAAACGGGCAAAACCTGAAGGAGAAACATATTTAAAGCAATCCGCATCATAAAATAGAAAGCCTCTAGACGAAGTTCATAAGTCTAGAGGCTTTTTCATTCAAAATAGATTTTCCAAGCCGGAATTAAAAGGCAGCTTCAACAGCAGCTGAACATTTCATACCTTTTTATTTATCATCAACTCTCTTATAATCAAAAAAGTTGCAGAGACTGCTTCAATAATATGTTCTGCATCAGCAGTTGACATTCCGATACAGTTGCCCCATTTTTCTTTTGAAATCCCCTTGCCGAATGGAAACAAATAAGGCTTGATCCGCCAATATATTTAACCCGTTATTTTCTCGTGTAGCCGAAACATTCAATTTTTTCTGCGGATTTACAGCGCTTCCCAAACAGCGGCGATTCCTTGTCCTCCGCCAATACATGCAGATACAGCGCCATATTTTTTGTTTCGCCTTTTTAATTCATAAATAAGAGTTGTCGTGATTCTTGTTCCGCTTGCAGCAAGAGGATGTCCTAGCGCAACGGCTCCCCCATTTACATTTCCTATTTCAAGATCAAAGCCTAATTCTTTTTGGCATGCTAAATATTGAGCAGAGAAAGCTTCATTGATTTCAATTAAGTCCAAATCAGAAATCGTTAAATTTGCTTTCTTTAATGCATTTTGAATAGCAGGAACCGGACCGATCCCCATATACTTCGGTTCTACTCCTACAACATCCCAGGAAACAAGGCGGGCAATCGGTTTTAACCCCTTTTCTTCTGCATAATCACTTGATGCAATGACAACAGCTGCTGCTCCATCAACCATACCGCTTGCATTTCCCGGCGTGACAACACCATTTTCAATAAATCTAGGCTTTAATTTACTAAGCTGCTCCATGCTCGTATGGCGGATATGTTCATCTTGATCAATAATGATGTCTCCTTTTTTCCCTTTCACAGTAACCGGTACAATTTCTTCTTTAAAATACCCTTTTTCTCTCGCTGCAATCGCACGCTCATGGCTAGATAAAGCATGACGGTCAATTTCTTCCCTCGTTAAATTATATTTGACAGCTAAATTTTCAGCTGTTTCAGCCATTGTGCAGCCGCCATACGTATCATATAGTCCATCCCATAACCAGTCTTCTACAACAGGCGAACCTAGAGGACTTCCCCATCTCATACCGCGAATGACATGCGGTACTTGACTCATATTTTCCGTGCCGCCAGCCAGCACAACATTTGCTTCTCCCGTTAAAATGTAGCGGGCGCCTGTTAAGATTGCTTCAATCCCCGTCCCGCATAAACGATTAATCGTTACGGCAGGAACTTCAATCGGGGTGCCGGCTTTTAATCCAACATGTCTTGCTAAAATGTGTGCATCTCTACTTGATTGCTGAACGTTTCCAAACACAACATGATCAATTTCATCAGGCGAAATATTAGATTTTCGAATAGCTTCTTTAGCCGCAAATGCACCTAAATCAGTCGCAGTAGTGTTTCGAAATGATCCAGATATTTCAGCAAATGCCGTTCTTGCTCCTTCCAGCAAAACGATATCTTTCATTTTATTCACTCCTCTAAACATTTAGGTATTCCAGCAGTTCCTTTGCATGTATCAAATATTTCTGATGCGTTAGCGCATAAAAAAGCGTTTTCATTTATCAGAATAATGAAAATTATTTACACGCTCATTATAAAATTACGAAAATTAAATAACAATGTTAAAAATACTTAAAAATCAAAGGAGAATTCAGCAAATTTGCGTATAGATGAACTAAACGTCAGGTAAAAACGGTTTTTCAAAAACAACCGCTGGATTGTTAATGAGGTAAAAAATGGAATGATGTCAAAATAAGTTGGGGTGAATATTTTCGATCATTTGCTGAAAGTATGATGGTTGCCAAAGAAAAAACAGTAGTATTGGATCTTGAAGAATTAGAGATACATTATATTCTAGAAAAGAAGAATTAATTATTAAACCACTCTGGAATGTACAATTTAAAAATGGTAGAAACCCGGAAAAGAAGATGGCACCTTATCTGATGGTACTAATCCGGACGAATAAAATAATTTTTGTTGTTTTTAAAAACCAATCATCGAATATTACATTTCTCGCTTTAGGAAAAGGACAGATCATTTTTATGTTCGAACGTTCTGGTTGTTCGATTATTTTTATGGCGCTTTCTTTATATCCCTTTTCCAGCTTGGTTCTTTCGTTTTGAGCAATAGCGAACTTTTCATGAGTTAACCTCTTTTGTTTCTACTAGAGTTCTATATAGAGGCAGCGAATACATTCTTAAATGGTTCTGTAAAATATAACTCAAGTTTGACAGAGTACACTAAAGAAAAGCCCGAAAATACTGGTGTTTTGGACTTTACCCACAACACGTACCACTACACTTGTTAGTGGCACGTGTTTTTTTCTAATACTCTAGGAGGCGCTTGTGTGACAAGTGCTTCAAATGCTAGATTTGCTTGACCTTGTAATTCTGTACGAACGATTTGCTCTTCACCATTCACGCGTATTTTCGAGGCCTTCATCTGGCTTACATCATGCAAAATATCCTTTACACTTGTTTGGCATCCTATTTCTTTTAGCTTATAGGCCAAAAAGGATTCCATGACAAGCGCAAGGAAACAAACCATGATATGGCCTCGAATACGAGATTCCACTCGATGGTACATCGGGCGAAGTTCTAGATTCGACTTCAGGTTACGAAAGGCTTGTTCCACTCTCCACAACTCTTTATAGGCAAGTGCTGCCTCTTCATCCGTTAATGACGAGTTGGTCCGAATGGCGTACTTTCCGTCAAACTTTTCGTCATTGGATACCTTCTCTTCATCAATTTTGGCCGATGCTTTTTCTATCGTTAAAAACTTGGAATACGCACGGTTTTTGACGAGTCCAGATGGACCGAGTTCATCAAGCTTCGATTGAAGGTTTTCTAACACGACTTGACGACTCGCTCGATCACGTTCTTCAGCGTCCGGATTGTAACAGAGTACATACGTTTCGCCATCGATTTTCTTTGACTTCACTTTTAGATTCGGAAGAACCTTCTTATATGGCCCACGGATGGATAATAGCTCTTGGGCTTTCTTCGACTTTCGTAATTTGACACCCACAATATATTCCATGCCCAGTTCACGAATTTGATCTAAGTTGGCTTCACTAACCATTCCGCGGTCTCCCACTAGAATGACTTTCTGAATAGGATAGCGCTTCTTCAGGTCTCCAACCACCATGCCAAATGTCTTCGTATCATGCATGTTTCCAGGGAAGACTTGATGCCCAATCGGAATCCCTGTTTTGGTCATTAATAAGCCAATCACGACTTGTTTTCGATCTCCACGATGATCTTTGGAGTAACCATAGTGAGCCAGCAGTTCGTCTGCTTCCTCTCCTTCGAAATAGGTGCTTGTCGTGTCGTAAAACACGATATCTACTTCTAATGAGGTTAAATCGGTTAAATGTCCATAAAGTTGTTCCTCAATTTTTTCTTTTTGTTCACTTAAGAAGTCTAATGCACGATAGTAGTGATGGAGTTGAATGTCTGAAAGACCTTCTGCATAAATCGTGTCGATCCATTGTTTGAAGATATAATGCTTACTATTGGGATCCATGAGACGGTTTAACACCATGGCAAAAATGGCTTCGTCATACTGAGAAGCAGCCTCGGAATCATCCATGATTTTACGTAATAGCCGACCAAGCCCTAACTTTTCCCATACCTTTCGGAACAGATAAACCGGCCCAAACTCTTTTGTCCAAAGCACGGAGACAGAAGAGGAAGACCCTTGCCCGTGAATTCGGTCAAAGTAACGCTCTGAAAATTTGGCTAATCCCTCGATTATGTTATCGACAGAGCCATTCTCTAATAAATGTTCTAACCTCCCTAGATTACAAAGCGTTTGTTGCCGAACTTTATTGTCTACACGAAATGTACGACATATTTGTAGATATTGACGAACAGAACCATTTTTATTTTTTTGCTTATTAATTCGAATATACATAGCACTAATAGTATAACATATATTACATATTATTGGATATACAAAAGTTATCCACATAACACTACATAATGATTATATTTTCGATAAAAAAAGTGGATAACTATTGGTATAATCACCTTTAGTTATCCACATGTAGTGAAATGGTGTCAAACTTGAGTATAAATAAATGAAAAATTTTACTTGGTGTGACAAAAAAAGGGAGGTAAAATGAATATTAAGTAATTGCAATATATTGTATAGGTTTAATAAAGAATTGGTGATTAAAATATTTAACCATACCTGAAAAAGCAGTTTTCGTACTTCTAAAGAAGGCGAAATATTAAAAAAATTTAAAGAAAATAATACGTGATGAAGCCTTTTTTAGTTGGATTAGAAGTAAAGACGAGTTTTATCTAACGCTGCTAAAGAGTTTATTTTGATCTTAAAACTCAGCTTACTTCTCTTCCCAGCTAGACTACTAGATACTTCATATTTCTGATGATGATTTAACAGCTTTTAATCGAAAAAAAGGATCATTATTTTTGAAAGAAGGTGCGAAAATGATTAAGGAGCTTCATCGTTCTATAATGGAAAATTTCGAACAATTGGTTTCGTGGAGAAGATATTTGCATCGTCATCCTGAGCTTTCTTTTCAAGAGGAAAATACACCGAAATTTATTGCAGAGAAGCTTTCCTCCTTTGGGATTGAGGTAAAGACCGGAATCGGTGGAAATGGAGTTGTCGGAATGATCAAGGGCGGAAAAGAAGGAAGAACCATTGCCTTCCGCGCTGATTTTGATGCGCTTCCGATCCATGAAGAGAACGACTCTCCTTACAGATCGTCCGTAAAAGGAGTTATGCATGCATGCGGCCACGACGGGCATACAGCAGCTCTCCTCGGGGTTGCAAAAGTATTAAGTGAAATCGACCGCAGCCGTTTAAAAGGCAACATCGTATTCATCTTTCAGCACGCGGAGGAAAAACCGCCCGGCGGCGCCAAGTTTATGATTGAAGATGGATGCCTGGACGATGTTGACCTTGTATTTGGCGCACATGTTTCCACTGATATTCCGTACGGCAAAATAGGCTTACGAGAAGGACCCGTTATGGCTGCTGTCGATGCATTTACGATTCAAATAAAAGGAAAAGGAGGCCACGGGGCCCGTCCGCATGAAACAGTAGATGCTCTTGTCATCGGCAGCCAAATTGTGAACTACTTGCAGCAAATTGTCAGCAGACGCGTGAATCCGATAGATTCAGCTGTTGTGACAGTTGGTGTGTTTCAAGCAGGAACAGCTTTCAATGTCATTGCAGAAAACGCTAGAATAGAAGGGACAGTAAGAACATTTAATCCAAACGTTAGGAAGCAAATTGAGGAAGAGATCAGAGCGATTGTTCAAGGGCTATGCCAAGCTTCGCACGCAAGCTACGAAATTGATTATTTAAACGGCTATCCTCCAGTTATCAATCCTAGAAATGAAACCGAACAATTGCGAGCCATTATTAGCGAGACGTATGCATCTGACTGTTTTTATAATTATCAGCCGTCAATGGGAGCAGAAGATTTTGCATACTACTTAAATCATAAACCAGGTGTTTATTTTCATGTCGGTGCAAGAGGAGACGATCCAAAAACTCATTATCCTCATCACCATCCCCGCTTTGACTTTGACGAGCGTGCGCTTCTCGTCTCAGGGAAAATATTTTTAAGTATTGTCAATCATTATCTTTTACAATAAAAAAATGATGTCAATTAAAAGTGGTGCAACAAATTCGAAATGTACATTGAAACAACAACAACAATGATGATTTTATGTAGCGAAACTGTCAACAAGCAAATGCACATTCTGTTCAGCCGCTTCGATCCATACGTTAAAGAAACGCAAACAAAAAATGCGAAATTTTGTACGCAAAGTAATAGTTTACAAGGAAATGCAGGTTTTCTGTTTTAAGTAGAAAACCTGCATTTTCAATAAATTTTTGAAAACAGCTTACGTACATTTTTCGCGTTTTATTTCTATATTTCTTGAGAGCTGTTTTTGGTGTATAATAATGTTCATTGAGCTTAAAATTTCCCATTGGCGAGCTACTCGCCTGGGACTTTTATTTTTTTCTTTTCCGGTGTGTTACTCCATTTGAAAATCTTATTTAAAAACTTGTAAATATTTTTGCTTTCTTTCGCAAGTAGCGGTCCTACGATCGCTAAAATGAGAACATAAAGGGCAGTAAAAGGAGTTAAAATGGGATTTAATCCTGCTGTAATCCCTAAATTTGCAACAATGATCGAAAATTCTCCACGAGCCATAATGGTTAAACCAATATTGGTAGAAGCTTTATGGGATAGCCCCGCTTTCCTCCCCGAAATCATACCAGCTACAAAGTTCCCAGCAATCGTGAGTGCGGCAGCGCCTAAAGCTAACCAGATCGCACCAGCTAATGTTGATGGATCAATACTCAATCCAAAGCTGAAAAAGAAGATTGCGCCAAAGAAATCTCTAAACGGAACTACCATATGTTCAATGCGGTCTCGATAGTCAGTTTCTGAAAAAACTAGACCTAACAGCAATGCGCCAATCGCTTCTGCAACATGAAGGGTTTCTGAAAACCCAGCAACAAAAAACAATGTAGCAAATATAACAATAATGAAAATTTCGTCAGATTTAATATTCAACCATTTATTTAATAAAGGCGAACCTTTTCGTGCAATGAAAAAAAACAGCAGCATATAGCCAACCGAAATAAGAACAGAGGTAATGATACCGAGGACAGAAGTAGAGCCGGCAAGCAAGACACCTGACATTGTGGTTAAAAATAAAGCAAGGAAAATGTCGTCAAATAAGATGATCCCAAGGATTAACTCTGTTTCTGGATTTGCTGTTCTTTTTAAATCAACAAGGACTTTGGCGACGATTGCACTGGAAGACACGCTGACAAGCCCAGCAATAATAAGAGTCTCCATCCATGGCATCCCGACGATAAATCCATATAAAAGGCCTAAAACAAAATTGATTGCTACATAAAGACTCCCGCCTACCACAATATTTCGGCCTGATTTCATCAATTTTCCAACAGAAAATTCCAAACCTAAATAAAAAAGCAAAAACAGAACACCAATGCGTCCTAAAAATTGGATAATTTCTTTGCTTTCAATAAAGGTTAAGTCGATAATCCCAATCGTTGGGGCATGCGGGCCAACAAGCATACCTAGGACAATCAGGAAAGGGATAATGGAAAATTTAAGCTTATTTGCGATAATAGCTGCAATTGCAACAAGGACAAGTGCTGTACCAACTTCAAAGACTAAATGATCCATCTATAAACCTCACTCCTTTCCTTTGTTCGATAATAAGTTGTTAACTAGTTGTTTTAGTTGGTTTCGTTCTCCTGAAATTACTAATGTATCGCCTGCCTCAATCACCGTATCTGGACCTGGGTTGTGTGTCTTCTTTGTCTTTTTTTTCTTAATAGCAATGACCGTAACTCCATAATTGTTTCTTATATCAATCTCACCGATCGTTTTATTCACAACAGGTGCACCAGGTTCTACTTGATACCATTCAATAATTAAATCATCAAACGCAAAGTCAACGGTTTCTAATGCTTTAGGTTTATATGCCATTCCGCCTAAAATTCCAGCAATTTGTCTTGCTTCTGAGTCATCAAATGTGGCAGTACTTAAAACCTCATCATGATCATCTGAATCAAAATGATAAATTTCTCTCCGTCCATCATCATGGATGACAATAACAAGCTTATCTTGGTTCTTTGTAATAATTTCAAACTTATATCCAATTCCCGGAAGTTCACTTTCTCTAATATTCATGCAAAAATTCCTCCCTATAAATGTTTTAAATGAATGGATTAAGGTTGTTGAATATTAAAGGTTTACATCAATTTCCGTTCTAATTTTTTCATCTTTCGAAATTCCTAGATATTTGAGTGTTTCAGAAGGAGACGAATGGTGAAAATATTTCTGAAGCAAAGAAATGGCGACTCCTCGTTTATAGGCATGAAATCCAAAGGTTTTACGCATAGAGTTCGTTCCAATTTTCCCTTGTATGCCGACCGCTTCTGCGGCACGATGGATAATACGGTAAGCCTGTTGACGCGTGATGGGCTTTTTCGTTTTCGCGGACTGGAATAAATAATCTTCGCGGTTCAATTGTCTCGATTGGATATAGTGGAGAATCGCCCTTTTTACTTTTTGGTTGAGATACACTTCCTTAGTCGTTTTAGATTCTTTATGTGGAAGCAGATAAAAATCCTTTATGTAGCCGTCATCCCCCAAAACATCTCCTACTTTTATTTCCAATATTTCTGTGATCTTTAAACCGGTATTGATGCCAAACACAAAGAGTACATAATCTCGCTCTGAATGCTTTTTTAAATATCTTTTCATGGCATTGATTTGTTTTATATCTCTTAGAGCTTCAACATATTCCATATAGTTATTCCCCTTAATCCACGTTACTTAATACTATTATATACTATTATTATGTAACACGCAAACAAAGCTTTGTATTTTAAGACGAAAATAAGGGATAAGGTAAACAAACTGTTGTTTTTATGTTTAGCGATCCTGTTATTCCTAAAAAAGAGGAATTTTAATATGTAATCCTGCCCGTTTCAAGCCTTCTTTAAACAATTTTGCATACAGTTTTTTCTTCATTCCATTTCATAGGAAACAATTTAGGTACCTGCTTTAAATCTTGCACTTTTATGAATTTCGCTTGAACCTCATCGCTTCCCAAATTTCGAGTTGCACCTTTGTCCTTTTGCGGCATGCCCTAAGCCCATATTGTGCGCCATTAAAATAATCGTTTTTGCTCAATATCACAAAATCATCAAGAAAAGACTGATCTATTTTTAGAAAATCGGCTTATTGACGCCCCCATTAATGTTTTAGAAGCGTTGATATATCGGTGTTTATGATTTTTTGTTTTCAATGGCGATTTGACTTTCTAAGACAGCCCCCAAAGTCATCACAACCAAGCACAATTGAAAGAAACAGTTATGCTATACTTTTATATAAAAAAATGACGATTTTTCGTTCTGTTTGTGGCACATGATAAAGACGTTTTGAACTGGGGTGAAAAGCCAATGCACATAAATGGAATAGAAGTGAAAGGTAAAGTTGTCGACAGACAATCTCGTTGCAAGCATTACCATAAAGATGTGGATATTATTGCAATCAAATTTTATTGCTGCCAGACTTATTATCCATGTCATAAATGCCATGAGGAAGAGGGATGCGGAAATCCACAAGTTTGGCCCAAAGCCTTGTTTGATGAGAAGGCGATTTTATGCGGCCATTGCGGGAAAGAATTGACTATTAATGAGTATTTGCACAGTGCATATCAATGCCCGAACTGCAATGCGCAGTTTAATCCAGGCTGTGGACTTCACCGTCATTATTATTTTGAAACTTAAAAAATTCATTTCAAAACGCATTACAAAAAGCCATTTCAAACTTACATTTATCAAAGTTTGAAATGGCCCTCATTTTTTAAAATAGACGTGTGTTACATACAATCTCAAAAACTAACTAAATTTTAAACTGCTGTATTAATCGATCAAAATCCATTGCTTCTTTATCCAAATGTTTTGCTGAATTTGCTACTTCCTTCATAGAAGAATTAGACTGTTCAGCAGTAGCTGTCACCTCTTCTATTCCAGCTGCAGATTCTTCTGATACAGATGCAATACTTTCAATGGATTCTCCCATTTTTTTCGTATTGTCAAGAACACTGTTAATCGATTCTGACATACCGCGAATTTTATGCGAGACTTTTTTAATGGTCTCTTTTAGTTCATTAAAGATATCACCTGTTTTGGAAATAGTTTCCGTGCCTTCTGCTACGTTTCTATAGCCATCCTCTAATGAAATAACAACATTTTTAGATTCAGTTTGAATGCCTTGAATGATAGAAGTAATTTCCGAAACAGAGGAAGCTACCTGTTCTGCAAGCTTGCGCACTTCATCAGCGACAACTGCAAAACCCTTTCCATGTTCTCCTGCTCTCGCAGCCTCAATCGCAGCATTCAACGCTAAAAGGTTGGTTTGATCGGCAATTTCTTGGATGACGTTAATTAATTTGGCAATATCGTTTGTTTTTGTATCTAACCCTTTTACCATTGCGAGTGAACCTTGAATTTTCGCATCAATTGATTCCATTTTTTCGATTGATTTTATCATTGCCTGACTGCCATCCTCCGTCAGAGTAAGCATGGAGTCTGAAAATGTCTGCACTTCTTGTTGATTTTTTAACACATTTGTTACGATCGATTCAAATTCATTCATCTGTTCTAATAGCTCTGATGCAGAGTTCGCTTGTTCTTCAGCACCGCTTGATAATTCCTGCATGGTAGAAGCAATCTGTTGGCTGCCTTGCTGAACCTCTTCGGAATATTGTGACAGCGTTCTGCTTTGTTTGCTTAAATTGCCTGAAACATTTGTCATATGTCCAATAATCTGATGCAAGTTTCCTTTCATTTTATTCATAGCATTGATTAATTGGCCGATTTCGTCTTTACCGTCATAAATGACTGCATGACCTTGCAGGTTCCCGTCTGCGATTTGATTCGCCATTTTTACTGCTACAAGTAAATTTTTCCTTATCGTCCGCGTAATAAGGAAAACAACTGTTACCCCAAGAACGATTGATAAAAGGACAGATAAAACCAATATGAGTAGGCTGTGCTGCATAACATTGAATGTTTGATTGACAGCTACAATGCGTTCTTCATCTACGGCCTTTGTCAATTGATCTAGCTGAGCAACTGTTTCTGTACGCAATTCAGCGATTTGTTCTCTTAACTTGCCGATTTCTTCCTTGTTTCCACCCTTCAAAGCCGGAACTAGCTGGTTTAAAAACAGATCATTAATCATTTCCTTGTTTGTTTCAATCTTTGCTAATAAATCCCGTTGATTTTTAGTCTCCAGTTGAGACTCTATTCCCTTCTTTTTGTCTTCATACTCCTGCATACGATCATTAAACTCTTGCAAGTTTTTTTCATCCATTGTATTTATATAATCGGCCACTCGAATGTCAGCAGCTCTGAAAAGCGAAGCCATTTCTGTTATATGTACAGCCTTTTCTCCTCTACGGTCAATTTGTTCAATGTTGTTTTTTATTTGAAAAAATTGGTTTCCTATAATAATAGACGCTATAATAAATAATCCCACTGTTACGATCAAACCAATTGAATATTTCCAGCCAATATTTAAATTTTTATACATCCGTATCATAATAATCCCCCTCGTACCTTCTTATGTAACTTTTTTTCTTTTTCTAGTTGGAGGTTACACATCGGCAAAGAACGTATGGAATCACTAAAATGAAAGCGGCAAAGCAGGAAGCTATTTGAATATAGCTGTTGCAAAAGAGCCGGAAAATACTAAAAAGAAAGCAGGTAAGCCAGAAAGCACTTAAGTTGCCGCATAACCAAAAATCTTTCTATTTTGAGCACCGACTGAAATATAAAAACAACCACTACGGGCAAATTGAATTAAAGAAATATCTGTCCGTTTTAAAAAATTTTGATGGCATCCCCAACATGAAGCAAG
The DNA here is from genome assembly GCF_037963755.1 of Aeribacillus sp. FSL W8-0870. NCBI lineage: Bacteria > Bacillati > Bacillota > Bacilli > Caryophanales > Bacillaceae > Aeribacillus > Aeribacillus sp. FSL W8-0870. The sequence goes on from NZ_CP150165.1 coordinate 3,581,611, forward strand.
TCGAATGTTAAGCAAAAGAGTAAAATATTTTTCCTTTTTAGAAACTTAAATTCATTACCGTCTTACCGCTTCTTTCAAACCATTGGAATTTCCCCCTAAATCAAAAACGGTTTCTGATCCATACATAGCCAATTTTACCTGTATTATTCCAAAAGTACTATCATATGTTTCATTTTAAACCTTTATAAAAATATTTTCATTAAAAAGAATCACACATTTGTACAAATGATTTATGAGAAAGAGTAAGCACTGACCCGTCCTTTGAAGACGGAAACCATCATTGATACAAGCTAGTATAAAACAAAAATTAAGAAAGCAGGCACTGTTCTTCTCCAGCTTTTCCGTTATATTCGTGTTGCCTGCTTATGAAATGATTAACGCTTAAATTAGCCTTAGCGGTTTGATATCCCACTTAGATACAACCATTTTCAACCTGTACGAATTCGTTCAAGTTCCTCTTATTTAAATCCAACTTAGTGATAAAACAAATCTACTTTTTATTTCGGTTCTAGTGGAAAAACTTTATATCCCACTTAGTTCAGATAAAACTGATCAGAAGTAGATGAACAAATCACTCTTGATCAATTTATATCCCACCCAGTTCGTAAATGTTAAATATTTCTATTTATTTATAGAATAGAAGCCATGAGAGTCTTCTCAAATCTAATCTAATCTAATTTTAAGGAGGTTTTTGGCGACGAAAACAGCCCTGCAAGGAATGGAAACTAAAGATTTCTGAATACAAAGAGCAAGTGAACTAAGCCAGAAAAATATTTTGAAGCCAACAATCCTTTCACCAATTCAAGTACTCGTTAAAAAATTTGATCAACAAAATATAAAATGAATGTATCCTTTACATCTAAATAATCATCCACATCATCGTTATCGTTTGATCATTTTTTTCTTTTTTAAAACAACAGCATCAAGTATACCAAATAAAACAAATTGTTTAAGTATTAGAACGAATACTATTCAAACATAAACTCCCTTCACACAACCGAAATTTTTCCACCTTTCTTACACACTCTTGCAAAAAAATAAAAAATTATTCAATTTTGCATCAATTATGCAAGGATAAATAAATTTATTTTTTTAAATTTTTTATATCTAATAAATTATCCAAATATTACTCGGCATAATTCTTGCAATATATAGGTTAAGAATATATGAAAGGTGGAGCGATAATGGAGAATGTCAATTTAAGGCGATCATTGACTGTGTTTCCCTTAGTGTTATTTGGTTTAGCTTACATGGCACCAACCACAGTTTTTTCTACTTATGGGGTAGTTGCACAAATTACAAATGGGATGGTACCTGCAGCTTACATTGTCGCCTTAATAGGAATGTTATTTACTGCTTATAGCTATGGGCAAATGGTGAAAGCCTTTCCTGTTTCCGGCTCATCCTATACCTATACTCAAAAGGGAATTAATTCCCATTTGGGATTTATTGTTGGATGGGTTATTTTACTTGACTATTTATTTCTGCCAATGATTAACGGCTTATTGTTAGGTATTTATTTAAATGCCTATTTCCCTGAAGTCCCTTTTTCCGTCTGGCTGATTCTTTTTGTCCTTCTAATTACAATCGTCAATATCATTGGTGTAAAAGTGGCAACAAAGGTTAATTTGCTTCTTATTATCTGCCAATTCTTACTTATTGTAGTATTTATTTTTCTATCATTAAAAGGATTAAGTAACGGATTAGGTTCAGGTACATTCTTTATGAGTTCTCCCTTTTTTAATGGAGAAGTTCCTTTTTCCTTGGTTTTGGCTGGGGCATCCATATTATGTTTATCTTTTTTAGGGTTTGATTCAGTGACAACCTTTGCAGAAGAAACTATTAATCCGAAAAAGACAATACCAAAAGCAATTTTTCTTGTGGCATTAATAGGAGGAACAACATTTATACTAGTTTCCTATGTTTGCCATCTTGTGTTTCCAAATTATCAAGCATTTCAAGATCCAGATTCTGCAGCTTTGGAAATTGCTTTGTATATTGGTGGAAACCTCTTTCAGTCTATCTTTCTAGCAGGATATATAACTGGGGCAATCGCTTCTGGACTTTCTTCCCATGCAAGTGTTTCTAGACTTCTTTACGGGATGGGACGCGATGGTGTGCTTCCAAAGAAAATTTTTGGTTACATCCATCCTAAATTCCGGACACCAGCTTTAAACGTATTAATCGTTAGTGCATTTACATTATCAGCACTATTCATTGATCTTGTCATGGCTTCTTCCTTAATAAATTTTGGGGCGCTAGTTGCTTTTACCTTTGTTAATTTATCTGTCGTTGCCCATTATTTTATTAAAGGGAAACAAAGAAAAGGCATCGATATAGTAAAATATCTTATTTTACCTTTCATTGGAGCATGTTTTACTTTATGGCTTTGGACTAGTTTGGATACAAAAGCTCTCTTGCTCGGTTTTGGATGGTTTGTAATCGGCTTTATTATCCTGTTGTATATAACAAAATTCTTAACTACTAGACCGCCAGAACTTTCCGTTGACCAAATCGATGATGTAACAATGTAAACGCTTATAAGGGGGAGAGTGTGATGGAAAAGGCAGATATGATTCTATCAAGTAATTATGTTTTTACGGGATTGGAAAATACTCCAAAAAAGGCTTCTATTGCGATTAAAGGCAATAAAATCATGGCAATCGGCACAAAAGAAGAGGCCAAATCATTCGCAGGTAAACATACGGCTATTTATGATTTTGATCAGGAATTGATTCTTCCAGGATTCCATGATTTTCATATGCATTTAATGATGGGGATAATATTTCAGAAAGAAAGTGTACAGTTATATAATGCCAGATCTTCGGAAGAAGTGGCAGAAATGGTAGCAAAATATGCTGAAACAAGGCCCGACGCTGAATGGATTTTTGGGATTGGATGGGATCATACAAATTGGAAAAATAAACAGCTTCCACATAAATCTATATTAGATATGTATATTTCTGATCGTCCTGTTTTATTATTTAATACCGAAGTTCATTATGCATGGATTAATAGCAAAGCTATTGAAATCGTTCAACTAACAAAAGATACCCCTGATCCTGATTATGGGGAAATCGGCAAGGATAGTGACGGTGAATTAAACGGACTTCTTTTTGAACATGCAATTGGGTTTGTATCTGAAACAGCCTTTAACTTTTCAAAAGAAAAACGGGCAGAACTTTTCCAGGAATTGCTAAATAAATTGGCCAAATATGGGATTACATCGGTCCATGATTTATTTGCCGCGAAAATTGCCCCTAATCAACTGGATGATTTAAAGGTTTATTCGGATTTTGATAAGAAAGGACTCCTTACAGCACGGATTCATTTTTCACCTGAATTAAAAATGGATCTGAGCGAGGCTAAACAATTAAAGAATAAATATCAATCTAGCAAATTAAGGATGACAGGCTTAAAACAGTTTATCGATGGAGTTGTTACGGGACATACAGCTTATTTGCTTTATTCTTATAAAGATCGGCCAGATACGAAAGGGGGAACCACCTTACCTCCTGAAAAAATCAAGCAATTAGTGAAACAAGCTGATAAAGAAGGATTCCAAATTCGCTTTCATGCAATTGGAAATGGCGCAGTCCGCCTAGCTTTAGACGCCTTTGAAGAAGCTAGAAAAGAAAATGAAATCAGAGATTTTAGACATGTGATTGAACATGTGGAAGTATTGCATCCTGACGATGTGAAACGGTTTGCAGAGTTAGGAATAATTGCTTCTTTTCAACCATATCATATTGCTTTAATGGAGCAAGAAGCTTATACAACAATGGTTGGAGAAAATCAGCAACCCCTTTTCTTCCCAATTAATACAATTTCAGAAAGTGGAGCTGTAATTGCATTTGGTACAGATTTTCCAGTTGTTTCATTAAATCCAATGCTTGGCATATATAATGCTGTTGCTAGAAAGGATTTAAAAGGCAAGCAATGGGGAGAAAATGAAAGCATTTCATTATCAGAAGCACTGAAAAATTATACGTCAACACCTGCTTATGGTTCATTTAGAGAAAACGAACTCGGCACATTAGAACCTGGGAAGCTCGCTGATATTGTCGTATTAGATAAAAACTTATTTGATATATCCATCGAGGATATTCCTTCTACAGAAGTAAAAATGACAATCATGGATGGTAAAGTAGTATATACAAATGAAAAAGTGTCGTAAATATGACTGCCGAAACAATTTTAAGAGGCTGTTCTAAACAGCAATGTACTTCTCAATATTAGAACTGCTCTTATAAAAAATACTTGGGAGGAGAAAGAAAATGACCAAAGTAAAGATAGGTCTTATTCAATTAAGCTGCGGGGAAGATATTGACAAAAACATCCAAAAAACTATCAAAAAAATTAAAGAAGCTGCCAATAACGGAGCAAAAATTATTTGTTTACAAGAATTGTTTGCCTCTCAATATTTTCCCCAATCCGTTGATGTCCAAAACTACGAATTGGCAGAAGATGTAAATAGTGCTGTTCTATCCAATATGAGTGAATTAGCAAGAACTTTACAAATCGTATTAATTGTTCCTTTCTATGAAAAAGCTGGCTCAGGTATATATTTTAATAGCGCAGCAGTATTTGACTCAGATGGAAAACGCTTAGGCATTACGAGAAAAAATCATATTCCAGACGGTCCTCAATACCATGAAAAATATTACTTTGTCCCAGGCAATACTGGATATCCCGTTTATGATACTGCCTATGGGAAAATTGGAATTGGCATCTGTTGGGATGAATGGTTTCCAGAGGTTGCAAGAATTTTAAGTTTAAAGGGAGCAGAAATTTTATTTTTCCCTTCCGCAATTGGATCTGAACCAGATTATCCTGAATTATCAACGAAACCATCATGGCAAAAAGCCATTTTGGCACACGGAATTTATAATGGAGTATTTGTAGCAGCAGTTAACCGCGTAGGAAGAGAAAAAGAGATGAGTTTTTACGGAGGATCCTTTATTAGTGATCCGCTTGGAAATATTTTATCTTCCCTTGATGACAAAGAAGGTGTCATCGTACAAGAAGTAGATTTAAGTGAAATTGAAAAAACAAGGAGAATACTACAGTTTTTTAGGGACCGTCGTGTAGATACTTATGAACCTTTGTTACAAAAGGAAATACTAACTAGATATTAATTATAGAACAGGACCCAAACCGTATAGCGAATTGGGCCCTTTCTTTTTTATTTACCCGAAACAATGACCTATGATCTATAAAGGAGGGGGGGCTAATAAGTCGTTTTTACGGCTTATTGACGCCCCATTAATGTTTTAGAAACGTTGATATATCGGTGTTTATGATTTTTTGCTTTCATTGGCGATTTGACTTTCTGGACACCCCCATGGACACATCTCAATCCACGCATCCATAAAGGATGCGACTCATATGGAAAAACTTATTTATACCGGAATGGAGATTTCAATCCACGCATCCATAAAGGATGCGACAACAAGCACATTGTGACCATATCATTCCTATTTGATTTCAATCCACGCATCCATAAAGGATGCGACGGAGTATCATGCCCCCCAAAGCTTTTTACCGGAATTTCAATCCACGCATCCATAAGGATGCGACACGATGTGGTGACATTGATCGAACAGGCCATTTGTATTTCAATCCACGCATCCATAAAGGATGCGACCTAAAGTACCCTTTAGATATTGATATTAGGTCAATAAAGTAGACACAAAAATTTATAAATTTTTTTCGCAGCTACCGCGCTATCGCTTGGTGGCCTTTTAAAAATAATTACGACGTTGTCCTAATTATTTTTAAAGGTAAATTTTCGGGTCTAACTATTCTATTAATATGCTCATTAAGCTCCCTTTTTGTCGTACATACGTTCGTATTCAGATGGTGAAAAATACTCTGTTGCGGAGTGAATACGTTTATTATTGTAAAATATTTCTATATACTCAAATATGCTCTTTTTTGCTTCTTCCCTTGTTTTATAACGAGTCTGATAGATTAGTTCTTTTTTTATTATCCCATGAAATGATTCAATACAAGCGTTGTCATAACAATTTCCTTTGCGGCTCATGCTACATTTCATTCCGTATTCCATTAGCTTAGCTTGATAGTCATTTGAAGCATATTGACTCCCTCGATCAGAATGATGGAGGATAGAACCCTGTGGTTGTTGACGCTGATAGGCTTGCTTTAAAGCACTTAACACTAGCTCCTTTTTCATGGAACAGTCTATATGCCAGCCGACTATTTTCCTTGAATACAAATCCATCATACTAGCTAGATAAAGCCAACCTTCATCCGTTGGAATGTAGGTGATATCAGCTACCCATACTTCATTTGGTTTCGTAACAGTAAAATGTTGGTTTAAGACATTTTCGTGGACCGGATGGTTATGTTTTGAGTTAGTAGTTGCCTTATGCTTTTTCACGGTACGAGACTTCATTCCCTCTTCATTCATTATGCGGGAAACCGTCTTCTGTGAAACCTTAATTCCTCCATGATTAAGCTTTTTGGTAACCTTGGGACTCCCATACAGTTGGCGGGATTCGATATACACACGACGCACTTCCTGCGTCAATTCTTCTCGACGCTCTTGTCTAGCACTTTTGGGACGATCACGCCATTTATAATAACCGCTTCGAGAAACTTTCAATACTTCGCACATCTTCTCCAATCGGTAATCGAAGCGATGTTTATGGATAAATGAATATTTTACCGATGGTCTTTCGCGAAGAAGTGCATCGCCTTTTTTAAGATGGAGTTTTCCTCCTCCAGATCCCGAATACGTTTCTTCAGTTCACGAACTTCGTGGTCTTCGGATCGAAACGTTTGGGTTTCTGTTATTTCAGGTTCTTGCTTATATTTTTTCATCCAGCCGTGAAGAGTATTTTCGTTAATTTTGAGCTCACGAGCCACTTGTGCAACGGATTTCGCTTCCTCCAAAATATAACGAACAGTTTGACGCTTAAAGTCTTCCTCGTACCGCCTTTGTTTTTTTGTCATGTAGACACCTCATTTTTCTCTATTATTACTATAATAATCTGTGTCTACTTTTTAGTCTAACATCATATTTAGAACGAATTTTATTTCAATCCACGCATCCATAAAGGATGCGACAACAATTAATCCTCAACAAATGGTATCGCATAGATATTTCAATCCACGCATCCATAAAGGATGCGACGTGAAAAATTCGAGGAAGCTGAAAAAGAGGAAAAATTTCAATCCACGCATCCATAAAGGATGCGACTGTTGTTACTGGTGAAGTACGTTTTTCATACGTATTTCAATCCACGCATCCATAAAGGATGCGACATGGGTGCTTGATAAAACTATGATCACCAAAAAAATTTCAATCCACGCATCCATAAAGGATGCGACTTTTGCGTGTCGGTCATACCTTTCATCGATTCTTATTTCAATCCACGCATCCATAAAGGATGCGACGACAACTCTTTCGCAACAGCTTAGCTGCACCGTTATTTCAATCCACGCATCCATAAAGGATGCGACTTATGAACCAAGTGCATAGGAGGTAGGTGTCGTATTTCAATCCACGCATCCATAAAGGATGCGACGCTCATTCGCTTGACGTGCGCGTTCAGTTGCGTTAATTTCAATCCACGCATCCATAAAGGATGCGACTGCTTCCTGTTTTTTCGTCTCCGATATGACGTCTATTTCAATCCACGCATCCATAAAGGATGCGACGTTTGACTTACTTTGCTTGCAATCTGATTTGTAATTTCAATCCACGCATCCATAAAGGATGCGACGGTGGATGATTTAGTTGAAGAATACGAAGAAGGAAATTTCAATCCACGCATCCATAAAGGATGCGACATGATCTCAAGCGTTTCTTGTGGGATGTATTTAGAATTTCAATCCACGCATCCATAAAGGATGCGACTTTTTTACAACCCACAGACAGCACAAAAATATGAATTTCAATCCACGCATCCATAAAGGATGCGACAGCCCGAATACCGGACAACCTTTGAAGACAATTATTTCAATCCACGCATCCATAAAGGATGCGACTTAATCAGCAGCAGGAAATTGAAAAGCTAACAAATTTCAATCCACGCATCCATAAAGGATGCGACGATCGCAGACGACCGGCCGGCATGGATGATTCGTATTTCAATCCACGCATCCATAAAGGATGCGACGAATAAGGATGATCTCACAAAGCATTTAAAAAGGATTTCAATCCACGCATCCATAAAGGATGCGACAGCGATTTTTCCTCAAAATTACTTAAATTGATGTAATTTTGACAAAAAACCGCCATTTTCTTTATAAAAATAAAGAACTTTTTTCAAAAAAAAAATAAAATATGGAAATGATTTCAAAAAAATCAGGTGCGAATGTATCAAGAATTTCAAGCTCATTATACATTCGCACTAAAAAATTATAGGATCCTCTAAATCAAGTGATGCTTTCACACCTATATGCTCTACTCTAGACTTATAATTGTTTCCTAGTTGATAGAACCTGAGACTATCTTTATTTTCATCAATAATATTGGTAAGTTCTAATTTTAAAGCTGTAAATTGGGCTGCATCGACGTTACATTCAAAAACTGAATTTTGGACTCGTTGGCCATAATTTTGGCATACTTTTGACACTTTCCTTAATCTTTTTTGTCCTGCACTGCTTACAGTACTAACATCATAAGTTATTAAAACTAACAAAATTTACACCTACTTCCATAAAAATGGTGGATACTCATCCAAATCATCACGTAAATGACGGGCCAATAGTAAAGCTTGTGCATGTGGAACTAATCCCCAAGTTATTTTCTCGCCTAAATATGGATGTGTTATCTTGTCTTGTTTTCTATTTTGCCATGCAGATAAGAATTTCTTTCTAGCTTCATCTGTCATAATTACAGCTCCATTTTCTTTTTTTATAAAATCCTCTTTGTTAACAATTTTTTTATTAATCAATGTTAAGACAAACTTATCTGCGTAAACACCCCGCAATTCTTCCATTACATCTAAAGCTAAAGATGCTCTTCCTGGTCGATCTCGATGCAAAAAACCAACATATGCATCGAGACCAACCCCCTCCAACGCTGATGCCATATCATTTGCCAATAACGTATAAGCAAATGAAAGCATTGCATTCACGTTATCTAATGGCGGTCTTCGTGATCGCGAGTGGAAATAAAAATCTTCTTTTTGCTGTAATATCATCTGATTAAACAGTTTATTGTAACTTATAGCAGCTTGTCCTTCCAAACCTCTTAATCTTTCTAAATCTTCACACTCTCGCACATCATGAATGATAGATGATAAATGTTGAGAGATTTCTTTAAAAAGAGCTACATCCACTCGTAATGGATAATCTCTAGTCATTCTTTCTATTATCCATTTATTGTTATAAATCTTTCCAATAATAAAGTTACGTGCAATTTTTACCGACATAACTTCATCTTCAGACACACGATATTGTTTCTTTCTAAGGATGACGTTACCTTTGCTTTTTCCGATCACTCTTGCCAGAAATCGACCGTTCTTAGTTAAAAAAACTAATGAAATATTTTTTTCTGCACAATATCCCATTAATGCAGGACTTGCACCAGTATAGCCAAAGGATACGATTGATTCTAAATTATGAAGCGGTAATCTACCTATCTTCTCATTCTCTTTTAAAAGGACAATATTATCGCCGTCTAATGATAAATAAACATCTGATTGAGTGATAAATAATGTGTTAAGCAGTTTTTTCATTCTTTTATCTTTCCTTCAATATAACTTTTTACAGTCCGCTTATTCATTAAATTTGGCAAACAAATATTTTGGAGGGAACAGTTTTTGCAAAAAGATCCAGTTTTCACTTTAGGCGTATACTTGCGCTTATAATGATCATGCATTTCTAAGACAATTGACCTTACTTTATTTTTATTTTCTAATGTTATAGGTATTTCTACTCTCCGTTTTATCTCGTTATAAAACATATATCCTATGTTTATTTTGCAAAGTAACATCTCCTCTAAACACATAACTTGTGCTGTTAATTGCAATATATCTGAATCATTTATTTTCGGCTTTCCACGTTTATATTCTATAGGATAGGCAACATATTTTCCTTCAGCACCCACTATTTCTACACCATTATTATCTTTAACAAATTCAACAACATCACAAACACCGGTAATTTTCAGTTCATTTGACTTTACAGGCATTGCTCGAACAATCAGTTTATTGCCACGCTTCTCTCGAATAAATGGCTTGTCAGCTTTTCGGTGAAGATATTGTCCTTCAATCGTTCTTACATTTTCTTCCCATTGCTGTTCAATATGAATGAGAGCCCATTGGCGTCTACAAAATTGAAAATGCTGAATACCGGACAACATTAAATAAATTTCTTCCTCATTATTTACCATCGATGACCACAGCTTTTAAACCATCTAGCTCATTTAAAGTGATCGTATAATCATCAATCGATTTTGGTTCTTCCACATTTTTTTCAATTTTTAATAAACGATGAACTTTAGCGGAAGAATATTGTCCCAGTTTTGAATTGTGCTCCCACCAATAAACTTTGTGCACTTCCATGCTTCCTTCAGGTCTCGCAGCAGATGCGTCATTCTCAAACAATGTAACAAGAGCTTGTTGGATTTTTAGCGCATCTTCATTTGTAAATCCTGTTTTTTCTGCCAATTGTGTGTTGATACTGCCGTAAAAAACATATACCCCAAAATCCACTCGATGTTTCATTCCCATAGTATCAGAGCTTCGTTTCTCATTCGTTACAGAGTTGACACTTTTGGTAATCTGCATACTGACAATATCAACAGGGTCGACACTTGTTGCCGTATGGATTGAAACAGGACCACGAACACCGACAGATAAATCGGATCCTTTAAAGGCAAAAACTTGACCAAAAGCGCGGACATCGATCCATAACTGGCAAGCTATCTTGGCAAACTCTTCACTTGAACCGTTTTTAGAACTCATAATTTTCTTTAATTCCGGGTGTGCTTCTGCACGCTCCTTTAAACTTTGAAAATCATCGACTCTTCGATCATTTGATTGAACAAAAATGGACTCTCCCATATCCTGCAGTCGATTTCTGATTTTTCGTTTAATGGCCACATCCGAAATTTCCCCATGTCCGTCATAATTTTGTCTTGGACGATTTCCATTTAATGGATCTCCGTTTGGGTTGGCTTTTTTTACCGATAATACAACAGCAAAATCAATTTTATGATCTAAGATTGACATATTACATTCCTCCTACTTCATTAGTTGGTTCAGTATTTTTTTCTGATTTCTGATATAATGCATGTCGTTGGCTATAAAAACCTAATAGGTATTTACCAGATAACGGTTTGTTATTAAAATCTTCAAATTTCATTCTAGAAGCCACTTCATCAATTAGTTTGGACAAATATAGTCCTCTTGTCCCGAGCCTCATTTGATAAGGTTGAATACTTTCCTGAATGATCTTCCATGTTCTTTCGGGGTGTCTGGAAAAAGCGTTCATATATCTGATGGCATTCGTAGCTCGCGTTTCATCAGAATCCAAAGCTCGTCTTTCCAGCACATCCGCAATGGCCAATAACCTCCCAAATAAATAATCGCGGTCGTTATTTTCTGTATCTAGCGCCATATTTAATCCCTCCTGTTTATTAATTAAAGCGCAGGTAATACTTAGCGTTTTTTCCCATTCCCAGTTATCCATTGCTACTGGATTTGAAGCGCGATAAAAAGCGCTTCTGATAATATCCAGTGGAATTTTTTTACCATCGACAATACAAGGCAAGATGCGCTCCATCAGTCCTTTCACTACTTTATCGTTTGCATTCGGCCCATAAGCAGCAAACGCAATATCTTTAGTCGCGGGAGCTCCATAAAATTGAACCGCTTTCTTTTCTTCATCTTTTCGATAACGGTGAAGCCACGCGCAAGTTGAGTGCCATTCAACCAGTCGTTGTAAATACAGTTCCCTATTCATATTTCGATAATAAAGCACAGCAAGACGGCCCGTAGTAGCAGAATCAAGGATTAAAATATTCACCTCGGACTTTGTTGTCAGATTCGCTTTATACCCTTCCAAAGCTTTGGCTATTTCATTAGCAAATTCCTGATTCGTAAATGATTTTCTTTCTTTTTTTTCTAATGGTATGGGATGGATAGCAAAAGTATCTTCTGTCGGATCTGGTAGAGTAATTTCATCATTTCCCCATACGAGAAACACGCGTTGGTCAATGATTTTTCCCTGCCTGTTAATCAACCATTTCAGTGCATTATGCGCCTTTTGGGAAACATCATAACTAATGGTGGCTACCTCATTACTTTTATCGAAACGTCCCCTAAATGTAAAACCACTCGTGTCATTGGCTGAAATTAGTTTCGCTTTATCGCCAGCATTTCTAATTTTGTTTGCGTGTTTATCAGTGACTGGCAACTTTTTTCCTGTTACATAACAAAAATCTTCGTCGTTGTTCTTTAAGAGGTCTTTGTAGTAAGAAATAAATGAATCGTACATTTCAGAATCGTTCCAAACCTTTGTCAATATAGTATGAGGTGAATAAACATTGAAACGAACAAAAGCACTCTCCACTCCACCGCTAATGACCGAAAAAATAGGTGGTTTGCTTCCATATAAAGCTTCGTGTTTTTTATTCCATTTATCAATTAAACGCCCATTCGGATCTAGATACAAAATGTTTGCAGCCACTAAATCTTTAATAAGCCGCTTTTGGCTTAAATAGTGATAAATACTTTTTACTTTCTTTGTTGCATAAGGGGATTCTGCCCAATCTTTCAACTGTTGAATATAATAGCTAAAGGGTTCTTCTTTTTTTATTTCCCCACCATATGTAACAAAATCGCCTGCTACATAGCTTAATTTATCGTGAAGCGGGTAAGGAGCTATTTTTGAACCTGCTCGATTGGCAGAATCTTCTGTGCAAGGGATGACAGTCACTTCCTTAATGACTGTTGCCGAATGAAATTGCCCGTCTTCTGTGATATTCACTTCAATATGCGCGGTTTGAGTCGTATGAGAAATCGGCAACAAAGTATACTCTTGTTCATTATGCTTTTTTTCCATTACACCTACACGATCTAAATTGGCTTCATATGTCTCATATAAATTTAATAACCAGCTCATTTATTCACCTCCCCCTCCTAATTGATTTAACAGTTCATCAGCAGATTCAATATTTGTTTTATCGAAATGCTTCGGATCCATTTTTTTGATTTTTCGAACATGTGTACATTGATCTGGCCTAATAAACTGAATAATGCCATTCTTCATAACTGGATTCCATAGACGTACTTCCATTTCGTTTCTACCGGTTTCATCTGGGTAATTAATCCCATGAACCATGGTACCTAGATGAATATCGCCATAATCGTCATAAAATCCTTCACCTTCACCAAATACACACGGTTCAACATACCCTTGACATTCTCTAGTGCCTAAAAAGATATCTCTTCGTCCTCCAGCTTTCAGTGAACGTTTTAGTATGTTGTGATGCTTATGTTCGTTGCGATCAAAAGCAAGATCAGGACGGTGCGGATTAAAAACAAAATGTGCACGCACTTGATATCTTACGTCTTTTAAATACGTATAATGAGCCAGTGTATTTCCCCCACCATATTCAATTGGCCGAATGCCTTTGGATTCCATTCGAATCGGATTCATCACTCGAACCTCATCAATGATAAAAAGTATGGTGGGCTTCCAATAAATCGACTCGACAATTCCTTTCAACGCCTGGTAGGTTGGCACTTGATAGGACAGCTTTTCACCTCCCATTTTTGTCAAAGGATCCGTGAATAAGGCGTAATCACCATAAACTTCAAATTCAATAGCGTTTCTCAATACAGACACCTCCTTTTTGAATTTTTTAATAATTTAATAATAATCTTTTTTCAGAAAATATTCAATTTAAATAATATATTATATGAAATATAATATTTGAATCTTGATTATGGTATAATAAATTGTCGCTTTTAAAAGCGTGGATTGAAAAATATATTATATTATTTGAAAGAGGGTGCACCAAAAGTAATTGGCACCCTTTTGATTGTACTTTATTTTATTTAAGACCCCAGACCCCTCTTAAGTAAGCATCTTTTAAAATATACTTACATCCAAATGGCTGTCATTTTCAAGGTTGAGGCCGAATTCCTTATCATATGCTCCCTCTTTTAAGGCTAGGACTTTGCCGTCTAAATAACGCACTAACCCATCATTTTTGATTAATTGTTCGCGTTCATAATCGAAGATGTTGATCGTATATTGCTGAGCCTTTCGCAAAAGCTGGGAAAATTCATAAATGCTTTTATTGCTATTGAATTCAGCGATAATTTCTTTACCATCACCATACGGAACAATTACGGAAGTAGTCATGTCGTCAATCACTCGGAAATGTTCAGCCGCTGTTTTATAGCTATTTACTAAAAATAACGGAGGAAGCGCACCATTTTTTTGAAAATATGCTTGGCTATAGGAGCTTTTTCTTCTATTGGCTATCAATAGCTCTACCATTTCTTTTTTCAATTTCGGTATAAAATAATTCAAACTCTGCTTGAATTCCGTATAATACTCTTTAAAATATCTTTCCATCGCTTGCATAGACAAGATGCTGCCACCATGATTGGCCTGATCGCGGCTTATATCAATCAAAATTCTTTTCGCAACTTCTTTTCCAACAGCTATTTCTTTTAAACGATTTAACTTTTCTTCTTCATGGTCTATAACATAAACATTTTGTATGTCCTTTTCACCGTGCCGATTGCATCTGCCTGCAGCTTGTGCAATGGAATCTAATCCTGCTAATGAGCGAATCACACAATCGAAACTAACATCTACCCCCGCTTCAATCAGTTGGGTGCTTACACAAATTACTTTATTACCCTCTTTCAGATGATCTTTTATTTCACCTAAAATTTTATTACGATGAGCAGCACACATTGATGTACTCAAATGATAAATTGGTAAATTTATCTTCTTCATTTTCAATTGAGTATACAGATCTTTCACAACTGATTTCGTATTTAAAATAACTAACACACTTTGTACTTCTCTTATTTTTGCCTCAATAAAATTGGATAGTTTTTCATTATTAAATGTTTCATTTGTTGCTTTATCAATGATTTCCACCCGTTTAAATGCATTAATTACATAATTTAGGTTTTTGACCATTTCCGCATCCGTATTTATTTCTAATTTATGCTCAACGAAGTCTAATGCTGGTTGAGTTGCAGTGCAAAGCACGATGCTGGAGCAACCATAAGTTTTTAAAAAGTTTAGTGCCTGATTAAATAGAGATACACATGAAATAGGAACTTTTTGCACTTCATCAAAAATAATCACTGAATGACTTAAATTATGTAGCCTCCTAATATTTCTACTCCCATTTGCGTAAAAAACGTTCAAAAATTGTACAATCGTTGTAAAAATAATTGGTGAATCCCAATTATCTTTGGCTAATTTTAATTTTTGTTGCACACTAATCAAGCCATCTTGATTTTCATCATCATCTATATCTTCAATAACGTTTGAATGATGCTCTAATATATTGGCATCATCTTTTAATATTTTTCTAACTTCTTCTGCGTTTTGTTCAATAATAGTTGTATAGGGGACTACAAAAATGATGTGTTTTTTGTTATAAAGTTTCGCGTGTTTAAGAGCATATCTTAAACTTGCTAATGTTTTCCCTCCACCAGTTGGGATAGATAACGTATATATTCCTGATGCTCTCTCAGCAAATTTATCACACTGATCAGACATTTCTTTTCTTAGAAGATTAATAGGTGTACAGGCATCCTTTTGTTTACTATATGAATTGATTTTTCTCATGAGCCTTTCGTAGTATATATCAAATAACTCTTCATGATTGTTTATAGGGTCATTGGTTTTATTTTCTTCAAATAATCTTGTATTCGTTCTATCAGCATCAATTAAAGCACTAAATACAAATTTGGTTAAAAACATTAGTTGCTTTTCATAATTTCCTGATGACTCTTTTGCTAAAAATTGTTTTAACTCTTCAGCTGCTTTGTCAACATAATTATGAAAATCTCTCTCATTCATAACATATTTAAAAAAATATTGCTTTATCCTATCAAATTCAGGCAATTCTTTATCACGAACTCTTTTTAAGTAATTTGATTCTAAATCTGGATTTAAAAAATCTTGAAGATACGAGTGATGAGAAATTATCGCATTTCCCACCACTTCTGCTAAGAGACCTTTATGAGGATCTAACTTCTCGCTTGTATGAAAAATCTCATAGAGAAGTTTCCCACCTGCAGTTGAATGGTCAACACTTCCTCTTCTAGGCGGTGCATCAGGATTATTTACTGCTTCTAATATGTATTCTCTAAATTCATTTGTGCATTTTCCAAGATCATGAAGCACACCCGCAAGACCAGTTAAATGTCTTACACCTAGCTTTTCCCCATAGGATTCAGCTAAATCTCTTACTTCTAACAAATGATCTTTAACAGTTTGTATTTTATTATCACTTTCGCGTATATGGGCAATAAACTTCATTTAATCCCGCTCCCTGCGATATTTTTAAATATTTGCACCTACTCTAGATACACTAAAATTTCATATTAATATTCGATAAAGCAACGGGAAGCCTTTCAACCTCAAATTGGCATCGAAGTCTCATTTCTTTTCCCTCCAAGCTTTTCTATCATCATCCTATCATCTATTCCGGAACTTAATATGTCAGTTTAAAAAATTTTTTGACATTTTTTCTACTTCTTCCTCGACGCTTTGGCGAAGTTCATTCGGACCGAGCACCTGAACTGCAGATCCCATGCTTAATACAAAACTAGTTAATTCCGGCAACCCGGACATCGTCGCCCGAAAAATGATGGATCCATCTTGTTGTTGCTCTATTTCTTGATCCTCTGAATAGATCTTTTCACTTAAAATCTTGGAAAATGGTGGTTTTACATGCAATTCAACAAAATAGGTATCAGCATAAATACTCGTTTTACCTATATAGTCTTCGAGCCGAAATGATTCATCACGCTGAAACCTTTCTTCATATATTTGATAATCTTGAATTCTAGTTAATTTAAAATCACGATAATCATTTCTCAGCTCACAATAAGCAATGCAATACCAAAATTTTTTATACGGAATCAGTTTGTAAGGATGAATGATGCGTTCAGTGCGGTCTGAATTTAAAGCCTCATAAACAATTTTCACTTTTCTGCGAGCCGCGATTGCAAAATTTAATTGTTCATACTTATCTTTTTCATGATTCCAATCGACATTTGCTTTTTCCTCTAAAATAATTGGCTGCCATTCAGACGAAGACTGAATCTGCTGTTTGGAAATACTTTGAATCTTCATGACGGCACTTTCAAAATCATTGAATTGCAAAAAGGTAGGATGATTTTTTAAATATTCACTTGCCTTTACTAACGCTTCTAATTCTTTTGGTGAAAGCGACAAGTATTCAAAAATATTGCTTTTCGGCAGAACATAACCTCCATATCTTCCCCTAGCTGTCTGAATATGGAATCCAGCCATTTCTAATTGATCTCGATAAACTCGAATAACCCTTTCACTTAATTCAAGTTCTTCTGCTAATTCTTTAATTTGCATTCGTCCTCGTGATTTCAATAAAAGGAGCATTCGAAAAGCGTTGACAATTTTCGACATAATGATACCTCCAAAATACCTAACAACATTTACGTGTAATATTTTACCATAGTAAATTAATCCTATAGACACTATGTATTGAAAATTTATAAAACTTTTTAAATTAGGTCTATTAGAACAGAGTGTGATCGCTTCAACCACAGAAGATGCTCTTGCCATCGGCTTTTCAAAGTAAAGGTATCTTTAGCACACGTTAGGTGAACAAAGGCCAAGATATTTCATAAAAAACCGTCGAGCAGAAATTGAGGAAGATATTTTTGAAGGAAAACTTAAAGAAGATAGGATCATTTTGAAAATATAGGTGAATTGGTATTCTTGATTTTCTTTATCTGTGATAATCATGTAGAAAAAGTGGATCCTGAAATGTGAATTGGTATTCTTGATTATCTTTATCCACAACTAAATGCAAGACAACTTGATTACGTGTCAAAATTTTATCCTCATTCCTGCTCTTTTTTTTCGCATAAAAGCAAGGCTCTTTGCAGAAGGAGAAGTGTTCGCAAACGTCGTCATTGTTTTTTTGCTAATAAAATCCTAAAGGGTAAAAGTCACAATGAATCCATCTTTATCCCCTTTTTCACTGATTTCCTAAGTCAGCTAAATCAATTGCTGGGATATACAGTCGAAAATAATGAAGAAAACGTTGATAGTTGATCTCGTTAACAGCAAAACAGTTGCAGACATCGGCAGATTCATTTTTTCCACATGAAAAGCATTGTTTCTTTGATTTCTTCTCTTGCTATGTTCATGAACGAACACAGAGGACTGTGTGTGAAAGCGGGACGAATAACGTAATGCAGATTTCCATAAAATAACGGTGATTCGCTCTGTTATTCTTTTCAGCCCAACCATTTCTAAATTTGCAGCATGGCTTTTTAAAAAAATGAAGCAAAAGTGTTGACTAATTTATAGTAATCTTATAGGATTTAATTGACTAATGAGTCAGTCAGGGGGGGTATAGTGCAGGCAGAAGCTCGAAGACAGGAAAGAAAACAGCAATTATTGCAAATTGCATTAGAATTATTTGCGACAGTTGGCTATGAAAAAACGAAAGTCTCAGATATCGTCGCAAAAGGCAATGTGTCCCAAGGGACATTTTATTGGTATTTTAAAAGCAAAGAAGCGATCGCGCTTGAGATGCTGGAAATAGGTCGTGCCCAACTTTTAGATGCAATCAAACTAGGGTACCGCACAAAAAAAGTGGACTTGCAAGATTCCGTTGCTTCCACGACACAAATGTTTGAACGAATTTTTCATTTCGCTGAAAACAATAAGTATTTCATGAACATATTGCTAAAAGGCATTCATTCTCAGCCAAAGATACAAGAAAAAGTGGAAGAGATTAAAGCAGACATGGAAACAGCTTTTGCGGAAAATATTGCACAGGCCAAAGAACTGAAAATGATCTCGCGTGAAGTAGATCCAAAATTACTGGCAGTATTCATCATGAGCCTCCTGGAAGGAGTTTTAGCCAGATGGCTATTTCAATCGCCATCATCAAAAGATGCATTACAGCAAAAAACACTTCAACAGCTCATTGAAGAAACTGTACACTTTGAATTTTTTGGAATCTTTGGTGTCTAATGAAGGAGGATAAACATGAAAAAAATAAGATGGTTCATTTCACTCATTGCAATAGCAGCTCTAATACTTTCAGCATGCGGCAATAACAATGATCAAAAAGAAAAACAAACTCAAAATCAAGAGAAAAACGCATTACAGGAAATCAAAGATAAAGGCGAAATCACTGTCGGCATTATGGGTACTTATGCACCTTATAATTTTATGAATGAAAACAAAGAATACGACGGCTTTGACGTTGACATTGCGAAAGAATTGGCAAAACGTCTAGGAGTTAAAGCAAATTTTGTTGCACAAGAATTTTCTGGTTTAATTCCTGGGCTTCAAAAAGGTAAATTCGATATTTTAGTAAGCCAAGTGACAATCACAGATGAACGGAAAAAACAAATCGATTTTACAGAACCATATATTACAAATAAAGTCAAAGTGATCGTTCGGGAAGACAATAATGACATCAAATCTGTTAATGATTTTAAAGGAAAAACAATCGGAGTTGGACTTGGTACGAATGATGAAGCATATTTGCGAAATGAATTATTGCCAAAAGTGGGCGATTTTAAAATCAACACATATGATGACGTGATTACAACATTAAAAGACTTGGATGCTGGCAGAATTGATGCAACGATCAACAATGTCTATGCATTAAAACCAGTCATTGAAGAAAACGGCTATAAAATTAAAGCCGTCGGCGATCCAATTAAGGAGGACCAAGCTGGCGTTGCTGTGAAAAAAGGCAATAAAGAATTGGTGGATGCTTTAAATAAAGCATTGAAAGAAATGAAAGAAGACGGAACATATAAAGAAATTTATGTAAAATGGTTTGACGAAGAGCCGACCGAAGAATGATGAAAGTAGGTTGCCAAAATGGACTTAGTCATTGAAAACTTGCCTTTTTTGTTAAAAGGGGCATATTATACATTACTCATTACTGTAGTTTCCATGTTCTTCGGTTTAATCATTGGTTTAATCATTGCGATTGCCCGACTTAAGGGCAATCGCATTCTGCGTGGTATAGCAAGAGCCTATGTGTCCATTATTCGGGGGACACCGGCATTGGTGCAAATCGTCATCGTTTATTATGGCTTAGTTGATTATGGGATTGAATTAGGCCCATTAACTGCTGCGTATATTGCACTAAGTATTAACATCGGCGCTTATGTTTCAGAAGCGTTTCGCGGTGCGATTCAATCCATACCAAAAGGGCAAACAGAAGCAGCGCTCGCAACTGGTATGACGGAACGCCAGGCGATGCGCCGAATTATCATCCCTCAAGCGATTCGCTACGCTATCCCCCCACTTGGCAATACATTTGTCGGAATGTTAAAAGAAACATCGCTCGTATCCGTTATTGCGGTCACAGAATTAATGCGCTCTGCTCAATTATTAGTGGCGCAATATTATGTTTACATGCCGTTTTATGCAGCCATTGCAGCGATGTATTGGATTATGAGTACATTCTTTACATTTTTATTAAATAAAATCGAAAAACGGCTGTCTGTTTATTAAGGTGGTGACAGCATGATAGAGATTAAAAATTTACAGAAAAATTTTGGACAGCATGAAATATTAAAAAATATTTCATTATCCATTCCAGCCCATCAAGTAGTGGCAGTCATTGGTCCAAGCGGTTCAGGAAAAAGTACGTTTTTAAGATGCATCAACGGACTTGAAACAATTACAGGCGGCACCATTACAGTCGACGGTCACGTGATTGATGCAAATGCTTCAAAAAAAGCACAACAAAAAGAAATTTATGCCATTCGTCGAAAAACAGGGATGGTGTTTCAACAATTTAATTTATACCCGCATAAAACGGCCGTCCAAAATGTAATGGAAGCTTTATTAGTAGTGAAAAAAATGCCGAAGAAAAAAGCATACAGCATCGCAGCCAATTTGTTAGAAAAAGTCGGGCTTGCAGCAAAAGAAGATGCTTATCCGTCTCAGCTGTCAGGCGGGCAGCAACAGCGTGTAGCGATCGCAAGAGCTCTTGCGATGGAACCGAAGTTGATGCTATTCGATGAACCGACTTCTGCACTTGATCCGGAGCTTGTAGGAGAAGTATTAAAAGTAATGAAAGAATTAGCAGAAGACGGCATGACGATGATTATTGTAACGCATGAGATGAAATTTGCCCGGAGTGCCGCTGACCGCATTTTATTTATGGCAGACGGCGTTATCGTAGAAGATGCGAAGCCAGCAGCATTTTTTGAACATCCGCAAACAGCGCGGGCACAAAAATTTTTGCAACAAGTTACAGAGTTTTAAAAGAGAGGAATTGAACAATATGCAAATTAAAGCAACATGGCAGGGCGGCCGTGCTTTTGAAGCAGTCGGTCCATCCGGATACAAAATGGCAATGGATGCCACGGAAAACTACGGTGGAGAAGGAAGTGCCGCAACCCCAACAGAAATGCTCCTAGCGGCTCTTGCCGGCTGCATTGGAATTGATGTAACGATGATTTTAAGACATGAATTAGATCATATTGAGGCAATTGATATTACAGTCGACGGCACGCGTCGCGAAGAATTGCCCTCTTCTTTCACCGCTTATACCATCACATTTACAGTAAATGGGGATATAACGCCGAAAAAAGTTTGGCGCGCCATCCAATTAGGCAAACAAAAATATTGTGCGGTTTCTGCATCTTTAAAGGGTGACGTTACGTTCAAACTAATATTGAACGGCAAAGAAATTCCTGCTGAAAAAGAGTGAAAAAACGAAGTAAAGTTTTGATTGCAAAGGATATTGAAAAATCTTTTGCAATCATTTTTTTATACAAATTTTGTTTTAGCAGCTGCCTTTAACTACCTATTTTCTTGTTTCTAACAGCTGTTCCGCTGTCCAAGCCGGAGTGTTTGCGGTTTTAACTAACTATTTTCTTGATTGGGGCTGTCTAATAAGTCGTTTTTTCGGCTTATTTACGGCCCCCTTTTATTTTAGAAACGTTGAAATATCGATGTTAATGATTTTTGGTTTTCAATAGGGATTTGACTTTCTGGACAGCCCCGTGCTACATTTTTTGTTTTTGCTGAAAAAAATAAACGACCTTTTCCCGCAATTCATTTGGAAAAGGCCGCAATTCGGATATCTATTCTTTTTCCAATCAATTTTTGTAACTTTCTTCACAAAAATCGCTCTGCCATCTTTTATTTATAAATTTTCGACAGCACGCTCATCTTCTTTTACATAGGAATATGCTAGCTCATGGAAGGACACTTGATTTCCAATAACATAGTCATGTTGTTTTCGATTTTCATGCGCTTTTTGGAACACATCGCTGTGGAACCAACCTTCGAAGCTTTCTTTGTTCTCCCATGTTGTGTATACACGAACTTCGTCATAATCTTTTAATCCGTCTGTTACTAAGAGATCTAAACGAATGAACCCAGGAAATTTCTCAATTCCCTTTCTAATTTTAAAACGCTCCACTAACTTTCCGGAATATCCTTTTTTCACGCGAATGGAATTGGTAACGATGTACATTCTTTTTTCCCCTTTCTTTTGAATCGTTTTGGAATAAACATTGGTTTTCCATCCATATCATGGATGGAGACAGAAATACCAAATACCTCTTCAAACATTTTTTCCGAAAATACTTCCTCTGGACTGCCTTGTTGATAAATCGTCCCGTCTTTCATCACGATTAAGCGGTCACTATACTGTGCGGCTTGATTCAGATCGTGAAGAATCATGATGACCGTCCTGTTATACTGTTGATTGATCGTTTGGACAACCTCCAAAATTTCCAATTGATGTACAATATCTAAAAACGTGGTCGGTTCATCCAATAATAAATATTCAGTACTCTGGGCAAGAACCATCGCAATCCATGCTCTTTGCCTCTCGCCTCCTGATAAGGAAGACAAGTGTTGATGTTCATATTGTTTCACATTGGCAAGAGCTAACGCCCAATCAACGATTTCTTTATCTTCTTGACTGAATGGGGCAAATTTGCGTTTATAAGGGTTCCTGCCGAACTCTACTAATTCACGTACGGTAAAATCGAGCGTAACATCATGTGTTTGCGGCAGCATAGTTAATTGTTTTGCAATATCTTTTCGATTCGCAGAAACGATATTTTTTCCATCGAGAATGATCTCGCCATTTTGGGGCTGTAATAAGGCAGCGATGAGCCGCAGCAAGGTGGATTTTCCTGATCCATTAGGGCCGATAATGCTAATCACTTCACCCTTTGGCAATTCCAGATTCATTTCGTTGATGCCGAATCGTTTGGAATGGTGGTAAGTCAGATCTTTAACGGTGAGCATGCTTCACTCCCCCTTTAAAGACCAAATATAGGAAAAACGGACCGCCTAGAAAAGACAGCAGGATCCCTACCGGCAGTTCAATAGGATCAAACCAGCTTCTTGCCGCAGCATCTGCGAACACAACGAGTATGCCGCCGCCTACACAGGATAATGGCAGCAAATAACGATAATCGTTTCCGATGAGCAATCGAATGATATGCGGAACGATAAGACCTACAAATCCTACCAGTCCGGCCACACTGACGGCTATTCCAGCTAAAAGAGCACTGACAAAAATTAAGAAAAATCTGCTTCTTTCCACTTGATGGCCTAATAAAGTGGCCACCTCATCCCCCAGCATCAGCATGCGGATATGTTTGATGGAAAAAAACGCTAATGCCAGTGCAAAAATGGCATAATAAACAATCATCTCTACATGCACCCAGCTTACGCCGCTAATCCCGCCATTTAGCCACGGCAGAACCGCTTGAACTTTGTCGCTATGTAAAATCATAATACATGACATGATCGCACCTAAAAAGGCGTTGATTGAAATCCCGACCAGCATAATTCGAACAATGGAAGTTCCATCTTGCCAAGCTAGCAAATAAATGAGCATAGCCGTAAGAAAAGCGCCAAGAAAGGCTGCTAAAGGCAAAATGTGCAGTTGATCGGGATACAGCACCATGATCACCGTCGCTGCCAGTCCTGCCCCAGACGTCACGCCAATAATACCGGGATCCGCAAGCGGGTTTTTCATTACACCTTGTAAAATCGCACCCGAAACCGCTAAACACATGCCGACAAGCAGCCCAACGAGAATCCTTGGGAGCCGCAAATCCCAAACAACACGGTACACTAACGATTCCTTATCGCCCATATCCGCAAAAAATTCCTTAAATGAAATAGAGATACTGCCTGCTGTCAGGCTATAGAATACGCTTAGAAACAATAAGATGATCAGAATGATGATAAGCCATATTCGTTTCTTTCGATTCATCATGAATCCTTTCCTATATCTTTCAAGCTTTGACGCATATATTCCACTGCTTCTGTGATCTTTGTCCCCGGATTAGTGCCAAACAAATTCGATGGCAGCACCACAATGTTTCCTTTTTTTACTGCATCTAAGTTTTTCCAAGCTGCATTTTTTTCCATTTCTTGTTTAAAAGCTTTTTCTACCCCGCTAGGATCACCGTGTGTGATTAAGTAAATGATATCTGGATCAGCTTCCACCACACGTTCTACCGCTAATTGAGCGTATTGCGGATATTCTTTTAACTTTGGAAAGTTCGATGCTACATTGATTCCACCCGATTTTTCTAAAATATCTCCTGCCAATGACGTTGGGAGAGCTGCTAAAAATGATCCAGGTGCTCCATAAACAAGCAATGCTTGAGCTTCGGAAGCTTCCGTTTGCTTCTCAACGACTTGCTCGATTTGTTTAATCAACTCTTGAGCTTTCGATTCTTTACCGAGAAGAGTTCCATATGTTTCGATGTTTTTCTTTATATCTTCAATGGAATTCGCTTCCGTCATGATAGTTTGTATTCCTTGATTCTCCAATGCGGGGATGTTTTTATCAAAACCAACATTGGCAATTAACACATCTGGCTTCAAACTTACGATCTTCTCTATATTCGGCTGGTGTGTATTTCCGATTTCTGCTACTTTTACTAATTCTTCCGGTATCTCTACCTTCGTACTAGGCCTGCCGACAATTTCCCCTCCTAATTGATGAATGATATCCATATCACCGATCGTTAATGAAGCAAATTTTTTCGGATGAGTGTCAAAAGCAACTTCACGACCTGATGCATCGGTCACTTTCACTTTGCTTTCTGTTACTTTTGTCCCTCCTGTTGATTCAGTTCCTTTTACCCCGCATCCGGTAAATAAGAGCAATAAGAAAAACGTGAGGGTGATTTGGAAAAGTTTTGTTTTCAAAAGTATCCCTCCTTTACCATTTTAATTAAAAATGATTATCATTGTCAATTGTTATTTTCAAAATTTTCAACTATTTACTTGTTCTTCTTTAATTTTGCATGTATGACAAGTCTCCCTTCTCCTCCAGGAAACGTGTAATCACAAGTAGATAAAGTTAAAATTTGATCATTCGGTTCGATATCAATATCGGTCTTATAAATGGAACGATCTTTTAACTGATTGACAAATGATAAAAATTCGTCATCAGAGGAAAATTCAGTATCGATATAATAAAAATCTGTAGTCGTTTTATATACTGAAAAGATTTCAGCATCGTAGCTTTCATATAACGTATCAAAATAAATGGTGCGGTGATGCTGGAAAAACGATTCATCCAGATATTTATCTAATTGTCCAAACATCGTGTCATCTTTCATACGATGTCCGTAAAGGATAACATTTTGATTTAGGCCTTTCACATCATTTCGATAATCCATAAAAATGCTTCCAGCCCTTGATTTCTCTTTTTTATAATTTCTTGTTAAATAAAACTCATTGTTTTCCGCTTGAAGAATCGGATACGAAATGTATGTGTCGGGAATTTCAATCCAACCAACAATATCTTGGTTAATGCGCTGCAATTCAATAAAAGACGAACGAATTCTTTCAAAGTCCTTGCCTTCGTGAGAAGTTCTTTCGGTACGATTTTCTTGATAAACCTCTTGAATTTCAGCTAAAACTTGCCGGTTTGTATAGTAATCGTAAAGGATACTTATAATTTGATACGCTGAAAAAAACAAAATCCCAATGCAAACAATGCTAACGAGTTTCCCAATGATCTTTCTCAATCCCCGATCATTCATGTCGCATTGTCATTCCTTCTAGCAACTCCCATTGGCACAACATAAAATCCGCTTTGATCATTATGATTGACTATGGCTCTTACCCCATAAATGCTTTCAATCATTCCTTCCGTGATCACTTCTTTTGGAGAACCTTCCGTCACAATTTCGCCGTTTTTCATCACAATAATCCAATCACTATAACGAATGGCTTGATTCATATCATGCAGCACCATCACAATCGTAATGTTATACTCCCTGTTTAACTTCTTGATGAGCTCTAAAATTTCGAATTGATAATAAACATCCAAATATGTTGTCGGTTCATCCAAAAACAAAATAGGGGTTTTTTGCGCCAATGCCATCGCTATCCAAACTCGCTGTCTTTCTCCCCCAGACAGCTGTTCTACTTTTTCTTTTCGTTTTGATTGCAAATTGGTAATGGAAAGCGCCCAATCAATCACTTCTTCATCCTCTTCTGAGTTATGATGATGAAAAAATCTTTTATACGGCATGCGGCCGTAGCTCACCAGGTTCTCGACATTGATATCAAAAGGAATTTCATTTTTTTGATGAACAACCGATAGTTTCTTCGCCAATTCCTTCGGCTTATATTGTTGAATCAATTTTCCGTCCAAAATAATCTGGCCTTTTTGCGGTGCATTGTGGCTAGACATAACTTCTAATAATGTGGATTTTCCGCATCCATTCGGACCGATAATCGTCGTAATTTTACCAGGTTCAACAGCAAGGTTAATTGATTTTAACTGATCCTCTTTTTGATTATATGAAAATGAAACATTTTTAACCTCCATAGATGCGATCACTCCTTCTAATCAATATAATCAAAAAGGGACCGCCGATTAATGACATAATAATGGATGCAGGAAGTTCCGTCGGCGCTAAAAACACCCTTCCGATTGTGTCGGCCGTTAAAATAAGCAAAGCTCCTGATAAAATGGAGAATGGTGTTAATATTTTATAATCTGAACCGACTAATAGCCGTCCAATATGGGGAATTAGCAAACCGACAAATGCAATGACCCCAACAGTTGCGGTTGTGACGCTTGCCAAATAAACTGCAATCGCAGATATAATAACCCGAGCTCTTGTCACGTGAAGCCCCAGATTTCGCGCCGTTTTATCTTGTAAAGCCAGCATGTTGCACCAAGAATAAACGAGCAAGGACAATATTAAACCGATGGAACCATATATAACAATTGTTTGAACATCGTCCCACGTTTGTTGAGATAATGTTGATGCAGTAGCTTTCGCAGAACTGGTTGTCGTATAGCCTCTGTAGTTAAAGGATTCATATAATGCAGTAAACACCGCATTGACTGCCACCCCAACTAAAATTAATCGAAGGGGGCTGAGCCCTGATTTCCATGAAAAGGAATAGACAAGAAAACAGGCAAGTATCCCTCCTAGAAAAGCAAACAGCGGCATCCAAAAAAACAACGTAGGAAAGAAGCTGATCATAGTTAATGCAACAAAATTGGCTCCTGAAGAAATCCCGATGATCCCAGCTTCCGCCAAAGGATTTCTCATAACTGCCTGCAATAATAATCCCGATACCGCCAAATTTGCTCCAGCAAAAAGGGACACAATGATCCGCGGAAATCTCATATCTTTTATGACTTCTACATCTTCATTTCCACCAAACAAAAGGCCTCTGATCAACTCAGCAACGCCAATTTCCAAACTTCCGTTCACAATAGAGAAAAAAGTGACAACAACCAGCATTGTGGTCACTACTGCAAAAGTTAGCCACGTTTTCTTCATGGATCAGCACCCTTTTCTTTTTTGTCCGCTTATTCATGAAACTCAGGATACAAATATTTCACCAATTCATCTAAAGCTTCATCCGCTCGAATGGTTGCGGTAGTCGGGAACAATTCTTCTTCCAGATCATACACCCTGCCATTTTTGACAGCATCAAAATGCTTCCATATATCGTTTTTCTTAAATTCTTCATCGAACATTTTGACTACTTCCTCCGGCATGCCGTGAGCAAGCCTTAATATGACATCGGGATTGGATTCATATAAATATTCTGTGTTAGATTCTAAATACTCCACTTTCTCTCCTTGAATCACGTTGTTTCCACCCGCCAATTTCACTAGATCGCCAATATAGGAATGCTCTGTTGCCACTAAGTAACTTCCGGGAACTCCGAGTAAGATTAAAACATTTGGTTTTTCCAAGTTACGAGTTTTTTTCTGGATTTCTTTTACTTTTTTTTCGAATCTATCAACGATCTTCTTCGCTTGTTTTTGTCGTTCATATTTTTCTCCGAGTGCAAGAATTTCCTTTTCCATTGATTGAAGACTGGTTAAATCCAAA
The DNA here is from genome assembly GCF_037963755.1 of Aeribacillus sp. FSL W8-0870. Taxonomy (NCBI): domain Bacteria; kingdom Bacillati; phylum Bacillota; class Bacilli; order Caryophanales; family Bacillaceae; genus Aeribacillus; species Aeribacillus sp. FSL W8-0870. The sequence continues at coordinate 3,610,191 of NZ_CP150165.1, forward strand.
AAATCTACTTGAACGTTATGTTTTTCAAACACTGGCTCTAAATCATATTGAATAGTTGAAACAGAGTATACATCAGTAGGTTTTAAAGACATCAAAACTTCCATATCAGGATTTTTAGCATACCCCACTCTTTTCGCATTCTTATACCGCTCCGGCAGTTTTTTGCTGCTTGTGGGGACGCCAACTAAATCAATATCTAATGCATCAAAAATTTCCGTAACGGCAACAGATAATGAGACAACTCGATGATCCTGTTTTTTCGGCTTTTTTTGTTCCGTTGATTCAGCAGCAGATGAAGAACAACCGGCGACGACAACCAGCAGCATTATCAAAAGGATCAGCCATCCCATTCTTCTTTGTTTACACACTTAAACAAAGCCTCCCCGCTTTCGACCGACCTAAAAAGTCGTTGTCATATTTTTTAAATAAATCGAGTAGGAGGGGGTGACTAACCCCCGACCTCTCACACCACCGTACGTACCGTTCGGTATACGGCGGTTCAATTAAGTATGACGTAGTGCTTGATATCTTTCGAATAGACTTCTTAACCCTCGACGCTTCCAATAGGAGTTGTCGAGGGTTTTGTGTAGAATGGGACTGCAGGCAATCCGCCAATATTTCTTGCGTGTATTGCCCCATTCGAATGCTTTATGGCTTGGAACTTCTAATCCTCTGAGTTTCCGAATTCTTGTTTTCGGGGTTTTCCATTCTTTCCACAAACACATCCGAAGCCTTCGTCTAATCCATTCATCAAATTCTTTGAACTTACTTGGTGTTTCTGCCAAGGCAAAATATCCGCACCATCCCATTAAATACTTATTCAGTTTCTCAATCCTTTTCTCCATTGGATACGGTTTCGACCTTGATGTAATTTCACGAATCTTGTTCTTCAAACGTTTCACACTTTCGTTCGCAATCCGTACCTTTGGAGTCTTATTGAGTGTGAAGCTGAAACCGAGAAACTTCCGTTTCCAAGGACGGTCTACCGCCGATTTCTCTTTATTTACCTTGAGCTTTAACTCCTTCTCTATAAAGTTCGTAATGGAGTTCATGACACGAATTCCTGCTTTCTTTGTTTTCACATAGATGTTACAGTCATCCGCATACCGAACAAACTTATGTCCACGTTTCTCAAGCTCTTTATCCAATTCATGAAGCATGATGTTTGATAAAAGTGGACTAAGCGGGCCGCCTTGAGGCGTTCCCATGTCCGTTTCCATTACCACTCCATTGATCATCACGCCTGATTGAAGATACCGGCGAATTACCTTCAGTAGAATTCGATCTTTGATCGTTTTCGCCAAGATCCCCATCAGTTTGTCGTGATTCACCTTGTCAAAGAATTTCTCTAGGTCTATATCGACTACCCAACGATATCCTTCTTTGATATAACCCTTTGCTTCCCTAACCGCATCATGTCCCCTTCTACCTGGTCGGAAACCATAGCTATGGTTCGAGAAGGTCGGATCAAAGATTTTCGTCAACACTTGGGCAATCGCTTGTTGGATGAAACGATCCGTCACGGTAGGGATCCCTAGAAGTCTTACTCCACCGTTCGGTTTCGGGATTTCGACTCGACGGACGGGTAAGGGCTTGTAGGTTCCTTCTCTCAACGACTGTCGAATGGAGTCCCAATTTTCGTAGAGGTGTCTTCGTAGGTCTTTTACGGACATGCCATCTACTCCGTGACCTCCTTTATTCTGTTCGACTCGTTTCAGTGCCGCCAGGAGATTTTCCCGTGACAAAATCATTTCCATCAACATTGATATCCTCTCCACGTGAACGAATTCTTCTATTTGTGCCATCTTCTGCTCCACCCTCTTGAAGTCCCCCGTGGGATTCACCACTTCCTCCTTCAAGTAAGTCCTATCGGATTGTCTGCTTCCACACAGAAGGTGAACGCCTAGCGATTCGTTCTCCTTAATTGTTCAGTCCTTCCTCTTTCGTCTCGAGCTCGAAAAGAGTACTATGACTTCTGCTGACTTCTGACTGTTCAGTTATCTATCACTAGATAGGTTACCAAGGTTACTTGGCGTGCCAGCCAGACCTCCCCGGGTAAGTACATGCACTTTCACACCATCTATCCGCCTCATTTACTCGATATGACCTTCGACAGAAAGAGCTTTGTTTTGTTTCGCAAACTCACTCAATCATACCTAGCCTTATATGAGGTTCGTGTTCCTCGGACCGGTGTTTTGCCTCCAGCTTCCTTCAGATTCCGCGTCACCACGGACACCCTTGCTCTTGGCTAACCTCTACTTCTGTCTTCGGGGTTCGGGACTTACACCCTATAGTTCATGTACATGCCGGGCGCACGAAAATGTTGTCTTGATGCGCATGTCCGCATCAAGACAACAGTCAGGTTATTTTTTCAAATGAATAAGGAGCCTTGAGCGATTCTTCCAAACTATGATGGCAAGAGATCCTAGCAGCAATGCCAAATACAAACCAATTTGGGAAAGATCAGCCGTTTTGGCATTCACGGTTGAATTATTTGAGTTATTGGAAGCGTCATCGTCTGTCGACTGTTGATCTGCATCTCGGTTAAAGGTTAGTGAATCGTCATCGCTATTGCTATTTTGTTGATTTTGATCCTGATTTTGGTTTTGATCTTGATCGCTGGAATTCGTATTCTTCGTTGGAACGCCTGTTCCATCATATGGTTTTACACTATCTGGATCAAAAGCAATTTGGATATCATACGTATTGTGATATTGAAGATCTGGAATATCCACCTTGATCTTAGCATTCACTTTTTTAGATAAATCTTCGATCGGGAAACCTACTACTCTTGTATCTTCTTTTTCATTTTTGCTTCGCACTTCCACATCTTGATATTGGCCGTTTCTTTCCACTTGTAATTTCGTGATCCATGAGCTTTTTAGCAATGTGAACGCAACATCTAATTGTCCATTTTTTACAGTTAATAGTGCCGGGCTGACAACATAATCATTGACCATTGACGGTTCTTCTGTACCATTTTTTAATACAGTAAATTCCACGGTATATAGACCGTCAGCCAACTCATTTCTTGTTTGTCCGCCATTGTTATTTCCAGAATTTTGATTGTTATTGTTCGATGGATTGTCTCCAGGCTTATTTGTACCCGGATCTTTCCCAGGATCTTCTGGTTTTTGTCCATCCTCATCCGGCTGATCCTTCTTCACTGGTTTGATGCTGTCTACATCAAACTGGATTTGAACCGTATAAGATCCATCATAACCATATTGCGGTATAACAACTCTTGTTTGAACATTCAGTTTTTTCGTTAAATCATCCACTTCAAACTTGACGACTCTTGTGTCTTCTACGTCATTCGTCGATACAACCTCCGCATCGACATATTGACCGTTTCGCTCTACTTGAAAGGTTTTAATCCATCCGCTGTTTTTTAACGTCACGGAGACGTATTTTTTGCCATCCTTCACCGATAAGTGAGCCGGTTTCACAGTATAGCCATCCATCATCGAGATATCTTCTGTCTTGTCTTTCAAGACCTTAAAGTCAATCGTATATTCGCCGTCTTGAAGCTGTTCTCCAGGCTGTTCATCCTGATCGCCATCTTCTCCCGGCTGCGGATTTGGCTCATTATCTCCAGGTGCTGGATCATTCGGTTCCTCTTCATCTTCTTGTCCTGGATTTTCAGGCTCTTGGCCGCCTTCATCCGGCTGTCCATCCTGCACTGGTGTAATGCTGTCTACGTCAAACTGGAATTGGACGGTATGCGTCATTTCATACATGTTCGGAACCGAAACAGTCAATTGAGCATTCAATTTTTTTGTTAAATCGTCTACTTCAAACTTGACGACTCTTGTATTTTTTTCTACATTCGTCGATACAACCTCTGCATCGACATATTCGCCATTTCGCTCTACCTTAAAGCTTTTAATTAATGAACTGCTTTTTAACGTCAATAAGACGTATTTTTTGCCGTCCTGCACTGTTAGACGGGCCGGCTTCTCTGTATAGTTATCCATTGATGAGATATCATCTGTCCCGTTTTTGAACACTGTCAAGTCAATCGTGTATTCTCCGTCTTGAAGCTCTTCAGCAGGCTGTTCATCTTGATCGCCATCTTCTCCAGGAGCTGGATCATTCGATTCCTCGCCATCTTCTTGACCCGGATTTTCAGGCTCTTGGCCGCCTTCATCCGGCTGTCCATCCTGCACTGGTGTAATGCTGTCTACATCAAACAAGAATTGAACAGTATGAACCGTATCATATACACCTGGTACGGCAACTCTTGTTTGAACATTCAGTTTTTTCGTCAAATCATCTACTTCAAATTTGACGACTCTCGTATTTTCTGTCTCATTCGTCGATACAACCTCCGCATCGACATATTCACCGTTTCGTTCTACTTGAAAGGTTTTAATCCATTCGCTGCTTTTTAACGTCACTGAGACGTATTTTTTGCCGTTCTGCACTGTTAAACCAGCTGGCTTCACAGTATAGCCGTCCATTGTTGAGGTATCTTCTGTTCCGTTTTTCAAGACCCTAAAGCCAATCGTATATTCGCCGTCTTGAAGCTGTTCCGCAGGCTGCTCATCTTGATTGCCATCTTCTCCCGGCTGCGGATTTGGCTCAGTATCTCCAGGAGTTGGATCTTTCGGCTCTTCCCCATCTTCTTGACCCGGATTTTCAGGCTCTTGCCCGCCCTCTTCCGGCTGCTCTGCCTGCACTGGTGTAATGCTGTTTACATCAAATTGGAATTGAACCGTATGAACTGTATCATATACACCTGGTACGGCGACTCTTGTTTGAACATTCAGTTTTTTCGTTAAATCATCCACTTCAAACTTGACGACTCTCGTGTTTTCTGCTTCATTCGTCGATACAACCTCAGCATCGACGTATTCACCATTTCGTTCTACTTGAAAGGTTTTAATCCATTCGCTGCTTTTTAATGTCACTGATACATATGTTTTGCCGTTCTGCACTGTTAAGCCGGCCGGCTTCACGGTATAGCCGTCCATTGTCGAGGTATCTTCTGTTCCGTTTTTCAAGACCCTAAAGCCAATCGTGTATTCTCCGTCTGCTATAGCCGATTCAGCAAAAACAGGCTGTATTTTGACGGTCGGCAATAATAGCAGGAAAACCATAAAAATGGCAAAAAACTTTCTAATCCTTTTCTTCACAAGAAACCTCCCCTTCTACGAAACTTTAAATCTAGATTTGAATTTAAAAATTAGAAATGCTGCAGATAATAAAAATAAACCGATGAAAACATAAAGTGACGTGCTGTCACTAGTTTCCGGATTATTTTCTGTCTGCTTGTCTGTTTCATTTTGATTGTTTGTTTTATTTTGACTACTTTTTTCATTGCTTGTTTTTGTAGAAGCAGAGGTAGATGATTCGTTTGAACTATTAGAATCTGAGCTAACAGCTTTAATGCTATTTTGATCAAACTTTAGTCTTATTGTGTAATGGCTGTCATAAACACCCTCTCCAGGAAATTCGTCTTCTGGAATATAAACATGTATTTGAGAGGTTACAATGTCGGGAACTTGATCTACTTCAAATTGCGCAACTCTTTTATTTGCAGAAGTATCTGTGCTTATCACTTTTGTTTCCACATTAGAAACTTTAAATTCTTTAATCCACGAACTATGATTTAATCTTACTTGAACGAAGTATTTGCCATTTTTCACAATTAGTTTTGCAGGCTTTTCCCAATAATCATTGGCCATGGATACCGAATCATTATCTGCTTTTAAAACTTTATAGTTGATGGTATATGTTCCATCAGCCAAGGAATTATTCGCCGATGCCGGCAATGAAGCATAAAAAACTACAAATAGTAAAAAGACGACTGAAAAAATTTTTTTCATTTTTTGATCCGTACCCTCCTTTAAAATGTAATTAATAGATTGTTATATTCCAGAATTAAATAGCTTTCCTCCTTTCGGCCACTTATCAATAATGATTCTCAATCTCAAGAGTCATTTTATTAATAACGATTCTCATTGTCAATAAATTTTTATGAATCTTCCAGTTTTCCATAATTATAGAAATTTTTCATTTAGTAGTTTTTTATTTAGTTGGAAACTCCGTATTAAAAGACTTTAGTCGAACTTTATACAAGAAAATAGAAAAATCTTGTTTAATTGAATTTCATCCATAAAAAAATAATTTGTATTTATCAGAATGATTGATTCGCCTTATGTCTGAAAAATTATTCGGACAGTGTATTATTCATGTGAATATAGGCTATCGATTAACAAAATGAATAGAAAAAAAATGGAGATGAAACAAATTAGATCAGTTCCCTTTTTTCGGACATGAGGTAGTGTGATGTTAAGGCCAAGGGGGAAAATGAAATGGAAGACTTGGAGTATTTTTAAAAAATGCTTTTTCATTGATTAAACTTTATTAAGAAAATTTAATGTTTGTACCAGCACTTTCTTCTTTATGTATCGATAACGCAATATGAACTCCATAAAAATATGTATGGAGAAGCTGTTATCTCCATAAAAATAAGTTTAGATTCTATAAAAAAGTAATATAGAGCAGATACAAAAATGGTAAAAATTGGACATGAACTTTTTTAAAAAGTGTGAATACGAAATGGAGTGTAAAACGGAATTAATTATTTTTGAATAATTTTTTTAAATAATATTCGCCAGCTATTCTATATGAGTTTACAACTAGGCAATAATGTATTGAAAATACATATGAGCATTTCTTCAAACAATAATATTTTCGCTGTACCTACAATGAAACTTCAAAACAAGCTCATAGTACTAGTAACTCTCATTTCTTTTTATCAATTTGTCCGATCTGTACAATCAACTGTTGACTTTCAAATTATTAAGATCTATTATTATAGAAAATTAAACCTAGCTAAATAGTATGATTTAAATTTAGAACGACTCAATTAGATGGTACAGATTTTTGAATGGATAAAAGGTGCAGACGACGAAGCGGTAGGTACAGATTTAGCATTACTCATCTACAAACAGGGTGTGGATCAAATACATCCTCTCGTTCATCATTTGACACTGCAAAAATAGTGATTCAAAAGCTTGCATATGACAGATCCTATCCTTATGCAAATGAAATCATATATACCTTATTGACTGCACAGTCAGTTGGATTAATAAATGATCAGACATTTAGAATGCTCATTCCTCAAACGCCGGCTGAAGCACTTTCAAATTTTTGTACAGCCACTGTCAATTTTATTAAAGCACATCATTAAGTCATAGGGTGCCATTGCATGAAATAATATTAAGAGCCTAAACGTGTCGCAATTTTTTGAATTTTATATTGATATGTAGTTTTGGAGAATATTTATAAAACTACCATACTTAAGCTTGAAGGCAAGAGGTGGATAACATGCTGGAAATTAAAAATGTACATAAATCATTTGGGAAAAACAAAGTTTTAAACGGAGTTGATTTAAAAATAGATAAAGGAGATGTTGTCGTCATTCTTGGACCGAGCGGATCAGGAAAGACAACATTGCTAAGATGCATAAATTTTCTTGAAAAAGCAGATCAAGGTCAGGCAATTTTTGGGGATATTCAGGTTGATCTTCATAAAGCAACTAGAAAACAAATTCATGCAATAAGACAAAAGACTGCATTTGTATTTCAAAATTACAATCTGTTTAATAATAAAACAGCATTAGAAAATGTAACAGAGGGGCTTATTATTGGCAGGAAGATTCCAAAAGAAAAAGCGAATGAAATTGGAAAAAAAGCATTGGATAAAGTAGGACTGTCCCACAAATACAATGCTTACCCTAGTGAATTATCGGGCGGGCAGCAGCAAAGGGTTGGCATTGCAAGAGCGATTGCTTTAAATCCAGACATCATTTTATTTGATGAACCAACTTCAGCACTGGATCCGGAATTAGTTGGTGAAGTTTTAACAGTTATGAAGCAAATTGCCAAAGAAGGAACAACAATGTTGGTTGTAACTCATGAAATGTCTTTTGCGAAAGATGTTGCCAATCGGGTGATTTTTATGGATGGCGGAGTCATTGTAGAAGAAGGATCACCTAAAGAAATTTTCACACACCCAAAAGAAGAAAGAACAAAACAGTTCTTAAAGCGGGTAATACCCGAGGATTTTACTTACTATACTGTAGATGAGCAAATTCACTAACATAAATTTACATCCGAACAAAAAAGGAGACATGAACCCGATTCCTTGATTAGAATAGATGTGTCACCAAACCATTCTCAAGGAGGTTCATGTCTCATGAATAGACTACCACATCACCAAGGAATCGACAAGTTTTTCGCAATGTTGGGGCTGGCCCTTTATTTCTCTAAGCCGGTCATGAAGCATCTCGTTCATATTATCGATGCGCTGACAACGAAAGGATTTGTGGGAACCTTGACCGATCTGCATCATGAGAGCTTTCATCCCAACCATCGAACGACACTGAGCCATTTTTTCACGAAAAGCCCTTGGGATGAAGAAATCTTGCTTCGCAAACTCCAGCAGTGGATGCTTCGTCATGTGGAACGAACGGCCAAGCGAAAGAATCACCCCATTTTTGTTTCGATCGATGATACGATCTGCCGAAAAACGAAGCCTTCGTCACAGGCGAAACACGCTATTGAAGGGTGTAATTGGCATTATTCTCACGCGGACAAAAAGTCGATTTGGGGACACTCTCTCGTCTGGCTCATGGTTCATACGATGACGCAAGCCTTTCCCTTTGCGTTTCGCCTCTACGACAAGGCGGATGGGAAAAGCAAGGGTCAATGGGCCATCGAGATGCTTTCTTCTTTGGATGTGCACGGTTCTGTTTATGTGCTGATGGATTCTTGGTACCCATCGAAAACACTCGTGGAAGCCTGCCTGAAAAAAGGATTCCACGTCATTGCGATGCTCAAGACGAATCGGGTTCTTTATCCAAAAGGCATCGCCATCCAAGCCAAACAGTTTGCCCGCTATATCGAACCGAACGACACCCATCTCGTCACGGTGGGAGAAGAGCGTTATCGCGTGTATCGCTACGAGGGAGCGCTGAAAGGTCTCGATGATGCCGTTGTGTTGTTGGCTTGGAAAGCCGATCAGCCGATGACACCTGAACATCTTCACTGCGTCTTGAGCACCGACCGGGAGCTAAGCGATGAAGAGATCTTGCGCTACTATGCCCAGCGTTGGTCGATCGAATGCTTTTTTCGACAAGCGAAAGACCAGCTGAAGCTCGATGGGTACCGCGTTCGTCAACGTCGGGCGGTGAAACGGTATTGGATCTTGGTGCAACTCGCTTATGTGTACAGTATGGTCGAATCCAACAGCGATTTCTCTACCGGGCTTGACTTCCTTCGAAAGAAGAAAGGACATAGCCTCGTGGAGTTTATTTACGATGCAGCGAAACAAGATATTCCCATTGATGTCGTTAAAAAACAGCTTCATGTGGCATAAGGGGTACTCCGTTTGTCTCTTTTTACATGGTAATTATTGTAATGAAAATTGCTCAACTACAGTTACTATATTTAAAAAGTGAACAGCCTCTGTCCTTTCACATCACTGTAAATACAGGCCCAAACACAGAAACCTCCTAAAATTCCTAGCCCTAAACGATTCCATACAATTGTTTAGGGCTTTTGCCGAATATTGATTGATTTCCTCCATATCCTTTACGAGCACCACTATTCAAGCTGTTTCCACTGGGCATCCTACGGAATGAACATATCAGGACGTGGAAGCTCCCGTAAAATAAAGAACCTTCGAAATGAGCCAGCGTTTCCCATTAAAGTATTAAATATCCACAACAGCCAAATATTTTAACGACACGACAAGCAAAAGCAAGTTTCTCAAGAACGTGGTAAAATAATAGCATCAGCATAGCACTGTTCAGCAGCGCTGTATTCTTTCGAAATGCATGAGTACAAGCACTTTATTGATCCAACAGTAATGCAAATTCTCACCCGTTATACGAAGAAGTTTTTCGCGGAAGATTTCGATCAAGTGGCAATTATACAAAGCTGAATATCTATCCATATGTTTCCGGCAAAAATGTCCTATTCTTTTGGAACCCGGCAAATGTAAGCATCGTCGTCTATGCAATGAACAAGCAGTTCATCGGTTTTACCCAGATTTTATCCCATACGTTCGCCAACGTTTTCTAAAATAGGCAATTTTGAAAACGTTTACTTTTTATAATTTGTCAGATTTCCTGACGATAATATTGAGAATGCTGCATTTTAAAAAAATAATCTATTTAAAGACCGTTTAAATGGGCTGCTGCTTTTAATAAAGACGGAATATTTTCATTATAGATTATTAAAACCATTTTAAGGAGGTGGAATCATTCAATTAATGATTGCAGATGATGTGCTTGAGCCTAATACCATGAAATTGGTAAGATCGCTGCCGAATGTAATGAATTGATGACGACACCTTTGATTTGTGAAACTGCTGAACAATCGGCAAGATTAATTCAAAATAACTATGAACTAACAGAGATTTTTATATATGCTGACCCCGTGTTTTTCTACTTAGCAAAAAGTGCGTTTCCTATTAGTAATTTTTCGTATTACATCCCTTTTGCAGGATAAATGATCGGCAAAGAATCGATCAATCAAAAAGGAAAGCCAGGCCGGATTTAGGAAAAATCAATATCACGAAATTATCAAAACACGTAAATGAAAAAGGAAAAGCAAATATTTAGTTTTCTTCATAACTGTAAATCCTTGGATAATTGGCTGCATTTATAGAAGCAAACAAAATGTAATCTGTAATTCTCGGTGTTTGGCTGACCATGTAGAGATTCTTTTTTCGCCATATGACTCTTTATGTTACCTTAGGCGGTATGAGCTTCTTGGCAAGGATATTTGGTACGAATCTTGTTTAGGCTCTTCTAATAATTGTTCAGAAATTTTTTTAATAATGATCGACAAAACGGGTGATTCTTGTTCATTCAATTGACCCTTCATTATTGGATTTAGGACTGTAAAAATGCAAAAGGGGGCAAGAATTAATGAGGAATTCATTAGGCTATCCACAATTACTTTCGCAGTTGCGTCAAGACGATTCCCTAGACCTTTTGGCAGACCGTATTGGTGAAATGCTTGAATGTCCAATAACGATAGAGGATTCCAATCATCAGATCATTTCCTACAGCAGACATAAAGAAAATGTTGATGAAGCAAGAATGGCCACGATTATGAGTAGAAAAGTGCCAGATAAAATCATTAACAGTCTTTGGAAAAATGGGATTATGGCAAAACTGTTCGAAAGCGATGAACCTGTTATTGTCCCTGCAATCGAAGAAGTTGGACTTGGCAACCGTGTCGCTGTTTCGATTCGAAAACATAATGAGGTTTTAGGGTTTATATGGGCACAAATCAATGATAAAACAATGGGCGATGATCAATTGCATTTGCTAAAGGAAGCTGCAAAGCTTGTGAAAAACCATCTCCTCCTTCAGCGAATAAGAAAACGAAAAGAAGAAGAGAGTCATCAAGAATTTCTATGGAAGCTATTAACAGGTCATCTGAACGATGTGTCTAAGATTAAACACCAGGCTAAACGAGTTGGGGTTAATCTGGATGGAAATCTTGCTGTTGCTATCATTAACTTTGAAAATGATATAACACAAGCTATTGAAAAACATGCCTATTATTTGGCTGAAACATTGCACCAAGTTCAAGTAGTCAGCAAATTATTTGATCAAAATCAACTAATATTGCTTACCCGGCTCAGAACAGAAAAAGAGGCGATGAACGCTCTTTCCGGTTTTATTAAAGATTTTATCAACAAAATAAGTATGCGTTTACAAATCCGAAATATATCTGGTGCTTTCGGCTCCGTTTATCATACTCCGGAGCATGTTCATTGCAGCTATAAACAAGCATTGAAAGTATTAAGGCTTAAGGAAAAATTCCCCGATGAATTACAGCAAAAGTATAGTTTTCAGGAGATCGGCATCTATCAGTTTTTAGATGAACTTTATCAAATCCGAGTTCGTGACCACTATCAAAGTGAGGCAATCAAAAAATTAAGAGAGTATGACCTCAAGCATCACACCGATTTATTGCATACGCTTAAAAGTTATTTAGAATGCGACTGCAATGTTTATCAAGCAGCGCAATTATTACATGTTCATCCGAATACGTTAAATTACCGTTTAAAAAGAGTAGTAGAAATAACAGGAATAAACCTGAAAGACCCTAACCAGAAAATAACATTATTTCTGGATTTAAAACTTGAAAGCATGAATGTCGAGTAATTTGTATATTTACACAAATTACTTTTGCGGTTTTCTGATTTTTTCATAAAGTAAGGTTCAACTAAAAGAGATATGATAGTGGTGCAGATGTTATTTTAAGGAGATGGTGAGGATGATCATCGGGGTACCGAAAGAAATTAAAAATAATGAAAATCGTGTAGCTATCACACCTGCAGGGGTTGTGCAATTAATAAATGCAGGACATAAAGTTGTTATTGAAGCAAACGCTGGAATCGGAAGCGGTTTTACCGATGAAGAGTATAAACAGGCTGGTGCCGAGATTGTTGAAAGAGCTTCAGAGGTTTGGGAAAAAGCAGAAATGATTCTGAAAGTAAAAGAGCCCCTCCCAGATGAATATGTATATTTCCGAAAAGGGTTAATTTTATTTACCTATCTCCATTTGGCAAATGAACCGGAATTGGCCAAAGCTTTAGTGGAAAATGAAGTGACCGCTATTGCTTATGAAACAATTACCGTAAATAATACATTGCCATTATTGACACCAATGAGCGAAGTTGCCGGCCGCATGGCAGCTCAACTCGGGGCGCAATATTTGGAAAAATCTAAAGGAGGAAAGGGAATACTGCTAAGCGGTGTTCCTGGTGTCAAACGCGGAAAAGTCACGATTATTGGCGGCGGTGTAGTCGGAACGAATGCAGCAAAAATTGCACACGGCCTTGGTGCAGATGTAACGATTATTGACTTAAATCCTGCACGCCTGCGTCAATTAGAAGACATTTTTGGTTCAACTGTGCAGACGTTAATGTCAAATCCTTATAATATTGCAGAATCTGTCAAAGACTCCGATTTAGTTATCGGTTCGGTGCTGATTCCCGGTGCAAAAGCACCTAAGCTTGTAACGGAAGAAATGGTAAAATCTATGCAGCCCGGGTCAGTCATAATCGACGTTGCTATTGATCAAGGCGGAAACTTTGAAACGATTAATTATGCAACAACTCATGACAATCCTATTATCGAAAAATATGGAGTGCTGCATTATGCAGTCGCCAACATTCCAGGTGCGGTTCCACGTACAGCAACAATTGCCCTAACAAATGTCACGATTCCATATGCTGTGCAAATTGCTTCCAAAGGTGTAATTCAAGCAATTAAAGAAAGTGAAGCGATTAAAACAGGCGTGAACGTCATGAATGGAAATATAACCTTTAAAGCAGTAGCACATGACCTTGGCTATGACTATGTTCCAGTCGATGAGGTCATCTCCGAACGATTGTATTCAACATCATAAAAACACCCTTCTAGCTTAGCTATGAAGGGTGTTTTAAAATAAAAGGTTCCTTAAACAACCTTCATTGACATTAATAAAAGTTCGAAACCGCAAAAAGTTGAAGATGGAAAAGGTTGATTTAAATAAAGAAATGGCATTCATTGCTCATCTTTCTGAAAAAACCGGAAAAAATAAATATGAAAGCGCCTTGATGAAAATGGGAGTTGAACAATTGAATATCAAATCGTAAACCGAAATAGATTAACAGGAAACGCTGGCTCCGCAGGAGAACCTTTTTGAATAGAGCCAGCAAATACGATTATTTTTCAGAATTTTATATCAATCAAATGGACAATCAAAAGTTTGTTTAAAACAAATTTCCAGATTAACTGAAAAGGCAAGCTTTTATCAGATTTTCTTTCCAAACAAATTTTCCGCTGCCGATAAAGTACTTCAACATTCGTTTGAAGAAAGAGATCTAATCACTCTTTCATCTACAAAATAAGATAAAAATTCCAAAAAGCTTGTTAAAAGTTTGGAAAGAATCTCTTCGTTATTATATTTTGACTGAACTTCCTGAATTTTTAATCTTATTTTTAGAATGATGAAAGTAAATAAATTATTCATTTATTATCTGATGCATACCGCCAACTTACAAAAACCTGAATCTGTTTGTTATGGGGGAGTTCATCATGAAAGTTTTTGATCTGCATTCTGACCTGTTTACTGATATTGCATGGCGGAAAAGCCGTGGCGAAAAGAATATATTTGATCGATTTCATTATCCTAAACTGAAAGAAGGCGGAGTCGATTCTATCATTTGTGTGTTTTGGGTAGAGCCAAAATTCCGTAATCATCCATATGACAGGTTTCAAACATTATTTCAATATGTAATGAGTGATTTAATGGATTCTAAACACGCAATGATTGGTCATCCTTTGTCTGATCAACGGAATAACCCTGATTCGGAAAAAATCAAAATCTTTTTTGGGGTTGAAGGCCTTACTTTTATGAAGGATTGGAAAGGGGAAACAATTGAAGCCAAAATCGAAAACACATTCAATTTCCTTCATGAAAATAAATTTATTCATTTGATCTTTGCATGGAATGAGCGCAACTTTTTGGCAACCGGTACTGGCGCAGAAGATTCTAAGATCAAAGGTCTCACAGACTATGGGAAAATTGCCGTTCAGATGGCAAATAAGAAAAACTGGATTCTTGATGTTTCTCATTTAGATGAAACATCTTTTTGGGATATGTATAATGCCAGCGAACTTCCAGTTATAGCTTCTCATAGCAATGCAAGAGCTCTTTGTCCCCATGAGAGAAATTTAACAGATGAACAAATAAAAGCGATTGCGGAAAGAGGTGGAATCATCGGTTTAAATACTTATGGTTTGTTTGTAGATCACGAAAATCCAACGATTGATAAATTCATTGATCATGCGATTTATATAGCTGATCTAGTTGGTCCGGAGCATGTCGCCTTTGGGTTTGATTTTGTAAATTACTTAGAATCCTATGATTTAGGTACAGAATTTAATGTATACACAAGAGATCTGGAGGATGCGACAAAAATTCCATATCTTTTGGAGAAAATGAGCAAAAGAGGGTTCACACCTGAAGAGTTAGAATCCATCAGCTTCAACAATGCTGATCATTATATAAAAAAATTATTTTCAAAAGAAAAAGATAGGAGATGATTAAATTGGAGAAGACACTTATTCAAGCGGATGACTATATAACTTTGTGGGGCATTATTGTAGTTTTGGCTTCGATAAGTATTTATCTAGAACAGCGTTACATTTGGGCATCCAAAATAACAGGAGCCATCATTGCACTCATTGGGGCGATCGTTTTATCAAATACTGGAATCATTCCTACAGCATCTCCAGTGTATGATGCAGTTTGGACTGTTATTGTTCCAGTAGCGATACCATTGTTGCTTTTCCATGTTAACATTAAAAAAATATTTAAGGAAACCGGAAGATTGCTTATTATCTTCCTATTAAGCTCGATAGGGACAATTGCCGGCACCATTGTCAGTTTCTTTTTATTAAAAGATTATATTCCAATGCTTGACAGACTAGGTGCTATGTTCAGTGCAAGCTATATTGGCGGCGGAGTGAATTTTGCCGCAATGGCCGCTAAGTTTAAAACACCAGGTGAATTAGTCTCTTCTGCGGTAGTTGCCGATAATTTAATGATGGCCATACTCTTTATTATTCTAATGATTATTCCAACACTTTCATTTTTCAAGAGACGTTACAGTACTCCCCACATATTGGAAGTAGAGCGTCAGGGTGCAATAGAAGATGGAAAAACATTGGCGGAAAGCTTTTGGAAAAGAAAGGATATTTCTTTAAAAGATATTGCACTTTCTGTTGGGACAGCCTTTTTGTTTGTCATTGTATCCTTTAAGATCGCCAAATATTTTGACCAGTTGATTCCATCTGGGGAAGATGTTTCGTTCTTTATGAATTTGCTGAATGGACTTTTCGGGGATGGATATATTATGCTGACAACGATGACGTTCATGGCACTGACGTTATTTCCGAAATACTTTGAAAATATTAACGGGAGTCAGGAAGTTGGAACATTTTTGGTTCATATATTTTTCGTTGTTATCGGCATCCCGGCGTCCATACCGCTCATTATTCAAAATGCACCATTGTTGTTATTGTTCGCCTTTATTATTGTCATCATTAATTTAATCATTTCTTTAGTTGCCGGAAAAATATTTAAATATGATCTTGAAGATATACTTTTAGCAAGCAACGCTAATATTGGCGGGCCAACAACCGCAGCTGCATTGGCCATTGCGAAAGGTTGGAAAAATTTAATTGGACCGATATTAATAGTCGGAACATTCGGCTACATTATTGGAAACTATGTTGGCACAATTCTCGGCAACTGGTTCTCAACTTTTATGTAAGTGAATCACTTGACCCAGCATTTCAAAAAATGCTGGGTTTATGACAAATACTTGAAATCATAAACTGTGGTCATAGCAAAATTTTTGATGTGAATGCGTTCAATAATCTTTACTCTCATATAGCAGAAACTATTTCTAAATGGAAATACTAAAGAATCCATAACTGAAACTGCCTCAAATGACTTCGCCGAAACATTGCATTGTTGTTTCCATGAAGTTTAGAAGGATTAACGCCACTTTAGCAAGCTTTGAAAAATATTTCAAACTATGTTCCAAGATTAGAAATTGAGAATCTGCCAAGCTGTCCCCTGCATGAATTCATTTAGAAAAAACCATTTTATCAGGTACTCTTATCGAAGATTTTGTGGTAATCTGGTAATCTTTTCTCCATAGTTGGGACACCAAGGCAATTTTATCATGATTTTTTAGACGGAAAAAACTTGTGTTTATCCATTAGTTAATAAAAATGCATTTTATACAAGAGTAAATCCTGAACTTTGTGTAAAGCGGAATCTAGGTTCGGTTCGTTGGGTTGGATGTGAGATTTTACATAATAATTAGGATTTGGCCAATAATCAGTGATATTACGCAAACAACTTTTTGCTGTTTGAATTTCCAGTATATATCCTAAAAAAGCATATTGTTGTTAATTTCACCTAGGGGGAAAACACAATGAATCATGGAAGTTATCGAGACACATGGGTTGAAGTGGATTTGGGAGCGATCCAGCATAATGTAAAGTCCTTTAAAGAACATATTCATAATGAATGTAAGCTGATGGCTGTCGTGAAAGCGGACGGATATGGACACGGTGCCATCGAAGTGGCAAAAGCTGCAATTGGAGCCGGTGCTGACTATTTAGCGGTTGCCATCCTTGATGAAGCAATTTCCCTAAGGGAGGCAAATATTAAGGCTCCAATTTTAATTTTGGGTTATACCTCCCCAAATGCCGTAAAAACTGCAATACAACATGATATTACACTAACTGTTTTTACGCAGGATGTGTTAGATCAAGTGATACAGACTGCAGAGGAACTGAAAAAAAACACCCATATTCATATCAAAATTGACAGCGGGATGAACCGGATCGGCATTAAAAATAAAGAAGAAGCTCTGAAACTGATTCATTCCAATACTTCTTCTTTTGTAACGGTGGAAGGGATATTCACTCATTTTGCACAAGCGGATGATCCAGATTCATCCTTTACAGAAAAACAATTTTCCCATTTTCAAGCAATTGTTGATTACTTGGAACAACATGATGTACATATCCCAATAAAACATTGCTGCAATAGTGCCGCAACGATCGCATATCCGGAAAAGCATTTGGATATGGTTAGGGTTGGTGTCAGTCTGTATGGGCTTTATCCAAGTGAACATTTGCGAGACAAAATTTCCTTGAGACAAGCGATGAGTTTTAAAACAAAGCCGGTTCTGGTCAAAATGGTGAATGCCGGTGAATCAATCAGCTACGGCTGTACATTTACAACTAACAGAGTATCAACGATTGCAACGATTCCTGTCGGCTATGCAGATGGGTTATCCAGATCCATATCCAATAAGGGCAATGTTACTGTAAAAGGAAAAAGGGCGCCTATTGTGGGCAGAATCTGCATGGACCAGTCGATGATTGATGTAACAGGTGTTGGAGCTGTGAATGAAGATGACATCGTCACTATTTTTGGAGATCCAGATCATGGCTATATTTCATTAGGCGAAGTAGCGGAACAAATGAATACGATCCACTATGAAACAGTCTGCCTCATTGGCAAAAGAGTGCCAAGAGTTTACGTGAACAACGAAAACAAAACCTAAATATCATTGTTTACGAACGGGGTCTCTGCCCCCAAAGTTCAAAAAGAGCGGCACATTCGAAAATATAGTCATGAATCACATTGTTAAAGGCATTTAAGAAATGTAGTGTTTGGCAATAAAAGGTTTGCATATTATATATTCCATATCCACCGCCTTACATGAATAGGCGGGTATGATAGGCTGATAAGCCCCGCAAAGTCCTATAACGGGTAGCGGGTATATTATTTACCTCCTGGAAACTTTCGCAGAATGAAGTTGGAAATATGCCTTGAAATAACTTAAAAAACGCGAAGTGCATTCCTCAAGTTAATTTATTTACATTCATCTTACAGCCTTTAGAATAATTAATAAATATATTTTTAACCTTAATGATGGCAAGAAAATTATAGTTACAAGTTATGATGCGAAAAATTTTAAAAAAGAGGCTCCTCGGTCCTCTCTAAATAATTTCTATCCATGAAACTTATCAACTATAAGTTTTAAGTTAAAATTGAAGTCACTTATCCGCAACAAGTCACACACTCTCATAAAACCGCCCTCTTTGTCTCAATAGAACACGATTTTAACTTTTCGTTTTTCACAAACGGTTCTCTGCCGTGCAGCCTTATACTCCTCCTCAAGAAAATATTATTTTAATGACATCCCCTTACCGATAAATTATATTATTTGGACTTACATACTAAACAAAAAACTCGATGGGAAAATCAAAAAGACTTACAAGTAGTCAATAAATGTTACAGAAGTATAATTTAAAGGAAATCCGTAAACTTATCGGAATTCCTTCAAGCACTTTCAGCAAACTAATGCCAGAAGGGGACTACCTTTATCATCAAGCGGACAGGCAATATTACCCGTTTGTTCTCTCGAAGATGTTTTTACTGCCAATGCTTCTTTCGCTAATTGCAGCTAAAAAATCCCTTTGAATGTTTCCTTCGTTTCATGTATACCAAAGGTCCTCTTCATTTGGTCACTTTGATTATAAAAAACGATTAAGTCCTGAATTTTGTCACTAGCATTGCAGTAATTAAATCTGATGATTCAAAATACTAAGAATGTTCAATTTTTTATTGATTTCGAAACAAAAAAATCCTTTACAATGGAAGTACAGGTGGTTCCTGCCCAAATCCAATCGTAAAGGATAACCATTATGGACAAGAATACACTAATTTCATCATTTGGTAAATGGGTTTCACCCATAAATATTCAAAAACTTAGCGAACAAGTCAAAGAATTGAAACAGGACTATTACACAAAAAAGCTGACAACAGAAGCCTATATTAAACTTTTATTGGTAGCCCAGCTGCTCGAATTTAAGAGCTTAGAGGAAATGAGTGATGCACTTGTAGACGAAGATCTTCAAAAAGCACTCGGATTTGAATCGATAAGTGCCTCTCAGCTATCCCGAAAAAACAATCAGATCCAGCTCACTTATTTAACTTTCATACATATAAAAGAGGTGCACTTCACATCAAGTGCACCCCAACAATTGACATAGAACCTAATTTTCAAGAACACTCAGCAACTGAAAATTAGATGTGTGTCTTAATGCCACCGTGTACGGACTTTGCATACCATAAAATCCAGAAGGGGAGATCGCGTCCAACAACGATCTCCCCTTCTTATGTATCTACTATTCTTCTAATAGCAATGATTTAAGTTCTTCTAATCCTTTTTGACGCTCAATTGGATCCAGAAACCCCACACATGAATAGATTCTTAAGCAATAAAAAAACACCCATTCACAATTGACCATCATCTAAAATGAATGGGCATTTAAAAATTTTTAGAGCATATGTTCAGGAAAAATCTACTTTTGGACTGGAGGCTGCTTTATTTTATCGAGTAGAGGACTCTACATAGCCTTTCTGACCCAGCACATAGAAGACATCTTGACGACTCTCCAAAATGTAGGAGGGAGCAGGCTTGCCTCGGTTCGCCCGGTGACCAGCAAGGTGAGCCTCGCTCTTCTCCCAGGCTTTCCAAGCCTCTTCTGATTCCCAGCGAATCATAACGAGTACTTCTTCATTCCCTTTTCTCTGCCTTTTCTTAAGCACGCTTAAATCGATAAAACCCGGCTGCTGTTCGATTATTCCCTGTGAAGTGAAGCGATCAACAATTCGATCGGCATGTCCTTCTGTCACTAAAATAGTTTTTATTTGAACAAACACTCACATTACTCCTTTCATTGTGATTATACATTATTATATTTGATAACAATTATCATTTTCAATAATACCCGCAAGAAATATTCATCTTTTTTCAAAACGCTTCTCTATCAATTCATTTAAAAAGATGATGGCCAATAGCAAAGCGCCTGATCCGCAGCACAACATATGACGATATGGCTCCGCTGTCTCCACCAGATGAAAAATTGAATTTCCGGCACACTATCACTATTTAATTGTTTCTCTACTTGTCCGGCTTTCGTATCAGATACTCCATTAGCCAAGATAATATTCATTCATTATTTTAAAAAACTATTTTAATATAAAAGTTCACAACAAAAAAACACACGTTTATGAAGTCAAACGAAATCAGCTCCTAACATGTATTTTTTACGTGACAATATTGTTGTCAATCTTGATAAATAAGTTTAAATTTTATCCAAGACAGGTGTCTTTTTACGAACACAAGTTTTACAATGCTTTTAAGGCTGCGGCAGAGCAAGCTCTTTATTGTCAAAATGGCTTTCCATTCAAATTCCGCATGTGTGTAACACCGTAAGGATAAACTCTTTTGGTTATCATAATAAAACTCCCCATGAAGATAAACAGATTTTTATTTTTTAATCTGTCTACCTAATGGGGAGGCATATCAAAAATCAAAACGTCATTAAAACAAAAAACACATAAACATCAATATATAAACGTTACTAAAACATTAAAGGGGAGGTCTATAAATCGAAAAAACGACTTATTAGACATCCCTCTTTTTTTCGTCGTGACAACAAAAAATTTTTAAAAACGGATTATTTTCAATTATATTCTATTATTCTGCAATTTTTTTATATTATCTCTGCTTTAAAATCATTGACTTATCAGTCTCTTTTCTTTATTATAGAAACAATTATCCACTGATGAAAAGTGGCTGTTTTAAACTTTATTCATTCCACACCTTTGTTTCTCATCCAAGAAATTAGCTATAAACCGGTTCTTTTTCGTTTACACCAGAGATCGGTTCTTGTCCGTTTAGACCGAGCGTCTCTGCTGTTGAAGTATGAAGTTCATGGAAAAGATCCGGGTTTTCCACTA
The DNA here is from genome assembly GCF_037963755.1 of Aeribacillus sp. FSL W8-0870. Taxonomy (NCBI): domain Bacteria; kingdom Bacillati; phylum Bacillota; class Bacilli; order Caryophanales; family Bacillaceae; genus Aeribacillus; species Aeribacillus sp. FSL W8-0870. The sequence goes on from NZ_CP150165.1 coordinate 3,631,619, forward strand.
GTGACACACCATAAGAAGGAATCATTTCTTTAATTTTCGGTTCCCATTTATTCAGATGTTGAGGAAAGCATTTTTTAATTACTTCAAGCATTACGTGTACAGCAGTAGAAGCTCCAGGAGAAGCACCGAGCAATGCAGCGATCGAGCCATCTGCAGCCGTAACAACTTCTGTACCAAATTGAATCGTTCCTTTACCGCCAGCTTCAGTATCTTTGATAATTTGCACACGTTGGCCTGCGACGACTATATCCCAATCCTCTGATTTAGCCGTCGGGATAAATTCACGCAGCTCATTCATGCGCTTTTCTTTCGTTAACAGAAGCTGCTCGATCAAGTATTTTTCCAAAGAAAAGTTTTTAAAGGCTGATGCCAACAAAGTTACGAAATTGTGCGGTTTTACGGAAGCAAACAAATCCAAATTTGAACCAGTTTTTAAGAACTTAGGCGAGAAGCCTGCAAACGGTCCAAAGAGCAATGTTTTTTTGTTGTCGATATACCGTGTATCAAGGTGCGGAACTGACATAGGAGGTGCACCAATTTTAGCTTTACTGTAAACTTTTGCATGATGCTGCTCTACAACTTCTGGATTATTACATACCATAAATAATCCGCTTACAGGAAAACCACCAATATGTTTACCTTCTGGAATACCAGATTTTTGAAGCAAGTGCAGACTTCCCCCGCCGGCTCCAATAAATACGAATTTAGCCTTATGGATTTCAACTGAACCGCTATTGAGATCCTTCACTTTCAATTCCCACAAACCGTCGCTTGTGCGTTTAATATCCTTAACACTATGCTTGTAGTATATTTCGACCTCTTTCTCTTTTAAGTAGTCAAATAACATGCGTGTTAAAGCTCCAAAGTTAACATCCGTACCTGAGTCGATTTTGGTTGCTGCGATCGGTTCATTCGATGTACGTCCTTCCATTATAAGCGGAATCCATTCTTTCAGTTTTTCCGGGTCATCAGAAAATTCCATTCCTTGGAATAATGGATTGTTTGATAGCGCTTCAAAACGTTTCTTTAAATATCTCACATTATTTTCCCCTTGGACTAAACTCATGTGGGGCAGCGGTCTGATGAATTCCTGCGGATTTTGTATTAGATTGTTTTTTACAAGGTAAGACCAAAACTGTCTGGAAACTTGGAACTGTTCATTAATTTTTATAGCTTTGCTAATATCAATAGATCCATCCGGTTTCTCGGGTGTGTAGTTAAGCTCACATAGTGCAGCATGCCCCGTTCCTGCATTATTCCATTCATTAGAGCTTTCTTCTCCTGGTTTGTTGAGCTTTTCAAACACTTTAATTTCCCATTCCGGCGCTAATTCTTTCAACAGTGTCCCTAAAGTCGCACTCATAATTCCGGCACCAATTAAAATAACGTCTGTGTTAGTTTGTCTGCTACTCATTTTTCCCCATCCTTATCCCCCAATATTTGTAGAAAGGATGCAGGCGACCTGCCTAATTCAAAGCTCTACATGGCTTTCGCCACACGCCTTTTCTACAACAGTTATATCTTAATTATAGTATATCATTATTTAAGTATAGTTCATTATTAGTATTTCTAATTAAAGTCCATCACGATTATTTATAGATTTACAGATTCTATATCAACTTTATACAACCAGACCGCTAAAATTAATTTTTTCTTGAAAATGAATCATTTTACTCCACCAACATATCCTATTATTTACCAATCGCCAGATATCACCTGAACGAATGAGATGTGCTGTTTAAATAAGAGTTTCTACCGATAAAGAAGATCAAAAAAGAATCCATAAGCAGTCAAATAGAGCTCTTTATGGGATATATCTTGGTTAAAGGGGGATATCGAAAATTTTTACGTTGATGCAAACGCGAACAGTTGCACAAAATAAAACAGATAAATCATATCTTCAAACAACAGATGATGAACATGTCACTCAATTATAAAATCAGTCACTTATTCTGCCTCCCAAAATAGATAATTTGAACAAACAGTTCCAATTGTTTTTTTAGGATTTATTCCTTTGTTTGCTTATCTTGCCAGCAGTGATGATGTTCTGTCATTTTTTGGCGTGGTTTTTCACTCTATGCAAAAAAACACAAATTTTTACATATAGGATGTATGTTTGAATTTGATCATTTAATATTAAGTCACTTTACAGAGGAGCGACCACATAAAAAATGAGCCACTTGATTTCCCAATTTTCAAAACCTCTCTTATGATTGGAAGTGTCAGAACATTCAAACATAAGAGAGGAAGAAAAGGATGATCAGTATGGCTCAATTTCATATCAAGGATAAGTAATTTCCTATGATCCTGAAGCTCTAGTAATTTTTTGAATCAATATTTTTCAATTCCTTGAAAAACCGCTTGAAGCATCTTTTCAATCTCGATGACCGGATCTAGTTCTTTTTCGAAAATAAACCAATCATATAAAGTTCCCCGCATGCACCTGGAAATGATCATGGCCAGCTCTTGTATTGAAAAATCTTCGGTGAACTCCCCTTTTTCCTGTCCCTCTTGTAAGTAATTTTCAAGAATGTGATATAATCTTCGATTCGTATCCGCCAGAAACTTGGCGCTTTGGGGATTCATATAAATCGTTTGCATTAACTCTTTCCCTAAATCGTTTTTCAAATACTTCATTTGTGTGATGGAAAGACGTATAATTTTTTCCTTAGCAGATAAATCATTCGGCAATGTTTTGCAAAATTCATCATAAAAGTTATCAATTTCCTTAAACTTTTCCAAAAAAATTTCTGACTTCGAAGCAAAATGCCCGTAAAAGGCTCCCTTCGACGTTTTGCTTTTCTCGACGATTTCATCCACAGTGACTTGGTTATATCCTTTTTGACTAAACAGCTCCAAAGCTGTTTCCAAAATTCTTTTTTTGGTTTTAAGCGCTTTTTTTTGCTTTGCATTTAATGTCATAAAAAAATCCCCTTTTTTCCTAGCTCAACTTGTCTTTTATTATATCTAATGGTCTTGGAAAACCTATTATACAAAATATTCTAAATTAACAAAATATTATTGACAAATCAAATGTATTGAAATAAACTATGGTCTATAAAGACTACAGTCTATTTTTTATGTAAGCGTTTACTATAGGGGGTGAAATCTATGGATATTATTGGAGAAAGAACGATAATCGATTTGCTTCATGAAAAATGCAGGTTGCACGGAGATAAACCATTTCTTGTCTTTGAAGATAATAACAAAAAAACCACCATGTATACTTATCAGACGTTTTTGCAAAAAGTGAATAAATTCAGCCGAGTACTTTTGGATTTAGGGATTCAAAAAGGCGACCGGGTTACTCTCCATCTTCCAAATGGTTCTGACTTCATTGTCTGCTGGTTTTCATTAGCTAGAGTCGGTGCGGTTATGGTACCAACAAACATCCTCTCGACTGCAAATGAAATGGAATATTACATCGCCCACTCGGAATCGGTTCTCCTAATTACAGAAGAGGGGTATTTGGAAAAGTTTCAATCAATTCAAAGCAAATTGCCAAATCTTAAAAAAATATTGTTAAGCCGCTGCAAAAATGATCTATACAAAGAAATAAGCATGGATCATTTAATTGAAAAAGCAGAGGGAGACATTCCTCCTATATCCCTCAAAAGCGATGATATTGTCTCCATCATGTATACTTCGGGAACAACTTCTAAGCCGAAGGGATGCATGATTACTCATGCCAATTATCTTTATACTGGCGAGGCTGTTTCGAAGACCCTGAACTTTACCCCAGAAGACAGGGCTTTGATCGTACTTCCTCTTTTTCATGGCAATGGCCAATACTATCTGTTTATGCCTGCCTTAACCGTTGGAGCAAGTGTTGCCATCACGGAACGGTTCAGTGCTTCCCAATATTTTAAGCAGGCAAAGAGATTGCATGCAACAGTCGGTTCATTGTTTGCAGCTCCCATCCGCATGATTTTAGCACAGCGTTTTGATGAGGCAGACAAAGAAAATCCTCTCCGCTTAATCATCTTTGCCCAATCGGTCACGCCTGAACAACTGCAGGAATTTGAACAAAAATACAATGTACCGCTGTTGCAGCTATACGGAATGACAGAAACTGTAGCACCGCCATTAATGAATCCATTATATGGGCAAAAGGATAATACCGGAATCGGAAAGCCCATCCTCAGCGCCGAAGTCAAACTTGTGGATGAAGCGGGAAAAGAAGTACCGGTCAACAAACCCGGTCAGATCATTGTAAAAGGCATTCCGGGGCGCACTATTATGAAAGGGTATTTCAAAAATGAAAAGGCAACCAACGAAACTATTCAAGACGGCTGGCTGTATACAGGGGACAACGCCATTATGACAGAAAACGGTTATTTTTACTTCGTTGATCGGAAAAAGGATATGATCAAACGTGCTGGAGAAAACGTAGCGGCAATGGAAGTAGAAAATGTAATCATGGAACATCCGGACGTGTATGAAGCCGCTGTCATCGGCGTGCCTGATGAGATGCGGGATGAGGCCATTAAAGCGTTTGTAATTTTAAAAGAAGGCAGACAAACGACGGAACAGGAGCTGATTGAACATTGCCGGAACCGTCTTTCAAAATTTAAAATACCGAATACCATCGAGTTTGTGAAGGACTTTCCTAGAACGTCTGTCGGAAAAATTCAAAAACATTTGTTGAGGAAATCCGAAAATGTACTTTAAAATCATTCAATTTACCTTTATGAACCTGCTTTTCCAACATGTTAAACCTCGGAATGTCGTTAATGAAATTCCGCCGTTCCAGTGCAAGCGATAATGAAATAACCGTGAATTCCCTCAAAAAGAGAATTTGAATTTGATTATTAGATATGTGAGATGAGGGGTGTATTTTTATGAACAAAATCCGTATCTTGTTTGCCAGCTTATCAGGGTCTGTCATTGAATGGTATGATTTTTACCTATATGGTACTGCTACGGGACTTGTGTTTTCATTTCTATTCTTTCCAAGTCATGATCCGGCTGTAGGACTATTACTTTCTTTTGCAACCTTTGGAATTGGCTATGCAGCCAGACCTATCGGCAGCATTATCTTCGGTCATTTTGGTGATAAGATGGGAAGAAAGGCCGCTTTAATATTTACACTTATTGGAATGGGCGGAAGTTCATTTTTGATTGGTCTTCTTCCTACTTATGAGCAAATTGGTATTTGGGCGCCGATTATACTCGTCCTTTTAAGGCTCATCCAAGGTATTTCCCTTGGGGGTGAATGGGGTGGAGCTGTTCTGTTGGCCACCGAATATGCCCCGAAAGGCCTTCGCGGACTGTATGGCTCCATTCCCCAGTTAGGTGTACCCATCGGTTTAGTTCTCGGTTCATTAAGCTTAACGGTTATTAGTTATTTTACTTCTAATACACAATTTTTGGCATGGGGATGGAGGATTCCGTTCTTATTTAGTGTCGTTCTGATTGGACTCGCACTCTGGATCCGAAGCGGAATTGAAGAGACTCCTGCCTTCAAACAACAAAAGGAAGCTGGAGCAATTGCGAAAATACCATTTTTGGAAACGTTCAAAACGAATTGGAAAAGTGTTTTGCATGCTATCGGTTTAAAAATTGGGGACGGATTTTTCAATGTATTCTTAATGTCATTTATTCTTTCTTATTCTACGGTGTACTTGGGGTATTCCAACCAAGTGGCACTAACAGCCCTTACCATTGGCTGCGCAACTATGATTATCACCATTCCGGTTGTAGGATACTTGTCTGATTATATTGGTCGAAAACTTATTTATATTGTCGGATTAATTTTATTGTTTATCTTATCTATCCCTTATTTTTCATTGGTTGACGAGGGCGCTTCCTGGTTATACATCATGCAAGGCGTGATGCTGGGAATCATCTGGGCATCGATTTTCGCAACACAGGGCACCTTATTCTCCGAATTATTTCCGGCAAAGGTTCGCTACACAGGTTTATCCTTCGGGTATCAAGTGGCAGCCGCCATTGTTGGTTTCGGTCCGATGATTTGGACAACAATGGCCGAATCCTTCGGTCCTTCCCCATGGGTCTTTGGCGGATTTATGATGGGAGGCATTATATTATCCCTTATTTTAAGTCTGTTAGTTCCGGATACGAGAAAACGTTCGTTATACGATCATCATATTGAAACAGCTGAAAATAATTTCAGCATAAAACTGTAAGGTAAAATAAGATTTCTATCCTTCCACGGGGTACCATAAATTATTGAATGAGGTTACCCTGTTTTCATTTTTAAATAAACTCGTTTGGTATATCTATGTGTGGGGCCTAATTATGGTGTGAATGCCTCTTACGCAGTTGCTAGAAACGAAAAACTCAAGGGTGGATCGACACTCCCTGAAGGAAAGGGGATGCCTTGACATTATTTGAATCTCTCATGCTCGCTATTTCCTCTGGGGGTGGATGGACCAATACTGTCTTTTTTAAAAAAAGTAATCCGCTCTTGAGTTGGCGGCTCAGAGTGGATACAGTTAGTGCCGCTGAATCGGCTGGTCCCCCTGACAGAGAATCGTTTAAAGACGGTTATCAATGTTCGTCGTATGGATAACTTTTTCATTCACCACCAATTTATATGTTTATTATATCTTTTGTACAAAAAATGAAAGACTGCAGCCAAGGAATTTCCGTCCTAAGGTACTTTCCATCATTAGGAAACGGTTTATTTATTCATTGAAATACAACGTTACTCGAAATGGAATGTATAGATTTCACTTTTCTTGTTCCGTAAGCATCTCCAGCAATTTTTTCAAAGCAAAGGAGCGGTACCGACCCTTTTTCGTGATAATACCAAGATGCCAAAGAACCTTTTCTTTCAAGGGAATAATAACAATATCCGGATTATTTTGTTTTCCGCCTATCACTTTCGGCAGCAATGTGATCCCCATTTTTGATGAAACAAGCTCCAAAATTAAATCCCATTGGGAACTTTCATAGGCGATATTCGGGGTAAAACCAGAATTTTTGCAGGTGTTAATAATAAATTCATGCAACGTAAAGTTTTTTGCAAATAATATAAAGCTTTCCTTCTCCAATTCTTTGACGGACACCCTTTGTTTGCAGGCCAGAGAATGATCCTTGTGGATAAAAAGGACAAATTCATCCGTAAAAAAAGAAGAAATGTGAAAAATGGATTCATCCACCGGCAGAACCACAATGCCGACATCAATTTCCCCCTCTTCTACCAGCTGCTCTACCACCCTTGCGCCAACCTCCACCAACTCCAATTTGACATTCGGGTATTGTTGATGGAAGTTTCCGGCAATGGAAGGGAAAAACAACGTTCCAATAAGGGGAGGAATGCCGATTTTAATTTCTCCAATGGCGACGTTTGCCAGTTCATCCAGCAGCATTTTCGTTTCTTCCAAAATATTCATTAACTTTTTTCCCTGTTCATAAACAACTTTTCCTGCATCCGTCAATTGAATATGCCTCGTGGATCGTTCCAATAGTTCCATATGAAATTCCTCTTCCAGCTTTTTCACGGCTTTACTTAATGACGGCTGGGATAAATAGGAGTGCTCCGCAGCTTTTGTAAAACTCTGATGATTGGCCACCTCAATAAAGGATTGAATGTCCCGAAGTTCCATCGAATCCCCCTTTTTATTCCCAAATGTAATAAATAAGATTCATTTTATTTATTTTACTTTACCTTTTGTCCCTGTGTAAACTTTTATGTAAGCGGATGCAAAAAGGAGTTTTGAAAGCGATTCCATTATGTACTCATTTACTTGCTCTTATTTTTTAACGGAACCGGTGGAAAAAACAAACAGAATTTATTATTTGCTAAAGGGAGGAGAAACCATTGAAGACACTTACATCCTTTTTCAACCGGGTGGTGCAGCGTTATTTGCCTGATGCCTTGCTGTTCGCCATTATTTTAACGTTTTTAGTATATTTATTAGGTGTTTTCTTTACAGACAACAGTCCAGTGGACATGGTCACCCATTGGGGTTTAGGTTTTTGGGATTTACTGGAATTTACCATGCAGATGACCCTTGTGGTTGTAACCGGCTATATATTAGCAAACACTCCCGTCATTAAAAGGTTTTTGGCGAAAGTAAGCACCTTTGCACGCACCCCTGCCCATGCCGTCATGCTTGTAACCATTGTTTCATTAATCGCCTGCCTGATTAATTACGGTTTCGGGCTGGTGATCGGCGCTTTGTTTGCCATACATGTTGCCAAGCATGTTCCATCCGTCGACTACCGTATTTTAATTGCCAGTGCATACAGCGGATTCCTCATTTGGCACGGGGGATTTTCCGGTTCGATCCCACTTACCATTGCAACCCCGGGCCACTTTTTGGAGGAATCCATGGGTGTGATCCCAGTGACGAAAACCCTTTTTAGCCCGACAAATTTATTTATTGTTATTGCCCTTTTGATCACCTTGCCGCTGTTTAACCGTTATTTGTTAAAAAATGCAGAGAGCCAGCTCGAAGATCGAACGAAATGGGTGATTCCAAATGAAGAAGCAGCAGCAGTAGAACATGTGACACCTATGACACCAGCAGAAAAATTGGAAAACAGTCGGACAATATCCCTGATCATCGGCATTATGGGAATTGCATTTATTGTTTATCATTTTGCTGTAAACGGATTTAACCTAAACATTAATATCGTCAATTTTATTTTCCTTTTCCTTGGAATTTTGCTTCATCAAACACCGAAAAGGTTTCTGGATACGGTAGCGAACGGCGTTAAAAACGCCGGTGGGATTATCATCCAGTTTCCCTTTTATGCTGGAATTATGGGAATGATGATTCATTCAGGATTGTCTGAGCAAATCGCATTATGGTTCGTCAGTGTTTCGACCGAACAAACCTTGCCTTACCTCTCCTTTCTTAGTGCTGGCTTAATCAATATCTTTGTTCCATCCGGGGGCGGGCAATGGGCGGTTCAAGGACCGATTATGATTCAGGCAGCAATGGAATTGGGAGCAGATCCGGCCAAAACAGCAATGGGGGTAGCCTGGGGAGATGCTTGGACAAATATGATCCAGCCGTTTTGGGCGCTTCCCATTTTAGCGATCGCAGGCCTCCACATCCGAGATATTATGGGATTTTGCGTCATGATTCTAATTTTCAGTTTTATCCCGATCTCCATTGGATTTCTGCTGTTTTAAAGCTTCAGTTGTCCCATAACAAAAATTTTCCCAATATTCTATGTTTTACAAACAAATCCCAAGAATGCTGTTATGACGCCAGCATTCTTGGGATGGTTTTTTTTAAAGTTTATCAAAAACTATCATTTGCTTTTAATCCTTTTTTGTTCCTTCTCCGTTTGACAGGATTGACGGTTTCCCGGGTGTTTTGAAAATGGTTCCCTTTTTATTGTTCCAATTAGGAACATGATCGTTCCAGCATTCTTGTCTAATGATGGGACTGGATGCATATTTTCTTGTAAAAAATACTCCCACTTTGCTGTTTCTCCTAAAAAAATGTTGCCGTGCTTGCTGTGCTGTGCAGAAGGTTACTATCTCTCCCGTTAGATACTGAGGATGAATCGAATCCCGGCCGATGAGCTTTTTCAAATAATTTTTGACATAATCTGTCCTGAATTTGTGCATTACAAAACCAAATCTTTCACAGCCAACTCAATCATTTTCATTTTTTCCTCATTCATCATTTTCTTCTCCTTCTAAACTATTGGATAATTCCAATTTCAATTTCCTATTGAAAACGTTAATAATAGATAAAAAGATCGGTTCTATCACTCAAAAACCGTAAACCAGAAAAAATCACCATCTCTTTTTTCATAGAGGAGAAGAAAAATTAAGAGAGAATCGCAAAAGGGAAAGCCTATTGCATTTTATAGAAACCTATTCGCAAAAGACATATCAGTTAAACGATGTGTCTTTTTTTCAATAATCTGCCTCCCAAAACACAAAATAGATAATTTTAACAAACAGTTCTAATTGTTTTTTGAATTTGTTCCTTTGTTTGGTTTTCTCGCCAGCAGTGGTGTGATGTCTGTCATTTCTGGACGTGGTTTTTCACTCTATGTCGAAACAAACTACTAACTTCTATATATAGGGTCTATGTTTCGGTAAATCCGTTTTTTGTCACAAAAAGGGAGAAAATACAACAAAGAAACTCCTGACTCATAGGAGCAGGAATTGTTTTTGTCATTGTTTGACAGAGTATTTTTCTAAAAAAGATTGTACAGCCAGTAGAGAATTCTCGAAGCATATTTTACGCAATCAATGCAGGAGTGGATCGAAGCCTGTAGAGATAGGCTGCGATGTGATGAAGCAGGAAATTCTCATAGAAACGTGGAGAAGCACGCCACTTTAGTGAGTGGTGTGAGGTTCCACCGCGGTAGAAAACTGCTAATCCATTTCCATAAAGAATTTTTGTAAACGTTCAGCAGCCATTCGATATGCCTTTTTCCTATCACGAGGACCAATTGCAATAACTTCCATTCTTATCGGCCGTCCTTCAACTTGCCGATAAATCACCCTAATATTTAATAACTTTGATTTAATCCTTGCAAAACCATGTAAGTCCCCATGTAAAGATTCAGCAACTCCGTCAGGCTTAAATAGGGGGCCTTGCTTTGCCCTCCTTAATATTTCTAATAAAACGGTTTGCCTATGTCCTTTGTTAATCGCTTTAATATCTTGTTTAACATCTTCAACAAATCTCAGATCGACATTATATTTTTCTAAAACCAATGCCTGCAAATCTTCAAGTGTCTTCACATCCATCTTCCTCTAATAATTTCATTAATTCATTTACATTCATATCGTCTTCATCAAAAATATCTGATAAGGTTTGATTTGCAGGTTTATCTTTACGTGCATAGGCTTCTTCCATAACGACTTGATCAAGCGCTTCTTCTAAAACTTCTTTCATTTGAAGCAATGTTTCAAAATAATCTATATTGACGACTACAGCTTGTGCATTTTTCTTTTTTGCATTTTGAATAACAAATACTTCATCTGTGAAACCATTAGAAAAAAGATCCAGTATTTCTGATAATTTTTTTGTTCTCGAAATGTCCGTTACGCTTAAAACATTTGTTTTAAAAAAATGCAATGTATTCGTGTTAGCAATAGGATGTTGTTCTTTTTTCAATGTATGAACACCCACCTTCCATCCCCCTTTCCTTTAATAAATGCATTATTAATCTATTTGATACACGTAATTCTACACAAAAAACAACACATTTATATGCTTAAAATATACAAAGCAACATAAATATGTTTCATTCTCTTCGCGAGTCCTGTTCCTAACAAACTGATAATGATAAATTTCAATATCCTTGTCAATGAACCCTCTTCTTTGTGCGGCCAGTAAGGTTTGATACATGTTTTCCTTTTCCACGACATTTAATGTAAATTCTGTTTTCAGGTCTTATACCTTTTTCACAAATATATTTAACCAAATTATAACCGATTCTTCGCATATTTCCTTTTTCATCTGTTCCCAAATCATGATCCAACGAAAGAATATGCATATGTTGTTTCTCGGTTTATGAAATGGCTTATTCATTGTTCCACACCTATTAAGCCAATCGGAATGTCCGACAAATCATCCAAATATAGATTGATCCAACCATACCTCTCGGAGAGGTTCAGTGTACCAATCTGTATATGACCATCCCATCCGTTATATGCTTGATCCATACATATTTCATTTATTTTTGTACCGTTATTCAACAAAACCCTCGATATATCCACATATCCGAAATAGCATGCCGTGGATAGAGGGGTTCTTCCGATTTTATCTTTTCGGTTAATCCATCCACTTTTGGAATAACAGCTTGCAAGCAAAAATCTAGTTTATTCATGAATATCGCCCAATACAACAAGACTTTGGCCTTGTACTTCCTCATTTACTTCATAGTCTTGCAAATATGTCTTCAATCTGCTTTCCTCATTTGAATATATAGCTTCAAGATACTCCATCCCCTTTTTCTTTTTTTACTTTTATATTAATCCGCGAAGAAAAAAATCTTATTGCAGCTAGAGTATTCGATCAGTAAAAAGGCAATCCATTATGATCAACAGCTTGGTAAGAATCAAGAAATTGGAAATATCATGTATTTGCAAATATTGTCATGGATAGCTCAAAAGGGAAAAGCACCCATCGCTATTGGACGATGAATGCTTTCCATTGTTTATCGATTGCTTATTCAATAAAGAGCCTTACAAAGAATTACATGTAAATACACGAACAAAATGTTTATACGTGAAGCCGTATTTTCGGCAGTTTTTTTCAATTACATCTTTTCTCTTACGCCTTGATTCGAAACCCAAAAGACACAGTCTACCCCTGAATTTATTTTCGCAAAAAAGGAGCTTAAAAATAGACAATAAATATTATTCATTTATTTTTTTCAAGGCCTCTTCATCTGCGATCACTGTCACATCATTATGCTGTCTTAAAATTGAAGCAGGAAACTCTTCAGAAATATCACTGTTACCCAATAGCCTTGCAAGGGCGTCCGCTTTCTTTTTACCAGAAACAAGCAGCAAGATTTTCTTACTTTCCATGATCGTTTCAATTCCCATCGTAATTGCTTTCGTTGGTACTTCGTCGATCGACTGGAAGAATCTAGCATTTGCTTTTCGCGTTGATTGATCCAGTTTAACAATATGCGTTCTGCTTTTAAAGCTGGTCCCTGGCTCATTAAAACCAATATGGCCGTTTAATCCCAGTCCTAATATTTGTATATCAATTTTATTTTTAGAAATTAATCTGTCATAAGTCATACACTCTTGTTCCAAATCTTCAGCCATTCCATTAGGAATATGAACATTTTCCGGTTGAATATCAATATGTTGGAATAAATTTTCATGCATATAATAGTGGTAACTATTCTTATTTTCTTTAGGCAGCCCAACGTATTCATCTAAATTAAAAGTAGTTGCATGTTTAAATGAAACTTCCTTTTGTTGATATTTTTTGACCAAACAATTATATAAACCAATTGGAGTTGAACCTGTTGCAAAACCAATGACTGGTCTTTTCAAACTTTTCATATGCTCTATGACTATATTAGCTGCTTTCTCACTCATTTCTTCATAATCTTTTACTTTAATAATTTCCACGTCATTTCACCTTTCTACAAAATCATTATGGGAATCTTTACTCTTGAACAAAATATTTTATATTTTAAAAATCGTTCTTAGTGCTCTTGCTACTCCATAATGATCATTATCTTCAACAATCATGTTTGCTTTACTTTTTACATAATCAGTTGCATTTCCCATCGCGATTCCTAATCCAGATGATTCCAACATTTCGACATCATTTATCCCATTACCGATTGCAATCACTTCTTCAGGCAATATATTCAATTGTTGAATGGCAGATTGAATACCGGTCCATTTAGAACCTTTTGGATATACCTCGAGTCGATCTCCTTCTTCAAAAACATAATCCTCCAGCACTTTCTCTTTAAGAACTTTACGTTGTTCAGAATTTATATATAAAGTTAATCGGTGCGCTTCGCAATCCGTATCCTCTAAATTTGTCTTTTTTGCAAATGGCAGTAAATGTTCTTCATATAAAGGCTGATTAGATCGTGAGGTACTGTACGAAAAGTGAATATACTTGCCTCCATATTGATAAGTTTGGCTGCAAAGATCATAGGCAACTTTTGCTGATATTTTTACATCATGAATGATCTTATTATTTAAAAATACAAGGCTGCCGTTATAAGCAGCATAAAGCGAGCACTGTAATTTATCACCATAAATTTTTGAGGCTTCTAAAGACCTGCCTGAAGCCAAACCAACGATAATCCCCTTCTTTTGCACTTTATGAATAGATTCTATGGTTTCATCTTCAAGCTGATTTTTAGAATTCAAAATTGTCCCGTCTATATCCAGAAAGACAGCTCGATACATTTAAAATCTCCTCCAAAATTTCCATTAACAACCATGCTCTTGCAGTAAAAATGATCATTTTTATTGGATCAATTGATTAAATTCCCCATAGAATCATAAATTCCTACAAGTTCAGGGTTTTCGGAAATATTCTTTAAGACGGCAACATGGGCATTGGTAACAAATACTTGTGTGCGAAAGGCATATATGACCGTATCTCCCACTCGTACTCCGTCTGTCGCCAATGAGCCGTAATAATCAATATTAGTCGGAGCATTATCAATTGTAGGAACCCGCTTTAGATTTTGTCTATTTGTTCCAACTAATGCTTCCTTCATATGTGAACGCGGATAAAATCCGCCGCCAAAAACATATGCATGATTATTATATAAATGGGATACCTCCGATACATATACCATCGCAGGTTTTTCTTCCAAGTTTTGTGAAGCATGCAATGGAGTCGTTCCAATTAATGCATGACCGGGTTCTCCTTGTGTTGCACCATTTTCCTTTAATAATTTCATTGTTGCGGTAGAAGTGGCACTTGGCATATTCATCTCTAGCTTTTCATATCCTCTATTCATTAAAAACAATTTTGCAGTCTGCATGGATTTGACATTCGGGGTAATGGTTGGAACATCATCTTGAATCAATATACAAGGAAAACTTGTTAAACCGGCTATTTCAATGCCTTCCAATTTTTCCATAGATTCAATATCTTTCATTAACTGTTCAAATGTGAATCCACCTTCTTGACCGTTATATATATAATCGTCTTTGTTTGCAATGCGCAAAAAGACTTTTTGTTTTTTTCCCATCTGTTGAGCAATTCTGCTTATATTTCGAGCATTTTCATAACTAAAAACTGTAACATAATCAGGATTAAGATTTAATATTGTTGATATCATATGAACAGGTATTTGAACGAGGTGTCCAACATGGCCAATCTGAATGCCATTTTTACTAAGAGTCATGGCCTCCCATGGATCTACGGCGACTGCCTTCTCAATCCCTGATTCAACAATAGCTTGCGCCACCAACGGATTGCGGCCAAATTGTTTTGTCATAAAAAATAGTTCAATATCCTGTTTTTTGGCTTTTTCAGATAAAGCTTTAGCATTCCTCTTTACTGTATCAAGATCTATTACATAAGTATTGGGTGGGATAATTCCTTGCTGATGAAAGTCCAATGCAGCTTCTATTAATTTTTTGTTATGCATTATTGTCGATTGTAAAAACATCCGTCAGTCTCCTCTTTCCTTTTTGCAATATTTGAAGGAATGAAGTTCCGTTTTCAGTTTTATTAAGTCCAAGATACTCTGCAGAAGTTGCAGCGATATCTGATAGTGTCTTTCTTTCTCCAATTTTAACGGGGGATATTTGTTTATGATAAACTAACAGATACGTTTTCTCTCTTGTATGTTGATTATGGCCAATCGTAGGATCATTCCCATGATCCGCACTCATAATCAACAGGTCCTGTTCTGTCATTTTTTCCAGTATTTCCGGCAAATATCTATCGACCACTTCAATACGATCCGCATAGCGGGCTGGATTCTGTGCATGTCCGGCCAAATCTGTTTCTTGTACTGTTGCAGCAATTACTCCATGTTTTACATTGTCCATTTCATGTAAAATATCCTTCATTACTTGTTCTGTATCGACACCCGGAAATCTATTGGCGCCTTCACAATAAATGACATCCTGCATTTTTCCAATAAGAGAAACTTCCATTCCGCTTTTTTTCGCCAATGTTGGCAGCTGAAATTCAGGAGAGATGCCAAAACCTAAATGACGTACTTGATACCCTTGTTTATATACATTTGATTTAGGTGAATTCACCCCTACTAATCCATCTTCCCGTCTTTCTACTGATCGTTGCAAGTGTTCGGGTGTTACATTTTCGCCACCAAGGACAATCACGCGATTGACTTTAACATTTTTGCGCACACATTGCCCTATTTTTAAAACTTCTTCAAACGGAATATAGTCTAGCGGAGCACTCACATTATAAATTTGGCCGTAATCAGTTTCGATATTATCAGCGACGATGACTAAATCATTGACTAATAGATACGGCAATTCAGGATTTGGGATCGTTACTTTATATCCTTCTTTTTCTAGAGCACGTTTTACTTGATCCATATTTTCAACAAAAGGAGCTAAATACGCTTTTTTTGGTTTTGTTCCCATAATTTCATTATGCCCTTCAAAACTGTCTGCTCCTTGATGCATAAGGTTCAAAACACCGTAACTGGCAATATTATCAACATTTTTTAATTTCGGATGATGTAAAATTTTATTGATGCCCAATCTTTCAAAGTTTGGAATTTTCAATGATGGCACTGCATCAATAATATGATAAAAAGTATTGGCGCCGACATCTAAAGGGTGATAGTCTTTGGCATCTTCCATATAACCGACACCTAAGCTGTCCAATATAATAATAATGACTCTTTTGTTCATTTTTGATCCCCCTTTACTATATTTCCTTATGATTTTCGGTTGCCCGATGAATGGATTCCTCTAGTATTCTTAAAATTGTTTCCGCTCCGCTTCTTAATGGATTAATACGTATCATTTTTTTGGCTAATGTTGGATCTGACGATAAGAAAGTGCCGGAAACTCTATAAAACATTGGCACAACTTCGTATTTTGATTCGGCGCCGACCGGATTGGGTGCCGCCCCTAATTCATTGGCATGATAAAGTACTTCTTCTGCGATTGGTTCAGTAAATTCCACAAGTAAAACTTTTGATTGTGCATTGGCTAAATAAGCCCTTTTCACACCCTTTACTGCTCCATTATTAAGGGCATGGACTAATTGATCATTCACGCTTGCTTGTATAGCCAACATAACGGGAGCATATACAAGACCTCTTAATGCTTCCAAAGCTTCATAGCCTTGAACTTGGCTTCCCCCGGAATAATTCATTTTTTCTATTTCCTTGATTAAATCCTTTTTCCCTAATATGATTCCAACACCTTCTGGACCTAATAGCTTGAACATTGAGAAGGTGGACAAATCCGCTCCCACTTGCACCCCAATATTTTCTACTTTCATTGCAGCATAATTGTCATCTGTTATTATAATTAGAGCCGGATCAGCCGAACGTATTATTTTTATTGTTTCAGCCAAATCATAATGATCATCAATTTTTTGCCTAGTATGCTGAATCAATGCGCCTTTTAGTTTTGGATTTTGCCTGATTGTATTTTTGATTTCTTCATGATTGTGAAAATCCGCATATATCGGCATTATCCCCATTGATTCTAAAGTTGTTTTGCTTGTTGGATATATAGGTGCATCATGTACAAGGAGCTGATCACCCGGCTGCAAAAAACTCATAAAACCAAACCTCAATGCACCTGTTCCAGCGCCGCGCACCAATAATGCCTTCTCTACGCCAAAGAAGTCAGCTAATGTTTCTTCTACTTTTTTTGTAAATTTTGGTTTATTAATGCCTCTTACAACACCTAGATCACCAAGCGAAATCATTTCATCGCCGCGAAAATGCCTTGTAATGACATCAACGAGCTTAAACTGTCTGCGCTTAGCTTCTTCAATAGAAATACTCTTTAGCGGATAAGTTTCCATAATCATTCACCTTACCCTTCCATAAAAGCACGTGGGTTATGAATCAACATTTTATCGATTGATTCACTTGTAATCCCATAAGATTGCAAAAGGGGGACAAATGTGTCCAGTAAATAGGAATACCCTAATCCACCTTTATATTCGAGATGTGATTTTCTAGTAATATCCATAGATAATAGTACTTTGTCGATATACCCTTTATCCTGTATTTTTTTCAACATTTCTGCTCGAACGCGATCCGGCATGTAACTTTCTTTTCCTATTGTGTCAAATTCTACATATACTCCTTCTCTTAGCATTTTTAATACATAATCGGCGTCTCCTGTTAAATCAACATGTCCTATGACCACTCGATTTAAATCTACTTCATGCTTTTTAAAGAATTCCACTTGTTCATGTCCTAACGTTCCGATAGAAGTATGTGTAGAAATTGGTTTTTTCGTTTCCTTATGAGCGATGACAACTGCTTCAAACACTTTTTTCTCAGCTTCTGTCCATTTATTATAACTTGTTCCAATTTCACCAATAATTTCAGCTTTTGCATCTGTTCCTTTTATTCCTTCGACAATTTCCTTTATCATTCTTTCTGCCAGCTTTTCTTTTGTTTCCCGAAATACTTGAATCGGGTAAAAAGAATCTTGATAGAAACCAGTAGCGAAAATAATATTAATCCCGCTTTCTTCTGAAACCTTTTGGACGTATGTAATACTTCTCCCCATTCCGATATTGGTTACATCAATAATATTACGTACACCCTTTTCATATAATTTTTTAAATTCTTTTACAGTTTCAGGAAATACATCCAACCGGCAATCCTCATTATTTTTTACTTCAGAAAGGTCAATGGTTGTATGCTCATGCATATAGGTAATCCCGTTTTTCAACATTAGATACTTTCCCCTTTTTTAATAATTTCAAGTGAACATCTCTCCAATCCCAAAATGAGATTGGAGAGATGCCATTGTATTTAACCAACCTGCCATAAACCAACTGCGTAAAGAAGATTAACGATGATCCCCAATAATATGACCGCTATTGGCCCAACAGCCAATTCAACAAGTGGTTTTGATGCCATCCGGTTGATTAAATAAAATCCAATGACCCAAAAGAACCCGATTCCTGGAGCAATTTTTTCCGCTGCCATTGCACTGCCGATTAATATCGCAATTCCGAGAACATCTGCCAGCGAAGTTCGAATATGCTCTCCCATCTCGCGTACGCCAGGCAATTTATCCATACTTTTTGATACTGCTGATAATGATATGACCTCCAAGTACATGACTAAAGCACCCAACACAAATGCCAAAATCGGTATATCTCTGAAAATAAGACCGACTGCAAATACTAATGTCGTACCAGCTAAACCATAAACCCCCGTTACAATGGCAGTTGAAAAAACTAAAGGAATAAATCCGATCGCACGTGCAAATGTAGCAATGGCTGCCTCTGTATAAAGACCTTTATTAATCAATGCTTGAGGCATTGCATCAACTGCTAAAATCAACATGGAAGATGTTAAAGAAACAAGTCCACCCATCAAAGCTAATAACCAGCGATTCTTCTTAATTCGATTTACACGTTCATTAAAAATATTTACTAAATCGGCATTTGTAGTATCCTCTCCGCCTTTAACTCTAGAGGCATAATAAACCATCATTAACATTCCTATTAATAACGCCATTCCTTCAGGGCTAAGGGAAATATCGTATCCTGCGACTTTAAATGTTCCAAACTTTTCGAATAACAAAAAGGAGGCTAAAGTGACAATCGCCGTGACAGCAGCTTTTTTTAAACCGTGCTGATACCCAACGGCAATAGCAGGAAATACTGTAAATGCAATAATAATCGGATTACCGATAAGACTTAAAGAATCTATGAAATTTACTGGAAGCATGTTAAATAAATCTACGACAAATTGCAAACCTAACACTATTCCTATACTATAAACAGCACCGAGAACTCCGGCTGTAACCATTCCTATTTTATTATCTGGAGTCCAAATTCCAATTATGTCGCACGCTAATAAAATACTATGGCCAATAATAATCGTAGCTCCTATAGAAAGAGGGATGCCGAAGCCGACTATTAATCCAAAACTCAATGCAAAACTGGTTGCAGCCAGTTCTCCTCTTGTCATTCGATTTTCAAGGTATTCAGGCATAATGGGACGCAACCCGTCATTAAACACCGCTACCCCGCGGTTTACGAGAATAGAACCTAACGCACCGACAGCAACTATGACAATACATTGAATGAGATTCAAATCCATTCTACTCACCTCTGTTTATTCATTTTTTATACTCAACTTTCGCACATTGTTAGACATTGTCCGATATGATTAGGTAGAAAATGCCACCCTTTTCTTCATTTGATTTTTCAAAATGCCCCAATCCAAAAAACTTCTTGTTGGCAAGTGCTTGACAAGGATCGATCAGTGTATGTAAAACGTTTATGTCATCCTTGTCTCGCACATCTTCGCAAAACTATCAAAAGGTTTGCCAACGGATCTTCTTCCGATATCATCCATCAAAATCATGTAAAAACAGTGATTGTATCAATCATCAACTTGTCATAAAAACGGCCTTGCAGCTGCTTGCCTAGGTTTTAAGGGATACGGATTTAAAAAATACTTCATATTGGATGATTTGGGCAAGGCTGTATCAGCACTTAAAAGTGCAAGCCATT
This sequence comes from Aeribacillus sp. FSL W8-0870, assembly GCF_037963755.1. Lineage (NCBI taxonomy): Bacteria > Bacillati > Bacillota > Bacilli > Caryophanales > Bacillaceae > Aeribacillus > Aeribacillus sp. FSL W8-0870. The sequence continues at coordinate 3,651,727 of NZ_CP150165.1, forward strand.
CACTGCGTTCACAGAACTGCAGACAAAAAGAATGTTAGTGAACGTAAAAAACGATAAATAGTATCTTTTTTACGCAGATTCACTGATTTTTATTTTGAAACACTGGAAAAAATCGATTTACAAACAGGAATAGCCTATATATTTCTTGATATTAGCCTCTCTTAGATGATATATTTAACTATGAAATTTCTTTTGGTAATTGCGTAAAGCAGGTTTCTTTCATTACCATTTAAATGACACCTTTTTTCTTTTGTTAAAAGTTTCGTCACCCATATTTTCCCCAAAAGAAAAAGGTGTCTTTCTTTTTATTAATCACATGTTCCAAAAAAACAATTTGCATTTTTACAGGGATTGAAGTGAGTTCCATCAAATGTTTAGAAAATATAAAACTGCGAAAGCTGATTATTTTAATAAAGCAGGAATTAGTATATTCAATATATTTTTTGAAGATGATGCCGTAAATCCAAATGCAATTTTGCCATCATTCACTTCCTTTTCGATTTCTTCCTTGGTTTTTATGGTACTTGGAGATGCCAAAGTAACGCATTTATCTTTGCCTAATAATGCAATTGCCATTGCAAGCGCTCCACCTGATCCGGTTTCACAGGCACCAATATAATAGTCAGCTTTTTTGTTTTTGACAGCCATAACTGCTTCCAAATCACTTTTAACGGATACTTCTACATTATTTCCTCCGATTTCTTTCACTTGCTTTTCAATTGCTTGTTTATTCAACTGTCCACCTATTACAATTCTCACCATAGAAAAACCCCTCCTATTTATTTGATTCAATAACTCGATGAAGATGCAGATAAAAATAGACACGCTCTCCTTCAGGGAGTTCTTGGCCAACCAGTGAATTTATATGGTTTATAATTTCTTCTATATCCTCTTTATAAGGCGTCTCATTCACTTCATTCATGATTGTATTGGAAGGACCATCTTCGCATTCACCCCTTTCCATTCTAGTTAAAGCCATTGACATATGTGTCCAAAACATTTCCGAGTTGTCAATTACCTCCTTTTTGAATTTTTTTGATAAGTAATCAAATGTATTTAAAGTTACATGAAAAGCTTTTTGTGTAATAACACTGCTTGTTAATAAAATAGTTAACTTTTCTTTCACTTGAATGCTATTCACTTTTTCTTTAACCTCCAATATACTGTATTTAGTATTTTGTTTTAAAAAATTTTGTGTCTTGTATAAAACGCAAATTTTTATAGTGTCTTATACTGTTTGATTTTCGGATAATATCTTTAATCCCGTAAATGATAAATAATGTTTTAATAGCGTGGTATTTTTTCCCCCTTTTCAACACTTTTTTGTATGTCCAGTATTTTTTGAATATCAACTGAATCCCACTTTTCTGCTATTTCTTGTTCTCTATCACCATCAATCACAATAACAGCTTCTGTTGTGTCTCGGGAAATTTTCTTCGCTTTCGCTGATTGAAAATCGATTGCTTGAAATGTTTGATTCATTCTTTTGTCATCGACATTCCAAACAGCTACATCAATTTGTTTTGAATTAAGCATATCGAATAACTGCATATAATTGACATTGACATATTCGACATTCCTGTTTTCAAATTCAGCAAATGTCAGCTGCATCTGATCTGGAGACTCCATATCCACGCCAACTCTTAATTTATCATTAGTTACATGATGATCTGAATCAGCTAAGAAAATCTTATGAGCGGATACATAACTGTTAGCTCCAAATTTCTTGAAAATTTTTAAATTTGGATATTCTGAAATGATATTATCTGCTGTCATCTTAGAAACAATTGCAAAATCACTTCTCTTTGTCCGAACCGCCTCAATTCGATTCAACCCGCCGCGCATATAAATTAAGTTTATTGTTTTTCCGGTTGATTCAAATGCTTCCACTATTCCTGTCGCTAATCCTTCATATTTCCTTGAATATGGAAGCGGCATAGAGCCAATTAATGGGGCGATACCGGCAATCTCAAGCAATAAATTGTTGTCCTTGCTAATTAGATACGTGCCTAAATGGCCTCTGGCTTCCAATTTAATCGCTTTCATTTCCACCAATAAATTTAATGCACTTTGTACAGTTCCCCTGCCAATTGATAGTTGGGCGCAGTAGTCAGAGATACGAGGAATTTTATCTCCAACTTTTAATTTTATCAATTCTTTGGCAATGTTTTTTGCTGCTAAACCATTTTTAGAATAAAATTTTTCCCACATACTCTATCTTCCTTAAAAAACAATATACTATATTCTGTACAGTAAATTATAAGCAATTCCTATTAGATTTGCAATAGGTATTTTATACATAACAAGACATTAAAAATGATTTTATAGATTAAGACACATACTTATAGTATTTCTTTGACATTATCACGCAAATTTTCTTCTTAAATAATTTTCAAAAAAAATGTTTCATTTTTTTGAACTCCTTCACTTATCAGTTGTCTTTGTTATTATATACCTAATGAATGAACACCAGAAATGCTGCATCAATTCATTAATCGAATTGATGTAAAAGAGGCCAGGATAGTGGCATTAGCCCACAACTTCCTGAAAGTAGCCGGCATCCGCCAGCTACTTTCAGATAAAAATCGAAAAAATATAAAAGCAGGTGGAGAGAAACGCATTGTTTTTCTCCACTTGCTTCATTTTAGGGACTTATCGGACACCCCCGCCCGAAAATTGAATAGAAACTGGTGAGATTAAACAGATACGCTGAATGTACTTCCCGATGAGATGGCAGCACCATCGATAGTATTGCCTTTCCCATAATATGCCTCGCGCCATGCTTCAACGTATATTGCGCTAAACTCACTAGTTCGTGCCATTTCTGCTTTTGTCATCACCATTGTCCAACCATTATTTTGTGAATAATGGGCAATGACATTATTACCTGCATCTTTGAACTCCACAAAGGATATTCGGCCTTTGCCGGCAAAACTTTGGGATGCTTTTGCGATAATACCTTTTCTATCTGGAGACACAACGGAAATATAGCTTTTCATAAGATTTCTGTAGCCCGCAGATTCACCGCCACAGATACCTTTGGCGGCATCTTTTTTTGCCTGTTCAATAATAGCCTCTCTGAATTCTTCTTCACTCATGGCAGGGGCTGTTTTCGTGCAGAAATCGAACCTGGTAAAGTCAGGGGACGGAAAGCCATTCATCCGCAGCCTATTGTCAATTTTTGTTCCAAGCAATATATTGATTAAGTTGACATCTAATGGTTTTATACGACTTATTTTCCATTCACTCCTTTGCATAGGATTTCGCCAGATACTTTGCTGGAAAATATCTGGAGATAACCACTACTTACCTATCCGGGTTTAAGATGTTGTTTAGTAGTTGTAGTACACCGTCAGCTTTATATTTTTATATGTTTTATAACCGGGAGACAAACTGCTGACGTTGGTTCCCGTATAGTAAAGTTGATATGTGCCATTCGCAAGCGTGCCAATCAATCCTGCAGAAATTTCTGTTTTGTTACCAGATCCCCATGGTGCCGATGTCCATCCGGAAATGTTACTAGTTGTTATATACAATCTGTTTGACAGGATTGCGCCAGAATACGACATCGTGTTACAATCAGCAACGACCTTTGTAATGACCGCATCTGCCGGTAATCCGGAGACATTAATTGTAGCAATAGACGAGGAACCACTCTCACCCGGGTCAAGATACAGACTCATTGAACCGATTGTTCCAGAGGATGAGGTGAATGTTTTCGATGACGAAGCGGCGAATGCGGTTGTTGTCATGAAAAATACTACGACCATCACAAGCAATAAACTGATTAACCTCTTTGCTTTCATATGAGCACCCCCTTTCAAATGTTATTTTTGAGGATTCACCAGCCCATAGAATAATTGACCCTCATTATATATATCGTCCAGATATTACCATTATTTTACACAAAATTTCATATTTGCCACTTACACGTACCACGGCATCGTAATGGCAAATTTAGTACCGATCTCTTTGAATGCTATCAGCGTAGCGAACAAGCATTATTGCTTGCTATGATGGAAATAGTGGTAAACGGTGTTTCAACTCGGAAAGTACAAAAAATTACAGAACAATTATGTGGCAAGAAATTCTCGAAATCCACTGTTTCAGCCCTTTGCAAAAAACTAGACCCTATAGTCCATGAATTTAGAATGAAGCCCCTACAAACTCATTACCCTTTTTTAATTGAGATGCCTTGAATCTTAAAGTGCGGGAGAATAATCGAGTCCAGTCCAGGGGTCCTCTAATCGATGGGGATGGCTTTTCGCATTTCCTTCTCCACTCTGGACATGGCCTCGGTAAAGCTTACGCCGATCCCTCGCCCATGTTTTGGCCGATACCAGCAAATACCTTCGAGGACGAATTGATACTAAGCAGGCTTTTGGCGCCGTCCACGATGCCGGAGAAGAAGCCGGATACCTTTTCGTCGAGCCACGAAGCGAGAGACTTGATGCCTTCCCACAGACCGGTTACGATGTTCTTACCGATTTCAAATACAGCGCCCACGGCCTTTCCCAAACTACTGACAATGGCCGCGATAATCTGCGACAGCGAGGCTACGAGCTGCGGAATCGCTTTAATTAATCCTGCCGCGAGCTGAACTGTAAGCTCGATGCCCATTGCGATAATCTCAGGCAGGTTATTGGTAATAAAGTCCACTATGTCGGTAATGATCTGGGGCAGGGCTTCTACAGCTTGGGAAGCGCGTTAGAGCAAAACCTCGAGGTGTTCTTGTTCTTTAAAGACTAACGTCACAATTTCTTCATCGGATCGTCGACCAGTCGAAATGAAAGCAGAAATCAATAGGTTTTAGAACTACTGCATCCACTTGACATGGATCCTCTACGGGTATGCCTCTAAGCCGGGAATTCAGATAATCTGTATAACTAGCCGGCATGCCCTCCACTCATGTAAAGTTTCTAGAACAGATCACTTATGATTATTGTGCAGCATCATTTAGCGGTCCGTCTGCTTGACCTTAATTTCGTTGTCCAGTTAGACGATTCATACTATTAGCGATTGACGTTCATAATACATTTCAGAATGGAGAAGCTTTAGCTGAAGTACGGACTTTTTATGGTTTCCATCTTCATCTTATAAAAGTATTCAAAACACGTACTATTTTATCTAACATAATGTACTTTTTTACGCGTATTGCGTATAATAATATATAGAAGTATATAAAATGAATACCAAAAGACTTGGAGGTGTGATGATGAGCGAGACCAAAAAAATCATTGGAGAAAATATAAGGAAATATTTAGATGCGAAAGGTGTAAAACATAGCTGGGTTATAGATCGATTAGGAATAAGTAAAGGTGCTTTTTATAGATTTCTTAAAGGTGAAGGAAATGTTGATCAATTTGAGGAGAAAATGTTAAAGCTGTTTAGAATTAAAGATCCGTTTTATTTTCATCGTAAAGAAATGGATTTGCCTAAAGGTGTCAATGAAAAAATTGAAGAACAAAATTTTATGGATTTTGCTGCACTTTCTTTAAATGGAGAAGTGAATGAAGCATTTAAAGAAGGTATGAAAGTTTTTAGAGAATTTGTAGAATTGATTGATGTTCTCAAACCTTTGTCTCATTCACCAGTTATGTTTGGGGGAGAACATCGTGATCAATAAAGAGAATATAGAACAAGTAGTCAATTTTAACCGAGATTATTTGCCTGAAGTGAAATCAAAAATTGAGATGTTAAAGTCTTCCGGTGATCCTCTTATTGCCTCTAAGCCTTTAGAATTCATTAAAAATTATTTATATGAAAATGCACGCGTATTAGAATTTCCCATTAAAAATTCTGATTATGGCGGTTTAGTTTTTTATTACAATCAGGATTTTTATATACAAATCAATACAGCACAGCCTAAAATTTATGAGAACTTTATGTGGGCGCATGAGTTCTACCACTGTTATTTTGATAAAGATAGAGTTAAGAAAAAAGAAGAAAATTTTGTTATGGTAGATAGTATTTTTGATGAAAAGGAGAGACTGCCAAATCTTTTTGCAGGTGAAATTCTTATTAATGATCATATTTTAAATCGGAAATATGCATTTTTGAAAAAGGATAACAGTCTTAGTTTAGCCGATATTGCAGTTCATTTAATTCCTGTTTTTGAAGTTCCTTATAAGGCAATCGTAATAAAACTGGTTCAAAATCAATTCATTACCATAGATGAAGCGAAAGATATTATTGATTATGATTATAAAAATAACCTGCCTGATGAAATAGACCGTACCTTATTTGCAGCCAGCAATAAAATTAAAATTGACGATTATAAAAACTTGATATCAAAAGCGGAAAATAACCTAAATGAAGAAGATTACCAATCCATCATCAATAAATATAAAAAATTATATCAATTAGTGCTAGATTGGCGAAAAGAGTCAGCGGGTGAAAGTGAAAATGAAGGCTATCGAAAATCCTAAGATCCGTCCCATAAAACCTTTTATCCAATTTCATTTGGATAGCCTAAAAAAGTCTCTATACGCTAATCAAGCACTTTACATTATGGATAATATGATGCTGTCAAAGCTAAGGAAGGATGCTGTGTGTAATCCTTTCATAATACAAAAGGGATTTCAATTTTCTAAACTTATTCTTATTCCAGACATCATCCTTGAGGGAGCCTCCAAAAACTTACCAGATGAAAAGGCATTTGAACAATACTATTATGAATTATTTCGAATTCTTTCTACAGAGCATGAAATATATGTAGTAGATTTAGAAATCATATTTGAATTATTAAGGGATATGATTGGCACAAAAGAAGCTGCATTCAATATATTGAAAAACATATCTTTAGAAGCTGTCAGAACGAATCAAACAATACGTGATTCCATTAAAGAAATCGATTCTCATTCTGAAGCTGCTCTAGAAACATTAATTGGTTGTATTATTGCCAATGGAAAAAATGCCGGCGAACGTTTTATCACTATTTTTTCCCTCGCATTATTGAGCTTGTATTTCGGTCCTGTTTATATCGTCAGTGAAGATGAAAAGGGAATTTATGGACCTTTTAGGACATTTTTAAACAATGAGAGGTTAATGGAATTAATTAATATCGATCATACTTTTGACCTTATTCAACTTTATCAATTCATGTCCTATGAATCCTTAATTCTTTCTCTTTTTCATCAAGCTGATTTAAGTAAAGAAGAATTGTTCGATTTGATTGAAAAAAGCAATCGTGATCAATCAAGAAATATTCTATATAGTTTGAACGGAACCTCTTTTCACACACCCATTTCCAACCAAAAATTGGTTGAATGGATTAGCCAACAAATAATCAAAATACAATTTTAAAAGTTCCTGTCCTTCCATGAGGCAATCCCTGAATTTTCTTCATTGACTAAATCGAAATAAAAGCAGATGGAGCTCCGAAAATCTTTACGGATTTCCAGCTCCCTCAGCTTAATTTTCCCTCAAAACCATCTTCGCCACACACTCCACATGGCTTGGGTGGTAATCGCAGACATATTGATGTAGCAGTGTTTGCCTGAAACCACTAGTTATAGAGGCACTACCTCTATCTCGCAATTTATTATTAATTCTTGAATGATACTCCTTGATTCTTCGGTCATATTCTTCTGTCAACTTGTTTATAAAATTCCTTCAATATTTTAGTGTTTCAAAATTAAATAAAACGTTATCCAAAAATTGAATTGAATCAGCTACTTTCTTATATATTAATTCTTTTTTTAACTCATAAAAATCAGTTTGCATCTCTAAAAGATCTCCTTATCTACTTATTTAGTTTGAAAAACTTACTATCCTAGATAAAAAATCGCTTTCGGCAACATTGCTCTCATATAAGAAAGGCTGGAATCAATTTCTAAAAAAATATTAATAAGTTTATATTTGAATTCAATTAAGTTGTGGAATGTCCGACAGATCTTCTATCCGAATACTATATTTTTCTTTTATAAACTTCTGTTCCTTCTTTAATAACTTAGGAACTACAATGAATAACAGACTTATCGCTCTACTCATACCAACATAATAAATCCGATGTTCCTCTTCATTTTCTAAATCAGGACTAATTAAAAATTCAGCAGATTCCGAAATTAATAAAACATTTTCAAATTCATCACCTTTTGCTTTGTGAATAGTACGATGATGACTAATATCATCTTTATAATTTATACAAATCGCAATGTGCTTATATAAATTTCTATTATAAAAATCTTTAGCAGCTCCTTTTCTAAATCCAGCCATAAATTTAAAGTATGGTTTTAAAATATTATAAAAATCCATAATAGGTTTATCTTTATAATTACTATAGTTACGTAATAACTCTTGAAGTAATATAATAGAGTTGTTTATTTTTTCTTTATTTGAATAATCACTAAACAACTCTTTCATTTTTTCCAATGCATTTTTATAATCACCAATTCGTGCAAATTCAACGGATTCAACCGAGTTTAAAATTATTTTATATCTCTTTGGATCAGTATCCGCCTCTTTAAATATTGTTAATAAGTTTGTATTCATTCCATCTAAAGTAATCATTGACTTCATCGCATTAGCTGTAAGATTATCCCTAGACAATGTATGAATAATAATATCTTCCCCATATAATTGCTTTATTCTATTAAAAGCATCTATAGGTTTTCCAATAAATAATATAGGTACATCATTATCAATATTTTTATATTTATTTTGTACAATATCCATTCGAACACTATTTAATAAATTAATAATCTGATTTGAACTTCGTCTATTTTCAAGAATTTGATATTGGACCATGTTTTCTAATTGAAAATTATTAAAATCTTTTAGACTTGCCCCTTGAAAGGAATAAATGGACTGTGCAGGATCCCCTATTATGCCAATAATAGTTTCTTCTTCTCCTATTAATTTAATAATTTTTGCTTGAATCGGATTGGTATCTTGAAATTCATCCAAGAAAAAATATGGAAATTTTGATCTTAAAACTTTTAATATAAATGGATACTTTGTAATTAATACATAACTAAAAAATAAAACATCATCATGATCAATTTTTCCATTTGACCAAAATAATTTTTTATAACTTATCAAATCATCTTCTAAAATTTCAGCCACCTTTTTAATTGCGCCTGCTTTTTCGGGATTCCCTACTAACTTTAAATTTTCTTCTGGATCATACCTATATTGCAAATTTTCAAGCCACCTTAGCAAAGAATCGAACTTTTCTTCACGGAGTAATTGCTTCCAAGTATTAGGAGCTACTAAATCATCTACTCGTTTATGACTCTCTAACCATTTTCTTATAATAGAGTATCGGGGACTTATACTTTCATGACCATTAACTTTTTTAAAGTTCACTTCAAATTCATCAGCTATTATAAAAAGATAGGGTTTTACAACATGCCTATATAAAAAACTATGAATAGTAGATACTTCTACTCTGTTAGCTATGCTAGTACCTAACCTTTTCATAATAGTTTCTACAGCAATATTTGTGTATGTGATACATGCTATCTTCCGTGTCTTTTCTAATCTCACTGAATTTTTAACAACATTTTTTATATGGTTAACTAACCAATGTGTTTTTCCTGCACCTGGCCCAGCTATGACTTTAAAATGTTGCTCTATAGGAATTAAATCGCTAGAAGTTATAGTAATCAATTTTCACACACCCATTCTATAGCTTCCTTTATATAATCAGGTACAACAAAATCCACATATTCTTTCGTACCTTTTTTTGTTAAATTTTCTTGCAAAACATGAGCTAATTCCAAAGCATTAACACCTTTGCCCACTGAATTTAAATATCTAGCAGCTATTAATGCTATTTTTTTGTCATTTTCAGCCCATTTCAAATTTGGGTTTTGAAGTGCCTCAATAATTCTATTATTTTCTTCAGATTTACTTATTCGTTCAAACATTTTATTTAGATCTTTACCTTTCTTATACAAATCCATGAGTTCTTTTATTTCTTCTTTATTCGACATTGAATTTGTTATTAAAATTTCAGCAGTAGGGTTAAAACGAATTAAATCATACTCTAAAGTTTTTCCATAAACCTCATCCTGTAAGAAAAATTCAATGTTTGATGAATAGTCTGCTTTTCGTTTATTACATTTATATTCATATTGTGTCGGTTCAATTTGCATTTCAAAAGGGTAGCATTTTTTATAGGAAGTTTTTTCTACTGAAAGATTTTTTCTTTCTGGATCTCTATCTGTAATACATGCAACTTTTCTATTAATTGCATATTTATTTTTAGTATTAAATAAATATAAAAAATGATCGAAGTATCTTCCACCTACATTGATAACTGCTACATGGTTATCTTCTAACAACTTTTCTAAATACTCAGCAAAAACAGACATAAGCAATTGTTCTGCCATTCCTTCTACTAAAATTATTTTTTCTGCAAAGAGCATATTGGATTTTGTAGCATCTAAAAATCTTTCCACATATTTCTTACTATCTTCATTATTTTCAAAAACTCTACCTGGATAACTAACGTGTGTTTCATTTTTAACCTTATATAAACAAATCAATTCATCTAACCTTAATGATCCTGTTATATGAGTGGAATGTGTAGTTATAAATATTTGTCGCACCTTTTTTTGTTTTAAATTTTGTTTTAAAAACTTTAATAGTTGTCCTTGCATCGTAGGATGTAAATGTGCTTCTGGTTCTTCAATAATAAGCATTGGATATACTTTCGCATTGCTTCCTAGATACGTTTCATTCGCATTTACTTGCATTTTTGCCAATAATAAAGACATAAAAATCAAATTATTATAGCCAAGGCCATTATGTGTTATAGGCAATTGAATTCCAGTTTTATTTTCTATAATTAATCGAAGTGCTGAATAAAGTTCAATATCTGTAATGCTGCCTGCAAAATTGGGTACAGTATTATCAAAAGAAGCACCTATATCTTTTGAATACGATAAAATTTGTTTCTTGCCTTCTAGCATCCTTTCATTCAATAAATCCAGTAATAATTTAGCCTTTTCTTCAAATTGCATTTTTTTATTTTTTATTAGTTGTTCTTTTTCACTATCATCTATATTTTTAGACTTAATATCATAGTCCATAAAGAAATCTAAAACATTTTTTAAAAGTGTATTCTTCCCGCTAAACATGTCCCTTTCCACATCTCGAATAGCATCTAAAAACTGATAATCAAATTTCTTTAAATACTCTCCATCTGCTATAATTTGATTTTCTAAATTACCACCATAAATTTTGTATGTATATAGCCTTAAAAAATTTCTATCAATAATTTCCCAAGCCTCTACTTCAGATTTTGCTGAAGATAACATTCTTTTATAATCTTCATGGTGTTTTAATGGCAAGCAAAATTCATAATGTAATTTTGCTTCGTATGGCTCCTCCAATTTAGTCAACCATTGACTTACTATAACCAAATCATCTCCCATTAAATTTTCTTTATCATCTTGACTAAAAGTTACTGAAATATTAATTTTAGGTGGTTGCAATTTTAGTTCTTCAAGTGAAATAGTCTTATTAAAATCATCAATAGATAAATTCTTTTTTTCAGAAGGGTTAAATATTAATGCCATAGCTCTTAATAAATTAGATTTACCTGAATTATTAGAGCCAATAATTACGTTAATTCCTTTGTTAAATTCAATAATATTTGACCTAAAATTTCTATAATTATTTAGTTCTATGCTCGAAATATACATTTCTTAAATCCCCTTTACACGATAATTAATTTGAATATAGTACATTAAAAAATATATGTTCCTCGAAAAAGCCCGTTTCATTGATTTTCAGAAACGAGCTTTTCCAAATATTTATTTTTTTATAAGCAACGCACAACTTATAATGCTCCCATAAGGTGAGACACATGAGCGTGATAAATAAGTTATAATGATACCATGAAAAAAAGAAACCGATATACCGCAGAATTTAAAGCTAAGGTGGTTCTTGAGGTGTTGCGTGAAGAGCAAACCGTCAATGAAATAGCCGCCAAATATGAATTAAGCCCAGTCATGGTCAGTCGTTGGAAAGCAGAATTTCTAGAACGATCCTCGATGGTCTTTGAAAAAGGCTCAAGCGAAGTGGATAAAATCCGTAAAGAATATGAGGCCAAACAAGAAAATTTAGAGAAATTGGTAGGTCAGTTAACGGTTGAAGTTGACTGGCTGAAAAAAAAATCTGGACTCAAATAAGTCTGTTGACGAACGAAAGGCTATGGTCGAATTCAATCACCCATCGATCAGCATCAAGCGTCAGGCACAGTTATTAGGTATTCATCGTACTAGCGTGTATCGCCAATCAAAGGGGCAAACAGAAAGCTCAGAAAACATCATGCTCATGCACGAAATGGATATGCTTTATACAGTTCATCCCTACTTTGGCTACAGGCGCATGACTGCGAAACTTCGTGAGAAAGGATTTGATGTGAATCGTAAACGCGTACGCCGTCTCATGCGCCTTATGGGTATACAAGCTATTTACCCTAAACCCAACATTAGTAAGAGGCTACATGCCAAGTACTGCCGACCTTACCTGCTCCGTGGATTGGAGATCACCCATCCGAACCATGTGTGGGGAGTGGATATCACCTACCTTCGTATGGGACGGGGCTTTATGTATCTGTTTACCATCATCGACTGGTTCAGCCGCAAAGTGATCGATTACGAGTTATCTAGTACGCTGGAGAAAGGATTTGTCATCAACTGTCTTAAGCGGGCATTGCGTCATGGTAAGCCGACCATCATCAATAGTGACCAGGGCAGCCATTTTACAAACGCTGACTATCTCGGGCTGTTGAAAGAGTATGGCATCCAGGTATCAATGGATGGCAAAGGACGAGCAACAGACAATAGTCGTACGGAACGCTTCTTTAGAGCTTTAAAGTATGAATGTATCTATCTCAATGAATTCGATAATCCTAAAGAGTTGCGAAAAGGCATTCGACGCTATGTTACGTTCTATAATACAGACCGACCTCACCAATCCTTGGACTATTTGACGCCAGCAACAGTGTACAAGCAACCTAAGATGGCTCAAGCATCCTAACCATCGAACGTGATGAGAGGCTTTATATGGAGAGACGGGCATGATAGGCTGTTTTAGCCATGCGATGTTATCTGTCCATCGCTCCAGCGCAAAAAATCGTGCCCGTAGAGGCTCCATGTCAAGCCTTTATCGCACACGCACCACATTCATAGCGAAAGGAGAGAATGGATAACTTAAATATTATCAATTTGTGTCTTGACAAAGGGGTGCATTACAACTCTCCACATGCCTTGAGTGGTAATCGCAAACAATTTTGATGTAGGAGTGTTTGCCTTTAACTATCAGCATGGCTTATCTTTTTAAGCCATTTTCCCTTCTTATTTTCTCTATAAAATTATCAGTAACCCACTCATTTAGTATTTTATCGAAACTAGCAATATAAATTTGATTATTGCTTTTCATTTCATTAAGTTGTTTTTCAATCATAGGAAGTAATTTTTCAAGCGCTAAATCTAACTCCTCTACACTCTCAAGGCCTTCCAACTTAAAAAATATTTCATTATTGTTAATACGTGTTACGATACTTATAGTTCGGTCGCGTTCTTCAACTTTCTTAGATGTCACTTTATAAAATTTTTTACCTTTTGTTTTTAAAACAACATATTTAACCATTGTTTTAAATCCATCCCACACCACACTCGCACCTAAAGATACAAGGAGACCGCTACTAATTACAAAGTCAATAAAAATAGTTATTACTGGATTTAACTCATCAATATTTGCAGTAATTCTTCTTCCCTTATCAATGACCTTAAAATTCACTCCTTCTATATCTAAAAAACTTTTTAATTCTTTAATTTCTTCATTATTAAAGATACTATCAATATACATAAGACCTACCCTCATATACATTCTCCTAACAAATGATTAGGTTGATACTTTAATTGCTTTGGATTTTAATTTAATTTTTCTAGACTTCAAAATTTTTGTTTATTAATACCTTCTCTCTATATAGAAAGACAGACAATGAAGAATTGCCACAGTTAGAAATTAATCAGTTAATCACAAAAATCATTCATAGAGATAAACAGGGTAATAAGAAATATAACGTGCAAAACTTCAGACGCTACAATTATAATCGTACTAAGGCAACTTCGTAATACTTTCTCTATCAACTCTTTGGACAATCTCACCGTTATTCTATACAGTTTTCCTCTTAATTTTGGCCATATTCTCTGCTTTTTTGCAAGTTTTACCGAGGACTTTTTAATTAGCTTGTAACATAAAAATAAAGAATACTTAAATCCTTTGATATCAAGGGATTCTTAATATAAAAATTCGGTAAAGCAAGCATCAAAGAATACCTCGATGCTTATTTTACCGAAAATAATATTTTTTTCTGCTCACTTTACCTAATTGTTTTTAAAGGAGCCTCCCAATCATTTAAATAGCTTAACCAATCTGCGTAATTCTTTTGACCTCTGATAAAAATTCATCCGCTTTATTTATACAATCTTTGCTTTCTGGTTCATCTATTTTTGCAATATTATAATCTGCTATCCATCTTTTTTGTTTAACATATCTAAATGAATTTAAATAACTTTGCGATATTATACCATTATTTACCAAAGTTATTAATTTATTCTCTAATTGTTTATGATTTTCTTTAACGTTCAAAACACTTGGCTCCCAGTCAGAAAGCATTTTTTCTTTTTCTAATAATGCTTTCAATGAATGCATCATTGAATAATAAGATCTATTAACAGACTGATTATACAACTGTTCTCCATGTAAGGTTTGAGCAGCCTTCAAGTCATCAGCAGCTGATTGTATTTCCATTATATAATTTACTACTGGTTTAATTAGTGTTTTTTCTAATTGTAGTGTTTGTGCATCTACGTTTTTATGGAAAGTCTCTGCACCATTAATAATTGCATTTTTGATCATATCCTTATCATTCATAGATAGCTCGTTATTTTCCAATACAGCAAGTATTATTTCTATTAATTCATCAACTTGTAAACCTTTCATATTAAAAAAACTATCATATATAGGTATGTACTTAACTTTTTCCCCAGCTTTTTTGGTTTTCCAAATTCCATACACAAAAGCTATACGTTTTGAAAATTCACTGTTAAAAAATTCATAAAACGAGTTATATAAATGTCTGTTATCTCCATAGAGAAAGCTGACAAGCGTAAAAAGAAAAGCACTTCTAAAAGAATTTAATAGTGATTGATTTTCTTCGTTAAAGTCTGTCTTCCAAGGACCCAAATAAATCTGAATATCTCCAAAATCATATTGTCTTATAATATTGGTGTATAAATCTTTTAAAATATCAAGTACAATGCATTCCCAAGTTTCCTTTTTAATATAAGGAACATAATCCTCAATAAGTTGTAATTCTGTAATACCATTATTATTGATCATTTCTACGCCAAAGTTTGTCAAAAAATCCATAGTTTTACTTTCACTATTAATATCTGGCTTTTTTATATTGTTAAGGAAGAACTTGAACATGGTTTCAAATTCTTTATCACTAAATTTTTCCTTATTCGCATATTTTATAAGAAGGTTTATTTCATTTTTATCTTTAATATTTTCTAGATATAATGAATTAACGCTTCTAGGTAAATGATAAACTTTTGTGTATTCACCATTAATGTCTTTTTCTTGAATACTCATTATCACAGGAAAAATTGATGAATTAATCAATATTTTAGTCCCCATTTAAACCCTCCCTCTCCTATTAATTTGTGATATTGATTAAAAAAATATTGGTACCGTCAAGAATTTTGTGTAATGCAAGATGGGTATCTCTGAAATAGATTTGGAATGGATAGTGGACTCGTTTCCTCCACACATAAGACTGAATATTCAGTACCCTTTGTAGAAAAGGAGAATCCCCTTATCATATACATTTACATTATTTGGTTAATTGTAACGTTCTTCAAACATGCGTTGGAGGGCTTCCTGCGCTTCGGCAAATCCTCACAACTTTCGTCCTGCCCTTTCTCATTAAAGTCCTAGATGGTTAATACACGACTTTTTCTGCAGACTCTAAACTGCTTAAACTGTTCATCGGCTTTAGACGTTTCCGAATCTCCTTGATCGTTCGTTCGATAGTATTGGTTGTGTAAATCACATTTCGAATACAGCTTGGATCATCCATAAATGTAAGGAGAACATCCAACTCATTGGCCCAAGATTGAACTTCTCTTGGATATTTGCCGGACCATTTCGACTCAATATGGGCTATCTACACAACATTTATACTCGTTTCGTTCTATATGTATAAGAAATATAAGGCATCTTCAAGACGTTTCCAGCCTCAAAGATGCCTTAACACCGAAGAAAAACAAAATATATTGAAACGTTAGCAACAACCCCAACGGCTAACCAGATATCACAAAGAACGCTTTTGCTACGCCCCCACAATATCTTCCGAATTCCGGTTAATCTCATCGATAATACTAATAATCTTCCGCGCGTCATCCATGTTGTCTTTAAAGAGTTCAACAATGCTGCCGATGGTTTTAAACGGTTCTTCCTGCAGCACCCGCTTGTCCATGACTCCGTTTTTCACAAAGTAATCGACGATCAATTTGACAAAACGGCTTTGTTGGATGTTCAATAGTTCGCTTGATAAAAATTCGGAAAACGCTTCGTTGGCGGCCTGTGGGTCAAGGCCGACGATTTGGCGGACAAGTTTTGTAATCGGTGTGTCTCCGAATTCTCTTTTATAATCTTCCTGTGTGCCAAGCTCATTCCAAAGAATATGCTCCAACGTTTTTAAGTCTTGGACTGTTAGCTTTTTATTATTTCGCAGCTTATAAATGGCCATCTGGTCGCGGTGTTCGTGCAGATAATGTTCCACCTTTTTCCGATAATTTTTCAGATCATTGACAGTAAACATCGGACCGTTTTCTTTGACCTCTAAAACTTGGTCTTTAAAGTTCGTATAGTAAATTTTTTGCGTTTCTTTTTCAAGGAATTTAACTAAGTCACGCAACGCTTCGCGAACAGCTTCCAATTCGAAAATATCGGCTTCGCTCCAAAACTCTTCCGTTTGCACCTTTTCGATGATGTATTTTTGCTCCATCACTTGAGGAATCGAACCGAGTTTCGACAATGCCTCTGCAGTACGAATCACACTCCGAATCGGCCTCGTCGCATTTTTCGTTTGCAGTTTTGCCAACTCAATCGTGTACATAAGCAAATCAAAACGTTTCGCCAATTCATCATCGTTTAGCGGAACAATCAGCGGCGAAATATGTTCTTTGATTTCATTAACATCTATCGCTGTTAAGGAGTCCCATTTAGTCCGGTTTTTAAACTTGTGTACGTATTGAATATGTTGGCGTACGAGGAAGTTTTCTTCGTTTAACTTATTGATTTCCGCTAGCACCTCGTCAATCAATTCATTGCGATAGGCAATATACTCTTCTTCTTGGTATTGTAAATGCTGCAGTTCTTTAATGATTTCGATTTTGGCATTAAATAGACGCTCCGTTAAGCTTTCCACCGCTTTTCCTTCGATTCCTTTCGGATTTTCCCGGAAAAACTCAAAGTTGCCGCAATAGTCAAAAATAAGGAAATGCGTTTTATCTTGTCCGACTCCGAATAAGTCTTTGCATAAACGGGTTCCGCGTCCAATCATTTGCCAAAACTTTGATTTGGAGCGTACCTTTTTAAAGAACACAAGGTTGACGACTTCCGGAATATCCACTCCAGTATCGAGCATATCGACCGATACCGCAATTTGCGGCAATTTGTTACGGTCGGAAAAATCATCGATTAATGTTTGGTAGTAGTTCACGCTGTAATCAATGACTCGTGCAAAGCCGCCCTTGTATTCAGGGAACAATTGATCAAAGCGCTCCACAATCCGTTCCGCATGACGATGATTTTTCGCAAAAATAATCGTTTTGCCGAGTTTGTCTCCGCCTTCGACGCGAATTCCTTTTTCCATTAAATCTCTGAGTACCGTATCAATCGTATCGTCATTAAACAACCATTCGTTTAACGCTGCACTGTCAATATCCTCGCCTACTTCATCATCAAATGTTTCTTCATATCGTTCTTTTTCTTCATCAGATAACTCATCGTAATGAATGCCCTCTTCAAGAAATTTAAGCTTTGTTTCAATGGTACGATAATCCACTAAATATCCATCTTGAACTGCTTGATCTAACTCATAGGCATAGGTCGGCACACCGTTTTCCAGATCAAACACTTCATACGTATTGCGGTCAATTTCGTCCTTTGGTGTGGCGGTAAGCCCAAGCAATATTGCGTCAAAATAGTCAAAAATTGCTCGGTACTTCTTATAAATACTGCGGTGGGATTCATCGACGATAATTAAATCAAAATGCCCGACGGTAAAGAGGCGTTTGCCGTCTTTTCGTTTCGCTTCGTCAATCGCGTTCATCATTGTCGGGTACGTCGAAAACACCATGCGGCTTTCCTCTGGATTATCTTTGTTATCGAGCAAATTACAAAGTGTCAAGTTCGGCAACAAATGGCTAAAGCTGTTTTTGGCTTGCGTTACCAGAGTTTTGCGGTCCGCTAAAAACAAAATATTTTTTACCCAATTATGACGGGTAAGAACATCGACAATCGAAATCGCCGTCCGGGTTTTGCCGCTCCCCGTCGCCATGACAAGCAACGCTTTGCGCCGTTTGTTCTCAAGCGCGTCACATACGGCTAAAACCGCTTCTTTTTGGTAATAGCGATTCGTTATGTTGTCATTGATTTGCACATTTTTTAGCGGCTTCTTCATCGTCCGACGATCAATAAGCAAGCTTAATTCTTCCTTATTGTAAAAGCCGGAAACTCTCCGCGCCGGATAGTTAAGGTCGTCCCAAATATACGTTTCAAAACCGTTTGTGTAAAAAATAATCGGACGTTGGCCATGCATTTTCTCAATGCAGTCGGCGTATAGCTTGGCTTGTTGCTTTCCTTTGTTCGGGTCAGCGGTTGTCCGTTTCGCTTCGATGACCGCCAGCGGCTTTCCGTTATCGCCAAAAAGAACGTAATCGACATAGCCGACTCCTTCCTCATTCGGCATGCCAACGACAGGGTATTCCACAATAACGTCCTTTTTAAATTCCCAACCCGCCAGCTTCAAATCTAAATCAATATATTTCTTTCTTGTTTCCCATTCGCTTAGTTCATCGACTTGGAAGTGATATTCTTTTGTATTCGCTTCCCGTTTGGCGGTGAGAAGAGCGCGAAGCTGTTCGTTTTCTTTCATCATCTCTTCAAGACGCTTGTCTTTGGAACTTAGCCGTTCGTATAAATCTTTCAATTCTTCCGGACGCTCGCGCTTTTCCTCTCCGATTGGCAGCAATGATTCGTCAAAGTCCGTAGCCGTATATTCATCCGAATAACAATAATCAATCCAAGAGACGAACTGATGAAGATTATGCAGGGAAAGAATCGCTTCTTCCCTCGTAATCATCGAGTTCGTATGAACCGCGACATTTCCCAGTTTGACAATGTAACGCAACAACGGCAACAAGTCTTCATCAATAATGGACAAAAAGACGTTGTCATGAATCAAACTGGAAAGATTATCTTGATACGGAACTTTCAAAGCGCTGTCAAAGCTGTACACCCACTTAACGGCAAGCTCCAGCGCACGGCGCGTCAAAATCGCGCACGTCGCCGGACTCACAACCAAACTTTTCTCCGCCTCTAAACAAGCATTTGTAAAGCTCTCATAATGAGGTTTTCCTATTAAAAAATGAAAGTTGGATAACAACAAATCCCCCTCCCTCGACCAAACCAACATGAATTTCCTTCACATTTATTAATCGTTGAATAGTTCTCCCTTAAATACACGTTGCATGAGGGAATTGAAGTTATTTTCGAGTTCTTCTAAACTTTTCTGCAATAATTCTTTTTGAATTTCAATTTTTTTAATAATTTCAGCAAATTGATTTTGTAATTCAATAGGAGGAACAACTACCTCAATATTGTTAATTTTTTTTAATGTTAGTCTCTTAATTGCTCCACCGTTCATACCACTTGTTATTTTTCTGAAAACTCTCTCGTTATTAAGAAAATGGGTTAAATAGTAATTATTCAATTTATTAAAATCGACTTTAATAAGTGCCAAACTAGATAGCATACTAAATTCGAAATCATAATGATTTATTGCAGCAATGCCTGTTGTAGCTCCATCTTTTATATATAGAACGTCCCCTTTCTCTGGGTTACATCTTTCATAAATTTTTTGATGATCTTCTAGCGAGACGTAAGTAGGGTCTTTGAAGAAATCTAGGCCTCCCTTGTTCAAGTGTTTAGCAGTAATGTACGGGATACCTTCTTTTACAGTAGGTGGCGAGTGATGAGTACCATCCGTTATTTTAATACACAAATTAGCTAACTTTTCTTTCTTGTATTGATTTGTATTTTTGATTGGATCCCCAAACATCTCCAAAAACACACTTTGCGTTAACTGGTCCAACGCTTCAATTTGGGCTTTTCGTTTGTCGATGAGTTCTTGGGCTTTGTCTAGTACTTTAGCTATTTTTTTCTGTGTTACTAAATCTGGAATAGGGACAAGAATATTATCAAAGTATTTTTTAGTAATGTGTTTCATGGTAGAACCATGTAAATATTTTAATGCTCTTTCTAAAGACCTTTGTACTATATATTTAAAATAACTTTTATCAATATCCTCTTTGTCGAAAATAACTTTGAAGATATGTTGATTTAGTACTGCTTTCTCTCCCAACCATTCAAATACACCTAGACTAGCGGACCAAGATATGAGTATATCTCCTTTATTTACAATATATTTATCATCAATTTCCCCTTGATAATAGTTAAATGGGCTATCTGGGTTTGTCAAGTTTTGAATTCTTATTATAGGCAAACCTTTGTTTTTCCAGTCAGTAGGCTTAAAAGCATAACCATTAACATAAGTGGCTATGTCACCAAGTCTCTTTAAAGTTACTGTCATAAGACCCCTACCCTCTAATCATTTGTTTCAACTCTTGTAATCCTTGCATAATCTCTTTTTCCAACGTTTCCACTCTTTCAAGTATCACACTTGGCGCTTCATACTGTACTTCTTCATACTCAATTTCTTTATATTTGTTAATCGAAAGGTCATAGTCATTTTCCCGGATTTCTTCCACCGGCACGAAGAACGACTGCTCCGTACGTTTCCGGTCTTTTTCCGCTTCACGGTTATGGAAGCGCGCAATGATGTCCGGAATGTCATTTTCCTCAATCGGGGTACGCTTGTCATCCAACGAGTAGCCATCGGCTTTCATGTCATAGAACCATACTTGATCCGTTCCGCCTACGCCTGTTTTCGTAAAAATCATAACCGCTGTTGAAACGCCGGCGTATGGTTTAAATACGCCGCTTGGCATGGAAATAATCGCTTCTAATTTATGATTTTCCACAATTTCTTTGCGGATGTCTTTATGCGCCTTCGAGCTGCCGAACAATACCCCATCTGGCACGATGCACGCACAGCGTCCGCCCGTTTTTAAGATGCGTAAGAATAACGCCAAGAATAAAAGCTCTGTTTTCTTTGTTTTTGCAATTTTTAATAGGTCACTAGAAACGGCTTCGTAATCCAAGGAGCCTTTAAACGGCGGATTGGCAAGGACAAGGGTGTATTTGTCCTTATCTTTGTTTTGTTCCGATAAAGAGTCGCGATATTCGATATTTGGATTTTCAATGCCATGGAGCATCATGTTCATCGCACCGATGCGCAACATCGTGCGGTCCATATCAAAACCGTAGAACATATGGTTATTAAAATGCTCTTTTAAACTTTGCACCAAAAATAAGTCGCTGCGATGTTTGCGCAAATATTCGCCCGCTGCGACTAAAAACCCTGCGGAACCGGCGGCCGGATCAACAATAATATCTTCCGGTGTTGGTTTGACTAACTCTACCATCATCTTGATAATATGACGCGGCGTGCGGAATTGCCCGTTCGTACCTGCTGTCGCGATTTTGGATAGCAAATATTCATATAAATCCCCTTGTAAATCGCGGTCCTTCATTGGGAGCTTATCAATGCCGTCCACAATTTTGGAAAGCATTTGCGGCATAGGAATCATAAAAATCGCATCGCTCATATACTTGGCATATGCGGAATTTTTATTGCCATGCAAGCTTTTAATAAAAGGAAATACTTCCTCAGATACAATTTCATACATTTGGGAAGCTTCTAGATTTTTAAACTTGCTCCAACGCAAGTGTTGTTTATCTTCAGGAAAGATTCGTTCAAACTCAATTCCTAATAAAGCAGCCTCTTGTTCTCTTTGGGTTTCAGCTTCATCGAGTCCTTTAATAAATAAGAGGTATGTAAATTGTTCAATGACCGTCAGCGGGTTCGTAATTCCGCCCGTCCAAAACGTTTCCCATATTTTATCGACTTTGTTCTTTAATTCTCCAGTAATCATATAGCAGCCTCCTTATTATTTCCGAATTTAATTATACATTGTTCTATCAGCATTAAAAACTCCAATATAATGAAATTAAACCTGCTGTCAAAATTAAGTTCGTCATTGTGTAAAAAAGAAAATAGAAAAAGAGCCATGTTGTTCCCTCTTTGTATAGAATAAACAGCAAACATAAAGAGGAAAGTAACAGTGGCTCTATGTCATATTACTATAAATTGTTAATTTTGGTATGAGTTATGACCAGAGATGAGGGATTAACCAATTCGCCGGAACCAGTCCTGAATCAAATTCTCGAGGCGCAAGTAGAAGAGCAGCTAGAGACGCACCTTATGAACACATAGAAGAACGAAAAGGCGATTGAAACTTCGTATCCACGTCAGTTGACGACCCGAGTAAGACGTTGACCTCGTACATCTTTCCACTCACAAGAGATGGAGAGCTCTCCACCGCCACACCAAAGTATATACAGGATGCTTTGCTTGAGGGAGATTCGCGGGATTCTTCATGCTCCAAACATGCAAACGGACCAGCTGGCTGTTGGAATTAAATAAAAGGAATTTTAATAATATTAGGATTTGATTAAAAAAATAGATTATGAACATACAATACTCAGGATGCTTAATTAACTTTTTTACTTCTGTCGATTTACCAGTGCCACTTTACTTAATTAGCAACTTTCTTTTAAATATCTTTTTTCTTTTAAAGCACTCATTATAACTTCAATAACTGCTTTCATTACTTCAAAAGTTGCCTTTTCAATTTCTGAATATGTGTTTTCATCAAACCCTTCTTTATCACGACCATGTGCAATTCCATTACGCCTATTCAATAACATTGAAATTTGGCCTTCATATTCTTTAAAAGCATCATATGGCAAACCCAATCTAAATAATATCTTTTTTAAAACAACAGGCCAAAGATTAGATTCTGTATCTACAACCGTATCAGGTATAGTTACCGGCTTATCTAAAAAAGAATGCATATTAGAAATAAAATCCACTTGACGGGCATAAGAATGTAATTTTGTATCGTCAGGTAATTTATTTCCAAAAATTTTCCTATAAATTTCAGGCTTTCTACTAGCATCCTCATAAGCTTGAAATTCTTCTGCAAAAGAACATGCAACTATATAATCATTAGCTGCTTTGCGTAGGACTTTCGCTTTATTGATAGCATCTACATAAATTAGAAAAGCTGTTCTGCAAAACCCTTCATAATGTGAATAAAGCATAACAACTAATGCTTTTCTATATCTTTTTTTATCTTCATCATCTTCTATATAAGCAAGCTGATTACGTAATAATCTAATCTCATTACTTCTCCATGTCATTTCCTCTTCAAGTTGAGAACGGATATCAATTAAATCAATTTCTCTCATTTATTAGTGCACCTACCCGATCCTCAACAAACTTAATTCTTTGCGCTAATTGATTAGGGGTATTTTTACCTCCTCCTGTTGTTAATGCTTTAAAATTACTATCATTTTTTATTTCAATAAATTCATTTTTTAATTTTTCGATAAATTCATTATCATAATTAATTTGGTCTAAATATTTTTGTATTCCTAAAGTAAAAGCTTCAAAATGATAAGGAGAAAAAGAAGATATAAATTTTCCATTGTTATTCGTTCTAGAAAAAACATATTCTCCCAAAGTTAAATTAAGTACTTTAAAAGTTTTATTAAAAATTTCTCTTTCCTTATCATAGTCAAATTCTATATGTCCCTCTTCGCCTTTCTTATAAGAGACCCCTTCCATATAATCCGTCATAAAGGATCCGACATCATGTCGATATTTATGGCGATAATTTTTAAAGGCAAAAAATCGTAACACTAATTCTTCATCATATTTTTGATCTTTCTTTTCATCAGATAAATTGGATATACAATTTACAAAATCTTCATTTTTGCTTAATTCAATAATAAACTCATTAAATTTATCGTCTAACAACCTAATAGTACAATTTCTTATTTCTTGTTCACTTAAAAGTTCCCCACCTGTATTTAACCTTTTAAACATATAATAGCGTAATCTCTGGTCACTTTCTCTTCTAATAATTTCAACACGTACAAAATTCCTTTTTAGTTTTATTTGAAGTGGCTTTGGCAAATCATTATATGTGTAGCCATCTAATTGATTAACTATATCGCACCCAGTTAATGTTAAATATTGGTTTTTCTTAGTTTTTAATGAACCTCGAAAATGTAAATAAGAAGATATCCTTTGTAAACCATCTATTAGTTCATATACTCCTTCTTCTCTCTCAATTACATATATTGGTGGGATAGGCATTTCTAAAATTAGAGATTCTATAAAGCGAGATTGTTTTTCTTCAGACCAACGGAATAATCTCTGATAATCAGGGTCTATTATAAGTTCACCATTTTCGTACATGTCTAACAACTCATTAAATGACAAATCTAAACTTCTCGTTCTGACTTTTTTTATCTTAGAATCAACAATTTCTATAAGTTCATTATCTGTAATTCGAGATTTTTCCACTTTTCATCCCCTCGTTTTTTTAAATATAATGACACTTTCCACACTTTTAGTATTTACTCTATATTTTCTGATTTTTGGATTTATTTCTGCCATTGAAACTTTCGATTCAAAATCCTCTTTACAATATTGAGTCCATCCTAAACCTTTTGTCATTTCAATTATAATTTGTGGTAAGTTAACATGTACATCCTTATAATATGAGTCTTGAACAACAAAGACACCATATCCATTTCGCTTCAACACACGATTAATTTCTACAATCGACTTATAAATTGAATCAAAATATTGCAAATATGTTTTGTAATAATAAGTTTTTGATGCTTTGGAATTATGGCTACTAATTTTTGATAATGTTTCAAGGCATGTTTTTCCCCAATTACTATTTAATGTTGGAATACTTTCATTAATGACAGGTGATCCAATCATTCTTTTCCTTAATTTCTCCATTTCCTCAATTGGACATCCTATAAGAGCTAATTCTAAACTAGTTAAAACAGCATAATCAATTCTTGTACAATATGGTGGAGAGGTAATGACTGCATCTATTTCATTATCTTTAAGAGGAATATTATCCGATGATGCTATATCTATTTTCGTTAAGCGTTCTAAATCAACATAACAATCTGATTCATGTTCAAATTGATTTATCATAAATTCAACTTGATATTGGAACTCCCTAAAAATATCCTCTTTTTTTAAATCAACCCTTTCCTCTGGAGATTTTGGTTTCTTAATCCAAGTAGGGTTAGATGATCTAAATTTTTCCAAAAATTTTTTCAAGGCTCTAAATAATGCAACATAAAAAAAGGCAGCCACACTGTTTATAGATTCCAAACTCTCTTCATAAAAAATTATCAAATATTCATCTTTATCACATGCAATCTGTTGAATCGCTCTTTCAATATTTCTAAACACTTTTGCACTCTTTGGTGTTAGCCAAATTTCTAGTGGTTCAGGCGAAATCCAAGGATACTTCCAATAGTATTTTGCTTTCTTTATTATTTTTTCACATATCATTAATAACTTTGGTATAGAATTTCTATTAACGCACCTCGCCTTTGAAACTATTACCATAATAGGATTAATATCAAATCCTATCGAATAATATTTATTTTCTGCCGCAACTTGAGTTGTTGTTCCACTTCCGTTCCAAGGATCTAATATAATATCCCCTTCTTGTAGATTAAGGATATCTAAAATATTTTTAACAAATCGAGGTGAATATCCTGCATAATACTCATACCACGCTGTTTTCCCAAATTTGTACAAAAAATCTCTCTTAGGATTGTTAGACACTCCCAATAACATCATAACCTCATCCTTATGTCTTTTCTATAAAAATATTGTTTACACTATTATAACGCGTAATTAACATAAGATTCCTTCATTATATTTATCATAAAGTTCTTCATCAATTTACCCTAAAATAAAAAAGTCCTAATCATACTTGTTAAAGACACTTCATCCACTATGTATACTTCAATTTTTTGTTCGATAAAATTTGCTAAATCCAAATTTTCTGTTTGATATAAAAACCAATTCTTTCCATAACACCTATTCTTCGATTTTTTCGCAAATAAAAAATAAAAGTCTTGCTAAAAAAAGTGGGTTCAAAGCTTGAAGGAGAAGGATTTCCCCTTCTCCCCTGTCTTCCTGTTTTTTCGCAAAATTTTATTTTCAATCACAAATGTTTATTTTAAAGTTATAGCTTTTTTACGAGCAACGCACAGCACTCCACATGCGCCGTATGCGGGAACATGTCGACTGGCTGGACCTCTTTTGTTTCGTAGCCGCCTTGTTCTAGGATGGCAATGTCACGCGCTAATGTCGCCGGGTTGCAGGAGACGTAGACGACTTTTTTTGGTTTCATTACTATAATTGTTTGAAGCAGTGAATGATCGCAGCCTTTTCGAGGAGGATCCACGACGATGACGTCTGCGCGAATTCCTTGTGCATGCCATTTGGGCATGATCTCCTCTGCTTGACCGACGGCAAATTCAACGTTCTCGATGCCGTTTAGTTTTGCATTTCGTTTGGCATCTTCAATGGCATCGGGCACAATTTCCACGCCGTACACTTTTTTAGCTTTTTGCGCAAGGAAGAGTGAAATCGTTCCGATCCCGCAATAGGCGTCGATGACCGTTTCTTCTCCTGTAAGTTCGGCGTATTCTAACGCTTTTTCGTAAAGCGCCTTCGTCTGTTCAGGGTTCACTTGGTAAAAAGATCGTGCGGAAATGGCAAACTTAATTGATCCGATGTAATCATATATATATTCCAAACCCGAAAGCAGCTTTGTTTCTTCGCCAAATATGACGTTTGTCCGTTTCGGGTTTATGTTTTGGACAATCGATCGAATGTTTGGAAATTTAGCGGTAATTTCAGCTAAAATTTTCTTTTTATGTGGAAAATCAGCTGTTCGGGTAACGAAAACAAGCATCGCTTGCTTTGTTTGATACCCGTAGCGGACAACGATATGGCGCAGCCATCCTTGATGGGTTTGTTCGTTGTAAGCCCGGATATGATAGCGGTTCAATATCGCTTTAACTTCTCGGACAATTCGATCGTTTTCCGTCTGCTGAATGAGACATCTCTCCATATCGATAATTTCGTGCGTTCTTTGCTGATAAAAGCCTGCAATCAGGGCGCCTTCCCGCTCCCCGATTGGAACCTGTGCTTTATTTCGATAATTCCAAGGATCGCTCATTCCGATCGTTGGATGAACCGTGACTTTTTCTACATCCACTTTTCCGATGCGGGCAAGCGTTTCTTTTACTATTTTTTGCTTATGGCGCAGTTGGCCGTCATAGCTTACATGCTGAAGCTGGCAGCCTCCGCATTGTTTATATATGGGACAAGGCGCATCTGCCCGATCCGGGCTTGTTTCCGATAATTTCATGAGACGTCCGTATCCATAGCCTTTTTTTACTTTGACAACTTTGACTGTTCCCTTTTCTCCAGGCAAAGCATTCGGGACAAATAAAGGAAAGCCGTTGATTTTGGCTACTCCTGCCCCGTCATGTGTTAAATCTTCAAACACTACATCGTAATAATCATTTTTCTTCACTGGTGCTTCCATGTTGTTTTCTTCCTTTTTGATCAGAATGAACTGAAAAAATTGTATCACAACCGTAAAAATGACCCAAGTGATTTTATTATTGTCATAATAGGAAATACTATTGTAATGAAAATATAAAAGGGCGGCACGTAACATTGGTTGATGAAAAATCGTCTATATTAGCTGAAGGAGTGAATTTACATGGATCAAAGTTTTAAAGAGTCACTCATCGAACAGCTTATTGCCAACGGTGTTTACAAAGGGGAAGATGGACAACAATTATATGAATTGAACGTCATTGAGTTGTTAAAACTTGTCAATAAAATTGAAAGCGATCATTACCATTATGGAAAATAAAAATTTCGTTTTTCCAGCTTGAAAGCAAGGCTGTAAAAACAGCTGCACCTTTCTTTCATTACATTTTGTTTAACAAGCTGCCTGCAAAGCTTTTGCAGTGGTTTTTTTAAGCAAAATGTTGCAGACAAGTCATATAAATCGTTGAAATTAGCGCGGGGAGCCGCATTTCATCTATTCAAAAACGGTAAAGAGCAGCCTATTCGCTGCTCTTTTCAATTGGCGCGTTTTTTTCTGCTTTTTCTTTCGACATGATGATCTCAATATATTGATACAGGTTTTCAAATTCAGCAGGCAGGAGTCCTCCGTATTCGCCGTCCAAGTTTAACTGCATTTTGTCTTCTGTCTTTACTTTTATCCGATTGGCTTTTGTATAAATTACATTTTCACTGTGAATATGCTCGCCTTTTAATGCCAAGCTGGCAAGGCGAATAAACTCTGCGAGGCTGACTTTTTTCAAAATCAGTAAATCAAACATACCATCATTTAAAATTGAGTCTGGAGCCAGCTTTTCAAACCCTCCGACCGAATTTGTCAAGCTGATTAAAAACAGCATGATCTCTCCTTGAAACAGCTTGCCATCATATTCAATTTCCACCTCTGTCGGATGGATGGAAGGGAGCATTTCAATGCCCTTTAAATAATAAGCAAGCTGTCCTAAAACGGTCTTTAATTTGCTTGGAACGTCATAAGTAAGCTCTGTTAATTTTCCGCCGCCGGCAATATTAATAAAATATTGGTTATTCACTTTTCCAATGTCTATTTTCCTTTTTACGCCGTTCAGCAGCGTATCGACTGCGTGCAAAATATTGTCGCGGGGAATGCCGATTGCACGGGCAAAATCGTTTGTAGTTCCGACGGGGATGATTCCGAGCGTCGGACGATTTTCCATGACTGCGAGCCCGTTCACAACTTCGTTCACCGTACCGTCTCCACCCGCAGCGATAATGAGGTCAAACCCGCGTTCAGCAGCCTGTTTCGCTGCGTTTGTCGCATCTCCTTCACCGGTAGTAGCATGGCACGATGTTTCATAGCCGGCCTCTTCAAATTTAGCAAGAACTTCAGGGAGCTGTTTTTTGAAAGCCTCTCGACCAGATGTGGGGTTATAAATGATTCTTGCGCGTTTCATTCACATCATCCTATACTATCCATTTCTATTGTAAAAATAGAATCATTAATAGATTATTCCTTTTTGCCAAAACAAACAAGTTTTTTCTATCATTTGTGTTCATTTATACTACTTTTGTCAATAAACGTTTATTCTATTTTTATTTTGATAAAACTGTTCGCCATTTAAACACTTTTTTCAAATTCCAGCTTCAAAAATTCACGGATGGGTTTTATTTCCATTTTACTATAAATAAAACACCCAGCTGCTAAGCTGAGCGTCTATTAAAATTATCGTTTCTTTATTTCTTGTAATAACAATTTGTTTACTAATTGCGGGTTGGCTTGCCCCTTCGTTTTTTTCATAATTTGACCGACTAGAAAGCCAATCGCTTTATCTTTTCCGTTTTTAAAGTCGGTAACCGATTGCTCATTTTCATCCAATGTTTCGATTACAAGCTTTAAGATGGCACCTTCATCAGAAATTTGAACAAGCCCTTTTTCTTTCACGATTTTTTCAGGGTCTCCACCTTTTTCAATCAGCTCTTTGAACACTTTTTTCGCGATTTTGGAGGAGATGGTTCCATTTTCGATCAGCTTGATCATTCCTGCAAGACTTTCCGGGGTGAGCGCCACTTCAGACAACTCTTTTTGCTCTGCATTTAAATATGCTGATACTTCTCCCATCAGCCAGTTAGAAGCTTGTTTCGCATCAGCTCCGGCTTTAACTGTTGCTTCAAAGAAATCAGACATTTCTTTCGTCATTGTCAGCACTTTAGCATCATACGCTGGGAGTCCAAGCTCTTCAACATATCGTTTTTGGCGCGCATCCGGCAGCTCCGGAATCGATGACCGGACTCTTTCTTTCCACTCATCATCAATGTAAAGAGTGACTAAATCAGGTTCAGGAAAATAACGATAATCGTCTGATCCTTCTTTAACGCGCATTAAAATCGTTTTCCCTGTAGCCTCATCAAAACGGCGTGTTTCTTGTTGAATGACTCCGCCGGATAAAAGCACTTCCGCCTGACGTTTTTCTTCATATTCGAGCCCTTTGCGCACAAAGTTAAATGAGTTTAAGTTTTTCAATTCTGTTTTTGTGCCAAATTCTTTTTGTCCGATCGGGCGGAGCGAAATGTTTGCGTCGCAGCGAAGAGATCCTTCTTCCATTTTACAGTCGGATACGCCAGTATATTGAATAATCGATTTTAATTTTTCCAAATATGCATAGGCTTCTTCAGGTGAGCGGATGTCCGGCTCTGATACAATTTCAATCAGCGGTGTTCCTTGACGGTTAAAGTCTACAAGAGAATAGCCGTCGCCAGTATGCGTCAATTTGCCAGCATCCTCTTCTAAATGAAGGCGCGTAATGCCGATTTTCTTTTTCTTTCCGTTCACTTCAATTTCAATCCAGCCGTTTTGACCGATCGGCTGATCATATTGGGAAATTTGATATGCTTTCGGGTTGTCCGGATAAAAATAGTTTTTCCGGTCAAACTTTGTATAAGTAGCCACTTCGCAGTTCAATGCCATCGCAGCTTTCATTGCGAATTCAACGGCTTCTTTATTTAAAACGGGCAAAACTCCCGGGTATCCGAGGTCAATGACCGTTGTGTTTGTATTTGGTTCAGCACCGAAAGCGTTTGGTGCACTGGAAAAGATTTTCGATTTCGTTTTCAATTCCACATGTACTTCAAGTCCGATGACCGTTTCAAAGTTCATTAGTTCTCACCCCTTACAGTTCCGGTTTTTGTTTATGGAAGTCTGTTGCTTGTTCGTATGCATGGGCAACGCGATAAACGGTGCTCTCGTCAAAATGCTTGCCGATGATTTGCAATCCCAGCGGCAGGCCGTTGGCAAATCCGCAAGGTACGGAAATAGCAGGAACTCCCGCAAGGTTCACATTGATTGTTAAAATATCGTTCGCATACATCGTGAGTGGATCGTCAATTTTTTCGCCGATTTTAAATGCTGGAGTCGGGGTTGTCGGTCCGATGATGACGTCATATTTTTCAAAAACGTCTTCAAAATCTTTCTTAATAAGCGTGCGCACTTGCTGCGCTTTTTTGTAATATGCATCATAATATCCAGAGCTTAATGCAAATGTACCGAGCATAATGCGGCGTTTTACCTCATTTCCAAAGCCTTCCGCGCGTGTTTGTTTATACATATCGATCAAGGTTTCAGCGTTGTCGGAGCGATAGCCGTAGCGGACTCCGTCAAAACGGGCGAGATTCGCAGATGCTTCGGATGAGGCAAGCAAATAATATGTAGCAATACCGTATTTGGAATGCGGCAAAGATACTTCTTCCCATTCTGCGCCCAATCCTTCGAGTACTTTTAAAGCAGCCAGTACGGCCTCGCGCGACTCACGGCTTACCCCTTCACCTAAATACTCTTTTGGAACCGCAATTTTCAGCCCTTTAATATCTCCAGTTAAAGCGGATATATAATCAGGAACTTCCACATTTGCACTTGTGGAATCCATTGGATCAAGACCTGAAATGACTTGAAGAAGGTAAGCGTTGTCTTCAACAGTTCTTGTTATCGGTCCGATTTGATCTAATGAAGACGCGAATGCGACTAATCCGAAACGGGAGACTCGTCCATATGTAGGCTTCAAGCCAACAACCCCGCAGAATGCTGCCGGCTGGCGAATCGAGCCGCCTGTATCAGAGCCTAGTGCAAACGGAACTTCTCCTGCGCTGACAGCCGCTGCGCTGCCGCCGCTGGAACCGCCTGGAACCGCTTCTAAATTCCATGGGTTTTTCGTCTTTTTAAATGCGGACGTTTCAGTGGATGATCCCATCGCAAACTCATCCATGTTTAATTTGCCGATCGTAATCGCTTCAGCTTCTTCCAGCTTGCGCATAACTGTTGCATCATAAATTGGGTCAAAGTTTTCAAGAATTTTGCTTGCACAGGTTGTGCGTAAATCCTTTGTCACAATGTTATCTTTAATTCCTATCGGCATGCCAAACAATAAACCGTATGTATCTTTTTTTCCTATTTCATTATCCAGTTGTTTTGCTTTTTCTCGGGCTCGTTCTTCATCGAGGGTTAAGAAAGCTTCTACCTTTCCGTCGACTTCTTGAATGCGCTTGTAAGACTCATCGACAAGATCGGAGACGGAAATTTCTTTTCGGTGCAGCATTTGTTTTAATTCAGATATTTTATGATCAAACAGAGCCATGTTCGCTTCGTCCTCCTTACTCAAGAATGGCTGGTACGCGGAATTGTCCGTCTTTTTGGTCAGGAGCATTTTTCAACGCAACTTCCCGTGGAAGACCCGGCTCAGGTTGATCTTCGCGCATGACATTTTTCATATCCAAAACGTGGGAAGTTGGTTGAACGTTCTCCGTATCCAATTCATTTAACTGCTCAGCAAACGTTATAATCGCGTCAAGCTGATTGGTAAACATCTCTGCTTCCTCTTCCGTAATTGCCAAGCGGGCAAGATGAGCAACATGTTTTACTTGTTCTTTCGAAATGCGTGACATCCCAATTCACCTCCACTTTTTCGAACACACTGCAATACTCTGATAATATCAAATTTTAGCCAGATAAAGCAACACCCCCGAAATGTTGAAACAATATTGCACGAAGGCAGGCTGAAAAAAGCCCCTTTACAGATGATTTTCTTTTCACATGTAATTTTCAAAACGTCGAAGGACTTCAGCCAAAAATTCAAATATAGGTACATTCGTCCAAACGTTTTATTCATTCGTGAATATAAAAGTATTGTACGGTACATTATTCGGAGGTGAAAAACATGAGTTTTGGATTCGGTTCTTGTCAAGGCTACGGTTACGGAGGATATGACGGTGGATTCGGGTACGGTGGTGGATTCGGACACGGTGGTGGATTTGCCCTTATAGTAGTATTGTTCATTTTGTTGATCATTGTAGGTACTGCTTTTGTAAAGTGGTGAACACCGTTTAACCAAATGCCCGCCAAAAAACGATCAATATAAAGGTGATTTCAAAATCCCCCCTTTTTGAAATCACCTGTTTTTTTATTGAAAAACATGAACTGTCGGTTTTTCCTGCCCTGGCTCTCTAACGATGAGCGCTTCCGGACCTCTTGAAGAGTTGATGGTCACTTCAAGAGAAATATAGTCTTTATAATATTCTACAACTTTCCCAGTTAAAAATTGTGTAAAGGCGATGACTTCTGTTTTTCCGTAAAACTGAACCGGTATTTCTATTTTCATTTGCTTCATTTCACCGTCTTGATAAAAAGCTTTCCCAATGATGCCTGTGTAGTTAGGGAAAAAGTCTTCAATATCTCCTTTTAAACGTTTAAATGTGTTGGCATCGTCCGGTTTTTTCTTTGTCCCCTCTTCAGATGGGAAAAAGTAATACTCTTCGTTAATATTTTCCCATTTTCCAATATTTTCACTTCCGCCATCAACGATTGTTCTTGCAAAAAAATGTCCTGGAACAATCGAAGATTTAGGCGCTTGTTCGTAAAGGGAAACAACAATCGGCACTTTTTCTAATCCTTCTATATTTCGAAGCCTCTTCACAACCACTTGTGCAATTTCCTTCCCTTTCTTTTCAACGGTAGCCTTGTCTATTTTATTTTCTTTTTGGATGCCGTCTTCCGTGCGGTAATAATAAACAGAATTCAAGGCCAAACCGATCGACACTCCGCCAAGCTCAAGTGTTTTTTCATCTTTTTTTACAAGGTAATTATGTTCAAGTATATGCGTTACATAAATGGGGCTTTTTTCGGAGCTTTCTGGCGGATTTAAACCTTCATTTTTGAAAGATTTATCCTTTCTTTTCGCTTCTTCCAAATCTTTTCCTTCCAGCTTGCGGCCAAGCCAGTTTTGGACAGTTTTTTTGTCTAAATATTGTCCTTCTTGAAACACATATTTATCCGTCGGAAACTTGTCGCTGGCCATCCGCATAAGACCAGTTTCAAATTCATCGATATCAAATCTTGTATTGAGATTGCTTGCCACAAGCCCCCGCGCTTCACTCGTTTTAAAAGGCACGAGCATCTTATAATAATCTTCCGAAATTCTGTATTTCGGAATAATTGCTTTTTCCTCCGTTGATTCTTCCGTCTCTTGTACAATTTGCTCCGGTTCTCCAATGTCCTGCGAGCATGCACTGAGCACAGCCAT
Organism: Aeribacillus sp. FSL W8-0870; assembly: GCF_037963755.1. Taxonomy (NCBI): domain Bacteria; kingdom Bacillati; phylum Bacillota; class Bacilli; order Caryophanales; family Bacillaceae; genus Aeribacillus; species Aeribacillus sp. FSL W8-0870. The sequence continues at coordinate 3,686,251 of NZ_CP150165.1, forward strand.
GCACGCTGCCGCTATAATCAAAAGTTTTTTCAAGGTACCTTCCCTCTCCTATTTCCTTAATTCTTCAAGCAAACGAGACTCATCCCAGACTTCTATGTTTAATTCGCGAGCTTTTGCGAGCTTGCTGCCGGCATCTTCACCAGCGATCACAAGATCTGTTTTTTTGCTCACACTGCCAGTAACTTTTCCGCCTCTTGCTTCAATTTGTTCTTTTGCTTCATTGCGGGACATTTCAGCAAGCTTCCCTGTTAAAACGATTGTCTTTCCGGCAAAGTATGAATCTTTTTCTTCTGAATTTGTCCGTTTCGGACCTTTATACGTCATATTGACACCGAATGACTTTAATTCTTCAATCAATTCTTTTACTTCAGGCTGTTCAAAAAAAGTAGCGATGGAATCAGCCATTTTTTCTCCAATTTCTGGTATGCTGATTAATTGTTCTCTTGTTGCGCTTTGCAGTCGCTCCATTGTTTCAAAATGCTCTGCTAAAATTTTTGCGGCTTTTTCTCCGACATAGCGAATGCCTAGCCCGAATAAAAGGCGCTCCAGCGAATTTTCCTTCGACCGTTCAATCGCATGTAACAAATTATCCGTTGATTTTTCACCCATCCGTTCAAGCTGAAGCAATTGAGATTTTGTTAATTTGTATAAATCCGCTACATCTTGAATCAAACCTTCTTTAAACAATTGGGTGATGACGCGTTCCCCTAATCCTTCAATATTCATCGCATTTCGGGAAACAAAATGGATGAGACCTTCGCGAATTTGCGCCGGACATTTTGGATTAATGCATCTAAGCGCAACTTCTCCTTCTAACCGGACCAGCTCGCTATTGCATTCAGGACAGTGCGAAGGCATCCGAAAATCCTGTTCATTGCCTGTTCTTCTGTCAACAAGAACATTTACAATTTCAGGAATGATGTCCCCGGCTTTTTTCACGACGACGAAGTCCCCAAGTTTAATATCTTTTTCCCGAATCAAATCTTCATTATGAAGGGAAGCTCGTTTGACGGTTGTCCCGGCAACCTTTACAGGCTCTAAGATCGCTGTTGGGGTAATGACGCCGGTGCGTCCGACAGCGAGTTCAATATCCAGCAGCTTCGTCACTACCTCTTCTGCCGGAAACTTATAGGCAATCGCCCATCTCGGGCTTTTCGCAGTTGCCCCGAGCGCTTCCTGCTGACGCAAACTATCAACCTTAATTACAACTCCGTCAATATCATACGGAAGCTGAGACCGCTTTTCCAACAATTGATCAAGCAGCTCGATCACTTCGTCGATGTTTTTGCATTTTCTGCGTTCATGATTTGTTTTAAAGCCGAGTTCATCAAGCAAGTCCAATCCTTCACTATGAGAAGACACTCCGGTATCGCCAAGCTCTGCTATGTTATAGACGAAAATATCTAAGTTTCGTTTCGCGGCAATTTTTGGGTCTAGCTGGCGCAAGGAACCAGCAGCAGCGTTTCTTGGATTGGCAAATGGGACTTCCCCTTTTGCAATCCGCTCCTCATTTAATTTTTCAAATGATGCTTTCGGCATAAATGCTTCTCCGCGCACTTCAATCGATAAATTTTTCTTTAGTCTCAAAGGGATCGAGCGGATCGTTTTTAAATTTTCCGTGATATCTTCCCCGGTCGTGCCGTCTCCTCGTGTTGATCCTTGTACAAACAGGCCGTTTTCATATCGAAGGGAAACCGCCAGTCCGTCAATTTTCAGCTCCACAACATATTCGACATCCCCAACTGCTTGACGGACTCGCCTGTCAAAGTCACGCAAGTCCTGCTCATTAAAAGCGTTTGCCAAACTCAGCATCGGCACGCGGTGCTCCACTTTTCGGAAAGCATCTAAAACAGCGCCCCCCACACGCTGGGAGGGAGAATCAGGGGTTTTCAGCTCAGGATATTTTTCCTCAAGTTCAATAAGTTCTCTCATGAGCCGGTCATACTCTGCGTCAGGAACAGACGGATTGTCAAGAACGTGATATTCATAATTATATTGATTCAAAAGCTTGTGCAATTCTTTTACACGGTTTTCTGCCGTACGTTTATCCATATGTGTCAATTCCTTCCTTCAAATAGTTACTGTACTTTTTCAATTGGTGCAAATTTAGCAAGCAACCGTTTAATGCCGACAGGACTTGGAAATGCCACGTCAAGTTCTTGATCCTCCCCATCGCCTTTCACTCGGACGACAACACCGACACCCCATTTTCCGTGCACGGCTTTATCACCTACTGACCAAGCCTTTACATCTCCTCCCGTTGATTTGGCTCCGATTGTTCTATTCAGTTTCGGCTTTGGAGATTTCTTTTCATTTAAGTCTTCTAAAACCTCTTTCGGCATCTCTTCAATAAAACGAGATTCCGGGTTCATGTTTGTTCTTCCGAAAAGGGTCCTCATTTTCGCATTTGTTACATACAATTCTTCCTCTGCCCGCGTTATCCCGACGTATGCCAGCCGGCGCTCTTCCTCCATTTCCGCCTCTTCCATCAAGGCTCGGCTGTGAGGAAATACACCTTCTTCCATCCCGATCATAAATACAACCGGAAACTCCAAACCTTTTGCCGAATGGATCGTCATCAATAACACGGAATCTTTCGGCTCCGATTGCTCTTCATCAATGCGGTCAATGTCCGCAATCAAGGCCAAATCCGTTAAAAAGGCGACAAGGCTTTTGTCCTCATTTTGTTTTTCAAAGTTTTGAGTTACAGATAAAAATTCATCAATGTTCTCTAAACGACCTTGGGCTTCCAATGTTTTTTCCTGCTTAAGCATCTCCCTGTAGCCGGTTCTGTCAAGAATCTCTTCCACAAGCTCAGTGACGGACACATAGTCTTGTATTTGTGACAGCTGCTGGATCAATTCACGGAATTCCGTCAACACTTTCATAGCACGAGTGCTGACTCCGATATGTTCCATTTCTTCTAAAGCAGCAAACATCGAGATGCCTTGCTGGGCTGCATAATTCATTATTTTTTCAACGGTTGATGCACCGATGCCCCGTTTCGGAACATTGATGATTCGCACCAAACTAATATCATCATTCTGGTTTGCCACTAGACGCATGTATGCAAGAATATCCTTGATTTCTTTCCGGTCATAGAACTTAATGCCGCCGACAATTTTATAATCAATATTCGATTTTAACAGCACTTCCTCTATGACACGGGACTGTGCATTTGTACGATACAATACAGCAATATCGGAAAGTTTTCTTTTGCCTGATTGGACGAGCTCTTGAATTTGCTTGGCGACAAACTGGGCCTCCCCAATTTCGTGATCGGCCCGGTAGTAAACAATTTTTTTCCCTTCAGGGTTTTCCGTCCATAAATTTTTCGGCTTTCTGTTCATATTATTTTTAATGACTTCATTGGCCGCATGCAAAATACGCTTGGTAGAACGATAATTTTGTTCAAGCAAAATCACTTTAGCGTTCGGATAATCTTTTTCAAACGATAAAATGTTTCCGATGTCCGCCCCTCGCCAGCGATAAATCGATTGATCCGAATCGCCGACAACACAAATATTTTGAAAACGGGATGCCAGCATCTTTACAAGCGTGTATTGTGCGCGGTTTGTATCTTGATATTCATCAACATGAATGTATTGAAATTTCCGCTGATAATATTCAAGTACTTCTGGAACACGTTGAAAAAGCAGTATCGTTGACATAATGAGGTCATCAAAATCAAGAGCTTGGTTTTTCAACAATTTTTTTTGGTAGTCGATATAGATATCGCTGACAATTTGCTCCCACACATCTCCTGCTTGACGAGCAAATTCCTCCGGGGAAATGAGATCGTTTTTCGCGCTGCTGATAGTGCCGAGAATGGCTCGAGGATCATATTTTTTAGGATCAATGTTTCGTTCTTTTAAAATCCCTTTGATGACAGACAATTGGTCTGATGTATCCAATATCGTAAAATTGCGATTGACGCCGATCCGGTCAATATCTCGGCGAAGGATTCGCACGCACATCGAGTGAAAAGTGGAAATCCATATTTCCTCAGCGCCAGGGCCAAGCAGTTGTTCAATCCGGTCTTTCATTTCCCTCGCTGCTTTATTTGTGAAGGTAATAGCAAGAATATTCCAAGGTGCTACCCCTTTTTCTGCCATTAAATAAGCGATCCGGTGGGTGAGAACCCTCGTCTTGCCGCTGCCTGCACCCGCCATTATTAAAAGAGGACCTTCCGTATGTTTCGTCGCTTTTTGCTGCTGTTCATTCAAACCTGAGAGGAGCTGCTCAGTCAAAAAATGCATTCAACACTCACCTCATTTTCACTTTCTTTACCCTTTAACAGCGCGGACAGTTTCAAGCGCTGATTGTAAATTTTCATAAATGGCATTCCCGACAACGATGATGTCAGCGTGCTCGGCCATTTCTTTTGCTTGCGCAGCATTTTGAATGCCGCCCCCATAAATAAGCCTAGTATTCGTTAAAACCGATTTCGCTGCTTTTACTGCTTCAACATTGCCGTACGTTCCGCTATATTCTAAATAAAAGAGCGGAAGATGAAACATGTTTTCCGCCATTCTCGCATACGCTTTAATATCATCCAAATTAAGCTCCGTCTTTGCTTCGGTCAATTTTGCCGCTTTACACTCTCCATTTAAAATGCAATAACCTTCCATTAAAATATCATTCCAGTTCATAATGTCACCAAACTCTTTCATTGCTTGGTGATGCAGCTCCGTAATCCATGTAGTATTTCGGCTGTTTAAAACCGTCGGAATAAAATACAAATCAAATCCTGGAACAATCGATTCTAAATTCGATACTTCCAGCACGCATGGAACGAGAAAACGCCGCACCCGCGAAAGCAAAGAAAGAACATTATCTTCCGTTACATTGTCGCTTCCTCCAATGATAACAGCGTCCGTTTTTGATTCACAAATTTTTTCAAGCTGTTCATCGGAAATGGCTTTATCCGGATCGAGCTTAAACACATGTCTCCACTCGTTCACATCATACATACATAATCCTCCATTTCATATACCATTTCATTATTATATCAAATTATAATAGGACAAAAAAATGGTGAATCAATGAAAGTCTGTAGATGTATTAGAAAGAGTTTTTTTAATATGAGAGGGGGTTTTTTTTAAGCTATGTTGAAGAAGCCTTTCAGAGTTTTAAAAGTTCTAAACTAAAAAAGAGCTGCTGATTTCACCCAGCAGCCCAAATTTATGACGAAGCGTTGTCATCTTTAATTCTTTCAAGCGCCATTGCATAAGCATCATTTCCGTAATTCAAGCACCGCTTTACCCGGGAGATTGTCGCTGTCGATGCACCTGTTTCTGTTTCAATTTTATGATACGTATAGCCTTCCTGAAGCATTCTTGCAACTTCAAACCGTTGGGCAAGCGATTGGATTTCATTGACGGTGCAAAGGTCATCAAAAAAACGGTAGCATTCCTCCAAATCTCTTAAAGAAAGGATAGCCCGGAACAATTGGTCTAACTCTCTCCCCCGCAGCTTGTCAATTTGCATGCATCATTCTCCTTTCTCAGCTGAATTTTGAAAAGCCTTATCCAAATCTGGCACGATATTGATCCAAGTATGGCCGGGAACTAATTTTACTTGTTCTTCATTTTCATAAGGAAGGATGCGTCCGTTCACATTTTTCCAATCGACCCTTTTCATCATACCTTTTTGCAAAAGAATTCCCTCGCCCCCAGAGTTTAAATCAATCGTTCTGCGACCGTAATCATCAAGAAAACGATGATCCGTTTGGACAATAAAAATGTTGTCTAAAAGAACAGGTTCTTCCGTTTCGCGATCGACTGTCAGTTCGTCCCCGGAATACCGCTTATACCGGCCTAGCTGCTGATCGAATACATATTTAATGCGCCATTCCGGTTTAGAACCATAGGAAACAACAGCTTCTAACATTTCTTCTCCAGAAATGCCGCTTATTTCTTCATCTGAAAGAAAAGGCAACGGGGCAACTTCCTTTGTCATTGAATACCCGTTTTCTTTTGCTCCTTTTACGACATTTTCAAAAGAAATATACGAGTTATGAGGAGCTTTCCGGGTTGAATCCCGCCAAAACAGCGTACCATCATAAAACAGACCGTTTAAATAGTCTAGATGCTCTGACTCCAGCATTTCTTTAGCAGTGGGACTCCAGCCGTGGCTGATATAAATTGCTTCATACCCTTTACTCAAATCGACAAAATATTCCCGCGCACTTCTGACTGGACCGATAATTTTTGGCTTCTCGCTTTGATAAATGGCTAAAAAGCGCGTGATCGTGCCTTCAGCTAAAGCCTCGTAAACAATATCCGCTTTATTTAATCCTGATTGAGGCCTCGCTTTCGGATGGTTGTTAATCGTGACAGCAATTGGGCGGCTGTCAATGCTTCCGGTCGCAGCATTTCCTGTCAAAGGGCTTACGGCTGTTTCTTTTTCAACTGGCTGATTTTCAGATGATGACGGTTCGTCATTTGTTTTCTCTTTTTCTTTTTCATTTGTGCAAGCTGTTATAAAGACAAAGAAAAGCATCGTAAATAAAATCAATGTTCTTTTCATTCATTCACAACCTTAACTAATTTATCCCTTTTATATTTTAACGTATTATTGTCGGAAAGAGTATTGTTTTTTTCATAACATCATAAATTCCTTCCTGTGTAACCCGGATATATGGTAAATGTGTGCAGGATAAAAAGAGCAGGCTGTGAATCGGGTCTAAAAATTTATAGCCCTTTTCTCGCATAATTTGGACTAAACCATTTTCCTCCTTAATGAGATCTTTAAATTTTTTCGATGACGCAGCGCCGTTAATGTTAAGAGGCATTTCATAAATCACTTGGCCATTTTCCGTTATTACTATTCCCCCGCCGATTTCTTTCAATCTGGAAAATGCATGCATCATATCTTGTTTGTTTTTCCCTATCAACACCACATCTCCAGTCGTTGAATAAGTGCTTGCAAAGCCTTTTATCCCCTTTACGAAGCCTTTTAACATTGTATTGATCCGCCATTTCCCTTTTTTATCGATGACAGCGAGGAAGCTTTCGTCATGATCTAGCGGAAGTTCATCAACGAAGTTGTCAATAGTGATGGAATACGGCTCAATAATAACCGTGTTTCTCATTTTTAATCCCATCGGCATAGAAAATTGAAGATCATCCATTGTCAAATCCCAATCAATTTCAAGCGGTGCAACTTCATATTTGTTCCAGTCTGCTTGAGGGAAATGATCAAACACCTGACCGTCCTTATGAATCCATTTCCCTTTCGCCAAAACAGCCACTGGGTTCGGGTTATTTTTCGCTTCCAGAAAATTTATGGAGGCTAACCTGCCAGGACCGATTACTCCCAATTTTGAATCAAGCATATAATATCTAGCAACATTGTACGTTGCCATTTTATAAGCCTCAAACTCTGGAATTCCGGCCTCCAGCGCTATTTGAATGGTCTGATTAATCATTCCATTTTCATAAAAAGCAGGCGTTGAACCATCCGTTGTAAAAAACATTTCGTCAAAACGATTAACTCCAAATGCAAGCAGCTCTTCCAACAATTTCGGCAAATCCGGCCGTATTGAAGAATAGCGGAGCGGCACGCTGTATCCGCATAACAATCGATTGTATACTTCTTCTCCGCTAATAGATTCGTGATCGGAATCGACACCAAATAATTTCATTTTTGTCAATGTTTTTCGAGAAGCCCCTGGAAAATGGCCTTCTACACGCTTCCCGACCTTTTTTGTCTCATGAATCCAGTGTAAAAACAAGTCGTCCCCTAAAAGAAGCTTTGGCCAGCCTGTCAATTCTCCTCCTTGAATAACGGCTGGATGCTCGATCCATTGTTTCACGACATCTGGCGGAATGAGTTGATCTTCTTCTCTGCATTCCGTTTGCAAGTCATAGCGGGCCCACCAAAAAAACTGAACTGGAGAAGATTGCATATCTTCAACAAAAGAAAACGCTTTCTTTTTTGGGAATTGTAATAGCAAAAATAGGTTATCGCATATTAGTGTTGTAGTTCCCGTTTGCGATACATGTTGTGCAAGCGAATGAGGATTATATAATTGAAACGGATGGGCGTGCGGTTCAATATAGCCAGGAACTAAATAAAGTCCTTTGCAATCAAATATTTCCGTATTTGCTGTTTTTTCCGGCTCCTCATTGCCGACATAAATAATGCGGTCTTTATAAATCCAAATATTTGACTTCACCCACTGGTTTAAATATGGATGTAAAAATACTGCATTTTTCAACCACAAGGTTGGTGCTAATCTATTTGAAACGACATCTATATGTTCACGAATTTCATGGGCTTTCCAAAAAGCACCAGATCGCATGATCTGCTCAGTCCTCCTCAATTAAAAGTAATTACTCAAAATAGTGACTCTGTTACTTTATATATTAACATATGAAAAATATTAAAGCACTAAAGTTTCTTACAAAATTTTGAACTTGGGATAACGGTGCAGAGGCTTTCTTGATTGATCGTTTCCTAATAGAAGAAACGCTGGTTTATTTTTAATAATGAGCGGTCAAAATAGGAAGTTGTTTAAGAAGAAGCTATGTCAAAAATGCCGATTACATTCCTTTATAAAATGAAAAGGACAGGAACAACCTCCTGTCCCATTGGAAAGGTTTATAAAATATGTGGTAGATATGTCTTTTATTTATTAGTATTCATCGGTTCGGAATATTGAAAGCCAAATTCGTTATAGTGCGCGATAGCCGATGTCTTTACGATAAAACAAACCTTCCGTCTCAAGCTCTTTTAATTGCTTGTACACTTTTTCTTGCGCATTTTTTAAATTATCTCCAAATGACGCCACAAGGTATACACGACCCCCGTCTGTTACAAATTGGCCGCCTTCCTCTTTTGTTCCGGCATGGAATAAAAGGGCATCCGCACCAACCTTTAACAAACCGATCGGTGTTCCTTTCTTATAGCTGCCCGGATAGCCTTCCGCCGCCACAACGACTCCCAACACCGCTTGATCTGTCCATTCAAGTTCAACCGATTCTCCTTTTAACACTTTCAACATCACATCGATAAGGTCTGATTTTAGCCGAGGAAGAACTACCTGTGTTTCTGGATCTCCAAAACGCGCATTGAATTCAATCACCTTCGGGCCGTCTTTTGTCAGCATGAGACCGGCATAAAGAATACCGGTAAATGCCGCTCCTTCATTTTTCAAAGCTTTCGCTACCGGCTTTAAAATTTTCTCTACAGACTCATGAACAACATCATCAGAAATTTGCGGGACAGGAGAATAAGCCCCCATTCCACCTGTATTCGGTCCTTTGTCTCCGTCAAAGGCCCGCTTATGATCCTGCGCAATCACCATCGGGTAAATGTTTTCTCCGTTTACAAAAGCCATAAGGGAAAACTCTTCACCTGTCAAAAATTCTTCAATTACAACAGATTTTCCTGCTTCTCCCAGCTTATTTTCCTTTAAATAGCCGGACAGCGTGTCAATTGCTTCTTCATTTGTCGTCGCAACAACGACACCTTTTCCCGCCGCAAGCCCATCCGCTTTAATCACAATCGGGGCGCCTTTTTCTTCTACATATTGCTTCGCTTTGGCAAAATCAGAGAACGTTTCATAATTGGCAGTCGGAATGTTATATTTTTTCATTAAATTTTTTGCAAATGATTTGCTTCCTTCAATAATTGCCGCTTCTTTCCTCGGTCCGAATACAGTTAATCCAGCGTCTTCAAATTCGTTGACAATACCGTTCATTAAAGGAATTTCAGGACCGACAATGGTTAAATCAATGTTGTTTGTTTTGGCAAATTGGATTAATTCGTCTGTTTGTTCTTCTGAAATCGGAACTCTTATTGCAACGTCTTTCATACCATCATTGCCAGGCGCGACATACACTTTTTCAACGAGAGGGCTTTTGGCCGCCTTCCAAGCGATCGCATGCTCACGGCCCCCTTTTCCAATAACAAGTACTTTCATCATCAGTCATCCCCTTTCTTAATGTTTGAAATGACGGACTCCAGTAAAGACCATTGCAATTCCGTATTCATCCGCTTTTTTTATCGAATCTTCATCGCGAATGGATCCGCCTGGTTGTATGATTGCTGTAACCCCTGCTTTCGCTGCTTCTTCAACGGTGTCAGGCATTGGGAAGAACGCATCTGATGCAAGTGCACTGCCTTTCGCTTTCTCGCCAGCCTGTGCAATCGCAATTTTTGCAGCACCAACCCGGTTCATTTGGCCTGCACCAACACCAACGGTCATTTCATCTTTTGCCAAAACAATCGCATTTGACTTGACGTGCTTCACGACTTTCCAGCCAAGCTTTAAGTCCTTCCATTCTTGTTCAGTCGGCTGTCTTTTTGTTGGGATTGAAATGTTCGCGTCATCGAGCGTATAAATATCTTGATCTTGAACAAGAAGGCCGCCGTAAACAGATGTCAGCTGCTTCTCCGGTTGGAATTTTTTCGAAAAGTCGATCGTTAACAATCGAATATTTTTCTTTTTCGTTAATATTTCAAGAGCTTCTTGGCTAAACGAAGGGGCAATGATAATTTCCAAAAAAATTTCGCTCATTTTTTCAGCCGTTTTCTGATCAACTTCACGATTCAGTGCAACAATGCCGCCGAAAATTGAAGTCGGGTCCGCCTCATATGCCCGATAATAAGCTTCAAAAATGGTTTCACCTGCGCCGACGCCGCACGGATTCATATGCTTAACAGCGACCGCTGCCGGTCCATCAAATTCTTTGACAATGCTAAGTGCCGCATCCGCATCTTTAATGTTGTTATACGACAATTCCTTTCCATGGAGCTGGATGGCTTCGGCAATAGATGATGGAGGCGTGATCGGCTTTTTATAGAACGTTGCCTGTTGGTGAGGATTTTCCCCATAACGAAGGGATTGCTTCCTTTCAAATGTCACAGTAATCGATTCAGGCTCTTCTTCCCCTGCCTGCTCTGTTAAATATTCCGCAATCAGTGCATCGTATGCAGCAGTATGACGGAATACTTTGGCAGCCAACTTCCGTTTTGTTTCTATGCTTACTTCTCCGTTCTCTTTCAGTTCGGCTAAAATGACGGGATAATCTTCAGGATCAACGACAACCACTACATCTTGGTGATTTTTTGCAGCAGCCCGAAGCATCGTCGGCCCGCCGATGTCAATGTTCTCGATCGCTTCCTCAAAAGTCACGCCATCTTTGGCAATTGTCTCTTTAAACGGATATAAATTCACAACGACTAAGTCAATCGGTTGAATACCGTTTTCCTCCATCTGCTTCATATGGATATCATTGCTGCGAACCGCTAGCAGCCCCCCGTGAATAACAGGATGCAGCGTTTTAACTCTTCCGTCCATAATTTCCGGAAAACCGGTTACTTCCTGAATTCCAATGACATCTATTCCATTTTCCTCAAGAAGCTTTTTCGTTCCGCCAGTGGAGATTACTTCGATCCCAAGATTGACAAGCTCTTGCACAAACGGAATGATGTTTGCTTTATTAGATACACTGACAATTGCCCGTCTGATTGTCATGCTTTCACCTCTAATTTTTCTAAAATTTTTCCTATTGTTTCAGGATAAAATGAATGCTCGATTTTATGGATTTTCTCTGCAAGTGTATTAGCATCATCATCTTCGCTGATTTCAACCGCACGCTGAGCGATGATCGGGCCTGTATCCATTCCTTCATCAACATAATGGATGGTGACACCCGTAATTTTTACGCCGGCACGGAGCGCTTGTTCAATTGCATGTTTTCCCGGAAATGCAGGAAGCAAGGAAGGATGTATATTCACAATTCTCCCCGCAAAAGCGTCAAGAAGAGTGTGGCCGATTAAACGCATGTAGCCGGCCAGCACGATAAAGTCCACTTGATAGTGCCTCAATTGCTGTAAAATATCTTCTTCAAACTGTTCCTTCGACTCATATTGCTTCGGATCAAAAACAAAAGCAGGAATCTGCTCCTTTTCTGCCCGCTCCACTACTTTAGCACCGGGTTTATCACAGACTAAAAGCATCACATTTGCTTTTAGCTTCCCGCTCTTTACATGGTCTACAATCGCTTGGAAATTAGAGCCGCTCCCGGATGCAAACACCGCGATCCGCTTCATGAAAAAGGCCCTCCTTTCAGCCGAATTCCGCTTCCTTCTTTTACCCGGCCGATGAGAAAAGCCTTTTCTCCCAGCTTTTCAAGCTCATTGAGGCACTGCTGAACAACATCTTCTTCGACCGCCAGAACAAAGCCGATTCCCATATTGAACACTTCAAACATTTCAGACAAATCGATATTTCCTTGCTGTTGAATAAAGGTAAAAATCGGATGAATCGGCCATGAACCGAAATCGATTTCTGCTCCAAGCCCTTCCGGAAGCATTCTCGGGATGTTTTCAATAAACCCTCCTCCGGTAATATGGGCCATGCCGTCAACTTTATATGCTTTCACAAGCGGCAGGACGGAAGAAACATAAATTTTTGTCGGCTTTAGCAATTCTTCTCCGAGCGTTTCGGTTAGAGGCTCGTATATTTCATGTAAATCAAGCTTATTTTCTTCCAAAAGCACTTTGCGAACGAGTGAATAACCGTTTGAATGGATGCCGTTTGATGAAAGGCCGATGAGAAAGTGCCCAGGCTTGATCCGTTCGCCTGTGACAATGTTTTCTTTCTCGACAACACCGACAGCAAAGCCGGCAATGTCGTATTCATCTTCATCATATACGCCGGGCATTTCCGCTGTTTCACCACCGATGAGCGCACAACCCGCCTGCAGGCAGCCATCGGCAACACCTTTAACAATTTTTTCAATTTTTTCAGGGTCTGCTTTCCCGAGCCCCAAATAGTCCAGGAAAAAAAGCGGCTCCGCACCTTGTGCCAAAATGTCGTTTACACACATAGCCACAGCGTCTATTCCAATCGTATCGTGTTTATTCGCCATAAAGGCAAGCTTCAGCTTCGTTCCCACTCCGTCTGTTCCGGAAACAAGCACCGGCTCCTTATATCCTAAGCTTGCCAGATCAAACATTCCGCCAAAACTGCCGATCCCTCCTAAAACACCGGGACGCTTCGTTTTTTCCACATGCTTTTTCATGCGGCGAACTGCTTCATAGCCCGCATGAATGTCCACACCTGCTTCTCTATACGCTTTGGACATGAATTATCCTCCTTCGGTCTGTCATATTAGCCTTTCTCATGAGGAAGAATCGTATCTTCATAAATGTCTGTCGGATATTTTCCTGTAAAACATGCCATACATTGCCCGCGAAATTCACCTTCATATTTCCTTCCGATCGCATCCAGCATCCCTTCTGTGCTTAAGAAAGCAAGACTATCGGCGCCAATGATGCTGCGAATTTCTTCTACAGTATGAGAGGAAGCGATCAGCTCCTCATGAGTGGAGGTGTCAATACCGTAATAGCAAGGGTTGGCAATCGGCGGTGAACTGATGCGGACATGCACTTCCGTTGCCCCTGCTTCCCGCAGCATCTTGACAATACGCTTCGATGTCGTTCCTCTTACGATTGAGTCATCCACCATGACAACCCGTTTGCCTTCCACTACCCCGCGGACAGGGGAAAGCTTCATTTTCACTCCTTGCTCCCGCAATGATTGGGACGGCTGAATAAACGTACGGCCGACATATCGGTTTTTAATTAAACCGAGCTCGTACGGTATACCGGATGCCTCGGCATAGCCGATCGCCGCAGATATGCTGGAATCCGGAACTCCAGTCACTACGTCCGCCTCTACAGGCGCTTCTATCGCAAGCCGTTTGCCGAGATTTTTTCTTGCAGTATGAACATTTATTCCTTCCACATTGCTGTCAGGGCGTGAAAAATAAACGTATTCCATCGTACAAATCGCACGGTTAATCGTTTTGGAAAAACGTTCGCTTTTCAGTCCTTCACCATTGATGATGATAAGCTCGCCAGGCTCAACGTCCCTTTCTAGCTGAGCTCCAACAGCATCAAAAGCGCAGGTTTCCGAAGCGACAACATATGCATCACCTAGACGTCCGATAGATAAAGGACGGAGTCCGTTCGGATCAAGGGCAATCATCAGCTCTGTTTCCGTCATGATTAAAAAGGCGTATGCCCCTTTAATCATCGTAAGCGCGTTTTTCACTTTATCTTTTAGCTCTAAATAGCCGCTTCTTTTAATTAAATGAGCAAGAACTTCTGTATCTGACGTTGTTTGAAAGATGCTTCCTTGATTTTCAAGCTGATGCTTCAATCCGGAAGCATTCACTAAATTTCCGTTGTGAGCTAATGCGAGACCGCCTTGCTCCGATCGAAAAAGGAACGGCTGGACGTTTTCATAACCGCCTCCTCCAGCCGTCGCATAGCGAACATGGCCAATAGCTCCTGTTCCTTTTAAATTGTCTACCCCATTGGCAAACACTTCTGTGACAAGTCCTTCCCCTTTAAACCCTGTCAGTTTTTCGCCGTCTGTTACGACAATCCCTGCCCCCTCTTGTCCGCGATGCTGAAGGCTGTGCAGACCGTAATAAGTGATTTGAGCAGCGTCCTTATGACCCCATATGCCGAATACACCGCATTCTTCATTTAGCCCCTTTATTTCAGCAAGCATGGGATAGCTCCTTTCCAAGCTTGTTCTAACTCTTCCACTGATGCTTGAATCAATGTTTCTCCATTGCCGTTGACAATTTTAAGAATTCCGCTGTTTGTGACCGTTCCGATAGCTTCAGCTTGAACAATCTTTTCAAACGCCTCTTTGTTTTCCGGTTTTACGGAAACGACGATGCGGGACTGGGATTCGCTGAACAGCCCTGCCAATGCATCACCGTTGATCGTTATTTCCGCCCCAAGGCCCGTTCCGATTAAGCATTCACTTAGCGCAACGGCCAGGCCTCCTTCGGCAACGTCATGAGCCGACTGGACAAGCCCTTCGCGAATGGCAGCTAACAGCTGATCTAAACGTTGCTTCTCTTCTTCCAGGTCAATTTCCGGCGCTTTGCCAAAGATCTTGCCTTCAAGCATTTTTTGCAATTCACTTCCGGAAAATTCCGGTTTTGTCTCACCGAGCAAATAAACGATGCTGCCCGTCTCTTTAAATGATTGCGTTGTAATATGATCTGTATCTTCAATAAGTCCGACCATCCCGACAACCGGAGTTGGATAAATAGCTGTTCCGTTCGTTTCATTGTACAAGGAAACATTTCCGCCAATGACAGGTGTATTTAAAGCTAAGCACGCTTCGCTCATGCCGTCCACCGCTTTTTCAAGCTGCCAAAAAATCTCCGGTTTTTCCGGACTGCCGAAGTTTAAACAGTCTGTAATAGCGAGCGGCACCGCTCCTGAACATACGATGTTTCTTGCTGCTTCACTAACTGCAATTTTTCCGCCGACTTCTGGATCTAAATATAAATAGCGTGAGTTGCAATCGGTTGTCATCGCCAAAGCTTTTTTCGTCCCTCTGATTCTTAGGACAGCCGCATCAGAACCGGGCGCCACGACAGTGTTCGTCCGCACCATATAATCGTATTGGTCATATACCCACTCCTTGCTGGCTATCGTTGGCTGTTTCAGCAATGCAAGAAGCGTTTCTTTGTAATCGTCAACTTTTGGAACATAGGGCGGCATGCTTTGAAACTGGCGATAATATTCTGGTTCTTTAGACGGTTTATAGTAAACAGGCGCATCTTCCGCAAGCGCATCAACAGGAATTTCCGCAACGATTTCTCCTTTATGAATAAGGCGCAGCATCTTGTCATCTGTAACTTTACCAATCGGTGCAGCCTCCAGATCATATTTTTTAAACAGATCAATGATTTCCTGCTCCCGCCCTTTTTTAATTACGAGAAGCATTCTTTCTTGCGATTCGGATAACATCATCTCATAAGGAGTCATTCCTGCTTCCCGCTGAGGAACAAGATCCAAGTTCATTTCAATTCCTGAGCCCGCCTTGCTCGCCATTTCTGCCGATGAGCTTGTAAGCCCCGCTGCTCCCATATCTTGAATGCCGACAAGTGCATCAGATTTGATTACTTCAAGGCAAGCTTCCAAAAGCAGTTTTTCCATGAAAGGATCTCCAACTTGAACAGCCGGACGCTTTTCTTCGGAAGCTTCCGACAATTCTTCGGAAGCAAATGTAGCACCGTGAATGCCGTCTCTTCCGGTTTTGGCTCCGACGTACATCACTGTATTGCCGACACCAGTTGCTTGCCCTTTTTTGATATCTTCATGGTTTATGAGTCCGACACACATCGCATTGACCAGCGGATTTCCTTCATAGGAAGCGTCAAACTGCACTTCTCCTCCAACGGTTGGAATTCCGATACAGTTACCGTATCCGGCAATGCCAGCGACAACTTCTTCAAACAAATATTTGACACGCGGGCTTGTAAGTTCCCCAAAGCGAAGAGAGTTAAGGAGAGCGATTGGTCTGGCTCCCATCGAGAAAACATCGCGAATAATGCCTCCGACTCCTGTTGCTGCACCTTGATACGGTTCGATTGCAGAAGGGTGGTTATGGCTTTCTATTTTAAAGACGACGGCTTGATTGTCGCCGATATCAACAATCCCTGCTCCTTCACCAGGTCCTTGCAGCACACGTTCTCCTTTTGTTGGAAACTTTTTTAATACAGGTTTTGAATTTTTGTAGCTGCAATGCTCTGACCACATAACAGAAAAAATTCCAATTTCCGTGTAATTCGGCAATCGTCCTAATATTTTTTCAATGAGGGCAAACTCCTCATCACTAACTCCCATTTGCTTATAAATTTTGTCGTTTTTTATCATTTCTGGACTTGGTTCAAGAATTTGTGACATGAGCTTCCCTCCAACTTCTTACAATCGATTGAAACAATTTCAACCCGTCTGTATTTCCTAAAAGTTCGCTGACTGCCCGTTCCGGATGCGGCATCATTCCAAGGACATTGCCGCGTTTATTTACGATGCCTGCAATGTTATTTAAGCTTCCGTTCGGATTATCTTGATACGTAAAAACAATTTGCTTGTTTGCGATTAACTCTTCAAGAGTTTTTTCATCACAATAATAATTTCCTTCCCCATGTGCGATCGGAATGGTGATAATCTCGCCCTTATCATATTTGTTCGAAAACATCGTTTCGTTGTTTTCCACCTTTAATTTCACAGGGCGGCAAATAAATTTCAGCTTCTCGTTCCGTCTCATGGCACCCGGAAGAAGACCAGCCTCAAGCAAAATCTGAAACCCATTGCAAACGCCAAGCACAGGCTTCCCTTCATCTGCAGCTTTCACAACTTCCTTCATAACATTGGCAAAACGGGCAATGGCTCCGCTGCGTAAATAATCGCCGTATGAGAAGCCGCCAGGAAGGAGAATGCCATCGAAGCCACTTAAATCTTGAGCGTCATGCCAAACGTATTCGACTTCCTCTCCCAGTTCGTCTTTAATGGCATGGTACATGTCAACGTCACAATTGGAACCCGGAAAAACGATCACGGCAAATTTCACTTGACGGCTACCTCCTCTATTTCATAACGGTAGTCTTCAATCACAGGATTTGCTAAAAGCTTTTTACACATTTCGTCTACAATCTCTTCGACATTTCGATCCGTTTTTCCGATTGCTAGCTCCATGTACTTCCCAATCCGAACATCTTCCACTTCATTGAAATTCATTGAATGTAAAGCATTTTTCACCGCATTTCCTTGAGGATCAAGCACACTTTCACGCAATGTAACATATACTTTTACTCTGTACATGGAACTGTACCTCCTAAACGTTTTAAAATCTCTTTATAAGCATCCGTCAAATTGCCGATATCCCGGCGGAACACATCTTTATCAAGCTTTTCATTTGTATGTTTGTCCCAAAGTCGGCACGTATCAGGGGAAATTTCATCTGCAACAACAAGCGTTCCGTCGTTTAGCAAGCCAAATTCAAGCTTAAAATCTACTAGTCTCACGTTTCTTTCATGAAAATGCTTCAATAAAATATCGTTTACTTTGAAAGCTAATGTTTTTATTTCATCCAGCTGCTCTTTATCCGCAAGCTCTAGTAGTTCAATATGGAAACTGTTAATTAAAGGGTCTCCCAGGTCATCATTTTTATAGTAGAACTCAATGATCGGCTTTTTAATCTCAGTTCCTTCGGCAATGCCCAATCTTTTGGATAAGCTTCCTGACACAATATTTCGTACAACTACTTCAATCGGAATGATTGTCACCCGTTTGACAAGCTGTTCATTTGACGAAATTTTTTGAACAAAGTGGGTCGGAATGCCGTGTTCATTTAACTTTTCAAACAGCAAACTTGAAATTTCATTGTTTAGCTGTCCTTTGCCTACAATCTCAGCTTTTTTCTCCCCATTAAACGCGGTAGCGGAATCTTTATAATAAACAAGAAAAATGTTGGGATCGTCTGTTTCATAAATTTTTTTCGCTTTTCCTTCGTACAGCAATGAGCCCTTTTGAACGGTCATGATCATGCCTCCTAATGCGGAATATTGGCCTTCCATTTTATGTCAAGGGGCAGGGCAGTTTTTGCGATTTGCCGCGCCCCATTTGGACATCTACTGTTCTAACCCGCAGCGTTTAAAAATGTAATCCACATTTTTCAAATGGTAATTGTAATCGAAGCAGTCATCGATTTCTTCTTTCGAAAGCTTTGTTGTAATTTGTTTTTCCGCTTCGATCAGCTCTCTAAACGGAACTTGGCGCTCCCACGCTTCCATCGCTTTCGGCTGAACTAAATCGTATGCTTCTTCACGTGTCATACCTTTATTGATCAGCGCAAGCAAAACCCGCTGTGAGTAAATCAATCCCAGCGTTTTCTCCATATTGCGCTTCATATTTTCAGGGAAGACCGTCAAGTTTTTCACAATATTGCCAAATCGATTTAACATGTAGTTCAACGCGATCGTAGCATCTGGCAAAATGATGCGCTCTGCCGAAGAATGAGAGATGTCGCGCTCATGCCACAATGGAACATTTTCGTAAGCCGTCAGCATCATTCCGCGAATGACCCTTGCCATTCCTGTCATGTTTTCCGATCCGATCGGATTGCGCTTATGCGGCATCGCAGATGAACCTTTCTGTCCTTTGGCAAAAAACTCCTCCACCTCGCGAGTTTCGCTCTTTTGCAAGCCGCGAATCTCAACTGCAAACTTTTCAATCGATGTAGCAATTAAAGCAAGCGTAGCCATGTACTCGGCATGTCGATCACGCTGCAATGTTTGCGTCGAAATCGGCGCCGGCTTTAAACCGAGTTTTTCACACACATACTGCTCCACGAACGGATCAATGTTGGCATAAGTGCCGACTGCTCCGGAAATTTTGCCGACTTCAATCTCTTCTCTTGCGCGTTTAAACCGCTCTAGATTTCGCTTCATTTCTTCATACCATAGCGCCAATTTCAAACCAAACGTTGTCGGTTCTGCATGCACCCCGTGCGTACGCCCCATCATGACGGTGTATTTATGCTCCAACGCTTTATCTCTTAAAATAGCGATGAAATTTTCCAAGTCTTTTTGTAAAATTTCGTTCGCTTGCTTTAGCAAATAAGATAAAGCGGTATCCACGACATCAGTGGAGGTCAATCCGTAATGCACCCATTTTCGTTCGTCGCCAAGCGTTTCTGATACAGCACGGGTAAACGCCACTACGTCGTGCCTTGTTTCCTCTTCAATTTGCTTAATTCGGTTCACATCAAATGAAGCACGTTCACGCAGTTTTTTTACATCTTCCTTCGGGATCACACCAAGCTCCGCCCACGCTTCACATGCTAAAATCTCCACTTCAAGCCAAGCTTTAAAGCGGTTTTCTTCCGTCCAAATCGCGCCCATTTCAGGACGTGTGTATCGTTCAATCATTCCTGCAACCTCCTATTGATCTCTCCGTCTTGTTTATGAATAGCTTGTCAAACATTCCAAATTTGAGTCGATTCGATATATGTCAATAGTTCCTCAATTTCATCACTGAAGAACGTAATATGTCCCATTTTTCTGTTGATTTTTGCCTCCGCTTTTCCATATAAAAATAATTTCCCTTTTTTCAGCAGCTCTTCGTTTTTCAACACAGGCTCTAGATGCTGGCCCAGTATATTCACCATAATTCCTTGATGAATGAGCTTCGTGTTTCCGAGAGGCAATCCGCAAATCGCGCGAATATGCTGTTCAAACTGCGATGTTTCACATAAATTTAATGAATAATGACCTGAATTATGAGGCCGGGGGGCGAGCTCATTTATATAAATTTCATCGTTTGCCACAAACATTTCAACTGCCAGCGTTCCAATCAGCCCAAGCTTCGCCGCCAATGTTTTTGCTGTTTCCTCCGCCTGTTCCTTCAACGAATCAGAAATTCTTGCAGGTACAATGCTTTCGTGCAAAATATTGTTAACATGAATGTTTTCGGCAACAGGCAATGTGCTGACTTCACCTGTCACGCTTCTAGTGACAATAACCGAAATTTCTTTGTCGAACGCGATCCATTTTTCCAATACACAGCGTCCGTTCTTCAACAAAGCTTTTGCTTCTTCTATATCTTCTTCTTGCTTTAGTACAAATTGGCCTTTCCCATCATATCCTCCGCGGCATGTCTTTAAAACACTCGGGATGCCTATGTTGGATACGGCTTGATAAAAATCATCTTCTGATTCAACGACTTCATACGGCGCAACTTTCACACCAGCGTTCGCCACAGCTTCCTTTTCCGTCTGGCGATCTTGTGTAATGGCGAGCAGTCTGCTTCCTTGAGGCAAGTAGGCGTTTTGCTCAAGCCAAGTTAACGCCTCGTAATCAATATTTTCAAATTCATACGTTATACAATCGCTCACCTTCGCAAGCTCTTTGATTGCATCCAAATCATCGTAACGGGCTGTGATTTCCATGTCGCTCACTTGGCCGCATGGAGAATTCGGTGTTGGATCAAGCACCGCCACACGATATCCCATATTTTTGGCAGCGATAGCCATAAATTTGCCTAGTTGACCGCCTCCAATGATTCCAATTGTACTTTGAGGCAAAAGTTTTTTATACAAGCTGATCACTGCTTTCCATGACGTTTTTTCTTATATATTCTCGCCGTTGTTCAAGCTTTTGCTGAACATCAGCATCATTGATTGACAAAATTTGCGCCGCTAACAGACCAGCGTTCACCGCGCCCGCTTTTCCTATCGCCACTGTTGCAACAGGCACGCCGCCGGGCATTTGCACGATCGAGAGCAGCGAATCCAGTCCGTTTAACGCGTTTGTTTTAACCGGAACTCCGATGACAGGGAGAGTTGTTTTCGCTGCAACCATTCCCGGCAAGTGTGCTGCTCCGCCTGCGCCTGCAATGATCACTTGAATTCCGCGATCCCTGGCAGTGCTTGCATATTGAAACATCCAATCAGGTGTGCGATGGGCAGAAACAACCTTTTTTTCATAAGGAATATTCAGCTCATCTAATATTTCACAGGCATGCTTCATCGTTTCCCAATCTGAAGTGCTTCCCATTATCACTCCAACGACAGGATTCATGGCGATGCTCCCCTCTTTATTTTTAATTATAGGTTGCCATCTTCGTTAAAAATCTTGACAATAATTGAAAGGCATAAAAAAAGCCCGCTTCTGCATTTTCCCTATCAATAAGGGAAAGTAACACAAACCGGGCATAAGCAATATGTATGCTCAGTTGAAAAATCTTGCCGATTACTTTCCCTCATAGTCCAACAATTTACGGTTGTTGGGTAGAAACTTTTGGGCCATATTCCCAAGATTATATGAGGTTTTAGTTTTCATATGCTGTTTTCGACTCCATCTTAACAATGAAAAATCATTATGTCAACGATAAAATCGAACATTATTTTTCTTTAAACATCGAATGTTCGGATTTTGATGAACCTTGATCATGATCTGTGCCGTTTTGCTGCCTTTTGAAACAATCGAGTAGGAGGGGGTGACTAACCCCCGACCTCTCACACCACCGTACGTACCGTTCGGTATACGGCGGTTCAATTAAGATAATTGACGCAAGTCTTTATAACTTCCGTGAATAGCTGTTCTCTTTATGCCAGTGGTCACTCCACCCTCCAAGAGATCTCCCACGGGATTCACCGCTTCCTCCCTCAAGTGAGGTACTACGTTTTCTGTGTTCATCATGACTCACTGAATGCCAAGGGCTATTCTCTCTTAATTGTTCGGTCCTTCTTAGTTGTTCTAGACCAACTAATACTATGACCTCTGCTGACTTCTGACTGTTCAGCTATCTATCACTAGATAGGTTACCAAGGTTACTTGGCGTGCCAGCCAGACCTCCCCGGGTAAGAGTGTAATCTTTCCTTCCATCCATCTGCTTCATTTACTCTGTATCACCTTCGGCAGAAAGGGCTTTGTTTTGTCTTGCAAACTCACCCAGTGATACCTAGCCTCATATGAAGTTCGTGTTCCTCAGACCGGAAGTTTGCCGCTCGCTTCCTTCAGATTCCGCGTCACCACGGACACCCTTGCGTTAAGCTAACTGCTACTTCTGCCTTCGCAGCTCGGGACTTTCACCCTATAGATTACACCCATGCCGGGCGCACAAGAAAAGGATCAGACAGCATTTCAGTCTGATCCTTCGACTTCTTATTAATTGACAAGAAAGATGAAATAAAGCAGAAATACAATAGATAAACCATACAAAATCGGATGAATCTCTTTTCCTCTTCCTTTCAGAAGCATCGTGATCGGGTAGAAAATAAAGCCGATAGCAATACCGGTTGCGATGCTGTACGTTAATGGCATTGTAATCAAGATTAAAAACGCCGGAACAGCAATTTCAAACTGATCCCATTTTATATGCCCTAAAGATGATACCATTAAAACTCCGACAATAATGAGCGCTGGAGCCGTAACAGAAGATGTAATAACGCTCAATAGCGGCGAGAAAAATAAAGCTAATAGGAAACATCCTGCTGTTATAATGGAAGCAAAACCTGTCCGCGCGCCTGCCGCAACCCCTGCTGATGATTCTACATAAGAAGTGGTTGAAGATGTTCCTAAAATCGCTCCGACAACTGTTCCCATTGAATCAGATACTAAAGCTCTGCCGATTCGCGGAAGTTTATTGTTTTTCAATAACCCTGCTTGATTGGCAACCGCAACCAGCGTTCCTGCCGTATCAAAAAAGTCAACAAACATAAACGTTAAGATTACGACAAGCATTTGTAAAGAAAAAATATCTCCTAAATGTCCTAAAGCTACTCCAAACGTCGGAGCCAAGCTCGGAATTTCCCCAATAATTTTATCCGGTTTTGGTACAAGGCCAAAAATCATTCCGACAACGGCCGTAATCACCATGCCGTAAAACACGCCGCCTTTCACTTGCCGAACCATTAAAATAATCGTAATAGTTAATCCAAAAATAGATAGAAGAGTATTTCCATTCCGCAAGTCTCCCAAGCCGACAAGAACAGCGTCATCATTAACAATTATGCCTGCATTTTGAAAACCGATAAATGTGATAAACAATCCGATTCCCGCACCGACTGCATGCTTCAGCTCCGGCGGAATGGAATCAATAATTTTTTCCCGCAATCCGCTAAGCGTCAGCAAGACAAGAAAGAGACCTGAAACAAGAACACCTGAAAGGGCTGTTTGCCAAGGGATGCCGTACGTCAAAACGACAGTAAAAGCAAAGAACGCGTTCAATCCCATACCGGGAGCAAGAGCTACCGGATACCGTGCCACAATACCCATGATGAGTGTCCCGATGGCTGCAGCCAACGCGGTCGCAGTGAAGACAGCTCCTTGATCCATTCTCAATTCATTGGGAAAATCAGCAACAGAGCTTAATGAAAGCGTTGCTGGATTGACAAACAAAATATAGGCCATTGAAAGAAATGTTGTAATTCCGCCAATAATTTCCCTGCGGTAATTAGTGCCAAGTTCATCAAATTGAAAATATTTTTTCATTATAAAGTCCTCCTACAATTGGCTGTATAAAAAACTTTAAGCAAAAAAATAAGCGCTCCATTCCAAGGATGCGCTTGACCATGAGGTTGCTGAAAGCCCAATGTGAGAAAGGAAAAGGATCCTCTCCTCCTTCAGCCATCGAACCGTCAACACCTCGTAGTCAAGCTATTTACGGTAGCTTGGTAGAAACTTTCGGGCCATATTCCCGAAATTATACGAGAATGTTTATATTTATTATATAAAAATGATAATTCCGATTTATACAAGTTGGTCAGATTTATTCCCATTCAATTGTTGCCGGCGGCTTGCTTGTAATATCGTAGACAACTCGGTTCACGTGCGGTACTTCATTGACAATCCGCGTAGAGATCACTTCCAGCACTTCCCACGGAATACGAGCCCAATCTGAAGTCATGCCGTCAATTGAAGTGACAGCACGGATTCCAATTGTATGATCGTACGTGCGGGCATCGCCCATCACACCTACGCTGCGGATGTTAGGCAAAACGGTGAAATATTGCCAAATGTCCCGCTCTAATCCGGCTTTTTTAATTTCCTCTCGTAAAATAGCATCGGATTCCCGAACAATCTCTAGCTTTTCTTCCGTTACTTCTCCTAAAACCCGAATGGCTAATCCTGGTCCCGGGAACGGCTGGCGCCAAACGATTTCATCTGGAATACCAAGCTCTGTTCCAAGTGCGCGAACTTCGTCTTTAAAGAGTGTATTCAATGGTTCAATCAGTTGAAATTTCATATCCTCCGGAAGTCCGCCGACATTGTGATGCGATTTGATCGTTTGCGCCGTCTGCGTACCGCTTTCGATAATGTCTGTATAAAGTGTTCCTTGAGCAAGAAACTCAATGCCCTCCAATTTTGCCGCTTCATCATCAAAAACATAGATAAACTCGTTGCCGATGATTTTTCTTTTCTTTTCCGGGTCAGTAACACCCTTCAATTTTTCTAAAAAGCGGTCTTTTGCATCTACTTTAATGACATTCATGTTAAACCCTTCGCTAAACGTCTTCATGACGCTTTCCGCTTCCCCTTTGCGAAGGAGTCCGTGGTCAACAAAAATGCACGTTAATTGATTGCCGATCGCTTTATGGATTAAAACGGCTACAACAGATGAGTCCACCCCGCCGCTTAGCGCGCACAGCACTTTCTTATTTCCGACAGTTTTGCGGATGTTCTCTATTTGCATTTCAATAAAGTTTTCCATCGTCCACGAATTTGTGCACCCGCAAATGCGGAAAACGAAATTTTTCAATAGGTCGTTTCCAAATTCTGTATGGCGCACTTCGGGATGAAATTGAACCCCGTACATGTTCCGCTCATCATTGCTGATTGCGGCAAATGGACATGATGGGCTAGTGGCGTCTACTTTAAAGCCGTTCGGAATATCGGCCACAAGATCCCCGTGACTCATCCAAACGATTTGATCATCAGGCAAGCCTTCAAACAACGGCGATTTTTCCTTTACTTGTAAAGCTGCTTTCCCATATTCCCGGTGCTTCGCCTTTTCCACTTTTCCCCCGAGCAAATAGGTCATTAATTGCATGCCATAGCAAATTCCGAGCACTGGAACCCCGAGTTCAAAAATCCGCTCGTCGCAGCGAAAAGACTTTTCGTCATATACGCTGTTTGGACCCCCTGACAAAATAATTCCTTTCGGATTCATTTTTTTGATATCTTCTATCGACAGCGTATGCGGATGAAGCTCGCTGTAAACACCAAATTCGCGAATTCTGCGCGTAATTAATTGATTGTATTGGCTGCCGAAATCTAACACTAAGATCATGTCTTGGATGTTCTCCAACGTGTTCACCTCATTATTTTGATGGATCAATATATTGTTTCACATCTGACTTCAAAAAAAAGAATTCTACCGAAAAAAAGGCAGAATTCTAGTACATCTACTAACTTCTGCCTTCATAGTCGGGTTATTTACGGTAACCCGGTAGAGACTCTCGAACCATATTATCGAGGATATACGAAGGAGCTTCCCGCTATGAATTTTTTCTTATCATACCAAGTGATCAAGACCCGGTCAAGAAGTTGTTTTTTTGATTAAATCTTCCCATAATTCTTTCGATTGCTCCCATTCCTTGCTTGGATCATCGCCCCGATACAGCGCCCGCTCATAAATGTAAGTTAATTGCGACATACTATTTGTTCCAAACATTTGATCAATCTGTTTTGCATATTCTCTTAACGTTTGCCCGTTTTCCCGTTTGTAGCCACATCTTTCCAGAGATTTAAGCAAAAGCCTGTATGCTTTCAAAAAATCTTTTTCATCATGATTCCATTTATAGAAGCTAGTCATCCAACTGGTCATCCATTTATTTCTCGTTTTGAAAAGTATTAACACACATGCCGCTATAAACAAGATGAAACCGATGGAGACAATAACAGCTGGTGATAGCGAAAAAGGGAATTCCTTTGGCTGCTTAGCATCATCCGTATCGATTTGTTCTTGACTTTCTTCCTCAAGCGGCTGACTTTGTTCCTGTTCGGCAGCGGATGAATCTTGTTGATTTTCATTTGATTGATGTGCAAATTCCTGCGGATTGGAAAAACCGATCGTCGGTTCAAAAGGGACCCAGCCAATTCCAGAAAAATAAACCTCTACCCACGAATGGGCATTGTTGCTAGTTACTTCATACACTTCCAATCCTTCGCTTGTCGTTTCCACAAACTGCCCTGGGGTATATCCCTTTACCCAGCGCGCCGGAATTCCGACAGACCGAAGAAGAACAACCATAGATGTTGAAAAATTGTCGCAATATCCTTTCTTCGTTTCAAATAAAAACTGATCGACATAATCTTCATCCAATTCCGGGACAGCCACATCATTCGTTTCATATACAAACGGTTCTTTCAAAAAATACTGTTCAACCGCCTTGGCTTTATCATAAAAGTTGTTTTTATCTTTTGTAATCTCCACAGCGAGATTTTTCACGCGTTCCGGAAGGCTTGCGGGAAGCTGCGTATATCGTTCAACCAATTCTTTTGGAGCACCTTCATTCGAGTGAACAGCCTGCAATTTTTCAATTTCAAACAAGGGATAAGAATATTTCAAAGAATAACTGGAAAGCCGTTCCCCCGATTCATTAAACATTGGGAATATATTCTCCGTAACATGATCGATGCGGTATTGATCAGCATCACTTGAAATTTCCTGCAATCCAAGCGGATAAATAATATGCTGATATGGATATTCGCGCTCAATTTCTACAGTCGAAACAAGCTGTTCCGTTTGAACCTGACTACTCGCCAAGTTTAAATACGGACCGATAAATCCATTTGCAATGGAAAATTGTCTGTCGCTTGTAATCCAGCCTTTTCCTGTATAAACATCTTTTGTTTCAACTCGCCAATAATGCTGTCTTTCTACATACGCCCGAAAAGCAGGTGCATCGTTTGGAATGAACGGACCGCCCAATTGCTCATCATTAGTACCATAACCGATTTTTTTGACAACCGAATTTGACAAATGCTCCCCTTCTCCGTCCTGTTTATACTTCGAAAAATACGGTAAAGGGTCTGGCCATTGGGGGGCCGCTTTCGGAGCGAGCCACCCGATCGCAGCGGAAACAACAATCATTGCCAAAAGCGGCACAATCCATTTCCAATACAAAATAGACCTAAACGGAATTTTCTCCGTAAAAATCATCCTTTCAAAATACAGAAGACCTAAAAGGAAAAATCCAACCACCGCTAACCGTATAATCGCATAAGTTGCATCATATGGCGAAAACGTATCTAATACTGCCACATACGTAATAGTTAAAATTAAAAATAATAAAATTCTTTTTCTCTGAATAATCCAATAGTTTAATAAATAGACAAGCAGCCACAATAATACAAAGAAAAGAAACGTCCGGAATGGAGGAGTCATTCCGCCGAAATACCTTTCGGTGATCAAGTTTAAGTTATAGCGAAGATCATGAATAAATTCTAATATCCATCCTATTTCAAAAACAGAGCCGTTGTAAAACAGCTGATGAATAAAAAAGAAAATATAACATAATTTAACCGGATACGAGATATACCATTTTAGCTGCATAAATGTAAAAAAGAGAGAAATTCCGATAAATATAACGAAAATAACGGTATAGATAGAATCAGTCGAATATTCAAGCGGCCGCAGCCATTCCCACAGCAAAATAAACGATAGCAAATATAAACAAAAGTTAACGATTTGCTGTTTCATTATCGGCTTCCCACCCTTTGCGCTGCATCTCGGAACATGCCGGCGTCAACAGTGCGGACAGTTATCGAATGCCGCCGCAATTTATCTATTAGTTCTTGATCTCTTCTCGGCTTTTCAACCGCTTTTGTCACATGCCAAATGGTGACATGACGCGGCTTCGGAAACGCTAGAAGCTTGTCAATCAAGGAAGGGTGTAAATGACTTGTCATAATCATGATAAATGAATGCTGTCCCCATTTGTTCAATTCCTCTAAAAGCTGGTTGATAAACTCGTCCTCACCATCGCAATCCGCCACTGCCAAATGATACAGGATATGCTTCCAATGATGCTCATGATTTGATATAGGAAAAACTTTCTTCGTTTTCCCAACCGAAACTACCCCGAGCTTGGAACCGTTTTTGAGCACTGCTTTAGAGAACGAAGCTGTAAATGAGATAAGCTCTTCAAATGACGATGACTTTGTTCGATCGATGAAACAAACAATTTGTTGGCTATTCAGCTGCTCAAATTCCTTTGTCATGATCGAATGGCGTCTCGCTGTCGCCTTCCAGTCTATCCACGATAATTTATCTCCCGGTTCATATTCCCTTACCCCAGCAACAATCGAAACATCTTTTATATATCGTGTTCTGGCAAAACCTGCATCCTTTTCAAGTGAAAGTTGTTGGGGACGGTACTGAAACTCAAAAAATGGCGGATAGACCACCATGTGATTTTTTGCCGAATAAATGTTTTCTCTTTCAATGATTCCAAACAAATCTCCTGTTTTAAATCGCACTGTTTCAAAATGATGGGATCCCCTCGGAAGATTAGATAACGAATATTGGAATGAAAAACGTTTTTTCCACCAAGGAAACAATACAATCTTCGCTGATCCCGAATTTTTCAGCTTTTCAGGAAGGACATCCTCAACGATTCCAAAGAAAAAAGGGAAGGGAAACGGCTGTTCAATTTCGATAGTACAAACAAGCGGTTCACCTGCTTGGAATTCTGTTTTAGTTAATTTGCGCCGAACTCGCAGCTTCTTCAGCGGATAGAGAGCCAACGCAACAGAATAAACAACAAACGGCAGCAATGAATACAATAAAAACCAGCTGACAAATCCTCCTTGAAACATGGCATATGCAAAGGAAGCCGCCACAAGCAATATTAAAAAAGCAAGGTTCCACGCCAGCCGTGTGCCTTTTAGCAAGCTTTTCATTGATTTCACAGCGACCTCACTACAGGCACAGGGATTTCGGCAAGAATATCTTCAATGATTTGTTCAGCTGTTTTCCCTTCATAACGCGCTTCAGATGTTAAAATAATGCGATGAGGCAGGACATGCATGGATAAATATTGAACATCATCGGGGATCACATAATCTCGGGCATGAATAAACGCATACGCCTGAGATGCCTTCATAAGCGCAACAGAACCACGGGGACTGACTCCTAAATAGACGGAATCATGGTTCCGCGTCTTATTTACGATGTCTACAATATAATGTTTAATCGTATCATCTACATATACTTGTTTGATTTCTTCCTGAAGTGCCGTTAGTTCGTCTTTGGTGATGACTGACGTTAGTTCATCAAGCGGCTGTCCTTTTTCAGCTCTTGTCAACACTTCTACTTCTTCTGTAACGGAAGGATAGCCCATTTTCAGTTTTAGCAAAAATCGATCCAATTGAGCCTCCGGCAACGGATAAGTTCCTTCATACTCAACCGGATTTTGTGTCGCCATAACGAAAAAAGGTTTTTCAAGCGGCATTGTCACGCCATCAATGGTGACACTCCCTTCCTCCATGCCTTCAAGCAAGGCGGATTGGGTCTTTGGCGAGCTTCGATTTATTTCATCGGCCAAAATAATATTAGCCATAATCGGTCCTGGTCGGTATTCAAATTCAATCGTTTTCGGATTATATATCGATACTCCAGTAACGTCTGAAGGCAGTAAATCAGGTGTAAACTGAATTCTTTTAAAATCAGCCCCAACAGACTTTGCCAATGCCTTCACCATCATCGTTTTTCCAACTCCGGGTACATCTTCGAGAAGCACATGCCCTCCAGCAAGCAATGCCGACAAACTTAAAATGACCAGTTCACTCTTTCCTACAATAACTTTTTCAACATTTTCGACAATTTTTTCTAATTTTGGATGCATCGTCTCCCCTTGCATTTATAGGCCTCCCAATCATCATATCTGCACTTCTAACTCTATTATACAATTGCCTAATAGCAGAAAAAAACGATTCGTTTTCAAACTGTTTAAAATTTATTGTACATTGTTCCGTTTTCTTCTGAGAAAAGAAGCAGGAATATAAATTTTAGAATTTTCACAAATTTTATGTGGAGTATTCCTAGTTTTCCTGCTTCTAAATGAATGGGATGACGTCATGCTAAATAAAGTAAATGCAAGGGAATGATCGTTAAGAACGCTTGTATAGCATTGCCCAAATTTCTTTTAAAACAGGCATTTGTTCTTTCTCTTCTTCACTTACTTGTTCCCAAATGATTCCTTCCGGCTTTGAATAAGGAGTGTTCGTTTTGATCAATTCTTTTTCTGTAGCAATCCAATCAACCGTCAAATCATACGGATCAATAGGAAAATCGTCTTCTACCAGCTGAATGCTATGAACAGTCGTGACGACAGGAACAGAAGGCTGCCCAAGCTCCCGAATAATGGCATATTCGCGATCAGCATATCCTTCGCCTTTTCCAATTCTGCGCCCGTCCCTATGGACTGCAACCGATCCAACCACGATGAAATCAATAGTTGGCAGCTGATCGAGAGAGATCTCCCTTCCGAACGTATTCATATGTTTCAAGCTGGCGGCTTTTCTCTCTTCTCCTTTTGGCACCCATTCAGGCTTCACCATGATAAAACCGGATTTTAATCTTGGAGTTGGCATAAGAAGAGTCTTTCCATCAATTAGCACTTTCGTCCGAATTGGAAGCTGCGGAGCATCAGGGTTCACCTTTACGACGTTTGCCAATTTATATTCAGGCATCGAAGCAACAATTTTTGCAGCTTGTTCAGCTCCTTTGAAATTTGGAATTCTATTTTTCAGCGGAAACGGAAAGCGTCCAAGCTTCTCTTTTTCAAGCTGAGTCCATATTTTTTCCCTGACGGCCTGTTTATCCATCTTCTAAACCTTCTTCCTGCGCCGTGATTTAACCTTTACAAATAAAAAAGCAGTGGTGAAACTTTGTAAAAACAGCCAATTGACAAACGAAAAGATGATGTTTTCATATTCTATCTTGGGGCTCATAGAACAAGAACAGCGGTATACTCCGGGAATCTAAAATATGTGTCGGAAAATCAAAAGAGCTGCCATTCTTACGATTGCCCAATTTGAAAGCTGAAAGGTAGATACCATTTTGATTCAAGATGGGAGATCATTTTATCAATACTGCCAAGTTCACTTCGTTTTTTTTAAGAGCTCGATTTGGTATTGATGAATCAGCTTATCAAGTTCCTGGCTGATTTTTAACACAACCTCAGATGTATATCCATATTTCTCAGCCAATGAAATCATATATGCTCGTTCATTTTCTATTTTAATAGATAGAATATTCATTTTATTCATTTTTCAGTAACCCCATTTTTTACGAGTTTTAGTAGTATTAATAGTACCATACTCTTACGAATAATGTAAAGATTTGTAATTTATTGAAGAAATTTGCGGAAGAAGGGGGTAAATTCCCCCATTTAAAAAGTATTGGGGTTTATTTTCTCCACCGTGTAGAAAAAAACGTTCCTAGCACAATAAACCCATTGTAAAATTTTTAAAATAGCGTTCACTTAAAAAATCGGATAATTATTTTTGTAAATTTCCTGAATGGATTGTATTTTCTGATGAAAATCCTCTGAAGCAGCCTGAGCGTGCAAGAGGGAGTAGAGTTTATTGGACAAATTGTCATGATTATAAAACTTGCGCTTTATTTCATTTTGACTTCAATGAGCCCTAAGAAAAGATAAATATTGACCGCAGCATGAACATCAAAGAAGCCTTGGCTCGACGATAAATCAAACCCGCCAATTTCTTGCATCCTCTTCAGTCGGTAACGAACAGACCCTAATGAAACATGCATTCTTTCGGCTGTTTTATATAGATGTCCGTTATTTTCAACATACCAATAAAGCGTTTCTAATAAATCTGAGCATGCTTGTCATCGTAGTTTTTTATTTTTTGAAGCATTGTATGTGCAAAGGCTTCCATTTCCGGTAAATTTTCAGAGCATATTAACTCCGCAACCGCTAAAAACTCCTTAAATGCTTTGACTTTCGCATTGCTTTTAGAAAACTTCATAATCTTAATTGTTTTTTCTGCTTCTTTTAATCCTTTTTTCAAATCTGATGCTTGCTGACATAAACTGCTGATCCCCAATTTCATTTCAAAAGGTTTAATCTCGGAGAAAATCTGATCAATTAGCCATTGCCCGCATGAAACTTCAGATGAAAATTGACGGATAAAATCTTCAGGAATAACAGCAATCAGCTAATTGACTTTTGTTGTCATTATGCATGCTAAACCTTGCTGCTTGATCAATTTATTTAAGCTTTCAGCTGCTGCAGTTTTATAATGATTAAGCGAATCTTCAAGCTCTTTTCGATTAAACTCTTGGCTGCTGTCCAGATGAAACAAAAACACATATTGCGGTTGATTAAGATTGTATCCCATTAATTTTAATCGGTAAGTAAGCTCCTCTTCTGAAAATTCCCCCCCTAAAAACGGCGTTCAGCAATTCTCTTTTTAATTCGTTGTTCGTTTTCAAACGCAGAAGTTTCATTTATTATTTGCATAACACAAATGGATGCCGCCTTTTTAATGACGATATAGTCCAATTCCGAAAAGCCTTCTGATTCACGAATTAGTGAAACATAACCAAAAATATTGTTTCTTACAAAAACAGGAGATATTAATTTTTCAAATGTATAGCCTTTTGCTGAAGAAACTTTTATCCGATTCGTATTACATTTTTCTTTTATATCTACTGTTTCCACTTTCTCCCTCACATAATCAGCGCTGTTTAAATAAATTTTTCGAAGCGAATCGCTCGCTTCAATCAACTGACGGTGAGAGTTTTCCAGCAGAAGAGCACAATTCATCTCAACCGCTAAAGTGTTCAATATCCCCTTTAGTCCACACCCATTTAATAGCGAATTTGTCAACTTTTCAATAATCATAAGAGCTTTCTTAAACATTTCTTTCTGCCTTTCTATCCTTATAAAAGCTTTGTCTAGCTCTTGTCCTAAATTTTCCTCTTCATAATAAGGCAGCTCTTTTTCGATTTCTTCTCCCCAATCCTAAAACCGGTTTGGCAATCCAATGACAATGCGGATCACCCTTTCCTTCACACTCAACTTCTTTAAAAATTACTTTTCTACCCAACTGATTGCTCACATATCCGCCTGCAAATCCTATTAGTGTAAAACATACTGGATCAGAAGATAATCCAAAGGTGGCAATATGGTGTTCAGCTTCTTGTGAATGCTTCCAATAGCCTTCTGAATAATAATCTTTTGTTACAGGGTCGATATGCAGCTCTTTAACTGAAATGCCTAAATCAGCCGTTATGCCGTGCATATGCGAACCAGCGATAAACAGTTCTTTCAATGTCAGCGTATGATAAGCATCTTTCCTTCTTAAATGATTTGAAAAATTATTGCCGCAATCCCAGCCATACCGTAATAAAAAACCTTTAGCTCTGTCGAGACCTAAAGCTGAAATTAAATGATTTCGCAAAGTATTTAAGATTGCCCAGATTCAGGCAAAAATTTCATCATTTCGTTGGAGTCTAAAACTTCCCCCATTTCCGTCCCCCTCACCACAAACTATTAGCATTTTTTATCAAAATTATCATAATATTTAATAAATTTTCAGGAAATTTTATATAAGATATCAGTAATGAACAGAATTGATTCTGTTAAAAATGTAAGCGTTAACAAAAAGAGGGGGAGAATAATATGAATAAATTTGAAGAACAAATTTATAATTGCATGAAACCCGTTGAAGAATTGCTGGCTAAAACAACCAATCCACTGCATATTGCGATTCTTGAAAACTTCCGCCGACACGTTCATCTGGAAGGCGCCGGCATGTTCAATGAAATTGTTTCTTCCGATATGATGGTCGATCACCCCGTTTATCGTGTTACTTGGGGAAGCGAGCCTGCTGTTATTGAAGGAAAAGAAGGAGTCCTCAACTTCTATCATATTGCATCAAAATCAGTACTTTGGCATTCTGATGACTTGCTAGCTGTGGCTGATTGGGGAATTGCAGATGAACTGACTTTCCACCAATTAATTAAAGGCCAAGGATTGCTTGATTTAGGATTTGAAGTAGATGATCCGGACAAAATTTATCATTACTCAAGCCGTCAAGTATTTTTATGGCCGTATGATGAAACGGGGAGACTTAAGGGAGAGCATCTTTACGAAGATAAAAGTACAGTAAAAATTGTAGAAGTGGATCCTGCTGACATCATCACACCAGAACGAGTTGCCGAAATCCACCGGGAATGCTTGGCAAAATTAGAAGCAGAAAAACCGCCGAAATATTGGACGCTGGAAGTTATAAAACAACAGCTGGAAGGCAAATGATAAAATGAGCTTTCATGAAGACGAACACACGATCATTCATTTTTTAAGTCTAGTACATCATGAATGAATGCCCGATGCGAGGGAGCTAATATAACTCTCTCGCGTTTTATGCATCTAAACATGGCAAGCTGTCAAATTTATGCCCAATGTAATCAAAGCAAAAAAAGCCGTTAAACATTTCGAATCATAAACTAAACGATTGGAATATCAGCAAATCTATCATTTCCTTTAAGCTATTTCCGCCTTTACAGAAAATATAGAAGCTTCATAAATCCTTTCCAATCATTTTCTTCTGCACAGAAATCAAGCAGCAAACAGCCTAAATATGTTGATAATTCGGGAAATGGGCAAAAAAAATATATTGGCACATACACGTTTTTTATAAAAACATACTAACATTCATGACTGATAATACGGACTGATCTGGATACACAGTTCGTTTTGCTATTTTCCATTTTCCATTCACTTTTCGAATAATATCTTCTCTTTCTCCGAACAATTCCTCGGTTTTTGCTTCTGAACTTCGGCTACGCTTAAATAGAAAATAACTTCTAACCTTATAATCATTAGAGCTAAAGCAAGGCTCAACGACCACATTGCTTATAAAATGCCTCTGCCTTGTAGGCGGGTTTTCAACCCAGGCTGATTTCGTATAAAGTCTTTCGACCTTTATCTCTATGTCCTTTTTCGAATCTGCAAAATAAGTCATTTCAGTATTCAAATTGCTTCCCATTTTGTTATCAACAGTTACCCGCAGGGGCATCGTGTATTGAATATCATCATCAAGCAATTCAAGCCATTCCCGATATTTTCGGTGGTCAAGCAAATAGGCCTCATAATATAAAAATTGAGAAATTTCATATTGAATATCACTATTCATGAGATTTCACCTCTGGCTCTTTCGTAATCAGCTCCAGCCAGTATTTATGCATACTTCTTGCAATATGATCTGTATAGCAAGTTGGGTACGCTTTTCCCGGTCCCGGAAAATTCTCATCCGGATCTAAGTAATCTAATCCCATTAAGTAGTTGAGCATATTGTTGTAGCTGAGATTTCGATCTCTTGCCATTAACCCTTGGCTGGCCTCAACAATGCGAGCCCAATTTTCCGTATCATCCTGTTCAAGAGTACCTGCCGCGCCAAACGTTGCAATAAAGCCTTTGTACGATTTTTCCTTATAATCTTCCGGCAGCGCCTTATCAATCATATACCAAATCCAAATTTCAACTTGATCGGGCCCTAACGGCCGCCATACTCTAAATTGAAGATGATTATACTTTGTTCCTTCTGTTCCGCTGCAAGAGCTTAAGAATGATAGATTTGGAAAAACTCCGCCAACAAAATTTTGAACTCTAGAAAAAATGTCCAATTGTTCTTTATTTAAATTTTTCTCAAACATCGACCACATCGATTCAGGCATACCTTGGTATATGTTATTCGATCTTCCAGTAGCAGATGTAATTACATTAATTCCATGTCCGTTTGACAAAACAACTTGATGTCCATATGATGCATACAAAGGATCGCTCGGTGTAAGCTTCAATTCCACGGCGGATCTATGAGTCGTTTGAACATGGTAAGGATCTGCCGCGAAATTTTCACTTGTCATTTTCCAATTTGCTTTTGCCACCCATCGTTGAGGGACTCCCCTCACTTCCATCCCTCCGTCGCTCCGGCCAAGCATTATATCAAAATACCATTTCATTTCGCCTAAATAATCTTCTAAAGACATAGCGTCAGGATCAAGATTTCCAAAAATCATTCCTTGATAGCTTTCAACACGAGGAACTGGGCGCAGTCCCCACTCGCTTTTATCCATCGATTCCCCAAATACTTTATTCCCTGCAACAACCCCGATCAGTTCACCGTTTAAATTATAAGTCCAGCCATGATAAGGGCATGAAAATGCTTTTTTATTTCCATAATCTTCTGTACACAAACGAACACCCCTATGAGAACAAGAGTTCAAAAATGCGTTGATTTCTCCATTTTTATTTTTCACTAAAATAATCGGGTCATCGACCATCATCCTCGTAACAAAGCTTCCTGGTTCTTTTAATTCCGATTCGTGCGCCAGAAACTGCCATGTTCTGCCGAAAATTCTTTCTTTTTCTAGTTCGTATATTTCCGGATCTGTAACTAACCATTGAGGAAATCGGCCGTTTTCTATATTTTTCTCAACTTCCTTCCAATCTATCGTTCTCATATCCGTTCCCTTCCTCCTTTGGTTATTGGAATATTCGGAATACTATGCCGCCAAACTCCCGGCTTTTGGGCAAGTTAGGTTAGTACAGACCTGTTGTTTATACTAAAGCTTTAGTCTTTCTTTTTTGCTTATACCTAAATACGTATCTTTTATTTTTTCATCTTCCAGCAAATCGCTCGCTTTTCCTTGAATGACAATTTCTCCGCGATCCAATACACAAGCGTGATCTGCAATTTGCAAAGCTGCTTTGACGTTTTGTTCAATTAACAAAATGGTCGTTCCAAATGTTTTTTTCATTTGCTTTAAAATATTCATAATGTCTTTGACAATAAGCGGAGCCAATCCTAAAGACGGTTCATCCAGCATCATTAGTTTTGGCTTCGCCATCAGCCCGCGGCCTATGGCAACCATTTGCTGCTCGCCGCCGCTCAACAATCCGCCCGGTCGATCCAACATTGTTTTTAATTTAGGGAAAAAGTCTAGAACTTGCTCGAAATCCTCCATAACACTTTTTTTGTCATTTTTATATCGGTGATAAGATCCTAACAGCAAATTATCCTTAACAGAAAGATCATCAAAAATTTGTCTTCTTTCCGGGACAAGACAAATGCCTTTTTCAACGATCTTTTCTACTTTACCATAAGAAATTTCTTCATTTTCAAATACAATGGTTCCTGATCTCGGTTTATAAATGCCTGCTATTGTTCCAAGAAGGGTGCTTTTCCCGGCGCCATTTGACCCTACCATCGCAAAGATTTCGCCTTGTTTTATTTCAAAGTGAATCCCTTTCAAAACGTGCAAATATCCGTGGTACGTATGAAGGTTGTCTACTACTAACATTAGATTGCTTCCTCCTCTCCCAAATAGGCTGCAATAACTTTAGGATTGCTTGAAATTTCTTCAGGCGTTCCTTCCGCAATTTTTTTCCCATAGTCAAGAACTACAATTTTATCTGCAATCGACATCACCGTTTCCATATCATGTTCAACAAATAAAAATGTCATCCCTTGTTTTCTCATATTTTTCAGTACATTCACTAGATTGCGGGATTCCTGCGGATTCAGCCCGGCCATCGGTTCATCCAGTAAAATAAATGAAGGCTCTGCAGCTACTGCCCTGGCAATCTCTAATAATCTTTGATTTCCATAAGGCAATGTTTCAGCTCGTTCAAAAGCTAAATCAGCAATACCGACCTGTTCAAGGCATTGCAATGCTTTTTGCATTACCTCTTTTTCTTCTTTATAAACGTTCGGCAATCGCAGGCCTGAGCTTAAAATTCCAGTTTTTAATCTTATATGGCTTCCTGTCATCACATTTTCGATGACGGTCATATTATTAAATACTTGCAAATTTTGAAATGTTCTTGTCATCCCTAGACTTGCAATTTGATAAGGTCTTTTCCCGATGATGGAAACGCCTTTAAAGGTTATTTTTCCACTTGTTGCAGGGATGACACCTGTCACTAAATTAAAAAGGGTTGTTTTGCCGGCGCCATTTGGACCTATTACAGCAACAATTTCCCCTTTTTTCACTTCAAACGAAACATTTTCAACGGCATTTACACCGCCGAATGATTTTGAAAGATTTTCGACTTTTAATAATGTTTCCTCAGTCATGAATATCACTTCCCGTTGACTTCTTTGAAAATGCTGAAACTGGTTTATTTTTAAAGTTTGAAGTGATTCTTTTGATAAAATGAAAGATCGCTTTTGAAATTCCATTTGGCATGTATATTAAAATAACTACAAGCAGCACGCCGAAAAATACAATTTCGAATTCCCCGCTAGCATTGGGAATAATTTTCGGTACAATATCTTTCAACAATTCTCCTAAAAATACATATATCGCTGCTCCGATCAATCCGCCCCAAATATTCCCTATCCCACCGATGACAACCATTATTAAAAAGTAGATAGATGTCATCATTTCAAACAATTGAGGATTTATAAAGGTGACATAGTGTGCGTATAAGCTTCCAGCAATTGAAGCATAAACGGCGCTTAATACAAAAATTTGCAATTTATATTTATTAATATTTATACCAATTGCTTCCGAAGCAATTTCGCTGCCATGGATAGACATTAAAGCTCTTCCGACTCTTGATTGAACAATATTGCGCGCAAAGAAAATTCCTAAAAAGACAAAGATCCAAATTAAGAAGTAAAATTGAAAATCTGTTGAAAATGAAATGCCGAATAAGCTTAAAGGAGGTATGCCAAAAAACCCGTTTAATCCTCCAGTTATTGTTTTCCACTCTTTAAAAAATGTAAATATGATCACTCCAAATCCAAGAGTGGCTAAGGCTAAATAATGCCCTTTTAGTTTAAATACTGGAATACCAATGATTAAAGAAACGAGTGATGCAATAATCGCCCCAACTAAAATTCCTATCCAGGAAGGCATCTGCAATGTAGCCGTAAAATATGCAGAGGTATAGGCACCAATACCGTAAAAAGCTGCATGCCCGAGGGAAATTTGCCCTGCATATCCGATTAATAGCGTCAGTCCAGTCGTAACCAATGAGTAAAAACCGATCATAATGAAAGTACTTAAAATATAATTATTTGATTGAAAAATAAAAGGAAGAAGCATAATAACGACAAAAAAGATAAGAGGACCTTTCAAACTCCTGTTGTATATTTTCGTTAAATTGTTATCCATTTTTTCCTCTCCTCTAAACACGTTTTCCTGATACTTTCGAGAACAATCCATTTGGCATGAAGAATAATACGATTAAAAGAAGAGTGAAGCTAATGGCATCTTTATATCCTGAAGATAAATATCCTTCCGTAAAAGATTCTAATATTCCGATTAAAAATGCTCCGGCAATAGCAGCAGGTGCATTTGACAACCCTCCAATTACTGCAGCAATAAATGCTTTTAAGCCAATCATGATTCCCATATCATACGAAGCACCCGAAATGGGGGCAATCACTATTCCTGCGAGCGCTCCAAGACCAGCACTAATGGATACTGCCCAAAACGACATTTTTTGGGGGCTGATTCCCATTAGCCTTGCTGCAAAACGATTGACAACACAAGCTGTTACCGCTTTTCCTAAGTAGGTTTTATTAAAAAAGTAGTAAAGGACAGCTAAACTTAATAAGGAAATGCCGATAGCCCATAAGCTTTGCGGCTGAATGGTAGCATCCAAAAAATTGATATTCTGATTTCCAGAGAAAGGACGCAGCGCCAAAGGCTGAGTTCCCCAAATTAAAATGCTAATTCCCCGAAATACAAAAGCTGCACCTATCGTAATAATAAGAAGTGTTGCGGTTGATGAATTTCTTGCAGGATAAATTGCCAACCTTTCGAACAAACCACCGATAATCGTGACTATGACAACACTTACTGCTATTGCAATAATTAATGGAAAGCCCATATTGACAAACGAAATACAAGTAAGTGCACCCAGCATGGCAAAATCGCCTTGTGCTAAATTTAAAAGGCCGGTTATGTTGTAAATAATGACAAATCCAATAGCAATCAGTGCATAGATGCTTCCAATGGTCAGTCCAGAAAAAATTAACTGAATAAATTGGCTGGTCAGTTCCATTCCCACACTTCCCTTCTATTTTTGGTCTTTAGGGATCTTCCCCGTACTTTTAATCGTTGAAGATCCCTTTACAGCATTATTCTGCAATGACAAATTTGCCGTCTTTGATTTGAACCATAACTAAGCTGCTTTCATCAAGGCCAGTATGATTATCTTTCGAAAAATTGAATATTCCGGAAATTCCAACAAAATTTTTCGTATTTTCGAGCTGTTCTCTAATTTTTTCTTTGTCAGTTCCGGCTTTTTCAATTGCATTCACTAATAAATAGAATGCGTCCCAAGTATGGCCTCCAAACGTATTTGCGTCGTAGTTGAATTTTGCTTTAAAATCCTCTTTATACTTAATAAGTGTTTCTTTTTGCGGATCATTATCCGGCAATTGTTCAGCGACAATTAAACGCCCTGCAGGAAAAATAACTCCTTCCGCTGCTTCTCCGGTTAACTCAATAAACTCTTTAGTACCAATTCCCTGACTTTCAATAATGGGAAGTTTCATTCCTAATTGATGGAGATTTTTCGTAATAACTGAAGACTCCTGAGCAGTTCCCCAAACGATAATTGCCTGTGGATTTGATTTCTTTACGCGAGTCAGCATCGCTTTCGCATCATCAACAGTTGCTTCAAATTCCTCTTCAATAACAGCTTCAATGCCGTATTCACCTTTCAGGCGATTAAATTCTTCATGAGCACTTGTGCCGTATTGGTTGGCAACATTCAGCCAGGCAATTTTCGTTAAATTTTTTTCTTTCAAATAGGCTAAAATTTTAGGAATTACTACATCATCACTTTGTGTCGTTTTGAAGATCCAGTCCCGTGAAGAATTATCATCAGGTTTTACAATTTGTTTACTTGTAGCTGATGCAATGAATGGAGTTTTTGACTTTTCCGCAAGCGGCACCATTGCTAAAGCATTTCCGCTTAGCGTACCCCCAACAACAGCCAATACTTTATCCTGCTCAATTAATTTTTTCATAGACAGCACGGCTTCATTTTGATCGGACTTATCATCATAGGCAATCAGCTCTATTTTCTTTCCATCTATTCCATCGTTTTCATTTACTTGCTCCACCAGCATTTTTACCGTTTCCATCTGTGATTTTCCTAAAGGAGCACCGCCGCCCGAAGCTGAATAAATAGCACCAATTTTAATGACATCGGAACCACCGGAATCATTATTTTTTCCACCGGCGCTTTCAGAATTTCCGCATGCTGCCAGCATAGAGAGAAATAACATCAAAATGATCAACGAAACAAATTTTTTCAACGTAACCCCCTCCTTTATTTTTGGCAAAATTCCTTAAAAGCTTTATCTTTCTTAGTGACAACGCTTTCATATTAGTGAAATCAGAGGACCACCCCTTTCCTTTGACCAACAAATCATCAATAATATTATATATGATTTAAGATATGGTTTCAAATATTTAAAAAATTCTATCTTTTCTTCCTCCTAGCATTTTCTACTCATTCAAAATCCACTTGTAGAGAAAGAAGCTTCATCTATTGATTTTCTTCACAACAAGGGTTTAGAATTTGATCTTGTTATCTATTAATATATATAAAATAATATATGATATTAGCCAAAAAAATTTCCTTGAACAAATCCAACTGAGTTTGATCAGTTGAATTTGTTCGAAATTGTTTTATTATGAAAATTTTTGCCGATTTCTGAATGCTTCTGCTGTATTTAATTTGTGTTGGCGGACAAATTCCTCAATTTGGTTGGGCGGAGCCTTTTCTCGAAGCAATCGAATAATTTCTTCGTGCTCTTTAATGGACTCTTTAGAGCG
The DNA here is from genome assembly GCF_037963755.1 of Aeribacillus sp. FSL W8-0870. Taxonomy (NCBI): domain Bacteria; kingdom Bacillati; phylum Bacillota; class Bacilli; order Caryophanales; family Bacillaceae; genus Aeribacillus; species Aeribacillus sp. FSL W8-0870. The sequence continues at coordinate 3,728,434 of NZ_CP150165.1, forward strand.
CTTCGGAACGAGTGTGAAACCATAAGTCCGTATCCGCTTCATCCTCTGCCAAATTTGCTTAATCTGCTCCTCTAAAAAGTTATTGCCGCAGTTTTCATATATTAAGGTGTGGAACTGATAATTTAATTCACTGAATTGCTCTAATTCAAAATCTTGCAGCGACTGTTTCATCTTTTCGTTTAATTCTTCTAATTTTTTGATCGTCTCCTCCTTTATAATATTAGAACTTAAAACAGTCGCGTAGCCTTCTAGCACCGCCAAAACCGAAATGGTTTGCAAATACTCTTTTTCGTTGATATTGCTTACAACTGCTCCGCTATACGGCTTATATTGAATTAAGCCTTCTGCTTCCAATTGGCGGATCGCTTCTCTGACAGGGATGCTGCTTAAATTCAGCTCTTTTGCAATTTGATCGATTACTATTCGATATCCAGGCCCGTAAGCACCATTTTCAATTCGTGAAAGAATATAATCATATGCAATTTGTGTTTTATTTTTTACCTTCTGTTCCATACTTATATCATATATTAAAGAATATATACTAACAAGCAAAACGAGTTAGCTTTCTATTATTGCTGAGCCGAAATCGTTTCGGCTTTTTTTGATTTACCAAACTGAGGAATGTGATGATCTCCAATCGCCACATGAATTACTTGAATCTCTGTATAAAAATCAAAACTATAATGTCCGCCCTCTCGGCCAATACCGCTATATTTCGTTCCGCCAAACGGGATTCTTAAATCCCTGACGTTTTGTGAGTTTACCCAAGCCATTCCGCTTTCAATCGATTGGACAATTCGGTGTCCGCGCTTCAAGTTGTTTGTCCATACATAAGCAGCCAGCCCATATTTTACATCATTAGCCATTTTTATGACTTCTTCTTCAGTCTCAAATGGTATGACTGCCATGACAGGTCCGAATATTTCCTCTTGAGCAACTTTCATACCGTTATGGCAATTCAGAAGAAGTGTCGGTGGAACAAAGTTGCCGTTTTTCAATGATTGCGGAACGTTCCCTGAAAACACTTCTGCCCCTTCTTTTTTAGCTATTTCAATGTAATTTAAAACGGTTTCCCAATGTTTTTTGTGAATTAGCGGCCCTAGTTCTGTTGAAGAATCCAATGGATCCCCTACCGAAATATTTTGCACACGCTCTTTCAGCCGTTCAACAAAGGAATCATAAATCGATTTTTCCAAAAACAACCGCGAATTGGCTGTACAGCGCTCCCCGTTAAGAGAAAATACTCCCCAAACGACAGCATCCAAGGCTTTTTCCAAATCAGCATCGGCAAAGATAATTGCAGGAGATTTTCCTCCTAGCTCCATAGAGGTTTTTTTCAACGTATCTGCGCTATTTTTTATTATTTCGGCACCTGTTGTCGTCTCGCCCGTAAAGGAAATAAGCCGGACATCAGAATGTCTCACGAGGGACGCGCCAGCTGTTTCCCCAAAGCCGTGAACGATATTAAAAACTCCCTCTGGCAGTCCCGCTTCATGAATAATTTCAGCCAGCTTGTTAGCAGTCAGCGGCGACCATTCAGCAGGTTTTAGGACAACCGTATTGCCTGTTGCCAACGCCGGAGCCACTTTCCATGTTTCCAGCATGAACGGAGTGTTCCATGGCGTAATTAAACCTGCCACCCCAATTGGCTTGTAAATAGTATAATTAATAAAATCTCCGTCTACTTTATACGCTTCTCCTACCATGCGGCTTTTTACCATTTGTGCATAAAATCGAAAGTTTTCAGCTGCACGGGATGCTTGCTTTTTCGTTTGACTGATTGGCAATCCTGTATCTAGAGATTCCAAATAAGCAATTTCTTCCGCATTTTCTTCAATTAATGCAGCAATTCGTAAAATATACTTCATTCTTTCATCTACCGACATTGTTCCCCAAGGGCCGTCAGCAAAAGCTTTTTTGGCAGCTTTTACTGCTAAGTCAATATCTTCTGCAAATCCTTCCGCTACCTCATTGATTACTTCATTATTAAAGGGATTAATATTCTCAAAGCTTTTCCCTGCAACTCCCTCTACAAACTTGCCATTGATATAATGAAGAACTTTCCCAACTTTATATGTGGTCATTTCGATTCCTCCAAGTATGCAATTAATTTTTGTAGCGCTGATGAATGTTATTATATTTGTACGTTCCAAATTCACTAAATTCATATAGTTCTAAAGACAATGCAAGATATCTCCTTTTGAAAAGGATCGAAAAATGATCTTTCATCACTGCAAAGATCTCATCACAAACTGCTTTTTTATCCTCTTCAGTACGCCCAGCGCCAATCTTTAGCGTACCGTGGACAAAGGCATCATCCTCAGAGCCGTCAGCAACACAATAATCTTTCAATTCAATGGCTCTAGATCTCACGCCTCCAATTGGAAATATATCGCTTTTGGAAATTAGCACATCATTAACTTTTTTCAGCAGCTCTGGAATTTTTGCCTCTTTTTTGATATTGTCGGTATATTCTAAAATAAAATGCGGCATAACGTCAGCTCTCCTTTAAAGTGTTGGTGACGGAGAAAAGATTCTGAATGACAGCTTCATATAATTCGATTAATTAAACGTCCAATCCCTTCTATTTCTGTAATCACTTCATCGCCAACATTAACATTGACCGCTCCTTTAGGTGTTCCTGTGAGAATTATGTCCCCGTAATTTAAGGTCATAAAGCTAGTTAAATACTCGATTAACATAGGGATTGTAAAAATCATATCTTTTGTATTTCCTTCCTGCACTAACGCTCCATTAACGTAAGTACGAAGGACCAAGTTCATCGGATCTGGTATATCTTCTTTATCGACAAGCCAAGGGCCTATCGGGGTGAATGCATCGCGATTTTTCACGCGCAAATTCGGCCGGTAATAGTTCTCTAAATAATCCCTGACAGCGTAGTCATTTGCAACCGTATATCCTAAGACGTATTCATACGCTTCACTAGCCTTGACATTACGCGCCATTTTTCCGATTACCACTGCCAGTTCACATTCATAGTGCATAAAATCTACATCAGGAGGACGTTTCGTTTCAGATCGATGCCCAACAATCGTATTCGGTCCCTTTAGAAACACAAGCGGTTCAGTTGGTGCATGAAATGACAGCTCTTTAGCATGATCTGCATAATTCAAACCTAATGCAAAAACAGTCCGCGGGCTTACAGGCGGAAGCCAGACTACGTCCTTTTCTGTCACTTTACGATGATCATTCAGTTGAAGGAAGCCGTTATCTTCAATTGCTTCATAAATGGTGCCGTTCATAGCAACTCTAGCTCGTTTCATCGCACAGCCCCCTTCACATAATCCGCTTCATGAACAATTGTATTTTCTAGACTGCCTACACCTTCAATTTCTATGCGAACATGGTCTCCTGCCTTTACTAAAGGCGCTTGCTCAGGAACACCTGTCAGCAGCACATCTCCTGGATAAAGCGTCATAAATTCTGTTATATCAGCCAGCAGCCGAGCAACTGGCCGGATGAAATTTTTCGTGTTATTTTTTTGCGCAAGCTTTCCATTGATAAAAACGCGAATGTCCAATGAATCAGGATCATCTATCGATTCCTTTTTGATGATCCACGGACCAACCGGATTAAATCCATCTCTTGCCCGCTCCCTTATCGCCGGACGATAAATGTTTTCGTGTGGAATTGCTACATCATTCACAACTGTATATCCAGCAACATATTGAAAGGCTTCTTCTTCCTTTACTTTAGTGGCAGTACGCCCAATGACCACGCCGAGTGCTGCCCCTACTTCTAATTCGTCTGCATCCTCAGGCAATGGTATGGGGCTCCTGTAGCCACTTAATGTGTTAATCGGTTTTATATATAAAATTGGCGCTTTCGGTGGTTCGTTATATGGTGAATGTGCCATTTGCTCACGATATCGATGAAAGGCGCCTTGATAATTCAAAAGGACACCGTAAATCGTACCTGAAACCGGAGGCTCCCAAGAAAGCTGATTGACGTGATATTGAGTTCCATTTAAAAAAATTGAATTGTTTTCTGGATCCACTTCGGCTTCCGTTATATTTGGCATTCCAAAAATTTTCACTACTGCATTGCCCATCCAATTCACTCCTTAGCAGGCGCAATACATCAGCCCTTTTTAGCTTGCCTTAATTTTTTACTTTCTCTAAAAGACCATATTTTTGCAGCGTTTGCCGAATTCTTTCTTGAAGCTCCTCCGCAGGCAAATCAAGAGGCAATCTTAATTTCGGCGTGATTTTTCCCATCATTCCAAGCGCCGCCTTTACAGGTCCCGGATTTGTCTCGGCAAATAAAATATCGTTTAATTCCATTAACTCGAAATGGAGGTCCTGAGCTCTCTTTATATCGCCTTCAAACCAAGCATCATGCAATTCCGCAACTTTTGCCGGTTCCACATTAGCCGTTGCACTAATAGAACCTGCTCCCCCGATTGCTAGCATTGGATAGCATAAAAGCTCGATTCCCGAAAATAGTAAAAAATCTCTTCCGCAATGAAGCAGCACCCGATTCACATGCTCAAAATCTTTATTGGATTCTTTTGCACCGATAATGTTCGGGCAATCCTCCACTAAACGAGCCATTGTTTTGACCTCTAAATTTACAGCTGTTCTCCCTGGGATGTTGTAGATAATGATCGGAATATCTACAGAATCAGCTACTGCTTTAAAATGCTTATACAACGCATGCTGGGACGGCCTATTATAATACGGAACAATGACCATCGCAGCATCTGCGCCAATTTCTTGTGCAAATTTCGTTAGTTCAAGTGTTTCATCATGATTAGTCGATCCTGTTGCCGGAACAAACGGGACTCGGCCATTCACTGTTTTTTTCGCCAGCTCCATTACCTGCTTGCGTTCCTCCGTTGTTAATGAACTGGGTTCGCCAGAAGTTCCTGTCACTGAAATCCCATGGCTGCCGCTTTCAATTTGCCAGTTGATTAAATTTTTCATCGTTTCAAAATCAATATTGCCTTCCGCATCAAATGGAGTAACAACAGGAGCAATCGATCCTCTTAATCTTTGCTTTATTTCGTTATAAGACATATATAAGCAACCTCCTGAACAAAATGATTATTATCTGAATATTTCAAATCTCATTAATTTATTTTTATTATATATATAATCATATATGATTTCAACTATAAATTATTATATGACTGTTCGGCTAAAAAGATCATAAGCAGCAGCAACTGGTCGATCAAGCAATTGTTCTATGAACCTCAATTGGACATTATTTTTTTCTGCTATTCTATCCAATCCGTCAATAACACCCTCAAATAAGTAAGGTTTTAATGTTTTGTTCGTTATATGGCATAAACCGTTGTAAAATGTCTCATTGAATTCTATTTGGATTTTATAAATTCCCGGTTTAGGCAGGAAATAATCATGATCGATTTGCGCTTTAAAAATAAAATTGTTGTCAGCATCCCCTCGTTCCATCGATTTGACTAAACATGAAACACGATAATAATCCCCAAGATAATGAGGTATTTCATTTACAAGGCCTGACTCTAGCAGCTTCCGAATCATGGAGGAGCTTATTTTTTCTTGTTTATATTGGATTTTCGGAATAGTCGTCACATCAAAAAATCCCGTTCCAACGTTTTTCAGCTTCTCCATATTCCCTTTTCCTTTAAAACCATACGTAAAGTCGAAGCCGGCAACGACATGTTTGCACATCAAGCCTTTTAAGTATTGATTCACAAAGTCTTGATCGGATAATTCAGAAAAATTTTTATCGAATTTTACAATATACAGTTTCTCTACCCCTAATTGTGAAAAGATTTCCATTTTGGAAGGAAGCGGCGACAGATAGGAGATAACTTTTCTATCCGTTTCAATGACTTGACTTGGATGTGGAAAAAACGTCATCACGGCAAATGTTAGTTTTTTTACTTGCGCGATTTCTTTCGCTTTTTCAATGATTTTCTTATGTCCTAAATGCACTCCATCAAAGAAGCCGACTGCCATGACACACGGCTCGGGCTTGCATTCCGCTAATACTTTGGAATTGTTAATATAAACGACTTCCATCCATTCACCCCGCGTTGGCATGACTAGCCAAATTTCTATATTTTCCTTCAAAAAATAACAATGGGTCACCTTCCTTCATATAAATGTCAGTCACCTTTCCAATGTATAAAGTGTGGTCGCCGGCAACATGTGTATTGTATACGTCACATAAAATATTTGCTAACGAATTGGGCAGCACCGGTTGATCACCGACCCAATCAAAAGTAACATTTTGTTTCTCTTTTAATTGGCCGGCAAAAAGCATCGATAAATCTTGTTGTTCTTCAGACAAAATATTTACTGTAAATTTTCCTGTCTGCTTAATGATTTCATTCATTTTTGCTTTTTCTCCAATTGAAATGAGAATTAGTTTAGGATCTAAAGAGACAGACATAAATGCATTTGCCGTCATTCCGCGTACTTCCCCATTTAGGGCAGTCGTAATAACAGTGACTCCTGTCGCAAACTTCCCCATTGCATTTCGAAACGTGCGATCATCCATGTTACACACCTCTTTTTACGCTTTTTTATACTTGCCGATTTATCACGATTAATTTTAGCTCCGTCATTTCTTCAATCGCATATTTAATTCCTTCTCTCCCCATTCCGCTCTCTTTCACTCCACCGTATGGCATATGATCGACTCGGAACGTCGGGATATCATTAATCATTACACCGCCTACTTTTAGCTCTTCAGCCGCATATAAAGCATGGTGGATATTTTTTGTATAAATCCCTGCCTGCAGTCCATACCGGGAATCATTTACATACTCAACAGCCTGTTCAATCGATGAAACCTTTTCGATTAACACTACAGGGCCGAAAATTTCTTGACAGGAAACTTTCATATCAGGTTTTGTGTTGAGTAAAACCGTCGGTTCGACAATATTTCCTTTCGCATTTCCCCCTGTTGCAACTATTGCACCTGTTTTTTTAGCTTCTTCGATCCAGCTGATGACACGGATTACATCATGTTCGGAAATCAGCGCTGAAACATCTGTTTGAAAATCCAGCGGATCTCCTGTTGTCAGCTTTTCCGTTTCTTTCACAAATGCATTGACAAACTCATCATATACATGTTCATGTACGTAAATTCTTTGCAGCGAGATGCATACTTGCCCTTGGTTAGAAAAAGCCCCTTTAACACATCTTGGAATGATGCTTTTAACATCAATTCCTTCATCTACGATCAAAGCCGAGTTGGAACCTAACTCAAGCGTGACACGTTTCAAGCCTGCTTTATTTCTGATCTCTTTTCCGACTTGCGGGCTTCCTGTAAACGTAATCATTTTAACCCGCTCATCTTCTACGATTTTTTTGCCAACGATGCTGCCGCTTCCTGTTACAACATTTAATGCACCATCAGGCAGTCCTGCTTCCTGCAATAATTCAGCTATAAAGAAAGCAGATAACGGTGTTTGGGAGGCCGGCTTTAAGACAATCGTATTTCCGGAGGCAATGGCCGGTCCTACTTTATGCGCAACTAGATTCATTGGAAAATTAAACGGAGTGATAGCTCCTATTACACCGATCGGTTCACGAACCGTATAAGCAGTCCGATTTTCCCCGCCGGGCGCCGCATCTAATGATAGTGCCTCACCATGAATTCTTTTTGCCTCTTCAGCCGAAAATTTGTATGTTTGAATGGTTCTTTGCACTTCCTCTAATGCTGTTTTGATTGGCTTCGCCGCCTCTTTTGCAATAATTTCTGCCGCTTCCTCTTTCCTCTTATCTAAAAGCATCACCAGTTTTTCCAAAATATGTCCGCGTTCATGCTTTGGCATTTTCGCCATTTTCAGAAAGGCGTTATGTGCGGCTTCGATCGCTTTTTCAACGTCAGCTTCTGAAGCAATTGGAATTTCTGCAATTACTTTTTTATCATATGGAGAGGAAAGAGGAGCATAATGTTCTGCTCCTACCCAACTTCCATTAATAAACAATTTTCTTTTCATCGTTACCTCTCTTTTCTTACTTAAAATTAAATGACAAAATCAGGTTTTAGCTTTTGCACACTTGGCTCTTTTAGTTCAACTAACTCTCCGCTATGAATATCAAATACTTGTGATGCTTCATTAAACCAGCAGTCCGGTGCTTCATGCCCCCAAAATGTTTGGCGTCTTGGATCATTTATATCCCAGCGAATCGGCAGAAAATCCGGATCGCTTGTCAAGTAATCTCCATTGTATAATTCAATTCGATGTCCATCTGGATCACGCAAATAGAGGAAAAATGCGTTTGAAAGACCATGGCGTCCAGGGCCTCTTTCTATATTTTTCGCATATCCCATAGCCGCTAACACATCACAGGCATGAATGAGACTAAGTTGATCCGACAGCCAAAAGCCGATATGGTGAAGACGAGGGCCGTTTCCATTCATAAACGCCAAATCATGCACATTAGGTTTTCGATGCAGCCATGCAGCCCATAATTCATTATTCTCTGTTTCGGTATACTCAGAGCACGCAAACCCCAGCTCTTTTACGTAAAAGTCATATGCTTTTTGTACATCCGGCACCATGCAATTAAAGTGGTCAATTCGCTGTATTCTTGCTCCTTTATATAAGTCATATCTTTGCAGCAGCCTTTCGACCGTGTCCATTCTGGCAAAAAACTCAACTGGAAGACCTGAAATATCCTGCACACGGAAAGCCCTTTCAACTGCATGCTGATTTTCTATCCATTTTGGATTCATATTTTTTTGTTGAAAATAGTCATATAATTTGTTTAAATCCTCATCGGAATAAACCTTGTAACTGATCGCTTCCACACCAGGCTGCTCTGCTTTTTTCAACACCAGGCTGTGATGATTATGTTCCTCATACCCTCTGAGATATAAATGGTTTTCATCAGCCTCTGTCACAACGAACCCTAAAGCGTTTTCATAAAAATCGCGTGAAGCCTCCAAATTTGTCACCAACAGTACCGCCCTTGCACAACGAATAATATTAAAATCTACCATCTTGAAAGTCCCTCCCTATTAAATTCCCCCGAGAATAGAAAATTTTCAGAAAAATATAGTTCACTAAAATCATATATGATATTGTATATTAAGTCAAGTTCAACTCGCTATGCTGTCATGATCACTTTCACAATTAACGTGTGGCACCTTCATTTATTATTTGTTAAACAGTTGTTACTTTTGTAGCTCCTAAAAATTCACGAACCAAGTCTTTGAAATAATCTTTTTCGTACCCGTCAAAATAAACCATACCCATGCGGACCGGATCTCCAAAGAAATAATATTCATAATGAGTTTGACGGCTACCAAATGCACTCATTGTAATATCCCAAGCTAAACGGAACAACTGAACGCGCTCATAACCATCAATATTTGCTCCTTGCATCGCTCTTCTGACAATATCGCCGATTTCTTCATTATTAAAATCAGCTTCTGTCGGAATGGCCATTAATCCAGAAGCGCCAAGAATCCTTAAGATTTCCACTAAACGAGGGTAAATTCTTGGGTACCAATTTCGAGCAGCATCAAGCGCAGCAAAATCCGGCGTCATTGTTCCCCATTTATCAAGCTTTGCATTATGCTCTGCACGATATAAATGACTGCGCATTGTCTCAAGAGTCAGCATAATTTCTGTTCCTTTATCTTTTACATGCTGAAACTGTTCAATTCCAATAGCCTCCATAATTAAAAGGACAACTCCAAGTATAAATTCAGTTTTCACTACATTTTTGGCAACTACTTGATGCGACATGTGGACAACGGCATTCGTCTCACGGAAGGTTCGGTTGCAAATGGAAGAATTGCCACAGACAAATACCCGTTCCCAAGGAACGAAAACGTTTTCAAATGAAACAATAGCATCTCCTTCTTCAAATCGCGACCCGAGCGGATGATCCCAATGACTTTTTCCATAGTCAAAGGCTTCGCGGCAAATAAATTTTACGCCTGGAGTATTATTTGGAATTGCAAAAGCTAATGAATACGGGTCATCCCCTTCACTTGATTTTTTAACTGTTGAAGGAAAAACTAATATTTCATCCGTTATGCCGCCTTGCGTAGCCAACAAACGAATCCCATCAACAATAATTCCATCTTTATTTTTCTCGACTAAATGCAAGGAAACATTTGCATCCTTTTGCTCATGCTGAGCTTTAGAGCGATTAATCTGCGGATGTATAAGGGTATGTGTTAAAGAAATATCGTTTTCTCTCGCATATTCATAATATTTTCTTGCGTTCTCCGCATACATTGGATCATCTTCTGCGAACAGATCATTCGCTATTCCCATTGCCATCACTTCAGCATTTAAATAATCCGGAGACCGCCCCATCATTCCGGCGGAAGTTCGAGCCCATTCCTGTATTGCTTCGCGTCTTGCAATCAGTTCTTCTTTTGTGGTAGGCTGCATAAATGTTATACCGACTTTTTCTCCTGTTGTTGGTGAAGTATACAGCATCTTATCAGCTTTTTCATATTGAAGATCGTAAAGCTTTGCCATTGATTGAATCACATTTTTCAATGCAGGATGCTCCGTGACGTCATCTACTTTCTCCCCATGAATGTAAACGCTGCTTTTCGCTTTCTTCAAACGCTCAATATACTCTTTTCCAGTTTTTGCAGGCATCTTCATTCCCCCTTAAATAGATTTTTTCATCCACAATTCGATTTACTTTTTTGAATCTTCAAAAATAATATAACATATGATATCATATATGAAAAATATGAAAAAAATTGGTTTTGTATATAAAAAAAATATGCACCTTCACATGAGGTGATCAGATTGATTGACATTAAACAGCTGAAATATTTTGCAGCGATTGTCGAGGAAGGACAAATTACACGCGCGGCGAAAAAGCTGCATATGGCGCAGCCGCCTTTAAGTCATCAGTTGAAGCAATTGGAGGAAACGCTTGGAGTCATTTTATTAGAACGGAACGGAAAAAAACTTGAATTAACGGAATCCGGGAAAATTTTCTACAAAAAAACGAAACAGCTCCTTCATCAATTGAATGATATGATTTTGGAAGTCCAAGAAATAAACGATGGAACGAAAGGCACATTATCAATAGGATGTGTGAAATCATGCTTTTCCTATTTACCCAAAACAATGCGGAAGCTTCTTGAGAAATTCCCCAATGTCAAATTCCATTTAAGAGAAGGAGATACATTCTTAATCAGTGAATTTTTAAAAAGCAGAGAAATAGAGGTAGGGATTATACGATTGCCCATTGATACCGATGAATATCAAACAATAAAACTGCCAAGCGATCCATATGTGGCCGTCATCCCGCAGCATTGGAATTATAAACATCATTCTATTCAAATGAAAGATATAAAAGAAATGCCTTTGCTTCTATTACACCGAATCAGCGGGAAAGGCCAGTATGAAATGGTTGTGAATGAATGCGCGCGGCATGGATTTGAACCAAAAATTTTATGCGAGTGTCCTGATGTAACGATTCTTTTATCATTAGTTGCAGAAGGTGTAGGTGCAACGATTGTCCCAAAATCTGCCGTTTCCAATTTTCAAATTCCAAACATTCAAATGCTGGAAATTGAGGATTCATCCATTACAGCTGAAGCATCGATAATTTTCGAAAAAAATCGGTACCTGTCTAAAAGTGCAGCGAATTTTATTAAGATACTAAAAACTGAATATCCGATTGATGATCAGCTTGGCAGACCGCAGCCAAATAAATAAATAAATAAATGCACACCGAAGAGAATCTTTGTTTGGAATTCATGTCTATTATAGTGGCACAAGGACTTAAAATTGAAATCGAGAGAAGACCTCGACTTAACTAGATTAAAAGGCTGGCTTCTTTTCTCAATATTCTACGGTTGTGTTCGCAAAATATTGGGCGGTGGATAGTTTTCATCAACTAAAAAGTGATGAAGAAATATATTTCCTCATCACTTCTTAGATCCTGTTGTTGCCCATGTCAATTTATACGTAACTTTCTTTTTGGTTCCTTCGTTAACGAGCTTGAATCTGTAACGATCTTTTGGTGAAAATTTCGGTGAATCGAAACGGGTTGTGCCGTTTTTGTTAGCATTGATCGTTTTGATCGTTTTCCAGCTTCCTTTATTATTTTGTTTAATTTGTATATACAGCTTAAATGTTCCTTTTGCTGCACTTGAAGCTTCAATGCGTCCGTATGAGATGGAGACTTTTTTTGTGCTGCTCGTCCACTTTTCTTGATAGCTTGGCGTTTCGACATAATTGGTAAAATAGCCGCTTTTGTATTGAAAAAGAGAAAGACCTGCTGCTTTTTTCGGAGCTGCTCCAAAACTAGCAAAACCAAAAAGTATTAAGACAACAGCTATTGCACCTATTATGAAGTTCTTTTTCATTATGAATATTCCTCCTATCCCATCAATATCCAGATTGATTATAATATGGGTGGGTCATAAATACATCCTCCGAATGAACTAACATAATTTAGTAGAAAGAACCGATTTTTGAAGAATAGTATCTTTCAATCTATGAATGACAAATTGCTGCTTCTCAATCAACACACGGAGGAAAAATTGAAGGGCATGAAATAGTGCTAAATGTCCAGAAGTCCTGATTACGGAGAAAAGCGCTTTTAGGTTTTAAGTTGTTTTCAGCTGACAGGGGCACTAGGACATATCGCCTAGTGAGAAAATCATCCTTTCAGCAAACAGACAAACTTGTCCAAAACGTTTGAATCGCTGCGCCCATTTATAACTGTGCTCCGACAAACTTGTATTAGATGTTATGAAACTGATCCAAAAGCGGGAAAGCTCGCAGCCTGTATTGTTAACGCGCCGTTAAGAGGTAAATTGCAAAATCAACAGAGGTTTTGTGGACAAGCAGCCTTGATAACCTTCTTTGTTTTCCTAGATAACAATTGGGAAAATCTCCATGCTCAACTTTAGATCGGTCAATCGCTTACTTCCATTTTTCTCACATGAAAGACACCTTTAGAATACGTGCAGCACAATTTCTTCCATAATAGATTCCGCCTTGATGTAAAATATATGTTTGGAGGATAAATACATGAAACCAAAGGTGATAGTATATAAAAAATTGCCTGAAGATATTTTAAACAGTTTGAAACAAGTATGTGAGATCAAATATTACGCCGACAGTGAAGACCATTCTATATTCTTGCATGACTTACATGACGCTGAAGGGATGATTGGCGCAGGAATGCGAATCGATCAGCATTTTTTAAAGCAAGCTCCAAAATTGCGAATTGTCAGCAATGTTTCCGTTGGATATGACAATTTAGACATTCAGGAATTAACGAAACGAAACATTATGGCAACCAATACACCTGATGTTTTAAATGAAACAACGGCTGATGCAATTTTTGGGCTGCTCCTTATAACAGCTAGAAGAATGGCGGAGTTAGATCGTTACGTAAAAGAAGGCAAATGGGAAGCCCCAATTGGAGAAAATTTATTTGGTGTTGACGTTCATCATAAAACACTTGGGATTATTGGCATGGGGAAAATCGGCACCGCCATTGCCAAACGAGCACATTTCGGTTTTGGCATGAACATTTTATATCATAACCGATCCCGTAATCAATTTGCAGAGGAACAATTTCATGCCACCTATTGCGAGCTTGAGGACTTACTAAAACAATCAGACTTTGTCTGCCTCATGACGCCGTTAACATCAGAAACAAAGCATTTAATCAGGCTAAAACAATTTCAATTGATGAAACGAAGCGCCATTTTCATCAACGGTTCAAGGGGCCAGACCGTCAACGAAAAAGACCTTATTTACGCGCTCCAAAACAAACTCATTTTAGGTGCCGGGCTTGATGTATTTGAACAAGAACCTGTCCCGAAAGATCACCCTCTGTTAAAAATGAATAATGTCGTCACATTACCGCATATCGGCTCAGCAACTTATGAAACGCGGTATGCAATGGCAAAACTGGCGGCGGAAAATTTAATAAAGGGGCTGAAAGGATTATGTCCGCCCAATTTAATAAATCAAGAAGTGATGCGAAAGTGAATTGCTAATTTCAAACATTGACCATCGGAAACACTCCTTTCCAAAAAATCTTTTCAAAGAAAAAAGCGTTCTCCACGGAGGCGCTTTTTTTCTTTGAAAACATAAAATGTGAGTCCTTAAACTGCTGCTTGCTGAAACCTGGATAAATAATGATTCATTCAAGCCGTTCTAAGTTCAGCCTTTAGCTCCAGGCTGAGGAGGCTCGCACTCTTTTTGCAATGAGCTGCTTTTTCTGTTATATTTCATTCGCTGCTGATGATTGTGCTGAAATAATCAAATCGTTTTCTTAAAGCATTCAGCAGTCATGGATGCTAGTTTTTATTTGCAGATCGAACGTTGGATGATCTGCTTTATTTACGTATTTAGTTAAATAATTCGTGAAATGGAATTTTTTTAAAAAGATACTTTTTACAAAAATGTCATTTATGTTAATATAAAAAAAGATATTTCTATTTTCCGGTCATCAGATGACCCGTTTATCTGTTGTCAGAAAATTTAATAAAATGAAAGGAGGCGGACAAAGCTCTAAATGAACTGAAAGCTTCGTGAAAATGAAAGCGTTTAAACAATTCGATTTTATAACGAAAAATTTAAAGAGGGGGAGAAAGCCATGGTCAAGGGTAAATGGAAAATATTGATTGCCAGTTTAGTAGGAAGTGCGATTGAATGGTTTGACTACTTTCTTTATGGAACAGTTGCATCATTAGTTTTTAACCAATTGTTTTTTGTTAATGAAGACCCTACAGTCGGATTATTAATTGCCTATACTTCTTTTGCTTTAGCGTTTTTCCTCAGACCTGTTGGCGGAATTATTTTCAGCCATATTGGCGACAGGTTAGGAAGAAAGAAAACATTGGTTTTAACCCTTAGCTTAATGGGAATTGCCACATTTGGCATGGGGGTAATGCCTACGTATCAAGTGATCGGAATTTGGGCTCCTATCTTTTTGACTCTGTTGCGTTTCATACAAGGTTTAGCTCTTGGCGGAGAATGGGGAGGCTCTGTTTTACTAGCTGTTGAATATGCTTCAAAAAATAATAGAGGTTTTTTTGGAAGTGTACCTCAAATGGGAATTTCTTTAGGATTGATTTTAGGCACCCTTGCCCTTTCAATTATGTCACTTTTGCCGCATGATCAATTTATGTCATGGGGCTGGCGTGTTCCATTTCTGTTAAGTGCATTGCTTGTAATTTTCGGGCTGTGGATTAGAAAAGGAATTGATGAGACGCCTGCCTTTAAAAAAGCTCAACAAGAAGGAGAGGTTGCTAAAATTCCATTGGTAGACACTCTTCGCTACCATTGGAAAGAGGTTTTAATTGCGATGGGTGCAAAAGTCGTGGAAACTGCACCGTTTTATATATTTGGTACGTTTATTGTATCGTATGCCACTTCAACTTTGAATTTTGATAATACAGATGCATTAAATGCTGTACTGATAGGCTCTATCGTAGCTACAATCGTCATTCCGCTCGTCGGAAGCTTATCAGATCGAATCGGACGAAAAACGATTTATATTAGCGGAATTATACTCACTATTTTATATGCGTTCCCATATTTTTGGATGCTTCAACAAAATTCGGTGTTTTTATTAATTTTAGCAACGGTGATCGGCCTAGGCGTTATTTGGGGATCTGTGAATGCAGTTCTCGGCACAATGATTTCAGAAATTTTTTCGGCCAAAGTTCGATATACGGGAATATCTCTAGGCTATCAGCTTGGGGCTGCAGTTGCCGGAGGGACCGCACCGTTAATTGCAACCGCTTTATTAGTGGAATTTAACAATTCCTACATTCCTGTTGCCATTTATATTATTTTCGCTGCATTGATCAGCTTCATAGCTATTTGGTCTGTAAAAGATGGAGCGAATAGAGAGCTGAATGATAAAATACAAATAAAGGCTTAAGAAAATTACAAAGCCCAGATTATTCCATTCCATGTGGATAATCTGGGCTTTATTTCTCACCATACTTGGGGTTGTTAATATAAAAATGAATAATTTTTCCATTAATAGGTATAAAAAAGCGAAAACTCTAGTATCGTAATTGTTGACTAGACAAACTAATTTATCAAATCTATGCTGCCATTACCATCTTTTTTATGGTTTCTATGCCTTCTGATGAAGTGCCTGCTGTTTTTCCAACCCAAGCAGCACCTCCATGCATTCTTTGTCCCATTTGCTTTTGGAAAAAATAAAATAAAACTCATCAAAAAGGGGGGATGGATACCGAAACAACGCACATCTTTTCTTTCGTATCCGCCTAGAAACGGGAAGGAAATTTGTCACCCCCGCCTTTTGATAATGAACCTTTTATTTTGCAATCTTCCTTATTTTTCATACTTCACAAACGGATCAGCAATGGTAATTTTTTGCGCTTCTGCATCGCTGGTGCCTACATATAGATCAGCTGTTCCATCCCCTTTTCTGATTAAACCGCCGCTGAAAACTACATTGACAAGGTCAGGCCGCTTGGCAGCGCCTTTCAAAAAATGGGATCTCGTTGCAATGAGTTCCATATCAGAAAATTTCATTGTATCAGGATCTAATACAAACACCATCGGATAATAATGGCGGTTCCCTTGTTCATCTTTGCTTGCTATATGTCCGAGCACACCAATCAGACCGTTAGAAAGCAAATGCAGTTCGTTTGCTCCTCCCCATTCTTCATCCGTAAATTGGCCCTCTAAAAGCGTGGCTTTTTCGAGATTTTCGGGATTAAGATCATCAAGAGTCGGTATTCGGATAAACCCAATTTTGCCGAGACCGCCTTTTTCGCCTTGAGGCCTCGTCAACACTCCAATTGATCCGTCTTTTAATTCAATCACTCTGATATCCTTCATGCCTTCAGGACCTTTAGCGAATTTTTCTAAATCTGCAATATTTTTCCCTTTATAAAAAAGCGTTCTCCACCAAAGTGAGCTTTTAAAAGTGGGATGCGGAAAAATTTCAACTCCGCCAAAAACTAAATCTCCGCCAATTCTCGTCACGAACGGATCCTGCAGCTGAAATTTCGGCGCTCCTTCTTTCGGAATCCACTTTCCATCCCGATTTACAAAGAAATATACTTCTGAATGCTCGCTGTTTCGAGGCTCTACTCTACCAGCTATGACAAGTTCCCCATCATCTAAAAACGGCGCCGAGATATTATATACGTCCCTATTTCCTACACCTTTGAAAATTAACTTTTGTGGATTGATCGGCTGAGGAGCATTTTCAAATTCTTTTAGCAGCTTAGCGCTTGACTTAATGCCCGTTTTCTCCAACCGCACAAAAGCTCCCTCCACACTTTTGCATTTCTGTTTCTAGCAAAGATTTTCTGATGTTTTATCATATTCAATTCCAATGATGCTTGACAATGATGTGTAACGGGGGAAAAATATTTTACAAATGGATTCATCATATTATTTACCTTTTCAAAAGAATTCTTTTAATTATTTTACATAACAAAAGTATTTCGTCAATTATATCATTTACAAAGATCAGCAAATTATTTATATGCCCTGCCCTATTTCAAATAAAACATTTTCAAAGTTTTTCCATTATTTCTTCAAGAGAAATTTCCGCACCTGCAACCGATTGATCCGATGCACCATAATAAATCCGAACTGTACCATTTTCCGTCAAAGCTCCGCATGTAAATACAACTTGACCGAAGAATCCGTTCATTTCATAATCCGCTTCAGGCTTTAAAATGGGTTCCTCCGTCTTAGCTAACATTTTCCCAGGATCATTCAAATCTAGAAGCAAAGCACCTAAAGAATAGCAGTCGTTTTGATCAGCGCCATGATAAATAGCCAACCAGCCTCTATCGGTTTTAAACGGAACTGCTCCCCCGCCAATGCGGCAGCTGTCCCATCCTTTTTCGCTAAGACTAAGCAAATGCCGATGATTTCCCCAATATAAAAGATTGTCCGATTCAGCAATCCATATTTCCGGTCTGCCGATTCCTTTCGGTACAGGTCGATGCAGCGCATAGTACTTGCCATTAATTTTTTCAGGAAAAATGGCCACATCTTTGTTTTCAGGATGAAAAATTAACCCTAGCCGCCTGCATGTTTTAAAATCAGTTGTTGAGGCAAGCCCCACTCCAATGCCTTCAGGCGACACTGCGCTGTACTGAATGTAAAAAGATGCACCAATCTTAGTAATTCTTGGGTCTTCAATTCCCCATGCTTCACGTTCAGTTTCCGGATACATGAAAGGTTTATCATCAATGGTGAAATTCCGTCCGTCTTTGCTGCGGGCAAGTCGAAAATAAGATAAAGATGTGACATAGGCAGCTCTATGCATGGAATCACTGTAAAAAATCATTCTTGGGTCAGAAAAATCATATCTTTTGTCATTTTTTTGCAATTCCATCTCTTTCAGCTTTCCTTTTCCTGAAGAAAAATCGATATAAGAAATTTTCACGACATTTGGATCAGTACAGACAGGACGTTCAGCAACGCGCAGCAATAAAAGCACTTCGCCGTTCAACTGGGCAACACCAGCATTAAAAACTCCTATTACTTCATGTCCACGGTGAAAAGGTTTTACATCGTCCGGAGCAATCAGTGGATTTTCTGGAAAACGAAAAACTTTCACAACCAATGCCTCCTGTTTTAAAAAAATCTAGGAAGTTTTTTGAATTGCCATGTTATTTTTCTTCAATGTCCCCTTTTCAATTCCTGTTACCAATTGTGATCGAATGTTAAACAATCCATGATCAACGTTTGAATTATCTATCCAAAGAACATCTCATTTATACAGCGTCGCTAATATAAATATTCAGAATAAAAATCAAGGTTGATATGGCAATTTTCAATCAAAGGTAAGAGTTAAAGCATGAAATCCAGCTGTCCAAAAATCCACAAACACCTCTTGAATGGATTGGCAAGGCAAAACGCAGCACTTATGTATTGAAAGATGAGCCATTATTTTTATGGTGACAAAACAAACGAAAGATTGACATACTGCATAATGACAGGGATGGTTATCAAGGAGTGTACAGAGCAAATTCAAACAAAATTCTCTATATAAAAATGACAGTCCGATGGGTTCCTAAAATGAAGGATTGGGGAGGAATACTACTGTGAAGGACAAAAATAATCGAATAAAATTTGTAAATGTCCTTCATAGAGGCAATGAAGTCCAACAAGAAGCAATTGTATGTGCTGAATGTCCATCATAAAACTTTTGAAGAACGTAATTCAGAAAGAGAACATCAGAAAAATCCTTCATAAGACTTCTGAAGGATTAAACAAGATAGGAAAAAATGGTTTGTCCGATAAATCCCTAAAATGAAGTGGCTCCAAAAAGTCAGTTAACTTGGGCACCTCTCCAACGGAATATTTTGACTGTACCAAATGAATGGCTCCAAAAAGTCAGTTAACCCTGACTTTTTGGACAGCCCTACCATCATTTTAAGCGTCTATTCATTTCGATTTTTTCCACCTTAGTCTGTCTTAAAAACGCTTGGCAAACAAGGAACTGATCTTTAGCGAAGATGCGAATCGAATCAAAAAAGTTCATGAGCGGACGAGGCCAGTGACGCTGGATGAAAGCATTCACCGACAGTCTGAATGCCTCCCAAATAAGGAAGGCTAGACTTTGTTCAGCTGTTTTTATTCATTTGTATATTTTGCAAATGAAGCTCCAAGCAGGTAACAATAGTTCAAATGGCAAGAATAAGCTTTCCACATAGCTCAAACAGCGGCTGAAAATTAAAGCCTAATTTCTGGATAAAACAATACTTTGCCGATGAACTCTTTTTTTTCTAAAATTTTTTCAAACATTTTCGGTCCTTCCTCTAACGTGATGCGATGTGTGATCAGCGCCTCAGCGTTTAATTTTCCGGTTCTCATACAATCGATTGTCGTTTTCCATTCTTTTCCCGGAAACGGAGACGATATGGCATTCCAAGATCCTAATACGGTTAATTCGTTTCGGACGATTTTTTCAAAGTAAAATCTTTCGACTAGGACGTCTCCGTATGGAATTCCCATAAATACAACCTGCCCTCTCTTTTTCGCTAATGAAAAAACTTGGGCGGATGTTACAGGGGATCCCGCTGATTCTACAGCAATGTCTACTCCTTTTCCATTCGTCAGCTCCATGATTTGATCATATGCCGATTTTTCAAGAGGGTTGATCGTAAAATCCGCTCCCATTTCTTTGGCAATATTTAATTTCTGATCATCGATATCAATCGCAAAAATTTCACTTGCTCCAAAAATTTTTGCCCATTGGACTGCGAGAAGCCCGATAGTTCCGCATCCCATGACAGCAACACTGTCACCCGGCTGCAACGATGTCCGGTAAAGCCCGTGTACGACAACGGATGACGGCTCAATCAAAGCGGCGGAGTCATAGCTTATCTCGTCCGGTATGAAAAGCACATTTTCACCAGGCAATTTCACATATTCGGCAAAGGATCCCGGCTGTAAGGCTCCAATAACATGCAAGCTTTCACATTGGGACAAAATCCCTTTTTTGCAGCTTTCACATTTACCGCAATATAAAGCAGGACAGCCGACAACCCTGTCTCCTGCTTTTACATGAGAGACAGAAGGACCAACTTCTACCACTTCACCGGAAAATTCATGTCCCCAAATCATTCCTTGTACGTAAGGTCCCAGTTTTGCATATCTTGAAATGTCTGAACCGCATATGCCTGTTGCTTTTACTTTAATGATCACGTCGTTCTCATTTTCTATCCTTGGTTCAATAGCATCCTCGAACCGCAGATCTCGTTTTCCGTAAAGTTTTAGCGCTTTCATTTCCTATTCCCTTTCCCGCATGGTTTAATTTTCGTTATGAACCTTCATATCTTGCTCCGAACGAACACCTTTAGATTTATTTTTGAAAAGCTTGTAAAATGCAACCGCCAACACGATTGAATTTATGATAAATTGATGTTCAATATAAAAATCGCTGACCATTCTCCCATACGGTCCAAGAATAAAATCTATGATGCTCTCAATCATTTTTTCACCTTCTTATTGACATGTTTGTCAATACTTTACTTCTTCCCCTTTGACAAGACTTACATTAGACATATCCCCACCTGCTATGCGGTGGGGAACAACTGATTATTCATGAACAGGAGTTAAAATAACTTTAATTGCATCGCCGCTTTTAATTGCTTCGTATGCTTTATCCCATTCAGAAATGTTGAATTGATGTGTTACAAGTGTTTTAGTATTTACTCTATTTTCATTCATCAAGGCTAAAGACGGCTCCCAATCGCTTGGTTTTTGACTGCGAGATCCGGTAAATACAATTTCTTTTTGAATAATTTTTTCCATATCAATAGGGATTTCAGATTTTGCATAAATGCCAACCTGTACAAATTGGCCTTTCTTTTTCAATAAATCGAGCCCCATGTTCAAAGCAGGTACAGCACCGGTACATTCAAATACTGCGTCTACACCGTAGCCATCCGTCAATTCATTGACTAATTGTTTGACGTCTTCTTCTTGAATGTTTACGGCATAATCCAGTCCAAGCTCTTTTGCCTTTTCCAGCCGCAGCTTGTCATTGCTTAATCCGGTTATGATAACTTTAGCTCCTAAATCTTTTACGACTTGAGCGACTAATAAACCAATCGGACCGGGGCCGAGTACTAAAACGACATCACCTTGATGAATCGTAGCTTTCTTTACTGCATGATGTGCACATGCAAGCGGCTCCGTCATCGCTGCAGATAGAAAATCTACATTTTCAGGAAGCTTATGAACACTTTCTTTACGTGCAATCAAATAGGTTGCAAAGCTTCCATCTTGCTGCGTGCCCAGCCCTTTTCTGTTGCTGCATAAATTGTAATCACCGGACTGACAGTATTTACATGTTCCGCATATATAATAAGTAGTTTCAGAGGTTACCCGATCTCCTACCTGAAATTCAGTTACATTCTCCCCGACTTCTGCTACTACACCGGAAAATTCATGGCCTAACGTAACGGGGGCTTTCACTTTGTAATGTCCTTCATACGTATGAATGTCCGTACCGCATATTCCGCTGTATTTCACTAAAATTTTGACTTGATCCGGTCCGACTTTCGGTTCTTCCACATCTACTATTTCCAAGTTCCCAAATCCTAGTTCTTTTTTTACTAAAGCTTTCATTTCTTTATCCCTCCAGCAAGCTGCAATATTGGAGACTATTAATTGAATAGCGCAAAAATTCTATAGATGACGTAATTGATCAGATTTCCACCTTGGTCGATACTAGAGATTTTGCTCGCTCCTTCAGGCATGTTAAATTTAGATTCTACAGCCATCTCAGTATGGAGCGCCGCCAAATCTGTCGCCATGTACAGTGACAGGGCGATTAACAACGTACCAACGATTACCGAATGAACAATGTTTCCTCTTGCAGCACCGACAATAAATGCAACAATGAAAGGAATGGTAGCTAAGTCCCCAAACGGAAGAACGTTATTTCCAGGTAAAATAATGGCGATTGCTACTGTGATCGGTACTAAAATAAGAGCTGTTGAAATTACGGACGGGTGACCAATTGCAACGGCAGCATCTAGCCCGATATAAATATTTTGTGCGCCGAATTTCTTTTGAAGCAGTTCTCTAGCTGATTCAGAAATCGGCATTAAACCTTCCATTAAAATTTTCACCATTCTCGGCATTAACACCATAACTGCTGCCATAGACATCCCGATTTCGATCGTATCTCCGACAGAATATCCAGCCAATAATCCTAATGCGACACCTAAAATTAGCCCCATAAAGATCGGTTCACCAAAGATCCCAAATCTTTTTTGAATCGTTTCCGGATCAGCATTTAAATTTTTAAGACCTGGTATTTTTTGAATCAATTGGATCAATGGGATACTAAGAACTGCGTATGAAACCGTGCTTCCCGTTGCAACAGAAATTCCCGGAAGCCCGAAATATTTATCAAGCATCGGAGCTGTCCAATCTGCAATTTTCAAGCAAGCAATTTGGAATAATACCGCGGCAATTAAGCCTTGAATAATACTGCCTGATAACGTATATACAATTGCACCGGTAAAAGTGTAATGCCAAAAATTCCAAATATCTACATTCATTGTTTTTGTCGTTTTTGTCACAAGCATCAAAACATTTACTAACAATCCGAGAGGAATGATAAAGGCTGCAATTGGGGAGGCCCAAGAAATCGATGCAGCAGCCGGCCAACCTACATCAATAACATTCAGTTCGATTCCAAATCGATCAACCATTCCTTGAGCTGCCGGCCCTAGATTATTGACTAAAAGATCAACTACTAAGAAAATCCCTACGAATGCAACACCAATCGTCAAACCGGCCCGAAAGGCTTTTCCGGGTTTTTGTCCGAAAATTAACCCTAGTATAAAAATCGCCACGGGCAAAATAACTGTTGCACCTAAATCTAAAAATGCTCGTATCGCATCAACAAAACCTTGCATATTTTTCCCCTCCTTAAACCCCTACCAAAATAATCAAACGTTTGTTTAATTTTTCAGCGCTTCCAAAATTTCTTTTTTCACTTCATCCAGTCCAATGCCTGTTAAGAAAGCGCGTGCATTAATAACCGGGAACGGGTACTCCTGCTGTACAATTGTTGTACTAATTAATAAGTCAGCCGTGTCCACATAAGAACCAACTTCTGTAATTTTTATTTGAATAATTTCACATTCAATGTTATGTTCTTTGCAAAGCTGTTGCACCGCATCATTGACAATAGTTGAAGTAGCAATTCCAGCACCACATGCGACTAATACTTGTTTTTTCTTCATTTCAATTCATCTCCTTTAAATCTAAACATTCTATAATTTTTGTTTTGATTAATGTTTTATTTTTTTCTGTTGTTAAAAACTTGATGACATCCTCGTTTTGAAAGATGCTTATCAGTTTTTGCAAAATTTTCAAATGAGAATTTTGCTTGTCGATCGCTAATAAAAACACAATTTTTACCGGAGTTTTTGCCTCCTGCTCCCCCATGATTCCAAACTCAACAGCGTCTTTTAGTATCGCCAAGCTGATCGCCTTTTTATTGACATGAACGGAATCCGTATGGGGAATGGCGACAGATATATTACTGGAAGTTGGGAGACCGGTCGGAAAGGTTTTTTCCCTCTCAATAATTGCATCTATAAAACTCTCTTTTACAAAGTTTTTTTCGTAAAGATGGTTTCCCATTACTTTCAAAACTTCTTCCTGATCCTTCGCTTTTAAGTCGCAAAAAATCAAAGATTCATCAAAATGCAAATCAATCACTGGTATATCACCTACTCCATTAATAAAAGAGCTTTTATTCTTGTGCATATAATTTCAGAACTTCATGTAAGTCTTTCATGCTTTGTGCGTTCAATACTTTATTCAAATCCTGTTCATTTCTCACTAAATTCATTAATTGCATGAATGCTTTTAAATGTTGATCTTTATCTAAAGCTGCAATCACAATGATTAACTTAATGGACTGATAGTTTTCAAAGGCTACTCCTTTTCGCAATTTCAA
The DNA here is from genome assembly GCF_037963755.1 of Aeribacillus sp. FSL W8-0870. Lineage (NCBI taxonomy): Bacteria > Bacillati > Bacillota > Bacilli > Caryophanales > Bacillaceae > Aeribacillus > Aeribacillus sp. FSL W8-0870. The sequence continues at coordinate 3,752,853 of NZ_CP150165.1, forward strand.
TAAGCTCATCGATAAACGATTTACTCCTTCATCAGGTGAAGCATGTGGAATGGCTACATGTTCACTGATGACAAAATAAGGATCTGATTGGCAATGTTTGATCATTGCTTCAACATATTGTTCTTTAATGCTTTTATCCTTCAGCAAAGGCTGGGCCGCCAGTTTAATCGCTTCTTCCCAACTACGAACCGAATGGCGGAATATCATCGTTGAAGGAGTAATTAAATCGCATAAATTCGGATTTTTAATAGAATGATTTTCTAACTTGTTGTTAGAGCCTTGGTGAATATAGCTTTGAATCGCATTGTAAAGCTCTTTTTTATTTTTAATGACAGCATGCTTTTCAATAATTCCCATTAATTCTTCAACATTTATTACTTCAGGTACAAACCCATATAAGTCAGACATCACTTCTTTTCGCAATCGTCTTTTTTCTTCAGCACCAATAAAATGATCTACAAGGAAGAACTTTTTATTTGTTTTCAAATAAACTGGAGAAAAGACAATGTCATAATCCATTTCATATTGTTGGAATTCGCGCACAGACAATGAATCAAGAAAAATAAATTCAGGAAACAGTTCTCTTAGCGTCCCATACATCAATCTGGAAACTGATATTCCTTTTGGGCAGACAACTATGGCTTTCATTCTTTGGCTAATATTGTCGCCCTGCCTAGAAAGCCACCCGCCGATTAAAATTGTTAAATAAGCAATCTCACTTTCCGGAATAGCTGAACCGATTAAATCTTCCAGCGGTTTAACCGATTTTTTAACAAGATGATGCAATTCCTTGAAATTTTTATTGATATCATCAAGAACATCATTTGTATCAGTTAAATTGTATTTAATTCGAAAATAGGCTGGCTTCATATGAAGGACGAGCTTTTGAAGAAGCTGCTCTTTATCCTTCAAAAAAATGAACGTATTTTTTTCAAAGTTGTCGATCACTTGACTTAGCGCGCTTTTTAATTCAGGAATTTCTTTATCAATCTCCTCTTTAGACCAATAAACATTCGTTGTCAGCAAGTTCAGAGTAATAAAGAGCCGTTCTTCCTCTGAAACATTTGGAAAATCATGCAAAAGCTCTTCCGTTGCCAAGTATTCTTTTGTGCCGGAAATCTCATTATAATTAAGGTTAAAAGAACCGATATGATGGCCTTTCCGTATTCTTCTTAAAATAAAAATTAAAATATAAGGCATTAACTCAAGTTTTTCGTCTGTAAATTTCAGATTTAACGATGCCTCCACTTTTTCGAGGCGATTTTTAAATTCCTCTAACTCATCTACAGATAATTGCGAAATCTGAATGATCTTTTCTTTTCCTTGATCTGCTGTCCAGATGCTGTTCGTGATAGAGATTAACAGTTTCCGGCATTGAAATTCGTCTCCCTCAATGACGTATCCATATTTTCTTGAATACTTGTATTCAAGGCCGTGTTGTTCGACAATATCCTTTACTTTTTTCAAATCGTCAATAACGGTATTCTTGCTCACTTTTAGTTCAGATGTGAAATGAGCCAACGATAAGGCATCCATTCTCGTTAAAATCATCAATATAATGAAATGGACGCGCTGCAGTTTCGATAAATCATAAAAATCGACTGATTGAGTATTTTCCTTTTCACTCAATACTTTTAGTAAACTCGGATCTACAACAAAATAGCCGTGATTTGTCCTTTCAATCTGAGGGAAATTTTGTTCATAAAGCCAATCATTGATCTTGGAAAAACTATAATTGATCTGTCTCTTGCTCAAGTTGAATTTTTGAGCAAGTTCATTGCTACTAATGTTTGGATTTTTGATTACTTCTTTCAAAAGACAATTGCTTCGAATGTCTAGTAGCATTTGTACCTCCTTTCTAAGCACAATTTTAGGCCACTTTTCCTAAAATTGATTACGCTTTCATTCCTTTTTTTGAATTTTCGCTTTACAATTTTGGGATGAACTGATCTGTTCTCGTTATTATCAAATATTAAGGACACCTTCTGAACGAATGACATCCTCCTTCTGATAAGTCTCATTTTCAGGCATTAAGGCAGTCCGAAATGGATGCTGCATCAAGTAAATGGATTTAAATCCAATTACTTATTTAATTTATCTATAGACTTCCCAACAAGGATTTAGAATATAAAGAAGTACAAGGTCAAAGATCTTACCCAGTCGCTTGTAATCAACAGCGACGAAAAAACTGTCCATCCGGAAAAGATAAGACGGGATTCGTTTGACACTTACTGTAAAATCGAATGTCCTTGGATGTACGAGCTCTTCTTAACCGTCTTGTTAGGAATCAGCTAATATACTAACACAATTACATAATGTTATTTATAATTTCATAAAAGAAACATAATGAAAAATATTTAAAATTTTATCTAAATTTTAAAATATAATTATAGAAAATCCATATTTTATCATAAATTAAGGAAAGATGTATGAAATCATAATACAAATTCTTATTATTCATTCGTATAAAAAACGTAATTTTTTTTATTGAACTCAAATGAAATTTACTGTATATTCTAATTATTCTTATAATTAAAAATTCTATGGGGTGGGATTAGCTGATGAGCGATTTTTCAAATGAGAAATTCACGGTTGCTGCCGTACAAGCCTCTTCGATTTTATATGACAGGGAAAAATGCTTGGAAAAAGCTATTTCGCTAATTGAAGAATCGGCGAAACAAGGGGCTCAATTAGTTGTATTGCCTGAGTCTTATATTCCTGGCTATCCGTATCACATCTGGTTAGGAACACCAATGTGGTATCATGAACTATTTAAGGAATGGTTTCTCAATTCTGTAGAAGTACCTAGTAAAACAACTGATGCTTTATGTGAAGCTGCACGAAAACATAATATACATGTCGTTATTGGTATTTCAGAGCGCGACGGAAAAACATGCTATAACACAATTTTATTTATTGATAATAAAGGGAAAATTTTTGGCAAACACAGGAAATTGATGCCGACTCATGTTGAGCGTGTTCATTGGGGCATGGGAGATGGAAGTTATCTAAATGTTTATGACACAGAGCTGGGACGAATGAGCGGGCTGGTCTGCTGGGAGCATACTATGGATTTGGTACGTCATTCCCTTATCGCACAACGCTCCCAGCTGCATTGTGCCGTATGGGTAGAATTTTCAAGTATAACGGGTTGGGATACATTATTTGATATGTCTACTGAACTATCTGCGCGTTATCATGCTCAAGTAGGCGGATGTTTTGTTATCAATTGTCAAAGTACAGTCGACAAGGACAATGTGGAAAAGTTAACACAGACTGAATATCAAAAAGAGTGGATAAAGCCTGGAGGGGGCTGGACGGCGATTATCGCACCCGGTGGTTCCATATTATCCGGTCCTTTAAAAGGAAAGGAAGGTATTTTGTACGCTGAAGTTGATATGAAATTAATTGCTGATATGGCACATTGGCACGATGCCATCGGACATTATTCACGACCTGATGTGACTAGTCTTCTGTTAAACCGCGAGCCTTATAAAGTGCTCCGAGATATGAACAATGCCAATAACATTAGTAATCCGAAGAATGGAAGTGGTCATGATCAACAATCTGTTGATCAAATAATGAACTTGTTAAAGCAATTAGAACAAAATCTTCGAAGCAGTGAATCAGATGAGCTCAGCAGAAGATTATCAGAAATTCAGCGCGAAGCCGTTCATGCATTTACAAGGGGGAATTAACCATGTGTCTTTGTTCTTTCGGTCCGAATTCTGGTGTTCACACTTATGATGTGACAAAATCAAAAGTAACGTATTTCAAATATAATATCAATGATCGTACTTTAGTTACGAACAAACAAGAGCAAGCAGATAGTGAAGCGTTGCCTAAGGGAAAAAGTCAATCATTATAAGCATATGCAACAAAAACTCCCTTGTTTTTCTCGAAACTAGGGAGTTCTGAATGACAGAAATATAGCCAATTTTTCAAACGAACGAACATTCGTCTGTTCTTCATTATAAATCGCCGACCAGCAACCATTACGGATCAGCAGGTTGCAAATAATCAGAGACAAACAAAATCCGAAATGTTTCTGACCGCAAGCTGCCATTGACCGTCATCTTGTATGGAAAGAGCATCTTGAAATTTTAGCTCAGAGTTAAGCAGGAAAAATCAGGAGCTTTACAATCGGTATTTCGAAAGAACGGCTCTTCTTGTGATTATTTTGCAAAACGAGGTGCTCTAAGTATGCTCCTATAGTCTATGATTTCACGATTCCTTGACGCCACATGATCCAATATTAAACGGAAACTTTATTTTATACGCTAACTCTTGAAAGTCTATAAAAGGATTGCGGTTTCCCTGTATATAATAAATCGATTGGTTCCGATGCTTTTCATAGATGGAAACGGGAAACGATTCATGCCAGTGAATCAGTAAAGAAAGATTAATTTGTTTAAGGTTGCTTTTTTTTATTTCATTCGGGTATCGCAATAAAAAATACATCATTGCTCTCGCAACAGTACCTTTGCCATGTTCCGGTTCGAATCGGCCGTCTTTGACAACTCCGCAGCGATTGCGGATTTTTTCTTTTGGCGATTCCGGCTGATAAAAAGAAAAATCATGAAAAGGATAATTGGATCGTTTGACATTGCACTCCGGATGACAAACAAATAAATGATGCAAATCGCTTTTCATCGGTTCCCGTGTCTGAAACCAAGACTGCGGAACAATATGTTCTGTATTATATTTTAAACGCAAGTCAATGCTTTTCATCTTTTTCAATAAAGAAACGTCCTTTTTGCTCACTATTTCTAAAAGAGCTTGAAATTGCTCATATCTTTTTTGAATTATTTCGAAATCTTCTTGTATGATTCGGCTAGGATCGCTTTTTTCGCCAGAATAGATGCTTTTCACTGTTCCATCCGGCTGCAAATCGACCCACGTATACAAATAATGATCTTTGCATATAAAATACGGCAGCTGATTTTTATGTGTTTTTTTCACTAGATTATGATAATGGTAAAATAGGTTCAGCCCCTTGATTTCTTTTCCGATGACATTTTTGTAATAATGCTCTATATCTTTTTTATCTTTTTCTGGATCATAATAAAACTTCGTGTTTTGGCGGATTTTTTCCTGATTCTGCAAAAGAGTAAGAGATGTCCGAGTACGATCTTTTTTCTGCCACTCCTTGTGCTCTGCAATATTTTTAATTAAAGGTGCATCTTTTCTCCTTTTTCTTCCCATCATTCCTCATACCTCAATAATTAGTATCATGCTTGCAAACAATGAAACTTTGTTACTTTTGCAGCTTGCGAAATACAAGAAAAAATTTTCATCGTCAACAGCCAATCAAAAACCTTCTATTATTCTTTATTAATGGAATAATGCCAAACTCCTTTTTCCATCTCCTTTCTAATTTTTCCGTTTAATTCCAAATAATCTAGATGTCCTATAATTTCAGACATCACAAGCGAAAACTGCTCCGAATACTTATTTCCATAATAGGCTTGGGCTAGACTGCTCGCGGTTGTTACCCCGTTTAAAATGAGATTCATAATTTTTTCTGCTTTTTTCTCAATCCCTTTTAATCTTTTATTTATTAAATCTTTCGGGTCTTGAATGAATACGCCGTGTCCCGGAAATACGAGATCGAGAGGCAAATCCGAAACTTTCTCTAAAGAATGTTTATGCTGGAGTAAAGTCGGCATCCGCCGTCCAAAAGAATCGGGTTCGACAAGTGCGTTGCTGGATATATGCTGAATCAGCAAATCACCTGAAATCATCCAACGATGCTTTGGATCATACAGCGCAATTTGATCCGGAGCATGTCCGGGCACCTCGATAATTTGAAAATCCAAATGGCTGCTCTCGACTGGAATGATCTCCGCTTGGATAGCAAGTTTTCTGTTTTTCACAATCGATTCTTTTAAATAATCGACCTGCTTTCTCCCTGCTTCATGACATCCCATTTCCTCATATAATTTAGAAAAAAACTCCACCCTCATCTCAAGAAATTGGCGGTCTCTCTTTAAGCGCGGGATCGCATTTTTGTGGGCATAAACTTGAATGGGGTGATCCGCAATGATTCGATTCACTAATCCGACATGATCTATATGGTTGTGAGTTAAAATGATTTCGGTTAAGTCATGCAAAGCCAACCCGTTTTTTTGCAGCGTTTCCAACAATGCATTCCAACAAGCCTCATGATCCAAACCAGCATCTATTAAAGCAAGGGATTCTTTTGCTTTCACTAAAAAAAAGTTGATCGTTCTTAAATTAGACGGAACATCGACGATAATCGGGATGATTTCATAATTTTGCTTGCGAAGCTCCATATTTTTACTCCCCCTTTGTTTTGACGAACCAAATAAACCGCTTAAAACCCCCGACTTTAAAATTTGATACAAAGCGAAAAAAAGAGTTATGTGATTTGTTTCAGTCCTTGCAGTGCAGACGCTTACTTTAACCAAATCCCCATTTTTGCCATACCCTTTGGAAAATTTAGAACTGTATAAACATATTATATGTTTTTTTAAAAAGGTTTGTAAAAGAGAGGCTGCCAATTTATTTTCCATTTGTAACATGTAAGGCAATAACAAATATAGATCCGGTAGTACGGCCGCTGATTTCACGCTAATTTTACATCAAAAATCCCCATCGCCAACCGGCCGATAAGGTACTGTAAATTGACGCGCTTCATATTAAATACCAAAGCTCTTTACTGAGAAATAAATAACCCTCTTCCTTATTTTCAATGGAAAAGGGAAATCTGCTTGAACATTAAAATTCATAAATTCTTTTTTACATGTTGATCTAGGTCCGAAACAGGCAAAAGAACTAGCAGCTTCTTGCTAGCATTCTTATACATAAAATAAATCCGGTCGAATGAAAAAACGATTCAACCGGAATTAGTTTTTCAATAATTTCTGAATATCTTGCTCAAAATCAATCGGTTCGTCCCATGGTTCATATCTATTCACGACTTGGCCGTTTTCATCAATTAAATATTTTGTAAAATTCCATTTAATATCGTTGCCAACCAGCCATTCAGGGTATTCATTCGCTAGTTTGATTTTTAATAGTTTTTCTGCCGTATTCGATTCATCAAATCCGCGGAACGGCGCCTCATTTTTCAAATATTCGAATAATGGATGAGCGTTTTTTCCGTTCACGTCGATTTTTGCAAACATCGGGAATGTAACGCCATAATTTAATTGGCAAAAAGAAGCTGCTTCATCGCTTGTTCCCGGCTCCTGTTGATCAAACTGGTTGCATGGAAATCCTAGTATTTCAAAACCTTGATCATGAAATTTTTTATACAGCTTTTGCAGTTCTTCAAACTGGTATGTAAATCGACATTTACTAGCGGTGTTCACCACTAAGAGCACTTGACCTTTAAATTCTGCTAAAGAAACTTTTTCGCCGTTTGCTTTTTCTACTTCAAATTGATAAATAGACATAGGAAACACCTCTTTATCTATTATTAAGTTATAATTATTATAATATAAAAATATTATCACGCAAAAAAATTGCTCTCAGTTACAAATTTGGAAACTTTTTCCTGAATCAAAAAGAAGGTGAATGCCCGCCTATTTTTTCAATTTGAAGCATTGATGTTTTTAGAATGGCTGCCTTTGTCCTCCTTTACTATAAAAATTTGGGAGCTCTCGGCGGAATCCATTAATTTTTGAAAATATATGTTTCCTCTTTGTAAATAACTCGAGCCTTCACAAGTATTGATTATTTTCCGGCGCTCGCATTTAAGTTGTAATTAGATACACTCACTAATTCCTTCATTCATTTCTTGTGTTAAAGTGATAAAGTAAGCAGGCAAAAGTTCTCCTTCAACCGTTCCATACTTATAAGTATTCAACCACTAGTGCCAGCTGGACTTTTTGTCCAATCTTTCCTTTCATCTTAAGCTCCCGCCTGCAGATCAACATAATCTTTGAGTTGGCTTGAATGGACAGTGAACAAATCCCATCTAACCAAAGAAGATTTGGAATTTTTCTTACTAATTATGCCAATTTAATTGTACCTCAAATCTTCCATATAGAAAATGATTCCGAACAACCTGCGTGACTTTTTCTTATTTTCAATGTTGTCAAGGCGTAGTGATCATAAATTATTGCCGGCAAGCAAACTGCTGTTAAGAGAAAGGATTAAAAAGCAAAAAAAACCGGGCGAAAAAATGGGTGCCCGGTTTGCTGTCTTATTTACTTGTTTCACTTAAATCTTTCACAGTTTATCCATTGAAGCTGCAAAAAATCTTTTATGTATATGATTCATTCACTGAATCTATTCAGCCTCATTTTTCTCTCCTATTTGAAAAAAGTCGGATGAATAGCCGTTACGAATGGAAAGCATCAAAATTTTTATTCACTTGCAATCTTTATTTCGGTATTCAATCCAATTTCAGGGATATCTTTATTTTCCAAGTACAAAGTGCCCGGCAGTTCCGGTGTTGTCGATCCGTCAAAGCGCAAAGTAATATGCCCCAATGTTGTTAAGTTTCTTTGCACAGCATCGCCGACAGACGTGATTTCAAATTTTTCATTATTAATATAAAGCTTCTGTCCAGCTTGAATGACTCCTTCCGCCTTTACGACATCAATGACATAACAAAAATCTTTCAGATCCTGTGGAGCTTCATTGCCAAATAAAATAATCATTTTCTCTTTCAAAAAATGATCAGCCATTGTTCCGATTCCTTTTATTTTATTCTTATAAATGATTGTCATAAAGTCGGCACAAACCTGTTGCGGTTGTGCCTTCCCTCCCATATGTCAGATTTTTGCAAAACTCATGATGTTATGATCAGAAAATTTACGAATCATAAAGTCCGAAGCTTGCCAGCCAAGCGACAAACACCCTTGGAACCCCGATTAAGAATCTTGAATAAAGGACGGACGGTACACCGACCTCTACTGTTTCAGGTTCCGCTTCTGCAAGTCCTAAACCTACAGGTATAAAGTCACAGGCGTTTTGCGTATTGATGGCAAACAATGCTGGCAGCGCCAAGTTTGGCGGGATATTCCCTTTGCCAATTTCCACTCCAATCAGCGTCCCGATAATCTGAGCGATTACTGCTCCAGGTCCAAGCAAAGGTGATAAAAATGGCAGCGAGCAGATAAACCCGATTAAGAGCAATCCCCATATATCGCCAGCCAGCGGCGACATGATCTTGGCAAATACGTTTCCGATTCCTGAACCTTGAATAATTCCAATCAGCAATGATACAAAAGCCATGAACGGAATAATCGTGTTAATCATTGTTTGCACTGCTTCACGTCCTGCTTGATAGAACGTGCTAATGACTTTTCCTGCGCCAAGTCCAATTTTCGTTAGTAAGTTTTTATTGGAGCTTGCTGCCATTGTTTCAGAAATCTTTTTATCACTGCTATATTTAAACTCTCTTTCAGGTTTTTCTTCCGGGATTTTTTCTTCAGCCGGAGCCGCCTCTCTAGCACTCTCTTCAACGGGCTGAATTTGATCCAACCCCACATCTGAAACGTAAATATCTTCCGTAATATATTGGGCCAACGGTCCGCTTTTTCCTGTTGGCATAATATTGACAGTTGGAATGCGTTTTTGCGGATAGATGCCGCAGCGTAATGTACCGCCGCAATCAATAATTGCAAGCGCAATCTCTTCATCCGGTACTGATGTTTTAAAACCGTTGACCGGCTCGGCACCTGTCAGTTCAGCAATTTTGTCTACAATTTCAGGCTTTGCTCCTCCGGTAATATAAACAATTTTATTTCTTTTTTCCGTCGGTGTAATGATGAGCGGTCCGCCAAAACCGCCGCTGCCCTTCACAATTTTTATCGACCGATATTTAGCCATTTCCCATTCCTCCTCCTTTTCTAACGATGATGTAACGTTACTTCTGTTTTCAATTTAATATTTTGCTGTTTTTCTACTATTCTTGTTGTAAAATCTGTAATCCAGCCTGCGAAGAAGTTCATCACGAGACCGACAAGGAAATAACGGACAGCCAATTCTGCAGTGCTCAAACCTAGTTTCTCAATTCCAGCCGCAATACCGAGCCAAATAAATAATTCCCCTGGGTTTATATGTGGAAATAAACCGTTGCTGGTATGGCAAAAATATGCACCTGAAGCGAAATAGCTCGGTTTATATCTTTCCGGCAAAAAACGTCCTAATGACAACGCCATTGGATTCCCTAGCATAAATGAACCGACAAGCGGCAAGACTAAATATCTTAACAACGGGTTTTTAGAAGATGCCATCGCAAGTTTATTGACCCGCTTTTCTCCAATAAGCTGAATGAATGTATTCATACAAACCATCAATAGCAACACAAGCGGAACAATGCTTTGCATCCACGAAATAAATGTTTCTGCGCCAGTTTTAAACAAATTCATAAAACCTTCAGCAATCGTAACAATAATATCCACGTTCCTCACCTCTTCATGATTTTTTTACCGAAACAATGTTTTCTGCCTGCATCATGATTCGTTTAAAGATACTCGGCTTTTCGGGAATTTCCCCGCCGCTCATAATAATCTTATAATTGCTGACCGCATCCAAAATAGCTGATTTCAATAGCTTGTTGCAATGAGCCATATCGGCTTCTCCAAGCGTTTTTATATTTTTGCCCGTAAAGCCTTTCAATTCCCGAACTTTCGCTAAAACTGTAACCCCTTGTATTTTCATTGCTTTCAGAATCTTCCCGCTGTCGGAAACGGCAAATAATACAATGGTGCCCGCCCGAATTCTGCCGGGGCGCTTTCCGATTGCCACTTTTCCAATCTTTCGCAGCTCTATATACGCTTTGGCAAAATGTTTAATTTGAAAATAACCTAATGCCAATTGCACGATAAATGCTCCTGCTATAAAAAGCATAATGATGATCAATTGCATCCTATCACATCCCTAAGATTGATGATGAACTGCTTGCTTGTTCGAGGTATTTTGTAAAATCTTCGTAGCTGGCTGCACCGGCCAATTCCTCTACCTGTTTCTGATCAGAGGCGATTTTGATGATTTCATCGTAAATTTTAATCAGGAGGCTTGCATCATTATCGGCTTTTTCCGGTATTCCCAACAGAAAGACAAGCTTGATTTCCTTCCCGTCAACCACTGCTTTTTCAGGAAAAACACCGATCGCCATTTCAATCTGATTGGACTTGTAGTTAACTGTATGCGGCAAGGATATATACCGGTCAAAAACCATTGATCCTTTCTCTTCCCTTTCTCTCAGCCTCTCTTTAAACCCTTCGTCCAAATAGCCTTTCTTGACTAAAACGTCGATCATATCATTCACATTTTCGTGGTAGCCTTTATTTGTATCTAAGACGAAGAATTTATCTTTGTTGAGTAAAAGTTTTAAAATTGAACGGTGATTGCCAAAATCTTTCATTTTAAATTTTTTCCGATAGGTCATCTTTTCTATTTGCCTGGAAACATTCGCTTCGTCAAAGATTTCGTTAATTATGATGACAGGTGGATCAATTGCAAAATGAAGCTTTACTGTTGAAAAGACCATATCGTATTGATTCAAAAGCTCTTTTGAAACTTCAATTTCAGAGTAAATATCAATTTGAGTATTTGGATTTAATATGCGCTGCAGTTGAATAGAGACTAATTTGGCAGATCCCCGCCCGGTTCCGCAAATGACTGCAACTTTTTTTAATGCTCTCGTTATTTCATCATGTTGGGCAATGAATACTCCGAAATACAAGGATAGGTAGCCAAGCTCATCTTCAGGAACCTTCAGTCCATACTCTTTCTCAATTACTTGCCCGGCAATTTCGGCCAATTTAAAGGCGACAGGATACTTCTCCTTCACATCAGCCAGCTGCGGATTTTTCAAACGCACATCAAACATCAAGCGGTTCAGCATAAAGGTTAAATGATACAGAATATCTTTGAAAAATGTTTCATTTTCGAAAATAATGCTTTTATCAAACCCTACTTGTTCGATTATTAAGTCCAAGAGACGTTTAATATCGTCGGAAATTGTAATATCTGCAATTGTTCGAATGTTTGTCGGCGTTCTTCTTCCCGCGATCGGCAATGTTATAAACAGTATTTCAGGTTGTGAAATTTCAACCGGCAAATGCCGTTCGATTACGGAAACGATTTCTGAAGCAATCGAATAGTCCTGTGTATTTAATAGTTTGTTATATTTTTCATCCAATTCCGTAAGAGGATGATTTTTTATAAAACGATCCAACATGACAATAATAAATTGCATTAACTTTTTTTGGGTGGTAGACTCTAAATTGTAGTGATTGGCAATCTTCATTATTTCTTCTTTAATATCTTCATCCAGCGGGTAATCCCCGTATAAATAGTCATAGACGTTATCTAATATAAAAAAACGGATATCCAGTTCATTTCCTTTTAGGCTCATCCCGCTGTTCGGTTTTCCATGAATGGCTAAATTGTAAGATTCCAACGCTACGGCAGCTTTTTTTATTTCATTTACAAGAGTTGTTCTCCCCAGATTCATGTCAAAAGCGAGCTCATCCAGCGTATTCCTTCCTTTGCTGTTGATTAATCGATCAATGATAAAAGCGATACGCCTTTGTGATGAATCCAGCATGTTTTTCTTCTTAGAAACGGTTTCAATGAAATCATCAAACCTATGCCCATCTTCAATAAACAAATGGTAGCCTTTTCCCTTTTCGTTTTTGATGGCTGCAATCCCATTCAGTTCACTGTTAAGTAGCTTAATATAATTGCGGATTGTTCTCGTGCTGACCCCCAATGAGTTGGCAAGATAATCCAAAGAACAATAGGATTTTTTTTGAAACGTTTCTAGCATTTGAACAACACGGCCATCAATTGTAAAATCCAACAATATTCACCACCTTTTACGTAAAAATAAAGTGACATAGTTTCGTCTATCAGTCAAAGGTAGTGATTGGAATTTTGTGATATTTCGTTATAGGACCATTTTTTTAGGCTGCTGTGATCTTAACCGCGGGATTTGCCTCCAGAAATATTAACTGTCGTACCAGTAATATAACTTGCACGGTCTGAAGCCAAGTAAGAAACTAAATCGGCTATTTCTTTTAGTTTACCCGGACGCCCAAGAGGAATGGAATTGCTGTAATCCGTTGACAATTGATCAACTGTGACGCCTCGAGTATAGGCAAGCGCTTCATTATAAGCATCTGACGTCAAGCCTGTCGGTTCGTTGATGCCAGGCGCCACCGCAACAACTCGGATATTGTATTTGCCGAGTTCTTTTGCCCACGAACGAGTGAAAGCTATTAATGCTCCCTTTGTCGCGGCATAGCAGCTTTGTCCAGATGATCCTTCCTGTCCGGCTTCGGAAGCAATATTGATAATAACTCCTTTATTTTGTTTAATCATTTCCCTGGCAGACGCCTGTGCACAAAGGTAAGGACCTTTTTGATTGACAGCTACCATAAAGTCAAAATCTTTCTCATTCAACTCGTATTCAGGTTTTTCACCTTTGACATCGACTAACAGTCTTGGCAGGTTGACTCCGGCATTATTTACTAAAATATCGACTGAGCCGAATAATTTCACGGTTTCGGCCACCATTTTGTCAACGCTTTCTTTTTTTGTAACGTCACATTTTAGAAAATAAGAACCATTATCTTGCGGTCCTTCTTCTCCATTTAAATCGGCTACAACAACTTTTGCCCCATTTCGGATCAGTTCGTTTGTGATATGTAATCCGATCCCGGAAGCGCCGCCTGTTACAATCGCCACCTTTCCTTCTAATTCAAGCCATGAGTCACTCATTACGATCTCCTCCTTTTGATCTAGTCTCTGCTCATTAGATGCTTTTAGTGTAAAATGTTTTAACCTTTTATTTAATACACAGTTTTTCACTTAAAATTGAAAAGTGGTGCATGAGCGGACAAAACGGTGGAAACAGATTGGAGCTGTAGAAATGAAAGAAAGTCTTACCTGCTTTCAAGGGTGGCTATAAGCCAAAAGACATATAAAAGTACGGAGTAACGAGAAAAAGACGTTCAACGTTCCAGAAGAAATACCGTAATGAACGCAAGCGCACGACGTAACGAAGCGATATTCGTTCATGAAAGCAAAATGGTGTAAACCGCACGCTTTCAGCAGCTGATAAATATATGAATGAATCGGATTGTTTTATTTTTATTGCATGAATTTTAGACTACAGGAAATCTATCATTTATTAACGAAAAAATAATCTTTCTTATCAAATGAAGGATTAGACTATAAATCCCTAATTTTTAGTCAAAAAACGATGCAAAACTTATCATTTCAAAGGCAATGGGTGTTGAACCACGATTGTATTCCTCCTTGTATTCACTAACGGGAAGCAGTCTTCATGTTTTCATTTTTACACTATCAAATGTGTGGACTGAATTTGCAAGATTTAATGCTTTTGAATTACTCTAAATTGCTGATTTTTATTTACATAATATTACAAAAAAGTTTATTCTGGCATCATACGTAAGGGAATAAGACAAGCTTAATTACTTGTGAGCGGCAAAATAGACTTATAGGAATATTAAGTGAGGTCATCATTTATATACCTACTAATGCCCAATTAGGAATTAGACTAGTTTTAAATGAATATAGATTCAGGAGTGAAAAGATTGCGTAACATTATTTTATTATTCATTATGTTTTTTTGGTTGGCTGCAATAATGTAAATGAATTAAAGAAAGATGAGAAAACTGCAAGTTACGGAAATTTTGAGCTGAAATTAAAAGTCCCCAAAGTGGTTAAAAACAAACAAGAATTTGATATCATTGCAGCTTTTAAAAATAACGGAGCTGAAACAACTTTATTTCATAGTAAACCAATAATAGAATCATTCATTATAAAGGATAAGCGAGGTGAAGTAATTTATTCAAAAGATTAAACCTCAAACAGAGTTTTATATAAAGACGAAATCAAGCCTAATCAAAAATTTGAGGAGAAATTTCATATAGCTATAGATAAAACGGGAACATATTATGTAGCAGTCAACACTTCCAAATTATCTGAGAGCGAGGATGTTGAAGGCAAAAGATTTTCCATGAAGAACATAAAAATAAATGTTGAACAACAACATATAAGCAATCTTACAAATTAAACCCGGCTTTTATTATGATCCCTCTTATGCAGACAGTTAGGAAAAAGTTTAACCTTCGTTTTCTGCAAGAAAAAAATACAGAGTGTTGCAGTATATCTTTATCAAAATTTTGAATAAATGTATATGTGATCTATCCATCAAGGGCTTGGCGTAAATCCTCTGTAGCCATGATTCTTTAGTCAAGCGCCAGCTTCAACAGTTTTGGCAAAACCAAAAAAGGTTATCATGGCTCCTCCTCCATGTAAAGCCCCATTGCATATCACTGCATAAGGATTTTGCAATTCTCTGCACTTTTATTTTGCAAAAAACACCTAACCTGTCTCACAGAGGGATTTTTCACGGAAATAAAAGGATAAATATACTGATGAGTTTCAATGATGGTTGTTTAGGAATCTTAAACAGGAACGACGTTTAGCTAAAAAATTTCTTGAAATATTCGTCAGTAGGTTAAAAAATGCGAAACCTCAAAAAAGATTGATCAAAAGCATTTGCAGACCAGAGGAAACTTTTATCGTACTGCCTGAAGGCCACATTTCGTATAGCCTTTTTAAACATCTACTCTACTATCGGAAATGACAAAATAACCGATGTTCCTTGCCCTTCTTCACTTTCAATTTTCATCGTCCCGTTATGTAAAGCAACAATTTGTTTGACGATGGAAAGCCCGAGGCCTGTTCCCCCTGTTTCTCTTGAACGCGATTTATCTGTCCGGTAAAAACGTTCCCCTATACGATCCAATTCTTTTTTCGGTATGCCTATTCCATTATCCCGAACGATAACAACAGCCCGCTTCTCTTTCTGATACAATGCAATGTTGATCATCCCGTTTTCGAAGGAATACTTAATGGCATTGTCAATCACATTACAAAAAACTTGATGCAGCCGGTTCATATCTCCCATAATGATGATTTCATCATCTAAATCTGTTTTGATGGATATATTCCTTTTCTTCAGCGCAGGCGCAAACAGTTCTAATGAATCAAGAATCAATTGGGAAAAGGCGATCGGCTCTGCTTCAAGAGTCATATCTTTGTTTTCCAGCTCATTTAATTGTAATAAGTCGTTTATGAGCTTCTGCATTCGCGTTGTTTCTTTATTGATGAGCAGAAGATGATTTTTCGCCTCTTCTTTTGATGAATAAGCTTCATCCAGCAAGATTTGCGTGTATCCTCCAATATATGTGAGAGGGGTTCTTAATTCATGAGCCACGTTGGATAAAAATTCTTTCTTGCGCTCGTCTTGTTTTTCAAGAGATTCCGTCATTTTGTTGAAGGCGCTCGCCAATTCTCCTATATCATCTGACGTTTGGATAGGAACTCTTTTAGAAAAATTTCCGCGGCTGATCTCTTTTGCAATCGTTTGAATAGTTCGCAGCGAACGAAAGATCGAATGAATTGAGTACGTGATAACAAAATAGATCAATACGAAAAAGATTAAACCGAACAAGATTAAAATCGGAATCCCTTTACTAAAAACCTCTGGTATTTCGGCTAAAGGAATATAAATATATATAAAACCTATTAAGTTCTGTTCGTGGGTTAGCGGGAATATTGCTCCGACAATCTTTCGATCCAATTCATGAACATAGCCCTCTTTAACTACGTATTGCCCGGATGAGAGCTTTTTCTCATCTTCTTGACTGATCAGATGTTTGTAATCAATTTGATACGGAAAATGTTGATGAAGCTCATCTAATTGATCAACAGCTATTACTTCATAAGGTGAAATGAGATTATACCATTCAATTTTTTCTTTAATATCTTCACTAAGCGAGCCGTAATGAAAGTGAGCAGCTGTCTGCTTTCCTTCAAAAATAAGCCGCTCTTTCACACTGCGAATGTAAAGCTCTTTATATAGGAAGTGAATGAACAGAAAAGAAAACAAGATGGAAAAAATAATGCTGATGAAAAAGAGCAGCAATACTTTTTGACTAACTGAAAAATGTTTTATTTTTTTCAAGACGGCACCTCAAACTTGTAACCGATTCCCCAAACGGTTTGAATTAGATGGCTGTGCTCCTTTAATTTTAGACGAATCGTTTTAATATGAGTATCAACGGTTCGTTCACTTCCTGCATAATCGGAATCCCATATTTGGTCAAGCAATTGACCACGTGTAAATACTTTTCCTTTATTTTTGGCTAAAAGGAATAATAGATCAAATTCTTTTTGTGTGAGCGCAAGCCTGCGGCCTTCAACAGTGGCAATCCGGCCTTGAAGATCAAATTGCAACGGTCCAATAGCTGCTATTTTTACATCGCTTGCAATTCGATGTGTTCTGCGAAAAATCACTTCCATACGCGCCAAAAGCTCTGAAGGATGAAAAGGTTTTACTATATAGTCATCTCCCCCAATCTTTAAACCTTTCACCTTATCTTCCTCATTCCCTTTTGCCGTTAAAAAAATGACTGGAGAATCAATTTGAAGATATTGCCGCATTTCCTCGACTAAAGTAAAACCATCAATGTAAGGCATCATGACATCAACGATCAGCATATCCGGGTTTTCCTTTTTTAATCTTTCAAGTGCTTCAAACCCGTCTTTTGCTTCCAAACATATATATCCTTCTCTTGTCAAATACGTTCTAATCAGCTTTCGCATCTTTTCTTCATCATCAACGATTAACACCTTTAAAGACATCAGCCACTTGACACCTTCTCTCAACTTATTAAATGAATTTTCTAATTTATTAATTATAACCAGAAATTATGAAATTTGTTTGAAGTTTTTCATAAATTTGTCCTAGTAAGCTCCGAGCGATAGAAAGGCAAGCAAATGCTTCACATGACTGTCCATCATGTTTAGACCTCCTGCGATTGGATTTGACAAATTGCCAATTTTAAAAGCAAAGGCCAGTAAATGAATGTAAGAAAGGAAACAAATGTAAAAAAATATCCAAATAGGCTTCATAGTTTTCACACAATTATACGCTAACCTTCAATTAGAACAATGACACTGAAAAAAGGATTCCGTCATGAAAAAATTATGGTATTTAATCGTTTTTTTGATGCTTTTTTGGACACATCCATCCAGCATCCATGCCGAAAGCACATTGCAATATCTGATTGATCAAGCTCCAGAGCACTCAATCGTGAGAATACCGAGAGGCGTTTATCATGAATCAATTGTGCTCTCAAAACCTGTTACGTTACAAGGAAATGGACAAGTAACCATTCAATCCTGCCGTAAAGAACCCGTCATCTCCATCAAAGGTCAACGCGTTTCAGTAAAAAACGTAACGGTCATTCAATGCAGCCAAGAGAAAAACGCTGCCGCTATACAAGTATCAGGAAATCATCACCGAATTGAACACGTTCATATTCGTACAAAGGGGATCGGGTTAAAGCTTGAACACGCCTATCACACCGTCATCACACAAAGCTCGATAAAAGGTGAAAAACAACATAACGGGATTGATTTATGGAAGTCAGAACAAAATGTCATTGAAAAAGTCAGAATCGAAAAAGTGAGAGATGGGATTTATATGGAGCAAAGCGATTATACAACGGCCGTCCAAAACCTCATCCAGCAATCAAATTACGGCATACACATTATGTATTCTGACCACATAACAATTCAAAAAAACATTTCCAAAAATAACGTGGCAGGAGCGATGGTCATGGAAACAAAGGGTGGAAAAATCGAAAATAATGAATTCATTTTTAACAACCGCAATGTTCATGCTCAGGGGATTCTTTTATTTGATGCGACAGAGACAAAGGTGGTTCGCAATAATATTTCTTATAATCGAGTTGGTATTTTGGCCGAAAGCGCCTCCAATAACCTTATTTTATCCAATGAAGTGCGTGGGAATTTTATTGGCATTCAATTCAAAGAGGCGAACGGAAACATCGTTTCAAACAATACGTTTATTAGCAATGTAAATGAAGCTCAAGCTTTGAGCAGCTCGGACAATGAAGTGAAAAGGAATTATTGGGACGCCTCTCTAAAGCTTGATGCCGATGGATCCGGTTATAGCGACATACCTTATAAAACGAATCCGTTCTTTTTAAGTTTGACGAAGGATATTCCAGAATACCAGCTGTTTTTCCATTCACCAGGCATGGTTGTATTGCAAAAATTATGGAAAAGTCCAGACAATGAAGCGATGACGGATGACTCGCCGCTTATGACAGCTAAAATACAAGATGAATCAAAGTCATCTTCTGGAGTGATCATTGTTTTCAGTCTTCTCTTGTTTTTAGGAAGCATTACTTTATGGAGGATAGGGAGGAAAAAAGAGGATGCGTAAAATGTATTTCATTTTCATGTTATGCGCTCTACTGATTATCACTGCTGCGTGCGGAAAAAAGGAAGTGTCGCCAAGAGCCATTGATGAAAAAAACGATAAATGCGCTCAATGTAACATGGCTGTAATGGATAATCAGTTTGCAACACAGCTTATTTTAAAAAATGGCAAAACATTAGTTTTTGATGATATCGGATGTATGTATAAATGGAAAAGCGAAAATAAAAATGAAAACATCGAAGCGGAATTCGTCAGAGATTATCATTCGAAAGAATGGGTTGAATCTGATAAAGCAACCTACGTGTATGATCAATCGATACGGACGCCAATGGCCTACAACGTCATTTCTTTCCAAGATAAAAAAGATGCTGAAGCCTTCATTTCAAAAAATAGCGGAAAAATATTAAACTTCGATCAATTGCAAGATCATAAATGGAAAATGAATAAAGAAATGATGGAAAAGAATATGCAGGATGGTCATACGGATATGAATGGCGACCACAGCCACATGGATGAGGGCAATGATCATTCACATGAATGAAGGGCAAATTTATAAGTGCCCTTTTTTTACAGCGGGAGGAGTTATGCGGAACATATGGAAAGCCGAATGGCGTTTGACAATCAGGCAGCGTTCTTCTTACACGTTTGTGTTTCTATGGATTTTCGTTTTATCATTACTATTTTTGTTAGAGCGGAATAACCCTGCTCTCACAGGCTATACAAACATGACAGGCACAATCGCCAACATTGTGCTGTACATCGTACCACTGTTTATGCTGGTGGCTGGATCGTTTTCCATCGCGAATGAAATGGAAAATGGCCAGTGGAGTCTTTTATGCACGTATCCGTTGCCGACTATTGCCTATTGGGTTGGGAAGCTTTGCGGGCAATTGACCGCACAATCTGCCATCTTCAGCTTAAGCTTCAGTTTGAGCCTTTTGGTCGGCACTTTATTGGGAAGTTCATTATCTTTGAAATGGGTGCTCATTTTATATATTTTTTCTATCTCGCTAATATGTTTTTTTCTCGTCATCGGCTTGACCATTGGCTCGTTTTCAGAAACGAGATGGCAAGCTCTCATACTTTCGGTCGGCGTGTGGTTCTTTCTTATCATGATATGGCCGACTGCAGTCATTTCCGTTTTGAGCTTTGTCCCTTATCCGATGATAGCTCCGCTTTTAAAGGCATCTTTATTCTGTAATCCGGCGGAATTGCTCCGCATAGTATTTGTTGTTCAGCTTGACGGCGGAGCTGTTTTTGGACAATCATACGACGAGCTCATCTCTTTTATGCAAACAAAAGCGTTATGGGTGCTGTTCGTCGGTTATATGTTCATCTTTTCAAGCATCATGCTTGCATTTTCCGTCTGGAAGCTTGAAAGGAAGAAAAGACAATGACAACATTACAAGTCTCCGACGTTTCAAAAAAATATAAAACAAAAGTTGTGCTTTCTTCCATGTCACTGGAAGCAAAAAAAGGGGAATGCATCGTATTATGCGGCGGAAACGGAGCCGGAAAAAGCACGCTTCTTCGCATTTTGGCGGGTATTTCAAAACCGTCCTCCGGGGACATTGTTTTAAACAATGTCAGTCTAATTAAAAACAGAAAAAACTATATCGAGCAGATCGGCTACATGCCCGATGATTTTCATGCTCAGCAATTCATGACGCTTCAAGAATTTTTATCATTTTATGCCAAACTGCGGAAAAAAGATCAATCATCTGTACAAGACATTTTAAAAAAAATAGGTTTGGAAGAATTTAAAAGAGAACTAGTGAAAAATGTATCAAAAGGAATGAGGCAAAGACTATTATTAGGACAAGCATTGTTAGGAAATCCAAAACTGCTCTTGTTAGATGAACCAACAAATGGTTTAGACCCATTTTGGATTGATCAGTTTGTCAATTTGATAAAAGAACAAAAGATGAAAGGCACAATCATCATTTTTTCCACTCATATGATGGATGTTGCCGCAGAAGCAGGCGATCAAATTCTGTTTATAAAGGAAGGCTCTATTATTGACCATATGAAAAATACAATTCATAAGGAAAAAACCGCATTGCAATTGTTGAGGTTATATCGACATGATCTATAAAAGTTTTGTCATTGCTTAAAAAAGGGTGAAAAAAATGGAATTTGAAAGAATAGATGCAGTAGCAAAGGATTCAAAAGCATTCACTGATAAACAAACGAAAGCTTCTTTATATAAAACAGTATGGAGATGGCATTTTTACGCAGGGATTTTTTTCGCACCGCTGATTATTTTTTTGTCTATTACCGGAGGAATTTACCTGTTTAAACCACAAATTGAAAATTACATGTACCATGATCTTTATTACGTCCAACAAGGACAGCATAAAATTTCATCTACAGAACAGATTCATGAAGTGAAAAAGAATTATCCACATGCAAAAATTACAGGTTTTACACCTTCCTTTGCGCCGGACAGGTCATCTGAGGTTGAAATAATGGTGAACGGGGAAAGTATATCTGTGTTTGTTAATCCATACAACGGCGACATTATTGGAAAGTTAAATGAGAATGCACGCTTCATGGCATGGGTGAAAGATTTGCATAACGGTGAATTATGGGGCGGCACCATTGGAAACTGGTTAGTAGAGCTCTCCGCTTGCTGGTTCATTATCCTAATTATTACTGGTGTTTACTTATGGTGGCCGCGAAATAGAAAATCTCTTTTTGGGACATTGATTCCGCGAATAAACCTGAGTAAAAGAAACCGCACGTTTTGGCGCGATATGCATGCCGTTACAGCAATCTGGCTTTCTGTTTTTATCGTTGTACAATTGTTTTCTGGACTCATGTGGTCCGGTGTTTGGGGAAGCATGGCACATCATATCGTTGATCCCATTTCCGGAAACCCGGAAGGAGATCAACCATGGGAAAAATATGCATTTCCTAAATCAACAATTCCAACAAAAGAAATAGCAGATGTTCCTTGGGCAGCTGAAAACTTACCTGTGCCCGAATCAAGTCCCAAAGGAATGAAAACAATTTCTGTTGATAAAGTTATGCAAATTGCAGAAAAAAACAACGTCCAACCGGGATATAGAATTGCATTTCCTGATGGAGAAACCGGTGTATATACGATCTTTCTAGATCCTGCTGACGTCTATCCTAACCGCCCACTGCCTTGGGCGCAACAAACACTGCATATTGATCAATACAGTGGAAAAGTTTTAGCTAAATTTGCATGGAGTGACTATGGTGCATTGGGAAAATTAATTTCACTAGGCATTGCATTTCATCAAGGAGAATTTGGATTCATTAGCCAGCTGTTCATGCTTGCATTAACTATTGGCATTATAATGATTGTTGTAAGTGGCGTTATAATGTGGTGGAAGCGAAAACCGAAAGGCAAATTGGGTGCTCCGGCTTTGCCAGAAAACTTTAAAATGTTAAAGGGAGTAGCCGTCATTGTCATTGTTCTAGGTCTTTTCTTCCCATTAGTAGGCGCATCACTATTGATAGTGTGGGTTTTGGATTATTTCGTCATTAAAAGAATTCCTACTGCAAAACAGTGGATTGGATAGAAAGCTAAATGGGAGCATCACACGAATAATGAATAATTTGTTATCAACCATTTACTGGAACCTGAGCCAATAAATCATTCCGCCTGTCAGCTCATCGATTGCATACGTCTGATTCCGTGAATCCCCGTCAAAGGAGAAAAGTTTTCAAGTTCGTGCGCGCTGGCAGGCGTCTTCAATGTTGGCACATGCTTTTGCAGCACTCCCATTTTACTGGAATAACAAGTATAACTCCTCTATCTCGTCCACAAAATTCAGGTAACTTCCTTTTTAACAGAATTGACTTGAACAGCAGGCAATAATTGATCATGTAATGAGAGTCTCGTTCCTTCCCGCTTAAAAGGAGTGAGGCGATAGTTTCTTTTTCAGTTCATCTAGCTCTTCTTCAGTTAATTTCGTAACTGACATAATAACTTCCTCTTCTAGCCCTGAACGAAGCATTTCTATGGCTACCTGTCGAACTCCTTCTTCCCGGCCCTGCTTCAACCCTTTTTTCAATCCTGCTTCCATTCCCTTTTTCAGCCCTTCCTCCCATCCTGCTCGCCGTTCGCCTTGAAGGTTTGACAATTGGTCCCGCAGCCATTTCAAACGCATTTCATATTCATAACGGTTTACCGGGTTGACGCTTAAGCTTTCCCATTCTTCCAGCGCTTCACGAATTTCCTGCTCATTCATCGCAAACACCTCCAGTTTCGATTTTTCACTTTTCGCCATCCACTGGAGACATGAAAAAAATTTTAGTTCATACCTCTTTTCACATAAAATGAACTATTCTACTCATGGTCAAAAAAGTCATTCATCCAATAGTTTCTTCTTCAGTTCATCTAGCTCTTCTTCAGTTATTTTTGTAACCGACATAATAACTTCCTCTTCTAGCCCTGAACGAAGCATTTCTATGGCTACCTGTCGAACTCCTTCTTCCCGGCCCTGATTCAGCCCTTCCTCCCATCCTGCTCGCCGTTCGCCTTGAAGGTTTGACAATTGGTCCCGAAGCCATTTCAAACGCATTTCGTATTCATAACGGTTTACCGGGTTGACACTTAAGCTTTCCCATTCTTCCAGCGCTTCACGAATTTCCTGCTCATTCATCGCAAACACCTCCAGTTCACTGAGCATAAACTCATCGATTTTCCCCTTTTTGGCGTCTACTGCTGACAGCATCATCAGCCACGGATACTCTGGCAATCGTTTTATTTCTCTGTTATATTTCTTCCATTTTACCATAAACTGCTGTAAATCAATGACGTGAAATTCAAGGTGCGGACTCCAAAGAAAATGTTCTTCATCTTCTCGTATATGGAAAACCGTATGAAATCGCTCCGTTTCATGAGGAAAAAGCCGATAATTAAGGATGGTAATCATAAAGGTAGGGGGAAGCATGCTGTACGGCTGTCCTTTTGCTAATGACCGGGAGAAAACCCTCGCCCAGTAATACAAAATTCGTTCCGGTAAATCGTGCTGATTTACGATTTGAATTTCCACATTGATGCGCTCGCTTCGATCCGTCAGCACCAGTACATCAAGCCGGTTCATTTTTCCATCTTCTGTCTCTTTCGTCAGCTCTGTGCTTTCAAACTGAACATCGACAATGCGATCTGCCTCGCTCCGATGTAAAATCGCATTCAAAAAGGCAATGGTAAGCGACTTGCGGTTCGGGTTGCCGAACAGCTGCTTAAACATGAAATCTATCTTCAAATCGAGGTATTCTTTCATAGTGAAGATCGTCCTTTCGAGGGAGAATAAAAATAAGAGGAAAACATAAGAGGGGGAAAGATTAAAAATCGTAATAACTAGGGACAAGTATTAATATTCACACCAAACAGAACACATGTTCTGTAAATAATATAAAACTACCTATAAGAAATGTCAACCTAAAATTTCAAACTTATTAATAGGAATTTAAATAATGAAGTTTTTTACTAGATTTTTGAACGCTTCCAGCCGCTACAATTCAAAACAGCAGAGAAAGGCATTTTTTTCAGTTTTACTGTAAACGCTCAAGTAATGCTGTTAAAGCCTCACTTCATCATATAACAATAATGAATATAAAAGAGGAAAAACATTTAGATTTAGAAAAAAACAGAAATGACGGAAACCTTCATCGTTCCGCTTGATACAGGTGTCCAAAAGTAATGCACTTCAATAAAAAAGACCTTGCCAGCCTCCTGAAATGTCCACCTTAAACCATATAGCGTAGGTAGAAAAAATTGCTGGCAAAGTCTAAGATTCATCGTCTTAAAGTTTTCGAATCCCATAAACTGAATAGCCGACACTAAAATTGTTCTAATGAGATTGATTGTCTTAAAGTTTCGAGCCCCTCTCGATCAATCAAATTTCAAAATGGTAGGGATTTATAGAAATCAGTCAAAAAATAGGCAGATAAAAATCAGAAGGTATAGCGGCATGATGTTTCTGATTGCTTGCCGAAGCTCTAAAAAATGAATGTAAATCGTATCAGACTGTCTGTTATTTTATCGAGGCTGGAGGAAGGAAAATCAGAAGAAGGAAGCAACCCCGTGAATTCCTGCTTCATCGATCTCCAGCCCGCTATCATCAAGATCGTGCTTTGTCCGCTATTGCTTGGCTTATATAAGATCAACAAGCTTTTCCTGCTTCATTCTGTAAATGATAAATATCGTACTGATCGCGATCAATACAAGAAAGGTGCCGATTGTAAGCATAAGCGGATGAAGAATCGCAAACAGTTCGCCAACAAGGTATTTTAAAGTACAATAGCTTAGCAGCACAACGATCGGGACAAGCGAGCCGATCAATGTGATGTAGTTTTGTGCGATCCGTGAGAAAAATACTGAAAAGAGCGCCGCAACAATGGCAACAATATAAGTAGCAATCACCGTTGTGATGATATAGCCTTCAAATGTAAAGTCAAACCAAAAATAGTAAGAATTATAGAACGAATTGATGGAAAGCGGAAAAAAAGCTTCCGTACCATTCCCAAGATAGAAAAACCAAAAAATGACGATCTGCACAGTTGTGATCAATGCTGTGGCTGCTAAAGCAGCAAGAAGTTTTGCAGAAAACAAATTCCGACCGGTTTTCGTCGTGTATTGCAGACTGATCGCATTGTTTAGTCTGTCTGTAATATGAACGCGGCATGTTACCATGACAACGCTTATAATAATCAAAACCGTCCAAAAGCGGGTGAGCTCATTGTAATTTTCATAGACAAGATATGGAAGAACAGAATTGACATCCTTGTTAGCCATGATTTGTTTTACACGTTCTTGCTGATCTTCATCGGTATAAGATTCAATATCCCTCCCTTTCGATTCATATTGTTCAATGATATTTTCGAATGCTTGCAGTTCCCAAAAAACATCTGCTTGATCAACAAACACGACTTTTTCATGAAAATCTGCATACTGTTTATTTGTTAAATCCAATTGTCGAAACTGTTCATATGTTGTAATGCCTAGTTTTTCCGCATCTTGTTGTGATTTTAAATAGGCATTGGCCTCGTCTTTTTTTTGCTTATACCAGTTTTTAAAATGTTGAAACTCTTTTTCGTCCATTTCATGCCCATATTTATTGATCATTTCTTTCGTAATCATAAACTCATCTTTTGCAGGCCGTCCATTAGGGAAATTTTCAAAATAAAAGCTTAAAAACAGCTTGTAAAACAGAAAACTGATGAACAAAATAAGCAGCAGCACCTTCCAATTGAACAATTTTCTTAGTTCGTATAAAAAAACTCTCAATATTCTTCCCCCTAATTTAATGGTTGCCGTTTAAATTTGTACATGCTGAAGAATCCTAATAGAATAAATATGACCGCCCACGCTGCTATCGTTACAGCTTCAAAATATGGAAACATCGTAAAAATGTTGTTTCCCATAAACCATACATGCGGATTCATAATTAAATAAAAAGGATTCACATGCATGATCAAGATAAATTTACTATTCAGTGAAACAACGCTTGGAAGCCATAAACTAACACCAGCGAACAGAGCAAATGTAAAGAAAACAAGATAGCTGTTTTTCAGCCATATAGATAAGCTGAAGGTGAGCAGCATGTACAGCAGCTGGCTTAATAGTAAACAGCCGACAAATAAACAAACATACTGCAAGAATGATAGATTCCACCACGATATGTAAGGAAAAGACGTTTCGCTATTAAAATAGCTGCTAATCGGCACAAACAGAAGATTAGAATAATCATAGACAGAAAAGTAAATGATCAATGTCGCCGCGATTAACAACATAACAGCACACACATTAGCGATTACACTTGCAGCAAGCTTGTCCCATAGCAAATTTCTCCCGCGTTTGCTCGTAAATGCAACAAAGAATGTACGGTGTTCAAATTCATAATTAGTTAGCAATGCTGTGATTAAAACAACGAGGATCATTCCTTCAAAAGCGATCGCCCGGCCAAGCTTTTTAAATAGCAAGGAATGCATTTCATAGACTGATCCTAAATAAAAGAAATGGCGATGTTCACCGTTTTTCACCAGCTGCTGCAGCCGCTTTTCTAAAAGATTGGCTTGGTTCAGCACCGTTTCTTCTGCCTCCCCGCTTAATCCGTATTTCTTGATTTGTTGCCGGGCAAACTCTGTCGCATCCAGCTCGCTGTAAATATCATCGACGCTTTTAGCGGTTTCATAATATTGAGTGAACAAGTTGAGATTGAATAGCCTGTTTAATTCACGATCCGTAAGATGTTGGTACAGAAACGCTTCATGGCCTTTTATAAACTCATATGGAAACTGATACTGCTTCCCGCTTTTTGGATTCAGCTCATTCACCCATACCATTTCATGATCGATTTCTTTTTTCATACCTGCCAATGCTTCATCATCGATTTTCGTCCCGTATTGCTCAACTATGTTTTGTAAAACAGGTAAATTTTCCCGTTCATTTTTATGGTCGAAAATAATCAAACCATTCAACGCCACAAAAAATAATAGTAAAATGATAAAGATCGGCGACTTGACAACTTTTATTAATTCGTATTTGATCATTATGCCAGCGCTCCTTCTCCATATACATGAAGAAATACGTCCTCTAATGTCGGCTCAACACTTTTCCAATTTTCATTTGGCTGTTCGTCGCTAACAAACCGAAAGATCATCTGGCCATTTTCTTGCTTTTCCGAAATTGTTGCAAATCGCTTCCGAAAGATTTCTGCATCCTGAAAATCAGCTGCGGTCTCATAAATGCGGCCGGACAATAATTGGCATAATTCACGTATCGGCTTTTTATATAAAATCGTTTTATCTTTAATCATAATGATTTCATTGGCAATCGATTCGACATCAGACACAATATGCGTTGATAAAATAATGATCCGATCGTTTGCTAATTGGGTTAAAAGCTTGCGGAAACGGGCGCGTTCGGTCGGATCAAGTCCTGCAGTGGGCTCATCAAGAATCAAAATTTTTGGATCGTTCAGCAATGCCTGGGCGATGCCGACCCGCTGAATCATCCCGCCGGAAAACTTCCTCATTTTTTTATGCATGACATCTTCAAGTCCAACGAGCTTTAAAAGCTTCGGTATTTTTTCTTTTGCTTCATGCTTTGAAATCCCTTTTAAAGCTGAAAGGTAAAGCAAATATTTTGCAGGGGTGTAATGCTTGTAATATCCGAACTGCTGCGGCAAATAACCGAGAAGCTCGCGGTATTTGCTGCCGAGATGGATGATATTTTCTCCGTTGTAACGAATTTCTCCTTTTGTTGGAAAGATGAGTGTGACAAGCATTTTCATCAATGTTGTCTTCCCAGCACCATTTGGAGCTAATAGTCCGTAAATTCCGTTGTCAAACTGTAAATGAACATTTTCAAGAGCAATAAAATTGCCGTAATATTTGGAAACATGGTCGACAATTAGCATCTTTACAAAACTCCTTTTATATTGGTTTTGACGAAAAACAGCTTAAGCTGATGAACATATATATACATCGCAGCCATCCCGATGATGATGTAAATAAAATACGGAACGTTTAACAAAAAGGCTTGATAAACATAGCTGTTCATGTAAGAAAGAAACAAGTTTGCGGCAATCCAGCTGATAAATAAAGCAATTTTCCCACTTTTTGTCGGTACATAAAGCAATACATACAAAAAAGCAGCAGCAAAAAGAAATAAAGATGCAACAGATAATAAAAAGGCAAAAGGAAAATGAATGGAAAACTCTGTTGCCAGCCAGAAAATGATGACTCCATTGGCGAGCATAGCGAAAATGCTGAACATGAACATACGGAATGCTGCTAATTGATACACATTGTATTTACAAGTCATTTCCACCTCAAACGCCGGCTTTTGCTTTTGGCAAATAAAAAAGAAAAAAACGATGACAAAATAAACAACAGGTGAAAAACAAAAGATGAATGTATATACATCCAAGGC
This sequence comes from Aeribacillus sp. FSL W8-0870, assembly GCF_037963755.1. Classification (NCBI taxonomy): domain Bacteria; kingdom Bacillati; phylum Bacillota; class Bacilli; order Caryophanales; family Bacillaceae; genus Aeribacillus; species Aeribacillus sp. FSL W8-0870. The sequence continues at coordinate 3,782,048 of NZ_CP150165.1, forward strand.
TGTCCATGAAAAATATTCTGCCGTTGAAAGAACAAACATAGCAAAAACAGCGATAGTTAAAACAATCGTAAAAGCGATTTCCGTCAGATCACGAAAGACGTTGCGGAAACCGACTTCGCGATACATAGTGAACATATATTGCCAAAAGGAAGGCTTTTTGTTCATGCCTTTTGCAATAATCTTCTGAATTTCTTGTTTGATCTCCTTATCGCTAGGAAAAGGAATTTTTTCGTTATCAATGGCCATGGACATCCTCCTTTAACTGCTCATTGATTTTTCGCAATGTAGAATAATATTTCGTTTTTACGGTTGATTCTTTTATCTGGAGCTTTGCGGCAATCTCGGCAAATGTTTGGCCTGCAAAAATTTTCATTTGCACAATTCGTCGATTCTCATGATCAAATCGTTCAAGCAGGTTTAAAACCTGTTTTACCTCGTCCTTTTGTTCGATTGTAAAAAGCACATCATCACTTTCCCGCTGATCTGTTAACAAATTGACCGTTTTCTTCTGCTGTTTATATTCTTTCGAGCGATAGTAATCGATGATTCTCGCCTTTGCGATTTTATACAGCCATGTCCGGAACGCCGCTTTCCCCTCATAATGGTGAATGCCGCGCAGCATGCTGATGAAAATCTCCTGCGTCAAATCTTTCGCTAATTCTTGATCAAACGTTTGTTTAAATACGAACGCATAAATCTCTTTGTAATAATAAGAGATCAGCTTATTTGCCGCTTTTTCACTTGCCCGCTTCTGTATTGCTTTTATCCATTTCTTCTCTTGATCCATCGTGAAGCTTCACTTCCAATCCCAAAGCTCAAAACTTCTATCACTACCTATATATTCGCAAATAATAAATAAAAAGTTTTGCGAAAATCAAAAAAATTATTCAGCCTCTTTATCCAGCTGTCAGTCTCTTGATTGTTCGCGTGTCATTCGCTTAACGACATATCCTTACTGATTGGACCGGTCTGCTTTATGCACACTAGCGAAAAAACGTTTCTTTCAGAACGGAAGCTTACATTACGAATAAGCGATTGTGATATAATGTGTATTCCGGCATGCAGATGAACGATATGTTTGCTTCAAAATACTGAAACGACTGCGGTTTAAAGGAAAAGCTGCTAAAAAGAATTATTAAAGTCTTCTTTATCTGGAAGCAGTAGTTTCATATTTTTTCAATTTTCCGGATAGACCCAATATATGTGCTTAAAAATCCCATAAAAGTCATTTAACATTTTGTTCCACATACATACAATTTAAATAGAGATTGTTACTAGAAAAAGGAGATCTTTATGAACAAGATTTTATTATCGAATATGACGGTATATGCTGAAGAACGAGTTTTCAAAAATGGATATGTATTAATAGAAAATGGGAAAATTCTCGAAGTTGGTCCTCAAGAAAAGCTGACTGTTACAGACGAACGGGTTGAAAAAATTGAAAGCAAAAACAAATATGCAGTTATTCCTGGTTTTATCGATTTGCATATTCATGGAGCAGCAGGCGCTGATACGATGGATGGAACCGATGAGACAATTCGCAAAATGGCAGCGGCACTCTCCCGGGAAGGAACGACGAGTTTTTTAGCAACAACGATGACAAGCTCTGAACAGCGGATTGAAAAAGCTCTGATCAATGTAAGAAAGTACATGGAAACAGCGAATGAACCCGGATATGCAGAAGTGTTAGGAGTCCACTTGGAAGGTCCGTTTATTTCCCCTAAAAGAGCAGGGGCACAGCACTCAGAAAATATTCTCGAACCGAACTTGCAGTTATTTAAAAAATGGCAGCATATGTCCGGCGGAGCGATAAAGCTTGTGACATTGGCGCCTGAAAGAAAAGGTGGAATAGAATTAACCGATTATTTAAAACAAACAGGAGTTGTCGCCTCCATCGGGCATTCAGATGCTTCTTATGCTGAAGCTGCTAAAAGCATACAAGCTGGCATTACCCATGCAACCCATTTATTTAATGGAATGAGCGGATTGCACCATCGCAAGCCGGGAGCTGCTCTAGCAGTGCTCATGCATGATGAGGTGTTGTGCGAAATTATCGCAGATGGCATTCATGTGTGTCCGGAAATGGTGAAATTTGCTTATCAAAATAAAGGAAATGACGGGCTTATTTTAATCACGGATGCAATGAGAGCGAAATGTCTCGGTAAAGGAATCTATGAACTTGGAGGCCAAGAAGTCCGAGTGAATGAAGATCGGGCAGTTTTGCGGGATGGGACGCTGGCAGGAAGTATTTTGAAGCTGAATGATGCAGCCAAAAACATGATGGCTTACACCGGATGTACGCTTCAAGACATTATTCAAATGGCAGCCGTTAACCCTGCTAAACAAATAAACGTTTATGATCGCAAAGGAAGCATTGCAAAAGGAAAAGATGCTGACTTAGTTGTTTTAAATGACCGCCTTGAAGTAGTAATGACATTTTGCCGCGGAAAACTTACCTATTCACAACAAGAAATGTGACGAAGATATTGCTGCCAGCGAAAGATTACGGTGATATGAGCATGAAAGCAGCACAAATGATTAGGTAAACAAGAACTGAATTTTGCTAAAATGATCCGTTTTTAAAACAGCTTCCTTTTCCATCGTTTCAATAGTTTGATTTAAAGCATCTTGATCTAAACATATATAAGCTCTGAACCCCTTGTTTCAGCAATAATCAGTCAGTCTGGATTATTCCGTAATGACGCTTTGATCTATTTTTCATAGGATTATCTTGTTTTCCCTTGATTTTCGGTTAGAGTTCTCCAAACTGATTATATTTTACTGGATACAATTCTTTTATATGGCTATCATAGTGTAAATGTCAAAATAAGAATGCACAATTTTGATTGTATAGTGATGTACAAAAATGATTTTATGGATAATTATGTTATTAAGTGGATAGTAATAACTTGACATGGAGCCTCTACGGACATGACTTACGAGCCAAGAAGCCAGCAATATCAATAGCTGGCTCCGCCTAACAAGGCTATCATGCCCGTCTCTCCATGTAAAGTTGCCCTAAGGCAATGAGAGAAACTATATAGCTTTAAACAATCATGTTTGTACATAGTTAAATTAGCATTTCCATCATAGTGTTTTCGATTTTTTTTCCATAAAAAATCCCCTCCTAGGTGTCATATCAAATAGCCTCTTTTTTTACTGTCTACCTGTAGGGGATAATACCATTTTGGTATTATGTCAATAATATGGAAACAAAAAATTAAGATTTTCACTTTGAACTCTACCGCGCTTTCGCTTGGTGGCCTCTAGATAAGATTGAGAGTTTCACCCGCAATCTTATCTAGAGGTTGTAATATCTTGATTACTACTGTAATAAAGTTTTTCATACGCAATAGGAGACATATAGTTATTAGAAGAATGAATCCGTTGATCATTATAAAAACTCACAATATATTCAAATATGCTTTGTTCCGCTTGCTTACGAGTTTGATAGTCTTGAAGAAAAACAAGTTCTTTCTTGATTACGCTATGAAACGATTCCATGCAAGCGTTATCGTAACAATTTCCTTTTCTGCTCATACTTGTCTTGATATGATGTTCACGTAATAACTTTTGATAATCTTTAGATGCATACTGGCTACCGCGATCTGAATGATGGACCAACCCTTCCTTAGGTGGTTGAGTTCTTATTGCTCGTTCTAATGCTGTTATTACTAACTCTTTGTTCATTCTTTTACTCATATACCAACCAATAATCCGCCTTGAAAACAAGTCCATTATCGTAGCTAAATACAGCCATCCTTCACGAGTCCAAATATACGTAATATCCCCAACCCACACTTTACCTGGTTTGTCTACTTCAAACTGTTGATTTAATAAGTTCGGATAAACTGGCAAGTTATGCTTCGAATTGGTTGTTGCTTTATACTTTTTCATAGTTTTTGAGCGAATATTGTTCTCACACATAATACGGCTGACCGTCTTTTGTGAGACCTTCGTTCCTTGTTCGTTAAGTACCTTTGTAATTTTAGGACTACCATATAGGCCTCTTGATTCTAAATGTGCACGTTTAATCTTTGCTGTTAGCTTTTCTTTTCGTTTCTTTTGTTGACTCTTTTCACGCTTTTTCCAAGCATAATATCCACTTTTTGCAAACACCTAATACTTGGCACATCTTCACTACACGAAACTCGTGTTGGTGTTTTTCAATGAAGTCACATATTATGATGTTAGACTAAAAAGTAGACACAGATTATTATAGTAATAATAGACTGAAAAATGAGGTGTCTACATGACAAAAAAACAAAGGCGGTACGAGGAAGACTTTAAGCGTCAAACTGTTCGTTATATTTTGGAGGAAGCGAAATCCGTTGCACAAGTGGCTCGTGAGCTCAAAATTAACGAAAATACTCTTCACGGCTGGATGAAAAAATATAAGCAAGAACCTGAAATAACAGAAACCCAAACGTTTCGATCCGAAGACCACGAAGTTCGTGAACTGAAGAAACGTATTCGGGATCTGGAGGAGGAAAACTCCATCTTAAAAAAGGCGATGCACTTCTTCGCGAAAGACCATCGGTAAAAGATTCATTTATCCATGAGCATCGCTTCGATTACCGATTGGAGAAGATGTGCGAAGTATTGAAAGTTTCTCGAAGCGGTTATTATAAATGGCGTGATCGTCCCAAAAGTGCTAGACAAGAGCGTCGAGAAGAATGGACGCAGGAAGTGCGTCGTGTGTATATCGAATCTCGCCAACTGTATGGGAGTCCAAAGGTTGCCAAAAAGCTTAATCATGAAGGCATGAAGGTTTCACAGAAGACGGTTTCCCGCATAATGAACAAAGAGGGAATGAAGTCTCGTACCGTGAAAAAGCATAAGGCTACCACTAACTCAAAACATAACCATCCGGTCCACGAAAATGTCTTAAACCAACATGTTACTGTTACGAAACCAAATGAAGTATGGGTAGCTGATATCACATACATTCCAACGGATGAAGGTTGGCTTTATCTAGCTAGTATGATGGATTTGTATTCAAGGAAAATAGTCGGCTGGCATATAGACTGTTCCATGAAAAAGGAGCTAGTGTTAAGTGCTTTAAAGCAAGCCTATCAGCGTCAACAACCACAGGGTTCTATCCTCCATCATTCTGATCGAGGGAGTCAATATGCTTCAAATGACTATCAAGCTAAGCTAATGGAATACGGAATGAAATGTAGCATGAGCCGCAAAGGAAATTGTTATGACAACGCTTGTATTGAATCATTTCATGGGGTTATAAAAAAAGAACTAATCTATCAGACTCGTTATAAAACAAGGGAGGAAGCAAAAAAGAGCATATTTGAGTATATAGAAATATTTTACAATAATAAACGTATTCACTCCGCAACAGAGTATTTTTCGCCATCTGAATACGAACGTATGTACTATAAAAAGGGAGCTTAATGAACATATTAATAGAATAGTTAGACCCGAAAATTTACCTTTTAAAAATAATTAGGACAACGTCGTAATTATTTTTAAAAGGCCACCAAGCGATAGCGCGGTAGCTGCGAAAAAAAATCTATAAATTTTTGTGTCTACTTTATTGACCTAATATCATTTCTTTATTATTGTGTATATGTATTCTCGTTTGTTCACCACATTTTTATACACCTTATAAAAATGGTTGATGAGGCGTGTGCTCACAAAATCACTGTCAAGTAATATATCATCTTTTTTTCATGATATGTAAATTGCTTTTGTAACCATGGAGAGAGACGCCAAAACAATATCCCAAAAACAATACTAATAATTGCCCCCCTTGATAATGTTAAATGGTAAAATAGTGAATATAACGAGTTGTTTCAGGTCGGGAGTATTCAACACGGGAGCTTTAAGAAACAATGTGTAAGCAGGTAAAAAGACATATTAGTTTAACACACACACATTACTAACGCCATCTCAGTTATTTCTGTCGATAAGCCAAATATTATTCCTTTCTTTGATTGAATTTTTTGATTGACGTAACATACTGGTAAAATAAAAGTAACTCCGGCTATAAAATTTGCAATATGACCAATTAGAATACCAGTATTGCTACATGTAAAGGAATAGTTTAGCACATTTTTTTACATTTCAATGAGTATGCCTGCAAGTGGTCCGTATAATAAAGAAACTATTAAGGCTGATACATCACTAAAATCGACCAGTAAAAAGTTGGGGAACAGGAGAATTGGAAAACTGAGCATCATTAATAAGTATGACAAATCGTCGAAACGCCGATTAATACAAAAGTACGTACGTTCCATTTATTCACACTCCTTCCCATCTTATCATTGACCTATTTCTTACAAAAAAAGGGGTTATCGCGTTGGTAACAATGAAATACACTCTAATCGTAGTGACGCTAACAACCCCTTTTATTCTTTATAGTTTGTAAATTGTATCCAATAACTGTTGTGTCTATATGGAGAAAAGTACTTACTTAATCGTCTTATCATTGTAATTTTTTTGTTTTATCTGAATATAATTACATATATTTCGTTTCTCATTGTTGTTCACCGTACATCCTATAGGATCTTTGCAATGAATTGCCTTTATTGTGTTGTATAAAATTCAGCTGGGATAGTGGCAAAATGTCTACGATGATACAGCATTGGAAGCTTTTTATTGTTCATTTGGATGTCGATGACTTCTCCAATGAGAATTGTGTGGTCACCAGCTTCCACTGTTTTAAATGTTTGGCATTGAAGTACGGCGAAAGTATCTTCAATAATAGGAAGGTGATTGCTGGAAAAAGTCCATTGGCAGGTGTTAAAACGATCGACACCTTTGCTTGCAAATGTTTTGCATAATTCTCTTTGGTCTCCAGCCAGTATGTGTACGGCAAACTTCCCAGCACTAATAAAGTCATTAATGGACGAAGCCTTATGATCAATGCACCAAAGCACCATGAGAGGGTCTAGTGAAACTGAAGTAAATGAGTTCACAGTTAATCCGACAGGGTTCCCATCGCTGGATGTGGTAGTAATGATAGTTACTCCTGTTGGATAGTTTCCCATTACTTCTTTGAATAAACGTTGCTTCTCTTCTTTTGAGAACATATATATCTATTCCTCCCTCTAGAAATATTGATTTATCAAGGCTTTGCGGACTTCCAAACTTGAAGGGTGGCATATTGGAATGATTTGATAAGCAGCAAGTCCACCTATAGATTCTGCTCTATATTGCGATGATGTCCATGATACAAATAGAGTTATTCATTTTGCGTCAGCGAAAATATTTTTAAGGTGTATTCATATAGTTATTCATTCCAGTCATATCAATGGGATCATGTAATTTACGTTTCATAGGAAAGTAATATAGTACGGCGGGTACAACTAACCCTACAGCCCATGCAATATCTGCTCCATCAAATGCTTTTGCGAAAGATCCGACATATATAGTAGTATTTATGAAAGGAATTTCAGCGAGAATTGCTACAACAAATGCTATAATGGCAATCCAGTTTACTTTTCCATAGCAACCATTTACATCAAAGATATCTTTAACGCTGTAAAGACCTCGACGCAACAAATAATAATCAACAAGATTGATAGATGTCCAAGGAATTAGAAAATAACTGATGAAAAAGATAAAATTCATGAAAAACGAAAGAAAATTCCCTTGCCCCCAAATACATAATGCAGTGCCTATAATCGTTATACAAAGTAGGAACCACATTCGAACTTTCGGTGTGACGCGAAATTTATAGAATGGTTCTAACGTTGTAACTGTAGACATAAATGCGCCGTACAAGTTAAATACATTGATTGATAATTGCCCAAGAACAATAACGATATACATAATAATGGAGAAATTACCGAATAATTTAGCCAAGTTACTTCCAGAATCCTCAAGATAATACGGAATTGACGCAGTTAAAATAGCACCTAAAATCATCATCCAAGAACTACCAATAACTGTACCACAATAACTGTACCAAAATGTGTGAGATGTTTTAGTGTTGATTGGGAGGTAACGTGAATAATCCGCAACATATGGTGCATATGATAATTGCCAAGTCGAGGTAATACTTACAGCTAGTAAAAATGCTGACATATTAAATTGATCTAGTGCCCAACTATTTTCCGGTATTGGTAATTGGAAAATAATAATATAGGTAGCAATTAGGAAGATAATGAAAGATAACCAAGAGAAATATTTTTGCATCTTGTGAATTAAATCATAGCCATAAAGGGCAATAATGAAACATACCGCGTTCATGATCAAGATACTCCAATTCAAATCGATTGAAAGTGCACTACTTAAGGTTTGAGCTCCAAGTAATCCACTGCTTGCGAAATAGCCGAAATAAATAAACATGACAAGGAATAATGGTAGAATTGCTCCAATAACCCCAAATTGAGCCCGACTCTGGATCATCTGTGGAATCCCAAGTTGCGGCCCCTGAGCAGAGTGGGATGCCATGAAAAGCGCTCCAAGCAGGTTACCCACAATAATCGCGACCAAGCTCCAGAACAGATTAAGCCCCAAGGTGACTGTTAGTGCTCCTGCCACAAGAGTTGTTATATGCATATTTGCTCCAAACCATACAGGGAATAAATCCCTGGCTCTCCCATGCCGCTCTTCTGATGGTATATATTCAATACTACGTGTTTCAATTTTCATTTGTTGTACCTCCCGATACGATTATTGTTGACAACGCTTACGAAATAAAAATCTATTTACTAAACGCGCTTCATTATTAGCGCATGTAGCGCACTTCTTGACAAACGAACTGGTCAATGGGTTAAAATGAGTAATAGAATTTAATTTTTTAGGATATGCTTTTTTTTTTGCCTTTTTGATTCTTATTTGTTTGAAATTAGGTCATTGGCTTTTTTATCAAAGGATCGCCCCGTCAGTATTTTAATTTTCAAGGCTAGCGAAGAGATCTAATTCCGGTTCCATACGACAAGCTTTAGTTCTGTCATTTCTTCAATTGCATATTTCACCCCTTCCCGCCCGTAACCACTCTCCTTCACACCGCCATAAGGCATATGGTCAACGCGAAAGGTTGGAATATCATTGATCATGACCCCACCAACATGCAATTTTTCCGCTGCTATCATTGCTGTGTGAATATTTTCAGTATAAATTCCAGATTGTAAGCCATAACGTGAATCATTTACCAAGTTTATGGCTTCTTCCACTGATCTTACTTTATTAATTAGAACAATAGGCGCAAACACTTCTTGGCAGGATACTTTTAACGCAGGATCCGCCTCTAATATTACAGTAGGATGCAAGATGTTGCCTTTTGCTTTTCCACCTAAGACAACTTTCGCTCCGTATTCTCGAGCTTCTTCAATCCAATCTAGACAGCGTTGTACATCGTTAGGCGAAATTAATGCGGACAGGTCTGTTTCTGGATCAAGAGGATCGCCCAGTTTTAGCATCTCTGTTTGCTTTATAAATTTTTCAACAAACTCATCATAGTGTTCTTCGTGGACATAAATTCGCTGTAGAGAAATGCAAATCTGTCCTTGAAAGGAAAATGCACCAGCTACGCAGCGGGAAACAATCTTATCTAGATTTCTTACTCCCTTGTCAATGATTACCGCAGAATTTGAACCGAGTTCTAAAGTTACTCGTTTCAACCCCGCTTTATTTCTAATAGAAATCCCTACAGCTGGACTACCGGTAAATGTAATCATTTTGACCCTTTCATCTTTTACAATCATGTTACCAACCATGCTACCGCTTCCCGTAATAACATTGAGTGCCCCCTTAGGTAAGCCAGCCTGTTGTAAAAGTTCGGCGATAAAGAAAGCAGATAGCGGAGTTTGGGAGGCTGGTTTAAGTACGATTGTGTTTCCGGAAGCGATTGCAGGCCCAATTTTATGGGCTACTAGGTTCATTGGAAAATTGAAAGGTGTTATTGCTCCTATGACCCCAAACGGTTCTCGTACTGTATAGGCAATGCGATTTTCTCCACCCGGAGCCGCATCTAACGGTAATATTTCGCCATAAATCCGCTTGGCTTCTTCAGCAGCAAATTTGTATGTTTGAATAGTCCTATCTACTTCTATTTTTGCTGTTTTAATTGGTTTACCAGCTTCCAGAGCAATGATTCGCGCTGCTTCATCGGATCTTTGTTCAAGCAGTAAAGATAAGGTTTCTAAAATTTTTGCGCGCTTATGGCTAGGCATTTTTTCCATCTCTTTCTGAGCACAGTAGGCCGATTCGATCGCTTGTTCCACTTCTATCTCTGTTGCAACAGGAATTTGAGCAATTATTTCTTCAGAATAAGGAGAATGTAAGGAAAAATATTTTTTAGTTTCCACCCATTCTCCATTGATGAACAATTTTCTTCTCATGCTCTTCATCATCCTTATTATCAAATAATTTCAATCAACCACATTGCTTTATCGGGATTTAAGTTTGAGAATAAAAATATTCTTGTAGTTTGATAGTTAAACCACCGTTTCCAAACTTACATCTAGAACTTCTGTTTAGGGTATGCTTGTTTTGAACGAATTCAAGAAAAGATAATATCTTTTTTCTTCTCTCTAAAATATTTCTGAATCCTTGATTAAAAAACCAAGAATCAATGGTATTATATATTCCTCTATTGATCCCGTATCTTTCACAGCAAAAGCGCGTAAAAGACAAATCGGTCAAGTTGATCTTCTCTTCCATTGTTGGATTCATTCTATATCCTCCTCTCGTCATAATTTAGAAAAAATAAGATATTCTATGAGGGAGAAATCGTTAGATTGTAACCAAAACATACTGATTGAGGGAATTATTTCATATATGTTCGTTGTTATATTTTATTTTCTTTTAGAGACATTTGCATATAAACCACTTCTTTGGCTAGCTTCCTGATTCTATCCAATACTTCCTGATCAATTAACTCGTTCTGCGGGCTAAAATGGTCGTTGTGAACGTATACATAGTTGGGAGAGACAAAGGCTCGAAAATAACCAGCGATTGGTTTTAATTGATTTTCAATCACCAAATAATGTTGATAAGTGCCACCTGTCGCTACAAATCCCATGACCTTGTTCCGGAGAGCCTGTGGGGGCACCAAATCAAATAAATTCTTGAGAACCCCGGTAATGGATCCTTGAAAGATCGGTGTACCTATAATATAGAAATCAGCAAGGCTAACAATATCGATGACTTTTTTTGTATCCCCAGTGTAAGTAGAAGGATCGCGACCATCACAAAACTGGACATCATAATTTTTCATATCCAGTAACTCGATGTCGACTTCTGGATGATATCGCTTTACTTCTTCTAAAACCTTTGCGACAACGATCCGTGTTTTTGATCCTGTAATTGTCCCAGATATACCCAATAATTTCAAAAGTATCCCACCCTATGTTGTATTGATAAATGTATTGCTTACCTCATTATGAACGGATCTAGCATCGGTTCAGATGAAGTATTTACCCAAACGACCTTGCTTTGGGTATATTCGTAAATCGCTTCATACCCACTTTCTCGCCCGTATCCACTCCAATGCGATCCACCAATAGGAGCAATAGGAGAAATGCTTCTATAGGTATTTATCCAAACAATCCCAGCTTTTAAAGATTTGGAAACTCGGTGAGCCCTTGACAAATTATTCGTCCAGATTCCTGCAGCCAATCCATAATTCGTTCCGTTGGCTAGTGCAATCACTTCTTCCTCTTTTTCAAACGGAATGACACTCAATATGGGACCGAAAATTTCTTCTTGAGCAATACGGATTTTGGTATCCGTATGTTCAAAAATAGTTGGTTTAAAATACCATCCTTTCTTTAAAGACGCTGGTTTCTTTCCACCATAAATAAGATGTGCCCCTTGTTCTTTTCCTAAACTTACATAATATTCCACCTTTTTTAATTGTGATTCAGTAGCTAATGGGCCTAATTCAGTCTTTGAATCCATTGGATCACCAATGATGATTTTAGAAGTACGATCTACTAATTTCTCTAGCACTCGATCATAAATGTTTTTCTGAAGAAATGCTCGTGATCCGGCTATACAGCTCTGACCAGCAGCTCCGAAAATCCCCGCGATTATACCAAGGGCTGCACTATCAGGATCAGCATCATCGAAAACGATATTAGGGGATTTTCCTCCCAATTCTAAAGTAAGCCGAGCAAAGTTGTTCGAAGAATTACGGATAACGTGCCGCGCTGTTTCCGGTCCCCCGGTGAAGGCAACACGTCTGACAAGCGGATGACTTGTTAAACTGTTTCCTACAGGGTCGCCAAATCCGGTTACAACATTTACAACGCCCGGTGGAAACCCCGCCTCTTCAATTAGAGGCATTAATTCTAGCAGAGACGCAGATGTAACCTCTGATGGTTTTATAACTATGGTATTACCCGCTGCCAAGGCTGGAGCAAGCTTTAATGTCGTAAGATAGAGCGGGGAATTCCAAGGAGTAATTGCAGCCACAACTCCCAAAGGTTCACGTGATGAAAAAACGAGCATATTTTGTTTATCGATAGGGAGTGTTTCTCCGTGAATTTTATCGGCTAAACCTGCATAGTAATAATAAAACTCTGGTAGGTATTGCAGTTGTCCCCGCATTTCACGGATAAGCTTCCCGTTATCTAATGTTTCGAATTTCGCTAAATTATCAACCTGTTCAGCAATCAAGTCTCCTAAACGCCGTAAAAGTTTTCCGCGTTGGGTATATGTCATAGATGACCATTTAGAACTTTCAAAAGCCTGGTGAGCTACTTTTACAGCACGATCCACATCCTCTGCTGTTCCTTTGGCCACTAAGCACCAAGGTTCTTCAGTAGCTGGATTATAGCTTTCAAAATACTCCCCACTACTTGATTCAACCCATTCCCCATTGATATACATTTTGTATCTTTTAAGTTCACTCATTCTATTCTTTCCATTCCCTTCCACTATACTTTTCTAATGTTGAAAGCAAAAGTTGATTTAGTTGACCCCCTGCTTCGATAGGTAACATATGTTTGATACCCGGTATTATCACGACTTCGGAATGTGGGATTAAATTTCCCATAAGTTCAGCCATCTCAGGTGTTGAGCCTTGATCGAGTTCCCCTGTTACAATCAATGTCGGGCACTTAATTTCAGGTAATCGATCATATACCTCAGCATCTGCTGTTGCGAATACTCGATAAGCAGCAAGGTAAGCATCAGGGTTATTTGTTTCTAAACGATAGCGAATACGCCTAATTACCTCTGGATGCTCGGATATAAAAGTACGCGTAAACCATCGTTTTATCGCAGCATTAATAGTTGTCTTATGCCCATGTTCCTCTACTTCCTTTATTCGGGAAAGCACACCTTTACGCTGCTCATCATTTCGTCTAGCGACAGAACTGATGAGAGTCAGAGAAGATAATTTTTCTGGATGTTGGATCGCGTAGCTTTGAGCAACTAGTCCTCCCATTGAAAATCCGATCAGATGTGCCTGTGGAATGTCTAGATTAGAAAATAGAACATCTAATTGTTCCACAAATTGAGATAGGGTATAGGGAACGGGGGGACAGGCTGACTTGCCATGTCCCATCATATCATAGCTAATCACTCTATATTGTGAAGATAATGCATAAACTTGTTGCTCCCACATCGTTAAATCTAATCCAACACCATGAATTAAAATAACAGGTTCACCCTTCCCGACGTCAGTATAGTAGGTAAATTGCCTGTTCATCAAAAACCCCCTCATATTATTTAAATCCCATTTCCAACATGTCTTGATGGCGATCTCCAATACGCGGATGCGGCCGTCCTCCGGTAGAAGCACCAATTGCAACCATAATTTCGTCTGATCGAGGCGCATCAGGTATGTTAATTTCAAAGGTAATGAAATGAGAACGCTTTGAGTCATCCGTTTTATGAACCATAGGAACCGTAATATAAGAACCTGGGCCTCCCCGTTTATTGGTGAAAGGTAAAATACTAGTACCTTGTACAGCATCACGAAACTTATTACCAAACCGGAAGGTATGGATCAATGCAGACGCATGTTCTACTTCTCCGTCTACACCTACTAGAGCTGCTTTACCGAAGGCCTCGACTTCATCGGGAGAATCTATAACTTCGAACAACTTTTTTACAAGCAGTTCTCCCAATTTAGGAGCACAAGCTAGTATCTCTGGTTTTAAATCTTCTACGTACCCGCGTCCGTGCCATGGATTACGAATAACTGCAATAGCTGAAATGGTACGGATCGGTGGATTCACTTCTTTGCCACCCTCGACCCAAGTTTCTTCGACAACTGTGTATACCTTGCGAACTTCCAACATTAGCATTTCTCCTCCAGTATTCTTAAGTAAAAAATCCTATTTTTTAAATCTCGGCATGACTTCTTCTGCGAATAATTTAATGCTTCGCATAATTTTTTCATGAGGCAGGTTACCATGGTTCGTCCAGAGTAACAAATACTGCAAATTAAGCTCTTCTTTAAGCTCTTGAATTTTTTCCGCTACGTAATCTGGTGTTCCGAAAAGCAAATTGCGTGGATGCAAAAATTCATAACTAAGTTGAGTGTCTGGTTTTAATTCCTCACCAGGGTTCATCAGATTGCCAAATCCACGCCAATGGCAAATCCAACGATAAGTACGCAATACGGCTTCCTCTGCATCTCTTCTAGCCTCTTCCATCGTTTTAGCTACATAACAGTCTCGAACGAGAGCAAGGCCTTCTCCAAGTTCTACCTGAGTTCCTTTTGCCTCTGAAAGAGCTTCCCGATATAATTCAAAGCGTCTTTTTAACTCTTTCACCGTAGGCATCCAGAAGATTCCGTTCACTTGATGCTCGGCGGCCCATTTAATAGATCTCGGTGAATCAATCACTTGCCAGATCCGAGGATGTGGCCGCTGATAGGTTGGCGGCATAATGGAAATCTTTTTGATCTCACCTTTTTCCATATCCATATATTCTTCGGACGGTGGGCTTAACGGGTGATTCCACTTCAATCCTGGTGCAGGAAATTGATAAAATTCACCTTCGTGGGAGAAGAAACGCTGGGACCAAGCTTTGATCAGAATTTCGTAGGTTTCCTCAAATAACGCTCTATTCTTTTCCTGATCACGTGGATCAGCTAATTGATTTAAATTCATTGCTTCTCGTCCATACAATCCGCGTCCAATTCCGACTTCAATACGTCCGCCGCTCAATTGATCCAACAAAGCTATATCTTCTGCTAAACGCAGTGGATGCCAAAAAGTAATAATGTTAGCCGCTTGACCAATCCGAATTCGTTTAGTCCGTGCTGCTATATCTGCTCCCATTAAAATTGGGTTGGGTATCAACTCGTTACCTTCATGACCAAAATGATGCTCCGTATACCAAATAGAATCAAATCCTGCCTGATCACAATAAACCGCTTGCTCTCTTGCTTCATCAAGAACTTTGGGAAATTCATTATGTCTACCAGGACCCGCCAGATTCGCGAATATACCGAATTTCATCTTTAGATTACCTCCCTGTTTTTGATTTATTATCACGAAACAACTCAGCTTTCATGAATTCCATTAATTTTGATCCACTTGCCTTCACATGCTCTCTCATCATTTTCTCAGCTAATTGATGGTCTCCGGATGTAATCGCTTCTACGATACGTCGATGTTCTTCCACAGATTTCTCTAAACGTTGGGGTTGATCAAGTGTCATATAAACAAAGCGTCTGTAAGGAAGCTGGTTAATTAAGAGATTAAAATGATACAGAAGTTTGCTGTTTCCAGATCCTCTAATAATAGCGTCATGAAAGCGATCATTAGCTTCAACGTAATCATCAATATTTCTGTTTTTTGCTGCCTCATCCATGTCTTCCATAGCTTTTATTAGCTCCTGTAACTCAGGTACTTTTTCTCTTTGAGCCATATGTCCGGCTGCAAGTCCCTCAAGAACTTCTTTTAATGCAAACAACTCCGTAATTTCTTTCTCGGTTGGTTTGGTGACACAAGTACCTACTCGTGGGATGATTTCCACCAAACCTTCTCTTTGTAGTTGTTTCAAAGCTTCGCGAACCGGAGTACGACTTACACCTAATTTCTGTGCTAATGCAGCTTCAGAAAGTTTTTCACCCATAGCTAATTGTCCTGAAACGATTGCCTGACGAATGATATTTGTTACTTGCGCATGAATGCTCTCAGTTGATACTGAAAAATTCAACTTATCCCCCCCTAACAAACTATGTGCCATGTACCATGTACCATACAAGATGTCTTCGATGTAATTTTAATTTATAATATTTAGATTTGTCAATATATTTTGATAAATAATCCATTAAACTGCACACAAGATGTTTAATGTTTAGTAACAAGTGAAGGCTATTCACCACAAAATTTAAAGACCGAATACAGTTTTTGATGATGATCCAATAAAAATTAGTAGGAAGTTCTTATTTCTTTATTGTTTAGAAGCATTGTAATCCTGTAATTATCAATCCGATCTATGATATGGAAAGGCTCATTCACTGCAAACCAGGACAGCTCCCAAAAGACTACGGGTCGCCGATGTTAAATTTATTGCGTCTCTAATATTTTTTATCTAAACTTATCATATAATCTGTATTATATGTCTATCGATCTCAGTTTTTCTATGATATACTCGTCACATAAGGTTATTTTTTCTGGTGTTTTGCCAAAAGCAACAAAATAAACTCGTCATATAAGATCGAGGTGAATCCAATGCTGCACGAATACGAGACGTACCTCAAGGAGAAGGGGTGTTCCCCGAACACGGTGATCTCCTACTTGAATGACGTGAATCAGTTTTTGAAGGACTTGGATCTGCGCTTCGGCGACTATGTGACCTCGGCGGACATCCGCAAATGGATCCAGCAAATGTTAAGTCCGGTAGAAGGGAAACCGCTCGCGACCTCAACGATCAACCGGCGGCTGAACGCGCTGCGCAGTTTTTACGGCTGGGCAGTGGAGAAAGGGTATTTCGACCAGGATCCGATGAAAGGCATTTCGGATTTGAAAACGGCCGACGAAGATCAGGAGACGATCATGTGGCTGACGGAGGAGGAGTTTGAAGATTTGTTGCATCGAATGCGGAAAATGCCGATCCATAGCCGCGGTGTGGATCCAGAGGAGAAATACCGTCGCGACCGGGCGATCGTGTACCTGTTTGTCTACGCCGGTTTGCGGTTGGAGGAGTTGTCGAACTTAAAGCTTACGGATATTGACCTCGACATGAAGCGCCTCCGGATCGTCAACAAGGGGATGAAGGTGCGCACGGTCCCGATCTCCAACATCCTGTTTGCGGAGCTTCAGGATTGGCTGGCGTTTCGAGCAGAGATGGCAAAAAAGAAGCCGCACGTGGACGCATCTCCCTACGTCTTTTACAGCCAGCGCTCACCGAAGTTTTCCGTACGCGGTATTCAGCGCATGGTCGAAAGCTACAGTCCACCAGGCAAAAAGCTGACGCCTCATATGTTTCGCCACACGTTCTGCAAGTGGATGTTAAAGGCGACAAACAACGATATTGAGAAAGTGCGCCGACTCGCTGGGCATAGCCACATCGCGACGACTTCCCGGTACTTAAAGGACAGTTACAGCGATTTGGCGGATGCGGTCGAGGCGTTGCCGAAGTTCTAATTTGAATTATTTTATTTCGCTCGTGAAAACGTAGGCCTCTCTATTTCAGCTGAAACACCGTATTAACATGGAGTGAGGTGAGTAGTAGACTTGTTTCCTAATCGAAAGTACAAAGATTAGAAATCAGTTTGCTTATTATCAGTTTTTTACTATGTTAGTTGTTCAAATATAACTTTGAGTGCTTTAACATAATTCAAATATTTACCGTTATTATCTTTATTGACGTTAATTCCTATAGGGATTAAGTTTATTTTTAAGTATTCTTTTGCATCAAAGACGTGCAGGTTGGGAACGATGATGAAGTGTTCTCCGCCAATATTTTTAATTATTTTTGAGTACAAATCTTTAAAATAATAGTCATTAAAAGAGAACCCAATGAACAATAATTTTCTGTTTCCCAAAATCGAGTAAAGTTTGCTAGTAATTTTATCATCAGAGTAAAAATTATTATAGTCATCCTCATCTACAATCATTGATGCTGGTTTGTCGATATGTCCATGTAAATGTATAACTCTATGTTTTTTCTCATTTAAAACTTCTTGGATATCTTCTATATCATCCATACATAATGGCATAACGAAATCATCTCTATAATCTGTTAAAGCATTATCATAATTTGTAGTTATATAAAAATCGGAACAGAGTGTTGCAGTATACCTATATCAAAATTATGTATAAATATACATATATGTGATCTATCCATCAAGGGCTTGGCGTGAATCCTCTGTAGCCATGATTCTTTAGTCAAGCGTCAGCTTCAATAATTTTAGCAAAACCTAAAGCTCTCTCCATGTATAGCCCCTTTGCATATCACTGCATAAGGATTTTTCGATTCTCTGCCCTTTTATTTTGGAAAAAAACAGAAACCCTAATGAACTGGAAGCTGACTATGAAGTGCCCAGTTATCAACGATACTAAACTTAGGTTGTGGAAATCCAAATATTGATACCTGAACCATTTGAAATTTAGAGAAATTAAGAACAAAAATAAAAAAATTTTAACTTCTAATCAAGTTTTTTATTTGAACATTTTACATTTTTTTGTTCTAAGAGCCATAAGACTCTCAAAAGAAAAAAGGACTTCACCCCTCATTTGCAGAATTTTTGATGTGGCCTAAACACAATAATTCGCTAGGGGGAAGTCACTTTGTACATTCTACAAGAAAGTCTATTTTCCTTTTTGAAGAACTGTAAATTTTAGATTCTAAAGAAAATTTGCCAAATCTTTTTTAGTGCTCTTGATTTACGTCCCTTTGCTAAGCAATTCTTCACCCCAAGGGGGGCTGAAGGTCATTCTAAGGAAAGGAATTTTAAGAGCTCTTATTGCTGCTCCATTAAAAGGTTTTGATACGTTTACAGCCCTTCGTAACCGATTGGATTAAGACATTCATTCCGTTATCAATGCGGTTTAAATCGGTCGACCTGCACCATCTATCTCTACTTTTAGTACAGTATTTTCCATGAACACACTCAAAAAAATCTAGCAGAAAAAATCTTTTATGATCTTGTCCAGATAGGCCAAGCTGAAGGCGTGATCAATGGAGGGCATCAGGCTATCGATAGTGCCGCCATTAACGCCTATGAAAAGAACAAGCCTAAAAACAAACAGGCAATGCAAATTGGGGAGCAAAGTTTGATTCTTTTAGCAATAAAATCACTTGGTTTGGCCATAAAGTGCATCTTTCTGTAGATACGTGAATTACCGATTGTGATCGAAGTAACTCCAACTCATGTAAACGATGGAGAAGTCGACCCAACATTGATCGGAAATGTGACAGATTGTACAAATTTCCAAATCGAATTTCTGATCATGGATGGTGGATATAACCAACTTTATGAAAAACCGATTAGTTTCTATCAAATTGAAAATTAACAGCTGTTAAAAGCTCCCTGCAAAAAGTCCTTTATTTATAAATATCCCCGATTGACAAATATTTCGTTTCCAAATACGGTTCAATGCCTTCCACTCCACCTTCACGGCCGATTCCGCTTTCTTTCATTCCTCCAAAAGGAGCGTGGGCAGCAGATGGAGAACCGTCATTCCAGCCGATAATTCCGAAATCTAAATGCTCATGCAGATAGATGCCTGTTCTATAGTCATTTGTAAAAAAGTAAGCGGCCAGACCATAAGGCGTGCTGTTTGCAATATTAACAGCTTCTTCTAATTCCTGAAACGTTGTGATTGGCAAAATGGGTCCAAATGTTTCCTCTTGCATAATCTTCATGTTCTCATTGACATTTTTGAGAACCGTCGGATAAACAAAGAAATAGCCTTTTTCCTTATTTGCATTGTATTTATTGCCGCAAAGAACTTCAGCACCTTTACTGATTGCATCGTTGACCTGCGAGACAATCTTATTAAAGCCTTTTTCATTAATAACTGGCCCAATTTGAGTTCCTTTTTCCAAACCATTTCCAACTTTTAATTTTTTAACTTCATTTGTTAATTTTTCAGCAAATTCCTCTACAATGCTTTCATGCACTAGAACTCTGTTTGCACAAATACATGTTTGACCGGCATTTCTGAACTTGGAAGCTATCGTTTGTTCTACCGCCAAGTCAATATCAGCATCATGTGCAACAATGACCGGTGCGTGGCCGCCTAATTCCATTGAAACATGTTTAACCGTACTGGCACTGTCTCTGATCAATAATTTTCCTACAGGGGTCGAGCCGGTAAACGTAATTTTTCTGACATATTTGCTTTCCGTAAATATTTTTCCTACCTCACTGCCATAGCCATTCACACATTGAATTACATCCGCTGGTATTCCGGCTTTATGAGCGAGCTCAATCAATTTCATCGTTGTTAACGGGGTATCTTCTGCTGGTTTCACAACGAATGTACATCCAGCTGCCAATGCCGGTGCAGCTTTTCTTGTCATCATTGCGGCTGGAAAATTCCAAGGAGTAATGGCTGCAACCAATCCTACCGGTTGGCGGCTGACAATGATACGTTTGGATTCCGTATTTGCAGGAATTGTTCGTCCATAAAGCCGTTTCGCCTCTTCTGCATACCAATCAATGTAACTAGTTGCATAGTCAACTTCACCCAATGATTCGTGCAAAGGTTTACCGCTTTCCATTGTCATGATCTTTGCAAGATCATCTTTATGTTCTTGGATTTTTTTAGACCAAAGCTTTAATAGTCTCGATCGTTCATGTGCATTTATTTTTGACCACTTTCGGAAACTTTCATGCCCTCTCCGCAATGCAAGATTAATCTCTTCTTCTGTATCTGCCTTTACTTCCTGGATCAACTCACCTGTTGCAGGATTCGTGACTTTAATCGTCGCTGCCATCAAGGTTTACCTCCCTCTGGGTTTTTCTTTGCCGGGATATAATAATATATAACGCCACTGGTTAATGGATTCCCGGCAATTTTATCCTCAGTTTCTTCACCCAGTTCATTGAGCAAAAGCTTTTTCCAATATGGATAACCCTTTATTTAATTCCTCGTCAGTAATAACCAACGGAGCTAAAAAGCGTATAATATTTCCATCAATACCAGCTGAAAGCAATAAAAGACCATGTTCATTCGTATATTTCAGAATTTGATTCGTTTTCTCTTTATTCGGTCGTTTGTTCTGACGGTTATCTACGATCTCCACCGCTACCATAGCACCTAAGCGGCGAATTTCCCCCACAAACTCATGTTTCGCTTGTAATTCCAGCAGTTTTTTCTCAATCTTTTGTCCCAGTATTTCTGATTTTGTGAGCAAATCCTCTTCTTCGATGATATCAATGACTGCCAGTGCGGCGGCACAAGCTACAGGATTCCCAGCATACGTTCCACCCAGTTCACCCGGATCGGCAGCATTTAAAATTTCCGCCTTGCCTACTACACCACTTAAAGGCAACCCGGCAGCCAATGACTTGGAAACAGTAATCAAATCCGGGACAACATCAAAATGTTCAATTGCAAACAATTTGCCTGTACGGCCAAAACCAGTTTGAATTTCATCTGCCACAAAAACAATACCGTGATCATCACAGAAGTCCCTGACAAATTTGACAAATTTCTTCGGTGGGATAATAAAACCGCCTTCCCCTTGAACAGGTTCCATTACGATACAAGCAACCGTTTCAGGTGCCACAGTAGCAGCGAAAAACCTCTTGAATTCTTCAATCGTCCAATCAATATATTGTTCATCTGTCATATGATCCGGTTTTCGGTACAAGTATGGATAAGGAGCTTGATACACTTCTGAAGCAAAAGGACCAAATCCGAATTTATATGGTTTGACTTTGCTCGTCATGCTCAACGTCAGATTCGTTCTTCCATGAAACCCTCTGACAAATGAAACGACCGCTTGTCTGCCTGTAAATTTACGGGACACTTTAACTGCATTTTCGACTGCTTCAGCCCCCGAATTAAAAAGAATTGCTTGTTTATCAAAGTTGCCTGGAGTAATCTTGCATAATTTTTCCGCCAGCTTAATGTATCCTTCGTACATGATCACATTAAAACCAGGATGCAAAAATTTATCAACCTGTTCTTTTACCGCAGCCGTTACTTTGGGATGACTATGCCCTACATTTAAAGTTCCGATTGCCCCTGCAAAATCTATCCATTCATTCTGGTCAATGTCTACGATGGTAGCCCCTTTTGCATGATGCGCAATACTTAAATTTCCATTGCTCACCCCTTTAGGAACATACTTTTTCCGTTTAGCCTGCAAGTCTTCCATCGTTGTCGATGATGCCATTTTTTCATTGCCTCCTCAAAATCAATATATATACGAATTATGTCAATTTTCTGTTATAGTGAAAAGCACCAGTTTTCTGATTTTTCAGGTACCAGTTAAAACGTTAAACACTCTTTATAAAGCTAGGGACATGGTAAAAACTTAAAATGCACACTGTTCTCATTTACCTTCCAATTCACTTTCTATATAAATTAGAAATCCTTTAAAGGGGATTCTCGTCAAAGGCTAAGTCGACGAGACATCTTTAAATTTTTTCACAGAGTCTTTTCTAGAACCAAACAGATACAAGATTGTTCCGATTCCATACCACCCAAACACAATTAACCATTCCATAGGCCAAACAAGCGCAGATGGCATTCCAGGTAAATAAAAAGTAATAAATATAATACTTAAAATTATGGCAATGACTCCAGTTAATTTCCAATTTCGTATCTTATATGGACGTTCTAATTCAGGTTCTGTTTTTCTAAGTTTCATAAATGAGATGGAAACAAGCATATAACCGATGACAATTCCAATGCCACCAGCATTTACAAACCAGTTTAAAGCTGAATGCCCTAAAAATGGTGCAAAAAAACCAAGTAATCCTAAAAAGATAATGCCATGTGTCGGTGTCTTATATTTTGGATGAATGTAAGCAAACCATTTTGGAATCATCCCTCTCTCCGCCATGGCAAATAAAATTCGACTTCCACCAATAATGAATGCATTCCAACTTGTCACGATTCCGGCAACCCCACCAATCACAAGAATTGTTCCAAACACTGGACTTCTAAATAGATTCGTCATTGCATCAGCAGTAGCAAGTCGGGTAACCTCGAGTTGAGACGGTGTTAATCCAACTGATACCCCATATGCAATTAAAATGTAGAAAACAATGGCCAGTATAATAGAAAAAATAAGTATCCTACCTATTACTTTTGGTGGTGCTTTTACTTCTGAAGCGATTTGCGGGATAACATCGAACCCTACAAATAGGAATGGAATCATGATAAGAACAGTCATCACTCCCCCCACTCCTTCTCCAAGAATTGAATTCGTATGCACTGAACCTCCATTTGCAAATGCTCCAAAAACTAAAACTAAGCCTATTAAAATAACAGCAATAGTTAAAATATTTTGAAAAATAGCAGCCGGTTTAATTCCAAAATAATTCATCGATGTCAACAACAGCGAACCAAAGGATCCAATCAAAACCCAAGTTAAATAAATATCCCATCCTCCGAGATTCCATAAAAAGAGTTGGTGATCAACAGGAATTATATAATCAATGACGGTAGGTAATGCAACTGCCTCAAAGGTAATAACTGATACATATCCAAACAAGACACTCCATGCAGCAATATATCCCAACCTATCATTAAAGGCTCGCTGGACGAACACTAATCCACCGCCAGTTTCAGGTATTGCAGCTGCTAACTCTGCATAGGTCAGACCAATAAAAGTAACAAGCAGCCCACCTAACAAAAAGGCAATTGCCGTTCCTAGAAAACCTGCTTTACTTATCCAATCACCAGAAAGAACAACCCATCCCCATCCAAGCATTGCTCCAACAGAAAGAAATAGAACATCGACTCTTGACATTGATTTTGAAAATTTATTACTCATTACTCTCACTCCCTTTTAAATTTATTAAGAAAGTATTATTATAAAACATTGTAGAAAACAAAAGCTTTGTTCCGTCACATACGAATACATAATTAGAAAATGCACATTTCTATAACCATCTCCACAGCTTTTGCATTAATAACGGAAATCGCATAGACTAAAAACAATTCTAAGGAAAAATAAAAGCCTGAATCCCCTTACATTTTTATTTTCTTTTTATGTTACTATTTCTAACATCATTTATCCTGATAATTTACACTGATAATAAATAATATTATGATAAATACATTAAAAGAAAAGTACCAGTTTTCTGATTTTTCAGGTACCAGAGGGAGAGATAGATCATGATATTTTTTCAAATAGATAAAAAGGATAAGTCAAATCATATCTATCAACAAATTTATAAATCGTTAAAAGAAGCGATTTTAGAGAGAAAGATCCCTACCAATGAGAAATTGCCTTCCAAAAGAAAATTAGCAGAAAAATTAGGAGTGAGCATTAATTCGGTTTCAAATGCGTACGAGCAGCTCCTGGCTGAAGGATATATTTACGCAATTGAAAGAAAAGGCTACTATGTGGAAAATATTACACAGTTCAACAATCAAAAAGAGGCTAAAATGAACTTTCCAGATGATTTAAAAGAAGAATTCTCCAAGAAAGATGAGGGATGGCTTTCCTTATCACATATGACGGCTGACATCTCCATGTTCCCGTTTAAAGAATGGATGAAGTGTGAAAAAATAGCAATAAAAAATCACAAAAACGAACTTTCGGACATTTCTCATCCTCAAGGTCCTTACCTTGTGAGAAAAACCATCTCGCGTATGATTGCGCTTACACGCGGTGTTAAATGCGAACCAGAACAAGTGATTATCGGCCCCGGGACACAGCCCTTGTTACGTCAAGTGTTGGGCATGCAGAGGGAAAATATAAAAGCTGCAATTGAGAACCCTGGGTATTCTCGCATCTACCAATTATTAAAAGATATGAATTTTGAAGTTTTTCCAATCGATCTTGATAAAAAAGGAATAGACATCAAGAAAGTGGAAGCTTTGAATCCACATTTCCTTTTTATCACCCCGTCACACCAATTCCCGACCGGAATCATTATGCCTATTTCAAGAAGAATTGAACTTTTGAATTGGGCCTCGGCTTCTGAAGGAAGGTATATTGTAGAAGACGATTACGATAGCGAATTTAAATACGGAACGGACAATATTCCGTCGCTGCAAAGCCTAGATCGGAATCAACGCGTGATTTATGCAGGAACATTCTCCAAAACGATCATGCCAAGTTTCCGAATCAGTTATCTCGTTTTGCCTCCCGATTTATTAAGAGAGTACAAAAGACATTTTTCATATTGGATACAGGGAAGCAATACACTGAATTTATTTACGCTTCACTATTTTATTGAAAGCGGCGAGTACGCAAAACACGTCAAGCGCATGAACAATCACTATGAGATAAAAAGAGAAAACCTGATTAAGGAATTGAAATGGAAATTTCGAAATGGCATTAAGATTAAAAATGTGCCGGCAGGACTTCATTTCATTGCGGAATTCAAAACAGATAAAGGGTATAAAGAAATTGAAGAAAGAGCAAAAAAAGAAAAACTTGAAATATACTCCATGAAGAGATTCAATTTACTAGGCAATATCGAAGAAGGGAAAAAAATTATTTTGGTTATCGGATTTGCCAATATAAAAAATGAAGACATACCAGTTGCCGTAGATAGATTGTACCGTGTTATTTATTAAAAAGATTTCTACAACAACAACTTTACATCGGACGAATAGCCGCTTTAGGAACAATGCCATAATGTTTTAAAATGATTCATCTTGGTTAAGAATGCTCAATTTCTATTTTCCGCTGTGACCTTTTCCCTTTCACTTATAATATCTGTCCGTAGTTAAAAGAGAACTATCAGCTTTTATACGCACAACCCATTTAAGAGCAAAAGAAATTTTATTTAAAATTTTTCGATCTGACATGACTCATGGGGAAGGTTCTTAAAAGCCTTTTTCCCTTCTCCGATCGGACCTACAAAGTCATTAAACTGGCTCATGAAACGTTGACAAGAGCTGGAAAAGAAAACCCAAGCATCGCCGTGTGCGGCATCAACCCTCACGCTGGAGAAAACGGACTGTTTGGCAATGGAGAGGAAGAGGAAAAACTCATTCCCGGCATCCGAAAAGCACAAGTGGAAGGAATCAATGCAACCGGACCATATCCGGCAGATACATTATTTTACCGTGCGGTGCGCGGAGATTTTGATATTGTTGTCGCTTGCTACCATGACCAAGGGCACGCCCCTATTAAAGTGCTGGGGCTGGAAGCCGGAGTAAACATCACCGTCAGCCTCAAAGGCGGTATCATACGCACATCTGTCGACCATGGAACAGCCTTTGATATCGCAGGAAAAAATCTGGCGGACGAACGCAGCATGCTCGAAGCCATTCGCGCCGCTGTCGAACTGGCTCCGAAAGTTTAAACACCAACCTTTTTGCTTAATTTATCTGTTTTGGCAATTAAAAAATGTATGAATGACAAAATACGAATATTCCATTCCCTGTATAAAATTTTAGGTCTATATCGCTTGACAAGGAGCTTCTGCGGACATGTTTCCTAGCGAAAGGAGCGAGCGCCAATCCTTGCTTCGCAAGGCATCAAGCCTAACATGTCCGCCACTCCATGTAAAATTTCTATTCGAATCATTTATGCTAAATAAGCAGTATGCTCAGATATGGTTGTTCATCTACTTGACCTTAATTTTTTGTCCGGTTAAGTCAATTCATTTTAGAACCAATTTTTAAAATAAGTTCTTCATAAATTTTTAGCGATGAGGCAACAAGAAAGACGAACAAGAGCGCCCAGATGGCGGCTGGTAGTTATTTGTGCTTCCATGATTTCAATGACGGAATAGCTTTCGGCAATGTCCTCCTTAAAACCTCTCATCAGCTTTTCGGCGCGGCAGGCTTCTGTGGCTTTACCTTCTGCAAAAAGAAAATGCCAAGGAGCACCATCATCAAAAGCGATCCCATCGCCAACCGATTGGCAATGTTTCCATATGAATGAAAAAGGAGGGTAATGCTTCCATAAATCGCTGGACCAATGATGGCTGACACTTTTCCAGAAAAAGCGAACAGTCCGAAAAATTGCCCTTGCTTATCTGGCGGGGAAAGTTCGACTATATATGTTCTCGAAGTGACCCACATCGCTCCTAAACTGACGCCGAACAAACTCCCAGCAATCCAAAAAGATAGCTTGGAAAAAGCAAGCACCCCTATCGCCAGTGCGATGCACATCACGATGCCGACATACAAAACCGCTTTTTTGGCTCCCTTGCTTCTCGTAATATAGCCAAAAAGAAAGGAACCGATAATACTCGAAACTGTGGAGACTAAATATAAAAGGATGAACTCCCCTGCCGTAAACCCGGCAATGACTTTGGCATAAACGGACATGATGGCGATCGTCGTTGCCACCGCATCATTCAAAAAGAAATAAGCAATCATGAAAGTAAAAATGTTTTGATACTTTTTCATTTCTTTTAATGTTGCATAAATATCCCGATAGCCTGCAAAAAATCCGGCCTTTCGCTTTAAGGCATCGGCTTTTTCGGCTTCTTCTTTGACAAAGAA
Organism: Aeribacillus sp. FSL W8-0870; assembly: GCF_037963755.1. Classification (NCBI taxonomy): domain Bacteria; kingdom Bacillati; phylum Bacillota; class Bacilli; order Caryophanales; family Bacillaceae; genus Aeribacillus; species Aeribacillus sp. FSL W8-0870. The sequence goes on from NZ_CP150165.1 coordinate 3,809,527, forward strand.
AAACAGCGGGAAAGAAAAGAGAAGAAACAAAAGGGCGCTTGGAATAAAAGCCCGATAGTAATCCATTTCTCCAACAAACGGATACACAGCGAGCCCGACAAGCGTTCCGACATATCCGACAGCAACGCCAAAACCGGAGATAAGCGGTATTTCCTGTTTATTCCCCAAACTGGAAATCATGGAATCGTAAAAAACAAGGCTCGAATGGTAAAAAAACTTTGCTGCGACAAATAAAAGCACGATTATGACAAAAGACGCCGGCAATCCAAACATGGCATTCCCAAGATTCGAATATCCGGCAACACCCATAAGCAAAGTTGCCGTAACCGAAAGAGTCGTAAAAATCCCAAGCCATTTCTTTCTTCTCCCGGTCCGGTCAATCCATGTGCCGTATAAAGGTGAAAATATCACTAAAAAGAAAGAGGCTAACGCATTTGCATACGAAATAAATGTACTGGCGATTTGGTTCAAGCTCTCGCTTTTTCCCACCGTTTCCGAAACATAAAGCGGGAAAAAAATCGTATTCACATTCGAGGAAAAAATCGTATTCGCAAAATCATACAACGCCCACGATAAAATCGGCAACGAAACATACAGTTTCCAGCCCGGCTTTTCATACGCATGCGAGGCAATCTTCTCCACTGCACCCTCCCCCATTCTGTCGGTGATAAAACGGCCGCAAACCGTTTATTCCATATATAGATTACTTTGTATATTTAATGATTTTGTTTCATGGATGTAAATTTTTCGAAAGAATACCTCTTGCTTCCGAAAACGATAGGTTTTATTTTTGTCAGAATATAATTAATATTTTAACAGATGAATATGCATTAGTGTATGATTATCGTTTTCCGGAGTCAGTCAAGACTTTGTTGGAGCTTTTTTGGTTCGCTGAAAACAGGTGTAAGTCATAGGTTAGCGAACCATTTTTTGAATTTCCTGCGTAAGTGCTTTTGGACTCTCATCCCTTGTCATGACAGACGGATATGTATACTTTTTTTACCATCCCTTGAGTTCAGACAGGGCATCGAGTGGTGACAGGCACCTGACCCAAGCAAAAAAATAAAAATGGTTCTGTTCGTCAATATCTACTACAAATTTGTCGTACATTTCGTGTAGACAATAAAGTTCGGCAACAAACGCTTTGTAATCTAGGGAGGTTAGAACATTTATTAGAGAATGGCTCTGTCGATAACATAATCGAGGGATTAGCCAAATTTTCAGAGCGTTACTTTGACCGAATTCACGGGCAAGGCTCTTCCTCTTCTGTCTCCGTGCTTTGGACAAAAGAGTTTGGGCCGGTTTATCTGTTCCGAAAGGTATGGGAAAAGTTAGGGCTTGGTCGGCTATTACGTAAAATCATGCCGTAAAAACAACTTATTAGACACCCCCGTGTTGTGGGTATAGTACAAAACACCAGTATTTTCGGGCTTTTCTTTAGTGTACTCTGTCAAACTTTTAGATATAGTAATAAAGCTTGTAGACTGTCTAAGCAGAGACTTTGTCAACAAGCGAAAGTACTAGCTGATGTTTTGTATTTTCAAGAACTGACTAAGATAATGATCCTAAATTCAAGGTCTTCCTCCTGTAATCCATTCAATTAAATATCCTATAAACATTAAAATACAAAATATTATAAACATGATAAGTTTATAAATCATTTAATTCCCCACTCTATTATTTTTTACAAGGTGCTATACTAAAGTAAGCTGCTACTGCTAAGGCAGCTCTTTTTTCGTCAGATTTCATAAATAGAAGAGCGGCAGTTATCCCAGCTACTAAAGCTTTATCACAGCCACAATCGAAATATCCTTTTACTTTATAACAAAGATCATGTGTCATACATAAAGAATCTAATTTATTTTTTGGTACACCGCCACCATGTCCAGGTCCGTACCATTTTCCCCAAACTGGCATACTTCTTAATATTTGAGATACAGATTGTGACTCTTTTTTATTTTCAATATGATTAATTAAATATATACGTTTTACCTACGGCCGAGTAGAAACAAAATCCATTCCCGAGGGAATTCGGCGATTTGCCCAATCGCTAGAGTCCATGATACCACCATGCTGAATGACCAGCATGGTTTCTATTGAATAATACCCGTAGCTCAAAAATTAGGGGATATAAAATAGCTCTTGCATGGAAAAGTCCTTTAAAAGGAAAGTGCGATCTTCAGTTTCATGCAAGAGCACTTTCATTTTTTTCGCCTACCGAGTGCTACATTTATTTTTCGATGGCGCAGCAAAGCCTTATTAGGCGGCAGGTTTTCTAACGTTTCCACTACTTCTTCGGATGAATAAGCCTAAACCACTGTCAAACGGCTTCGACAAATGACAGGCAATCTATTTCAACCACTTTCGCACTTCCTCTTCCGCAAGTCCAGTGAGATCGGCAATATCTTTCGCTGCCATTCCTTTCGCCGACATATGTCGGATCATGTTCTTCCGTTCTTCCTCCCGACCTTGCTTTAGCCCTTGTTTCAACCCTTCCTCCATCCCCGCACGCCGCTCGCCAAGAAGATTGGACAATTGATCCCGCAGCCATTTCAGCCGCATTTCATACGCGTAGCGATTTTCCGAACTGACGCTTATCTTCTCCCACTCTTCCAATGCTTCGCGAATTTCTTGCTCGTTCATCGCCAACACCTCCAGTTCCTTGAGAATCGTCTCATCAATCTCTTGTTTCCGGGCATCCACCGCTGACAGCATCATCAACCAGGGCCACTCCGAAGATCGCTTCACATCACGTCTATATTTCTTCCATTTTACCATAAATTGTGATAAATCAATGGCGTGAAATTCAAGATGCGCGCTCCAAAGAAATTGTTCTTTATCTTCGCGGATATGAAAGATGGTGTGAAACCGATCGGTTTCATGCGGAAAGAGCGGGTAGTTGAGAATTGCAATCATAATGGTGGGAGGAAGTTCGCTGTACCCTTGGCCTTTGAAGAGCGACTGGGAAAAGAGCCTCGCCCAGTAATACAAAATCCGCTCCGGCATATCGTGCTGGTCAATGATTTGAATTTCCACGTTAATCCGCTCGCCTCGGTCGGTCCACACGAGCACGTCAAGCCGATTCATTTTCCCTTCTTCGAACTCTTTTGCCAGCTCTGTGTTATCAAACTGCACATCGATGATACGATCATGGCCTGTCCGATGCAAAACCGCATTCAAAAAAGCGATTGTAAGCTGCTTTCGGCTCGGATGGCCGAACAATTGTTTAAACATAAAATCCAATTTTAAATCGAGGTATTCCTTCATAATGGGAATCATCCTTTCGAGGAGAATTTGGAGGGGAGCTGAGGTTTATCTAAAGAAAAGCCGAAGTTATTTGCAGATTTTTCAGATAAAAGAAAGTGCATCGCCTTACAAAACGCACTTCTTGACAAATCTCAACCAGCAGACGTTCTAATGAAAACTTTGTCACCATATACATTCAGAACGTATGTTCTGATAATGTTATTGTAATACACCTTATCTTATCTTTCAATCACCAATGATTCGACAAATTTTGCACAGAGCCAAAAACTATACCAAAAGGTAAGCCCTTTTACACAGCAAGTGCCTCCTTCCTTAGAAATAGATTCTAGTTGTCTTCCAAAAAACAAGAACATGAGTAATCCTTCCTCATTTTTCTTAGGTTACCATTTTAATTAGCAAAGTGCCGGTGTGTTTAATCCTGCCATGGTGACCGTCGGGAAAGGGGATAACCGTCAGTATACCGAAGCATATCTGCGTTTTTAAGCCCACTACGGGTGAAGTACAGCCGTGCAAAAGGTTGTTCACTATCCGAACCAAGTTTGTTCCACACACGCACAAACATATTTCATTCGACCTAAATCTTTTCCACATCAGACCTAAAAAAGTTCCACATCAAGCCTAATATCCAGCACACCGCACCAAATCCCCGCCACATTCCATACTTTTCGTATTCCAACGCTTGACATGTTCGCGGCGGTGATTATAATTAATTAAAAAATTGTTAATAATTTTCTTACAATAACTATGAAGAGGAAAAGTAAGGTTCAGTTATTTTTCACAGAGAGCTTCGGTAGCTGAGAAGAAGCAAAAATACGAACCCGAACAATGGCCTCTGAGTTGCGTGCTGAAAGTATTATTTTCGTGTTTTATCCCAACAAAGCACGAAGGTACAAGTAGGTTCCGCCGAGTTTGGTACTCGTTACAAATACCACAGTATGAAGGGATTAAGCCCGTAGTACTGGCAGAGGCTGTTTTGTGCGAGCAAACAGTGAAGTAAGGTGGTACCACGTGAGCAAAACCACGTCCTTATCTATATAGATAAAGACGTGGTTTTTTTTATAAAACAACAATGTATGGGGGAAAATTTATGAATCGTTTTTTAGTTATTCAAACTGATTTTGGATTAAGCGATGGAGCTGTCAGTGCAATGTATGGAGTCGCTTTGAATGTTAATCCCAGCCTGAGGATTTTTGATTTGACCCACGATATTCCCCAATATAATATTTGGGAAGCGTCTTATAGGCTGTACCAAACGATATCGTATTGGCCAAAGGAGACGGTATTTATTTCTGTTGTTGATCCGGGTGTCGGTTCAGAACGGAGAAGCATTGTTGTGAAGACAAAATCAAACCAATATATTGTGACACCCGACAATGGAACGATCACACATATAAAGAAGTATATTGGGATCGAAGAAGCAAGGCTGATCGATGAAAAGGTAAACCGGCTGCCAAATTCCGGGCATTCTTATACCTTCCATGGACGTGATATTTACGCTTATACCGGCGCACGGCTTGCATCCGAAGTGATTACGTTTGAACAGGTGGGGCCGGAAATTCCAATCGATTCGCTAATTGAACTGCCAGTTTTAGAAGCCTATATTCAAAATGGTGCGATTAAAGGGAATATTGATATACTTGATGTCCGCTTTGGAAACTTATGGACCAATATTGATCGCAGCTTGTTTCAGAAGTTAGACGTAGATTACGGAGATTCTTTTGAAGTAACGATTGAAAATGAAACAAGACAAGTATATAAAAATATTATGACGTTTGGCAGATCATTTGCGGATAGTCATTTGGGCGAGCCTTTGCTTTACGTCAATTCGCTCGACAAAATCGGTGTGGCAATCAATCAAGGATCATTTGCGAAGGCCTACCATATTGAAGCAGGTGCCAAATGGAAAATCACTATCTGCAAAGTACCGAATTTCGTATATAATGGAAATTCAATATAATCATAAAAATAAAAAAAAGGAGAGGAAGTTCATGAAAGAAAACAATCTATCGATCAAAACAATCGTAGCAATCGGAATTGGAGCAGCTGTCTTTGTTATTCTGGGAAGATTTGCGTCCATTCCAACAGGGATACCAAATTCCAATATTGAAACAACTTATGCATTTTTAGCACTTATGTCAATTATTTTTGGGCCTGTCGCAGGCGGTTTAATCGGACTTATCGGTCATGCGTTAAAAGACTTAATATTTTATGGATCTATTTGGTGGAGTTGGGTTGTTGTCAGCTTGCTTGTCGGATTTTTAATTGGTCTGGCTTCTAAAAGCATCGATATCGAATCTGGTGAATTCGGCACTAAAAAAATTATTACATTTAATATTGTTCAGGTGATTGTTCAAGCAATCGGCTGGTTCCTTGTCGCACCTTCTCTTGATATACTGATTTATGCTGAGCCAGCAAATAAAGTCTTCCTGCAAGGATTAGTTGTTGGAATTTCCAATATGGTAACAGTTGCCGTCATTGGAACACTTCTTCTTTTACTCTATGCAAAAACACGCAGTCAAAAAGGAAGTCTTGATAAAGAATAAAAGCACATTGTGAGTTTTGACAACATATTTACTTACAGGAGCTTTTACGAATGAGAAAACGAGTGATTGAATTTCATAATTTTAGCTTTAAGTATTATAGCCAAAAAAATCCAACATTAAAAAATATTCATTTAAACATTTACGAAGGGGAAAAAGTTTTAATCGTTGGGCCTTCAGGATCTGGGAAGAGCACCATTGGCCACTGCATCAATGGTCTAATCCCCTTCTCTTATAAAGGAGAAATGACCGGAAGTTTAAAAGTAATGGGTCAGGAAACAAAGGAGTTAAATATTTTTGCTTTATCAAAAATGGTTGGTACTGTTTTACAGGATCCTGATGGCCAGTTTATAGGATTAACTGTTGGTGAAGACATAGCTTTTGCACTGGAGAATGATTGCACTCCGCAAAAGGAAATGTTCGAGATCGTAAAAGATGCTTCCAAAATGGTCGAAATGGATGATTATTTGCCTGCCTCTGTCCATCATTTGTCAGGCGGGCAAAAGCAGAGGGTTTCCCTCGCTGGTGTAATGGTTGACAAAGTGGATATCCTGTTGTTTGATGAACCGCTCGCAAACCTTGACCCCGCTACTGGAAAGTATGCAATGGCTTTAATCGACAAAATCCAAAAAGAAACGAATACAACCGTTGTCATTATTGAACACCGTTTAGAAGATGTTTTATATCGCCATGTCGATCGCATTATTGTGGTCAATGACGGCTCAATAGTAGCTGATATGAGCCCTGACCAGCTTTTAACAACTAACATTTTAGAAGAAACGAATATACGGGAGCCGTTATATATTAAAGCGGTCAAATATGCCGGTTGCGAACTAACTGAAGATATGCATCCTGCTGATTTCAATCAGTTTAAAGCGGATTTATGCCGAAAAAACTTGTTGGAATGGTTTGAAGATTCAAATCCAAAAACGCCAAGTAAAGAAGGAAAACCAATTTTAGAGCTGAAAAATATTTCGTTTAGCTATTCACCAGGTCACGAAACGATAAAGGATGTTTCTTTTTCAATTAACAAAGGGGAAATGGTGAGCATTGTTGGAAAAAATGGAGCAGGGAAATCTACAATTACAAAATTAATTTGTGGATTTGAAAAGCCTTCCTCAGGGAGCATATTGTTTAACGGCAAGGATATAACAAACGAAACGATTAAAGAACGCTCGTTAAAAATCGGCATGGTCATGCAAAATCCAAATCATATGATTTCAAAGCATATGATTTTTGACGAAGTAGCCTTAGGCTTAAAGGTTCGCGGCGTAGCGGAAGCTGAAATAAAAGAACGCGTCGACAATACATTAAAAATTTGCGGGCTGTACCCATTTCGGAATTGGCCGATTTCAGCATTAAGCTTCGGTCAAAAAAAGCGGGTTACGATTGCTTCCATTTTAGTGTTAGAACCAGAAATCATTATTTTGGACGAGCCAACTGCCGGACAAGATTTTCGCCATTATACTGATATTATGGAGTTTCTTGCTCAATTAAATCGGCAAGGCGTCACGATTATGATGATTACTCATGATATGCATTTAATGCTGGAGTATACAGAAAGAGCGATTGTATTTGCAGAAGGCAGGAAAATTGCCGATGACTCAGCTGTCAATGTCCTTTCTGATATTGACATCATTGAACAGGCAAATTTAAAGGAAACGTCTCTTTATAACCTGGCATTAAAAACAGGAATACCAGAACCGAGGAAGTTTGTGGAACGTTTCATAGAATATGATCGGGAGGTAAGGCAGGTTGGCAGCCGAGATGCTATCTTATATTGACCGAAAATCTCCTGTTCATCAGTTGACAGGTGTAACAAAGCTAATATGCTTTATCTTATGGTCGACTGCAGCTATGCTGACATACGACACTCGTATTCTACTATTTTTATTTTTAATTAGTATTCTCATTTTTATTATTTCAAAAATTAAACTTGAAGAGATATTGTTTGTTGTTGTATTTATTTTAGTATTTCTTTTCATAAACAATGTTGCCATTTATGTCTTTTCACCGCAAGAAGGAGTAAAAATTTACGGCTCCAGCCATGTGTTATTTGAAATATCAGGAAGGTATAACGTCACATTGGAACAACTTTTTTACCAATTGAATATTACGTTAAAATATTTCACAGTGATCCCAGCGGCTTTGCTTTTTATTGTGACGACTCATCCGAGCGAATTCGCCGCTTCCCTCAATCGCATCGGTGTGAGTTATCGAATTTCGTATGCTGTTTCTTTGGCATTAAGATATATACCGGACGTACAGCGGGATTTTCGGAATATAGCACGCGCCCAACAAGCCAGAGGCCTTGACATGTCCCGCAAAGAAAAACTTCCTAAACGGATCAAAAATGCCGCCTCCATCCTTACACCGCTTATCTTATCAAGCCTAAACAAAATTGACACCATCAGCAACGCAATGGAACTGCGCGGCTTTGGCAAAAACAAAAAACGCACATGGTATAGTGCAAGACCTTTTCAAAAAAGTGACTACTTTGCAATCGCTCTATTTACTATTCTGTTCATTGTCACCTTAATCATCACATTCCATGATGGAAGCCGGTTTTATAATCCGTTTTAAAAATACTCCTACTGATCGCATCCAGTAACGCTGTTTGTTGCTGGGTGCGTTTTTTTGTGAAAACATTTAAATTAGCCCTATTTTAGGGGTGGGCAGGTTGCTTCCACGGGCCACTAAGCTGGCAAGCCTTTTTTTATGCAATCAAGTTCTGCATTTTTTTGTTGCAGAACTCTGTATTTTTATTTTGCAATAAACACTCATGCGCATCGCCTAAACAGAACTGCCCACATTTGTTTCGCCAATCACTCCTAGTTCATCTTCCCATATTCGTGATATGGACATCAATCCCTTTATTCCTACACGTTTCTTCTTCATCCTTTTTCCTCCATAAATTTTTTACGAAAATATACCTGTGACGCATGGACTGCTCCATAACTGACCGCCAGCACGCCCTATTAACCAATTAATAGACCGAATATTCAGTTAACAGCGCCCATAAAAACAAACCGCCCCATCAAGGGCAGCTCGACCATTTGGTCCCTTTCCACTGATGCCATTTCCACGCGCTTTCGATGATTTGTTCCAATGAATATTCCGCTTTCCAGCCAAGTTCTTCATAAATTTTTTGCGAGGATGCGACAAGACGCGCCGGGTCGCCCGGACGGCGGTCAGTGTATTCAATGACGGCTTTACGTCCCGTGACTTTTTCACATGTTTCTATCACTTCTTTAACGGAATAACCTAAGCCGTTGCCGAGATTGTAAATAGCAGTTTTCTTTTTACCAGTCAACAATACTTCCAGCGCTAAAATATGCGCCTTCGCTAAATCGGTGACATGGATATAGTCACGAATGCATGTCCCATCTGGTGTATTATAGTCCGTACCAAAGACAGAAATTTTGTCGCGCTGACCTAACAAATGCTGCAAGACAATCGGAATTAAATGCGTTTCTGGGTTATGGTCCTCACCAATTTCTCCCGACTCATGCGCCCCAGCCGCATTGAAATATCGAAGGACGACATAGTTCAAACCATACGCAGAAGCAAAATCCGCTAAAATTTGTTCGATCATTAACTTCGAACGGCCGTATGGGTTAATTGGATTTGTTGGGCAATCTTCCGTAATTAATTCGACATTCGGAATCCCATACGTTGCCGCAGTAGACGAAAAAATAAAGTTTTTCACATTATATTTCAACATTGTTTCTAGCAACGTTAATGTAGCAGCAACGTTGTTTTGATAATATTTCAGCGGATTCACCACTGATTCGCCGACTAAGCTGTTCGCCGCAAAATGCATGACAGCTTGAATCGGGTATTTTTCAAACATCGGTTCAAGATCCGCTTTGTTCCCTAAATCCCCTTGCACAAACACCGCGCGATCATCCACTAAATACCGATGACCGGTCGATAAGTTGCAGCACAGCGACCTTTTTCTATGCAACAGCTCTTTCATCCCGTGACTGCCCTGCCAATGTAGCCAGCACCATCGATATGAAAACTACTAAACTTTTAATCAATCATAGACACTCTTCATCTATTTCCACTTCGAAACAACCGATTCTAAAAATACGGTTGCACATATCGTTTTTACGTCCTTCATGAAAGTGCCTTTATATTTTTTTAAAGAAAAACGGATTTGTTGCCCTCCCAAATGTCTAAGTAACCCGGCTGTTCTTTTTTGCGGATTTTTTTCCTCATTGTACACTACGTAATATACTTTATCTATTTTGACGATGTCATGAAATGATATAGAAGGATCATGTTCTTTTATCATTTCATATAGACCTATGAAAGGCCCCTCGATTGCCTTCAATCTAAGGCTTTGCCGCTCTTTTTGATCAATTTTGCCATTCTTAAATTCCACAAAAAACAATTGATTGTCTTGAATATGAAGAAGGTCGGGGGATTTTAATGCATCTTCCCCCTTTTTACTTGCTAAATCTTGAATAACTTTATCAAAAGATAAGCAAACAAAGGGGGAAGAACAAAGACTTTCATTATTTTGATCATCCCTGCTGATATCCTCGATGGATTGAAAAAATTCACTGTATTTGTTTTGCAATAGCGCTTTTAACTCATCTATCTTCATCATCCCGCAATGTCTCCTCTTCTAATTGGTGAAAAGGTTCTGTTAATAGATGAAAAACTTCCTCGAGCTGATTCGTAACATCTCGAATGACAGATGAAGACGTGCTAATTTTTTGGGCATGATAAAATTTCATATCCTCTTCAAGCCCCTTTTGGTCACTATAAACTTTAAGAGCTTCGATAAAATATGGACTATGGGAATTTACTAATATATGGACCCCTTCACTTTTGGCTAGCTCGACCAAAATTCGCGCATACTCTATTTGCCAGCTAGGATGCAAGTGAACTTCAGGTTCATCAATGATAAGAAGCGTTCTCTTCGTCAACCATCCCGACTGCAACAACAATTGGAAAATTCCCAGCGCTTTAATTCCTGTGGCTGTATTGATTAATGCAAACTTTTCTTCCTGCCCGCCTGACCGTTGAAAAACAAATTCATCTTCCATCTCTTTATAATACATTTTCCCGCCCATTAAGCTCTCAAGTTGAGAATGATATAGTGAATTTTCACTTACATCTTTCGCAATATGTTCTGACATCGAAAACATTTGCGGATTTTTCGATTTCAACTTTTCAAATAAATCTTTTAAATGATATGGAATGCTTTGGTCCCGATTTGTTCTTTGCATTAGGCGTCTAGCCATAAATCGTTGCAGCAAATCGATAAAGTAAAATACAAATGGCGATTCAATATAAATAACATCCTTATAGTAGAGAGGATCTCCCGACTTAAATTCCGTCAAACGATTGTTTTTTAAAGCCAGGCGAAGAATTTCTTGATGATTTTCCGTAATCGAAACAAGCGATTCAGCGTTTTCATTGTTAAGACGTGAAATGGATTTTTGAAATTCGCTTCTCATCACCATTTCCACTGCTTCTTGCTTTATTTTTTCCTCATCACGGGCAACATTCAAAAAGTCAATAACTTCCGTAAGCATATCCGCTAATAGGTTCTTTCCTTCTTCATCTAAGTGCAAATGTTCTAATTTCAATAGACGCTTCTCAATTGTTGCTGTTAATTTCTCCGTCACATTTTCACCAGAATTAAGCCAATGCGATAATTCATGTTGAAATTCCACTCCAAAAAACAAACGATCTTCGTCAGATAAACGAATTAAGCGGCGAAGCCTGAAATAAAACAGTTCTGCTTGATTTAATAAATAATGGGTGCGATCTTGCTCAAACATTTCCTCAAAATGATTAAGTGCATAGACAATCGAAAATAACAATTTTCCAACGGTGCTTTTTCCAGTATCATTTTCGCCCGCAATGCATACTAAGCCATTTAACTCAATTTCCGCCTTTTCCACCATACCAATATTAGTGAATGCCAGTTTCACCATCATCACTCCAATAAATATCGTCCATTTAACACCATCATAATATAAACTGTATAATGATTTCTATTCCTTTAAACATTGTCCACTACCCATTTTCTCCACATGACATGAAAATCAAACAAGACAGCTTTGCAAGCATACACTATACATTACACCCTTTTGCTGTTGATCATTGGATTTAAGTCAATATTTTGGACACCAATAAGTGAAATTTAATTTTGATCTCATTGACATCGCTGGTCGCTTGACATGGAGCCTCTGCGGGCGTGGTGTTATGCGAAGGGCGAAAGGGGCAATAATTTCTTTCGCATGGCAAACAAGCCTACCACACCCGCCACTCCATGTAAAGCGGATGTTTGTAAAATTGTGAAGAGCACTACGCTGCCCCTTTGATACTGTCTTCTGTTTCTTGTAGCGTCATATAGCCCAGGCAGCTATGAATCCGTTTCCGATTGTACCAGCCTTCTATAAATTCGAATAAGGCTCTTCTGGCAGCTTGAAAGTTCAAATAGTTGACTCTGTAGATCTCTTCCTTTTTCAGAATTGCGAGGTTGTTATATTGACCTATGTTTCATCTAATTAAAATTAAGGCAGGGTTTACTGATCTTAAACGTTCGGGTTATTGGATTGCCAACGTCAAACATTAGCACACATTTCTTGATTTTTCAAATTTTTATGTAAGATGATCTGCCAAGTTAATACAGTGAGTTTTATATATGTAACAAAATTAAGTCAATCCAAATAATAGGATTTTAAATTTGTATTAGGGAATCATTAGCATTGCATAAATAAAGTTAGAATTTTCTGTTAATTAATTTTTGTGAATTTGTGCCAAAAAGACAAAACCTAAAGAAAGATGGCACTGTCCATTTGGTAAATATATACAGTTAAACCAGAGGGACAACGACAAAAGGGAAATTATGGACTGGCTCGCCCATCAAATTTTCGCAACCAAACATAAGCTGGTTTCCACAGAGCTCTCTTTAACCAACGAGTAATTCGAAGTAGGGATTTCTTACTTTTCATCTCCAATTGAATGAGAACATGTAAGCAATACGTGATCAGGGCTAAGAAAATTTGATTTTGAATAGCTGTTTCACTCATTCCATAAAAGTGCTTAATTTCTACGTGTTGCTTGAGCCATTTGAAAAAGAGTTCAATAGCCCAGCGAGATCGGTAAATATCACTTATCTCTTCTGGTTTTAAATCAAATCGGTTGGTGATGAAACGAAGTAAGTTCCCTTTTGTGTCCATAACTTCTAGTAGACGAAAGACATTTTCAGTACGATTTTGTGTGGTACCAATGTAGACCATTTTATCGGATAGAACGTGACAATCATCAGGAAGTGAAAATGTATAGACTTCACGAATGACTGCGTTTTTCTTCAGTCTTGAAACGAAGAAATAGCCATCATCTGTCATCCGATCAAAACGTTCATAGTCCACATAACCGCGGTCAAACACATACATGGCTTCTTGATCATCCACTAGGACTTCGAGTTGATTTCGGTCATGTTCTTTTGCTGTCGTAATCACTGCTTTTTCAGGATAGACGGTGTCTTTATCCATGAAAACGAGCCGTAAGTGTAGCTTTACACCAGCTTTTGTTTTACGGAATTTTGCCCATTTATAATGGGTCAAATTCAACGGGAGTGTACTTGAATCAATGATTTTCAGTGGCATATTCTTTCCGTTTTGATAATGGTACCGTTGAATTTTCCAAACAAGATCCAAGAACAAATTTGCAAGAATTAGTGGGTTGATCTGATTGTTTTTTCGGGATAGCTGAGAGGCACTTATCGATTCAAATCCGAGTGCTTTTTGAAGATCTTCGTCTACAAGTGCATCACTCATTTCCTCTAAGCTCTTAAATTCGAGCAGCTGGGCTACCAATAAAAGTTTAATATAGGCTTCTGTTGTCAGCTTTTTTGTGTAATAGTCCTGTTTCAATTCTTTGACTTGTTCGCTAAGTTTTTGAATATTTATGGGTGAAACCCATTTACCAAATGATGAAATTAGTGTATTCTTGTCCATAACGGTTATCCTTTACGATTGGATTTGGACAGGAACCACCTGTACTACCATTGTAAAGGATTTTTTTGTTTCGAAATCAATAAAAAATTGAACATTCTTAGCATTTTGAATCATCAGATTTAATTACTGCAATGCTAGTGTTAGGGAATATAAAAATAAAAACAAAGAGGTGTTATTACAATTGGAAAAAAGTACTTTACTAAAATCTGTTGGCGAAGGTTTCCGATTTGAAGAAGTGACTGTAGACGAACTCATAGCCGGGTACAAAAATCGTGAATACACAGTTCAAGAGGTTGTTCAATCCTATTTAAATAGAATTGAACAATTTGAAAAAATTTATAACGCATTCACCTTCATGAACCCTAATGCTTTGGAAGACGCGAAAGAAATGGATCGTCTGTATGAAGAAAGAGCTGAACTTGGACCACTGGCAGGGATTCCAATTGTTATAAAAGAAGCGGTGGATATGGCAGGATATCCATCGACATTTGGCTGGGCACCTTTTTGTAAAAAAGCAGGCGGGATCGAATTAATGCCAACAAAGGATGCCCCGGTTGTAACAAGACTTAAAGAAGCGGGAGCGATTATTCTTGGTAAGACTAATATTCCTGCTTTTAGTTGTGCCTATAATGCAAACAATAGCTGGGACGGTCCGACATATAACGCAGTAAATCGGTCGATTTCACCAGGCGGAAGCAGCAGTGGTACGGCGACTGCTGTATCAGGAAACTTAGCTGTGCTGGGCGTCGCCGAAGAAACGGCCGGATCCATTCAAGTTCCTGCAGCAGCTCAAGCCTTAGTTGGAATTAAACCTTCCTTCGGATTAATCCCAACAACTGGGGTGACACCTCTTGCCGGCAGTACTCGGGATGTCTTGGGACCGCACGCTCGTACTGTCCAAGACGCTGCAATTATGCTGAGTGTGATGGCTGGGTATTCAAAAGAAGATCCTAAAACAATTGCTGCAATCGGGAATATTCCTAAAGAAGGCTACACTGCTTTTCTTAATAAAAATTATCTAAAAGGCAAACGCGTCGGCTTGTACGGACCGGGATGGCGTACACAGGAACTCTCTGATGAAACAAAAAAGCTTTATGCTTCTGCCATTGAAATGCTAAAAGCACAAGGTGCAGAGGTAGTTGAAGATCCGTTTGCCGGGACAGGGCTCGCTGAGTATGTTTCATCCAAAAATACTTTCTTAGGAATGGAAACTTTTTTTTATGACCTTGAAAAGTACCCAAAAAATCTGGATCCAGAGGATAAAACCCTTTCCATTAAAACTGTATTCGACAAAGCGGGGGCGGTCCCATGGACAGAAGATGGACCACTTGCTTTAGTTTCGGATTTTGTCAATGAAGAGAAAGCTATGGCAGATCATAGTGTTTTACCAGATTTGACAGAATTCAATGAAGTGAAAGGTGAATTGCTCCGAATTATCTATCAAGTGATGGAGGACCAACAGCTTGACGGATTTGTCTATCCTCAAATGCCGACTGCAATTCCAAACATCCAAGAGGAAAATATACAATCAACAACAATATCAGAAATAAATATCAGCGGTTTACCATTGATCACAGTTCCAGCTGGCTATTTCGAAAACGGATCCCCGTTCGCCTTAGCCTTATTTGGAAAAATGTGGAGCGAATCCGCACTAATTGGAATGGCCTACGCTTACGAACAAGCCACAAAACACAGAAAGGCCCCTACTTTAATCAGGTAAAAACAGGCGAATCATCTATATAATCCAGATGATTCGCCTGCTTTCTTTATTAAATAAAACGCAGATATAATTGAATACCTCAAAGCAGTCTCTTTTTCAGCAATCAAAACCGTCCCTTCATCCTCCTATGTTAGCCTAACATCGAACAATTGTATTTATAAAATAAGACTCTCTGAAACTTTATTTGAAATAATAATATATTCGATCCTTATATCATCTAATTATTTAAATATATTTCCCTCTTTCTAGTCTCTATCTAGCTAAAGAATATCTATAATCTGCGTTAATAGGATCCAACTCCGTGATAATCGTTATCTGTTTCGACAATGCCATTTTGTAATATCTTGATTCCTACTGTAATAGAGTTTTTCATACGAATCCGTTGATCATTATAAAAACTCACAATATATTCAAATATGCTTTGTTCCGCTTGCTTACGAGTTTGATAGTCTTGAAGAAAAACAACGTTCATATTGCTTTCTTCTTGCTTTTTCCACTCTTTTCCTTATGGTTTCCGAAGATTCCGAAACTCTCGTTTCTGGAAAAATCAATGACTTCCAATGGTAATAAAACATCCATCCGGTCATAAATCGGCCCGGAAACACGATTTCGATACGCTTGAATTTGTTTCGCACTACATGTGCAATAGCGCGTTCTTGAGCCTAAATATCCACACGGACACGGATTCATTGCCCCAAGCAAAATAAAGTCCGCGGGATATGTCACCGTCGACGAAATACGGCTAATCGTCACTTTCCCCGTCTCTAACAGCTGGCGAAGCATATCCAGCGTCTTTTTTGCAAATTCCGCCATTTCATCGAGAAATAAAACACCGCGATGTGCCAGCGACACTTCGCCAGGCTTTGGGTGCGTTCCCCCGCCAATTAAAGAAACCGATGAAGCAGAATGATGCGGATGACGAAAAGGCGGATAGCCGCTCTCAATTTTTTCTCCTGCCAGCTGGTACAAACTGATCACCTCTAACTGCGCATCATGAGAAAGACCCGGCAAAATCGACGAAAACGTTTCCGCTAACAAACTTTTCCCGCACCCAGGCGGTCCAACCATTAACACGTTATGTCCGCTTGCCGCTGCGATCTCCAATGCACGCTTTGCTTGATGATGGCCAATACTCGATTGAAAATCCCGATGATGCTTTCGCGGGGAGTCCATAATTTCAGGAGTGCGAAAAGCTGGGGGTAACGAAAGAACACGTTGTCCTTGCAGATATTGCACCGTTTCTTCCAACGTCTGAACAAAGATACAATCGAGATCTTTCAAATGATAAAGCGGAAGTGTGGGATCATACGGAAGGTATACTTTTTGAAAACCGAGCTTCTTTGCTGCCAATATCGCTGGAAGCATGCCATCCACCGGCTGAATCGTTCATCCAACGATAACGAACCTAAAAACGCTGCATCGGAGGAAGCCGGCGCTGTCAGCTTGCCCATTGCCTTCAAAATCCCAATCGCCATGGCCAAATCAAACATCGGGCTATGCTTTTTCCGCTCCGGCGGAGACAAATGAACAACAAGCCTTTTATCAAAAAAGTCGCATCCGAAAGCATAAAGCGAAGCAAGAACACGTTCCTTTGCCTCTTTCACCGACGCATCCGGCAACCTAACAATCACCATCGCCGTAATTCCCGGCATCCCCTACACCCCACGCACCCAATACCCTCCTAACCCCCTTAACCCAATGCTTAAAATCTTCACCGTCACTCATCCATCCCTCCCAATCACAGAACATTAGTTCTTATCCATTATTGTAATACCCTTCCATTTACCTTTCAATTACAAATATTTAGATAAATTTTGAGCGGAGACAGGCACCGAACCCATCTTAGAATTGAAAAAAAATTTTCTACTTCCCTTATTGACAAAAGTGAACAAATGGAAATAAAATATCGTTAAAAGTTAACAAAAAATTGTTAAAATCGAACATTTTTAAAGGATGAATACACATGTTGCCAAAAGAACGACGCCGATGGATTGAAAAACAATTGATCACCCAAGGTAAAGTGGATATCGAAGAACTGTCGCAACAATTAAACGTGTCAACAATGACGATCAGAAGAGATTTGGCTCTTCTTGAAAGAGAGGGCAAGATCGTCCGAACACATGGGGGTGCCATTCATCCGAAATCGCTAATTCAAGAAACACCTTACTCAACGAAAAAAGAAAAAAATATCGAGCAGAAAAAAGCCATTGCCCGTAAAGCAGTCGAATTGATTCCAGAAGGAGCTAATGTCATTTTAGATTCAGGAACGACCACTATTGAAGTCGCTAGGTTGATTAAAGACAGGGAAGATTTAACTGTTATTACTAATGACATTAAGATTGCAGCCGAATTAATGGAAAGTAAATTAAAGGTGATCGTGACGGGAGGTGAATTGCAAAACCAAGTTGGTACTTTGTATGGCTGGCCTACCCAAGAGTTACTGAAAAACATCCATGCAGATATTTTCTTTTTAGGGGCCCATGCTGTCGATATTGCATCAGGAGTAACATCGCCCACTTTTGAAAAATCGCTAATCAAAAAACTGATGATGCAAGCGGCCGAATCTACTTGGTTGCTGGCCGATTCCAGCAAGTTTAACCAAAAGGCTTTTTCTCTCGTTTGCCAACTTTCAGAGTTGGAAGGGATTATTACAGACACGGGATTAAGCCAAGAAGACCAGTGTAAATATAGTGAACATGTAAACGTGATTGTTGTACGCCCTATTGAATGAGAATGAGTATAAGCAGTCCCAACTTCAACTAAAAATCAACGTCATATGAAAAACCCCTTACTGTCCTGCTTGGTGATAAACAAAAATAAGGGGGTGATCCATCGGCAGCGATATAAACGATTTTGATAGACAGGGAGGGGGAACAATACTTATGAGAATAGGAGTAATTGCAGATGATCTGACCGGCGCTAATGCAACAGGAGTCAGATTGGCCAAACAAGGATTCAAAACAGCTACCTTCGTCAGAAACGCACCTTTGACAAATATAGAAAACTACGATGCTATTTGTATTGATACCGATAGCCGATACGCTTCTAGGGAGATTGCGGAAAATCGCGTACGCCAGGCAATCAAAAACCTCAAACAATGGAATGTGAAGATATTTTGCAAGAGAATTGACAGCACCATCCGTGGTAATATTGGGATCGAAATTGATACCGTTTTAAATGAACTTGGCGAACATTCTATCGCCATCGTCGTCCCTTCTTTTCCCGACTCGGGAAGAATAACAACCGGGGGATATTTGCTCGTTGATGGTGTACCTGTCCAGGAAACCGACGTAGCCAAAGATCCTCTTATGCCCGTCAATCAGTCGTTTGTCCCAGACATCATTCGACAACAAAGCATCCATTCAGTCTCATTGATAGGGCTGGATGCCGTTCTTTCCGGCGTCGGGAGAATCACCAATAAATTACGGGAAGAAATCGAACAGGGAAACCGAATCATCGTGGTTGATGCAGTAAACGATGAACATATCGAAACAATTGCCCTTGCGATGACAAAGATTAAAGATAAAATCATTGTTCCCGTCGATCCAGGTCCCTTAACCGCTTACTATGTAAGATTATACTTACATCAAGAACTCAACACGCAAAAAATATTAATCGTCATCGGAAGTGTGACCTCTTTAACCGGCCGACAACTTCATTATCTCTTAGCTAAAACAAACGCTAACCCGGTATACGTAAATCCAGAAAAATTAGCGAGTTTCACAAATAGCTGGAATGAAGAAGTTGAACGGGCCGTATCCATTGGCCTAAAAAGATTAGAAACAGAAAACATCTTAATTGTGACTACGTACCACCCAGCGAATAAACTGATCAATTTGAAAGCGTTATCATATATAGAGCAAGTATCTGAAGATGCACTAGCTAAAAGAATAACAGACGGACTTGCCGTAATTAGCAGGAAAATTATCGAGAGTTCCAAGTATCCCATTTCTGGATGCTTCACAAGCGGCGGCGATGTAACCGCATCCCTTTGCGCCGTAGGAAGAGCAAATGGCATTGAAATTGAAGACGAAGTTCTCCCATTGACATCATTCGGATACTTCTCGGGAGGATACTTGGACGGACTCCCTGTCGTCACAAAGGGAGGCATGGTTGGCGACCAACGGTCCATTTATAAAAGTTTACGGTTTTTGCAAATGAAAATCAATCACCAAAGGAGTGGAAAACATGTCAGCACAAACTAAACCGATTATCGCAATTCCAATGGGAGATCCGGCAGGAATCGGACCAGAGATCACAGTTAAAGCCTTGAATAAGCCAAAAATATATGAAGTTTGCTCACCCCTTGTTATTGGTCATAGTGAAGTATTGAAAAAGGCTATGAATTTTACAAGTATCTCGCTGAACATCCGTGAAATTAAAGATCCTTCAGATGGAAAATACGAACATGGAATAATAGATGTTATCTCATTAAACAACGTAAACATAGACACCCTTGAAATGGGGAAAGTTCAGGCACAATGCGGAAAGGCATCTTATGAATATATTGAAACAGCTGTCCATCTAGCCCTTAACGGAAAAGTGTCAGCTTTAGCCACGACACCAATCAATAAAGAATCGTTGAAAGCGGCAAACGTTCCTTTTATCGGACATACAGAAATATTAGCCGCATTGACCAACACCCATGATCCACTGACGATGTTTGAAGTAAGAAACATGAGAATTTTCTTTTTAACGAGACACCTGTCCCTAAAAGACGCCATCGCCGCAATGACAAAAGAGAGGGTTTGCGACTATTTAATTCGTTGTGATCAAGCATTGCAACGCCTAGGAGTGGAAAATCGCAAAATCGCCGTTGCAGCATTAAACCCACACGGCGGAGAAAACGGGCTGTTTGGAAGGGAAGAAATCGATGAGATTCTCCCAGGCATTCAAATGGCTCAAGAAAAAGGGATTAACGCCGTTGGGCCAGTCCCTGCTGACTCTGTTTTTCATCACGCACTAAATGGGCGTTATGATGCTGTACTATCCCTTTACCATGATCAAGGTCATATTGCCGGGAAGATGGCGGATTTTGAAAGAACGATTTCGATTACAAACGGTCTTCCATTTTTGCGCACATCTGTCGACCACGGAACAGCCTTCGATATTGCCGGAAAGGGAATTGCAAGCAGCGTAAGTATGGAAGAAGCCATTACAATTGCAGCAAAATATGCGCCAAAATTTCAGCCTTCATGGGCATAACTCTTCTATGATCTAGACAACAAAAGGGGAATAAAAAGGGGGTATAAGCGTTGGAAGCATCGGGCGTCCAAATGATATTCGGGCTTGTATTAGGGGTAGCGATCCTCATTTTCCTAGTACTTAAGACGAAAATTCATGCATTTTTGGCTCTGATCATAGCAGCTTCCATTACTGGACTGGTTGGGGGCATGTCTGCTCCCGACGTCATCAACGCGATCACTGCAGGATTCGGATCCACTTTAGGATCTATAGGAATCGTGATTGGATTCGGAGTGATGATGGGACGCATTTTAGAAGTATCCGGTGCTGCTGAAAAAATGGCATATACTCTTGTAAAATGGGTCGGAAAACGAAAAGAAGAATGGGCCATGGCGATCACAGGGTATATCGTTTCCATCCCGATCTTTGTGGACTCAGCCTTTGTGATTTTAACGCCGCTTGTGAAAGCCCTTTCTAAAAAAAACCGGAAAATCGATTCTCACCATTGGCGTAGCACTCGGAGCCGGGCTCGTCGCCACCCACCATGCAGTGCCGCCAACACCCGGTCCATTAGGTGTTGCGGGAATTTTTGGAGTTGACGTCGGATTGATGATTGCGTGGGGATTAGTTTTTGCCATCCCCGTTACCGTTGTAGGCGTCCTATATGCCAAATGGCTTGGAAAGAAAATATATCAAATCCCTGATGAAACAGGCTTAGGTTATGTACGACCGGTTAATCCGATCACGGTTCAGGAATTTCTTGAATCTAAGGAAAAGAAAGACTTACCTTCACTAACACGATCGGTGCTTCCTATTTTCGTTCCGATTATATTAATCTTTGCGAATACAACCGTCACCGCCCTCAAATTAAAGGGAGGAATTTACGACTACATCACATTTCTTGGCTCGCCCATTATTGCAGTTGGAATCGGACTGATCTTCTCCATATACGGATTATATCACCATGTGAAGCGCTCTGAAGCGCTTGACCACATGGAGGAAGGAATCAAAACGTCCGGAATCATCCTCCTCGTCACCGGTGCCGGTGGGGCGCTCGGGAACGTCCTAAGGGAGAGTGGAAGCGGAGAGTATATTGCCCAACAAGTTGCGCAATTACATCTCCCAGCCATCTTAATCCCTTTCATCATCGCAACGATTGTGAGGCTGATTCAAGGCAGCGGAACCGTGGCCATGATTACCGCCGCCTCCATCTCAGCGCCTATTTTGCAACAATTGAATGTCAATATGGCATTGGCTGCACAGGCAGCCGCCTTAGGGGCAATGATCTTCTCGTATTTTAACGATAGCTTGTTCTGGGTCATTAACCGCATGTTAGGAATAAAAGAAGTGAAAGAACAAATTTTGACATGGTCTATTCCAACCACACTGGCATGGGCAGCGTCTTTGGTTACGTTACTCATCGTCAATGCATTTTTCGGATAAATCAACAAAAATGAAACTTACAAGCCGCCCTTGTTACTGGGTGGCTTGTCCTCCTTACCTTTTCCGCTGATGCCATCCCATTTAGTTGACGAAGTTGAATTTGCTTAGAAATATGTTCCCCATTAATGATACCCAATCCTTCGAATTTCAATCTTTTCAAATTTCTCTCAGAATTAGACGCATTTTTTTGAAAAGTTGCAAACAGTATAAAAAAACTTTGCTGTCTTTAAAATATTCTAATAAAAGCTCCATGAACGTGCTTTGCTTGCTCTCCACCCGGCATGAAAATAGCCGCTCCAAGCGCGCATTTTCATAGAAAAAACTCGCTGCTAGAAGAAACACATCCTTCCAGCAGCACAAACCATTATTTACTCACAGAGAAGCAATTTGCTCCTACTTCTTCCCATGTCATATAAATACGAACAATATCTTCTTCAATTAACTCCGTTCCTGTTTGCACTTCGATAAATTCTAAATCAGTAATCGCTTTAATTCCATGTTTCGCACCGACAGGAATTTCAAGCACATCCCCCGGCTTCACACGGCGAATTTCCCCGTTAAAAGCAAATTCCCCTTCACCTTTAATGATGGTCCACACTTCACTGCGGTGATAATGCATTTGATAGCTTAAGTTTTTCCCTGCGGTAACACCAATTCGTTTTGTTAATACTTCTCTTCCATCTTCAAACTTCGTATAATCTAATACTCGATACCAGCCCCAGCGGCGTTCTTCGTACATTGGACGCTGATCAAAATCGTTCACTAACTCTTTAATTTTTGGGCTTTTTGCCTTATCTGCAACTAAAATCCCATCAGGACTTGACGCAATAATAGCATTTGATACTCCTAATACTGTCACAGGAATGTCTAGCTCGTTAATGAGGTGGGTATTTTCACAATCAGCGCTAATAACACCTTTACCAATTTGGTTTGTTGCCATCTCTTCCGTTAATGTATTCCACGTACCAAGGTCTTTCCAATAGCCATCATATGGAAACACAACAATATGTTCTGTCTTTTCCACGACCTCATAGTCAAAGCTAATTTTCGGCAACTTATCATACTGCTTTAATAGCCCATCATATTGAGTTGGAAATCCCTTTTCTTGCAGCAAAGAAATAATATAGTCGAGTTTAAAAGCAAACACGCCGCAGTTCCAAAGTGCGCCTTGTTTAATTAATTCCGCTGCTTTTTTTTCAGTTGGCTTCTCTGTAAAATGACTTACTCTTAAATAATTGCTATCACTAGATTTGGAAGCTGGAACAATATAACCGTACTTTGCAGACGGATACGTTGGCTCGACACCGATTAACGCCAAATCAGTCCCACTTGCGAGTACGGTTTCTTCTAAATCTTTTACTCGATGAAAAAAGCGATCCTCCACATAAGGATCGACAGGCAAGACGGCGACAACTTCATTTAAATCGATTCCTTCTACACTATACAAATAAACCGATGCTAGAGCGATCGCTGGGAACGTATCGCGCCTCATCGGTTCAATAATAATCGGTACATCTTGACCTAATTGGCTATGAATCATATCGACTTGGGATTTGCTTGTAGCAATCACAGCGGAATCAGCTAGGTCGACATTTCCTAACTGACCCCATACACGCTGAACCATCGACTGCAGTTCGCTGTTTTGATTTTCTAACACTTTTAAAAATTGCTTTGAACGCGCGTCATTAGATAAAGGCCAAAGGCGTTTGCCGGAACCACCAGAAAGTAATACAAGCTTCATCGGAAACCTCCTAATTTTTTATCTACATATTTTCAAGCTTACTATTTACATAGTCTTCAAACTCTTTTCTAAATCTTTCTGGGGAAAAACACAACGCATTTTCACGACAATCTTCGTATTTAATATCACCTGAAATATTCTCAAATGATTTAATAGAATCAACTAACGATTTTATTGTCTGTTCTTCAAAAAATAAACCTGTTGGATTCTCAGTTTGTCCATATCCGCGAATCGTTTCTAATGCTCCACCTTTCCCATAGGCAATAACTGGAGTACCACAAGCTTGCGCCTCAACAGGTGTGATTCCGAAATCTTCTTCTGCGGCAAATACAAACGCTTTTGCCCGCTGCATATGGTCTCTTAAAACTTCAAAAGGCTGGTATCCGAGCAACTTCACATTAGAAGCAGCCTTTGCCTTAATTTTATGAAAATCCGGTCCGTCACCTATAACGACTAATTTTTTATCTGGCATCTGTGAGAAAGCTTCAACGATTAAGTCGATTTTCTTATATGGAACCATTCGAGAGGCTGTAAGATAAAAATCTTCTTTTTGATCGTGGAAAGTAAAAGCGGACACATCTACCGGTGGATAGATAACATCCGCTTTCCTTCGATACACTTTCCAAATTCTTCTGGCGATAAATTTTGAATTGGCCACAAAATAATCAACTCCATTGGACGTACGATAATCCCAATTTCTTATGTAATGAAGGATTGTCTTCGCGATCCAGCCTTTCATTCCTCGGTCTAATCCCGCTTCTTTTAAATATTGATGTTGCAAATCCCATGCGTAGCGGATTGGCGAATGAACATAAGAAATATGCAGTTGGTCAGGGCCGGTAATAACACCCTTCGCAACTGCATGTGAACTAGAAATGACAATATCGTATTTCGATACATCCAATTGCTCAATAGCCAACGGCATGAAAGGAAGATAGCTGCGATACTTTCTTCGAGCAAACGGCAACTTTTGAATAAAAGAGGTAGTAACCTGTTTATTTAAAATAAAACCTCTCTGATCTTTATCTATAAAGTCTACAAGGCTAAACAAATCAGCATCAGGATAAATCTTGAGTAATTGTTCCAATACTTTTTCAGCTCCTGCATAGATAACTAACCAGTCGTGGAGGATTGCTACTCTTTTTGACATAAAACTCCCTCAATCCTTATTCAAGATTATTTAAAATCAAAATTTTAATTTAGTTTAAAGAAAAATAAAGCAATATGACCGAATATTATAATCGGCTCAAAGTTATTAACAATAATAAAAAAAGGAAAACTTTTTCCTATTTTAATAAGTATAATTGATTACCTATAAATTATTGGTTACTGGTTTCTCTTGGTTACCTATTTCTAACCGATTTAGAAGCAAAATTTACAATGAGAGCTTTTCAGTTTATGTTCTCGATAAGAAATAGAACAATAATTAAGGCAGAAAAGATGCAATAAACATGTGATATCTGGTATAACCGATATCGCATACACAGTTTAACTTGATGAAAAACATCATGAGTTCCAAAGCAAGAACAAAGACAACTGACCCTATTATCATAAATTTTCGACGAAAGTGGACCTACTTTCATATCGGAAGGAGTATAATAACATTCGTGGTAGTGCCAAGTTTATGTATCTGACCTTACTTCTTTTCAATGGAATCATAATCACTAGAGGCTCAGCTAAACTTGATTTAATTAAGCAACAAAACAAAGAAAAAATAACTTTTTTGATGTCCAAGATATGCATTTAAATAACTCTACTGTATATATGTTACTATTTCCGATATTCCGATACGAATTCCTTATTTTCTATCAAGTTTGATATTTCTCTTCCCTCTATAAATATTGATTTATCAACGGTTTGACCGTTTTAGGGGTGTCAAAAAATATTTTCGACACGATCACTAACATAATTTTATAAATATGCGATTCTCTTACAGTTAATGGGTACGATCCGCGGTCGCTACTGGTTAAATATGGATGTAGCGATAGGTCTGTTTACGAGGGATCCCTCTTTCATCCAGGAAATAGGCCAGATTGAGCCAATAATGGCCTGTTGGCTCAATTCCGATGATGACTTCGGTTTTGCCGAATTCTTTCATAGCTGACAGGATGCACTGGTAAAACCCTTCAAAGCTTTGTTGGATTGTGCAACCGGGAAAGTCTTTTGCAGGATTCGGCCGCGATCATCGACAAAGCAGGCGTAATGTTTGCGTTTTGCAATATCCATGCCGACTCCAGCGTTTTTTCGGTGACTTGATTAATTTTGTGATTTTGAGTACAAGGGCTCTTTTTATGCAAGTTCCCGAAAAAGCTTCTAACAGGAATGCTCCTCTATTAAGCAATAATTTGTAATTAATAACATTATTTAATAACTTTAATTAATTCCTCTGATAATTTAATATGAAAATTTTTCCTAAAATGAAAACCATCTAAGTTATAATATTTTTTATATACTGAATAATCTAGATTTTTACTTAAAAAAATGTAATCCGGATAACTCTTTCTTAAAAAATCATTTATTATTTCTACATTTTTATTATGATATTCTCCGTACAAATGGTGATTAACTTTAAATAACGGCATTATTATTATCCTATCCGCAATTTTCTCTAGTTGTTCAACTAAAAAAGTTAATTTATCTTGAATTTCATTAATTGAATTATAATATTCCCTATAAAATCGAATCAATATTAATCTAAAAAAGAAAAAAGGAAGCCTTAGTATATAGCTTAAATTAAAAGAAGGAGGAATAGAAAATAAAGAATCTCTACAAAATTTTAAACCTTTATTTCTAAAATATTTCAAAATTTTATGGGGCATTCTAGGATGAACATCAGGATTACCAATTTGTAAAATTACAAAATCAAATTTCTCATCCCTATTTAATGATAATATCTTTTCAATAAAGTAATCTAGCGGTTTTCCTCCATAACATATCTTTTTTATTTTTTTATCTACTAAATTTTCACAAATTATAGAAACAAAAGATTTCACTCCGTAATCAGTCCCATGTGAATCTGATATAAATAAAATCTTATCAACCACTTTTTATCATCCTTATTAAAAGTTTCTTCTAGTTGTATAAATACAACAATAAAAATGAAATCCATAGGATTAAGCCGTGTTATGATTAAGTCGACAAAGCACAACCTAAGTTGATTTTCTGATTTCTAAACAAATAAACACCATTTAAATCGCAGCTATTGAATAGACTTTACTAAGTGTTGAATAAAAAATCTGTGTAAAACGATAGTTGTGGTCATAGATTGATGTCGCAAATTTTCATCTTACGTGGACTGAAACATTGGACGGTAACCTAAAATAAAACCGGACAGAACTTTTTCGAAACCTATTTTCCAGAAAAAGATAAGTTCGATATGAAGAAAATCGAAAATCCTAAGGTAAGAAAAATAAATACAGCTATTAAATTTATCTAGTTTCCTAAGACAAAATGTAGGAAATAATGATAATTTATCACCATATGCTGTCAATGGATACATAAAATAATAAAAAAATCGGAAATGATCTTGTTTGCACAAAGACGCTACATAACTATATTGATCTTGGACTTATTCGTAAAAAGCGACGACCAGGCGTTTCAATACCTAAGACAATGCTTTTAAAAAAAACTGTCGAAGCTCATTGAAAAACGATCTGTTAGAAGCTGAACAGCCTAAAAAAAGAATTTTACCATTGGGAAATCAATACGGTTATCGGTAAAAAAAGTAAAGACAAGACCTTTCTGACACTAACTGAACTGAAAGATTAACCCCTAAAATCTTTCTTTTCCTAGAGAAAATACAGGGATTTACTTTATTCTCATCTGTAATGGACAAATACGGGAGTTTTATTTCCTTAAAGAAAAACGATCTCATTCATCTCAAATACGACTATCATATGATCAAGAAAGATTGTAGACTTCAAACCTCTGAAAATACTTTCAGGTAGAGCTTACTCCATTATCTTAAAGTAAGCCTCATGCAACCTGACATTTAAGGCTCTGCACGCATGACTTTCCAGCCAAGAAGCCAGCTACACAGAAAGCTGGCTCACATATTAAGGCTCATCTCCACTCCATATAAAGTTTCCTATTGAATAACCAACCACACTTAAGTAGTTTCTTCAAAATGGTTTAGCTTGAATTTTATCAATCGTTGCATTTAATATTGCAATTTATAAAAGCTTCAACAATAAAACAGATAAAAGAATTGATATAAAAACATATAGCCCCATTCCTGATTGAATCATATTTATAAATGAACTATGAACTAATACTGTACCTAGATAACTGTAAATTAATATATTAGATAATTTTCCGTTTATAGCTTTTTTATATGTTAATTGACAAAAAAAACCAAATATAAACATTAATAGAAATGTTAAAGTTCCAAATCCAAAATCAGTATACAGTGGACCAAAAAAAGTTGTATATACTCCTTGTGATTCTAAATTATCCAAAAGTTCATCAAAATCTGGAATATCAAACCCCAAAAATTTTGCAAATTTAAAAATAGGATAGAATTGATATGAACCATAACCTAAATTATTAACATCAAAATATTCGAATAAAAGAAAAAACTGATAATATCCATGTAGAAGATAGTGTACTAAACTAATAAAAGTGTATTTTAAACTATTAACAAGCATATTATCTGAGTAAATATCAGCAAACCAACCTTTTACAATAAAATGTCTCTCATTTTGCATATAATTTAAATGATCATAAATAGTAAACCCCATTTCTTCAAGCCTGTTATGTAATAATATACTAGAATAAAGAAAAAACAATAAAAATACAGATATAATTAATAATATCCTTTTTAAATTAAATATAAGTGACAATTTTTCTTTCTTTATTATAAACGATATAAGTACCATTCCAGCTAATAATGATAAACTGGTTCTCCCTCCAAGTAAATAAATATATACAATAAACAAAAATGTATTTACAAATATGAACATTTTATCTTTTAAATTTATACCATTTATATGAATTGAAACAACCAATGCAATAATTGAAAAGGGATAAAGAAACGAAGACGCTATTCCAATTACAGAAATCTCATTAGTATTACCGTATAATCGATAGGCAGAAATTGAACCATAAGACAGAAATTCTCTAATAAAAAATAAATCATAAAATCTGAAAACTAGACCTATAAGGCCAATCCAATTAACTATCCTGATAAATTTTATATATTTATTGTTGTTAAAATTAGTAGTATTTCTAGTATCTTTTCCTACTTTTTTTGAAAAAAATAAGTGAGTATAAAATGTTCCAATAAAAAAAGAAACAAAACAAAAAAACAAAAATAAAATTGCTTTGTTATCAGGTTGAATAATATATTGTATTGGTGAAACAAGATTAAATAAGATCCAAATGACAAATGATAACATAATAAGCCAACGTGGAGAGATATAGTTCATTTACCAATATCACACCTTCAAGTCATCTATTAAAGAATTAAATCCAAATGCTATTTTTTTTACATTCTCTCTATCAAGTACTTGGGGTGTACTTATTGTGTCTGAAATTGTTCCTTCAAAGGAATTTTGAATTATATATCGATAATAATCTTCTGGACTTTTCTTATCATTCTTTTTGTTACAATATAATATTTTTTTTATGTCCATAGGATCATTAATATAGAATACATTATTTAATTCATTAAAAAACATTTTAGAAAATGTTACAGCTTTTTTTCCAATTATCCCAGCTTCTAAGGCTACTGTTCCTGAAACAGTTAATACTAATAAACTATTCTCTATTAACTTTCTTGTATCTTCAAATGGATTTATTAATACTACATTAGGAATTTTTGTTAATTTTCTATAAAAATATAAACTTCTTTCACCTAAACTATTAGAATGTTCTTTTACATACAATTTTACATTATCCGGCAAATTTAGAGCAATTTCTCTTATTAACTCAAGTTGATTGCTGTGCCTATATCCTAAAACATCAATCGAAGCTTCAGGCTGTTTATGAAGTGTATAAAGTGCATAGTCCCGGTTATAGTCAGCATTTTGAAAAACAGATTTTAAAATATTTATTTTATATCTCAATGGCCTCAAATATTTTTTTTCAATAAGTAATTGATACTTTAACGATTTTACAGACTGATCATATTTTGCTTCGATTAAGGATTCAAATAACTTAACTATTATAGTTTTAATTAGGGAAAAATTAAACCTAGGAATCTGATTATTGATATAATAATAATCAGGCTTTTTATTATATATAACTACAGAGTCAATAATTTCGTTTATAATTTTATTCATATCGGTTTTATGCATCCGACTTTTTTTAAACTGATAAATTTCTGACTGAAAAGGACCTTTAAAAAACACAAATCTATTACTAGGAATCCTAACAGTAAATGGATTAAAAAAATATTTTCCCAATATATCACATATCACTGACGTTAAAATTTCATGAGCAGCCGTTGCTTCTCCAAATACTACATCAATATCTTTATCTATTATAAACGATTTTATTAAATCTCCCAATGAAGTAAGATAATTAATAGAGTAATCGCCATTCATACTTCTTAATATTCTATCCATTAAAGCAATACTAGTTAAATTTAAACCATAAGAATTATTTTCAACTGTTAATAAGCTTCTTTTATTGTTTCTAACTTTATCTTTAGTAATTAAAAGAATTTCTTCCGGTTTTATCCCCTTTTTTAACAACCAGTTATACCATTTATAACTTGGAGTTATCCAATAAATTTTTTTATTGGATTTAATTTCTTTTGAAATTTCAAAAAAAAGTTCAGTTTTATAAAAACAAGTTATAAAACAAATATTCATGCAAATTCACCCGAAATTTTTTTATAGTATCCCATTTTTAAAATTAATAAACTTAACATTCCTAACAAATATGAAAAAGCTGATCCATAAATAGAGAAAAACGGTACACTAATTAGATTTGATAAAATAATTATAGTTAATGAAAAAAAACTAGCTCTCATTAAATAATTATCATAATTTCCCACATATAATCTATAATGATAGACTTGGGAAATTATGTTGAATGTCAAACCAATTAATAGTATTACTAATATAAATTTGTAATCATGAAATGTTTCTTTTTTTACAAAAAAGATAACCCAATCAAGAAATAATAATGAAAACAAGGAAGTTATAACTAAAATTAAAATAGAATTAAAGTTCATTTTCCTCAATGTCGCCTCAAATTTATATAAGTTTTTCTCATTATAATATCTTATAATATTTGGTAAAAAAATAGAAATTGATCCTGCAAATATAAAGGAATAAATAGCATTAATAATACTAAAATAAAAAGAATAAATTCCTACAATACTATTCCCATAAAAAAATTTCAAAAAAAACTTATCAATGTTTATAGAAAATACATATGAAATTGTACTGAGAAAAAAAGGAATACTCCTTTTTATACCATAAATTATAATTCTATAGCTGGGGTTTTTTTTCAAAGTACGAAAAATGAATTGTTTTCTAATAAAAATTAGACCAATTAACACACTAAGAAAACTATGGATAATCCAGAATATTAGTATGCTCCTAACATTTAAAATATCAGGAGATATTAAAAACACAGGAATTATTAAATAAACCCATAGTCCATTTTTAATAAAAACTACTAAATTGGATAAGATTGATTTTGAAATATTAATTAGTATTCTAGCAATTTCTTGACTGACAAATTCAAAAAATAAGAGTATCCACAAATAAATAAAATATTTTTTATCTATAATATCAATTTCAACTATTACCCATAGAATAATACTACTTAAAAAGAACATAAAAACATGAAAATATAATTGATTTAATAAAAGTTTACTCTTTAACTTTATTTTCGAGAATCTTATATAAAGTCTAGTTACATTTGTATAATACTCAAAACCTATAATATATATATTTATTGTAATAAAAGATACAATTAAACTATATTCACCCAACTCCATCTCGTTTAGGAATCTAGCAAACAGAAAAACAACAATAAATTTAGCAAATAACGTAAGACCCCTTAAAATAATATTTATTATTTGTTCCTTCATTTAATTCAAAGATCCCCTATTCATAAAATACGTTTAGTCGCTTATAGTTCAATAAATACAAATAATCAGAATTACTTAATCAACTGAGTATCTTGTGAGATAAATCTAAAATAAAAGAACCAAGAAATAGCATTTAAGATAAAAAGAAATTCTAGCCAATGTTGTTGTACTAGATCATTCCTTAATTGCGTTTATCAATTACAAAAGAATTTAACCTATTCTTTAAAAAGTAAATCAAACGATAATGGAGTTCCAGCTTTTAAATCTTTATTAGCTGTTAAGCCAATAATTTTTTCAAAATATTTAGGCTCTAAACCATATCCCGGTCTAATAACTCTAATATTTTCTTTCGTGAATTTTTCCCCAGCTTTTATATCCTTTGCTACATAAATCGATCTTCTAAATTTTAGCGACGCCTTTTCTTTCTCCGTTGGTCCATATTTTACTTCCCCTAATGCCTGCCATGCTCTTTCAGTTTCTTCTACTAATGCTTTCATTTCATCAGGCTCCATTGAAAATGCAGCATCTACCCCGCCATCAGCTCTTGAAAGGGTAAAGTGCTTTTCAATGACGGTTGCTCCCAACGCAACACTGGCAACTGCTACTCCAACTCCCATGGTATGATCCGATAAGCCCACTTGACAGTTAAATAATTCTCTCATGTGCGGAATGGTTAGTATATTTGTATTTTCAGGAGAAGCTGGATAGGTGCTTGTACATTTTAAAAGAACTAGATCCTTACAACCTGCTTCTCTCGCTGCTCTTACCGTTTCATCTAATTCGGCTACCGTTGCCATTCCTGTTGAAATGATCATTGGTTTCCCTGTTGAAGCGACTTTTTTAATGAGTGGAATATCGGTATTTTCAAAAGATGCAATCTTATACATCGGTACATCTAATTCTTCTAAAAAGTCTACTGCTGTTTCATCGAAAGGGGTGCTAAAAGGAATCATCCCTAATTCTCGAGCACGATCAAAAATAGGTTTGTGCCACTCCCAAGGAGTATAGGCTTGTTGGTATAGCTGATATAACGTATGTCCCTTCCATAAACTATCGCTATCTTCAATTTTAAATTCCGGATTTTCCAAATTTAATGTCATTGTATCCGCTGTATATGTTTGAATCTTTAACGCATGTGCTCCAGCCTTGGAAGCTGCCTCAACAATCGCTAAAGCACGTTCTAAGGATTGATTATGATTCCCAGACATTTCTGCGATAATAAATGGTTTATGATTTGGTCCAATCTTTCTTCCTTCAACAATAATTTCGTTCATACTCTCATTCCTTCAATCATATGTTTTATTTTACTTTTTTGTTCTTTCCATTCTTTATTAAATAAAGCCATTAATATCACATCTGCATATTGGTTATTTTTAAGGACGTGTTCTCTCAAAACACCTTCTGTTCTAAAACCTAACCGCTGATGATAACGAATGCTTCTTTCATTGAAGCTGATTATCTCGGCACATAATTTACGGATGTTTAACTCTTCAAATACAAAATTTAAGGCTAAGTATCCCATTAAAGTTCCTGAACCTTTTGGCGCACTTTGATCACCAACATAAAATCCCCAAGAACATTTGCCATTTTCCAAATCTATATTAGTAAAATTCACAACCCCAACTGGAACATTTTCTAAGTAAAAAATCTTTACAATGGTTCGTTTGTCTTTTTTAACTCTGTCAAACCATTTTCTATGTTCTTCTAGCGAAATAACCCGATCATGAAACATTACTGATCGAATATGTTCCTGATTTCGCCAATTTAAAACCATTTCTAAATGTGAGGAGTTCATATCTTCTAGTCTTGTACGTTCTAATAAGTTCATTTTAGTTCCTCCATAATTACCTTAACAACTGGATAAGTATTTACAATTTTGTGATTGACAAGTTTAGAAGCACGTTCAGATAGTAATTGAGCTTTTTTAGGATGCTCGATTAAATCCTTTACAGCCTCAAATATTTGATCAGACGTAACTTCATGACTACATCCAAGATTAATGGTCGCACCAAACTTGCTAACAGAATCCGTTAACTCTATTTGATTATCCGCTACAATAATTGTAATGGATGGAAGCCCTAAATAACATCTCTCCCATGTTGTTGTTCCGCCAGCTCCGATTGCTAAATCTGCTTCATTCATCAATTCTGCCATGTTTGACACTTGACAATGAAAAAAGAAGTTGAGATATCGATCACAATATTCTCGAATTTCATGTTTTCTTCTATTAGATGAACCTACAACAACATTTACTTTTATGTTATTTTCTAATAAAGCCAATGCATTCAGTGTCTTGATCGTTTCATTTGTAGGATCTGTTCCGCCAAAGAAAACAAGGATGTTATGAATTTTCCCATCACGAATGCGTTTCTGACGAGAAGCTTCGATAAATTCTTCCCTTAACAACACATAATTGGGTCCTAATAATTGTTTACATTCAGGAGGAACTAAATTTTTATATCTATCTTGATAATTTAAATACCAGTTTTGATCAAGGAGAAAATCACAAACATGCTTCCGATTTGCCAAATCATCGATCACCATTATTTTTTTTGAAAAAGGCTTTATCTTGCTTTCCCATTTACTATCCAATCCATAATGATCGACAACTAATAAATCTATTGAAAAATTATATTTTTTAAACAAGAATTGAGTTTCATATACATCTTGTTTCCAATTTTTTTCATACCATTGAAAAATGGCAAGATGGTCAGCCTTATTTATTTGAATTTTTGGGAGAACTAAAACGCGAAAACCATTGTCTTTAATAAAATTAATTAAATTGCCTTCAAGATCTCTGCATATAAAAGAAACATTGGCATTAACTTGTTTTTTTAGTTGATTTGCCAATGTTAAACATCTCATCACATGACCAGTTCCAATTGTTAGCGATGAGTCAGTCCTAAATAGTACATTCATTTTTAAAAACACAACCTATAGTTTCTTTTGTTCAATATGTGCATTAATCTGCACCCACTCAGGCTTTGATCGCAAAATTTGAATAACATCTTCAAATGTAAATAATGGCTTAGTCGGATATAACACTTCTAATATGTTTTTAATTAAGTGGAAATCTTCCTCTGTATCTACTGTCCATCTATGTTTACTTTCATCCTTTACATTTGACACACTAAAAAATCTAAATTGATCAGGATGATGATATATATAGGCAGTTACATGCTCACGATACATTAACTCTTTAGCTTCTTCGTGAGCTCTTTTTAACGCTTTATATGACATCACTTCTGTATCCAGTCCTCTTGGATATGTGCGAGTTAATGTGTTTGAAACGTAATCGTATCGATCTTTATTTTCCAAATAATGTGTTACAATCTTATCAATAACATTTGGGTCTATAATTGGGCAGTCTGATGTTAATCGAACAATGACATCTGCATTAAATTGTGTAGCAGCTTCAAAATAACGAGACAGCACATCTTCCTCTGATCCTCGATAATAAGGTATTGAAAGTTGCTGACAAAGTTGAACAATTTGGTCATCACTTTCTTTCGTAGTTGTGGCGATAATGATTTCATCAATACTTTTTGCTCTTTTTACTCGTTCAATTTGATATTCAAGTAATGTTTTGTCTAATACTTTTTTTAATATTTTCCCCGGAAGTCTCGTAGAACCCATACGAGCTTGGATAATAGCAGCAACTTTCATTTTTCCACCTTCTTACTTCTTATAATAGTCTATCGTTCTTTTCACTGCTTTGATTACATCATGAACATCTTTTTCACTCATTGCAGGGAATAGAGGTAATGTAATCATTTCTTCATATAATTTTTCAGCATTCGGACAAATCCCTTTTTTGTAACCCAATTGTTGATAATAAGGTTGTAAATGGACAGGAATATAATGAACATTGACACCAATATTTTGCTGTTGCAGCGCTTCAAAAATTTCGCGCCTTGACGCTGTTAATTTATCTAATTTTAATCGAATAATATATAAATGCCAGCTTGATTGTCCATCTTCATGTTGGAATGGAGTTATAATTTCATCTATATCTTTGAATGCTTCATTATACATTGCAACATATTTTCGACGAAGTTCAACAAACTTATCAACCTTCTTCAACTGACTTGTCCCTAAAGCAGCTTGAATATCCGTCATGCGATAATTATATCCTAAAAACTGCATCTCATAATACCAAGGACCATGAAATTCGTTTAGTTTATCTTTCTCACGTGTAATCCCGTGTGAGCGGAATTGCAGTAATTTATCATAGTATTCTCTATTGTTTGTCGTAATAATTCCGCCTTCACCTGTAGTAATATGTTTTACTGGATGAAAGCTAAACATCGTCATATCACTAATGGAACCAACCTTTTTCCCTTTATATACAGCCCCTAAGGCATGTGCAGCATCCTCAATCACTACAAGGTTATGTTTTTTCGCAATTTCTAATATTCCATCCAATTCAGCAGGTTGACCTGTAAAATCAACCGGAATAATTGCTTTCGTTTTATCAGAAATCTTTTCCTCAATTTTATTAGGGTCTATATTATATGTTTTTTCATCGATATCAGAAAAAATAGGTGTCCCGCCTTGATAAATCACACAGTTCGCACTAGCAGCAAAAGTCATTGGTGTCGTAATGACTTCATCTCCATTGCCTATTCCGGCTGCAAAGCAAGCTCCATGTAATGCCGCCGTTCCATTCGAAAAAGCAACAGCATATTTGGCTCCAACATATTCTGCAACAGCTTGTTCAAACTTTGCAAGATATGGACCCGTTGTTAAATAGCTTCCTTTCAGTACTTCTATAACAGCTTCAATATCATCTTCATCAATCCATTGCCTTCCATATGGTAAATACGATTGTCTGACAGGTTCAAAAATTTTATCTTTCTCCATATATCTCACTCCTAAACTAGAAAAAAGTAGAAGAAACGTTTTACATTTCTTCTACCAATACTCGCAACTCTTCCACAGTTAACCATTCAGAATTTGTATCACTTGTATATTTGAACCCATCTGGAAGAGGAGTTCCACCTTTCAAAGCTTCTTCTGACCACCAAGGGAATTCAGGCTGGATCACATAATATGTATCAAACTCTAAAGTGCGGCGGGCATCGTCTTCTGAAATCATCGCTTCATGAAGTTTTTCACCTGGGCGAATACCAACAATTTCGATTTCACATTCTGGAGCAATTGCTTCCGCTAAGTCTACTACTCTCATGCTTGGAATTTTCGGTACAAAAATTTCTCCGCCACGCATACGCTGTAAATTATCTATGACAAATTGAACACCTTGATCAAGTGTAATCCAAAAACGAGTCATTCTTTCATCTGTAATAGGCAATTTACCAGTATGTCGAATTTTCTTAAAGAATGGAACAACACTGCCGCGGCTCCCAACAACATTTCCATAACGAACCACTGAAAATCTCGTGTCTTTTTCACCTACGTAAGAGTTTGCAGCTACAAAAAGTTTGTCAGACGCAAGCTTCGTCGCACCATATAAGTTTACAGGGCTGCAAGCTTT
The DNA here is from genome assembly GCF_037963755.1 of Aeribacillus sp. FSL W8-0870. NCBI lineage: Bacteria > Bacillati > Bacillota > Bacilli > Caryophanales > Bacillaceae > Aeribacillus > Aeribacillus sp. FSL W8-0870. The sequence continues at coordinate 3,846,951 of NZ_CP150165.1, forward strand.
ATCTGTGCTTAATGCAATAACTCTTTGAACCCCTCGGTCAATCGCTGCCTCTACAATGTTTTGAGCACCATGTATATTGGTTTTGATCGCCTCAAATGGATTGTATTCACATGCACCAACGTGCTTAAGAGCTGCTGCATGAATAACAACATCAACACCATCAAACGCACGGTATAAACGATCTTTATCCCGTACATCACCAATAAAAAAGCGAATACGAGGATCCGTATATTCCTGCGCCATTTCATATTGTTTTAATTCATCTCTACTAAACACAATCACTTTTTTTATATCATATTTTAAAATTTTGTTAACAAATTTTTTGCCAAATGATCCTGTTCCACCTGTAACAAGAATAGTTTTACCATTTAAATTATACATTGCTTAAACCTCTCTCTTTTTAAATTAATTTTAATTGTGCATATTAATAAGCGTTTTTTGAAGTAAACATAACTATTATTGTTTTAAATATAAGTTTAATATCTAAAAAGATAGATCTCTCATTTATATATTTAATATCCAACTCCACCATTTCCTCAAACCCTACATTACTTCTTCCACTCACCTGCCAAAGGCCTGTGCATCCAGGAGTCACAAGCAGTCTTTGCATATCATACTTTGTATATTGTTCTACTTCTCTAGGCAGTGGAGGACGGGGGCCAACTAAACTCATATCTCCTTTAATAACGTTCCAAAGCTGCGGAAGTTCATCAATACTTGTTTTTCGGATGAATTTCCCTATTTTCGTAGTTCTTGGATCCTCTTTTATTTTAAACATCGCACCGGATACTTCGTTATATTTTAATAAATCATTTAGTCGTTCTTCCGCATCTACAACCATCGATCGGAATTTATACATATAAAAATTTTTGCCGTCTTTGCCGACGCGTATTTGCTTGAAGAACACAGGGCCTTTTGGATCTTCAAGTTTGATACAAATAGCTACAATGATAAAAACAGGTAATAACAGTATAATTCCAAGAAACGCTCCTAATAAATCCATAATTCGTTTCGCAAGCAAATATCCTCTTTTATGATTAACCGCTGTTTTGTCAATTAACAATAGCTGCTGATTTGTATCCTCTTGATTAGATGCTTTCACAAAGGCCAAATCGACTCACCCTTTTTCTCTATTTTGTTATCCTTTCCTCTTTTATCAACTCTTCCATAAACTGAATCAGCTCTTGCTTTAGTTCTTCGTTTTTCATCGCAAACTCGATCGTCGTCTTAATAAATCCGATCTTTTCTCCGACATCATACCGTTTTCCTTCGAAGTTGTAGGCGAAGACGCGCTGAATTTCGTTCAGTTTTTGGATGGCGTCTGTTAGCTGGATTTCGCCGCCAGCTCCGATTTTTTGTTCTTCTAAAAATTGAAAAATCTCAGGTGTCAGTATGTACCGTCCCATGATGGCGAGATTGGATGGCGCGGTTCCTTTTGCCGGTTTTTCGACGAAGTTTTTGACTTCGTATCGGCGGCCCGTTTGTTCGAGTGGCTCGATGATGCCGTAGCGGTGTGTTTCTTCTTCAGGAACAGGCTGTACGCCGATGATCGATGCTCCCGTTTTTCCATATTCGTCCATTAGCTGTTTTAAGCAAGGCTTGTCCGCCTGCACGATGTCATCTCCAAGAAGTACAGCAAACGGTTCATCGCCGATGAATTTTCGGGCGCACCAGACAGCATGTCCAAGCCCTTTTGGTTCTTTTTGCCGTATGTAATGAATATCTACTTTGGAAGATTGGCGCACTTTTTCCAAGAGATCAAATTTTTCTTTTTCCACTAAATTGTGTTCGAGTTCAAAGTTGTTGTCAAAATGATCTTCGATCGCTCTTTTTCCTTTTCCGGTGACGATGATGATGTCCTCAATTCCGGATTCGATCGCTTCCTCTACTATGTATTGAATCGTCGGTTTATCAACGATCGGCAGCATTTCTTTCGGCATCGCTTTCGTTGCAGGCAAAAATCTTGTTCCGAGCCCCGCAGCTGGTATGATGGCTTTCCTCACTTTTTTCAATATACTCACTCACTTCCCTTTGTACTTTTTGTTTATACGGACCTACGTATAATCTATTCATCAATAGAGCATACGTAGATTCATATCGGTTTTGAAAACAATAACCACTTTTTGTTTCTAGTGGTTTTCCAGTTTTGTTTTTTAGTTTTAGCATTTTTTGTTTAAATACTCTTTATTTAGTTCTCTCTGTTTTAGGTAAATTATTTACTGACAATTTGCAGACTGTTTAATAAACAAAGCTTAATATGTTTGATGCAAATTTCAATTAAGATTTTTTATATAAGTCAATGTTTTCCTGTTAATTTTATCAATACTTTCTTGTGTTTGTTCAATATTGCTTTTTTACTCAATCCAATCATTCATAAAATAGTATAATTTTCCTTTCCATTCAGAGTAAAAAAGAATGCTTAACAGCTGCCTACAATTTTGGGCGTTATCCAGTGAATTCTTTCAATATATCGTGTTAATAAATCGGTGAAGCACGTGAAAAAGATACAGGTCTATAGGCATATCTTTCAATATACCGTGTTAATAAACCGGGCATCTAACCCGCCCTCACACCGCACCATCGACGACTAGCGTCTAAGGTGTCCTTTTGGAAGCACCCACAGCGCGGCCGAGTGCCTCTATTGATAAAGGTAAAGAGACATCACCTTTTTAAGGCATCTTTTATTTCACAAAACAATCTGGCAAATAGCCAGTCATATATTGTAATTTAGAAAATTCCAAAAAACTTCTTTTTTTTGATGCGCTCGGGCGGTTCTTTGTAAATCGCTTCGTTTCGAATGACGCAGTCGGCGTTTTCTTTGAAATATTCGACCGCATCTATGCCAAATTGTTCTTCCACCTCTGCAAAAGCTTCCTGCATGTGAAAGCTCCTATACTTCAAATCGTGCGCATCTGAAGCAATAAAATGAACAAGATTGGAATTTAGCAACTCGAAAGAAAATTTTTTAATTTTGCTGCCAAACGTTCCCATAATGCTTGCTGCTGTCAGCTGGGCTGCCGCTCCCTGCTTTACAAGCTTGTACAAAAGGTCGGGATTTTGAGCAATTTCGCTGTTTCTCTCTGGATGGGCAATGATCGGATTCAGCCCGGCCATCATCATATCAAATATCAACCGTTCCGCATATCTTGGCACATGGTTTGAAGGAAACTCAATTAAAATATAGTTTGACTGATTTAAACCGCCGCAGTTCCCAGCCGAAAAGTCTTCAAGCAGTTCCCCGTACAGCCGGATCTCTTGGCCGGGAACAACTGTAAGCGGAATTCCTTCCTGTTTCAATGTTTCATTCAATTTTTCTGTCTTTTCTATAACGAAACTCCATTCATTGTCAAACTTCCCGTTTTTATGGTGCGGTGTAGCGGTAATGACCGAAATCCCTTGACGGACAGCCGCTCGCGCCATTTCGATACTTTCAGTCAAATGCTTCGCTCCATCGTCCACTTCCGGCAATATATGACAGTGCAGATCAATCATCATACGACACCATCCTTCAAATCACGGAAAAAAATCAGATATTTCTCATTTTAAACAAGTAGACTGTTTTTTTCAAAGGAAAATAGGAGAAAATACCTAATTTTTCCCGCCGTAATAATAGTAATAATGGCTGTCTTTCTGCGGCTTGCCGTTTAATACAACTCCTAGCAGCTTGCTTTGCGCCGCTATCAATGATTCCTTTCCTTTTAACGCTGCTTCTCTCTCCGTTTTTCCGCTTGCCACCACCATGATCGACGCATCGACTTGATTAGCCAAAATTTGCGCATCCGCTACCGCTAAAAGAGGCGGAGAGTCGATAATTACAATGTCGTATTGATCATAAGCTTCTTTGAGCAGCTCCACCATGCTTCTCGATGACAAAAGCTCGGCTGGATTCGGAGGAATCGGTCCGCTCGTTAAAACGTCCAAATGATCAACTTCACTTACCGATACAGCTTCCTGTAAAGTCGCATTTCTTAACAGCACGCTCGTCAATCCGTGAATGTTTTGCAGCCTGAATGTATAATGAACTGTCGGTTTGCGCAAATCGGCGTCAATTAACAGCACCTGCTTCCCTTGCTGGGCAAATACAACAGCCAAGTTTGCCGCCGTTGTCGACTTCCCTTCTCCAGGGCCAGTTGATGTAATCATGATCGAACGAATTTCATGGTCCACAGATGAAAATTGAATGTTTGTCCGAATCGTCCGGTACTGTTCAGAGATCGGCGACTTCGGGTTTAGCGCTGTGATCAATGTGCGCTGTTTTTGCTTCATTCCTTTCGCTCTAGGCGCCATACGTCTCTCCCCTGACTCTCGATTTTTTGACAGCTTGATTCACAGCCGAGCTGTTCATTTCATTGTCCATTTCAGAAATTGCCCCAAGCACTGGAAGCTCCAAAAGCTTCTCAATATCCTGCTCCGTCTTCACTGTATTGTCAAGATATTCAAGCAAAAACGCAAGCCCGACGCCGGCCATCAATCCGACAACGAACGCGATTGCCATATTTAAGACAGGCTTCGGCTTGACAGGGGAAGCATTTTCTTTCACTTCCGCTTTCGACAAAATGTTGACGTTGTCAACGTTCATAATGTTTTTAATTTCCTTTTGAAAAACGCCTGCAACCGTGTTGGCAATATTTGCTGCGTGCTGCGGGTCAGGATCTTGAACGGAAATGTTGACGACCTGCGAGTCCTTTTCGCTTCCGACCGTAATTTTTTCATTCAATTCGTCGACCGTCTCGTTTAAACCCAGCTCTTCAATCACCAGCTCTAAAATTCTTGGGCTTTTAATAATGACATTGTATGTATTAATGAGCTGCAAATTCGTTTGAATTTCGTTGTATTGAAAAGCGGCTTGGTCATCCTTCGTTTGGTTGACTAAAATTTGGGTGGAAGCTTGATAAATCGGAGTAATAAAAAAATAGCTGACAATGCCGCTTGACGCTGTTGCAATCGCCGTAATGAGAATAATTAAGCTGATCCGTTTTTTCAATGTATCCAATATCTCTTTTAAACTAATTGTTTCTTCCATGTTTACCTCCGTTGCAAAATATGTCATTACCTATCAATTTATTATAATATTAAATTCTTCCAACATCTAGTTGACTCGACATTTTTTATAGAGAATTTTGTCCTTTTTCAGAAAAAAGCGTAAGGAGGTGAATCGCTTCAATTCACCTCCTTACACTTTCTTCCTACATCGTATTCAGCAAAATTGCGGCAGCCGCCCCAATGGCAACAGCAAAAACCGGAAAAGCGATATAAAGGCACATTTTTTTGATTTTTCTTCTTGCTTCGATTTCTTCCGGTGTCAACCATTGACCTTTCAACCCTTCACCCTCCCCTTCCCCTGACGCGCTTCTCCTAGCAAATACCAAGAAAGCGTCATTAAAAACTTCAAAAATCCTTACAAAAATAATATGAAGTAAGAACTACAATACCCATATCGGTCAGCCGCCTTATGATGTTTACAGGAAAAAAGGCTTATTTTTAGTTCGGGGGAGATAGAACAATCAAACGTTCCCTAGCTTTTAAAACATGCAGAATGAAAGGAGATGTCAGATAAGTCACTTAAAATAAATCAAGTAGAGAAAACAAACCGTTTTTCTCTACTTGATTTCGTATTTTTCTATTTTTGCTTGAAAGTATCTGGCGGATGCCTGCTACTTTCAGTATGATGTGGGATAATCCCACAATCCCACAGCTATGATACATACACCTTTTTAATCTCGTGTTCAAGCTGTTTTAATAACTCTTTCGTTGTGACATGTTCGTTTGTTTCACCTTGCTTATACGCATTAAGGAGAATTTTCAGAAATTCGTCCTGGATCTTCTTTGTCTCTTTCATTCTGAAAAATTCCTTTCTTCATATTTTTACAAAAATAAACAGCAAGATATGACAATTATACTAACATCAATTTAAAGTTGCAATAGTTTACTAGACAAGAATCGTGTTCGATTTCGCATTTTGCGCTATAATCGTAAGGAACGTGTTGCTATAAACGACAAAGGAGCGGATTTCTCATGCCTTCCCATATATTCGATAAAGAATTAGTGCTTCATTGTTCAGAACAAGTGATAAACATGCTTTCCCCTGAAACAGAGGAACACCGTGAGTGGATAAAAAAAGGGTTTCTTTTATATAGACAAGGAAACGTGTTTAATGTCAAGCAAGAGGGAATATTTATTACGGCGGCAGTTGAGGACGTAAAGCGCGCTCATGTCAAGCTTGATTTGGAATATTTTCAGCTGTCAAGCTGCTCCTGTACTAATGAGTTTCCATGCCGTCATCTCATTGCTGTTTTTTTATATATTTATGCATTAACAGACGATCTCGGTGACTTTTTTAACAAGTGGAAAGAAAAACCGAATAAAAAGCTGGCCGTGTTGAAGGAGGAAGGCTTGATTCAAAAAGGAATGAAGCCGAGTGAACAATCGGCTGAAGATTGGGCGGAGCTTTTTAAAGCCGAACTGGACAATGTCGAAACGCTCTTCGGTACACAAAGAATTTACGCGATTTGGTATAAAGTGTATCCGCTTCTGAAAAAAAAGGAGCCTGAAAACCGAGAATTAAAACCTCTCTATCATGTAATGCTGGCAAGTAGTCTGCTTGTTGAAATTTGCCGTTTTTGCCATCAAAACGAAACAAATACAAATTCGCCAGCTCTTTTCCAGTATGCTGCTCAGGTGATAGAAGAATTGCAGCTTGAGATCATTGAACATGTAAAGCAAATAAAAACAACGCCTTTACCTTTTTCCGCTGATCCCATTTTACATGACATGAGGGATCACATCCGCGAGCTTTTGTTTTGCGGCAAAGCTTTTCTCTATGAGCGAGTCGTTATTTACCGGATCATCTGGGAGTATTTACTGAACAGAAAAAAGTGGATGGAAGAAGAGCGGACGATTCTTGAACATCAAAAAGATGATGAAATGAAAAAAGGCGGTTTGTTCATTCTTGAATGCGAACTCGCTATTTTCCATTTTGATTTTTTAGACAAAAACGACGACCATATCATCCATTACTTGCATGAAACTGATCTTCCTCTTTTGCCGTTTTTGTTTGATTGGATTATATCGATGAACAAACGAAAAGAATTTAAACGGTTCCGAAAATGGGTCCCGGTGATTCTTTATCAAGCCAATTTGTATATTCAAGTGGAAGTTTTTTACGATCGACAAGAAACGATATATTATTTATTAAATGAGTTTGAACATTACCGTGCTCAAGCTGGGGATGACGAGACGTTCGAACACGCTTGCCGAAAGCTTCTTCCGTACAGCTATGCAGTTTATCATGAATATTTAATTGAAAGAGGCCTGTTTCATACATGGGCGGAGCTCCAGCTTTTAATCGGCTTCTCTCTAGATGATGTAGAGAGCCGGCTTCTTACTATCATTGAAAAAAAAGCGCCCGGTGTGCTGCTTCCCCTCTTGCATCAAGAAATTGCCGACAAAATCGCCTCCAAAAACCGATCAAGCTACAAAGACGCTGTGAAATATTTAAAAAGGCTGAAACGCGTTTATAAAAAAACGGGCGATATGGACACTTGGGAACACTATTTTCAGCATATTACGAGCGAGTATAAACGCCTTCGCGCTTTTCAAGAAGAGCTCGTAAAAGGAAAATTGATGTAATACACACGCTTAAATATCAAAAGTATTCAACAGAAAAGGAAGTGGGGACATGTTCACCACAACTAGTCTTGTGATTTGCGCCGAGAAAATCGGAAATCATCAATACAGCATTTGGTGTACAGATGAAGTTGGCACCTTTCTTTCGCTTAAGGAATGGCAGCAATATGCATTTATTTGGCATACTTCTTCCTTTTACGGCACCGATTTGCGTGTATCAGACAATTGTATTCTGCTTTCGCCGTGGCAGGCGGTCGAATTTTTTGCCAAACGACCTGTCAACTCTTTGCTCAATATTTCCTTTTCCAGCGATCTTGCCTATACATTGCAAACAGCTGAACTGATTTTTCAGCTTGTTCAGACCGGTAACTTCATGCCTGACTATTCATCTTGGCAAAAAGGAAAGCTGGGCTGGAAGCCGAAGGATAACACGGTTAAGGAAATTGATCTTCCATGGTTTTCCGCTGCCGTTTCTGACCTTTTGGAAAGAAGCGCAGGAGCGAAACGTGCTTGGGATCAGCTTGTCGAAACATATCCTTTGCTCACATCATTTGAAGGGCATTTTCTTGACGAACAGGACTGGCTTGAGAATATAGGCTGGCGATTAAACGATCGGCCGTTTCAAATCGGCTTCCGTTTAAATGAACCTGAACAGGATGGTGGCATTTGGAAGCTGGAAATGTTTTTGCGTGATCAAACAGAGAAAGATTCTTTGCTTCTATACAAAGGGAAAAGCTCGCTGCCGGCTAAATGGCGGAAATATACGGACACAATTGAGCGTGAACAGCAGCGCCTTACTGCAATCGTCCCATGGCTTGCATTTGAAAATGGAGAAGCTCTATTAAGCGAACAGGAGGCGTGGCGTTTTTTATTTGAAGCAAGCGAAACATTCATCAAATCAGGCATCGAGATTCTTTTGCCATCCTGGTGGCAGGCGGTGAAGCAATCGAGCCTGGCATTGAAAGCGCATGTGAATACCGTCCCGAAAGGAAGATCGTTTGTCGGGATGAATTCCCTCATCGACTTTAATTGGCGGATCGCAACAAACGGCGTGGAGCTGACCGAAGAAGAATTTGAACAGCTGGTTGAGCAAAAACGGCGGCTCGTCAACATACGGGGAAAATGGATCATGCTTGATCCGTCAATGATCGAGCAGATGAAAAAAATGCTGAAGCGTGCAGAAAAAGAAGGCCTCCACATTTTTGATATTTTAAAGCAGGAATTTGGGCGAAATCGCGAAGAGGGGGACGAGCTAGAGCGCCCATTTGCTGGGATCGAAATCAAATTAAACAGCACATTAAAAAAAATGGTGAAGCAGCTGGGGGAGCTTTCGGAAATCCCTTCCGTAAGCATGCCGAAGCATTTCGCCGGCACCCTCAGACCTTATCAAAAACAAGGCTTGGATTGGCTGTTATTTTTACGCCGCTTCGGTTTTGGCGCATGTTTGGCAGACGATATGGGGCTCGGGAAAACAGTGCAGATGATTGCTTATTTTCAATATGTAAAGGAACGGGAGAAGCCGGAAACGCCCGCACTGATCATCGTGCCGACGTCCGTGCTCGGCAATTGGCAAAAGGAAATAGAAAAATTCGCTCCTCAATTAAACGTTTATTTACATTACGGCCAAAACCGGAAAAAAGGCGAAGCATTTCAAAAAAAGGTTTTGGGCTCCGATATTGTTTTGACATCTTACGGCTTAAGTCACGTTGATTTTGACGAACTTTCTTCTGTTCATTGGTCCAGCCTCTGCATCGATGAAGCGCAAAATATTAAAAACGCCCATACGAAACAATCGCGATCTATCCGGAAATTGAACAGCCATCAGCGCATTGCGCTGACAGGAACGCCGATAGAAAACCGTTTGACGGAGCTTTGGGCCATTTTTGATTTTATCAATAAAGGTCTTTTAGGAAGCCTTCACCAATTTCAGAAGCAATATGTGTTTCCGATCGAAAAAGGGGAAAAACCGGACAAAATTCAAAAACTGCGCAGCATGATCAGGCCGTTTCTGCTTCGAAGAACAAAACGCGATGAGCATGTCGCACTGAATTTACCGAAAAAACAAGAACAGAAGGAGTACGTGCCGCTCACCGTCGAGCAGGCATCATTATATGAACAGCTTGTCAAAGACACACTTGAGGAAGTAATGAAAGCGGACGGCTTCGAGCGGAAAGCACTCATTTTAAAAATGCTGGGCAAGCTGAAACAAATTTGCAATCACCCCGCTCTTTATTTGAAGGAAGAGGCTGTTTCTACTCTTCAAGGCCGGTCTCATAAAATCGATAAGCTGCTTGAATTAGTTGAAGCTATTTTGAATCAAGACGAAAGCTGTTTAATTTTTACCCAGTACATTCAAATGGGGAAAATGCTGAAAAACTTGCTTGAAAAAACATTTAAAATAGACGTTTTATTTTTGCACGGAGGCTTATCCAAAACAGAACGGGACAAACTTGTCGAGACGTTTCAAAATGGAGGCAGCCGCTTGTTTATTTTGTCGCTGAAAGCCGGAGGCACAGGATTAAATTTGACAGCCGCCAACCACGTCATCCATTTTGACCGTTGGTGGAACCCGGCCGTTGAAAACCAGGCAACCGACCGCGCCTACCGCATCGGCCAAAAGCGGTTTGTCCACGTGCATAAACTGATTACTACCGGCACAATTGAAGAAAAAATCGACGACATGATCGAGAAAAAACAAGCATTAAACGAAGAGCTGATCCAAAGCGACAACTGGATCACCGAACTTTCCACAGAAGAATTGAAGGACTTAATTGCACTCAGAAATGAAGAAAGACGATAAAGCGTGTCTGCATCGATCGAAAACGACTGAGGAATAAAAAAAGAGATAAAGCGTTAAGGTTTTTTTTAATGTAAAGCTTTTTAAAAAGTGACCGTGTCTACTTTAGCGACTTCTTTTATCAAAGTTTGAAAGCAAAGGGATTATTCCATTCTTAAGCTGTTAAAAAAGGAGGGAATCTTCTTGGCAAAAAAAGATTCTAAAACGGAAGCACATGCAGCGGAATGGGAAAAACTTTATGAAGAATTAATAAAAGCTGCAAATAAATAAGAACTCTTTTAACCACTCTTTTTGGGAGTGAGCAGCGGAGTCTATACACCACAAAAAAAGATCTTGGAGTCTTATCAATTTTAATGAGGCTGAGCTGAGGAAAAGACCGGAAGCTGGAAGCAGTCTCGACGAAACAGCATAAATACATTAAAAGGAAGCCAAGAATGGAGCGGTTGAAGCTTTTATAAAATGAAGCATCATTTTCATCTCTAAAAAATTTGAACAAAATGTATCAAAACGTCATTTCTAAAAAACGGCTGTTGCCTTTCATTAGCTGATAATTCCTTTCCTCTCAACAAAACAGCCAGCCTCAAAAAAACGGCTGGCCAAAGGTTGAGGGAGCTTTTAGGGGATGCCTTGTGATTTTTTCTTTTCACTGGAAGGAAAAAAGCGGACGACTTAGCTAACGGAAGTCCATTTTCGATTTGAGTCAAAAGGTGGACTTTTCTTCTCATAAGATTGATTTTCGTTTCTTCTGCGGAATCAAAAGCAAACTTACTTTACATCAAACATGCCTTATTTTGCTGAAGACGAAAAGGATTGTTTTTCCTCTAAAGTCAGACTTACTATGCCTCAGACTGTTCAGGTGCGGATTCCGGATCGAAAAGCTCTCTTGCCCGCATTCTTTGCGGCGGAGTGCCCATAAATCGAACGGAATCCGCAACAACTTCTGCTACGTACACTTTTTTGCCCTCGCTGTTTTCATAGTTGCGCGTTTGAATTCTTCCGATTACGCCAACGATCGATCCTTTCCGGCAGTAATTTGCAGTATTTTCAGCTGTTCGTCTCCAAAGTGTACAATGAACAAAATCTGTGTCGATTTCCCCTGCCGCATTGCGAAAGTTGCGGCTCACAGCCAGCGTAATATTGGCAACAGGAGCCCCTTCACTTGTATAGCGGATTTCAGGATCCTTCGTTAATCGACCGACGAGCGTCACATGGTTGATCACATCATCCCTCCCTTCTCGTAATGTGCACCCTTATTGTAGCTGAAGTTAAAAAAATAGAAAAATGTCTATTTTTAGATTTTTCCGCCTTTAACGACGTTGATTTTCTCATTTTCCTATAGCTATTTTTCGAAAATAAACAACGATTTATTAATTTTCGGGATTTTTCATATTTTTTGTCGCAATGAAGGAAAAATGATTCGACCCATAGATGTGTATGTTCTGCAAGAGCCTTGAGAAGATTGGAGAAGATTTCATTTGCTCATCGATGATTTCTTCTTTATAGCGAAGAGTTGTGTGGTCGTATGTAAACAATTGAACATAAAACTGCTTTTCTTGCATCCCAAACATTACCCGCAATATTGACAATTTATCCTCCATTTGAAAATATACATCAATTACCGCATCGCTCGGGATTTGAAAATAATGATAGCTAAGCTCATTTTCGGAAAAATCGCCAATCCTCAACATCATGAATTCCTTATTTCTAGTTCTATTTTCATGACCGCGGATAATATGAATTTTTTTGAGTTTATATTTCGTCATCAAATCCCCCCTTAGGCCTTTTTAAAAAAGTATAATCGTTAATGTAAAAATTATCTATATTTACGAAATATTTGTAATATATGTATTTTAGTTCATTTTTCCTATAAATTGTCGAAAATTCTCCTTATCTCTTGTTTTTTCTTCATTTTTTAATTTTGTTCTAATACTGAACGTTTATTTTATTGATCTTATTACGATCTGACGATGACTTCTTTTTCCTTTACCATATTTTTAATGGTATGGAAAAGTTGGTGGAATCGTGGACGCACAACAAAAATTTCAAATGAATATGAAATTTTTCCGAAAAGAAAAAGGATGGACTCAGAAACAGCTGGCCGAAAAATTGAATATGACAAGATCAGTAATCAGCAAATTGGAAACTGGAGTGCAGCAGCCTAGTCTGGAGCAGCTTGTTTCGATTAGTGAAGCACTCGAAATCAGCATTGATCATCTAGTTGGTCAAGGCGGTACCCCGAGCATGTTGGCAGAAGTGCTTGAACCGTATCGGTCAGAAAAACATTTGGAGGAAGTAATTGACTTTTTAATAAAACATCCCAATTTATACGATGCGATTAAAAAATTAGCGAAAACAAATCATAATCAACAGCAATTATCCCAGTATGTTGCTACGATGATTCATGAACTGTTGAAAATAGAGTAAAGGCTGACTTTTGTCAAGCCTTTTTTATTTTATGTTATAATAAAGCATAAACTCTAGTTGGGGGCCTTGAACCATGAAAACCTTTAAGCTTGTCGAATTGAAAGTTGAGAGGAAAGATCAGGAAAACCGCATCGAAAATTTACCTCTTGCTGATGGGCTGATCATTAATAAAGAGGACGGCGAAAATTCGTGGTTAATTGAGGCGCTTCTTTCTAAACAGTTTCGTCCTTATTTTGAACACCATTTGCAAAATAATGATGAACTCAAGCTTTTAGCCACGATTACTAAAAAAAATAATAGACCCGCTCATATCATTGCAAAAATTCGTTCGATCACTATGTTAAAGGATTATATTTCTGTCCTTTTTGACGGCAGAATCTATAATAACCGAACTTCCAAGCAGGAAGCAGAAATGGTCCTCAGAGAACTAATTTCAAAAGGTCTATCCGGACAAGAGCTGCTGGAGGCATTTAGTAAAACAATCCATAAAATCCATGATCCAAAAACTAAATGCCGATTTAAAAAAAATTGAATAGTCCTCCATGAAAAAGGATAGTCTTGCGTATTTTAATGTGAAAGCCAACAAAAATCCTGGCCAGATTTGCCTAGATGAAACCGCAGATGCTCCACATCTAATCAATTTTAACTTAAATCAGTTATGAGACACCTCATTTAACTCCTAAAAATAAAATAGAAGGCACGAACGGCCTTCTTCAATTATTGATTTTCTTGTTCTTCGTTGTTTTCGTCATTATTATCGTCGGCAGTATCATCTTGATTGTTATCAGCACCTTCTTCATCATCCGGTGGCAATTCTTCATCTAAAGTATTCCCGTTATTGTCTTCATCTGTTGGACCTGTATTTTCTTCTGTATCGTTATTATTGTCCGGAGGGACCTCATCATTCGTATTGCACCCTGTCACCACCATCAACGCCATTAGCATGCTAAATAACATGTACATCCATTTCTTTTTCATATGATTGCTCCTTTCTTATTGTTATACGTTCTTAACATGCCCAAGTATTTTTAACACATTCAACAAATTTTTCTAAAACACAGATTGAATTTTTCAACCTTCAGTATATGATGACATAGATTGAAGAAAGGATAAGAAGAAATATTCGTAAAAGAACGATTTCGAAAATAAACTTTTGCAATCCAACATTTTCATATCCAAATGTAAGAGAAAACACTTTAGAAGGGCTCATAATCGGGGAAAAACAAACGAAAGCCATATTTTCAACATCAGAAGAAATAAAAAATGAAGATATAGAGATGAATACACCGTACTGGAGCACATCGAAAATTTTGGGAGAGAATACAGAAAGAAGATCTTTTAAGATGCAAGTACATTCAAATTGAGGTCAATACAACAGACTTCTTGAACTTATGAAAAAAGCGGCAGTCTAATGTGCTTATTTAATAAAAAACAGATGCCATTTGAAGGCACCCGTTTATTTCACAGCAAATGTTAATTCAGCTTCACAAGCGATTTCGTCATCAACCTTTGCAATTCCTTTTGCTTTTCCGATCGGACCCCGCTGTGCGATCATTTCCACTTCCAGTTTTAGTTGATCCCCGGGGCGTACTTGTCTTTTAAAACGGCATTTATCAATGCCAGCAAAAAGAGGGAGCTTCCCTTTATATTCTTCTTTTTTCATCATGGCGACTCCGCCTACTTGTGCCAGTGCTTCAACGATCAAAACACCTGGCATAACCGGATAATCCGGATAATGTCCGTTAAAAAACGGTTCGTTAATTGTGACATTTTTGATGCCGACCGCCCGCTTGCCTTCCTCTAATTCAACAACTCGATCGACTAGCAAAAACGGATATCGATGTGGTATGATCTCTTTTATTTGCTGAATATCCAACATGAAGATGCCTCCTTAAGGATTAAAACGATAGTCTGTTTCCGCAGCTTTTTATGGCTCTAATGAACGATTTTTGCCCCATTTTTTCGTCTCCCGATCTCCGGCATCTGAGCAATGCATCAGCTCGTTTCTTAGAACCAGTCTTGCAGAAGATCTTAACAAGGAGGAAAATTCCCCCAGCCTTTCATCAAGTATATTAGAATTACGCGTCCTTTTCAACAAGATCTATGATGTGCTGCCATGTAGACGGTTTAAGTGCATCTAGTGGACGTCCGTCCCCCAACACTCCATATCCGATCATCGCACCGATTGCCATGCTGATGACCATTCCAAAAACAAGTAAAATGAGACGAAGCCAAATTGGAATAAGCCGGACTCGTGTGCGCGTTTTTCTCTTGACTCCGTCCTCTTTTTTCGCTTTTTTCCGTTCTCCCCTTGTTAAAATATCAACTTTTTCCTGAGCAGCCATCATAAAAACTCCCTTAAAAAATAACAAGTTTTAAAAAGCTGATACAGCAGCTTCTTTTAAGGTCAAAGATCAAAAAGACCTATTTCTATATTCACGGTGAACACCCGTTTAAGGCTAGAGGTAAAACTTGTTAAATTGAATTTTTGCCGATTTTCAACTGTTCAACACAATTGCAGAAATCGCCCTATTACCTCACGGTGTTGATTAGTCCAAGCATTTGATCGCCGATCGTAATTGACCGGGCATTTAATTGGTAGGAGCGTTGTGCGATCATTAAGTCTGTAATTTCTTGAGTCAGGTCGACATTTGAGCTTTCTAGAGCCCCTTGCCGCATGCCGATTTCCGTCCGCAAATCCCCTTCCAAATTCGTCAGCACATCTGTGATGGGCACGTTTCCTAATTGCTGCAAACCGTATATATTATTGCCGAGTGAAATCATCATGCTCGGACGATCTACTCTGACAACTCCAAGATTAACCGTTTGCGGCAGTTCTCCTTCATTCCGTGGCGCTGCTGTAAGCGTCCCGTTTGCAGAAATGACAATATCGCGAATATCTCCGTCCAAGTAAATCGGGTTTTGATTTTCATCAAACACGCGGTAGCCGTCTTTCGTCACAAGCATAAGGCGGTTCGTACCATCGTTTGCAGGAGATAAATAAAGAGCACCGTCTCTTGTATACCGGACCTCGCCGTTTACTTCCACTTGTAAAAACTGATCCTTGTGTAAAAGCGCAACATCTAGCTCTCTGCCTGTCGTTTTAATAGCGCCTTGATGAAAGACAAGCTGTTTATCCAGTCTGGCGCCGACGCCAAGACGAAGGCCGTAATCAGTCAATCTGCCTGTTTCTTTTTGAAGATCCGGCTGATTGTTCAGCTCTTGTCTCATCAATTCGTGAAAGGTTGTGCTCGTTTTTTTATAACCGTTTGTATCGATATTCGCTAAGTTATGACCGATTGCATCCAATTGCTGCTGTAACTGATTCATCGTATTAGTCGCTGTAATCATTGAGCGGAGCATTTACAACACCTCTTTGTCAGCCGATGCGGCCGATTTCATTGACTGCTTTGTCCATACTTCTGTCATATGCTTGCAGCACCTTCTGATTTGCTTCAAAAGAACGATAGGCTGTCAGCATATCCGTATAAGCCCTTGCAACATCAACGTTGGAACGTTCAATATATCCTTGGCGCAGCACATATTGCACATTGCCGTTTCCAATTGCACTTGGCAGCTCTGTTCCGTCAGCCGTTCGAAACAAGCCGTTCCCTTCATTGACAAGATTGCGGACATCATCTTCAAACCGAATGTCGATCGTTTGACCTGTGTATTGTCCGTTTTCCAGAACTTCTCCTTCAGGCGTAATAGTAAAATCGTTTCCTTCAATAATAATCGGCGTTCCGGCTACAGACAGGACAGGGTTTCCTGCCATTGTCAGGCGGCCTAGCTCATCAATCGTAAAGTGGCCGTTTCTCGTATATTTCACTTCACCATTTCCCGTTTCAACAGCAAAAAAGAGAGTGCCTTTTAAATTCGTTTCTTCATGAATTGGAACCGCTTCTTCCACTAAAGCTACATCAGTCGGCAAATCAGTTGCACGGATATCCCCTTGGGTAAATAGTGGAATCAATTCTTGCATATAAACGCCTGTATTGACAGATCCAACTTCCGAAATATTTGTCACACCGTTTTTTGTTTCAATTCTTGACAAAAGCATTTCCGGAAAAGCCCGTATTGCAGCCCGGTCAGATTTATATCCCGGCGTGTTAGCGTTGGCTATATTGTTTGAAAGCATTTCCGCATGGCGCTGCTGTGTGAGCATTCCTGCTGCAGCTGTATAGAATCCTCGAAGCATGATTTTTCACCCCATCCAACAAATCCGACATGTTCTCCTAATTTTATATTATAAAGGACTTTTCGATGATTCTCATTACAATTTTTTTATTATCTTATAGGTAAAAGATCACAATTTTCTGATAGGTCTTTTATCTTCCGTCTCCTTTCCAAACTGTTCATAAAGAAAAATATCATTTGGATGTTGGGATCTGAATGGGTATGTAAAAGCAGGATTGGTCTTTCAGATTTAATAGTAAAAAAATCGGCGTAAAAGCCGATTTCTAAAAAACTTATTGCTACGATTTTGTTATATAAACTTTCTTTTTGGCAGTTTGTCCATGTTTTCAAGCATGATTCCTGTTCCGACAGCAACGCAGTGCAGCGGATCATCCGCTATGGTAACCGGAACCTTCAGCTCTTCAGACAAGAGCAGATCAAGCCCATGCAGGAGTGCTCCGCCGCCTGTTAAAATAACACCGCGGTCAATGATGTCTGCAGACAGCTCAGGAGGTGTGCGCTCCAACACATTTTTGGCTGCTTGAATAATGGCTTCGACAGGTTCTTTTAATGCTTGCTCGATTTCTTTCGACCTAATAGTGATCGTCCGAGGCAGTCCTGTGACCATATCACGACCCCGAATATCGATTTCTTCGTCGCGTGCACCTGGAAATACTGTTGCCGCTTTCACTTTAATATCTTCTGCAGTTCGTTCACCGATCAGAAGCTTATACTCCCGTTTAATATAATTTAAAATTTCAAGATCAAATTTGTCTCCAGCCACTTTCAAGGACGAGGCGGTAACGATATCACCCATGGATAGTACAGCTATGTCCGTCGTCCCGCCGCCAATATCCACCACCATGTTTCCACTCGGCTGGAAAATCTCCATCCCAGCGCCAATTGCAGCTACTTTTGGTTCTTCCTCTAAAAAGACTTGCTTGCCGCCGCATTTTTCAGCTGCCTCTCGGATCGCTTTCCGCTCCACTGAAGTAATGTTTGTCGGGCAGCAAATTAAAATCCGCGGCTTTGATATAATGCCTTTGACATTTAACTTATTCAAAAAATGTTTGAGCATTGTTTCTGTAATATCAAAATCTGCGATGACACCATCCTTCAGCGGGCGTATGGCAACAATATTGCCAGGTGTACGGCCAACCATACGTCTCGCTTCCTCGCCAACCGCTAACACCTTTCCGTTGTTGCGGTCAAGTGCCACAACAGAAGGCTCATTTAACACAATGCCTCTGCCCTTTACATGAATCAGCACATTTGCTGTTCCTAGGTCGATTCCTACATCTTTTGAAAACATATTACTATGATCCTCCCTTGCCAATCATCATCTCTCCAACTAATATCCTAATTTCTTATTGTATCATATAATTGCATAAAAAGTATGATTTTGTAAAAAAAGACAAGATTTTCGGAGAGTTTTGTCGGTTGGCGTCGAGAATCATCATCGTTTTATCGGTTCTTTTTGCTGTTCTTCTTTTTTATATTTTAATTTTGTTGCTTCTCCGCCACGAAGATGGCGAATCGATTTATGATAATCTAGTATTTTCTTTACTTCGTTTGCTAAATCAGGATTTATCTCCGGCAGCCTTTCCGTTAAATCTTTATGGACGGTACTCTTGGAAACGCCAAACTCTTTCGCGATTACACGAACAGTTTTTTTCGTCTCCACGATATACTTTCCAATCTTGATTGTGCGTTCTTTGATGTAATCGTGCACACCACTCGACCTCCCTAATGTGGATGTGAGAAGTGTGAAATGAGATTCGCATGCACAGTGTATACAGCTATATACATGATGTAGAATCTAAAGTTGCCATTTTTGCTGTATTGATCATCTATCTCCACGATCCCTCACCTCAAACACTCTCTTGTTAGGTTTGTAACATTTTATTAGCTTGGGTGAAGATATATTCTTGAAAAGTCAAGAAGGACAAGGGATTTATGAAAATTTATTTTCCACTTAAAGTCGAGGTCATGTTTCGACACTTTTCATTGATTAGTTTTTCGACGATATACGCCAATCATTTTCCGGGAAATATGTATAATTCCAGTGAAAAAAAGAAAACATCTGCTCCTTTTTGGAACAGATGTCGAGAAATGGGGAATGGTTTGATTCTTATGACAAAACAGAAAAACATTTTTGATGAGCTCTTAGGCAATGTGGACAAGTTCTCTCTTGCTTTTTTATGTTCCTAAAATATTTGACTTGTTCAGGCTTTTATTAGCGCAGATTACTGAAATTGTTCAGACCTTATAGGGTCGTATTTAATAAAATTTCGTTCAATGATCATACATGTTCACTTTCCAAACTTTCGTTTATTCATCATATATGCCAGCTCCGACTGAAATTTGGCGTATGATGCGCATCTGCTCAAGATAAAGCTTTTGAGCCTCTTGAACGGAAACCGGCTGAAAGCGAATCTTTGCCCCTGGCACTGCTTGAGCAACGTACATCAAATCCACTGTAATAACTGTTCCGATTCTCGTATATCCGCCCGTTGTTTGCCGATCAGCCATTAAAATGATCGGCTGTCCGTCAGCAGGTATTTGAATTCCGCCAAGGGGAGCAGCTTCCGACAAAATGTCGGCAGGCTTTCTATGAGAAATTTTCGGCCCTTTCAGCCGATAGCCCATTCTGTCCGATTGCGGTGTGACTTCATATACAGAAGAAAAAAAAGTATCGATTCCTTCTTTTGTAAACGCCTCTTCATGTGGACCCGGGACAATGCGAATGGTCATGTGCTTTTCATATTTCGGGATAAGGGAAGGGGATAACATTCGGCCAATTGTGCTTGTTTTTACAGCATCTGAACCCATGATTACATCCCCTTTTTGAAGGGCTCTTCCATTTAATCCTCCTATTCCCGCTTTTAAGTACGTTGATTTGCTCCCCATGACCTTAGGGACATTAATTCCGCCTGCGATTGCGATATAGGCTCTCGCTCCGCTTTTCAAACCGGTAAAAGAAAGCTGATCTCCCTTTTTCAGCAGCACGCTTTTCCATAACGGAGCGTCTTTCCCATTGATTTTTGCCGCTAGATCGCCTCCGCATATCGCAATCACAATATCACGGACGGCCCTTAAGGAAGGACCTGCGATTGTTGCCTCCAGCACCGCTTCATCTTTTCGGTTGCCGACTAAAAGATTTGCGATTTGCATGGAAAACGAATCCATAGCGCCGGCAACAACAACTCCGTATTGCTGATAGCCCGTTCTTCCTAAATCTTGAACAGTCGTTAACAAACCAGGCTTTTCAACTAACAATATTTCTTTCATCATTTTTCGCTCCCGGATTGACAATACGAATATTTTCTTCTTCCAGTTTGCTTTTTAAAGCTTCAGCAAATGCTAATGCCTTCGGACCGTCGCCATGGATGCAGATTGTATCAGCTTGAATGGGGATGTCATGCCCGTTTATTGCCGCTACTTTTCCCTCCTTCACCATACGGAGAACTCTTTCTACCGCTTCCTCTGGATCGTGTATGATTGCATTTTTTTCTGATCTTGAAGTTAATGTTCCGTCAGGCTGATACGTTCTGTCGGCAAAGACTTCATGCGCGACCGTAAGCCCGATCTTTTCCCCCGCACGGCAAAGGACGCCTCCTGAGAGTCCATATAGGATAAGCGACTCGTCAACATCTTTTACTGCTTGAGCAATCGCCTCCGCTAACGCCTTGTCTTTTTCAGCCATATTGTATAGAGCACCGTGGGGCTTCACATGGTTCAGCTTCATCCCTTTTGATGCCGCCACAGCCTGCAAAGCTCCAATTTGATAAACGACCATATTGTAGACTTCCTCAGGAGATACTTTCAATTCCCTTCGTCCGAATCCGGCTAAATCGTTCAACCCTGGATGAGCGCCTATCGCCACATCAAACTTTTTCGCAAGCTCTACAGTCCGCATCATGACATTATGGTCGCCGGCATGAAATCCACAAGCAATGTTGGCTGAAGAAATACAGCGAAGCAGTTCTTCATCATTGCCAATTTTAAAATGGCCGAAGCTTTCCCCTAAATCGCTGTTTAAGTCAACAGATATCATGTTTCTGCCGCCTCCTTTTTATATTTGACCACTTTATATGAACCCTTTAGCACCTGCTGTTCAATTTTTTCATATTCTCTTTCCGTAATGGGGACAAATCGGATGTAATCGCCGGCTTTTAGCAATATTGGATCTTGTTTCTGCGGATCATACAATTTGACAGGCGTTCTCCCGATGATTTGCCAGCCTCCCGGTGTTTCCAAAGGATAAATCCCTGTTTGCTCCCCGGCAATTCCTATTGAACCGGCAGGAATTCTAGATCTGGGTGTCTTTTTCCTCGGCGCCGCAATTCTTTTGTCCATTCCGCCTAAATATGGAAAACCTGGAACAAACCCAATCATATAAATCAAATAATCGGAGGATGAATGAATCTTCACTACTTCTTCTTCCGACAATCCATTCGTTTCAGCAACAAACTGAATATCTGGCCCTGCCTCCTTGCCATATAATGTCGGAATTTCAATGACTATTGGATCCGGCACTGGCATGCTTTCTATCTTTTCTCCAATTTTTAAAAGCTTTTGAGAAAGTTCATCGTACGAAATAATATTTGGTCGATAAAAAACAGCAAGGGTGGTGTAAGCAGGAACCCATTCGACTATTCCTTCAATGCAGCTTTGTTCCAGCCAATATACATATTGACGGATTTGTTGATAAATTGCTTCGGAAATCTCCGTACCGAATTGAATGATGATTCCTGTATCACCAAGCGGTTGAATCGAAAATTCCACCGTTTCCACCCTCCTTTTGAAAAAGTGCTTTTACGCAGCAAAACACTTACTTTTGCAGCTTCTGTGTAAAGCTTGTCAACCCGGCCAAAACGGCTGCTGCGGATGTTTTTTTCAGCACTGGTGGATTGCTGCTGTTAAGCAAGTTTTCCAGTCCACATAAATCGTTAATCGAAACGTTCGTATCAAAAAGAAATCGACATAAAAAAGCCCCTATCACTCAATGGAAGCAAAAATTTATTTAATACTCTGGTACGCAATTAAAATATACATACTCGCAGATGGCAGATCTGATTGAAATTCTTTCGCTGCACAAACTGCCAGAAAAACAGGATCGCCCATAATCATGCAATGAACAATTTTCCGCAGGAAAATTCAACACCAGTCTATAGATTCAGCCAAATTTAAACAGCCGAACAATCATGTTCTAAAAAAGGATTGCAGTTTGCTAAAAAGACGCTTTTTTACTCAACTGGCGAATGAAAAAGAAACTAAAATACTATATTGCGAGCGGAGATACTGTTAATACGTTCAATCGGCTACACGTTTCCCCACTATCACTAAATCTCGCTCAACACCGTCCAGTACCGCTACACGGGGAAAGTGCCCCCAATCGCGGAAGCCATTTTTGTAAAACAGCTTTAAGCTCGGGATGTTGTGCTTGAAAATAAAGCCAAGCAAATTTTTTATTTGGAGGCTTGGAGCCTTTTCTATAGCGGTCTTCAAGGCAAAATCGCCGATTTGTTTTCCCCGGTACTGTTCATCAATGTAAATGCTAATTTCCGCAGTTCCGTTATAAGCAGGCCTTCCATAAAAGGATTGAAAGCTGAGCCAGCCAGCTACGCTTCCATCCTGCTCGATCATCCACAACGGTCTCGTTTTTGGATTGTGCTCATGAAACCACTGTATACGGTCTTCCACTGAAATAGGTTCAGTATCAGCTGTCACCATCCGGCTTGGGATCGTTGAATTGTAGATCGAGACGATTTTAGGCAAGTCATGTATCGTTGCATCTCGAAAGCGAATATTTTCCACGTGCTTCTTCCTTTCTCCTGCTTAGATTGATTCTATTATATATGGAATAAAGTGAATTTTCGATAATCGCTTCACATTATGTTTTTAAAAAATGTTTCGGCAAGCCTGCTTTCTCGCTTGCACCTTACCGTACGTTGTTTCTTGTACCGTTTATGAAAAATTTTTCGGTCTGTTCTTTATGAAAATTTCAGCGCCTATGCTCATTTAATTTTTACCAGATATGATTTAGACAAAAAAAAACCTACTCGTTTGAGTAGGATTGTATTGGTTAAGGTTTAGTTGTAGAATTATCAGATTTTTCTTGTTCTGAATTTTCTTTTGACTGAGATTGTTCTTCATCAGGCTGAGTTTCATCTGATGGGGCTGTTTCGTCTGAAGTAGCTTCCTCTCCATCTTTATTATCTTCTTTTTGTGCTGCCCCGTCAGAAGGCTCTTCAACAGATTTTTCAGTTAAACTTGTTAACGGCTCGTCCATGTAGTTTAATGGATTGTAGGCTTTACCGTCTTTGCGGATTTCAAAGTGAACATGGACGCCAGCGTCTTTATTGAATTGGTTTTTCCCAGCTTGTCCGATAATTTCTCCTTGTTTAACTTTGTCGCCGACCTGTACTTTCGTATCGGCAAGCGATTGGTAAATGGTTTTTACACCGTTTTCATGTTCAATTTCTACGACATATCCTAAAAGAGAATCTTTTTCAGCTTTTGCAACCGTTCCGCTTAAAGATGCAGTGACTTCAAATGCTTTTCCATCATTTGATGCGATATCGATACCTTGGTTTGGATGGTATGTGTTATTATGGAAGACAAGTGCCGTTTCTTGTTCTTTTTCTGAAGCATTAAAGTCATAAAAGTTTGTTACTACCTTCACAGCATCAGGATCGATGGCCGGCATTTTGAAGTTTTCGACGGATTGATTTACTTCCACCGATTGATCTTCATTATAGGAAACGTCTGTACCATCGTCCGTTGATAAATCGTTTGCATCATTGTTGCGGATTGCTTGATACCATAAAACGGCTGTTAAAATAACGGCTGCACTGACTAAATAAATAGCAGGAAAAACCCATTTTTTTCTGAAAAACTGTTGGAACTTCGAGCCTTGAGAAGTACGTTTCTTTTCTTCCTCTCTCATTGTTCATCACCTCAGCAACCATTGTGAACAAGTTTGAGAGAATCTATACATCAAAATAAAATTTTTTCTTTTATTTTTTGCTATTTGTTTTTTTCTATGCATATTGTTGAAAAATATTTGAAGGAGTTTGGATCATGAAGAAGTTTGCGGTATATGTAATCAGTATTTTACCGATTATGTATATGGCGGTCATTTGGATCTTGTCGAGCTATCCAGCTGACACTTTCGTCAAAACGCCGTTTTCGTTCGACCATTTATTGAAAGAGTCGCTTCATCTCATTGAGTTCGGAATTCTTTATTGGCTTTTCATTTTCGCCTTCGCTGTCCATGAAAAGCTTACAGAAAAATTAAGTTTCGCCTCAGCGATGATCGCTGTTTTTTACGGGCTGTGTGATGAAATTCATCAATATTTCGTTCCCTCAAGATCTGCGACAATCATTGATCTTATTAAGGATACAATCGGTGTTTTCGCATCCTACTATATCGTCAAAATCTTTTATTTCCAAAAAGACGAATCGAAGCTAAAAACGTTTTTTTGCAAATTAGCAGCATTAAAAAGATCCCAGCGCTTTTAAGGCTGGGATCTAAAAAAGAATTTATCGAGTCGATCAATATTTCATTTAGTTCGAAATGAAGTTGGCAGCTTAATGGCACTATCAGCGGTTTTCCTAAAGAAAAACAAAATGAGTGTGAGAAAACCGGCTAATAGGGAGATTACCGATTTTCTCACAAAACGCACCGATTTTTTATTTTTTCGCCATATATTTTGATAAAAACGGGTTAGCTTGCGAAATTTCAATTCCCTGGTAGTAATGTGAGACAATCTCTTTATAATTTTTCCCTTCCTGCGCCATAAAATTGGCACCGTACTGACTCATGCCGACTCCGTGTCCGTATCCTTTTGTCGTAACAATAATTTGGTCGCCTTTCAATGTCCACGAAAAATCCGTTGACCTTAGACCTAGCTTTTCTCTTATTTCCCTTCCAGTAAACTTTTTCCCGTTAATTTCGACTAGAGCGACCCTGTGTCCTGGCGTCCTTTCGATAATTTTTCCAATTGAATTGCCTTTCCCTATTTTAATCCCTAATTTTTGTTCAAACTCTTGAACGGTGAATACCTCCCTGGCGAGAAATTTTTCCGATTTCTCATCCCAAGGGCTTTCCACGCTTTTTAAATAAGGAAGGGCGTTCGGCCAAATGGCCTCCGAATTTTCCGTATATCCATTGCTCGTTGAAAAAAAAGAAGCATCAATCGGCTTGTCGTCATACGTTAAAATTTGGCCTCTTGTTTCGGCAACAGCTTCTTTAATCTTTTTTATTTTCCAATCAAAATCTTTTTTCCAAATTCTCCTTAATTCTTCTTCATTTTTATAAACTTGATGGAGCTCAGTATCCGTGACTACCGCTCCTTCGGGAGAGCCGACATTTTGGCCCGTAAACAGCTCTTTCACGATGTACGTTCTAGCAGCTAAAGCTTGAGCCTTTAACGCTTCTTTTTCAAATTCTGCGGGCATCTCGGCGGCGACAACACCGACCACATATTCTTCAAGCGGAACTTCATCAATTTTTTTTTCTTGGGAACGATAAATCGGTACAGAAACTTTTGATTCCTTTTGTAGCACATCCGTTGTTTTCTTCTCGGCTAGTTCCTCGCCAAGCGTAGCTTTCGTCTTTTCGGCAAACGGGGCTACCAGCAAACTTGGCACCATCAAAATAATGAAAAATATTGCTGCAAAAAAAAGAAAGAACGGTTTCACTCGTTTCATATTACAGCCCCCATTTCTTTTATCGCTGACTTCAGTAAAGTTTATGGGGAAGGACAACCTTTTATGACTGAAATCGGAGATGCTGTTTGCAGGGGGAGTTTTATGTATAAAACGAAAAAATATGAAAAAAATAAGCGGGTAATACGAAAAAGAAGCTAGCATCTCCTAAAAGAGGCTAGCTTCTTTTGTGAAATTATACATTTAAATTCGTTGCAACGGCTTGTTGTTCAATTGCCGGGATGTCTGCTTCATCATTGACGCGTTCAATATCTGCGCCAAGTTCTTTTAACTTCTCATGAAAACGGACGTAGCCGCGATCTAAATGCTTCAGCTCCGTAACCCGTGTATACCCTTCTGCAGCAAGCCCGGCTAAAATTAATGCAGCTGCCGCTCTTAAATCGGTTGCCGTTACTTCTGCACCTTGAAGCTTTACAGGACCGTTGATGATACAAGAGCGGCCTTCGATTTTAATATCTCCGTTCATACGACGAAATTCTTCTACGTGCATAAAGCGGTTTTCAAATACCGTTTCGGTAATTACGCTAGTTCCGTTTGCCTGAAGCAGCAGGGCCATCATCTGAGACTGCATGTCAGTAGGAAAACCTGGATGAGGCATTGTTTTAATATCCACTGCCTTCAATGTTTCCGGACCAATGACACGAATGCCTTCTTCTTCCTCGATAATGGTTACGCCCATTTCTTCCATTTTCGCAATTAATGATGTCAAATGCTCCGGAACTGCTCCTTTTACAAGGACATTCCCTTTCGTAATGGCAGCAGCAACCATAAATGTTCCTGCTTCAATACGATCTGGAATAATTAAATGCTTTGCACCGTGCAAGGAATCTACACCTTCAATTCTGATAGTACCAGTGCCTGCGCCACGGACATTTCCGCCCATTTTGTTTATAAAATTCGCAAGGTCGACAATTTCAGGCTCCTTTGCACAGTTTTCGATTACAGTTGTTCCTTCTGCAAGTGCGGCTGCCATCATAATGTTTTCTGTTGCGCCGACACTTGGGAAATCCAAATAAATTTTGGCTCCGCGAAGTCTGCCATTCACTTCTGCATCAATAAAGCCGTTGCCGACTTTTATCGTTGCACCCATCGCTTCGAAGCCTTTCAAGTGCTGATCAATCGGACGGGATCCGATGGCACATCCTCCCGGCAAAGCAACACGTGCACGGCCTTTGCGGGCAAGAAGAGGTCCTATAACAAGCACAGATGCACGCATTTTTCTAACATATTCAAATGACGCTTCCGTTAAAAGCTCTCCGCATGCATCGACAACTACTTGATTACCATCAAAACGAACCTCTGCTCCGAGATAGCGGAGAACTTCGTTTATCGTGTAAACATCGGAGAGCTTAGGAACATCACAAATTTCACTCTTTCCTTCACTAGCTAATAAAGATGCAGCGATGACAGGTAAAACGGCATTTTTGGCTCCTTCGATCTTTACTGTACCGTTTAACTTTCGACCGCCGCGGACGATGATTTTTTCCAAGGTATTCCCCTCCGCGTCCCATTTTCTCTATATTAATATTCAGTTGTAATAATAGGTGTTCCTACTGTTACAGTAGTTCTTTCGCCCATTCCTGCACTTCTGAGCGAAATTTGAATGTTCATCTTTCCATTTTTCGTTTTAATAGAATGATCCCAATCGTTTGTAAAACCGGATATGGAAACGAAGCGTTGCTCGTTTAAGCTTTCCACCGGTTTTGCATGAAACCTTTTTAAAAGGTTATTTGCCTCAAAAAACAAAACACCTTTCATCTTATCATCTGTATAGCCTTTGACACAAGTGAAAAATGTAGGATTTCCTGGAATTTTGTCGAAAATGTGACGGTTAAAATAGCGCTCCAGCTTCATCCATGCACGGCCATTCCAACGTTTCCCTGTTGCTTCATATATAACTTGAATTTTCGGGCTTGCTTTTGCATGAGGTTTAATAATTTGCAATGTTTCAGTGATCTGCTTATCGCTGTTGTAATAAGTGCCGGTCCACTTTTCAAAATTACCGTTTTCCAAGTAAGACCAATTAAATTGACGAAACTGTGTGTAGATTCGTTTCACTTTTTTGCTATTTTGGGGAAAAGAAAATTTTGCAAAAATTGACCATTCTGCCACATCTATGTTTTGTTGCTGAAATTGCTCCACGATTTCCTCTACGTGAATATCGTGTCTTTCAGCATTCGTTCGTTCTGTGTGCCAAGCTGACAAAAGAAAACCGAATAAAAATATGAAAATAAAGACAAAATATAAATTTTTCACCGCCATCACCCTTTCCTTATTAAAAGTGTTGCCGGAAAGGGTTTTGGCATACGTGGAAAAAGTCGTCAAGATTAGACAACAGCCTTTATGTATTCATTGTCCCTCGACATGTTTAAAAAAGATATTGCAGCTGCTGTGACCAAAAAAAATAGTTCAAGAAAAAATTGCTCACTGATGACGCAATGGCGATGGTCAATAAAATGAGCAAAAGCCTTGTCTCGACAACTCTTCCTTTACGAATGATTTTTTCAATTTGAAGAGCCTGTAAAGCCCGCCAAGTTAGAAAAATAAATACTAAATTTACTATGATGCTAATGAGCGCCTGCTGGCCTAGCCCCGCCACATTACTCCTCCTTCCGAAATCTTCCTTTCTTGTTTCACAAACCCACTTTATTATATAAAAATCTTTCCTATTCATGCACACTTTTTATTTGATTTTGTGAAAAACAATGGTTAGGCAGTTTTTTCATGTTGTTATTTCTTATAAATGAAGCATTCATTGATGTGGAATGTAGATAGGAGGTTAATTCGTTATTTTTTGATTTGCAGTTTTAGAGTTGAATGATGCGATTACATGTTGTCCATTTTTTGCTGTCAATAAAAGTAAGTTGCCGATTTTTTGCATCCAGGCTAGAGCCAACATTGCAAAATAGCCATGATCATGATTTCTTAGTTTTTTCAAAAAAGACGGCCCGAACTTAAGCGCCGGGACGTCTTAAATGAGAAATTAAAAGTTCTTTTTCGCCACGTTAATACGATTGATGGCACGTTGCAGCGCCAGCTCAGCACGTTTAAAATCTATGTCTTCCTGCCCTTGGCCTTTGCGCTGCAAGCGTTCCTCAGCACGTTTCTTTGCAGCTTCCGCGCGGGCAACATCGATATCTTCAGCTCTTTCAGCTGCTTGTGCCAAGATCGTGACTTTATCAGGGCGAACTTCCAAAAAACCTCCGCTGACAGCCACGAGTTCTGTATTATTTCCTTTTTTCAGCCGAACTGCGCCAATTGCAAGCGGCGCAACCATTGGAATATGACCAGGCAAAATTCCAAGCTCGCCGCTTTGAGCTTTGGCGCTGACCAATTCTATATCCGCATCATAAACTGGGCCATCGGGAGTGACGACACTGACTTGTACGGTCTTCATATTCAGTTCCTCCTAGGGTCCCAAAATATTATACTTCAACGCCCATTTGCTTCGCTCTTTCAAGGACATCTTCAATTGTGCCCACTAAGCGGAACGCATCTTCAGGAATGTGGTCGTACTTACCTTCAAGAATTTCTTTAAATCCACGTACAGTCTCTTTTACAGGCACATATGAACCAGGCTGCCCTGTAAACTGCTCAGCAACGTGGAAGTTTTGTGATAAGAAGAATTGGATTCTTCTAGCACGATGTACAACAAGCTTATCTTCATCTGAAAGCTCGTCCATACCAAGGATTGCAATAATATCTTGCAACTCTCTATATCTTTGCAATGTTGCCTGAACTTGGCGGGCAACGTTGTAATGCTCTTCACCGACGATTTCCGGAGCCAATGCACGTGACGTTGAAGCAAGTGGATCCACCGCTGGATAAATACCCATCTCTGACAGCTTACGGTCAAGGTTTGTTGTCGCATCTAAGTGTGCGAATGTTGTAGCCGGAGCAGGGTCTGTATAGTCGTCAGCAGGCACGTAAATCGCCTGAATCGATGTAACAGAACCTACGTTTGTTGATGTAATCCGCTCCTGCAATTGTCCCATTTCTGTCGCAAGCGTCGGTTGGTATCCAACAGCAGAAGGCATACGTCCAAGCAACGCAGATACTTCGGAACCAGCTTGTGTAAAGCGGAAGATGTTGTCGATGAAGAAGAGAACGTCTTGCCCTTGTTCATCACGGAAATATTCAGCCATTGTCAAACCTGTTAATGCAACGCGCATACGCGCTCCAGGCGGCTCGTTCATTTGTCCGAACACCATTGCTGTTTTGCTGATAACGCCGGAGTCTTTCATTTCAAAGTATAGGTCGTTTCCTTCACGAGTACGCTCCCCAACTCCAGCAAATACGGAAATACCGCCGTGCTCTTGTGCAATGTTATTGATCAGCTCTTGGATTAAAACCGTTTTTCCAACTCCTGCACCGCCGAACAAGCCGATTTTTCCACCTTTAATATATGGAGCAAGCAAGTCAACAACTTTGATTCCTGTTTCCAAAATTTCAACTTGTGTTGACAGCTGTTCAAATTTCGGAGCAGGCTTATGAATTGGATCCCGGCGCGCTTCCGCTGGAATCGGGTCTCCAAGGTCAATATGTCCCCCTAACACATTGAATACCCGTCCTAATGTGACATCTCCAACTGGCACGGAGATTGGAGCGCCTAAGTCTTCGACTTCCATTCCGCGCGTTACGCCGTCCGTTGAAGCCATAGCGATTGTCCGAACGGTGTCATCCCCTAAATGAAGCGCTACTTCCAACGTTAAATCAATGTCTACCTCGTTTTCATTGCGCGCTTTATGTGAAATTTTTAGGGCGTTATAAATTTCCGGCAAATGTCCGCTTTCAAACTTTACGTCCACTACCGGACCCATTACTTGAACTACGCGTCCTTTCATGTTCCTGTTTCCCTCCTAACGTACTGTTTCAGTGATCTATTCAAGCGCTGATGCCCCGCCAACAATTTCTGTAATTTCTTGCGTAATCGCTGCCTGACGAGCTCTGTTGTAGGAAAGAGTCAGCGTATTGATCAGTTCTTTTGCGTTGTCTGTTGCATTCTTCATTGCCGTCATTCTCGCAGCATGTTCGCTTGCTTTGCTGTCAAGCAAGGCGCCGTAAATTAAACTTTCAGCATATTGCGGCAAAAGCACTGCCAAAATGTCTTCCTGAGACGGTTCGAATTCATAAGACGTCATTTTTTTATTCGCAGCGATGTCCGAAAGCGGCAGCAGCTTTTTCTCCGTTACTTCCTGCTGGATGGCGCTGACATAATGGTTGTAGAACATATAAATTTCATCTACTTTTCCATCCTCGAACAGCTTGACTGTATTGGAAGCAATTTCTTTAATATCCGAAAAGCTTATATCATCGCCTAATCCGACAATTTCTTCAACGACAGGCATACCGCGTTTTTTGAAAAAATCGCGGCCGACCTTTCCGATGGCAATCACGGCGTATTCATCCGTCGAACGATGCCGTTCTTGAATCGTTTGATAAACGGCGCGCAGCACGTTGCTGTTAAACGCACCGGCAAGCCCGCGATCTGATGTAATGACAACGTATCCTGTCTTTTTGACCGGACGCTTTTCAAGCATCGGGTGGCTTACGTCCGTACTCCCAAGGGCGATGTTTGCCACAACTTCTTGAATTTTCTCCATGTAAGGCACAAATGACTTGGCGCTGGTTTCCGCCCGATTCAGCTTCGAAGCTGAAACCATCTCCATCGCCTTTGTAATTTGGCTTGTCTTCTTCGTCGAATTGATGCGTGTTTTAATATCGCGCAACGATGCCAAAGGTTCTCACCACCTTTTTGAAAAATAGCCGATCATGTTTTGAAAACGGCTGTGAAAAGAATCCCCGTATTTTCACAGCCTTATCGTTCTTTATTCAGAAACTGCAAAAGTTTTTTTGAATCCTTTGATGGCTTTTTCCATTTTCTCGTCTTCAGGCAGATTTCCTGTCGAACGGATTTCTTCAAGAAGCTCTTTTTCATTTTGATCTAAATAAGCATAAAATTCTTCTTCAAAGCGGCGAATATCCTCAACAGGAATATCATCTAAAAATCCTTTTGTTAAGGTGTAAAGGATCATGACTTGTTTTTCAACTGGGATCGGCTTGTTGATGCCTTGCTTCAATACTTCAACTGTACGCATACCGCGGTTTAACTTCGCCTGAGTTGCTTTATCTAGATCAGAACCGAATTGAGCGAATGCTTCAAGCTCTCTGTATGCTGCAAGGTCTAGCCGAAGCGTACCCGAAACTTTTTTCATCGCTTTGATTTGCGCTGCACCGCCGACGCGGGAAACGGACAATCCGGCGTTTACCGCAGGACGCACACCTGAGAAGAATAGGTCAGATTGCAAGAAAATTTGTCCGTCTGTAATGGAAATTACGTTCGTAGGAATGTAAGCTGAGATGTCGCCAGCCTGCGTTTCAACAAATGGTAATGCCGTCAAAGATCCGCCGCCTTTTGCATCGCTAAGTTTTGCTGCGCGTTCCAATAGACGGGAGTGCAAGTAAAAGACATCCCCAGGGAACGCTTCACGTCCAGGTGGACGGCGTAGTAATAGAGAAAGCTCACGGTAAGCGGCAGCTTGCTTTGAAAGATCATCATATACGATAAGGACG
The DNA here is from genome assembly GCF_037963755.1 of Aeribacillus sp. FSL W8-0870. Classification (NCBI taxonomy): domain Bacteria; kingdom Bacillati; phylum Bacillota; class Bacilli; order Caryophanales; family Bacillaceae; genus Aeribacillus; species Aeribacillus sp. FSL W8-0870. The sequence continues at coordinate 3,879,283 of NZ_CP150165.1, forward strand.
TGTTTTCCTTGGTACATAAAATATTCGCCCATAGATACACCGGCATATGGGGCCAAATAAAGCAATGGAGCCGGTTGAGACGCAGATGCCGTTACAACGATCGTATAATCTAATGCGCCGTGTTTACGGAGTGTTTCAACAACATTTCGAACTGTTGATTCTTTTTGTCCGATCGCAACATAGATACAAATCATGTTTTCTTCTTTTTGGTTAATGATTGTGTCGATCGCAATTTGCGTTTTACCTGTTTGACGGTCACCGATGATGAGCTCGCGTTGTCCGCGGCCAATTGGGATAAGAGCGTCGATCGCTTTAATACCCGTTTGCAGCGGTTCATGAACAGATTTCCGGTCCATGACGCCTGGGGCAGGGCTTTCAATCGGACGTGTTTTGGTTGTTTCAATCGGGCCTAACCCGTCCACTGGTTGTCCAAGCGGATTTACAACGCGGCCGATCAGCTCTTCTCCAACAGGAACTTCCATAATCCGTCCTGTTCTTCTCACTTCATCGCCTTCACGAATGTCTTTAAAAGGGCCTAAAATAACAATACCGACGTTATTTTCTTCAAGGTTTTGGGCTAATCCCATAACGCCGTTTGAAAATTCGACAAGCTCACCGGCCATGACATTGTCGAGGCCATGAGCACGTGCGATCCCGTCACCTACTTGAATAACTGTGCCGACATCGCTAACTTCTATTTCAGACTGATAGTTTTCAATTTGCTTTTTTATCAGTGCACTAATTTCTTCAGCTTTGATGCTCATGAGTTTCACCCCTATCTACGAACTTTTCGCTAAATTCCGCCCGATACGTTCGAGCTTACTCTTGATGCTACCGTCAAAAATACGATTGCCGATTTGAAGTTTCAGTCCGCCAATTAAGTTCTGATCAATGATGTTTGTGATCTTAAGCGATTTTTTTCCGACCTTTTGCGCAAATACTTCTGAAAGAGCCTGCTTTTCTTCATCCTTCAACGGACGGACGGAGTAAACCGTTGCTTCTGCTGTTTGCTGTTCTTCATTTGCAAGCTCCACAAAGTTATCTACAAGTTCAGGAACTAAGCGGATGCGATGGCGATCGATAAGCAGAAGAAGAGTATTGATAATTTCAGCACTCAATGAAGAAAACGCTTCATTGACCAATGATTTTTTATTTTCGAGCAACACCTTCGGATGCTCTAAAATTTGCAGCAATTTTTGATTTTCAATAAACACCTGCTTTACAATCCGCAATTCTTCTTCAAACTGCTTCACTTGATTTTTTTCCTTTGCAATTTGAAAAAGAGCTGACGCATAGCGCTTTGCCACTCCGCCAATCATAACTGTTCTCCTACCTCTTTAATATAATCATTGATCAGCTTCTCTTGCTCAGCCTCATTCAATTCTTTTTCAATCACTTTAGAAGCAATAAGAACGGATAATGATGCCACTTGATTACGCAATTCAGCAACGGCTTGCTCTTTTTCGTGTTCGATTTCTTTCTTGGCTGCTTCTTTCAGTCTTTCTGCCTCCGCACGAGCCGCTTGGATGATATCTTCTTTTTGCTGTTCGCCGAGTTTTTTCGCATTTTCAACAAGCTCCTGTGCTTCGATGCGGGCTTGCTTTAATAGCTCACGCTGCTCTTCGGCAAGCTTTTTGGCTTCCGCATGCTTTTCTTCCGCAGCGTTTATTTCATTTGCAATAAATTCTTCCCTCTGTTTCATAATGCCCATAAGCGGACCAAAAGCATATTTTTTGAGCAATGCTAACAAAACTAAAAATACAACGAGCTGAACGAGCATATCTCCTGCTGCGAAGCCTCCAGCTCCGAGGGCAAATTCAACTGTTAACACGGCTTCGTTTCACTCCCTTCAAAACTTCCGTTTTCCAACTACCGGCTATATTGGGACTCTGTTACCATTCACAACATAAAGGAATGGCGAAGATGCTTAAAAAACTTCGCCATTTCCTCTTTTTCACTTGCTGTCCTTTCGATTCGGACTTCACGCAAATTGATTGCATGCACTTCTAAAAAGCCTTTTTCCAACACCAATCTGGGCAAGGCTCTTTTGAAATTTTTGAATTATGCACCAAAAGCCATAAATGCAATAACAACCGCGATAATCGGAATCGCCTCAACCAACGCAACCCCGATAAACATAGTTGTTTGAAGCATACCGCGCGCCTCAGGTTGACGTGCAATACCTTCTACTGTACGAGATACGATAAGTCCGTTACCAATACCAGCACCAAGTGCCGCTAAACCAATTGCAATTGCAGCTGCTAATAAATTCATGAATAAAGTCCTCCTTTATTTGTTTAAAGATAATTTTTTACACAAACATAATGATGAAGTCATTTATTTTTAATGGTCATGGCTAACTTTATGCGCCATATAAACCATTGTCAACATTGTAAAGATAAAAGCTTGGATTGCACCTACAAAAATACTGAATGCCTGCCACGCCATCATCGGAATAATTGCCCCGAGGAAGCCAAATGCTCCGCTAGTTGCCAAGCTGACAAGCAGACCTAGCAAAATTTCCCCAGCATAGATGTTACCGTAAAGACGAAGACCAAGCGTCAACGTGTTTGCAAACTCTTCAATAATTTTAAGCGGGAACAAAAACGGCAGTGGCTTGAAAAAGTCGCTTCCATAGGCGGAAAAGCCCTTTAATTTAATCCCGTAATAATGCGATAAACCGACGACTAAAATGGCCAGTGTCAGCGTTATAGTAGGATCAGCCGTAGGCGATTTCCACCAAAGTTCATGGTCAACAACGATAGCGAATGGTAGACCAAGCATGTTGGAAACAAAAATGTACATGATGAGCGTCATTCCTAATGTAAGGAATCGGCCGCCTGTCTGCCAGTCCATCGTGCTGTTAATAATGTTTTTCACAAAATCCATGACCCATTCCAAAAAGTTTTGCATGCCCGTTGGCTTCATTGCCAAAGAGCGGGTCGACAATACGGCGATGATAAATACAATTGCGCTAGAAACAAGTATCATCAAAATATTGGACAAATTAAATTCAAGCCCTAATAATTTTACTATCGGCGCTTCGTGACCCAACAAAATTCACCTCTCTTCCCAAGCTTGTCCGCAAATGTATAGAATAGAATCTATCATAATGACAATATATATTGTCATTAAACCAATAACCACGCTAATTAAATGGAAATGTTCAGGGAATTTGAGTGCGATTAATACCGCCAATCCTGCGGCTGCCATCCTTGAAACCGTTCCAAGCGAACGTGCTGTACGGCCTTCTTCAATTGCTTGCTGTATTTGCTTTGATTTACGCACTAGTATCCATAAATTATAGAGGCTAAAGCTTGTACCAAGGGCAAGACCGAGGAAAATATCTTGATAAGGAGTAAACCCCCACGCTAACACATAGATGGCAAGCAAAAACAGCAAATATTTTTTGCTGCGCACAAACAATTTTTCTATACGATCCATAGTTACCGTTCATTCTCCTGAAAAAAATGTTGGACTAATCTCAGCATCGCAATTATTCCCGCAGCCAGTCCAATTAGAAGACCGATGATCAAAAAAACGGGTTCTGTATGCAAATGTCGATCAAGCCATCTTCCTGCAAAAATCCCAACGAGCACTGACCCTGCCAAATAGGAAAGAATGGCGGTCATTAAAGCGTATGCTCGGAGCGGATGGTGCTCTTTTTGCCGCATTGGGTATGTCCTCACAATATAAAATTACCTTATATTTCATTATGTTAAAAGGCTGTTGAAAACCTTATCATCCCACCCCGTTTAGCATACAATAGGCACCAATCAATGTCAATCTGTTTCACGTCAAAAGTTGAGCTATTTGTTAAGAATATCACAATTTGTTCACAAATATTTTTGGTGCTTCTATTGACTTTTTAATATTTTTTTATCTAAAATGATTGTCGTTTCATAGCTGCTTTCTTCCCCGTCTTTTTTTGCAAAAATAAGCGCTTTGTAAACGCCGTTTGGAATGTCCTTAAATTGCCCGGAAATGTCTCTTTTCAACAAACCTCCCGGAATATTTCTTTGCCAGTCTAAAAAGCCTTTGAATGTTAAAGTGTCCGGATCATACAGGGCAATCCCGAATTCATCCGCCCCTTGCGGCAAATAAAGCTCATAATGGTACATATTCCCTTGATCGGCAAGCCCAAATTCAAATCCCATGATTTTTGGATAATTCGGTTCGCCAACAACGAATAAATATGGAAGGCGGATTGTCTGGCTGCCGGCTGTTACAACAAGAGTCCCGTCATACAATCCTTCCCTCAATGATTTTGGTGCAACATCAATCGAGACGGATACTTCTCTTTTCCCGTTAGCAGGAACCTTTACGGAAATAGGGAGCTGCCATTGAACCCCTTTTTGATAATGCGGTTTAGAAAAAACAAACGTTTTTTCTTGATCGGAGAGATTTTCAAGAGTTAACGTGATCTCTTTCTTTTTCCTGCCGATATTTTTGTGAAATTGACCGAATGATAGAGATGCCGGATAAATGAGAGCTCTTGTCTGAACAGCCGATAAAATATCGATTCTTCCCGCCCCCTGCTCAAACACCTTGTACAGCCTTCCATTTTGATCATAAAGCGGTTTAGCAGTATTCATCATAGCTGCTTTTATTTGTTCCGGCGACCAATCTGGATGCTTTTGTTTGATCAATGCCGCTGCACCTGCTATATGCGGAGCAGCCATGCTTGTTCCTTGAAGAGCCATATACCCTTTAGGTATTGTGCTGTCAATTGCTACACCAGGCGCGACAAGATCGGGCTTCACTTCCCATGTGACTGTTACCGGCCCTTTTGATGAAAAGGGTGCGAGGCGATCTTGTTCTATCCGACTGGTTGTTTTGATGAACGATTTTTCATTCAATTGTTTGCGCAGCCATTCGCCATCTTCCTTTGAGATGGAGACAACAGGAAAGTCCAATTTTTCTTCTAAATTGCCGGTAAATCTCCCTTTCATGTTGTTGTAAATAATCAACGCTTGGGCTCCGGCTGATTTTGCATTTTTCGCTTTTTCGGCAAACGTGATTTCCCCGCGCTTCACCAAGGCTATTTTTCCTTTAACAGAAGGTTTAAAGTCTTTTTTCTCCCCTAAGCCTGCATATTCTATTCGTCCTCTAATTGTTGTCCAAGGGGCAGAATTGAACAAAGAGTCAGCTGGCATTTTCTTTTGAAATCCTGAAAGGGTTAAATACTTTACGTCAAGCGGCGGTGTCGATGCGCCGACGGAAATTGCTTTGCTTGCAGTGCCAGGCGAACCGACGGTCCAAATGTTAGGACCAGAGTTTCCGCTTGATACAACTGCAGTTATCCCCTCTTCAACGGCTCGGTTTAACGCCAGGCTTGTCGGATAATCCGGGCCGTTCACATCATTGCCAAGAGAAAGATTTACGATATCTACCTGATCCTCAATCGATTTTTCAATCGCTGCAATAACTTGGTCTGTCGTCCCGTATCCATGAGGGCCAAGCGCTCTATAGGCAATGATGGAGGCATCCGGAGCAACCCCTTTCAATTTTCCATTTGCGGCTATAATTCCTGCTACGTGAGTGCCGTGAATTGTCCTCGAATTGTCTTTCGCGACTGTTTCCATTGGGTCTTTGTCTTGATCTACAAAATCAAATCCGCCTTGATAATTTTTTTGTAAATCTCGGTGGTTGTAGTCGATCCCCGTATCTATAACAGCTACTTTCACTCCTTTTCCCGTCAATCTTTCATCCTTCGCGTCAAAATAGCCGCGTGCATCGATGCCGCCTATAAAAGGAACACTTTCTTCAACCGTTGCTTGAAAAGTCGTTACAGGCTCTGCATGTTCAATGTAAGGCTCTTTTACTAGCTGATCTAGGTCTCTTTTTTTCCCTTTTACGGAAAATCCGGTAAACGTTTTTTTATATTCCCAGCAAATGTTTATTTCCGGATATTTTTTTTGAATCAACTCTTTTATTTTTGAAAGGTTCTGATCTGACAAAACAATGATCATTGTGACTTGTTCATCAGCATTCTCTTCAGGGATTTGCGGATGTTCGGGGAAGGTCTTTGCAAAAGCAGTTACATCAAAAACGTGGAAAATGAAGACAAAAAGCAAACAAATTCGTACTGAAGGGTTTCCCATTTCTATCACCTCAGCACTTATTGTTCGCTATGAACATCAGTTTATTGCATGAAAAAAGTCGTTTTAAGGGAAAAGTGAGAAATTGATGGAACTGTTTAATAAGTCGTTTTTACGGCTTATTGACGCCCATTAATGTTTTAGAAACGTTGATATATCGATGTTTATGATTTTGTGTTTTCAAATGGGGATTTGACTTTCTGGACAGCTCCTTATATTAATGAATTTTTCATACTATACAAAAAAGAAAGAGAGGGCACTTCACTTCGCCCTCTCCTGTTATTTTGTACCAAATAAACGGTCTCCTGCATCTCCTAAACCTGGTACGATATAGCCATGGTCGTTTAATTTCTCATCAAGTGCGGCAATGTAAATATCGACATCTGGATGAGCTTCTTCCATTGCTTTTACCCCTTCAGGAGCAGCTACTAGACACATGAAACGGATATTTTTTGCACCGCGTTTTTTTAGACACTCTATTGCTTCAACTGCTGAACCGCCGGTAGCCAGCATTGGGTCAACAACGATGAAATCCCGCTCTTCCACATCAGAAGGAAGTTTTACATAGTATTCTACAGGCTTTAATGTTTTCGGATCCCGATATAACCCGATATGGCCGACTTTTGCGGCAGGAATCAGTTTCAAAATGCCGTCAACCATTCCTAGCCCCGCACGTAAAATGGGAATAACCCCAAGTTTTTTTCCTGACAAGATTTTTGTTTTCGCTACTCCTACCGGGGTTTCTACTTCCACTTCCTCCAGCGGAAGATCTCGTGTTATCTCAAACGCCATTAATGTAGCAATCTCATCCACAAGCTCTCGAAATTCTTTTGTTCCGGTTTTTTTATCGCGAATATAGGATAGCTTATGCTGAATTAACGGGTGATCAAATACAAACACTTTGCCCAAGTTTCACATCTCCTTTTCTTTTGCCTCAATAGATTTTACAGAAAAAATTTTTGAGTTTCAACATTTTCATCAACCTTTTTCGACAACATTCCAAACGATGAAATCCATTTTAAATAGTTTTAAGAGGCAGAAAATTAAAATAAAAAAAAGCGTCCGAAGCATGTGGCTTCGAACACTCAATATTTCCTCAATAATTTGGGTAGAGCGGGAATTTTTCTGTTAAAGCTTGCACCCGTTTTCTCGCTTCTTCCAATTTAACTTCGTCTTGATGGAATTTCAATGCAAATGCAATAATCGATCCGATTTCATCCATTTCTTCCAAACCAAAACCGCGGCTTGTGACAGCTGCCGTTCCAATACGGATTCCGCTTGTAACAAAAGGCGATTCAGGATCGTATGGAATCGCGTTTTTATTCACAGTAATGCCGATTTCGTCCAAAACATGTTCAGCAACTTTTCCTGTTAATTGCAGGTTGCGGACATCAACTAAAATCAAATGGTTATCTGTTCCTCCAGATACTAAAGTCAGTCCTTCTTCTTTTAATTTTTCTGCCAGCCGCTTCGCATTGTTGATAATGTTTTGCGCATATGTTTTAAATTCTTCTTGTAAAACTTCTCCCAATGCTACCGCTTTTGCTGCAATAACATGCATTAACGGACCGCCTTGAATGCCTGGGAAAATGATTTTATCAATTTGTTTTGCAAATTCTTCTTTGCATAAAATCATTCCGCCTCTTGGACCGCGAAGTGTTTTATGCGTCGTAGTTGTTACAAAATGGGAGTACGGCACAGGATTTTGATGAAGACCTGCAGCAACAAGGCCGGCAATATGAGCCATGTCAACCATTAAGTAAGCTCCCACTTCATCAGCGATTTCCCGAAACTTTTTAAAATCAATTTCACGAGGATAAGCGCTGGCACCAGCAACAATGATTTTCGGTTTATGCTCAAGAGCTTTAGCTCGAACATCATCATAATCGATAAGATGAGTGTTAGGATCAACACCGTATTCAACAAAATTAAATTGCATTCCGCTGAAGTTTACCGGACTTCCATGCGTTAAATGGCCGCCGTGAGACAAATTCATTCCGAGAACAGTGTCCCCATGATTTAAGACAGCATAGTAAACAGCCATATTGGCTTGAGAACCGGAATGCGGCTGAACGTTTGCATGCTCAGCTCCAAAAATTTTTTTCGCCCGTTCGCGAGCTAAATCTTCCGCAACGTCAACATATTCGCATCCTCCATAGTAGCGACGTCCCGGATAACCTTCTGCATATTTATTTGTTAATACAGAACCTTGGGCCTCCATTACCGCTTCACTGACAAAATTTTCTGACGCAATCAGTTCGATTTTCGTACGCTGGCGCTTTAATTCGTTCTGTATCGCTTCATATACTTCAGGATCCTGTTGTTGAATATATTTCATGAAATGTTCCCCCTCTAGTCTTTCATCGATTGAACGGCACAGGCGAGCGACAAAATCGTCATGCCGATCTACTTATTAATCAGAATAACCGTATTGATCATCCTTTGGCAACCCTTTTCTTTTATGTAAGCGTATTCTTCCCAAACTTTTTTTGGCATGAATAGTTTTTAATTCGGAATTTCTTAAAACCTCGATTCTGCCTGTATACTTAAACTATCAGTTCGTAAAATGAATCATGTCTTGTACAACTCGACCAACGGAGCTTCTATACCTAGCTCAATGCACAGAGTCGTCAAGCAGGAAATGATCGGCAACCTGTATTTTCACTAAACAAAATCGCATCAAAGTTTGATACGACTTTTGCTTACAATTTCTAAAGATGGAGGGGCCCCGATACTTCAAAGAAATGATGTGCATGTTTTTTTTCGTTCCGCTCCACTTCTTTTATAAAAAATAGCAGCACAAACCATGACGTAAGTTCGCACTGCTAATATTCGAATGTTTATTTTGTATAAACTGCCCGCGCACCGCCGATAAGCTTCGGCCGGCTAAAAGCTAAGTTTACATGGGCTTGTCCGACTTGCTTGACCGAACTTCTAACAGGGACAGCAACATGCTTTAAATGCATGCCAATAAGTGTATCTCCGATGTCAATGCCTGCATCTGCCTTAATAAATTCAACAACAACCGGATCCCTCATATGCTCATAAGCAAACGCTGCCATGGAACCGCCTGCTTTCGGGATTGGGATGACAGAAACGATTTCGTAATTGCGCTTTTCTGCTGTTTCCCGTTCAACGACAAGAGCGCGATTCAAATGCTCGCAGCATTGAAAAGCGAGCTCTACACCTGTTTCTTTTTGAAATTCCGATAATGCAGAAAATATCATTTCGGCAACATCCGTATTTCCGGCAGTGCCGATTTTTTCTCCGATTACTTCGCTCGTTGAGCACCCTATGACAATCAGCTGCCCTTTTTGAATTGGTGCTTTTTCTTTAAAATCGGCCAGCACTGTTAAAAGCTGTTCCCGGTATTCTTGCAATTCCGGCATTCGATCATCACCTTATAAATGGGTTTCTTCATATTTTGAAATTTTTTCTATTCTATTCGCATGCCTGCCTCCCACATATTCAGTTGTTAGCCACGTTTTCACAATTTCGCGGGCAAGTCCCGGCCCGATGACACGTTCACCCATTGCAAGCATGTTGCTGTCGTTATGCTCCCGGGTTGCTTTTGCGCTAAACACATCATGTACAAGGGCGCAGCGAATACCTTTTACTTTATTGGCCGCTATTGACATTCCGATCCCTGTTCCGCAAATTAAAATACCGCGGTCAAATTCGCCTTTCGCGACTCGTTCAGCTGCCGGCAATGCGTAATCAGGATAATCAACTGATGTCCCACAGTCGCAGCCAATATCTTCGTATTCGATATTCATCTCGTCAAGCAATTTTTTGATTTCTTCACGTATGTTGACCCCTCCGTGATCTGAGGCAATTATGACTTTCACTAGATGCTCCTCCTTTTTATTTTTCATAAGTAAATCGATCGATTACTTTCTTTAGCTGCTGAGCGCTTGCTTCAAGCTCTCTCGTTAATTGATTAATGTTAGAAATATTATCAGCTTGTTCTTGTACAGATGAGGCCACTTCCTGTGCACCAGCAGATGTCTCTTCGGCAATCGCTGCCACTTCTTCGGATTGCGCTCCTGTTTGTTGAATGCTTTTTTGCTGTTCGTCCATCAGCTCGCTGATCACCTTAACCGCTTCGGCAACATGCAAAATCGATTTCGACATCTCGACAAGAATTTTCTCTGTTTCTTTCCCTCTTTGCGCTTCTTGTCGAGCTGTTTTCACTTGATCTCCAATCTGTTCAACAACATTGCTTACTTCTTTTTGAATGTTAGAGATCAGCTCGGAAATTCCTTGAACAGCTTTGGCGCTTTGGTCAGCAAGCTTTCGAACTTCTTCCGCAACGACAGCAAACCCTCTGCCGTGTTCACCTGCTCTTGCCGCTTCAATTGACGCGTTCAGCGCCAGCAGGTTTGTTTGATCGGCAATATCGCCGACAAGGGATACAATAGTCTCCACCTTTTTGGCATTTTCTTCAAGACGCTGTACCGCCAAAATAGATTGCTCGTTTTTTTCGGCCAACGATTGAATCCCTTTAATTAAAGATTGAAATATCTTTTTGCTTTGGTCAAGTGATTGAACCATTTCATTAGCCATTTTTTCGGATACTTTTGCTTTTTCTTTTACCTGACTAGCAAGCTCTACCGTATCTTCCACCGCTTCTGCTGTTTCCTGAATAGCAGCCGCCGATTGGTCGGCTCCTGTTGAAATTTCCTTAATCGTATATGAAATGCTTTCAGCTTGTCTTGTTGCCTGTTCTGTTGCAGCATGTATTTGTTTCACCTGCTCATTTGTTTGCTCAAAATTTATTTCAATGTTTTTCACCATATGTCTTAAATTGGAAAGCATTTCATTAAAGGCTCTGCTTAAGGACCGAATTTCATCATCTGATTTGATGTCAGGAACATTTACGGAAATATCGCCATCGGCCGCTATAAGAGCAGCCTTTTCAAGCCGCTTTAGCGGAGAAATAAGAAATCCAGCTGCAATAGCTGTTAAAATCCCTGACCATATGATTCCAAGAGTCAACGTCAAAATGGTAAAAGATGTTCGGTCAATATATTGTTTCACATACTCGTATACAACATAAATGAAAAATCCGCTTGTTGAATATGTAATAAGAGCAACAATCGTAATAAAGATGACGATTTTTAAACGGATGCTGAATTTGTATCGATTCTTGTTTTTCACAGAGTCCACCTGCCTGCTAATTTGTTTCTAATTTTGAAATAAGCTTTTGAAGCAATTGCTCCAGCTCTTCCCTTGTTTTTCTGTACTTTTCCACGGAACTGCCAAACGGATCGGTAATATCACGTATCTCCTCATCTTTTCCAACAACGAACTCGCTTACCGTAAATGTTTTTTCAGCTGCTTTAGGAAAAAATTGGCATAATATGTTTTTATGATCTTTAGTCATCGTAAATACATATGTTGCCCAATCGATATGTTCTTCCGTAAGTTTTGAAGCACTGTGCTCAACATGTATTCCCTTTTCCTCCAGCACTTTTTTTGCATTTTCCGAAATTTTCTGCCCATCCAATGCAAACACGCCTGCTGAACGAACGTTAAATCCGCCGTTTTTTTGCAAATGCTTAAAAATAGCCTCCGCCATCGGGCTTCGACATGTATTTCCGGTGCAAACGAATAAAATATTTGTCACAAGGTTTTCTCCCTTCTATCTCTCCCTTTTGATGTTACCTTCATTATAATCAAAAAGTTCGAAAGAATGGAAACCATGAGGAATTTTTTTTATTTTTATTATCGACAAAAAGTCACAATTTTTTTGCATAATAGGCATATTTAACCAAAAAAATTAACAAAAAAAAGCACGTCCAATGACTGTGCTCAAATGACTGGTTTAGACAATACAGCTTTCTACATTGAAAATAATAATTTCAAGCCAAATACAAGCAAAATGCTGCCGCCAAAAGCTTCACTATATGTGCCGAACCAATCTTGAACCCGTTTGCCGATCAATAACCCGCTCCAAGTGAGCACCATGCTCATAAAACCAAACATTACGACGGTTAACAAAACCTCCGCTCCGTAGATACCTAGACTTAATCCTACCGAAAAACTGTCTAAACTGACGCTCAGCGCAAAAAGGAACAGGCCGATGCCGACCGGTGCAATGAAAGGCGATTCATCGCGTTTAAAAGACGAATAAATCATTTGAATTCCTAAAAGAGTGAGCAGACATCCTCCAATATACATGGCAACTAAACCAAACTTTTCCGATAGTACTTTCCCCAAGACAATTCCGATAAGCGGCATGATCATATGAAAAATCCCAATGTATATACCGATGTCAAAAATTTGCTTCCATCGCAAACGAACTAAGCCCATCCCAAGGCTCACTGAAAAGGCATCCATCCCTAATGCAAATGCCATTAAAAATAAAGTTACTATTTCTGCAGCCATATAGATAACCTCCCCCGGACACGCATATTGAACGATATGCACGTCAGAGGGACATTATGACAAAGAATGGCGCCCGGTTCATTGATCTCTGTTTATTTAACTGCGCGATCTGTTTCTGCCTATGCGTGCGATGGCAGATGAGCCTTTACCATTTTTATATTTGCTTTTGATCTGTCAATTCCGCCTGTTAAACAAAGGATCAGAAAGTCTGGACTCAAAAAAACCGGCCTGAGCGCCGATTTTTGTTCAAGGCATTAAAAGTTTACCGTTCTTTTATGATCCGGTGGGATGCAGCTTTTAACAAGCGATTCATAATAGCTTGTCCAACTCCTTCCGCAGGAAACGCTTCGCTGAATAATACATCCAGCTGTTCTTCATTAAACTTTCTGAGCGAATCATACAGTGCGCTGGCAACTGTTCGCAAATCGCTTCTTTTTCCGCAGACAACAATTTTATCCGCACTGTAAAAACGACTATTTTCTTCAGTTGTCAACACCCCGACTTTTTTTTCTTTTTCTTTCTCTTTTTGTATTAATTGTTCAATAAATTCTTTGCTTCCATCGACAATCGTTAAAGGAGCATCAGGTGCATAATGTGTATATTTCATGCCCGGCGCTTTCGGCATTTCCTCCTGATTCAGCAGCGCAGCATCTATGCGCACCGAACCGATGACTTCTTCTAATTGCTGCTTTGTAACACTACCTGGACGCAGGATCACTGGAATATCCTCGGTGCAGTCAAGTACTGTTGATTCTACGCCAAGTCCAGTAGGGCCTGCATCGACAATTCCCGGGATTCGCCCTTCGAGATCATCCATGACATGTTTAGCAGAAGTGGGACTTGGCTTTCCGGAAAGATTGGCGCTCGGAGCTGCAATCGGCAGATTTGCTGCTTCGATTAATGCTAATGCTGCAGGGTGATCCGGCATGCGCACTGCTACTGTTGATAATCCTGCTGTGGCAAGATTCGACAGACCTTCTTTTTTTGGCAAAACAAGGGTGAGCGGGCCTGGCCAAAAACGGTCAATTAATGGATCAATCCAATCGGGATAGCTATCCACAATCTCTGTTAACTGTTCTTTTTTAGCAATGTGGATAATTAACGGATTATCGCTCGGTCTTCCTTTCGCGCTATAAATTTTTGCTACTGCTTCATCGCTTTTCGCGTTTGCTCCTAGTCCATAGACTGTTTCTGTTGGAAAGGCAACCAATTCATTTTTTTTCAATAGTTCGGCTGCCTGAACAATTTGTGGAGAATTTTTTGTAACATGCTCTAAATTATCCACAATCCAATGCTTCGTTTTCATTTCGTTTACTCCTTTGCTAATACATGAACGAGTGTTATGAATCTTTCTAAGCAATAGTGAAACTGTTCAATTATTTTTCAAGAACAAGCTTTATCCACAAATTGTGGATAAAGCTGTTGATTGCAGTGGATAAATATTGTGGATATTGTGTATAATTTATACGTATCCCTAGCGTTATTTTACCATAAACTCTACATTTGGAACGGATACCAACTGATTCATCAGATTTGACGCAAGCATGTGGGAAGGCAATTCATCCGCTTGAATCCTCTTGAATCCCAATATTTCTAATAACTCTGCTACAGAATTTTTGTTGACTGCAAAATAAATATTTTTCAAACGAAACTGTTCCATTAATAAGTCTGCCGATTTTAATAGGGAAATGATATGTCCTTGATTCAAATTGCTGGACACAACGCAAGAGCGGAGGAGACCATCCTGATTGATGACTTCCATTCCTAGACATCCCGCTATTTCACCATGATCAGTCTCCATAATAATAAAATGGCTGTTGTCGAAGCCTTCCGTGGAAACGCCCGCTTGATCTGCAAATTGTTGAATGGTTTTTACGTCTTCCCTTTCCGCAAACCGCAATGAATAATACACGCTTTCACCCCTTTTATTCGGACAAATCTAGTAATCAATGTATGAGGCAAAAGCTGAATTAGACCTATGAAAACAGATTTGTAAACCATTCTACTAAGAAAAATTTCACTTCTACTTCCTCATCATGTTCTTCAGGAGCGAATAAGTTTTTTGTTTTCTCTAATTTCTTTTCTTCTTTTACTTTATCCTTTTCTTCATCCTGTTGAATAGCTTCACCGCTTGAAAAGTCGACAAAGCAAAGCGGCGGAAACAACACACACCACCAGTTGGCTCCTTTTCCTTCTCCAAGAGTGATCAATATGGCTTCATAGTTTCCAGCCGGATAAAGGAAATTTCCATAAAGCTTTGTCGGAAATTGAATTTTTTTAAACTCCACTGTAAAGGATTGGCTGCTGTTTTCCTGTTTTAAAACGCTTTGGACGATATCTTTAATTTCTGGTATTTTTGCTCGAATGATTTTACGCGCCTCTTCAATCGAAGTTAGATCCTGAACCCATTGATTAATTGCTTCATTGACCGCATTCCGAACATTCCGTTTTAAAGCTTGATCTTCCGGAGAATCGCTATTTGCTAAAATTCGCAGACGAATGGCTTCGTCAGGAATGATCACCGTCTCATTTTGTTTTGCGTCTGTCGGCATTTCATAAGCTGTTAATAGGCTGCCAAACAGCATTAAAAAAATATATATAACAGATAATTTCTTTTTCATCGTTTTTCCTCTCCCTTCAGTACGTCATTATCGACAGAAGAGAGAGATCTTAAACATAAAATTGGTTCAGATTTGAAGTTTGCTAGAAAAGGAGGGAATGGCTCGAAAAGCTTATTATAACGAAAGGACAGCAAATACTTTCCGTTCTTTTCCATTCATATCGTATTCAATTTGTACCTCTGCTTTTGGAAACCTATTCTCTAGCATGCTTTTCACATCTTTTCCTTGCCCGTGCCCGATTTCAAATGCGATTAATCCAGGGTAGCGGATCACATCTGGAAGCTGCTCCACAATTTTTCGATAATACAAAAGGCCGTCCGCTCCTCCTGAAAGCGCTAATGTCGGCTCCCAGTCCTTTACAACCGTTGACAGCTCCATGATTTCTTCATCCGGAATATACGGCGGATTGGACACAACAACATCCGCTTTTTGCTTTGCATTTATAATAGGGTTCAGCAAATCGCCTTGATAAAAATGCACATTAGCACAAAGCTTTTCGTTATTTTCTTTTGCCACTGCAAGCGCTTTTTCGGAAATATCGGTGGCAGACACGCGCATTTTTTTATTTTCAAGAGCCAATGTGACGGCAATAGCACCGCTCCCCGTGCCAATATCTACAACATCGATTTGCTCCCTTTCAGAAAATAAACGTTCAGAGCGGAGCAGCACGCCTTGAACTAGCTCTTCCGTTTCCGGTCTCGGAATCAATACATGCTCGTTCACCTTAAAAGGGCGGCCGTAAAATTGTTCGCAGCCGATAATATATTGCACAGGCATCCCTTGAGCATGTTTTTGCACGTCCTGCTGAAAGATTTCCCATACTTGTTTGTCAATATCCATTCTTAAATCGGCAAGCAAGCTCGCCCGACTTTTCTTCATATGATGCAAAAGCAGCAATTCTCCCGCATTCTCATCTCTTCCCGCTTGTTTTAAAAAAGAAGAAGCCCATTTGAGGGCTTCGAAAACTTTCGGCATGGTTTACTCCCCTTGGGATTGCAGTTTTTTCGCTTGATCTTCTAAAATGAGGGCATCGATAATTTCATCCAATTTTCCTTCTAGGATGAGATCAAGCTTTTGTAATGTGAGACCGATGCGATGGTCTGTAACTCTGTTTTGCGGGAAGTTGTACGTACGAATGCGTTCCGATCGATCACCGGTTCCAACAGCAAGCTTTCGGTTTTGATCGTATTCCGCTTGCGCTTCTTGGCGGTATTTATCTAAAATGCGGGCACGCAAAACCTTCATGGCTTTCTCTTTATTTTTTATTTGCGATTTTTCATCCTGGCAGGATACGACAATTCCGGTTGGAATGTGTGTTAAACGTACAGCTGACATCGTAGTGTTAACGCTTTGTCCTCCAGGACCGCTTGATGCGAATGTATCAACACGGATATCTTTCTCGTTAATTTCTACTTCTACCTCTTCCGCTTCCGGCAAACAGGCGACTGTTGCAGTTGACGTATGAATTCTGCCTCCCGATTCCGTCTCCGGTACCCGCTGCACGCGATGGGCACCGTTTTCAAATTTTAATTTGGAATAGGCTCCTTTTCCTGTAATCATAAAAATGATCTCTTTATAGCCGCCAGTCCCGGTCGTGTTTGCTTCCATCACTTCTATTTTCCAGCCTTTATCTTCCGCATACCTAGTATACATGCGGTAAAGGTCTGCAGCAAAAAGCGCTGCTTCCTCTCCGCCTGCTGCACCGCGGATCTCCATGATAACGTTCTTTTCATCGTTTGGATCTTTTGGAAGCAATAAAATTTTTAATTGCTCAATCAGCTCGCTTTCCCGCGCTTCAAGCTCTGCCAGTTCCTCTTTTACCATTGCCCGCATTTCTGGATCAAGCTTTTCTTCAAGCATGCTTTTTGCATCTTCTAGCTGCTCTCTTACCTTTTTATATTCACGGTAAACTTCAACCGTTTCTTGAAGATCAGATTGTTCTTTCGAATATTCGCGCAGCTTTTTCGGATCGTTGACAACCTCCGGATCCATTAAAAGCTCATTCAATTTTTCATATCGGTCTTCAACCGCTTGCAAACGTTCTAACACGGAATTTCACCTCTATTTTTAATCATAGCCCACTCATAGGGAAACTCCTATGTGGTGCACCGTTTGTAACTTTCTAAATTATAGTATAGGAAACTGTACCAGTCAAAAACAACCGTTTTTAACAATTGGGAAGCAAAAAAGCTTTTTTCGATATGCGATGCTGCAAAGTCGATTTTACAGGTTCGGACGGCTTTTATAATCACATCAAGGTTTTGTTAAAAAGCGATGAATCAATCCAATATGCCGCCATCATTTGTACCAAACTAGCAACCTTTTAAAATTTTTCGTTTTTGATCTAGAGTGCAGGACAAAATCAAGTCGGCTGACAGACAAAACCAGATGTATGCGGACGAATGATTCTGCCATGAAATAGAATCAGCGGCCGAATGGAACAGAATATATTTTTTGAAGCTCTCGCAGTTTCAAACGTTCGGATAATTGCCGGCTCCTCTGTCGATATTCTAGAACTTTTGCCGGATGACCGCTTGTTTTGTCAAACAGGAAGGGTTCTCCTATAAAAAGCTGAATATGTATATTATGATCGTTTGAAAGGGGAGGTTCGATGAATACAACCGATGCTGCCAAAAAAATCGGTGTTTCTCCGAAAACAGTTCAGCGCTGGATCAAACAGCTTAATCTTCCAATGGAACGGAACGAACTTGGACATTATATGTTTTCTGACGAGGATATCACCTTGCTCAAAGAAGTTCACAATCAAATAAAACAAGGAGTTCCAATGCAACAAGTAATAGTAAAAGCGAAAAGAAAAGAATCGGCTAAAAATGCTGGTGGAACGGTTTCGAACGAATTGTTGAAAAAAATAGCGGATCTGGAGCAAATGATCTATTCAAAAGCTGACGATGTCGTGTCATATCAGCTTTTAGTGCAAAGAAAGGAAATTGAAGAGCTGACAGGAAGGATCGAGACGCTCGAAAGAAAAATAAAAGAGCTTGAAAGCAAAAAAAATATGCCTGAACTTCAAATGTCTTCACTTCAAACGTCTTCGATTGATAAACCCCGAAAAAAGAAGGCAGTATATAAAACGCTGCTTAGCTCCATTTTCGGTTTATAAGCCCGTCTTCATGACACACACTCGATACACGAAATCAATTTTCGATTTATAAGTTCTTTATAAAACTCGCTCAATCGGTGAACGAGTTTTATTTTTTATTGATTAACTGAACATGCAAGTTGTATCGGGGCAGTGCGCGCTGCAACTTGTCATACAGCTCCTTTTGCCGGTTTTCGCGTTGTTGTTCCGTCAATTTTTGTGATGTATAAATAACCGCCCAAGCATCGTCCCCATTTGTCCAAAAAGAATCGAGCTCTAAACCTTTTTCAGTTTCCAGTGTACGGACGATTTGTTCTTTTGCCTCCCTGATCGTCAAGGGGCTGTTCGCAATATTTATGTTTGGATTTTGTGTTTGCTGGTCGACCACATCTCCTGTATTTTCAGGCTTAACGTCCCTCGTCATCAGGTTGGATCCATTATGATCGAGATTTAATGAGCGATTATCTGATATTTTATCCGCCGTTCCACACCCTGACAGTAAATATATTGCCGCCAAAATGAATGGTATCAATATTCGCATAAAAAGCACCTCCTGTTCTTAAGGTGCCCAAAAGGATCAGCTCTTTTAAATGAAAATATTTCCTTATCGTAAGATTCTCTTCATCACACCTTGCCGACAACGTTTCTTCCCATCTAATGCAAATAAGCAATGATTCATAACGGCGGATTCGCGTGGCACTTTCGGCAGACAGGATAGTACTTGTCATTTCCTCCGATTTGGATTTGCTCACCCGAATATACTGGTTTGCCGTTGTCGTCAATCCGTAAATTCATTGTTGCTTTCCTTTCGCAGAACCAGCAAATCGTTTTCATTTCTTCAATTTTATCCGCAAAAAGCAACAAATATTTGCTTCCTTCGAAAAGTTCGTTTTGAAAATCGTTTTTCAATCCAAACGCCATTGCGGGAATATTCAATTTATCAACAATGTCTGCGAGTTCAAGTACATGCTTTTTCTTTAAAAATTGCGCCTCATCCACTAGCACACAGTACGGCTTAGGCTGATACTCCTTCACAATTTGAAAAATATTCGTATCATCGTAGATCGGTATCGCTTTTCGTCTGAAGCCAATTCTGCTTGATACATATCCAACTTCATCACGAGTATCAATAGCAGATGTGAAAATCAGCACCGATTTGTTTTGTTCTTCATAGTTATGAGCAACCTTTAAAATTTCGATGGATTTGCCGCTGTTCATTGCCCCATATTTAAAAAACAATTGCGCCATATTTAAAAATCTCTCCCTGTTTTATAAAACATGCAAAATAAGTGAAAAAAACAGGCAGAATGAAAAGACTGCCTGTTTTGCAAAATTATTTAAGACCGTATTTTTTGTTAAATTTGTCTACACGTCCGGCTGCAGTTGCAAATTTTTGACGGCCTGTATAGAACGGATGGCATTCAGAACAAATTTCAACGCGCACCTCGTCTTTAACAGAACCGCTTTCAAATTCGTTTCCGCAAGCACATTTTACGAGTACTCTTTTATAATTTGGATGAATTCCCGGTTTCATAGTTTTCAACTCCTTTACGCCCTGAATCATTCGAAACAGAGTTTATCTATTCGGAAACGTGCAATTACTTCACGCTTCAACATTCTTAAACACACATGAAAAAATTATAACAAGGGTTTACAAGAAATGCAACATAGTTAGAAACTTTTTATGCCAGTTGTTTTCCATTCTTCTTTAAGCATTTCAAAAAACTCTTCATTTGATTTCGTCATGCGCATTTTCTTTAAGAAGCGTTCAGCAAAATCGATCTGATCCGACATAGATTTTCGAATCGCCCATAGCATTTCTAAATGCTCTTTCGGAATTAACAACTCTTCTTTTCGTGTACCGGAACGGCGAATATCGATGGCAGGGAATATTCTCCTTTCCGCTAATGAACGATCAAGATGAAGCTCCATATTTCCCGTTCCTTTAAATTCTTCGTAAATGACATCATCCATTCGCGATCCCGTATCTACAAGCGCAGTTGCCAATATCGTCAAGCTGCCGCCTTCCTCAATATTCCGCGCCGCCCCAAAAAACCGCTTCGGACGGTGAAACGCGGCAGGGTCAATTCCTCCTGACAACGTTCGGCCGCTAGGCGGAATGACCAGGTTATACGCACGGGCCAGACGGGTTATGCTGTCCATTAAAATAATGACATCCCGTTTATGCTCCACAAGACGCATCGCTCGTTCAAGAACGAGTTCAGCGACTTTAATATGATTCTCCGGCACCTCATCGAAAGTTGAGCTTACGACATCCCCTTTTACAGAACGTTCAATATCGGTTACCTCTTCGGGACGTTCGTCAATTAGCAGCACAATCAGCTCAGCCTCAGGATGGTTCGTCGTAATAGCATTGGCAATTTCTTTTAAAAGCATTGTTTTTCCTGCTTTAGGTGGGGCCACAATTAAACCGCGCTGCCCAAAGCCAACTGGTGTAATTAAATCCATAATTCTTGTTGATAAATTTTTAGGTTCGGTTTCCAACTTCATTTGTCTATTTGGATAAAGTGGAGTAAGACCCGGGAAATGGACGCGTTCTTTCGCAGATTCGGGGTCGTCGCCATTTACCGCTTCAACGTGCAGCAAACCGTAATATCGTTCATTTTCTTTTGGCGGGCGGACTTTTCCAGATACTTTATCGCCGTTTCTTAAATCAAAACGGCGGATTTGCGAGGCTGAAATATAAATATCTTCCGCGCTGGGAGAATAGTTAATTGGACGCAGAAAACCAAATCCTTCAGAAGGAATGATTTCTAAGACGCCTTCCATAAAAAGCAAATCTTCTTTCTCCGCATTTGCTTTTAATATTGCAAAGATTAACTCCTTTTTCGTTAATTTGCTGTAATATGAAATTTTAAATTGACGTGCTAGTTCATACAACTCTTTTAATTTCATATTTTCAAGAGTTGAAATGGAAATCTCGCTCATACTTACACCACGCTTTTCTTACCATATTCAAAATGTCTCACGTTTCGTTCTTCCATCCATTAAAATTATGTTGTTTGAAAATGTAAGGACAAATGGATTGAGAAGGAGGCAGGAAGGTAGGAAGCTTAAAAGCAGAAATCTTTTTATAACAACCTCTTTATTTTTACCTTATTTTTTTACTTTTCGCAATACATTTCAAGCTAAAAAACAGCGGAAAGTATTTTGAAGGGTATTATTTTTAAAAAGCAGAGGAGATCTATTCGTCTCCTCTCACTAAGATCGAATAACTAAATTCGGTTTTTTATTCAAAGAATGGCGGCCATCGATAAAGCGAACTGTTCCGGATTTCGCACGCATCACAACAGAATGAGTCGTTGCAATAGAGCTTTTGAATTGCACACCTTTTAACAGCTCGCCATCCGTTACACCTGTTGCAGCAAAAATCGCATCATCGCCTTTTACTAAATCTTCCATTCGGAGAGTTTTGTTTACATCAATCCCCATTTTTTTACATCGTTCCAGCTCTTGGTCATTTTGCGGCAGCAGCTTTCCTTGTATTTCTCCTCCTAAACATTTTAAAGCAACTGCTGCCAACACTCCTTCAGGAGCCCCTCCAGATCCGAACAAAATATCAACGCCCGTATGGTCAAAGGCGGTATTAATTGCCGCAGCGACATCGCCGTCATTGATCAGTTTAATGCGAACACCCGCTTCTCGAAGGGTTTGAATAATATGCTCATGTCTTTTTCGATTTAAAACAGTTGCTACAACATCTTCGATATCTTTATTTTTCGCCTTTGCAACAGCTTTTAAATTGTCGATAATCGGAGCATCAATATCTATGCACCCGACAGCTTCAGGCCCTACTGCAATTTTGTCCATATACATATCTGGCGCATGAAGCATGTTCCCATGGTCGGCTACCGCTATAACAGCAAGTGCGTTCCAGCCGCCTGACGCCACAATATTGGTTCCTTCCAATGGATCTACGGCGACATCGACACGCGGGCCGTAGCCGTTGCCAAGCTTCTCCCCAATATACAGCATCGGAGCCTCGTCCATTTCTCCTTCTCCAATCACGACTGTTCCTTTCATCGGGATCGTATCTAGAACGGTTCGCATTGCTGAGGTCGCGGCATCATCCGCCTCATCTTTTTTGCCGCGGCCCATCCAACGTGCAGACGCAAGGGCAGCAGCTTCTGTCACACGTACAAGTTCCATTGATAAACTTCTTTCCATTTTGTGTTCCTCCCCCTTTGGTGCCATTTCATCCAAAAATGTTGATTTGAACTTGTCGATTCTTATGAATTTTGCAATTGCTGAATTTCTTTGTCAGTTAATTTCTCCCTCCATATTTTGGCGCCAATCCCGGCAAGTTTTTCTTCCAAATGGCTATATCCGCGATCAATATGATCGATGCCAGTTACCTCTGTTATGCCATCGGCCATTAAACCCGCTGCAACAAGCGATGCTCCTGCCCGAAGATCGCTCGCTTTTACTTTCGCACCTTGAAGAGTTGACGGACCTGTTATGATCGCAGACCGACCTTCCACTTTGATTTGAGCACCCATTCTTCTTAATTCATCAATATGTTTGAATCTTGAAGAGTAAATGGTATCCGTCACCATGCTCGTTCCGTTCGCCTGTGTCAAAAGCGTTGTCATAGGCTGCTGCAAATCGGTTGGAAATCCCGGGTAAACGAGAGTTTTTATATCGACAGGCTTTAATTCTTTATTTCGACGGGCGATATAAACTTGATCATCGCTCGTTTCGACATGGACCCCCATTTCCCGAAGCTTCGCAATAAGGGATTCAAGATGAAGAGGTATGACATTGTCAACGATGAGCTCTTCCGCAATGCCGGCACCGATAATCATATACGTCCCTGCTTCAATTCGATCCGGAATAATCGAATGACGGCAGCCATGCAGCTTTTCAACCCCATCGATCCGGATGACGTCCGTTCCGGCTCCTTTTATCTTTGCCCCCATGCTGGATAATAAAGTTGCAACATCAATGATTTCAGGTTCTTTTGCAGCATTTTCAATAATTGTCCGCCCTTTTGCCAAGACCGCTGCAAGCATGATATTAATAGTGGCACCCACGCTGACTACATCGAGAAAAATTCGAGCTCCTCTAAGCTCATCCGCCCGCAAATAAATGGCACCATGCTCATTTGTTACAGAAGCACCTAAAGCTTCAAACCCTTTTATGTGCTGGTCGATTGGTCTCGGGCCTAAATGACAGCCGCCGGGAAGCCCGATCACCGCTTTTTTAAACCGGCCAAGCATCGCTCCCATTAAATAATAAGAGGCTCTCAGCTTTTTCACTTTTCCGTTTGGAAGCGGCATTGAAAGCATGCTTGTCGGATCGACTGTAATATCGTTTTGATGAAACGAAACTTTGCCCCCTATTTCCTCCAATAAATCGCCCAAAATATGTACATCAGATATATCCGGAAGCCCTTCAATCGTAACGGATGAGCTTGCTAAAATTGTTGCTGGAATCAATGCTACTGCGCTATTTTTGGCGCCGCTTACCTTCACCGTACCTTTCAACTTCTGCCCGCCTGCAACTTTTAACTTTTCCATAGCAGTCTCCCTTCTTGTGACCTAACAGTTTGCTAAAGAAAACGGGATCCAGATTTTCTTTAACAAACTGTCATGATGAAAAGCCCTCTTTACACATTGATTACCATTTGTTGAAAAATACATACGAAAAGGCGGCAATTTTATTGTACACAAATAGATAGGGCATGACAAAACGTTCATCAGAAAAACGAGCAGATTCTACTCCTTCAGGCGTTACAGCAAGTCAAAAGACCGGATTCTGCGGCAAAAAATTTTTCAAACGGGGGAAATCCCCCGTTTTATCATTTATCGATTGTTCCAGTCTGCTAAAAATTTCTCAATACCTTGATCAGTCAGCGGATGTTTGAACAGCTGCATCAACACTTTATAAGGAATCGTGGCAATATGAGCTCCGCGCAATGCTGCCTCAGTTACATGCTGCGGATGACGGATGGAAGCAGCAATAATTTTCGTATCAATGCCATGAATATCAAATATTTGGGAGATTTCCGAAATGAGATTCAATCCATTATGACCGATGTCATCTAACCGACCTAAAAAAGGAGAAACATATGTAGCACCTGCTCTTGCAGCTAGTAGCGCTTGATTGGCGTTAAAAATAAGCGTCACGTTTGTATGAATTCCTAATTCTGAGAATTTTTTGACCGCTTTTAGACCATCAGGGGTCATAGGAACTTTTATCGTAATATTTGGTGCAATTTTAGCTAATTCTTGACCTTCCTTAATCATTTCTTCCGCTTTAGTTGAGATGACTTCCGCGCTGACAGATCCGGAAACAATGGATGTAATTTCTTTCAATCTTTCTTCAAACGTTACGCCTTTTTCTTTTGCAACCAAGCTAGGGTTAGTTGTTACTCCTGACAAAACGCCTAGTGATTGAGCTTCCTTAATTTCTTCGATATTTGCTGTATCAATAAAAAATAACATGCCTAGTACCTCCCTTATGTGATCGCTTTCGCAAAAACAAGAAACGAAACCGCCATACTTCATAAAAGAAAGGCGGCCGTTAATTGCATAAAGAAATATGAAACCTTATCTATTTATTCTGCTTTTCCGGATGAACCGAATTCGCGCATTTTGCCTTTAACTGTTTCTTTAATGGCTTCCCGGGCAGGACCTAAATATTTGCGCGGATCATACATATCCGGATTTTCTGCCAAAACTTCGCGTACGCGTTTAGCAGATGCTATTTGGTTTTCTGTATTAACGTTAATTTTCGCAGTTCCTAAAGAAATTGCTCTTTGAATATCCTTTGTCGGAATTCCTGTTCCCCCGTGCAGTACCAATGGAACGCCAGTCCGGTTGCTGATTTCCTCCATTTCTTTAAAGCCTAGGTTCGGCTCTCCTTTATACGGACCGTGAACAGATCCCAATGCAGGAGCTAGGCAATCAATACCTGTCCGTTTTACAAGCTCTTCACATTCATTTGGATCAGCGTAAATAATTCCTTCTCCTACTACGTCATCTTCCTGTCCGCCGACAACACCTAATTCCGCTTCAACAGAAACACCATGTAGATGAGCAAGCTCCACTACTTTGGAAGTTAAAGCGACATTCTCTTCAAAAGGATGATGAGAGGCATCGATCATAACAGAAGTAAAGCCGGCATGAATAGCTTTTGCACATGATTCAAAGCTTGAGCCGTGATCTAAATGGATGGCAACTGGAACGGTAATTTTATAATCTTCCATCAAACCTTTTACCATGTTCACAACCGTTTTAAAACCGCCCATATAGCGACCAGCGCCTTCAGAAACGCCTAAAATAACCGGTGATTTTTCTTCTTCTGCTGCTTGCAGAATTGCTTGTGTGAACTCGAGATTGTTTAAATTAAACTGTCCTACAGCATAGCCGTTTTCTTTTGCACGATTTAACATTTCAGTCATTGAAACTAAGGGCATCGAAAAATCCTCCTTAAATTAAGTAGCCTATGTTGCGATTAGCGAAAAGCTCAAATCTAGCATGACCTGAGCAAGAAAAATGTATGTATGATGCCAATCATCTTTTCTTACTAAATAGAATACCAACTTATGAGGATTTCGGCAACTTTATCCCGATAAATTCATGGATTATACACTTTATTTCGCTCGGGAAGGCAAATATTTTCTCACTGTATCCCGCAGCTCGTCAATGTCAAACGGCTTGGCGAAGTGTGTTAATGCCCCTAAATCTTTCGCTTCCTGAATCATATCCAATTCTCCATACGCGGTCATGATAATGACTCGTATATCAGGGTTAACCTTTTTTAGCCTTTTTAAAATTTCTATCCCGTCCATCCCTGGAATTTTCATGTCTAATAAAACGAGATCAGGGGAATGGTTTTCGGCTATTTCTAATGCCTGAAAACCGTTAGCAGCTTGAAAAGTTTGATAACCCTCTTTATTGAACACTTCATTCAGCAAAATCCGAATTCCGTATTGATCGTCGACAATTAAAATTTTCCCATCCATTTTTACACCTCTTAACTTAAACAAATGCAATACTTTTTAAAATTTTATTTAGTTATGTATTCTCGATTAAATTACAATTTCCTGCCAACCGGTTCACAAATTATTCATATTTTGATTCTTCGCCGCTTTTTCTTATTATATAAGCAGAGAACTTTGTATAAAGGTGGCTGATGATTGAATGTTAAAAATTTTTACGACACAATTAACAGGGTTTTTCCAAAGAATTCAAGAGAAAGAAAACAGCCAAATAGAAGATGCCGCACGTCTTCTGGCGCAGGCTGCAATCGGAGAAGGCGCCATTTATGTAAAAGGATGGGGAATTCTTGAAGGAATTTATGCCCAAGTTGAAAAAGGAGAATCCTTTCCGGCATGCAAGCCTTTGCCTGATGTGGATAACGTAACCGCAGCAGACCGCGTTCTCCTTTTCACTCCGTTTTCGACTGATCTTGATGCGATTGATACTGCGCAGCAATTGGCCGAAAAAGGGATTCCAACCGTTGGGGTTTCCGCAGCTGTTAACGGCGAAAAAAGCTTACAGCAATTTGTCGATATACATGTAGATTCCAAATTAACAAAACCCATTATTCCCACTGAACATAATGAACGAATCGGCTTCCCTGTGCTCATGACTTCATTATATGTTTACTACTGCTTATTTTTGACTGTGAAAGAAATATTGGAGGAACATGAAGAATAAACTTTACATGCAAGAAATGCGAAGAAATTGGCAAATCGCCAATTTCTTTTTTTATGAATTAGCATAGAAACCTATTGATTTCAAATTTAGTCCTCTCTTATACAGACTTTAGACCTTTATCAATACATTTTGTAGAGCAGAGAGGCTGATGACCTGTTTCATGATTTACAATGCGTTTTTATGAAAAATCGCGTATAAGTCTTTTTTGCGATACTCTAATAAAATTTTATGAAAAATGCGACGCCGTTTATAGGGATGGTTTTTAAATTTAGAACAGCGTCGATTTCCCGGCCGATTCTTTCTTCAAAATGAAAAACAAAGCCGCTGCTTTCGGAAATCAGTGAAAGATTTGTCGTAATAAAAAAATTTGTATTACGAGCAAAAAAAGGCTGTCTAACCAATCGTTCAGACAACCTTTTCTTTCATTTCTTATTGATTTTTCTTGTTTAGAGAAGCGTGAATGAACTCCCGGAAAAGAGGCTGCGGTCTAGTTGGCCGTGATGTAAACTCCGGATGGAATTGGGACGCAACAAACCAAGGGTGGTCTTGTAATTCAATGATTTCTACTAACCGTCCATCTGGACTTGTTCCGGAGAATACAAATCCGGCCTCTTCCATTTGCTGACGGAACTCATTGTTAAATTCGTACCGATGGCGATGACGTTCATAAATTACTTCATCGTTGTAGGCTTCATAAGCCTTTGTTCCTTCTTTCAATTTGCAAGGATATAAACCAAGACGGAGCGTTCCTCCTAAATCCTCTACTTCTTTTTGCTCCGGAAGCAAGTCAATAATCGGATATGGAGTGTTTGGATCAATTTCAGATGAATTCGCACCTTTTAATCCTAGAACGTTGCGGGCAAACTCGATCGAAGCTACCTGCATGCCAAGACAGATGCCAAGGAAAGGAATTTTTTGTTCGCGGGCGTATTGAGTCGCGATTATTTTCCCTTCCACTCCCCTGTCTCCAAATCCGCCAGGAACTAATATACCTTCAGCTCCCTGAAGCAAGTCTGCTACATTCTCCTTCGTAACATGCTCCGCATTGATCCAATCAATTTCCACATCGGCATCATAATAATATCCGGCATGCTTCAAAGCTTCCACAACGGAAATATAGGCGTCCTGAAGCTCGACATATTTGCCGACTAAGGCGATTTTGACTGTTTTTGATAAATTGCGGACTTTATTGACAAGCTCGATCCATTCCGTCATATCAGCTTGTCCGCATTGAAGATCCAAATAATCGCAAACAATTTGATCAAGGTTTTGTTCTTGCAATGCTAAAGGGACGCTGTAAAGAATATCGGCATCACGGCATTCAATGACAGCTTTCGGTTCAATGTCGCAGAACAAAGCAATTTTATCTTTCATCTCTTGGGAAATCGGCATTTCTGTGCGCACTACAATCACATTTGGCTGTATTCCCAATGAGCGCAATTCTTTCACACTATGCTGTGTCGGCTTTGTTTTCATTTCTCCTGCTGCTTTAATATATGGCACAAGAGTACAATGAATGTACATGACGTTTTTGCGGCCTGCTTCATTTTTCATTTGGCGGATGGCTTCCAAAAACGGCAATGATTCAATATCTCCGACGGTACCGCCGATTTCGGTAATAACGACATCAGCATTTGTTTCTCTGCCAGCGCGAAAAACGCGGTCTTTAATTTCATTCGTAATATGGGGGATGACTTGAACGGTTCCGCCTAAATAATCGCCTCTCCGTTCTTTTTTAATGACGGCCGAATAAATTTTTCCTGTTGTGACATTGCTGTACTTATTTAAATTAATATCAATAAAGCGCTCGTAATGGCCTAAATCGAGGTCAGTCTCAGCGCCGTCATCCGTCACGAACACTTCGCCATGCTGATACGGACTCATTGTCCCCGGATCAACATTGATATATGGATCGAATTTTTGAATCGTCACATTCAACCCGCGGTTTTTTAGAAGTCTGCCAAGAGATGCGGCAGTAATTCCTTTCCCTAAAGATGAAACAACGCCACCGGTTACAAAAATATACTTGGTCATGCAAAAATTCCCTCCAGTTGCAATCTATCCTTTTGTTAATTTGCACAAAATAAATCGTCAGAAGGCATCAACAAAAAAATATGAAAGCTCCCTTCCTTTTCGGAAAGGGAGCTTTCATATTGTAATTTGTTTTCCGTACTTTTAAAGCCCAATTAAAATATTAGCGAGGAAAACTATGAAAGTCAACCCTTAAATTTAGGACATTATTGTTCGTCCAATTCTTCCTCATCGAGATCGAAATCAGCATCCAACTCGTCATCTTCTACATCGTAATCATCGTCAATTAGTTCATCATCAAAGCTTTCATCATCTTCTTCGTCCTCAAAATCATCGTCTTCTTCATCAAGATCAAGCTCTTCTTCATCCACATAATCGTCAAGATCGTCATAGTCAAGATCGTCTTCAACCAAGTCTTCATAATCGTCAAGATCTTCTTCATCGTATGCAATCTTCGCTTTTTTCTTCTTCGTTTTAACCGTCGGCTGGGTTTCTTCTTCAATTTGATCGAGCGGATACCAGCTCTTAATGCCCCAGCTATTTTCCCCAATGCAAATAAATTTTCCATCTATATTTAAATCCGTATAAAACTGTGCAATGCGTTCGGTCGCTTCTTCCTCCGAAAGCCCTAATAAACTGCTAACTTCTTTCATTAATTCTTCAAACGGTATAGCTTGCCTTTTTTCGGAAAGAATAAGGTAAGCGATATCCACCATCGACATTTCTTTCAGCTGCTCCTGCGAGTATTGCGTTAAGCTCAAGGTCAGGCACTCCCTTTCTCGTCTTTCATCTATCTTTATTAAATGAAAGGGCAACGAAAATAGAATAAAGCATGATATAATTCCGAATGATGAAATGCCGCCCTTTCAGTGATGTACCATATGATACGTTTGCATACCATTCATTATAAACAAATTTTACAACTTTATGCTACCGTATTGTGTCTTGATTTTAAATTTTTTCGTCAAATTCCATTGTCTATCTTTCTATTTTTTAAAATCTTAAGGCGCCCTTGAGGCTCCTTTTAAAATTGCTTTCTATCTAATCATATCTTTATGAAATGAGCTCTTGCTCCTTCGATTCGCCAAAAACAGCTTTTTCCAGCAGCTCCGCTACATCATACGTTTTCACTTTATTTTCAACCTCTTTTGCTTTCGTTCCATCTGTCAGCATTGTTAGACAATATGGACATCCGGAGCTGATCACGCTTGGATTGACAGCCAGTGCTTGTTCGGTGCGCGCAACATTGACGCGCACTCCCGTGTCTTCTTCCATCCACATAAGGCCGCCGCCGGCTCCACAGCACATGCCCGTTTCCCGATTCCGTTCCATTTCAACAACTTTTACACCTGGAATGGATGCCAAAATTTCACGGGGCGGATCATAAATTTCGTTGTATCTTCCAAGGTAACAAGAATCGTGGAAAGTAATCGTTTCATTCACTTCATATTTCGGAACGAGCTTCTTTTCTTTCAACAGTTTTGCTAAAAGTTCTGTATGATGGTACACTTCAGCTTCAAAACCGAAATCCGGATATTCATTTTTAAATATGTTGTAAGCATGCGGGTCGATTGTAACAATTTTCTTCACATTATATTTTTCAAATTCGGCTATGTTGCTTGCAGCAAGCTCTTGAAATAAAAACTCATTGCCGAGGCGTCTCGGTGTGTCACCTGAATTTTTCTCTTTATTTCCTAATATAGCAAATTTCACACCTGCTTCGTTCAAAAGTTTAGCAAACGATAAAGCGATTTTTTGGCTGCGATTATCAAATGATCCCATGGAACCGACCCAGAATAAATATTCAAACTCCTCGCCTTGCTTTTTCAATTCCTTCACCGTTGGCACGTAGACATCTTCTCGTGATTTGCGCCAATTTTCCTTATCTTTGCGGTTTAGGCCCCACGGATTTCCTTGCCGCTCAATGTTTTGCATCGCCCGCTGCGCATCCGGATTCATTTTTCCTTCTGTTAATACAAGGTAGCGGCGCAGGTCAATGATTTTATCGACATGTTCGTTCATTACTGGACATTGGTCTTCACAATTCCGGCACGTCGTACATGCCCATATTTCTTCCTCTGAAATGACCTCCCCGATGAGGCTTGGATTGTAGTCAAGAGCCGCCGCCGCTTCACCTGTTCCCTTTTGCAGCGACTGAAGAGCCAGCTGATTTCCCATCGTATTTTGAAATGCAAAGGCAGGCACCCAAGGGGACTTGGAAGTGATGGCAGCCCCTTTATTTGTTAAATGATCCCGAAGCTTTATGATTAAATCCATCGGCGAAAGCATTTTTCCAGTACCAGTCGCCGGACACATATTTGTACACCGTCCGCATTCAACACAGGCGTACAAATCGAGAAGCTGCGTTTGCCGGAAATCTTCAATTTTTCCGACTCCATATGATGTTTGAGTTTCGTCTTCAAAATCAATTTTCTCCAACTTCCCTGGATTTGACAAACGACTTAAAAAAACATTGGCAGGTCCTGCAATTAAATGGGCATGTTTAGACTGAGGGACATACACTAAAAATGTGAGCAAAATGAGCAGGTGCACCCACCAAAAAACGTAAAAAATAACAGCGGCGCCTGTTTCACCGACAAAGCCCAGCAGGAAAGCAGCCGATGAGGCAACAGGTTCACTAAAGCTTCGTTCATATCCCCTCCAAATCATGTACATACCGTTTCCAAGCAGTACAGACAGCATTAATCCGCTGATAAAAACAAGGACAAGTCCGGATTTAAACCCTCGTTTTAAACGGACAAGCTTTTCAATGTATCGCCGGTAAAAAGCAGCAACTACCGCTACTAAAATAAGGAGGGTAACAATTTCTTGGAAAAAGGTGAAAATCGGGTACAACGGTCCGAAAGGCAAATGGCTCCCCGGAATCAGCCCTTTTAAAATGAAATCAATCGCACCGAATTGGACAAGAATAAAGCCGTAGAAAAAAATAACATGAACCCAGCCCATT
Organism: Aeribacillus sp. FSL W8-0870; assembly: GCF_037963755.1. Classification (NCBI taxonomy): domain Bacteria; kingdom Bacillati; phylum Bacillota; class Bacilli; order Caryophanales; family Bacillaceae; genus Aeribacillus; species Aeribacillus sp. FSL W8-0870. The sequence continues at coordinate 3,911,181 of NZ_CP150165.1, forward strand.
TTCTTGTCTTTTAATAGTTTTTTCTGTCCGAACACATTGACCCAAATCCGTTCGAAACGTTCTTTTACCTTCCCGTCGAATTCTTCTTTTTTTCCAAGTTTGATATAAGCAATTCTAGTTTGAATTAAATAAATAAACAAATACACCGCGTAAACGGTTACAAGCAAAAACGCAAAAAAATTAATCCATAATAGTGTATTCATTATTCTCCCCCATTCATAAAATCCCCCTGTTGTATTTGACTGAAATTTCGGACGTTTCTTAATTATATTATATAATGAATGAACGTTCAGTCAATTCACCAAATCGTTGAAAATCGGAACCATTTTTCCTTTGTTTCGTATATAATGACAGTTATTTATTTCTAAAATATTGAACAAATTCCAAAATTTATTTGTTAATTTTGCTAGAGGAGTGCCGGAAAAATGGATACGACTGACATTGTCGGGCTCATTAAACAACACCATCATCAAATAAAAAAAACTGTCAAAAGGACTGTGAAAAACGAATCTCTTGTTGATGATATCGTCCAAGAAGTTTGTATTAAAATATATATATATTTTCAAACGAATGATATGCCTACCAATATCAGCGCTTGGATTACGACTGTCTCAAAAAATACAGCCACCGACCATCTTCGAAAAATTCAACGAAACAATCATTTGCTAAACCATCTGCAGCAAGAAGCAATTTTTCACAACTGCTCAGAATGGAATCCCGAATCCGAGGCCTTATTAAAACAAATGATTGAATATGTGCAAAATGCATTAAACGAAATGGATCCTAATACAAAAAAGATTATTCTATTGCGGCAGCAGGGATTATCCTATACAGAAATTGCCCAGCAGATGAATTTGCCTAAAAATACGGTGAAAACAAAAATTTTCCGCGGCCGAAAACAGTTAATGACATTTCTGCAAAAGAACGGGGTTTTTCAAAATGATTTATGAGGATGTTAGTTTTCAATATAACTAAGCGACCAATAATCTCTGCAACGACTGCCGGGCGTTTGCTGAACAACTCAAACAGCGTTCACATCGCTGTGGAAAACTCTCTTGACCTAGAAATAGAGCCTGCAATTTACTTTTGGATCGCGTTTTTTGTTTTTCGCTTTTTTCATTGTCTGCTTTTCCATAGTCTCAGCTGGTTCAGCCTCATTTCAAAAAGCAGTATGATGGATCCTGTTTAATACAGCAAAAAATGAATAAGCTCTTCCCTATCATAAACAAAATACAAAAGGGGTTATAACTCAACAAACAGCACAGCTGTCGGAAAATAAATAGCATGTCTCCTTCAGTTATATGCAAACAAAAAAGCAAAAAGCCCTTTTTCACACAATAACTTGTTGAAAAAAGGCTTTTTCTGCTCTCTTCGTTTTAACATCCTAGAAAATGAGGTGCGATTAGGTTGAAATCGGAAAGCATTCCTATTTCCCTTTTACTCGAATCATTTCCCACATCTAAATTCGTTACATTTTTTCAGGAGCGGAAACGCCAATTAAGGTAAGGGCATTTTTCAGCGTGATTTGCGTTGCTTTCATAAGAGCAAGCCGCGCCTTAGATTTCATTTCATTGCTTGCATCAAGCACCTTTTCTGCATTGTAGAAGCTGTGTAGCACAGATGCCAGCTCAAAAATGTAATTCGTAATCCGATGCGGAATTCTTTTCTCTGCGGCTTCAGCGACAACGCCAGGGAATTCACCAAGCTTTTTTAACAGCTCTATTTCTTTCTCAGATTGAATTTCATTCAAAAGATCGCTTTCGTTTGCATTGTAAGACAGGCCTTGCTCGTTTCCTTGGCGGAGAATGCTGCATACACGCGCATGAGCGTATTGTGCGTAATAGACAGGATTTTCATTTGATTCCGATACAGCCAAATCCAAGTCAAAATCCATATGCGAGTCGCCGCTTCTCATAGCAAAAAAGTAACGAACGGCATCCAAGCCGACTTCTTCGATCAATTCTCTCATCGTGACAGCCTTGCCAGTACGTTTTGACATTTTCACTTTTTCGCCGTTTTTAAAGAGGCTGACCATTTGCATAATTTCCACTTCAAGAACATTTTGATCATACCCCAGCGCCTGAATGGCTGCTTTCATTCTCGGTATATAGCCATGATGATCCGCGCCCCAAATGTTTATCAGCTTATCAAAGCCGCGATCCAATTTATCTTTATGATAAGCAATATCTGGTGTTAAATACGTATAAGACCCATCCTTCTTAATCAACACTCTATCTTTATCATCGCCAAATGCAGTAGAGCGGAACCATGTTGCCCCGTCTTGTTCATAAATGTGGCCGTTTTTCCGAAGCATGTCGAGCGCCTCATCAATTTTGCCACTTTTGTATAGGGATGTCTCAGAATACCAAACATCGAAGGAAACGCGAAATTCTTCGAGGTCTTTTCTAATTTTTTCAAGCTCATATTTCAGACCGAGGTCACGGAAAAATTGCAGCCGTTCTTCTTCGCTTTTTTCAAGCAGACTGTCGCCATATTCATCAGCAATTTTTTTTCCGATTTCCATAATATCTTGTCCATAGTACCCGTCTTCAGGCATTTCCGCTTCTTTTCCAAGCGCTTCTAAATATCTTGCCTCTACGGACAGAGCTAAATTGTGAATCTGATTTCCAGCGTCATTAATATAATATTCCCGGGTTACATCATACCCCGCTTTTTCTAAAATGTTGCAAAGAGAGTCGCCGAATGCTGCTCCGCGCGCATGCCCTAAGTGAAGATCTCCCGTCGGGTTTGCAGAAACGAACTCCACTTGGATTTTTTTACCTTCCCCAACATTTGATTCGCCGTATTTGTCACCCGCTTGAATAATGGCTGGAATCAACTTAGTTAAATATTCATTATTCATGAAAAAATTAATAAAGCCCGGACCAGCAATATCAATTTTTTCAATGGATGCTTTCGCTCGATCAAAATGTTGAACAATTTCCTCTGCAATCGCCCGAGGCGCTTTTTTAGCTATGCGAGCAAGCTGCATGGCCATGTTTGTTGAGTAATCGCCGTGTGCTTTTTCTTTCGGCACCTCTAAAATAACTTCCGGAATTTGCTCCTCTTCTGCGATGTTTGCTTTCAATACAGCATTTTTTATTTCTTGTTTCAGCTGCTCCTTTACTTCATCTACAATGTTCATTCAATGCTCCTCCTTCTTAAATTGAATGCTTAAACTGTGTAAACGAGGGGTATCTCCATTTATTTCGAGCAAATATTCTATGCTAAGTGTACCATGTTTTTCTTCATCTGTATGCCAGATAAGCGATTTTGTCTCTGCTGCGAGCTTCAGCGTCCCGTACGGTGTTTCATAATTGGCATACGTTTTTTGTCCCTGCTTGAAGCGCTGTCTTAAGCGAATGCCTCCGGAACGTATGAGAGTCGTTTCCTTTTCGCTGATTTTGATTAACGTCTTAACGGTTTCATCATCTTGAATCTCATCATAAACCAAATAAAAAGTGTGCTGCTTTTTGAAAAATTCCCCGGTTGTATAAAATTCAATCCGCTCTTCTTCTGTTTGATTTTGAAAAATCTTGTTTTGAACATAAATTTGAACAGGTACGCGCATGTCTTTATATCATCCTTTTTAGGGATTTATTCTATATTTTAGTGGAAATCATTTGCTGTTAAAAGCTTTATATTGGCCTGCCTGCCGCTTGACGCTCGATCCAAGCTGTTCAGCTTTTGAATAATAAAAAGCCATAGCAGAAGCACTATGGCAGAAAAATGACTTTACTTTCTTTTTGCCACCCAGCCTAATAACATTTCGCGAATCAATTTGCTCGCTGTATTCGCTGTTTGTTCTGAATGGTCATATACAGGTGCGACTTCAACTAAATCAGCGCCGACAACTTTCACATCAGAACGGGCAATTTCATGTATAGAAGCAAGCAGCTCTTTTGATGTAATGCCGCCAGCATCGACTGTTCCGGTTCCCGGCGCGTGAGCAGGATCCAGCACATCGATGTCAATCGTAACATATACAGGTCTTTGTGAAAGTTTCGGAAGAATCTTTTTGAGCGGCTCGAGCACTTCAAATTTGGCAATGTAAAGTCCAGCCTCTTTCGCCCATTCAAACTCCTCCTTCATCCCAGATCGGATGCCGAATGAAAAAATATTTTCCGGGCCAATCAAATCGCTTGCTTTCCGGATCGGAGTGGCATGAGACAGAGGCTCGCCTTCATAATGCTCGCGCAAATCTGTATGCGCATCGATATGAATGACCGCTAAATTTGGATATTTTTTATGCATCGCTTTAATGACAGGCCATGTTACAAGGTGCTCTCCTCCAATTCCGAGAGGAAATTTATCCGCTTTTAAAATTTTGTCCACAAACTCTTCAATCAACTCAATGCTCCGCTTTGCATTTCCAAACGGAAGAGGAATATCGCCTGCATCAAAATATTTTACATCCCCAAGCTCACGATCTAAATAAGGACTGTATTCTTCCAACCCGATGGAAACCTCCCGAATGCGGGCCGGACCGAAACGGGAGCCTGGCCGGTAGCTGACTGTCCAATCCATCGGCATTCCATAAATGACTGCTTCACTTTCCTCAAAGCTTGGATGGCTTCTAATAAAAACATTTCCTGAATAAGCTTCATCAAATCGCATGGACATCACCCTCCTGTCTGAAAAAGCAAGAGGCTGATCCCTCTTGCTTAAACTGTATTATGCTATTCGCTTTTTGTTCAGTTTTCCTAAAGGCTATTTAATTATTTCGGAAACAAACTTCGGTAAAGCGAATGCAGCTTTATGAATTTCTTTCGTATAATATTTAGAATCCAAGTCAAAGAAACGATCGTCACTTACCTCAATTGGATCATATTTCTTCGATCCGATCGTGAATGTCCACAGCCCGCTAGGATATGTCGGGATGTTTGCAGTATATAGCCTTGTAATCGGGAAAATCTCTTTCACATCATGATAGACATTTTTTATCAAATCTGCCTTAAACCAAGGATTATCCGTTTGCGCGACAAAAACGCCGTCCTCCTTCAAAGCTTTGGATATTCCTGCATAAAACCCTTTTGTAAAGAGGTTGACCGCAGGACCGACAGGCTCGGTTGAATCAACCATAATGCAGTCATATTGATTTTCGCTTTGTGCAATGTGCATAAAGCCGTCGCCAACTTTCACTTCAACGCGTGGATCATCTAGTTTTCCGGCAATTTCCGGCAAGTATTTTTTTGAATACTCGATCACTTTGCCGTCAATTTCTGCAAGTGTTACTTTTTTTACACTTGGATGCTTCAGCACTTCACGGATAACGCCTCCGTCTCCTCCTCCGACAACTAGCACATATTCTGGCTTCGGATGAGTAAACAACGGTACATGGGCCATCATTTCATGGTAGACAAATTCGTCTTTTTGCGATGTCATTACCATTCCATCCAAGAAAAGCATGTTGCCGAATTCTTCTGTCTCCACTACCTCCAATTTTTGGAATTCGGTCTGTTCTGTATGTAAAGTGCGTTTAATTTTCATCGTAATCCCGAAATGTTCTGTCTGTTTTTCTGTATACCAAAGTCCTCCCAAAATTTAATCTTCCTTTCATATGTTTTTCCAATATCTTTCCCTAATTTGAACAGACAACACGTAAACCTCAAAAAAAGTATAGTGGAATCTATCAAAATTGCAAAGAATAAATTTCATTTTTCATAGGTGGAAGTTTAAAAACTTGCGAATCACCTCATACTGAATAACAAAACGAACGGGCTTAAGAGGTGATGGGAATGGAAGCGATGACGCCAAAAGGCATTCGTCTTACCATCAAAACAATCCGGGCATTATTTTTTATTCATTTTTTTGTTTTTGCTGCGGCAGCTATTTGTATTGCGGTTGTTTTGATTGCGGCTAAAGTACAAGGCGCTCCTTCCATTGTTGTGCCGCAATCAACTGTATTGTACGCAAGCAACGGAACGAAAATCGGTGAGGAGCATCACGGCGGCCGCCGTTTTTGGGTGGAACTTGATGAAATTTCACCCTATTTAATCAATGCGACAATCGCTATTGAGGACAAAAATTTTTATGATCATCACGGTTTTGATTTTAAACGAATAGCAGGTGCTGCCGTTGCCGATCTCAAAGCGATGGCAAAGGTGCAGGGAGCCAGCACAATCACCCAGCAATACGCAAGAAATTTATATCTTGGATTTGAAAAAACGTGGGCTCGGAAAATGACAGAAGCTTTTTATACCATTCGGCTCGAGATGAACTACTCGAAAGAAAAAATTTTAGAAGGCTATTTAAATACAATATATTATGGACACGGAGCCTACGGGGTCGAGGCGGCCTCCCGTTATTACTTCGGCAAAAAGGCAAAGGACTTGACGCTCGCCGAAGCCGCTCTACTTGCCGGCATTCCGAAAGGACCGTACTCCTATTCACCGATGGTGAACTATGATTTATCAAAAAAAAGACAAGAGATGATTTTGCAGACAATGGTCAAACAAGGGTTAATTACAAAAAAAGAAAGTGAACTGGCTGCAAAGGAAAAATTAACGTTCAAAACGAACGAAAACACCAAAACAGAAAAGTTTGCCCCCTATTTTCAAGATGAGGTTATGAAAGAAGTAAAAGAAATATTGCAGGACCACCAATTAATTGAAACAGCCGGTCTGAAAATTTTTACTACTCTTGATCCAAATCTGCAAAAAATTGCTGAATCGACCGTAGAAAAAGTCATGAGGAAAGACTCGGATATCCAAGTTGCCTTCTCGGCAATCGATCCGAAAACAGGCGAGGTAAAAGCTCTAATCGGCGGACGGAATTATAAAGAGAGCCCTTTTAACCGCATGACTCAGGCAAAACGTCAGCCTGGTTCAACGATTAAGCCGTTTCTATATTATGCAGCCTTGGAAAATGGATTTACGCCGTCCACAACGCTGAAAAGCGAGCCGACAACGTTCCATTTTCAAAATGGAACAAACACGTATTCCCCGGGCAACTACAATGGCTACTACGCAAATGATGAAATTACATTAATAGAAGCCCTTGCTTTGTCCGACAATATTTATGCTGTTAAAACCCATATGTTTATCGGTATGGATCAATTAATAAAAATGGGAAAGCTTTTTGGAATCGGAGAAAATTTTAAAATGGTTCCGTCACTAGCTTTAGGAACTTCTCCCGTAAGGCCGCTCGATCTCATGAACGCTTACGGCATTTTAGCGAACGGCGGTCAAAAAATAAAACCGATATTTGTCCGTAAAATCATTGATAAAAATGGAAAAGTCTTATATGAGGCAAATGTTGAAAAGGAGCAAATTCTAAATGAACAAACAGCCTTTATCACCGCACATTTAATGACCGGCATGTTTGATCGAAAGCTAAACAGTTATACAACTGTTACAGGGGAAAACATTATCGATCAACTATCAAGGCCTTTTGCGGGGAAATCCGGGACGACAAAGACTGACAGCTGGATGATTGGATTTGCCCCGCAGCTCGTAGCAGGTGTATGGACAGGTTATGACAAAGGAAAGACGATTGACATGGTCGAGGAACGAGCCTATTCGAAAAAAATTTGGGCCGGCTTTATGGAAGAAGCGTTGAAACATGAACCTGTAAAACAATTTAAGCCGCCTGCAGGAGTTGTCGGCGTTTATGTCAATCCGGAAAACGGGCTTTTAGCGACGAAAGATTGTCCCGTCTCCCGCCTTGCGTATTATGTGAAAGGCACGGAACCAACAAAATATTGTATGGAGCACCGCGACAATATGGAAGAGCCGAAAAACAGCGGGCGGAAAAAAAAGGATAAACCATTATGGAGAAGGCTCATGCCGTGGTTTTAGACATATAGGCAAAATAAGGGTTTGCGCATAGTCTTGACGCAAGCCCTTATTTATTTTTCAAAGAAGATGCAGCTCCTATGATATACTATAAAAAAGGACGATATATATTTCAGATGTCATAACAAGAGGCCAGTCCTTGTAGAAATCGACCGATTACATGTATGTTACAGCTCTTATATTTTTCGAAAGCTTCAGCGAAAAATCTGAGGAAACATAAACGAAATAGCCGATTTCTACTATCCTTTTCATGCTTAAAACACACGACTGAAAGGATTATCACAGCAATGAACGAATTATTAAAACAGCCGGAATGGAGAATCATCGATCATTCAAGCTTAGGACTCTTTTTTGATGCCAAGCAATCATTCGCTTACGATGATACGTTGTGCACGACAGTCGGGAGCGGCATGTCCCCCACGACAGTCCGCACTTGGGTGCATCATGATACGATTGTTCTCGGCATTCAAGATACAAGAGCCCCGTTTTTAAAAGATGGAGTAGATTTTTTAAAAAAACAAGGATATAAAGTCATCGTTCGAAATTCCGGCGGGTTGGCTGTTGTTTTGGATGAAGGGATTTTAAACGTATCGATCATTTTACCGGAAAAGGAAAAAGGAATTGACATTAACCGCGGTTATGATGCGATGAAGGATTTAATCTGTTTCATCTTGAAACCGTATGGTGCAGAAGTCGAAGCAGGAGAAATTGTCGGTTCATATTGTCCCGGGAGCTACGATCTCAGCATTCACGGCAAAAAATTTGCCGGCATTTCTCAGCGCCGTCTTAAGAGAGGCGTAGCGGTTCAAATTTATTTATGCATCACAGGAAGCGGAGCAGCGCGCGCAAACGAGATTAAACAGTTTTATGACAAGGCGACAAAAGGACAAGCCGAACATTTCAAGTACCCAAACGTAAATCCGAGCACGATGGCGTCTTTACATGAATTATTAAAGGTGAAGTTAACCGTCCAGGATGTGGTGCACGACCTTTTTGCAGCTTTACAACATTTGAGCGGCCGCATTTATTCCTCCAATTTAACCGACTTTGAACTGGAATTGTATGAAGCAAACTTCATAAGAATGATAGAGCGGAATGAAAAATTTTTGCCTAATATGTAAATCGGGAAGGGAGAATGTTATGTTTAAAAAAGTAGCTTCTGATGTTTTAGGATTAAGTGATATCGGCACGGTGATCAAGCCGGAGGATTATGATAAAGTGGACGCGGATGATTATGTCATGCATGAGGATGGGGAAAAAATCTACTTCCTCATTAAGTCGAAAACCGACGAGTATTGTTTCACAAACAAAGCGTTAATCCACGTTGACGGCACAAGCGCTGTCAGCAAAAAACGAACTTTAAAGCGGTATGACTACTATGCCCACCGCATTTCAAACGTTGTGCTTGAAACGGCAGGGACTATTGATTTAGATGTAGAAATCAAATTCCAAATTGGAAACACGCCTTTTTCCATTGATGTTCATAAAAAACATCTAGAAGAGCTAAAAGATTTGTATAAAGCGTTGATTAAAATAGAAGAAATTTCAAACGATCATGACAATTATATGGAGTATGCAAAACAAAGCCTGCAAATGGCCGCCTCTGTTTTCACCAACAACCGCATAAATGAAAGCAATATTTCCGAGCAATTTAAAGAAATTAACGATATTGCGTTCAATTGGCTGATGAATGCGAAAAAGCAATACAATTTAAAAGATTACGGGTTTGTGTTTGACCTTTTTATCCAGCAATAAACACTAAATAAGTGCTAAAAAATAAATCAAGCAGAGAAAAACAAACCGTTTCTCTACTTGATTTCGTATGTTTGTTTGAAGTAGCTGGCGAATGCCTGCTACTTTCGGACGTTGCGGCTAATGCCGCAATCCCTTTTTATTTTTTGTATGGCTATTCAGTAGCATTGCATTAAGTTAATTTTAATTTGTCAAGCCCAATTTTATGTTAAATTTCATCTTTTTGGATATAAAAAAACTCCTTATAATTAGGATTGGCAGTCCTATCCAAATCCTAAGAATAAGGAGAAACCATTATGGATAAGAATACCACAGAATCCACAATAAATGAACTATTTAAAGAGATCGATCCAATAACTTTTTCAAAACTAATTAATGTGATTGACGTTGACAAATACATTAAAAAATTAACGGCGTATAAGTTTTTACAACTTTGTATCATCGCTCAGTTAAACGAATTGGAAAGCTTAACAAAATTGGCCAAACATTTGAAAGACAAGGAAGAGTTGCAGACATATCTGGAATTTGATGCAATTAGTACTTCGCAACTTTCTCGCAAATTAGGCCAATTATCCCCTCAACTGTTTGAAAAAGTATTTAAATATCTGGTCTTAAAGATCCAAGGGCAAATGAAAAATGCCCCGATCATCCGAAACATTGGTCGTCTTCTGGTCATTGATTCTACCACGATGAGCATGAGTTTGAGCCAATATCCATGGGCAACTTTTCGTAAGACAAAGGCTGGTGTTCGACTCCATTTAAAGGTTGTTGTAACGAAGGATATCACTGTTCCGGATCAAGGGATTATCTTACCCGCGAAACATGCCGATCGCACACAGATGGACGAACTCATTGAAATCGATCCAAATGCGATTTACTTGTTTGATCGAGGGTATGTCGATTACAAACAGTTCGACCGCTTATGCCGAGAAGGGGTGCGATTCATTACCCGGCTTAAAAAGAACGCAGAGATTGAAGTTTTATCGGAACGGATTCCCAATCCAGAACGTTTGATTTATAGGGATCAGATTGTCATTTTAGGAAATGACCGTAATCATACCAAAATGACTCATCCTCTCCGATTGATCGAAACGGTCGACAGCGAAGGGAATCCCGTGATCATCATAACCAATTGCTTTGATCTTTCTGCGGAAGAGATTGCAGATTTATACCGATATCGCTGGAAGATAGAGACCTTCTTTAAATGGATGAAACAGCACCTTAAGATAAAAAGATTTTATGGAAAAAGTCAAAATGCCGTTTACAATCAAATTTGGATCGCCCTAATCACCTATTGCTTACAGGCCATGCTCCAATTAAAAGTGAATCACGATGGTCCTTTATTAGAGATCAAGCGAACTTTACAGAATCTGCTTTTTAAAGGTTTTGACTGTTTTGTTCGCTCCCTTTTTAAAAAGCCAATTCGAACGTCCAACGGTCGGAAAAAATACCATTGGGAAAAAGATTTTGAAACCATCGTGTACCAATTTGAAGAAGGGGAGGTGGAACACCTAGACGATTTAGTTTATGATCCAATGTTTCTGTAATATATTACCAAATTGTGGAAATGGACTGCCGATTAAGACGTCATTGTCCTTTTAAGCTTGCTTAGAAAGATTGTATGTCTGAATATTCAGTTACATGAAATAACTGGAATTTTTATTGAGCTTGACAAACATTAAATTTTTTTATGCAACGCTACTGATGGCTATTATTCAAAATAATATTGAATAAGATCAGGCTGCCGCCCTTTGTCCTTTAAAAGACGCAGGCGGAGCGTCTTCCGCTATTCCGCCATTTTTTCCAGATTGCCGTTTCGATCCATTTTAAACGTTGTTGTCGGACGTTCTTCTTCCTCAAAGAGAACTAGCTTTCGAGCGCGGTTCATAATCTTCATAAGTGTTTCATAGTCTTCTTGAACTGTTTTCGATTCTTCCTCAAGCTTGGCAACCTTCTTCTCCAACTCTTCGTTTTTCTTAATCAGTTCTTCATTTTCTTTTTTCAAACGCTCGTTTTCTTGCTGCAAAGCCTCGATATGTTCGCTGTTCCCTTGGTAAGTTCTTAAAAATTCAATTACACTATCCATTGTCAGCTCCACTTTTGAATTGGCTGCAAGCTCTGGATGATTATAACTCTTTGAATTTTGCACCGCATTTACTTCAGTAAAATCACCAGGCGACGCTTCAGGCGGCGTATAAAGCAATCGCTTCTTTGCAGTCTGGCCTTTCCCAAGCGCTCTCATTTTCTGCTTTCTCTGTTTTTTTGCAAGCTGCAAAGCTTTTTCATACTTATGGCGCACAACGGCGTTCCAGCGGAAGCCACAGGCGGCCGACGTGCGGTTCAGCTTATCACCAACTTCTTCAAAAGCGTTTAATTGCGTGCTTCCTTCACGGACATGCCGCAAAACGGTTTCTGCTAATAGCAGATCGTTTTCTTCTGTCCAAGCATCCTGTCTTGTTTTCATTCACTCTCAACTCCCTTATTCTTGAATAATACTATTTGTTCTAGCATCATTTTTCCCAAAAGATTAAAAATATATACAAGGATAGTAGATTTTTACAGAAAAGCGCTGTACTTGATTTCAAAAAAAAGACAAGGTATACTACCCGATAGTGCTTATTCATGAAGAAAGGATTGTTCAAAAGGATGGAAAATGAGTTCCGTGTATGCGACGATTGTAAAGCGCCAAATTTAAAATCGCTTATTCCGAAATTAAAGAATTTGGATCCCGATGCTAAAATTGAAATCGGCTGCCAATCGTACTGCGGGCCCGGAAGAAAGAAAACGTTTGTATTTGTGAACAACCGTCCGGTCGCTGCGTTAACGGAAGAAGAGTTAATAGAAAAAGTGAAAGCAAAGCTTAAAAAATAAGAAACCGCCTTTTAAGGAATGAATGCTTCCTGAGGCGGTTTTTTATTTAAGGTTGTTGAACGACATTCCTTTGTGTCTGTTTAGAGCCGCACTTTGAAAAACGAGGTGTTCACCTGAATTTAAACAAGTTATAATATAATCATGTCAAAACGGAAGAGGGAAGAAAATGACCTATGCAAGTGAAAAGCTGCCAGAAGAAAAAGTTTTTAAAGACCCGGTTCACCGTTACATCCACGTTCGCGATAAAATCATTTGGGATTTGATCGGGACAAAAGAATTTCAACGGCTGCGCCGCATCCGCCAGCTCGGGACAACTTTTTTAACTTTTCACGGTGCGGAGCATAGCCGATTCAACCACTCATTAGGCGTTTATGAGATCGTCCGCCGAATTGTTGATGACGTATTTCGCGGGAGACCGGAATGGAACGAAGATGAGAGGCTGCTAAGTTTATGCGCTGCCCTTTTGCACGATGTCGGACACGGTCCCTTTTCTCATTCGTTTGAAAAGGTCTTCCATCTGGATCACGAAGATTTTACCCAAGCCATTATTTTAGGAAATACAGAAATAAACCGTGTTCTCTCAAATGCAGGGGCGGAATTCCCGAAAAAAGTGGCAGAGGTCATTGCGAAAACATACAAAAATAAGCAGGTTATCAGCTTAATTTCCAGCCAAATTGACGCCGACCGAATGGATTATTTGCAACGAGATGCTTTTTACACAGGCGTTCAGTACGGCCATTTTGACATGGAACGCATTTTGCGCGTGATGAGGCCGAGAGAGGATCAAGTCGTCATTAAATACAGCGGCATGCATGCTGTCGAAGATTATATTATGAGCCGATATCAAATGTACTGGCAAGTATATTTTCATCCAGTAACGAGAAGCGCTGAAGTCATTTTGTCCAAAATTCTCCATCGAGCAAAAGCTCTGTATGAAAATAATTATTCATTCCAAGCAGATCCAGTCCATTTTTATTCGATTTTCAAAGGAGATGTCACAGTCGAAGATTATTTAAAATTAGACGAATCCATCATCCTTTATTATTTCCAAGAATGGCAAAAGGAAAAGGATCCGATTTTAAGCGATCTGTGCAACAGATTTATAAACAGGCGCCTGTTTAAATATGTGGAGTTTCAACCGTCCAATGAACAATTGATGAAGCTGATTGAACTAACAAATTTGTTCAAAAAAGCAGGCATTGATCCGGAATATTATCTTGTTGTCGACTCGTCTTCAGATCTTCCGTACGATTTTTACCGACCGGGCGAGGAAGAAGAACGGCTGCCGATCCATTTGCTCATGCCAAACGGGGAAATACGGGAGCTTTCAAGAGAGTCGGAAATTGTGGACGCCATTACCGGAAAGCGGAGAACGGATCATAAATTATATTTTCCTCTTGATTTTTTAAAAGATTTCTCGGAGAAACGAAACTTGAAAAAACAAATTTTAGAAATTTTGCAGCTAACTGACAAAGATGGATTTATTCTGTAGGTGAGGAGATGAAGGGTGTGTTAACCGAACACGCAAAATTAATGAAAGTGCTGTCCGCTTCGAAAGAGATCATCGGACGAAAAAAACTGCAAAAAATTATATTTATAGCAAAAAAACTTAATTATCCCTTTTATGAAAAATACGAATTCCATTTTTACGGGCCGTATTCAGAAGAGTTGACGCTTCGCATTGAAGAGCTTTGCAACATGGGCTTTATCAATGAAGTAAAAGAAAAAAAAGGCGGCTATTATCAATACAAATATTCCCTTACAAAGTCGGGGCAGGAATTTTTAAGCCATTACGATTTGGACATGCCCGAACTGCAGAATTGCATAAATGAATTAAACGCCCAATCAGCACGTTTTTTAGAACTTGTATCAACCATTTTATATTTTGATCATTTGGACAAGGAAGAAGTGAAGGAAAAAGTATTCACGCTCAAAAAAAAGCAGCGTTATACGGATGAGGAAGTGGAGGAAGCTTATCAATTTATTCAACGATTGCAAGATCACAAATTCAGTGCAAAAATCAGCTGAATTTTCCCCTAAAAAAATGAAGAAAATCCTTTTTATGTATTTCAACCTTTTTATAGTATACTGTAAGCAAAGGAAATCGTTAGAATAGGAGGGCGCATTTTTGCCGTTTTTATATTACGATTTAGAAGTTATACCGTTTGTCATTATTGCTTTGATCGTCGGCTTCACTATCCATGAATTTTCACATGCATTTGTTGCCTATAAGTTCGGAGATCCGACAGCGAAAAATCAAGGGAGGCTGACCCTTAATCCGATCTCCCATTTAGATCCGATCGGTACTCTTTTAATATTTTTGGCAGGGTTTGGTTGGGCAAAACCCGTTCCGGTGAATCGTTTCTATTTTAAAAATCCCCGCTTATCCGGGGTATTAGTATCTGTAGCTGGTCCATTGAGCAATTTATTCATTGCCTTTCTCGCTTTTTTGCTGCTGAACTTTCTCTTTTCGTTTGGATTATTTGCTGGCTTATCTTATGATGGAGCCAGAATGGTTGAACAATTTTTTAATATTCTTATATCATTAAATATTATGTTGTTTATCTTTAATTTATTGCCGTTTCCGCCGCTTGACGGTTATCGCATCATTGAAGATTTAGCCCCGCCGGACATCCGCGCCAAGCTTACTCAATATGAAAATTACGGAGTGCTTATTTTTTTAATTATTGTTATCACCCCTTTGGATCAATATATTATTCATCCGATATTTAATTGGGGAAGCCGAGCCGTTATCACTCTTTTTCATTTCGTTTTACAACCGTTCTTTTAAAGGAGGGATGTTTACATGACAGAAAAAAAGAAAAAGGTCGAGTTCCAAATTATTAAAAACGATCCAACTGACGGCCATCGCGGCTTTGGAGCAGGCACCCTTAGCCTGGAAAATGTTTCCCCTGTCTTCATTGACATCGAGGAAAAAACGGCATTTGTAGATATCGGCGCAATGCATGCAAGAAGCCAGGTAGAACGCGGCATTAAATTTACTCATGTGAAAGAAGACGTTCCGAACGGAAAACCGTATTGGCTTGTATGGGTAACAATTGACAGAAAAGAAGATGGGCCATATTATGCCGGGGTTGCTGCCTGTTATATGACTGTTGATCGCGAGGCAAGACGAGGTTATAAATCATTGCCTGAACACGTAAACCGCATGGATAAATCGCTAAAACGGAACATCATTGTCGACCACATGGATGAAAGCTCGAAAAAAGTTCTTTCCGATTTTCTTCGAAACCATGATGAAGGCATGTGGGAGCGCTCAAGCGATGAATTAAAGCAAAGCCTTTCTGTTTAGAAGCGGAAGGTGTTGTTGATTCAGCAAAAAATGTGAAAAGCAGGGAATTTTTGATGGAAAATTCCCTGCTTTTTGTTTATGCAAGCGCCTGAAGGGCTGTGATTATCGCTAATTTATATACATCTTCAGCGTTGCAGCCGCGAGATAGATCGTTCACTGGAGCATTCAATCCTTGGAGAATCGGTCCGATCGCTTCAAAGTTTCCAAGTCTCTGTGCAATTTTATAGCCGATGTTTCCAGCTTCAAGGCTCGGGAATATAAATACATTGGCATCGCCTTTAATTACAGATCCCGGCGCTTTCTTTTCCGCAACAGACGGCACGAAAGCTGCATCAAATTGAAACTCTCCGTCCAATATTAAGTCCGGAGCCATTTCTTTTGCCAATTCAACTGCTTTTGCCACTTTTTCTGTTTCCTGGGATGTTGCTGAACCTTTTGTCGAGAAGCTGAGCATAGCAACGCGAGGGTCGATATCAAACATTTTTGCCGTTTTCGCGCTTTCAATAGCGATCTCTGCTAACTCCTGACTGGTTGGAGCGATGTTGATCGCGCAATCAGCAAATATATATTTTTCCTCACCACGAACCATGACGAATACGCCTGATGTTTTTTTCACGTTTTGTTTCGTTTTAATGATTTGAAGAGCCGGCCGCACTGTATCTGCGGTTGAATGTGCCGCACCGCTCACAAGCCCGTCCGCTTCCCCTTTATAAACAAGTATCGTGCCAAAATAATTTTCATCCAAAAGAAGCTTCCGTGCTTCTTCTTCTGTCACCTTTCCATTACGGCGTTCAACAAAGCTTTGAACAAGCTCTTCTATTCCACTGTAATTGGCAGGATTATATATTTTTGCACCTGCAACAGAAATATTTAAACTCTTTGCTTTTTCTTCAATTTCTGTTTCATCCCCAATTAAAATGGGCTGTAACAAATTTTCCTCTGTTAATCGGGAAACTGCTGTTAAAATTCGCTCATCCAATCCTTCAGGAAAAACAATTTTAATATTTTTTCCCGATATTTTATTTTTCAATGCTGCAAAAATGTCTGCCAAAACAAAGTCAGCCTCCTTAATCTTAAAACATTCTTTTAACATGAATTGTTCCATTCACTTTTAGCATACCCCACCTGCTCTTAAATTTAAAATGAAAAATTTCATCATAGCGCTTTCAACAGCACTTCTTTCTGTCACATAATTGTCATACTGTTTTACCCGGATATTCTCCCCTAAACTGTGGTATAGTAAACTTGTACATAGCCAATATGAGAGGTGACGAAAATGAGTGAAGAAGTTCGTTCAAATGAAGCCGTTGAAACGCTCGATGGTTGGTATTGTTTGCACGATTTCCGCTCGATCGATTGGAGCGCTTGGAAAACTTTATCTAGCGATGAACGCCAGGAAGCTATTCATGAATTTCTGAATTTGTTAGAAAAATGGAGTGCAGTGGAAAAAGACCAACAAGGCAGCCACGCTTTATATACGATCGTTGGACAAAAAGCAGATTTGATGATCATGATTCTCCGGCCAACGATGGAAGAATTGAATGAAATTGAAACGGAATTTAATAAAACAAAACTGGCTGAATATACAAGCCCTGCCTATTCATATGTTTCCGTTGTGGAATTGAGCAGCTACGTAGGCGGCGGAAATGATGAAGATCCGTATCAAAATCCATATATCCGATCTAGACTATATCCTATTTTGCCGAAATCAAAATATGTTTGCTTCTATCCGATGGATAAACGCCGTCAAGGCAATGACAATTGGTATATGCTGCCGATGGAAGAGCGCCGGAGCCTCATGAGAAGCCACGGACTTATCGGCCGCAAGTACGGAGATAAAGTAAAACAAATTATTACCGGTTCTGTCGGATTTGATGACTGGGAATGGGGCGTCACGCTCTTCTCTGATGATGTTTTGCAGTTTAAAAAGCTCGTATATGAAATGCGTTTTGATGAAGTAAGCGCCAGATACGGCGAATTTGGCTCTTTCTTTGTCGGCAACATTTTGCATCCTGAAAAAATTGCAGCATTTTTACATGTATAAACCAGTACTGCTTTCAGTACTGGTTTTTTCTGCTGAAGACCTACCAATAGTAAGCAAGCAATCTAGCTGCATGCTTAATGTGCAAGAAAAAATGTCATACTATACAGGAAGTGTAATAAATCACGATTTATCTCTTTCTTCACATGCAAAAAATAAAAGTACGGGAGATTTGAAGAAAAATTTCAATGGAAAGAATGGGCGAGACAGCTTGTCATGCGCAGGCGCAGCCGAATTTGAAAGGCAAGCTTCATACCCGGAGCTGCGCCTAGAGATACTCTATGAAATTGAGTTTTTCTCTTGCGGCAAATGAATTTTCTAGTCCTATTTTATTTAATGGTTCTCATGAATTATCGCAATATCGCTGCTAACTCATTTGGTCTTGAGTAAAATGGCGAATGGTCTGTATCCAAAGTTACACATGCTCACATGGATTAGCTGAATACATTGCCCATTGACACTGGATGGTAATGGCGTTGACGTGCAGACATTCAATATAGTATTTTGGAACACTGCCGAATTTTCCTCTGTAAGGCTTAATTTCGTTGAAAGAACATTTAGTGCTTAAGGATTTAGAAGTGATTTCGCTGTGTCCGCATCAGCGTCGTCACAGCCCTCATAAAAAACATCCTGGTAAGCTTTCCTCTCTCAAGGCAGCAACACCTTCTTCTTCAAATAAAATCATATTAGATGAGACTTGAGCTTCTATATAGCAGGAATTATATCTGTCATAGCTTCTCCTGCAAAAAAGCGCTTACATATATGAGTGCCTTAACTTTTTCAAATCTGTATTCTGCGCTCTGCGAGACAACGATACCTCCCATACTATGCCCGACAAGGTAAACCGATTCTTCAGCATCATCTAAAATGGAACATGCTTTGTCAGTATAGCTCTTTAGCGAAACTTGTGAAATTGGTGTCTGATCTGAACCGTGACCGGGTAAATCAATCGCATAAACGGTGTGTCCGGCTTTTTCAAGCAATGGGGTGACTTTTCCCAACACCATGCACCATGCCAAGCGCCATGGATGAATACATATGCTGCCATTCATGCCACTTCTCAAAATATGGGGCTGTCCAGAAAGTTAAAATCCACTGAAAATAAAATATCATAAGCATTGATATATCAGCGTTTCTAAAACATTAAAGAGACGTCTATAAGCCGGAAAATCGACTTATTATTAGACAGCCCCTCATACTTTATAAGCTTCTTTTTTTCTTTTACAGAACAAATGATGTCGGAATGGGAATTTTTCCGAATGTCATAAAAAAGACTTCGTCGTCATACATTGGAATGAAAGATTACTATTTAGGCAATGTCTTTTAAAAAAAGGCAGGTGAAAAAATGGCTGTAATTCCCACATACTGAAGAAGATGTAAAGCTATTGGCCAGATTGATGAGAGCTGAAGCAGAAGGAGACGGAGATTTAGGCATGCTTCTAGTAGGCAATGTCGGTGTCAACCGTGTCCTTGCAGATTGTTTAGACTTTAGGGATATACGCACCGTTCGCAGTATGGTGTTCCAAAGTCCTGGAGGCTTTGAAGCCACGCAGAAAGGATATTTTTATCAGGCTGCAAGGCAAAATGAAATAGACTTAGCAAGAAAAGTTTTGAGAGGAAACCGCTACAATCCTGCAGAAACCGCTTTGTGGTTTTTTAAGCCATATGGCGATTGCCCTGCTACATGGTATAACCAATATAACTCAGGTCGATATAAATCCCATTGTTTTTATTTTCCTGCACAATCTGCTTGCCCAAGCGTATACAGATTTTAGGAGGTTGAACATGAGCAACAAAAAACAGAACCAACGGCAGCAGCAGGGGTATCCAGTTCCTGCAGTTACTCCTGTACAGCCAACCTATCCGTACGGATTTTACGCGCCCAGCGGGTCTGTTATCGGCGCCCCTCCCTCAGCTCAACCAAGCGGCACCAGCGGTCAAGCTGTACCCGGAATGCTTCCGCTTGAAGAATCCTATGTCGAAAACATTTTGCGCTTAAATAAAGGGAAATTGGCCACCGTATACATGACCTTTGAAAACAATCCTGAATGGCCGGCGAAAGTATTTCGCGGCGTCATTGAAGCTGCCGGAAGAGATCATCTCATTTTAAGCGACCCGCAAACAGGAAGGCGATATTTATTGCTGATGGTTTTTTTGAATTACGTCACTTTCGATGAGGAAATCGTATATACATCCCCTCAAAGTCTCGCTTCTTATCCACCAAGATAAGAAAAACGCTAGACAGAGAGAGGCCGGTAGGAATGCTGCAAGACGCTTTATAATTTCTTGAACAGCGCCCTGCCCTTGTCTAGCTTCCTTGTCAAATAGACAGAAGTCTAAGCAGGACAGAAGTCTAAGCAGCCTTGCTTCTTTAATGAAGCAAGGTTATTCAGCTTTTCTATGAGCTTTTATTTTCATTTCGATCTTACTTATATAAATAAAAGCACTTAAATTTCAAAAACGGCCAATAAAGCTTTCTTATTTTCCCTTCGACTTAAAACGTATAATCGAGATTCAGAAAAAATTTCCGATTACCTCCCCCATTTCATCTAGGGCATTTTCCACACCCATAGCAATAAAAAAACCGGGCGTGAAAATTCCACGCCCAGTTTCTTCTACCAGAATTTAAATCCCGGTGAACTTGGTGCATTTTCAATGATATCGATGACCGGTACTGTATAAGCGATTACAATTAGCACAACAGACAGACCGATCCAAATTTTCCAATTTTCTAGAAGCAATGGCGTTTTTTCCGCATCTTCATGAACTTCACCAACTGGAAATTCTTCCGTTCCTTTTGGAGCAGCCACTGCCAAATTTATAACAATATAAAGAATCATCAAAATGGCAACGAATAAGATGGCTCCGCCAACCGCCATGATAGTTTGATAAGACATCCATTCCAACGCCTGCGGATGGTCTCCATATGTTGTATAAGCGGTCCGCCGAGGAGCTCCAAACAGACCAACTGTATGCATGGCTCCTGACATTAGGAACATACCGATGCACCAGAAAACGGTTTGAATGATCCCTAATTTATTTAATCGCGGTGTTAACGTTCTGCCTGTTAAATGAGGAACCAACCAATAGGAAATACCAAAAAACGTCAACGCTACAGTGGTGGCCACTGTTAAATGGAAATGTCCTGTTACCCATAAAGTGTTATGAACGACTTGGTTCATTTGGTTACTTGCATTAATGATTCCGCCTGCTCCGCCAGGAATAAAAACGAGCATTCCCATAAACGGTGCAAAAAAGCGAACATCTGTCCACGGAAGCTTTTTCACCCAGCCAAACAGTCCGCTGGCCCCTTTTTCTCTTCCGCTTATTTCAAATGTTGCAAACAAAGCGAAAGCTGTCATTAAAGATGGAACAATGACCATAAACGTCAACACAATTTGCAAAAACTTCCAAAACGGAGTGATCCCAGACTCTAGTATTTGATGATGGAAGCCGACTGGGATGGAAAAAAGAACAAACAGTACAAACGCCAGTCTTGCAAGCGAATCGCTGAAAATTTTCCCGCCTATTATTTTTGGAATGATGACGTACCAGCACATATAGGCAGGCAATAACCAGAAATACACTAATGGATGGCCAAAATACCAAAAAAGTGTTCTGCTTAACAGCACATTGATTTTATCGACTAACCCGAAGGACCAAGGAATAAACTGGAATAATACCGTTACTGCTACGCCCAATGTTGCTATGATCCATAAAATCATTGTGGCAACTGCCATAAAGCTTAATAGAGGAGACGGTTTTCCTTCATTTTTCTTTTTCCAGACAGCGTATTGGCTAAACATGCCAGCTCCGCTTACCCAGCTGCCGACTACAACAAGCGTCAGACCGATATAAAACCATGGCGATGCTTTAAGTGGTGCATAAAAAGTGTATAGAACGGTCGCTTTATTTAATAAGATCATAACCGTTGTAATCGCTGTTCCAATCGTCATAAGCCAAAAGCCGATCCAACCCGCCTTTTTGGCAAACGGAGTTAAATCACCTGTCGTCCGACTCATGGAAGCATATAAAAAACCAATGATAAAAAATGTTGTAAAAACAAGTGCCAACAAAACGCCATGAGCAGTCAAAAGCTGATAATACCCGATCCCTGCCGGAAGCTCAAGCGTTCCGCTTCTAACAAAAGCCTGCAATAACCCGGCAATCGCTCCTAAAAACAATGCAATATAACCAACTGCAATATGGGCGAGCGCCAGCTTTCCATCGTTTGGGTGAAGCGCTGTATTTTTCATGCTTTTGTCACCTCAATTTTCGTGCTCATCATTTGGTGCCCAGTACCGCAATATTCGTTGCAAATTATTAAATAGCTGCCGGGTTTATGGAATGTATGTGTAAGCGAATTCACATGTCCCGGGGTCACCATCATGTTTACATTTGTGCCAACGATTTCAAGGCCATGAACAACATCTTTGCTTGTCACGATAATATGAACTTTTGCTCCCTCCGGTATTTTTATGTCATTCGGCATAAAGGCAAAAGCTTGAGAAACTATAACAAGTTCGTATTCGTTGTCTCCAATTTTCTTTAAGCCTGGTTGATTAAACGGCTCTGTCGTGTCTACTTTTTGCGGATCCAATGTGGTCAGATCACTCGGCGGATGATGACCTTGTGCAAATGCACTGATGCCCACGATTGTTAAAAACATCACAAGCGTACCTATACCTATTAATAGCCAAACCTTTTCAAGTCTGTGCAAATGCAAGATGATCCCCCTCCTTTATAATCGTTGAATAAATAAGTAGTAAACTCCAAACCAAGAAAGTATTAAAAAAAGAGCCAGCATAAGAACGGATAAAAAAGTGCCAAATAACGAATATTCTTTCTTTTGAGCAATTTCCTGCTCTTTTTTATCGGAGATGAATTCTTTTGCCACCCATAACACCACCTTTTCTTCTTTTAAAAAAATTGTAGTTTAGCTTACGTTAGTCAATCTGTGAAAAAAATCACATTTTCCATAGTACTTTTTGACAGTATGTTGAACAAAAAAACATTGCATTCACACTGAATCTTCTATCATTAGGAAGCTAGGAGCCAAAATGAACGGGACACATTTTTGGATAAAGCTCTGGCTATGACCTTTGAATCGGTTAAGAAGGTCACCCTTTCATTTCTTTGCACAAAAAAACGCCTGTCCCGATATAGTAGACAGACGTTTATATTTACATATATTTAACTGCAGCAACAGCAAGAAGAACCCATGCAATTAAAAATGAAATGCCTCCAAGCGGCGTAATTGCACCTAACACTTTGATCTGCGTCACACTTAATATATACAGGCTTCCGGAAAACAGGAGAATACCGATGAGCATCAGCCACCCGGCCCAATTTGCATAGCCTGCCTGCGGATGCTGCTGCAAAAACAGAGCCGTGACAAAAAGGCCTATCGAATGGAACATTTGATATTGTACACCTGTTTGCCATGTCTCCAAATATTTTTGCGGAATTTTCCCTTCCAAACCATGGGCGCCGAATGCTCCTAAAGCTACAGACAAAAAAGCACCGACGGCTCCAAGAATGAAAAATATTTTCATAATCTTCACCCCTTTTCCCTTCATCTTACCTTATCGTCCGTTTTTTTTAAATGAAGATTTTACAGATGACAAGATTTTGTTAGAAATCAAAAATAGATTCTCCATTTGCATCGTCTTCGACCAACAAACGTTCTTTCATTGTCAGCGTTTTGCTGTTTGCATTTCCGATCATTTTTTCCAGCTCTAATGGAGTTATTTCACTTTCGCTTTTTGGCTCTTGAATAGCTGAAAAATCATAATTTTCCTCTTGTTGATCCAAAATAACATCACATAAAGAACGGATGACAAGAAGCCGGGCTTTTAGATCATGAGGTGTTCCTGCTGCCTTTGCCTTTTTCAGTTCCTCCTCCAATTTTCCTATTATGCTTGAGACCGGTATATTCAACTCCTATCGCTCCTTATTGAAAGATAATGATCTTGCTTTTTTTATCATATTTGATTTTTTCCTTATTGACAAACTTGTCTGCTTCATTCACTTTTCATAACAAACTTGTTACAATAAGTAAGGAATTTTTGAGCACAAGGAGGGCCTGCAGATGGACAATCAATATTTGCAAACAATAAACGGCGATTTATGGTTAACAGAAGATGAAAGAGAAAATTTAAAAATCAGCTATAGAATCAAAGAAGTGCTTTTTTCAAAGCAATCCCCTTTTCAACATGTTATGGTATTGGATTCATATGATTTTGGCCGCATGCTAGTGCTAGATGGAGTTGTGCAAACCACTTCTATTGATGGGCATATATATAATGAAATGATTTCCCATGTCCCGCTCAATCTCCACCCAAATCCGGAAAAAGTGCTGATCATCGGCGGCGGAGACTGCGGTGTTGCCAGAGAAGTATGCAAATATGATTCAGTGAAGGAAATCGATATGGTGGAAATTGACGAGCTTGTCGTTTCCGCATGCAAGGAGCATCTGCCTGAAGTGTCAGGAAACTTAAGCGACCCGCGCGTAAATTTCTTATTTATTGACGGCGTGAAATATGTAGAAAACAAACAAAATGAATACGATGTGATCATTGTTGACTCTTCTGACCCGATTGGACCGGCAGAACAGCTGTTTTCAAAAGATTTTTATACCAACCTATATAAAGCGTTAAAAGACGATGGCCTCATGGTATGCCAAAGTCAATCGCCTGTTTTCCACTTGGATGTTTTAAAACGGTCTTATAGCCATATTCAATCTTTATTCCCGATTACAAAACTATACACAGCTGTTGTTCCTACATATCCGGGAGGACTATGGAGCTTTACAATCGGATCGAAAAAATATGAAGATGTAAAGTCGGACAATTTTTCGAAAGATACAAAATATGTAAATCAAGCCATTCTCGAAGGATGCTTTAAGCTTCCTGAGTTTTTGCAGCAAGCATTGAAATAATGGAGCTGGCCCAAAAGTCATTGAAAGTTGGCTTTTTGGGCCTCTATTTGTTTTGACAAAAAAACATACTTTCTAGTAAAAATGCAAGCGTCAAACGAACAATAAAGAAAGAACTGTGTGCTGCAAAATAAAGTACATAATATTGCAATCAGACAAAGACGAGAATTTGCTTAAAGAAACGCAAAAAGTGAGAGGCGATGGTAAAGCACCTCTCACTTAGATAAAATCTCTTTTGCAACTGGGAATTCGCCTATGCTGGTATTCGCCAGCTACTTTCAAAAATACAAAAGCCAATGAAGAAAAACGAGCTGTTTTCTCCACTTACTTCATTTAGCGACTTTATCAGAAAGTCTAAAATATGATATGTTGCTTATTTTTCAAACAGTTTACAAATAAATGGGATGCCAATCATCAAATGGTATTTTGATAACTTGATGAAACTATTTGTGAAATATACTCACCTACTAAAACAACTAATCCCGCAAAAACTGCGGAAAAAACGGCTTGTTTCATAATAATCATTTCTCTCCCAATTGGGGAAAGACTATAGAATATTTACTATATTTATACTTTCTATACTGGGACGCCAGTTACATATTCAGATAAAATAGCCCCTACGATAGCTCCTGCAACTGCTCCACCAATTCCACCAAACAAAGAACATAAGTATGTCGCTCCATTTGAAATTCCACCTTTAATTATTGCTCGGAAATCAGTTTTAGTTAACCAGAATTCGACTCGGACGAGTGTGCTCTTTTATTATTTTGTTGAAAGAATCTTTTTGCATACTGGAAAAAGGTTATCTTCATCTTTTGCAAATTTTTTTAATAGGTTTTCAGTAACTTCAATTGGAAAACTTTGTTTGTCTTCATCAGTGAGAGAAAGTGTTTCAATGACATACTGATGAAACTCCTGAAGATTTGGAAATTCACCAGTTTTTCTATACATTCTTTCTGTTTTACTGACTAATAAGGTTAATTTATGATACTTAGTTGCATCAATATTTAATTTTAAAAGAACATAGTCTATATCATTTTTATCAATATGTTTGTTTGTTTCAACAAGTTCAACCAATAGTTTCATTACTTTACCCAGTTTTTGTGTTAATTGATATGTTTCTTTATCAAGTCTGTTAATTTGTTCAATTTCTTCTTCAATATGTTTAATTCTATCCTCTAATTCTTTCATTCATACTTCCCCTCCCTACCTATGTGTCTTACACTGGAGCCAAAAATTCAATAGCTTCTCTAATTACGGAGGCTACAATTCTAGCTGTGGTTTTTCCTAGAGGTTTTTTTAATGCTTGATAAACAGCATCTTCTATCTTACCATAGGTTAAATTTTCCACACTTTCTAATTTTCTTAAAGCAGGTTTAACGTAAGTATGCATTAAATTTCCTACTTTAACAGCTGCGTCTTTCCCTAAAGTTTTACCTACAAAATTAGTTATGGTAGTAGTGTTATTAATCGCCCATTTTAAAGCTTTTTTAACTGCATAGCTAGGAACAGAGTTTGTTTGAACGCCGCCAGGTCTAACTGGGTCAGTTACTGTAATAGAACCTGGTCTATCTAATTGATAATTTTTAGCAAAACTATTATAGTCGAGAACTAACTCTTTTTTCTCATTATTTAAAGCATCATAATCATTTTCAGTTGGTAATACAGTAGTTGGTTCATTTGTCGCAGCACTTGTTTTATTACCTTCAAATCCTACGAATGTTGTTAATAGTATTGCTGAAGAACTTAAGCCTGAATCCGTGATGAATTGAAATCGACTTTGATTTTGTTGTAATTTTGATGGATTGATAATCCATAAAACCCTTTTTATGCTTATGACCTATGTCATCTCTATTTCCGAAAATGGAACAAATCTCTTTTTTAGGTATACGAACCAAAAAAATAGACAAAAAAGCACAGGGAGTGACGTTGGACATCAGTGCCCGAACATTCGTTCGTTATCTTACCTCTCTCCATTTCTGATAGACGTTCAGTAGGGGCTCGCTATAGCCACTCCTTCGCGTCAGTTTCATCCAGATCTGTCGTGATCGACGGACGAGTCGCCCTGCCATCGTGATCACCGTCTGAATAATCGTCTTGATGCGGCGGCGTTTCACTTTGTGGTGCAACGGATGTCTCGGATCGCTTAATAGATCTTGTCCAATCAGACGAAGAAGATTGTAAACGAAGGCTCCCATGACCAACACGAGCGCATTCGTTTTCATCTTCCCAGATGGAAGCCGCTCTAAATCTAAGTCGCTCTTCAGTTCGCTATGAAACTGTTCGCATGTCGCATGGTCATGATACAACGCGAGCACATCGCTCATTCGAACATGCTCGTATCCTTTGAGCCGCACCCAATAGCTTTCCACTTCATAATCAGGAACGAGCATCAGCTGTCCATTGCGTTCCATCGTCCGTTCCGTCACTTGGGTGACTTGAACGTACGTATACGTGTTTCCATCGATCGCTGCCTTCTGTGGAAGGCATAGCTCATAGGTTTGTACTCCTTCGCTTTGTCCATCATCGACACGTTTGCCCTTTTGCGAAGCGATCTGGAACCAAAGCGCTTTCGATTCTCGGCGTAAGTTTCGCTTGATGACAAAGTCCACGTCTTCCTTTAGGCATACGTGCACATTCGCTTCTGCATCGTTTCCTGCATCCATGCGAACAAGCAGACGAGATGAAGTCAGTTGACGAGCTCGACGGATAGCGGTGACTAAAAACGAGGGCATGTTGTCTTGCACATGTTGTTTCCCTGGACGCAACTCGGCATGAACGAGATACCCTTCCTTCCCTGCATACGCAAACAACGGTGTAAAACCGTCAAATCCTTTATACGTTCGACTGACTCCTTCTTTTTTCGTATCGGAGTTGTCAAATGGGGAACCATCTATATCAAGGGGAAGCCATGTCGTCTTTCCTTTGGTCCAACAAGGGGACAAAGTGGCATGTCGTTGAATCAACAGACGTATGGACTCCTCCCAAAGAAT
The DNA here is from genome assembly GCF_037963755.1 of Aeribacillus sp. FSL W8-0870. Classification (NCBI taxonomy): domain Bacteria; kingdom Bacillati; phylum Bacillota; class Bacilli; order Caryophanales; family Bacillaceae; genus Aeribacillus; species Aeribacillus sp. FSL W8-0870. The sequence goes on from NZ_CP150165.1 coordinate 3,938,884, forward strand.
CGTTTCGGTCATCGGAAGACAAGCGAGCTGATCGAGTCGTTGTCGCAAGGTTGGAGAGGAAGGCACGTGCTGAATCCCCATCGATGCCGAAAAGATATCGTCCTGACGATACGCTTCGATATGATCGAAATCCGTTTTTCCTGTGGCAAGCAAGCCAATCATCGAGCGAATGACATCGCTATGGGAAATGTGCACTTCTCGACGAACCGTTGGAAGCCGAAGTGCGTTTACCCGTTTATCCAGTTTCGTTCGATGGAGTAAGTAGCCAACGAGAGCAAGCCCAGCACTTGGGGTAATCGCTTCATCTGTCAATACAAACCGAATCGGGAAATCTTTCATCACATCACCTACTTGATGAAGAATCGTCAACGTCGTTTTCCCTTATCGTATCAACGGTTTGCGACCATTGTAAAGATGTTTTGTCACGGATTCAGGTTAAGATTAAGATACCTTTTTTTAACATATTTTTCCTCCTTGTAATAAATAAAATTGTTAGGAATGATCGTACTTTGTCAAATCCTCTACTCCGCAAAGAACAAAGCGATGCTTTTGTAGTCTTGAGATATTGGTCATTTGCTTCGAACCTCCTTTCTATTTGAAAGACGTTTTACAAGTCTATATTGTTTCAATATTTCCTAAAAAATCCTTTTATGAGCAAATATGACAGATTCCAATGCAATGACGAGGGTGCACAAATCTATTCTTGAAGAAAAACCGAGGCAGAAAGTGCGCCCCGTCATATTAAAGGCAATCGTTCGTTCCGCAGATTTTCTTTTCGAGGGCTTTCGAAAGTCCAAACGGAGTTGGAATTGTGGCCATGGAACACAATCTATTGAAAGCGTCCGGAAAATCATTCACTTTCAACAGAATCTCCAAAAAAATAAAAAGACGGATGAAGAAAAACTTTATGATGTTTCTTCATCCGTTTTATTTTTGGATAGTCCCTTTTTCATGTTTCCACTTATCACGCAAACGGCAGGCAGCAATTAAATGTCATTATCGCTGATGCACCAGTCAATTTCTTCTGATCCGATGGACTTTAAAAATTGATTTGCTTTAGAAAAAGGCCTGCTGCCAAAAAAGCCTCTGTTTGCCGAAAATGGCGATGGATGCGGCGACTCAATGACAAAATGCTTATTCATGTTAATCATTTCTTTTTTCGCCTGTGCATGCCTTCCCCATAAAATAAAGACGACTGGACGCTCTCGCTCGTTTAAACAGCTAATCACTCGATCGGTAAATTGTTCCCATCCTTTTCCTTTATGAGAATTGGCTAGTCCCTGCCTTACCGTCAGCACAGTGTTCAATAATAGAACACCTTGCTTCGCCCATTTGACAAGATGACCGTGGTTTGGAGGCTTGCAGCCGAGATCGTTCTCAAGCTCGATGAAAATATTTTTCAGAGACGGCGGCTGAGCAATCCCCGGCTTTACGGAAAAGCTTAATCCATGTGCTTGATTTGGCCCATGATACGGATCTTGGCCTAAAATGACAACCTTTACTTCTTCATAAGGCGTGTAATGCAAAGCATTAAAAATGTCGTACATATCCGGATAAATCGTATGATGGGCATATTCCTGCTTCAAAAATTCCCGCAGCTCTTTGTAGTATGGCTTTTCAAACTCTTCTTTCAACAATCCCCACCAATCATTTTTTAAAATCTGCTTCAACGTTTGCCACCCTCTTAGCTTCTACTGATCTATCACTATTTTTAATGTTATGATGATTCGGCTTTTTTTGTCAAAGGGTGACAGCTGTCGCTAATATTTTGCAAAATGTTCCACATGAAACATTAAGGCTTTCGACAGAAGCAAGAGGGCAAAAATCGCAGTAAAGACTGAAATATCAACTTTTTTGCCGTTCCCATTATAAAGTGAGAAGCTTGGTGCCCTAAATGTACGAAAAACATTTGATGCATTTTTATCACGTTTAAACACGCCGTAATGCTCCAAGATAGCGCAAATGTTCTGACGATTCTATTGATTTTCGTCTGTTAGAAACTCGCAGGTAAACGGAATATCCATTCATTTTTAACTATTACCGAATAGCCAAATGAGACAAAGCTCGTCATTGAAAAAATGCTGAAACAGACGGACAAGGCCTACGACATCAAATATGCTGCCCCTCTCGATGCTTTAATGTGGCAGACGCCCATAAGGAAGGCATTTTAGGCGAGGGTCATGATCCTGAGGCACACCTCATCCCAATCATTTGCTAGAAGAGGTTTCGAGCTTGATGTCGATACACAAGACGGAAATAATTTTTTTGCTTACTCCTTTATTCAAGTTCACAAAAAAATTATTTATGTTTCTTTTTGATTACAAATTTTTTCGTAATTGCAGCTTTTTTTGAATAGTTCTTTGCATAAGCACATAATTTTATAAAGAGAATGAACAGAAAGGACAGGTTTAAAAACATATGAGCATAAAGAAAATCTATATTGGTATCGCATTTATTTCTTGTTTCTTTTTTATTCTTTCATCACCAGTTGCAGCTGAACAAAGGATTGATGGTCAGCTGATCATAATAAACAAGAGCGTAAATAAACTGGCATTTTTTGAAGACGGAATTCTTCAAAGAGTATTTCATGTCGCAACAGGAAAATATGCTCAGCTAACTCCAGAAGGCATTTTCCCCATTGTCACAAAAATTAAAAACCGCCCTTATTTTAAAGAAAAGATTCCAGGAGGAGACCCGAGAAATCCATTGGGTGATCGTTGGCTTGGTCTTGATGCTTTAGGATATTATGGAAATAATTTTGCCATTCACGGCAATAATAATCCAAGATCGATTGGAACGTATGCAAGCAGCGGATGTGTCCGCATGCATAACGCCGAAATTCGCTGGCTCTTTGAAAAAGTTGAGCTGCATACGCCAGTCATTATTCTCAAATCCAATAAAAGCTTTGACGTTATTGCAAAAGAGCACGGATATTATACTGAACAAGGGGTTCCTGTCACTATTCGGAATGGAAGAGTGCTGTTTGCAAGGGAACAGTTAACGAAATCACCCGAAAATATGTATTCACCGCAGGGAGCTTTTGCTAAACAATAAACCATGGGGCGGAGACGGAGCAAGCAGCTGAATTACTCCGTTCCACTCAAAAGGTTTGCTGAATTAGACGAAATCGGGAAAGTATTGAGCATTTAGTCTCTCCGTTCCATGCGAAGCCAGTTGCAACATCGGGAGTGATCACGCTTCTTCTTGATGTTTCATAAAACCAACAGTTGCGATGATGCCTTGTTCGTAAGGAGTTTTTGGCAGCGGCCCGATTCTTTTTTCAAATTTTTCTCCCGATAATACGACAGGCTCTTCGACTAAGTACATCATTTCAACCATTTCCTTCATCATCGGGCTGAATAACCCTAAAAAATAAATCATCGATTTCGTGACAACACTTACTTTCTTTTCATATTGAAGCTTTTCCCTCAAGATTTGAATAATTTCCCGTCCGGAAATAACTCCCGCCCCCGGTATATTCCAGTGCTCATGATAGGTATCGTCCCTTAATGCAAGCTCAACTAAAGCTTTGGCTCCGTCCGGCAAAAAAATATATTCCCTCGGTATATTTAAATCCCCGATAAATTGAGATCGTTTATTTTGGATAACATTTTTTAACGTATGATGCAACAATGTTTTTTCCCCACATGGACCGTAAAAATCGGGGAAGTGAGCGATTAAGTAGTCTACTCCGCTCTTTTCCACCATTTCAGCAAGCCGCAATCGTATTTTTCCTTTTTTAGTATGAGGATTTTTCGGATCAGTCTCGGACATTGTTTTTCCATTTGACCGTCCATATGCATAAATATTATCAACGACAACAAGCTTAGCTTTTTCTTTTTTTGCTGCCGCCAGCACATTTTCCATGATGATCAGTAGATCTCTCTCCCACTGCGGATACGGTATGTTAATGGCATGGAAAATCCATTCCGCACCTTCGCATGCTTGCAAGATGCTGGATCGATGGAGGGCATCTCCAGCGACAATGCTGATGCGACCGTTCAAACGGTGAAACATTTTTTTCATTTTTTCTGTATTGCGGGCTACGGCGACAACCTCAATATTCTCTCTATTCAGCAATTCATGAACTAAATTGTAGCCCATTCCGCCTGATGCACCTAAAATAACCGCTTTTTTCATCCTTTTTACCTCCGATCTTAAAATTAACCATTGGTCAATAATATGCAAAAAAGTAAATAAGCTTAAGTGCTTATTACTTTTTTTAATTTAAAAATCCTTTGATTAAAAAAGCAACATATTGTTCAGCAAGTCCTTCCATATCTTTATACTCAGCATCGGTCTGTACATATTTCGTTACAAAACCGCTTACTGCAAGAAACAAACACCAAATGACTGTTGGATTTGCTTTATCGGGAGCAAACTGAAAAATAGCCTGCGCAAAACGTTCATATGACTTATTCGGCTCTTGCTCCATCAGCATATCAAGCTCGAGATTTTTTGTTAAAAACATCAGCTTATAATGACTTTTATATGTCAGCCCGAATTCAATAAACTTTAACAAGATCGTTTTTACAGCTTCTTCTTTAGAAGCATACGAGGCTTGCAGCACTTTTTCTAACAGCCCGTCTAAAAATTGAAAATCCGTCTGCACAATTTTATAAAAAAGCTCTGCTTTATTTTGAAAATGATAATAAAGCGCTCCATGTGTGCAGTGCAATTCTTTGGCGATTTCCCGCATGGAAACATGTTCATATCCTTTTATGACAAAAAGCTCTCTAGCAGCATTCATAATTGCTTCTTTCGTTAATTCAGTGTCTTTTTTTCTAGGAGCCAATTGTTCCATTCCTTTCTTAACAACAACAAGCGTGCCTCTGATTTTGGCGTGTTGGCATTTAGCTGCATTCTTATTTATTAACCGATGGTTAATTATATTTTAATCCTTTTTTCGTTTTTAAGCAAATGTTTTTCTCTTCTTATGATACAAACTGCTATAATGTTGTTATAAAATCTTTACAGCTGGATGGAGGTAACAAAATGACAATGAAAAAAGCCTTGACGATCGCAGGTTCCGATTCCAGCGGTGGAGCAGGTTTACAAGCGGACTTAAAAACGTTCCAAGAATACGGAGTTTATGGAATGACTGCGGTCACTACAATTGTAGCAATGGATCCCCATAACGGATGGCAGCATCAAGTATTCCCTATTGAAATCGATACCATAAAGGCCCAGCTCGCAACGATTATAGAGGGAGTCGGTGTAGATGCCATGAAAACCGGAATGCTCCCGACAGCAGAAATTGTCGAGCTGGCAGCAGATACAATTAAAAAATATAATTTAAAAAACACGGTCATCGACCCTGTCATGGTATGCAAAGGGGCAGATGAAGTGCTTTATCCCGACCATGCGGAAGCGATTCGCAATTCTCTGACAAAAGTCGCGACGGTTATTACTCCAAATCTCTTTGAAGCAGGGCAATTGAGCGGGTTAGGTACTATTCAAACGGTCGATCAAATGAAAGAAGCAGCTGTCATTATTCATGATCTTGGTGCAAAATATGTTTTGGTGAAAGGCGGCGGAAAGCTTGAACATAAATATGCTGTTGATGTTTTATATGACGGAAAGGATTTTGAAATCCTAGAAGGCGAACGAATCGACACAACCTATACACATGGTGCTGGGTGCACATATTCAAGCGCGATTACAGCTGAACTAGCAAATGGCAAAACGGTTAAAGAAGCCGTTTATTCCGCCAAAAAGTTTATTACAGCAGCCATCCGCCATTCCTTTCCTTTAAATCAATATGTCGGCCCAACTTGTCATGCCGCATTAAGATTATACGAATAAATAATAGAGCCGAATCGATTAGCTCACGACCATTGTGGCTGTTCGTTCGGCTCTTTTCATGTTAATAATCCATATTTTTAACTTTTTGCTTTACTTCCTCAATATTTCTCATTTTATTTTCCCAGCACAATTCGCTCAGATCAACAGGGTATTCGGCAGGATTTAAAATGCGTTTATATTCATCCCATAACAGCTCCAAATTTTCTTTTACATATGACCGGATTTCTTCCAATGAAGGACATTCATACGTAAGCTCGCCATCAACAAAAATATCGTGATGCAAATCCTTTGCCGTAAAATCGGTTACATATTTTTTGATAAATGTATGGACAGGATGGAACATTTTCAGCCGCTTTTCTTTTTGCGGCTGTTCAAAATGTAATGTAATATAATCTCCTTCAGCCCTCTTATCCTTGTTGTTGATAATTCGATATACATTTTTCAAGCCTGGTGTTGTCACTTTTTCCGGGTTTGATGAAATTTTTATTGTATCGACTAATTTGCCGTCGTCCCCTTCAATGGCAACCAATTTGTACACAGCTCCCAATGCAGGCTGGTCGTAGGCGGTAATCAGCTTCGTTCCAATTCCCCACACATCGATTTTCGCTCCTTCAGCTTTTAAATTGACAATCGTATGTTCATCAAGATCGCTCGAAGCTATAATTTTTGCGTTATGGAAACCAGCATCATCAAGCATTTTTCTCGCTTTTTTGGACAGATAAGCCAAATCCCCGCTGTCAAGGCGAATACCGATAAAATTAATTTTATCGCCAAATTCTTTTGCAACCCGAATGGCATTCGGAACACCGGAGCGAAGCGTATCATATGTATCCACCAAAAAAACGCAGTCTTTATGAGTACTTGCATATTTACAAAATGCAACATATTCATCACGATACGTTTGAACAAATGCATGTGCGTGGGTTCCGGAAACAGGAATTCCGAAAATCTTCCCTGCTCGGACATTGCTTGTCCCATCAAAGCCGGCAATATAAGCTGCACGGGTTCCCCAAATAGCTGCATCCATCTCATGGGCTCTTCTTGTTCCAAATTCAAGCGCTGATTCATTTCCAATAATTTGTTTAATTCTTGAAGCCTTTGTTGCGATAAGCGTTTGATAGTTCACAATATTTAAAAGAGCTGTTTCAATAAGCTGCGCTTCCCCTAGAGGGGCTTCCACACGCAAAATCGGTTCATTTCCAAATACAAGCTCTCCTTCTTTCATGGACCGAATCGTGCCGGTAAAACGAAGGTTCTCCAAGTAACGGATAAAATCTTCTTTGTAATTCAGCTCTTCCCTTAAATAAGCAAGGTCCTCTTCTGTGAAGCGGAAATTTTGTATATAATCAATAATTCGTTCCAGGCCGGCAAAAACAGCGTAACCGCTCCCAAAAGGAAGTCTTCTAAAAAACAACTCAAAAACTGCCTTTTTTTGGTGGATGTCATCCCTCCAATACGATTCGACCATGTTGATTTGGTATAAATCGGTATGGAGCGTCAAACTATCATCATTATACATTTTCATCATCATGAAACCCCCATAATATTTAATCGCTGTCTGTTCCATACGGAATGTTGAAATGTCCAAGAGGCCCATTTGTGTCTAGCGGTGATGACAGATGGATGAAGCCTGTTCAGCAAAAATTTGAAACCTTTCAGAGCAGGCATCCCCTTCAAGCTTCCTTGCAATCTATCAGATCTTTCTAACGGGCTTAATCGTTGAAACAAATCTCAAGGACGAATCTCCATTATATTATGAAAGCACTAACCGTATTGTACTCCTTTCTATACCGTCATTCAATATTTGCCAAAATTAGTGTCCATTTTAAAAGCCGAAATTACCTAATCCTGCTTCTTTTACTATAAGAGGGTGATTTTGGCAAATTTGTCAAATAATCGGGATAATCCGTAATAATTCCATCGACATTCATGGCCATCAAATGTTGAATATCGTGTATATCTCTAGCTGTATAAGGCATAATTTTCATGCCGCTCTGATGAATCATATAAACTAATTTAGGGGTTACAAGCGCTTTATTCGGATTGATATATGTCGCAAATGCTGCATATTGCTGTAAATGCTCCTCCGTAATAGCGCCATGTCTATATCCGATGAGCACTCCAAGAGAAATCGAAGGCAAGACACTGTGGAATTCCTGTAAAAAAGCGGTATCAAAGGATTGAACGACCACATTCAGTTGCTGATCCCCTTTTTCGATCAGTTCTTTTGCCAACCTCTCTACAATGCCGAACTGCTTTTTCGGTTCTTTAACTTCTATTAAAAAATTGATCTTCCCCCTGTATTTCTTAAGGACATCGCATAAAAGGGGTATTTTTTCTCCGGAAAATTTTCGATGAAACCAGGCTCCAGCATCAAATTGTTTTAGTTCTTCATATGTGAAATTTTTAACTAAACCTGACCCGTTTGTTGTACGATCAATCGTTTCATCATGAATAACGGCGAGCAACCCGTCTTTCGTCATCCGTACATCCAATTCTAAATAATCCGCCTTCATGTCAATAGCGAGATCAAAAGCTGCAAATGTGTTTTCCGGAGCATATCCAGATGCTCCCCGGTGTGCGACGGCAATTGTTTTGTTGGGCTCTTTTTGAAAATGAAATATTTTATAAAAAAAGCGGTGAACATAATAACGAACATAATCAAGCATGCATAACCATCCCCGTTTTTTTTTTGGATTTATACTAAATAATAATCACTTACATTAATTTATAACATTTTTTTTACAATTTTATTTTTCTTTTGCAGGATATTTCGTTTTGGAATAGAATAGTATTTAGAATATAAAAAAATTTTTAATTAGCGCATCTTACAACACACCATTGTTTCCAGCCTGCACCTCATGATGAGAAGTTTTGGCCAAATCTCCTCTTCATAACACCCATTTCGCTTTTGTCCCGGATTATGCCCTATGCAAAAAATCTTAAGTTCAAGGAGAGTGATGGAATGATTAGAAAAGACGTGATGACAAAAACATGGGGAAATAAAGAAATTGTGACAAGTCCGTTTTATGGTGTCATAAAAAAAATTATGACCGAAGCAAAAAACCGGATTTATGAATGGGAACCGTTGTTTACCATTCAAACGGATGAGGGTACTCTTGTCCAAATCAGCGTCGGTATTGGTGGAATCATTGACAAGCTGTTCGTCAAAGAGGGAGATCGGGTTATTCCTGGAGCAGTCTTAGCATACATTGATGGAGATTTAATAGTCACTGGCAGCGATTAAGAATTAGGACCCCTAAGAAGAAAAAAGGGGTCCAGTAATAGCTACTTGTATTGAGCAACAATTTTTCTCAATCGGTTATTTAACGACTTAAGCATCCAATCCCGAAAGATCTCCTGTTTTTCTTCCAATGTTAAATAATACTCGGCGCCAGCTCTCCCCTTTGCAAGATCCGTTATATGTTTAATTGACAAGGCAGCAGCAACGGAAATGTTTAAGCTTTGCACAAACCCTTTCATAGGAATTACAAACGTTCTGTCAGCCATGTCAACCGCCTCTTTTGAAACACCGCTATGTTCATTTCCAAAAACAAGGACAGTCGGTCTGCTTACATCAAGCTTTTCAAGAGGAACAGCCTGTTCACTCAAATGGCTAACATATATTTGATATCCTTTCTTTTTTAATTGACTGATGGCTGCACAAATATCTGATTGATAATCAATTGTCAGCCATTTGTCTGCACTTTTCGTCACCAATTCATTAGGGGCAAAAGGCGCTCTTCCGGTGACAACCGTTACATTCTGCACGCCAAAAGCTTCAGCAGAACGAAGAACAGCCGCTTGATTATGGCCGTCATCCACCGCTTCCAACAATATGGATACGTAACGAGTCCGTTCCTTCAATACCTCATATAAACGATTCAGCCTTTCCGGCACAATCATATCAAGAATTTGGCGATCCTCATCATTTACAATCTTCTCTTTCAGCAATAATTCCACAATATTATTTTCTTTATTAACATTCACATCCCTTTACCTCCTTGAAAGCACGTGCGGGCAAGAAGATCGAACGTTCTCATTTATTATACGTCTTCTCCAAAAAAAATCTACCTCCTATAGCTGGACACGTTATAGATCAGATTAAATATAAACAGTTTATCCACATTATCTTTGTACTGTTTCGTTCGTACTCATTGGGCAAAAACAACAAAGTATAAACATTTGTTTTTGCAAAGAAGAGAATTTCCGCAAAGCTTCTTTGTATATATCAACGGATATTCACAGGAAATCCCCCTAATATAAACAGCTTTTACACATATTTTATCCACATATCCACATTAGCTATCCACATTTCGTATTGGCACATTTGTTCCCTACTACATATATGATTAAATAATTCACATTTGTTGATAAACTTATCCACTTATGCACAGCTTACAAACGGAAAACACTCAATTGCTTGTTTTGAACAAAAAAATCCCGAAAAGAGGTTTCGTAACCTTTTTTCGGGACGCTTATGTTAATAGTGATGTTGATGGCCTAAGGACATAACCCATATAGACCCTGCAACAATGACAATTGCGATATAGATCCCGTAATAAATCATTGTTGCCTGCCAAGAACCGCTTTCTCCTTCTTTCATATGCATGAACAGCAAAAGCTGAATAAACGCTTGGCAAAATGCTAAAACGACAATTAATGTAATAATCGTATTTGTCGGCAGATCGGTTGAAAATGCAATCCACACCGCCAATAACGTCAATATTATAGACAACAAAAACCCGAAGACATGCTTCCAAGGAAATCCTTTTTCGTTTTGTGCCAAGTTAACTCACCATCCCTGTCAAATAGACGAGTGTGAAGAGGAAAATCCAAACGACATCAAGGAAATGCCAATATAGACTTGAAATAAACACTTTTCTTGCCGTATCCGCGTTAAGACCTCTTTTCAGCACCTGCAAAATGATAATCAAAATCCAAAATATCCCGATCGTAACATGAAGCCCGTGCGTTCCAACAAGAGCGAAGAAGGATGAAAGGAACGCGCTTGTTTGCATTGTTGCACCTTCATGAACAGCATACAAAATGAACTCTTCTATTTCAAAGTACAAAAAACCGATTCCCAACAATATCGTAACAATCAGCCAGCCGATCATACCGGCTTGCTTGCCTCTTCGCATTTCATAAACGGCAAGACCGCAAGTGAAGCTGCTTGTAAGCAGAAGAAAAGTTTCAATCAAAACTGTTTTCAATTCATACAATTCCTCGGGACCTGGTCCGCCCGCTGTTCTGGAGACGAGCACAAGATACGTAGCAAAGAGGGTGGCAAACAGGGCAAGCTCTGCCCCGAGAAAAATCCAAAAACCTAAAATATTTAATTGATTTTGTTTCGTTGAATACTCAAGTGGAAGATTCGATTGTTTTGGAGCAATTTCCGACATGTTACTCCCTCCCTGCTTCCGTCTGTTTAATTTCTTCGACCGGCACATAGTATCCATCATCATATTCAAAAGAGCGCAAAATCATGCAAATGATAACGCCGATCAATCCGATGATCGCAACCGGCATCCATTCGAAAACTAAACCGAAGCCGGCTATAAAGAAGAAGATCGACATGATGAAAGGCCGCCCCGAATTTGATGGCATATGAATTGGTTTATATTCCGGCTCCTCTTCTTCTTTTCCTTCTTTCCGTTCCTTCTTCATCATCCACCAAGCGTCAAGACCTTTTACCTGCGGTGTTACGGCAAAGTTGTAATGCGGTGCAGGCGACGGAATAGACCATTCCAGCGTCCGGCCATCCCAAGGATCTCCCGTGAGGTCACGCTCGCCTTTAAAGTACGTGTACACAACATTAATACACAGGAAGATAAAGCCGATTCCCATCATAACTGCGCCAATAGTCGAAATGACGTTTAATTCCGTCCAGCCGGCATCTGCCGGATATGTGTAAATTCTTCTTGGCATGCCCATAAATCCTAAAACATATTGCGGCAAGAAACATACATTAAAGCCAAGGACGAAAAACCAGAACGTAATTTTGCCGAGCTTTTCATTTAAAATGACGCCAAACATTTTCGGATACCAATAATGAAGCGCTGCAAAGACAGCAAAGACCGTACCGCAAATTAACGTATTATGGAAATGGGCTACAAGGAAATACGTATTATGATATTGGTAATCGGCCGCAGCCATCGAAAGCATCACACCTGTAACCCCGCCGATGACGAAAGTTGGAATAAACGCCAAAGACCATAGCATCGCAGATGTGAATTTGATTCGACCTTTATATAAAGTGAAGAGCCAGTTAAAGATTTTTACCCCTGTCGGTATGGCTATCGCCATAGTCGATACAGAGAAAAATGCATTAACCGGGGCTCCTGAACCCATTGTGAAAAAGTGGTGCACCCAAACGAGCATACTTAATACAGAAATCGCCACCATGGACCAAACCATGGCTGTATAACCGAAAAGACGTTTTCTTGCAAAAGTTGAGACAACTTCTGAAAAAACCCCAAACGCTGGCAAAATGGCAATATACACTTCCGGGTGCCCCCAAATCCAGAACAGGTTCGCCCAATGCATTGGCACTCCATCGCCTGAAAGCGTAAAAAAGTGAGTGCCAAATATTCTGTCCAACGTCATTAATGCTAAAGCAACCGTCAATACCGGAAAAGCGAAAACAACCAATATAGACGTAATAAGCGTTGCCCATGTAAACATCGGCATGCGCATTAAAGTCATTCCAGGAGCTCTCATTTTTAGAATCGTTACAATGAAATTAATACCGGAGATTAATGAACCGATCCCTGAAATTTGCAATCCTAATAAATAATAATTTTGGCCCGGCCCCGGGCTGAGTTCATTTCCAGCAAGAGGCATGTATGCCGTCCACCCTGCATCCGGTGAGCCGCCGATCACAAATGAAATGTTGAACAGCAAGGCGCCAAAGAAAAACGTCCAGAAGCTGAGTGCATTCAAATACGGGAACGCCACATCTCTAGCTCCAATTTGGAGAGGAACTGCAATGTTCATGATCCCGAATATGAACGGCATTGCCATAAATAAAATCATAATGGTTCCATGTGTAGTGAAAATTTCATTATAATGCTGTGAATCTAAAAACGTATTATTTGGCACTGTCAATTGGGCGCGCATTAAAAGTGCGTCTACGCCCCCTCGGAATAGCATTAATACGGCGGAAATAATATACATAATCCCTATTTTTTTATGGTCAACAGTCGTTAGCCACTCTTTCCACAGCCATTTCCATTTTTTAAAATAGGTTAATACAAAAACGATACCAATAATTGTTAATACAATGGCTGCATCCGCCATATATATAAGGGGTTCGCCGGTAACGAAAAATTCATCCCATTTCACAGCACGTTCCTCCTTCCTTCCGATTAATGTCCTTCGTGCTGATGGCTTTCATGTTCACGATTATCATGATGATCAGATTCAACTTCCTCCAATTTTATGGTACCGTGCTTTTCTTTTGCAGGGATATTGTCTAAATGCTCACCTGGCTTCGCAAAATCAACCCACGCCAAATGTGTTCCAGAAAAAGTCAATTTATCTTTTAAAACTCCGACTTGGATGATTTCGTTAAATTGTTTTTTCGTCAGCAATGGAGCTGATGCTTGTGTTTCTTTCACCCATTTATAAAAATCTTCTTTTTCCATTGCGTTCACATCAAATGTTTGATGGGCAAATCCTTCTCCTGTAAAATTTGAATTCCGCCCTTTAAACGTACCGACATGATCAGCCTGCAAATAAAGAGTCATTCCCATTCCAGCCATATTATATTTTTGTCCGCCCAACTCTGGAATCCATAAAGCGCTCATCCCGCCGACAGCTGTCAATTTAAATTCAACTGGAACATCTTTTGGAATGTTGACATAATTGACTGTTTCAATATTTTCCTCCGGATAGCTGAAAATCCATTTCCAATCGGCTGCTGTCGCATGAATGACAATTGGTTCAACTCCTCTAGATTCCTTCGGCGGTTTTTCAAGCTCAAAAGTCGCCTTAACCGTTGGTATCGCCAATGCAATGACAATCAACACAGGAATAGCTGTCCAAATGATTTCCAGAAGTGTATTTCCGTGCTGGTCAGGAGGCTCATAATCAAGATTTTCTGGTCTCTCCCTGTATTTCCATAAAATAATGGCAAACAGCACAAAGATGACAACAATAATAAACAGCATAAACCAAATTGACCAAAGGATTAAATCCTTTTGAACCTCTGCAACAGGCCCCTTTGGATTTAATAAGACAAACCGTTCGCTGCATCCTGATAGCAGGAGCAAAACGGATAATGGCAAAACTTTCATAACCAACTTCAGCCAACTTGGTTTGGCCGGCATTGTGATCCCCCCTAGGATTTTCAAAAATGTGCCAAAAAACGTCAACCATTCACTTTGAAACAAAAATCATCTGTTGTAAGTGAACTTTATCACAAATTTATGTAAAAAAACTTGAATTCAATAAACAGTCAATAAAAGATTAAAATTTTGTAAAAAAATCGCCATCAATCCGACACAAAACAGGAAATCATGTGAATCGAAAGGAATGATTGCCTCTATTGCTAATAGACGCATAAGAAAAACCGGGCGAAAAACATCAACGCCCGGTTTTTCTATTCGCACACATCGGTCTTTTTGTTTTCTACATACTATACGATCGGAAAATCAGCTAATTTCTAAATCTATCCATTTTTAACAAAAGCGGATAATCTCATTGTTTCCATGTTCCCAAAATTGATTTCCATTTATTTCATCAAACAATTTGTCCATACCGCAACAGAGACAACTTGGCAAGAAACTGTTCATATTATTTTAAGTTATAGCCTTTTCTTTCCACAAATTGTTTCATATACATTCTCACCGGATTTGAAAGAGCGCGAGCCATTTGCCCTGTCCAAGTATCTTTGCGGACACCATTTGTACGTTTTTCATAATATTTGGATACTATTTGATTATATTCAAGAAGCCCCTGTTTATATATTTCTTCGTTTTGCTCATATTCTTCCTCATGATAAACATGATGTAAAGGCAATCGGGGTTTTTTTCCGGTATCAACGGCCGGATAGCCGACCGTTATGGCAAAAAGCGGGATGACCCGATCAGGAACTTTTAGCAGCGCCGAAACATCCTCTAAATTGTTGCGAATTCCGCCAATATAACAAATGCCAAGCCCCATGGACTCAGCGGCTAATGCAGCATTTTGCGCGGCCAATGCCGCATCAATAAGCGCAACCATAAATTTTTCTGTGCTTTCCAAGGATACCGTCACGTCTTTATCTTCCATTTCGCCTATTAGTTCGTGCCGGTGCAGATCTGCGCAAAAAACAAATAAATGGCCGCTTTTTTCCACATAGTCTTGGTTCCCCGCCAGTTCCGCAAGTTTTTTTTTCGTTTCCGGATTTTTCACCCCAATGATTGAGTAAGCTTGTATGTAACTTGAAGTCGAGGCCGATTGGGCACATTCCACAATTAAGCGTATTTGTTCATCCGTAAGCGGCCGATCTTCAAATTTTCGAACGGATCGATGGTTTAAAATGGTTTCGATCACTTTATTCATCATCATCATCCTTTCTTTTATATTCTTTTCTCAAAGTTTAACTTTTTTAGACGCCCATTTCATCGATTTTGTTTTTCGGCCAAGCAAAATGTGAAACGTAAGGATTTGGCCGTAATCGAGAGCATTTATAAGGATTTCTTATAAAAAATAAAATAAATTGAATAAAAAAGCTTATTACGACAAATTAATCTGAAAAATTAAACTTTCTATCAATTTTGTTTAAAGATATAATAAAATGTAATCTTTTTTAAAGGGGGATTTGATGAAGAATCGAAACATTATGGATTGGCCGACCTTTATCGGGGCGCTGCTTTTGCTGTTAATTGTAGCCGCTCCATTAGCAGTATTCCCTGAACAAGGCGAAGCCATTGTATTAGCTGCCAGCAGCTTTTTAACACAAAAATTTGGAATATTGTATTTAATCATGGGTGCAGCAGTATTGATTTTTATTCTTTATGTTTCTTTTAGCCGATACGGAAAAATCAAACTGGGGGATCCTTTAGAAAAGGCTGAGTTTCCGACATTATCTTGGGCAGCTATGCTTTTTTGCGCTGGAATTGGATCAAGTGTTCTTTATTGGGGAACGATTGAATGGGCTTACTACTATACGGGACCTCCATTTGGCATCGAACCTAGATCAAAAGAAGCCGTTGAATGGGCGGCCGCATATGGAATTTTTCATTGGGGACCGACGGCATGGGCCATCTATTGCCTCCCTGCCCTGCCAATCAGCTATTTCTATTATGTAAAGAAAAAACCGGTGTTAAAAGTAAGCGAAGCGTGCCGGCCTCTCATTGGCAAAAAAGCAGATGGACCAATAGGCAAAATCATTGATGTCTTGTTTATGTTTGGTTTGCTGGGCGGAGCTGGAACGACACTCGCTTTAGGGACGCCGCTCATTACAGAAGGAATTCATGAACTTTCCGGCATCGAACCTTCGATGACACTCCAAACAGTGGTTTTGCTTATTTGTACATTGATCTTCGCAGCAAGCGCTTACTCCGGTTTGCGGAAAGGCATTAAAATTTTGAGCGACATCAACCTATGGCTTGCCGTATTATTGTTGGTGTTTGTCTTCCTTGCCGGCCCGACCGTCTTTCTGGCGGAAACGGCCGTCAACAGCATCGGCATCATGCTTGATCATTACATGCGGATGTCTTTATGGACTGAACCTTTTAACAGTTTAGGACCGTTTGAACGAACAGGCTTTCCGGAATCATGGACGGTATTTTATTGGGCTTGGTGGCTCGTGTACGCTCCATTTGTCGGCTTGTTCGTCGCTAAAATTTCAAAAGGACGCACTGTCCGCGAAATGACGCTCGGAACAGTAGTATATGGAACGCTCGGCTGCATTCTCTTTTTTGGGATTTTAGGAAACTTTGGATTATTTTTAGAACTGACAGGCCAATACCATGTAACAGCTACATTAGATGAACATGGCGGATCAGCAGCCATTATCGGAATATTGAAACAATTGCCGTTAAGCAACATTGTGATTGCCGTATTTACTGTGCTTGCCGTGATCTTTTTAGCAACAACGTTTGATTCAAGCTCTTATATTTTAGCATCTGTTGTCCAAAAAGAAGTTGCCGATGAACCTTTGCGATGGAACCGTTTATTTTGGGCTTTTGCTCTTTCCGTTTTGCCGCTTATTTTAATGTACCTCGGCGGATTGTCCACATTGCAGACTGTTAGCATTATTGGCGGTTTCCCTTTGTTGTTTATTTTTGTCCTTTTAGCCGGTTCTTTTATCAAAGCGGCAAACCAAGATTTTTATTCCAGTAAATCTCAATTATTTAAAATGTATCCTAAAAAGAAAGGCGTGAAAAGAAACCTTCTCTCGAAATAACTGTTTTCCGGAAAAATCCCAACCGCTGTAAAGACCCGCAGAAAACCTTTATGTTCTGGCGGGTTTTTGTCATGTAAAGCGGAAGAAATCGCAAGCCATCTACTTTCCTAAAAAATTTTTCTTTTTAATTGCAAATGTGGTGTTGAAAAATAAAAAAAAATCCTCTATTCTGATAATTATAGTTTCATATGTGTACCAGCAACAGGTGCGTCATATTGCAGCCGCAATATGCGCTTAAAAGGGAAGTTTGGTGAAATTCCAACACGGTCGCGCCACTGTGATGGGGAGCTTTTGATCATCAGCCACTGTTTCTGCCAGAGAAATGGGAAGGAGATCAAAAGCGTTGAACCTAAGTCAGGAGACCTGCCTGTTGTATGCACTACGACCTACGCGTCATAGGGAGGAGTGAGAAGCCATGTTCATGTTGAAACCATTTGGGTGCCTCAACACGAGCTAGGATATCCAGTCCCTCTTTTATTAGCGTAAAGAGGGCTTTTTTATTGTGTTGAGCAAAAATCAAATGGGAGGTTTTCGTAATGGCAGCCATTAGTTCAAATCTTGGCTATCCGCGAATTGGCGAACGCCGGGAATGGAAAAAAGCTTTGGAATTATTTTGGAATGGAGACATTTCTGAAAGCAGCTTACTGGAAACGTTGAAAAAGATCCGTCTTTCCAACTTAAAGAAACAGCATGAAAGCGGAATTGAGCTGATTCCCGTAGGAGATTTTTCGTTTTATGACCACGTTCTCGATACTGCTTTCATGTTTGGATATATTCCTTCGAGGTTCCAGCATATGGATCCCCGTTCCATCAAAACATATTTCGCAATGGCAAGGGGATCCGAAGAAGCCGAGGCTTTAGAAATGACAAAATGGTTTGATACAAATTATCATTATATCGTTCCGGAACTGGAAAATAAGCCGCCTGCTTTTTTGGAAAACCGTCTGCTCAAGCTTTACAATGAAGCAAAAGACGAACTAAATATTGAGACAAAACCTGTTGTTTTAGGGCCGATTACTTTTTTAATGCTGGCGAAAAAATATGAAAAACGAGATTTTTATAAGCATTTATCTGCTTTCATCCCAGTTTATATTCAATTGTTGACAGAGTTGCATCAAGCAGGCGCAAAGTGGGTGCAAATCGATGAGCCTGTTCTCGTTCAGGAAATTGATGAGTCATTGATTCCGTTGTTTAAAGAAGTGTATGAAGCTTTTCACGAAGCGAATCCATCTTTGAACATACTGTTGCAAACTTATTTTGAAAGTCTTTCTCACTATCAACATATCGTTTCATTGCCTGTTGCTGCTATCGGTCTTGATTTTGTACATGATGGGGGAGCCAACAGTGCAAACATCCAAAAATTCGGGTTTCCAAAAGACAAAATATTGGCTGCCGGTTTAATCAGCGGCCGCAACATATGGAGGGCATCATTAGAAGAAAAAGCAAGCAAAATTGATTTTCTCGCTCAGCATGTTGATGTTGATCGATTGATCATTCAACCTTCCTGCAGCTTGCTCCATGTGCCGGTTACCGTAAAAAATGAACACGAATTGCCGGAAATTTTAAAAAATGCTCTCTCCTTTGCAGACGAAAAATTAAGTGAAGTCCATCAGCTGACACAATATGCAAAAGGTGAATTAAGTATAAGCGATTTACGATACGATGACCGTTATTACACGCAATTTATGAATTCTGATTTTCGGACAAACCGAAACGTGCAAGAGGCAGCCGCCAAGATTGAATCCTACCCGACGAACCGTGTGGACTTTTCTGTTCGGCGCAAGCTGCATAAAAATAGATGGAACTTGCCAATTCTACCGACAACAACGATCGGCAGCTTTCCGCAAACGAAAGAAATCCGCCAAACCCGTTTAAAATGGCGGAAAGGCGAATACACAAACGAGCAATATGAGTCTATTATCAAAGATGAAATCAAAAAATGGATTGATATTCAGGAACAGCTTGAACTTGATGTATTGGTCCACGGGGAATTTGAACGAACGGACATGGTGGAATATTTCGGAGAAAAACTAAAAGGAATTGCTGTTACCAAAAACGGCTGGGTGCAATCTTACGGTTCGCGCTGCGTCAGACCGCCGATCATTTATGGCGACGTTGCCTTTGATCAGCCGATGACCGTCAAAGAAAGCGTCTATGCCCAATCATTGACGGACAAACCTGTAAAAGGAATGCTGACTGGACCTGTCACCATCTTAAACTGGTCTTTTGTCCGTGATGACATTAGCTATGCGGACGTTCTTCGCCAGATTGCCCTTGCCATCCGCGAAGAAGTATTAGCTCTGGAGAAAAACGGCATAGGAATGATTCAAGTTGATGAACCTGCTATCCGTGAAGGGCTGCCGTTAAAAAGATCGAAGCAAAATCAATACATCGAAAACGCCGTCGAAGCTTTCAAACTTGCCACCAGCTCCGTCAAACCGGAAACACAAATTCATACTCATATGTGCTATTCCCAGTTTGAAGATATGATGGAAGCGATCGATAAGCTTGATGCAGACGTTATCTCGATTGAATCGTCCCGCAGCCACGGAGAACTTGTTCATGCTTTTGAAAAGTACCAATATAAACGGGAAATCGGTTTGGGCGTTTATGACATCCACAGCCCGCGTATACCTTCCGTCCAAGAAATAACCGAAAATATCGACCGTGCATTAAAAGTACTCGATGTACATCAGTTCTGGGTGAATCCTGATTGTGGTTTAAAAACAAGAGCGGTCACCGAAACTGTCAATGCACTCAAAATCATGGTGGAAGCGACAAAAGCGTATCGGCAAGCCATCGCCGCAAAACAAATTTGATCCTATTAAGCAAAAGGTACATTTGCTGACACCGTTTCAGATGTTCCTTAGAAAGGATAAAGACCGCACAATTCAACGATGACTTTCGCTGTATGAAAAATAGCGCAACCATCATTGAACACAGTTTTCTCCAAACATAAACAAAAGGCGCCCGGATTAAGGCGCCTCTTTTGATTTTGCACGCCATTTGCGAATGATTGTTCCTAAAAAAATGATTCTACAGTCTGTTTCAATTTTGCCGCACTCTTCTTGACATCGTCCGCATAACTTATGGCGGATATGACGGCGACGCCGTCGGCTCCGTTTGCAACGACTTGTCCGGCATTTTCACTGTTGATGCCGCCGATGCCGACGATCGGAATCGCAATGCCTTGGTTGCGCATGCTGGAAATGATTTGCGGACCTTGCGCTTTTTTGGCGTCTTCTTTCGTCTTCGTCGAAAAAATGGGGCCGACGCCGATATAGTCTGCGCCTTGCGCAATGGCTCTTTCCGCTTCCTCAAACGTATGAGCCGACACTCCTAAAATTTTATCGCCAATTTTTTGGCGGACAATTTCGGCTGATTCATCCTCCTGACCGATATGAACGCCATCCGCATCAAGTTTCAAAGCCAGATCAACATCATCGTTGACAATAAATGGAATGTGATGTTTTTGGCAAATAGCCTGCAGCTCTTTTCCAAGCCGCCATTTTTCTTCGCCTGTTAAAGCCCACGCACCTTTTTCACGGTATTGAAAAAGCGTAATCCCGCCTGCAATCGCCTCTTCAAGCACATCAGCAGGCTTCCTTTTGCAGTTTACACTGCCCATAATAAAATACACCTTTAGCAGCTCCCGCATTTTATTTGCCGACACTCGCGCCATGTTTATCACCTTTGCTTTTATTTTTTTATAAAAGACCCTTTTTTCAGCAACTCGTCTCCCGTCACCTTTGCCAGCTGGTTCAATAATTCGATTTGAAAGCTTCCAGGACCTTTTCCTTCCGTTAAATCAAATGCGATTTCTGCAGCGACCCCATAAGTGACGAGGCTGGCTACTGAAGCAGCAAGAAAGTCCTTTTCAACGGCTGAAAAAGCACCGATAATGGAAGTCAATAAACAGCCTGTTCCGGTAACTTTTGTTAAAATTGGATGGCCGTTTTGAATCAAATACGTTGTCTTCCCATCCGTTGCCACGTCTTCTTTTCCGGTAATGACTGCAACTGTATTCAGCTCTTCGGCCGCTTTTTTGGCCAGCGAAACAGGATCAGCAGCTGAATCCGCCGCATCCACCCCTTTCATTGCAAGCTTTTCACCTATCACATTGGCAATTTCAGGTGCATTCCCGCGAATAACTGAGATGCGAACCTCCTTTAATATTTCCCGAACAGCTTCCGTCCGGTAAGGGGTGGCTCCCGCACCGACAGGATCTAAAATGACTGGAACCCCGTGTTCATTCGCTGATTTTCCTGCAATAATCATTGCTTCGATTACTTCAGGAGATAATGTGCCAATATTTAAAACGAGCGCGCCGGATATTTTCGCCATATCCGCAACCTCTTCCTTTGCATACGCCATAACCGGAGAAGCGCCGATCGCCAGCAAACCGTTTGCAGTAAAGTTGGTGACGACGACATTCGTAATGTTGTGGACGAGAGGATTTTGGGCGCGAACCTTTTCTAGCGCCAAAATCAATTGTTCTTTATTCATTTTCTCACTCCTTCTAGAAAGCTAAAGCACCTTGCCCAAGCTGCAAAGTGCATCATGTATTGGAAATTATTCCAACAAATTCCGTAATTCCCCAACAAATTTGAACGATAAGACAGAAGAATTTGTATTTTCATGTTGATGCCAAAAGTTCTGCACCTGCTTTTTTATGATAATTTCTGCCAATCATTATACTCTCTTTTTATTTACAATCCAAATTTTCGTCTTCTTCATGAAAAATTTGCTCTTTATCCGCTTGCAATTGTTCATTTTAACATGACACTTTTTATGATATAATTTCAAATAAAACAATCATTTCGAATCAATATGCATGTTATTGAAAGAATATACATCTTTCATTTATAATAGACCAGTGAATGTCGAAACGAATTTCATTCTTTGATTCATTTATAAGGAGGTACTTATGAAAAAATATTTTAGCAAAATAATTGCACTTGCTGTTTTCACAAGCCTAATGCTTATACTTTCAGCATGCGGTGCAGGAGGTTCTGAAGACGATAAAGGAGCAAGCAGTGAGAAGAAAGAAACGTTAAAGGTTGTTACAAACGCAGCATACGCTCCGTTTGAATATATCGACAAAGGTAAAGTTGTCGGCTTTGATATTGATTTCATAAACGCTGTGGCTAAAGAGGCCGGTTATAAAGTAGACATTAAACATACCGGATGGGATCCAATGTTTGCTGAAGTTCAAAGAAAACAAGCTGACTTGGCAGCTTCCTCTGTGTCCATTACTGAAGACAGAAAGCAAACATACGATTTTTCTGTTCCGTATTTTGAATCAACTCTTATGATTTTAGTTCCTGAAGACAGCGATATTCAAAATGCGCTTGATCTGAAAGGCAAAAAAGTTGCTGTCCAAAACGGAACAACCGGTCAGACAGCCGCTGAAAAAATACTTGCCGGCGATGGAACGGTTAAAAAATTTGAAGACAACGTCCTCGCGATCATGGAACTTCTGAACGGAGGCGCAGACGCAGTTGTGGCCGATAACGCGGTTGTCAACGAATATATTAAAAATAATCCGGACAAAAAATTGAAAGCAATTAAAGATCCGGAAAATTTCGATTCGGAGTTTTACGGTCTAATGTTCGCGAAAGGAAGCAAATTAAAACCAGAACTTGACAAAGCGATCAATACACTGTTTGAAAACGGAACGTACAGTGAGATTTATAAAAAATGGTTTGGTGTTGAACCAGATATCGATATATTAAAAAATCAGCAATAATTTTCAGCATTCCACAGGTATTTTGCTTGTCCGGAATGCACGCGGGGAGATATATGTATGAATTTTCGTTTTGATCTCATAGCTGAATATGCACCCTTTTTCTTCCAAGGAACGCTTGTAACAATTGGGCTCTCTCTTGGTGCAATCGCCATCGGCACCATTTTGGGTCTTTTTATCGGCATCGGGAAAATTGCTCAAAATAAATTTATTCGCCTGCCCTTTTCATGGTACGTTACATTTTTCAGAGGCACGCCTCTTTTTGTCCAGATGCTGCTCGTTCATTTCGGGCTCGTACCTCTGCTAATCGGTGATACGAATGGAATTATAGCGGCAATTGTTGCACTTTCTTTAAACTCTGCCGCCTACATTGCAGAGATATTCCGTGCAGGTATTCAATCGATTGATAAAGGACAGATGGAAGCTGCAAGATCTCTCGGTATGAGCCATAAACAGGCGATGCGCTATGTCATTTTGCCGCAGGCGACGAAACGGATGATTCCGCCTCTTGGCAATGAATTCGTCATTTTAATAAAAGAGTCGTCAATCGCCGCCATCATTGCCACCCCTGAGCTGATGTATTGGGGACGGGCTATGCAGGGGCAATATTATATCGTTTGGGAGCCATACCTCACCGTTGCGCTCATCTATCTTGTTCTGACATTGTCCTTAAGCAAATTATTAAGCTTTGTTGAAAGGAGAACAACAACCGGATGATTCAAGTAAAACATTTAAAGAAAAGCTTTGGGAATCTTGAAGTGTTAAAAGACATCAGTGTAGACATTAAAGAAAAAGAAGTTGTATGCGTCATTGGTCCATCCGGTTCAGGCAAAAGCACGTTTCTTCGCTGTTTAAACAAGCTTGAGGACATTACGGCAGGACAGGTTATCGTGAACGGTCAAGATATTACAAATCCAAACTTGGACATTAATAAAGTTCGCCAAGAGGTTGGAATGGTGTTTCAGCAGTTTAACCTATTTCCGCATAAAACAGTGTTGGAAAATATTACACTTGCTCCGATAAAAGTAAAAGGAGTCTCGGAACAGGAAGCAAACGAAAAAGCTTTGCAGCTGCTGAAAAAAGTGGGATTAAGCGAAAAAGCTTCAAGCTATCCAAGCGAATTATCAGGGGGCCAAAAACAGCGCGTTGCCATTGCCCGCGCTCTTGCAATGAATCCTAAAATCATGCTTTTCGATGAACCTACATCCGCCCTCGATCCAGAAATGGTCGGTGAAGTGTTAACAGTTATGAAAGAATTAGCGGCGGAAGGAATGACGATGGTCGTCGTGACGCATGAAATCGGATTTGCCAAAGAAGTGAGCGATCGAGTGATTTTCATGGACGGCGGATATATTGTAGAGGAAAACACACCTAGCGAGCTTTTTAACAATCCTAAACACGAACGAACAAAAGCTTTTTTAAGCAAAGTGCTGTGAATAAGGCAAGTATCCGGCATGCGGGTTGACTTAAACTCCTTTTCAATCAAATCTCATACGAATTCATTTCGGACAAGCCGAAAAGCTTGTCCTTTATCTTTTTCTCAATGGAGCTTCTCCCCTCTTACGCACTACGCACTCGTTCTTCATATATTATTTGCCATCAGCATCCAAAAGTGTTTGGACGGTAAGCCTTTCGTATATTTCCCAGCCTGAAGTTTCTGCTTGGAAGTACTATTTGAATTGTCGTAGCATCGCGGCTTGTACCAAAGTTGTTCAGTTTTTGAAGACTGACATTTCTCATCTTGGATTAGAAAGCAGAAGGCACAGATGCCGATAACACATCCAATTTTTTTAGGTCAGTAACTTTTTTTCTAAAAAAAACAGGGTCTAAGACCCTGTAAGCAAAAAAACATTAAATTTCATATTTATACTCGCGGTATGCATCAATCAAGAGGAAAATTGCCGTTATGATATGCATCACCATTCCAACAATCGGAATCCATGCAATGCAGGAAGTAATAATTCCTAAAATGCTGCCATGCTTGTTTTTATTTGTTATAATGGCAAAAATCAACGTCACAAGGTGCAGCACAAACATAAACGCCAAAGGTGTCCATAGGAAAGATAATATAATCGTTCCACCTATAACTGGAATTCCGAAAAATGCTTCAAGTCCCCCGCTTACCCATTTTAAAATGTTGACTACTGACATATAAATCCACCTCTGTATCCGTTTTTTCAATATACGAATTTGCGAATTGAAATGTTTCAAATATTCTTCAGCCCGGCACAAAAACTATTTTTACAAGACAATTCATCTTGTTAGAGTTTTCACAATTTTTATTTTATGATAAAATCTTACAACAAAATAAATTTTAACGGGAGTTTATGGAGATGACATATAAACTTTTATTTTTGGACATAGACGGAACAATTTTGACACCGGATGATCAAATTCAAGAATCTACGAAAAGAGCTGTAGCTGAAGTTCAGAAACAAGGTGTAGAAGTCTTTCTGGCAACAGGGAGACCTTTGCATGAAATTTCGCATATCGGCAAAGAGCTGAACGTTCAATCGTTTATTGGCTATAACGGCGCATTTACGGTTTATAGGGGCCGCGAGATTTTAAAAGAGCCGATGAATCCAGATATTGTTCAAAACTTTGTGCATACCGCCAAACACCATGGACATGAGCTCGTCATGTATACAAGAGAAAAAAATGTCCTTAGCTCGTTTGATTCCCCTGCCATAAAAGATTTCATTCAAAAATTTCATTTACAAAAAAATGAGTTGTTTTCGTATGATATCATCGATCAAGTTTTAGGAATGACGATATTAAATTTAGCTGATCGCGATGTTTCTCTTTATGAAAAAGACGATCTTATATACTTATCCCAAGTGAATATCGAAGGCCTGGCCCAATGCTACGATGTCATTAGGGAAAAGGTCAATAAGGGCAAAGCTGTCAAAGCAATATTAAATTATCTTGGCGTGCCAAAAGAAAGCGCCATTGCCTTTGGCGATGCCATGAATGATAAAGAGATGCTCTCAATAGTCGGCGAAGGTTTTGCAATGGGGAACGCAGATCCAAACCTTTTGCCATATGCGAAGCACCAAACAACAGACGTAACAAATTCCGGTGTCTATCACGGTTTGAAAAAGCTTGGTCTCGTTGAATAAGTAAGTAGACTGTGTAATAGTCTTTTCCCTGCCAAATAGACAGTTGTAAAAAAAGATTATGCAAAACTGTGTTTCGGTATTCAGCTGGAGCACAATGCAAAAATTGTTCATGATGTTGTTTTACAGTAAGAAAAATACAACATTTCTATTTTCAGGTAAAAAAGAACTCGATGCAACGTGATCCAGGCAGCTGTCTTTGCCAAAACGGCTGCCATGTGACCGAGTCCTTCTATTCTGCTTAGACGAATACCAGAAAATAGAAAACTGGTCTTCCTTCATCTTCAAAACGAAGTGAGTCATCTTTGTTCACATTGGAAAGAAAAAACGGGCGATGAAGGTTTTGCGGCAGGGAGAGGACCGAATTAATTTATTTGACGAAATAAACTGAAAGGTCAGGAAATGTGCTCCTAATTATGAGCGTGAACCGATACAATATATATTCCTTTATCCGCATAAAAAGAAACTATTAGACTATTATTGAAATCATGAGCAATCGATTGGTGTTCAGAATTACTGGAACATACTGAGTTAACTTTATTGCATATAGTTTATGAAGGTGTATTTATTTTATCCTCATGAGTGGAAAGGAGAAAAAGCTTTGATAAAAGCAATTATTTTTGATTTCGACGGTTTAATTATAGACACAGAGACTCCCTGGTTTGAGGCTTATAAAGAAACTTTAGGTTATTATAATGTTGATTTGCCCCTTGAACATTATGTAAAAAGCGTTGGGTCAGATAATACAGTACTTTACGAGTTTTTCAAACAACAATTGGGAGAAAGCTGTAATATTGAGGAAATTGATACCAAAGCAGAAAGCATTTATAAAGAAAAGATGAAAACACCTCAGGCACGTGAAGGTGTAAAGGATTATTTGCAAGAAGCAAACGATTTAGGATATAAAATTGCTATTGCTTCAAGCTCCACAAGGGAGTGGGTAACTCATTATTTAGATGAACTTGGGGTGTTAAACTATTTTAATACTATTATCACACAGGATGATGTTGAGAAGGTAAAACCGGCACCTGATTTGTATTTAAAAGCAGTTGATGCCTTAAATATCAGCTCAAATGAAGCATTAGCATTTGAAGATTCTTTAAATGGGCTCCAAGCAGCTCTAGCTGCTGGACTGAAATGCGTAATTGTGCCAAATCCAGTAACGAAGTCTTTACCTTTCGAAAATTATGATTTACGACTTCAATCCATGGCAGAAAAAAGTTTAAGTGATGTCATAAAACTTATTGAACAATAAAGAATTAAAATCTCGTATTAATGCTAAGGCTCTATCAAATAATATTTGATAATCCCGCTAGATAAAGAACCCCCAAGGAGGTCCTTTATCTAGCTGCTTCCTCAATGAACACCACCTGCAAATGTTTTCGTGAAATCATTTACGTGTGCACTCATTTCTTTATAACGAGTCCAATGAAGATAATGATTTCCTTCTAAAGTAACTATTTTACTTGAAAAACTGCGGCTTAATTTCGTTTGATAAAACGTTACATTGGATTTCCCATCTTCGTTCACTCGATCTTCTTTCGAAGTAAAAATCAAGACAAAGGATACAACAAGAAGCAAATGAAATAAAAAATATATTGAGCAAACAGTCAATTTAACTTTCCCGCCTGATATGCCTAGAAATGGCTTTGGTCATTGTTAAATTCTCTTCGGAATAAGTACCTTTTTCAGCTACTAGGAAGGAAATCATCAGGAATGATATATAATGCCAATCGTGCAATTCCAGTTGGTGAAAACATACTTCATATATTCGGACATTGTTGGAGCTGACTCGCCGAAATACTCTAAAACCTGCGGCAAGGTGAAATCAATCCCTATAACTGCTTTCACTTCATCTGGATATGCATTAGCATAATACATGCTGTATATGCCAGAAATAGAGTGCGGCATCAATATGTATGGACCTTCTATATTTGATTTTTTTAGAGTGGTTCTAATTTCCTCCACTATATTTTCCACTGTTCGTTCCTTATTCGTTACGTTGCTCCATCCATATCCAAAGCTCTCTACTACGACCACTTTATGATTCTTTGCCAATTCATTTACTAAGGGTTCGAAATCTAACACGGGAGCTGCTGTGCCTAAACCGCTTAATAACACAATCGTGTTTTCTCCATCACCTTTTGTATAAACGTGCATATTCTTTCCATCTACTTCAACTAATTGTCCTAATGGTGGATATTTTGCTTATACACTGTCATGATGTGATGGAAAACGCCTCAATCAGAGCCGCTGTAATCATAAACAAAAAAATATTTTTTGGAATTATCCAAAATCAAGATTTCTTTTTACTGTTCATTCTTTCACTTCTCTCTATAAAACATTCTATTGATCGGCTATGCCAACGCCATTCGAACCATCTCTCCCGCCCTGATTCCTTTGCAATAGGCCAATTGCTTGCAGAGGTTAAACAAAAATAAAAAACGCGAATTTTCTAAAGGGTGCTTTTCGTCAATAAGGAAGCAGAGCCTTTTTCTTAATAATGACGAAATATTTGCTCTTTTCGTTTCAAAAAAATCCCCTCTAAGTATATGGGCCTTGTCCACTGTCTTCTTAAAGAATATCTTATCAAAATTGGTTCTTTTTTCTTTTACCTTGTCAAAAAATATTTATATAAAAATATTTGAATTCGAGATATTTTTCGGTTATGATAATATCAAAACAAAAGGAGGAAAATAAAAAATGGCAAATTTTCAATTAGATAAGGTGCACAGCTCTATTTCTTTCCAAGTAAAACACTTAATGGTTTCCAAGGCAAAGGGAGAATTCACTCAATTTGATGTAGAAGTTGACGGCGATGTTGATCAGCTCGAATCTGCAAAAGTAAAAGTAACAATTCAAGCTTCTTCTATTGACACAAAAAATGAAGACAGAGACAACCATCTTCGTTCCGGGGATTTTTTTGATGTCGAAAACTATCCGGTCATCACGTTTGTCAGCGAATCTATTAAAAAGGTTTCCGACGATGACTATGAAGTAACAGGAAAATTGACAATTAGAAATGTTACTAGAACCGAAACATTCAAAGTAGAATTCAACGGTCAATCGAAAAACCCGTTGGACGGAAGCATTGTCGCAGGATTTGATGTAGAAGGAAAAATCAATCGGGAAGATTATGGTTTAACATGGAACGCTGCTCTTGAAACAGGAGGATTCCTCATCGGCAAAGATGTAAAATTATTCGGCAGCTTCGAATTTGTCATTAGCTAATCTTTCGCAGGCAAGTGATTTGCCCTTTGCCGCACATGGCGGCTGAGGGCTTTTATTTTAAGAAAATGTAGCAAAAAATGTCATTCATACCTCTCTAATGAAAAATCCCCCTGCTTATAAAGTTTACTTTTCTTTTATTTTTTGTTATTATTCATAATATTTCAACCGGAGAAGGAGGAAAACAGCATATGTCCCATCAATCATTGCAACGCCACTTGCCGCCTTACCGAGCAGATCATGTAGGTAGTCTGTTAAGAACAGACCGAATTAAACAAGCCCGATTGAAAAAAGCAAATGGGGAAATAACAGCTGAGCAATTAAGAGAGGTGGAAAACGAAGAAATCACACGCATCGTCGAAAAACAAAAGGAAATTGGCCTCAAAGCGGTGACAGACGGCGAATTCCGAAGAGCTTGGTGGCACTTTGACTTCCTTGAAAATTTAGTAGGTGTTGAAGGATACGACACAGAGACCGGAATCCAATTCCATCAAAAACAAACAAAATCTCATTCTATTAAAGTTGTTGACAAACTAGATTTCAATGGCCATCCGATGCTTGAAGATTTCAAGTTTCTAAACAGCATCGCTTCCGGCCATACAGCCAAAATGACTATCCCGAGCCCGAGCATGCTTCATTTCAGAGGGACGATTGAAAAAAGCGCTTATGAAGATCAAGACGAGTTTTTCCACGATTTAGCCCAAACATATAAAAAAGCAATTCAAGCATTTTACGATGCTGGATGCCGTTATTTGCAGCTGGATGATACATCATGGGCATATCTTTGTTCAGAAGAGCAAAAGGAGCAAATGCGGGCCCGCGGCTTAAATCCGGATACGTTAGGACAATTGTATGCGAAAACAATTAATGAAGCTGTTGCCAATCGTCCTGATGATATGAGAATTACGATGCACATATGCCGAGGCAATTTCCGTTCCACTTGGATTTCATCCGGCGGCTATGAGCCAGTGGCGGAAATATTGTTTGAAGGCGTAAATGTGGACGGCTTCTTTTTGGAATACGACAGCGAAAGAGCCGGCGGCTTTGAACCCCTTCGCTTCGTAAACCGGTCAAATTTATCCATCGTTCTCGGCTTGATCACGTCAAAATTTGGAGAATTAGAAAATAAGGATGAAATTAAACGGCGCATTGATGAAGCATCCCGATTTGTTGATCTCAATCAGCTTTGCTTAAGCCCTCAGTGCGGTTTTGCATCAACTGAGGAAGGAAACCTGCTCACAGAGGACGAGCAATGGGCAAAACTTCGCCATGTCGTAGAAATTGCCGAAGAGGTTTGGAAATAATCGTTTACTAAAGAAATACTTACATAAGTGTGTAATGTTAAGAGCCTGTCGAACGTGAATTTCGTGCAATGAACTATCGATTAAGCGAGGCTTGCGGACAGAATGTGGCGGAATTTCGATAAAGGGCTGCAGCTTGCTTTACCTATATTGATTGGTTTCATCGTTCATTCCGAAGCAATTGCAGCATGTAAGAGTTCCAAATTGAACCTTTTTCTGCTTTGCGAAAGCTCTATTCGGGTTATGCATCAAGAATCAATATTTCTAGAAATGATACCCGTAAATTGCAGCAGCCCTGTTTTTCTTTTGGAAAATTTGATTGCAAATCGCCGACAATTTATTTTTGCAAAATAAGGTGCTGCCCGCTCATCAGTTTATTTAGGAAAATCACCGTAATGACCTGTTTCTTCCGTTCTATTATTCTGGAAAATATGTAAAAAAGGGGGGCTAATAAGTCGATTTTACGGCTTATTAGCCCCCATTAATGTTTTAGAAACGTTGATATATCGGTGTTTATGATTTTTTGTTTTCAATGGCGATTTGACTTTCTAAGAGCCCCTTTTTCTTTTTGACAGCATCATCATCAGATGTTTCTGAGCAATTTACGAACTTAACAGCAAATATTTATGCTTTACAGCAGAGCTTAATTCGTCGGGAGAGCCTTCAAACACGATCGAGCCTTTGTTTAAAATATATATGCGGTCTGCAAGCTCAAGCGCCATCGATAAATTTTGTTCAACTAAAAGCATTGTAAGACCTTGCTTCTTTAATTCACGAATAATCCGTTTCACTTCCTGAACCATCAATGGGGACAATCCTTCTGACGGCTCGTCAAGCAGCAGTAATTTAGGATTCGTTAGCAAAGCGCGTCCAATTGAGAGCATTTGCTGCTCTCCCCCGCTCAAAGCCCCTCCCATCGATGCTTCTCTTTCTTTCAGCCTTGGAAACGTGTCATAAATTTGTTCTAATGTCCAGCCATTTTCGGCAGGCCTATAAGTGGTCATTAAATTCTCCTTTACAGTCAAATTCGGAAATATTCTTCTCCCTTGCGGAACAAGAGCAACGCCTAATTTCGAAACCTGGAAGCTCGTCTTTGATTGAATTTCCTGTTCTTCAAACACAATTTTTCCTTTTTTTGATTGAATGATTCCCATGATAGAATGAATCGTTGTTGTTTTCCCCATTCCGTTTCTTCCCAGCAGGACGGTTACCTTGCCTTGTTCAACCGTTAACGAAACATTATGGAGGACGTGGCTGTCGCCGTAAAATGTATTTAAATCTGAAACTTTAAGCATGTGCTGCCGCTTCCTCCTTTCCAATATATATTTCGTTCACCCTCCTGTCGTTTCTCACTTCATTTGGATCGCCGTCAATGAGAATTCCTCCGTCATATAAAACGACCATTCTATCCGCCAGTCCAAATACGACCTCCAAATCATGCTCAATAATTAAAACGGTCAAGTCCTTCGGCAAATTGTGCAGCAAATCGACAATATAATCCGTTTCCGCCTGCGACATGCCGGCAGTCGGCTCATCTAATAATAAAACTTGCGGATTGATCGCAATGCCAAGCAAAATTTCGATTTGCCGCTGTTCGCCGTATGACAGCTTTTTCACTATTTCATTTGCGCGCTTTTCCAATCCCCAAGTTTTGATCAATTGGTTTGCTTCCTCGAAAAGCTTCGGGTATTTTTTTTCGTTTCTCTTTTTAAACCACACGTTTTGCAAATGATGTTTCCGCTGTAAAACTAATAATAAATTGTCAAGCACCGTCAGTTCGTTCAACAAATTGTTTCGTTGAAAGGTGCGAACGATTCCGGCGTTTGTCCGTTTAAAGTTGGCAACATTCGTTATATTTTCTCCTTTATAATAAATGGACCCGCTGCTCGGCTTCAGGTCGCCGGTTAAAATGTTGAAAAAGGTCGTTTTCCCGGCTCCATTCGGACCGATAATGCCTATCCGCTCACCTTTTTTCACTTCCAATGAAACATCCTTAAGAATTTCAAGACCGCCAAAATGCATGCCGACGCGATCAATCTTCAAGATTACAGGATTCTCCATGCCCCATCCCTCAATTCTTCACATCATTGTTATACAACGCATTGGATTTTTTTCCGGAAATAGCTGACAGCTTGTTGGATTTTGAAAATGACTGAAAGAGCAATTTTCCAAGCCCGACAATTCCTTTTGGGAAAAATACGACAAACAAGATAAAGATAATCCCAATAATCATCATCCACATGGTCGTATAAGAGCTGACAATCGTTTCTAAAATGACGATAAATGCTGCTCCCAAAACGGGCCCGATCATTGTTCCGGAACCGCCGATAAGAACCATAATTAAAACAGAGCCAGACATCGTCCAATATACATCGCTAGGCGAAATGAAGCTGTTAAAGCTTGTATATAACGATCCTGCTACTCCGCCGAGCCCGCCGGCTAAAACAAATGCGGCAAGCTTATATAGTGTTGTATGATAGCCCATCGATTTCAATCTTGTTTCGTTTTCGCGAATCCCTATTAATACTTGCCCAAAAGGAGAGTGTACGATGAGGCTTAAACCGCCGTAGATCAATATAAACAAAAGCAATATCAAATAATAAAAGTAAACCGGGTTTGAAAAATCAAGTGATCCAATTAAAGGGCTTGGAATGCCTGATAATCCGTTTGAACCGCCCGTGATAGTCGTTGACTGGTGGACAAATGAATAAATCATTTGCGAAAAAGCCAATGTTAACATAAGAAAATAAAAGCCGCTCACCTTTACGCAAAAAATTCCGATGATGGCGGATGCAATGATTGCAGCCGCAAGTGAGGCGAAAAGAGTAAGGAAAAAGTTTGGAGATATCTCCCTTGCAAGAATTGCGGACATATAAGCCCCGACTCCAAAAAACGCCGCATGGCCAAGCGAAACCAGCCCGGTATATCCGACCAAAATATTTAAACTAAGAGCGAAAATAGCTAAAATTAAAATTTCAGTTACCAAATTTAAATAAAACAAAGAAAAGATAAAGGGGGAAAAGATGAGCAACATAACTGCGGCAATAAGAACGAAACCTTTTTTGTTCAATGCTTAACCACCTGCCTTCCGAGCAATCCGTTCGGTTTGACGATTAAGACGACCGCCATTAATCCGAAAACGACGAACAAGCTTAACTCAGGAACTAAAAATCGGCAAAAAGTCTCAACAATCCCAATCGTTAAGCTGGCCACAAACGTTCCAGCGATCGACCCTAAGCCCCCTATAACGAGAACAACTAATGCCAAAATAAGCGTTTGGAATTCCATGCTTGGATAAAGCCCGAGGATCGGCGCAGCAATGACTCCGCCAAAACCTGCTAAATATCCCCCTATGAAAAACACGACGGTAAAAACTAGTTGAATATTTACACCTAAAGCACATATCATCTCTTTATCGCTCAGTCCAGCGCGAATGATCGCCCCCCAGCGCGTTTTTTCTTGAATGAACCACAACAGCCCCGCTAAAATTAAACCTATTGCAATTACAGCTAAACGATAGACAGGAAAGGCTTGATTAAATAAGGTTACCGTACCTGATAAACTTTGAGGCAAAGGGGCTGTCCGAAAAGTCGATTGAATCGACCTTGGGCTCAGCCCTTTTTTCTGTTTTTAGGGTACAAAAAAATCGTCCTTTTTTATAGAATGAAATTGACCAAAAAACATTCTACAGAAAGGACGATTTCTTATGAATAATCAAATGACTATTCAAGAAAATTATAACACGCAATTAGAAATGACTCTAGAGGGTATTCAAAAAATAGAGGTTCAAAAGAATAAGAAACGCAAAAAACTAGTTTTCCAACCTTATTGCAATCGTCAAGTCATGAGCATTTTAGATATCGAAATGTATATTCCTGAAAATCATGTCGCCCGTTTAGTGGATGAAATGGTGGAATCGATTCCGGATGAAGTGTTGTATACTCATTATGTTGGTGGGGGTCGTGCACCCTATCACCCTAAAATGTTATTGAAAGTGATTTTATATGCGTACACTCAAAATGTTTATTCAAGTCGGAAAATAGCGCAAATGGTGAAAGAAAATCTTCCGATGATGTGGTTGGCGGGATTGCAAACCCCTGACCATCGCACAATAAATGATTTTCGTAGTGTTCGTATGTCAAACATGATGGATTCTGTATTTGAACAATTTGTCCTTCAACTAGTAGAACAAGGACTTATCGACCTCGACCATATTTTTGTGGATGGTACGAAAATAGAAGCGAATGCCAACAAATATACGTTTGTATGGCGAAAATCCGTAGAAAAATATGATCAGAAACTACGAGCCAAAATTCAATCGTTTCTACAAGAAGCGCACCAAATCGCCTTGGAGGAATTAAAAGAAGAACAATTAGAAGAAGAATTAGAAAAATCATCGGCACAACTTTCTGAGAGAATAGAAGCTTTGGAAAAAGATTATAAACAGGAAGAAGACAAAGAAAGAAAAAAAGAACTTCGCTCTAAAAAATCCCAACTCACCAAACAACTGAAAACGATTCAAACGGATTATCTTCCACGATTACGAAAATACAAAGTACAAAAACAGATTCTAGGTGAACGAAATAGCTACTCGAAAACCGACCATGAGGCCACTTTTATGCGAATGAAAGAGGACCATATGAAAAACGGCCAACTCAAGGCGGGTTATAATGTTCAACTCGCCACACAACATCAATTTATCGTGGGATTTGAAATTTATCAAAATCCAGGAGATACTCGCTGTTTCCAACCATTTATGGAAAAGTTATTGGAATCGATGCCGAAGGAAAAGAAACTCAAGTATGTCATTGCCGATGCAGGATATGCGAGTGAAGAAAACTATTTATATGCGATTGGCGAAGAAAAAGAACCTCGTTTTGAATTATTAGCCCCATACCAAACCTATTTGAAGGAACAAAGTAAAAAGTTTAAAAAGGATTTATCAAAAGTACAAAACTGGAAATACATCGAAGAAGACGATTGCTTTATCTGTCCGAACAATCGGAAAGTCGTATTCAAGTATTATCAAAAAAGAAAAAATGCATCTGGATACATACAAGATTTGAAAGTGTACGAGTGTGAAGATTGTACGGATTGCCCGTTGAAGAATGGGTGTACGAAAGCCAAAGGAAATCGTCGAGTATATTGGAACACGATTTATGAAGAAATGAAAGCGAAAGCCAAAGCAGCTCTTGGTGACGAACAAAAGGCAGCTCTTTATGCGAAGCGTAAAGTGGATGTCGAAAGTGTGTTCGGTAACATCAAGGGCAATTTGCGTTTCACTCGATTTCTGTTACGGGGGCTTCATAAAGTCCGAACAGAATTCGGGATTGTGGCAATGGCCCACAACATACTGAAATGGGCCGCAAATTCCCAAACCAATTTCAAAAATAAGGAAACAGAGCGAATGGAAAAACTCATTGTTTTCTCCATTCGCTCTGTTTTTATGGACTTTTTAGACAAGCCCCATATCGCCGCTGTCATATCATGAATGACATACGCAAGCCCAAATGTTAACAATACTTGTGACAGGTGCCCTAGCTGATAAGTCGGCCGCAATAAGATCATTTCAATAATGAGAGAGCAAACAGCTACTGCTAAAGGTGCAATGATTAAGGCAAGCCAAAAATTTTGTCCAGAATGGACGGTAATCGAATATGAGACATAAGCTCCTATCATATACAACGATCCATGCGCCAAGTTCAATACTCCTAAAATGCCAAAGACGAGCGACAATCCGCATGTAATGACGAAGAGCAAAAGCCCGTATGAAATGCTGTTTACTAGCTGCGCCCCGATAATATCCATGATTATCACCTCTTTTTTTATCTATTTTCCTGGATCTCTCACCTCTTCAATAATTTCGATCACTTCGTTTTCCGTCTGTCCATTCACAAGCTTGGTTTCAATGATATACATGTTTTGAATAACGTGGTGGGTCTCCTTGTCAAACTTAATCGGGCCTCTCGGGCTTATGAATTCAACATTAGAAATCGCTTCTACCACTTTATCTGGATCTGAGGCGTCGCCGTCAAGCGTTGTCAGCGCTTCTGCGATAATTTTGGCAGCATCATAGCCTTCCAATGCTTCAATGGTCGGGCGTTCATTATATTTCTTTTCAAAAGCCTCTTTAAACTGTCTATTTTCTTCTGTTTTTATACTATAATCCCAGAAAATAGAGGAAATTGTTCCAACTCCTGCGTTTCCTTGTGATTTCCGCACGTCCTCTGAAACAAGCCAGCCGGAACCAATTAATTTCTTATCTTCTTTTAACCCGAATTGATCGTATTGCTGAACAAATCTCACCGCATCACTTCCTGCGAAAAATGCATATACTGCTTCAGCCTTTGCATTTTTAATCGTGGTCAAATAAGAGGAATAATCATTGTTTCCGAGAGGCGGGTAAACTTCACCGACAATTTTTCCTCCTGCGGCAGTATAAGCTTCTTTAAACGCTTCAGATACTTCCCGTCCAAACGCATAATCTGCTGCTGCAATGTACATTGTCTTTCCTACGTTATGAAACGCCCATTCTCCTAATGAATTGCCAATCTGCCACGAGGAAAAAGAAGAACGCCAAATATAGTCACTTCGTTTGCTTCTCGTTAAATCATTTCCTCCCGCATGCGAAACAAGGAACGGAATTTTTTTCTTATCCACTTCATCGCGAATGGCATAGGCTACCGCCGTGCTTACCGTTCCTGTTAAAATGTCCACTTTATCTTGATCAATCAATTTTCTCGCTTTCCTTAATGCTACTTGCGGATCAGCTTCACTGTCTTCTTTAATAATTTCGATTTTTTTGGAGCCAATTTTCCAATCAATGCTGTCAAAATACAGCTCCATACCTTTGTGCAAATGCTTTCCAAGTGAAGCATAAACCCCCGAATCTGGAAGCATCACACCAATTTTTATTGTTCCTCCGCTTTTGCTCCCGCCTTCTTCTTTTTTCGATGTTGACTGAATCGCGCTGTTGCCACAAGCCGATAAAACGGCTAAGAAAACAACTAGCATAATCAAAAATAACTTCTTTTTCATCAAAATCCCCCCGTACTTGTTAAGTAAAACGCTTTCAAAATTCGCCTCCCCTTTTTTTAAAACGCTTTCATTTTCCCGGGTATCTTTTCTCCTCCCTTTTCCTCCGGAACTAATATTTCAAATATTATAATATATCTGAATTTTTAAAATTTCAATATTTTTTATTCATTTCGTCAAAAAAACATATAGTTAATGAAATCTATGATCGTCGCAGAAAACGCTGGAAATTCTTGTTTTTCTCATCATTCAATCTTCATTTTTTCTTTAATAACGAAAATTTTATTATTTATTTTTTTTACACTCGTCACACAAACAAATGGCTTAATGAATAAATTTTATTCGTAATTGTTTAAGAAAGACAGATGAATATCCTAAGCTTTTATTTGCAGAGGACTTTCCGCAAAAAAATTCGCATTAAAAGTGATGCCCATCGTAACCCAAATAAAAAAAACTAGGGACTCTTAAAATTCCCTAGGGATTGCCTTTACAATGTGACTGTTATGCCCACCACATTTCAGCAACTTCTTCTTTAAAAAGAATTTGCTTTAATAAGCTTACTGCCTTTCCTAATCCTTCATCAATGGATGCCAGCATATCCTCATGTTCAATTGAAAGAACATAATCATATCCGGCAGCACGCAAGGCACTTACAATATCCTTCCACACTTTTTCACCTTGGCCATAGCCAACCGACCGAAATGTCCATGATCGGTCCAAAATTTTACTGTAATGCTTTGTATCTAAAACGCCATTCACTTGTATATTTGCTTGATCCAAATAAGTATCTTTAGCGTGTACATGAAATATGGCATTTTCACGTCCTAATTTTTTTATTGCTTCAACAGGATCAATGCCTTGCCAAATGAGATGGCTTGGATCAAAATTCGCTCCAATACTTGGCCCTACATTTTCTCTTAACTTTAATAAAGTTTCAGGATTGTAAACAATAAAACCTGGGTGCATTTCAAAAGCAATTTTATAAAATCCCGTTTGAACGTACAGCTCCCCCGCCGACAACTAGATGATTATAAAGCAATACTTTTTCTACTTTTTTAAAAATTAATTGTTTGTAAAACTTTATTAGCGTTAAAAGGGAAAAAAGGTTTTTAGAATAAAAAACAAATTGTTATATTTCCGAGGCGGCATTTTAAATGATTGACAAAGTCAATTCTTCAAACTACGCAACACATTGTATCCGATGGCAAATATCCAATCACAGCAATAACTGAACCATTGGGTGCCAATAGAAAAAAACCGGGCTTCTGGTCATAACAGGTAATCCAATATTATTCATCCAGACAGTTTAGCAGTCTTTTTTTCAGCAAAATGCAGATGTAAAGTGTAAAATATACTGCCAATTGCAAGAGACATCCAGCATACATGCACGTGTACAGTAATGAAATATTGAAAAACAAAACTCGAACAACTCTCCAATCAAAAAAATAGAATTTTTTATTTATGAATGCCCATTGGATCTTACTATGAAATAATTTGAAATCGACATCGCCTTAATCTGCAATTAAAGCCCCAAATTTATCATTCAATTACCGCTCATTTAACTTCATTCAAATGCTAAATGAACAGTTACCGATAGACGGCTGAATGACTTTATTAAAACAGAAAAGAGCCCTTGATGCTTTATAGCAAGGGCTCGTTTTTCCACTGAATTATGCCGGTACCGCATAAATAATATATCGCTGTGGCGCATTTCCAATATAACCGAACGGATAGCATGTTGTTAACGTTAAAACTTCGTTAGGAGCAGTAGATCGGATCACTGTTCGATCATCGGCATCAACAATCTCTGTTTCTTGAATCAAATATGTGAAACGACCATACTCCATTTCAACAATGAGTTCATCTCCAATTTTTAAATCGCCAACATTGCGAAAAACTGTATCCCGATGTCCTGATAAAACGATTTGGTCGTTTTGCCCAGAAAAAGCAGTGCCTCTGTAATGACCGACGCCTTTCTCCAATTCGTCTTCATCCGTCCCCTCAACGATCGGCAATTGTGCTTTAAGTTTCGGGATGTGCAAAATGCCAATCACCTCGTCCATTTTCGGTTGAAAGTCGCTTGGTACAACTTCGCTTCTCTCCTTTTTCTTTAGACCTTCTGCACCAACAAGCTGATGGGCTTCCTTCAATGCCTCATTTTGTGCGCTGTGCATTGACCATAACTTCCATCCGCCATATGCGACACAAAACAAACCACAGCTAATAAACAAAATGGGCAGCCAATTTTTCACATGCATCCTCTTCCTTTAACTGAGACTGTTGTTAATTATTTTACCATAAAAAGTCGAGAAGACATCCGCTTCATTTTGCGGAGAAAACCAAAAAATAAAATAATCGGACCCCAGCTACTGTTCTTAGGGAAACCTGTTAAAGCAGCCCATAAAAATGCTAGGCGTCGGTCTGTTTTCAATTGATCTGAAATAAGTAAAAAAAGTAAGAACGTCTCAAAGACAGAATTTAAAATTGTTGTGAAGGACAAAGGGGCTTGTCTATAAGACTTTTTCGGCTTATAGACGGCCCCCTTTAATATTTTAGAAACGTCGATATTTGATGTTTTTTGTTTTCAATGGGGATTTGACTTTCTGGAAGTCCTAATATTGTCTATATTTCTTCTAACACACATTAATTAACAAAAATGAAATTTGGTTCGCTCAAATATTTTTTAAGCTCGTTCAATGCTTTTTGTGCCAATACTCCGTCCATTATCCGGTGGTCATAACTGAGCGATAACGCCATCATGGATGCAATTTCAATCGAATCATCGACCACAACAGTTTTTTTCTCGATTCGGCCGATGCCAAGAATACACGATTGCGGATGGTTGATAATCGGTGTAAACCATGCGCCGCCAGCTGATCCGATATTCGATATCGTACATGTAGAGCCTGTCATTTCATCCGCTTGAATGGAACCATCTCTTGCCTTTAGGGTAAGCTCGTGAATTTCTTTAGCAATTTGAAATAATGTTTTTTGGTCTGCATGCCGTATGACCGGCACGACAAGACCGCGGTCTGTATCAGCAGCAAAACCGATATGGTATTGTTTCTTCAAAATGATTTCTTCACGTTCTTCATGAAAGGAAGCGTTTAATTGTGGATACTTTTTCAAAACGATCGTCAACGCTTTCACAACATAAGCTAAATAGGTGAGTTTGATTGCTTCCTCTTCCGCAAACGATTTTATGCTTTGTCGATGCTGAACAAGCTTAGTAACATTCGCTTCATCAAAATGTGTTACATGCGGAATCGTCTTTTTCGAATGAACCATTGAACGTGCAATGAATTTGCGAATGTTTGAAAGCGGAATATATTCATCTTGTACCGAATTGGTCTTTGTTTCTTCCTTCTGATTTTTTTGCTGACTTTCCATCTCAGGCTGCTGATTTTTGCGCCTATTGATCACGGCCTCAATATCTTCTTTTAATATTTTGCCGTTTAGACCCGATGGAATTACCTCTTCAAGATTCACTTGATGTTCTCTTGCAAATTTGCGCACGGATGGAGCGGCCACTATGAATGAAGAATTTGTTTGCTTCTCTTTTTCCCGCTTCTTGTACTCGTTGCGAATATCTTCTTCCGTTACTTTCCCGTTTAAACCAGTCGGCTCCACAAGCCGCCAATCCACCCCTAGTTCTTTCGCTAATTTCTTCACTCGCGGCGTCGCCCTTTTCTCGACCTTTTGCTCCGTTGCTATTTGTTCTTCCGATCTTTCATTCGTTTCTTCTTGTTTTATGTCTGGCTGCCCGTCGCGTTCAGCTGTTTCAATTGTTGCAAGCACTTCGCCGACAGATGCTGTATCTCCTCTTTTTTTACGGATTTCCTTCACGATTCCGCTTGCAGGTGCATGCAGCTCCGATACCGCCTTTTCCGTTTGAACTTCAACAAGTATGTCATTTTGCTCCACCTCATCCCCTTCAGACACATGCCAAAATGCAATTAAGCTCTCATTATATTCTTCCGACAATTGCGGCAATTTAATTTCAATAATCATGTTGGCCTCCTGTGAAAGAAATGGTAGATTTATTCATTAACGAGTTTTATAGCTTCTTGATAAATTTTTTCTGCATTCGGTAAAACAAACTGTTCAAGCGGGCGGCTGAAAGGAATCGGCACATCTGGTACAGCCAATCGTTTGACCGGAGCTTCTAAGTCATACAAGCCTTCCTCTGCAGCTATGGCAGCAATCTCCGCCGTCATGCCGTATGATAAATAATCTTCATCTACTACAAGTAATCGATGAGTCTTTTTAATGGATTGCAGGATTGTTTCACGATCTAACGGGACAAGTGAACGCAAATCGATGACTTCTGCTTCAATTCCTTCTTGCTCCAGCTTTTTGGCAGCCTCCAGCGCATGATGAGTCGTCATTTGAATCCCTACAATTGTTATATCTTTCCCTTCCCTAACAACGTTTGCTTTTCCTAACGGCACCGTGTAGGCTTCTTCCGGAACATGACCGACTGATGCGTCTAATTGATCCATCCATCCTAAACCTTGCAATGTTTTATGGAACATAAAGACTACTGGATTATCATCCCGAATGGCTGAAATCATCATCCCTTTTAAATCATATGGAGTGGATGGAGCCACCACTTTCATTCCCGGCAAATGCGCAAACGTTGCATACAAAGTTTGAGAGTGCTGAGCAGCATCACTGTACCCTCCGCCAACAGCGGTCATCAGCACGATCGGCAGCTTCACTCGACCGCCCGACATATAAGGGATTTTTGCCATATGGTTATAAATTTGATCCATGCAAACGCCA
The DNA here is from genome assembly GCF_037963755.1 of Aeribacillus sp. FSL W8-0870. NCBI lineage: Bacteria > Bacillati > Bacillota > Bacilli > Caryophanales > Bacillaceae > Aeribacillus > Aeribacillus sp. FSL W8-0870. The sequence continues at coordinate 3,981,298 of NZ_CP150165.1, forward strand.
AAGAAATCGACAAACATCAATTCAACGATCGGCCGCATTCCTTCGGCTGCTGCGCCAATGGCCGCTCCAATAAATGCAGTTTCAGATATCGGGGTATCAATCACTCGATCTGATCCAAATTGTTGAAATAATCCTTCTGTCGATCCGAAGATTCCCCCGTAAACTCCGACATCCTCCCCCATGACAAACACGTTTGGATCCCGCTCCATCTCCAATTTAATCGCTTCCGCCATGGCTTTATTTCCCGTTAATAAGCGCGTTTTTGTTCCTTGCACAGCTTATAACCCCTTTCCTGTTTATTTACGAAACGTATAAATCTTTTAAAGCATCTTCCGGATTCGGATAATTGCTGCTGCGTGCAAATTGATAAGCAGCGTCTACTTCCTGTTTTGCTTTATTTTCAATGATGTCAAGATCGTTTTCCGCTATGTTTTGTTCAGAGATTAATAGATTTCGAAGGCGGACGATCGGATCTTTATCCCGAAGAAGCGACACTTCATTTTTATCTCTATACAACTCCGGATCCCCTTGGAAATGTCCCAAGTAACGATATGTTTCAATTTCAATAATCGATGGACCTTCGCCTCGTCTGGCGCGTTCCACTGCTTCTTTTGATACTTCGTACATGCTGATCGGATCGTTGTCTTTGACGTAATATCCTTTAATGCCATATGCAGCTGCACGAACATCGTTAGATGCTACAGATGTCGATGCTGTTTTCGGAACAGAAATTCCGTACTGATTATTTTCAATCACCACAATAAGAGGTAAATTCCAAAGTGCTGCCATATTTAATGACTCATGGAAAGCTCCTTGATTGGCAGCTCCCTCTCCAATAAATGAAACCGCAACCCAGTCTTTCCCTTTTTTCTTAGCAGCTAAAGCTGCTCCAAGAGCGTGTGGGATTCCTGCTCCAACAATTCCTCCACAGGAAAACTTGACATCCGGATCAAACAAATGCATATGTCCTCCCTTGCCTTTGCCAAGCCCGGTTTCTTTTCCGAAAATTTCAGCCGTCATTTTATTTAGGTCAACGCCTTTCGCGATGGCATGATGATGAGGCCTGTGCGGCGACGTAACCGTATCTTCTTTTTTCAAATGAACACATATGCCGACGGCTGCCGGTTCTTGCCCTGTTGCCAAATGCATCTCGCCAGGAACAGGACCCGCCCCAATATTGAAAACCGGATTTTTCCCTTCAGTATAAGCTTCTGCCATTTTGTCTTCGTAATAACGGATTTTGTACATGTTTTCATACATCCATAAAAGATCATTTTTAGAAATTGCCAATGTATTCTCTCCCTTCTACCAAAATAGAAAACGGTTTCAAATAGTTAAATGCAAAAATTGTGCCAAACTACATTTTTTATGATTGATATATTTAGTTTCATTGAAAATGAATAAGATTTTTTATGCTACAAAAAAAAACGTCCCGTTTTGGGACGCTTTTTAGAGACACAATGATACAATTTGATACGAAATGAAACAAAATGATATTAATAAGGGATTTGAAATCTTTGCATTTGCCGATAAAAAGTGCTTCGTGATATCCCTAAATATTGCGCAGCTTTTGTGATGTTGCCGTTATATAGACGTAAAGCTTGCAAGATCGACTGCTTTTTCATTTCATCTCGATGAATAAACACCGTTTCCGATTTTGGCTTGGAGTCCGTTTTTATAATTTCCTCAGGCAAATCTTTAATAGTTAAAACAGGCTTCGTCAATTTGTTTAAAGTTCTTTCTACTATATTTTGCAATTCTCTAATGTTTCCCGGCCAATGATAATGTATTAACGCTTGAAAAAAATCCGGTTTGATTTCAGGAAAAGGCTTATTTAACTTTTCACAATTTTTTTCAATAAAATGATGAACAAGGAGCGGTATGTCTTCTTTTCTTTCTCGCAATGACGGCAAAGTGATCGGCATGACATTAAGCCGGAAAAACAAATCCTCCCGAAAGCTGCCTTTTTCGACCTCTTCCCGAAGATTTTTGTTCGTCGCTGCGATGATGCGAACATCAACAGGCAAAACTTTATGCCCGCCGATTCGCACCACTTCCTTTTCTTGTATGACTCGTAAAAGCAATACTTGCATTTCCAAAGACATTTCTCCAATCTCATCTAAAAAAAGCGTACCGCCATCGGCAAGCTCAAATTTTCCTGCACTACCCCCTTTTTTCGCTCCGGTAAAAGCACCGTCCGCATAACCAAACAGTTCGCTTCCTAATAAATCTCGAGGAATTCCGCCGCAATTGATGGCTATAAAAGGCTTATGCTTTCTATCGCTTTCATTATGGATCGCTTGTGCAAACATTTCTTTTCCCGTACCGCTTTCTCCTAAAATTAATACATTTGAGTCCGTTTTTGCTGCTAGCTTCGCTTCGTTTACTTTTTGGAGAAACTGAGGATGCTTCCCGATCATATCAGAAAAAGTGATTTTCGCCTGATTGCCTGATAAATGATTAATAAATTGTCTTATCTTTTGAATCTCTTTTATAATCATCATTGAACCGATCCATTGGCTGTCTTTATAAATGGGGAGTTTATCAACTAGAACATGAAAAACTTTGTTTGACTGTTTTATTTTTAAGTGCAGTTCATGATTTTGAAGATGTCGAGGGCGATTGGAAATAATCGATTTGTTGCTAAAAACTTCGCTGATCTTTTTCCCTTCCAGGCAAGAATGATTCAATTGAAGCAGCTTTTTTAATTGATCATTCACTTTAATAATGAGCCCTTCCGTATCGAAAATGAGGATGCTCTCTTTCATATTATTGGTAGTCGCTTCAAGAAATCTTTGCATCATAATGTTTTTTTCTGTCTTTTCAATCAGCTCCAGCTGGTACTCAATCGCTTTCACTGCTGATACTACCATTCCTAAAGTATGTGGATGCACCTTTTCATATGGGCCTGAAACATTTAATACGCCGATTATCCTTCCTTTTGAATCGTGAATGGGCGCAGCCGAGCATGTCCATGCCTGGCAAATTTCCGAATAATGCTCCTCAGCATATATTTGTACAGGTTGATTGATCACAATCGAAGTTCCGATTGCATTCGTTCCCATTGCTTGTTCACTCCAATCAGCACCTTCCACAAATTGAATATCAGCTGCCATCTTTAACGTATCAGCGTCGCCAATTGATTTTAACAACTGTCCCTTTTCGTTGCAAAGAATCACTAAAAAACCCGAGCCCTTTACGATTGAATACAATCCTTCCATAAACGGAACCGAACATTCAATTAAAGGCTTGTAATGGTCTATTTTGATTTTTTTCATTTGACCGTATCGTTGAAAAGGATCAACATTCATTTCTTTGGAACGAATCCATGAATCCTTTACAATGGGAGATAATTTTTCGTCGAGCTTATTTTCAAAAATAAAGCGCTTCCAACATTGTTTGACATACTCTCTTTTCTTCATCATAAAACACCTCCTTCAATTGTTGATTAAAGCTTTTCGTCCAATCGCATCACATGCCAGCTTACAATGTTTATCGAATTTTTCTAATATTCTCCTATATTGTAGCATTACAAAAAAGCTATGAGAACTAGCGATCCACTGAATGAAGCTTCTTTTATTTTTGAAACTTTTTAAACCAAAAATGCTGGAAATCCCCTTTTATTTTTTCAATCATGAGAAATTGGGGCGCCCTTCTTTTGATATCCCGCAAATACAGAAATTTACAGTTGCCGATCGTACTGGACGCATCGACAAAATTGGTCATAAAAAAACCGATTCCAAAAGATTGGAATCAGTCTTTCTTGCTGCTGCACGGAAGGCCAAATCATTCTCTTTTTTCCATTATGCATATGTTTGGAAATTGTATTACTAGTTATTAACTTGATCGAATGGTGATTTGGCAAAGCCCTGTTCTTTCTAAATGAAACGGCTTCATGGCATTTAAACGGTAATTCTTAATGTTTAAAATCAGTGATTTTTTAGTATGTTTCATAAAAAAAGACGAAACGACGTTCCAACGATCACTTTGAAAAATGCCGCCGGTTCTTCTGCATATGTAGGCAGAACTCCCTATTGTGAACAAATATTGATCAGTATGATGATGTTTTTCAAACGTCTTCCTTCATTACATAACAACTGAATTGAGCTGATAAAAAATATATACAATGTAGGAATGTGGGCAGCTATAAAAGAATAAAGGTTTTTGGCAATGGGAAAGAAATATAATATATTGAAATAATAAAATGCTCTATATTCTGGGAGGATAACATAAAGTTATAACGGGGGAACGTGAATCGTATTAAAACGATCATAAAAATTATTGTGAAAAAATTATCATCGGAGCTGTCCTATTCATTTATATTATGTTTTCTTTCTCCTTTTCTTTCGTTAATTGTTTTAATTTGTTGGACAGCTCCATAAACCAATTTTCATCTTTTGTTAACAAGGCTAAATCAATTAATGCTTTAATCTGCTCTTCATTTTCTATTGGAGATACGGGCAATTTTTTTACCCAATGATTTAATGTTTCAACTGTTTTACCAACGACGATTTCATTGTCGCAAGCCATAACTTTTACTCTTATAATCTTTTGTGATGAATCTATCGTTTCAACATAACCGTAAATAAATTCGCCGCTTTTTGTTTTTCCTTTTACCCAATCCCCTACTTTCACTGGCAACTGATTGATTCCTTCCATTTTATACACCACCACTTGCAGTATTATAGAGATCTGTTTTGAAATACTAAATATCTATGTTGTTAACAGAAATTATTACATGATAATAAAGGGAACGCAAACAATTTAACCTGGGAAATAATAAAAATTTTAAAATTCCATTTTTTCAAATATATAACTTATAATAAATGTTTTCATATTTATTGCAATAGACAAACGTTCAGCACATTTGTTCCATGTGAAACATAAATCAGACAGCAGGCTCAAATTTTACCTTTTGTGCGGCAAATCGTTATTGAAGGAAGGTGCAACTTTCGGCTGTCCTTTCGTTTAAAGATGAAAACATTCTACCCTTTGTGATCAGCTGAGCAATAGCGAGAAAAAAGTTTTTTTAAAATAATTCTTCATGCAAATGAACCATTACATGCTCTTCCTGAAGCATGTACACAATCGACGAAGGAAGCCCGTTAATACATCTTTTCCAAAGCTGGCGCACGATCTATCCACAAGCAATTTCATACTGTATTTTCCATTTTAAAAAACAAAAATTTCTAATTAGCCGCTTCCCACTCTGTGATAAACAAAAACTATTGCATTTCTTCCGTCTTTTCCTTATTAAGGATCGCTATGAATCTACTAAAATGAACATTTAGCATTTATTGTTTTAAATAACCTTTTTTGTAGTCGGTGATGTTGGAAAAGGCGGCACAAATTCACTTAATAAATATTCATAAATTGCTTTTTCAACTGATAATCCACTTTTTGTGATGCCCATATTACCAAAAAGCACATTAAACTCGAGAATATAAAAATGCCCTCCGCTTACCAGCACATCAAAACCAGCATGATTAATGTTCAATTGTTTCGAGACATTCAAAACAAGATCACAAGCTTCTTGCGGTATAAATTCAAAACAGAGGCTTCCGCCTTGGGCAACATTGTGGAGAAACTCCCCTTCCGCCCCAACCCGCCAATAGGCGGTGAAAATATCTTTTCCAATGACGCAAATGCGTAAATCTTTTCCGTCGTTTTCTAAATATTCTTGTACGTACAGCACATCATTTTGATTGGCATATTGATAAAAATCATACTCATTTTTTATTAAAAAGGTTCCTCTTCCCATTGAATTCCGGACTTCCTTTGCAACAAATGGGAACGGGAACGTTTCTAATACTTTTTCGATATTGCTTGGGGTGCTTGCCAATATTTCTGTATATGGAACATGCTCAGGCGCCACCGTCCACAGCGCTCTCGTCATTTCTACTTTGCTAAAGCCCAGCTGCAATGATTCAATGCTTGGAAAAATTTTTTCTTTAATCCGTATACAAGAGCAAGGGCTTGCCACGTTTCAGGAAAAAGAACAATATCCGCTTGTTGAATGGTTTCTAATTCTTTAAACATATTGTCAGGCTTTATATAGTGTACACCTGGAATTCCGATGGTCCGGTATGCATTAAAGGAAACCATTTTCATAAATTCGTGACCACACTCCAAAACATATAACAATTTTCTAAATAAATAATAGAATCTTCATGAATTTTTCGCAAATAAAATTTTCAATAGTTTCCCCTTTCAAATGCCGTGAGAAATTTTTTACTTCATTATGGCATCTTGAAAGGACGTAGAACAGGCGGATGTTTTTTTGCTATTACTTCGACTCTGAAGCGGAAAAAGGGAATCCCCTTGTTTTTATTTATAGTGATCCCGCCAGTGCTGCCTGAGAAAGCGTATCACCATTGCTCCCGGGGCGCAGGCAATATTTTATGATCTGCCATTCCGTCATTACTAAGTATCTGAGAGAGGCGTAATCGCAGCAACGACTTGGATGTCCTTCTGACAATTATGGACGAATCCAGTCAGTATTCGGAGCGTGATGTATGCGACCAATGTAATCGAACAGACGATCAAGGAGATTCGGAAACGTTTGAAGTCGATGTACAGTTTGAACTCAAAAGCTGAGGAAAACAATTCAGGATTTTAATGAGAAATAGCGGAGAGAAAGCTTCAAGAATTTGCCGAGGCTCATGAAGGGATAGCCGTCATCCGCCAGCTGTTTTCTAGTAAAAATTGTAAACATATACAAAAGCCAGTATAGAAAAATGAGCTGTTTTTCTATACTGGCTTCATCTTATTAGGACTTATCGAACCGTCCCTATATTAACTAAATAATGTAAAAAGGGGCATATAAGGAACACCGCTTTTCCACACATAAGAGTAAATATTTAGTCTTATGTGTGGAGACAATCTTCTTCTTTCAGCTGAATAACATTTTAGTGATACCTTATCGAATGGGTAATGTAAACATAATTATTACCCCCGTTGCCGTTGCAAAATACTGTTCTAAAAACCTGATACACACTAACACATTTTCAATTTGTAATGGCTATCTCATAGTTACCTTCTGCGTGAGAACGTTATTGCCCGAACCTAAGCGCAAACGGATATAGGCTTCATACGCCGAAACATTTGGATTAATGCGCATCATGATCGTTTTCTTTGCTTTTCCATTTTCATCTGCTGTCAGTTTGCCGATATTAAAATAACCGTAAGTGATTGGCCATGTTCCATCCTCAAATTGGATTTGCGAAATGCTTTGCCCGCCTGACAAATATATTTGAATTTGTCCATTTGATACTGCTTGGCCAGGTGTTAAACCACTCATCACCACTTCTACCGGAAATGGTATACCTCCGAGCGGAATGAATTTCGGTGTTAACAATTGATATTTTTCTTCACCGCCAGGCGGCGTCTCAACAATTGACTGACCGATATTGACTGTTTTGGTGAAGACGTTGTTTCCAGCCCCTATTCGAAGGCGAATATATCCTGTTGTTCCGTCTTGTACCGTTGGGTTAAGTCTCATTGTCAGTACTTTTTCCGCCACACCATGCTGATTAGCTTGAATGCTCCCAACACTTTGATAACCGTAAGTGGTAGGCCATGTTCCATTCGGAAGCCGAACTTGCGAAATTGATGTACCACCTTCTAAATATACTTGAATTTCCCCATTTTCAATGACTTGTCCCGGTTTCATATCTGTTAATTTGAGTGTTACTTGAAAAGGTTCTCCGCCAGTTGGCAAATATTCAGGGGTTTCAATGTTATATTTAATATCTTTTGGAGGATCCATTTCCGAGCCAAATGAACCGTCAGCAAATGTCGATTGATCATACCAAAGATAACCTTCATTCGGTGAACGCCAAGGCTCCGGCTTCAGCTCCTCAGAATGCTCTGGGGTCTCCATTTCTAATATTGGTGAAGGCTGATCAAGCGGTATATCAAGTTCAGAGAAGGTCAGATAACTTTCTTTATGAGACAGCCATTCGACAATTTTCATTAGCAATTGGCCATTATCTTTTTCAGTAAATCCGTCGTACGTTCTCTTGACTCCTCCGTGTTCTTCATTTCTATATTTAGGGGTGCTGTCTTCCACCACAGAAGAGTCGCCGATGAAAGCGGCCTTTCCTCTTTCCTTTTTTCCTATCGCTACAAAGGGCCCTTCATGAATTCCGCCGCCAAAATAAACCCCTTCGTCAACTGCATTGCTCCATTTGTTTTCTTCTACAGTAAGCCCATCAGGCAAATAAACAATCCCTTTAGCAATTTCAGGATTCATAATAGCCAGTGTAGAACCAGCATGAATCGAAATTTCATCAATGCCACTCGTTATACCAAAGGATTCATCAGATGGTATAATCACATTTGCTGTTGTGTTATCTATCGAGTTAAAACGAAATCTTACACCAAATTCTTCACTTAGCCAATCAGTGCTTTCAACACCAGCCATTGCAGCTTGTTCACCTTGATCCATTCCTTTTGTTGGATTATCAAAAGCCCCTCTGCGCCAACCATTCATAATTTCATTTGAATCCCAACGGTTAAAATTTCGGTCGGCATTATAGTGGTCGGCAATAAAAAATACGCTTCCCCCTTGTTCTGCAAACTCGGCAATAGCATCTTGTTCAGACTTCTTAAAAGGAATTTGTGCCTCTGGAATAATAAAAACATCATAGCCTTCTAAATCCTCCAGAGTAAGTGGATCTAAACTCCGATGCTCCTTCACTGTATATCCCGCTTCAAGCAATGCATTGGCAAAATCGGAAAATGCACCATCAATCACCCAATCGGACTGGCCTGCTGTTTGCCCATGGCTGTTATCAAACAAAACTTTCTTGCCGTTCGGATCGCTAGGAACTAAGATTGGGGCCGGATCATTCGGACCTTCTGCACTTACAGTTACGTTTTCCAAAGCAAAAACAAAAAACGCCAATACTGCCACAAGGCCCTGCAACAGCATCTTTCTCATAATTACTCTACCTCCATAATTTATTAACTCAACGAGGCAAAAGCCTTTTATTGAGTTCAGCCGCTATTGCTGGAGCTTTCGATATACATTGCTGCCTTATGAGCATCTGCTAAACCACCTTCTTGCGCAAATAGCCGGAAATGATATCGACGATCGTAACCATGGCAATGATTCCTAATAAAATAATACCGACACGACTCCAGTCGCGAGACTGCATGGCAAATATAAGCGGTGTACCGATTCCGCCTGCACCGATGATTCCTAAAATGCTTGCGGAACGGAGGTTAATTTCAAAACGATATAAGGTGTAAGAGATAAACCCAGGAATGATTTGTGGAACAACGGCAAACCACAGCGTTTGCAAGCCGCTTGCTCCTGTTGCTTTCAAAGCTTCAATTGGTCCGAAATCAATATTTTCCACTTCTTCTGAAAACAATTTGCCAAGCATCCCGATGGAATGGAGTCCGAGCGCCAACACACCGGCAAAAGAGCCAGGGCCTACTACTTTAATAAATAACAACGCCATCACTAGTTCCGGAAATGTCCGGATAAAGCTTAAAATAAATTTTCCTGTTCCTGCCGCAATCTTCCCTTTCGTCATATTGTTAGCAGCCCAAAAAGCAAACGGTATACATAGAAAAGCTGAAATAAATGTGCCTAATATGGCAATCGCTAATGTATCTAATAGCCCTCGGAGCAGATCTTCGCCTTCGGGCAAGTAAACATATCCCCAATCAGGAGAAAGAATGCCGGATAAAATCGCTTTTGTAATTTGGCCGGCCGTTTCTTTAAATCCTTCTATTGGAATACCGGATAATGCCCATATATAAATAACAGCCAACAACACATATATACTCCAAAGCATGAACCGGTTCTTTTTTGGTTTAACTGGTCTTGCAACACTCTTCATAATAGTTTCTCCCGCAATTTAGTACTAATATAGTCGATCAACAAAACAACCATTAATGTAAAAATAATGATTGTACTCACTTTGTCGTATTCAAGAAAACCTAATGTTTTATCATAATATTCTCCGATTCCTCCTGCTCCCACTAGTCCTAATATAGCTGCAACCCTTATATTAATTTCAAAGGTGTAAAGAACGAAAGAGACAAAGTAAGGGGACACTTGCGGAACGACAGAGTAGACGATCCATTGAATTTTATTGGCGCCAACTGCCGTCATCGCCTCCAATGGGCCTTTATCAATACTTTCCATCGCTTCATAAGTTAATTTCGCAATAATGCCCATTGAGAAAACAGCTAATGCAAATATTCCTGGTAATGGCCCCAATCCGAAAATCGCAACAAATATAGCGGCTAAAAGAAGTTCAGGAATGGTACGAATTAAATTTAAAATAAATCTGAACGGGTAATAAATCCAATTGCTGGCAGCGATGTTGCTTGCGCATAACAAAGCAAATGGAACCGCAAGCAAAGCTCCCATCGTTGTCCCAATAACCGCCATGCGGAATGTGTCAAGCATTGCCGGAACAATATCATCAAAATATGACCAGCTGGGAGGATACATTTGTACAAGCAAATCAAACATATTTGGAAACCCTTCAACAAAATCGATGAAAGAACTTTCCGTTTGATAGGCGCTCCAGCCGATCAGCAGCACAATCAACGCTGTTGTCAAGTAATGCTTTATTTTAGTAGGTGCTTTAGGAATTTCTTGTTTAGTTAATCGATTCATATTTAAACTCTCTATCCGCTTCATTTGTTCCCACCTCAAAAGGCTTTCCATATATTTCAGAAAACCGTTTATCTGTCGCTTCCCTAGCAGATCCGTCAAACACAATTTGTCCTGCTTTCAGGCCGATGATCCTTGTGGCATATTGTCTAGCTAAATCGACCGAGTGCAGGTTGACAACAAGCGTTATTCCTAACTCTTGATTGATCTTTTTTAAATCATCCATTACTTGTTTTGTTGTCAAAGGATCTAAAGATGCTACAGGCTCATCCGCTAAAATGATTTTAGCTTTTTGCGCCAAAGCTCTAGCAATCGACACTCTTTGCTGCTGTCCTCCTGAAAGTTGATCCGATCTGGTGTACGCTTTTTCAAGAATATTCATTCGTTCCAGAGCATTCATGGCCAAATCCACATCTTCTTTTGGAAACCATCCCAAAACGGTTCGGAGAGTAGAATGGTAGCCAACTCTTCCAGATAAAACATTTCGCAAAACAGTCGACCTTTTCACTAAATTAAAATTTTGGAAGATCATCCCAATGTCGCGACGGATGCGGCGGAGTTCCTTCCCCTTTGCTTTCGTGATGGATTTCCCGTCTATTGTTATTTCTCCGGAACTAATTTCATGCAATCTATTAATAGAACGTAGCAACGTTGATTTGCCAGCGCCAGATAAACCGACAATCACAACAAATTCCCCTTTTTCAATTTTCAAATCAATATTTTCCAATCCTACTACACCATTAGGATAAATTTTTGTAACACGATGAAATTCTATCACTCTGCATACCAACCTTTTTTAAATATTTATCTAAACATCCCGACGTTGCTTTATCTATTCATAGAGGATTAGCCAGTACGAACGATTCGCCTGGCTATATTTTATGAAAATACATTATTCAGTTTTCACTTTTTCAGCATACTCCCTGACGATATCGAAGTTACTGTCTTTCGATTCTATGTAGCCTTCATGCGTGTAAATGTCTTTTATAATCGCATGCCCTTCTTCGTCTTTTCCAATATCAATGAAAGCTTGCTTGATTTTTTCAACCCATTCTGAATTCATGTCGGAACGGACGGAAATCGTATCGTTCGGAATCGGTTCTGTAAACTCAATGACTTTCGTATCTTCGAAAACAGTTGGGTAATCTCCTGCTACGGTATTGCGGGCATCTTGGAAAACAACCGCACAATCGACATCACCGTTCAAAACAGAAATAATTGCTTGGTCGTGCCCTTTTACTGTTATTCCTTGTACATCTTTTAATGGATCAATCCCATTATCCATCAGCGTTGCGGCCGGCCAAACATAACCTGCAGATGAAGTGACATCTTGAAAAGCGATTTTCTTTCCTTTTAAATCTTTCACACTAGTAATACCAGAATCTTTTTTCACTACGAAAATTGATTTGTAATTGTCTACTAGTTCATCTGTTGGCTGCCCGGTCTCATCATCCACTCCGTAACGTTGCGCTTGAAGAATTACTTCAGCAGCTCCTCTTTCTTTCGCCAGCACATAAGCATTTGGCGGCAAAAATCCTACATCTACTTTTTTGGATTCCATTGCTTCAACAATGGTATTATAGTTCGTTGAAACACTTACCTCTACAGGTATACCCAAACGATCTCCCAATAACTTTTCAAGCGGCTTTGCTTTGGCCTCCAATGTATCTGCATTTTGAGAAGGTACAAATTGTACAGAAAGGGTTTCCGGAATATATCCATCTGATTCTTTGCTGCTATTAGTTTGTTGGGAATTGCTGGATTCCCCGCATCCGCTGATGACCACCGCTGTTAAAGCTAGTATTGTTCCAAAAGCTACTAATTTTTTAAACATATTAATTTCCCCCATATCTTTTTGAAAATCTAATTTCCATTTTAGCACCAAATTTTTAATTATTTGTAAATTTTGTTACAAAATATCACGAATATTTTATTAACTTTGTAAATTATTTCTTTTCATTTAATTATCTATTTTATTTTTACAACGATTTGTTATGATGAAAAAAAAGGAGGAGGAAAATAATGGAGAAAGAAACTGCGATTCATCTGCTTGTAACCAGCGATCTTCACGGCTACATTTACCCGACCAATTACAGAGACAAAGAAGAACAAAATTTCGGACTGGCTAAAATAGCCACGATTATAAAAGAAAAAAGAAAAAAAGGCAATGTACTTTTACTTGATAATGGAGACTTGATTCAAGGAAGCCCGTTGACTTATTACCATGCAAAAAACAGGCCCGACAGTGAAAATCCGATGATTCAAGTTATGAATGATCTCCAATATGATGCATGCGTATTGGGAAATCATGAATTTAATTATGGACGAAGTTATTTACAAAAGGCGATTGATCAATCAGCTTTTCCTTGGCTGTCCGCTAATATCTTGAAGCAAACAACAGGAGAGCCCGCTTTTGGAACACCTTATCTCGTCAAGGTATTGGACGGAGTCAAAATTGCTGTACTTGGTATAACCACTCATTTCATCCCTAATTGGGAAGAGCCGCGAAATATTGAGGGACTTGTTTTCAAAGATGCATTGCAAACGGCTAAATTATGGGTGAGCGATATTCGCCAAAAAGAAAAACCAGATGTGATGATCGTCTCATATCATGGGGGATTTGAAAGAGATCTACAAACTGGAGAGCCTATAGAACAGCTGACAGGAGAAAACCAAGCATACCAAATGTGCCAAGAACTAGAGGGTGTTGATATTTTAATCACAGGCCATCAGCACCGCCCACTCGCAGATAAACTAAACGGCATCACAATCATTCAGCCAAGCCATAAGGGGCAATTTTTGGGTGAAGTGACGATGAAAGTTAGACAGAAGGCAAATGGAAACAGCCCCGCAATCGTTAGTCATTTCAACTTAATCAAAATTGATGAAAAAATGGAAGCGAATCAAGATGTTTTGGCATTGATATCCGATATTGAACAAGAAACGCAAAAATGGCTGGATCAGCCGATCGGAACCGTTATTGGTGACATGACCGTATCTGATCCATTGAAGACCCGATTACAAGACAATCCTTTTATAGAATTTATCAATAAGGTGCAAATGGAAACAGCCAAAGTTGATATTTCTGCCACTGCCTTATTCAATAATGACTTGCCTGGATTCAAACAACATGTTACAATGCGCGATATTGTTTCCAATTATATTTATCCGAACACATTAACTGTCATCCGCATCAGCGGCCAAGATATTAAAGATGCTTTAGAGCAAAGCGCCAAGTATTTTACGGTTCAAAACGGAACAATCTCTGTCAATCCCGCTTTCTTATATCCTAAACCGCAGCATTACAATTATGATATGTGGGAAGGAATTGAATACGAATTAAAAATCTCTAATCCAGTTGGCCAACGAGTTGTGAAGCTAAATTATCACGGCAGCCCATTGGAGCTTGACAAAGAATATGATGTCGTCATGAACAGCTACCGCGCAGGTGGAACAGGCAATTTTGATATGTTTAAAGAAAAACCGATCGTTAAAAATATCCCCATCGACATGACCGAACTCATTGCCAACTACATATTAAAGCACAAAACTATCATCGCAGCTTGCAATCATAATTGGAGGGTAGTTTTATAGTAGTAAAAGCATTTTCCGATTTGCCCGCTTTTTATTTAAAACAAATGCCACTAATAGGTATCAAAGAATACTTGTCCAAATATCACAAAGGCTTACAGCAACAAAAAGTCATTAATAACAAATTTGATATCAACGATGATTATATAAAAATGATTTTTTCGTTATGAAAATGTGAAGCGTTTTATTCGCACACATCAAAAAAGAAGATTTAGGATTTTCCTAATCTTCTTTTTGCATGAAAGTATATTTCACCATTCCCCTGAACAGGACATGGATTATTTAAGCAGCTGTCTTAACTCTTCGGTCATTTGTTCAACCAATTCAGGTCTGCCATGAAACTGGGCTGGAGTATTTTGAAAAAGTTGAATACGCCAAATTCCTTCCGTTTTCACTGCAACAAGTGTATGATGAGTGTTCACATCAGGATTTAAATCGGACTGGCCGTGAGGAACCATACCGGCAATCGCTCGTAAAATAGCGATATCAGGAGCTAGAAACCGGACATTTTTCACTTTGCTGACAAATTTAGCTGTCTGGTGGTGTTCAAAGACGGACTGGAGATGTGCGAATATTTCATCGCGTCCAATCGACTGACTGCCATCGAAACCAATGCTTTCGCCATCCTTAGTAAACAGATCCGTCATTCCGCTAGCAGTTCGATTGTTCCACGCATTGATTAGTTGCTGGTACAGCTCTTGAACTTCATTTATTTGAGAATTTTCCATCGTTTATCACTCCGAAATGTAATTCTTTGTTCTATGATAGCCAATCAACTGAAAAATTATTTTTTATAAAATGTTGCCGATTTAATATTTACGTGCAGTTTTTTCTTTTGAAACCTCTGCTTTGAAACGCTGAGACGAATGATCAAAAGCATTTTTTATAGAAGCTTGACAGCGTATAATACTTCAAAATGAAAATTTTCTTCTTTTTTCACTTCAAACGACATTTATTTGATGTGCAATCACTTTAAAAGGGCATTATTTTTCCTTCTGTTATTGTAAGAATATGTTTGTTCTTCAATTAATCTGTTGGAGATGAATGCCTGAGACAGTCTGCAAATACCTTCCGATCCTCTAAAGCCACTACATAATCAGCAAACAATCATTCTTTCAATCATATTGCCATTCATTTACTGGGAGTGTTGCTACTGACGGCTCTTTTTTTCTATTTCCATACTGCTGCATATTTTTTTTGATATTTCGGATCTTCTTCCTTTTCAATTAAATCGAAGGCAAGCTGCTTGATCGCTTCATCCTGCACTTTATCATACAAGTTTCGCAGCCCTTGAATAATATCGAACCGAATAAGTGTCGCATGTTTTTCGTCAACACAGTTGTCAAACCGAGCTGCCAAATGACGGATAACCATCTCTTTTTGCTTTTCCCCAGCTAAACCAATCCTCCAAATAGCCTGCAAACTATGTCTGGCAGTTACAAACTTTTTATCATAGGTTACTTCCCAAACTTGAGGAAAATCCTCCAACATTCGCTGTTCGGGATCGCTGATCGCTAATCGGCTTAAAAACTGAGCAGCACGCGAGCGCTTATGAGGGTCTTTACTTGTCAGCTCTTCCTTCAGCTGATCCCATACTTCATACGCCCAATCGACTTCTTCTTCAGTGATCTTCATAATGCTGCTGTACGCTTCGTACTGCGCATTTTTATCACTTGACTGCAATTCCGCAAAATAATGCCTCGTTCGTTCATCCACTATTTATCGCCCCATTCATGCCTTATTTATGTTTGATTTTACCTTAGGCAAAAGTGACTGCAATATGTAAATACCGAACGATCATATCGGAGGTACAGATCCAAAAAGCCGAAGTTTGATATGGAAACTGGCTCATATTCCATGTGAAAGCAAGTTTAAAATATTAGCAGAGAGCGAGCATGAAAAAAAAGCCGCTGTATCACCAATAATTGGCGTTCAAGCAGCTTTTTTCAATTACTTATTTAAACGGATTTTTCCATTCCATTAGAACAGCATAGTTACGGGATTCCTCATCCTCCAAATAATTAGCCACAATTCCAAGAGGCGTCCGTCCGCAACGGAGGAGAAATGAAATAACCGGGTCTTTTAAATCTCCGCTGACGACAGCATCGACATATTGTTCAGCTGACATCTCATCCGCATATTTATAATATCCCGGCATTCTGCCGCCGCCGAGCAAGCGATCCAATCCTTTATGGACAACTACTTCGTACATTGATTGCATAAGCCATTTTCCTAAATCCAGCTTTCTGTGGGACGGACGGATGCAAATATCCACAACATATAAAGTGTTGCCATTCGGATCATGGTTACGGATATAGCCGTTGTCCGTTATCTCTTCCCAAGTATGATCAGGATGGGCGGGATCAAAATTCACGATTAAAGATGTCATCGATCCTGCTAACGTTCCTTCTACCTCAACACATAAAGCGCCTTCCTGAAACAATGTCACGTGATTCGTTAATTGCTCTTTATTCCACCAAAGTTCTGATGGAAAAGGCGGCGGAAAGCTTTCCTTTTGAATTTCAATTAATTCATCAAAATCTGCTTCATTATAATTCCTTATCACCACTTCGACATTGCGACCTTGATTATTCAGATAAAATCTCTTTCTGTAACGGCTCATCTCCATTCCCCTTTCGTCCATGAACACTTAAATCAGGATACAAATCAAAGCGGCGGTCTCTCCAAGTGGTGACAGATCCGTTTTCTCTCACTTTGTATAAGAGAGATAAATCAAGATCCGCCGTAATAATCATATCGTGGTTTATTTCCCCCTCCATCAAGATCCCGTTTTTCGGAAATGGGATGTCGTTCGGAGTAATGACCGCTGCCTGGCCAAAATTTGCCCTCATAAAATCAACGGTAGGAAGCGAACCTACTGTCCCTGTTGTCACCACATAGATTTGATTTTCAATCGTTCTGGCGTGGCTTGTATACCGCACTCGTTGAAATCCGTGGCGGTCATCTGTACAAGACGGACAGAACACAACGTCAGCTCCCATTCCTCGTACAATTCGAACGATTTCTGGAAATTCGATATCATAACAAGTCAACATGGCAATTTTTCCTTTTTCGGTCTCAAATATTTGAACCGTTTCTCCGGGAGTCAGATGCCATTCTTTCACTTCCGTCGGCGTCAAGTGAAGCTTCGCTTGTTCAGCTATCCGGCCATCGGGATAAAATAAATGGGCTGTATTATACAATCGTCCCTCTTTTTCGATAATATGAGTGCCTCCAATAATATGCATGCCCGTTTCTTTAGCAAGCGATGTAAATAGTGAATAATATCGGTCCGTATAATGAGGTAAATTTTGAATCGTCTGCTTTTGATTCGGAATGGACAGCAATTGAGTCGTAAAAAATTCAGGAAAAAGAACAAAATCAGCGTCAAACTCTTCTGCGGTTTTCACATAATGCGTTACTTGGTTTGCAAAATCTTCAAAGCTCCCGATGGAATGAAGATGATATTGAACAGCAGATACACGTATTTTCATGTAGCCTCTTTCCCTTCATCATAATCTGTTCCCCGCTTATTACTGAACAAAGTATAACATAAAACCAGTTTATTTTAATTTAATTTGATTTTGTGTAAAGCATTTTGCTGGAACAAAAGAGAATACTTGAACTATTTATTTAGAAGTGAAATAATTCACTCAAAATTAACAGACAAAACGAAAACAAGCCGTTTGACTGCCGGTGATTTGGCGTTCAAGCGGCTTGTTTTATTCCATTTTTAAATGCTTTGCTCGTATTTGGCAATAAGTTCTTCGTTTTTTCCGACTAAACCGAGTTTAAATGCTTTTTGAATAATTTTTGCTACTTCTGCATTGAAAAATGGATCTCCACCATACCTCATCTTATCATCCAAAATTTTATTATGGAAATGAGACGTTTCTCTGGCTAAATCTTCATTTACAATTTTCCCTTCCTTTATTGCGTCCATAAATTCATAAAAATCCATTTTGCTGTTGTATTCTTCTCTTGTCTCGTTGCCATAAGGGCTGCCTGTTTCCAAATGTTTTTTGAACGGAGCTACAAGCGTCAATTGCGTATAAGCAGCAAAATATTGAGTTTCAGTAATATTCATATAAGATCACTCCCTAACAATTGTAAAATTTATGTGATCATAAAGTGTTTTATTTGAAAAATAATCTAACGCTGAAATGCTGATCGATTCTGTAGTCAATAGCCTCATAGGTATTTCATAATATTTGATCCACCCATACACAATTTTGTCAGATCCTGATAAAGGTTCATCCGCTAAAGGTTTACGAGTTTGAGAAGTAATATCCCTTCCACCATTATATATTCTAAGAAAGCCTGGACGCTCAGTACCTTCAACATAAATGGCAATTCTTATGTTTCTCCCTTTTAAAGGAGTGATTGCCGACAATTGATTTGTGAAATGATTTCCCATTCATTATCGTTTCCATCCGACGTAATACCAATTATCTGTAAATCCGTTAATGGTGGTGCGGATACAGCTGAAGTTTTTGCAGGAAAGAATGCAAATACGAACGAAAATGATAGAACAGCCAGCGTAAAAATAACTCCGACAATTTTTTTCATAATAACCTCCTCCATATTTTATAAAATTTCCATTTTTTATATCGGTATAAACTGGAATATTTTTAATATAAAAACAAAATTTAACAAGAAGTATTCTGACCTCACATCCGCCTTTAATAAACCTTTAAAACTCTTAAACGAGTTGAAAAACGGCTCATCGCAACATTAAACCGTTTCAATTACCTTGTAAAATCAATTATAATAAGGGCAAAGATCATTTTTTTCCCTCGGGAACAGCAATCTTCAGAAAGCCGGAAAATGATTTATACAATCAATTATAGAAAAATCGCAAAAAAACACCGCTATCCGCTCAATCATGCACAATATAGGACAGCGGGAAAGTCTAACAAACATAAGTGAAAAAAGTGTGGTGAAAGCATTGTTTAAAATTTTGCTCATTGAAGATGACACCACCCTGTTTCATGAAATAAAAGAACGGTTATTACAATGGTCTTATGATGTATACGGCATTACTGACTTTGGAAAAGTGATTGAAGAATTTACAGCCATCAAGCCTGATTTGGTCATCATTGATATTCAGCTGCCAAAGTTTGATGGATTTCATTGGTGCCGAATGATCCGCTCCCATTCCAACGTTCCGATTATTTTTTTATCATCGCGGGATCACCCGACCGATATGGTGATGTCAATGCAGCTTGGAGCGGATGATTTTATACAAAAGCCGTTTCATTTCGAGGTGCTTATCGCAAAAATACAAGCAATTCTCCGCCGAGTATACAACTATAATACAGAACGAATAAAGCTGAAGGCATGGTGCGGGGCGACGGTCGATTATGAGAACAATACGGTCACAAATGATAAAGGAACAATTGAACTAACTAAAAATGAACTATTGATATTAAAGCATTTGCTTGAGAAGAAAAACAAAATCGTCAGCCGGACAGAATTAATCAAAAGCCTGTGGGAGGATGAGCGCTTTGTCAGCGATAATACATTAACGGTCAATGTCAATCGTTTGCGAAAAAAATTGGATGAGCTCGGGTTGGGACGCTTTATTGAAACGAAAGTCGGCCAAGGCTACATGGCAAAGGAAGAGGCAGCCGTATATGATTAAAAAATATATTATTGAAAGAAAGAGCTGGATCCTTCTCTTTTTATTCATGCAGCTGTTTATCCTTTTTATTTCTTATCTTGATTCAACCATTTCATTAAAGTCCGTTCTCTATATTGTCTTTTTATTGATGATTATTTTTTTCATTTTTGTCATCATCCGCTACAATAAAGAAACAAAGTTTTATAAAAGCTTGGAAGGATGGGAAAACAGCCTTGATTTAACAAGTATAGCGAATGCTGAAAGCCCTTTTGAAAAAATGATTGAACAGCGGATAATAAACCAAACGAAGCTTTTGAAACAAGAGGCTTCGCAAAATCGAATTGCGCTCGAGCAGGAAAAAGATGAATTGCTGTCATGGATTCATGAAGTTAAAACACCGCTGACAGCGATGCATTTAATCATTGAACGATTAGATGATGAAGTTATCAAAGCACAATTGACATATGAATGGCTGCGCATTCATCTGCTGCTTGACCAGCAGCTTCATCAAAAACGGATTCCTTTCATGGAAAATGATTTATATATTGAAAATGTTGCACTGGAACCACTCATTTTCAAAGAGATAAAAGCTTTGCAATCATGGTGTATGCAAAAAGGAATTGGGTTTGAGGTCGAGCTAGAGGCTGCCGAAGTGCTAAGCGATGCGAAATGGCTCGCCTTTATCATGAGACAGCTGTTAACAAATGCGGTAAAATACAGCGATTCATCCGATATCATCATTCAAAGCTATCGGCAAAATGATCAAACAATGATCAAAGTGAAGGATTTTGGCCGTGGCATTGACCCGAAGGATCTGCCGCGCATTTTTGACAAAGGCTTCACATCCACGACCGCACATCAGGACAATGCCTCAACAGGCATGGGATTATACTTGGCGAAAAAAGCCGCCGAAACATTGCTGATAGATATTAAAGTAGAGTCAAAGCTTGGAGAAGGAACGACTGTTACCTTAACCTTTCCAAAGAAAAATGAATTTGTCCGCATTACAAGCATGTGACAATTTTGTCACATGCTTTTTCATTTTGTTCGCTGAATCGAAGGAAAAATACAAGAAGGACGATTATGATAAAAATATCAAGGAGGGACGCGATATGTATATTTTAGAGGCAACAAAAATTTACAAAAGCTATGGAAACAAATTTAATAAACAAGAAGTGTTAAAGGGATTGGACATTCGTGTAGAAAAGGGAGAATTCGTCAGCATCATGGGGCCATCCGGCTCAGGGAAAACGACATTGCTCAATGTTCTATCCTCAATTGATCAAGTCAGCCAAGGAACGATCAAAATAGAAGGAACAGACATTGTCGGCATGAAAGAAAAACAGCTGGCGGAATTCCGCAAAAGACATTTAGGATTCATCTTTCAAGAATACAATTTGCTCGATACACTGACAGTGAAGGAAAACGTCCTGCTGCCTTTATCCATTACAAAAACAGCAAAAAAAGAAGCGGAACAAAAATTCAATGAACTGGCAACAGAACTGGGCATTTATGAAATAAAGGATAAATATCCAAACGAAATTTCCGGCGGCCAAAAACAGCGCACTTCAGCAGCAAGGGCATTTATTCACGAGCCGAGCATTATCTTTGCCGACGAGCCAACAGGCGCCCTTGATTCAAAATCGGCATCTGATCTGTTAAACAAGCTGCAAGAATTAAATCAAAAACGAAAAGCCACCATTGTCATGGTCACCCACGATCCGGTCGCAGCCAGTTTCTCAAGCAGGGTCATTTTCATAAAAGACGGGCAAATTTATACCCAATTAAATAGAGGGGAAGAAACAAGACAAACGTTCTTCCAACATATTATGAAAACCCAAGGGGTATTAGGCGGGGTGCAACATGAACGTTAAGCAGCTGATATTCCGTAATTTGAAAAAAAATCTGAAAAACTACTATTTATATGTATTTGCCTTAATGTTTACAGTAGCCCTTTATTTCGCGTTTGTCACATTGCAATATGATCCGTCAATGGATGCAACAAAAGGGTCGATTAAAGGGGCTGCTGCCATTCGAACAGCATCCGTATTATTGATTGTCATTGTGACTGTCTTTCTCTTGTATGCCAATAACATCTTCATTAAACGGCGCAGTAAAGAAATTGGCTTGCTTCAATTAATCGGCATGACAAAAGGGAAAATATTCCGCATTCTTACGGCTGAGAATTTTATCATTTATTTCAGCTCATTATTCATTGGAGTCTTTATTGGATTTGCCAGCTCCAAATTATTCATTATGATTTTGTTTAAAATTACCGGTGTCAATGCCATTGCAACGCTTACTTTTTCACCTAATGCTTTGATCCAAACAGTGATCGTTTTTAGTGCGATTTATCTTTGTATCATGCTGTTGAATTACGTATTTATTAAAAAGCAGAACATTTTATCTTTATTTAAAGTTGCTTCCACTACAGAAGTAAAAAAAGTATCCCTGTTGGAAATGATTATCGGGATTCTCGGCATATTCTTCATCATTATAGGCTACTATATTTCGTCTAAGTTATTTGGCGGCGATTTTACTACGATGAATGAGCTATTCCTTGCGATGATCTTTATACTAGGATCTGTCATTATCGGAACCTATTTATTTTATAAAGGGTCTGTCAGCTTTATTTTTTATCTCATTAGAAAAAAGAAGGATGGTTATTTAAATATTCATGAGGTACTATCTCTTTCATCGATTATGTTCCGAATGAAGTCAAATGCTTTATTATTAACGATCATTACAACCGTCTCTGCTCTTGCCATCGGATTGTTATCTTTAAGTTATATTTCCTACTATTCATCGGAAAAATCCGCTGAAAATTATGTCGCCGCCGATTTTGCTCTGACGAATGCGGAAGATGCAAAGCATTTTAAAGAAGCATTACATGCGCATCACATTCCATACAGTGAAAAAATGATTGATGTGATCCACGCAAACATCAATATGGAAAAAATATTAGATACAAAGCTGAAGGAATTGAAAGTTGACCCGGCATCCATGCCTCTCCCAATCATTAGTGACGACGATGTAGAAAAGATCAATCTGTCTCCAGATGAAACTCTTTTTGCAGGGTATAACGATATGATGCAGAAGTTTATGCCGCTGAAAAGTTCCGGTCAAATCGAATTAAAAGGCCGGCACGAAGTCATACCGCAAAAATATTTAGGTTTACAAAAGGAATACTACATTTCCTATTTTTTCACAAGCGGCGGCCTGCCTGTTGCCATTGTCGACGCAACGATATTTGACCGTTTACAAAAGGACATGGACATGAAACCGTCTGTTCATATAGGAATTGATATTCAAGATGAAGCTAAAATACAGGAAGCTGATGAAATCTTTCAAAAAATGACGTTTAGCGGCAATCATGATTCACGGCTCGCCATGAGCAGCAATCAAAAACGATCTATGGGGCTCAGCATGTTTATTGTCGGCTTTTTAGGTTTAACTTTTCTGATTACATCCGGCTGCATTCTTTATTTCAAACAAATGGATGAGAGCGAAGATGAAAAGCTAAATTATACCATTTTAAGAAAACTCGGCTTCACACAAGGCGACTTGCTCAAAGGAGTTCAAGCCAAACAAGCTTTTAATTTTGGGATTCCTTTGATCATCGGACTTTTCCACAGCTACTTTGCCGTTCAATCAGGATGGTTTTTATTCGGCACAGAGCTCTGGACGCCAATGATTCTCGTCATGCTGCTATATACAGCTTTGTATTCGATTTTCGGCTTTCTCTCCGTACTTTATTATAAAAAAGTAATAAAAGCGGCTCTTTAATATTAAGGAACTGTCCAAAAAGTCAGTATAAGTTGACTTTTGGGAACCCCCTCTTTATTTTTAAAAAAACCGCCCGTGTGAAAAACGGGTAGTTTGTTCAACTTTATAGAAAAATATAAGCCTCAGCTCCCCACAGGGTGTCTGAGGCTTATATTTCATTATATGAATAACCCCCGAAATCCTCCCAAATCTCAAGCCGTAAAAAAATAAGAAAATCTGCACCGCTCGGCAATCAAGCTTTTATTTGGATACGACGGAAAAACGTTTATTAATGTGCTTACGGTTTTCAATTTCATCTACAAGTGCTATCGCATAGTCTCTATAACTGATGTAGCTTTGACCTTCAGAGTTGACAGCAAGCACATCGCCTGAAACTTTATATTCACCTGTGCGCGGACCTTGCGGATCAAAAAATGCAGCTGGGCTAATATAAGTCCATTGAATCCCTTCAGAGTTTTCAAGATCTTGCAAATTTTGAGCTGAGCTTTTCGCTACCGGCAAATATTCTTTCGGAAAATCCGGTGTGTCAAAGAGGCGGGTTGTTTTCGCTTCATCGACAAACAGGCTGCCCGCTCCGCCTACAACAATAAGCCGCGTATTAGGCGCTCCTTTCAAGGCATTGATTAATACTTTTCCTGCCTCCACATGTTTATGCTCTTCACCAGGTGCAGTGCCAAATGCATTTACAACAACATCAAAATCTTTTATATCCTCTGATGTAATATCGAAAATATCCTTTTCAACAGCTGGTACATCAGTCACTTTAGAAGCATTGCGGACAATAGCCGTAACATCATGTCCTCGTTCCTTTGCTTCCTTTACTATTAAACTTCCTGCTTTTCCCGTTGCACCAATAACGGCAATTTTCATAAACAATTTCTCTCCCTTTATGTAACTAATTCAGTTACAAATTATATGTAACTATTATAGTTACAAATATAAATCTCTGTCAACTTATTGATTGAAGCTTTCATCCGGAAATCATTGCCTGCCAACCTGTTTGACAAAATTTCAAATTTGTCACTAAAATAGTGACAAATGGTGGTGGAAACTTATGATTAACAGCCGTTTAGCAGTGGCGATTCATATTATGATCTTAATAGCATCAAATCCCCTTGAGCATATGTCTTCAGAATTTATTGCCAAAAGCGTCAACACGAATCCTGTGGTGATCCGGCGAATTACAAGCATGCTCAAGAAAGCGGGACTATTAACTCCCCATGCCGGCAGAACCGGAGCAAAATTAACAAAAAACCCTGAAGACATAACACTTTTGGATATTTTTAAAGCGGTCGAACCGAAAGACGAATTATTCGCCATTCACGAAAATCCGAACCCCAATTGTCCCGTTGGAAAAAACATTCAATCCGCCCTGGACAGCACATTTACGCGCGTTCAAAAAGCGATGGAAGACGAGCTGGCCAGCCAATCCCTAAAAGACGTAATGGGCCATTTCTTACAATAAGAATGGCCCATAAAAAATGAAGCTGTAGTTATTTCCTCTTTTTCGGCACTTATGACCGTTTCGCTGTTTTGAATAAGGTGAATGATTCATTTTTACTTTCATAAGTTTGCACGCATGCAGGGAATCTTTGAAATCGATTTTATTCCTCCATCAAGTGCTTGATTTCAAAATAAAAAGCATGGATAAATTTTTTCGTATTGATTCGTATAGACGATGCAGCTGCAGGCCGATCGGCTTTTAATTCCTCCATTTTTTGACGAACAGCAGTGAAATCAAAAAATTTGGATGAGTAATTTTCAAACTTTGGATGGATGAAGTCTGTGAGCCCAAGTGACGCTAAGTTGTTCAAGGAATGATAGATCGCCCTCCGCACACGTTGTTCAGACGCTTTAATTTCCCTTTTCAGCTCCTCTTCACTGGCTGCTTCTCCAAGCTTCTTCAACGCAATATTTCTAAATATCTCCTTTAATGAAGGAAATCCGCCGGCAAATGTTTTCTCTTGTTCGTAATCATATAAAAACTGCATGATTTCAATGAGATCTTTACTGCCGCTTTCTCCGGCAATGCCTAGTTCTGAAAGGAGGAATCGTGCACTGGCAGAAAGAGAATTTTCTTTATAAGGATTTACATTTTGCTTTAGAAGATGATCAACGTTCATAACACTATATAAAGAGTGATGGATATCCTGAATGGTTTTTTCCAAACGTATATGACCCATCACCTTCTTTAAGATTGACAATACTTCAATTTTATTAATCGGCTTCGTTATATAGTTTTCGATTCCGTATTCATAAGCTTGGCCGATCATATCCTTTGATTCCACCTGCGATATCATAACAATTTTTCCTTTAAAAATCGGCTTGATTTTCTTAATCGTTTCAATGCCGTCCTGAACGGGCATTAACAGGTCAACTAATAAAATATCGACTTTCTTCAAATTTAAAAATTCACCGCTAACATCAGCACCGTCTGCTGCTTCGCCGACGACCTCACCAAGTTCCTCGTCTTCAATGATATGCCATAGCATAGTACGAATTGACTCATCGTCATCTATTATAAAAAACCTCATAAAATCACCTTTTTTGGGTTAAATTTCCAATTGGCAGACGAACGATAAATGTTGCCCCTTTGCTATCTTCCTGATGCGCAATCATTACTTCCCCGTTAAGCTTTTCTGCCAATTCTTTCACATATGAAAGCCCAATACCTGTTGATGAATTGCCCGTGCTGTCGAATTTCAAGGTGAATCCTGGTTTAAAAATAATATCTTTATATTGATCGGGAATTCCGGGACCATCATCATGAACGCGTATTTGGAGCCAATCATTTTCCCGCTCCACTGCAATCTCAATGCTGCCAGTTCCTTTGATGGCCTCCACTGCGTTAGCGACAAGGTTATTCACAATGGAAATAAACGTATACACATGATACTCAGGATGTGACCCATTATATGCAATACTGAATTCAATGTTTTTCCCCAACAGCTCAGCATACTTCTCATGTGTTCGAACAATGATTGATAAAAGTGATCGGACATCTAAATAATCAAGGGAGCTTTCTTCTGAAATTACTTTTGAAAGTCCAGACAAAATGCGTTGATTATCTTTTTTGATCTCATGAACCTCGCCGGCAATCCTCAAGGCATGCCGTGAAAGCTCCTCCAGCGACAGCCTTTTCTTCCCTTTCCTGATCTCCTGCAATTTTTGATACAGGTTGTAAGATTGCCTCGTAATTTCCTCAGCATCTTGAACGGATTTTTTTAATAGCACCGACTCTTCGTAAAGGTTCGATACAAGCATGATCATATGTTCATTGCGTTTTTGAATTTCCGCTTCCCTTAGCTTAGATTCATGCAATTTTATCATACTAAATAAACCGATCACAAAAAAACTTCGGAATATGGCAATAATCATAATTTTATTAAAGGCATCTAAAGTCATAACCGTTCCAATCATAATATTTTCAGCGAGTAGCTCGACAATCCCGGCTGCCAATTCTATCACAATCCCCAAAAGGCCGATCACCCATGGTCGATTGTAAAATCGGTGAATTCTTAAAACAGAAAAAACAAGCGCATACGTGAAGTAATAGAAAAAATAAGGGGAATTTGTATGAATGGAAGCCATCCAATCAACAGATGTAAGGGATATCAAATCGAGAAGAACCCGAAATGTCACAATTGATAAGCCTGCAAGAACACCACATATAACAGCTGGTACCTTTCTCAGCCACAATAAAAAAATAAACAATGTTGGAGGTCCAAAACTCACCCGATAAACTTCATTAAATGGATAAAATTTAATTTCGCCAGCGAGCGGAACCAAAATGATCATTGCAACCAATAATTGAAGTTCTTTTTTTTCAAGAGAGTGCAAGTTCAATATTACCACAACCTTGTTATAATGGTTCCTCTTAAAAAATTGAATAAAAGTTAGAATTTTAAAAACGAAGTAAATAATCAATTTGTAGAATTTTGTAGATTTATCGTCTGATCTTGTAGTTTCAATTTTAAATTAGATGAGATAACTCGTAAGCGCTCTCGCAAACAACTCTACTAATTATTATAGCTTATTATTTCGACGAGTAATCATTTAAAAGATAATGATAATCAATTTTGTCATCCATTCGTTTTGGAGGCAATTATAAAAGAAAAGAGGTGCTATGATGAAAAGAATAAGCTTGGCTTGGCAAATTTTAATAGGTCTTGTACTAGGTATTGTTGTTGGTACTATTTTTTATGGTAACCCAGATGTTGCGAAATTTTTGCAGCCAATTGGGGATATATTTTTACGATTAATTAAAATGATCGTCATTCCAATTGTTATTTCCAGCTTAATTGTCGGTATTGCAAGTGTAGGTGATACAAAAAAGCTCGGAAAGCTTGGCGGAAAAACAATTTTGTATTTTGAAATTATTACAACTGTCGCCATTATTGTCGGACTTTTAGCAGCTAACATTTTTCAGCCTGGTTCCGGCGTCGATATGAGCTCATTAGAGAAAACAGATATTCATAGTTATGTCGATACGGCAGAAGCAGTTGAAAGCCACGGAATAGCTGATACATTTGTCAACATTGTTCCACCAAACATTTTCCAGGCATTTGTTGAAGGAAATATGCTGGCGATCATTTTCTTCTCTGTATTTTTCGGACTTGGAGTCACAGCCATCGGAGAGCGTGGAAAACCGATCATTGCCTTTTTCCAAGGTACAGCTGAAACGATGTTCTGGGTGACGAACCAAGTGATGAAATTTGCACCATTTGGTGTGTTTGCCCTTATCGGTGTGACTGTGTCTAAATTCGGTATCGAATCATTGGTGCCGTTGGGTAAATTAGTAATTGTCGGCTATGGAACAATGTTATTCTTCGTTGTCGTCGTTCTTGGATTTGTTGCAAAATTAGTCGGTCTAAACATTTTTCACATCATCCGTTTACTTAAAGAAGAGCTTATCCTTGCCTATTCAACCTCAAGCTCAGAAACAGTTATGCCAAGAATAATGGAGAAAATGGAGAAATTTGGATGCCCAAAATCCATTACAGCATTTGTCATTCCAACAGGTTATTCCTTTAACTTAGATGGTTCAACCCTATACCAAGCATTAGCAGCACTGTTTATAGCACAAATGTATGGCATTGATTTGTCCATCGCTGATCAAATTTCATTGGTGCTAGTATTAATGTTGACCTCAAAAGGAATTGCAGGCGTTCCAGGCGTTTCATTTGTTGTATTGTTGGCTACGCTGGGAGCAGTAGGCATCCCGCCTGAAGGTCTTGCATTTATCGCAGGTATTGACCGTATTCTCGATATGGCTAGAACAGTGGTCAATGTCATTGGAAATTCATTAGCCGCTGTCGTTATGTCTAAATGGGAAGGTCAGTTCGATGTTGAAAAAGCTATTTCATATATCAATTCTTTTAAAAATAATAAGCAATCCGCAGCTTAATATAACCGATATAATTCCAAAAACTTTGCAATCAAAAAGCCGGAGTGGTTATGATACCATTCCGGCTTTTGCTATAGATTGAAGATAATGATTTCAACAGCTTTGTTAGATTCATTCGTAAAAGATGATACTTCTGATCTTGATCGTTTTCTACATAATTAAACGTTAAGAAAAAACAGAGCGTATTTTCCATCATTTCTGTCATTTCCTATTATTTCTTTATCTTTGTTTGTTCCAAAGTGCAATTCTTTCCCAAAAAGCTTTTCGCATGTAGAATGATTTTTCACAGGAATAAGCAGACAGCTCAAACTCGAAAAAAAGGTGTCACCTATAATGATTATTAAATAAAACTTGAAACTGTTTCCAAATTCAAGTATTATATAGAAAGACTTAGAAATAGGCACGTTTGAAAAAGTGAAAATTAATAATTTTATAGTGGGCGGATGTTTATTATTTTCTTGTTGTCTTCAACACAAAATCACAATAGCCGAATCTGAAATAATTGGTGTATCGCTTAATTTTGCAAAATTACCATAAAACAACTTCTTCGTTTATTAGAGAGATAGAAACTTAAAAAACTTTGAACATATTTTTAAAAAGATAAATCAGGAGTTCCATTGCTTTCAATTCATTTCAGATTAGAAAAACCGTAAATTAAATTTATGGTATCTTAGGCTATTTAACTTATATAAGTTAGGGCCTTTGTTCAATCTAATTTTGAATAGTGGACGTGGTGAGCCGTCCGCGATTGCAAAAGTGAGCATTGCCTTATTTGCGCCATTTGCAAAAACACCACGTCCACAAAAGTTAAATCTCAAGGGAGTACTGTTTTCATATCTCTAATCTCCTAATGATTATTTTTCTTTTTAATACTAATATCTATAAAATTGTTGATAACGTTTGCAAGCAAAGAATCTCCAATTACACAAAACCATTTGTTTACCTTTTCCCTAATTCATCAATTAATTTTAATAAATTAGGATCTTCTATATAATTTTCTATAGTGATAATTCTTTTGTTTTTATGAGATAATCTTGCTCTTTCTAATAAATCTTTATGAACGACGATAATGTCAGTGTCTTCTGGAACATCCTCTATTCTATAATGTTTTACTTCAATACCGTCAATATTTGCTTTTTGCAGTCTTTTTCTAAATGTGGTTGCACCTAATGCACTGCTGCCGGCACCTGCATCGCAAGCAAATGAAATTTTACTTATTTTTGTATTAGACAGTTCATTAGATGGATTTAAAATTTGTTTCCCTTCAGATTTCATTGCTTTTGACTTTTCGATTGAACTTGTAAAATCTTCTTCATCTGTTTTTTTATCAAACTTTAATATTATTGCAGTAACGATGAAGGATACTACCGCAGCTACGATTACACCTGAAATGATTCCTAGGAAATTACCTTTAGGGGTTAAAGCTAAATAAGATATTATGGATCCCGGACTAGGTCCAGCTACAAGACCCGCATCGAAAAGATAAAAAGTTGTAATACCTGACATCCCGCCGGCAATCATTGCTAAAATTGTTAATGGTTTCATTAATACATATGGGAAGTATAACTCATGAATGCCTCCGAAGAAATGAATTATTATAGCACCCGGAGCAGTCCGCTTAGCAGCCTTTTTGCCGAAAAAGCTAAAAGCTAATAATAATCCAAGACCAGGTCCTGGGTTTGACGCAACGGTAAAGTAAATTGATTTTCCTGCTTCAAGCGTTTCTTGCATACCTAAAGGATAATATATTCCTTGATCAATGACGTTATTTAAAAACAATACTTTAGCTGGCTCATTAATAAGAGATAATAATGGTAAGTACCCTGTATCCACTAGAGATTTAATAGCGGATGAAACAACATTATTTGCCGCTTCAATAACCGGTCCTATAAAATAAAAGGAGAAAATCATTAGAAAGAAGCCTAAAATACCAATTGAAAAGTTATTAACAATCATTTCAAATCCTGCAGGTATTTTACCATCTATCAATTTATCAAATTTCTTTATAAGCCAGCCTCCCAAAGGACCAATAATCATCGCGCCTAAAAACATTGGTATATCGGATCCAACTATTAGCCCTATGGCTCCGATGGTACCCATTACAGCGCCCCTTTGGCCGGCAACCATTCTCCCTCCTGTGCTTGCTAAAAGCAAAGGCAATAAATACTTGATTGCCGGATCAACTATACTAGCAAGATTCTCATTTGGAAACCAGCCAGAAGGTATAAACAAAGCTGTTAATAACCCCCATGCAATAAAAGCTCCAATATTCGGCAAAACCATATTGGTCAAGAATCCTCCAACAGCTTGGATGCGTGCACGAAAAGATGGGGTTTTGGCTTTAATTACATTTTCCATGTATAACACCCTTTCTTCATATCAATATTTATAGAAGAAATTTCTATACTTTTTTGAAAAAAAAAGATGTTTAAATTTTAAATTTAATCAAAAAAACATTTTTTATTCTACCATTTTAATAACATTCATTATTTCTTCTTCATTGCTTGAATTTCTAAACTTATTTACAACATCTTCATCAATTAGTATAGAAGATAAGTCGGATAGCAAACCTAAATGACTTGAATTGTCTTCAGCCGCTAAGACGATAATAATATTCACTTCTTTTCCCTCTGGGAACTGCACGTTGTTTTGTAATTTCAAAAAAGAAATGCCTGTTTTGATTACTCCTCCTTCGTTTCTTGCATGCGGCATGGCAATTCCCGGAACAATTACTATATATGGACCATTTTTATTGACATTATCAATCATATCTTGAATATATTTAGGAGTAATATTACCTTTTTTTAATAAAGGATCGGAAGCAACTCTTATAGATTCCTCCCATGAAGATACTCTATTCAAGAAATTTATATTACCTTTTAAATATTCACTTAACACACCGTTTCACCTTTCTTCATGATTCTATTTACACTACCATTTCTGTATTTTTAGTTGATAATAAATTTCTTTAATTTTTTCTCTAATTGTTTTATTTTCTAACTCTGTAAAATGTAAAATGGCTTGTTCGATCCCATTTTCACAAATGTAGTTTTGCAAAATTACAGACTCTTCATCATCAGGGTTATCGAATAAAAATGCAGCAGCAACGGCAACTGATAAATATTCTATTGAAAGTCCTAAATCAAAAAGTTCTCTAGTGGGTTTAATTAATCGTTCATTATAGCCCAGTTTGCGAATCGGCGATCTTCCTACTCGCAAAATCGAGTCGCTAATATTTTTGTTTTTAAAGCGCTTTATAATTCTTTCAATAAAATCACTCATATCTTTTGGGTCCATATTAAATTTCCTTAAAATATATTGGGAAGCTTCATTTAGCGTTTCCCGTACAAGATGTTCAATTTTTGCATTTCTCAAAGCGCTCTGTATTGTAGATTCTCCTGCTAAAAACCCAATATAAGCAGTTGCCGCATGACCCATATTCACTAAATATAATTTTCTTTCAATATAAGGCTGTAAATCTTCAACATAGATTGCGTTTTTTATAATAGGCGAATCTGCATTAACGATTTCTGATTTGTTAATGATCCATTCATAGAACGGTTCTACAAGAACACTCTCACCCCCTTCGCTATGTTTTGATAAAGCTAGGCGATCAATAGCTGAATTAGGAAAGCCAACAAAAGTACATATATTTTCCATTTCTTTATTTGAAACATATCTCTTTATCTCACGTTTCAAACTGGAAGAAGCGTTAATTGCATTTTCATTTGCGATAATGTCGATCTTCTTTTTATTTTCTTTTGCTCTTTTCAAAAGGCCTTGAGCTAATATATTAGCAATTTTAGGTATGTTATTGATGCCGACAGATGTTGTAATTAAATCTGCATTCACAATAGCATTGATCACTTCTTCTTCTTGTGTTACACTGTTTAATGCTGAAACCGGAGAGATAGTCTCTATCGTATGATTATCATCTAATATCTCAACCTGATAACTATTGTAATTGTTAAATTTATCAACCGTTTTTTGATTTATATCCACGAAACAAACTTCATACCCAGTTTTGTTTAATAAGTAACCAATTAAACCTTTCCCTATATTCCCTGCACCAAAATGCAACGCTAGCATAATATTATCTCCCTCGTATACTAAGTTTCAGAAAGTTTTTTTATCGAATTTCCAGTCCGATACGCTCCTTGACAATCGCATATCTTGGGTGGTTGCCTTTGTGGGAGGGGCGCGCCCCTCCCACAAAGGGTTCAGCGTACCGGGGTTGGACTTTTCGCAATGTTCCTGGATAATGGTCTTAGGATCATCGGGGATACTCTTCTCACTCCTGTAGCTTTGACTACTTGTAAAGTCTGTCTCCTCGGCCCCTGTTTGGACGTCTAACCCGCAGGCTGTTCCCGTTGGTTTTCCCCATGCTGGAAGGAGCAGCTTCCAGGGCAGCCCATGGTCCAACGTGAGTTCTCATATGCGAGGGTGACTGGTCAACAGGCGCGATCCGGGGGCATCCCGAAGAGTCCTACCCCTCGATCCTACAACAATAGGAGGTGATCTCATGAAACTCTACGTCGGGATCGACGTGAGCTCACGCGACTTAGCCACCTGCATTATGGATCATGAAGGAAATACGTGCGCACGCTTCAAAGTGGATAATCATCTTCTGGGCGCCACCTTCCTTCGGGATCAAATCCTCCTGTGGGCTAACAAGCGAAAGCCAACCGAAATTCTGATCGGGATGGAAGCCACCTCGGTCTACAGTTGGCATCCAGCTATGTTTTTCCACCAGCAGGAGGCCTTGCAGGCTTGGAACGTCAAGGTGTTTACGATCAATCCAAAGCTCATTCGCAAGTTTAAAGAAGCCTATGTCGACTTGGAGAAAACGGATGACATCGATGCTTGGATCATTGCGGATCGGCTTCGCTTCGGCCGTCTGAAGATGACGGCTGTCCTCAAGGAGCAGTTTCTCGCGCTTCAGCGACTGACACGCATGCGATATCATCTCGTCCACCAGTTAACCCGTGAGAAACAGTATTTTCTCCAGCACTTGTTTTACAAATGCAGTTCCTTTACCCAAGAGGTGGACAGTTCGATCTTCGGACATGCCATTCTCGAACTGCTGCTTGAGTCGTGGAGCCTCGATGACATCTGCCAAATGGATGTCAAGCAGTTGGCCGACTTCCTGCGCCAAAAAGGGCGCAATCGCTTTGCCGATCCGGAATGCATCGCCAAGTCGATTCAAAAGGCGGCCCGTTCGTCGTATCGGTTGTCCAAGTGTGTCGAGGATTCCATCGACTTGCTGTTAGGGCTGTCGATTCAATCAATCCGCAGCCTGCAATCGCAGCTCAAAGAGCTCGATAAAGCCATTACCCGCCATCTTGAAGGCATTCCGAACACACTGCAAACCATCCCAGGCATCGGACCGGTTTATACCGCAGGCATCCTGGCCGAAATCGGGCAAATCGAGCGGTTTCACAACCAGGCCGCCTTGGCAAAATATGCCGGCTTGACATGGTCCAAGCACCAATCGGGCCGTTTTCAAGCCGAGGACACCTCCCTCATTCGTTCCGGCAATCGCTATCTCCGTTACTACCTAGTGGAGGCTGCCAACTCGGTGCAACGGCATGATGCGACGTTTCGTGCGTACTACCGGAAGAAGTATGAGGAAGTGCCCAAACACCAACATAAACGAGCCCTCGTCCTCACCGCTAGAAAACTCGTGCGTGTGATCGATGCGCTGCTACGCAACGGTCAAATCTACACGCCAAGAAAGGGGGAAGATCGATAAGAGGATCGATCTGGTATACCAATATCAACCTTTAGACCCAGTTTATTACATGTACCAATACTGGGTTTCTTCAGTATTGCCTTTTTTCGGATCATCGGACAAGGGAATTTCCAATTTCTATGATTTTTCACCTTGACATATTACCGCAGGACTTTACAATACTTAAAACTCTTTATCAAAGAATATCCAATCCAGCGAAGCTATTAACTTTTTACTCTAAATTCGCGTGATATTGCCAAAGACTAGACATATCAATATTTTGCTCTCTAATCATCATTAAGGCTAACGCGTCGCCTAATAACAATAAGCTTTGTTCAAATAAGCTTGTCATTGGTTGTACAGATTTCACTTCATTTGGCAGCTGTAGTTTTGTACCTACTGGTATCCTTACGAAACAATCTGAATACTCATTCATTGAGCTATTTGGATTTGCACCTATATGAGCAACTTTTGCTTTAAATTGCTTTGCCTTCTTTGCAATGATTAATGGAAAAGCCGTTTCTCCGCTTCCCGATCCCACTATCAACAAGTCTTTTTCAGTTATTGCAGGCTCAGTGATTTGGCCGACAATATAAGTTTTAATACCAAGATGAGCTAATCGTTTAGCGATAGCTTTCAAAGATAATAGAACTCTTCCAACCCCGACAAAAAATACTTTATCTGCTTTTTTTATCTCGATTAACAATTTATTGACTTCATTCATATCAATTTGGTTTAAAGTAGTGGTGAGTTCGTTTGTAATTTCCTTTACAATATCATAGTAATTAACCATTATTTCCCCTCTTTTCACAATAAACCTTCTATGATGCATTTTTCCATCGCTTTTTTATTCTCAGCTAAACTTTTGTCTCGAATAAATAAGCTTGTACTCCCGGCAACTAGTATGTCGGCCCCAGCTTTTACTAAGCTTGGTATTGTGTCTAAAGATACTCTGCCATCAACCTCAATATTTGTATCCAATTCTTTTTCTTTTATTAATCGCGCCAAATCTTCTACTTTTTTTATTGCATAAGAAACTTGCTTTTCATTTTCATCAGTTGCAAAGCCTGGATTGATTAACATTAACAAAATGGTATCGCACTGCGGCAAAATATAATCCAGGACAGACAGGGGAGTTGCTGGGTTGAGTGCTAAACCTGCTTTAATTCCATTGTTTTTTATTAAGTTAATGTATCGATCAATATGAGTGCTCGTTTCATAGTGAAATGATATTTGTTGTACATCAATTTTGATCATCTCTTGTATAAAAAATTCATTATTATTGGACATAATGTGGACATCAAAATTCATATCAGTTATTTTTCGTAATTGCTTAATAGTATCTATTCCCAATGGCATACTAGGGCTAAAGTGTCCATCTATAATATCAATATGTAAAGTATCCAGTCCTTCTTTCTCAATTTCTTTTACACTTTTTTCTAAATTACATAAGTCAGCACACATTATAGAAGGTGCAATCGTTATTTTTTTATTGTTTTGCATGTTTGTGCCTCCATTTGCATGTGTTTGCATGTTTTCCTTTATTATAAAACGCATATAATGAAAAGTAAAGCATGTTTTTGCGTTTTTGTGCCATTATTTGCGCGAATGCGTTTTGATCAATTGTTGAAATTATGATAAACTATAAGAAAGACTTAAAGGAGTAAAGTCACTATGCTAAAGGAAGAACGTCAACAAAAAATCTTGCAGATTTTAAATGAAGAACATAAAGTTATTGCAAGCGATTTAAGTAAACGCCTGTCAGTTTCGGAGGATACAATTCGAAGAGATTTAAAGGAGCTTGATAACCGCGGACTTATTAAAAGGGTTCATAGCGGAGCTTTGAGGATAGGGCCTCCTGTTGTTGATTTTTCAACAAGGCAGCACATGTTTAATGAAGTTAAAATTAAATTAGCTAAAAAAGCTTTATCCTTTATAAAAGAAGACATGGTTTTATTAATTGATGGAGGAACGACTAATTTACATCTAGTAAACCAATTACCTTTAACATTAAAAGCCACCGTCATTACAAACAGCCCGCCAATCGCTATGGCTCTGACTAATCATCAACATATTGATGTTATTATGATCGGCGGAACTTTATTCAAACAATCAATGGTTAATTTAGGAATAGACACTGTCGAATCTTTAAGTAATATGAGAGCAGATTTATATATCATGGGAATTTACAAAATTGATCCTTATATAGGAATCAGCGTCCCAAGCTTATCAGAAGCATTAGTAAAGCGGAAAATGGCTTCCATCTCTTCTGAAATATTAGGGATGGCAACATCTGATAAATTAAGCACTGTTTCCAATCACATTGTATGTCCTACTAAAGATTTAACATACTTAATAACAGAAAATATTAGTCCCAACATTAAAAAGATATATGGAAGCCAACAAGTAGTGGTGGTTGATTGATAATGCATTAACAAATTTGATAATCAGCAGTTTGATGAGAAAAAAACGAGGGTAAATGAAATCAGATTCAACAAGCCGCTGGTATTGCTAATATATACCATATTGCTAAATTTCGAAGACCGCTTGGTTAATTCCAATTTAATTAAAAGAGGATAGTCTTCCTTCAGGGCAGACTATCCTGCAAAAAATCATGTATCTTTGATGATTGATTAAGCCGTCAAATCCCCTTTAACCCGTTTCGAATAAATTGGACCGTGTATTCCATTTCTTTCTCGTCATCCCATGGATAATCCGGCATGACCAAAAAGCGGGTAATGAAAAACCCAACGATCGCGTTAATCGTTAAACGAATGACAGTCTCGGTGGGAAAATCACCTATTTGCCCATTTTGTTTAAAATGGTTGACAACTTTTATAAACTGAGGCAAAACTTTTTCAGTAAAAACCGCGCTAAATTTTTCTTGAATTTCTGCATGGAACGCTATTTCCTGAAAAAAAATTTTTAACAATGGGACATTGTTTTTGACAAATTGATAGCGGTTGCGGATGATTTTCCTTAACAGATCTTCAAAATCATCAAGTCGTTGATCCTGGAAAACTTCATTGATAAACCTTTCAGCAAATAAGGGAACGGCAAATTCTATAATGATCGGTGAAACGATGGATATCAGCAAATCTTTTTTTGTTTTGTAATGGCGAAAAATCGTTCCTTCCGCTACCCCGGCTCTTTTCGCAATTTCGCTCGTGGATGTCGCAGCATACCCTTTTTCGGCGAAAATTTCGACTGCCGCTTGAAGAATTTTTGCCTGCTTCGGCGTTAAATCTTGATTCGCTGCCTTCATGAACTCGTCCATAAAATTTTTCTGGTCCATACACTTTCCTCCTTATTTCTCTCTTTTATTGTTATAACCTGCGATGTTTTTTCAATGCAAATATATTTAAGACATAGAAAAGCAGCGCAAAGCCGAACAATATTAGCAAATCCTGCCAAAGATCGACCAAGTCTTTTCCTTTAATCATGATTTCTTGAATGGCGTCCGCTCCATAAGTAAGCGGCATAAATTTACTCAACACTTGCAACCACTCTGCCAATGTCTCCAAGTTAAAGATTCCCGAAAAAAATGCTTGTGGAATGATGACAATCGGAATAAACTGCATGATTTGCAGCTCATTATTTGCAAAGGCTGATAAAAGGGTAGCAAGCGCCAGCGCAGTGATGGCTAATAAAAATGTAACTACTAACAGCTGCCAAAAATCCCCTGCCATCCAAATATCAAGTACATATACGCAATACGTGACAATAACGAACGATTGAATAATCGTGAATAAGCCAAATCCTAGCAAATAGCCTGTTACAATCTCCCATCTTTTAATCGGCGTCGACAGCAATTTTTCTAATGTTCCTTGTGTTCTTTCCCGCAAAAATGAAATACCGCCTAGCACAAAAACAAAGAAAAAGACAAAAAAACCGATTAGTACTGAACCCGTCTGATCAAAAAGATTGATTTTGTCAGAGCCATAATAATATTCGACATCAGGCTGAATATTTTTTTGGTCTGACAGGGAGCTGAAGGCGGTTTGAATCACCTTCATAACCGCTGAATTGGCTGTCGGGTCGCTTCCTTCCAGCAAAACATACGGAACATGATTTTTTATCGTTATAAATGCATCTAAATCCTCTTTTTGAAAAGCCTCCTTCGCTTCACTTTCGGACATGTGAACAACATCTTTCTCCAATTCATTTTGCAATACTTGCTCAAGCGGCGCCGGTATATTTTCTGCTGCTATTTTCGGTTCGTATGGGTCGCCGTCTAATACAAGCCATACAAGAGTGATAACTAAAAGCGGCGCAAAGATCAATAAAGCAATCGACCGTTTATCCCTTAACAGCTGTCTTATAATTCGGATGACAACAGCTCCTATTCTCATTTCTCATTCCTCCCGTATGCTAAAAATGCTTCTTCAAGTGAATCGACCTTTTGGTTTTCTTTTAGCTTTTCCGGCGTATCACAAGCAATGATATAACCGTTTCTTAGCATGGCCAGACGATCACACTTTTCCGCTTCATCCATGACATGTGTCGTAACTAAAATGGTCATCCCGTTGTTTTTTAGTTTTCTTAATTCACTCCATATCGATTGGCGAAGCACTGGATCGATTCCAACCGTCGGTTCGTCTAAAATTAATAGATCCGGTTTATGCATGAGCGAAGCAGCTAGAGACAACCGCCTTTTCATCCCACCTGAAAAGTCCTTGACAACTTTATCCATATGATCAGTTAAATCGACAATTTCCAAAACTTCCTGAATCGCTTTCTTCCGTTCTTGGCGTTTTAGCCCGTAAATAGCGGCTATAAATTCCAGGTTTTCTTTCGCGGTCAACTCCTGATAAAGAGCATCCGATTGCGCCATATAACCGATTGATTTCATTAGCTCGAGTGAAGGAACTTTTTGATCTTTGATGGAAATTTTCCCTTGATCTCCCTCTAAAATTCCTGTGATCATTTTGACCAACGTCGTTTTCCCAGAGCCGGATGGACCAAGAAGCCCGAAAATCTCTCCCTCATTTACGTCCAAATCAATATTTTTTAGCACTTTTTCCTTCCCAAATGAAATCGCAGCTTTACGGACAATAATCATTGAGGCCATTTTTTCCCTTCCTTTCGTACAAAATGAGTGAGTACTCACATAAATTATAGTTGTGCAAATGAATTTTGTTAAGTGAGTAATCACTCATTTTTTGTAAATGATAGAAAAAATTTTTTAAACAGATTCGGCTTTAATAGTTATCGTCTTAAAAAAGCTGACCGCTGCGGATTTATACAAAAAGCAACAATAAGCATCTGAACTAGAAAAAATCCACACAAATTGACTGAGGAATGAACATCAGAAGATGCGCTTTTTTGCA
The DNA here is from genome assembly GCF_037963755.1 of Aeribacillus sp. FSL W8-0870. Classification (NCBI taxonomy): domain Bacteria; kingdom Bacillati; phylum Bacillota; class Bacilli; order Caryophanales; family Bacillaceae; genus Aeribacillus; species Aeribacillus sp. FSL W8-0870. Next base: position 4,021,405 of record NZ_CP150165.1, read on the forward strand.
CAAATTATGCCCATTGGAGAAATCGGGGCAATCGGTTAGCTATTGGCTCATTAGGAGTGTTTTACAGGAACGACTAGATGAAGATAGCCTTGTTATTCGTTCCTTAGAAGAAATTAAACAAGCATTTTTAGTTATTTTACATAACGATTAAAGGAGATTTTAGATACAATACACATTCAATAAAAATGGTTGAAGTGATACTATATGGGCAAGTGGTACTGTAAAAACAATAATGATTGATTCAATATAATAATTCTTCTCATGCGGATTTCTGTTTACGGATAAGGCTGACATATGTGACTTTCAAATCTTACAGTTGAAAGAAGTGAAAAAGGATGAGCTTAGAGGCATTAAACAAACAAGTGAAAACCGATCTTTCCTATCTCGCCTTCGGAGGTCCAAGCTGGGTGCGAACGCTAAAAAAACCTGAAGGGCATGTCTACGATGTCGTGATCGTCGGCGGCGGCCAAAGCGGCTTAGGTGCGGCTTTCGGTCTTCTACGCGAACGAATATCCAACATTCTTGTCATTGATGAAAACCGAGAGGGCTGGGAAGGACCGTGGGAAACCTACGCCCGTATGGTGACCTTGCGAACACCTAAACATTTGACCTCCATCGATCTTGGGATTCCTTCCCTAACCTTCCGCGCTTGGTGGGAAGCACAATTCGGATCGGAAGGCTGGGAAGCGCTAGACAAAATTCCTCGGGGAGATTGGATGAATTATTTGCGCTGGTTTCGGAAAGTTCTCAATCTGCCCGTCATCAATGAAGTAAAGTTGAAGTTGATAGAGCCGACTGATGAAGGGATTCATCGGCTTCATATTGAAGGAACGGGTGCACCATCTGACATATTGCTCGCACGAAAGGTTATTTTAGCCACGGGAATTCAAGGCGGCGGCGAATGGCATGTTCCTCCTTTCATTGCTGAAAAATTGCCGCATCATCTCTATGCCCACTCCTCAGAAGCAATTGATTTTAAAGCACTACAAGGGAAAAAGATCGGAATTTTGGGCGGCGGCGCATCTGCCTTTGATAATGCCAATTTTGCCTTATCAGAGGGTGCGGCCGAAGTTCATGTCTTTGTCCGCCGCAAGAAATTGCAGCGTATCAATCCGATCCGCTATATGGAAGTTTCCGGTCTAATTGAACATTTCCAAGCTCTATCGGACGCTGATAAATATGCAATCATCGCTCATTTCTTTAAATATAATCAGCCGCCGACCAACGATACCTTCGGACGCGCAGCCTCATGGCCCGGTTTTCACCTGCACTTAGGAGCACCATGGCTTGATGTTGAAGCTGCAGATCAAGGTGCAGTAGTGACCACACCTCAGGGCAAGTTCACCTTCGATTTTCTGATCATCTGCACCGGACTCGTCACTGATCCTGCTTTGCGTCCGGAGCTGAAACTTGTCGAAAGCCACATTGCTCGTTGGGGAGACCGCTATCATCCCCCGAAGGAGCTGGCCAATCCAATGCTTGATGCCCATCCTTATCTCAGCCCTGGTTTCGCTTTTATAAGCCGCGATGAAAAGGGCAAAAAGCTTCTGTACGGAATTTTCGCTTTCAACTATTCGGGTTTGATCAGCTGTGGCATTACAGCAGCTGCTCTTTCCGGCTTGAAATACGGTATACGCAAGCTCGTATCAGAAGTAGCAGATCAGCTTTTCTTAGATGATCGCGAAAAGATATTGAAAGACTTCTATTCCTATAGCGAAATCGAATTTGTCGGTGAATGGACTAAAAAGGAGTAAGGCCTTAGAATAACCGTTGGTAGTGTGGGGGCTGTCTCAAGCTGATTTTTCAGCTAAGAGGCGCCCCTTTTTTCAAGCAACATTTTTTCGGACAGCTGTTTGCATGGAATTTATGACCGGAGAAAGCAGCCTTTTAACACTCTTTAAAAATAAATAAGGTGAATCGAATCAAAGTTCGATCCACCCAATTAAATTTTTTCAGTTCCCTTCGAGCAATTAATGGACCACAGCTGGACCAATTAATGCTGCTGGTTTTTCCCTAAAGCCAGCTTGCTAATGTTTGTATAGCTAATATGTTTATATGATTGCAGCAATTGTTTTAATTCCGGAAATCTTTTATCTTTTTTTAGTTTTTCGATTTCCTGATGATAGATAGACAATACATAATCATCCTGAAATTTCGGTTGGAATCGATCCGGGTCTTCATCCATTAGTAAAGAGCCCATATATTGATATCCATATTGTAATTGACGAGTCAAATGGACGATATTTAAAAATTTCCGATAAATAGTTGGTGTTGTTGCCTTTAAGTTTTCGATAGCGGTTTGTGCATTTTTCAACTCATCGTAACTAGAGTCTATTATCACACTATATCATTCCTTTGTTCCGTATTAATCCCACGGTTTATTCAGTGAAAGTCTGGACACGAGTTCTTTATTTTGTTGTCTTTTTAACTTGCGAATGCTTTCACGTTCTTTTCCTGTTTCGTAGAGATATTTTTCTTCCTCTGTTTCTGGAATAATAGGCGGTACTTCCAACGGTCTTTTATTCTCATCCAAGGGAACAAAAGTGAAAAATGCAGTAGCTGCAATTCTTCGTTTCCCAGTTTCTAGATCTTCTGCAATCACTTTACAGAAAATCTCCATGGATCTTTTACCTGTATAGCTAACAAATGATTCAATACAAACCGAATCACTTACCCGGATCGGTTCAAGGAAATTAACGGAGTCGGTCGACGCCGTAACACATTCCTTTACCCTTGTATGTCTGCGGGCGGAAAGCGTCGCACATGCATCCATCTTCTTCATTAAAACTCCGCCAAATAATGTATGATAATTGTTCAAATCATTAATGAGCACTTGATCTGTTTGAACAACACGTGTTTCTTTAACTTTTTTTGCTTCCATCATGATCACCTTACGTATAAAAATACTTTTGAAGCGTACGCTTCATCCGTATTAGAATTTTTACAAAGAGAATTATAATATAGCTGGTTTGCAAAGATACAATGCCAATCCTATATACAATTCATAACAAAATAGTATGGAAGCGCTCTTTAACCTAAACAAAAAACCACCCGTGTGATGAGCTGTCCCCAGTCAAGTAGACAGGAATAAAAAAGCACATATAGAAAAATCCCTCCATAATAGACAGATGAACAGGCTTTCTTTTTCCTGTCTACTATAAAGGGATCGTATCATTGAGCTTGGTCGTGTGTTACATTCTATTCCAAATAAACTTTTATTTCATCATTTGCTTTATCAATTCTCGGTTGAGTTCTTTAAAGATTTCGTTATGGGATGATACCATGCCAAATTTATCAGCCTTAGGTTCAATAAATTGTTTAGCGCTATTTACCGCATTTGCGGCATCCTGAAAGGCCCCCGCAATCAAATGCAATTTCCCATCGTATTTTAGAATATCCCCCGCTGCATAAAGTCCCGGTACAGAAGATTCGCTATGGGCGTTGCCCGCAATGTAGTGATTGTCAATCATTTGAATATTCAACTCGCTTTTTTCCAGCAAGGAGGAATCGCGCTCATAGCCATGATTCACAATTACTTCATCAATCGATAAATAGGTGATCTCTCCTGTTTCACGGTTTGTTAGCTCGACTCGTTCAATCCGTTCATGATCTTCGCTGGCAATCAATTTGGTAATCGAGGTATGAAAATAACAAGTAGCCGAGCTGTTTAGAAGCTGCGTCACCTGCGATTCAAGACCTTTTAACATCTCCCCTCGATACGTCAAATACACTTTTTTAGCAATCGGCACTAATTCATTCGCCCAATCAATAGCCGCATTGCCTCCTCCTGAAATGATGACCGTTTTATTTTTGAAGATCTTTAACGATTTCACTGTATAATGCAGATTAGCCACCTCAAACTTTTCTGCACCCTCGATCTCCAGTTTTTGCGGCTTTAATATACCGCTTCCCACTGCGACAATGACCGTCTTGGAAAAATGCTGCCGTCCAGAAGCGGCCTGCAATATAAAAGTGCCATCTTCCTTTCGTTTCATCGATTCAATCTTTTCATTTAGAACCACTGTAGGATTAAATGTTAATCCTTGCTTGACAAGCTGCTTAATTAATTGTTCTCCTGTAATCGGTGCATGTCCTCCAACATCCCAAATCATTTTCTCCGGGTAAACATGAAGCTTGCCGCCCAATTGCGGCTGATACTCAATCAGCTTTGTTTTCATTTCCCGCAATCCGCTATAAAATGCCGCATACAACCCCGCTGGTCCGCCGCCAATAATCGTCACATCGTATAATTCGTCATGTTTCATCTATTTCCACCTCTCCTAGAACCCAGTAAATGATTATCATTCTCAATTAAATATACATTGTTTTTACCTCTTTTACAACGAATAGTGATTGACTATTGAAAAAAATGTTTACACCATATAGAGCTCGTATTGTTTATGGACGGTCGGACCACTGTCTCGCATTCGCACAACGAGAGCAAGTCCCAAACGGTCCCTAACCGTTGGAAACATCCGTCTTTCTTCAAGCTATCTATATTGTAGATGCGAGAAATCAACGGACATCTAGAACCTCTATCTATTTTTCATGAAAAGATAGCGGCCGCTTCCACGAACATATGAAACATGATATTCAAATGAATCCTTCCTAACCCCTGCTTAAGTACAAGAGACGGCTCCACACAAAAAAGACACTTTCTTCTTTTTTTCTGCTTCAAGTAAAAAAAGCTTCCCTTTCATAAAAGGAAGCTTTCTTATAGTTGACTCAATCGGATTTAGAATCCTGTCCGGGATTAGCTGTCGACAGCTTTTCTTTTGCAAATCGTACAAATTCCTGCGCAATCTGTGATAAGCTTACATCCTTTCTCCAAATCATTGCCAGATTCCATTCGATTTCCGGATTAGTGACGGTGATCGTTTTAAAATCATCTGTTAGTTCTATACACGTACTTTCAGGCAGCAAAGTAATGCCTATATTGTAGGCAACCAATTCTTGAATAAACTCCAGTTGTGATGTTTCTGAAATAATTTTCGGTTGAAAACCGGCTTCTCTACAAGAATTGATGACAAGATTTCTTAGCACAAAATCCCGGTCGAACATAATAAAGTCCTCTTTTTTTAGCTCCTGCAAAGACACTTCCTGTTTTCCCGCCAGACGATGAGACGAAGAGACAACTAGTTTTAATTTCTCATTCACAAATATAATACTGTCAAGATTTTCATTTTCCTCAGAAAGAACAACGACCCCAAAATCCAATAAATTATTGAGAACCTTCTCTTCAACTGGTTTGGAACCATCCTCTTCTAGTAGGAAAATCACCTCTGGATATTCTTCATGAAACGATGCAATCAATTTTGAGAAGAAAATGGAATTCGTAATCGTAGGTAGCCCGATGCGAATTTGTCGTTTTCTTTGCATAAACATTTTATCAAGTTCTGCATCCAATTGCTGCAGCTGATTTTCAATTTTTAAAGCATGTTTTTTTAAAATACGGCCTGCATCCGTCAATATCAGCTTTTTTCTAGTACGTATGAAAAGCGGTGCTCCAATTTCATCCTCCAATGATTTGATAATTCTGCTGAGAGCAGGCTGCGTAATGAACAGATTCTCAGATGCAGTGGTAAAATTGCCGGTACGTGTAACCTCAAGAAAACACTTCAATTGTTTAATTTCCAATTGAATCAAACACCCTATTACATTTTAATGATAATAAAGTTTACCACACTTTTCACTTTAGCGCTTTAAATTTGTTTCATCAAATAGGCGAAGCATAAAACCTTAATGTTCTTGTTAGGGCAGTTCATTATTAGACAGCCCCTTGTGTTTTTGTGTTTAATTACGCTAATTTCAACAATGGAAGTATCTTATTCGGAAATAAAAAGCTCTAATTTTGTCCTCTTTTAATCCTTCAAGATCCCCCTTCTTATATCTAAAAACTTTTCATTTCATTCATCTATGCAATCATTTATTTTTATATTCCATATCAATATTATAAAAAGATTAGCGGGCATAGTATCCCCATTTATCGAATTTTTGAAGAGAAACAGGCAAATCATCTGATTTGAGAAAAATGCTACATAGAGCTTATTTTTGAAATTTCCTGAATTGTACAGGGACAAATGCGGGAAATAAAGCATAAATAAATACAGTAAAAATTCGTTAATTTGGGAGTGAGGTGTCATGAAAACTCCATGGATTCACCATGAGAGGATGCAGCAAATACGTTCTAAACAAATGAACATTTTTAAATCTTCAAGAGTTCAAAAAAAATCTGTATGCCCCAATTTTCAGCATAGAGAAGAAGATGATGATAGTCACAAATCAGATATTGTGCCAAATCGCATTGATACAGCAGAAGCAGATGATTCACATGAAAATTACGGGATAAAAAAGGTGACCAAACTAAACAAAAATAAAAATAATGTTTCTAAACTGATGAATTTATACAAAAAGTATAATATGTCTAAAAGAAATCATACAGGCAGCATCTGTGGTCCTACTCAACCATCGAATAGAACGACTGATCCTGAACACGTTTCCTCAACTGATGACCACACTTTAAAAACGGATGATTCCCATATTAAGCAGATTTCTCTACCTAGCCCTAGCCATGAGACAAAGGAGCACCCCTCAGCCGATTCGGTTCTTGAGCCTGTTCATCCTTCATCCAATTCGGATGAAATAAATGATCAAGAGGATGGCTTTGATACTGATCCTATTGATCATTCAGTCGATAGAGCTCATTCATCATCGGATAGAACCAATTCTGAACTAGTTCTCTTTCCTAGTAATGATCATACTTTGAAAATGGATGGTTTTTCTCATGTTAGGCGTATTTCTTTAACTGATTTTGAACATCATGAGAAATACGATCAAGATTCAATGGATTCGGTTTTTGAACTTGTGTATACTTTTGCATCTAGCTCGAATGAAATAAATGATCAAGAGGATAACTTTGAAACCAATTCTTTTGATCATTCAGTCGAGCTTGCTCAATTATTGGATGAAAACAATCTTAAACAAGTTTTTCCAGCTGTTGACGAGCATGCTGTGAATACGGATGAGGCTTCTCATATTAAGCAGATTTCTCTAACTGATCTTGATGAACAGGAGACGAATGATCAACCTGCAACCAATTCGGGTTTTGAGCTAGTTCACGCCCCATCCAGTTCGGATGAAATAAACAATCATAAGGATGTCAGTGAAATCAATCTTATTAACCATACAGTCGAGCCAGTTCATTCATCGGACGATGCCGTTCCTGAACAAGTTTCTTCAGCTGCTGATGAGCATGCTGTGAATACGGATGAGTATTTCCATGCTGATCTTGAACAGGATAAAAAGGATCATCCAGCAGATTCAGCATTTGAACCTGCCCAAGATTTATCCAGTTCGGATGAAATAAACGATCATGAGGATGTTCGTGAAAACAATTTTATTAACCAGCTAGTTCACTCATCAGTTGGAGCTGATCCTGAACAATCTCCTTCAGCTGTTGATGAGCATGCTGTGATTACGGATGAGTATTTCCATGCTGATCTTGAACAGGATAAAAAGGATCATCCAGCAGATTCAGCATTTGAACCTGCCCAAGATTTATCCAGTTCAGATGAAATAAACGATCATGAGGATGTCCGTGAAAACAATTTTATTAACCAGCCAGTTCACTCATCAGTTGGAGCTGATCCTGAACAATCTCCTTCAGCTGTTGATGAGCATGCTGTGATTACGGATGAGTATTTCCATGCTGATCTTGAACAGGATAAAAAGGATCATCCAGCAGATTCAGCATTTGAACCTGCCCATGCTTCATCCAGTTCGGATGAAACGAACGATCAAGATGTCTTTAAGATCAATTTTATTAACCATACAGTCGAACTAACTCGTCCATTGGATATTGCCGATTCTGAACAAGTTCCTACAACAGATGTTGTTCGTGCTTCGAAAATGGATGAGACTTCTCATGCTGCTGGTCTTGAACAGAATACAAAGGATCATGCTCTAACCGATTCAGTTTTTGAACCTGTTCCTGCTTCATCCGGCCCGGATGAAATAAATGATCAAGAAAATATTCATGAAACCAATTTTATTGACCATAAAGTTGAGCCGGATCATTCGTCGGATGGTGTCGTTCCTGAACAAAATTCCTCAGCTGATGTTGAGCATATTGTGAAAACGGATGAGGTTTCTCATGCTGAACAGGAGATAAATAAAAAATCTCCGACCGATTCTGTTTTTGAGCCTGTTCATCCTTCATCCGAATCGGATGGAACGAATGATCAAAAAGCTATTAATTTTGATAATGCAGATGAATCTATCAAATATGGAAAAACATGTTCAATGACTATAAAAAGACCATTTTCGACTTTTGTAGAAATAGATGACTTTCTTCATTCTCCTATCTTTAGCAGTATAGTTCAAAATTCAGCTGAATTTCTTGACTTAAACAATAAACAAACTCCTCAATTAAACACAAAATTACTCAATACGACAACTTATTATCCTGAACAGCCTGATTGCCGTTTAGTTTGCTCTAAAATTCATGAAATGATCTCTTTAACTGACACTGTTTCCAGTTATAGTAAGAATAATAAAAACAATCATTATCAATCTATTGCAGTTCCCCTGCATGACTCAAAAGCTGCGAAAACAAGCGAAACAGATAACAAAACTTGTACATCTCATGACTTTATACAAATTAGAGTTCCAGTTGTAGCAGGGGAATACAAAATGGAAATAATTTTAGAAGAAGATGTTGTATTTGAAGAAGAGATTTTGGGCGTTAAAGAAATCTCTAAAGAGGTCGTACTAACAAATTGTAAATTCGTACCTACTCAATTCTCCCCATCATTAGATAATGGAACATGTACAGCACTGAAAGGAAATTTATTTATAAAAGGATATATATCACAAAATATTGAGTACACTGCCGCAGACAACGGAAATGAAGGTTCCAAACAAAATGAATCAGTACCTTACTATCGTCAATTGCACCAAAAAATTATATTGGATTTAATCGTTCATTTATTACAAGTACAACAAGTTCGGGTCAGTTATGCTGGCAATGGAATCTAGAGATCATCGAATGTATACGAAATCCACTCTTTGATTTAAAAATGAGAAAAATGATTATGTGAAAAGCCCAAACTTAAAAATGAATGCTGCATATTGTATTAATGCAGAGTTTGGAAAACTCAAAAAAAAAATTAAGGAGTGGATTTTTTCATGAGTAAAGACGATCATCAAATCCCAGCTTGCCCAGTAAAATCGACAGAACAAGTACCATTATCAAATGAAAATACCGATTTAGTTCTTACACCAGATGTTACTGTAACTCTTAAAACTCCAGTTGTATTAGCAGAAAAAACTATTCAAGTGGTAGTAGAGGCAGATATTCCGCTTGATCCGCCAGCAACTGAAATTAAGAGAGTGACAAAAAACGTATTTTTGGAACAAGCGAAACTAGTACCTGTTAGATTTACACGTATTGGTACAACGGACTATTTTAGAGTAACTAGAGCGAAATTATTTGTATCAGGATTTATTCGCAAAGATATTGAATATGCTTCCAGAGACTGCAATGGAGCACTTCAAGACAGAATTGCAGACGTTCCGTTCTCTGGTTTTACAGAACTTGCAGACGCTGCTCCAACCGGAGATTTCCTTCTTTTCCCAATAATAGGAATTTCTGATCAAAGCAAAGCTCTCTTCTTAAATGAGAAAAATGACCTTGTTCCTCGTTTGGATAAATATTTCTTCCAAAATCTCGTCAAATATAATGAACAACCATACGGTGAATTAATAGCCGCAAACTTCTATGAACTTGATTTCTCACCAGTTAAAGTAGGACCTGAAGGCCAGTTTAAAACATTGCGCGAAAAAATCGTCTTAGATCTTACTGTGAAATTATTACAAGTTCAACAATTTCAAACTACAGCTACACAAGTAACTCCTAGTTTCCCTGAAGGAACTTTAGATGCTGCCACAAACAGATCTAAACACAAATAACTAGTTCAGAAGCCGTGACTTTTTGGGTCATGGCTTCTACTTTTCTTTTTAACTGTTATTTCTTCGCTTTCTCGTTAAAAGAAAATTTAAGCCCTTTATCGGCTGAACCTGCTGCGAGAGCTCGGGCTTTCCTAAACGTTTTCCCTTGTTCACTCACTGCAGCTCTAAGCGTAGCTTATTTGCCATTATCTTGAGTAACTCTGATATGTTCCAGTGCTTTTGCGCCGCTCTTAGTATTCAGTCATGTTAGGTTGTTCATCGATTTCTCGAAAGACAGCCCAATCACCAGGATGGACTCACGGTTTGGAAAAATACGAATCTCTTCAATGAGTTGTTCCACACGCTCGGTAAGTCTCAAGCGGTTTTTGCAGCGTTTAGGAAACGCAAGAACAGCAGAGGCATCATCAAAGTCCGTGTATAATCTTCCATCACCTGATTGCGTACAGTTTAATTTCTGAGACATAAAATCGCTCTGATGAGTTCCGTTAATGCAGCCGGCAAAGCGGCAATAACGCAAGTATGGAGTTGAGTTTTCTACAGGTGCAGTCCGTCAATATTATACATACATGAGAATACGTACATGAAGCTGAAGTGTTGAGGAAAATGTTCCGGAATGTATACATTCTTTTTTTATGTCATTTCACAAAAAGTGACGAAGAATCCGCATTTTTTCTGCTTAAAACCATTCTTGAAAAGTAATAGCTACAATGATACCGAGCATATTTAAGAGAACATCATCTTTATCTACTGTCCTAGTACCAATTTTGAACAGATAGAGCAGCAACTGAACCAGTTCTATCAAGACAGGTATACCTATAGATAAATTGATCACTTTAATATTTTTCATATTTTTTCTCGACAAGAACAATCCGGTGGGAGAGGTAAGAAGTATATTTCCTAATAAATTCGTCATCGCAATTGAAAAAGGCGAAGTACCGTTCCCTCTACTCTTTCACGATAAGATTCAGCTTTCGTTTTAGTTACAGTATCAACTTTGGAACATGTCTCCCCATCAGTTTCACCTGTATTCAAGGATGTCACATCCTTTTATATAGTCGATTTATCCGCTTATATGATTTATCCGATAAAATTCGCATGCTACACGGAAATAGACAATAATTGATTTTTCATTAAATTTTGTTTCCAACTTCTGATTAAAGGATAATCTTTGTAATCAACTTTATACATATTCCAATTTCCTTCTTTCATAGTTATTTAAGAATTTTTACAAAACAAAAAAAACAGCCTAACTAATCTAGTTAGACTGTTTATATAAACAAACTTATTCACTTATAACACGATTTTGCAAACTTTATTAGACGGTCTAAAAGAAAACCATCGGTTCTCTTCCATGAGAAATACTTTAATTAATGGCCTTACAGTAACTTTTTATCTTCATCACATACAATTTCAACTTGTTTATAATATCGACGACAGCGTTAAATACATTGAAAAAATTGAGAAACTATGATAAATTAGTAAAGAAACACACTTTGTGTTAATTATAAAAAAATATCCCTATTATAATTATAAAACATAAATCCTCTTCAGTCAATCCCCATTTTTATTTTTTAAAGTCCTGCGGTAATATGTCAAGGTGAAAAATCATAGAAATTGGAAATTCCCTTGTCCGATGATCCGAAAAAAGGCAATACTGAAGAAACCCAGTATTGGTACATGTAATAAACTGGGTCTAAAGGTTGATATTGGTATACCAGATCGATCCTCTTATCGATCTTCCCCCTTTCTTGGCGTGTAGATTTGACCGTTGCGTAGCAGCGCATCGATCACACGCACGAGTTTTCTAGCGGTGAGGACGAGGGCTCGTTTATGTTGGTGTTTGGGCACTTCCTCATACTTCTTCCGGTAGTACGCACGAAACGTCGCATCATGCCGTTGCACCGAGTTGGCAGCCTCCACTAGGTAGTAACGGAGATAGCGATTGCCGGAACGAATGAGGGAGGTGTCCTCGGCTTGAAAACGGCCCGATTGGTGCTTGGACCATGTCAAGCCGGCATATTTTGCCAAGGCGGCCTGGTTGTGAAACCGCTCGATTTGCCCGATTTCGGCCAGGATGCCTGCGGTATAAACCGGTCCGATGCCTGGGATGGTTTGCAGTGTGTTCGGAATGCCTTCAAGATGGCGGGTAATGGCTTTATCGAGCTCTTTGAGCTGCGATTGCAGGCTGCGGATTGATTGAATCGACAGCCCTAACAGCAAGTCGATGGAATCCTCGACACACTTGGACAACCGATACGACGAACGGGCCGCCTTTTGAATCGACTTGGCGATGCATTCCGGATCGGCAAAGCGATTGCGCCCTTTTTGGCGCAGGAAGTCGGCCAACTGCTTGACATCCATTTGGCAGATGTCATCGAGGCTCCACGACTCAAGCAGCAGTTCGAGAATGGCATGTCCGAAGATCGAACTGTCCACCTCTTGGGTAAAGGAACTGCATTTGTAAAACAAGTGCTGGAGAAAATACTGTTTCTCACGGGTTAACTGGTGGACGAGATGATATCGCATGCGTGTCAGTCGCTGAAGCGCGAGAAACTGCTCCTTGAGGACAGCCGTCATCTTCAGACGGCCGAAGCGAAGCCGATCCGCAATGATCCAAGCATCGATGTCATCCGTTTTCTCCAAGTCGACATAGGCTTCTTTAAACTTGCGAATGAGCTTTGGATTGATCGTAAACACCTTGACGTTCCAAGCCTGCAAGGCCTCCTGCTGGTGGAAAAACATAGCTGGATGCCAACTGTAGACCGAGGTGGCTTCCATCCCGATCAGAATTTCGGTTGGCTTTCGCTTGTTAGCCCACAGGAGGATTTGATCCCGAAGGAAGGTGGCGCCCAGAAGATGATTATCCACTTTGAAGCGTGCGCACGTATTTCCTTCATGATCCATAATGCAGGTGGCTAAGTCGCGTGAGCTCACGTCGATCCCGACGTAGAGTTTCATGAGATCACCTCCTATTGTTGTAGGATCGAGGGGTAGGACTCTTCGGGATGCCCCCGGATCGCGCCTGTTGACCAGTCACCCTCGCATATGAGAACTCACGTTGGACCATGGGCTGCCCTGGAAGCTGCTCCTTCCAGCATGGGGAAAACCAACGGGAACAGCCTGCGGGTTAGACGTCCAAACAGGGGCCGAGGAGACAGACTTTACAAGTAGTCAAAGCTACAGGAGTGAGAAGAGTATCCCCGATGATCCTAAGACCATTATCCAGGAACATTGCGAAAAGTCCAACCCCGGTACGCTGAACCCTTTGTGGGAGGGGCGCGCCCCTCCCACAAAGGCAACCACCCAAGATATGCGATTGTCAAGGAGCGTATCGGACTGGAAATTCGATAAAAAAACTTTCTGAAACTTAGTATACGAGGAGTGCTTAATATGAATACAGAACTTCGGCAGGAGCAAGAACGATTGGACAGCATAATGGCGATCATTGTGGAGCAAATCGGCATGCTGGAAAACGAAACCTCCCAGCGTCGAAAAGAAGTGATTGATTTCCGCAAACATTTTTGGGATGACGTCAAGGTGAATACTGATACGTTCGACGATTATCTTGAGACGATCATCGCCTTGAGACAACAGGCGCAGAACCTGTCCGTGAGCCAAAGCACCCACAGACAAGCCTTCAAGAGGTTGTCCACCCTGCGCCGCATGCAGGAGGTGCCTTATTTCGGTCGAATCGATTTCATTGAGGAAGGGTCTTCAACTGCTGAACGAATCTATATCGGCATCTCCACGCTCACGGATACAAGCGGAGAGAACATCCTGATCTACGACTGGAGGGCGCCGGTCTCGAGTGTCTACTACGATTACGCGCCCGGCCCGGCCGAATATACTACTCCCGGAGGCACAGTCCGCGGCATGCTGGAGAAAAAGTGGCAATATATCATCCGCGGCGGCGTTATCAAGTCGATGTTCGATACGAGTCTCACCATTGGAGACGACATTTTACAGCAGGTGCTTGGCAGAGTGACAGACAAACATATGCACAACATCGTGGCCACCATTCAACGGGAACAAAACCAGATCATCCGTCATGATCGCGGGCGGCTGCTCATCGTGCAAGGACCCGCCGGCAGCGGCAAGACATCGGCCGCCCTGCAGCGGATCGCTTACTTGCTCTACAAGTATCGGGATAAGCTGAGAGCCGATCAAATCATTTTATTTTCACCTAATTCGATGTTTAACAGCTACGTATCCAATGTGCTGCCCGAACTAGGCGAAGAGAATATGCAGCAGGCCACCTTCCAGGAATATTTGGAATATCGGCTGAGCAAAGAATTTCAAATCGAGGGTCCATACGAGCAATTGGAATATGTGTTGACTGAAGCGGATGACTCTTTATACCGGACTAGAACTGCGAGCATCCGATTCAAGGCATCAACCCGTTTTTTCGAGACGATTAAAACATACTGTAAGTCGATGGAATTATCCGGCATGCGATTCAAAGATATTCTATTTAGAGGAAAGCCGATCATCACCGCCAAACAAATCGCAGAAAGGTTTTATAGCAGCGACACCTCGCTCCGTTTTCACAGCAGACTTGAAAAGCTGGCAGATTGGCTAATCAAGCAAATCGATGAAGCGGAGAAGCTTGAACGGACTAAGCCATGGGTGCAGGAAGAAATCGAGCTGCTTAGCAACGAGGATTATCATAAGGCTCATACTCTCTTACGGAAAAAATGCGGCTTGAAAGGAGAATCATTAAACAACTATGAGAACGAGATCGAAGCGCTGGGCCAATTGATCGTTCGCAAGAAGCTGAAGCCGTTGCGCAAACGGATCCGGACGCTTCGTTTCATCGACATGAAAGGAATTTACAAACAGCTTTTCGCCGATCCAACTCAAATCAAACAGTGGATGGAAGGGGAAACACCCGAGGAGTGGGAGGATATTTGCCGATTGACTGTGAAAATGCTAGACGAAGGCAAACTATTTTACGAAGATGCAACTCCGTTTTTATTTTTGAAAGAGCTGATTCAAGGCTTTCAGACGAACGTCTCGATCAAACACGTGCTTGTAGACGAAGCGCAAGATTATTCTCCGTTTCAATTCGAATTTTTGAAGCGTTTGTTTCCTTCTGCGAGGATGACTGTACTCGGCGACTTTAACCAAGCGATATTCGCTCATGCCAGTGAAACGGTCGATTTCCACACGCTTACCAGCTTATACGGACCGGATAAAACGGATTCGATCACCTTGACCCGCAGTTACAGATCCACAAGACAGATCGTCGAATTTACTCGCACACTCGTGCCAGGTGGCGAACGGATCACTGCTTTTGAACGCGACGGCGATAAGCCTGTGTTGACAAGAGTGTCCGATCAAGCTGAACTGCACCGCTGTATTGCTTCCAAAGTCGCGGACTTGCGGAAACGGGGATATAATACGATCGCGATTATATGCAAATCTGCTGCGGAAAGCACCGCCGCATACGAAGCACTGAAAAACGTTGAAGAAATTAAACTCGTGAAGAGCGGCTCTACCGAATATGAACAAGGTGTTGTCGTTATACCGGCGTATTTGGCGAAGGGCATCGAATTCGACGCCGTCATCATTTATAACGCTTCATCAAAAGTATACGGCGTTGAGAGCCTGCGCAGATTGTTCTACACCGCCTGCACCCGGGCTATGCATTACTTGCAACTTTACAGTGTAGGCGAACCGAGCCCCTTTTTACAGAACGTTGCGCCGGGTAGTTTCCTTCAGATCCCGGGTTAACACGGGACTGGTCGGGTGTCTGAAATGTATTACTGTCATTAAACGGCCATATGTTAAATAAAAGGCCACTTGCCAGCATCCCTTACATACCATACCCCGAGTTGGGCAGCTTGTTCAACGGGCGGTAATGAAGGAGATGTCGGCAGTGGCTGAAATAAATTATATTAGACATGTGAAGTTCTATATGATGTGTTAAAAGTTCTGTAAGCAGCAAGGTTCCGTAATTTTTCGGTAATAGCTCTTTTATAACTAGGATATCGCGCACTGATCAATACACAATATCCAATTTATGCCCTACGCATATATACACGGACGGTGATGGGCGCAGAGATCGCCCCAATGGCAGCAGCCCCGATGAGAGAGACAGCAAAATCCCAGCCAATAGTTCCAGCATTGATCAGATTACGGACGGCAGTAATAATATGTGACACTGGATTAATCTTCGCAAACCATTGCAGCCAATCGGGCATTGTCTTGACTGGCACAAAAGCATTGGAAAGAAACGTAAGTTGAGCTTTTCATCCTAACAAGCCTCGCAGCAGTTTGTAATCGGGAATTGGTTTTCCCAATCCTTGTTTCCTAAACGTTCCCGGTACAATGGTCACTATAGAGCATGTCGCTTTGCCATCAAGTGGATTAAATGACAGATTTCATCGTATCTTTTAGCACTGAAACGGAATAATTAAATTGTTCTTGTTCCTTTTCGTTCAGTTCAATTTCGATTATTTCGTGAACGCCGTTACGATTAAGCTTGGCTGGTACTCCAATATATACATCATTTTGCCCATATTCACCTTCTAGATAGGAAGATACTGTCAGAATACTATTTTCATTTTTAAGAATTGCTTTTGTAATTCGGACAAGGGACATTCCTATTCCATAGTATGTCGCCCCTTTTCGCTCAATGATATGATAAGCAGCGTCACGGACGTTTACGAAGATTTCCTCTAAACATTCTTTCTTTAAATCTTTCTTTCTCTCTAAAACATCATCAAGATTCTCTATTCCGATCTTGGCATGGCTCCAAACTGGAAGCTCGGTATCTCCATGTTCCCCTATGATAATTGCATGAATATTTCTTGTATCCACATTGAAATACTTCCCTAATTCAAATCTTAGACGTGCAGAATCTAAGACTGTTCCTGAACCAATGACGCGTTCCTTTGGCAGTCCTGACTCTTTCCAAGTGACATAAGTTAAGATATCTACCGGATTTGTTGCCACTAAAAATATGCCATTAAATCCACTTTTCATAATCTCTTTGATAATTTGTTTAAATATTCGCGTATTTTTCTCAACTAATTGCAATCGGGTTTCACCTGGTTTTTGTGCCAATCCCGCAGTAATAACAACTAAGTCCGCATTTGCGCAATCTTGATAAGAACCGCTCCATACCTTTATTGGCGAAGGTGCAAACGGCACTCCATGATTAAGATCCATCGCCTCGCCTTCAGCTTTTGCTTCATTTATATCAATTAAAACTAATTCCTCAACGACCCCCTGATTAATTAGTGAATAGGCATAACTGCAGCCTACAGCTCCTGTTCCAACGATTACAACACGATTTACTTTTTCTTTATTCATAGTTATACATCCTCCTTAAAATGTTATATGATTAAAATAGTAGCCAGCTAACTAATCCAATTACAGCAAGCAAACATAAACTATATTTTATTGTCACTTTAAATAAATCACTTTCTTTTCCTGCTAATCCAACTGCCGCAGCTGCAACAGCAATTGATTGAGGTGAAATCATTTTAGCCATTGTACCACCCATTACATTGACAGCAACCATCGTTTCGGGTGCTATTCCAATTTGTCAAGCAGTGACAGCTTGAAGTGGAGCAAATAAGGAACCGTTGTTTACAACAGAGCTGGACTAAATCCAAGCCCCACTAAAATGGCTGCTGTTATGGCAACGGGTGCTCCAAATCCTGCAGCTCCTTCTAAAAATGCTCCAAATAAAAATGCCCCAATAAGAACTTGCAATTCTTTGATCCGCTGTAATAAAAGAAATACTAATGGCAAATTTTCCGGTTTTTACTGATATTTTATAAAGGAAAATAGCAGCAAATACGATTGATGCTACTGGCCATAAACCGACTAAAATTCCATATATCGCAGACATCAAAACTAAGATTGCAGGCATTTTATAAATAAAGACGGCAAAAATGCCTGCAGCAATTATGCTGAAAAGCCCTGCTATATATCCTTTTAATTTAAATACTGTCAGCAAAACAATAAAAACGATGATAGGAACGGCAGCTATAATAGCTGAAAGCCATATATTTTCCAATGGATTATAAACTTGCTCCCATACATGCATCTTGTTCAGCCCCTATACTTTAAAATCGACGAAATGATTTTGTGATATATTTCACAATGTGTATTACTTCCTCCCCCTAAATTATTTATTTTGCTTACAAAGTTAGTATAACATCTGTTTGTGAAATTTTTCACAATATATATGAAAAAAATATGAACTTTTGAGACATGTTGAGTAAAGTAATGATAAAAAGGAGAAAATCATTTATGAAGGAATAAGAGGGTTAGATAATCTTTAAAATTTAATATAAAAATACCCGTGGTGCTAGATAAAATCTCGAGACATAAAAACAGCCCTTGCATGAGGATCTCCTTTAAAATGAAAGTGCGAACAAACATTCAAAAGGAGAAGTTCCATGCAAGAGCACTTTCATTTTACAATAAACCAAGCAAAAATTCAAAAGCAATATACCGCGATCTTATTCGTTGTATCAGCACAACTGTCTTGTATTCAGATGTATTTGCAACGTCGAAATCGTCATTTGTTGAAGCAAGAGGATGAGGTTATCATCGCCATTCACGTTCTTGGAAAATTGCTGGGTTTTACTTCGGAACGGGCTTGGCATCGATTTGTCATTGGAAACCTGTTCACCAAGGAAAAGTTCCTAGAGCGCTCTCGATACAACCGTCGATGCCGTTCTTTGCGTTGGGCGATCAAATGGATTCGTCACCAACTCGCCAAACGTGGACAACATCACGCTTATGCGGTAGTGGACAGCTTACCCATTGAACTCTGCCACCACGCACGAATGTATCGCGTCAAACGATTTCAAGGAATCGCAGATATTGGGTATTGTGCATCCAAAAAGATGGTTTACTATGGGTTTAAGCTTCATCTTCAGATTACCGACCAAGCGCTTCCGATGGGATATGTCCTGACCGAGGCATCCTGCCACGATCGGACAGCTGCGGAAACAGTGATGACTCAACTTCCTCATCCGTATACACTTGGCGACAAAGGATATGTGAGCCAAGCCCTGCAAAAGAAGCTGTACGATGAATACAAGATCGCTTTTTGGACGCCTGCCCGAAAAAATCAACGTGTGGTGCAATCAAAAGAATGGAAACAATGGATGAAACGAAAACGCAAAATCGTCGAAACCGCGTTCTCGGTTTTAGTGGATTCATTTCGGATCACGAAAATTCGCGCCAATTCGATCTCTGGATTTGAAACGGCGCTTGATGCCATTTTATTGGCCTATTCGCTCGTTGTTCTTGGGCTAGTTGAGCGTTGACGCTCAACTAGCACCATGGGTATAAAAATATAATAATTAACTAGATGAAAAGTGATGAGGACGACTAAACTTACTATTTTATAAAATAAAAATTTTACGTAAATTTTTTTACATGTCTATTTTCTTGACATAATACCAAGACGAATATAGTAAAAAAGGGCTGTTCAGAATGAGGCATCCAAGTTTTTTGATGGAAGATCTACACACTAGGAATAAGTAAACTAAAATTCATTTTACCCATAATAACAAAATGCAACTGTTCGTAAATTCACCGGTCTAATCAACTTAGAACTCCGGAATCTTCTTGATCGTCAGCAATTCACCATGATGTAGAGCGAGTTGTTTAGGATTCGATAATTGATTCAATAAGAGTTTTCTCCGTTCTACAATTTTTAAAGGGTGTCGGTGTGTATTTAAAATGTGAGCAATTTGAATGGTACATGTCTTATAGTAACTGCATACGTCGAGAATATATTTATGAAGCAATGGCAATCCAAAATCATCATATGCTTCTAAAGTTTCAGGATCACACAAACCATAAACGATTTCAATTTGCACGGGATAATCGAATCCATCTACTTTTTCATCACTTTCTGTTAAGTCAAGAGTTTGATCAAGAGCTATTTTACTCCCATTTAAATTAATAAAACCACTTTTAGAGTATATACCTGATGGTAGTTTAATATCTGAGGCAAGGTAATAATAATATGTCATAGAAAACCCCTCTCATTTAATGACTTCATCTGTATTTGCGCTAGATAAATTAATTCGGGTCGCAAAACGTCCTTGGATTTTGGAAAAATCTTTTTTCGCTATGGACATTAAGTGACGCTTTTATTTTTTCTTGAGATGTGACAATGACCCATGCTTGGCCCATTGTTGCACTTCGTACACCCTCATTAATCGGACGAAAAATTTCTTTTTTAAATATTTCTTTAACTAACACATAATCTTCTCCTCTATGATATTCTCGTTAATTGATACTGATCTTCATTATGTAAAATCCCAAATAGTCGTAGGTCTAATCCGGTAAAATGACCGGGGTAAAAAAGTATAATTGGTTTACGTTTTTTTGCAAGCAAAAAGTGCAGAGAATTGCAAAATCCTTATGCAGTGATATGCAATGGGGATTTACATGGAGGAGGAGCCATGATAACCTTTTTTGGTTTTGCCAAAACTGTTGGCTAAAGAATCATGGCTACAGAGGATCCATGTCAAGCCCTTGATGGATAGATCACATATATGTATATTTATACAAAATTTTGATAAAGATATACTGCAACACTCTGTATTTTTTTCTTGCAGAAAACAGAATGACATCATATGCTTAAAGAATTAAAGATACTAATCTAGCTTGGAGAAGCATGCCTCCTAGCTAGATTAGTAGAATTGCTTGTTTTTATTTTTATAACCTCGTCAAGAATAAATACTTCGTATAACCCAAAATAATGGTTCTTCATATTTTCCTTATATTCACTTCCATTTTGAATAAAATGAATCATATACAATCAAATCTTATTTTTCGTTGCAATACTCTGCACTTGTTTTTTTTCCATACATAGTCTTCTCGCATTATTGATAATCAACTCAACAACATATAACCAATTCCATTAAATGAAAGGACGTAGACTATGCTTTATAAAGCTCGAACTAAGTCTAAAGAATTGTTGATTATGGAGCTTTTGAACACTCGAATGGATTATGAAGGGGAAGTTTTATTTGATGCCTTAACAGAGAAACTTCAATGTGAATGCATTATTTTAAATGACTTACTACTAAATATAAATAATACCAACTTCCAAATTGATTCTTTAATTATAACTTCAGAGAAAAATTATTCAATTGAATAGAAGTAATTATTTATTACGCCAGCTACTCCTTAATCTTGGTTTTAATCCTCAAATTGATGCTTCGGTTGTTTTTATCAATCCTAATTTTACCCTATATCAAGCACCTCTCGATAAACCATTTATTTTTCCTACTCAGCTAGACCAATATTTGGACAAACTAAATACCAAACCTTCAAAGTTAAATAGAAAACACAAGAAGCTAGCGGATAAGCTTATTTCCTTGCATATAACTGAATCGCCTTATCAACAGTTACCATCATATGATTATGAACAGGTACGAAAAGGAATCACCTGTGTTCAATGCAAGTCTTTTTCTATCTACATCGAAGGAAGAAAATGTGTATGTAAGGAATGTAGACACGAAGAATTAGTTACAGCTTCCGTAATGCGGAGTGTGAAGGAATTTAAGCTTCTTTTTCCAGATCATCGGATTACTACGAATGCAATTCATGAATGGTGTCAAATGGTACCATCTAAAAAAAGAATCAGAAGAATTCTAAACAATAATTTTAATCAAGTAGGAGTTCGTCAATGGACTTATTATGAGTAATAAGTAGAAGATCTATCCTTTAGTTAGACTGTATTATTCTTATTTTCCTATGTTTCCTATCTTGTTTATGTCCTTCAGGAGTCTTATGAAGGACTTTTCTTATGCTCTCTTTCTTAATCATGTTCTTCAAAAGTTTTATGACGGACATTCAGCATATACAATTGCTTCTTTTTGGACTTCATCGCCTCTATGAATGACATTTACAAATTTTATTAGATTATTTTTGTCCTTCACAGTGCCATTTCTCCAAAATCCATCTACTAAGCTATCTCCAAAAACCGCTATTCACTTATGATACGGTTCACCGTATCTAATCTAAATGAGGTTTTTACTAGTTGAGTCCGTATAATTGGTGTAAAATTAGCCGGCCGGCTGGGTGACATAATGCAAAGGTGCCACCCCGCCCCTCTCTGGTAGAATCAGTTTGTGGACAACAATCTACTGGGAGGTATGCGAGATGGCACAATACAACGTTATCGTGTCCGACGACAATTTGAAAGGCCTATTTTCTGGGGATAAGGGGGTCGCCGGGCTCTTGGAGGAGGTGTTGAATCAGGTTCTCCAGGCTCAGGCCAGCGAGCAGTTGAAGGCGGAGCCCTACGAGCGGTCTGAGGACCGCCAGGGTTACCGGAACGGGACTCGTCCCCATGCCATTACGACCCGTGTGGGAACCCTGGTTTTGCGGGTGCCACGCCTCCGCAACGGCAAGTTCTCCACCGACCTGTTTGCTCGCTATCAGCGCAGTGAGCAGGCGCTGTTATTGGCGATGATGGAGATGGTCATCAACGGTGTATCCACAAGGAAAATCGCCGCCATCACGGAGGAGTTGTGCGGAGAGGAGTTTTCCAAATCGACCGTGTCGGAGCTGTGCAAGCGCTTGGAGCCCATTGTCCACGGGTGGAACGAGCGAAGCCTGAAGGATAAGCAATACCCTTTTGTGATTGTGGATGCCGTTGTGCTGAAAATTCGTGAGGACGGCAGGGTCCGCTCCAGAGCCGCCTTGATCGCCACGGGTGTAAACGAGGACGGATACCGTGAAGTGCTGGGGATACGTATCGGGGACAGCGAGTCTGAGGCGAGCTGGAACGAGTTCTTCTCGTGGCTGAAGGGTCGGGGGCTGCATGGTGTGGATATCGTTGTTTCAGACAGCCACAGTGGGCTTGTGAAGGCCCTTCAGACACAATTCCAGGGCTGTACATGGCAACGATGCCAAACGCATTTCATGCGTAACTTCCTGGACGCCGTGCCCAAGAATTTGCAGGAGGAGTTGTATGGCAAGGTCGAGCGATCCTGGATGCTCCGGATGTGAAAACGGCCCGTTTGTTGCTGGAGCAGGTTGTGGATGAGTACGGTGAGAAGGCCTCCAAGGCTGTGGATATCCTCGAATCAGCCTTTGACGACATCACGGCGGTGCTAGCGCTACCGGAACGGTATAGGAAACGCTTGCGCACGACGAACGGCCAGGAACGGCTAAATGAGGAGATCCGAAGGCGAGACCGAGTGATCCGAATCTACCCGAACCGAGACTCGGCAATACGGCTTATTGGTGCCTTGCTAATGGAAATTGATGAGAAATGGCAAACTGGCCACAGATACTTCGACATGAGTGACTACTATACTTGGCGGGAGGAGCGCCGCAAGAAGGTAGCGACGGAGACACAGTCCAACGTCCGAAAGACTAGTTAACATAACTCAATCACCGGTGAGGGGCGAATTTACACCACATTTAGGACTTGATCTTTTTACTATATTGTAAACAAGAAACAAGGCACAATCAGAATGTAATAGGTATTGATTTTGAAAATCCTATCTTATAAATAATGAAAATATCAGCATAATCTAATTCTAGCTAGTAAGGCAAAAAATAAAGAAGCCGTCTCAAAAGTCCTGAAGAGGGACTGATTTGAGACGGCTCTTCTCTTGATCATTTTATTTTATGGATAATTATGGGTATCCTTCTGGTAAAAGGCCCCTCTTATGCGACCTTTTTATCATTGTTTTCTTCTTTTTTAACCTTCGGTTTTAATTGGTTTGCCCATTTTGTTAAGTTATGGGCAACACAAATTAGACCCCATTCCACCGTCGTTTTGGAAAGGCCTCTTAATAAAAATCTATGGAAACCTCGGTTATACTTGATTTGTCCAAAAACGGGTTCGACATCGCATTTTCGCCTACGATAAAGCTTGTCTCCCTCTTCTGTGGCTAAACGTTCTCGAACCTCTCTCCGTTGCTGTTGATTTTCTAAAGAAACTGAAATGGTTTTCGTATCTTTACCTTTCGCACAAATCTCTTGGAAAGGGCACCCTTGACAATCTAAACAGCGATAAGTTCGTTTTTTAGTGATATAACCATTATCCGTTTTTTGCTTCTTTTCGTATGCAAATGTCAATCGCTTATTATTGGCACAAACCCACTCATCCAACTCTTCATCGTAGGTCATATTTTCGACTCGTCCGACTTGGTTTTTCCATTTCTTTGTTTGTTCCTTATCTAACGTATTATATTTAACGAAAGCCTCAATCTCCTTCTTGTCACAGAAAGCATAATTTTCTTCACTGCCATACCCTGAATCCGCAATAAGCGCTTTTGGTTTTGGCCTGCCATAAGATTCGAGAATGCCAAAATGAGGTTGAAGGCATCCCGGATCACCCGCTCGTTGATGCAAACTAAATCCAACAATGAACTGATTCTCCGTACCTATTTGAACATTATACCCCGGTTTAAGTTGACCGTTTTTCATGTGGTCTTCTTTCATTCGCATGAAGGTGGCATCTTTATCGGTCTTTGAGTAGCTATTTCGACCGTTGAAGATTTCTTTTTGTGCCTCATATTTTTGCTTGCGAGGTAAGAGATCTTTTTCAAGTTGGCGTTTGGCTTTTTTGATCGCTTTGTTTTTGGGTTCCGTCTCTAACCTTTTTTCTAGGACACTAAGGGTGTCTTTAATTTGTTCAGAAGTGACAGGATTTTTATCCAACCTCTCTTGTAAACTTGATTCAACTTCAATTTTTTCATCTTCCTTGGTTATGGCCTCGATTCCGGCCACGATCGTTCGGTACTTTTCATCGAGTTTAGCGTCAAATTTTTCTGTTGCTTTCCGCCAAACAAACGTGTATTTATTGGCGTTGGCTTCGATTTTGGTTCCGTCTAAAAAGTATTCTTCCAATTGGATGAGCCCTTGTTGATGGAGGAGATCCACGATGGAAAAGAAGGTTTCATAAATGATATCCTTCATTCTTTCCGAACGGAAACGGTTAATTGTACGAAAATCCGGTTGTTGATAATTCGCCAACCACATGAAGTAAATATTTTCTTGGAGTTGGGAAGCGATTTTGCGTGAAGAATAAATGCCTTTGGTGTAGGCATAGAGGATCACTTTTAACATCATTTTGGGATGATAGGCTGCTCGTCCCCCTCCGGGATAAACACGATAAAGAATCTTGTCATCAATCTGTTCGACGACCTGATGAACAAGGCGAGAAAGATGGTTTGGGGGAATTTTAATCTCCAATCCCATTGACATATCGGAAATCTTCGATATAATAAAACATATGGAACCGATCAAAGTATTCAAAGCGTTGGCCAACGAGTCGAGGTTGCAAATTTTGCAGTGGTTGAAGGAGCCGGAGAAGCATTTTGTGCCCCACGAAGGGATTGATATGCGAACGATCGGGGTGTGCGTCAGTCAGGTGACGGAGAAGCTGAATATGACGCAGTCCACGGCTTCTCAATATTTGTCCATCCTTCAACGGGCTGGTTTGATCAAGACGGAGCGGATCGGCAAATTTACGTATTACAAGAGAGACGAGGACAAAATCAAGGAAGTCGCCGCGTTCCTGAATAGCGAGCTTTAGCCTGAGCGGAATACGTCATGCGTATTTCGGTTTTGTTTAGCTTATAAATCGACATATCGCGATATGTTTACAAATAAATCAGCACTCCGCGGACCATCTCCACCGCGACCCCGCGGTATGTGTTGTTTGTGTATTGGTCATAAACGTACACCCATTACATCGATATTTCCTAATATATCGATTCATTATGGAGCAAAGGAGCAGTGATTTCATTGTCCAGTACATGGAAGGTTTACTTGTTGGCGTTGGTCAGTTTCTTGGTCGGCACATCGGAGTATGTGATCTCAGGCATTTTGGATAAAATCTCAGATACGCTGGAGATTTCCGTGACTTCGGCGGGGCAGCTGGTGACGATCTTTTCGTTCATCTACGCGGTTTGCACCCCGGTGATGATGGCGCTCACGGCGAAGGTGCCGAGACAGCGGTTGCTCGTGATCGCCTTGGGCGTCTTCGTGGCGGCGAATGCGTTGTCGTTTGTGGTGCCGGGATACGGGCTGTTCGTGCTGGCTCGGGCCATCATGGCTTTGGGCGCAGGCATGGTTGTCGTAACGGCGCTCGATATTGCAGCCAAAATCGCTGCCCCCGGCAAGCAGGCGAGCGCGATTGCTACGGTCGTGATGGGATTTACCGCTTCCTTGATCATCGGCGTCCCACTGGGGCGCATGGCTACGGCGGAGTTCGGCTGGAGGTCGGTGTTCGGCTTCCTGGCACTGGCCGGGCTGGCGGCGATGGTTATTCTGGCCGCAGCGATGCCTCGGGTCAAGGGCGATGCCCCCGTACCGCTGTCGAAGCAGCTGGCTTTTCTGAAAAACGGGAACGTCGCGCTGGGGCTCTCCATTACGTTCTTTTGGCTGGGTGGATACTCGATTGCCTATACGTACATTTCGCCTTATTTGCTCGATGTCGCCGGCTTGAACGAGCAGATGCTGAGCGTCGCACTGCTGGTGTTCGGAATCGCCAGCTTGATCGGGTCCAAGGCGGGCGGGTACAGCACGGATCGCTGGGGCGTGTTCCCGACGCTGGCCAGAGGCATGGTGCTTCACGTCGCCGCGCTGATCGTCCTGTCCTTGGCCGTAGCCTTCACCCATTCGTGGCCGCTGGTGGTCGGCTTGCTGGCGCTGTGGTCGTTTGCCGCCTGGTCTACCGGACCGACGCAGCAGATGAATCTGGTGCAGCTCGAACCGAATTATTCGGGCATCATGCTGAGCTTGAACCAATCCACGATGCAGCTCTCCATGGCGGCCGGAGCGGGGATCGGCGGTGTGATCGTCGATCAGGTGTCGTTGTCGTCGGTGACGTGGTTCGGCATGGTCGGCGTCGCCATTGCCATCACCGCGGCGCTGGTATTAAGGGGGAGAAGGAGTGCCGGACAGCAAAAGACCGAGGCGGTCGATTGAGCAGACAATCGAGTAGGAGGGAGCGATTAACTCCCGTCCTCTCACACCACCGTACGTACGGTTCCGTATACGGCGGTTCAATTAAGATAATTGACGCAAGTCTTTATAACTTCCGTGAATAGCTGTTCTCTTTATGCCAGTGGTCACTCCACCCTCCAAGAGATCTCCCACGGGATTCACCGCTTCCTCCCTCAAGTGAGGTACTACGTTTTCTGTGTTCATCATGACTCACTGAATGCCAAGGGCTATTCTCTCTTAATTGTTCGGTCCTTCTTAGTTGTTCTAGACCAACTAATACTATGACCTCTGCTGACTTCTGACTGTTCAGCTATCTATCACTAGATAGGTTACCAAGGTTACTTGGCGTGCCAGCCAGACCTCCCCGGGTAAGAGTGTAATCTTTCCTTCCATCCATCTGCTTCATTTACTCTGTATCACCTTCGGCAGAAAGGGCTTTGTTTTGTCTTGCAAACTCACCCAGTGATACCTAGCCTCATATGAAGTTCGTGTTCCTCAGACCGGAAGTTTGCCGCTCGCTTCCTTCAGATTCCGCGTCACCACGGACACCCTTGCGTTAAGCTAACTGCTACTTCTGCCTTCGCAGCTCGGGACTTTCACCCTATAGATTACACCCATGCCGGGCGCACAAGCAGCCGGAATCAGATGAAAGAATCTGATTCCGGTTTTTTGAGCTTCGGCGGGCAGCCCGTTTACAATTTCGGCGGCGCGGTGGACGAGCGTTCGACGAAGTGGGTATCGACCTTGATCTTCACCTTGTCCTGATCCTCGGCTTCCAGCTCCTGCATCAGCAGATCGACGGCGTGATACGCGATCTGCTTCTTGGCGACATGAACGGTCGTCAGCTCCGGAGACACGATCCGGGATTCGGAAATGTTGTCGAAGCCAATCACGGAAATATCTTCGGGAATGCGCCAGCCCAGCTCGCCTAACGTCTTCATGGCGCTGATGGCGATATAATCGCATTCGCAGAAGAAAGCGGTCGGCAGCGGTTCCCCTGCGGCGATCAGGCTCTGCAGCTGCTGTTTCAGCTCCTCCTGCGAAGACAGAATCGTCGGCGCCACCGACAGCGTATGCTTGTCGGCAACCGCCAGACCGCGCTCCTGCAGCGCTTCGGCGAATCCGCGCTGTCGCTCTGCAAAATTATGAATGCGCACATTCGACTGGATATAGCCGATCCGCGTATGCCCCAGCTCGCACAAGTGTACGCCCGCCTGATATTGATCGGGCGCCTCACACGCGATCCCGAGTTGCGTTATACCCCGTCCGGAGTTGGCGTTTGTACGTTTACCTTGGCTGTCGACCGCCCCTTTACCAACCAACAAGGCGATCGCGAAGCGGATTTCATTCCCATCGTCGTTTGGCGTCAGCTCGCCGAAACGTGTGCGAATTATCTGCGAAAAGGCCGACTGGTTGCTGTTGAAGGACGCATCCAGGTGCGTAGCTATACGCCGGAAGGTTCTGATCAACGACGGTACGTAACGGAAGTTGTCGCCGAAAACGTGCGATTCCTGGAGTCCGCGAATTCCGGTTCCGGCAATAATGGAAACGGTAATGGTGGACAAGGTGGCGGCGGAAACCAGGGAAGTGGCCGCGGCGGTCAAACCGGTGGTGGACGCAACCAACGTGGAGGACGCAGCGATGATCATCCTGGAGCTGGAGGGCATGACCCTGGTTACGATCCGTTCTGGGATGACGGCCGACCGATCGATATTTCGGATGACGACTTGCCGTTTTAAGGCTGATGCGTAAAGGGTAAGGAGCCCGGAGTGGGGGGCTAATGCAGCTCCCACTCGCAAGGGACTTAGAGCAGTTATTATATCCTTTCTACGAGTGCTTCACGGATGAAGTTGAACGGGCGCTGAAAACATTCGATGTTGGAATGATGGGTGCTTGCGATGCGGTCCGTGAACGCTTGGAGGAAGAATGGAGGGGAGTAAATGAACTACATCGAAGTGTACTTCGAAAAAGTCAAAAAAGCCGACGAGCGCTATCCCGAATTGGACGACCGCTTCTGCGTCAAATGCGGATATGCTCTCGTCAAAGGATCGATCAACTACATCGAAGGTCTCCATATCGATGGCTGTCCGGATGAACAGTTGGGAAGCGAATGAGGCCTGACGCGCCACTCGGCGGAGAGCTACCATCGTACAATTGGTGCGAGTGGGAAAGAAGCCGTCTCAAAAGTCCTGAAGAGGGACTGATTTGAGACGGCTCTTCTCTTGATCATTTTATTTTATGGATAATTATGGGTATCCTTCTGGTAAAAGGCCCCTCTTATGCGACCTTTTTATCATTGTTTTCTTCTTTTTTAACCTTCGGTTTTAATTGGTTTGCCCATTTTGTTAAGTTATGGGCAACACAAATTAGACCCCATTCCACCGTCGTTTTGGAAAGGCCTCTTAATAAAAATCTATGGAAACCTCGGTTATACTTGATTTGTCCAAAAACGGGTTCGACATCGCATTTTCGCCTACGATAAAGCTTGTCTCCCTCTTCTGTGGCTAAACGTTCTCGAACCTCTCTCCGTTGCTGTTGATTTTCTAAAGAAACTGAAATGGTTTTCGTATCTTTACCTTTCGCACAAATCTCTTGGAAAGGGCACCCTTGACAATCTAAACAGCGATAAGTTCGTTTTTTAGTGATATAACCATTATCCGTTTTTTGCTTCTTTTCGTATGCAAATGTCAATCGCTTATTATTGGCACAAACCCACTCATCCAACTCTTCATCGTAGGTCATATTTTCGACTCGTCCGACTTGGTTTTTCCATTTCTTTGTTTGTTCCTTATCTAACGTATTATATTTAACGAAAGCCTCAATCTCCTTCTTGTCACAGAAAGCATAATTTTCTTCACTGCCATACCCTGAATCCGCAATAAGCGCTTTTGGTTTTGGCCTGCCATAAGATTCGAGAATGCCAAAATGAGGTTGAAGGCATCCCGGATCACCCGCTCGTTGATGCAAACTAAATCCAACAATGAACTGATTCTCCGTACCTATTTGAACATTATACCCCGGTTTAAGTTGACCGTTTTTCATGTGGTCTTCTTTCATTCGCATGAAGGTGGCATCTTTATCGGTCTTTGAGTAGCTATTTCGACCGTTGAAGATTTCTTTTTGTGCCTCATATTTTTGCTTGCGAGGTAAGAGATCTTTTTCAAGTTGGCGTTTGGCTTTTTTGATCGCTTTGTTTTTGGGTTCCGTCTCTAACCTTTTTTCTAGGACACTAAGGGTGTCTTTAATTTGTTCAGAAGTGACAGGATTTTTATCCAACCTCTCTTGTAAACTTGATTCAACTTCAATTTTTTCATCTTCCTTGGTTATGGCCTCGATTCCGGCCACGATCGTTCGGTACTTTTCATCGAGTTTAGCGTCAAATTTTTCTGTTGCTTTCCGCCAAACAAACGTGTATTTATTGGCGTTGGCTTCGATTTTGGTTCCGTCTAAAAAGTATTCTTCCAATTGGATGAGCCCTTGTTGATGGAGGAGATCCACGATGGAAAAGAAGGTTTCATAAATGATATCCTTCATTCTTTCCGAACGGAAACGGTTAATTGTACGAAAATCCGGTTGTTGATAATTCGCCAACCACATGAAGTAAATATTTTCTTGGAGTTGGGAAGCGATTTTGCGTGAAGAATAAATGCCTTTGGTGTAGGCATAGAGGATCACTTTTAACATCATTTTGGGATGATAGGCTGCTCGTCCCCCTCCGGGATAAACACGATAAAGAATCTTGTCATCAATCTGTTCGACGACCTGATGAACAAGGCGAGAAAGATGGTTTGGGGGAATTTTAATCTCCAAATCCAATGGTAAAATGAGTTGGTCCATGTTATAATCAATGAAGGAAATATGATCATGTTTCATAAAAAATCGCTCCTTTGGTTAGTTATTGGTGTTACTTTAATTATACCAAAAGGGGCGATTTTTTTTTACAAGGAAAGAGGGCGCCTCAAAAGCTAGGCTTTTGAGACACCCTCTTTACGTATTTTTAATTAAGTTTAAATTAAAATTTTTTATTAACTCAACTTTCGCACACAGAAATATTTAAGCATTGCTTGATATAATTAGGTATAGTGGCCAACCATTTATTCATTTGATTTTTAAAGATGTCCATGTTCAAAGAAACCTCGGCTTCCGCCAAAGTTTGGAAAAGGTCAATAAGTGATTGAAGGGCAGTAATAAAATCTATGTCTTTTACATCTTCGCAAAGGATGTAAAAAAGGTTGCCAATCGTCTTAGGATCCTCCTCTTTTCGCATTTGCCAAGCAATGAGAATATATCGTGTAAAAACAATGGTTGTATGGCTAATTAACATGTCGTAGGAACGTCCCTGGAATTCTTTCTCTAAATTTAAAAGGGATTTATTGCATTTGAAGAAGACTTCAATGTCCCAACGCATGCCGTAAATACGAATGATCTCTTCATTTTCTAATGTTGTATCTGTGCTGAGAATGGCAAGCCATTCGCTCCGTTTATTACGGTTTCGTACAAATAGAATTTTTACTGGAATTCCATTGTCTAAAGTAGCATAAACGGATCCGAGAATGTCTTTTTTACCCATGTGAGGTTTTGCCAATTTGTAAAGTTGATTCAGTGTGAAACGTTCACCATTGTAAACGTATCGCTGCTTTAATTGCTTCACCATGCCAATGACAAATAACCCTTTGTTCGTAATCTTCTCAATTAAAGGCGCTTGTGTAAACCAGGAATCCATGAGAACATAGTCAGCTACAATCCCTTTTTCAAGCGCGTGATCAAGTAAAGCTGAAGCCACGTCCGGTTTTGATTTCAGAGCTTCCTGGCGACGCTTATAGCCAGATGTTCGTTTATCAATATTGGTATTGATTTCTTGCAGGCGATTTTCCTTTTTCGGTGAACTTAGAAGAGCAAAATCAACGGGAATAAAAGTAAAACTATCGGTCCAGCCAAGGGTAAGCATTTGAAACCCTTTCAAGTACTGATGGGTAGAGTGATCAAAAACCTTAGCCAACAGTTCAACCGACTTACTACGGTTTCTTGAAAAGACAGAATCATCAATCACAAAAGCTGTGACACGATCTTTTGAAGTTAATGGTTGAAGCAGACGGATCATTTCACTGCTTAATGAAAGCAGAAACTTTCTCCAATGATAGGTTGGTGTATTTAAAAAGCGATAGACTGTATCCTTTCCGGGCAGATCCTGAGATCGTTTACTCATAAAAGCACGAAACCAGTTCTTATATTGGAAGACTAAAAGAAAAATCAGTTTGAAAACAGTAAGACAAGAATACCCGGAAAGTTTCGTAATATTCGCTTTTCTTAAATGATATCCAATATTTAATTCGGAAAATCCTTGTTTAATTTCTTTTGGTAATTGCGCAAAGTAGTCTTTATTCGTTATCATAGTGGTGACACCTTTCTTTTGGATTTGGTTTCGTCACCAATATTTTACCAAAAGAATAGGTGTCTTTCTTTATGTTTTAAAAAATGTCAAATGATAATTTTGTACTTCCCAAAACCATTTACATCAAGCATTTAAACAAGATTTTGGACTGCGAAAGCTGAGTTATTAAGTTAATGCTTTCTTCACTAATATTAGCAATCTTATTCACCAAATTATTAATCCTTGATAATACATCATTATAACTTTTCCCACATTTTGCCCTTTCATATGCCTCTTTTGCTAGGTCTCCAAGTAGTTTTTTATCATTCTCTTTTATATCTATAAGTGGGATACGGGAAACATAGCCAGATGTAATCATATTTGACCTGATTAATACCCCTCTAACCAAATATGTTACTAATTCCGAATTTAGATAGGCTAATAACCACCAAGCATCCTCATCTTCACATATAATATTAGCATTTACTCCAAAAGTCGAATTTGCTGGTAGTCTAGCTGCTGTAAATTCAACTCCCATTGAAGAACAAGTTATCCCTGGTTTATATAATAAATCTTTATTCCTTACCATAAAATTCTTAATTTCTGCATCAAATTTCAAAAAATCCTTGTGTAAATATAAATTATTATCAGCGTAGAATCTGTTTTTCCCTGGATTTTTATAAAAAGGTATAATAAATGGGTCTTTTTTTACTGGTGATAAGTATAGTTCATCTTTACCTGTTGATATTCCAGTCACACATTTAAATACTTCACCTAATCTTTTTCCTGAGAATAACCGCTTAATATCATCAGGACATTCAATTATAAACTCAAAGTTATCTTTAGGATTATTTAAAATAATATCTGAAAGTTCGTATCCCTTAACATTCTTATTCTTATAATTTTCTAATTGTTCTTCAAGTTGAGTTTTAAATATTTCTGTTGATAAAGGACGGTTATTGACAAGAACTGTTCCTTGATAGTGTTTTCCTTTTTGAAGGATTATTATACTAGTTCTTACATCTGCATGTTGGTCATGAAACAAATCAATTGGACACATAGTTATTTCATGAACTGCACATTCTCTTAAAATTTTCTTCCTTAAATTTGTATGTGCTTTTGCTGTAAGAAAAGAATCAGAAGTAATTAAACCTATTAATGTCCCCTCTTTTGCTATATCAATAATTGCTGATATAAACATGCTATACATATTATGCACGCCCACATCAGCAAACAATTTTTTTAGCTTTTCTTTATTATTTTTTATATAATCTACTTCATGACAATTATAGGGCGGATTTGCAATAATATAGTCATAATCCAGCTTTTTATTTTCTTCAAAACTTTCTTCATTAATTATATCGTCAAACGTCAGTTGTGTTTTTTCATTTTTAAGTAGTATTTCATTGTAGAAAGAAATAAAATCTTTCTTGTGAAAGTTGCATCTATACGTTTGTTTATATTGTTCTATATCTATACCATCTACTTCCATGTTTCTGCTGAAGAACTCGTCTAACAATTCTTCTTTCCCACAACAAGGGTCTAAAACTTTTCGTCCATTAGGGTTAATCATAAGTAATCTTTTACTAATATAATTCGCAACAAACCTTGGAGTAGAATAGTACCCTAATGCTCTCTTATCTATGTTATCTACCTCAACTACCTTTTGATGCCTTCCCACTGCACTTCTCCTCCTGTTTACAGCTACTATTCCATTATAATAAATCTTAATTAATCTTGTCTTAAAAAGAAAATCAAAGAACCATTTTTTAATTATACACATTTGTCCTACTTAAATATGAAAATGGTAGCTATTCAAATATGTTAACAAATCTATATTATTCGAAACACTCTTGCTCAAGGAAAACCTCATTTACTTATGGTACGGTTCTCCCCTATTTATGCGAAAAGCACGGTAGATTTGTTCGAGCAAAATGAGACGCATGAGCTGGTGAGGGAAGGTCATTTTGGAAAACGAAAGGGCTTCGTCCGCCCGTTTCATTACCTCTTTGCTTAAGCCGAGAGAGCCTCCGATTAGAAAGGCGATTTTGCTTTTTCCGTATGTGGCCAGTTTATCTATACTATGTGCGAACTCTTCCGAGGATTTCATCTTGCCTTCAATGGCAAGGGCGATGACGTATGCATCGGACGGGATTTTGGCTAAAATTCGTTCGCCTTCTTTGTTTTTGATTAGTTCCATTTCCTGCGGGCTTATTTGTTCAGGAGCCTTTTCATCAGGAAGTTCAATGATGTCAACTTTTGCGTACGATGAAAGACGCTTTAAATATTCGTCGATTCCCTGCTTTAAATATTTTTCCTTCAGCTTCCCAATCGCTATAATTTGAATGTTCAACTTTCATATTTCCCCTTTTTTATTTTATCAACATGTTGATAACTATTTCCCACATAAAATAACAAATATTCCACAGATTTTATCCACAATTGTGGATGAACACCTCTATATTTCGTGCCCGAAAATCAGTTCCCAACTATATATACTGCGGTTTTTTTGCGCAATTCACAGGTTGTGGATAAGCTGTGATTAAATTCAATTTTTTGAATATTTGGTGCTGTTTCATACTGGTCTACATACATGTCGATTGCTAAATCAATATGATCCTCGCAGCAATACATTTATAATCCTCCTACCCCATAATGAAAACAGGAAAGCTGATTCGCCTTCCTGTTCTTTAAAAAGATTTTTGTTCAACGAGCTTCAGCTTCACTGTTTTCAACTCGCCGTTTCGATAGAATTTTACTTCCACTGTGCTTCCAACCTTTTGGCTGTATAGCTGCTTTCGAAGCTGGAGAACATTCTCAACCTTTTTCCCAGCAAGCTCTATAATTACGTCCTTCTCTCTCAAACCTGCGCGTTGAGCTGGCGACATCGGCTCAACACTCATCACAATCACGCCGTTTTTAACGCCCTTTGGCAAATTTAACGCCTCTTCCCAATAATAGCTTGGGATGTCTTCAAGAGACTGAAGACCGATTCCCATATATGGACGCTTCACTTCGCCGAATTTTTCAAGATCATTAATAATCGGAATTGCAATGTTAATTGGGATAGACAGTCCGATTCCTTCCACCGCGGATTCAGCAATTTTCATGGAATTAATTCCAATTACTTTCCCGTCTAAATTCACAAGTGCTCCGCCGCTGTTTCCTGGATTAATCGCGGCATCCGTCTGCAGCACTTCCGCCTGCCAATCCACTGTTCCGTTTTCATCAATATCAACAGGAATGGTCCGTTCTGTTCCAGAAATAATCCCTTGTGTAACAGACCCAGCAAATTGCAAGCCGAGCGGGTTTCCGATTGCCAGCACCGGCTCACCTGGTTTGACTGTGTCCGAATTGCCGAATTCAGCAACCTTCTTAACATGCTTTGCATCCACAACCAATACTGCTAAATCCATCAGCTGATCACTGCCGACAAGTTCAGCGGGAATGCGTGTTTCGTCGTTTAATACAACTTCCAATTGATGCGCTCCGGCTACAACATGATGATTTGTTACAATATAGGCTTTATCGCCTTCCTTTTTGTAGATGACCCCTGATCCTGTTCCTGCTTCTCCCTCTTGTGTTTGATCCCAGAAGCTTACTTGCTGAATATTGACGACTCCGACAACCGCATCACTCACTTTATTAACTGCTTCTGTAACTGCTGAATTCACATTTACATTTACTGTTTTGACTGGCCCTTGGACATTTCCTGTTTCCCCTTCCTCATTTTGCTCTGGACTGATGTTCAGATTATATGGAAGAATATTGAATTGTGCTAATGCTGGAAGGGAGAAAATAACTAATAACGCGCCTAACACGGCTCCGATTAACCCAGCCAATAATGATCCGCCCCGGTTTCCCCTTTGTTTTCTGTTATTATACCGTTCAAAATCATCATCATAATATCCCATCGCCTCATCATTCCTTTCCGATGACGAATGATTTTATCTACATTATTATAGTATAACGCGAGCTGGCAGGAAAAATATATGACAACATTAACATACCCAACGATGGGGAAATTCAAACATTTAAACAGCTACGAGAGGCGTCGGTTTCTTTGGATCTGTATCATATAATTCAAATTGTTCTCCGACAACGAATCCTTTTTTCTCTAATACTTGCTGGACAGACATTCGTGCGAGCTCTTTCATATTATTTTCTTTACTTAAATGCGCCAAATAAATTCGTTTCGTCTTGTCGCCAATGACATCAGCCATAGCAAGTGCAGCATCTTCATTTGAAACATGTCCAACATCAGATAAAATTCTTCGTTTTACATTCCAAGGATACCGGCACATTCGCAGCATTTCTACGTCATGGTTGCTTTCAAAAATAAAAACATCTGCACCGCGTATGATCCCTTTCATTCTGTCGCTTACATATCCAGTATCAGTAATTAACGCTAGTTTTTTTCCATTGTGGTGAAACACAAAAAACATTGGTTCTGCTGCATCATGGGAAACGCCAAATGATTCAACCTCTAAACTTCCAAACGATTTCGTTTCGCCGATTTCAAAAGTAAACTTTTGTTCTAAATGAATTTCGCCGATTTCTCTCTCCATTGCTTTCCACGTTTTTTCATTCGCGAAAATCGGAATTTCGTATTTTCTCGCTAAAATTCCAAGTCCCTTGATGTGATCGCTATGCTCATGGGTGACTAATATACCGCTTAAATTTTTTATGTCCCGTTGAATTTCTTGAAACAAATTTTCCATTTGTTTACCACTTAATCCTGCATCGATTAACAGGGAATGTTCATCTGTTTCTACATAAATGGCATTCCCTGTGCTGCCGCTCGCAAGAACACTGAAATTAAGGCTCATTTCCTTCACTCACTCCAAATTATTATTCTCTTTCTCCGGTTTAATGACCTGACCTTCCAATGCATTCACATAATAATCTTCTGTTTTATTGACAACTACATGCCATGTCGGAGCCAAAATTTGCTGTTCCGACAGCGGGTATTGTGTGTAATATCCGTATTCTACATCGGTTACTTTACTGTTAGATTTCAAATCATTTTTTTCATAAAGAGCTTCCAATGCTTTAATCGCAGGCAATATTTCCTGCTTCTCCAATTCTTTTATATCTTCTAGCAATGTTTGCTGATAAGACACAATTTCATTTTTATCATTTAAATAAAAGACAATCATACCGATTCCATCACTTACATCTTGAAAAATAATTTTTCCTTTGTATTCCTGCAGACAAATAATTTCCCTTGTTTCTTTGCTGTAACGCCAAAACTTGTATTGACTGCCCGCAATGATTTGTGTTGTTAAAATTTGCTTGATCTTATTTTCGATACTTTCTCCTACAATTGGAATCGGTTTGTCAAAACTCATCCGAAGCTTTGTTACCGAACGAGTCAACTCCTCATCAGGCAGCATCGGCTTTTGATTTTTCAGTTGTTCGATTTCTTCTTCCTTAAATATTTTGCTTTCTGCCGTTATATAAGAACCTTCTATTACTTCTTTTGGAAGCTTCCCAAATTGTATATTTTCCGCTGCAAACTGCTCTTCAATCGTCGTTTTCGTGATCATATCATATTTGGAGCTTTTGATTTTTTCAACATACTGAAAAGCTAAATAAATATCAAGGATCAGGAAGGCAATAATAAACACCGTTTTCGTTTTACTCCAATCCAATACCTTCCCCTCCTTTACCCGCTTTTTTCACATTCAGCCTTTGATATTTATCGTTTTCGAGTTCAATGCACCATATCGGCTCCAAATTTACGATATTTTGCCGTGACGACTGTTGTATGTCATAAGCGGGAAAAATACGTTTTATTTTGTCGGCTTCAATGCTTGGATTATCCTTAATAGCTTCAATTATATCTGCTGCTTTAGGTAAAGTCGTTTTATCTTCCCGGATAAAACCATCCAAATAAAATAACGGACGCTGATATAAGGCAATATCATTCTTTCCCCAGCTTTGCATGATCGTCGTGATCGAATAATGCGAATCGCTGAACGAAAATACTGGCAAATTTCGAACCGTTAGACGAAAATAAATTTTCTGTTCTTGATCCGTTTTTTCGAAGCGATAATCATTTAATCCTGACAGCCAACCGCCATGTTTGTTCAAAAAATCAATGCTCTGCAAGATCAATTTTCCTTTTTCCGTCGTTAAAGACTGGTCAATTGTCGGATTAACGTAAACAACCCTTTCTTTATCTTCGTTGATGACAAGCTGACGGGAGCTGTCTGTATACACAAATTCGGAAGCATTGACATCCCGTTTTACATAACTTGGATCATTAAACAATGCATTTTTAAACTGCTCACCGCTCATTGATTTTGTAAAATATTGAAGGCGATGAATCGGAAACGGCTTTTCAGGCAAAAATAATCCGTTCCAAAACACGTAGCTTTCAAAGTTTTCTTTTTCTTTATACACTTCCGT
The DNA here is from genome assembly GCF_037963755.1 of Aeribacillus sp. FSL W8-0870. NCBI lineage: Bacteria > Bacillati > Bacillota > Bacilli > Caryophanales > Bacillaceae > Aeribacillus > Aeribacillus sp. FSL W8-0870. The sequence continues at coordinate 4,060,118 of NZ_CP150165.1, forward strand.
CCACAAATTGCTTAAAACGGTTTTCACCTGTGCTTCTACAACATATTTATGCTCGTAGTCGACTAAATAAAGTTTTCGGTTCGCTTTCTCGTTTGTCAGAGGAATGTAAATCCGATCAAATTCTATATTGAAATCTTCTTCATCCGTCCAGTCGGTTATTGATAAGAGGGCTGACATCGGAATCGAGTCGTTAAAAATAACTTCAAAGTTAGGGGTTGAATTATGTATTTCCCTGTTTATCCATTGATTAAAACCATATTGCTTTTCAATCTCTCCAGAAATATTTTTGAATTCTTCTAGCTCCCACTGACGGATATCCTTCCAAAGTCTTTCGATGACGATTTCGTCATAAGTTGCGTAATGTTTTATTTTTTCATGAATCATAATATGATCCGGCTGCACGACTTCATAAGGCTTTTTTGTTACATTGCTTAACGGGTTGTTTTCAATATAGTTGGAGTTTGAAATTTCCCCGTAGTTTGGCTGATATGTCCAAATATTCCAGGTGAAGAATAAACTTGTCAGCACTAAAAATGTTAAAATAATGGATTTTATCGTTTCCCGGTTCATAGCCAATCATCCTCTTGGTTCTGTTCATATGGCAATGTGAAAAATACAGTCGTGCCTTTTCCTTCTTCACTTTCCACCCAAATTTCTCCTCCGTGTGCTTCCACCATCTCTTTTGCAATTGCAAGACCTAGACCGGTTCCGCCCATTTTGCGTGATCTAGCCTTATCAACACGATAAAAACGTTCAAAAATTTTTTTCACACTTTCTTTCGGAATTCCAATGCCTTCATCTTTTACACTGACTTCAATATGGTCAACTTGTTCTTTTACTTGAAAAGAGATTTTTCCGCCTTCAGGAGAATATTTCAATGCATTGGAAATAATATTATCGAGCACTTGCGTAATTTTATCGGGTTCAATTTCTACATAAAGGCTTTTTTTCGGAATGTTTCGTACAAATGTGACATGCTGCTGCTTAGACATTTCAAAACGGTCAATAATTCTGTGGAAAAAGTCTGTGAAATTCACCATGTCTTTATTTAATTGATAATCTTTACTATCTAGTTTTGATAGCTGGAGCAAGTCATTAACCAGCCTAATCATCCGCTCCGTTTCGTTTTGCGTCACTTGTAAAAATTTTGGCGCGATCGTTTCGTCTTTCCAAGCCCCTTCCGCCAATGCTTCCAAATAACTGCGCATTGTAGTAAGCGGCGTCCGCAGCTCATGAGAAACGTTTGCGACAAATTCACGCCGCTCTTGGTTGATTCGTTCCTGCTCTGTTACATCGTAAACTACTGCAATCAATCCGTTAATATGATCTTCATCAATTTGTATCGTAGAAAAGCTGATTCGTAATATATACGGTTTTTCCTCTGTGCTGAAATCTAACAGCATCGGTTCTTGCTGGTTCACTAAATCTTCAAAAGTACATTCATCCGTTAAATCTAAAAGCTCCACAATTGATTTTCCTAAGGCTGTTTCACGTGAAACATTCAACATTTCATGGGCCGGATTGTTCATGACAATTACTTTTCCATGCCGATCTGTGGCTATGACACCTTCTGTCATATGAGTAATAATAGACGCCAGCTTTCTGCGCTCTTCTTCAGTTGTTTCCTGTGCTTCCTCCAATTTTTCCGTGAGATGATTGAATGTTAATGCAAGCTGTCCAATTTCATCTTCTCCATACACTTTTACTTTTCTGGAAAAATTCCCTTTTGCCAGCTCCAACGCTTGCCTTCTCATATCTGACAACGGACGGGTTATAGTGCGGGCAAGAAAAATTCCTAGCGCCGCGGTAATAAGAAGGGACATCCCTGTGCCTGTTGCAAAAATTTTGTTAATCGTCCGCAATTGTGAAAAAACTTCCTCCATTGAGGCAACGACATAAACAACGCCAATTGTTTCTCGTTTATAATCTGTGACGATCGGAGTCGCTGATACGTACATTCGATGCTTCGTTTGCGGATCAAGCAAAATATTGCTTTCAGGCGAACCGACGATTAAAGTCCGTTTAATCATATTTTCAGTTGTTCTTTTCCCGATCACATCTTTGTTGTAATCAGATGTCCCGATGACACGCGCATCTTGGTCCACTACGCGAACTTCATGAATTTCCTCCCGTTTAAAATCTTGCAAAATAGCAGATATCTCATCTTCCATATTCAATGATTCGTCCACTTCTTCATTCGTCATCGCTTGCTCAATCTGGTAAGCCAGCAAATCAATCCGCTGCGAAAGGGAAGATTTAAAATTTTCTATAAGAGAAGATTCCAATTCCTTAACGAAGTAAATACCGATGATTTGCATAGCCAAAATAATCAGAAGCACATAGATCAGCACAATTTTAAAATGTATCGAACGTAAAAAACTCACTCGACTGCTATACATGTTCACTGCTCCTGTTCAGGATTGCGCAAATAATAACCTACCCCTCTTCTTGTCACAATCCATATTGGATGGCTTGGGTTGTCTTCAATTTTTTCCCTAAGTCTTCTAACCGTGACATCTACAGTTCTGACGTCTCCGAAATAGTCATATCCCCAAACGGTTTGCAGCAAATGCTCTCGGGTCATGACCTGTCCAATGTGCTTCGCTAAATAGTGAAGCAATTCAAACTCACGATGAGTAAGCTCGATCGTTTCTCCCCGTTTTGAAACGACATATGCATCAGGATGAATAACGAGAGAGCCGATTTGAATTTCCGACTGTTCAGAAGCCGCTTCCCTTGCAGCATTTGTTTGCTGTCTTCGTAAATTTGCCTTTACCCTTGCCAAGAGCTCTCTTGTGCTGAATGGTTTTGTCACATAATCATCAGCACCAAGCTCCAGACCAAGCACTTTATCGATTTCTGAATCTTTCGCAGTCAACATAATAATCGGCATTTCATATTTTTTTCGAACTTCCCGGCACACTTCCATTCCATCCTTGCTGGGAAGCATAATATCTAACAATATCAAGTCAGGTTTAATTTCTTCCACCATTTCAATCGCGCTTGTTCCATCATAAGCACAGTATACATCAAAACCTTCTTTTTTAAGATTAAACTCTAATATATCTGCAATTGGTTTTTCGTCATCAACAACTAATATTTTTTTATTTTCCATCATTTTCTCCCCTTTTGATCTATTAACTTTACTTTACCACGATTACATTCATCTCATCATCAACTTTCAATACAAATGGAAAAAACAAGCAGAAAACCCCTAGCTATTGCTAGAGGTCTTAAATTCAATAGGTTTTGGAACTTAGAGTAACCCCCTGTAAATTCCTATCAAACCTATTATATCAATTTTTATCTTATTGTAACAGCTTGAGATGAGAAATCAAATTTCTATTTACAACCACAAATGTTACCAATTTTGGTTTAACTTACTTATAGCCAAAAATAGCACGGATAAACCGTGCGTATGAAGTGGCTCGGGACGGAATCGAACCGCCGACACAAGGATTTTCAGTCCTTTGCTCTACCGACTGAGCTACCGAGCCGTATAAAGTTTTCAAGAATGCGAACTCTTTTTCCCTCTCTCAACCCTTTCATATATGTGGATTCTCGAATGTGAGGCAGCTTGTATAATATTTCTCGATTGTAATGGTGAGCCATGGAGGATTCGAACCTCCGACCCTCTGATTAAAAGTCAGATGCTCTACCAACTGAGCTAATGGCTCATAAAAAATTTTTTCCTTCTAATCCATTTTAAAATTTGTCAGATGTCCCTTCCTCTTCTAGCTTTTTCGAGGATGTTGGATGCGTCGGGACAACTCGTCGCTTATTCGATGAAGCCTTGCTCGTTGCTCTACCAACTGAGCTAATGGCTCATAAAAAATTTTTTCCTTCTAATCCATTTTAAAATTTGTCAGATGTCCCTTCCTCTTCTAGCTTTTTCGAGGATGTTGGATGCGTCGGGACAACTCGTCGCTTATTCGATGAAGCTTTGCTCGTTGCTCTACCGACTGAGCTAATGGCTCATAAAATTTTTTTTCTTCTAATCCATTTTAAAATTTGTCAGATGTCCCTTCCTCTTCTAGCTTTTTCGAGGATGATGGATGCATTGTGCGAACAGTTCGGAGCCAATACGCTCATTTTTCTCAAGACGTGTATAATAATATCATTTCTAGAGGGACAAAACAACGATTTTTTTTAATTTCACAAAAAAAAGAGGGAACAGCCGATCCCTCCAAGTTTATTATATTGGACTGTATACACTGCGGACAACATTTGTTTGTGAACGATCTGGACCAACTGAAAAGATGGAAAGTGGGATACCTGTTAACTGGGAAATCCGTTCAACATAATGGCGTGCATTGTCAGGAAGATCGTCCAAGCTTTTTGCCCCCGTAATGTCTTCCTTCCAACCCGGCAATTCCTCATAGACAGGTTCGCACTGTGCAAGTACTTTTAAACTTGCTGGAAATTCTTCTAAAATTTCACCTTTGTATTTGTAGGCGATGCATATTTTTAATGTTTCGATTCCTGTCAATACATCGATGGAATTTAAAGATAAATCAGTTATTCCGCTTACCCGGCGCGCATGGCGAACAACAACGCTGTCAAACCAGCCCACTCGACGCGGACGTCCTGTTGTTGTACCATATTCCCGTCCAACTTCACGAATTTGATCGCCAATTTCATCGTGGAGCTCTGTCGGAAACGGACCGTCTCCTACACGAGTTGTATAAGCTTTTGATACGCCGACAACATGTTTAATTTTCGTAGGACCTACACCTGCTCCAATTGTCACACCGCCTGCTACTGGATTGGAAGATGTAACAAAAGGATATGTACCTTGATCGATATCAAGCATAACACCTTGAGCGCCTTCAAATAAAACACGGCGTCCTTCATCAAGCGCGTCGTTCAGCACAACAGATGTGTCGCATACATATTGTTTGATTTGTTGGCCGTACTCGTAGTATTCATTTAAAATCTCTTCCAGTTTAAACCCTTCAACTTCGTATACTTTTTCAAACAGGCGATTTTTTTCTTCTAAATTTCTTCTCAATTTTTCTTCAAAGACTTCACGATCCAATAAATCAGCGATGCGGATGCCAATACGGGCTGCTTTATCCATATAGGCTGGACCTATTCCTTTTTTCGTCGTCCCGATCTTGTTGGCTCCTTTTCGTTCTTCTTCCACTTCATCCAATTTTAAATGATAAGGCAAAATGACGTGAGCGCGGTTGGAAATTCGCAGATTATTTGTTTGAATTCCCCGTTTATGCAAACCGTTCAACTCTTCTACCAGCGCTTTAGGATCGACAACCATTCCGTTTCCGATGACACAAATTTTATCTTGATAAAAAATACCGGATGGGATTAAATGCAGTTTATATGTTTCACCGTTAAATTTGATTGTATGGCCAGCATTGTTTCCACCTTGGTAACGGGCGATCACTTCCGCATTTTGAGAAAGGAAATCGGTTATTTTCCCTTTTCCTTCATCCCCCCATTGTGTACCAACAACAACAACTGATGACATGTGTGCACCTCCGTGTTCACCAAAAATCCAATACAAAGAAACAAGTTTATTCTACCAATTGTAGCAAGTAGAGTCAATAAAATCCGAACGTTCACTTTATTATTAAATATTTTGTTCGTGTTATATAAGATACTTACAAAAAACAACTGCCTCATCAAGAGACAGCAGGAGGAATATGATCGTCTTCATATCTCCTTTCAAGATTTACAAATTTATTATATTCTTTTACAAATGCAAGCTGGACAGTTCCTACAGGGCCGTTCCGCTGCTTGGCTATAATGATTTCAATAATATTTTTGTTTTCTGATTCCGTATTGTAGTAATCATCTCTGTATAAAAAGGCGACGATATCTGCATCCTGCTCAATACTACCGGACTCCCGAATATCTGACATCATCGGGCGTTTATCTTGACGCTGCTCGACGCTTCGTGAAAGCTGGGATAATGCGATGACCGGCACTTCCAATTCACGTGCCAAAGCCTTAAGAGATCTTGATATTTCCGAAACTTCCTGCTGGCGGTTTTCCCGATTCCGCCCGCTTCCTTGAATTAATTGCAAATAATCTATGATAATTAAACCAAGGCCCTTTTCCTGTTTTAACCGTCTGCACTTGGCGCGAATATCACTCACTCTTATGCCAGGTGTATCATCAATATAAATGCCGGCATTTGATAAACTCCCCATTGCCATCGTCAACTTTCCCCAATCATCCGGGGTTAAATTTCCCGTTCGCAAATTTTGGGCATCTATGTTTCCTTCTGCGCAAAGCATACGCATGACAAGCTGTTCCGCACCCATTTCCAAGCTAAAAATCGCTACATTTTCGTCCGTTTTCGTCGCAACATTTTGAGCGATATTTAAGGCAAATGCAGTTTTACCGACAGACGGGCGGGCCGCTACGATAATTAAATCATTTCGCTGAAAACCGGCCGTCATACGATCCAATTCGGAAAAGCCTGTAGGAATTCCTGTAATTTCCCCTTTGCGATTGTGGAGCATTTCAATTTTATCGTATGTTCGAACAAGAATATCTTTAATGTTTTGAAACAATCCGGCTTTTCTCCGCTGCGCCACTTCCATGATGCTTTTTTCGGCTTCTGTTAAAAGTGTTTCCACATCGTCTTCCCGATTATAGCCTTCTTGAGCTATAGCCGTTGCTGTTCGTATAAGTCTTCTCAATATCGATTTTTCTTCAACAATTTTCGCATAATATTCGATATTTGCTGCTGTAGGAACGGATCCCGCTAAATCGCTTAAATAAGAAACCCCGCCAACCTCTTCCAAAATTTTCGCATCCGCCAAGTCTTTTGTCACAGTTACTAAATCGACGGGCTCTCCTTTTTCCGAAAGCCTCAACATCGATTGAAAAATCTTTTGATGGCTGGATCGATAAAAATCTTCAGGAACTAATATTTCGGAAGCTAACATAAGCGCTTCAGGTTCTAAAAAAATTGCCCCAAGCACTGCCTGCTCTGCTTCTATATTTTGTGGTGGAATTCGATCACTGACCAGAAGATCATTCAAGATGATCACCGCCTTACCGTGGACACATAAATTTTTTCTCCAAAAAGTATAAAGAGAAATGTGGCATTACTTCAAGATCAACTTCTTTCCATAATACCACATTGCTCCTTGCCATTATTCTTCTGTAACATGTACCTTTAACGTCGCCGTCACTTCCGAATGAAGCTTAATCGGAACATTTGTATAGCCTAAAGAACGAATCGCATCTGGAAGATCAATTTTCCGTTTATCGATTTGAATATTATGTGCTTTTTTTAATTGATCAGCAATTTGTTTGCTTGTTACAGAACCAAATAATCTTCCGCCCTCACCGGCTTTCGCTTTTAATTCAACCGTGATTTTTTCAAGCTGTTCTTTTAATTTTTTTGCCTGCGCTAATTCTTCCGCTGCCTCTTTTTCTTCTTTTTTCTTTTGCGCTTCCAGCTGTTTTAAATTGGCACTCGTCGCTTCAACAGCCAAACCTTTTTTAAAAAGATAATTTTGGGCATAGCCGTCAGCTACATTTTTTACTTCACCTTTTTTCCCTTTCCCCTTTACATCTTGTAAAAAAATCACTTTCATTCTTCATTTCTCCCTTCTAAATATTGTTGAACAGCTTCTTTTAATCGTTTTTCTGCTTCATTTATCGTAACATGCTCCAGCTGGGTCGCGGCATTTGTTAAATGCCCTCCACCTCCAAGTGCTTCCATTATTAATTGAACATTAAAATCGCCCAATGATCTAGCACTAATACCGACTGTATGTTCATCACGCTTCGCAATGACAAACGACGCCAATACGCCGTTCATTGATAAAAGAGTGTCAGCTGCCTGAGCAATGATCACTTGATCGTAATATTCATCTTCTCGATCTGCTTTTGCTATTGCAACCCCATTATTCATAATCTCTGTGTTTTGAATGAACTTGGCACGTTGAACAAATTGTTGAATATCCTCTTTCAACAATTTTTGGACAAGGATTGTATCCGCTCCTTTTGATCGCAAATAAGACGCCGCATCGAATGTTCTAGAGCCTGTTCGAAGCGTGAAGCATTTTGTATCTACCGTAATACCTGCCAACAATGCAGTTGCCTCTATTGTACTCATTTTAAATTCTGCAGGCTGATATACTAAAATTTCCGTAACAAGTTCAGATGTAGATGATGCATAAGGTTCTATATAAACAAGCAGTGGATCTTGAATAAATTCTTCTCCCCTGCGATGATGGTCAATGACTACTACATGGTCAATTTCGCTCAGCAATTTTTGTTCAGCCACCATTGAAGGTTTATTCGTATCTAGAATCACGAGAAGAGAATGATCTGTTGCAATATTCAGGGCTTCATCCGGAGTGATGAATCTGGACCATAACTCAGCGTCCTTCTTTACTTCCTCCACAAGCTTTTGAAGTCCTTGGCCGAATTCTTCATGGTTTACAACAATAAAACCTTCTTTATGATTGATTTGCGCCACCTTCAATATTCCTATTGCTGAACCAATTGAATCCATGTCAGGATTTTTATGACCCATAATAAATACTTTATCACTTTCACGAATGATTTCTTTTAATGCATGGGAAATCACTCGAGCTCTAACGCGTGTGCGTTTTTCGATCGGATTTGTTTGTCCGCCGTAAAATTTAACCTTGCCATTTCCCCGTTTAATAGCAACTTGGTCTCCTCCGCGGCCTAAAGCAAGATCTAGACTCGACTGCGCCAGATGCCCCAATTCAGACAGATCTTTAATGCCGGCTCCAATCCCGATGCTTAAGGTGAGAGAAACATTTTGAATAACCGCTTTTTCTCTGACTTCATCTAAAATAGAAAATTTCGTTTTTTCAAGCTCAGCCAAAATTTTTTCATTAAAAACCGCAATAAAACGTTCAGAGGAAACTCTTTTTAAAAAAATACCGTTATCGACTGCCCATTTATTTAATATGGATGTCACAAGGCTGTTTAAATTGCTCCGCTTTTGATCGTCGAGCCCTTGTGCGATTTCATCATAATTATCTAAAAATATATAAGCTAAAACAATCCGTTCGCTTTCATACTGCTTTTTTAGTTCCGTGTGGTCCGTTTCATCAAAAAAATAAAGAAGCCTTTCTTCTTTTTTGACAATGACGCGAAATTTACGGTTTTGAAGAGTCACGATATCGGAATCTATCCCTTTTTGAAATAACACTTTTAATGTTTCAGAAATTTCGTCAAGAGGACGACCGACCAGCTTGTCGTTCTTAAAATATGAAGCTAAAAATGGATTGACCCATTCCACGGCAAATTGATCGTTGATAAGCATAATGCCAATCGGCATCTTCATAAAAACTTCATCGCCAGCTTTTTTCAAACGAAACGTTAAATCAGAAATAGAATGTTCCAATTCCAATTTCAATCGTTTAACAGCATAAAAGAAAAAAAACAACAGACAACCTGCAACGATTGCGCTAATACAGCCAATCACCCAATTATAAAATAACAGAAAACCGATCATTGCCGCTATTACGCCGATGAGTGCGTATAACGGGTAAAAGAATAAAGGTTTTTCAAAAAAACTCGGCATTTTATTCAGCTCCTTGCAAAAAGAACGAACCAAGGCCTAACGTATTTTTTCGCGGAGATTAAACCCTAAATCAATGATTCCCAATATTCGTACTGGATAAAGAAGAATTGGCAAAATAAATGTTCCAATTACAATTAATACCGGCACTGCTTTCGAAAGTTTTTTCACATGACAAAAATAAAAAATAAAGGAAAACCCTTGAATTAAAAGCACAGTCTGTAAAACAAACACAATATTGTAAAGCGCGATATTTAAGAAAGATTCTTTAGGCAAATTGATAAGCATAAGGAGAGTGGCGATTAAATAATACCAAATAATACTTTTTGGAAATTTCCAGTCGCGGAAAGGGGTGATTGTTCCAACATTCAATTTTAATCTTTTTATAATTCCAATGTTCAATATATGTATAATCACGGCTAACATAAATGACACAATGACAAACATGCTCGGAAGCAAGTTCATTAATAAATCAAACTGCTCGTTCATTTGCTCCATCATTGTTTTTTTCATTTCTTCATCCATTGAAGGGAATGCGGCTAATGTTTCCCTTACTGAAGACTTGGTTTGTTGTATAACATCACTAAAAAGATCAACGCCCAAAAAAACAATTGATAACGCATAATCAAGAACGAAATTGATGAGCAATGAAATGGTGCCGCCTATTAACGCAAACAGCTGCCGTTTTTGACGATAAAAGTATGCCATTATGATACCTGTCACACTGAACATGAGCCCAATCGGCAGCGAAACGATGGAGCCGACCAAAAATGTCATCACGATTGATGCTAATAATAAAACAAAAGACTGCTTGATTCCGTGGCGGATACCGAAAATAATAAACGGCGTCGAAAGGAAAAATATTGATATAACGCTTAATATCGGAACATATAAAGTAATTAATAGAAAAACGGTATAAATAGCAACGAATATAGCACCTTCTGTTAAAACATTCGTACGTTTCACAGACTCACCTCAATCAAGACTCATACCATTATTTTAATCTAGACTTTTTAAACAATCAAATCATGGTTTCATTTAACGGACAAGAAAAAAGCAACAAGGGATTCACCTTGCTGCCTTTGAAATTTCTTATTTATCATCTGCAACATAAGGAAGCAATGCCATTTGACGGGCCCGTTTAATGGCAACTGTTAATTTCCGTTGATATTTTGCACTCGTTCCTGTTACACGGCGAGGCAAAATTTTTCCGCGTTCAGAAATGAATTTTTTAAGCAAATCAACATCTTTGTAATCAATGTGCGTAATGCCGTTTGCTGTGAAATAACACACTTTCCGGCGTTTACCGCGGCCTCTGCGTCCAGCCATTACAACTCCTCCCTTCTTTGCATTTATTCTAGACGTACAATCGGTTAAAATGGTAAATCATCATCTGAAATATCAATTGGTTGTCCATCATTAGCAAATGGATCGTCGTCAAAGTTTTGGTGGTTCTGATTATTCCGGTTTGGATCAAATGGTGCACTGCCATATGGATTTGCATTTCCTTGATTTCCTGCAAAAAATCCCGTATTATTCCCGGCTGCAGCACTCTTCGGTTCTAAAAATTGAACGCTGTCCGCCACAACCTCTGTTACGAATACTCGTCTTCCCGTTTGATCTTCATAGCTGCGTGTTTGAAGACGGCCATCAACACCTGCAAGGCTGCCTTTCTTTAAATAATTGGCTACGTTTTCCGCAGGACGACGCCAAACGACACAGTTGATAAAATCTGCTTCGCGTTCCCCTTGTTGATTTGTAAAATTCCGATTAACTGCCAATGTAAAGGTTGCAACGGCTACACCGCTAGGCGTATATCGTAATTCGGGATCTCTTGTAAGCCGACCGACCAAAACGACACGATTCATCATTTCAGAACCACTCCTAAAATGTCTTTTAAGATGATATTACCATTTTAACACGTATATTGGAACAAATTACTCTTCTTCTTTAACAATGATATGACGTAAAATATCTTCATTGATTCTTGCCAAACGGTTAAATTCTTCAACCGCTTGAGGTGAAGCTTGAACGTTTAAAATCATGTAAATACCATCTCGGAAGTCTTTAATTTCATAAGCGAGACGGCGTCTTCCCCATTCCTTCACCTCTGTAATCTCCGCACCATTGTTCACAAGAATGCCGTTAAAACGCTCAACTAGCTCTTTTTTAGCATCCTCTTCAATGTTTGGACGGATAATATACATAATTTCGTATTTTCTCATTCTCTTACACCTCCTTTTGGTCTTGACGGCCCAATTCGGGCAAGGAGTAATTATCATTACTCACAAACCAAAATTATAGCAAAATTTTATTGATCCCGCAACATTAGACATTGAATCGAAAATGAATAATATCTCCGTCTTGAACCTCGTAATCTTTTCCTTCCAATCGAACCTTTCCAGCTTCTCTTGCAGCAGCCATCGAACCTGCCTCAATTAAGTCTGTATAGGAAACTGTTTCGGCCCGAATAAATCCCCGTTCAAAATCAGAATGAATGATGCCTGCGCACTCAGGTGCTTTCATTCCTTTGCGGAACGTCCATGCCCGAACCTCTTGTTCCCCAGCAGTAAAATATGTGGCGAGTCCCAGCAAGCTGTAAGATGCTTTAATTAATTGATCTAAACCAGATTCTTGAATTCCAAGCTCCTGCAAAAACATTTCTTTTTCTTCCGAATCAAGCTCGACCATTTCAGATTCAATTTTTGCACATACGACAATTACTTCGGCATTTTCCGCAGCAACATATTTGCGCACTTTTTCCACATATTCATTACTTCCAGAGGATATATCTTCCTCACTAACATTTGCTACATAAAGTACAGGTTTAATGGTGAGCAAATGAAGCTGTTTTACATATTTCATCTGTTCTTCCGTGAATGAAACAGAACGGGCGGGCTTTTCATTTTCAAACGCTTCTTTTAACTTCATTAAAATTTCATATTCAAACATAGCTTGCTTGTCTTTTTGTTTTGCTATTTTGGCAACGCGATCGATCCGTTTATCAACTGTTTCCAAATCGGCCAAAATTAACTCGATGTTAATTGTTTCAATATCTGCAATCGGATCCACTTTTCCGTCAACATGCGTAATATTTTCATCATCAAAACAGCGAACAACATGGCAAATTGCATCCACTTGGCGAATGTGAGACAAAAATTTATTGCCAAGACCTTCTCCCTTGCTTGCCCCTTTGACAATTCCTGCAATATCAGTAAATTCAAATGTTGTCGGAACCGTTCTTTTCGGCTTAAATAATTCTGAAAGCTTTTGCAGGCGATAATCAGGCACTTCAACAATTCCTACGTTCGGATCAATGGTACAAAACGGATAGTTCGCACTCTCGGCCCCCGCTTGTGTGATCGCATTAAACAGCGTTGATTTTCCAACATTCGGAAGACCAACAATACCAGCAGTTAATCCCATGAATTTTCCACTCCTCTTTTTGTACGGACACTATCTCATCAACTAATCTTCACCCATTATAGATAGGAACAAGAAAAATGACAAGCTTTCATCCTCCAAATCGATCAGCTCTATAAAAAAAAGACTGCCGATTTAAGGCAGCAGTCTTTCATTGTTGCTTCTCACTATGTTTTTCAATGACTTTTTTCATCTTTCTTACAAATTCTTTTCTCGGCATGAGAACACTATGGCTGCAACCTTCACATTTAATACGGATATCCATTCCCATTCGGATCACTTTCCAGCGATTTTCTCCGCAAGGATGAGGTTTCTTCATTTCAACAATATCATAAAGGTCAAATTCCTTGTTAACCATCTAAGCCGTCATCATCCCTTCCTTAAATATTCCATTTATAGCAAACATACAGTATATCTTTTTAGTTAAAGCGAAAAGCCATCTATACTTAGATGGCGCCATGATAGATTTATTTTAACAAGTTTTGTATTTGATTTGTACCTTTCATCAAGCCAATCCCGTTTGAAGGTATAAACACTATTCATTTTTAGGTATAGAAAATTTAAATATTCCGTATACTGGTAATACTATTTCAGGGGGTGAATGGCCGATGAATGTAAAAACAAATTTTTTCCCTTATAAAAAAGAAAAAGAAAGAATCTTTTATCATCATACAGATGCTGTTACTAAATTATCACTAAAAATTGGAAGTCTTATACCAAAAGAACATCAAGATTCCATCGTCGTTTTATGCATTGGAACAGATCGTTCAACAGGAGATGCGTTAGGTCCGATAGTCGGAACGAAGCTAATGGAACAAAATTTAACTCATGTTCATATATTTGGGACTTTGAAATCTCCGGTTCATGCTGTCAATTTAGGAGAAACGATTGAGACAATAAACAATCAGTTCGAACATCCCTTCATCATTGCTGTGGATGCTTGTTTAGGTCTCTATCAAAACATTGGTTCTTTTCAAGTAGCGGAAGGTCCCTTAAAGCCAGGTGCAGCTGTCAATAAATCGCTTCCGGCGGTCGGAGACATGCACATCACTGGAATCGTTAATGTCAGCGGCTTTATGGAGTTTTTTGTTTTGCAAAATACGAGGCTCCATCTTGTTATGAGCATGGCTGACGTCATCTCAGCAAGTTTGATCAATACCTTCAATTCTATAAGGGAATCTGAACAATCAAACGTATCGCTATTTCGAAGAGGGTTTGAATTTTAGCTGTTCTTCAACATCAAGATGATACTTTTACATCCAACAGTTCTAAAATACGCACCAAATCTTCTTTCGAAAAAAACTCAATCTCTATTTTACCTTTCTTCTTTTGCTGCTTAATGGAAACGGATGTTCCAAATTTTTCTCGTAAAAACGATTCTTGTTCACGTATAAAAGCATCTTTTTTCTCTATCTTTTTCTTTGTTTCACGTGAAACACTTTCATTCATCTGCTGCACTAACTGTTCTACTTGCCGGACATTTAAATTTTCTTTTAAAATTTTATTCACTAAATATTCAAGTTTCTCTTTTTTCTTTATGCCAAGCAATGTTCTCCCATGACCCATTGATAGCTTGCCTTCAGATATCAATGTTTGGACGAACGGTGGAAGGCTTAGGAGCCGCAAATGATTGGCAATATGCGGACGGCTTTTGCCAAGACGTTTTGCCAATTCTTCTTGTGTAATGTTCAAATGCTCCAAAAGCGATTGGTACGCTTTCGCCTCTTCGATCGGGGTTAAATCTTCCCTTTGCAAATTTTCTAATAGAGCGATTTCCATCATTTGCTCATCTGTCAACTCTTTCACAACTGCCGGAACTGTCTTAAGCTTCGCTTCTTTTGCTGCTCGATAACGGCGTTCACCGACTACAATTTCATAGCCTTTTATGCTCTTTCGGACTATCAGCGGCTGTAAAATTCCGTGCTGCAAAATGGATTGCTTAAGCTCTTCAATCGAACCAGGGTCAAATGTTTTTCGCGGTTGATAAGGATTTGGACGTAAATCCCCTATTTTAATATCTTGCACCACTTCTTCCTTATTCAGTTCTAAATTGGCAAAAAGTGCATTAATTCCTTTCCCTAATCCTCTAGCCATTTGCCACCACTTCCTTTGCTAATTCTAAATAAACCTCTGCTCCTTTGGATCTTGAATCATAAAGGATAATAGGCTGTCCATGGCTCGGTGCTTCACTAAGCCGCACATTTCGTGGAATAATGGTTTGATACACTTTGTCTTGAAAGTATTTTTTTACCTCATCAATTACTTGAATGCCTAAATTAGTCCGCGCATCAAGCATTGTCAGCAATACACCTTCAATCATCAAATCCGAATTCAAATGTTTTTGAACCAACCGAATAGTATTTAACAGCTGGCTTAATCCTTCCAAAGCATAGTACTCGCATTGAACTGGAATAATGACCGAATCCGAAGCCGTTAGCGCATTGAGTGTTAAAAGTCCGAGCGAAGGCGGGCAATCTATTAATATGTAATCATATTGCTGCTTCACTGGTTCAAGCGCTCTTTTTAATCGGACTTCACGGGAAATCGTCGGAACTAATTCAATTTCAGCACCTGCAAGTTGAATAGTTGCTGGAATCACATCAAGATTTTCAATCTGTGTTGTTTTAATGACTTTTTTTACATCTGCATCCTCTACTAAAAGATCATACACACAAAGGTCGACATCCGCTTTTTCAATACCAACCCCACTTGTCGCATTACCTTGAGGGTCTATATCGACTAATAGAACCCGCTTTCCTGTGTATGCTAAGCAAGCTCCGAGGTTAACGGAAGTTGTTGTTTTTCCAACGCCGCCTTTTTGGTTCGCTATGGAAATGATCTTACACACGGTGTCACCTGCTTTCTCCTACTTCAAATGTTCTATTGTATTTTATTTTATCACGAAAATGCTTAATTGTAGGTGATATCTTTGGGGATGTTTCACAAACTTTTTTCTTTTGTAGGTGGAAATGCTAGGAATTCATCCTTTTTTCGAAAAAAATAAAATATTGTCGTATTTCCCGGAAAATAATTTGTTGCTGTCGAACATTCTGTCCAAGTCTTTTTGCTAAGTTTTTTTATAATAAAAAACTCTTCACGAAAAAGTGTGAAGAGTTATTTTGGAATTTTGATCGTTAATTGTATATAGTTTTCAAATTCTTCTTCTTTTGAATCTATTTTAACTCCTGTTTCAGCCACCATAGTCAAAGATTTCCGAATCGTATTCAAAGCAATTCTCGTATCTCTGCTGAAAGCTTTTCTTTTCGGTTTTTGCTTTTCTTCTTTTTGGTCTAACATTTTAACTACGCGATCTTCTGTTTGTTTAACATTTAACTGTTTTTCAATAATTTCGTTTAACAATTTAATTTGCAATTCATGATCTTTTAAAGGAATGAGTGCTCGCGCATGACGTTCCGTAATGGATTTGTTTAACAATGCCTCTTGAACTTCTTTTGGGAGCTTCAGCAGACGTAGTTTATTGGCAATCGTCGATTGTCCTTTTCCAAGCCTTTGAGCTAGCGCTTCTTGAGTCAGCTGATGGAGTTCAATTAATTTTGCATAAGCAACTGCTTCTTCAATGGCTGATAATTCTTCCCGCTGCAAGTTTTCAATTAAGGCGATTGAAGCGGTTTCTTTATCATTATAATTTTTTACTATAGCCGGAATTTCCATCCATCCAAGTTTTTTGACAGCTCTCCATCTTCTTTCCCCGGCAATAATTTCATACCGTTCATCCGTTTTTCTGACAACAATCGGCTGTATAATGCCATGAGTTCGGATTGTTTGCGCCAATTCATCAATTTTATCTTCAGAAAAAACAGTTCTCGGCTGAAATGGATTAGGGACGATCTCATCAACAGGAATATGCAAAATTTCTTCTTTTACATCTTTTTCTTCTTCAAAGTCCGTCACATCTTTTTCCCCAAAGCCAAATAATCGAGAAAAAGGATGCTTCATATGCTGACACCACCTTTAGAAACTACCAGCATTTATTAAATTTCTCGTTTTCTAGACAAATTTCCTGCTAAAAATGACAAACAAAAAATATTATTTTCGAACAAGTTACTCAATAGGCATTTTATTTGGTGTGCCGGGCTTCCTAGGATACTTTTTCGGAGTAGCACGATGTTTATGAATCACAATGATATTGCGCTGACTTTTTTCAATGGGCAATTGAAAGGAATGAATCGTCTGGACTTGTCCGCCAAATAATGAGATCGCTTTATTTGCCCCTTTTAATTCTTCTTTTACCGATTGAGCCTTCAATGCCAAAAAATCACCATTTACTTTCACGAGCGGGATACAAAGTTCACTTAGTACGGATAATCGTGCTACAGCCCTAGCTGTCACGATATCAAAAGATTCCCGAAATATTTTCTTTTGACCGAACGTTTCCGCACGATCGTGGTATAAAAAGACATTTTCCAAATTTAGTTGAGCAGTTAAATGCTCTAAAAACGTAATTCGTTTTTTCAAAGAGTCAACGATTGTCAACTGCAAATGAGGAAAGCAAATTTTCAGCGGAATGCCGGGAAAACCAGCACCCGCTCCAACATCGCAAACGGAAAGAGGTCTGTTAAAATCATAAAAAAAAGCAGCCGAAATAGAATCATAAAAATGTTTGATATACACTTCTGTCCGATCCGTTATGGACGTCAAATTCACTTTTTCATTCCATTCCGTTAGGAGCTTAAAATATGCTTCAAATTGTTCCAATGCTTGTGAGGAAAGTGAAATCCCTCTTTCCTCCAGCAACGTTTGAAACTGAATACTGTCCATCGCTCTATCCTTTCGTCTCCATTGTAATAAATCTCTTTATTCATTAGACACGCGGGCGATACGGCCTTGTTCCAAATAAACAAGTAAAATAGAAATATCCGCCGGATTGACGCCTGATATGCGTGAAGCCTGTGCAACTGATATCGGCCGAACCTGTTTTAATTTTTGCCGCGCTTCTGTTGCAAGTCCATTGATAGCGTCATAATCAATGTCTTCTGGTATTTTTTTGTTTTCCATGCGTTTTAATTTCTCTACTTGCTGCAACGATTTTTCAATATATCCTTCATATTTGATTTGAATTTCTACCTGCTCCTCCACTTCTTTAGGCAAAGCTTCACTTTCGGTAAGCATTTTTATATGTTCATAATTTATTTCTGGACGCTTCAAAAGGTCTGAGGCACGGATGCCGTCTTTTAACGGACTTCCTCCGACTTCTTCAATCAATTTTTGAGTCTGTTCATTCGGCTTGATAATGATGGAACGGAGGCGTTTTTTCTCATTTTCTATCGCTTCTTTTTTGGCCAAAAACTTTTCATACCGCTCTTTTTTAATCAAACCGATTTTGTATCCGAGTTCTGTCAAACGCAAATCCGCATTGTCATGGCGAAGGAGAAGACGGTATTCGGCTCTTGATGTTAAAAGACGGTATGGTTCGTTCGTTCCTTTTGTCACCAAATCGTCTATTAATACACCGATGTAAGCATCAGAACGGCTGAGAATGATCTCTTCTTTATTCAACGCTCTTCTAGCAGCATTAATACCGGCCATAATTCCTTGACCAGCTGCTTCTTCATATCCTGAAGTTCCGTTAATTTGTCCTGCCGTATATAAATTTTTCACTTTTTTCGTTTCTAGCGTCGGCCATAGCTGCGTTGGTACGATCGCATCATATTCAATGGCATATCCAGCTCTCATGATTTGTGCATTTTCAAGCCCCGGAATGGTAGATATCATACGGCGCTGTACATCTTCCGGCAGGCTTGTAGAAAGCCCTTGAACATAGACTTCTTCCGTATTACGGCCCTCAGGCTCCAAAAAGATTTGGTGGCGCGGTTTATCATGGAAACGGACAATTTTATCTTCAATAGACGGACAATAACGAGGTCCTGTCCCTTTGATCATACCAGAATACATGGGCGATCTGTGCAAATTTTCGTCAATGATTTTATGAGTTTCACTGCTTGTATACGTCAGCCAACAAGGAAGCTGATCGGTAATATATTTCGTTGTTTCGTAGGAGAATGCGCGCGGCTCCTCGTCTCCAGGTTGAATTTCTGTTTTGCTGTAATCAATGGTTTTACTGTTGACTCTTGGAGGTGTCCCTGTTTTAAAACGAACAAGTTCGAATCCAAGCTTTTCTAAATGCTCTGACAGCTTAATGGACGGCTGTTGATTGTTTGGTCCGCTTGAATAAGAAAGGTCTCCGATAATGATTCTTCCACGCAAAAACGTCCCTGTTGTTAAAACAACTGTTTTCGAACGGTATTCGGCTCCTGTCTGCGTCACGATCCCTTTGCATATACCGTCTTCTACAATTAATTCTTCGACCATTCCTTGAAGCAATGTTAAATTTTCTTCCTGCTCCAGCGTCTTTTTCATTTCCCTTTGATATAAAACTTTATCGGCTTGTGCCCGAAGTGCACGAACAGCAGGTCCTTTTCCTGTATTTAACATTCTCATTTGAATATATGTTTTATCAATGTTTTTTCCCATTTCTCCGCCAAGCGCGTCAATCTCACGGACGACAATTCCTTTTGCCGGCCCGCCGATTGAAGGATTACATGGCATAAAAGCTACCATATCCAAATTAATGGTCACTACTAAAGTTTTAGCACCAAGCCTTGCAGCCGCAAGACCCGCCTCACAGCCCGCATGACCTGCGCCAACCACGATTACATCATATTCACCGGCTTGATATCGCATCAAATTCACACCCTTTCCTATTTACCTAAGCAAAATTGCGAAAACAACTGATCAATTAAGCTTTCATGTACACTGTCGCCAATGATTTCGCCGAGGAGTTCCCACGTTCTTGTTAAGTCGATTTGAACAATATCGATTGGGACGCCTTGTTCTATTCCCTCTATAGCCTCTTCAACAGCTTTTTTGGCCTGAGATAACAACGCAATATGGCGTGTATTGGAAACATAAGTTAAATCATCTGCTTGAAGATCCCCTTTAAAAAACAAAGAACTGATCTGTTTTTCCAATTCATCGATCCCTCTATCTTCCTTTAAGGAAGTGGTCACAATTGGATGTCCATTGGCTAGCTTCTGCACTTCATCCATATCGATTTTCTTCGGCAAATCAGTTTTATTGACAATGACAATAAAATCCGTTCCCTTCACGGCTTCAAACAATTTTTTATCTTCTTCCGAGAGCTCTTCGTTATAGTTTAGCACAAATAAAATTAAATCAGCTTCTTTCAATACCTGTCGGGATCGTTCCACACCGATTTTTTCTACAATGTCTTCCGTCTCACGAATTCCAGCCGTGTCGATAAGACGGAGAGGAACACCTCTCACATTGACATATTCTTCTATTACATCCCTTGTCGTTCCTGGTATATCAGTTACAATCGCTTTATTTTCATGAACGAGTCCATTGAGCAAAGAAGATTTGCCAACGTTTGGCCGCCCAATTATAACGGTTGATAAGCCTTCCCTCAATATTTTCCCTTGGTTAGAAGTTGAAAGCAGTTTTTCAATTTCGTCTCGCACGTACGAAGCTTTTTCAATTAACATATTATGTGTCATTTCTTCGACATCATCATATTCGGGGTAATCGATGTTGACTTCAACATGTGCAAGCGTTTCAAGAATTTCCTGACGCAGCCGTTTGATGCGCTTTGAAAGACGGCCTTCCATTTGCCCAAGAGCAACATTCATTGCTTTATCGGTTTTAGCCCGAATTAAATCAATCACAGCTTCCGCTTGAGACAAATCAATTCTTCCATTTAAAAATGCTCTCTTCGTAAATTCTCCTGGTTCCGCCAAACGAGCGCCGTGCTTAAGAACTAGCTGCAAAACGCGGTTAACTGTTACGAGACCTCCATGGCAATTGATCTCAACAACATCTTCTCTTGTAAATGTTTTAGGCGCCCGCATGACAGAAACCATCACTTCTTCAACCATTTCTTGCGTATCGGGATCAATTATTTTTCCATAATGAATCGTATGGGTTGGAACATCTTTTAATTGTTTCTTTGCAGGGCTTTGAAAAATGCGATCCACAATGTCCACCGCCTCATCGCCGCTTAAGCGGACAATCGCAATGGCTCCCTCTCCCATCGGGGTGGAAATTGCTGCTATTGTATCAAATTCCATTGTCTCACCTCGCTTTTTGTTGCGATCTATCATAAACCAATCCGGCAGTTGTTTTCATTCACCAAAGTTTAAAAATACCATATAGTCTAGAAAAAAGAAAAGCACAATGTTTATCCACAAAAAAATTATCTAATTTATTATTTTAACTTATCCACATGTTCATAACAATATTTCGCTACTTTTCACTTATTCACAATACCGTAACGTTTAAGAAACAAGCCAGATAATCTTCCATGGGGTTAGATCTGCATGTCTCGTAATTCAAAATAATGAACAACGAAATGATTGATAACTGGAGAAACAGCTTAAAAAACTGCTGGGCTTGAAAAATCAAAGAGGTACCAAAAAAGTTGAAGAGTCTTTAATAGAGGTTGACAGAAACCGAAAATTTCTTTTTAAAGGCATCAATTTGGAGGCTAAAAAAAATGATGAATTGGCTTTCCAATTCATCAAAAAACTTATTTTGGTGCGATGACGACATATCGATTGGGCTCTGTTCCGACTGAATACGTTTGAACCCTTTCATCTTCCATTAACGTTGAATGAATGATTTTTCTTTCAAAAGAAGGCATGGGCTCCAAAGAAAATTCCTTATTTGTTTTTACAACTTTATCTGCCAATTTTACCGCCAATTGAGTCAAAGTCTCTCGGCGCTTTTCACGATAATTTTCAGCATCCAAAATAATGGGTACGTAATCGGTTGACGTTTTATTCGCTACAAGCTGTGTCAAATATTGCAAGGAATTTAACGTTTGTCCTCTTTTTCCAATTAGAATTGCCAAATTTTCCCCTTTAATATTAAAATACGCTGTTTTTTCTTCAAGTTTAATATCAACGGAAGCTGTAATTCCCATTTCTTTTATAACCTGCTCAAGGAAATTTTTCGCCTCGTCCAATGGATTAAGGTCCGTATTCTCGTTCCATTTTAACAAAGCACCCGTCAATTCGCTTGTTTCCTTTAATTTCACATGGACAATGGCAGGTTTTTGGCCAAATATCCCAAAAAGCCCTTTTTTTCCTTCATCGATAATTCGAATATCCACTTGTTCCTGCTCAACATTTAATTCTTTTAAGGCTTTCTTCACAGCATCCTCAACGGTCTGTCCAGTAGACGTTATTTCTCTCACTTTTGAGCTCCTCCTGCCTTTTCAGAAGCTTTGCGTATATCTGAACCTTTGATCACAAGAGTTTGGACAATCATAAAAATATTTCCGACTACCCAATAAAGTGATAAAGCTGCTGGGAACGACACCGCAAAAATGACAATCATAATCGGCATCATCCAAAGCATTGTTTGCATTTGCGGATTTATGTTTTCTGTTCCTGCCATCATTAATTTTTGCTGAACAAATGTCAAAATGCCTGCTAAAAGAGGTAGAATAAAATAAGGATCTCTCTCACCTAGATCGAACCATAAAAAGCTGTGTTCAGCAATTTCCCGGGTTCTCATAATGGCATGGTAAAATCCAATTAAAATTGGCATTTGAATTAATAGTGGTAAACAACCGGCAAGAGGATTAACACCATGCTTTTGAAATAAAGCCATTGTTTCTTGTTGAAGCTTTTGCTGTGTTTTTTGGTCTTTCGAACTGTATTTCTCACGCAACTTTAAAATTTCCGGCTGAATTTCCTGCATGGCCTTTGAATTTTGAATTTGTTTGATCATTAACGGCAAAATCGCTAATCGAATTAAAATGGTTACGATGATAATGGATAAACCATAATCATTTCCAAATAGCTGCGCAAAATATGTAATTAACCAAGAAAGCGGATAAACAATGTACTGGTTCCAAAAACCTTCACTGTCTTTTGTAATCGGTTCATTTATTTCCGTACACCCGGACAAAACAGATGCTAGTCCAAGAATAGCCAGCAATAATACTATTCGCTTCTTCAAAAAAACTTCCTCCTAACAAATTCTATATATCATAATTAAAAATAATCCGTTTCCATTCAAAAAGTATTTTACCATCTTTTTTGTAAAATTGCTTTTGATTTCTTAATGATTTTTTGTCTGATAAATGTTCATTTTTATAAAAAGATGAACAAGACTTTTTTTTACCTCATGATAATTCATTTGCGCAGACGGTTTCCTCGCAATAATAATATAATCCTTCCCTTTAGCGATATTGTCCTTCTCTTCTAAAAATACTTGACGAATCAAACGTTTTACTTTATTTCTCGTCACGGCATTGCCAATTTTTTTACTGACAGACAGCCCGATCCGAAAATCTTTTATATCCGGCTGATCAAGCATATAAATAACGAACTGTCTATTCGCCATTGACTTTCCTTTTTGAAATACTTTTTGAAAGTCCTTATTTTTTTTTATCCGGTTCCTTTTTTTCATTCCATTCACTCCGACTCTCCGATTTACTCGAGAGATCAAGTAACTTCATTTTGTGTAAAAAAGACCACTGACTTTTTTTCAGTGGTCTACGCTGATAATACTTTTCTTCCTTTACGGCGTCTCCGAGCTAAAACCTTTCGACCGTTTTTTGTGCTCATCCGGCTGCGGAATCCGTGAACTTTGCTGCGTTTTCTTTTATTTGGTTGATATGTTCTTTTCATTCTATGACACCTCCCCGAGGATTAACTCTAAAAAGACAGTCTTTCTAATTATAGTAAAGGAATATCCTAATTGTCAACTAAGGTCCATTGTACTATCGGCAAACAACATTGTGGATATTTTTTTATAAAAAATACAGTTTTACAGCAATTATCGACATTTTTTTCACACATTTATCGACATGTGAATATTTTTTTCAACAGCATGTTGTCTTGTGGATAAACTTTCAAAACCCATTGCAACACATAGGTTATTTTGATATGATATTTGTGTTTTACCTCTGAATATCTTTCATTTATCATTATATTATCCACACGTTGTGGATAAATTGTGGAAAGTTGTTAACGGCCCTGTGAAGGAAGTTTTCCACACTCTCTGAATTTTGTAGAAAAGTTATTTTTCTACTATATTAAATATTTTTGTGCAAACATATGTGGAATGCATATTTATTCATTGTTCATTTTTTACAGCCGATGTAAAGGAGGGTGACCCCAAAGAGCCATGGAGAACATAGAGGACTTGTGGAATCGGGTGCTTGCCGAAATTAAAAAAAAGGTCAGTAAACCGAGCTTTGATACCTGGCTAAAATCTACAAAAGCACACGCTTTACAAGGTGATTTGCTCATCATTACTGCTCCAAATGAATTTGCGAGAGATTGGTTGGAATCCAGATACCTGCATTTAATCGCGAACACAATATATGATTTAACAGGAGAAGAAATCGGTATAAAATTTATCATTCCGCAAAATTTGACAGACGATGAATTTATGCCTAAAGCCCCCATTAAAACATCGCCAAAAAAAGGGGAAGAGACAAATGAATTTCCCCAAAAC